>NZ_NESH01000002.1 GCF_003063355.1 Limnohabitans sp. Bal53 | reverse complement strand
GATGCGGTAATCGCCAAAGCGCCCGGAGAAGACGGCGATGTCTTTGTCGTTGGGGCCATCGCCGCCAATGAGGGTGTCGCTGCCTGCGCCGCCGACCAGCGTGTCGTTGCCTGAGCCGCCGATCAGGAAGTCGGAGCGGTCGCTGCCCTCCACCGAGTCGTTGCCAGCGCCGGCATCAAGGTACTCGGCATTGGCGCCAGCGGAAAGGGTTTCGCTGGCATCGGTGCCCATGAGCTCGCGCAGGACGGTGAAGCGGTAAGCCTGAACGCTGTTGAGGGGCAGTTGGTTGTTGAAGACTTGCACCGCCAGTGCGCCATTGGCATCGAGCGTGGTGGATTGGATTTGATCGGGCCAGGTGCTGTTGTTGAAGTTGGCGGTGTTGGCCGACAGGGTGGAGCCATCGCCACCGGCAAAGCTGATGCGTACGGACTGGTTGGCGGTGCCACCGGTGAGCTGGAACCAGTCCTTGTCGCCCACAAAGGTTTGGCCAGTGGTGGCTTGGCCGAAGCTGACTTGGGTGTTGGTGTTGGCCTGAATGTTGGAGATGTCATCCAGGATGCGCTCGGTCAGTCCGTCCAGGAACTGGATGCGCTGGATGTTGATGAGGGTGTCGGTGCCGTCACTGGCATAGGGGGTGCCGGCGATGGCGCGCACGGTAACAGAGCCGTCACTGAGGCGAGTGACGATGTAGTCGTATTCGCTGCCTGCGTACTCGACGACGTTGAAGCCCGCACCACCATCGATGGTGTCGTTGCCGGACCTGCCCACCATCGTGTCGTTGCCGTCCGATGCGATGACTGTTCCTGACCAGTCAGCGGGCAGAGTGCTGTATTCAAATCGACCCGCTTGCGTGAGCTCAATTCGATTGATTTCGTGGAGTGTTAGACCCGTGTAGTCTTGGTTCAAAGCCACTTTAAGATGACCATTGGCCGATGTGATTCTTTCCACATCCACAAACGTTAGGCCTGCAATCGATGGGTTGCTGCTGTCGGCCACAAAAGTGTCAAAGCCAGCGCCGCCATCGATCAGACCGCCTGCATCACCGGGCACATCGGTGAGGGTGTCATCCCCCTCGCCGCCGCGCAGGGTGTCGTTGCCTGCGCCAGCCACCAGTCGGTCGTTGCCATCACCGCCACTGAGTGAGTTGTCGCCCTCATCGCCCACCAGCAAGTCAGCGTTGGCACCACCAATCAAGGTGTCATTGCCACTGGTGCCACGGATACCTACAAAACCTGCTGGCAGAGTGCTGACATCGGTTTGGCCGGGCGTGGTCATTTTGAGGATGAGGCCTGCCTTGCCGCTGAGGTTGTCTTTGAAATGGTCGTATTGCGTTTGCGTCAACGCCAAACTCGCAGAGTTGGCCTCGAGCTTCTCAATGCCCGTCAATGTGGCGTTGGACAGGTCCACATCACTGCCTGTGATGCGCAGGGTGTCGGTGCCTAAGCCACCGTGAATGGTGTCGGTCAGCGTGCTCTTGCCACTGACAATGACCAGGTCATTACCGGCGCCTGCATCGATATTGTCTGTGCCAGAGCCGCTGCTGATGGTGTCATTGCCATCGCCTGCTGTGATGCTGTCATTGCCGCCGTAGGTGGTCAGGGTTTCACTGGCAGCGGTGCCTGTGAGTGTGTAGTTTTGATCGCCGCTGACGCTGATGGTGGCGCCGTTGGTTAGGACTTTGGCGCTGAGGTCCACCGTGCCGCCGCCTTTGACGACAAAGTTGCCGCCAGACAGGGTGGTCAGGCCGGCGAGCTGTGAAGCGTTCAAGTAGATCGCTGAAGGGCCGTAAGCGTAGGAAACACCTGCATAGGTGTAATTGCCTCGGCTCAATTCAATGTGTTCAAACCCCTCAACCTTGGCTTGGCTCAGATCGATGCCAAACGGCAACTCTGTTGCCGGACGTTCGTACTCCCAACGCCAACTGCCAAGCACGTTGTAAAGGGATTCATTGAATGCAAACTTGAGCGTATCATTGCCGGTGCCGCCGGCATAACTGCCTTGAATTAAATAATTTGAGCCATTGGTTGTTGAGGAAATAACTTGCTCTGCGCGGTGTTGCAAGTCCCAGTTAGAACCCCAGCCCCTTTCCCAGACCACTGTGTCGTTGCCTGCTCCGCCCACGACGGTGTTGTTGCCCGCAAAAGGGCGAATGATGTTGTCACCCGCACCCGCCTTGAGGACATCGTCTCCTGCCGTGCCCTCGAGTGTGTAGCTGCCGCCCAAGGCGCTGAAGTCTTGGTTGCTGCCGCTGAAGATGACGTTGTTGGCGCTGTCAAAACCGGCCAATTGTGCGGCGGTGACGGTGACGCGCTGGCCTGTGCCTTGCATCAACTCCACCGAGTTGAACGTCGCTCCCGTGAGGTTGACATCGCTGGTGACCAGCAAGGTGTCGGTGCCTTCGCCCCCGTCAAACAAGTCGTTGACGCTCGTTTCACCGGAGGTGATGAAGGTGTCATTGCCTGCCTCGCCATACAGCGCGTCGGTGCCTGCACCGCCCCGGAGGCGGTCATCGCCTGCGCCTGCGTTGATGGTGTCGTTGCCATCGCCGCCGTCAAAGGCCTCGCCCCGCTCGGTGCCGGTGATCTTGTCGTTGCCGCCCAGGCCTGCCACCTCATCGGCCTTGGTCTGCTCCGTCGCACCGTCGGTGCTCAAGGTGTCGTCACCCGCGGTGCCTGCGCGGTAGCGGCTGATGCTGATGCTGTAGGCACCCTGATTGGGATCGTTGTAATTGGGTTCGTCACCCCACTCACTGTTCATCACAATGAAAGCGGTATTGCCGCCGAATGCGCCACCTTCAGCGTTGGCACCCCACTGGATGCCCTTGATCAGGTACTCCCGCGTGCCGCTGAAGTAATTCAAATCAAAGCTGTTTTTGGTGCTGTTGTCTGACAGGTCGGTGAACTGCAGGGCCGAGCCCGATACGTTGACAAACGACAAGGACTTGCCGGTGGGGAAGTAGCCATCGCGCATGGTGACGGTGACCTTCAAGGTGGTGTTTTTGTCCACCACCTGCCGGCCAAAGTCAAAAGCGATCCAGTCGTCGTCGTGGCGGTTGGTGAACCGGCCCTCAATGACTTGGCCCATTTGGGCGAATTGGGACTGCGTCTGGATGTCGGTGCCGCTGAAGACGTCGTGGTCATCGACCCCGTAGTCCAAGTCTGCAAAGCGCAGGACCTCTACACCTTTGACAAAGTCTACCTCGCCGGTGCTGATGTGGCTGATTTGCCACCAAACGTCTTGGGCCGGGTTCTCGCTGGAGGTATTGGAATTGGTGATGCGGTAATCGCCAAAGCGCCCGGAGAAGACGGCGATGTCTTTGTCGTTGGGGCCATCGCCGCCAATGAGGGTGTCGCTGCCTGCGCCGCCGACCAGCGTGTCGTTGCCTGAGCCGCCGATCAGGAAGTCGGAGCGGTCGCTGCCCTCCACCGAGTCGTTGCCAGCGCCGGCATCAAGGTACTCGGCATTGGCGCCAGCGGAAAGGGTTTCGCTGGCATCGGTGCCCATGAGCTCGCGCAGGACGGTGAAGCGGTAAGCCTGAACGCTGTTGAGGGGCAGTTGGTTGTTGAAGACTTGCACCGCCAGTGCGCCATTGGCATCGAGCGTGGTGGATTGGATTTGATCGGGCCAGGTGCTGTTGTTGAAGTTGGCGGTGTTGGCCGACAGGGTGGAGCCATCGCCACCGGCAAAGCTGATGCGTACGGACTGGTTGGCGGTGCCACCGGTGAGCTGGAACCAGTCCTTGTCGCCCACAAAGGTTTGGCCAGTGGTGGCTTGGCCGAAGCTGACTTGGGTGTTGGTGTTGGCCTGAATGTTGGAGATGTCATCCAGGATGCGCTCGGTCAGTCCGTCCAGGAACTGGATGCGCTGGATGTTGATGAGGGTGTCGGTGCCGTCACTGGCATAGGGGGTGCCGGCGATGGCGCGCACGGTAACAGAGCCGTCACTGAGGCGAGTGACGATGTAGTCGTATTCGCTGCCTGCGTACTCGACGACGTTAAAGCCCGCACCACCATCGATGGTGTCGTTGCCAGTGCCACCGGTCAGGGTGTCGTTGTTAGGGGTTCCGTTGATCAATGACATGGAATTTTCCTTACTCAAGGAGACGCCGCAACAGCGGCAGGGGCCGAGCTAAAATGCAATACCTGTATTTTCTGTCAATTTATGCATTTTTATAAGAATTTTTGCGCTCAATGACTAAAACCTATTTTTCTAACATATATCTGATTTGTTAATCATTTTTACCATTGATATAACGTAATATTAATTTTTTACTTACATCAGTCTGTTCTATCTGGGTGCGTCTTTTTTTAAGGCTGTTCTAATTCTGGAGTTTGATTTGAGGATAAAGTCCATAATTGTGGTTGAGGTTGAGGTTGATTGATTGAAGTGAATCATAAAGTTTTATTTTTAATTCAGTTATCAAATTTTTTAATGTTATTACCAATCTTTGAGGCTTGTCTTTCTTCATCGATCTGTGAAAAAGTTCCATGACAATACCTGTTGACCACGCTGAGCTGCGTCAATCCTTTTCAGTCCTTCGACCTTACTGGGGTCGCTGCTTACTTTTTTCATGCTTGCTTGGTCTTTTGGTACTCGTTTCAACGTTTTACATGTTCGAAGTTTATGAGCGCGTTGTGAACAGTCGAGACATCACCACCTTGCTTGTATTGACCGTGTTGGTGTTGTTTGTATACGTCCTGATGGAGGTTTTGGAGTGGTCGCGGAGCGAAATGCTCCGTGCGATGGGGCAGCGCTGGGACGCGCAACTGACCCCTCGTTTGCTGGATGTGGCGCGGCGTGCCCGCTTGCAACGCCAGGATACGCCGCCAGGACAGGTGCTTGATGACTTTAGAATTTTGCGCGATGGGCTCATGAATCCAGTTGTCGGCGCGGCCATGGAGGCGCCGATGTCTTTGGTTTTTTTGTTGTTGTTATTTGCATTTCACCCCTTGCTTGGCTGGGCTTCACTGGTAGGGGCAGTGGTTCAGGTTGCCATTACCGCCTGGAACGAAAAACGCAGCAGTGCTGCGCTGCGTGAAGCCGGTCGTGCATCGATGGCAGCCCAGGCTTCGGTGGACGAGGCTCTTCGTCACACCGATGTGGTTGCGGCCTTGGGGTTGCAGCCAGCTTTGCTCCAGCGCTGGGGGAAATGGCAGTCACGTCTGGTGGCCCAGCAGGCCCAAGCCTCGGACAGTGCCGGAGTCTTTCAAGCTGTCAGTAAATTTTTGCAAACATTGATGGGCTCTTTGTTGCTGGGTTTGTCGGCTTATCTGCTGCTGCTCAATGAGTTGCCTGGCGGCGGTGGGCTGATGATCATGGCGTCGGTACTGGGGGGGCGTGTGTTGACCCCTCTGGTGCAGGCGGTAACGCAGTGGCGTGCTGTGGTGAACATGCGTGAGGCCTGGAAACGCCTGTCCAGTGCACTGGCGTCGCTGCCGCTCACGCAGCCCACCATGCCCCTGCCAGCGCCCCGAGGTCACTTGAGCGCAGAGGGAGTTTGGGCGCTGCCTCCGGGCGCAGGGCTGCCTGTGCTGCGGGGTGTATCTATGAATTTGCCGCCAGGGCAGTGCCTGGGTGTGATTGGCCCTTCGGGTTCGGGTAAGAGTAGTCTGGCCCGGGTGCTTGTGGGTTTTTGGCCTTCAAGCCAAGGTAAGGTGCGCCTCGATGGGGCTGATTTGTTCGCATGGGACAAGGCCGAGTTGGGACAGCACATGGGTTATTTGCCGCAATCGGTGGATTTGCTCGATGGCAGTCTGGCGCAAAACATCACGCGATTCAATGAGCCAGGGTCGGCCGCTTTGCGTGACGTGTTGGCGTTGACCGAACTTGACGAACTCGTGAATGCCTTGCCCCAAGGCCTAGATACGCCCTTGGGGCGCGATGGCGTGCGATTGTCGGCAGGACAGCGCCAACGCGTCGGACTGGCCCGGGCCTTGTATGGAGAGCCTGCCCTGGTCGTCATGGACGAACCCAACGCGCACATGGATGAAGACGGCGAACGGGTTTTGATGCGGGTGCTGACTGCGCTCAAGGCCCGAGGTGCGACGGTGGTGCTGATGACGCACCGAAATGCTTTGCTGGCCGCCAGCGATCAGCTCTTAATTTTGCGAGACGGCGTGACTCAGGCCTATGGGCCACGTGACGAGGTGGTTCGCGCTTTGCAAAAGGCTGCGGCTGCGGCCCAGTCAGGTAAACGGCCATGAACAAGCCTCGCACAGAGCTTCAATCGGTATTGTGGACACTGCGTCGTGGTTGGTGGGCTGTGGCCATTTTTTCTGGAGTGGCCAATGTGTTGATGTTGGCGCCCACCCTCTACATGCTCCAGGTCTATGACCGCGTGCTGATCAGCCAGAGTGGCATGACATTGCTGGTGGTTTCCGTAATCACGCTGTTTTTGCTCTGTGTCATGGCCTTTTCAGAGGCTCTGCGCTCACGGTTGCTTGTGCGTCTGGGTGTGAAGCTGGATGCGGCCCTGGCCAGACGTGTCTTCAATGCCAGTTTCGAATCGAATGCGTTGCAAGCCAACAGTCAGCCCTCCAAAGTTTTCAGCGATGTGCTGGAGCTTCGGCAATTTCTGACTGGGCACGGCATCATTGCTTTTCTGGATGCGCCATGGACGCCTGTTTACATTGGGGTGCTGTTTTTGTTGCACCCCACCCTGGGCTGGGTGGCTTGTGTGTTCGCCCTGCTGCAGGCCACTTTGGCCTGGCAAGGACATCAACGGGCCGTAGCGCCCGCAGCAGATTTGCAGGCCGCCCAGCAAAGCAGCAGTCAGGGTTTGCGCGAAATGATGCGGCAGATTGAGGCGGTACAGCCTATGGGGATGTGGCCTGCGTTGCAGGCACGCTGGCTTCAAGGGCATGAGGCCTACCGGCGCGCACATCTGCAATTGCATGCGGCCAGCCACCGTTTGACTGCCTGGAGCAAGGGCCTGCGATACAGCCAGCAGTCATTGTCTTTGGCGGCTGGCGCCTGGTTGGTCATCTATGGCGAGATGTCGGTGGGTGCCATGATTGCGGGCAATGTGCTGATGACGCGTGCATTGGCTCCGATCGACCAGATGGTGGGGTTGTGGCGACAGTGGTTGGGTGCACGCGCTGCCTACCAGCGCCTAGACAATTTGCTTGAAGCTCATCCTGAGCGGCAATTGGCACTGCGCCGCACGCGCCCGACGGGTGCATTGAACTTGCGCGGGGTCAGCGCGTGGTTAAGTGGTCGTCAGACACCAATCCTTGACGGCATCGATTTGAGTTTGAAGCCTGGCACGGTGACGGTGATAGTGGGCCCCTCTGGCAGTGGTAAGTCGACGCTGGCACGGGTGATGTTAGGCATCTGGCCCCAAGTTAGCGGCGAGGTGTCACTCGACGGTCTGTCGATCTCTGAATGGGACCGCTCGGAGCTAGGGCCCTACCTGGGGTATTTGCCGCAGTCAGTGGAGCTGTTTCAGGGCTCTGTCGCCCAGAACATCGCCCGATTTGATGAGGTCAATCCGCAAGCCGTGGTTCAAGCTGCCGAGCAAGCAGGGTTGCATTCACTGCTCTTGCAGATGCCGCAGGGCTACGACACGCCGGTGGGTGAGGTGGGTGAACGCCTGTCTGGCGGACAAAGACAGCGAATTGGACTGGCACGTGCGCTGTATGCCAACCCCGCGCTGCTGGTACTCGACGAACCCAATGCACATCTCGACGACGCTGGAGAAGCTGCGCTGGCTCAGGCGGTCAGAGACATGAAGGCCCGTGGACAAACCGTTGTACTGATCACTCACCGGCCTGCCATCGTAGCGCAGGCTGATCATTTGGTGTTGTTGCGGGCTGGACGTATCCAATGGCAGGGTCCGCGCGAACAGGCGCATCAACTTCTTGATGCGGGCACAGTGGCCAAGTCAGCCACAGGATCTCACGAATGAACAACGACAACCCACCTCAAACCTCCACCAAACTTGCGTCTCCTGATGATGTGGCTAGCGTTGCCCGCTGGGGCTTATGGTCATTGGGTCTGGGTTTGGGGGGCTTTATGCTTTGGGCCAGCTTTGCTCCCCTGGATGAGGGCGTACCTTCCCCAGCTGTGGTGGCTATTGAAACCCAGCGTAAGGCGGTCCAGCACCTCAGCGGCGGTATCGTACAGGAGGTTCGTGTGCGTGAGGGCCAAATGGTCAAGGCAGGGGAGGTGCTGTTTCGGCTGGACGAAGCTGCAGCTCGAGCAAACCACGAGAGTGTGCGGCAACGGTATCTGGGTTTACGTGCAGTCCAGGCCAGATTGCAAGCGGAACAAGCCGGGCGGCTGACTTTGTCCTTGCATGAGGATTTGCAGGCGGCGCTCGAGAAAGATCTACTCATCCGGGCTCAGGTGCAAACCCAGCAGGCGCTGCTGACCACGCGTGCCCTAGGCTTGCAGGCAGAGTTGCGTGGCATTGAAGAAAGCATTCTGGGACAACGTGCACTCATCGAATCAACTGCATTGATGCAAGGCAGTCGCCAAACCCAGCTGAAACTGATACAGGAAGAGCTGCTCAACACGCGTGAGTTGGTTATCGAGGGCTATGCGCCTCGCAACCGCCAGCTGGAGCTAGAAAGGGCGGTTGCCGATGCGCAGGCCTCGCTGTCTGAGTTGCGTGGTCGCCACGAACAAGCCTTGCGAGCCGTGGCTGAATTGGAACAGCGGAGTCTGCGTGCCCGGCATGCGTTTCTTCAAGAGGTTCAAACCCAATTGGGTTCGGTGACGTTGGAGGTGCAGTCTGATGCCGACAAGCTCCAAGCCTTGGCCAATGAACTTGGACGCACGGAAATCGCTGCATCCGTCTCAGGTCAGGTGGTGGGCCTGGCGATTCAAACGGTGGGTGGGGTGATTCAACCTGGCCAAAAGCTTCTTGACATCGTGCCGGATGCAGAGCCTATGGTTTTGGAAGCCCGCATTGCCCCTCACCTCATCGACAAAGTGCGACCTGACTTGATAACGGATGTGCGGTTTTCAGCATTTGCGCACAGCCCTCAGTTGGTGGTGGAGGGCAAGGTCCAATCTGTGTCTCAAGATTTGCTCACTGATGTCAACAGTGGTGTGACGTATTTCTTGGCACGTGTGGTGTTGACACCCGATGGAATGGGGGCCCTTCAAGGCCGCCGATTGCAGGCGGGCATGCCTGCTGAAGTGGTGATCAAGACAGGGGAGCGCTCTTTGCTGACGTACTTGCTGCATCCGCTGACCAAACGGCTTGCCGCTTCACTTAAAGAGGAATGAGCATGTGCGTGATCGGCCGTTGCATGCTGTGGTTTGTTTTGGGGGGCAGTTGTTTGGCAGCCGCAACTGGCGTCCGTGCCGAGCGCCTGACTTTGCCCGATTTGTATGGAATTTCTGTGGGGCATGATCCTGCTGTCAAGGCCGCGCGCGCCGCAGTAGCTGCAGCTGCTGAGAGATTGCCTCAGGCTCAATCGCAGGGTCTGCCCCAGGTCATATTGAGTGCAGACCGGTTTTCCAACCAGCTGGGAATGATGTCTCGGCAAGATCGGTACGAGAGTTCCAACCAGACCCTGCAAATTCGCCAGCCATTGTTGAGGTTGGGCCTGGCAGCAAGCATCGAACAGGCTGTGCGTGCGCATGACGAGGCCAAAGCCCTGCAAGAAAATGCTGAGCAGGACCTGTTGTCCCGATTGAGTGGGGCTTTGTTTGAACATTTGTTGGCGATGCAGCAGCGAGACTATGTGTTGGCCTTGAAGCTGGCCTCCAGCACACAGCTGCAAGCAGCCGAGCGCTCGCTCCTGGCGGGTTCGGGGGTGCGTACAGACGTTGATGAGGCCCGTGCGCGGTTGGATGCAGCACGCGCTCAGGAGCTTCAGGTGCAGTTGCAAATCGAAATGACCCGTCGACAGCTGGAACGCTTGGGAGGCCGCAGTTTGGGTCAATTTGCACTGTTGACTGTTGAAGACCCTTGGAACAAAGAACCTGCCTTGGATGCATTGACCCTTTGGCTTGAGCGGGCAAACAACCATCCCCAATTACGTGCTCTGCGTGCTCGCGCTCAAGCTGCGCAATACGAAGTAACCAAGGCACAGTCTATCGATATGCCCACAGTGGACGCGGTGGCGCGCTGGACCCGTAGTGAAGGCGAGAATGTGTTCAACTCCGGTGGCAGTTACCGTAACCATCAGCTGGGTTTGCAGTTCAATTGGCCCTTGTACCAAGGCGGCGCATCCCAGGCAGCGGTGCGTGAGGCATTGGCACGGGTGGATGAGGCTGAACACAGGCTGCTGGCCACGCGCGATGAATTGGCGCAGCGCTTGGAGGGTCAGTTCAGATTGGTGCAAGAGGGGCGATCGCGCATTGAAGCTTTGCGCCAAGCTGCCTTTTCGGCAAGACAAGCACTGGTGTCGAGTCGTCGCTCATTTCAAGCCGGAAGCCGTACACAACTTGATGTTTTGAATGCCGAGCAAGCATTGGCGCAAACGGCACGAGATCTGGCACAAAGTCGGTTGAGTTATCTGCAAGCTCAATTGCAATTGGCTCTGTACGCAGGACTTGAACCCGCTCAAGCCATGGACAGAATTAGGTCGTGGTTCAGCCTTGTGCCAGCAGGGCCTGAATCCAAGCCATTTGTTGCGGCAAACAGTGGGTGGTTAGGTCGTAGCGACTGAGCACTGTTTCCCGGGCGGCTTGCTTGATTTTCAACTGACGAGATGTGTCATTGAGGCATTCGATAATTTGGTTGGCCAGCGATTCAGGCTGAAAAAAATCGACGAGCCAACCGTTTTCACCATGTTGTATGACCTCTTTCACTGGGGCTGTATCCGACGCTACAACGGTAGCACCTAGACTCATGGCCTCCAGAAGTGACCATGAGACGACAAACGGGTAAGTGAGGTAGGTGTGCACCGTGCTGCACTGGAGCGTTTGGATGAATTTGTTGTATGGCAGATGGCCGACGAAATGAACCCGACTCATGTCGATTTGTCCGATAACCTCGTTGAGAAACTGCGCTTTCCACGTGCCACTGGCAGGAGGTGCGCCATAGGAGACACCATCTCCACCGATAATCACGACCTTGGCAGTCGGGTGCTGTCGCAAAACAATGGGTAATGCCCGCATGAATTGGTGGTAGCCTCGAAACGGCTCCAGATTTCGTCCCACGTAAGTGATGACTTTGTCACGGGGCGTGAGGGTGAGTGAGCGATTTTGATCATCGATCAGCGTGACCGTGGCCATTGGATCTGGCCGAACAGTCTGGGCATCGATACCGTCGTGGATAACCTGAACTTTGGCTTGGTATTCAGTTGGCAGGGTGCTAAATTGCCAATGGGTTGGGCAAATTCCCGCATCCATCAGTGACAGGTTCAGCAAATTATTGGCATTCTTGGCCACCAATCGAGCTTGAACTGAAAGAACAGTCTTACCAAATTCCGGATCAAAGCCGACATCTTGTCCGGTGCTTCGGTAGTAAAACTCCAGGTAGTGCAGTTGCCTTGTGTGAGGCCACAGTTCTTTCAGAAACAGAGGCTCTCCCCAGCCAGGGTGTGCGCAAATCAGATCAGGTGTGTAGCCCTGATGAGCCAGTTGTGCTGCCGCTCGTAAACAAGCCTCGCCACGAATTACTTTGGTTTCAAAATCATGTGCAAAGGGGTGCGTGGTTTTGCTGCTTGTGCGCTGTACACCATATCGAAAATATCGAATTCCTGGCATTGATGGCCGTTCAGCCATGCCGAGTGCTGTAACTTCGTGTCCTTGCTGTGCCAATGCTGGTGCGAGGTATTTGTATTGGCCAGGAAAGTTTTGATGGACAAAAAGAATTTTCATGAGCGCCACGGTTTTGCTGCAATCAAGGCATTTGTGCCAAAGCAATCATAAACAGATCAATTCAGACTTCTACAGGGATCTTCGATTGCTCATTTTTGAGATAGGCTGGTCAATGTCTCCACTACTTACCCCTGAATTGATTGAATTCGGTCTGGCACAAAAAGCTCCAATCAGATGATATAAAAGATGTTGTGCGATCGAGCCGAATTCAACAGGTATTTTGCCCACGGATGGCTTTGCGCATGCATTAGGGGGGCAGCAACAGCTGAGTCAGAAACTGATCAAGTGCAGAGTACCTAAGCCACGCGATGTTGTGCAAACCATAGATACTTGGACACAGCCCCTTGCAACGGGGCCGTTTTCAGCCCATCAGTTGACCATCACCAGTTTGCCCTTGACGCTGCGTGAACCCATCAGGGCGTACGCTGCTTTGAGGTCGCTCATGGGCAGGGTGCGGTCCAGCACGGGTTTGATCTTGCCTTGGCCGTACCACTGGGCCAGCTCGCCCATCATGGCCGCGTTGGCTTGGGGTTCGCGTTTGGCAAAGTCGCCCCAAAACACACCCACCAGCGATGCACCTTTGAGCAGGGGCAGGTTCAGTGGCAGAGAGGGGATAGGACCGCCTGCAAAGCCCACCACCAGATAGCGCCCACGCCAGGCGATGGAGCGAAAAGCAGGTTCGGCCAGCTCGCCGCCCACGGGGTCATACACCACGTCGGGGCCTTTGCCTTCGGTGAGGGTTTTCAGGGCCTCGCGCAGGTTTTCGCGGCTGTAATTGATGGTGGCATCGGCGCCCAGTGTGGTGCACAGTGTGCATTTTTCGTCGGTAGATGCCGCTGCAATGACTTTGGCCCCCATGGCTTTGGCAATCTGAATGGCCGCCGTGCCCACGCCGCCTGCAGCGCCGAGCACCAGCACGGTCTCACCCGCTTTGAGGGCCGCGCGGTCCACCAACGCGTGGTGCGAGGTGGCATACGTCATGATGAAGGCCGCGCCATCGGTGGCCGGAAAACCGGCGGGCAAAGGCATGCACAGTTTGGCTGGAGCCAAGGTGTGGGTGCCAAAGCCGCCAGTGCCCGACAGGCAGGCCACGCTTTGTCCAACTTTCAAGTGCGTCACGCCTTCGCCGACGGCCTGCACCGTGCCGGCGTACTCCGAGCCCGGCACAAAGGGCAACTCGGGCTTCATCTGGTATTTGTTTTGCACGATCAGCAGGTCTGGAAAATTCAGGCTGGCCGCCTCAATCTGAAGGAGTACCTGACCTGGCCCGGGTGTGGGGGTGGGCAGTTCTTTCCAGGTGAGGGCGTCAACGCCCGTGGGGTTCTCGCAAAGCCAAGCATGCATGCCGTGTCTCCAAATGAAATCAGGGATCAAAAGGCTGATCTTAGGCATTCAGGCGCTGCCCTTCGTGTCCCCCTAGCGACCGCCTGCGCAGGGCCTGAGCGCCGCCTGTTTTGGCCGCCATCGTGGCCTTTATTTGGTGGGCCTGCGCACCTGGGGCATCGCCCTACAATGGCCGACTGAACAAACGCTCATCTATGAAAATCCTGATCTCCAACGACGATGGCTTTCGGGCCGAGGGCATCGTGGCCTTGTACAACGCGCTCAAGGACATGGCCGATGTCGAAGTGGTGGCCCCAGAGCACAACAACAGTGCCAAATCCAATGCTTTGACCCTGCACACGCCGCTGTATGTGAACCGGGCAGACAACGGGTTTCGGTATGTCAATGGCACGCCTGCAGACTGTGTGCACATCGCCTTGACGGGCTTGTTGGGCTATCGCCCGGATCTCGTGATCTCGGGCATCAACAACGGGGCCAACATGGGGGACGACACCTTGTATTCCGGTACCGTGGGCGCCGCCATGGAGGGGTATTTGTTTGGCATTCCGGCCATTGCGGTGTCGCAAATCGACAAAGGCTGGGCGCACCTGGATGCGGCCGCCAGCACCGTGGCGCGCATGGTCCAAGAAATGATGCGGCAGAGCCTGATCGGCACGCGGCCTTGGTTGTTGAATGTGAACATCCCCAACTTGCCTTTGGATCAGATCAAGTCACCCAAGGTGTGTCGCCTCGGGCGGCGGCATGCGGCCGAGCCGGTCATCACCCAGGTGGACCCGCGGGGCCAGACCATGTACTGGATTGGCGCTGCCGGTGCAGCCATGGACGACAGCGCAGGCACCGATTTCCACGCGGCTGACCAGGGGCATGTGGTGGTGACACCACTGAAAGTGGATTTGACCGAACACGATCACTTGCAGGCCTGGAGCCAGACCTGCGCTCGCCTGTGGTCACAGGACGGGGCATGAAAGCCAGGCCCAGCTTCCCTGCCAAATTGCCTCCTGCCGGGGGGCAGACCGCGGCTTCGTTGAGCCCTAAGGCCGCCCCGGTCCATCCACACCCTGCAGCGGGGCTGGTGGCACGCAATGGGCTGCCCAGCCCGATGCCGGGGCGATCTTCACCCGTGTCCGCCAGGCCTGTTTCCAGCGGTTTGGGTTTGGATTCGAGTGCGGTGCGTGCCCGAATGGTGGCCAAATTGGCCGAACAGGGCGTGCAAGATCTGTGGGTTTTGCAGGCCATGGGCCAGGTGGAGCGGCACCGTTTTGTCGAAACCGCCTTGGCAGGTCAGGCCTATGAAGACACCAGCTTGCCGATTGGTTTGGGGCAAACGATTTCCAAACCGAACGTTGTGGCCCGCATGATCGAGTTGCTGCGACAAGATGCGCCGGGCAAACTGGGACGCGTGCTGGAAATTGGGACGGGTTGCGGCTACCAAGCGGCTTTGCTCAGCCTGGTGGCCAGCGAGGTCTACAGCATCGAGCGTTTGCGCGGCTTGCACGAAAAAGCCAAGAAAAATCTGCTGCCGTTTCGCTTGCCCAATGTGCACCTTTTATTGGGGGACGGCATGCTGGGGTTTCCTAAAGGCGCGCCTTACGCCGGGATCATTTCGGCCGCGGGAGGCGATGATGTACCTCTGGCTTGGTTGGATCAGTTGGCCGTAGGGGCTCGGCTGGTGGCCCCCACGGTTACGGCCTCGGGGCACCAGGCGCTGGTGGTGATTCGCAAAACCGCCACGGGCTTTGATCGACAAGTTCTGGAAGCGGTTCATTTTGTACCTCTAAAATCGGGGATCGCATGAAAGAATGGCACCGGATGATGTTTCGTGAAGTTTCCCGTTTTTGGCTCGCAGCTTTGACACTGCTGGTGTTGGCAGGTTGCACCTCCTCACCTCGGGCGCCAGCCCCGGTAGAAACGCGCGGTACCAGCCCCAAAATGAGTGCACCGGTAGCCGCGCCTGCAGCCGAGACAGTGAAAGTCCTGCCGGGCGCGGAAAACGCCGGTAAGCCGGGTTATTACACGGTGCAGCGTGGCGACACCTTGACACGAATTGGCTTGGACCATGGCCAGTCCTGGCGCGATTTGGTCAGCTGGAACAACCTGCCCAATGCCCACTTGATCGAAGTGGGGCAAGTCCTGCGCGTGGCTCCTCCAAACGCCACGGTTGCCGCCAATGGCGTGGTGGTTCAGCCGATGGGGGGCAGCACCGAAGCGGCGACGCCCGCCAAGCCTGCGGCAGCACCCGTGCCCGCACCGTCTGCCAACGACGAGGGATTGGGTTTTGCCTGGCCCGCCAGTGGCAGCGTGATCGGTGGCTTTGACGAGGCCAAAAACAAAGGTTTGGACATTGCCGGCAAAGCGGGTGACCCGGTGCTGGCGGCTGCCGATGGCCAAGTGGTTTATGCCGGTGCAGGCTTGCGCGGCTATGGCAACTTGATCATTCTCAAACACAACAACACCTTCTTGACCGCCTATGCGCACAACCAAGCCTTGCTTGTCAAGGAAGATCAAAAAGTGCGCAAGGGCCAGAAAATTGCCGAAATGGGCAAGACCGATGCAGACCGTGTGAAGCTGCATTTTGAGATCCGCCGCCAAGGCAAACCGGTGGATCCGGCGAAATACCTGCCTGTGCGCTGAAGCGCCAAGCTGTTGGGTCGATCTTCACAAGCGCAGGCTCGAACCATGCCTTGGCCTGTTCTGGTGTTCGATATCGAAACCATCCCCGACATGGCGGGTTGGCGTCGGCTCAACCCGAATGACGCAGCCTTGAGCGATGCGCAGGTGCACGCGCAGTGGCAGACCGAGCGGGTGGCAGAGGGCAAAAGTGATTTCATGCCCTTGTACCTGCAGCGCATTTTGTGCATCAGCTGCGTGTTTCGCAATGCCGAGGGTTTGCGCGTGCACTCCTTTGTGGACCGCGATGGCCACAGCGAAGCCAAAGTGGTGCAGACCTTTTTTCAGGCCATTGAAAAGCACGCACCGCAGTTGGTCAGCTGGAACGGCAGTGGCTTCGATTTGCCGGTACTGCATTACCGAGGCTTGATGCACGGTGTGGTGGCCGATAAGTATTGGGACCTGGGCGACGATGACCGTGAGTTCAAGTGGAACAACTACATCTCGCGCTACCACATGCGCCACTTGGACCTGATGGACCTGTTGGCCAAATACACGCCCAAAAACAACGCCCCTATGGACGCACTGGCCAAGCTGTGCGGCTTTCCCGGCAAGCTGGGCATGGACGGCTCGCAGGTCTATGCGCAATTCCAGGCCGGGCACACCGAAGACATCCGGCGTTACTGCGAAACCGATGTGATGAACACCTATTTGCTTTATTGCCGCTTTCAGAAAATGCGCGGCGGCTTCACCGAGGCCGAGTACGAGCAAGAAATCGCCTTTGTCCAAGACGAGTTGGGCAACTTGGCCCCGCAAGAGCCGCACTGGCAAGAATACCTGCAGGCCTGGACCTGAAGTTTCCTAGCGAAACTGTGTGCTGGGCCCTTAAGGGCGGCCTCACATCCTGAGACAATCAGGGGATGAGCGATCCAGACATTTCCCTATCCCAAGCCCACGCCGACGAACCCAGCCACTCCAGCGCCGACCTGCCAGAGGGCTGGCTGCGTGTGGGCTCCTTGGACATGGATGCCCAAGGCATCGCCCGCCGAGCTGATGGCAAAGTCGTGTTCATCGAAGGTGCTTTGCCTTTTGAGCTGGTCTCGGTCAATGTTCACCGCAAAAAGAACAACTGGGAGCAGGGCACCGTTACCCAGATCCACCATGAGTCGTCCCAGCGTGTGCGTCCCGGCTGCCCGCATTTTGGTTTGCATGCGGGTGCCTGCGGCGGCTGCAAGATGCAGCACCTGGAGGCCTCGGCCCAAGTGGCCATCAAGCAACGCGTGCTCGAAGACAACCTGTGGCACCTTGGCAAAGTCAAATCCGAAACCATGCTGCGCCCCATCGAGGGGCCGACTTGGGGCTACCGCTACCGCGCTCGCCTGTCGGTGCGTTATGTGATCAAAAAAGGTGAAGTGCTGATTGGCTTCCACGAGCGCAAGAGCCGTTACATCGCTGACATGAAAGTGTGCCCAGTTCTGCCGCCCCATGTCAGCCGCATGTTGCTGCCATTGCGCGCCTTGATCGGCCAGATGGAATCCCGCGAAACCTTGCCCCAATTGGAGCTGGCCTGCGGCGACGAGGTCACGGCTTTGGTGCTGCGCCACCTGGAGCCCTTGAGTGATGGCGACAAAGCCCTGTTGAGGACATTTGCCGCCGAGCACCAGGTGCAGTGGTGGCTGCAGCCCAAAGGCCCGGACACGGTGCATTTGCTGGACGAGGGTGGGGTGCAGCTCAGTTACGGCCTGCCCGACTTTGACATCACCATGCCGTTTCGGCCCACTGATTTCACCCAAGTCAATCCCTACATCAACCGCGTGTTGGTGGCCCGCGCGCTGCGCCTGCTGCAAGCACAAAAGACCGAGCGGGTCATTGACTGGTTCTGCGGCCTGGGCAACTTCACCTTGCCGCTCGCCACGCAAGCGGGCGAAGTGCTGGGTATTGAAGGCGCCGAGACCCTGGTCGCGCGTTCACGTGACAACTACGCCCGCAACCAAGCCACTCGGCCCGAAGGTCAGACATTGGCTCCTACACAGTTTGTGGCGCGCAATTTGTTTGAGATGACGCCCGAGATGCTGGTGGCCGACGGCACGGCCGATAAATGGCTGGTGGACCCGCCGCGCGAAGGCGCCTTTGCCCTGAGCAAGGCGCTGGCCGAATTGCACGAAAACCATGATCTTCGCCAGGGCTGGACACCGCCAAAACGCATTGTGTATGTGAGCTGCAACCCCGCTACCCTGGCCCGTGATGCGGGCATTCTGGTGCACCGCACTGGCTACCGCTGCGTGGCCGCAGGGGTGATCAACATGTTTGCGCACACGGCCCATGTGGAGAGCATGGCGGTGTTTGAGTTGGCCTGAAGCCGCTCAATGGGAGGCCGGGCATTCGTCCGGAACCAACAAAAAAGGCTCCCGAGGGAGCCTTTTTTGCGCATGCAAAGCAGATCAGTCGCGTTCGCCGCCCATGATGCCGAGCAATGCCAGCAGGCTTTGGAAGATGTTGAACACGCTCATGTAAAGGGCCAAGGTGGCGCTGATGTAGTTGGTCTCGCCTCCATCCAAGATGCGCTTGAGGTCATACAGCAAGAAGGCGCTGAAGATGCCGATGGCCAAAGTGGAGATGACCAGCATGCCGGCGGTGGAGCCCACGAACACGTTGATGATGCCGCCCACCATCAGGACCATGGCGCCAACAAACAGCCATTTGCCCATGCCCGACAGATCGCGCTTGATGACGCTGGCCAAGCTGGCCATGACAAAGAACACACCGGCAGTGCCTGCAAAAGCGGTCATCACCAGGTCGGAGCCGTTCTTGAAGCCCAAAACCATGGCGATCATGCGCGAGAGCATCAGGCCCATGAAGAAGGTGAAGGCCAGCAGCACGGGCACGCCAGCGGCCGAGTTTTTGGTTTTCTCGATGGCGAACATGAAACCAAATGCGCCACCCAGGAAAACGATCAGGCCCATGAAGCCTGTCAGGGATTGGGTGATGCCTGTGCTCACGCCGACCCAAGCACCCAGCACAGTGGGCAGCATGCTCAGTGCCAGCAGCCAATAGGTGTTGCGCAGAACGCGGTTGCGTGCCGCCAGGTCCACATGGCCCCAGCCAGCGGAATTGAGGGTGCGAAGGTCGCTCATGGTGTATCTCCTGAAAAGGCCTTAGAAAAAGGATTGTTCATTGTAGGGGCCCCAACCGGGCGGGGTACAAAAGCCAGGGATTTCCGGCAGATGATGGGGTTATCCGGGTGAATCACTTTTGCATTGGGGTGAGCAATCAACGGGCAGCGCGCGTGTATGCTTGTGGTTTTCATTTTTAAGATCCTCACGCCCATGAAAACTCAGTCCTGTCTCGAACTGTCCGATGTCAAAGCCATTGCCGCAGCGGCCGAAGCCGAAGCCCTCCAAAACAATTGGGCGGTCAGTATCGCCATTGTGGATGCGGGTGGCCATTTGTTGCACTTTGCCCGTCTGGACGGTGCCCCACCGGTGTCTGCGCACATCGCCCCGTCCAAAGCGCACACCGCAGCCTTGGGTCGCCGCGAGAGCAAGGTTTACGAAGACGTGATCAATGGTGGACGCGCTTCCTTTTTGTCGGCCCCGACGATCCAAGGCATGCTCGAAGGTGGTGTGCCGATCATGAAGGACGGTTTTTGCTTGGGCGCAGTCGGTGTGAGTGGCGTGAAGTCGAACGAAGACGCTCAAATCGCCAAAGCTGGTATCGCCGCCATCGGTCTGTGAACCCCTGTTCAGGGCGGCATGGAGCCGACCTGAAGGTTTTGTAAAAACCATGGACCCACAAAAAAGCCGCTTGACAGCGGCTTTTTTGTGGGCGTCAAGAACGCGTCAATACAAGTCGAGAACAGCGCCTTTGCTGGCGCTCGATGCGTTGAAGGCGAACTTGGCCTGCACGCCACGGGTGTAACGGGGCTCGGGGGCTTTCCAACCTTCGCGTCGCTTGGCCAGTTCCGCTTCGGGCACGTTGAGTTCCAAAATCAGCTTGTGCGCGTCGATGGTGATGCTGTCGCCTTCATGCACAAAGGCGATGGTGCCGCCAGCTGCGGCTTCTGGGGCGACGTGGCCCACCACCATGCCCCACGTGCCGCCGGAGAAACGGCCGTCGGTGATCAGGCCTACGCTTTCACCCAAGCCTGCACCGATCAGCGCGCCCGTGGGGGCCAGCATTTCGGGCATACCGGGGCCGCCTTTGGGACCCAGGTAGCGCAAAACCATCACATCACCAGCCTGGATCTTGCCTGCCAAAATGGCTTGCAGGGCTGATTGCTCGTCGTCGAACACGCGGGCTGGACCGGTGATGACCGGGTTTTTCAGGCCGGTGATTTTGGCCACAGCGCCTTCGGGCGACAGGTTGCCCTTGAGGATGGCCAAGTGGCCTTGCTTGTACATCGCGTTTTCGATGGTGTGGATGACGCTTTGCTCTTGCGGGGCGTCTGGCACATCCTTGAGCACCTCGGCGATGGTCTGGCCGGTGATGGTGATGCAGTCACCGTGCAGCAAACCGGCGTTGAGCAAGATCTTCATGACTTGCGGAATACCGCCTGCCTTGTGCAAGTCAACTGCCAAGGCCTTGCCGCTGGGCTTGAGGTCACACAAAACGGGCGTGCGCTGACGGATGCGTTCGAAATCGTCGATGGTCCACTCCACACCTGCGCAGTGGGCAATCGCCAAGAAATGCAACACCGCATTGGTCGAGCCCCCGGTGGCCATGATCACGGCCACGGCGTTTTCAATAGACTTGCGTGTCACGATGTCGCGCGGCTTGATGCCTTTGCGGATGGCTTCCACCAAAACGCGGGCCGACTCTTTGGCCGATTCGACTTTTTCGTCGTGCACGTTGGCCATGGTGGAGGAGTAGGGCAAAGAGATGCCCAGCGCTTCGAAAGCCGAAGACATGGTGTTGGCGGTGTACATGCCGCCGCACGAACCCGTGCCGGGGATGGCGCGCTTTTCGATCTCGAGCAGGTCATCGTCGCTCAGCTTGCCTGCAGCGTTTTCGCCCACGGCTTCGAAGACGCTCACGATGTTCAGGTCTTTGCCTTGGTAGCGGCCCGGCAAAATGGTGCCGCCGTACACGTAAATGGCGGGCACGTTGGCGCGCAGCATGCCCATCAGGCCGCCGGGCATGTTCTTGTCGCAACCGCCGACCACCAGCACGCCGTCCATCCACTGGCCTTGCACGCAGGTTTCCACGCAGTCGGCAATCACCTCGCGCGACACGAGCGAGTATTTCATGCCCTCGGTGCCCATGGCCATGCCATCCGAGATGGTGGGGGTGCCAAAGACTTGGGCGTTGCCACCGGCGGCTTCGATGCCCTCAATGGCGGCATCGGCCAACTTTTGCAGGCCGCTGTTGCAAGGGGTGATGGTGCTGTGCCCGTTGGCCACGCCCACCATCGGTTTGACGAAATCGCTCTGTTCATAGCCCATGGCGTAGTACATCGACCGGTTGGGGGCGCGCGATTTGCCCTCGGTGATGTTGGCGCTGCGGCTGTTGATGGGGGTGATCGGGATGATTTTGTCGCTCATGGTGGTGTCTCAGTAGAAGCCCAAAAGAAGGTCGCCACATTCTAACGGGCGCTTGCCAGGCCTTTGTGTCCTTTAGGGCGCATCTCCGGTGCACAATCCAGACATGCTGATCCATCCTCAAATTGACCCCGTCGCCCTGCATTTGGGGCCCTTGGCCATCCACTGGTATGGCCTGACTTATTTGGCCGCCTTTGGCCTGTTTTTCTGGCTGGGCGTGCGGCGTCTGGGCCATGCGCCCTTCAAACACCTGCCGCAATGGCAAAAACGCGATGTGGAAGACATCCTGTTTTTGGGTGTGCTTGGTGTCATCTTGGGCGGGCGCGTGGGGTATTGCCTGTTTTACAAACCCGCTTATTACCTGTCCAACCCGCTCGAAATCTTCGCCATCTGGCAAGGCGGCATGAGTTTTCATGGGGGCTTACTGGGCGTGATGCTGGCCATGGTCTGGTTTGCCCGCACCCGCGAGCGGCCGTTTTTGCAGGTCATGGACTTTGTCGCGCCGTGTGTGCCCACAGGTCTTGCCGCCGGTCGGGTGGGCAATTTCCTCAACGGCGAACTTTGGGGCCGGGTGACTGACCCCTCGCTGCCATGGGGCATGGTGTTCCGGGGGGCGGGCGATTTGCCGCGTCACCCTTCGCAGCTCTACCAGATTGCGCTGGAAGGTTTGCTGCTGTTTGTGTTGTTGTGGTGGTTCGCCCGCAAAGACCGACCCACCGGCCAGGTTTCAGGTGCGTTCTTGCTGGGCTATGGCTTTTTCCGCTTCGTGGCCGAATTTTTCCGCGAACCTGATGCGCATCTGGGCCTCTTGAGTTTGGGCATGAGCATGGGGCAGTGGCTGTGCGTGCCGATGATGTTGGGCGGCATCTGGTTGATGGCATGGTCTCGCAAGACACCACGGTGACATTTCTGGCCATGGGGGTTTACATGGGCTGTTCTTTGAATGAGGCTTGACTTTATGGTGCGTCTACTTAAAACAAGGAGACACTTCATGACCGATCAGTTCAATTTTTCCCAACGTCGTGATTTTTTGAAGGCCATGGCCGCTGTCACAGGCTCTTTGCCTTTGTGGGCTCAGGCCCAAAGCAGCTGGCCCAGCAAGCCTGTGAACATGGTGGTGCCCTTTCCTGCGGGCGGCGGCACGGACGCTTTTGCCCGGCCCATGTCGGCCGCGTTCGCCAAGCTCACGGGCAAGCAGCTGATCATTGACAACCGTGGTGGAGCGGGCGTCACGCTGGGGGCCGGCATCGCGGCCAAGGCAACGCCCGATGGCTACAACTATTTCATGGGGGCGGTGCACCACACCATCGCGCCCAGCATGTACCACCGCCTGGACTACGATCTGGAGCGTGACCTGATCCCTCTGATTCAGGTGGCCAGCGTGCCTCAGGTGCTGGTGGTCAACCCCAAGAAAGTCCAGGCGGCTGACTTCAAGGCCTTCTTGGATTTTGTCAAAAAGAATCCCGCACGCTTGAACTATGGCTCTGCAGGTGGTGGCACCTCGCACCATTTGGCGGGCGAGTTGTTCAAGCTGCAGACCCAGACCTTCATCACCCACATCCCTTACCGGGGTGCTGGCCCGGCCTTGCAAGACCTGATTGCGGGCAACGTGGACATGATGTTCGACGGCCTGGGCTCGTCGGCGGCGCACATCAAGGGCGGCCGCATCAAGGCCCTCATGGTCTCAGGAGCCAAGCGCAATGCCGCTTTCCCTGATGTGCCTTGCTCGGACGAGTTGGGTCTGCCCGATTACACCGTGTCCACTTGGTACGGTGTATGGTCCCCCAAGGGAACACCTGCCGACGCACAAGCGCGTGCGATCGAGGAGTTCCGCCTTGCCTGCCAGACCGACGAGGCCAAAGCTGTCTGGGCCAACCAAGGCGCGGAGTTCCCCAACCTCACCGCAGGCCAGTTTGATGCCTTCATCAAGAAAGAGCTGGCCAAGTGGTCGCAGGTCGTCAAGGCCTCTGGGGCCAAGCTCGATTGATACCCTCATGGCATGAAAAATGGGGCCTGTGATCGGGCCCTTTTTCATGCTTTTTTAAACCTTGTGATTTTGCAACCATGACCCACGAGAACCTGTTTTCGGCCCTGCGGGCTGCTTTTCCGGCTGACTTGACGGCCACGGCGGTCGAGACCGATGAAGGCCTGCGCTACAGCTGGCAAGACCTGGACCGTGCCACGGCCATGATGGCCAATTTGCTGCAATCGCTGGGCTTGCCCGAGGGCAGTCGGGTGGCCGTGCAGGTGGAAAAATCGGTCGAGGCGATGATGCTGTACTTGGCCACGCTGCGCGCCGGGTATGTATTTTTGCCGCTCAACACGGCCTACCAGAGTGCTGAGATCGAGTACTTCATTGGCAATGCCGAGCCTGCGGTGGTGGTGTGCAGCCCCGCCAACTTTGGCTGGGTCAGCAAGATCGCTTTCAAGGCTGGGACTGAGCATGTGTTCACCCTGGGGGATGACCGCACGGGCAGCTTGCTGGACCGCGCAGCCCACCACAGCGATCAGCACAGCGCCGTGCCCCGGCAAGCCGATGACCTGGCCGCGATCCTCTACACCAGTGGGACCACTGGGCGCAGCAAGGGGGCGATGCTGACGCATGGCAACATGCTCAGCAATGCGTTGACGCTCAAGGATTACTGGGGTTGGTCAGCTACCGGAGGGCCTGAGGGCCGGGGCGATGTGCTGATCCATGCCTTGCCGATCTTCCATGTGCACGGTTTGTTTGTGGCCATACATGGCGCGCTGATCAATGGCAGCAAGATGATCTGGATGGCCAAATTTGACCCCAAGCGGGTGCTGGCCCGATTGCCCGAAGCGACGGTGTTCATGGGGGTGCCCACGCTGTATGTGCGCTTGTTGGCCGAACAGGGCCTGACGCGCGAAGCGACAAAAAACATGCGCTTGTTCATCGCGGGCTCGGCACCGTTGTTGATCGAGACCTTCACCGAATGGCAGCAGCGCACCGGGCATACGATTTTGGAGCGCTACGGCATGAGCGAGACCGCCATGCTGACGTCTAACCCTTATTCAGCAGATCAGCGCTATGGCCAGCAGACTGAGCGCCGGGGTGGCACCGTGGGCTTTCCTTTGCCCGGGGTGTCGCTGCGGGTGCGCGGCGATGACGGGCAAGACCTGCCGGTGGGCGAGATTGGCGGCATCCAGGTCAAGGGCCCCAATGTGTTCAAGGGCTACTGGCGCATGCCCGAAAAAACGGCCGAAGAATTCACCGCCGATGGTTATTTCAAGACGGGTGATGTGGGCAAAGTGGATGAGCGCGGCTATGTGACGATTGTGGGCCGCAGCAAGGACCTGATCATCAGCGGCGGCTACAACGTTTACCCGGCCGAGATCGAGGGCTACATCAATGAGATGCCTGGCGTGGCCGAAAGCGCCGTCATTGGTGTGTCCCATCCCGATTTTGGCGAGGTGGGCGTGGCGGTGGTCATTGCCAAGCCCGGGGCCAAGGTGCAACCTGAAGCGGTTTTGGCCGAACTCAAGGCCCAACTGGCCAACTTCAAGATTCCCAAGCGCTGTTTTGTGGTGGCCGAGTTGCCGCGCAACACCATGGGCAAGGTGCAAAAAAACCTGCTGCGTGATCAGTACAAAAACCTGTTTTCGGTTTGAGGGGTTTCACCCGCCGATGACGCGCCTTGCCTGAAATGGCCGCATCCTGCGGCCATTTCCGTGCCCTTCATTTGAGGTACGCGTTTTTCTCGTGCACGCTCTGGATGTGCCGAGCCGCTTGTTCGGGCGTGATGTCTTGGTTGAGAACTTTGACGTTGGCAAACCAAAGCTCCTCTTCCATGGAAGGCCAGACGCGGTTGATTTTCTGGGCGTTCAGGCGGATCGTGTCCTGGCAGCTGCGTCGCCAATTCATCATCTCTTGGCCCAAGGGGTCATTGAATTGGATCGGGTGGTCCGCCAAAGGAAAGTAGCCAGTCAACGTGTCGGTGAGCAACTGGGCGAAATCGGCGGTGCCCAGCCAGGCGATGAATTTGAGTGCAGCGTCCTGGTTCGGGCTGTTCTTGTTCACCCCGATGCCGAAATCGGGGTGAACCGAGATGTGGCAAGCCTGGCCGTCATGTTCAACAGGAGGCTTGAAGACACCCAACTCGATGGGCTTTTTGTAAGCAAAGCTGGTGCTCCGCAAAAAGTCGATGTCCCAAGAGCCTGAGGGATAGACCGCCGCGTTGCCCGTGGCAAACAGCAGCTGAATGTCGCCGTTGGACATGCTGTTTTGTTCCGGGTGCATGTAGGGTTTGAGCCGGGCCATCATGCCCCAAGCCTTGAGAAAGCCCGGGTCGGTGAATTTAACGGTGCCCTCCATCAGCCCTTGCCTGGCCTTTTCACCTTCCCAAAAGTTGGGGCCCAAGCCGGTGAACACCACCTGGGTCGATTCCCACATGTCGGCGGTGCCCAGTGCCAAAGGGGTCACCGTCTTGTTGGCCGCTACTCGGGTGAGCAATTGGTAAAAATGTTCCCAAGTCTTTGGGGGCTCGAGCTTCAAGTCACGCAGGATTTTCTTGTTGTAGAACAGGCCATGCATGACATAGGCCACGGGCAGGCAGTAAGTGGTGCTGCCGTCGTCGGTGGTCCAAGCCCGGCGAGCCTGTGGATTGAAGTTTTGGAGGGCCTCTTCTTTCAAAGGCAGAAGATAGCCCTTGGCCTGCATGCGCACGCTGGCATCAAAAGGTCGGCAAAAAATCAGGTCGCCTGCGCGCCGGGTGGACAGCCTGGCCTCCAGCCGCGAATCGTAGGCCAGTGGCTCCTCGGGTTTGAACTGCAACTTGATCTCAGGGTGCAGACGCTGAAAGGCCGGGATCAGGACCTTGTCCCAGAAAATCTGGTCGTCTTTGCGCCAGCTCTCGATGGTCAGCGTCTGGGCTTGCGCTGTCGCCAGACCCAGTCCTAAAGCGATGAGCCAAACCATGCCCAGGGCTTTTGACCAAAGTGAGCAAGGCTGGTTGGGTCTTGGTCGGTCGGAGATTCGGCGAAACCTGAAATGTGTGCTCATGGTCGGGTCGGCAGGGTTGAAGTGAATTTATTTTAGTTAATTAAAACTTTTTAACACATTCAAGCCGCAGCTTTCACATCGACGCGCTGCGCCGTATCACTGCCGTGCACACAGCACGTGGCTATGCGTAACCTCAGGTGCCGATCAGCGCAGCACCAGCACCGGGATGTGCGAATGCGTCAGCACCTGCTGTGTTTCGCTGCCCAAGAGCAGGCGTTTGATGCCTTTGCGGCCGTGCGAGGCCATGACGATCAGGTCGGCTTTGTGCTTTTTGGCCGCCGCAATGATGGCGTCCGAGACCACATCCGATTTGACGGTGATGGCTTTTGTGCTGACAGCTTTGGCTTTGGCATTTTTTTCGACCGTGGCCAACTGCGCTTGGGCGGATTCAGTCCATTGTTTTTCAACCCGCGATATTTCTTCGCTGGACAAGGGGATGCTGCCTTCAAAGTAGGCCTGTGGGTAACGGGGCACCACCTTGATGGCGATCAGCTCTGCGCCGCAGGTGGCCGCCAGTTCGATGGCGCTGGTCACCGCTTTTTTGGACAAGGTCGAGCCGTCTGTGGCCACAAGGATGCGTTTGTACATGGGGTGCTCCTGTTGAAAGTGACAAAAACCCAGCTTAAAAGAGCAGCAAACGGACGCGCTTGATGTACATCAAGCTTTGATCGAGCGGGCTGTCGTATCTTCGAAACATGACCCAAGTCAATGTTTTGCCCAGCCTGAACCCGACCCCCCATCACGCGGTGGAATCGGTGGCACGGGCATCCGCCGAGCACGACACCCCGCAGCAGCGGCTGGAACTGCTCGACGCGCCCGAGGAGTGGGCCGCCTTCAGCCTGCCCGAAAAATCCGAATCGGGCTGCTGGCGCTCCAGCGTGGTGTTCGAGGGCATGCATTGCGCGGCCTGCGCCATCACCCTGGAAGATGCTTTGCGCGCCGTGCCCGGCGTGCAGTCGGTGCAAATCAGCGGTGCCAGTCACCGGGGCCAGATTGTCTGGTCGCCCGAGTTCACGCGCCCCTCCGAATGGATGCGCTCGGTCGAGCGCCATGGCTACAAGGCCTTGCCCGCCAACGATGCCCACGCCCATGCGCGCCGGCGCGAGGAGGCCCGGCGCATGGTCTGGCGTTGGGCGGTGGCGGCCATGTGCATGATGCAAGTCATGATGTACGCCACACCGACGTACCTCACGCAGCCGGGCGAGATCTCGGACGAAGCGGTGCATTTGCTGCGCTGGGCGTCCTGGGTGCTGTCTTTGCCGGTGATGTTTTTCTCTTGCACCCCGTTTTTTAGCCAGGCCTGGCGCGACCTTCGCGAGCGCCAGATCAGCATGGATTTGCCTGTGGCACTGGGCATGGTGGTGACTTTTGTCGTGAGCACGCTGGGCACCTTCGAGCCGGAGGGCCCCTTTGGGGCCGAGGTGTTTTTTGACTCGTTCACCATGTTCGTGTTCTTTTTGCTGACAGGGCGCTGGCTTGAGTTGCGCATGCGCGACCGCACGGCCGGGGCATTAGAGGCGGTGCTCAACCGCTTGCCCGACAGCGTGCGCAAGCGCCAAAGCGATGGCACTTGGGCCCTCATGTCCATCCGTCGCTTGCAAGTGGGGGATGTGATCGAGGTATTGCCCGGCGAGGCTTTTGCGGGCGATGGCCTGGTGCTGGCGGGCCAGACCCAGGTGGACGAAGCTTTGCTGACAGGCGAGTCGCGCCCGCTGGCGCGGAGCGCGGGTGAGCGAGTGATTGCAGGCAGCCACAACCTGAGCGGCACGCTGCAGGTGCAAATCGAGCAAATTGGCGCGGCCACCCGCTATGCGCAAATCGTGGCACTGATGGAAAGCGCCTCGGTTTCCAAGCCCGCCATGGCGCAGCTGGTGGACCGCTGGGCCAAACCCTTTTTGGTGGCGGTGATGCTGGCCTCGCTGGCTTCGGCCATTTACTGGTGGCCCACCGACCCTGCGCATGCGGTGATGGTGGCGGTCGCGGTGTTGATCGTGACCTGCCCTTGTGCCTTGTCGTTGGCCACGCCTGCGGCCATGTTGGCCACGGCTGGTGCATTGGCGCGCAGCGGCGTGCTGGTGCGGCGCCTGAGCGCCCTGCAAAACCTGTCGCTCATCGACACCGTGATTTTTGACAAAACCGGCACCTTGACGCGTGATGCTTTTGAAGTGGCCCGCATCCATACCCGCGACGGTGTGAGCGAGGCTCAGGCCCTGGACTGGGCAGGCAGTCTCGCGCGGCATTCCTTGCACCCGGTCTCGCGTGCCCTGTGGTCGCAGGCAAGGCGTTGCGCCGAAGACGCCGGACGTTTGCAAGCTTTGGAAGCGCTGGCTGCGCTCGACGTGAGCGAGCTGGCAGGGCAGGGGGTGCAAGCCACCTTGACTTTGCCAGGCCAAGCCGCACAAACCATGCGTTTGGGCTCGGCCGCTTTTTGCGCGGCCCCGTTACGCGCAGGGCACCACCTGCAGGTCAGCCTGGCCGATGCCTCGGGCTGGCTGGCCAGCTTTGAGTTGGCCGAGCAAGTGCGCCCCGAGGCGGCGGGTGTGGTGCGTGCTTTGTCGCAAATGGGTTTGAGCATGAAGGTGCTGTCGGGCGACGGCCCGGCTGCGGTGACCCAGGTGGCGCAGGTCGTGGGCATCGTGGATGCGCAAGGCGGCTGCAGTCCCCAGCACAAATTGCAAGCCTTGCAGGCCTTGCAGGCCCAAGGTCACAAAGTGGCCATGGTGGGCGATGGCCTGAACGACGGGCCAGTGCTCGCCGGGGCCGATGTGTCCTTCGCTCTGGGCCAAGCGGTGCCGCTGGCGCAGTCCAAATCCGATTTTGTGTTGATGGGTGGGCAGCTCGAAGTGCTGGTCAGCACGGTGCAGCGCAGCCGCCAAACGATGCGCATCGTGCGGCAAAACCTGTGGTGGGCGGCGGCCTACAACGCCGCTTGTGTGCCGCTGGCCTTGATAGGCTGGTTGCCTGCATGGGCCGCAGGACTGGGCATGGCGCTCAGCTCATTGCTGGTGGTGCTCAATGCTTTGCGCCTGTCGCAGGCCTTGCCCGAGTCGCTGCAGCAGCAGGCGATGGTTCTTCAACCCGTTTGAGAAAAACAGCATGGACATTCTTTATTTGCTGATTCCTTTGTCTGTGGCCCTGGTTTTTTTCATTTTGGCGGGTCTGTGGTGGGCGATTGACCGAGGCCAATTTGAAGACATTGAGGCCGAAGGCGATCGGATTTTGCGTGACGATTGATTTTGATCAAGTGTCCCAGGCAAATACCCGGGCACACTTCAAAAGTAGATTTTTTTAAAAACAAGAGGTGAAAATGCAATTTGCCAATATGCAGGCGACGACCTACAACGACAAAGTTGTCAGGCAATTCGCCATCATGACGGTGGTTTGGGGTGTGGTGGGCATGCTGGTTGGCGTGATCATCGCGGCCCAACTGACCTGGCCGGAACTCAACTTCGGTATTTCCTGGCTCAGCTATGGCCGTCTGCGGCCCTTGCACACCAACGCGGTGATTTTCGCGTTCGGTGGTTGTGGCTTGTTTGCCGCTGCTTACTACGTGGTGCAGCGCACCTGCAATGTGCGCCTGATCAACGACAAAGTGGCCGCTTTCACCTTTTGGGGTTGGCAGCTGGTCATCGTCTTGGCGGCCATTTCGTTGCCTTTGGGCCTGACCCAAAGCAGGGAATACGCTGAGCTGATTTGGCCCATTGACTTGCTGATCGCGGTGGTCTGGGTGGCGTTTGCTTTTGTGTTCTTTGGCACGGTGGGCATTCGCAAAGTGCGTCACATTTACGTGGCCAACTGGTTCTTTGGTGCTTTCATCATCGCCGTGGCTTTGTTGCACATCGTCAACAACATCCAGTTGCCCACAGGCCTGCTGCACTCGTATTCTGCTTATGCAGGCGTGCAAGACGCCATGGTGCAATGGTGGTACGGCCACAACGCCGTGGGCTTCTTCCTCACGGCCGGCTTTCTGGGCATGATGTATTACTTCATCCCCAAGCAAGCCGAGCGGCCCGTCTATTCATACCGCCTGTCGATCGTGCACTTCTGGGCGTTGATCTTCACTTACATGTGGGCCGGCCCTCACCACCTGCACTACACCGCTTTGCCTGACTGGACCCAGTCCGTGGGCATGGTCTTCTCGCTCATCTTGTTGGCCCCCAGCTGGGGCGGCATGATCAACGGCATCATGACCTTGTCGGGCGCTTGGCACAAGCTGCGCGACGACCCGATCCTGCGCTTCTTGATCGTGTCCCTGTCTTTCTACGGCATGTCGACCTTTGAAGGCCCGATGATGTCCATCAAAACCGTGAACGCCTTGAGCCACTACACCGACTGGACCGTGGGCCATGTGCACTCAGGTGCTTTGGGTTGGGTGGGTCTGGTGACCATGGGCTCGATGTACTACCTGATTCCCCGTTTGTTCGGCCAAAAGCAGATGTACAGCGTCAAGGCCATTGAAATCCACTTCTGGACCGCCACCATCGGCATCGTGATTTACATCGCTGCGATGTGGATTGCCGGTGTGATGCAAGGCCTGATGTGGCGCGCCATCAACGCCGACGGTACCTTGACTTACACCTTTGTGGAGTCTGTCAAAGCCACCTTCCCGTTCTATGCCTTGCGTTTGCTCGGCGGCGTGTTGTACCTGAGTGGCATGGTCATCATGCTTTGGAACACTTTCAAGACCATGTCCATGGGACGCTCTGTGGAAGTTCGGATCCCGACACTCGCACCTGCACACTGAGGAGAAATAAAACATGGCTCAAAACCAAAAATCAGGCGGCTTGTCACACGAGAAAGTCGAGACCAATAACTTTTTGATGATCGTTCTGATCTTCATCGTTTTGTTGGTGGGCGGCATGGTCGAGATCGTGCCCTTGTTCTTCCAGAAGTCCACCACAGAGCCGGTGCCGGGCCTCAAGCCCTACACAGCACTGCAAGTGGTCGGGCGTGATGTGTATGTGCGTGAAGGCTGCTACAACTGCCACTCACAAATGATTCGCCCCTTCCGCGCTGAAACCCTGCGTTACGGCTCTTACTCGCTGGCCGGTGAATTCGTCTACGACCGTCCCTTCCAATGGGGCTCCAAGCGCACCGGTCCTGATTTGGCCCGTGTGGGTGGCCGCTACAGCGATGAGTGGCACCGCATTCACTTGACCAATCCCCGTGATTTGGTCCCCGAATCCAACATGCCCGCTTACCCATGGCTGGAAAAGACAGCGGCCGACCACGGCACGGTGGTGGCACGCATGTCGGCCTTGCGGACCTTGGGCGCACCTTACGCCGATGAAGAGTTGGCCAAAGCAGCCGATGAAGTCAAAGGCAAAACCGAATTGGATGCCGTCATTGCCTACCTGCAAGTGCTTGGCGTTCACCGCAAATAAGGCTCAGCCATGGACATCAATACTCTCCGATCTATCGTGACCGTCCTTGCCTTCTTGGCATTCATCGGCATCGTGGTCTGGGCTTGGTCGCGGCGCAACCAAGCCAGCTTTGACGAAGCGGCGCAATTGCCGTTTCGTCAGGACGACTGAGCGGTCCTCCAGAACTCTAAAAAAATACTTCAAGGAAACTCCATGAGTGACTTCATCAGCAACTTCTGGCACTTGTATGTGGCCGGCATCACGCTGGTCAGCATCATTGCCTGTCTGCTTTTGTTGTGGTTCAGTGGCAAGGCCAAGGCCATGACCGCCAACGACAACACCACCGGCCACGTCTGGGACGGTGACCTGCGCGAGATGAACAACCCGCTGCCCCGCTGGTGGGTCGGCTTGTTCATCATCACGGCGCTTTTTGCCTTTGTGTATTTGGCCATGTACCCCGGTGCCGGCAACTTTGCCGGTAAATTCGGCTGGTCGTCGGCCGGTCAGTACGAGGCCGAATTGGCCAAAGGCAATGCCGAAGTGGCCCCGCTCTACGCCAAGTTCTCGGGCATGCCGCCCGAAGAGGTGTCCAAGGACCCGCAAGCCCTGGCCATTGGTGACCGTTTGTTCATGAACAACTGCGCACAGTGCCATGGCTCTGACGCACGCGGCAGCAAGAGCTTCCCCAACTTGGCCGATGGCGATTGGTTGTACGGCGGCACACCTGAGGCGATCAAAACCACCTTGTTGCAAGGCCGAGCCGGCAACATGCCGCCCATGGCCGCTGCCGTGGGTACGCCCGAAGACGTGCGCAACGTGGCGCACTACGTGCTGAGCATGTCGGGCAGTCCGCACGATTCGCTGCGCGCACAACTGGGCAAATCCAAGTTCGGTGCTTGCGCAGCCTGTCACGGCATGGACGGAAAAGGCAACCACGCCATGGGCGCGCCCAACCTGACCGATGACATCTGGTTGCACGGTTGGGGTGAGAACGCGATTGTGAAAATCATCAACAACGGCAAGGTCAACCAGATGCCCGCTCAGGCTGACAAACTGACCGAAGGCCAGATCCACGTCCTCGCTTCGTATGTTTGGGGCTTGTCCAACAACGCTGTGGTCAGCGCTGCAGTCAGCCCTGCCAAGTGATGTAAACCCCCTGCGGCAGGCTGTCCCTGCTGCAGGATTTGAACCAAGGTCTGCGTTTTGTCCACCCCTGAAGATCGTCCCTCCCGCAGCGTGATCCCGATCACCCCCGTGCCCGCTGAGGGCGATGTGGAAATGGTGTCGCTGTACCAAGCACATCAAAAAATCTACCCCCGAAGCGTTCAAGGCGTGTTTGCCAAATGGCGTTGGCTCATGGTGGTGATTACGCAGTTGGTCTTCTACGGCTTGCCTTGGCTGGAGTGGGGGCAGCGTCAGGCGGTGCTGTTCGACCTGGGGGCTCGCAGGTTCTATATCTTCGGCTTGGTGCTTTATCCGCAGGACTTCATTTACTTGACGGCTTTGCTGGTCATCTCAGCGCTGTCGCTGTTTCTGTTCACCGCCGTGGCGGGCCGTTTGTGGTGTGGCTTTGCCTGCCCGCAAACGGTTTACACCGAAATATTCATCTGGATTGAACGCCAGTTTGAGGGTGACCGATCGGCCCGCATGCGCCTGGACGACGCACCCATGAGCCTGAACAAGGTTTGGCGCAAAACAGGTAAACAACTGGCTTGGATCGTTTTCTCACTCTGGACTGGTTTCAGTTTTGTGGGTTACTTCACACCGATCCGTGAGTTGACAGTGTCGATCTTGTCGCTTGGTTTCGGTCCGTGGGAAATTTTCTGGATTTTGTTCTACAGCTTTGCCACCTATGGCAACGCAGGCTTCATGCGCGAGCAGGTGTGCAAATACATGTGTCCCTATGCGCGTTTTCAAAGCGCCATGTTCGACAAGGATACCTTGATCGTCACCTACGACGAGGCGCGTGGTGAGCCTCGTGGCGCTCGTTCCAAAAAAGCAGACCCCAAAGCGCTGGGCTTGGGCGCTTGTGTGGACTGCACCTTGTGTGTGCAGGTCTGCCCCACGGGCATCGACATCCGCAAAGGTTTGCAGTACGAATGCATTGGCTGCGGCGCTTGCGTAGACGTGTGCGACAACGTGATGGACAAGGTCGGTTACGAACGCGGCCTGATCAAGTTTTCGACGCAAAACGCCATGGACAAGGGCTGGAGTTGGGCGCAAACCGTGCGCCGCATTTTCCGTCCCCGAGTCTTGGTGTACACAGCAGTGTTGTGGACCATCATCATCGGTGTGGGGCTGTCCTTGTGGACCCGAGATCCGTTCAAGGTCGACATCGTGCGCGACCGTGCCACCATGGCCCGCATTGTGGCGGGTGGCAAAATTGAAAACGTCTACCGCTTGCAAATCATGAATGCGGCTGAGCAGACCTTGAGCTTCCAGTTGCAAGTTGACGGTCTGCCGGGCCTGAGTTTGGCCACCGAGCCTTCGGTGGACGTGGGTGCCACCGAGTCGCGTTGGGTGTCCGTGCGCTTGCAAGTGCCGTATGACTCGGCGCCTGCGGGTTCTCACCCGATCCATTTCCGCATCGAGTCGCGCTCGGCCGATGGCCAATCCGTCGGTCAGCTGAGCGAGAAAACCGTGTTTCTGGTCCCTCGCTGAGTGACCCCATTTTGAAAGATTGCCATGAACAAGGTTCTGAATGTGAGCAAAGAGGGTCAGCCCTGGTGGCGTTTTGGTTTGGTATGGATGGTTGTGGGTGGCCCTGCCGTGGTGGTGGTGGCCGGTTTCATCACTTTCTACATTGCCGCGACCAACCCTGATCCGGTGCTCCAAGTCACGCCGCGCACCGCCTTGCAAGAGCGCCAAGGCATCTCCCATGTGCCCGCCATGCAAGGGCGCAACCATGCGGCCACGGGCGAGTTGCCTGCTGCGCTGCAAGCGCCTGTTGATCAGCCCAGCAAACCCTGACGCCAAAGGAATACACGATGCTTAGTCAACGCTGGATGTGGATAGCCTGGCCGGCATTTTTGGTGGCGGGCCTATTGGAAATGTTGGTCTTCGCTTTTGTCGATCCTCAAGACCTGCATTGGTTCGGACATGGCTTTGAGCTGTCCCGACAAGCGATTTACACGCTGGCCTTTTTTGCCTTCTGGGCTTTGACCATGGTCTCAAGCGCCTTGACGCTGTTGCTGGGCATGTCCTCGACGGATGTGAACCGCTGAAAGCACCGAACAGTACTGTTCAGTTCTCAAGCTGAAAAATCAGTGGCAATGCGCGGTGTTGTTGACCAGCCGCTGCAGACCTTCGGTGTCCAGAATGCGCACATGGCGCTGCTTGACTTCCACTGTGCCGTCTTCCACAAACTTGGAAAAAGTGCGGCTCACGGTTTCGAGTTTCAGGCCCAAATAGCTGCCGATTTCTTCGCGCGTCATGCGCAGCACCAGCTCCGACTGTGAAAAACCACGGGCGTGCAAACGTTGCACCAGATTCAGCAAAAATGCCGCCAGGCGCTCTTCGGCCCGCATGCTGCCCAAGAGCAGCATCACGCCATGCTCGCGCACGATCTCGCGGCTCATGATTTTGTGGACATGGCTTTGCAGCGCGGTCACCTCGCGCGAAATTTCTTCGATCCGATCAAAAGGCATGACACAGACTTCTGCGTCTTCGAGTGCCACCGCGTCGCAGCTGTGCTGGTCGTTCACGATACCGTCCAAGCCAATGATTTCGCCCGCCATCTGAAAGCCCGTGACCTGGTCACGCCCGTCTTCGGTGGCCAGACAGGTCTTGAAAAAGCCGGTGCGGATGGCGTAGAGCGACGTGAACTTTTCGCCGTTGGTGAACAGCGTGTCGCCCCGCTTGATCCGGCGGCGCACAGCCACCAAATCGTCGAGGCGGTTGAGGTCATGTTCGCTCAGGCCCATGGGCATGCACAACTCGCGCAAGTTGCAATTGGAGCAGGCGACTTTGATAGCTTGGGGATTCATGGTTTATCTCTTGGTTGAGCAATGGATTTGCCTTGGATCAAGACTTGAGCTTAAACGGAAAAAACGGCTTTATTTGCGGGTATACCCTGTCCACGCCAAAAATCCCGGAAAACCGGTAAAGGGTTTGACCTGAGTCAATGCATGGGCCGATGCATGTGGGCAAAGTGATGCCTTCTTCTGTACACATTCGAATGAAGGGGCAGACACATGTCCGTTATCACACCGCAATTGCTGACACGCTTTGATGTGCCCGGCCCACGCTACACCTCCTACCCCACCGCCGACCGTTTTGTTGAAGCCTTTGGCGAAGCCGATTATGTGCAAGCGCTGGTGCAGCGCCAATCGGGCACAGTGGGCAAACAACCACCGCTGTCGCTTTACGTGCACATCCCGTTTTGCGAGTCGCTGTGCTACTACTGTGCCTGCAACAAAATCATCACCAAGCACAAAGAGCGGGCTGCAGTTTATTTGAAATACCTCAGCAAAGAGGTTGAGCTGCACACCCGACACCTGGGGCGGGGCCAAGCGGTCAGCCAGTTGCACTTGGGCGGGGGCACGCCCACCTTCATGAGCGACGAGGAGCTGCGGCAACTCATGGCCATGTTGCGCGAGCACTTTGAATTCGTCCCGGGCGGTGAATACTCTGTCGAGGTGGACCCGCGCACCGTGAACGAGAGCCGGCTGGCCGTGCTGGCCGAGCTGGGTTTCAATCGCCTGAGTTTTGGCGTGCAGGACTTTGACCCTGCGGTGCAAAAGGCTGTGCACCGCATCCAGCCCGCAGAGCAGGTGTTTGCTTTGGTTGAGGCGTCGCGCCGATTGGGTTTTGAGTCGGTCAATGTCGACCTGATTTACGGACTGCCTTTGCAAACGCCCGAGTCTTTTGACCGCACTCTCGAGCAGGTGAAAAGTCTGCGCCCTGACCGCATCGCCTTGTACGCCTACGCGCACCTGCCCGAACGCTTCAAGCCGCAGCGACGCATTCATGCGCAAGAGCTTCCTGCTGGCGGAGCCAAAGTGGCCATGCTCTCACGCTCGCTCGATGCTCTGACAGAAGCGGGCTATGTATACATCGGCATGGACCACTTTGCTTTACCGGGTGATGCCTTGGCCGTGGCCAAACGCCAAGGGCGTTTGCACCGCAATTTTCAAGGCTACAGCACCCAGGCCGATTGCGACCTGATTGCGCTGGGTGTGTCCTCGATCGGCCGCATCGGCGCGACCTACAGCCAAAACGCCAAGACCTTGGAAGAATATGCCGATCTGCTCGATCAAGGTCATTTCCCGGTGGTGCGGGGCCTGGCGCTCACGCGTGACGATCTGATCCGCCGCTCGGTCATCATGGCGCTCATGTGCCAGGGGCATTTGCAATACGAGGCCATCAACCTGGCTTGGCTGGTCGACTTCAAGACCCTGTTTGCCCCAGAGTTGCGCCAGCTCGAAGACATGCAAGCACAAGGCCTGGTGCAGTTGAGCGAGACCGGCATTCAGGTCACGGCCATGGGCTGGTTCTTTGTGCGCGGCGTGGCCATGGTGTTCGACCGTTTTGTGCAGGCCGACCGCAACCGCACGCGGTTTTCCAAAATCATCTGATGCGCCGAGGGTGGGGGTTGAAGTGCATCGAGGCGGTCTGCATCACCGACAATGCACCTCTCAACATTCAAGCAAATAAGCCATGCAAAGTTCTTTGGCCATCACGGCCTTGATGATGGGGGTACTGGGCGGGCCACATTGTGTGGCCATGTGCGGCGCTGCCTGTGCGGGCCTGGGCCAAGCTGCGGGTGAGCGGCGGGCGCAGGCCTTGATGGCCTTTCAGCTGGGGCGCTTGGGCGGCTATGCACTTTTGGGCGCGGTGGCTGCGGCCAGCGTGCAGGGCTTGGGCTGGTTGACCACGCAGTCGGCGGCCATTCGTCCGGTCTGGACATTGTTGCACCTCACCGCCCTGGTCTTGGGCTTGCTGCTCATGCTGCAGGCACGCCAGCCCGTGTGGCTCGATGCCGCCGCTCGCCGCTTGTGGGCGCGTGTGCGGGCTTTCAACAACCGCTGGGGGCGTGCCGCGCCCTGGATGGTGGGGGGGCTGTGGGCCTTCATGCCCTGCGGCTTGTTGTATTCGGCCTTGATGGTGGCCGCTTTGACCAGCCAGCCCTTGGAAGGCGCTGCCACCATGGCCTTGTTTGCGCTGGGCAGCAGCATCAGCCTGTGGGCCGGGCCTTGGCTGTTTTTGCGCATGCAGACCTTGGGCGATGGGGCCTGGGGCATGCGCGTGGCAGGCTTGGCACTGGCGTCTGTGTCGGCCTGGGCTTTGTGGATGGGTCTGGTGCATGACCAGGCGCCCTGGTGCGTTACACCCTGACACCAAAACGCTGCGCTGGGTCAGCAGGCAAGACCCTGGCGGCCTTCACAATCGGCCAGTCGATTTGACTTGGATGATGGAAAGGACCCCGATGACCATGAAATCCACACCCGCATTGGCCTTGGCCTGCATGATGTCCTTGGGCCAGCCTTGGTGCTTAGTTCAAGCACAAAGTCCGTCCCCGACATGGCAGCCAACAGCCCAGGCTGCACCCCATCAGGTGCTGCATTTGAGTGCTTCGGCGCACACGGAGGTGGCGCAAGACTGGCTGGTGATGAGCTTGGCGGTTCAAAAAGAGGGCATGCAAGCCCCGGCGGTTCAAAAGCAGCTCAATGCCGTGTTGTCCGCCGCCTTGGCGGTGGCCACGCCCCTGGCCAAGCCGGGTGCCGTGGAGGTGAGCACAGGAGAGATGAATGTCTCGCCGCGTTATGGCCGCGAGGGCAAGATCAATGGCTGGTCTGGTTCCGCGCAACTGCTCCTGCAAGGACGTGATGCCGTTCAGATCGCGAGCCTCGCCGCACGTTTGCAAGACCTCACGGTGGCCCAGATCGGATGGCAGCTGAGCCCAGAGCAAAAAAGCGCAGCCGAAATGCGCATTCAGGCACAAGCGGTGGCGGGTTTTCAGAGCAAAGCACAGGCGCTGACGCAGCAGTTCGGCTTTGCAGCTTACACGCTCAGGGAAGTTCGCGTGAACGCGCAAGAGGCCGGGGAGGCCAGCGTCATGCCGCGCTTGTCGATGGCCTCGATGGACTCAGCACCTTCACCAACGCCCACGCTGGCAGGCAAGTCACGTGTGGTGGTGAACGTTTCGGGCAGCATTGTGCTGCGCTGAAAAGGCCGGGGTCCCGGCCTTGAGCATCAGCAGCAGATCGATCAGGCGAACAGACCCTTGTAGAGCATGTACCCGGCCAGCAGGTAAAGCACACTGGCAAACACGCGCTTGAGTTGTTTGACAGGCAGCTTGTGTGCAACGCCAGCGCCCACGGGCGCCATGAAAATGCTGCACACAGCGATCACCACCAAAGCGGGCAACCACAAGTAGCCAAAACTGTAGGCCGGCAGGTTTTGCACGTTCTGACCGCTCACGATGTAACCGGTCACGTTGGCCAGCGCGATGGGAAAGCCCAGGGCTGCGCTGGTGGCTACGGCGTTGTGGATGGCCACGTTGCACCAAGCCATGAAAGGCACGCTGATGAAACCGCCGCCAGCCCCGACCAAACCCGAGAGCAAGCCGATCAGGCCGCCCGCGCCGAGCAAACCCTGAAAGCCGGGGACCTGGCGCGAGGGCGCAGGCTTTTTGTCCAGGAACATTTGGGTGGCCGAAAAGCCCACAAACAGCGCAAAGAACAACGCCAGGTAAGTGCCTTTGGCAAATGCAAAAATGCCCAAGCTGCCGATCAGGCTGCCAATCACGATGCCCGGAGCCAAGCCCTTGACCAAATCCCAGCGCACGGCTTTTTTCTTGTGGTGGGCGCGCACGCTCGAGACGCTGGTGAAAATGATGGTGGCCATGGAGGTGGCAATCGCCATCTTGACGGCCAAATCCGGGCTGACGCCACGAGCGCCCAACATGTAAGTCAAAAACGGCACCATGATCATGCCGCCGCCAATGCCCAAGAGGCCCGCCAAAAAGCCCGTGCACAGGCCAAGTACAGCCAATTCGGCCAACAGCAGAGGTTCGATGATCATGTGGGGGAATGGGGAGGTAAAAAGAAGGTGTCTGCAAGTGCCACCGGACCGGCATCCTGAACCGGGGTTCAGGTGGGCGAGGGCAGACTGGCGTTGGGTTCATCTGACGCGAGATGATCACGCTCACCAGCCAATGTACCAAGCCCGGGCTCTAAGAGCATTGGTTCAAGGAAATATAAAGCCCGGCATGCACTGCAGACAAAGCCATTGTAGAGGCTAAAGCGCAGGGTGGGCAGTCACCTGAACAACAGGCCGCAGCACTACAGCCCGGATTTTCAAAGCAACTGGCCGTCTTGCTCAATGACCCGGTCCAGGCGCTGCAGCAATTGCGTCAGCCGGGCTTGCGCATCGGGCGTCACGTCAGCCGCTGGGGTGTTGGCGTTACCTTGATCGGCGGCTTGGGGTGCCTCGACTTGTTCGAAGGCCAAGTTCAAAGCGGCCAGCACGGCAATGCGGTCACGCGCCTTGATCTTGCCCGCGTCGCGGATCTTGCACATGGCTTCATCCACCTTGCGCACTGCACCCAGCAAACGCTCTTCGCCGCCGTCGGGGCAGCCCAAAATGTAGCTTTGGCCCATGATCTGGACGTCGATTTGTCGGTTGCTCATGCGGAAGCCTCAGGCGATGCGGGGGCAGCTGTGGTGGCCGATGTGGGCAGCCGCTCAATGAGGGCGTCCACACGGGCTCGGGCTGCGGCCAGGCGCGACTTGAGCTGGTCACGCTCCAGACTCAGCGCTTGCACTTGTTGGGTCAGTAAAGCGTTGGTGCGTTGGAGCTCTTCGTGGCGCAGCAGCAAGTGATCCACACGCTCGGCGATTTGATCGATGGTGTCGGAATAGGCCATGGCAAACAAGAAAAAGGAAGACCTCCATTGTAGGGTCTGATGCAACGTGTCTACCGATTTTGTAGGTTTGTAGACAGCTTTGCACCTATAATGAAAGTTGTTGGTGCTCGCGCTGCCGGTTCACGGCGCGCAGTTCAACGGGAAGCAGGAGGGACAAGCCATCTCGGCCCACCTAACCTGCGCTGCCCCCGCAACGGTAAGCAGACGGGTCTTCATTCGCATGAAGACTCCGCTTTCATCTCAAACCACTGGGCGCCCTGAAACAGGCGGCTGGGAAGGTGATGAAGGTCGCTCTGTCAGCCCGGATACCGGCCAACAAGGTGACCTGTCGCAAGGCAGGTTGTGAAGCCCATGCACTGTCGGGGAAGGCGGTGAGGGCGTTTGACTTGTTAGTTTTGAATGAAAAATCGTACCTTTCGTGCACGCCCTGCTGTGCACGCCCTTTCCATTTTGTCCTTGGCTGTCAGCGTTTCCGTTCAAGCCCAAACCATTGAAATCAATCCGGTTGTCATCACTGGCGCTCGTATTGAACAACCTTTGTCGCAGGCGCTGACTTCTGTGTCTGTGATCACACGTCAGGAAATCGAGAAATCGCAGTCCCCTACCTTGGCCGATTTATTGCAAGGCGAAGCCGGCTTTGAATTTGGCCGCAATGGTGGCCCTGGCACGACCACATCTTTCTTCTTGCGTGGTCAAAACAGCATCAATGCTGTTGTCCTGATCGATGGCGTTCGCTCCCAGGTGGACTCACTTGGGTCATTGCAAGTGCTGGACGTGCCTTTATCCCAAATTGAACGTATTGAGTTGCTGCGTGGTAATGCCAGTGCTTTGTATGGCGATGCGGCCATCGGGGGTGTGATCAGCATCACAACCCGCCATGGCAAAGGTACTCCAGCTGCGTACGGCTCTGTGTCTTACGGCTCGCGCAACAGCGTAGATGCCTCTGTCGGTTACGGCGGCAAGTCTGAAGACTACCGCTTCAATGTGCAAGCAGGTATCAAAAAAACCGACGGCTTTTCGGCGATCAATACCCAACAACAGCCCACAGCTAATCCAGACCGTGATGGCTACAGTGGTGAATTCATGTCTGCGCGTGTTGAAAAAATGCTAAGCCCAGACGCCACAGTTGGTGTTCGATGGCTGGGTGACCGATCAACAGCAGAAACCGACAATGCATGGGCCAGTTCGCCGCTGGATATTCAAGAATTCAAAAAACGCAACAACACCCTGGGGGTCTTCTGGCGTCAAGCATTCACCTCGGATTGGGTTAGTCAACTGGACGTGTCGACTTCATCTCTGACCTATGAAGACATCGAAAACGGCAAGCGCTTGAGTTCTTATGGGCTTTTTGAAGGCCGCCAAAATCTGGGACGTTGGTTCAACACATGGCAAGCGGGAACCGATACGGCAGTGACTTTTGGTGCGGATGTTACGAGGGACAACTTCAAAGTTGACCAAGGCAACGCCTACGACATGAAGCGAGACGCCACTGGAATTTTTGCTGGAGTAACTCAGAAGTTGGGCGCACTCACCATTCAGATGAATGTGCGCCATGACGACGTGAGGGTTGAAAACCGTGAGCCGGGTATGCCAAACAGCAGCAATCGATCTGATGCAGACACAGGCCTCTTGGGTTTGAGTTATGCCATCACGCCCGCGTGGTCTGTGACGGGAACGGTGTCCAATGGTTTCAGGGCTCCGACCGCATCCGAAGTTTCCAAGAACCCGCAACTCAGGCCTGAAACCCACCAAAGTTCAGAGATCGGCACAAGCTACGCGATCGATAACTTGCTGGCCCGCGTCGTTTACTTTGATACCAACACAAAAGATGCGATTGTTTACAAACGGTTGCAAGGCTGGGATTACACCTATGAGTCTGTGGGTCGTGTGAGCAACCGTGGTTTGGAGGCCACCTTGCGCTCAAACTGGCGTGGTTACACCATCAAAGCTTCTGTTGTTAGCCAGGATCCTATGAATGAAGTGACCCAAAAGTCGATGGAACGCAGGGCCAAGAACTATGGTTCGCTTGACATCTCTCGTTCTTTGGGTCTCTATGAAGCAGGCGCCAGACTGTATGCTTCAGGTGAACGCCCCGATAGCTTGCGCACTTTGGCTGGGTACAGTCTGTGGTCGTTCTACGCCAGCCGCAAGATCGACGACAACTGGACGGCCCGCTTGCGCTTGGAAAACGCCTTCGACAAGCAGTATCAACTGGCTTATGGCTACAACACCCCCGGTCGTGGTTTGTTTGCCACCTTGCAATACAGTCCAAAGTGATGAATCCCGCTGCACTTACACCCCAACGCATCGTCTGTCTCACCGAAGAGACAACGGAGTGGCTGTACCTGTTGGGGCAGGAGCAGCGCATCGTGGGCATCTCGGGCTACACGGTGCGCCCGCGCCGGGCCCGCGAGGAAAAGCCCAAGGTCAGTGCATTTTTGAGCGCGAAGATCGACAAAATTTTGGCGCTCAAGCCCGATTGTGTTTTTGGTTTTTCAGACTTGCAGGCCGACATCGCTTCTTTGCTGATCAAGGCCGGTGTACAGGTCACAGTTTTCAACCAGCGCAGTGTGGATGAGATTTTTTCGGTGCTCTACCAAGTGGCCGCGATGGTGGGGCAGGCCGAGCAGGGCTTGGCCCAGTTGTCGCGCATCCGCGCTGAGCTCGATGCCATCGCCCAAAAGGCGGCTGGTTTCAAGCGCCGACCTCGTGTGTATTTTGAGGAATGGGACGAACCCCACATGAGCACCATCCGCTGGGTGTCTGAATTGATGGGCATTGCGGGAGGGGACGATATTTTTCCTGAGTTGGCACTTCAATCCATGGGGCGTGACCGCATCATTGCCAGTGGCCAAACCATTGTCGACCGTGCGCCTGACATCATCATCGGCTCTTTGTGCGGCAAGAAGTTTCGCCCCGAAAAAGTCGCGGCCAGGCCCGGTTGGCAAGACGTGCCTGCTGTGCGCACCGGGCAGATTTTTGAAATCAAATCGGCCGACATTTTGCAGCCCGGTCCTGCCGCGCTCACCGATGGCGTGACGCAGATGCACCGCATCTTCAGCCAGTGGGAAGCGCTGCATGGTTGAGCGATGGTGTTCAGCCTTGCCCGTCGCTGGCCAAGCACGGGTTTGGATGCCCGCCAGCTCGGGCATGACGGCATCTGGGGTGTTGGCGGTGTTGGTCTGTTTCTTTTCAAGCGTATTTTTCCAGTCCGCACAAGCCGTCACTGTGCTCGATGACCGCCAGCAAAAAGTGCAGATCGCTCAAGCCCCGCAACGCATCGTGAGCTTGCTGCCGTCGCTGACCGAAACCGTCTGCGCCCTGAAGCAGTGCCACAAATTGGTGGGACTTGACCGGTATTCCAATTGGCCCGAGTCGGTCAAAGCTGTGCCGCGTGTGGGCGGGGGGCTGGACCCGAACATCGAGAGCATCGTCGCGCTCAAGCCCGACCTGGTGCTGGCTGCGGGCTCCACCCGGGGCGCTGACCGCTTGCAGGCGCTGGGTCTGAATGTGCTGCGTCTTGAGCCACGCAACCACGCTGACGCGCAGCGTGTGTGGCGCACTGTGGCGCTGGCGCTGCATGTGCCCTGCGCCGACAGCGACCGGGTCTGGCAAAGCATTCAGGCCGGTGTGCAAACGGCGGTGCAATCGCTCAGCCCCGCCGCCCGGCAGCAGCGGGTTTACTTTGAAGTGAGCCCCGCGCCCTATGGCGCAAGTGCGTCATCTTTCTTGGGCGAGACGCTTACGCGCATGGGCGTGGCGAACATCTTGCCTGCATCGATGGGGCCGTTTCCACAGGTCAACCCGGAGTGGGTGGTACAGGCTCGGCCCGACGTGATCATGGTCGGCGACAGCAGCCGCGCCAGCATGCTGCAGCGCCCTGGCTGGGGCCGCTTGCGGGCCATGCAAGACCAGCGACTGTGTGTGTTCAAGCAGGATGAATCCGACATGCTGGTCAGAGCTGGCCCGCGCATGGCCGAAGGCGCACAGCTGATGGCCGATTGTTTGAACCGCGCAGCGGCCCAAGCCGACACCGGAGTGCAGCGGTGAACACCCACACCCAAGCACCACGTTGGGCACTGCTGCTCTTGGCCGTGGGTCTGGCCGTGGTCGTACTTGGCACGGCCGCTGGCAGTCAGGGCTGGCAGGCCTGGTGGTCGGCGCAGACCGATGCCGTGTCGCGCCAGATCGTGTGGGACATCCGTTTGCCGCGCAGCCTGGGCGCTTGGTTGGGCGGAGCCTTATTGGGGCTGGCCGGTGCAGTGGCGCAAGGCCTGTTTCGCAACCCCCTGGCCGATCCGTACTTGCTGGGCAGTGCCTCGGGCGCGTCGCTGGGGGTCGGGGTGTATTTGAGTTTGTGGGGCGGCAGTTCGTGGGTCATGAACAGCTGGTTGGGCTTGGGCCTGACGGGCGCGGCCTTTGTGGGTGCGGTGTTGGCTGTGGTGCTGACCTTGTTGTTGGCCCGTGGTGTGCAGCAAACGCTGCGCCTGTTGTTGGCGGGCGTGGTGGTGGGTGTGGTGTTGGGGGCGCTCACGTCCTTGATCTCGCTGATGCAGCCCCAAGTCTTGCAGGCCATGCAGGGCTTCATGCTGGGCTCGACCGCGTTTGTCAGCTGGATCGCCTGCGCCACGATGGCGGCGGTGCTGGCCTTGTGCATGGCCTTGGCCTGGGTCTTTGCCCGTGTGCTGGATGCGCTGAGTTTGGGTGAAGCCACTGCGCAAAGCCTGGGAGTGCCTTTGCCACTGGCCCGCATGGTGCTGGTGGGTGTGATTTCTTTGGCCACGGGCGCTGCGGTGGCGCACATTGGACTGGTGGCTTTTGTCGGCTTGGCAGCGCCGCATTTGGTGCGTTCGCTGGTGCGCTGCACGCACGCCTGGCGCTTGTTTTTGTCGGCCTTGATGGGCGGGGCCTTGCTGGTACTGGCCGATGTGGTGGCCCGTGTGCTGTTGGCGCCGCAAGAGCTGCCTGTGGGCGTGCTCACGGCGGTGCTGGGTGGGGTCTATTTGCTCTGGCGCGTCTACCGCGATGCCGGCACGGGAGCGCGCTCATGAACGCCGCCCTGCAAACCCGGCAACTGAGCGCCGAGTTGGGTGGCCGCCAGGTCCTCAAAAGCATTGACCTGCAGATCACGGCGGGCCGATGGACCTGCGTGGTGGGCCCCAACGGCGCGGGCAAATCGAGTTTGCTCAAGGCGCTGGCGGGTTTGCTGCCGCACAGCGGGCAAGTGCTGTGGCAGGGCCAGCCGCTGGCCTCGCTCACGCGCCATCAAAGAGCGCTGCAACTGTCCTGGCTGGGGCAGGGTGAAGCCAGCACGCTGGACCTGCGCGTGTGGGACGTGGCCATGCTTGGCCGTTTGCCTCACCAAAGCTGGCTGGGCACCCCTTCGGCGCAAGACGCCCAAATGGTGGAAGCCGCACTCCGGGCCACGCAGGCTTGGGACTGGCGCGAGCGCACGCTGGGCGAGTTGTCGGGCGGTGAGCGCCAACGCGTGCTGCTGGCCCGCGCCATGGCGGGCAATGCGCCCACCATGCTGATGGACGAACCCTTGGCCAACCTGGACCCGCCACACCAAGTGGACTGGCTGGAGCAGGTGCACTGCCTCTTGGCGCAAGGCACGACGGTGGTCAGCGTGCTGCACGAAATCGGCATGGCGCTGCACGCCGATGACATCGTGGTCATGTGCGAAGGTCAAGTCGTGCACCACGGCGCAGGCAGCGATACAGCCACGCACGCCGCCATCGAGGCCGTGTTTGACCAGCGCATCCGCATCCACGCGCTCGGTGGGCAATGGGTGGTGCTGCCCCACTTGGCTTGATGCCTGTTGCGGGCATGGCCATGGCTAGAATCCAAGCCATGGAACTCAAAATCGTCGTCTACTCCAAGTCCGCCTGCCCGCAGTGCGAATCCGCCAAAATGGTGCTCAAGTCCAAGTCATTGGCCTTTGAAGAAATCAAAATCGACGGCGAAGCCGAACGCATGGCGTTTTACGAAAAATGTGGCCCGTCGGTGCGCCAAATGCCCCAGATCTTCATCAACGACCAGCGCGTGGGTGGTTTGGCGGGTTTGCAAGCCGCCTTGGTTCAATTGGGCCGTTAAAACACATTGGTGGCTGTGTCCACGTTCAAGGAATCGCCATGAGCCTGATCATGAAACAAGCCATCACCGGGCCAGCGGTATGGAAGGGCGCCGACTTGGTCAACGACACCACTTGGGTGCATGTTTTGAGCCCTGAGGTGTTGGCGACCCTTGACGCCGCGCTGGCCCATGTCAAGGCCAAAGGGCTGACGTTTCCGAATTTTGGTCGCGAGGACTTTCCCATTGGTGACTGGGCGCAGGCCCTGAAAGCCCATAGCGACGAGCTGGAAAACGGTCGCGGATTTTTGGTGCTGCGGGGTTTGCCAGTTGAGCGCTACAGCGAAGAAGAGATTCAAATCATCTACTACGGCATTGGCCTGCACATGGGTGTGCCTGTTCGGCAAAACCCCAAGGGTGACCTGTTGGGCCTGGTGATGAACGTGGGCGATGTGACGAAAAAAACCACCCGTGTTTACGAGACCAACCTGTACTTGCCTTACCACTCAGACCCCTCAGACGTTGTGGGGCTGTTGTGCATCCGCAAGGCCAAGCACGGCGGTTTGAGTTCGCTGGTGAGCGTGGCGGCGATTTACAACGAGATTTTGCAAAAGCACCCCGAGTACCTGGGTCTGTACTACCGCACTTGGTATTTCTCGCACCTGTGTGAAGACCTGCCCAGCTTGTCGCCCATCTTCAGCCACCACCAAGGTAAGCTTAGCTGCCGCTACCTGCGCCAGTACATCGAGTTGGGTCACGAAATCCGCAACCTGCCGCTGTCCAAGGTCGAAATCGAAGCGCTCGACTTGTTTGACGAAATCATGCACCGCGAAGATTTCCGATTGAGCATGATGCTGGAGCCCGGTGATTTGCAGTTTGCCAACAACTACGCCGTGCTGCACTCGCGCAATGAATTTGAAGACCACGGCGTGCACGAACTCAACCGCAAGATGCTGCGCCTGTGGGTCAAGATGCCCAATGCGCGCAGCTTGGCACCCGAGTTTCCAGGGCGCAACGGTTTCCCGGCACCTGCGACTTTGGCCTGAGCGGCTCAGGCCGCCCTCAACGCTCTGACTTGTTCGCGGGGACGGTCTTTTTGGGCGAGGCTTTGACCGTCTGTGGCGCGTCCAAAAACAACAGCGTGTCCACATAACCCATGAAGCGGTTGAGGTAGTCGGGCGAGAGGTCGCGCATCAGCCCCAGCGAGCGCAGCACCAGCGAGTGCGAGTTGATGGGCCCGGCGTTTTGGGGTGCTTGGGCGATGGCTTGGGTGACTTGCTTTTGCACACTGATCTTGCCCAACTGCTGGCGAAAGGCCACGATGTGCGGCTTGTCCATGCGCCCATGGCCGCTTGGGTTCAAGGGGCGCTCTGGCGTAGGTGCTGTCATGTCCCGCAGCAATGCAGACAAGGGCGATGAGTTTGCTGTTGCTTGGCTGTGGGCGGGGGTGTTGGCGTTCTGTGGCGCAGGCAGCCTGGCCTGCAACTGAGCCAGAGCGGTGCTGAGCTTGGCCTGCAGCAGCGTTTGGGCTGGTCCTGTTTGGCTGCGGGTGCGTTCGGCCAGCACCAGGATGTAATGCCAGCCCACGGGGTCGCGTTGGGCCGCTTCTGCGGCCCAAGCAGCGCCTTCGGTTTGCAACAGGCTCAGCGCATCTGCGGGCGCTGGCTGTGCGTCAGGCGGACAGGGCGTGATGTGGCTCATGGTGCAGTTTTAGGGGCCGCGCCGGACGATGGTGTGGCCGCTGTGGTCGCATTGCTGGCTTTGGGCACCGGGGCCATTTCCACGCGGCGGTTTTGGGCCCGGGCTTGTTCGTTGGTGTTGGGCACCAGGGCTTGTTCTTGGCCAAAGGCAGCGGCGAACAGAATGGACGCAGGCATGCCTTCTTCGATCAAGGTGCGCGTGACGGTGAGGGCCCGCTGGGCCGAGAGTTCCCAGTTGTCCGCGAACCCGCGGTTGCGGCTGGTGACCGCCCGGTCGTCGGTGAAGCCGCTGACCATGAGCATTTCATCACGCGTTTGCAGATAGCTGCGCAGCGGCGGCACCAGGCTTTTGAGCAGCTGTCGGCCTTCGGGTTCGAGTTGGTCCGAGTTGAGCTTGAACAACAATTTGCCGCTGATGCCGATGCGGCCATTGTTCAGGGTGATGCGGCCACTGGCCAGCGGGATGGCCAGGGCGTTCTCAAGCGAGAGCCGTTTTTGCTCTTCAATTTGGCGCTTTTGCACCTCCACCTCCAGCTGCGAGGCCATGTCCAGCTGCGCGGCCATAACACCCACCAGCAGCAGCACAAATGCGCCCAGCAGGCCGGTCATCAGGTCGGCAAACGAGATCCAGGTGGCCGATGTGGATTCGACGTCGGCGTCGTGCTCCAGCATCATACGGCTCCTTCATTGGCCAGGTCGGTGCGGCGCTGCAGGGCGTCGAGCACGTCTTTTTGGCTGCCGATGCTCAGGTCAATGATTTCGCGGGCTTGGGCCACGTAATAGGCCAGTTGCTCGTCGCTGCGCGTCATCGATTTGCCCAGCGCCTGTTCGATGCGCTGCAGTTGGGCCATGAGTTGCTCATTGGTCTGGCTGAAGGCCCGCACGGCAAAGCCCAGGCTCTCGCCGAGGCTGGCGACGTCCACCGCGCTGGCGGTGACTTGTGCGGCGATGCTGCCCAATTTGTCGGTCTCTTGCGCGACGTGTTGCTGGAACTGCTCGCTGGTTTGCGCCAGCGAGGCCTGGCTGCTCACCAGCAGGGCGTCGATCACGCCGCGTTGCTCGGTTGACGCGTGGTTGATCGCATCCAGCAAAGTGCTGAGTGTGCCCAGAATGCGGGTGCGCTCTTCGAGCAAGGCGTTGTCGCGTGCCACGCTGACCGAGATTTCCTGGCGCAACTGGCCAATGACTTCGGCCGCCGCTTTGGGCGCTTCGGAGGCGGTTTCGATCAGGCGGGTGATGGGCGCCTCTAAGGCGGTGCCCAGAGTGCTCAGGTGGGCCGTCACGGTGCTTTGCAACTCCGCCAGGCGGGCCACGGCGGCTTGCCCGCGCGCGTCTTCGGCGTGGCGCAGGGCCGACAGTTCCTCGCGCAGCAGTGCCGAGAGTTCTTCGGCGCGCTGGCTGTGCTGGGTGGTCCACTGCGCCTCGGCGGCTATGCGTGTTTGCACCAGCGCTTCGCTGCTGGCCAGCAAACGGGTGATGTCGGCCAGGGTTTGGGTGGCCTGTGTTTGGCTGTGGGTGCTGATGTCTTGCGCGGTGCGGGCCAGGGTGTAGCAAATGCTTTGCTGATGTGTCAAGGTTTGCGCGCTGGCGCTTTGCCACTGTTGACCCAGGTTGGCGGCGGTGCTCTCCAGTGATGCCTTCCAGGCATCCAGGCGTGCTTGATCGGCGGCAGCTCGTTCATCGTGCAAGCGTGTGATGTCGGCCAAGGCCTGTTGGCTGTGCGTTTGGGCGTTCGCTTGAATGGCCTGGGCGGTCTGGTCCAAGCGGTCACAAATGGCTTGCTGCTGGGCCAGAGTCTGCGTGCCCGAGGTTTGCCATTGCTGCTGCAGCCCATCGGCCATGCGCTGCAGTGCGGTTTGCCAGCTGGCCAGGCGCTGCTGGTCGGCCAGGATTTGTTGGGCTTGCTGCTGGGTTTGGGCGCTGCCCACTTGTTCGACCAAGGCTTGTGCGCTGCGCTCGAAATTTTGGCCGAAGGCCTCCAGCGTCTGGCCTACGCGCTCGCTCATGCGGGTGCTGCTTTGTTCATGCAGGTTCAGCGTCTGGGCGCTGGTGTTGGCCAGCGTGGCGGCGGTGGCCGTGAGCTGCGTGTGCACCTCGGCCAGTTGTTGCTGGGTGTTGTGCAGCAAGCGCTCGTTCAGGGCTTGGGCCTGTTCGGCCAGTTGCGCCATGGTGTCTTGCACCACGGGGCGAATGCCGTCGCTGGCCAGTTGCAGGCTTTGGCCAAGGCTGGTGCGCAGCGATTGGTCCACCGATTGCGCGAGACCCGTGTAGGCGCTGTGCACTTCACGTTGTACCTGTTGCTGAAAACTGTGCTGGCTGGCCAGAAGTTGGGTGTGGGTTTGTTCGGTGTTGCTGGCGATCTGGCTCATCAGGGCTTGCAGCTGCTGGAGCACTTGCGGCAGGGCTTGGGCTTGCTGCTCCAGCGCCAGGTAACTTTGCTGCTGCTGGTGCGCGAGCGAAAACCGCTGCAGCTGGGTGTGGGCCAAGGTGTCCAGCTGCTGCGAAGACAGGGCCCGTTCACGCCGTGCCAGGCTGCTCATGAGGCCCAGCATGGCCGAAGTGGCCACACCCGCGACCGAGGTGCCAAAGGCCAGGCCCAGGCCTTTGATGGGTTCAGAAAACGCGGCACGCATACCCGCAATGGCGTTGGCGCCTTCGAGCGCAAACACCGCGCCGTTGAGGGTGACCACCATGCCCAAAAAAGTGCCCAACATGCCCAGCATGACCAGCAGGCCTACCAGGTAAGGAGTGAACACCGGGCCCGGCAGAGCCACGCGCTCGCCTTGCACCCGCTGGCGCACCGGGTTTTGCAAGGCCGCGGGCAAGGTGTCGAGCCAGTCGCTCAGCCGGGCCAGATCAGCCGGCACCAGGCCCAAGGCGTGGTCGAGTGCGCGTGTGGTCGCGCGGTATTGGTGCAGTTCCCAAGCGCCAAAACCATAAACAGCGCCAATCATCAGCGTCATGACCAGCACCAAAAAGTGGCTGCTGGCCACGGCCGCCGCCACCCAAATCAGGGCCAATGCGCCCAGGCCCAATGCGATCGAAAAAGAAAAGCGTTTCATTGTTTTTGTGTGGCGATAGAGGTGAGGGCTTCGAGCAGGCCGAGGGTGGGCTGCAGCCGTGTGTCGAGTTCGGCCAGCAAGGCTTGGCGAATGGTTTGGCGCAAGGGCATCAGCCAGCTGCTGGGGTCGGCCTTGGGGGTGTCGTTTGGGGCTGAGGCCATGGCGTCAATGGGGTCAGTGTCCTCATCCGTGGCCATGGCGGTTTCGGCAGCCAGAGTGACTGCCAAGGCTTGGGCCTGAACCTGCATGTGCGCCTTGAGGGCTTGCACAAAGCGCTTTTCGAGCAGCTTGGAGGTTTTGCCCAGCAAAGCCGCTTCGCGCTCGGCGAGGATGTTTTCAAAAGCTCCATCCAGTGCGGCCAGTGGCTGACCTGCGCTGGCGCGTTGACTCAGCTGCAGGCGCAACTGAGCGCGCAAGCTGCGCAGCGTGCTTTCCATTTGCCGCTGGTGTGCGGAAATAAAGCGTCGGTAGGGCTCGAAGGCGGTCTTGATCTCAACGGGTTCGTCCAAAACCGGGGCCGGCATGTCGATGCGCGCCAAGCCCGAGCCTACGGGGGCGCCCCGGGTGATGGACTCGACCAGTTGGGCACGCACTTTGTCGACATGCCTGGCGAGCGCTTCGGGGGCGATGAGTGCCATGCGACGCACATGGGGCGGCGTGGCGGCGCTTGGTTGATGGGGGGCTGTCTCAGGGTTCAGCACGCCGTGCAGGGCAATGGCCTGCCGAAAATCCAGCCAGTCGCCGAGTTTTTGCCCAACATCCTCAGCTTGACGGGCAGGGGCGAGCATGGCGTTTTCGGTCAGAAAACGCACCAAGCTGGCGCTGTAAAGGCTGGCACGCGGCAGGGCTCGCGTCATGGGTGTGTGAGGGTGTTGAATCGGACAAGCAGAGCCGAAGGCTCTTGTGGCAACGGGCGCCAAGCGCTCGCGTCAAGGACTGCGCCGAGGCGCAGAGGGCTTGAATTTTAACTGTGCGTATTGAAGTGGATTCGGGTGTTTCGAAAACCAAATGCCGCAGAAAAAAAGACGGTCAAAGTGTTTTTGGCTTGAAATCGCAAAACGCCGCCACCGCACATTGCCCGCAAAGCGGTTTGCGGGCCTGGCACACATAGCGCCCGTGCAGGATCAACCAATGGTGGGCATCGACCAAGTACTTGGCAGGAATGCGTTTGAGCAGTTTGAGCTCTACAGCCAAGGGCGTCTTGCCCGGGGCCAGCCCGGTGCGGTTGCCCATGCGAAAGATGTGCGTGTCGACCGCCATGGTGGCCTCGCCAAAGGCCGAGTTGAGCACCACATTGGCCGTTTTTCGCCCCACGCCGGGCAGGGCCTCCAAAGCTTCGCGGGTGCGGGGCACCTGGCCGCCGTGCTGCTCCACCAAAATGCGGCAGGTTTCCAGCAGGTGCTTGGCTTTGCTGCGGTACAGGCCGATGGTTTTGATGTAACTTTCCAAGCCTTCCAGGCCGAGGTCCAGAATTTTTTGCGGCGTGCCCGCCACCGGGAAGAGGCGGCGCGTGGCCTTGTTGACCCCCACGTCGGTCGCCTGGGCCGACAGCAGCACGGCGGCCAGCAGCTCGAACACGCTGGTGTATTCCAGCTCGGTCACGGGCATGGGGTTGGCGGCTTGCAGGGTGGCAAAGAAGGATTCGATCTGTGCGGGTTTCATGGAGGTTGTGAGTAAGGGTGCAGATCTTGGCAAAATGTCGGCGAAGTCAACCCGGGAAGATACACCATGCCTTTGCAATTTGCCGACCGCCTGAACAACGTCGAGACCTCCGCCATCCGCGAGCTTTTCAAACTCTTGGGCAAGCCCGGCATCATCAGTTTTGCGGGCGGCTTTCCCGACAGCGCCATGTTTGACGTGGACGGCATCCGCGAAGCGAGCAATGCGGCCCTGAGCCAAGACCCGGGTGCGGCTTTGCAATACGGCGCCACCGAAGGCTTTGGCCCGCTGCGCGAGCAACTGGCCCACTTCATGGCGCAAAAGGGCGCCAAAGATGTGGCCGCAGACCAGCTGATCGTGACCACTGGCAGCCAGCAGGGGCTCGATTTGATCGGCAAGACCATGATCAGCCCCGGCGACAAGGTGATCGTGGAGGGCCCCACATTTTTGGCCACCATCCAGTGCTTCCGTTTGTATGGGGCCGAACTCATCAGCGCCCCGGTGGACGGCCATGGCGTGAAAACCGACGAGCTGGAAAAGCTGATCGCCGAGCACAAGCCAAAGTTTGTGTACCTGATCCCCACCTTTGGCAACCCCAGCGGCGCCTTGCTCAACGCCGAGCGCCGCAGGCAGGTGCTTGAAATGGCCGTCAAGTACCAGACCCTGATCGTTGAAGACGACCCTTATGGTGATTTGTATTTTGCCGAGGCACCGCCGCCCAGCTTGCTGGCCTTGAGCAGCAGCGTGCCTGGCAGCCGCGAGCTGCTGGTGCATTGTGGCTCTTTGTCTAAAGTGCTGTCGCCCGGTCTGCGCGTGGGCTGGATGATTGCGCCAGCCGAATTGCTAGGCAAAGCCACCATGTGCAAGCAGTTCAGCGACGCGCACACCAGCACCTTTGCTCAGGCCACCGCCGCGCAGTATTTGAAAGCCGGCCGCATGCCTGCCACCCTCGACAAAGTGCGCGCTGTGTACGCAAAGCGCGCTCAGACCATGGGCGATGCGCTGCGCCGCCAATTGGGAGATGCGGTCGAGTTTGTACAGCCCGAGGGCGGCTTGTTCGTCTGGGCGCGCCTCACAGGCGCTGGTGGCAAAGTGAATGACGGTAACGTGTTTGCCAAACGCGCCATCGACAACGGCGTGGCCTTTGTGCCAGGCACGCCGTTCTTCTGCGCTCAGCCCGACCACGCCACCTTCCGCCTGAGCTTTGCCACCGTGGGCGAAGACAAGATCCTCGAAGGCGTGGCGCGTCTGGCCAAGGCGTTGTGAGCACCATCACCGTCAACGGTACCGAGGTCTGGCTGCAAGGGCAGGGCGATGAAGTCATCCTCATGCTGCACGGCTGGCCCGATACCCGCGCCCTGTGGGATGGCACTGTGGCGGCCTTGCAGGACCGCGCCACCTGCGCCCGACTGACGCTGCCCGGTTTTGAAAGCGGCCCTTCGGTCACCAGCTTGGACGACATGTGCCAGCTGCTGCGCCAGATCGTTGACCGCATCAGTCCCGATCATCCTGTGACGCTGATGCTGCATGACTGGGGTTGTATGTTTGGTTATGAATTCGCCATGCGTCACCCCGATCGGGTGGCCCGCGTGGTGGCGGTGGATGTGGGGGACCACAACTCGGGTGCCTTGTTGCGCAGCTGGGGCTTCAAAGAAAAGCTGTCTGTCTTCGGCTATCAGGTTTGGCTGGCCTTGGCGTGGAAGTTGGGTGGCAGCTTGGGCACTCGCATGACCCGCGCCATGGCTCGGTGGCTGCGCTGTCCATCCGACGCTGGTCGCATCACCCACAAGATGAACTACCCCTATGCCATGCAGTGGTTCGGTACGGCGGGCGGTTTGAAGCATGCGGCGCCCGTTGATTTGCCCATGCCGCTCTTGTTTGTCTATGGCGAGCGCAAACCCTTCATGTTCCATTCGGTCAGATGGTTGGAAAAAGTCGCTGCCCAGCCTGGCAGTGCGGTGCAAGGCTTGCCTTGTGGTCATTGGGTCATGATTTCGCGGCCCGAAGCTTTTCATGCCCGGGTCCGCAGTTGGCTGTGGGGCGAAATGTGAGGGCTGCGCCATGAAGCCCGAAGACCTGGTCAAACTGGTCACCACGCCCATGCCCTACGGCAAACACAAGGGGATGTTGATCGCCGACTTGCCTGGCAACTACCTCAACTGGTTTGCCCGTGAAGGCTTCCCCAAGGGTGAAATCGGTCAACTTTTGCAGCTGATGCAGGAGATCGACCACAACGGTTTGAGCGATTTGCTCAAACCGCTGCGTGTTCGGCCCTGACACGACCAATGGCTCTTCGACGCACTTTCATATGGAAATCGCCCGATCTCCTGGGCTGGGATGTGGCTGAGGATGTCAGGGCCGAACAACTTCAAGCAGTCGGTCGAGTCCCCCTTCATTGATCGCCACCATCGCTTGTTCGCGTACTTTCGGTTTGGCGTGGTAAGCGACTGACAAACCCGCAACGCCCATCATGGGCAGGTCGTTGGCACCGTCACCCATGGCTATAGCCTGATCGGGCGAGATACCCATCATCAGGCAAGTTTCCAAAAGGGTCTTGCGCTTTTCTTCACCGTCACAAATGTCTCCCCAGGCTTGATCCACCATACGGCCTGTGAGTTCGCCATTGGCCACTTCGAGCACGTTTGAGCGCGTCCAGTCGATGCCCAGTACATCGCGCACATGGTCAGTGAAGTAGGTGAATCCACCCGACACCAAGAGCACTTTCATCCCCGCCGCCTTGCAGGTCTTGACCAAGTTGGCAGCGCCCGGGTTCAGTTGAAGACGCTCCTGCAGCACCTGCTGCATGTGGGCCACCGTCACACCCTTGAGCAAGGCCACACGTTGCCGCAAACTTTCTTTGAAGTCGGTGATCTCGCCGCGCATGGCCGCCTCTGTGATGGCGGCCACTTCGGCCTTGCGTCCGGCCGCGTCGGCAATCTCGTCCACACACTCAATGTTGATCAAGGTGGAGTCCATGTCAAAAGCAATCAATTTGAAATGTGACAAGCCAAGGGGTGCTGTGAAGCCCTGAATGGTCAGGCCGGGGGCGTATTCGGTGGTAGGTGTCATGGGCGATAAGTGGATATCTCTGGTCTCAAGGCCCTCGATTTTGCAGCAGATGGCTTCGCATTGGGGCTGTCACTGACGGAGCCTGAGCGGCAGGGCCGGTGTTCGCCCGTCCTTGCCCGGACTCGCTTCGCATGCAGTGAGCAACAGGCGTGTCCAAGGAGCGGCAAAAACTTCTACGCCAGCAGAGGAATGTGGGACTGAGCGGACGAACATCTTCTGAAATGACACTTTTATTCAAAAATAAATAAAAAACACCATAAAAAATAGGTAAATAGTTAATTTTATAGTCATAAAATACGCCAAATAGCCAGTTTACAGGCGGCGCTGATCAAGCATCATTGCGACATGGGGTTTCAGATCAATTTGCAGCTCTAAGTTTTTGAATTCATGAAAGTTTTGGGAGGTCAACGTGGAAAAAACAAGTCGTCAGGGTTCAGCATTGCGGTCTACACATCAGATGGTTGCACGAACCTTACTTGGGGGATTGTTTTGGGTCTGTCTTGCCCCCAATGTGGCCGCTCAGTCGTCTGCCTCACCGGCCAACATCGATGCCTTTGGTGAGGTCTACACATCGGCTTTGCCTGCCCCGAGCTCCCAAACCCGAGTATTTGTGTACCGCAACCGTCAAGCTCCCAACGCCTTGCCGGTCAACATTTACCTCAATGGTCAGTACCACGCCTCCTTGTTGCGTGGCGGATTCACCGAATTTTGCGCTTCACCTGGCTCGGTCAATATCAAAGCCGCACAAGATGATTCATCGAGACTGCACACCAGCAAGCTCGATGCAGGTCAGCGCTTGGACCTCAAAGCCGGTCAAACGGTGTTCTTGAGAGTTGATGAAAGCACGCCACAAACCGTGAATCTGCTCAGTGGCACCGCTGAGCAAACCAAAGAGGATTTGCAAGCGACGCGTCGACAAATTCACACCATCTCCAGAGCCAAGGCGGCTGTGAACTGTGCCGAGCCGGCAGCAGTTGCGCCGCCTCCGCCTCCGCCGCCTCCCGCGCGCAAGCCGCCTGTACCGCGCGAGTACGCACTGGAAACAGATGCCTTGTTTGAGTTCGGCAAGGCTGAACTCCGGGCTTCTGGCTACAACGCCATTGAGTCCTTGATGCAAAGATTGCTGCAGGACTTCTCCTCGGTTGAGCGCATTCGTGTCGTGGGGTACACCGACCCGATCGGGTCGCCTGCTTTCAACAAAAAACTTTCGAAGGAACGTGCCGACGTGGTGGCGCGTCAAATTGCTTCACGCAACATCCCAGTCGAGCGAGGCATTGAAGCTGAAGGCCGAGGACCTGTCGAATTGGCGAAAACCGGTTGTGGCAACACGCCCACACCCGAAAACAAGAGTTGTCATGCGCCAAACCGCCGTGTGATGGTTGTCATCACCGGTGCGCGCCGTTGATCGCTTCTCCTTGAAACCCATTTTTGAGAGATTCACATCATGAGCAAGTCATACAAGATCAAAGTCAATCAGGGCCCAGGTGAGGCCAAGTTTGTGGACATTCCCCAAGCTGGTGCGTCGGGGAAGGCGCTTGCTGTCAAGGCAGTGCCTGGCGGCAAATACCAACTCTTGGACGCAGGCACGGGTTACGCGCCTGAAAACATCAGGGCCAGCCGGTCGGGTAAAAATCTGCAAGTCTTTTTTGAAGGCCGCAGCCAGCCAGACCTGATCATCGAAGACTATTACGAAGTCACGCCCGAAGGTTTCAACGGTCTGATCGGCGAGTCCGAATCGGGTCGCTTTTATGAATACATCCCAGAATCCGCCACGGCCAATTCGACCGTGCCATTGTTGGCGGATGGTTCTAACTTGGTGGGTATGGCCCTGGGCGGTGCAGAGATCAATGCATCCGGCGCTGCTGTGGGGGCGTTGGTGGCTGCTCCAGGCTTGAACCCCTTGCTGCTCGCTCCGCTGGCTTTGTTGGGGGGCGGTGGCGGAGGTGGAGGTGGCGGCGATAACGGAGGTGACACCCCAAACAACAACTCCGCGGGCATCAAAATCACCAAAGCCACTTTGGATACCGGTGTCAGTGACAGTGATTTTGTGACCAAAGGACCGGTGAATGAATTCAGCGGTACCTTGAGCTCATTCACAGGCACGCCAGGTGACAAGGTCAAACTCGAGTTGTTGGACAAGGATGGCAAGCCACTTGATCCGGTAATTGAGGGGACCGTTACACCAACTCAAGTCAACGGTATTTGGTCCTGGAAGTGGGTCCCAGTAGATCAAGATACAGCTACCAATTTGCCCGAGATTTTGAAGGACGGCAACTACACCCTCAAAGCCACCATCGTCACCGCTGCTGGCGTTGCATACACACACGCCACAGCCAGTACAACCCAAGCGCTTGACATTGACACTTCGCCCAATGAAGGTGACAACAACCATGATGTTGTCCTCTCCATCACCAGCGTGAGTGCCGACACCGGCACACTCAACAACGATTGGGTGACCTCAGACACAGCGCTAGTTTTCAAAGGCACGTTGAGCAAGTTTTCGCCTGCTCTGGGTGATCTGGTCATGTTGACACTGGACCCCGTCGCCGAAGGTGCCGCAAACATAGTCCAATACGTGACGCCGATTCAGAAAGACAATGTTTGGGGCTGGGAGTGGGATGCACAAACGACACCGTTTCCTGAAGGCACCTACAAATTGACAGCGACTTTGGTGGACAAAGCGGGTAATCCCTTCACCCAGCAAGGCGCTAAGGCTGAAGAGGTTTTGATCATTGATGTGACGGGGCCTGAGGGGGATAAGGGCTTGAGCATTGAGTCCATGTCGGTTGACTCAGGCGTGGGTTTAGCCACTGATTCAAGTCGCACAGACTTCAAAACGAATGACAACACACCAGTCTTTACCGGCACTTTGACTGATGACTTGCCAGAAGGCGAAAAAATTGCCATCCAGTTGATAAAAGATGGTGTCGTGGTGGAGTCCGGTTTTGCTGATGTGTCAGGCAAAGAGTGGACTTGGACCCCCAACGCACCGTTGGCTGATGCGACTTATAAATTGAACGCACAGGTGGTTGATGCAGCGGGCAACCCTGCATCTAAAGTTGTCAATGGCGATACAACGACGATCGCGCCTGCGAGCAAAGATGTCCTGATTGATACAAAAGGATCTACTGATCCAACTGACCCTAACAGTAAGTTGAAAATATCTACTATCGGCATTTCCAACGATACGGCAGCTAACGATGTCAGTAATAACGATTTCGTGACATCAGACGGTGGCAATAAAGATAAAAGTTCAGACGTCAATGACGATGACAAATTGACATTCAATGGCACTTTAAGTGCTGGTTTTACAAAAAATGGTGGAAAAGTATTGGTTCAGATTGTGGACTTGGATGGAGAAATAAAATCCAGTCGTTATGTTGAACCAACTGAAAATAAGTGGACTTATGAGCATATTGGAGCATTGGCCGAAGGTCAGTATGTTGCAAAGACGATTTTGTTTGACCATGTCGGGAACATGATCAGCGCTAAAGATCAGTCTTTCTTCATTGATGTCACTCCGTCAGAAAATATTTATTCTACAGAAATGTCAACTTTAGGTTCGGAAAAAATTACAAAATTTGAATTTGGCAATCTGGTGTCAATAGATGGCTCAAACGATTCGATGGTTTACACATATGGGACATATGAATTTAAAGGTATTACTGGTAATTATTTTGGCGGCAATTTAAATCTGAGTATTGAAGATGGTACCGTCTTTGAAAAAGGTGAATTTGTAATGACATTTTGGGATCAAGCTGGAAATAAAACAGATATTGAAAATGCAAAACAATGGGTATTTAGTAATGCCAATACAGCTTCTCTAACAGAAACAAGCGCAGGGGCTGCTTTACCGAAAGACTTTAAAGGTGGTCAACTTATTGACTCTGTCGGTGCGCATAATGTTCCCGTCAATTTTGACATGGCTACTTTGTATGATGGCATTGACACATTGGCCAATCCGGAAAAGGCCGTTACAAATCACGTGGTTTTGTCCAAAGACTCGGGAGTGACCTTGGATGTGAGCATGGGCGATGTTTTGGCCTTGGGCGTGACAAACAGCTTCAGCATTGCATCCGTTAATGGTGGCGCGCAGCACAAAGACCAAATCCAAATGCGGATTGATGGGCAATCGGACGATACGCTCAACCTAGATGGTCTAGTCAATGGCTTAAATATGACCTGGGAGAAAAGCAGTACATTATTCAAATTGAATAATGGACCAGAAGAATACGATGTGTACACCAATACTGTGCTGGGCGTGGCCTTGTTTGTTGATGATGATATAAAAGTCATTAACATTCTTTAATAACTTTCCGGGGTGAACGCATGAATAGCACCATCTGCCATGCTGCCCTGCTGATCAGCGCCATGCTGGCCGCCCTACCTGCCATGGCTGACCGTTTGCTCGACTTCACCCTGTTCAGCCCGCCCGAGGTTTCGCAGCGGCGTATTGCGGAGCCGGTGGTCAGTTGGTTGGTGCATCCGCAGGCCAGTGGTTTTTGTCAGCAGGCGAGCCCCAAGGATGGTTTTGTCAGCCGTGCTGAGGGCTGTGTTTATTGGCAGACCCAGGCCTCGCGCTGCACCATCGTGACCACTGAGCAGACCACACACTCGCAGCTGGGGCACTTGTTTGTGCATTGTTTACAGGCTCGCTGATGTTGACCTTGGCCTTGGGACCAGCTTGCCAAACCCTGCGCCGATTTGTCGGGCGGGGTTTGTTGCTTTGTGGCGTGTTCTTATTGGCCGCTTGTGAAACGACCACCATGCGCCCGCCCCAGGTGGATATGGCGCGTTTTGTGCCAGCTCCCGAATCCAAACGGGTGATTGTGCGGCCCAAGCTCAAGTATTTGGTGCGTACAGATGGCTATGAGTATTGCGCCCGCATCACGGGTATCAAAATCACGCCCATTTCGCGGCCCATGGCTTGCGCATTTTGGAATGTGCGCCGCAGGGAGTGCACCATCGTGACGCCGACGGTCACGGGCTACAACTATTTGGGTCACGAATTGCGGCATTGTTTTGAGGGGGCTTTTCATGACTGACCGGCCCGTTGTGTTTGGGGAGTTCATGACCCGCCGAAATTTTTTGTCCACGCCACTGGCTTTGTGCGCCTGCGCCACGGCTTTGCCCGTTCTGTCACAGGTTCCGATGCTGGAGGGGGGTGTGTTGCGGGTGGGGGTGTTGACTCACTACAAACCATTCAGTTTTGTGGAAGGCCAGTTGCAAGGTTTTGATGTGGATGTGCTGCGCCGCTTGGCGGCTATTTTGAAGGTGGAGCTGCAGATCCACACAGAGGGCATGGCCGTCTTGCAAAGAAAGCTGGCGGCAGGGGATATTTCGGTCATCGCCAACCAGTTGATCGCTACCCCTGAAAACCGACGCCAGTTCGATTTTGTGCGCGCCTATGCGTCCAACCAATTGGTGTGTGTGCAGCACGAGGACGATAACCGCGACTTTTTGAGTTTGGATGATTTGTATGGCAAGAAACTGGGGGTGTTGGCCAACACTGGCATAGAAGAGCAGTCGCGTGGTGCTTTGGGGAAAACCGTGTTGCCTTTTGCTTCGATTGACGTGGCGTTCAAACAATTGTCTGAAAAGAAGCTCGATGCAGTTTTGGAAGAAAGTTTGATTGCAGACTATTACATCGAGCGCGATGCTTTGCCCATCAAGGTGACGGCACCGTTTGCACCACCGTTGTCAGCAGGTTGGGCGGTTCAAAAGGGCAATAAGGCCTTGGCTTTGCGTTTGTCGGAAGCTGTGCAGATGTTGCTTCGTGATGGCAGCTTCAATCCGATTTCTAAACGGTGGTTTGGTTACGATGTGAGCCGACCTAATGTCAGCCACACATCATTGTCCCGGTAGCTTGTCTGAGGGCCCAGCGCGGGGTGGCTCGAAAATGTCCAAAATCCGGCGATCACCATCCATGACCAAGTCCAGCAGTTCAGAAAGACAAGAGCAGCCCATTTTTTCCAATACTCGGCTTCTGTGCAGTTTGACGGTCGATGGTGCTGAGCCGTTCAAGGCGGCGATCTCCTTGTTGCCATAACCTTTGACCATCCAGCTGCAAATTTCGCGTTCTTTGTCTGTCAAGCTCGCAAAACGTTCTTTGGCATTTTTGGCTTTGATTCTTTGACCCAAGGCAATTTGGTCTTGTTCAAGGGCAGAATCGATCGCTTGGACCAAGACGTTCAGTCCAAATGGTTTGATCAGAAAGTCAACTGCGCCATTTTTCATGGCCTCTATGATTTCGTTGGGTCGGCTTTCCCCCGAAATGAAAATGATGGGCGTGGTGCGTCCTTGACGGATGAGCTCAGTTTGTAGACTCAGACCGCTGGATTGCGGAATGCGAACATCCAGCAAAAGAACGGCTGGGCTGATGGGCAGAGCATCTCTTAAAAACGCTGCCGGGTTCTCAAAACTTTGAATGGAATAGCGTAATGTGCTGAGACTGAAAGTCAGACTTCTGCGGATGGATGGGTCGTCATCAATCAGATAGATGTGACCTTTGAAGTCATCAAAATTCATTCATCACCCATGCTGGATTGGTTTATTCGGAGTAGAAATTTTATCTATGAACACCTTTTGTGCTTGTTTTGTGATTACTAAAGTGTTAACAAATGCAAGCCTTTAAATTTCCTTTTCCAATTTAAAAATAGATATCTCAAGGGGGTCGTGGGGGATGAGGCTGCCAAGACTGTGGGCGCATGGTCCTGGACGTGTGGCATGCGGCATACGGCATACGGTTGTTCAGTCATGAAAAAAACGCTGCTAATCCTTGTCGGTGAAGCCCAGAGACCGACAGCCATCGCATCGCTAGGCGACCGATTCAATTGCCGTAAGACTTCATCATGCTTTCGAAGGTGCCTTTGAGGCTGGTGCGCATGCTGTTGCTGTTGCCCACAATGCTTTCCATGACGCTGAACTGGTTCATGTAACGGGTCATGAGCTTTTCCATGCGCTCTTCGAGTGCCGACATTTCGTCCTGGTACTTGGCAATTTGGGTGGTGGCGCTTTTGCTTTGGGTGTCGATGAGGCCTGTGGAAAGCAGCATTTTTTCAATGCTGTTGATGGCCCCACCGGCCAGGCCGGCTGGGGCAGGGCTGTAGATGCTTTGGTTGTTGGTGCCCGCGCTGAACATGGTCGAGACTTCGCCAAAGTTGTTTTGCAAGGCGTTGTCGAGCTTGGTTTCGTCAAGGGTGAGTTTGCCAAACCGGTCGATGCTCAAACCCACATCGCGAGCGGCTTTGATGGTGGTGCCGGGAGTGGATGAGTTGTTGGTGATCATGGCCCGCACTTGGTTGCGCACCGATTGCAGCAGGCTTTCGCCGGCCAGAACACCGCCAAACTCTTCCACCTCGCTGGCGCGGTCGCCCAGAATTTTCAGGGTTTCTTCAAAGTCGTTGTAAGCGGTGACCAAACCTTGAATGTTGTCCTTAATGCCGGCGGTGTCGCGGTTCAGGTCCAAGCGCGCCGCCAGCGGTTCGTTAGCCGCGTCTACGGCGGTTTTCGCGAAAAGCTCCAGCGTGACGCCATCGATCACGTCGTTCACGGTGTTGGTGCTGCGGGTGACGGGCAGGCCGTTGACCGTGAAGCTGGCATCGGTTGCAGTTTGAAGCGACTGTGAGAATGTGATGTCGGTGACTGGGGTAGTGGGGTTGGTCCCCGTGGTGGTCATGCTGAAGGTATTGGCCACACCCGTATCACCCGTCAACACAATTTGATGCCCGTTTCCGGTGTTGATCAGTTGAGCCGTCACGCCCAGTTTGGCCCCGTTGATGGCGCTGACCATGCCTGCTGGGGTGGTCGTTGTGACATCGATCGGGTCTTTAGACTCTGTGCCAATGGTTAAGTTCAGTTGAAAAGCCACGCCACCGTTGAGTGTGGTGTCGCGCGCCGCAAATGAGCTGCTGGCCGTGCGTTGTGCGAGGGCCGTTTGCGTCACAGCGATGCTGTAGTTGCCTGCTTCGGCACTGGTGCTGGCCGTCACACCAAAGGCCCCGGGTTGCGTGTTGCTGGCTTTGATCGAGCTGAAGTCGCTGGCGTCGTTGAGCTTGCCAAAGGCGTTTTTGAGCTCGGACAGCGCGTATTTGACGGCGCTGTAGCCAGTGATTTTGGCCTCGGACTTGGCGATCTGGGCTTCGATGCGTTCTTTGCGGGGCGTTTTTTCGGCGTCCACCAGGCTTTGGGCCAAGCTTTTCACGTCGATGCCAGAGCCGGCGCCTAGGGTGTTGACAATGCTGCTGGTGGACATGGGTGGGGGTTTCTATGTGGGAAGAAGGGTTCTCATCTCAGGCATCGGCTGCAGGCCTCAATACTTGAGCCGAGGTACCCCATCAACCCCGGATGTAATCAAAAAGTGAGAGGCCGGAGATCTTGGCAAAGCTGCCCATGGCCGCTTCCATGCCCATCATCTCCTTGTTCATGCGGGCCACGGCCTCGGCGTAGTCCAAGTCTTCGATTTCAGACAAAGTCGATTTGATGCGCAAGGTGTTCTCATCCAGCACATCGAGTTGGGACTGCACCACCACTTGGTCTGAGCCGTTTTGCGCTTGCGACAGCGTCAGGCTGTTGTGCATCTGGGTGATGTCGGCAATGCCTTGCTGGATCTTGCCTGTGCTGCTGGAATTGATGCCTTCAATCATTTGATCGAGGGCGTCAAAAAAGCCCACGGCCTGGCCGTCATCGCGCACCACGCGGCTGAACACGTCCGTGCCTGCGCGGGTGAATTGAACCGTGCGCTCCACGCCTGCCGGGATGCGGGTTTGCGTCTGGTCGCCCTGGTAGACCACGGTGCCGTTGGCGTCTTCGGCAAAGGCGGGCGTGTTGACCCGGGTGCCCGAAAACAAAAAGTTGCCACTGTCATCGCGTGTGTTGCCCAAGCTCAGCAACTGGTCGCGCAGGGCTTTCATTTCCACGCCGATGGCTTTGCGGTCGTCCGGGGCCAGGGTGTCGTTGGCGGCCTGGATGCCCAGCTCTTTCATGCGGATGAGCAAATCGTTGGAGGACGACAAAGCTGTTTCTTCGGCGGTGTAGCGGCGCATGGCCACGTCCAGCGTGCGCATGTGGCTCTCTTGGCGCTGCACTTCTCCCTTGAGGCGCTGAATGGCAGCGGCCTGGTCTGGCGCGGCGCTGGGGGCCAGGATCTGTTTGCCCACGGCCATTTGCGCTTGTGTGGTGGCCAGCTTGTTTTGGATGGTGCTCATGCGCTCGGTGGCACGGTCAAACAAAAAGGCGGTGGAAATTTTCATGGTTCAGGCCCTCAGCGCACTTGCAAGATGGTGTCAAACATGGACATGGCGGCCTGCATGACCTTGGCATTGGCTTGGTAGGCCTGCTGAAAGCGCACCAGCGCCGAGGCCTCTTCGTCCAGGCTCACGCCCGAGATGTTGTCGCGTGCTTCTTGGGCTTGGCGGTACACCACCTGCAGGGCCTGATCGGCAATGGCAGCTTGGCGGGCCACATTGCCCACCTGGTTCACGCGCTCGATGTAGGCCTCGGTGATGGTCAGCCCGCCGGGCATGAGGCGCTCGTCCTCCAGCGCCACCAGACGCAGCATGGTTTCGTTGTTGCCGATGCCGTCGCGGTTGCCGTCGATGGTGAACTGATCACCCGACTTGGGCGCAGTGGAAAACTCCAGCTTCAGGCCCCGGTAGCTGAGGCTGGGCGTGGCCGACAGCGGGTCGGGGATCAGGCTGCGCTTGGCCAGCAGGGTGTTGGTTCGGCTGTCGGTGATCTCATAGTCTTGGTCGCTGGTGAACTTGACTTGCAAGGCCGAAGTTCGCAACGCTTGTTTCATGTCGCCCTGAATGCCACTGAATTGGGCGGTGATGTCGACCACGCTGGCGCTGTCTCCGGGGCCAAGGCTGGTGTCTGTGACGAAAAGCAGCAGATCATCGGTTGTGGCGCCTTCAATGCTGATGGTGGTGTCAAACCCCAGTCGTTGCAAGTCAGCAGGGGTGCCGGATCCCATGCCCAGGCGAATGTCATCTGTGGTGTTGCCAGACGGGCGGCTCAGGACCAATTTGCCGTTTTGCGTGGATGCGGTGATGCGGCTGCTGGCTGCGTCGGCGGCTGTGGCGTTGTTGATCCAGTCGACCACATCGTCCAAAGTAATGTCGCCAGCGAGGGGGGGCATGTTTTGGCCGTTGAGGGTGAAGGCCCCATAGGCAAAGTCGACGTTGCTGCCTACAAAGGTTTTGCTGGTCAGCGAGGCGGCGGTTTTGAGGGGGGCTTGCGCCTCACCAGTCACGGAGTTGAACTGTAGGCTCAGGCCAACGCTAGCCTTGGCACCCATGAAAACATCCATGTCCAAATAGGTGTCCGGCAGCTTTGCATTGAGCGTTGCGTTGTTGTATGTCGCGCCTGCCTCCATGCCATTCGATTGTTTGACCAGCAGGCCTTGTTGTGTGCTGTTCAGGGTGCTGCCTAAAACATGGCTTCCATCGCGGGTCAGCACTTGCAGGGTTTGACCAGGGCCCGGAGATTGCAGAGTGAGGCTCAAATTTTGGGTGCCAATTGGGATCAGGCCCAGGCTGCTGAATCCTTGGCTGGAGTCGATGGAAACGTCGGTTAGGGTTGCAATCAAAGGCACTTGCGCCCGCGCCAGGTCGCCACGCAATTCAGTGGGGCCAGAGAAGTTGGGCTGGCCATAAAGAATACGGGCTTGGGCTGTGCCGCTGTTCAAAGGGTTGTCGATGACCCTGAACTGACCTGCAGCGGCCACGCGGTTGGCGTCTTGAATGAGCATAGTCATGCTGGTGGCTTTGGCGGCATGACTTTGTTCAAAGCCAAACAAATCGCTGCCCAGTTGGCCTTCCGCATCGACGCCGTCTCGGTGAACGCTGTTGATGCTCTCCACCATGGTCTTGGCCAAGCCATCCAGCGCATTGGCAGCAGGTTTGAGTACTTGGTCCCTGAAGCTCATCACGCCACCGACCTTGCCACTGGTGATGCCCGGCATGGTTTCGGGGATGCCATAGGCGTCAATGACGAATTCCAATTTGCCTGGCTCAATGCTGGACTCAAGCACACTGATGGCGCGTGAGGTGGTTTGGCTGACCAAAATGCCCTGGTCCAATGTGTCGCCAACGCTGACGGTGACGGCGCCATTGGGCTCAAAGCGGGTTTTGACGGCCACGAGGCTGGAGAGTTCGCGCAACAACAAGTCGCGCTGGTCCAAAAGTTCCGAGGGTTGGTTGGCGACGCTGCTGTGCTTGGCCAGTTGCTTGTTCATTTGAGACAACTGCTGGGTCAGCGCATTGACTTGACCGATATCGGTTTCGACCGATTGGCGGGTTTCATTGCCCAGAATTTCGAACTGTCCGGCCAGTTGCCGAAAACGGGCGGCCAGGCCATCGGCGTCGCGCAAAAAGATGCTTCGCGAGACCACCGAGGCTGGGTCGCTGGAGAGATCGCGGGCCGATTCAAAAAATCGGTTCATGGCCGTGGTCAGGCCAATGCTTTCGTCGCCCATCACATCGATCAGGCGGTTCACGTATGACAGCAGGGGCTTTTGGCTTTGCAGGTCGCTGTTGCTGTTGCGCAGGTTGGACTCGACAAAAGCGTCGTATTGGCGTTGCACCGAGTCAAAGCGTGCCCCAGTGCCCAAATAGCTGTTGCCAATTAGTCGTGGCTGGTTCGCGGTCAGCGATACATCTTGGCGGGTGTAGCCGTCGGTGTTGACGTTGGCGATGTTGTTGGACACCGTGGCCAGGGCGCGCTGGTAAGCGGTGACGCCCGAGCTGCCGATGCTGAGCAAGTCACTCATGGCTTATCTCCGAGCTTGAAGCCGCTGGGGCGATCCAAGCGGTAGGCCTCAACTGCGGCTGGTTTGAGCGACATGGGCTCGCGCGCCGGATTCAAGGGCAGGGCGGGAGCGCTGAGGCTGACAGGTTGGCGCTGGCGCAGCGCGTCTTGTGTGCTCATGGCCTGGGCTTGGTTCATCTGGCGCTCCAGCATGTCGGCCAGGCCCATGCCCCCGCGTTTGGCCATGCTCAGCGACACTTCCTTGTCCATCAGGTCCTGGTACATCTCCATGTTGCCGCCTTCGACCAGATCGCTTTTTTCGATCGAGTCGCGCATGGTCTTCATCATTTGCTGGATGAAATACGCCTCAAATTGCTCGGCGGTTTTGCGCACCGCCTTGCTGGGGTCACGCGAGGCATCGCCCTTCAACTGCGCCAGGGCGTTGAAGTCCAGATAAGAGCCAGAAGAGGTGATGTCGTTCATGGGGGGGGGCTGCGCGTTGGTGGCGTTCAAGCCATCAAATGATGATCAGCTCGGCGCGCAGGCTGCCGGTACTTTTGAGGGCTTCGAGGATGGCGATCAGGGCAGAAGGCGTGGCCCCCACTTGGTTGACCGCGTCCACCACCTGGCGCAAATCCACGCCGGGCTGGAACAGGAACATCGGGTTCTTGGGCTCGGTCACGGCGATCTCGGCGTTTTGAACCGGGGTCGTTTGGCCCTGACTCAAGGGGTTGGGTTGTGAGACTTCATTGGTGGCGGCAATGGCCACAGAGATGGTGCCGTGCGCCACGGCGGCGGCAGTCACACGCACATTGCGGCTGATGACCACGGTGCCCGTGCGCGAGTTGACCACCACGCGGGCTGGGGGCTCACCGGGCACCACGTCCAGGTTTTCCACCAGACTCATGAAAGCCACGCGCTGCGACATATCGGTCGGCGCGCGGATGGCCAGCGACATGCCGTCGATGGCGCGGGCCGTGCCTTCGCCAAAACTTTTGTTCACGGCATTCACAATGGCTGTGGTGGTGGTGAAGTCCGATTCCCGCACGTTTAAGACCACATGGTCAGAACTCTCAAAAGGGGTTTCGACCATGCGCTCGACCGTGGCGCCGTTGGGCACGCGCGATGAGGTGGGCACACCGATGCTGACCTTGGAGCCTGCTGCGTTGGCGTCGATGCCGGTGGCCGTGAGAGCACCTTGGGCGATGCCATACACCTCACCGTCCACGCCGCGCAAACTCGTCAAGAGCAAATTGCCACCGCGCAAGTTGGTGGCCTTGCCAATGGCCGAGACGTTGATGTCAATTTTCTGACCGGGCTTGGCAAATGGCGGCAGCTCGGCGGTCACCATCACGGCGGCCACGTTTTTGATGTCGATCTTGCCGGCGCTGGCGCCTTGCTCGAAGTCTGACAGTGGGCCGTCCAAGCTCACGCCCATGCGGCTGAGCATGGATTTCATGCTTTGTGCGGTGAAAGACACGTCGGCTCCGTCGCCCGTGCCTTGCAAGCCGACCACCAAACCGTAACCGATGAGTTGGTTGGTGCGGCCAGCCGCCACGCTGGCCAGGTCTTTGACGCGGTCAGCCCAGGCGCTGGCGTTCAGACCAAGCAGCAACACAAGGGTTAAGAGGGTGGTTTTCATGGGGGTCTCTTCAGGTGTCTACGACTCAGAATGGCCAGATCTTGAGCAAGGCTTTGGTGCCCCAACCGGCCTTGGCAGCGTTGGCCATGTCGCCCGTGCCTCGGTAGGCGATCTGGGCATTGGCCAGGCGGCGCGACTGCACCTCGTTATTGGGTGAGACATCGTCGGGGCGAATGATGCCGCTGACCTGAATCACCTCGGCACCTTCGGTCAGGGCCAATTGTTTTTCTCCGCGCACCATGAGGTTGCCATTGGCCATCACCTCGACCACCGTGACCGAAACTGCGCCTTTTAAGCTGGCGCTTTGACCTGCAGTCCCTGAACCGCTGCTCTCGATGCTGGATTCGTTGAGGTTGATGCCGTTGAGGACGCCACCGAGTCGGGTGCCCAGAATTTTGGTGGGCAAGGAGAAGTTGTCCACCCGCGAGGTCAGTCCGCTGGGGACGACATTGTTCTTGGCTTCACGCGCAACGCTGCCGCTGAGCTCGCGGCCTGCGCGGGTCGATTCGTCGAGCATGACTGTGATCAAGTCGCCCACACGGTAGTTGCGGCTGCGGCCAAAAAAATTGTCGCTGTGGCGGCCGTTGTAAATCGCACCCGTGGCGATGCGCGGCTGCGTGACAGCCACGGGTATAACTGGCGCAAATTCGGGGGAGTGCGCCAGTGGGGCAGAGGGCGTGGCACAACCGACCAAGCCCAAGGCCAGCAAACTGGGCACCAACAGGCGCGTGATGAACGTGGTGTGAGGTGTCATGGGGCTCTTACATGTTGTTGTTCAAGAAGCGCAACATGCCGTCCACGGCAGAGATGGCTTTGGAGTTGATTTCGTAGGCGCGTTGGGTCTCGATCATGTTGACCATTTCTTCCACCACGTTCACGTTAGAGGCTTCGAGTGCGCCTTGCATGAGCTGGCCCGCACCGCCTTGTCCCGCTTGCCCCACGATGGGTGCACCGCTGGCCGTGGTTTCTTTCAACAAGTTTTGCCCCATGGCCTGCAAGCCGGCCGGATTGGCAAAGCGCGCGATCTGAATTTGTCCCAGCACCTGTGCACCGCCACCGGCTGCGGTTTCGATCGACACGGTGCCATCTTGTCCAATTGAAATGCTGGCCACGTTGGGCGGGATGGTGATGGCGGGCTGCAAAGGTGCGCCGTTGGGCGTCACCAGCTGTCCAGTTGCCGACAGTTTGAATGCGCCGTCTCGTGTGTAGGCAATCGTGCCGTCGGCTTGCGCAATTTGGAAGAAACCTTCCCCTTGAACGGCCAGGTCCAAAGCGTTTTTTGTCGTGACCAAGCTGCCCTGGGTATGGGTCTTTTCGGTGGAAACGATGCGCACACCCGTGCCCAGCATCAAGCCCGTGGGGGCTTGCGCGTCGGCGCCTACCTGGGCGCCTGGCTGGCGCAGGTTTTGGTAGAGCATGTCCTCGAAGCTGGCACGGTCGCGCTTGAAGCCCGTCGTGTTGACGTTGGCCAAGTTGTTCGAGATGACCGACATGCGCGTTTGCTGCGCATCCAGGCCGGTCTTGGCAATCCACATTGAGGCATCCATGGGGTGCTCCTGTCAGGTTTAAGCGGCTTTCATCATGGAAGAGCCGGACTCGTCGAGTCCCTTCATTTCCTTGATGACGCGAATTTGGGTTTCAAAACTGCGCGAGTGATCGATCAAGCGGGTCATGGCTTCAATGGCGCTGACATTGCTTCCCTCCAGGGCTTGCGGAATCACTTTGGGCAGTTGGTCAGTTAAAGCAATGTCTGTGCCATCGGGTTTTTCCGACACCTTGAACAGGCCATCTTCTCGGCGTGCCAGGCTCACGTTGGAGGCATCACGAAGTCGCAGTTGACCCACCAGAACGTCGGCGGCGGCCCCCACCTGGGCGGGGTCGCGTGCGTAAATGCTGCCATCGGGGTTGATGCTGACCTGCAGACCCGGCGGAATGGCAATGGGGCCGCCTTCGCCCAACACCAAATGGCCAGAGCCGTTTTCGAGCTGCCCTTGAATATTGACCTTGAGGTCTCCACGGCGCGTGAAGGCCTGGTCGCCATTGGGTGCTTGTACCGTGAGCACGGCGCTGCCAGCCATGGCCACGTCCATGGGGCGGCCCGTGGCCATGACGGGGCCGGGGTCCATGCGAATCAGGTCGCGCGCCAAGCTTTGGGCTTGGTAGCGGGTGTCAAAACCCGCACCCTCGACCTTGACCGATTGCAATGCCACGTCGTAACTGCTTTTGAAGCCTGTTGTGGACACGTTGGCCAGGTCGTTGACCAACACCTGGCGTGCCGTGGCCTGCTCTTTGATGGTGGCGTTCGATGTAAAGACAAGGCGGTCCATGGTGGTGCTCTCAGGGTTTCAGTCAGGTGAAATTCAGGGGATCAAGAACGGATGTTGATGATGGCGCTGGTCATGGTGGAGCTGGTTTCAATCGCTTTGGCGTTGGCCTGGAAATTTCGTTGTGCGGTGATCAGGTCGACCAGTTCTTGGGTCAAGTCCACGTTGGCACGTTCGGTGGCACCCGCACGGATCGAGCCGAAGCCAGCAGAACCGGCTTCACCGATTTTTGCAATACCCGATGTGGCTGAAGAAAGGTAACTTGCGTCACCTACTTGTCGCAAACCAGAGGGGCTGGAGAAGTTGGCCAGCACGATCTTGCCCAACGAAACTTGAGAGCCGTTGGAGTAGGTGGCATTGACCAGGCCGTCTACCCCGATGTTCAGGCCCATCAGTTCACCCTCAGGCGCACCATCTTGAGATTGAGAGAGGACAGCAAAGGCGCTCGAATATTGCGTCGATTGGGTGAAGTCAATCGACATGGTCAGAGCACCTTTACCACCGTCCAAGAAGGCTGTCTCGAAAGGCATTTTGGTCAAGGGTGACAACGGCTTACCGGTCAGGTCAAAGCTCAGCTCGCCTCGGTCCAGGTACACGGGCCACCATTGGGTTTTTGTAGAAAGGTCGGTGATGTCTTCGGTTTGCTCTCCGTTTTTAACGTATTGAGGCACGCCGTTTTGTGTGAATTGCTTGAGCTCAATCCATTGATTGTTGGCGCCGTAAGCCATTTCTGTATTCGCGAGTCCCCAGTCGGGTGAACCTGAAATTTGAAGCGATACCGCCTCACCGGTTTCCCCAGTTGTGAAGCTCAGGCGTTTGGCTGTAGAGTCCCAGCTCACACTGATGCCACTGACTTTCAAGCCGGTGGTGGTGTCTACCAAGGTGTTGATGGCGTCTTGTAAGGCGACGGCAAATTTCTCCATGCTGGCATAGCTGCCAGGGTCCAGCTCAACCGTTCCCGAGATGTTCCCTACCGTGACAAAGAAGTCTTTGTTGGTTGAGCTGACGCGAACAGCCCCCGAGGTGTTGGAAGTCATCACGTCACCCTTGAGGATGGCGGGCGAGCTGGCTTTGCCGCGGATAGCTTCTGTGATGCTGGGGTCAACGCGCAATTCAGTGGGCAACGGATCGGCGGCGTCAGGGTCGGGCAAACCCAGAATGGCCTGTGCATCTTCTGAGGCCTCACCAATGACGATGGCTGAGTTGTCACCCGTGGTGCCCGATGAAAACTTGAAAGAGTTGGTTTCAGCTTCGAAAGAGACCCTGACCCCGTAGCGAGGATCGGAGTTAGTGCTTTTACCCAGCTCATTGTTGATGAAAATACCCAGATTTCTCGCCAAAACAATGGGGTCGCTGTCATCTTCCAACAGTTCATATTCGATTCGCATGGCACTGCCCATTTCATCGATGTTGATATCAAATGCCAGTTTGTTTGCTGATGAAAAAGCACCATCTCGCACATCTATCAAGTCATCGCTGAGGTCACCAGTGGTTCCTGTGCCAGTGGTCTCTATCAGGGTCACGCCTGTCCGGTTTGAGATTTGGAAACTAGGGCTTCTCGCAGGTGCGGCAGCAGGATCACCGGAATCCCATTCGAGTTTCACGCGCGCTGTTTCGCCTTTGGATATCAGCTTGTCATTGATCAAGTTTTCAATGTTTTTAGCCAGTGCCTCTGGGTAACGGTCGGCCACAGTCATGTTGTAGGTGACGGTATAGACCGAAGTGCCTTGGGTGATCTCAAGACTGATGGACCCTTCACCTGAGGCCGCTCCTGCACCAGTTGTTTTAGCAGCCAGTTCAGCCGAGTTGTAGGCGGCACCTGTAACACTGGCTGTCTCAGAAATCTTCTTGTTCGACTGCTGGTCCAGAGAGTACATTTCCATCGTGCCAGAGGAGGGGATCACACGAGAATCGCTCTTTGGCAAAACATCGCCGTATTTATTCACATAAAGTGGACTCCCGGTCATATTGGTCGATTGCTGCAGCGCAGGGTTAACCAGGGTGTCACCTACGTAAAAATAGGTCTGCCATTTACTTTGTGGGCTGGCCTGGCTGGCATTTTGTGTCTTGACGTAGTAGACAGTTGCCAGGTAACCGTTGCCACCGCTGTCGTAGACAGTCAGTGCCGTGCTTTTGTTAAAAGTGCTGGGATTGGTGCGGTCAAAATCTGCATCAATCACTGCCGAATCGGCGGGCAGGTTCAGCCCCAACTGAATTTGTGTTGTCTCGACCGCTTCGCCGGATGTTTTTGGCGGAATCGTCAAGGCATTCAGATTTGTCAAGTCGGCCTTGCCGGACGAGTCGACCGATGCAGCCATCAGGCGTTGGCCGGTGGAGTTGACCACGTTGTTTTGGTCGTTCAGGGTGAAGGAGCCGTTGCGGGTATAAATGTCTTGCAGACCGTCAGGCGTTTTTAGGGGGAAGAAGCCGTCACCTGTGATGGCCAAATCGAGCGAGTTGCCCGAGGTGGAGATGTTGCCCTGGCTGAATTCCTGGCTCACTTGCTTGAGCGAAACGCCCTGGCCGATGTTGCTCGACGACTTTTGCAAAGGCGAGGTCGAGAAGATGTCGCCAAAGTCGGCCCGTGAGCGCTTGAAGCCCGAGGTGCCCACGTTGGCGATGTTGTTGGAGGTGACGGCCAATTGGGCCGTGGCCGAGTTCAGTCCGGTGAGCGAGGTATAGAACGACATGCTGGATGGCTCCTGTTTGAATGGGGGTGTTGGGGGCTGCGGCGGTTTAGATGCCGACGCGTTTGACGTCTGTCAGCAGCATGGTTTTGCCGCCGTCAACTTCGACGCTGACGCTGCCATCGGCTGGGTTGCTGGAGATGGCGCGCACGGTGGACAAGGTACTGACGGGAACCGGTGTGTTTTGGCCGTTGACCACGGCGGTGGCGCTCAGTCGGTACAGGCCGCTGGGCACGGGGTTGTCTGCGGCGTCCTTGCCGTCCCACGAAATTGGGGTCGTGCCAGGCATTTGTGGTCCAGCGATCAGTTCTTGCACCAGGCGACCTTGGCTGTCGAACACACTGACCTGAACCCCACTGGCGCCCATGGGCAGGTCGATGCTGCCATCGATCGCGCCGCCCGAAGTCAGCTGGGTGGGGGTGTCGGTCACGGCGACTTTTTTTCCGATGAGCGAGGCACTGCCCAGCATGCGCTCACCCGACATGGAGGTGACAAAACTGTCCAGCGAAGACTGCATATTGGTCAGCGCTTCCAGTTGGGAGAACTGCGCCAGCTGGGCCACAAAAGCTTCGTTCTTCACGGGCTCCAGTGGGTTCTGGTTTTGCAGTTGCGCGGTGAACAAGGTCAGGAAATCCTGCTTGCCCATGTCCTCGCTGGTTTTCTTGGCGGCGTCTTTCACGTCTTCGTAGCGCGAGACGTTTTGAAGCAGGCTGGACGATGTCACGTTAGGGGTGGCCATGGGTTGCTTTCAGGTCAGGCCTTGGAGATGTCCAGCGTGCGCATCATCAGTTGACGCGCCGTGTTGATCACTTCGACGTTGTTTTGGTAGGAGCGTGCGGCGGCCATCATCTCGACCATCTCGGTGACTTCGCTCACGTTCGATTGGTAGACATAACCGTCCTTGTCGGCTAAGGGGTTTTTGGGGTCTGAGACGCGGCGCGGTGGAGAGGCGTCGTCGGCCATGCGATCAATCTTCACGCCGCCTACGTAGGGCGCCCCGTTGTGTGTCATCTGCTCGTCAACCAAAGCTTTGAACACCGGGCGTTTGGCGCGAAAAGCGTCTTGCTCGTTGGTGGACACCGTGCCTGCGTTGGCCAGGTTGGAAGCGGTGGCGTTCATGCGGGTGAGCTGCGCGTTGAGCGCCGTGCCCGCAATGCCAAAAATATTGTCCATGGCCATGGTCAGTCTCCTCTAAGGGCTTTGCGCACGCTGCTCACGCGGCTTTCCAGAAAGTTCAGCGTGGCCTGGTAGTCGGCGGCGGCTTTACCGTACTGGGCTTGTTCGACGCTCATCTCAACCGTGTTGCCGTCAAAGGCGGTGTTGAATGGGGTGCGGTAACGCATGCCATCGGCGTCGAGCCCCTGGCCCACCGCAAAATGCCCTTGGCTGGTGGTCTTCATGGCGCTTTCTTGGTGTTGCGTCTCTTTCATCACGGCCTTGAAGTCAATGTCCCGCGCTTTGTAGTGCGGCGTGTCCGCGTTGGCGATGTTTTGCGCCAACACTTCAAGGCGGCGGCTTTTGACTTGCAAAGCTTGTTCGTGCACGCCGAGTGCCTGGTTCAACAAATTCATCTGGACTCCTGTGGTCGCGGGTTGAAGGGACAAGGATCGTCAACTTTTTGACGAAAGGGGCTCAAGTTGAGCGGCTTGTGGTCGATAGCAGCAAAAGCCGTGCCAGTTGAATCTGAACGCTTTGGGGGTAAGCCCCATCCCGCTTGCCGGGGGGAGCGGCAATTTGCCGTCAGCGGCAATGTGCTGCGGCCAAAATTTGCCGATGCTCAGCGCAAGGCCGTGGGCAGAGTGCTGGCCACTTCGTCGTACAGACGGGTCAAGTTGCCTTTGCCCGCAGAGCCGACGGCGGTTGTGGCGGTTGTGGCGGCTGTGGCGGCTCGGGGGGGCAGCAGGGCGTTGGTCAGGTTGTGCAGCCCGGCCAAAATGGAGTTGCGCGTGATGGGGCCGCGCGTGTCTTGCCCCACATGGAGGTAGCGGGCCTGGGGTCCGGCAATCGGCAAAGGCGCATCGGGCCGGGTTTCTTGGCGGGCGGCTGGGGTCAGCACGGTGAGGTACAAATCATCCAACCCGACAGGTGGGCCTTTGACGCGCAGACCGGCTTGCGAGAAGTAGCGGTCCACCAAGTCCAGTTGCTGCAACAGGCCCATACCCAAAATCGCACGCGGGTTGTCCTTGAGGCCCACAGAGGCGGCCCCGCGGTTGGGTCCATCACAAAACTGGATGATGCCGTGGCAGTTGCCATTGCTGGCTTGGGGGTTCATGCCGCCGCTCTCCATGAGGCTCAGGCGTGCAAAGTCGTCAGGTTGAAAGTTGAAGCGGTCGGCCAAGGCCAGGATCCTGTCCTTCACGGCGCTCACTTCGGCCGCCGGGACAAAGCCCTTGGCCACGGCCCGTTCCAGCGTTTTGTCCAGCACTGGGTGCTGACCCGATGCATCTGGGGCGCGGGTCCAGGCCACAGGGCGGCTGGCCAAGGCATTGGCCGTCAGGGGGGCAGGGCTGGCCAGTTGCGCGACCGAGCGTGCGTTGCGCGGGTTCAAGTCCAGTGGTCCGGCGGACTCGCTGCGGGCCAGGGCAGGCATTTGCAGGCTGGAGAAATCAATTTTTTGACCGGTCAGGATCAGGTTCGGGTCACCAATTTGGTTGCGCGCGGCTATTTGGTGGGCCAGGCGCATGGCCTGCTGCTCGGTGATCGGCTGCTGGTTTTGTCGGTAATGGGCCTTGACCAGACCAATCAAGGTGTCACCTTCCTGTGCTTGCACCGTGCCACTGCGGATGGCCACATCGGCCAGCATTTGGCCGAAGGCCCCTGAGCGGCCTGACGCATGCAGCAGCGCCCCGCTGCCCGATGGGGCAGTGGGGCTCAGCGCGGGCAGGCTGGGCAAGGGGCTCAACAGGTTGCTCATGTCACAAGCGGGTATTTCAGTGGGCTGGTCTCGTTTTTGCTTGGTAGATGGAAATGATGAACACTGTCAAAACTTCCACACTTATGAAACCTTCCATGCAAATGCTGTGCCGACTTCTGGATCAGCTCACCATTCGTGGCCTTTGGTTCGGAGCGGTTTTCTGTTTGAGCAGCGCGTCTGCCTTGGCGGCGGCCCCGGCCACGCCTGCCGCGACAATGCAAAAAGCCGTGGTTGACTGGGTGGTGCAAACCCAATCTGTGCCCGCCGAATCGGTGGTGCTCGCCCCGATGGACCCACGCCTGCAAGTCAAGGCCTGCGCCAACCCCTTGTCCATGGACCTGCCTTTTGCCAGTCCCGACACGATCCGAGTGCGTTGTGCCCAGCCGATGTGGCAGCTGTTTGTGCGCGTGTCCGTGAGCGGACGTGCGGCCACCGCCGCAACGGCCAAGGCTGAACCTGCCCCGGTGGAAAAACGCCAGGTTCTGGTGGCTGCGGTTCCTTTGCAGCGCGGCATGACTTTGACGCCGGCTCATGTTCGGCTGGCCGAGGTCGATACATCGGGTGTGCCAGTCAATGTGCTTGAACAAGTCTCCCAAGTGTTGCACGCTGAGGTGGTGCGCGATGTGCGCCCCGACACACCGCTGCGCAGCCAAGACATTCGGCCGACCATCTTGGTCAAAAGGGGGCAAATGGTGCTGATGTCGATCGGACAAGCCCAAGGCTTTCAGATTTCGGCCCGCGTAGAAGCCCAGCAAGATGGTCGCTATGGCGAGCAAATCAAGCTCAAAAACCGCGATTCTGGGCGTATGCTTACAGGATTGGTCAAAGGCCCGAACCAGGTTCAAGGCCTTTGAAACACCAGATCATGAAATTCATGAAAATAATGACCTGTTGGGCTCAAGTTCTAGAATCAGCTGTCGATTCTGAATACGAGCAAGGTCTCAGCTCATTGATAAGAGACCAGAAAAGAGAACCATCATGACTGATCCCATCTCTAGTTTTCGCCGGGTTGCCCAAATGGACTCGTCCAATCGCCAAGCGGCTGCGAAGGCTCAAGAGCGCACGTCTGACGCTGCGCCAGAAGGCCTGACCAAGGCCCTGGCGCCCCAGACCGACGAAGTCAAACTGAGCGCCGTTGCGCAAAAAGCCATGCAAGAGCCAGAATTCGACCGGGCCAAAGTCGAGGCCATCAAGCTCGCCATTCAACAGGGTCAATACCCCTTGGATTCGCGCCGAATCGCTGAAAACTTCTTGGCCATCGAAAAAATGATCAAGGAATAAATCTGGCATGAGCCTCATCCCGCCAACCCACGCGATCCCTGCCCATGACGGCAGCTTGGATGCCGTGTTTGCCGAAGCAGCCCAAGATACGGCTCGCCTGGGTGAGTTGCTTGCGCAAGAATTTGAAATGCTCAAAACCCGCGATATGGCGGGTTTTGAAACCTTACAAGACGAAAGAAACCAGCTTTTGCAGCGACTGGCCCAAGTCGCCCAATGGGCCACAGCTCAAGACCCCGTGCCGGTGCCGTGGCAAAACCTGCAACCTCCGCTGCTGCAGTGCAAACAAGACCACTTGCGCAACATCCAGTTGCTTCAGCGTCAATTGCAAGCCGTCAAGGGCGCCTTGCAAGCTCTTCAAGGTGAGTCGGCCTCCACCATCGACCTCTATGACCGCCTCGGTCAAGTTTCACGCCGCCACAGCATCAGTCCCTTTTTGGACGCCTGATCGGCCACCCCGGCGTCTGTCTGGGTCTGGCCGGTGCCGGACTTCAGGTTCGATAGGCCCAATGGCGCCGCTTAAAAATATCGCTTCATAAAAAAGGCCCTCGGACCGCAAGGTATCGACAACGCCCATTACATGCTTGTTGATCAACTCTTTGCCTTTACTGTGCTTTGAGCAGGGTGAACGAAAAGTTCATATTTTCTCGTCGCCTGGTCGCATGCCCTTGAGCCAATACACCCACGACAGGATCACCGCCACGGCGGTGTAGAGCTCGGGGGGGATTTCCTTGTCCAGATCGATGCGGCTGAGCAGGGCCAGCAGCTGGGGGTCTTCGGCCACATACACGCCGTGGCGCTGAGCCTCGTCGATGATGCGTTGGGCCAGTTCGTCCTCGCCTTTGGCGCTGATGATGGGGGTTTTGCGCTTGCCGTACTCCAGGGCAATCGCTTCCTTGAGCGGTGCTTTCATGTTTTGACATCCAGCAAGCTGCCGGTCTCGGGGGTGTTCCAAGGCATGGGTTCGCTCGGGCCGGGGCCGTGGATGACTTGCAGCCGGGTCATGTTCAGGCCCGCACTGTCGAGTTCTTCGGCCAGGTTGGGCGACAGGTCACGGGCGCGTTTGACCACGTCCTCGCGCAGCGCCCACATGACCATGTCGACCTCGGTCTCACCGCTGATGCGGGTTTGCAACCAGACTTCGCCCAAGTCGCGGTTGCGTGTGTGCAGATGGATGACCAGGGGTGCTTTTTCTTCACCTGGTTGGCGGCGGCCGCGCACAAAGCGCAGGGCCACGGGCTCGGCATCAGAAAACGGCAGCATCATCGACAGCACCCACTCACGGCCTGTCACGGTTTCGGCCGCAGTCAGCTGTCGCGACTCGATGTCGTCGATGGCGTCTTGCACGCGGCCAGAGGCTTCGTGGCTGGTGGTTTGCAGCAAGCGAAGCAACTGACGCAGGCCCGATTTCAGGTCCACAACGCCACTGCCTTGTCCTTGTGCCAGCAAGGCTTCGGTCATCAGCCCGCTGCGCTGCATGAGTTGCTGGAGTTTTTCTGGGGTCAGCTGCGCCATGCTGGGGCGCAGGCGTTGCCATTGCTGGAGTGCAGCCATCTCTGGCGAAGCCGAGCCCAGGCCTTGCAGCAAGCTGTCGAGGCCGCCCGGTCGCAGCAGCATGGCCAACGCGTTCATGTCTGGTGGCCTAAAGCTCAGCTGTTGCAGCCGGTTGGGCATTTGCGCCAGTGGTGCGGCCGCCGCGGCTTGGGCCGCGTTTTGGGCTTGCAGCGGGCGCAGCCAGATCGAGCCATCGGTTTGCAACTGCACCCGGAACAAGGCCGTGTCGCCTGAGGCCAGGCGCAGTCCGGCGGGCAGGTCTTTGGGCAAGTCGATGAAACGCCCGGCTTGGGCGGGTTCTTGCAAGTTCAGTCGCAGCCGGTCCAGTCGCGCCTCAACCGTGGCTTGGACCACTTGGCCGTCGCGCAAACCCAGATCGGCGGCGGTGCGCTCGACCACCAAGGGCAAACGCCCCTCCAGATAAATGGTCGGGGTTTTGGGGCTGAGGTGGGCAGTTTCAGCCCCAGTGATCATGCGGCGGCCTGCGCTGCGATCAGGGAAAACGCACCCAGCTGCGCTGATCGCTCGGATCAACCGAGCCAGCGTGGTTGGCTCGTGCATCGCCGCCTTGCAGCAAAGCCGCCGAGCTGGGGTGCTGGCTCAGCATCATCTGACGCAAAGCGGCCATGCTGGGCACTTGCATACTGGCCCCCGCAAGCATCCTGTTGGGCGATCCCGAGGGGAAGACCCGCGGGTTCAAGCTCACAAAGGCCTTGCGCAAAAAGTCGGGGTGCAAAGGCACGCCAGGTAAGGTGCGGCGAATCAGACGGTCCAGCGTCTCGCCGCGCTGCACCGTGACTGTGCTGCCCACCATGCCAGAGGCCGAGGACAAGCCCGTAGAAGCAGCCCCGATGGCCGAAGCGCCAGCGGGATAATGTGATCCGGCCGAGTGAGCAGGCGTGGGCGGCAGCCCTCCTGATTGCTGAAACGCTGCTTGCGGACCCAGCAGCGCCTTGAGTGCCAAGGCTGCAGCGGTGTCGGCCGACCAGGCCGCCGCGCTCCAGCTGGCCAGCGCGCAGCCGCCGAGCAACCAGATGGCCAATCGATGTGGGGTGAAAACGGCAATGTTCATGGTGTCATTCTGTTGCAGGTTGAGCGGGCTCACAAGGGCAGGGCCATCCAGGCACCATGCGAAGCCAGTGCTGGGCCGGCCAGTTGTTGCAGCTCGGTGCGGTGCGGACCGACCTTGACCACTTGGGCCAAAGCCAGGTGCTGGGCCACACCGGGCTCCAGCATGCGGGCAGGCACATGGGCGGGGTCCATCAAAAGAACACGGTCACCGGGGCGCAAGCCGCTGCCATAGCCAGCTTGCAATTCCAGCGCAGGTGTGCCCTGGCGACGCACATGGAACTGCACCGGCTCGCACTCAGTCAGTTTGTCCAGTTGGGCCACCCATTGGCGCATGCGATCTTGCAGAAGTCCTTGCATCTGCTGCGCCCAAGCCGAGGGGCTTTGGACCAGCGCCAAAGGGTCAAGCGAGACGATCTGTTCAATGTGCCACTGCGGCACCAGGCGCGCAGTGGGGCTGAGCTTTTGGCCCAGGCGCACGCTCAGCGTCCAGCGCCACGGCGGGGCGGTTTCGCTCAGGCTCTGGCTCACGCGCTCAGTCCACGAACGAGGGGCCTCGGCCGGCGCGTGTGGCTGCAGCGAGATCTCGGCCATCCAGCCACTGCGCTCCTCGGTCTGGCCTGTCAGGGCGCGCAGGTAGGCGTTGTCGGACTGTGGCGCGGGCTGCGCCACGCTGTGCGTGCGCCAGCGCTGCGACTGCTGCATGTTCTGGCCCCAGGCCTCTTGGGCCAGGTCCAGCAGGGTCTGGCTGGCAAACAGCTGCGGGCCGCTGAACCCCTCGGGCATCACCAGTTGCACGCCCAAAGGCAAACGCCAAGGCCGGGGTGGGGCCTTGCAGCTTTGGTTGGCCCCTACGGCTTTCCAGCCCCAAGGCAGCACCTCGGCACTGACCTGGGTCACGGGCTCATCGCCTTGCAAATAAGACAAGACCCGCACACCGCGCACCTGCGCCTCGGAGTGGAAATGGGCGCTCTCATGCAAAGCGCCCTTGTCGTCCACCCAGGCCGTGCTGACCACCCGTGTGGGTCGCTCCAGCGTGGCGTCCAAAATCGCCTGGCGGATGGCGGCCAACTGCGCGTCGTATTCTTTTTGCGGGTTTTTTGCGCTCGCCTTGGCCGATTGGCCTTGGGCGCTCAAGAGCGCTTGCACCGGGGCCGAAGCCAGTGCCTTGGCCGCCAACTCGGCGGGGCTGGGGCTTTGGGCGGCCGCCGTGGTGACCAGAGCACAGCCCACCACGGCGGCGCTCATGCGCAGCCAAGCCAAGCCAGCGCCACAGTGGCCGGGCAGGGCAGGGCGGGGCAGGTTCACAAGGGCCAGCATGGGGTCATCCAATCCGAGTTGATTTGAAAGAGGCGATCAGCGGCGACGCGAAGCCATCTGACCCAGGTACAAGGCGCGCAAATCGCGCACCAAATGTTGGTCCAGCGACAAGGTGGTTTCGTAAGTGTCGTCACCCACAGGTGTGATGCTGACCATGGTGGCCCCATAAATCACGCCTTCGACCTTGGCGCGAAAGGTGTCGCTCATCACCGTCATGTCGGCCACTGTGGTGCTGGCGTCCAGCTGCTGGCCATACACCTGCTCGGTCAAGGAGCGGTAAGCGTCGAGCTTCGAGGCGCGGATGGCCAGCAAACGCTGCTGAGCCGGGTTTTTGTGATTTTGCACGCTGATCACCGCATAGCCAGTGGCCACAAGGGTTTCGCGCTTTTCGACCAAGGGCCCGATCATGGAGGGCGCCTGCGCTGCAGGTTCTGTTTTATCTTGCGCCATGCTGTTCACGGGCAAGGCGTGGCAGCCGGCCAAGGCCAAGCTGGCTAAAAGCGCTGCAGTCAGTGATCGGGTACGGGTCATTGTGCTTCTCCATGAACGGGCACCCACGTCTGCCAAAGCGGCGCGTGGATGTGGTGTGACTTGTTGCATACATCGGCAGCATGGACCAAGTCTTGAGCTGAAGACGCGCATTCCCGTTGGTTTTGAAGACCTCTGCAAAATAGTGAAACCCTAAATACGCAAATAAATTGTGAAATTTGATGATAAAACTGTATTTTTCAGTAAATACTTGCTAAGATCGCATTTGTTAATTTATAAACAGACAAGTGGATAAATTAACAAAAATTTTTCAATTGCCCCGTGTAGACACCAGCGCCACCTGCCCGATCGGCATGGCCTGAACGCCACAGGGCCTCACCAGACACCGGATGGACATGAAAGCCAGCGCCAAAACCCAAATCATTGGACAAAGCCGAGCCACGCAGTTTCTGCGCGAGCTCATCCAAACTTTGGCGGCTTCATCCTCTACGGCCTTGGTGACAGGCGAAAGCGGTACAGGCAAAGAGCTGGTGGCCCAGGCCCTGCATGCCCAAGGCCCCCGCGCCAGCGGCCCCTTCGTGCCCATCAACTGCGGTGCCATCCCCCGTGAGTTGATCGAAAGCGAACTGTTCGGACACCGAAAAGGCACCTTCACCGGTGCCGTGGCCGACCGCCTAGGCCGCTTTGAGCTGGCCCACGGCGGCACACTGTTCCTCGACGAAATCGGCGACCTGCCCATGGACATGCAAGTCAAACTGCTGCGTGTCCTGCAAGAGCGCTGCATCTTGCCCGTGGGCGCCTCGCGCGAAGTGCCGGTGGATGTGCGCGTGGTCGCAGCCACCCACAAAAACCTCGAAGCCGAGGTCGCAGCCGGGCGCTTCCGTGAAGACCTGTACTACCGCATCAACGTCCTGCCCATCTCCACCACCGCCTTGCGCGAGAGGCCCGACGACATTGCATCCTTGCTGCAGTTCTATGCCGAAAAGCACACCTTGCCCGGCAACCGCCCCCTGAAATTCGCACCCGACATGCTGCAGATGCTCAAGGCCTATGCTTGGCCTGGCAATGTGCGCGAGCTGTCCAACCTGGTCGACCGTTTCTCGACCCTGTTTCCTTCGCAAACCCTGCAAGTGCACACCGTGCCTGCATGCATGATGCCCTCGGGTTTGGCCGCGCTGCAGGCCCAGTGCCTGAGCCAAATGCCTGGCCCAGCCCAGCAGCCGTCTTTGTTTGGCAGCGCCAATGCCGGCGCAGTGCCGCAAGCGGCCGTGGCCTTGGACGAGCCCAGCTGGAGCCCTGCAGCCACGGCCTCAACCGACAGCCCCTGGGCGGACAGCGACCCCCTGAGCCACTTGTTGGCCAGCAGCGACAGCGACGCCGCCGCGCGCACAACGTCCCGGCCCGCCATGGCCCCCATGCCCCTGTCCGCCTCGAATGATGAGATGAGTTCGGTAGAAGAGGTCATCTTGCTCGCTCAAGGCATTCAAACTCTGCCGCCGGACGGCATCTCGCTCAAGCAACACCTGATCGACATCGAGCGCAATCTGATTGAGCAAGCGCTCAGCCGCACGCAAGGGAACGTTTCGCAAACGGCCCGTTTGCTGCAACTGCAGCGCACCACCTTGATCGAAAAAATCAACAAGTACGAACTGCGTTCCTTCGGGTGAACATCCAGTGCACGTCCACTTCAGGGCTTGGCATCCATGACCAACAAAAAGGGGCGTTTTTGCGTCACCACCTCTTTGCAAATCGAGTTGCCATTGAAGGTGTACACGGTGCAGCCCATCGAGGGGCCATTGAGGCTGGTCGACGAGGTCCAGTAATTGGTGATCTGAATGCTCGGAAACACACGGGTGTCCAGCGCCGGGTTGGTGCAATGGTCTTGCTTGAGCGTGGCCATCTCACCCACCGTGGGCAAGCGCCAAGGCTGGCCCGCACGGGCGGCAAACTCGGTGGCATAAGCCAGCGCTTCTTGGCGCGGCAACTCGATGGCATCGCCCACACACTGTGCGTTGGAAAAGCGTTGCCCTGCGCTGCAGCGGTACCAGCGCAGGCCCTCGGCCTTGTCCAGGGCGCTGCCGTTGGGGTCGAGTTGCAGGGTTACCGGGTGCCCTGTGTCCAGAAAGCTGCTGCACTGGGGCAAGCTTTCATAACGCTCACAGCCAGCCAGCAGCAGCAGGGGCAGTGCGGAGACGGTCAGGATTTTGAACATGGATTTGAGCAATGCAACTGAATAGAAGGATCGACATGAAACACCACAACTTGAGTGCGCTTTTCTTGCAGCATACCGTCAAGAAACTTGCGCTGCTGCCGATACGCTTTATGCCATGATGCCCACCACGCGCAAACAGGGTTTGCGCTGAGCCTCAACCGAATCAATCACTTACAGACAACATCAATATATGGACCTCGCAACCATCGTGGGCTTTGTGGCCACCTTCGCGCTGATTTTTCTGGCCATGGGCGACCCGGGGCCGTTCATTGACATGCCTTCGGTTTACATCGTGATCGGTGGCACTTTGATGGCCGTTTTGGCCCGAAGTTCATTTCCTGAGTTCATAGGCTCCATCGGTGTGGCGCTCAAAACCGTCAAGTTCAAAATCGACCCACCCGAGACCCTGATCGAAAAGCTGGTCGAATTGGGCACCATCGCACGCAAGGACGGCATGATCGCCCTCGAAGGTCAGGACATCGCCAACAAATTCATGGCCAGTGGCATCCGCATGCTGGTTGACGGCTCCGAGCCCGCCATGATTCGCGCCACCTTGGAGCGCGAGATGGACATGATCAAAAAGCGCAACACTGAAGGCATGGCCTTCATCGCTTCGGCGCAGGAAATCGCGCCTGCCATGGGCATGATTGGTACTTTGGTCGGTCTGGTGCTGATGCTGGGCAACATGAGTGACCCCAAGGCCATTGGTCCGGCCATGGCGGTGGCCTTGCTCACCACCTTGTACGGCGCGATCATCGCCAACGTGATCTGCATCCCCCTGAACCAAAAATTGGCCAAACTCGACCTGGCCGAATCGCTCAACCACGAGCTGATCATTGAGGGCGTGATGTTCATCCAAAGCGGCGGCAACCCCCGTATGCTGCCCGACCTGTTGATGCCTTTCGTCAACCCCAAGGCCCGCGCCAAAATGGAAGCAGCTGCTTCTTGATCGAAGGGGTCAGACGTGGCTGATAACAAACCGGCAGAAGGCGAAGAAGAAGCCGCCCCCGCCAAACCAGAAAAATCCTTTGGGCCGGACGACTGCCCCAAATGCGAAGAATGCCCGCCCTGTAAAGCCGGAGCCCCCGGCTGGATGGCCACCTTCGCCGACATGGCGACCCTGCTCATGGCCTTCTTCGTGCTTTTGCTGTCCTTTGCCGAGATGAACGTGCCCAAGTTCAAGCAAATCAACGGCTCCATGAAGAACTCCTTCGGAGTACAGCGCATCATCCCCACGGTGGAGCCGCCCAAGGCCCAAAGCCTGATCGCGCAACACTTCACCCCCTCGGTGGCCGAACCCACGCCCATCAAAACGGTGCAGCAAGAAACCACCGACGACCGCAAGGAAAACGTCGAACTCAAAACCGACGTGGCCCCGCAAGCCCAGCAAGCCCTTGAAGCCACCAAACAAGCCTTGGCTCAGGAAATCAGCCGAGGCGAAGCCCAAGTCAAGATGGAGGCAGGCAAAGTCGTGGTCGAAATGACCGCCACGCCATCGTCTGGCGGCGGTGCAGGGCCCTCGGGTCAGCAAAAAGGCGGCGCAGGATCATCGGGCACCAACCAAGGCGGTAGCGCATCTTCGGGCTCGCAAAGCGCTGGAGCCTCGGCTTCGGGTGCCGCAGCTGGCGGCGCATCAGCCACGGGTTCTGCCGCAGGCGGCGCGTCTGCCTCTGGCGCTCAGGCCTCGGGTGCGGCGGCACAAGGCGCCAAACAAGCGGGCACCGTGTCGCAAGGTGAGATCGAATTCTTTGCCAAAGTGGCCGACGTGCAATCCAAAGTGCAAGCCCCGGTGGAAGTGCGCGACGTGCGTGCAGGTGCAACCGACAGTGCAGGCGGTGCTGGCAAAGCCGGTAGCGCAGGTGGTGGCAGCGGCAAAATGGACGCCGACGCCGAACTCCAACGCATTCGCCAGGACCTGGCCAAAGAGATCAATGCTGGTAAAGCCGAAGTCATGCGCGACGGCGCCAAGATCATCATCCGCTTGGCCGAACAAGGCTCCTTCCGATCGGGCAACGCCGACCTGCAGCCTGGCTTCATGTCCCTGCTCGGCGAAGTCAGCAAAACCGTCAGCAGCAGCAAAGGCCGCGTCTTCATTGAAGGCCACACCGACAACGTGCCGGTCGTCTTCAACGAACGGTTCCGCTCCAACTGGGACCTGTCCGGTGCCCGGGCTGGCGCAGTGGCCGACTACATGTCCACCCAAGGTGGCCTGGGAGCAGGGCGTCTGAGTGTCTCCGGCTTTGCCGACACCAAACCGATTGACAGCAACGATTCCGCTGCAGGCAGAGGCCGCAACCGCCGCATCGAAATCATCATCGACGGTGCAGGCTAAGCCAATGCACGTTCAGCGTATCGGGCGTTGTTGGGAAAAGAGGCCGGCCTTGATCTGAAGGGATCGGGGGAAACAAGCGCTGTGAACAGCCACGGGTCACCGTGAAAGTTCACAGCAATTGGATTTGAAGCTGCAAGCCAACAAGATCGAGGTTTGCAAAAGTCACCGTCAGCGGGATGAGCATCCTGATTTGAACGCCAACGGCCCCTTGCTTGGCGTTGCTATTTCTGCGCAGCCAGGTGTTGAAGCCGCTGGTGCGTTCTCGCCCACTTGTTTGGGTTTCTGCGCCTTTGCCTGGGCGCTGAGGAAAAGCAACGCCACAAACAAAACCCCACACGCAATCCGCATACCCACCAAAACAGATCTCATGGTCAATTCTTGCTATGGGACCTCAACGGGCCCGTCAAATTTTTTCAAAATTCTAGTGGCAAAAAATCCATGAATTGAATGGATATGTGTCGGTATGTTTCTTTGACGATGCATGTGGCATGCTGGTTTGAGGGTGAGCTGGCCAGTCTTGCGTTGGGGCGTGGGTTAGCATCAAAGCAATGAGCACCCAATACGAATGTCTGAAAAGTCCTGACCTTTACGCGGAGGCCTTTGGTATCGACCCACCCGTCGTCCTCTTGGGTCAGGAAGTCTGGCCACGCCAGCCGGGTTTTTTCATTCGAAAAGCCGTCTGTGCGGCTGAGTCCATCCCAGTCCCAAAGGGCGATGACGTGGCCTCGACCCACACAGAGGACGAGCGGGTTATTCCCGTGGCCGAAGCACCGCTGTCGATGGAACTGATGCAAGGCCAATTTGGTCTTGTGCCCACTTGGGTCAAATCGGCATCCGACGCGAAACTGCGATCGACCAAACTGGCGGTGACCCGCTACGAAACCATGAGCACCGCCACGGCCACGCGTGAAAGTTGGCTCAAAGGGCAACGGTGCATCATTCCCATGCAAGCTTTTGTGGAAGACGACTGGCGCAGCCGCAAGGCCGTGCCAACCCGTATCGCCCGCGTGGATGGAAAGCCCATGGGCGTGGCCGGTTTGTGGGCGCAATGGATCCAAGGCGATGAAGAAATCATCAGCTTCACGCTGCTCACGGTGAACGCCAACAGCCATGCGCTGATGAACCGCTACGGACAAAATGGCAACGAAAAACGCATGCCAGCCATCCTCAACGAAGGCGCTTATGGGGCTTGGCTCAGCGCCCCCGTGGACAAAGCGCGGGAGTTCATGCGGGCCTATCCGGCGCAATTGCTCCTGGCCAATCCGATTCAAAAAAAGAAATAAGTGGGCATTTTTCGCCTGTAACGCCTCGCTCCGAAGGGCCACATACCCCGGGTGCTGTTTTGGCGATGGCTTGCACACCTGGCTTTTTGAATGGGTGGTGTCAAGGTCTGTGGTCTTTCGTGGTGCTGGATCAGTGGGTTGTATTGTTAAAAATTGTTAATGAAAATGATTTTATTTTTTTGATCGAATCATAATTTTTTGATTGTTACGGATAATTAAAAAACCTATCGATGGGGTGTGCTTACCCCCCTATATCCGGAACCGACTGCCATGACCGACCAGACACACAGTCCTTTTGACGCCTCGCTCAGCGCTGCATTCTTGGACATCTCCGTCAAGTTCGAAGTCGGTTGCCGGTTCAGCATCCGCGGCTCAGCAATGGGTTTTGCCAATGGCACTGAAGTGGCCATCCAGGTCGTTGACACCCAAAGCAACTACAAGACTTTGACGGCCACCGTCACAGACGGCGTTTTCGAGGTGCGCCATCTGGACGAACGCGTTTTTGCGCCCGGTATTTTGACCATCACAGCCAGCGCTGGCGATCAGATGGCGCAGCAGTCTTTGGTGCTGCAGGCCAGGCCCGATCTGGACCCCATCGTCATCGACCAGCAGCCTGTGCTCAATGCGCTCAACCAACTCAGTATCCAGGGCAAAGCGCCTACCCTGACGTCTCGTGATGAACTGCAGCTGGTGATCCGCGACGTCGATGGCAACAGCGTCTTCGCGTCCGCGGTGGTGCAGTCCGATGGCCGCTTCAGCGTGCACGGCATCAGCACAAATGGCCTGATGGACGGTACCTTGTTCATTGATGTCAAGGCCCAAACCCATGCTGGTGCCATCAGCGTGGTGAATGCGTCCAACCTGGAGCAGCTGAGTACTGCGCCCGAGGTCCCTGTCCAGAACTTGGCGCCGGCCGAGGACTCATCTTTGGCGCTGACCATGGCTGTAGCCGATGCGGCCTTTGCGCACCATGGTGTGCCGGAGCTGGACTTGGCTGGATTTGTGGCAAAAGTCAGGTCAGACAAGGCCAAGGAGGCGTCCTTACTGGATGCGCAAGGCAGCGTGAAGGTCTTCCTCTACGACACGCTCCAAGACGAACAGACGGCCGTGCACGAATTGTTTGCCACAGCTGACAGTGGCGTCACGGCAGACCAGGGCTCAGTCATGCCGGGCTTGGGCATGGATTTGCTGGCCGAACACATCATGCGACAGAGCCAGGGTTGAGCTTCTGGGCGGTGTCCGTCAGGGGCACCCTGGATTGACGCTGAGCCTGCTCAGGCTGAGAGCAGGGTTGGCTTCAGAGGCGTTCAGCCCTCAGTGCAGCGTGCCGAGAGGGTGGTATCAATGACCCCAGCGCGCACGGTGCCGCGCGATTTGCGAGCGCACCTGTGCTGGCGCTGTGCCGCCCAAGGTGTTGCGGGCGTTCATCGAGCCTTGCAGACTGAGCGGCCCAAACACATCGGTTTCGATGCGGTTGTCGAACTTTTGCAGGGTTTCCAGGGGCAGCTCTGACAGGTCTACACCCAGGCCCTGCGCGGTTTTGACCGCGTGGGCCACCACCTCGTGGGCATCGCGGAAAGGCAAACCTTTTTTCACCAGGTAGTCGGCTAAGTCGGTGGCGGTGGCGTAACCCTTCTTCACAGCCGCTTCCATGGCCGCGGCGTTGACGGTGATGCCGCCTTCTTTGACGCCCGTGGCGGGGTTGACCTGACCGCCCACCATCTCGCAGAAGATACGCAGCGTGTCTTTGAGCGTGTCCACCGTGTCGAACAGCGGCTCTTTGTCTTCCTGGTTGTCTTTGTTGTAGGCCAGGGGCTGGCCCTTCATCAGGGTGATCAGGCCCATCAGGTGGCCGACCACACGACCGGTTTTGCCGCGTGCGAGTTCGGGCACGTCGGGGTTTTTCTTCTGCGGCATGATGCTCGAGCCGGTGGTGAAGCGGTCGGCGATGCGCACAAAACCAAAGTTCTGGCTCATCCACAAGATCAACTCTTCCGAGAAGCGGCTGATGTGGACCATGCACAACGACGCGGCGGCGGTGAATTCGATGGCGAAGTCGCGGTCGCTCACGCCGTCCAAGCTGTTTTGGCTGACCTGTGGGTGGCCGTGGTCATCGACCATGCCCAGGGTGCGGGCCACGCGCTCGCGGTCCAGCGGGTAGGTGGTGCCGGCCAAGGCGGCGCTGCCCAGCGGCAGGCGGTTGGTACGGCGGCGCACATCGACCATGCGCTCGGCGTCGCGGCTGAACATTTCCACATAGGCCAAGAGGTGGTGCGCAAAGCTCACGGGTTGCGCCACTTGCAGGTGGGTGAAGCCGGGCATGATGACCTCGACGTTGCGCTCGGCCACATCCACGAGGGACTTTTGCAGGTCGGCCAACAACTCGATGATCAGGTCCATCTCGCCGCGCAACCACAGGCGCACGTCGGTGGCGACTTGGTCGTTGCGGCTGCGGCCGGTGTGCAGGCGCTTGCCGGCGTCGCCCACCAGCTGGGTCAGGCGCGCTTCGATGTTCAGGTGCACGTCTTCCAGGTCGAGCTTCCATTCAAAAGCGCCAGATTCGATCTCTTGCCAGATTTGCGCCATGCCGCGCTGAATGTCGGCCAGGTCTTGGGCGGCGATGATGTTTTGCGCGGCCAGCATCTCGGCGTGGGCCAGGCTGCCAGTGATGTCGGCTTGCCACAGGCGCTTGTCAAAGAACACGCTGGCGGTGTAGCGCTTGACCAACTCGCTCATGGGTTCAGAAAAGAGGGCGGACCAGGCTTGGGATTTTTTGTCGAGTTGGTTTGTCATAAGCCGGCAATTTTATCGGGCTTCGATTCGGCTTGGATTTCAAGCCCGCAGGCCAGCAAGGCGAGCGCCAAGGGTGCGCAGTCTTGGGCCGCAGGAAGTAAATTCATCTGGGGTGAAAGCTTGCAGTTTGGCTGGGTTGCCGGTTCACGACCGAGTTAAGACCGGTTTGGGGCGCGAGGCGCTCTGTAGGCCTCAAAGGCCTGGGCACTCGACTTGTTGGGTGTGTAGCCAAAGTGCGTTTTGAGTGCCGTGTTCAGCAGCACAGGCCGGTAGCGTAAGAAGTCCAGTTGTTCGGGGCCGTAGCGGCTCAGTCCTAATGTGCTGCCCAGCCACAAAGCGGTTTTCAAGAGCCAAGCGGGCAGCACTCGGGTGGGTTTGTTCATGCGTTGCGCGATTTCACGCACCGTCAAAGCCCCGTCACCCGCCAAATTAAAGCAGCCGCTGGGTGCCTCGCCGCTCAGGGCGTGCGCGATGGCCCCTATGACGTCTTCGTCCCAAATGAACACGAAAGGGCTGTCGCTGCCTTGCACGGCCAGCAGGCGGGGTTTTTCAAACAGGGCGGTGATCTGGTTGTTGACGTGCTCGCCCAAGATGGTGCCAATGCGCAGCACGGTTTGCTGCAGCTGCGGGTGAGTTTGGCGGTATTGCGCCAGCATTTCTTCGACCAGACGCTTGTGGTGCGAATAGGCAAAGCTTTCGTTGCCGCGCAGCGGCATGTCTTCGGTGAGCCACGCGGGGTTGTCGGCGTGGTAGCCGTAGGCTGCGCCGCTGGAGGAGACCACGATGTGCTGCACGCCATGCGCCACGCAGGCCTGCAATACGTTGCGCGCGCCCTCCACATCGACCGAGTATTCGAAGGCGCGGTGGCTGTCTTTGCCGGGCGTGACGATGGCCGCCAAGTGCACCACCGTGTCGATGTGGTGCGCAGCCACAGTCTCGGCCAAGGCCGGATCGCGCACGTCTTGCGTCAGGTAGGTGATGCCCGGCAGGCGCTGAGCCTCGGGCACCTCACGCACATCCACTGCGATCACGGCCTCGCACTCGCCTTGGCGGGCGAGTTGGTCGATCAGGCCTTGGCCCAAAAAACCTGCTGCGCCTGTGACCAACACGCGCTGTGCACGCGGCGTGTTGTGCATGGACTCTGCGCTCATGCGTTTGGGTCCTTGAGCGGGCGGCGTGCCCACCAGCCTGCCAGCACCAGTCCGGCGATGATGTCCCAAAAGCCCCAAACGCCCGCCACCACGGCCATGCCGCCCAGGCCGTCAAAGAAGCTGAAGATCAGCACCAGGCCCAGGCCCGCGTTGCGGATGCCGACTTCGATCGACAAGGCGCGGCTGTCGTAGTCGGACAAGCGGGCGGCTTTGGCGCAAAACCAACCGGTGCCAAAAGCCAGCGCGTCATGCAAGATGACGGCCACCAGCACCAGGCCCACATAGTCCAAAAAGTAGCGCCAGTTGCCCGCAATGGCGGCCAAGATGAAGCCAATCAGTGCCACAAAGCTGATGATGCGCAGGGGTTTTTTGAAGCGCTCGGTCCAGACGGGCAAATAGCGGATGCACAGCAGGCCCAACACAAAGGGCAGGCCGATGATGAGCAGGATGTGCGCAAACATTTGCATCGGGTCTAAGGCGATGTCGGCCAACAACTGGGAGCCCGTGGGGTGCAAGCCGCCCCAAAACGCGAAGTTCAGCGGCATGGCCACCACCGCGATGGCATTCGACACGGCGGTCATCGACACACTCAGCGCCACATTGCCCTTGGCCCGGTGCGTGAGGATGTTGCTCACATTGCCCGGCGGGCAGCAGGCCACCAAGATCATGCCCAAAGCGATGCTGGGCGCGGGCTGCAGCACCAGCGTCAAAACAAAGGTGATGGCAGGCAAGAGCAGGAACTGCGCCCCAATGCCCACCGCAAAAGCCATGGGCATGCGCAGCAGGCGACGAAAGTCTTCGGCCCGGGTGTCCAACGCGATGCCGAACATCAAAAATGCCAGCACGCCGTTGAGCAGGGCCAGTGAAGCGGGGTTGAAGTTCAGGCGGATTTCATCAACAGGCAGCATGGGGGCTTTCGTGAGGGGACGGGCTCAGGCCAGCTCGGCGGCAGTTTGGCGCATGGTGTCGCGGTACACGTCTTTGTTGACGTAGCAAGCCATGCGCTCCACCTTCAGGTAGCGGTAGCCGGCCGACAAATCAGGTGATGGGCCTTGCCGCGCTTTGGAAAATGCCAAGGCCTTGACCTGACCCGCATCCAGGCCTTTGAAATACCGCGCCAAGACTTCGGCCTGCTCGGCCCGGCCTTCCCAGCCCAGGCCTGCGGCTTCGACCATGCCCAGCACAGCCAGGCGGTCAAAGCGCGGCGCAAAGATGTTCAGGTACAGCTGGGGCGACATGCCTTGCCAGTTGAGCAACGCGTTGTTGATGAAGGGGTAGTGCAGCTTGTAGCCGGTGGCTGTCATGACCAGGTCGTAGTCGGCTTGGCTGCCGTCCTTGAAGTGCACGGTGTGGCCGTCGAGCCGTGCCACGTCGGGCCGCACCTTCACGTCGCCGTGGCCAATGTGGTGCAAGATGAGCGAGTTCACGATGGGGTGCGATTCGTACATTTTGTAGTCGGGTTTGGGAAAACCAAAGCGCACCGGGTCGCCGGTGAACCACTTGAGCAGCGTGCTGTCGACTTTTTGTTTGAGCCAGCGTGGCAATTTGGTTTTTCCCCCCACCGTGTCGGCGGGCACGCCGAACACATATTTGGGCACGAAGTAATAGCCCCGGCGCACCGAAATGTCCACGCTTTGGGCGTGGTGCACCGCGTCTACGGCAATGTCACAGCCCGAGTTGCCCGCACCCACAATCAGCACGCGCTGGCCCTTGAACTGCTCGGCTTTTTTGTAGGCCGAGGTGTGCAGCAACTGTCCGCTGAACTGCCCGGGCCACTCGGGCTTGTTCGGTTCGGCCAAGATGCCGTTGGCGATCACCACACCTTTGAACGCATGCGTTTCCGGTTGGCCCCCTCCTGCATCCAGGGTCACCCGCCACAGCGTGTCGGGCGCATCATTCACGGGCTCCACACGCAGCACGCGCACACCAAAACGGTAATGGCGCTTCAGGTCAAAGTGCTTTGCATAGGCTTTGAAGTAGTCCAGCAGCTCACGGTGACTGGGGTAATCGGCCGTGCCCTCTGGCATGGGGAATTCTTTGAATTCGGTGGTGCGCTTGCTGGAGATCAGGTGGGCCGATTCGTAGACGGTGGAGCGTTCGTTGCCAATGTTCCACAAACCGCCCACGTCGGTGTGGGCTTCGAAGCCCTGAAACGCGATGCCGTGTTTGGACAGAGCCCTTGCCCCGGCCAGGCCCGAGGGGCCTGCGCCAATCAGCGCGATCTGGTGGTGTGTGGGTGTCTGAGTGTCTTGGCTCATGTCTTGTCTTGTGGATGCGAGAGTCCGGGAATGGGGGTGGCACCTGCTTGGTGGGCGCGGGGTTTGCGGGGCTGGCCCAGCAAAATGCGGTCGTGCCAGCGTGCAGGCAGCAGTGACAACGCCCGCGACAGCCAGCCGATGCGGCGCGGCAAAACAATGTGTTCGCGGCCTTGCGCCACGCCGCGCAGCAAATCGCGAGCGGCCTCATCCGGTCCCATCAGCCCCGGCATGGCGAAGGTGTTGCCTGCAGTGAGCGCCGTGCGCAAATAACCAGGGCTGATGGTGTGCACCGTGAGCCGGGTGGGGCGCAGCTCAGCCCGCAGGCTTTGCAAATAAGCGATCAGGCCGGCCTTGCTCGCGCAATACGCCCCGTTGCCCGGCATGCCGCGCCAGCCCGCCACACTGGCCACGCCGACCAAAGCGCCTCTTTGGCCGCTGCCTTGCATGGCGCTTAAGAAGGGTTGGAAGGTGGTGGCCACGCCCAGCAGATTGATCTCCAGCATGCGGCGCATCACCGCCAGATCGGCCGGGTCGGCGGTCTCAAAGCCGCCTGCAACTCCCGCATTGGCGATCACCAAATCGGGCACGCCCCAGTGCTGCAAACAGTCGGCGGCCATGGCTTGCATGGCTTGCGCGTTGGACACGTCCGGGGTGTAAATTCGGCAGCGCTCGGGCGCCATGGTCTGCAGGGCCTGCAATGCCTGAAGGTTCAGACCGACCAGCACGACTTGCGCACCCGAGTCCAACAGCTGCCGCGCCAAGCTTTGCCCCAAGCCGCCGCAGGCTCCAGTGATGACGGCGCGTTGGAACGGGGGCATGGTTAACGGGCTTGAATGCTCGGCAGTGGATGAGCGTTCAATTCTGGCACGCTCCAACCCGCACGTGCCTCGGTGAAGACCCTTGCGGGACGCCCTGTTTCAGCGCAAGCCCTGGCCCGCCGCGTACTCGGCCCGCTGGATCAGCTCGACCTTGTAGCCGTCCGGGTCGGTCACAAAAGCGATCACCGTTGTGCCACCTTTGACAGGGCCGGCTTCGCGGGTGACCTTGCCGCCAGCGGCTTTGATTTTTTCGCAAGCGGCATAGGCATCGGGCACGCCCAGGGCGATGTGGCCGTAGGCCGTGCCCATCTCGTAGCTTTCAACGCCCCAGTTGTAGGTCAGCTCCAGCTCGGCGTGGTCGGGGTTGTTGCCATAGCCCACAAAGGCCAGCGAGTATTTGTACTCGGGGTTTTCCGAGGTGCGCAGCAGCTTCATGCCCATCACGTTGGTGTAGAAGTCGATGGAGCGTTGCAGGTCGCCCACGCGCAGCATGGTGTGAAGGAGTCTCATGGTTTCTTTCCGAGGGTTGAGGGGATTTCAAAAACAAGGCAAGCGGTGCTGGCGTGCGCGTACAGCGTGCCGTCCGGGCCGACCAATTGGGCTTCGGCAGTGGCCAGCTGGCGGCCGCAGTGCAGCACTTTGGCAACGGCTCGCACACGCTGAACTTTGGGCGTGATGGCCTTGACCAGTTTCACGCTCAAGTCGGCGGTGGTGTAGCCACGCCCGGGCGGCATCATGGTGTGCACCGCGCAGCCCAGGGCCGAGTCGAGCAGGCTGGCAAACCAGCCGCCATGCACCGTGCCCAGCGGGTTCAGGTGCTGCACACCAGGCGTGCCCTGAAAAATGGCCATGCCAGGGCCGACCTCGATCATCATGAAGTCCAGGGTCTTGGCCATGTGCGCATGGGGCAGCTCCCCGGCCAGCAGGCCTTGCATGACCTGCAGGCCCGTCTTGCCAGCCACCTGCTCGGGGCGGGCCACGCCGGGGCCGACGCCGGCATCCATGCGTGCGCGCACCTGGCGCTCCAGGGTCAGCCAGGCCTCTAAATCGTTGGGGCGTGTGTCGGTCGTGGTGCTCATCAAAGAGGTTTCTCTCAAGCTGTGATCAAACGGGTACGGTGTAGTTCAGCGCCATGCGACCGCCGTCCACGGTGACGATTTCACCCGTGATGTAGCTGGCCGCATCGCTGGCCAAAAAGGCCACCACTTTGGCCACTTCGTCGGGTTCGCCCAGGCGCTTCATGGGGGTGCGCATCATGATTTTCTTTTCGGCCGCCTCGCTGGTCAGCACCGCTTGGCGGGCCAGTTCGGTGGCAATGGTGCCGGGGGCCACGGCATTCACACGGATGCCAAAGTCGGCCAAGGCCAAAGCCATGGCCCGCGTCAGCTGGTTGATGCCGCCCTTGCTCACGTTGTAGCTGGCGATGTTGGGGATGGCCATCACCCCGTTGACCGAGCTCATGTTGACGATGGCGCCGCCCCCAGTGCTCTTCATGGCGCGGGCTGCGGCCTGGCCCATCAAAAAAGAGCCTTTGATGTTCACGTTGATCACGGCATCAAAGTCTTCTTCGGTCACGTCCAGAAAATCGGCCGCCTTGAAGATGCCCGCGTTGTTGACCAGCACGTCGACGCGGCCAAAGGCCTGGAGCACATGGTCCACCAAGGCATCGACATCTGCTTTGCGCGAGACGTCGCAGACCATGAAACCGGCGCTGTGGCCTTCGCTGCGCAATTGGGCTGCCACGGCAGTGCCGCGTTCGCTGTTCACGTCGGCCAGCACCACATGGGCGCCCTCACCAGCAAAACGGCAGGCGCAGGCCTCGCCAATGCCGTTAGCTGCGCCGGTGACGATCACCACGCGGCCTTGCAGGCCAAACGAGAGGCCATTGGACAGTGCATTGGACAGGGTGGGGGGTGTTGACATGTTCAAGACTCCTTGCGGTTGCGTCAAATAGGGGGGCATGCTGCCACAGTCTGCACAGGCGGTCTGTCACCTGCAAGCGGGAGCGGCGACAATGCAGGCATCGCCCCCGCAGGCATTGTCCAGGAATCCCCACTTTATGACCCCGACATTCCCCAACGCGTCCAAGCGCTCCACCCCCGATTTGTGCGAACCCTGCGCTGGCATTCAGCGCCACTGGCGCAAAGCCCCTGGTCACGCCGAACTGGTGCAAGGCACGCATCAACGCGAAGACCGTGGCAACGGCCAAGCCAGCTTCACCCGTTACCGCTGCGACCGCTGCGGCGCGGCCTGGGAATACGAAAACAACAAGGCCAACCAGCATGCAGGCTGGGCGTTGCTTGAACACTGAAGCCACCGCATGAAAGCACCACCGAGGCTCCAGACCCTGGTCGAAGAGGGCCTGATCGACACCGTGGTGCGCCAACTCATGAGTGGCAAAGAGGCCATGGTGTTTGTGGTGCGCAGCGGCGAAGAGACCCGCTGCGCCAAGATCTACAAAGAGGCCACCCACCGCAGCTTTCGGCAAGCGGTGGACTACACCGAAAACCGCAAGGTCAAGAACTCGCGCTCAGCCCGCGCCATGGCCAAGGGCAGCAAGTTTGGCCGCCAGGAGCAAGAAGCCGCCTGGCAAAGCGCCGAGGTGGATGCGCTCTACCGCCTGGCCGCGGCTGGTGTGCGCGTGCCCCGGCCGTTCAACTTTTTTGACGGTGTGTTGCTCATGGAGCTGGTGACCGATGCCCACGGCGACGCCGCCCCGCGCCTGAACGATGTGGCCTTCACCCCCTTGCAAGCCCTGCAGCACCACACCACCTTGATTGGCGAAGTGGTGCGCATGCTGTGCGCAGGCGTGGTGCACGGTGACTTGTCGGAGTTCAACATCTTGTTGGCGCACATTCCCGGTGAGGGGGATTTGCCCGGTGTGGACGAGCCCGTCATCATCGATTTGCCCCAAGCGGTGGACGCGGCGGGCAACAACCACGCCCAGCGCATGCTGCTGCGCGATGTGGGCAACCTGCGCGATTTTTTTGGGCAATTTGCGCCCGAGTTACGCCAGACCGAGTACGGCCCCGAAATCTGGAGCCTGTACCAAGCAGGCTTGCTGAGCAACGAAACAGTGCTGACGGGGCGTTTTGAACGTTCGACGGCCGATGTGGACATGCAGGCCGTGCTGCGCGAGATCGACGATGCCCGCGACGAAGAGGCGGCCCGCCGACTGCGAATGGCCACGCCCTCAGTCTGATGTCTGCGTCGACCCCGAAACTGCCCCACGCCGTCTCGCGCCTGCGCACAGAGCGCCTGGCCCGCAGCGCCAAGCCCTTTTTGGCCCGTGGCGGCATCAAGGGCGAGCGCTGCCCCGGCTGCCGTTTGGTGCCCAGCCACTGCATCTGCGTCTTGCACCCCGAAGTGTCCACGCCCGTGGGCATGTGTTTGCTGATGGCCGACATCGAGCCCCTTAAACCCAGCAACACCGGTTGGTTGATCGCCGATGTGGTGCCAGACACCTTTGCCTTTGGCTGGGCCCGCACCGAGGTGGACCCGGCCTTGCTGGCGCTGCTGGCCGATCCGCAGTGGCAGCCGTATGTGGTGTTTCCGGGGGAGTTTGTGGAGCCTGAAAGGGTGGTGCACGCGGTCCAGCCCCTGCCCGCCGGTCAGCGCCCGCTGTTCATCCTGCTGGATGCCACTTGGCCCGAAGCACGCAAGATGTTCCGCAAAAGCCCCTACCTCAACCATTTGCCAGTGCTCAGCTTGAACCCCGAACAGGTTTCGCGCTACCAACTGCGCCGCTCCAAGCGCGACGATCACTTTTGCACCAGCGAAGTGGCTTCGCTGTGCTTGGAGCTGGCCGGCGAGCCGCATGCGGCCGAGACCCTGCAGGCCTATCTGGACGTCTACACCCACCACTACCTGCAGGCCAAACACCAGTTGCCGCCCAATTTGCAGGGGCCTGCGCACGAACTCTGGCAGAGCTTGAAGAAGTCTTGACTCAGCCAGGCTGAACGGTATCCGCTACGATGACTGCTCAACAATTTTGCCCGGCAACGGGTCTATGAGGAGCGCGCAATGTTCAGTCATGTGATGGTGGGTGTGAAAGATCTGGAAGTGTCTAAAAAGTTTTACGACGCCGTGTTGGGCACCTTGGGTTATGGCCCGGGCGTGGCCAACAACAACCGTTATTTCTACCGCAGCCCCACGGGCACGTTTGGCATCACCACGCCCATCAACGGCGAGCCCGCTTGCCACGGCAACGGCAGCACGATTGGCTTCACCGTCAAATCTCCGGAGCAGGGCGATGCCTTTCACGCAGCAGGAGTGGCCAACGGCGGCGTCACCTGTGAAAACCCACCCGGCTTTCGCGAAGGCCCGGCAGGCAAGCTCTACCTGGCCTACCTGCGCGACCCCGACGGCAACAAAATTTGCGCCTTGCACCGGCCCGGTTGATCGACTGGTTTTTTGACAAGGAGAGGATGTGACTCAAACTGCCCACCCCCACGCCGTGAACGTTTCGCGCACCATTGAACGCCTGGTCACCGGCCAGGCCACGTCAGACGGCGCGGGCGTCAAGCTCAGCCGCATCCTCACGCAAGATCTGCAGCACCGGCTCGACCCGTTTTTGATGCTGGACGCTTTTGGCAGCGATAAGCCCGACGACTACATCGCTGGTTTCCCGGACCACCCGCATCGGGGTTTTGAAACCGTGACCTACATGATTGCCGGGCGCATGCTGCACCGCGACAGCGCGGGCAACGAAGGCCTTTTGCAAAACGGTGGCGTGCAATGGATGACCGCGGGTAAGGGGGTGATCCACTCCGAAATCCCGCAGCAAGCCGATGGCGTGATGGAGGGCTTTCAGCTCTGGCTGAACCTCCACAGCTCCGAGAAGATGAACGCGCCGTGGTACCGCGATTTTCAAAACGACCAGCTGCCGCAGTTCCAGACCCCACAAGGCGTGGCCGTGACGGTGATCGCCGGGGCCAGCCACGGCGTGCAAGGCGCGGTGAGCCGCAGCATCACCCAGCCGATTTATCTGGACGTGCACATGCCCGCAGGCTCACGTTTTGAGCAAACCCTGCCCGCCGGGCACAACGCCTTTGTTTACGTGTACCGGGGCGAGGTGCACATTGCAGGCCAGGCCGTACCCTTGCAGCGCATGGCCATTTTGAAAAACACACCGCAGGCCGACGGGGTGGTGATCGAGGCCAGTGCCGATGCCAAGCTGATTTTGGTGGCGGGCCAACCGCTCAAAGAGCCCATCGTGCAATACGGCCCCTTTGTGATGAACACCAAAGAAGAGATCTATCAGGCCTTGCAGGATTTTCGGGACGGACGGTTGGGCGAGAAAGCCTGAGCCCTTGATGTCGCTCAGTTGGGCGATGTTCATCTCCGTAGGAGCCCACCCCGTGGGCGATGAGAGGGTTTCATGTCCACTGGGGATCTCACAGTGTCAAAGCCCTTCAATCCCAGGACTTTGTATTTCAAACTCATCGCCCGCGTGCGATCAAGTTCTGAAGGCCAAGACAAACGACTTGGCTTGTAGGCGCACCTCTTGCGCCGATCTCCCCGGCGCATACAAGGCCGATCCCAAACCGAATCCTGAAGCGCCTGCCGTGCGGTAGGCCGCCATGTTGTCGGGCGTGATGCCCCCCACCGGCATCAAGGCCGCTGTTTTGGGCAGCACGGCGCGCAGGGCTTTGACGGTGGCAGGCGAGATCATCTCGGCCGGGAAGAGTTTGAGGCCGTGCGCGCCTGCGTCGAGCGCGGCAAAGGCCTCGGTGGGCGTGGCCACGCCGGGCAGCACCACCATGTCCAGGGCCAGTGCTTGCGCCACCACAGCGGGGTTGAAGTTGGGGGCCACGACCAAGCGGCCGCCTGCTGCGTGAACATCCTTGACTTGCTCAGCGTTCAGCACCGTGCCTGCGCCGATCAGGGTTTGCGGAAATTGCCGAGTCAGTGCGGCGATGCTCTTTAACGGCTCGGGCGAGTTGAGCGGGACCTCGATGATGGCAAAGCCGCTGCTGACCAGCGCCTCGCCGATGGCGGGTGCTTCGGCAGGGGTGAGGCCGCGCAAGATGGCGATCAAGGGCAGTTGGGCCAGGGCTTGTGCCAGGGTTTGATCGGGTTTGGTGGGCTGTGTCATGGCGGGGTGTTAATGAATGTTTCTGGGCGTGTACCACGCCCATCGCCCACGGGGTGGGCTCCTACAGGGAGGCGCCTCAAAGGATGGCGATTGGCGAAGTTCAGCATGCCGATGCGAGCGCAAACAAGCCCGCCCAAGTGGCTTCGGCGCCATGGCTTTGACAGGCGATGCCCAGGTGCTGCAGGGCCAGGCTGTAGCGCTGGGTGAGGGTGTTGCTGCCGACCAGGATCACGGCGCCTGAATCGGTGTTGATGGTCTGGGTGCGCAACTCTTCGCCGATCAGCAGGCCCGACAAGTAACTGGGCAATTGGGTTGCGCTCAGGCGTTCAAACAAGCCCAGGGTGCGCACCGCAAACAAGTGGTGCAACACGCTGCCCGCTTGCTGGCTTTGGTTCACGCCTTGGAGGAACGCTGCTTCATCGAAGGCCCCGCTCAAGTCGAGGGTCTTGCCCAAAATCGACTGCTGGCTCATCAGGGCAAACACCTCACCGGTCATGAAGGTTTGAAAATCTGTGACACGGCCACCCTGCACCTGCACCCATTTGCTGTGGGTGCCGGGCAGCACCAGTGTGGCGTTGTCGCGGCCCGCCATCTGCAGGGCTCCAAAAATTTGCACCTCTTCGCCGCGCATCACATCGGGTGTGTTCAAGGCATCTGTACCCAGACAGCTCAGGCCCGGCACCAAGGCGATGCGCCCAGGCTGCAGCCACAGCAGGTGCTGGCCCAACTCGGTAAAGCCGGCAGGGCAGGGGCAGTAGGGCGCTTCTTGCCAGCCTTGGCGGCTGCCGGCCATGCCCGAGATCAGGCACAGGGCCCCCGACGCTTGCATCCAGTCGCCAAAAAGTTCGTGGAACACGGCTTCAAACTGGCCGGGCGGCACGGTCAGGATGCCGCGTGGAAATTCTCGGGATTCGAGCACCTGACCGCTGGCGCCGAGCCGTGCACCCCGCAGTGAAGAGGTGCCCCAGTCGATGGTGATCAAAGGTCTTGTGCTGCTCATGCTGCTGCGCCTTTCGCTGAAGCGTTCAACACCTTCAGCACGGCCTCGCGTGTGGGCAAAGGACCGACCGCGCCGAAGCCTTGCACCGACAGGCAGGCGGCTGCGTTGGCGTAAGAGGTGGCGGCCCACAAGTCGTCGCCCGCCGACAAACGCGCCAGCAGGTTGCCCGCAAAACAGTCACCCGCGCCCGTGGCGTCGACGGCCGTGACCGGATGGCCCGGCAGGCGTTGCTGGTTTTTGCCGTCGCTGGCCAGCGCCCCATCAGCCCCCAATTTGAGCACCACTTGCGCGGCACCTTGGGCATGGCTCCAGGCGATGATGTCGGCCGCTTGGGCGAGGCCGGTGAGCGCGGTCATGTCTTCCAGGCTGGGCAAGAACAGATCACACAGACTCACGGCGTGGCGAATGCAGGCCTGCGCCCGGGCCAGGGGCCACAGCGACAAACGCAAGTTGGAGTCGAGTGCCACCCGCGTGCCGACGTTGCGTGCATGCGCCATGGCTGCAAACGCCGTGTCGCAGGCCGAAGCGGAAATGGCCAAAGAGATGCCCGACAGGTGCAGCCACTGGCTGTGGGCGATTGAATCGGCCCAATGCGTCAGGTCGTGCGGCTGCATTCGGCTGGCGGCCGATCCGGCTCGGGCATAGCTGAAATGGTGGCCGTGTGCGTCGTGACTCACAAAGTACATGCCGGTGGGCGCTTGCGCGTCACGCAGCACGGTGGTGGTGCCCACGTTTTCGCGCTGCCACAGGTCCATCAGGCGATCCCCCCAGCGGTCGGAGCCCAGACGCGTCAGGTAGGCCACTCGCGCCCCAGCGCGGGCCGCGGCAATGGCGGCGTTGCTGGTGTCGCCGCCAAAGCCTTGTTGGTAGAGCGGCGCGTCGTAGGCCTCTTCATGGGGCCGCTGGTTGAACTCGACCATGGCTTCGCCAAGCGCCACGATGTCGAGGTTTGTATGGAGGTCATTCATGTCAAAAATGGGCGGCGCGGCACAAGAGAGTTGGGGGGCGGAGGTGGGAGAATCATCGCCAAAGATGAAACGCCATCGGCGACAGATTGGAGACAGCCCCCATGTTGAAAGAAAGCATCTTCAGTGATTTTGTACTGAACGCGAGCGCCAAGGGCTACCCCTTGGCGGCCGAGCCTTGCGCCGTGTCCGCTTTGGGGCAGCGCGGCTGGCATCTGCTCGATGACGCACTGGCTTACCCCGTGGCCGTGCTGCGCCGCCCAGCCCTTGCGCACAACCTGGCCTGGATGCAGGCCTTTGTGCAGCGCAAAGGGGTGGCCCTGGCCCCGCATGGCAAGACCACCATGTCGCCCGAGTTGTTTCGCATGCAACTGCAAGCCGGGGCTTGGGGCCTGACCTTTGCCAACGTGCACCAGCTGCGTGTGGGCCTGGCCGCGGGTGCGCAACGCGCCATCATCGCGAACCAGTTGGTGTCGGATGCCGACTTGGACGGGTTGGACCATTTGTTGAACCAGTACCCGCAAGCACGGGTGTGGTTTTTGGTCGATTCGCTGGCGCAGCTGCGAACCTTGGCCGACTGGGGCGCACGGCGCGGTCAGCCGCGTTGCTGGGATGTGCTTTTGGAGTTGGGCATCGCGGGTTACCGCACCGGCTGCCGCACGCACGAACAGGCCTTGGTTTTGGCTCAAGCCATGGCCGAGTCGGGCGTGGTGCGCCTGGGCGGCGTGGAGTGCTACGAAGGTGGGCTGGGCCAATGCGACAGTGACCACGACATCGAGGCCGTGAGCGCCCTGGTGCGCAGCGTGCAGGCACTTGTGCATCAAATCGATGATCAGCACCTGTGGGGCGGTGAGGAGGTTTTGCTTTCGGCAGGCGGCTCGGCGGTGTTCGATTTGGTGATCCCCATGCTCAAAACCCAGGTCAAGAGCCGGCCGGTGCAAGGCGTGTTGCGCTCGGGCTGTTATGTCACGCACGACCACTGGAACTACGCCCGTTATCTGAAGCTGGTGGAGTCGCGTGAGGGCTTGAGCGCATCGCTGCAGCCTGCGCTGGAGGTGTGGGCCCAGGTGCAGTCGGTGCCCGAGCCGGGGCTGGCGATTTTGAGTGCGGGCCGGCGTGATCTGTCGTTTGACCAGTGCATGCCCATGCCCGTGCGCTGGGCAGCGCGTGGGCAAAGTGGTGAGGGGGCCATGCAGGCCACGCCCGAGTCGTGGAAAGTCAAAGCGCTGAGTGACCAGCATGCGCACATGGTGTTTGACGCCCAAGGTGTCTGGCCTAAAGTGGGTGACCGCGTGGCCCTGGGGATTTCTCACCCCTGCACCACTTTCGACAAATGGCGCTGGATGGCGATCATCGAAGACGATGGGCGCATCAGCGGGGCGATCAGCACACATTTTTAAATCTTCAATCCTGGATCCAACGAAAAAAGGCCGCCACGCCGTATCCGCGTGGCGGCCTTCTTTAAAGCTCACTTCAAGCCGTTCAAAGCCTCGGCCGGATAACCCGGCCGTGTTTTGCAGTCCTCGATGTACTGCTCAATGATGGCTTCATAGCTGGCATCGGCTCGCAAACCCAAAGCATGCGCACGCTCGAAGGTGCAGCCCTTGGCCCAGTTGTCCACGATGGCGGCGATGCGTTCGTCTTTTTCAAAAGTCACGCGGGCACGCACGGCAGGGCCAGCCACTTTTTCCAACGCGGCCAGCATCTCGCTGACCTTGACGTTCAGGCCCGGCAGGTTCAGCGCCATACGGCCGCCAAACGCTTCGCGGCTGGCCTCGAACACGGTGATCAAACCGTGCACGGTGTTGCCCGGCGAAGAGATGGGGTGCGACACATGGGCATCCACCGGGCAGGTGGTGGCTGTGCCCGCCAAAGGCTCGCGGATGATGCCGCTGAAGAAAGAGGACGCTGCGCCATTGGGCTTGCCGGGGCGCACGGCCACCGTCATCAAGCGGGCAGCGCGGCCGTCGATGTAGCCCTTGCGAGTGTAGTCGGCCACCATGTACTCGATCATCAGTTTGTGTGTGCCATAAGACGTTTGTGGCGTGGGCAAGGTGGTGTCGGCCACCAGCGCAGGCATGGGGTTGGCCGCGTCGGGGCCGAATACGGCGACCGAGCTGGCAAAGACCAAGCGTGAGGCTTTGCCGGACGCGCGGATGCTGTCGAGCAGCAAGCGGCTGCTGTCCACGTTGGATCGCAAGCCCAGGTCAAAGTCCAGCTCGCACTCGCCCGAGACGGCCGAAGCCAAATGGAACACGCCATCAAAGCCGCTCTTGAACAAGTCGCCTTGCTCCAGCATGGGGCCAGCGTGACCCTTGACGCGTGGGTCGGCCAGCAGGTCAGCTGGGGCGGGGAACAGGTCGGCAATGACCAGTTCGTTGACGGTCTGGCCATTGAGTTGGCCACGTTTCAAAATTTCGCGGGCCAGCCGAGCGCCCAAAAAGCCGGCACCGCCGGTGATCAAAATACGCATGCTGAGTTCCTTGGTTTATTCAGATCAAAGTGTTTTGTCCAGGAGCCCACCAAGTGGGCGATCTGGATTTTTGTAGGAGCCCACCCCGTGGGCGATTGTGCGTGGACCACGAAGGCCGGCATCGCCCACAGGGTGGGCTCCTGCGAAAGAAATGCGGTCTATCAATGGTTGTCTTTGGGCACGGCCGAGCCGCGTTGGCCGACCAAAAAGTCCATGTCTGCACCTTCGTCTGCTTGCAGCACATGGTCGATGTAGAGTTTCCAGTAGCCTGAGTTCATGGCAGGTGCGGGCTTTTCCCACAGGGCCAAGCGGCGGGCCAATTCTTCGTCGCTGATGAGCAGTTGCAGTTTGCGCTCGGGCACATTGAGTTCAATCATGTCGCCGTTTTGCACCACGGCCAAGGGGCCGCCTGCTGCCGCTTCCGGGGCGGTGTGCAACACCACAGTGCCGTAGGCCGTGCCGCTCATGCGGGCGTCCGAGATGCGCACCATGTCGGTGATGCCCTTGCGCAGCACTTTGGGGGGCAGCGGCATGTTGCCCACTTCGGCCATGCCGGGGTAGCCCTTGGGGCCGCAGTTCTTGAGCACCAAGATGCAGTTCTCGTCCACATCCAAGCTCTCGTCATCGATGCGCTTGTGGAAGTCGTGGCTGTCTTCAAACACCACCGCACGGCCCGTGTGTACCATCAGTGCAGGCGTGGCGGCGCTGGGCTTGATGACCGCGCCACGCGGAGCCAGGTTGCCGCGCAAGATGGCGATGCCGGCTTTCTCTTTGAAGGGCGCATCGAAAGTCTTGATGACGCGGGGGTCGTAGTTGACGGCGCTGGCGATGTTCTCGCTCACGGTCTTGCCGCTCACGGTGACGATGTCTTTGTGCAGCAGGTGCTCAATTTCTTTCATCACCACCGGCAAGCCGCCGGCATAGCAGAAGTCTTCCATCAGGTGCTCACCAGACGGTTGCAGATTCAAGAGGCAAGGCAGCTCGCTGCCCAGGCGCTCGAAATCGTCTACCGTGAGCTTCAGGCCCAGACGACCTGCAATCGCGATCAGGTGGATCACTGCGTTGGTCGAGCCGCCGATGGCCGCCAGGGTGCGGATGGCATTCTCAAAGGCTTCGCGGGTCAGCACCTTGCTGATGGTTTGGTCGGTGTGGACCATCTCGACAATTCGCCGTCCGGCGTCGCGCGCCAGCACATTGCGGCGGCCGTCCACAGCCGGATAAGCCGCGTTACCGGGCAGGCCAATGCCCAGTGCCTCGACCATGCTGGCCATGGTGCTGGCGGTGCCCATGGTCATGCAGTGGCCATGGCTGCGGTGCATGCAGCTCTCCGCTTCAAAAAAGTCGGTCAATTTGAGCGTGCCAGCACGCACTTGCTCGCTCATGCTCCACACGCCGGTGCCTGAGCCCAGCTCTTGTCCGCGCCATTTGCCGTTCAGCATGGGGCCGCCCGACACGCCAATGGTGGGCAGGCCGACGCTGGACGCGCCCATCAGCAAGCTGGGGGTGGTTTTGTCGCAACCCATCAGCAGCACCACGCCGTCGATCGGGTTGCCACGGATGGACTCTTCCACGTCCATGGATGCCAGATTGCGGTACAGCATGGCAGTGGGGCGAAGCAGGGTTTCACCCAGTGACATCACCGGAAACTCCAGCGGAAAGCCGCCCGCCTCGTACACGCCGATCTTGACCTGCTCGGCCAGGGTGCGAAAGTGGGAGTTGCAGGGGGTGAGTTCGCTGAAAGTGTTGCAAATACCAATGACGGGGCGGCCGTCAAACTGGTCGTGCGGCACGCCCTTGCCCTTGACCCAGCTGCGGTAGGCAAAGCCATCGCGGTCTTGGCGGCCAAACCATTGCTGGCTGCGCAGGTCTTCGGGTTTTTTGCGAGGTGGGCTGCCGTTGTTGTCGCTCATGTTGCGTGTCCAATTAAAGGGTTGAGGGTGAGTTTTGAAAATCCTATCGTATGACGATAGAAAAACAAGCCAACTTTGTAAACCCAGCGACATTCGGGCAAACCCTAGACGCCAAGACGACTGAGCCTAGGGTTTACCAGAATCCGCCTCAGGTATTCAATCATCATATGATAGGTCGATCGAAAGCTGTATTTTCATGACGAACAATTTCCACAAAAATTCTCTTGATTTATTGGGCCAGGCCATTTTGTCTGGTCGGTATGGGGTGGGCGCAAGCCTGCCGCCTGAGCCTGTTTTGTGCGAAGAGCTGGGTGTGAGCCGCACGGTGGTGCGCGAAGCCATCAAGTCTTTGGTAGCCAAGGGGCTGCTGTCCACTGGCCCCAAGGTAGGCACCCGCGTTATGCCCGATGCGCACTGGAACTGGTTTGACCCCGATGTGGTGGCCTGGCAAGCCCGCTGCGGCCTGACACCCGAATTTTTGAAAGACTTGCAAGAGCTGCGCCGTGTGGTGGAGCCTGCCGCTGTGCGCTTGGCCGCCGAGCGGTCCACGCCCGAAGACATTGCCCATATAGAAGCTGCTTATGCCGGCATGAAACAGGCGGTGGAGGAGGGCGGCGACTATGTCACACATGATTTGCGTTTTCATGAAGGTTTGCTGCAGGCCTCGCACAACCGCATGTTGGTGCAAATGAGCAAAGCTCTCAATGCCTTGCTGCGTACCAGTTTTGAGATTTCCACCCGCAACCAGGACAGCAGCAAGACGTCCTTGCCTTTGCACCGTGCTGTGCTCAATGCGGTCATTGCCCGTAACCCGGGCAAGGCCGAGCGGGCGGTCATGGTCTTGATCGAGGGGGCTCGGCAAGACATCGAGCAAGTGCTCGCTTCTCGCCGCAAATTGCCGGTGGTCTCGGGCGTGGCCACGCCCCTCAAAACAAAAAAGCGGCCAGTCCAACAAGCCACCAAGAGAGTCACCAAGAAGGCCACTAAGGAAGTGGCTTGAGCCGTAAATCACCCATGCAAACCGCCATCAACGCTTTTTTCAAACTGCTGGAGTTCCTGGTCGTGGCCTGCCTGGTGGCCATGGTCATCATGGTCTTTGGCAACGTGGTGCTGCGCTACGGCTTCAACTCGGGTATTTCCATCTCGGACGAGATGTCGCGCTACTGCTTCATCTGGCTGACCTACATCGGTGCCATGGTGGCCATGCGCGAAAAAGGCCACTTGGGCGTGGACACCCTGGTGCGCCGCTTGTCACTGGGCGGCAAGAAGTTGTGCTTTTTCTTGAGTGAAATTTTGATGCTGGGCTGCAATGTGCTGTTCTTTTGGGGCACCTGGAAAATGCACGACTTGCAGGTGACCAACATCTCGGTGGTGGTGGGCATCTCCATGATCTGGATTTACGGCATTGGCTATGTCACGGCCGCCGTCATGGGCATCATGAACCTGCACAAACTGGTCCTTTTGCTCACCGGTCGGCTTTCCGAGTCGGACCTGGTGATGGTGGTCGAGTCGGAGGACAAAGTGGCGCTGGCCGAGATCGAACCTGAAGTGCGAGGCCGCGCATGACCATCGCCGTCTTTGTTTTCAGCTTGCTTGCGGCCATGGCTTTGGGCATGCCCATCGCCTATGCCTTGCTGGTGTGCGGCCTCAGCCTGATGGCTTACATGGCCAGCAACGGCATGATCCACGCCTTTGACAGCCAGATCTTGGCGCAGCGTTTTGTCGATGGCGCGGACAACTTTCCCTTGCTCGCGGTGCCGTTTTTCTTGTTGGCGGGTGAGTTCATGAATGCGGGTGGCCTCAGCCGCCGCATCGTCAACCTGGCCATGGCCTGGGTTGGGCATTTCAGGGGCGGTCTGGGTTATGTGGCGGTGATGGCGGCCGTCATCATGGCCTCACTGTCCGGGTCGGCTGTGGCAGACACCGCTGCGCTGGCGGCCTTGTTGATTCCGATGATGAAGCGGGCCGGTTACAACGTGGGCCGCTCGGCCGGTTTGATCGCCTCGGGCGGCATCATCGCGCCGGTTATTCCCCCATCGATTGGTTTCATCATCTTTGGCGTCGCGGCCAACGTGTCCATCACCAAGTTGTTTTTGGCCGGCATTGTGCCGGGCATTTTGATGGGGGCGGCCGTGGGCTTGACATGGTGGTGGCTGGCCAAGCGCGAGAACGTGCAGCCCGCGCCGCGCATGCCGATGTCTGAAAAACTCAAAGCCACACGCGAAGGCGTTCTGGCGCTGGGCCTGCCGGTCTTCATCATTGGCGGCATGAAGTTTGGTGTGTTCACGCCCACCGAGGCTGCCGTGGTGGCAGCGGTCTACAGCTTTGTCGTGGGCGCATTCATTTACCGTGAGTTGCAGTGGTCCAAGTTGTACAGCCTGACCTTGGCAGCGGGCAAGACCACCTCGGTCATCATGTTTTTGGTGGCAGCCGCCATGGTCAGCGCCTGGCTCATCACCGTAGCCAACATCCCTGCCGAAGTGGCCCGCCTGATGGAGCCGCTCATGGGCAACAAGACCTTGCTGATGCTGGTGTTGATGCTGCTGGTCATTGTGGTGGGCACGGCACTCGACTTCACACCCACCGTGTTGATCCTGACGCCGGTGTTGATGCCCTTGGTCATCAAGGCTGGCATTGATCCGGTTTACTTTGGTGTCATGTTCATCATCAATAACGCCATCGGATTGATCACGCCACCCGTGGGCACCGTGCTCAACGTGGTTTGTGGTGTGGCCAAGATCAACATGGACACAGCCTTCAAAGGTGTCATGCCTTTCTTGCTGGCGCAGTTGGGCGTGCTGGGCCTGTTGATCGTTTTCCCTTCCATCGTCATCGTGCCGATGAAGTGGATGCTGAGTTGATTTCGTAACCCTGTGTTTTTTATAAAGGAGACATGCATGTTGAAACGCAGAAATTTGGTGACCCTGATCGCGGGCACATTCCTGGTGGCATCGAGCGCCATGGCGCAGTTTGCCGACCGCAACATCAAGTTCACCAACGGTGTGAACGAAGACCACCCGGTGGGCGTGGGCGTCAAGAAGATGCAAGAAGTGCTGGCGGCCAAAACCGGCGGCAAGATGAAGATCACCGCTTTCTGGGGCGGCGCTGCGGGCGGTGACTTGCCAGCCACGCAAGCTCTGCGTGCTGGCACGCAAGAGATGGTGTGCACCTCCAGCTCGCCGCTGGTGGGCATTGTGAAAGAGTTGGGCGTGTTCGACCTGCCTTTCCTGTTTGCCAATGAGAAAGAGGCCGATGCCGTGCTCGACGGCGCAGCGGGCAAGTACTTCAATGCCAAGCTTGAAGCTGCTGGTCTGGTGAACCTGGCCTATTGGGAAAATGGTTTTCGCAACCTCACCAACAGCAAGCGCCCTGTGACCAAGCTGGAAGACTTCAGTGGCGTCAAAGTGCGCGTGATGCAAAACAACATCTTCCTGGACACCTTCAAGACCTTGGGCACCAACGCCGTGCCCATGGCTTTTGGCGAGGTGTTCACCGCCTTGGAAACCAAAACCATTGACGGTCAGGAAAACCCCTTTGTGACCATTGAAACCTCCAAGTTCAATGAAGTGCAAAAGTACCTGAGCGTGACACGCCACGCCTACACACCGTTCCTGATTTTGTACAGCAAGAAACTGTGGGACCAGCTCAACCCGCAAGAGCAGGCCGTGCTGCGTGAAGCGGCCATGGAAGGCCAGAAAGTCCAACGCGCCGCCAACCGCACTTTGAACGAGAAATCCCTGTCCAGCCTGAAGACCAAGGGCATGCAGGTCAACGAAGTGAGCGCGGCCGAGCAAAACCGCATCCGCGCCAAAGTCGCTTCGGTGTATGACAAGCACAAGGACTCGATCGGTGCGGACGCCATCAAGGTGGTGCAAGACGAGTTGAAGAAATCTCGCGGCGGTTGATTCACCGCACTCAGCCTTTTTGCTGAACCCACAAGCTCCACAGCCCACCGCTGTGGGGCTTTTTTAACGACTGAAATCGGTGCGGCCATGAAAATCACGCAACTTGAAACCATCCGCCTAGGCGAATTTCCCAACATCATCTGGGTGCGCCTGCACACCGACGAGGGCCTGGTGGGCTTGGGCGAAACCTTCATGGGCGCGCAAGCGGTCGAAGCGTATTTTCATGAGTGGGTCGCTCCTAAATTGGTGGGCCAAGACCCGCTGGCCATCGAATCGCGCCAACGTGACATCACCGGCTATTTGGGCTGGCGTGGGTCCGGTGTGGAAACGCGTGGCAACTCGGCGGTGGACATTGCGCTGTGGGACATTTTTGGCAAAGCCGCGGGCATGCCGGTCTACACCGCGCTGGGCGGTAAAAGCCGTGATGAGATTCGCGTGTACAACACCTGCGCGGGGTATCAGTACATCCGCAGCAATGTGAACCAGACCAGCAGCAACTGGGGCCTGGGCAACAACGCAGGGCCCTACGAAGACTTGCAAGGCTTTTTGCACCGTGCGGACGAGGTGGCCGAGTCGCTGTTGAGTGAAGGCATCACCGGCATGAAAATTTGGCCCTTTGATGTGGCGGCAGAAAAGTCGCACGGCCAGTACATCAGCCCGCAAGATCTGAACACGGCGCTGGAACCTTTCCGCAAAATCCGAAATGCGGTGGGCGACAAGATGGACATCATGGTGGAGTTCCACAGCCTGTGGCGTTTGCCGATGGCGCAAAAGATTTCACGCGCCCTGCAGGAGTTCGACACCTTCTGGCACGAAGACGCGATCCGCATGGACAGCCTCGACTTGCTCAAACAGTACGCGGTGGACTGCAAGGCCCTGATTTGCGCGAGCGAGACGCTCAGCTACAAGTGGGGCTTCAAGGATTATTTGCAAACCGGCGTGGCAGGTGTGGCCATGCTCGATTTGAGCTGGTGCGGTGGCTTGACCGAAGCGCGCAAGATCGCTGCCATGGCCGACGCCTGGCAGTTGCCTGTGGCACCGCACGACTGCACCGGTCCTGTGGTGTGGGCCGCATCGACTCACTTGTCTTTGCACGCGCCCAATGCCTTGATTCAAGAGAGTGTGCGGGCCTTTTACAGCGGCTGGTACAAAGAGTTGGTGACCGAGTTACCGCAAGTGAAGAACGGCATGATCAGCCTGAACGACAAGCCAGGTTTGGGGCTGGAGCTGCTGCCCGATCTGCACCAGCGGGCTGATGCGGTGGTGCGGGTGAGCCGATAAATTTGAGGCTGCAGTGTTTTGAGGGCAGCGATCGCGGTCAGAGACCGCTCCCACAAAAGCGCGCAATGTGGCTCAGACGGATCACTCCTCTTGTAGGAGCGGTCTCCGACCGCGATGCATTGGGGCGTGCTGTTCGCGGTCAGAGACCGCTCCCACAAAAGCGTGCAATGTGGCTCAGACGGATGGCTCCTCTTGTAGGAGCGGTCTCCGACCGCGAGCATTGGGGGCGTGATGGTCGCGGTCAGAGACCGCTCCCACTCACACAAGGTCTGCAGGCTTGATGGGTTGGGATCAGCCACGCCCCACAAACGGCATGTTGGTGGCCATGACGGTGGTGAACAAGATGTTGGCCGACAAAGGCAAGCGGGCCATGGTCAGGAAGGTCTCGACCACAGCGCTCATGTCCATGCGGGGCTCGGCCTTGATGCTCAGATCGGCCTGGTGCACGCCCGAGGCCATTTTGATGGTCATGTCCGAGGCCACGTTGCCGATGTCGATCTGACCGACCGCGATGCTGTAAGGGCGGCCGTCCAAAGACGCGGCGCGGGTCAGGCCCGAGATGGCGTGTTTGGTGGCGGTGTAGGCAATCGAGCCGGGGCGCGGTACATGGGCCGAGATGGAGCCGTTGTTGATGATGCGCCCGCCCTGCGGACTTTGCTCTTGCATCAGCTTGAAGGCGTACGACAAGGTGTAGAACGCGCCGTTGAGGTTGATGTCCACTGCACGGCGCCATTCGTCGCCCGACAGGTCGCCCGGCAAGGTGTAGGGCAGGGAGATGCCCGCATTGTTGAACACCAAGTCGAGACGGCCAAAGCGCGCGCGGATTTGCTCAAACAGCGCTTTGACTTCGGGTTCTTTGGACAGGTCGGTTGGGATGGCGTGCGCGTGGCCAGCGTTGGCACCTGCTTCAGCCACGGCTGCTGCCAGCGCATCGGCGCGGCGGCCGACCAGAACGACTTGCCAGCCTTCCTTGAGAAGGGCCAGGGCGCAAGCTTTGCCAATGCCGGAGCTGGCGCCTGTGACGAGAGCGATTTTGGACATGTTGTGAAATTCCTAAAGGGGTCTTGAAAAGCGGTGATTTTCAGGCGTTTTGAAAAGAAATCTGTACTTTGAGCGACTGGGTTTTGTCGGCGGCCAGATCAAAGGCTTCGATGGCGCGGTCCACCGGCAAGATGCCGGTGATCACCGGTTTGCCGTTGACCAGGCCTTCATTCAAAAAGCGCACGGCCGTGGCGAATTCGGCGTGGAAGCGGAAGGTACCGCGCAGGTCCACTTCTTTGGCCACGATTTGTGTCATGGGCAGGCTGATGTCACCCCCCATGCCCACGGTGATCAGCACGCCACGCGGCACGATGGTGTCCAGACCCACGCGCAAAGCGGCTTCGCTGCCCGAGGCTTCAAACACCACATCAAACTGCCCCTTGTCCACCTTGTAGGCGTCCAGCGCTTGGGGTTGGGTCTTGAGGTTGATGGTCTCGTCTGCACCCATCTCCTTGGCGCACTTCAGGGGCAAATCGGCGATGTCGGCGGCCACGATGCGGGCGGCACCTGCACGGCGCAAAGCGCCAATCAAGAGCGAGCCAATCGGGCCGCAACCGGTCACCAGCATCTGTTTGCCCAAAACGCTGCCCGCCCGCTGGATGGCGTGCAGGCCCACGGACAAAGGCTCGGCCAGCGCAGCTTCAGACAGGCTCAGGTGGTCGGCAATCGGGTGGGCCTGGTAGCCCTCAATGATCAGCTGCTCGCTGAAGCCCCCCTGGATGTGCGGGAAGGGCATGGCGCTGCCGTAAAAACGCATGTTCAAACAGTGGTTGTGCTGGCCCGCCTGACAAAAGCGGCAGTGACCGCAGGGGCGCGAAGGCGAGATGGCGATGCGCTGGCCTTGGGGTATGCCGCTCACACCTGCACCCACACCATCCACCACACCCGAAATCTCGTGGCCCAGCGCAATCGGCTGCTTGATGCGCACGGTGCCAAAGCCGCCATGCTGGTAGTAATGCAGGTCCGAGCCGCAAATACCGCCGTAGGCCACATTCACGCGCAGTTGGTGTTCGCCCAAGGCGGGCAGTTCGGTCTCTTCGATGCGCAGGTCTTGGGCCGAGTGGCAGACAACGGATTTCATGGGAGGTTCCTCGCAAAAACTTCAAAGGGTGGCAGTCACGCCGCCGTCAACGTAAAGGATATGGCCATTCACAAAGCGCGAAGCGTCTGAGGCCAGAAAGACGGCCGCGCCGCCCAGGTCTTGCACATCGCCCCAGCGGCGGCTCGGTGTTCGGCCCACCAGCCAGCTGCTGAAGGCCGGGTCGTCCACCAGTTTTTGGTTCAATTCGGTCTTGAAGTAGCCCGGACCAATGCCATTGACGTTGATGCCGAACTGCCCCCAGTCGATGGCCATGCCTTTGGTGAGCATTTTGACCGCGCCTTTGGTGGCGGTGTAGGGCGCGATGCCGGGGCGACCCAGCTCGCTTTGCACCGAGCAGATGTTGATGATCTTGCCGCGACCGCGCGGAATCATCTTTTTGGCCACCGCCTGGCCCACGAAGTACACGCTGTCCAGGTTGGTTTTCATGATCGTGTGCCAGTCGGCATCTTGGTATTCATGCAGCGGACCACGAATCTGCATGCCCGCGTTGTTGACCAGGATGTCGATGGGCCCTTGGGCTTCGATCTGGTCGACAGCCGCACGCACACTGTCGGCATCGGTCACATCAAACACCGCCGTGCTGACCGACAAGTCGTGAGCCCTCAAACTCTGCGCAGCGGCTTCGACTTTGCTGGCCGTGCGGCCGTTCAGGACGACGTGTGCGCCGGCTTGCGCCAGCGCCTCGGCCAGTGCCAAGCCAATGCCAGCAGACGAGCCGGTGATCAGGGCGCGGAGGCCATTGAGTTGGAAAGTGTCAAGAATGGTCATGTTGGAACCCGTACTGCCATGGATGGATGCGTCACAAGGTGAAAGACTTCATCACCAGGTCTAGGCCGTGATCGTTGCTCAATCGGTGGGCAGCGCGTATTCGTCTGCGCTGAACACGGTGTGGAACACGGTGCCATCGAACATGGCAATCATGTCTTTGGACACTTCTTTGCTTTTCATGCGCACCTCGGAGGCCAGGGCGATCTCGATCGCCTCGCGGCTGGGGTAACGCACGGCCAGCACCATGCCAAAGTGGGGGTCGGCCACATCGCTTTCGACCTGGCGCAAGACGCGCACTTCTTGTGCGCCCGGAAAGCGGGTCCACAGTGGCACCAGGTTGTCGCGGATGTAGCGGTTGAAAGCGTCCTCCATGCCTGGTTTGACTTGACCTTGGAAAAATGCGCAGCGGATGAACATGTGGGGGCTTTCTTAACAATCAGAGGGCAGGGTGCAGGCGGCTGTGCAAGGCATTGAGCGCTTGCGCGACCATGTCTTGAACGGGGTCGGTGATGGACAGGTGAATCACGTCGGTTTCATCGGCCTGGGGTTTTTCGAGGGTGCGGAACTGGCTGTCGAGCAAGCCCGGCTGCATGTAGTGATCCACGCGTTGGCGCATGCGTTGTTCGATCAAATCGAAGTCGCCATCGAGAAAGACAAAACACACATCGCCCGCTTGTTCGCGGATGCGCTCGCGGTAGACTCGTTTGAGCGCCGAGCAGGCCACCACGCGACCTGGCCCTTGCGCTTGTGCGAGGTAATGGCCAATGCGGTCCAGCCAGGGCCAGCGGTCGGCGTCTTGCAGGGCAATGCCGGCGCGCATCTTGGCCACGCTCTCAGGCAGGTGCAGGTCATCGCCATCCACCATGTCCAGGCCCAGGCGTTCGCCCAAGGCGCAGGCCATGGTCGATTTTCCGCAACCAGACACTCCCATGACGATCAGGCGCAAAGGCGAGGTGTTCATGACGTTGGACCGCAGATCACTTCACCATCGCTTTGCACTCTGGCACGGGCGTGCGCAAGGGCTGACCAGAAATACCGGCTTGCATGTTGGCAAAAGCCAAATCGGCCATGGCTTGGCGCGTTTCGGTGGTGGCACTGGCCATGTGCGGCGTCAGCACCACGTTTCGAAGGCTCCACAGCGCCTCGGGTACATGGGGCTCGTTGGCAAACACATCGAGGCCCGCGCCCGCGATGGTGCCGTTTTGCAGGGCGGCGATCAGCGCCTCTTCATCGACCACGCTGCCGCGTGCGACGTTGATCAAGAAACCGCGTGGGCCCAAGGCCTTGAGCACCTCGGCGTTGATCAGGTGCTTGGTGCCTGCGCCGCCGGGCGTGATGGCCACCAAAAAGTCCACATTCGACGCGAGCGCGGTCGCTGATGGGTAAAACTGGAAACCCGAATCGGGTTTTTCGCTGCGTGCGGTGTAGGCGATGGACATGCCGAATGCGCGCGCCCGTTGCGCGATGGCCTTGCCAATGCGGCCCAGACCCACGATGCCCAGGCGTGCGCCCGAGACCTTGCGGCCCAAGGCCATGGGGCCGCTGGTCCATTGGCCTGCACGCACAAACTGGTCTGCTTGCGGGATGGCTCGGCCCACGGACAACACCAGGCCCAGGGCCAGATCGGCCACATCGTCGGTCAGCACATCGGGGGTGTGGGTGACGGGAATGCCGTGCTCGATGGCGGCGGGCACATCCACGCCGTCATAGCCCACACCAAACACAGCCACCACTTTGGCGTTCGGCAGCTGCGCGAGCAGACTGCGCGGCACGCTGGCCTCGCCCGTACCGGCGACACCCACGATGTGGGGGGCCAAGGCGGCAAAGGCGGCCGGGTCGGTCACATGGGTGCGGTCGTGCACGGTGTACAGCGACTCCAGGGCTTTTTGGTAGAAGGGGTGCAGTTTGGCCACGGCCAGCACATCGGGTTTGGACAATTCACAACTCCTGATGGTCAATTTTGGACAGCGCTGTCCAAAAGGGTTAAAAAAAAGCAACCCCAGTCGAACGCCTTGGATTTGGCGGGATTGGGATCATCCGCTATGGGCCAGATTTATCTTCAAAACCAGCGGGATAGCGCTATCCTATAGACCCCCTGACCCAGCACTTCTACGGATAAACCCTTGCCCAGTCCGCTTGCTCAGCCCCGAAAACACCGCGCTTCCGGCCGCGTCACCCTGAGCGATGTGGCTCGCGCTGCCGGTGTCAGCCCCAGCACCGTCTCGCGGGCGTTGCGTGGCGAACGGGCGGTGGACCCGGCTCTGATCGAGCGCGTCACAGCCGTGTCGGACATGCTCGGCTACGTGCCGGACCCGGCGGCCCGGGCGCTGGCCTCGCAGCGCAGTGACCATGTGGGCATCTTGATCCCGCTGCTGTCCAATGCCTTGTTTGTGGACCTGCTCGACGCCGCGCAAACCAGTTTCCGAGCGGCCGGTTACCAGACCCTGATGGGCGTGACGCACTACAGCCCCAGCGAAGAAGAGCAACTGCTGCGTGAGCAATTGCTGCACCGCCCGGCGGGTTTGCTGGTCACCGGGCTGGACCACAACCCGGCTACTCGCCAGTTGATGGCCCGCAGCCAGGTGCCCTGCGTGCACCTGATGGATTTACCGGCCAGCGATGGTGAGGCCTTGTATAGCGTGGGCTTTCGGCAAACCGATGCCAGCGTTGCCATGACGCGCCACCTTCTCGCCAAGGGGCGCCGCCGCATCGCATTTGCCGCGGCGCAGCTCGATCCGCGTGTGATGCAGCGTCTGTATGGCTGGCGTCACGCCTTGCAAGAAGCGGGTGTGTTCGACCCCGCACTCGAATTCCTCAACCCCGCACCCTCATCTCTGGCATTGGGCGGCTTGATGTTCGAGCAAATCATGCAGCAGCGCCCGGCCGTGGACGCCATCTTCTTTTGCAACGACGACTTGGCCCAAGGCGCTTTGTTGGCGGCCCTGCGCATGGGCATTTCGGTGCCGCAGCAAGTGGCAGTGGCCGGGTTCAACGACCTGACCGGCAGCGACCAAATGTTGCCCACCCTGACCACCGTTCGAACACCGCGTGCGCGCATCGGCCAGGCCGCCGCCGAGATGCTGCTGAGCTTGATGCGTGGCCAAGAGCCTGAGGCACCCCAGCTGGATTTGGGCTTCGAGATCGTGCAGCGGCAAAGCAGTTGAAGCACTGGCCGCGTTGTCAGCGTGGGCTAACTGGCACAGTGATCAGGCAGATGAGGGGCTCGCTCAAGCTCAAGCGGTCGATGTTCTGGGCTCGGCGACAATCGGGGCTTGTTGTTTTTGAAATAAGGCCTCGGCCATGCAAGCCCTGAAAAAAGTCATTCTCTTCACCGACACCGATGGGCGCGCTCGTTTCCGCGACGAGGAAGTGCCGCTGACCGAAGGCACACCGCAAAGCCGCTTGTCGGCCCTGATGTCAGCCAACGCCTGCCAGTTGCGCCAAAGTCCGGTGGGCTTTCGCAGCAGCTTTCACTGCACGGGCCATCCGCAGTGGCTGTTTGTGCTGGGTGGGCAAATGGAGATCTTTTTGCAAGACGGCAGCTCGCGAACCTTTGGCCCCGGCGAGTTCTTTTATTCGGCCGACACGCTGCCCGATGGGACCACGTTTGACCCTGCAGTGCATGGTCACTGGAGTCGCCAGGTCGGACCCGACCCTTTGGTGACCCTGTTTGTGCGTGACTGATGATTGGCGCATCGTCGCGGCAGTCTAAAGAAGCCGGACCTCAAGGCGCCAAACGTTCGCGCAGCCAGCTGTTGCCCTCTTGCGTGTAACGCAATCGGTCGTGCAAACGGCTTTTGCGCCCTTGCCAGAACTGCCAGTTGTCGGGCACCAGGCGGTAGCCGCCCCAGTGCGGCGGGCGTGGGGGTTGCAGCATGAATTGCGCTGCGTATTTGGCAGCGTTGGTCACCAGCACTGTGCGCCCGTCGATCACCTGGCTTTGCGGTGAAGCCCAAGCCCCGATACGCGAGTCCAGTGGACGGCTGTGGAAGTAGGCGTCGCTTTCTTCGTCGGAGACCTTTTCCACCCGGCCTTCGATGCGCACCACACGCTCGAGTTCAACCCAGTGAAACTGCAAAGCTGCAAACGGATTGCCTGCCAGCTCTTGCCCCTTGCGGCTGTCGTAGTTGGTGTACCAGACGATGCCGCGTTCGTCATACCCCTTGATCAGCACCACCCGCGTGCTGGGTCGCAGGTTGCTGGCCACGGTGGCCAGTGTCATGGCATTGGGCTCGGGTACTTCGGCGGCGATGGCCTCCTGCAACCATTGGGCAAATTGCTTCAAGGGGTCGGCGTGGGAGGCATTTTCATTGAGCTCGGCTTTTTCGTAGCTCTTGCGCAGGTCGGCGATGTTCATGGCGGCAAGTATAGGGATTTGGCCTTTTGGTGTTTTGCGCCAGCGCAATACCGAGGTCCTTGAGCCCATGGACGCTCAGCGTCCTGTTTGGCACGGCTGAGTCATCTCCCTATCACGCTCAACGTTCAGTCGGCGTGGCGCAGCAGTGCGGCCAGCGCCCGGTCTTCGATGCCATGGGCTTGCAGGCTCTCGTAGGTTTGGCGGGCATAGTCCAGCGTGGTGCCAAATCGCCCGTAGGCCTGCTGAAAAATTTGCCGGTAGGTCGCTGGGGGCAACTGGCCAGTGAAGCTGGGGCTGCTGCGCGGCAGGGTAAAGGCCAGCGCTTGAACACGGCCTTGCGGCGTGTTGCAAGGCAACCAGCTGGGGGTGTAAACGTCCATGGGCATCTCCCTCTCCCACAGCCGCACCAGGACCTCGTCGGCCTGGTTGCGGGCCACCCGGTAGGCCACACCCTGACAGCTGCCGCCGGGCAACAAGGCAAAGACCAGGCCCGGGCACTCGGGGCTGCCGCGGTTGAGCCGGCTCCACATTTTCAGGGCCCGGTGCCAACCCCAGACGCGGCTGATGTGCTGCTCCTGGGCCTCGAATTCAGGCCGCCACAAAAGTGAGGCATAACCAAACACCCACAAGTCCCGGCCCGCCGTTTGTGCGCGAAACTGGTCGAGCAAAGTGCTCTGAAATGCCGTAGCACGGCCAGCTGCGGTCGGCGCGTTGGGTGCATCGGCAGGTGTGTCAGTCATATGCAATTGGGCCCCATTACGATCTGCCCACTATTTTCGGAGAAAAAAACCCATGTCGACCCCTCAAGATGACAATCAACCCGTAGTTTGGACCGTTTTGGTGGCCGTGATCGTGCTGGCCGTGGGCTTGGCCGTCGGTTTTGGCATAGCCAAGAGCAAAAAAGCTGCACCGGCAGCGGCCCCTGTGGCGACGGCACCCGCTGTTGAAGCCTCCGCCCCTGCGGCAGATGCTTCCGCACCTGCAGCTGACGCTTCGGCTCCTGCGGCAGATGCCTCTGCCCCCAAGTGATTCAGCCCAGACCGTGCTGAAAACCCGCTTCGGCGGGTTTTTTTTCGCCTGTTGTGGGGCAGCCTGCCGCTTGTACCCAATCTGTAACCGCGCCAGCACCCCGAAATGCAGGATCGCGGTTACCATCGGTCATGTAATTTAGTTACCACGCCGATTGCGGCGTCAAAACATGACACTCCATCCGACTTTGGCCGCTGTGACCGCCCGCATCACCGAGCGCAGCCGCCCGACCCGACAGGCCTATTTGCAGCAGGTCGATGCCGCCGCCAACCAAGACCCTGGTGCCCAGCGCTTGGGCTGCGCCAACGTGGCCCACGCTTTTGCCGCCATGCCCGAAGGCGACAAAGCACGCGCCACGGCACTCGACAAAATCAAAGTCGTGGCCCCGCGTGCACCCAACATCGGCATCGTCAACGCCTACAACGACCTGCTGTCGGCCCATGCCCCGCTGCAGCACTACCCTGACCTCATCAAAGACGAAGCCCGCAAACTGGGTGCGACGGCCCAGGTGGCCGGGGGCGTGCCCGCCATGTGCGACGGCGTCACGCAAGGCACACCGGGCATGGAGCTGAGCCTGTTCAGCCGCGACGTGATCGCCATGGCCACCGCCGTCTCGCTCAGCCACGACGTGTTTGATGCCGCCTTGATGCTGGGCGTGTGCGACAAGATCGTGCCCGGTTTGCTGATCGGCGCATTGCAGTTTGGCCATTTGCCCACCGTGTTTGTGCCGGCTGGCCCGATGACCAGTGGCCTGTCCAACAACGAAAAATCCAAGGTGCGCGAACAAGCCGCACTGGGCCAGGTCGGCCGCCCTGAACTGTTGGAGGCCGAGTCCAAGGCTTACCACGGCGAAGGCACCTGCACCTTTTATGGCACGGCCAACAGCAATCAAATGCTGCTCGAAGCCATGGGCCTGCATGTACCCGGCACGGCCTTCATCAACCCGGGCGAGGGCGTGCGTCAAGAACTGACCCGCGAAGCGGCCCGCACCGTGCTGGATCTGGTCAAGGCCAAAAACTTCACGCCGATTGGCCGCCTGGTCAACGAGCGCTGCATCGTCAATGCCATGGTCGCCCTGCTGGCCACGGGCGGCTCCACCAACCATTTGATCCACTGGGTGGCAGTGGCGCGTGCGGCGGGCATCGTGATCGACTGGGATGACTTCTCGGCCTTGTCGGATGTGGTGCCGCTGCTCACCCGCGTGTACCCCAACGGCAGCGCCGATGTGAACCAGTTCCAGGCCGCTGGCGGCCCGGGTTATGTGATCCGAGAACTGCTCGATGCGGGCCTGATGCACGCCGATGTGCTGACGGTGCGCCCCGGTGGCCTGCGTGAATTCACCCGCATCCCATCGGCCCAAAACGGCCAGCTGGTTTGGCATGACGCGGGTGTCAGCCAAGACGACACCGTGGTGCGCCCCGCGACCAGCCCCTTCAGCGCCACTGGCGGCCTCAAGCTCTTGCAAGGCAATCTGGGCCGCAGCGTGATCAAAATTTCAGCCGTGCCCGAAGAACTGCACACCATCGAAGCGCCAGCCCGGGTGTTCAGTTCGCAAGACGAATTGCATGCCGCGTTCAAGGCGGGTGAGCTCGACCGTGATGTCGTGTGTGTGGTGCGCTGGCAAGGCCCGCAAGCCAACGGCATGCCCGAGCTGCACAAACTCACCCCGCCATTGGCGATTTTGCAGGGCCGGGGCTTCAAGGTGGCGCTGGTCACCGATGGCCGCATGAGCGGTGCCTCGGGCAAAGTGCCCGCCGCCATCCATGTCTCGCCAGAAGCTGCTGCCGGTGGTTCGCTGGCCAAGGTGCAAGACGGTGACTTGATTCGCCTCGATGGCGTAGCAGGCACCTTGCAAGTGTTGGTGAGCGAGGCCGAATGGGCTGCTCGCCCGCTGGCCCAAATGCCTGCCGAGCTGCGCGCCGCCAACGGCGTTGGCATGGGCCGTGAACTGTTTGCCAACCTGCGCCGCAACGCGCTCAAAGCCGAAGAAGGAGCCTGCACATGGCTGTGAATCTGACTGCCCTGCAAGTGATGCAGGACGCCCCCGTGATCCCCGTGATCGTCTTGAACGAAGTGGCCCATGCGGTGCCCATGGCCCGCGCCTTGCTCGCCGGTGGTATCCGCATGCTCGAGATCACCTTGCGCACGCCTCAGGCCCTGGCTTGCATGGAAGCGATTGCCAACGAAGTCGAAGGCGCGGTGGTGGGAGCGGGCACGGTGCGCAGCCCGCATGACGCCGCTGCTGCCGTCAAAGCGGGCGCCCGTTTTGCGGTCAGCCCCGGCTACACCCCGGCGGTGGGCCAAGCCTGCAAAGACTTGGGTTTGCCCTTGTTGCCCGGTGTGGCCACCGGCAGCGAAATCATGATGGCCCAAGAAGACGGCTACACCGAACTCAAGTTCTTCCCGGCCATGCAGGCGGGCGGCCCCGCCATGCTCAAGGCTTGGAGCGGCCCGTTCTTTGACGTGAAGTTCTGCCCCACCGGCGGCGTGACCCAGCAGAACGCGAACGACCTGCTGAGCTTGTCCAATGTGGCCTGTGTGGGCGGCTCATGGTTGGTGCCCGCGGATGCACTGGCCCAAGGCGATTGGGCGCGCATTGAAGCACTGGCAAGAGAGGCCAGCCAGTTGCCGCGATAAAAATCTGGATCGCTTCGTACCTCGCGATGACAGCAACAGGGGGTGGATCGCTTCGTACCTCGCGATGACAGTAGAAAGCAGCGATGACGGTTTTTTCCCGTCATTGCGAGCGAAGCGCGGCAATCCATGAGTCGCTTTGTACCTCGTGGTGACAGTCGAATCGACTGGATTGCTTCATGCCATGCGATGGCAGCAACAGGGGGTGGATCGCTTCGTACCTCGCGATGACGTTAAAAGTGGCGATGACGGTAAAAAGCGGCGATGACTTTTTTTCCCGTCATTGCGAGCGAAGCGCGGCAATCCATGATGCGCTTTGTACCTCGTGGTGACAGTCGCATCGACTGGATTGCTTCATGCCTTGCGATGACAGCAACAGGGGGTGGATCGCTTCGTACCTCGCGATGCCGGTAGAAAGCGGCAATGGCGGTAGAAAGCTGCGATGCCAGTAGAACGCGGCGATGACGGTTTTTTCTCGTCATTGCGAGCGAAGCGCGGCAATCCATGATGCGCTGTGTACCTCGCGGTGACAGTCAAATCGACTGAATCGCTTCGCACCTGGCCATAACAGGCGCAAGGGGTGAGTGGCTTGGTACCGAACCCAAAATCGGAGTCCCAAAAAGCCCCCGGGGCGTCAATTCATGTCCTAAAAAATACCTTCGTACAGGTCTAGCCATTGTGGATTTTTCGCTTCAATCAGTTCAATTTTCTTGAGCCGCGAACCTGCTTTGAGTTGTTTTTCACGGCCAATGGCAGAGACCATGTCACCGTGCATTTCGAACCACACCAGTTGATGCACACGGTACCTGCTGGTGAAGCCTCCGAGGCTGCCATTTTTGTGTTGCCACACGCGGGCGATCAGGTCGCTGGTCACGCCAACATAAAGTGTCCCATGTCGCGAACTGGCCATGATGTAAACACATGCCTGCTTCATATCCTCTCCCTTTTTGGCAAAGTTTGGCAGATTCAAAAAGGGGTGTGAACAGGGTATTTGTGGATGGTTTTGCGCTTGAGTTGGCCGCTCATTTTTAAAAGTGATGTGAAGTACGTGATGGGCGATTTATGCGAATCACCCTGGTGAGTGATGGATCGCTTCGTTCCTCGCGATGACGGGAGAGGGGTATGGATCGCTTCGTGCCTCGCGATGACATGAAAAGGGAGTGGATCGCTTCGCGCCTCGCGATGACGGGGGAGGGCGCGGTGTCGTTTTTTCCCGTCATTGCGAGCGAAGCGCGGCAATCCATGGATCGCTTCGTGCCTCGCGATGACATGAAAAGGGAGTGGATCGCTTCGTACCTCGGGATGACAGCAACACGAGGTGGATCGCTTTGTACCTTGCAATAACAGGATCAGGATTTTCCTGATCTCTGCTTGTGGCGTCTCCAGGTGGGGGATGAGGGGGACTTATTTGTTTTTGAACTGCTCTTTCATCGCGTCCAGCGTGCGCTGAGTGCGGTCGCCTGTGTCGCAATTGACCTGGATGGTCACACGCGGGGCGGCATCGGACCTGCCTGATTCGAATTGAAAGCCTGGGTATTTGTCATTGACCTTGACCAGAATTTTGGCCTTGTTGGTCGTGTTCAGATAGGCCACGCCTTTGACAAAAATGGCTCTTGCGCCATCGGGTTCCGAGACCGCCATGAACGCGTCGTCAATGACCTCACATCGGTTGTCCAGCAGCACCTGCACACGCATGGGTTTGGGTGCGGCGTTTTCTATCATCAGATAAATGCCCAAGCCGCCGAGCACCACCACGGTGATGGCGATCAGTGTGGACCAAAAGGCGGGCGGGATGGCATCCGTTTTGGGGGCAGGGCGCTGGGGTTTTTTGGTGGGCATGGTCAAAGCATCCAATGAATGTTAGGGCGTGCACAGGCTGGTGGTCTTTTTGTCGGCCACAGTTCGCACGCAAAAGTAGTGAATCTCGGGCGACTGGAATTCCTTGATCGACCGCACGATGGATGGGTTGGGCATTTCGGGGGCCATCACACGTTCTTGTGACAAGGCCCACAAACCTTTGTCGCTGCTCACGCCGCCGTTCCAGTTGCCCAGCTCGCTCAGGTAAATGTATTCGCCCACGGTGGGCAGCCTGGCCTGCATGCATTCGCAGGCGTATTGGGCCTTGCGCGGCGAGTTGGTGGTGCCCAACACGTTGCCGGGCGCACCCAGCAGCTCCAGGGTTTTGCCCAAGTGCATGACTTGGCTGGGGAATCGGGTCTTTTGAAACTGGCTGAACACCTGGTAGGCAATTTGGCCCATCACCGACTCGGGCATGCCCCGCGCTTGGTAGTTGAAGGTTTGTCCGGGTTGGGTTTCGATGTGCAGCGTCACCAGCACATCGCCTTTGCAGCCCGGGCTGAACGAATACGTGCCCCAAGCCACGCCTGTGAGGCCGTTGAGTTGGTTGGCTTCCAGGCTGCCTTGTCGATGCTGGGCGCGCAGCACCCGCACCAACTCGTTGAGAGCCGTGGGGTTGAAAAAACCCACTTGCCGCACCCGAGGCTGGTGTTGTTCATAAACCTGGTCCAGCGCGGCCTTGAAGCTGCCTTCCAGCAGCACGTCCATGCCAAAGCCGCCCGTGGCCCGCTGTCGTCCTTGGTCGATCAGGCTGTCCAGAGTCTGCAGCAGCTCTGGCGCTTGTTTGGGGTCTGCCCCAGAACGGATCAAATCGGCCAGCAAGCGGGCCATGTCGCCAGACTGCTGGGCGCGCGTGCGGCCATAGGCGTCCTGGTATTGGCACAGGTCTTGGCCACGCACAAAGGGGATGGTGGGCCACAAAGCCACTTGGGCCGCCGGGGCGAGCCCACACAGCAGCAAAGCAGACAGGCTCAAGCACAGCGTACGCCAGAGTTTGAATTTCAAGAAAATTTTGGGGGTGTTCAACGCATTTTTCCGCAATGATCCTGCACCCTGAAGGCTGATTTTTGTGAAGGCTAGCCCCAAGGCTTGCCTGTTTTTTGATGCGCCATCATAGCCACAAGTGTTGTGGCCGGGCCTTGACGCAGCGCACAGTCTTGTCGCATTGCCTGCAATCATTGGGCTGCAATCAGGTCCCCATGCCCAAGATGAACTGGCGCACACCCAACTCGTCCATTTGCCTTTGTTCGTAGCGCTTGGCGTCTTGCGCCACGGCTTTGGCATCTTGCTCGGCCAGCGACTGCATCTTGTGCAGCTCAATTTCGGCTTTGAGCCTTTTTTGTCGCATTTGGGCCAAGGTGGTTTGGGCTTTGCCCAGGTCCACCACCACGCGCTGCTGCAGATTCAGCAATTGGGCCATGAATTGGCGGTGGTTCATGCTCGCTTGCATGCCCATCACCGGCGCTTGGCTGGCGTGTTCTTGCAAGCGGTATTCGTCGTACAGCTTGCACAGGCGCTGGTGGCTGGCTTCGAGCTGGTCGACCCGGGCCAAGGCCTGAACGATGTCGTTTTGCGCTTCATTGACCGCGTCTTGGGCTTTGCGCACCAGCACGGGCCAGCAGTTTCGGGCTTGTCGCATGGTTTTCTCCTTCGGGGTCTTAGGCGCTCATCAAGGCTTGGACTTCGCGTCGGGTGCTCGCGGCGTCCTGGCTGGTGTGCATGTCTTGTTGTAAAAAATGTTCCATCGATACGCGCAGGCGAATCGCTTGATCCAAGTCGGGGTTGCTGCCCGCTTCGTAAGCACCCACCTGGATCAAATCCTGGTTTTGCTGGTACAGCGACCACAGACGCCGAAAGCGGTTGGCCAGTTTCTGGTCTTCGGGCGAGAGCAGGTTTTGCATCACCCGCGAGACCGAGCCATTGAGGTCAATGGCGGGGTAGTGCGCTGCGTCGGCCAGCTTGCGCGAGAGCATCACCTGCCCATCGAGCGAGGCGCGTGCAATGTCCACGATCGGGTCGTTGGCGTCGTCGCCCTCGGCCAGCACGGTGTAGATGGCGGTGATCGAGCCCACGCCGTGGCGGCCCACGCCTGCGCGCTCAATCAGGTTGGGCAGCAGCGCAAACACCGAGGGGGGGTAGCCTTTGGCGGTGGGTGGCTCGCCCACGGCCAGACCGATCTCGCGCTGCGCATGGGCTACCCGTGTGAGGCTGTCCACCAGCATCAACACGTTCTTGCCCTGGTCGCGAAAGTACTCCGCAATCACATGTGTCAGATGCGTGGCTTTGAGGCGCAGCACGGGCGATTCGTTGGCAGGCGCTGCCACCAGCACCGACTTGGCCAGACCCTCAGGCCCGAGAGACTCTTCGATGAAAGCCTGCACCTCGCGCCCGCGCTCGCCGATCAGGCCAATCACCACCACGTCGGCTTCGGTGAAACGCGTCATCATGCCCAGCAGCACGCTTTTGCCCACGCCAGAGCCGGCCACCAGCCCCAGGCGCTGGCCCCGGCCAATGGTCAGCATGCCGTTGATGGCTTTGACACCCACGTCCAGCACTTCCTTGATGGGGCCGCGCTCCATGGGGTTGATGGGCCGGCCCTGCAGGCTCAGCACGTCGCGGCACTCGGGTGGCGGTTTGCCGTCCAGCGGCTGGCCACGTCCGTCGATGATGCGGCCCAGCAGATCGGGGCCCAAACACACCTGCGAGGTGTGGCTGAGCACGCGCACCTGCGCGCCCGGGCCGATGCCCTGTGGCTCGGTGAAGGGCAGCAAAAACAGCGTCTCGTCGTTGAAGCCCACCACCTCGGCCTCGACCCGGTGACCCATCTGGCCGACGATCTCGCAACACGCGCCCAGCGGGGCCATCAGGCCGCGCGTTTCCAGCCGCATGCCCACCAGCCGCACCAAGGTGCCGCTGCGCTGGGGCTCGGGGGCATGCAGGCCGCCGATCAGCTGGTTGACTTCTTGTTCAAAGTTCATGCGGACATGTCCTCGTCGGGCGCGTTGGCGTCCGTGGCTTTGACATCGGTGTCTTGCACGTCAATCACCTGCCGGTCCCAGTCGCGCTTGGGTGTGCTCTCGGGCATGGCGTCGACTTTGTCTTGTACCAGGCTGGAGCTTTGCATCCAGGCCTCGGGCTGGGGCAGCAGGCGACGCGCCAGCGGCTCCAGGCGGTGTTCGATCAGGTCTTGCACCACGCTGTCTTGCACACGCACACGCACGCTGCCTGGACGCAGCAGGGGGTCGGCCTCCAGCTCCAGGTGGGCCGTGACGGCCTCGCCCATGGCCTGCAGGCGCTTCATGTCTTGGGGGTTCAGGCTGACCTTGATGGGTTGCGCCGGGTGGTCCAGTTGCTGAATGCACGACTGGATCAAACCGCTGATGGCTTGCCCTGATATTTGCAGCTCGGCGCGCACCAGCTGCTCGGCCAGGTGCAAGGACAAGCGTTTGAGCGGCTCAAAAAAGCGCTGCGGGTCTTGGCTGATGCTGCGCAGCTCAATGCCCAAGTGACGGATCAGCTCGCGCTCTTTGGCGCGTTCGGCGTCCAGCTCGGCGCTCAGTTGCTCACGCATCTGGGCTTGGCCGTCGGCCAGACCTTGCTGGTAGGCCGCCACGCGCAAAGCGGTCAGGGCGGATTCGGAGACCAGCGTGTCTTCAGCTGGCGCCGGCTGCGGTGTGTCGCTGATGGGCTCGTCGGATGGCGCAGCCTCCTCGTCGGTCAGCTTGGCGCTGGGCAAAGGCTCGGGCAAGGTCAGGGCGTCGGTCGGCTCGGTGCGATCGGCCACGCGCCAGGGGCCAAATGAGCGCACCTTGGCTTCGTCCCACTGGGTGCGCAAAAAACTGGGGGCCTGGCTTTTGCCATTGAGCAAAGGGTTGGCGCTCCAGCCACCAGTGTTGGCTTGGGCTTCAGACAAAGTCGTCTCCTCGGCCCGCCAGCACCAGCTCGCCCGCATCCGACAACTTGCGTGCCAGACGCATGATGGTCTTTTGCGCGTCTTCCACATCGGTGATGCGCAGGGGGCCTTTGCCCTCCATCTCGTCGATGAACATGACCCGCGCACGCGCCGACATGTTGCCGAAGAACTTTTCCTTGACGAACTCGGGTGCGCCCTTCAAGGCCGTCATCAGCATGTCCGGCTCCACGTTGCGCATCAGCACCTGGATGCCGCGGTTGTCCACACCCACCAAGTTTTCGAAGGTGAACATGTTGTCCTGGATCTTCATCATCAACTCGGGGTCGAGCTGCGACAGGCCGCCCATGATGGAGGACTCCAGATCGACCTTGACAAAGTTCATGATCTTGGCCGCCGCCTTGACGCCACCAAAGCTCGACGACTTGGCCGAGGAGTTGCTGGCGAACTGTTTCTTCATGATCGATTCGAGCTCTTCCATGGCCGACGGTTGCACCGTCTCCAGGCTCGCAATGCGCTGCAAAATTTCGGGGCGCGACTCGGGTGAGAGGAAGTTCAGCACATCGGCCGCCACGTCGTATTCGAGCACCGACAAAATGATGGCGGTGACCTGCGGGTGTTCGTTGCGGATCATGTCGGCAATCGAGCGGGCATCCATCCACTTGAGGATTTCCAAGCCCTTGCTGCCTTGGCCCGGCATGATGCGGCTGAGCACCGACGACGCCTTGTCGTCGCCCAAAGCGCGTTTCATGACCTTTTCGACATAGTCGCCCGTGCCCAGGCCCAGGCTGGTTTGCTTTTTGAGCGTGGCCACAAATTCGTCGAGCACGATGTTCACCGCCTCTTGCGACAAGTCGGCCACCGACACCATGGCGCCGCCCAGCGACTGCACCTCTTTCGGGTTCAGGAACCGGATGATTTCGGCCGCTTGCTGCTCACCGAGCAACAGCATCAGCACTGCCGCACGCTGCGCTCCTGTCAGGGCGTCCAGCTCTTCTTGCAGCTCTTCTGTGATCACAATCGGCGCGTCACCCGTGGCGGATGCCACCACCTTGGTGTCCTTGCCGTCCTTACCTTTGGCATCCTTGCCTTTGGCGTCTTTGTCGGTGTCTTTTTTCGTGGCCATTTTTGTTGTTCCTTGCGTCGGTCAAGAGACCTTGATCATGCCCTTGAGCACGTTGGCCACGCGGCCTGAGTCTTCGGCCACCAGCATGCGGATGAGGGCCACTTTGTCGTCGTAGGTGTTGGCTGTGTCCAGCATGTCGATGCTGATGCTCGACTTCTTGGGTTTGAGCTTGGCCTTGATTTCTTCCAAGCTCTCGCCCTCGCCAATCTGGATCATGCGCATGTCTTCGGCGCTGAGCTCGCCGTCCGCCATGGCGGCTTTGGCTTTTTCTTCCTCGGCCTGGGCCTTGGCAGCGGTGATGCTGCGCATGATGGGGCGCACCACAATCATCATGAACACGATGAAGCTGATGGCAATCAGGGCGCTGGAGAGGGCCGATTGCACGGTGTTTTCGAGGTACCAAGGCATGGTCTCCAAAGGAGCGGGCGCTTCAAAGCGTGCCGGCACCACGGTCACGTTGTCGCCTCGGGCTGGGTCAAAGCCCACCACGCCACGCACCACTTGTTGCATCTGCTCGAGCTCTTGTGGTGTGTAGGGCACGCTCTTGGGCGCATTAGGGTCCACGGCCGCGCCTTCGGCGGGCGCTGGCGCTGGGCGCTCGTTCACGATCACGGCCACACTGACCTTCATCACGCCACCACTGGCATTGCGCACATGGCGCACCGTGCGGTCGAGCTCGAAGTTGCGTGTTGAGCGGCTGCTCAGTGTGCTGTTTGACTCGGATTGGCCCTTGTTGGGGTCTACTGTTGTGGCGTTGGACGTGGTTGGCGTGGGCGGTGGCGTATTGGCCAAGGACCCGGGGATGCCTTCGGCTGATCGGATGGCAGCGCGGTCTTCGGCCAGCACCTCGGAGCGGGTGCGGGGGCCTTTGTCGCGGTTGTCAAAGTCTTCGGTGGTGCTCTCGGATTGGGTGAAGTCCAGTGACAGGTTCACCTGCGAGCGCACATTGGCCTCGCCCACCATGGGCGAGAGGATCTGCATGATCCGGGTGCGGTAAACCTCTTCCATTTGCTGCTTGTGCTGCTCTTGGGCCGAGGTCAGGCCCAGTTTTTGTTCGGTGGCCGACTCGGTCATCAGTTTGCCCACGTTGTCCACCACCGTGACGTGGTCAGGCGTGAGGTAGGGCACGCTGGAGGACACCAAGTGCACGATGGCCTGCACCTGCGAGGCCGACACGGCGCGGCCAGGGTAGGGGGCCAGCACCACAGAGGCTTTGGGTGGGGTGCGGTCACGCACGAACACACTTTGCTTGGGGGTGGCCAGGTGCACACGGGCACTTTGCACGCTGCCAATTTGCATGATGGAACGCGCCAACTCCTGCTCCATGGCGGCGTTCACTTTGACCTGCTCCATGAATTGGCTGGTGGTCATGGACGACTGGTCTTTCAAACCGTCCAAACCTGTAGCTCCGGCTTTGGGCAAGCCTTGCGAAGCCAGAAAAATGCGCGCCTCATGGAAGCGGTCGCTGGGCACCGTGAGTTGGCCCGTGGCCGGGTCGATCTTGGGTTTGAAGTCGGCGGTTTTGAGTGATTCGTAAGCCGCTTGCTGGTCGGCCTCTTGCAGGCCAGGCATGACCGGGCGGTGGGGCGTGACCGACATCCAGGCATAGGTCAATGCAAACAGCACCAGCACCACCAGCATCACGATCAGAGGCAATACACGGCGCACCGAAGGTTGGTTGAGCACTCTGGTGAAGGTGTCCGAAATGCCAATGGTTTGCCAGGGGCTCAAACCGGTGCCGGGAGCGGCAGTGCCGTCACCACCAGGCGCGGTGGTCAGGGCCATGCTGCCATTGGGTGCAGGCGCAGGTGCCGAGACGGCCCCCGAATTGCCAGGGACGGTCATCATGCCGTTGTTCATTGTTGCGGTCGCTGTGGCCATGGTGTGTTCTCTTTATGTCGTTCAGACCGGCATGTTCAAAATGTCTTCGTACGCCTTGAGCACCTTGTTGCGGACCTGCAAGGTCGCTTCAAAGGCCAAAGAGGATTTCTGCATCCCCAGCACCACATCGGTCAGGGCAACGTTCTCTCCCCGGTCAAAAGCCGCACGCATCTCGGAAGACTGCACCTGCACCTGGTTGACCTGGCTGAGGGCGCCGGAGACGAATTCGCCAAAGTTGGTCTTGCCAACTTCTGGGGTGAGGCCTTTGAGTTGCTCTGCGCCTGGCAGGCCCGAGGCTTGAGCCTGGTGGCTGCGCAGAGTTTGCAGCATCGACTGGATGTTGGCGGGGGAAATGGCTTTGTCAATCATCGAAGTCTCCTTCAGCAAGCCGCCGCCATGGCCAAGCCGTGCTCACGCAACTGGGCCATCTTGTAGCGCAGCGTGCGCGGGCTGATGCCCAGGCGTTTGGCCGCTTCGGTTTTGCTGGGGGTGCTGGCCAGTGTGGCCATGATCACCTGGTGTTCGTTCAGGCGCACGGCGCTTTGCAAATCGGCTGGTGCAACGCTGGGGGGCACTTGGTAAGGTGCTTGTGTCTGCTGATCGGAGTGGGTAGGCACCCAGCGGGTTTCATCCGCAGCGGGCATGCCGGGCTGGTCAGCGGCCACGGCGTCAGCAGCTTGAGGCTGCACAGCTGCAGCGGGCGCTGCTTGGGTCAACCAGTCGTCAAACATCAGGTGCGCGGGCGTGACATGGTGGTCGGTGCACAGCACCATGGCGCGGCGCATCACGTTTTCCAGCTCGCGCACATTGCCGGGCCAGGGGTATTGCAGCAGCATGGCCTGTGCTTGCGGGTGCAAGCGCCAGACCTGGTGGTCGTGCTGGCTCAGGCATTGCATGGCCAAGGGAATGATGTCGCCCGGGCGCTCGCACAAAGGCAGCAAACGCATGCGGAAGGTGGCAATGCGGTAGTAGAGGTCTTCGCGGAACTCGCGCTCGGCGATGGCCTGCTTCAAGTCCTTGTTGGTGGCAGCCACAATGCGCACGTTCAACTGAATCACGTTTTGGCCACCCAGGCGGGTCAGCTGGCGCTCTTGCAGCACGCGCAGCAGCTTGCTTTGCAGGTGCATGGGCATCTCGCCAATCTCGTCCAAGAACAGGGTGCCGCCTTGGGCTTGTTCAAACAATCCTTTTTGGTCACGGTGTGCGCCCGTGAAGGCGCCCTTGTCGTGGCCAAACAGCATGTCTTCGATCAGGTTTTCCGGCATGGCCGCGCAGTTCAGGGCCACAAAGGGGCCGCGTGCACGGGCCGAGGCCTCGTGCAGTACGCGTGCCATCACCTCTTTGCCCGAGCCAGTGGGGCCCACCAGCAAGGCCGTCACATCGGCTTGTGCCACTTTTTGGGCCAGGGCCAGCAGGTGCTGGCTGGCGGGGTCCACAAAGACCACGTTGCGTGTGGGTTGGGTGTTGGTGCGGGCAGCGTGGGGGTTGAGCAGGCTGTGCAAACGCATCCAGCTGGCGCTGCGCGTATCGCAAGCGGCCAACACGGCCAAGGCGCCCGCCTGGCTGGCTTCCACGGCCAGCTCCAGTTCTTGGCGCTCGACCCGTGCCACCACGGGAGTGTTCATGCCGGCTTCTTGCAGGAGTTGCTGAACGGCCTTCAAACGGGTCACATCCACGCTCAGGTGCAAAACCACCACGGCCGCATCGGCTGCGTGCGACACCAGGGTATCGAGCGTGTGCACCGGCATCACCGCCCAGCCGCTGGTGTGCAGGGCTTGGCTGTGCTCGGGGCTCAGCGGTTTTTCAGGGTCCAGCCAAAGGGCCAGAGGGGCAGATGCAGGAGTTGGCTTCACGGTGTGGCCTCACATTCAGATGGAACATGTAAAGCAACCCTTGTGCCAGATTTAAAAACTAATTTAAGTGGTTTTTATTTTAAAAAATGAATACTTTAATTTTGACTAATCAGGGTTCCGACGCTTTGGGACCTTGACGAAAGATTGACACTTGCCCTGAAGATGGATTGCTTCGTACCTCGCAATGACGGGGAAGGGGTCAGTTGACGAGAATTGGCGTGCTGACCCCTCTGCGTCATTGCGAGCGAAGCGCGGCAATCCATGGATCGCTTCGTACCTCGCGATGACGGGAAAGGGGTGGGATGACGGGGAAAGGTTACGTGACCAGAATTGGCGTGGTGACCCCTTTGCGTCATTGCGAGCGAAGCGTGGCAATCCATGGATCGCTTCGTGCCTCGCGATGACGGGGGAGGTGTGGGATGACGGGGAAAGGTTACGTGACCAGAATTGGCGTGGTGACCCCTTTGCGTCATTGCGAGCGAAGCGTGGCAATCCATGGATCGCTTCGTGCCTCGCGATGACGGGGGAGGTGTGGGATGATGACGGGGACGGGGTGTGGTGACCCCTCTGCGTCATTGCGAGCGAAGCGCGGCAATCCATTACTCCCTGGCCCAGTCAGCGTGCCGGGCAATCTTTGTAGCGCGACTGGATGCAGCGCTTGCCCGCTTCCTTGGCTTGCTCGATTTGCTTGCGGCTGATCTTGTAAGAGGCGTAGTCGCGCACCAGCGAGGCGTCGACCACCCCGTTGGTGTAGGCCACCTCGGCCCAGACATAGGCCTTGTCGGCCTCGATGCGCCCTGCGTCACCCGACAAATACACCATGCCCGCCATCAGCTGGGCGGCGGGGTAGCCCATCAGGGCCGATTTGACGAACCAGTCCAGTGCCTGCGTGGCGTCGGCCGCTACCCCCGTGCCCTCGTGGTAAGCCAGGCCGAGCATGTACTGGCCCTCGGCCAGATTCTGTTTGGCCGCCAGACGGAACCAGTTCACGCCTTCGCGCGGGTTGCGTTCCACGCCGTAGCCATAAAAGTAAAGCGTGCCAATGTTGAACTGCGCCTGCGGCAGGTTTTGCGCGGCGGCCTTGCGGTACCAGGCCATGGCCTCGGGGTAGCTTTGGGGCACACCCAAGCCGTGTTCGTGCAAATACCCCACATTGCTCTGGGCCAGGGCATTGCCCTTGTCGGCATCGCCGCGCCAGGCGCGCATGGCAATCGCGTAATGCCCACGCTGCAAGGCGGCCACGCCCGACTGCACATTGTCGTTCGGCTGCCCCGGCACGCCGCTGGTCAGCGCCGAGGGCATTGCCGAAGCGGGGGGCGTTGCGGGTGGTGTGGGGCGGGTCTGGGCAACAGCGTGGCTCAGCAGGGCCAGCCAGAGCAAGCCAGTCGACAAGGCAAAGGGCCAAAGGCTGCGGTGGTTCATGGTTTGGAAGATACGCTGACAGAGGCCTTGGCCTCAAAGGATCGGCAAAACTGGCCATCCACCCGCAAGACTTCGAGCGAGGGCAGAGTTTTGGTTTGGAAACCCATTGCCCGGCAGACGTAAGGGCTGGACGGGATATGGCTCACGCCAAAAAAACGGCAGCCCCAGCAATTGGGTCCACGTTGCGGTGGGGCGGTGGTTGTAGGGGCAGAGGTCATGGCAGGCATCAGCGGTCTCGGTCTTTGTAGTGTTGCCAAGCCTTGAAGGCGAACAGCGCCAAGAAGGCCCACAAAAACAAGTCACCCACCAAGGTCGTGTAATCGAAGCCGGGCGGCAAACGCCAACCGGGCTGCGCCCACATCAGGACCAGCAATGCAGCGGCCAGGATCAAAAATTGCCGAATGCGTCGGCAGACTTTGCAATCCTTGTTTTTGGCTTTGTTCAGTGGGCTGGGGCGCATGGGGTTTGCAGCTTTTGGTGAATTTCTTGATTGTGCCAGTCTGCCATGGGCAACGCTGGCCAAGTGCTTGGATATGGGTTGGAGGGGCAAGCCGTTTACGAGTTCAGTCGCGCAGCAAATCCAGCACCGTGGCCAGGTCCAGGTTGGCTTGGGCCGCGACAGCCAGATGCGGCGCTGCGGCCAATCCCTGGGCCGACAACTGGCTGTTGGCTTTGGCGCACATGGCCACCAAAAAGTGGCGTGTGGCTTCGGGCGAGTGGTGGGCAGTGGGTGTCATGGCTTCTCCGGTCAATGGCTTGGGCAAGTGGTGCGGTTTTGCAAGCCTGGCGAGTGTTGGCGGGGTGTGGCCCTGTCAACAAAACGTCGGCTCGGAACAAAACAAGCGCTGTGCCTCAAGGGTGTGCAAAAGCTGTGCCAGAAAGCCTGTAAAAGGGCGAAAAAAAACCTGCAAAACCAGGGTTTGGCAGGCTTTGGCAGGGGCAGGGCCTGTTTAGCCCTGCAGCAGCTTGAGCACCGATTGAGGCGACTGGTTTGCTTGCGCCAGCATGGCTGTGGCTGCTTGCGAGATGATCTGTGTACGGGATAGCTCCGCGCTGGCTTTTGCGTAATCAGTGTCCATGATGCGGCTTCGCGATTCGGAGGTGTTTTGCGACACATTGGTTAAGTTGTCACCTGCATAAGTCAATCTGTTCATGACAGCACCGTAGGTGGCTCGTTCGTCTGTGATTTTCCCCAATGCGGCATCCAGTCGCGCCATTGCGGTGTTCGCATTGCTTGCTGAGGTGATGTCGGTGTCGTTGAGCTGTGCGTCGCCACTGAAAATTTGTGTGTCGGCTGGAACTGCTGCAGTGTCGGGAATGCCTGCGGCAGTCATTGGGACTGAGAAGTCCTTGAACTGAGCGCTGATGATTTGATTGGCATTGGCACCGACCTGAAAATTGATGTTGCGCAGCTCTGCACCATCCGCAGCCGGTTCCGCTACCGTACCACCCGTTCCGATGGCCGCAGCCCCAGTGGTCGTGTTGTTCATGATGCTCATTCCGTTCCATTGCGTGTTTTGCGCAATGCGGTTGATCTCTTGCATCAGTTGGCCGTATTCCAGATTCAGCGATACCCTGTCAGAGGCGGTGTTGGTGTCGTTGGCCGCCTGAACGGACAGTTCACGCATGCGCTGCATCATGTTGGTGACCTCAATCAAGGCGCCTTCTGCAGTTTGCAACAGCGAAATGCCGTCGTTGGCATTGCGGACCGCTTGATCCAAACCCCGAATTTGGGCGGTCATCCGGGATGAAATGGCCAGTCCCGCGGCATCGTCTGCCGCGCTGTTGATGCGCTTACCAGTAGACAACTGTTGCATGGCCGAGGCCAGAGACTCGTTGTTTTTGTTGAGTGCATTTTGTGAAACCAGCGACTTGATGTTGGTGTTGATGACGGACATGGCTGTGAATCTTTAAGAAGAGTGTTCAGTTAAATGGGGTGTGGCAGGTAGCTGGTCTCAGTGCGTCTGGACAGATGCGGTCACAGGTACTTGCTCAGAGACCAACTCTTGAAGAGCCAAAAACTCGTCACTCAAAGTCATATCGCTGGGGTGTGCCAACATGGCTTGTTGGGCCACTTGCAAAGCCTTGCCTGGCTCGCATTGGCAGCGCAGCACCCGAATCAGGTGACGCCAAGTGAATGGGGTGGCGGCAGCGCCTTGGGAATCGACCAGTTTGCGCAGCAACTCTTCGGCGCCTGTCCAGTCTTGCTGGATCTCGGCCAGCAAGGCGCTGATGGCCAAAATGTCTTCGCTCTCGGGGTACAGGCTTTGGCCCGCAGCGGCCAATGCATTGGCCAGATCAATCCGGTTGGCGGCCACCAAATCGGCCATGGTCTGGCGAATTTCGGCCGCAGTGAATTGCGACACATCGCGCACGCTCAGCATCTGACCAGATACGGCTTGCGACAGCATGGCTTGGTAAAGGGATGTCATGTTCAGGTCTCCTGAAAAGGGGTGTCAAAATTTCGGTGCTACATGGCCAAAACCGAAGATGAATCCCTTTAAGCAAACCGCGTGCCAGCTTTTCTTTAGCCTCAATCGATATTTATTTGCATAAAAATTCGTGAAAATTCAAAAAATAAGTACTTCCGAATTGCAAACGGTGAAAAATTGATTTTGGAGCGGCTGAAATCTATCCAACAGTGGCCAAGCGGCAATGCGTTGCCGACAGGCGGCAAGGCTTCGTGTTTCGCGATGACCGGTGGATGGATCGCTTCGTGCCTCGTGATAACGGGAAAAAGGGCGCAATTACTTTTCTTCGTCATTGCGAGCGAAGCGCGGTAATTCATTACCCCGTCATTGCGAGCGAAGCGCGGCAATCCATGGATCACTTCGTGCCTCGCGATGACGGGGAATGGCATGGATCACTTCGTGTCTCGCGATGACGGGGAATGGCATGGATCACTTCGTGCCTCGCGATGACGGGGAACGGCATGGATCACTTCGTGCCTCGCGATGACGGGGAATGACATGGATCGCTTCGTGACTCTCGATGACTGGAAAAGGGCGCGATGACGAGATAACCGTCACTGCGAGGAGCGCAGCGACGCGGCAGTCCATGCCCCCACAAACGTCAAGCCACCTTGAGCGCAGGGTGCACACCCACCTGCTGCAAAGCATTGAACTCTTGCTGCAGCTGCGCCTCTTTGGGGTGGGTGGCCAGGCCCTGAGTGGCCACGGTCCTGGCGCACTTGCGTGACCAAAAAAGATAATTTTTGTGGGTTTCAAAGTTAAACCTGCATATATGATTTCTTAAATAATTTAAAGCACTATAAAATTTGCTTTAAATGAAATCTTTATCTCCGCCACCATTGCCCGTTGTACGCAGTCTGACCCGGCTCGGTCAGGCTATTTCGCTTGCGCGCCGGCGCAGGCACCTGACCCAGCAAGATTTTGCGCAGCGGATTGGCACCTCGGCTCACACCGTGCGGCGAATGGAGGCAGGACACCCGGGTACGGCCCTGGTTCATCTGGCCAGGGCATTGCAAGTGTTCGGGGAATTGGAGCAGCTCAATCAATTGCTCGACACGCCTCAGGACACCATCGGCCTGACCTTGATGGATGAAAAATTGCCCCAACGCGTGCGTAAGTCTCGCAAATCACCTGAATCTGGAGCCTTCTGATGGCCACCAACCCTTCTGTCAAACCCGTCAACAGACAAGCCTCGACACGAACTCAGATGGATGTCTTCCTGGGCAAGGCAGAAAAGCCATTGGGACGGCTCATCTTCGTCAAAGACGGCCAACGAGAGTTTTCTCAATTCGCCTACAGCGAAGATTGGTTAGCAGATGCCCAGTTCTTCGATGTATCACCCGATCTCACACGTCAAAGCGGCTACCAACTGCGCAAGCCACCGACTAAAAACGATACCTGTTTTTTCTTGGCCTTGGCCGATACCGAGCCGGACGCCTGGGGACGGCGAGTGATCGCACGCGCACATGCCAAGGCGCGCGCCAAAGATGTGTCACTGGGTCCATTGACCGAGGCGGACTACCTTGCTTGCGTGGATGATTTCAGTCGGGTGGGTGCATTGCGGCTGCGAGACGAGCGCGGCGACTACCAGCGCAGTGTCGCCGATGGCGCTCGATCTACGCCGGTGTTCCTGGAGCTGGGAAAAATCCTACTCGCATCCCGAGCGTTAGAGTCCAACCAAGAAACCGCTGAGGACTTGGCCTACCTTCAAGGCAAAGGAACATCCCTTGGGGGGATGCGCCCCAAATGCACCATCCTGGATTCGGATGGCGCTTTGTCACTGGGCAAGTTTCCCAGTTTGAACGATGAGCGCTCAGTCACGCGTGGCGAGGTGCTGGCACTGCGCTTGGCCCAACTTGCATCCATTGAAACCGCGCATGCACGGGTTGTGATGGTTCAGGGCAAGCCGGTTGCGATGATTCGCCGGTTTGACCGCACGCCCGAACACCATCGTATCCCGTACATCTCAGGCGCCACGCTGTTGCAAGCCAACCGTGACGATGAGCATTCGTACACGGAAATCATCGATGTGATGCGCATGAAGTGTGAGAACTTCGTACAAGACGCTAGGCAATTGTGGCGGCGTCTGGTGTTCAACCACCTGATCACGAATGTGGATGATCACCTGCAGAACATCGGGTTCTTGTACTGCGGAAACAATCAGTGGCGACTGGCGCCGGCATTTGATCTGAACCCATTCCCCGACAAGGATCGTGAATCCAAAACCTGGCTCAGTGAGGACAGCGGTCCGATTACCTCGATCCAGCAGCTCCTGGATCAAGCCGCCCGTTTTGAGTTGTCGCAGCCACAGGCGCAATCCATCGTTGAAGAAGTGGCTGCAGCGGTCGAACGATGGAAAGATGTGGCAACCTCGGCAGAGGTTGGTTTACAGACACAGGAGCTCAATGACTTCAGGCCTGCGTTTGAGAGCCACAACACATCAGCAGCGTCCTAGACAGGGGATGGATCGCTTCGTGCCTCGCGATGACGGGTTAAACGTCATTGCGAGCGAAGCCCGGCAATTCACTACCCCGTCATTGCGAGCGAAGCGCGGCAATCCATGGATCGCTTCGTGCATCGCAAGGACTCGAAAAGGGCGCGATGACGAGACAACCGTCACTGCGAGGAGCGCTGCCCAACTTGCCGTCACTGCGAGGAGCGCAGCGACGTGGCAGTCCATGCCCCCACAAACGTCAAGCCACCTTGAGCGCAGGGCGCACGCCCACTTGCTGCAAGGCACTGAACTCTTGCTGCAGCTGTGCATCTTTGGGGTGGGTGGCCAGGCCTTGGGCAGCCACGGTCATGGCGCGGGCATCATCGCCCATGCAGCGCAGCACGCGAACCCACTGGCCCCAAGTCACTGCCTGAGCGGCGTGGCCTTGCAGGGTGATTAACTTTTCCAAGGCGCCGCTGGCGGCGGGCCAGTCCTGGCGCACCTGGGTGACCAAAGCGCGGATGACGAGAATGTCTTCGCTCTGCGGAAAGCGTTGCATCGCCTCGTGAGACAACAAATCGGCCTCAGCCAGCCTGTTTTGGCCGACCAAGTCGGCAATCGATTGCCGGATTTTGGCGGGGCTGAGTTCTTGGGTGGCGCTGGCGAGCAGAGCCGAGTAAGACGTTTTGGCCAGAAAGGCGGGGGCGGCGTGCAGCATAGATGCTCCTAGGGTAGACGGCGGCATAGGTTTGCCGATTCACTCATTGAGCCTTTGCTAAAGCAAAACGCATGCCTGTACCGATCCCTCAGCTTAGTAGAGCTAAAACGTAATAAGGTTGTTGATTGGCTTGCGACAACATGGCAGAACCGGCTTGGTTCATGATCATGGCGCGTGCAAGCTCTGCTGTGGCCTGGGCATAGTCAGTGTCCTTGATCCGGCTATTGGACTCAGTCAAATGCATGGAAACGTTGGTTGCATTGTCACCCGCATGAACCAAACGGTTCATGGCTGCACCCCAAGTAGCTCGGGCTTCGCTGATTTGGTTGATGGCACCATCGATAGAGCTCAATGCCGTATTTGCATTTGCGGCTGTGTTTATGGTGCGAGCGGTAGTGAGCGGTTGATTTGCCAAATCAAAATCGGCATAAGTCACGTTTACCGTGTCATTTGCAGCAGCGCCAACATGGTAGCCAACGGTTCCTGCATTCCCAACCGTGCCATCAAGAAGCTTCATGCCGTTCCAGGTTGTATTGGCCACTGTGTTGGTGATTTGTGTTTCAAGTTGTGCAAATTCGGCATTGAGAGCCGTTCGCTCATCATCACTGTTGGTGTCGTTTATAGACTGCACCGCCAACTCCTTCATCCGAAAAAGTATTTCCTGAATACCTCCTGCTGCACTGTCGGCAGTTTGCATCATCGAAATGCCATCGTTGGTATTGCGTACTGCCACGTTCAGGCTGCGGGCTTGAGTGCTGAGTTGGTTGCTGATCGCTAGGCCTGCAGCATCGTCAGCCGCTGAATTGATGCGCGAGCCCGTAGAGAGCTGAGCCATTGTTTGGCTAAGCACTCGGTTGTTTTGAACCAAAGCGTTCTGTGCCTTGGTGGCCTGCATATTGGAGTTGACGACAGACATGTTTGGATTCCTCGTTTTTACAAACGTACAGTCTTTAATCGGTATGAGGAGAAAAAACTTTAGGAACTTTTAAAAATTTGATGACAAATACCGAGGGATGTGAGAGAAGCTTGTTACTTTCTTTTGGCATGGTTTGTGCTTTAAGTGCTTAGCGTGTCAAATTTTTGGCCACAAATCAACGGAAAAGAGATTGAATCATGAAAAATGCAACAATTTTAGTTACTGGTGGCACTGGATCCTTCGGTAATACCTTTGTGCCCATGACACTTGCAAAGTACAACCCCAAAAAGATCATAGTTTTTTCACGCGACGAGATGAAGCAATGGGACATGGCGAAAAAATTTGAGGGCGATGACCGTGTTCGATTTTTCATTGGCGACGTTCGCGACAAAGATCGTTTGCATCGTGCCCTGGATGGCGTGGACTATGTGGTGCACGCTGCTGCGACCAAAATTGTGCCCACAGCCGAATACAACCCTTTTGAGTGTGTCAAAACCAACGTGATGGGGGCCATGAACCTCATTGATGAATGTATTGACAAAGGCGTCAAAAGGGTGGTTGCGCTGTCCACGGACAAAGCCAGCTGCCCCATTAACCTTTATGGGGCCACCAAATTGGCTTCTGACAAATTATTTGTTGCTGGCAACTCTTACTCCGGCGGAAAGTCGACACGTTTTTCGGTGGTGCGTTACGGCAACGTCATGGGCTCGCGTGGCTCGGTCATACCATTTTTCATGTCGATCAAAGACAAAGGTGTCTTGCCTATTACAGACGAACGTATGACACGGTTCATGATTTCACTGGAAGAAGGTGTCAAACTGGTTTGGCACGCTTTTGAAGACATGGAAGGTGGCGAAATCTACGTCAAAAAAATCCCATCCATGAAAATGACTGACTTGGCACGCGTGGTCGCACCGGAGGCTCGGCATGAAGTGGTTGGCATTCGCCCTGGTGAAAAATTGCACGAGCAGATGATCAGCGCAGAAGATGCCCACTACACCTACGAATATCCGGAGCATTTCAAAATTCTCCCGACCATCAATGGCTGGTCCAATTGCCCCAAACGCATCAAAACCGGTAAAAAAGTGCCAGATGGGTTTGTCTACGCCAGTGACAACAACCCAGAATGGATGACAGACAACCAGTTGAAGTCATGGATAACTGAAAACAAAGAAAAAATCGGGAGCATCTGAGCCATGATTCCTTACGGCCGTCAGGACATCACCCAAGCGGACATCGATGCAGTCATCGCCGTATTGAAATCCGTCAACCTGACGCAAGGCCCAACCATTGAAGAGTTTGAGCGCAGCGTGATGGCGCATACCGGTGCTTTGCATGCGGTAGCAGTCAATAGCGCCACATCTGCACTTCATATAGCTTGCCTAGCACTTGACCTAGGCCCAGGCGACTGGCTCTGGACCACGCCCAACACCTTTGTGGCATCGGCCAACTGCGCCCTTTATTGCGGCGCAAAAGTCGAATTTGTGGACACCGACCCCCACACTTATAACCTCTGCCCCGCAAAGCTCGAAGCCAAACTTATAGCCGCAGAAAAAGCCGGCAAGCTCCCCAAAATCGTGGTGCCCGTCCATCTGACCGGCCAGGCCTGCGACATGGCCGCCATCCACGCCCTGGGTGGAAAATATGGCTTCAAAATCATCGAAGACGCCTCGCACGCCATTGGCGGCCAATACAAAGGGGAGCCCATCGGCAACGGCCGCTACAGCGACATCACCGTTTTCAGCTTCCACCCCGTCAAGATCATCACCACAGCAGAAGGCGGCATGGCACTGACCAACAGCGCCGAGCTTGCCACCCGCCTGGGCCTGCTGCGCAGCCACGGCATCACCCGCGACCCCACCCTAATGACCGAGCCGATTCACGGCCCTTGGTATTACCAACAGGTGGCCCTGGGCTTCAACTACCGCATGACTGACATGCAAGCGGCACTCGGTGTGAGCCAAATGACCCGACTGAACGATTACGTCAAACGCCGCCACGACATCGCCAAGCGTTACAACGAACTGCTGGCGGCCCTGCCTCTCACGCTACCTTGGCAACACCCCGATAGCTACAGCGCTTATCACCTCTATGTGGTCCGCCTGCGGCTCGACAAAATCAGGGTTACCCACCGCCAAGTGTTTGAAGCCTTGCGGGCCAAAGACATTATGGTCAACCTGCACTACATCCCTGTTCACACCCAGCCCTTTTACCAGAAAATGGGCTTCAAACAGGGTGACTATCCAGATGCCGAGCAGTACTACCGCGAGGCCATCAGCATCCCCATGCACGTCAATTTGACCGATAAGGACCTGCAGATAGTGGCTAATTGCCTGCGCGAGGCCATTGGGCTATGAGAGTGGCGTTTATCCCTGCGCGTGGCGGTTGCAAGCAAATAACATGCAAAAACCTCAAACCCTTCGGCAGTATCCCCATTATTGGGTGGCCAACTCGTGCAACCATCGATAGCAAATGTTTAGACCCCAACATCGTGAGCCAAGCTTGCCGCATCTACCCAATGCCCCCTTTTGTTCGGGCTAAAAATAAAAAATTTAGAAATGTATTTTTTAGTGAATCATTTTTTAAATACGCATTTTTAGCAACTATCAATGCGTACTCCATTCATCGTGTCATCCGAATCACAGCCACCAATAGAGTCAAAGTTTTTCAGCAAGAGAATTTTGAAAAGCGTACGGGAGATTTGAAGTCAGCTTTTTTTGATGCTGCGCAGTTCTACTGGGGCCATGCCGCAGCATGGTTATGGGGGCAGCACTTGCTGTCAGATGCTGCAGTGTCAGTCCTTTTGCCTTGCCATTTTGTCAACGATCTCGAAATACCTAAAGAGTGGCTATGAGCCGAATTTTTCTTTGAGTACTTCAAATTCATGTCCCACAAAAAATGAAACTAGGCCTTGGTACAGTTCAATTCGGAGTCCCTTATGGCGTTGCTAATGCATTGGGCCAAGTTAACCCGACACAAGCCCAAGCTATCACACACCGGGCACATGCAGCTGGCATTGACACGCTCGATACAGCCATAGCCTATGGCAGCAGCGAATCAGTACTCGGTCACATTGGTGTTGGCTCGTGGAAGGTCGTCACCAAACTGCCCGCAGTGCCAGTGGATTGCGGCGACATCAGCAGCTGGCTAAACACACAGGTGGGAGCTTCGCTTACACGCCTGAAGCTTGACCGTGTCCATGCCCTGCTGTTACACCGTCCATGTCAATTGCTGCAAGAAATTGGCCCCAAACTAAATGATGCGTTACTGGTCCTCAAGGCCAATGGCATCGTTGACAAAATTGGGGTGTCGGTTTACGACACCACTGAGTTGGCGGCCCTGTTTGGGAAATACAGATTCGATTTGGTTCAAGCGCCACTGAACATCGTGGACCGCAGTTTGGTTGATTCAGGCTGGGCGCAGCGCCTGAAAAATGAAGGCATTGAGGTGCATACTCGTTCTGCCTTTCTGCAAGGTTTATTGCTCTTGCCTCAATCAAAGCGACCAACCGTATTCAATCGGTGGGTAGACATTTGGACCGAATGGGACCGTTGGCTTGAATCAACTGGCCTAACACCGTTGCAAGCCTGTCTTCGTTGGACCAATACACTCGACGCCATTGACAAGGTGATCGTTGGCGTTGACTGCATCTCACAACTGGATCAAATCCTTGCAGCCCATGAAGGTTCTTTGCCAAACCTGCCCCAATTTAGGCCATTGCAGGACGACAGATTAACTAACCCAGCTACCTGGAGCCAACTATGAAAGTCGTTGCGATTGTGCAGGCCCGAATGGGCTCCACACGGCTGCCCAACAAAGTGATGAAGCCGGTGTGCGGCGTGCCCATGATAGAGCTGTTGCTTGCACGCCTGGCCAAATCCAAAGAAATTGACCAGATCGTACTGGCCACATCAACCGATGGTCGCAATACGCCACTTGTTGCTCATGTGCAGAGCCTTGGATACACATGCATTCGCGGTAGCGAAACGGATGTACTTGAACGGTATCTGGTAGCCGCCAGACAAGTCCAGGCCGATGTTGTTGTGCGCATCACAGGAGACTGCCCGCTCATTGATGCCGGATTGGTGGATCAAACGATCCAACGGTTCAAGTGCAGCGATGTTGATTACCTGAGTAACAGTTCACCAGCAACATTTCCAGATGGACTGGACACCGAAGTTTTCAGTATGCAAGCCCTAGAGCAAGCTGGCCGGGCATCGCAAGACGCGTTTGATCACGAGCATGTCACACCCTACCTGCGTCGCCCTGGACTGTTCAAGACGGGTGCATTAACGCACGACCAAGACCTATCCGGGCTGCGATGGACCGTAGACGAACTATCAGACTTTGAAGTCGTCAGCAAAGTCTTTCATCACTTTGCACCCAACATACATTTTTCCTGGATAGACGTACTGGCTTTGCAACAGCAAAACAAGGAAATCTTTGCCGCCAATCACAACATCGTTCGAAACGAAGGAGCCGCCATGGGCACTGGTCAAAAACTTTGGAAGCGCGCCAAGGCCGTGATCCCGGGAGGCAACATGTTGCTGTCCAAGAGGTCAGAGATGTTTTTGCCTGACCAATGGCCCGCTTATTTCAGCAAAGCCAAAGGCTGCCAAGTCTGGGACATGGACGGCAATCGCTACACAGACATGTGCATCATGGGCATTGGCACCAACACGCTGGGCTATGGCCATGATGAAGTCGATGCAGCTGTGCGCCAGACTGTCGATACAGGCAACATGTCCACCTTCAACTGCCCCGAAGAGGTGTATTTGGCCGAGAAACTGGTCGAATTACACCCCTGGTCGGACATGGTCCGCCTAGCCCGTTCGGGCGGTGAGGCCAATGCCATCGCCATCCGCATTGCACGCGCCGCATCAGGCCGTGACAAGGTTGCCGTATGCGGCTACCACGGTTGGCACGACTGGTACCTTTCGGCAAATTTGGGTGACGACGAAAACCTTGCAGGCCACTTATTGCCTGGCCTAGACCCGAAGGGCGTGCCGCAAAACCTGCGCGGCACGGTCTTCCCCTTCAACTACAACAACTACCAACAACTCGAAGATCTGGTCAATGCACACGATATTGGCGTGATCAAGATGGAGGTTGTGCGCAATATGGGCCCGGAAGAAAACTTCCTACAAAAGGTGCGCCAACTGGCCACCCAGCGTGGCATCGTCCTGATTTTTGATGAGTGCACATCAGGTTTCCGCGAGACATTTGGTGGTCTGCACAAGAAGTACGGTGTTGAGCCTGACATGGCCATGTTTGGCAAAGCGCTTGGTAACGGGTATGGCATCACAGCCACCATTGGTCGCCGCGAAATCATGGAGGCTGCCCAATCCACTTTCATCAGCAGCACCTTCTGGACCGAGCGCATTGGGCCGACAGCAGCCCTCAAGACCCTTGAAGTCATGGGGCGCGTCAAGTCATGGGAGATCATCACCCAAACAGGCCTTGGCATCCGTGCAGGTTGGCAACAACTTGCCGACAAGCATGACCTGAAAATTGACCACTGGGGCCTACCTGCTTTGACGGGATTCACCTTCAAGAGTGAAAACGCATTGGCATACAAAACCCTGATTACCCAGGAAATGTTGGCCAAAGGTTACTTGGCAAGCAATAGCGTCTATGTCTGCACAGAGCACACACAGGCGGTCATCGCAGGCTATTTCGATGCACTAGACCCACTGTTCGCGACCATCAAAGAATGCGAAGAGGGTCGAGACGTGATGAGTTTGCTCAAAGGTCCAATTTGCCATGGTGGCTTTAAACGATTGAACTAAGACAATGAAACAAAACTTTATTTTTTTGAGCAGCGAAGGCGATGCTTGGTACGAGCGAAACCAAACGCACCTCACGCAAATCAATATCGCCGAAGAGCCCGATATCAGTTACATACTCGCATCACTGCTACCCGTCAAAGATCAAATAGACAATATTTTGGAAATCGGGTGCAGTAGTGGCCTTAAGTTAAAAAAACTATGCGACGAACTGGATGCAAAAGGTGTTGGGATTGAGCCCTCTGAAAAGGCGGTCATGGACGGTAATGCAATGAAGCACGATTCAGTTACCCTCGTACAGGGGACAGGTGACTCACTGCCTTTTGCTGATGCTTCATTTGATCTCGTTAACTTTGCATTTTGTCTGTATTTGTTTGACCGCAACACACTATTAAAGTCTTTGGCTGAGGCTGACAGAGTGCTGAAGCCCGGTGGCTACATGGTCATTACAGATTTCGATCCAGGTACGCAACGCAAACGGGCATATTCGCACTTCCCTGGTTTATTCTCATACAAACAAAACTATGGCAGCCTATATACATCAGCAGGTCTTTACTACTTGACAGGGAAAAAGTGCTTTTCACATCGTTCTACAGTATTTGATACCGATGCTGATGAGCGTGTATCAACGCAGATACTATATAAAGAAAAAGATGCATTTATCAATGAAAGTTGATTTATGAAAATCGCCTTCCGCACTGACGCTTCGCTGCAAATAGGCACTGGCCACGTCATGCGCTGCTTGACGCTGGCCGATGTTCTGCGCGAGAGCGGTGCGCAAAGCACTTTCGTTTGCCGCCCGAATCCAGGCCATTTGCTGGACTTGATCCAACAACGCGGGCACACAGCCAAAACGCTGGAACCTGCTGACGATGCATTCAGCGCCCTCGCAGACCCAAGCCATGCCAAATGGCTTGGCACCGACTGGGCCAGAGATGCCGCGCAAACGCATCATGTCCTGGGCGACCAAGTGGTGAACTGGCTGGTGGTGGACCATTACGCGCTCGACCGCCGTTGGGAACAAACCATGCGCCCGTATGCACGGCGAATTATGGCCATTGACGACTTGGCCGACCGCTCGCACGACTGCGACTTGATGCTGGACCAAAACCTGGGCCGCCAAGCCAAAGACTACGCTGGGCTGCTCAACCGCCACTCACTAACACTGATAGGCCCGGAATACGCACTGCTGAGGCCCGAATTTGCCCAATGGCGCGAACACAGCCTGCAACGCCGGACGCAGCCGCAGCTCAAAAACTTGCTCATCACCATGGGCGGCGTGGACCAGACCAACGCCACGGGCCAAGTGCTGGACGCACTGAGCCACTGCGAACTGCCCGCCGATCTGCACATCACCGTGGTCATGGGGCCAACTGCCCCTTGGCTGGCGCAGGTGCAAACACAAGCAGCGACCATGCCATGCCCAACACAAGTGCAGGCGGGTGTGAGCAACATGGCGCAACTGATGGCTGAAAGCGATTTGTGCATCGGGGCGGCTGGTGGCAGTGCATGGGAAAGATGTGCATTGGGCTTGCCCACACTCGTTTTGATCTTGGCGGCCAATCAACGCATCGGTGCCATGGCATTGCAGTCGCATGCCGCTGCTTGGGTTGCGGCTGACGCGCATCAACTCATTGGCCAAATGACCATTCTCTTCAACAAAGAAACGCAAAAAACAGCGCTCCAAAAAATGAGCCAAGCGGCGGCTAACCTTGTGACGGGAAGCGGTGCATCGCAAGTGGTTGAAAAACTTTTAAAGCCCCATGTCTGATGCTTGCACCGTTCGCGCATTGACCGAAGACGACTTGCCCATGGTCTTGGTTTGGCGCAACCATCCTGCCGTGCGCAGCTACATGCTAACCCAGCATGAAATCAGTCTGCATGAACACCGCAACTGGTTTGCGCGTGTCAAAGAAGACAAGACACGGCAACAGCTGATCGTGTTGGAAGGCTCAGCTCCTCTTGGCTTTGTTCAATTCAATCCAGTCTGCCAAGGCGGCATTGCAGACTGGGGCTTTTACGCACGGCCTGATGCCCCCAGAGGCAGTGGCACAAAACTAGGCCACACTGCTTTGGCACATGCCTTCACAGACCTGGGGTTATACAAAGTGTGCGGTCAGGCTATTGAGAGCAATGTAGCGTCGATCGCGTTCCACCAAAAACTGGGCTTTAGAGAAGAAGGTCACCTGCGAGAAAAAAAACGAATCGCAAACCAGTATCACACCCTTTTTTGCTTCGGCCTGCTGGCCAAAGACTGGCAAGAAAGTCAAATCAAACAGGAGCAACCCAATGCCTCAAATTGACATCGCAGGCCGACCCATTGGCCCCGATCATTCACCCTATGTGATTGCCGAACTCTCGGCCAACCACAACGGCAAACTCGAAACCGCGCTGCGTATCATTGAAGAAGCCAAGAAAGCAGGCGCAGACGCGGTCAAGCTGCAAACCTACAAGCCCGACACGATCACCCTCAACTGCGACAGCGAAGACTTCAAAATTCGTGGGGGTCTGTGGGACGGTCGCACGCTGTATGAGTTGTATGAAGAAGCGCACATGCCCTGGGACTGGCACAAACCCCTGTTTGACCGTGCCCGCCAACTGGGCATCACCATATTCAGTTCGCCCTTTGACAACACCGCCATCGACTTGCTGGAGGACCTGAATGCTCCGGCTTACAAGATCGCGTCGTTTGAAGCGGTAGACCTCCCGCTGATCAAATACGCGGCCAGCACTGGAAAGCCGATGATCATCTCGACCGGCATGGCCGATGCCGAGGAGATACAGGAAGCCATTGACGCCGCCCGTGAAGGCGGCTGCAAGCAACTGGCTGTGTTGCACTGCGTGAGCGGTTACCCTGCCCCGGCAGAAGACTACAACCTGCGCACCATCCCAGACATGATTGAGCGTTTTGGGCTGGTCACAGGATTGTCAGACCACACCTTGGACAACACCACCGCCATCACCAGCGTGGCTATGGGGGCCAGCATCATTGAAAAACACTTCACCTTAGATCGCAGCGGCGGCGGGCCAGACGACAGCTTCTCTCTGGAGTCGGCTGAATTGGCTGCATTGTGCCTAGGTGCAAAGAGAGCTTGGCAGTGCTTGGGCAAAGTTGACTATGGCAGAAAGTCCAGCGAACAGGGAAACGCCCAATTTCGCAGATCTTTGTACTTCAACCGCTCCCTCAACGCGGAAGATGTAATCCAGCCTGGTGACATTAGCAGTGTGAGACCTGGTTTCGGTTTGCCACCCAAATGGCTCCCTGAGTTAATGGGTAAACGTTTGGCGCATGCCGCTAAACAGCACACGCCTGTGGGTTGGCATCATTTTGATGAAAAGTTATTAAACGAATTTGGAGTCTCTTATGAGTCCTGACCTGAATCTCCATCCGGTAGTCATCGATGCAGATCACATAGATGACCTGAATTCGGTTTATCAAGTACCTGACCAGCCTGCCCCTCAATCTATGGACTTGAATGATTTGGCAGTTGAAGTGGATTGGACGAGAAAGCGCATGCTTTGGATGATCTATGGTTCTTGTCACCTTGATAATATAAAAGACGTCTTTGCTCGCGTGACCAAGTGCTCACATGTGGTGGTTTTGGAGGCTGAGTCGCCCTATGCTTACCACTTAACTATTTCAGAGCGAGATGAATTGCGAAAGCTTCTAATAGCAGAGAGGTTGACAATCATTGCAGGAGGACCCGTTGCTCAGCGTGCCGTGAAATTGCTTGAACTGGTTGATGTTAATTCCATGGATGGTTGGAAACCAATTCTTTCTCAGGCACAAATGAACTTGCGGCCTACTGAAACTCGTCAATTTTTCGAAAAAGTGGCCGCAGGGATCAACATGAAAATCATGGGCAAAGCGACCGACCTGAGTGTGACACTGCCCTACTTGCGCAATGCCCTGATCAATGCCCCATTGGCCTCTGGAGGTGACTACCTTCAACAGTGGCAGGGCATGCGCAAGGACAGGCCTGCCCTGATTGTGGCTGCTGGGCCATCACTCAATAAACAATTGCCAGTATTGGCACAGAATCAGGATTTATTCACAATTATCGCTGTCGACAAAGTTTGGCCCATTCTTAAAGCACATGGTATCGTTCCAGACGCGATTTTGGCACTCGACCCTGAGTCAGTGCCATCATGGCCTAGAAATGAAATAGCCGAAGGCACCGCTTTTTGTGTGGACATCGGCTGTGGTAGCAAGCTGTTGTGGTCTAACGATCAGAACCACCTTATGACTTGTGCAAATATGGCCGTTTACCAAATTCTTAAGGAGTTGGGTATCAAGGTGTCCTTGTTGAGCACAGGTGGGTCGGTAGCCACATCAGCTTTTGCAATGGCAGAGCGTTTGGAGGCCAATCCAATTGTGTTTATAGGGCAGGATTTGGCACTGACTGGGGGCAAAGATCACGCAGACGGTTACTTAGACCCATACAACGCGGGTCTTTTGACCGCGCGAATTGATGCGGGTTTTGACGTTGAGGGTTATTACGGAGGCCGGCTGCGCACTGAGCGCCAACTGCTGACCTATAAGACTTGGTTTGAAAATCGAATCAAGGCCATACCACATAAGCTGATCATCAATGCAACTGAAGGTGGCGCCCGAATCGAAGGGGCTGTTCAGTTGCCATTTGCAACCGTTTGTCAAGAGATACGTTCTGCTGAAATTTACAAGACATCTTTGGTGCCGCCTTTTAAAAGGTGCATTGAGCCTGATCACATTCAACGTCTGAGTGAAGGGTTGGTAAGGCTTAGAGATGGAATTGATGCTATGAAGGCCGCGGCAGAAAGTGCACACAAACTATGCTTAAAAATGGGCAAAAATCCTAATGCAAAACAGTTGAAAAAACTCGATGCATTAAACAAGATTCTTAAAAATCAACAGCCAAGCACTAAATCATTTATCGATATATTGAGTATGTCGAACTTTGATAAAATCCGTTATAAAACTCATATTGGTGAAGGTATGAATGGAATGGCAGATGCAGTGCGGCAATATGATGATATTTATATAAATATCATTTCTTCAGCCAGATTTGCTGAGGAAATGATCGACCATGTTGATGGCTTTTACAAAAAAGTAAATGAGCATGGCATAATTAATCCTGATATTCTAAAATATGCCTATTTTACTTAATTTGATATGAATAGTCTGCTCTTAATTTACCTTGTTCATCCGATTGTCGGCGATTGTCTTAAAGAGAAAATTTAATTTCAGCTAAAGATAATTAATTTTATTTGCTTGCATGTCACTCAACAGAGGAGTCTCTTTGAAAAATCCATATCAAGGCTATGCCGCTGAAAATTTCTGGAAAACAGGCGTAGCTGACGTTGCGAGTGGTTCAACTTTTGATCAACTGTGGCAAAGCAAATTTCCGATATCCAAGTCCAGCAAAATCATCACTGTGGGTTCGTGCTTCGCGCAACATATCAGCCAGTGGTTAATAAAAAACGGATATCGCTGGATTGAGGCAGAGCTTTCTCCATCCAGTCTTTCTGAACATGAGGCTAAGGATTTGGGGTACGGTGTATTTTCGTTTCGCACGGGAAATATTTACACACCTGCCTTGCTAAGGCAATGGCTTGCGCTGGCTCTAGGGGAGATCCCTCCCATTGACGAGGTTTTTGTAGAAGACGGACGCTTCTTTGACCCTTTGAGGCCTCATTTGCCTTCTCAAGGCTACGAAAGTCCCGAGTCACTTTTTGCAGACCGTGCAGTCACTTTGTCCTCCATTAGACAGGCATTGGGTCAAGCAGATATTTTTATTTTTACCCTCGGGCTTACGGAGGCTTGGCGTCACGTGAGCGGTTATGTTTATCCGGCATGCCCAGGAACAATCCGGGGTAAGTTCAAGCCTGATGAGCATCATTTCATTAATTATGAACATCAATCTGTTTATGACGATCTTGAGTGGATTGTTGCCAAACTCAAATCCATCAATCCTGATCTGCGTTTCCTGCTGACGGTTTCTCCTGTTCCGCTTACTGCGACAGCCACACAATCGCATGTGCTGACGGCCACCACTTATTCCAAGTCTGTTCTTCGTAGTGCAGCTGGTTACTTGGCAGCCATGGATTCCGATGTCGACTACTTTCCTTCTTATGAACTTATCAGTTCTAGCGCCACTAGGCGTTGCTTTTTTGAGGATAACCTCAGAAACGTACGTTCTGAAGGTGTCGAATTCGTTATGAAGCATTTTGCAGCGGGTCTGCGTCAGTCGAATGGAGTCGCTGGCTCGGAACATACCATGTCTGCTTTTGGAGACCCCAAGGACGTGATGTGCGAAGAAATCCTGTTGGAAACATGGAATCAAGCGCAAAGCCCGGCAAGGTTTGAATCAACTTTGTGCCTGTTGGGTGACAGTCACATGGGCAAACTGTCACAAGCCTTTGAAATGATCGAAGTGTCCCATTGCGGCGGAATGATCATGAATGGAAGCGCGTGGACCTCAAATCTGTTTCACATTGACAATGATGAACTTTTTGTACCTTTGGAGGACCCCGGGTCGAGGGAGCGTTGGCTGCAGACTTTGCCGTTCTTTTCTTTGCCCGCTGAGGGGCGATGGGTGGTGACGAATATCGGTATGCAAACCCATAGAACTGTACACGATTTAATTGATTATCTTTCTAGGCTTCCCGTTCAAAATATAAGCGACCAGATATTTTTAAAATATTTTTATGAGCTAAACTCTCAGAAGATCGAGTTGATAAAAAACATCAGATCACGAGGCTATCGTGTGCTGGTAATCAGCGATCCACCAACTCGCGAAATTCATCCTCCCATAGCTGAGATGATTGATTTCTGGATTTATTACGATAGGCAATCGCTGAAAATTTTTCAAGATTTAGGATGTGATACTTTCAATGCTGGACTTTATTTCTCAAATGAAAATTTCCAATATAATTATTATTCGAGTAAGGTTTATGATGATGGAGTAAGAGACTGGTATCACGGTAGCGACCTTTATTATTCCGATTTGGCTAAAATTATTTCAGATGTCTTCTTGAAATCATAGCCAAACCGTTAATTAATCTTGTCTGGCATTGGTGGCTGATCCAAGACGAGGTTGATCTGATTAAAAATTAAGACCTATTTTTTGAAATAAATTATCTATTGATTAAATGGCGTTAAAATATTTTAGTATAAACCATTATAGCTTTGTCTATTGCTTGAATTTTATTGTCGATATATTTTTCATCAAGAATTCAATATTTGGTCGATGTCAATACTAAATTGTCGCCCCTGCAAAACCCCTGAAACCCGCATGAATGCTGGTGACGTGGGGTGAATTCGGATGGTCAGAACTCTCAAATAGATATTCAATGGAAGCTGTTTTCTGGGAGTTTTTGAAAGCAGCGCCATGACCGATGACTTTTTCCGCAACCGCCTGGACCAGATGATCGATTTGCGCCATCCGCTGGCGGTGCTGGCCAATCGCATGCCTTGGCAGGAGATCGAAGCTTCCCTTGCGCAGCGCTGGGCACGCAAGGTCAAGGCCGGCAAGAAGATCGAAGACCTGGACTTGTTTGGCCAGCTCTCGGCCGTTGCTGGGGGCGGCGTCTCCAATGCCGGGCGTCCTCGTCTGCCCACCCGTTTGATGGTGGCCTTGTTGTACCTCAAGCATGCATTCAACGAGAGCGACGAGGATGTGATCCAGCGCTGGGGCGAGACACCGACTTAGCAGTACTTTTCTGGCAACGAATATTTTGAGCACCAGTGGCCGTGCGACCCCACACAACTGGGGCGTTTTCGCAAAGCCCTAGGCGAAGAAGGCGTGGAAGAGTTGCTGGCCCGCACCATGGAAGTGGCCGTCACGCTCAAGCTAATCGCCAAGAAAGAATTGACCCGCGTGATCGTGGACTCCACGGTGCAAGAGAAAGCCGTCGCTCACCCCACCGACAGCAAGCTGCTGGAGACAGCCAGGTCCAAGGTGGTGGAGGCCGCCAAGGCTGAGGGCATTGAGCTCAAGCAAACCTACGCCAAAGAAGGCCAACTGCTGGGCTACAAGGCTGGGCGCTACGCCCATGCCCGCCAGTTCAAGCGCATGCGCAAAGTCATCAAACGCCAACGCACTATCGTTGGCAGGCTGCAGCGCGAGGTGGCTCGCAAGATGACCACGCTCAGCCAAGCCATACAAGAAACCTTAGGTCAGACCTTGGGCAAGGCCAAACGCTTGGTCATGCAGACCGGCAGCCGCAAAGCAGTGGACAACCGTGCCAAGCTCTACAGCTGGCATGCGCTGGAGGTGGAGTGCATCAGCAAGGGGAAGAGCCGTAACCCTTACGAGTTTGGTGTGAAGGTCGGTCTGGCTATGACGCTCAAGGGCAATTTGATCGTGGGAGCCAGGAGCTTTCCCGGTAACCCGTATGACGGACACACCATGCACGAGCAGATCGAGCAAAGCGCCATCCTGATGCAAGGCTTGGGCGTCAAGCCTTAGGTGGTTTACGCCGACCTGTGCTACCGGTGTGTGGACAAGGACAACCCGCTCATCGAGATCAAACACCGAGGCAAAGATAAGCGGCTGACCTATGAGGAGCGCAGACTGCTCAAACGACGCCAAGCGATTGAGCCGATCATCGGTCACCTCAAAGCGGATCACCGCATGGACCGCTGCCACCTCAAAGGGTCAGAAGGCGATGCACTTCACGCAGTGCTGTGCGCGGCGGGCTACAACATCCGCTGGCTGTTGCGGATGATCGTCAAAAAAGGCTTGGGCCTTTTGTTGTGCCTGGTGCAGGTGAGCGGTTTGACGGACTTGTTTGGAAAATTGGCAGAAATCTTCGGTCTCAACCGACTACAAAACTCAGATCAGCGCTGGGCGCTGGTGTGAAATGAATTTTGCAGGGCCGACTAAATTGTCAGGCTGGAGAGGTTTAAAATATATATTAACTCAAAAAGCCTAGTGGACATAGTCCACCAGGCTTTTACATTTGAAAAGACTCAATTATCGCAGCAGTGACAGCACTGATTGAGGCTGTTGGTTCGCCTGCGCTAACATTGCAGTGGCTGCTTGTTGAATGATTTGGGTACGGGCCAGTTCTGTGGTAGCCTGTGCGTAGTCTGTATCTAGAATGCGACTGCGAGAGGCCGAAGTATTTGCTGAAACGTTTTGCAAATTATCCGCTGCGTAGTTCAGTCGGTTGATGGATGCACCGAGTGTGCTTCGGTAAGAGTCAATCGCAGAAATGGCTGTATCCAAGTTGCTTATCGTTGTGCCGGCAAAATCGGCTACTGAACCAGCACTTGCAGCGGTGGCAGCATCAATCACAGCTGTCATTCCACTTAGCGCAGTAATATCGCTAAATGTTACAGTGATGGTCTGACTTGAATTGGCACCCACTTGAAACGCAGCTGAGTTTGCAGAAGCATTAGCCACTTTGGTTGTGTTCCACTCTGTGTTGTTAGATATTCGTTGAATCTCCTTAGCCAGCTGCTGATATTCTGTTTTGATGGCGGTACGATCCTTGGTAGTGTTTGTATCGTTGATCGCTTGGACGCCCAATTCACGCATGCGCTGGAGCATGTTGGTCACCTCGGTGGTCGCGCCTTCTGCAACTTGAATCATCGAGATACCATCGTTAGCGTTGCGCACAGCTTGGTTCAGACCGCGAATTTGAGAAGTCATCTTGTTGCTAATGGCCAAACCTGCAGCATCGTCGGCAGCGCCGTTGATGCGTTTGCCGGTTGACAGCTGTTCCATTACTTTGCTCATGCTGCGGTTGTTCACAGTTGCAGCATTTTGTGCAACGATGGATTTCACGTTGGTGTTGATAACTGACATGGTCTAACTCCTTGAAGAGATTTATTTCAAAAGGTTGGCAGGAACCCGAAGGGAGTAGACCTGCCTGGTTTTCACAGAAAATCTGATTTGAATCTCTGTTACTGGATGATTCGGAAGCTGGGGAAAAAGCTTGAGCGCTGTTTGCAAACTTTTTGCAAGCATCAGCTCTTTTTCAAGACTTTTCATCCTGCATCAGGCCCCTGACGTTGTCCAGGTTCTGGGCCACACGCAAGGCCACTTCGTTGGGGATCTGGCGCACCACATCGCCGTCTTTGTTTTTGACCGTGAGCACGATCTTGTTGGCCACGTCGTCCACGCTGAAGCTCAGGTCGCGGCTGTTGCGCTGCATTTGTTGGTTCAGTTGTTCGCTGGTTTCTTCCATGGCGCGGCGGGTTTCTCGTGGGTCTGGTTTGGCCTCAACCGCTGGCTTGGGTGCTTCCACCGGCTGTGGCTTGGCGACCTCTGCTGCGCGGGTGGGCTGTGCAGCGGCCACGGCGGCAGGTGCCGCTGCCGGTGGCAGCTTGCTGGGGGTGATGTCGTTGCTCATGGTCTTGTCCTTTGACTCTGGCACCCCCGCTGACAGAACTGGCGCATGGCCACTTGATGGGGCCAATATGGGGGTATCGTGATCGTGATTCGGCAGCAGTGGCCGGGACTTGAGCGGTTTTTGCGAAAAAACGGCAAATATTTGCCGGTCGGTGCTCAAGCCTGCGATGGGGCTTGAACACTTGACCTGTTCATTCTTCCGAATGAGGGAGCTTTTTGAGGATTTGAGAGGATGAAAGCGATCAAATAGAGGTCATTGATCGCTTGGCCCTGGCTTTAGCGTGAGGCGGCCGGAGCTGATGGAGTTGGGGTGCCGGCAGGTGTTTCACCTGCGGGCCTAGCCGGATTGCTGCGTGGGAACTGAACCGGGCGATCGCGGCTGGCGTTGGCGCTGGCGTTGTTTTTCTGCAGGGTTTCGAGGTAGCGCTCTTTTTGCAGGGTGACCAGTGCTTCGACATCGCGGTTGAGTTTGTCGACGCCGCCCACAGCGCCTTTGAGCGCTTTGACTTCGTTGCCCAGACTTTGCACCGCACCGGCTTGGCTTTGCAGGCGGCTGTTGATGGCCTGTACCTGCTTGAGCAGGTTGTCACTGGAGGCGGCGACTTGTTTGGCTGTTTCTCCGGGGACGGTCTGGACCATGCTTTCGGATTTCTTCAGGGCGTCGTTGATGCGTGCTTCGAGCAGGCCTTGTGCCTTGACTTGTTCTGTCTGCAAGGCGGACAGGCTTTCGATGCTGCGGTTGACGATGTCCAGCGATTCGAGGCCGGCATTGAGGTCGACCACGCGTTTGCCCACGGCCATCATCATGGTATCGAGTTGGTTGATGCGGCTGTTGATGCGCACGCCCATGACCAGGAAGAAGATGAGGCAAAACAACATCAAGCCGCCTGTGGCGCCGAGCAGGATCAGGGCTTTTTTGTGGCCGACTTCGGTCAGGGCCTTGAATTCGCTGGTGGCTTTGTTCAAGTCGCTGCTGGCAGCGGCAGCGGCTTCGGCCGATTTGCTGGCAATGTCGGCCGAGTCGAGCACGACTTGGGCGAGTGATTGGTATTGATGGTAGGCGCGTTCGTCAACCGCCATGCCCAGGTGGGGGCGTGGTTCGGCTTGGGGTGTTGCTGCGCTGGGGGCCTGTGGTGGACTGGCGGCAGGGGGTGCGCTGACGGCCGGGTTGGCGTTGGCGCTGCTGGTGGCTTGGGCGGTGTTTTCATCGGCCCCGGGGGCGTCGACGAGGATGGGTTCGGTCGGGGTGAAGTCTTTGTCGCTCATGGTCGTTTTCCTCGGGCTGTGGGCGTCTTTTCCAGGCGCTGGAGTTGTTCTGCCAGTTGGGCGTTACGGGCTCTCAGCTGTTCGATCCGGGCTTTGATGGGGTTGTTTTGTTCCCAGATGGGCTCTGTCGGTGCAGAGGCTTGGACTGGGGTGCTGCTTTTGGGGCTTGTGCTGCGCGCTTTGGGCTTGGGCTTGGCGGCTTTGGCCGGTGCAGCTTTGGGCTTGGCGGTTTTGGCGGGGGCTTCTGACTGACGTGTCAGCGTGGCCTTGGCGCGCACGGTTTTGGCCGCTGGGCTGGGGGCCGCAGTGCGTTGGGCTTTAGAGGCCTTGATGGGGGCCACTTTTTGGATATTGGGGGGGGGCTCGCTGGGTTGCTCTGGTGCGCTGGCTTTGGGTGGGCCTTTGCGTTGGGCCACGTTGGAGCCCGCTGGCATGTTGACGGCGTGGGGCTTGTCGCTGCGGATGAGGGTCGATTTTTTCACGGCGTGTTCCTGTGCGGGGTCAGGGTAGCTTGACGGGAGCCACAGGGGAGGGTGGCGAGGCGGGTGGCGAGGCTGGGGCGCTGTCAGAGCCGGGTTGTGGCCATTCAATGGGCAGTGGCTTGGCCGCCAAGCTGGGGTCGTTGGGGGCTTTGCCAATGCCAAAAGCTTCCGGCTGGAGCCACAGCATGGTGGCGGTGGACAGGGTCAGTGCCGCCAGGACCCAGAGCAACAAACGGGTGTGGTTTTTGTCCCATTTGCCCAAGAGCTGGGTGCTTTTGGCGAGGGCTTGCTGGCCCTTTTCGTGAAAGGCTTGTACTTGTTGCTTGACCTGGCTCAGGCGTGGGAGGGGGCGTGGCGTGGCGGGAGCGGGGTCGGCGAAGTGCGCCGCGTCTTGGAGGCTGGGGTGGGGCGTATCTTCGGCCCAAGCTTGTCGGTTGATGCGTTTGAGCAGTTGTTGGACGGGCTGCAGGCGGCCATCGGTGCGGGCGATGTCGAGCGCGGCTTGGGCTTGTTCGGCGTTGGGGGCTTCGATTTCCCAGCGCAGGATTTTGCGGCCGAAGGCGGCGAGGTTGTTGTGGCTGGCGTTGGGGCCTGTCATGAGCAAGATGGCTCGGATGTTGGCCCCGGGGAAGTTCTGGATCAGGCGAGCCAGCAGCTGGATTTCGGCTTCGGGCATGGCTTGGGCGTCGTGCACGATCCAGATTTGCGCACGGCCTGTGCCTGTGGGGGTGCTGGTGGCTTGCTGCACCGATTGGCGGGCCAGGGCTTCGTTGAAGCGGGCGAGCAAGGCGTCGGTGTTGGTGGGGAAGTAGACCTCGATGCTGTGTTCCGGGGCCTCTTGGCGCAGGCGTTTGAGCAGCAGTCCGACGTAGTGGTCGAGCAGGGCTTCGTGCTCGCATTGCAGGCACAGGCTCAGGCCTTCGCGGGCGATGGCGTTGGTGCAGCCGTCAATGCGCATGCGGTCGGCCGAGCGGAAGACGAAGTCGCCGGATGCGGGACTGTGGGTGACGCTCATGCGGTGGCTCCTTGGGCTTGGACTTTCTTACCGTCAGGACTGAACAGCATGCTGGGGGGCACTTTCACTTGAGGCTTTGGGCGAGGCGGGTTCATGGGGGAGGCCGCTTCGAGGCTGAAGACGTAGGCGATGACTTGGGCCACGGCGTGGTAGAGGTCTTCGGGCACTTGGTGTTCGACTTCGGTGGTGAAGTAAATGGCGCGCGCCAGTGGGGCCGCTTCAAAAATATAAATGCCGTGGTTTTTGGCTTCGGCGCGGATGAGGGCGGCCATGTGGTCGGAGCCTTTGGCCACCATGATGGGCGCGCCGTCTCCGGTGGGGTCGTATTCGAGGGCGACGGCGAAGTGTTCGGGGTTGGTGATGACAACGTCGGCGTCTTTGATGCGGTCCATCATGCGCGAGTTGGCCATTTCGCGTTGACGACGGCGGATTTGCGCCTTGACTTCGGGGCTGCCTTCCATTTGTTTGAATTCGTCTTTGACCTCTTGCTTGGTCATGCGCATTTTTTTGGTGAAGTTGTGCTTTTGCCAAGGCACGTCGATCATGGCGATGATGGCCAGGCTGAGCGCGACCCAAAGACCCGATTGCAAGATCATGTTGCCGGCTGCGTTCAGTGCGGGCTCAAGCCCCATTTGGCCGATCTGGACCAGCGAGTCCATGTTGGTCAGCAGTGACCACCACAACACACCTGCGACCAGCATGAATTTGAGAATGGCTTTGCCCAGTTCGACCAGGGCGTGGGTGCCGAAGATGCGTTGGAGGCCACTCATGGGGTTGAGCTTGGAGCCCTTGGGCGCGACGGATTTGAGGGAAAACAGGTAGCCCCCGGTCATGCCGGAGGCAACGATGGCTGCCACCATGGTGAAGGCCACGATGGGCAGCACGAGCACGAAAGCGGCCAGCATTTGCTCGCCAAAGTGGGCGGGCAGCAGCAGGGGTTTTTCGATCAGTTGGCGGTCAAAGACAAAGCCTTGCGCGAACACGGTGGACAAGCGGCTGACGAGCCAGCTGCCCGAGAGCATGAGCACAACGAAAGAGCCGATGACGATGACGGCCGCCGGCAGATCGGTAGAGCGGGCAACTTGACCGTCTTCACGCGCTTTGTTGAGCTTTTGCGCCGTCGGTTCTTCGGTTTTGTCTTGTGCGCTGTCAGACACGGGGCGCTCCTATGACATCACGAACGACGGTAAAGCCTTGGACCCAGAGCCATTCAATGCGCCCGCCGATGCTGTCCAGCGAGATGATCAAGATGATGAGGCCCGCCATGATCATGGCGGGAAAGCCGACGGCAAAGATGTTGAGGCTGGGCGCAGCGCGGGTGACGACGCCCAGGCCCACGTTGATGAAAAGCAAAGACACCATCACGGGCAAGGCCATGAGCACGGCGCCCAAAAACATCATGGAGCTCCACTGCAGCACGCGGCCATAGACGGCTTGGTTGAGGATGTTGGTGCCAATGGGCAGGCTGTTGAAGGATTCCAGAATCAAGCCCAGCAAGATGGCATGGCCCCCGAATCCGACAAAGATGAGGGTGGACATGACGATGAGCAGCTGCGAGATGACGGGCACGTTGCCCATGTTGGGGTCGAGCATGTTGGCCATGGACAGGCCCATGGCGGCAGCGATGCTTTGACCGGCCACGATCACAGCGGCCACAACGACTTGCAAGATCAGGCCCATGGTGGCGCCGATCATGATTTGGTTGAACACTTCGACCAGGCCTTGTGCGGTGGTGGGGTCGATGACGGGCCAGTTGTGAAGGGGGTAGACGAGCCAGGTGAGCACCAGGGCCACCAGAATCCGCATGCGGGTGTTGAAAGCGCTGAGCGAAAAGATGGGCGAGGTGATCATGAGGGCCGAGATGCGCAGCATGGGCCACAGAAAGGTGTAGAACCTTTCGACGACATCGGCGGCCAGGAAGTTCATGAGGTCACCCGCTGGTAGTTCAGACGAACAGTGTCGGGATGCGCTCGAAGATGCTGCGCGTGAAGTCCACCAGGGTGACCAACATCCAGCTGCCAAACAGCAGCAGGGCCAAGGCCATGGCGATCAACTTGGGGATGAAGCTGAGCGTCATTTCGTTGATGGAGGTGGCGGCCTGGATGATGCCGATGAACAGGCCCACGGCCAGCGCAACCAGCAGCAAAGGGGCGCTGACCAGGGCGATGGTCCACAGGGCTTGGCGGCCCAGGTCGATGACGGTGGCGGTGTCCATGGGGCAGTTCCTTTAGGGCATGGCAAAGCTGCCAGCCAGCGAGCCCATGATCAGGCTCCAGCCGTCGACCAATACGAACAGCATGAGCTTGAAAGGCATGGAGATCATCATGGGCGAGAGCATCATCATGCCCATGGACATGAGGACGCTGGCGACGATGAGGTCGATGACCACAAAGGGGATGTAGATCAGAAAGCCGATGGTGAAGGCGCTTTTGAGTTCTGAAGTCAGAAAGGCCGGCACCAAGGTGGTGAAGGGCACGTCTTGCGGGCTGTTGAAGTTGGTGTTGCGGGCGATTTCCATGAACATGGCGATGTCGTCTTCGCGCGTTTGCAAGAGCATGAAGGCGCGGATGGGTTTTTCGGCGGCAGCCAGGGCTTTGTCAAAACTCAGCCCTTGGTTCATGTAGGGCAGCAAGGCGGTTTGATAGACCTCGGTGAGCACGGGTGACATGACAAACAAGGTCAGGAACAGCGACAGGCCGACGATGACCATGTTGGGGGGGGTCTGGCCCGTGCCCAAGGCTTGGCGCAGCAGAGACATGACGATGACAATGCGCACAAAGGCGGTCATCATGAGCAAGAGCGAGGGCAGCACCGACAGCGTGGTCATGAGCGCCAGCAGCTGCAGGGTCAGGCTGTACTGGGTGCCCCGAGCCGTGTTGGTGGCGGTGATGGCGGGCATGTCTTGCGCCTGAACCAGCAGGGGCAAGAGGCTGAGCACAACGGTCAAAATCAGCCCAAGGCTGAGGTGGCGCTTCATGGCGTGTGGGTCGCAGTGGGTTGGGTGGGAGGTGCCGCTTGCGCAGGCCAAGGGGACAGGGCGGTCATTTGATGGGCGGTGACGCCGATCAAGACGTCTTGACCGTCGACCTGGATGAGCACAATTTTTTGTCGTGGGCCGATGGACAGGCTTTCAATCGTTTGCAAGCGCTGGGCGTTCTTGCGCAAGAAGCTGTTGCCGTTTTGCATTTTACGCAGGCCCCACAGCACGGCCAGCAACAAGGCGATGACCAGCGCGAAGCTGAGCACATATTGCAGCCAGTCAGAAAAGCTCCACCCGGTGTTCATGGCGTTTCTTTACAGGTTGTCCAGGCGCTCGGAGGCGGGCACCACGCGGGTCAGGCGAATGCCGTAGCGGTCGTTGACAAGCACAACCTCGCCTTGCGCGACGACGGTGTTGTTGACCAGCAGGTCCAGGGGCTCGCCTGCGATGCGGTCGAGCTCGACCACGCTGCCCTGGGTCAAGCGCATGAGGTCGCGGATTTTGATTTGGGCACGGCCCACTTCAATAGAGAGCGTGACCGGGATGTTTTGCAACACGTCGGTGTGGATTTGCCCTTTGTCGACGGCTTCTGTCGGGGCTTCGTTGGGGGTCAGTTCGCTCATGGGCGCTCCTTGGTGTGGGGGTCAGGTCGGTGCGTTGGGGCTGATGGCGTTGACGATTTTGATCGCCACTTGGCCGCCCATGGCACCAACCTCGACGTCGTAGACCGGCATGTCCTGGACCATGACGCGGGCGAAGTCGGCTTTTTTGAAGGGCAGGATGTCGCCCGGTTGCATGTTTTGGAGCTGTTGCAGGGACACGCTGAGTTTGCCCAGCAGGATTTGCATTTCCAGCTCGGCGTCGTGCACCGCATCGCTCAGTTGTGCGCGCCAGACTTTGTCGGAGTCTTCGTTGCCGTCTCCCGTTTGCACGCGGCTGCGCAGCAAATCACGCACGGGCTTGAGGGCCACGTAGGGGATGACCATGTCGACAAATCCGGAGCCTTGTGAAGTGGCTTCGGATTCGAATCGGCTGAGGATGACTAGGTCGTTTTCGTCAACGATTTGGGCAAACTGGGGGTTGATTTCTGAGCTGATGTGCTCGAAGTCGACCGGGGTGAGCGGTGACCAGGCTTCTTTGAAGGAGCGGAAGAAAACCTGCAGGATGATTTTGATGATGCGGGTTTCGGTGGGCGTGAACAACCTGCCGGGGGGCAGTTGGCCCACGCCGCGGCCAAAACCGCCAAAGAAGCTGTCAAGGGAGCTGAAGACCACGGTGGGCTCGATCACGACCATGGCGTAGCCACGCAGGGGCGTCATGCGCACGATGTTGACCGACAGGGGGGCTTTGAGGTCCTTGAGGTAGTCACCAAACCGGACGATTTGGGTGCGTGTGGGGTTCATGCGCGGACTGGTGCGCAACACTTCGAGCATGCCCAGGCGAAACAGCCGGATGAAGCGCTCGTTGATCATGTCCAGCGAGGCGACGTTGACGCCCAGGCTGCTGTCTTCAGCGGCCAGGTCGTGCTTGCGCACTTGCACGTCCAGGTTGTAACCGGCACTCGCGCTGGCGCTGTCGTCGCTGAAACTGGCGGACAAGGCCGCCAGCTCTTCAGGGGACAAAAGGGATTGGGTATCGGCCATGGTCAAAGGGTCCGTCGGACTTTACTGCACCACAAAGCTGGTGAAATAAACCTCTTCGATACCGCCAAAATCTTCGAATTTTTCAAGCACGGCGTTCAGTTCTAGGCGGATCTTTTCGGCCAAGTTTTTGCGAAAGTCGGGTTGACCCAACTGGTCTTCGGTGGTTTGGCGCATGACGTCGAGCGCGGCTGAGCGCAGCGCGAATTCATGCTTTTTGACGTTTTTAAACACCCGCTCGTCGTAGTGGGTCATGATGGCCACCTGGACTTGAATCACTTTGCGCGAGTTGGTCAAGTTGGCGAGCATGTCTTTTTCGATTTCCAAGTAATGGTTTTCGAAGCGGGTGAGCTCGGGCGTGCCCTTGGTGACTTTTTTGGGGCCTGTATCGCTGGCCGGGTTTTGGGCGCCTGCAGCTTGTTCTTCCAAAGCCTTGAGTTGGGCCTCGGCTGCGGTTTCGTCTTTTTTGTCAAAAAAGCCGGTCACAAAGAGTGTGCCCACCACGGTGCCCACCAGGAGCAAGATGGCCACGACCGCGATCAAGATGATCTTGACAATGGGCGATTTCTTTTTGCCTTCAACTTCTGTGTCTTCTTCTGCCATGGTGTGTCCTCATTGGATTGCTGTCAGACCAGGACGTCCAGACCATCACTGGGGTCTTTGACGCTTGGTGCACGGGGTGTTTCGGCGGTACGTTCCGTGGCTTTGGCCTCTACTTGAGAGGTTTTGCCTTTGGGCGTGCCAGGTGTCGAGTCTCCGCCACTTTGTCCGGTTTGACCGTTACCTACATGGATGTTAGCAACATCCATGCCCATTTGCGACAAGGTTTCCCTGAGTTTGACCATGCCGTCTTGCAACAGATCGCGTGTGGTCGCATTCGGAGCGGTGAAGATGGCATCGAATTCGCCGCTGCGCATCCTCATTTCCACTTCAATGTGACCCAGTGTGGCCGGGCGCAGCTGGAGTTTAAGGTGCCATTGGCCTTTTTCCATTTCGGACAGGATGCGCTGGCCCACGGCTTGGCCCATTTTGTCGGCCAGGTTCTGGATGTTGTCACTGCGGGCCTGGGTGTCGGGCAGGTCTTGGGCGGGGCCTTTGGCGTTGGCCGTGTCGTTGCGGCTGGCGGCCTGCGCGTCCCAGCGGGAGGCAAAGTTGGCGTAAGCCGTGCCATGGGTGCCTGTGCTGCTGGAGCCGCTGACGCCGCCCTCAGTGCCCAGCAATTGCTGCAGCGTCTCGCCGCCCCAGTCTTCACCCAGGTCCAGCTCGCTGGTGCTGATGGTGGCTGGTGTTTGGGCTTTGGCGTTGTCCAGCAGCACGTTGTTCATGACGCCGCGTTGCATCCAGACGGCCGCTGGTGGGGCCATGCGCAGCATTTGGATGGGCAGGGCTTCTTCGGCGATGGCGCTGGCGCTGGTTTGAGGGGCGGCGTCAGTTTCTTCGGCCGTGGCCCAGAGGGCTTGTGCGCCGATCAGGGCGCTGCCCAGTAGGCCCGCAGACCCGTTGGTTGGCCCCGGCAAGGTGATGTTTGGGAGCTGGTTGGTTGGCACTGCTTGGGTTTGTAAGCCGAGCGCGGCTGAATTGAGTATGTTGGTGGTGGTACTGGGCAGGGAGCTGACTGGGGAGCTGACTGGGGAGCTGACTGGGGAGCTGACGGGGGAGCTGGCAAAGGCTGTGGACTTGGCCCCAAAGGCTTCCATCTTGCCCAGGGCTTGCACATCGCCTTCGACTTTGGGCTCGAGTGTGGGTGAGAGCGTTGCACCGCCTGAATGGTTGCCAAAGAGCCAGCTGACGGCCTGCTCGTCGAGACCTTGGGCGCGGGCGAATGCTTCGAGGCTTTGGGTATCTGGGGCTGAGTTGTCTTGGGTGATCACGTTCAGGTGGGGGCCAAGGGTGACAGCTTTGAGGGGCCATGCGGTTGCATCGGTGATGGCGCTGGCGTTGGCCAAGGCGAAAGGGTCGGCAATTCCTTGCCCCATGGTTTCGACGAGGTCTGTTTCTTCTTGGGCTGTTGTGTCGGGCTTGTCGGCCTGCAGTTGAAACATCTCCGACATGAATTGCCCAAAACTTGGGCCATCGAATGGGGGAGGGGCTTCGGATTTGAATTCTGAAGTTCCCATATTGAGGCCTGTATTGGCCGCACTGAGGTTGTCGCTGAGGGTGATGGTCATGGGCTGGGCTTTACAGATGGGGTCTTTTCCAAAAACTGCGCAAAAAATGGTGGCGGTCAATCTTTGCCGTTGAGGGTGTTGTCCACAGAAGTGAGCAATTTGCGCACCAGCTTGCCTGGGTGAAGGCTCAAAGTTGCAGATTTTTGAAGAGGGGGTGTCGGTAGTGTTGGCACACCTATTGCTTTGTGGTGTTGAGAGCCCCATAAAAAACCGATTTTTCCCCATCAAACAGCGGCCTTTTGACTATGACCACCTTGACCCTGTCAACGATCCGACAGAACCTGTCGCGCTACGATCTGGCGGGCTTGGGCATTCCCGCCTTGGTGCTCATCATCATGGCCATGTTGGTGGTGCCCTTGCCAGCGCTGCTGCTGGACATTTTGTTCACCTTCAACATCGTGATTGGCTTGGTGATCATCATGATCGCCATCGGGACCCGTAAGCCGCTGGAGTTTTCTTCTTTCCCATCTGTGCTCTTGTTTGCCACGATGCTGCGTCTGGCCTTGAACGTGGCTTCGACCCGTGTGGTGTTGGTCAATGGTCATGAAGGCCCGGAGGCGGCCGGCAAGGTGATTGCCGCTTTTGGCGAGTTCGTGATCGGTGGTAACTACGTGGTGGGTTTCATCATCTTTGTGATTTTGATGATCGTGAACTTTTTTGTGGTGACCAAGGGTGCTGGACGCGTTTCTGAGGTCAATGCCCGTTTCACCTTGGATGCGATGCCGGGCAAGCAGATGTCGATCGATGCCGACTTGAACGCCGGCGTGATTGACCAGGAAACCGCCAAGAAGCGCCGCGAAGAGCTGGCTCAGGAGTCTGACTTTTTCGGCTCGATGGACGGTGCCTCCAAGTTTGTCAGTGGCGATGCCTTGGCGGGTTTGCTGATTTTGATCATCAACATTGTGGGTGGCTTGGCCATCGGTATTGGCCAGCACGACTTGTCGGCGGGTGAGGCGAGCCGCATTTACGTGCTGTTGACCATTGGTGACGGCCTGGTGGCTCAGATCCCCTCTTTGTTCTTGTCGCTGGCCACCGCCATCATCGTGACCCGCGTGACCACTTCCGAGTCGATGACCGAGCAGGCCACCAGCCAATTGGCGAACGTGCCAGCTTTGTTTATTGCCGCCGGCATCCTGACCATTTTGGGTCTGGTGCCCGGCATGCCGCACATGGTGTTCCTGACCTTGGCTGCTGCCACGGCGGGTATCGCCTTCATGGTCATGCGCAAAGAAATGGTGCTCGAGCAAAAGGCGGCAGCGCCTGCAGCCCCGGTCAGTGATGCCCCTAAAGAGCTGGACTGGGATGATGTCGAGCAGGTGGACCTGATTGGCTTGGAAATTGGTTATGGCTTGATTCCATTGGTCAACCAAGAGTCGGGTGGTCAGCTGATGACCCGGGTCAAAGGTGTGCGCAAGAAGTTGTCGGCCGAGCTGGGCTTTTTGGTGCAGCCGGTGCGCATCCGTGATGCCCTGAATCTGGAGCCTGACGCTTACCATATTGTTTTGAATGGTGTGGTGCGTGGACGAGGCGAAGTCAAGGTAGGCCGTGAGTTGGCCATTAACCCTGGCAAGGTGTACGGAAAAGTCGAAGGCCAGCCCACCAAGGAGCCTGCTTTTGGTCTGGAAGCCGTCTGGATCGAGCCGGCCTGGCGTGACCAGGCCCGCGCTCTGGGCTACACGGTGGTGGACCCGAGCACGGCGATTGCCACCCACATGAACAAGGTGTTGCGTGACAGTGCCCATGAATTGCTGAGCCACGACGAAGCCCAAAAACTGCTGGACAAGCTGGCTGCCAAGTCGCCCAAGTTGGTCGAAGAGTTGGTGCCTGGCAAGCTGTCTTTGGGCGTGGTGACCCGCACGTTGCAAAACTTGCTGCAGGAGTCTGTGCCGATTCGCGACATGCGCACCGTGGTCGAGGCTTTGACCGAGGTCAGTGGCCGCACGCAAGACCCTGACCAGTTGGCTCAATTGGTGCGCCCCAAGCTGGGCCGCATGATCGTGCAGGGCTTGCTGGAAAACCGCGAGACCTTGTCGGTGATGACGCTGGACCCCCATCTGGAGCAACTGCTGCACAACGTGCTGCAACAAAACAATGGTTCGCCCGGCATGGTGCTGGAGCCCAGCCTGGCCGAAAGCCTGTTTGCCGCGCTGCGCGAAAGTGCCCGCAACACCGAAGAACAAGGCTTTGCCGCTGTGCTGGTGGTTTCTCCTGCGATTCGCCCCTGGATGTCCAAGGCCGTGCGCTTCCGCGTGAGCGACTTGACCGTGCTGTCCTACAGCGAGATTCCGGATGACCAACCGGTCAAGGTGATCCACACCGTGCAAGCCGACCCCCGCAATAACCCCTCTGTTACCAAGGCCTGATAGATCATGGAACTCAAACGCATTCTCGCCCGCGACAGTCGTGCTGCCAATGAAAAAGCCATTCAGTTGTATGGCAAAGATGTGCTGATCATCTCCAGCCAGCGCTTGGACAACCAAATTGAGCTGATTGTGGCCGTGGACCTGGACGCTGCACCCAAGGCCGAGGTGGCAGCGCCTGTCCAGGCGGCCGAGAGCCGTGAAGAAGCTGCGGCGTTTGTGCCGTTTTCAAAGTTGTTCCAAAGCGCCAGTGCTTTTGCACCTTTGCCACCCGATGAGTCTTTGCCTCAAGTGGCATTGCCGGTCGATGTGGCCGTGGCTGCGCCCGCGGCTGTGGCATCAGCCCCGGCAGTGCACCAGGAAGCGCAAGCCCTGCAGCAGCATGAAGGCCAGCGCAGCCAGGAAATCGTGGAAATGCTCCGCCTTGAAATGGCGGCGCTGCGCAAGGAGTTCAGCTTGTCGCGTCAGATGATGCCTTGGCAAGACGGGCTGCGTTTGTCTCCAGCGATCCAGCAGCTGTCGATGGCCATGAGCGAGGTGGGCATGCCAGCGGGTCTGCGCGCTTTGTTGACCGACAGCATCCAGGCGTTAGAGAGCGTTGAAGAAGCCTGGCCCGTGATGGAGAGTTTGCTGGTCGGGGCGTTGAACCGTCCGGCCATGGCACCGCCCGAGTCGGGTGTGCATGCGCTGTGTGGTCCGTCGGGTTCGGGCAAGACCTCCATGGTGGGACGTCTGGCTTATGCTGCAGCCCAAGTCCACGGGGTTGAAAACCAGGCCATGGTTAGTTTTGCCGATCAGCGCCCAGGTGCATGGGCCCAGATGCAGTTGCTGGCCGCACAGTCGGGGGTGGCGTGTTTCCGAGCCGCCAATTCAGACATGTTGCTCACCTTGTTGCAGGAGTTGGAGGGCAAAACGGTCTGGATCGACACCTGTGGGACCGATTTTTCAGCCCAAGCCGAGCTGCTGCAAGCTGAGCACCCGAAAGTCTTGCGCCATGCGGTGTTACCGGTTGATGCTACAGTGACCAGCGTGCAAAAAATACTCCAAAATTCTGCTTTGAACTGGTCTTCCTTGATGCTGAGCAAGGTGGATGAAGCCGCATACCCTTGGGCGCTGATCAAGGGTTTGAGTGAGCAGTCTTTGGGTGTCTCCTGCATGGCTGGTGCCAGCCGCATCGATCAGGTGGCGCTGCCTTTTGATGCGCAGAGTTTGGTGCAACTGGCCATGGCGCCCTTGATGCAGCACTTGCCCCAAGCGGCCATTTTGAAGACGGCAGCGCCGGTCCTTTCGGCGTCAGCCGAGTTGCCCAGTGCGCCGGTTCGCGCCCCTCGCTCCCCCAAGCCCAAGCTTGCACAGGCTGTCAAACCTGAGCGCAAGACAGTGGTACAGCCTCGCAACATTAACTTGGATGACGATATCTTGATCCCCACTTTGATGGGTGCCGTGCCCATGAAATCCTCCCGCAGAAAGTCTCCCAATGCTTCTGCTGCCTTGAAAGTTGCGCATGGATAAGCCCGTTTTTCCTCAGGTGATCGGCGTGGCCAGCGGCAAGGGTGGCGCTGGTAAAACCACCGTGTCCATCAACCTGGCGGTGGCCTTGGCCGCTCGTGGCCACAAGGTGATGCTGCTCGATGCCGACCTGGGCATGGCCAACGCCCAAATTGCCTTGGGTGCACATGCGCCTTTTAATATCAGCCACGTGCTCAATGGCGAGAAAACGCTGGACGAGGTCATGGTGACCACCAAGCAGGGCATTCGCTTGGTGCCAGGGGCTTCGGGTTTGCGTGACATTGCTGCGCTCGACACCCAGCAAATTGCCAGCATGATCCGAGCCTTTGATGCCTTGCAAGAGCCGGTGGACTATTTGGTGGTGGATGTGGCGGCGGGCATTGCCCCCGCCGTGCTCGATTTCATGGCCGCTTGCCAGCGCCGATTTGTGGTGGTCTGCGACCAGCCTTCGTCCATTGCCGATGCGTATGGCCTGATCAAGGTCATGGCCACTGAGCAATCTCTGGATGAGATTTACCTGATTCCCAACATGGTGGGCAATGCCCATGAGGGGCGGCAATTGCACCGCCGCCTCAACGATGTGTGCAACCGATTCCTGGGGGTTTCGCTCCGGTTTTTGCAGTCCATCGAGGCCGATGAGTTGGTCCTGCAATCTTTGCGCAAGTACCAGTCGGTGCTGGAGTTTGCCCCCGGCAGCGCTGCCGCCCGTGATTTTCGGGCCTTGGCCGATGCCATCGATCACCTGCCGCCCTTGGATGGACCGTCGGGACGTATGCAGTTTTTCGCAGAGCGCATGCTCCGCGCATCTTCGGTAAGGTGATCGCCGTGGCCAGCACCATTTCCCTCTATGAACAGGTGGACAACCGCCACGAGTCGCTGATCCTCGCTCACATGCCGATGGTCAAGCGCGTAGCCATTCACCTGAAAGCCCGTGTTCCACCTTTCATGGAACTCGACGAGCTGATCCAGGTGGGCATGGTCGGGCTGATCGAGGCGGCGCGCTCTTTTGACCCGACCAAAGGGTTCGAATTTGAGCACTTTGCCTTGAGTCGTGTGCGCGGCGCCATCCTCGACGAGGTGCGCAGGCAGTCCTTTTTGCCACGCTCGGCCGTGGCGTTCAACAAAAGTGAAAACGAGGCGGTGCACGTGTTGGCAGCCGAGTTGGGCCGGTCGCCGACGCAGTCCGAGTTGGCCTTGTTCATGGGCAAAGAGCTTGACGAGTTCCAACGTGAGCGCGGTCAGGCCAAGCGTTTTGAAACCTTTTCCATGGAAGTGGTCAACGACGAGGTCATGAGCATGCCTGGTGACAGTGCCATGCAGCCCGAGGTCATGGTGGAGGAGGCCGAGTTCATGGACGCGGTCGTTCAGGCCATCGACGACTTGCCCGAGCGCGAGAAACTGGTCATGAACCTTTACTACGTGGAAGAACTCAACCTCAAGGAAATTGGCGAAGTGCTGGGTGTCAGCGAATCAAGGGTGAGTCAGATTTTGTCCTCTGTTGTTAAAAAGTTGCGTCTTACACTGCAAGTTGGGTGATGAAATGGTAAAATTGAAAAATACATGTTTTCCATCTTTTCACCCAAAAATCCTGACGATGAAATGAAAAAGGCGCAAGCGCTTTTTGACAAAGTCACTTCGACCAAGTCAGATTCGCGCGAGGCTAGGAGCATGCGCATCCGCATGGGATTGCTGTGCCGGGCTCATCTGGACAAGTCATTCGTGACGGGTGCAGAGCAAACGGCATCCTGGCAGGAGCTGGCCGCTTTGGCCATCGCCAACGGAAAAGAGAAGCCGCCACTTCCGGAGCCCTCTGTTTTCCAGAAGGTCAAGGCGGGCGAGAACGAAATCTATGTGTATTTGCCCGAAGAGTATGCCTTTGAGGCCTACCAACTGGGTGGGCGCTATCAACGTGCCGAAATTCCGGCACCTCAGGCCATCGAAACGATGCAGGGTCTGGCCAACCAAATTTGCCTTTACGAACTGAGATTGACAGAGCCTTTTCAGGTTTTACAGTTTTTGCGCGACGAATTGGCTCAATCACCAGATAATCAAAGCACCTCAGGCGCTTCTTGAGGTCTTTGACACTCTGATCCGAATTGGGCTCTATGGAACCTTTTGTTTTGGCCTTCATCGCCATCGGCTTGTTGGTGGTTCTGGTTTTCATCATTTATCTGGTGGACCGGGTCAACGCCATCGAAAAGGAAACCCGGCAATTTGCCCAGTCGTTGCATGACACGAAAGAGCCTGTCTCTGTGGGCCCATTTGCGGGTTTGTCTTCCAAAAAGCTTTGGGATGCCATGACCGGTCGCGTACCTGAGGGGATGGACCCTTCGTTGTTGATGGAGGTGCGTGAGCGGTACGAGATGGTGCTGCACAAGCACATCGAATCGATTTTCCAGGAGGCAGTCAAAGACGGTCAGCGGGGCCTGAACGGCGAGCCTAAAAACACCAAACTGATCACGACTTTACGCGGCCCTGTGGAGTCTTGGTTGCCTTCGGCCCAGGTCAATACCCTCTATAAATGTGGTGTGGACAGTACCCAGTTGCCTGCCGATCAGCTCGATGCGGTGCGCGCAGCCTTGGATGAGGTCGGCCAAACGCTCTACAGCAAAGCTTTATTGACTTTGGCACAGCCCTTGTCGGTGAACCTGCTGCCCAGGCCTGTGGCCGATGTGCCGGCTTTGGTGCCGCCTTCGGCCACTTGAGTTTTTTGTTTCAGTTTGCACCTTGGGGGCTCAAGTTTTCCGGAGCCTTTCCGATACTCTTTGTACAAGCAGTTGATAAAGGGTTTTCTACCATGCGTGCATATTCAAGAGCGGCTCAAAGCTACGGTTCGGTTCAAGTGGTCACTGGCGTGGCCACAGCGGACAATGTCCAGCTGATCCAGATGCTGTTTGACGGTCTGACCGAAAGCTTGGCATCTGCCAAGGGCCACATTCAGAACAACGCCATCGAGGAAAAGTCCAAAGCGCTGTCACGTGCTGGTCGCATCGTGGTCGGTTTGCAGGGTGCCCTGGATTTTGAGCGCGGTGGTGAGTTGGCTCAAAACCTCAATGAGCTGTATGCCTATGTGACGCGTCGCCTGTTTCACGTCAACGCCTACAACGACCTGGCGGTGTTGGAAGAAGTGCAAAGCCTGATCAAAGACATTGCCGAAGCCTGGAAGACCTTGCCCAGTTTGCTGGGTCAGACCCAACCGGCCATGCGTTACGCCAACTGATGGGTTTTGCCCCTGGTCAGCAGCCCCTTTAAGGGGCTGTTTTGTTATGTGCGTCCGTCGGGGGGACTTTGTTTTCCATTTCGACGTTGGCCAAAATGCTCTGCGCTTGGTTGTCGCTCAGGTTGAAGGCCTTTTTCATTTGTTCCAGACGAGCGATTTCGTCTTCGTGCAATTCGCCGTCTTTCAGAGCCTGGCGCAACTCCGCTTCAAAAATGGCACGCCGCCTGGCCAACTGGTTGGCAAAGGCATTGGCCACGATGCCGGTGAGCAAGGCCACGGTGCAAACGCCCATGAAAGCCGTCATGACCGCGATCATCTGACCCACCCAGGTCACGGGCGATACATCGCCGTAGCCGACGGTGGTCAAGGTGATGGCGGCCCAGTACAGGCTTTGCGGAATGGAGCCAAATTTGTCGGGTTGAGCGCTGTGCTCGGCAAAATACATGAGCGAGCCAAACAGCAGCAAAACGATCAGCAACAGGTAAAGCGCCGCGATGAAGGAGCGTTTTTCGCCCTCGATGGCGTGGATCAGGTCTTCGATGGCGCTGCTGTAGTGTGACAGCTTGAACACCCGCACCAGGCGTACGATGCGCAGCACCCGCAGATCGAGCCCGGGCAAAAGGACTTGCAGGTAAAAAGGCGCGATGGCGGCCAGATCGACCAGGCCATAAAAACTCGTGATGTAGGCTTTGCGTCCACGCCACGCGCCGCCAGCAGTGACCTTGTACCGAGCGCCATGGGCCCAGGTGCGGGCCAAGTATTCGATCGAAAAAATGGCCACCGACACCCACTCGAACCACTGTAAAGCGGTGCCAAACCGGCTTGCCATGGCGGGCACCGATTCCATCACCACGGCAATGATGTTGGCCAGGACCAGTGAGGTGATGAACAGCTGGCTGAAACGGCTCCAGTGGTCATCGGCATGGTTACCTTCCAGAATCTCCAGGTAGCGGGTTTGCAGGGATTTCTTGTGCATGCGTGATTTTGGTGTTTTTTGCAATATAGACCAAAACCAGGGCTTAGCAATGGACCGGCTCAACAACGCAGTTGGGGTCGGCCGCCTTCAAGCAGAGCGCGCGTAGCAGGGGAAGTGGTCTGCCCGACAGGGATCGAACCTGTGACCCACAGCTTAGAAGGCTGTTGCTCTATCCAACTGAGCTACGGGCAGAATAAACAACAAAGGCCCTAAACGGGCCTTTTTGTTGGATTCAGTTGTCAATGCGCTGGTTGGGCATCGTAGAAATGGTCGGAGCGGCGGGATTCGAACTCGCGACCCTCTGCTCCCAAAGCAGATGCGCTACCAGGCTGCGCTACGCTCCGACTGATCGGTATTCTAACCCCCAAATGAGGGGGTATCCGGGATGGTGGGCAAAAAAACTCTGTTTAGTTTTTTGAGCCATGTGCCAATGCGCGTTCGCGGCTGGCAGCCAGCGCTTTGGCGTCAGGCGCTGACAAGTCCCAGGCCTGCATGTGGTCCAAGCTGATGTCGGTCACGGCTTCGATCCACTGGGCGTTTTTGTTCAGGCAGGGGATGTAGCTGAAGCTTTCGCCGCCGGCGTGCAAAAACGCTTCTTGTGCTTCTTGCTGGATTTCTTCCAATGTTTCCAGGCAATCGCTTGTAAAACCCGGGCAGATCACGTCGACTTTTTTCACGCCTTGCCCGGCCATGGCCACCAAGGTGGGTTCAGTGTAGGGCTCCAGCCACTTGGCTTTGCCAAAGCGCGACTGGAAGGTGAGTTTGTACTGGTCTTTGGTCAGGCCCAGCGCTTCGGCCAGCAAGCGGCCTGTTTTCATGCACTCGCAGTGGTAGGGGTCACCCAGCTGCAAGGTGCGTTCGGGCACGCCGTGAAAGCTCATGACCAGTTGCTCGGCCTGGCCGTTGACCGCCCAATGTTCACGCACGGTTTGGGCCAAGGCGGCGATGTATCGCGGGTCGTCGTGGTAGTGGTTGACAAAGCGCATCTCGGGGATGAGCCGCGTTTTGAGGCCCCAGCGGTAGACCGCGTCAAACACGCTGGCCGTGGTGGTTCCGCTGTACTGCGGGTAGGCTGGCAAGATGAGCACGCGCTGCACGCCTTCGGCTTTCAAGGCGTCGAGCTGCGCCGGGATCGATGGCTGGCCGTAGCGCATGGCGTAGCGCACGGCCACGTGGTGGCCACGCTCTTGCAAAGCGGTGCCCAGCGACTGGGCTTGTTGTTCGGTGAAGGCTTTGAGGGGCGAGCCTTGCTCGGTCCAGATGCTGGCGTATTTGGCGGCCGATTTGGCCGGGCGTACACGCAAGATGATGCCGTGCAGGATCAGCCACCAGATGGGTTTGGGGATCTCGACCACGCGGCTGTCGCCCAGAAACTCGGCCAGGTACTTGCGCAGGGCTGGGGCGGTGGGGGCGCTGGGCGTGCCCAGGTTGCAATACAAGACAGCCGTTTTGGCGGCCTGACCATGCTGGAAGGAGGGTTCTTTTTGAAATGCCATGCGGTATTCTCCCACCACCATGATTGACATTTCCCGAATCAAAGCCATTACCCTCGATCTGGACGACACATTGTGGCCCGTTTGGCCCACGATTGGCCGGGCCGAGGTGGTTTTACAGACTTGGCTGAACACCCACGCCCCCGGCGCCGCCGCGCTGTCGGCCGACGCCGAGCTCAAAAAAGCCATCCGCGCCGAGATCAACGCCCGCCACGCCGACCGGGCGCATGATTTGTCGTTTTTGCGCCGGGAATCGATCCGCGCCTTGCTGCATCAAGCCGGGGAGCCCGTGCACCTGGCCGAGGCGGCTTTTGAGGTGTTTTTTGCCGAGCGCCAACGGGTCGATTTGTTTGACGATGCGCTGCCTGCGCTGGCATTTTGGAGCCAGCGCATGCCGGTGGTGGCGCTGTCCAACGGCAACGCCGACGTGCACCGCGTGGGCATTGGCCAGCACTTTCACGCCAGCGTGAGTGCCCAGTCGCTGGGCGTGGCCAAGCCGGACTTGCGCATTTTTGAGGCGGGCGCCGCAGCGGCGGGTGTGCAGCCGCATGAGGTGCTGCACATTGGCGACGACGCGCACGCCGACTGCGTGGGCGCACTGGCCGCTGGCATGCAAGTGGCTTGGCTCAACCGCGAAGGCCACGACTGGACCCATGGCGACATGCGTCCCCACTTAGAGGTGAGGGACTTGCACGCGCTGTGCGCCAGCTGGCCTGATTACCAGCGTTAGGACAGGCCTTCACGGTCTGAAAACACTCTTTTCGTGAATCGACACTTGAGGTGACCCCCATGACTTTGAAAATTTACGGCATCAGCGCATCCCGCGCCGCGCGACCCTTGTGGGCCGCACTCGAATTGGGCGTGCCCTTTGAGCACATCGACATGAACTACAAAGCAGGCGCGACACGTACGCCCGAGTTTTTGGCGCTCAACCCCAATGGCCATGTTCCGGTGGTGGTGGACGATCGGCCCGAAGGCACGGTTACCGTGTGGGAAAGCATGGCCTGCGCGCTCTACATTGCGCGCGTGCACGGCCATGCCGATGGCCAGTCGATCACCCCCGCCTCGCCCCGCGAAGAAGCCGAAGCCCTGCGCTGGAGCTTCTGGACGGTGACCGAGCTTGAAAAAGACGCGCTCACGGTGCTCATGCACCGCATGGCCATGCCCGCCGACCAGCGCAAGCCCGAGCTGGCCGAGCAAGCCGAAAACCGCTTGAAAGTGCCACTGGCCGTGCTGGAGGCGCATCTGCAAGCCCAGCACGTCCAAGGCCAGGCGCATTTGGCGGCCGATCGTTTCACCGTGGCCGATGTGTGTGTGGCCAGCGTGGCCAACTGGATTCGCCCGGCCCCGGGTTTGCTGGCGCAATACCCGGCGGTGTCCGCCTGGTTGCAGGCCTGCATGGCGCGCGAGGGGCAAAAGCAAGTGCGGGCGCTGCCTTAAGCCCAGAGCCTGCTGGCTGGAGGTTCAGAACCGCCCCAGCGCCTGCATCTTCCACGCCAACCACAACTTGCGCAGCGGCGTGAGGGCGATGCGCTGGTGCAGCACCTCAAAGCCCGAGGCTTCGATTTCGCGCAGCAAGGTGCGGTAGATGCTGGCCATCATGAGGCCGGGTTTTTGGGCGCGGCGGTCGGCGGCGGGCAGCAGGTCCAGCGCTTCGTCGTACAGCGCGTGGGCGCGCTCGGTCTGGAATTTCATCAGTGCGGTGAAGCGGTCTGAATAGTCGCGCTGGATCAGCTCATTGGCTTTGACGCCAAAGCGTTGCTGCTCGTCCAGCGGCAAATAGATGCGCCCGCGCATGGCGTCTTCGCCCACGTCGCGGATGATGTTGGTCATTTGAAAGGCCAGGCCCAGCTTGTGCGCATAGGCAGTAGTGGCCTCGTCGGTCTGGCCAAAGATGCGGGCGGCGACTTCGCCCACCACGCCGGCCACCAGGTGGCAGTATTTCGTCAGGCCTGCAAAGTCCAGATACCGTGTCTGGTTCAAGTCCATCTGGCAGCCTTCGATCACGGCCATGAGGTGGCGGCTTTCGATGCCGAAAGTGGGGGCCAAGGGCATGAGGGCGTGCATGACGGGGTGGCTGGGCTGGCCTGCGTAGGCTTGCATCACTTCTTTTTGCCACCAGGCGAGTTTGGTCGCGGCCACACCGGGGTCTTTGATTTCGTCGACCACGTCGTCCACTTCGCGGCAAAAGGCATAAAAGGCGGTGATGGCCGCACGCCGCTCAGGGGGCAAAAACAAAAAGGCGTAATAGAAACTGCTGCCCGAGGCGGCGGCTTTTTGCTGGACGTAGTCTTGCGGGCTCATGGGCTGGGATTCTCGCATTCAAAGCGCCAGATCACGGCAGGGGCTCGCCAGACAGTTTGCGAAATTCTTTTTGCAAAACGGCCGCAGACCCCAGTCCCAAGGCGATGCGCCACAGCAGGGCGCGCACTTCGTGGCGCGGCATTTTGACGCGCTGGTTCAGGGCCGCAGGCCCGGCTTGGCGCAGTAGCGCCACGGTGCGCGCACCAATCAATGCCGGCAGGGCGCTGGCCAGCCGCAAGCGCAGGGGCTTGAGGGCCAGGGCGTAGCGCATGCCATCGGCCAGTTGCGCATGGGTGTGGTCCAGCCACTGGCTGTACAGCGGGGACAAGGCGAGCAGGGTGTCTGTATTGGGGGTTTGAGCCGCTTGCGCCAGCTTGGCCGGGGTCAGGCTCGCGTGCGTCAGGGTGTCCACAGGCCAATAACAACGACCGCCAGCCAGGTCTGCCCCCGCGTCGCGGATGATGTTCAGGCGCTGCAGGCCCATGCCGTACTGCCGACCAATGCGCATCATCTCGGCTTGCGGCAGCAGGCTGTAGCCGGGCAGGTGGCGGCCGCACAGCTCTGTCCAGAACTCGCCCACACAACCGGCCACCAGCCAGGTGTAGTCGGCCAGTTCGGCTTCGGTTTGCAAAGCGTGCAGGCCTGGGCCAAAGCGGGCCATGTCCAAGTGTTGGCCCCGGGTGATGTGGCCCAGCACCTGGCGCACGCTGGACAGGTCGGCGGGGTGCAGGGTGTGCAAAAGCGGCAGGCATTGGGGCAGGGCCTGCATCAGGGCGCGTTCGTGCGGGTCGGTTTGTTGCGTGGCAAATGCCTGAGTCAGGCGCTGGAGTTCTGGGTCTTCTGAGGCCGAGGTGCTCCGGGCGGCGATCGCCTGCGTCATGCGGTCCAGCAACACCTGGCGTTGGTCCAGGGGCAGGGCGGTGGTGTCGGCCACGGTGTCGGTGGCGCGGGCCAGCAGGTAGCCGATGGCCACCGGGGCCTGCAAGGCTTTGGGCAACAGGCGGATGGACAGATCGAACGAGCGTGACACATGGCGCAGCAGCCGACGCTGGGCCGCACTCATGCCCGGGCTCGGTGGGGTTGGCTGAAATGGGGGGGGTGTGATCATGGTCAATCCCTATTGTCGCTTGACAGATGGGGGGGCTTTGAATAGATTACTAACCAGTCAGTCATTATTATTTTCTGGATTTCCCATGCCCTCTTTGATGCCACTCGCCGCTCGGCGGGTTTTTTGTTTGTGCGCGCTTGGCGCTTTGGTGACTACTTTGGTGGCATGTTCTAAGGCCGAAGCACCCCAAGAGCCCTTGCGCGCGGTCAAGTTGCTCACAGTGGCGGGCAGTGATCTGAACCTGGGCGGCGAGTACTCCGCCGAGGTGCGCGCGCGGGTGGAGTCGCGCTTGGGCTTTCGGGTGGGGGGCAAGCTGGTGCAACGGCCTGCCGAGGCGGGTCAACGCGTCGCCGCTGGCCAGTTGCTGGCGCTGGTGGATGCGCAAGACTTTCAGTTGGCCGCGCAAGCCGCCCAGGCCCAGGTGAGTGCCGCTCAAAGTCAACGCGATCTGGCGGCGGCTGAATTCAAGCGTTTTGAGGCGCTGAAGGCACAAAACTTCATCAGCGGTGCCGAGTTGGAGCGGCGCGAGGCCAGTCTCAAGGCGGCCGATGCGGCCCTGAACCAAGCCAAAGCGCAGGCCCAGGCGCAGGGCAACCAGGCGGGCTATGCCCGTTTAACAGCCAGCCATGCGGGCGTGATCACCGCTGTGGAGGCCGAAGTGGGGCAGGTCGTGTCGGCAGGGCAGCCTGTGGTGCGGCTGGCCCACGACGGCCCGCGTGACGCGGTGTTTGCCGTGTCCGAGTCGGCCATCATGGCGATCCGGGTGGGTCAGAGCATGCAGGCCACGGTGCTGAGCACCGGACAGATGGTGCAGGGCACGGTGCGCGAAATGGCGGCCAGTGCCGATCCGGTCACGCGCACTTATGCGGTCAAGCTGGCGCTGGCCCCTACCGTGGGTGGCGCCTTGCCTTTGGGGGCCACTATGAATGTGCGCGCACCCGGCTTGTCTGGTGCGGTGGCCTCGGTCATCAAATTGCCAACCAGCGCTTTGCGCCAAGAGGGGCAGGGCACAGCAGTTTGGGTGCTGGACGAAGCCACCATGACGGTCAACAGCCAAGCGGTCGAGTTGGGCCCGGTCGATGGCAACGAGGTGGTGGTCACCTCCGGTCTCAAGCCCGGACAAAAAGTGGTCAGCGCCGGGGTCCATGTGTTGTCGCCCGGTCAGAAAGTGACGGTGTACGGCGCTGCGCCAGCATCCGCTTCAGCGCCTGTGCCGGCTTCTTCGGCTTCTGCCCCACGGTGATCGCATGCGAAGTACCGACAACACCCGATTCAACCTCTCCCGCTGGGCGCTCGAGCACCCGGCCCTGACGCGCTACCTGATGGTGGTGCTGATGGTGCTGGGCATGGCGTCTTACTTTCAGCTGGGGCAGGACGAAGACCCGCCCTTCACCTTCCGCGCCATGGTGGTGCGGGCCTATTGGCCAGGAGCCACGGCCGAGCAAGTGGCCCAGCAAGTGACCGACAAGATCGAGCGCACGCTGCAAGAGGTGCCGTTTGCCGACAAGATCCGCAGCTATTCCAAGCCGGGTGAGGCGCAGATCATTTTTCAGATCAAGGACAACTCGGACCCGGCAGACGTGCCGAACATTTGGTACACCGTGCGCAAAAAAATCGGTGACATGCGCGGCACCTTGCCGCCAGGGGTGATAGGGCCGTTTTTCAACGACGAGTTTGGTGATGTGTATGGCGTGATCTACGCGCTGGGCGGGCAGGGCTTTAGCTCGGCCGAAGTCAAAGCGCAAGCCGACAGCTTGCGCCAGCAGTTGTTGCGCGTGCCCGATGTGGCCAAAGTGGAGTTGTTTGGCGTGCAAGACGAGAAGGTTTTTGTGGAGGTTTCACAAAAACGGCTCTCGCAAATGGGCCTGGACATGGCCTCGGTTGTGGCCCAGTTGAACCAGCAAAACGCGGTGGAGTCGGCCGGCAGCATCCAGTCGCCCGCCGATGTGGTGCAGGTGCGCGTGGGCGGACAGTTCCAGAGTCTGGACGATTTGAGGGCTTTGCCGATTCGCGGCGCGTCGGGCGCGCAAATTCGCCTGTCCGACATCGCCACCGTGAGCCGCGGCTATGCCGATCCGGCCAGTGTGAAAGTGCGCCACGACGGCCAGGAGGTGATTGGTCTGGGTGTGTCCATGGCCAAAGGTGGCGACATCATTGCCTTGGGCAAGTCCTTGCGTGCGGTGATAGCCGCCGCAGAGACCGGTTTGCCTGCAGGCATGGCGTTGATGCAGGTGCAAGACCAGCCCAGCGCGGTCTCGAGTTCCGTGAACGAGTTCATCAAGGTGTTGATTGAGGCCGTGGTGATTGTGTTGGCGGTGAGCTTTTTGGCGTTGGGTCTGCACAAACGGCCGGGCATCAACCCGCTTTGGCGTCGCTGGACGCTGGACATCCGCCCCGGTTTGGTGGTGGGCATCACGATTCCGCTGGTGCTGGCGGTGACCTTTTTGGCCATGTATTACTTGGGCATCGGCCTGCACAAGATTTCGCTGGGCTCGCTCATCATCGCTTTGGGCTTGCTGGTGGACGACGCCATCATCGCGGTAGAGATGATGGTGCGCAAAATGGAAGAGGGCTACGACAAAGTGCGTGCAGCCACCTTCACCTATGAGCTCACGGCCATGCCCATGCTCACGGGTACCTTGATCACGGCGGCGGGTTTCTTGCCGATTGGCATGGCCAAGTCGATGACGGGTGAGTACACCTTTGCGATTTTTGCGGTCACAGTGGTCGCGCTTTTGGTCAGTTGGGTGGCTTCCGTTTACTTTGTGCCTTACTTGGGCACTTTGCTGCTCAAGCCCCCTGCGCATGCGGTGGCGGCCGAACAGCTCGATTCGCCGCAGATGTATGACACACCGTTTTACCGTCACTTTCGCGCTTGGGTGACCTGGTGCGTCACGCACCGCTGGAAGACGATAGGCATCACCATCACTTTGTTTGCGCTGGGCATGGTGGGCATGGGCAAGGTGCAGCAGCAGTTCTTCCCAGATTCTTCCCGTCCAGAAATCATGGTGGACTTGTGGCTGCCTGAGGGTTCGCCCGTGAAGGCCAGTGAGGACATCACGCGCCGTGTGGAGCAGCGCCTGGCCCAGGAAGAGGGCGTCAAGTCGGTCACCGCCTGGGTAGGCTCGGGTGTGCCGCGTTTTTACCTGCCCCTGGATCAGGTTTTTCCGCAGACGAACGTGTCGCAGCTGATCGTCCAGCCGACCGACTTGAAAACCCGTGAAGTCTTGCGGGCCAAGTTGCCTGTCATGCTGGCGCAGGAGTTTCCTGAAGTGCGCGGGCGTGTGAAATTGCTGCCCAATGGTCCGCCAGTGCCTTACCCGGTTCAATTCCGGGTGGTGGGGCCGGACCCCCAGGTTCTGCGCACCAAGGCCGACGAGATCAAGGCCCAGATGCGCCAGAACCCCAACACGCGTGGCGTGAACGACAACTGGAACGAATCGGTCAAGTCGGTGCGACTGGAAGTGGACCAAGCCAAAGCACGCGCCCTGGGCGTGAGCAGCCAGTCCATCGCGCAGGCTTCGCGAACCTTGCTGACGGGCAGTACGGTGGGTCAGTACCAAGAAGGCGACAAACTGATCGAGATCGTGCTGCGCCAGCCATTGGCCGAACGTGATGCCTTGTCGGACCTGGGTCAGGCTTATGTGCCCACGGCTTCGGGTCGTTTCATTCCATTGCTTCAGATTGCCACGCCAGTGCTGGCGTGGGAGCCGGGCGTGATGTGGCGCGAGGGAAGGCAGTTTGCCATCACCGTGCAGGCCGACATTGCCGAGGGCCTGCAAGGCGCCACAGTCACTGCGCAGTTGCTGCCGGACTTGAAAAAGACCGAGGCCACTTGGCAAGGCCAGGGTCTGAACGGTTACCGCATTGAGGTGGCGGGCGCGGTGGAAGAAAGCGCCAAGGGTTCGGCGTCCATCGCGGCCGGTGTGCCGGTCATGCTGTTCATCACCTTCACACTGCTGATGCTGCAGTTGCAAAGCTTCAGCCGCGCGATGTTGGTGTTTTTGACCGGCCCCCTGGGCATGGCCGGTGTGGCGGGGGCATTGCTCGTGCTGGACCGGCCCTTTGGGTTTGTGGCGCTGCTGGGCGTGATTGCGCTGATGGGCATGATCCAGCGCAACTCGGTCATCTTGATCGATCAAATTGAGCAAGACCGGGCCGCAGGCATGGCCCCGTGGCAGGCGATTGTGGAGTCGGCGGTGCGGCGTTTGCGGCCGATTGTCTTGACAGCAGCAGCGGCCGTGCTGGCCATGATTCCGCTGTCGCGCAGCATTTTTTGGGGGCCGATGGCGGTGGCCATCATGGGCGGCCTGATTGTGGCCACGGCCTTGACGCTGCTGGCGCTGCCGGCCATGTACGCAGCCTGGTTCAGAATTGAGCGCCCAAATCAAGCCCGTGCCTGAAATTACCCAATTGAACCGGCTAAAATAGAAAGTTGACCGATTTCAACCGGGCGGTCAGGTGCGTCAGGGGGGCTTTAGGGCCGTTCGGCGGGCCTGTCGCCCTTTTTGTTTGGACCTGCGCGGGTGGCGAAATTGGTAGACGCACCAGGTTTAGGTCCTGACGGTGGCAACACTGTGCGGGTTCGAGTCCCGCCCCGCGCACCAACCGACTTGTGGCCAAGGGGCAACCCTGCGGCCTGAGAGACATTCAATTAACCGAGAACGACGATGACTGTGACTGTTGAAACCCTTGAAAAGCTGGAACGCAAGATCACCCTGACTGTGCCTGTGACGGCCATCCAGTCCGAAGTGGACGCACGCCTGAAGAAAATGGCCCGCACGGTCAAGATGGACGGCTTCCGTCCCGGCAAAGTGCCCATGAACGTGGTCGCCCAGCGCTATGGTTACTCGGTTCAGTACGAAGTCCTGAACGACAAGGTGGGCGAGGCTTTTGCCGTGGCCGCCAACGAAGCCCAAGTGCGCGTGGCCGGTCAGCCCCGCATCTCTGAAAAAGAAGGCGCGCCCGAGGGCGAGCTGAACTTCGAAGCCATTTTCGAGGTCTACCCTGAAGTCAAGCTCGGCAACTTGGCCGACACCGAGGTCGAAAAACTGACTGCTGAAGTCTCTGACGCCGCCATCGACAAGACCGTGGACATCCTGCGCAAGCAGCGCCGCACCTTTGCCCAGCGCGCACAAGACGCTGCTGCGCAAGACGGCGACCGCGCCACCATCGACTTTGAAGGCAAGATTGACGGTGAAGTGTTCTCCGGCGGCAAAGCCGACGATTTCCAGTTCATCTTGGGCGACGGCCAGATGCTCAAGGAGTTTGAAGATGCCGTGCGCGGCATGAAGTCTGGCGAAAGCAAGACCTTCCCCTTGGCTTTCCCGGCCGATTACCACGGTCAAGACGTCGCGGGCAAAACCGCTGACTTCATGGTCACCGTCAAGAAAATCGAAGCCGCGAACCTGCCCGAAGTCAACGAAGCGCTGGCCAAGTCCTTGGGCATCGCCGACGCCACCGTTGAAGGCCTGCGCGCTGACATCCGTAAAAACCTCGAGCGCGAAGTGAAATTCCGCTTGCTGGCCCGCAACAAACAAGCCGCCATGGACGCCTTGGTCGCCAAGGCCGAGTTGGACCTGCCCCAGTCGATCGTGCAAAACGAAATCGAGCGCCTGAAAGAAGGTGCCCGTGCCGACCTCAAGCAGCGCGGCATCAAGGACGCCGACAAGGCCCCGATTCCTGACGACATCTTCCGCCCCCAAGCCGAGCAGCGCGTGCGCTTGGGCCTGGTGGTGGCCGAAGTTGTGCGTGGCAACACTTTGCACGCCAAGGCCGAGCAGATCCAGGCCCACATCCAAGAGTTGGCCGCCAGCTACGAGCGTCCCGATGACGTGGTGCGTTGGTACAACAGCGACAACCAGCGCATGGCCGAAGTCGAGGCTGTGGTGATTGAGAGCAACGTGTCCGACTTCGTTTTGGCCCAAGCCAAAGTGGTCGAAAAAGCCATCTCGTTTGAAGAGCTGATGGGTCAACAGGCCTGATCGGTTTTTTGATTCCTTTGAGAATGGGGCTTGTGCCGGACTTGTGGTTCGGCTGACAAGCCCCATCTCTTTGGTGGGCTTGAGAACTCGGGTTAAAGTCCCATTCATATTTTTGGAGAAATGATGAGCGCACTGGACATCACAAGCTTGGGCATGGTCCCCATGGTCATCGAGCAGTCGGGCCGCGGCGAACGTGCCTATGACATCTATTCGCGTTTGCTCAAGGAGCGCGTGATCTTTTTGGTGGGCGAGGTCAACGACCACATGGCCAACCTGATCGTGGCCCAGTTGCTGTTTTTGGAGAGCGAAAACCCTGAAAAGGACATCTCGCTGTACATCAACTCCCCCGGCGGCTCGGTCAGTGCTGGCATGGCGATTTACGACACCATGAACTTCATCAAGCCCGATGTGTCCACCCTGTGCAACGGCATGGCCGCCAGCATGGGTGCGTTTTTGCTGTCTTCTGGTGCCAAGGGCAAGCGTTTTTCGCTGCCCAACTCCAAGATCATGATTCACCAGCCTTTGGGCGGTGCGCGTGGTCAGGCCACCGAAATCGAGATCGCGGCCCGCGAGATCGTCAAGACGCGTGCGCACCTGAACCGCATCCTGTCCGAGAACACTGGCCAGCCACTTGAAAAGATCGAACTCGACACCGAGCGTGACTATTACTTGTCGGCCACCGAGTCCAAAGACTACGGTTTGATCGACGAAGTGATCTCCAAACGCGCTTGAGGGTGGCCGGGCTTTCCGGCACTCTGTCTGACGGCGTTACATCCAAGGGGTGAACGCCGTTTTTCTTTCGTTATCATTGACGAATTCTGGATACCGAGGCGACATTTATGGCCGATAAAAAAGGCTCAAGCACTGAGAAAAACCTGTTCTGCTCCTTTTGCGGCAAGAGTCAGCACGAGGTCAAAAAGCTGATCGCAGGTCCATCGGTCTTCATTTGCGATGAGTGCATCGATTTGTGCAACGACATCGTGCGCGATGAACTGGCCTCCACCACCACCACCGTGGGTGAGGGTGCCAAAGAGGGCCTGCCCACGCCACTGGACATCAAGACCAACCTGGACAACTATGTGATTGGCCAGGAGAAAGCCAAGCGCAGTTTGGCGGTGGCGGTGTACAACCACTACAAGCGCCTCAAGCACAAAGAAGGGGCCAAGAAAGACGACGTCGAGCTGGCCAAGAGCAACATCTTGTTGATCGGCCCCACAGGCTCAGGCAAAACCTTGTTGGCCCAGACCATGGCCCGCATGCTGGATGTGCCCTTTGTCATGGCCGACGCCACCACCTTGACCGAAGCCGGTTATGTGGGCGAGGACGTTGAGAACATCGTGGCCAAGCTGCTGCAGACCTGCAATTACGACGTGGAGCGCGCGCAGCGCGGCATCGTTTACATCGACGAAATCGACAAGATCACCCGCAAGTCGGACAACCCCTCCATCACCCGTGACGTGTCGGGCGAGGGCGTGCAGCAGGCCTTGCTCAAGTTGGTCGAGGGCACCATGGCCAGCGTGCCTCCTCAGGGCGGGCGCAAGCACCCCAACCAAGACTTTTTGCAGATTGACACCACCAACATCCTCTTCATTTGTGGCGGCGCGTTCGCGGGCCTGGAAAAGGTCATCGAAAACCGCACCGAATCCGGTGGCATCGGTTTTGCTGCCACGGTCAAGAGCAAGAAGCAGCGCTCGCTCACCGACGTGTTCAACGAAGTGGAGCCCGAAGACTTGATCAAGTTCGGCTTGATCCCTGAGTTGGTGGGCCGTTTGCCGGTGGTGGCCACCTTGGCCGAGTTGAGCGAAGAAGCGCTGGTGCAAATTCTGACCGAGCCGAAAAACGCGGTGGTCAAACAGTTCACCAAACTGTTGGCCATGGAAGGCGTCGAGCTCGAAGTGCGTCCCAATGCGCTGACCGCCATGGCCCGCAAAGCTTTGGCCCGCAAAACAGGTGCTCGGGGTTTGCGCTCCATCATGGAACAGGCCCTGATTGACACCATGTTTGAATTGCCCAACCAGGCGAACGTCGAAAAAGTGGTGGTGGATGAATCTGTCATCGACGACAACAAACCGCCTTTGCTGGTTTACCGAGAGTCGGCCAAACAGGCCTGAACCACATTGCCGCACCCCATGAATACCCCTTTGCGTCTGTGGGTTGAAATTGCAGGTGCAGCATCCATGTGCTTTGAATTGACCTGAGGGACACAACATGTCTGGACATACACCTTTGCCGCCCACCCTGATTGAACTGCCCATGTTGCCGCTGCGCGACGTGGTGGTGTTCCCTCACATGGTGATTCCGCTGTTTGTGGGTCGTCCCAAAAGCATCAAGGCACTTGAGTCGGCCATGGCCGCTGAGCGTCGCATCATGCTGGTGGCCCAAAAGACAGCTGCCAAGGACGAGCCGGGCGTCGAAGACATGTTCGACGTGGGTTGTGTGTCCACCATTTTGCAAATGCTCAAGCTGCCCGACGGCACGGTGAAGGTGTTGGTTGAAGGCCAGCAACGTGCCTTGGTCAAGTCCATCGTGGACGGCGAAGCCCACTTTGTGGCCGCCGTCACCCCGGTGGACCCCGTTTCTGAGCAGTCCGATGACAGCAGCGAAATCGAGGCCCTGCGCCGCGCGGTGATGCAGCAGTTTGACCAATACGTCAAACTCAACAAGAAGATTCCACCCGAAATCCTGACGTCGATCTCCAGCATCGATGATCCCGGTCGCCTGGCCGACACGATCGCAGCCCACCTGCCGCTCAAGCTAGAAAACAAGCAACAGGTGCTGGATCTGGCCAACATCAAGTCGCGCCTTGAAAACCTGTTTGCCCAACTCGAGCACGAGGTCGACATCCTGAATGTGGACAAGCGCATCCGTGGCCGTGTCAAGCGCCAGATGGAAAAGAACCAGCGTGACTTCTACCTGAACGAGCAGGTCAAGGCCATCCAGAAAGAACTGGGCGATGGCGAAGAAGGCGCGGACATCGAGGAAATCGAAAAGAAGATCAAGGCCGCCAAGATGTCGGCCGAGGCCCGCAAAAAGGCCGAAGGCGAGTTGAAAAAGCTCAAACTCATGTCGCCCATGTCGGCAGAAGCCTCTGTGGTGAGAAATTACCTGGACGTGCTGATTGGCCTGCCTTGGGGCAAAAAGACCAAACTCAAGCACGATTTGGCCAACGCCGAAGATGTGCTCAACCACGACCACTTCGGCCTGGACAAGGTCAAAGACCGCATTCTGGAATACCTCGCGGTGCAGCAGCGCGTGGACAAGGTCAAGGCCCCCATCCTGTGTCTGGTCGGCCCACCCGGTGTGGGCAAGACATCGCTGGGTCAGTCGATTGCCAAAGCCACGGGTCGTAAATACGTGCGCATGGCCTTGGGCGGTATGCGTGACGAGGCTGAAATTCGCGGGCACCGCCGAACCTATATTGGCGCCTTGCCCGGCAAGGTGCTGCAAAACTTGAACAAAGTGGGCACCAAAAACCCGCTTTTCTTGCTCGACGAGATAGACAAGCTGGGAACTGATTTCCGAGGTGACCCATCGAGTGCCTTGCTGGAGGTGTTGGACCCTGAGCAAAACCATACCTTTGGTGACCACTACGTTGAGGTCGACTTTGACCTGAGCGATGTGATGTTCGTGGCCACATCCAACTCGATGAACATTCCCTCGGCCCTGTTGGACCGGATGGAAGTGATCCGTTTGTCTGGCTACACCGAAGACGAAAAAACCAGCATCGCCATGAAGTATTTGCTGCCCAAGCAAATGACCAATAACGGCGTGAAGGATTCGGAGCTGCAAGTGACCGAAGAGGCCGTGCGCGATGTGGTGCGTTATTACACCCGCGAAGCTGGTGTGCGGTCGTTGGAACGCGAGTTGGGCAAGATCTGCCGCAAGGTGGTCAAGGCTTTGTTGCTCAAACAAATGAAGCCACAGGTGGTGGTCAATGAGGACAACCTGAATGACTTTTTGGGTGTGCGCAAGTACACCTATGGCCGTGCTGAGCAAAAGAACCAGGTGGGTCAGGTGGTTGGATTGGCCTGGACCGAAGTGGGCGGCGATTTGCTGACCATCGAAGCAGCACTGATGCCCGGCAAAGGCGTGATCACCCGCACCGGCTCGCTGGGCGATGTGATGAAGGAATCTGTGGAGGCCGCCCGCACTGTGGTGCGCAGCCGCTCGCGCCTCTTGGGCATCAAGGACGAAGTCTTTGAAAAGAAAGACCTGCACATCCACGTGCCCGACGGTGCCACGCCCAAGGATGGCCCCAGCGCAGGTGCTGCGATGACTACGGCCATGGTGTCTGCCATGACGGGTATTCCGGTGCGCGCCGATGTGGCCATGACGGGTGAAATCACTCTGCGCGGTGAAGTCACCGCCATCGGCGGTCTGAAGGAAAAGTTGCTGGCCGCATTGCGCGGTGGCATCAAGACGGTGCTGATTCCCGAGGACAACGTCAAAGACCTGCAAGACATTCCGGGCAATGTCAAAAACGGCCTGGAAATTGTGCCCGTCAAGTGGATCGACCAGGTGCTGGAGGTGGCTTTGGAAGCCAAGCCAACGCCCTTGAGCGATGAAGAGGTGGCTGCAGCTGCCTTGACCGCAGTGCCTGCAACGGCCAAAGCCGAGGCGGTGAAACATTGATGCAAAATTTTCAGGTTGACCTCTAAGTCAGCCTGAAATTGAATTACAATTTGACCATTGCAACGAACAAGTCATACAATGCCAAGTTCATTGAAATACGCGGGAATAGCTCAGTTGGTAGAGCGCAACCTTGCCAAGGTTGAGGTCGCGAGTTCGAGCCTCGTTTCCCGCTCCAAATTTCCGAAAGAAGTGCCAACATCTTTCGTTCAGTTCTCATTTTGCGGGAATAGCTCAGTTGGTAGAGCGCAACCTTGCCAAGGTTGAGGTCGCGAGTTCGAGCCTCGTTTCCCGCTCCAGACATTTGAAAGAAAACCCTTCTTTCAGCGAATTGTTCATCTGATGATGCACATGTTCGTCAACCCAGGTTATGGCGCGATAGCAAAGCGGTTATGCAACGGATTGCAAATCCGTCGAGCCCAGTTCGACTCTGGGTCGCGCCTCCAAACAAAAATACCCCCGCGCTCAAAAGCCCGGGGGTATTTTTTTAATTGGCCCTGGCCACCCACACGGTGGCGCCTTCTGGCCCGTACAGCTCGGCATGGGGCACATTGCGGGCCAGGCGAAAGAAGTCACCCGTGCGCAGGTGTTTCACCTCTTCGCCCAAAGTCAGCCAGTACTCCCCACGCGCCACATAGGCGCTGACATCAAAAGGGTGGGTGTGCGTGTCGAGCTTCAGTCCTGCATCCCATTCGCGCACGAGGATTTCATCAAAGCCCTCGTCCATGGATTGGGCGGTGAAACTTTCGAGCGTGGGCGTGGTGGTCATGGCTGGGCCTTGGGTCAAGTCAGAATGCAGGGCTTGGATGGGTTCGATGGTCAGTTCAGGCTTTGTACCAGTCCTTCACGGCTGCCACATAGCGCGCTACACCTTCGGCCACGGTGGCGGCGTCCAGCGCGCCATAGGACAGGCGCTGGTAATTGGCACTGGCCGTGTCGCTCAGGCCAAAGGCAAAGCCGGGCAGGGTGGCCACCCGGTGTTTTTCGGTCATGGCACGGTTGAAGGCCATGGGGTCCGACACACCGGGCAATTTCATCAACACATAAAAAGCGCCTTGGGTGTGCGGAAACTCGACCAGATCGCCCAGGCCTTGCAGCGCCTGGTTGACCTGTGCCCGCACTTGCGCCAGGGCCTGGACTTTGGGTTGAACCCATTCGCGTCCCAGCTGCAGGGCTTGCAGCGCCAGCAATTGAGAGGCCACGGGGGCACAGATCAGGTTGGTGTCTTGCACCTTGTTCATGGCCCCAAACAGGTCGGCCGGGAACACCACATAACCCACGCGCCAGCTGGCCATGCCAAAGTTTTTGGACATGGAATAAAAAGACAAGGTGTGGTTTTGTGCGCCCGGAATCGATGCCGGCGAGAAGTGCCGGGCCCCGTCGTAGGTGAAGTATTCGTAGGCCTCGTCGCTGAAGTGGTAAATGCCTGCACGGGCACACAAGGCGTTCACTGCCCGCAGGCTGTCTTCGCTGTACACGGCCCCTGTGGGGTTGTTGGGCGAGACGGTGACGATGGCGCGGGTGCGGGGGGTGATGGCCGCGGCCAGCGCATCGACATCCAGGCTCCAGTCACTGTGGGTGGGCACGGGCACAGGAATGCAGCCGCACATGCGAATCGCCATTTCCTGGTTGAAGTAAAACGGCATGGGCAAGATGAATTCGTCGCCCGGATCGGCCACAGCCAGCACGCAGTTGAGAAAGGCCATGTTGCTGCCCGCCGTGACCATCACGATCGACTCTGTGCCGCAATGGATGTGGTTGTCATCTGCCAGTTTTTGCCGAAAGCGGTCCACCAAGGGGGCGATGCCGCCCACGGCTTGGTATTTGTTCAGCTGGGCATCGGCCATGAGTTTGGGTAACTCGGCCACGGCTTGCGCTGGCGGGCCGTAGTTCACGACGCCCTGACCCAGAGAGATGGTGCCGGGGTTCTCGCGAACCAGCTTGGCGATGGTGGGGATGATGGGACTGTCCACCGCATCCATGCGGGCAGATTGGCGCTTCATGGGGGGCTCCGTAGCTGGGGGCTTGAACAGTCGATCACTTGCCGTTGATGGCCAGCAACTCAACTTCGAACAGCAAAGTGGCTTTGGGTGGAATCACGCCACCCGCGCCACGGTCGCCATAAGCGGTGGCTGGCGGGCAAGTGAGCTTGGCCTTGCCGCCCACCTTCATCAGCTGCACGCCCTCTGTCCAGCAGGGGATGACGCGGCTCAAGGGGAATTCGATGGCTTCGTTGCGTTTGTAGGAGCTGTCGAACTCTTTGCCATCGGGCAAGGTGCCCCGGTAATGGACCTTGACTTTGTCCGAAGCCTTGGGGCTGGCACCAGTGCCGTCTTTGAGGGAGCGGTAAACCATGCCCGAGGCCGTGACTTGCGCGCCTGGCTCCTGGGCCGCAGCGGCCGTGACGGTGTTTTGGGCTCGGGCAGGTGTTGCGGCCAGCAAGCACAGTAACAAGGCGGCTGTGCTGAGATTCAAAGGTGTTTTCATGGGCTGATTTTTGTGCAAAAGGGGGTGCAGGGGCTTCACGTTGGGGACAAGCCATTATCCAAAATTGGCGTTCTGTGCCAGTTGGCCCAAGCGGGTGCTGATGCGGTAGAACTCGGCCACGGTTTGGTCGATGATCTGTCCGGCCGTCAAGACTTCGTGGACCAAACCGGCAGATTGACCTGCCAAGGCGGGCGCGGCGTTCATGTTGCCTCCGAAATATACGTCCTGAATGCCTCGGAATGCATCGGGCCCCATCAGGCCCGCCTCGTGCAGGCTTTGGGTGAATGGGGCTTTGAGCGCGCGGATGCAAGGTGAGGACTTGGTGTTGAGCATGTAAGTGCCGGTGGTGGGCGCGTCCACAATGGCCTGTTTGTAATGGGTGTGCACCGGGCTTTCGGCGCAGGCCACAAACCGTGTCCCCATCTGAACCGCTTCGGCGCCCAAGGCAAAAGCCGCCGCCATGCCGCGCCCGTCGACGATGCCGCCTGCAGCGATCAAGGGTAAATCTGTTTTTTCTCGGATGGCCTGCAGCAGCACCAGGGTGCTGACTTCTTCCGGGTTCTTGAAACCACCGCCCTCCGAGCCCTCCACCACCAGGCCATCGACACCGGCATCTGCACATTTGAGGGCGGCGTCCAGCGTGGGCACGGCGTGGTAAACCGCGATGCCCGCCGCCTTCAGGGGCGCGACAAATTTGGCCGGGCTGCCCGCCGAGGTGGTGACAAATCGGATGCCCGAGTCGCAGACGTATCGCAGCATGGCATCGTCTTTCAAAAAACGGATGGGCAAATTCACACCAAAAGGCAGGCCCGAGGCCAACATGGCTGCGATTTCACGTTGGCAGTTTTCGGTCTCGCCCGACGAGGTCTCGATGATGCCCAGTCCGCCTGCACGCGAGACGGCCATCGCCAAAGGGCTGCGAGCGATCCAGCCCATGGGGGCTTGCAAGATGGGGTAGCGGGCTCCGGTGTGGGCCAAAACGCGGTTCATGGTGGGGCCTTGTGGGGTAAATGAAGCATCTTACGTGTCGTCCACCGCCAAGGCAGTCGCACACTGGTCGCCAAACTAAGGCCAGCAGCGGTGTCAAGCGTGTGATGTTGCTTAAACTCGCGAATCCAACAGGAGATGCACATCATGGCTTTGACGCTTTTTGCTTTTGACACCCCCAACGCACGCAAGATCACCGTGGCGCTGGAGGAAATGGGTTTGCCCTATGCGGTGCAGGTGGTGGACATCAACCTCAAAGAGCAATTCGATCCAGCTTTTTTGAAAATCAGTCCGAACAACAAGATCCCGGCTTTGGTCGATACCGATGGGCCCGATGGGCAGACGCAAACGGTGTTCGAGTCCGGTGCCATCCTGATTTATCTGGCCGAAAAAACAGGAAAATTCCTGCCCGCCCGGGGCGCTGGCCGGGTGGCTGCGCTGGAGTGGCTGATGTTTCAGGTGGGCGGATTTGGCCCCGCCCCAGGCCAGGTGCACCACTACGCGGCCTTGAGCCACGAGGCCGACAAACGCTACGGTTTTGAGCGCTTCATGGCCGAGACCTTGCGCCTGTATGGCGTGATGGACCGGCGCCTGGCCGAGCACGCGCATTTCGCTGGGGACTTGTCGATTGCCGACTTTGCCATTTTGGGCTGGGTCTGGCGGCATCCGCGCCATCAAGTGGATTTGCAGCAGTTTCCCCATGTGCAGCGCTGGTACAACGCCATGATGGCCCGGCCAGCGGTGCAAAAAGGCTTTGCTGTGGCGCTGCGCCGGGACTGATTGGGCCCGTCTCTGGAGCCCGAACAGATGCAACACAAGGCGCGCCAAAACGCCAGGGGCAGGGCATTGAAAGTGGTCAAGTTCTCCGAAAACCTATCGTCTTGCAGGACTCAAGGCCCGAACAGGGCCTTTCTTGTGGCTTAATATCGTTTTGCATTTTTTATCCGGAGCCACAGATGGGCAACAAAATCGTCACCGAAGCAGATCGTAAATTCACCCCCCCACTGCCCGCATTGCCAGGCGTGACCCTGCGCACAGGCGGCCGTGGCCAGCGCGTGAGCTTGGAGCGCGGTGTTGCGACTCGCAGCAAGAAAAACCCTGGCAAGCGCTCCAAAAAGGGCGGTTGAACCCGGTGCGCCCGGCCATGGCCGGGCCAGTGCCGAGCCACTGATGAACTCAGTGGCTTTTTTTTTCGATTTTTGTGGGGCCTGTCCAACGTGGGCCGCTGATCCAGGAGGTCTGAATGTTGATTTCTTATGGCGCCGTGTTGGTTGCGGGCATCATGCCCGTGGTGTGTGCGGGCATCGCCAAGTCGGGCTTTAAGGGCTACGACAACAGCGACCCCCGTGCCTGGTTGGCCAGCCAAACCGGGTTCCGTGCACGGGCCAATGCCGCGCAGGACAATTGCTTTGAGGCTTTTCCCTTTTTTGCGGTGGGCGTCATTTTGGCCTTGCTCACCGGCGTCGACCCGGCCACTGTGGATGCGCTGGCCTTGTTTTTCATTGCAGCGCGGGTGGCCTATGTTTTTTTCTACGTCACCAACAAAGCCAAGTGGCGCACCATGGTCTGGTCGGCGGCTTACCTCACGGTGGTGGCCCTGTTTGCGCTGGCCATGCTGAATTTGCAGATCCATTGAAGCAGAAACAGTGCTTTATCAAGGCACAATAAGCGCTCTGCCCCGGTGGTGAAACTGGTAGACACACCGGACTTAAAATCCGTTGCTTCGTTCATAGCGGGCGTACCGGTTCGATTCCGGTTCGGGGCACCATTTCAGGAATACATCATCATGAACCACGACAACGCACCGCTTGAGATTCACGTGCATGGTGATGTGCCGATCAAACCCGGCACCGACATCAAGGCGATTCAGGAAGCGCTCAAACCCCTTTGGCATTACGCAGGGGCGCGTTCTTTGCATGAAGGCGCTGTGAGCCTTTACGAAGAGGAGCCGGGTATCCGTTTTGACACCAGTACCCAACGCCTGAACATGTGCTGGACCGTGCGCGGCGACGAGGATTTCCGCATGGTCATGGACGACCTGTGCATGAACCTCAATGATCTGTCTTCTGCAGGCACTCAGATCGAGGTGACCTTTTACGACACCGAGTTTGACGACGAGGACGAGGCCCGTGGCGGTGAGTCGCGCGACGATTTCGTGATGTTGTTTGTGGGGCCTGATCCAGGCGCCATCATGCAGGCCCAGCGCGATTTGCTGGTGCACGATGTGGTCAACATGATGGAGCGCCACTTTGATGGGGCGGAGCTGTCGGGCGTGGTGACTGAGATCGACAAGCTGTTCAGCCAGCGCTTTGACAGCTTGGTGAGCTCTTTGGACATTGGCAAACCGCCACGCGGCCCAGGTGGCGGTAATGGCCACGGCGGCGGCGGTCGCCGCCCGCGTCATCTGCACTGATCGGCCCACCGCATGAACGCCCAAGGCATTCGTTTGGCGCTCAATCCGGGTGTGCGTTTACGCGAGGTCTTTGGCTGGGCGATGTACGACTTCGCCAACTCGGGTTATTCCACGGTGGTCATCACGGCGGTGTTTGCTGCCTATTTTGTCGGTGGTGTGGCCGACGGGGCCGATTGGGCCACCTTGGCCTGGACATCGGGGCTGAGCCTGTCCTATTTGATTGTGATGCTGACCATGCCGGGGCTGGGTGCCTGGGCCGACCGGGTGGCGGGCAAAAAACGCATGCTCATGTGGGTCACGCTCGGGTGCGTGATCAGCACGGCGGCCTTGTCGCTGGTGGGGCCGGGCCAGGTGGCACTGGGCTTGTTCATCCTGGTGCTGTCCAACACTTTCTTTTCGTATGGCGAGTCGCTCACGGCCTCGTTTTTGCCAGAGCTGGCCAGGCCTGAGGCCATGGGCCGCGTCAGCGGCTGGGGTTGGTCGCTGGGTTACATCGGGGGCATGCTGACCTTGGGCGTTTGCTTGGCCTATGTGTTGGCTGCGCAGGCGCGTGGTGAGTCGGGCAGCCAGTTCGTGCCGGTGACCATGTGGATCACAGCGGCCGTTTATGGCGCTGCGGCTTTGGTGACCTTTGCCCTGCTGCGCGAGCACTCACCGCCGCAACCGAATGCGCCGGTGGTCACCGTGGTGCAAAGTCTGCGAGGCTTGCGCCAGACCTTGCGCGAGGCGATGCCATACCCAGACTTCACCCGTTTGCTCGCGTGTGCGGTGGCCTACCAAGGCGGGGTGGCAGTGGCGATCACCTTGGCGGCCATTTATGCCGAGCAGGTCATTGGCTTTCAGCCGCAAGAGACCATGGTGCTTATCTTTGTGCTCAACATCGCCGCTTTTGCTGGGGCCTTGCTGCTGGGGCATGTACAAGACCGCATTGGGCACAAGCTGACGCTGGCGTTGACCCTGGTGGGTTGGGTGGCGACGTGCTTTATTGCGGCGCTGTCCACCGACAAGGCCATGTTCTGGTGGGCGGCGGCCATTGCCGGTTTTTGCATGGGCTCGAGCCAGTCTTCCGGTCGGGCCATGGCGGGTTTGATGGTGCCGCCGCAGCGGCTGGGCCAGTTTTTTGGTCTGTGGACCTTCGCCATCCGTCTGGCCAGTATTTTGGGACCCCTGACCTACGGTCTGATCACTTGGCTGAGTGATGGTAACCAGCGCTTGGCGATTGGCTCGACCTCTTTGTTGTTTGTGCTGGGCCTGGTGTTGTTGATGCCTGTGAACGTGGAGCGTGGCCGTTTGGCGGCGCAATCCTGAGGGTTCAGGGGTCATTGACGCTTAGGCGTGTGCCTCGTGGGCGATGGGCGTGGCACACGCCCTGGGGTGGCCCATCGCGAGCTTCAGCCTAACGAGGCAGGAACAGTCTCACAGACCTCGGGGTGCAAGCCCAGCCAGCGCTGGGCCGCGGCTTGCAAGCCTTGCAAGTCGCCCGTGGTCAACAAGCGCATGGGCTGCGCAGTCATGTCTGTCATTTCAGGTTTGAGCAATACAGCCGCCGCCAGCAAGCGGTGCGTTTGACGCGCCACGGGTTCACCCGTCGATACCAGTTGCACATGGGGCCCCAACAACTGGCGCAAATCGTTTTCAACGAACACATAGTGGGTGCAACCCAGCACCAAGGTGTCGATGTCGCCCGTTGCGCAGCCAAAGCGCCCCATGGCCTGGATGTAGGTCTGCAGCAAGTGCGCGATTTGCGCTTGCGCAGCCTCGGCTTGATCGGGCAGGGTGCTTTGTTCGATGGCCAGGGCCAGGCCGTTGCAAGCCTGCACCTCAAAATGTGCCTCGGTTTGCACGCTGGCCAAGAGGCGGGCGAATTTGTCACTGGCCACCGTGCCCCGGGTGGCCATCACCCCGATGCGCCGGGTACGACTCAGAGCCAAGGCCGGTTTGAGCGCGGGCTCCAGCCCGACCAGCGGCAGTGCAGGGTGCCGTGCACGCAACTCATGAATGGCCGCTGCGGTGGCGGTGTTGCAGGCCACGACCAGGGCTTTGATGTGGTGCTGCCCCAGCAGGTAATCGGCAATCGCGTGGGTACGCTCGCGGATGAAGGCTTCGCTTTTTTCGCCATAGGGCGCGTGGGCGTTGTCGGCCAGGTACACAAAGCGCTCGTGCGGCAGCTCTTTTTGCAAGGCCTGCAGCACGCTCAGGCCACCAATGCCGCTGTCAAAGACCCCGATGGGCATCGAGGCGTTCATCGGGCAGATGGTTGCATCACAGTGAGCCATGGATCGCTTCGTGCCTTGCGATGGCGGCTTGGCCCGCATTGACGGTTTAACCGGCGTTGACGCCAATGCCCTTGAACTCGCCAGTGGCGATGCGCTTTTGCCACTCGGCGGGGCCGGTGGTGTGGGCGCTGGTGCCACCCGCGTCCACCGCCACCGTGACGGGCATGTCCACCACGTCGAATTCGTAAATGGCTTCCATGCCCATGTCGGCAAAGCCCACCACTTGGGCGTGTTTGATGGCCTTGGACACGAGATAAGCCGCGCCGCCCACGGCCATCAGGTAAGCGCTCTTGTGCTTTTTGATGGCTTCAATGGCGACCGGGCCGCGCTCGGCCTTGCCGATCATGGCGATCAGGCCGGTTTGGGCCAGCATCATTTCGGTGAAGCCGTCCATGCGGGTGGCGGTGGTGGGGCCGGCGGGGCCCACGGCCTCGTCACCGACGGGGTCCACCGGGCCGACGTAGTAAATGACGCGGTTGGTGAAGTCCACGGGCAGCTTCTCGCCTTTGGCCAACATGTCCTGGATGCGCTTGTGCGCGGCGTCGCGGCCCGTCAGCATCTTGCCGTTGAGCAAGAGCGTTTGGCCGGGTTTCCAAGCGGCGACTTGCTCAGGTGTCAGGGTGTTCAGGTCCACACGCTGGCTCTTTTCGGTGTCGGCCGTCCAGCCCACGTTGGGCCACAGGTCCAGCGAAGGCGCTTCCAAATACGTGGGGCCAGAGCCGTCGAGCACGAAGTGAGCGTGCCGCGTGGCGGCGCAGTTGGGGATCATGGCCACGGGCTTGGAGGCCGCGTGCGTGGGGTACATCTTGATCTTGATGTCCAGCACGGTGGTCAGACCGCCCAGGCCTTGCGCGCCAATGCCCAAGGCGTTGACCTTGTGGTAGAGCTCCAGGCGCATCTCTTCGACCTGGTCGAGCTTCTCGCCTTGGCTGGATTTTTCGAGCAACTGGTACATGTCCAGGTCGTCCATCAGGCTTTCTTTGGCCAAGAGCACGGCTTTTTCGGCGGTGCCGCCAATGCCGATGCCCAGCATGCCGGGTGGGCACCAGCCCGCGCCCATGGTGGGCACGGTTTTGAGCACCCAGTCGACGATGCTGTCGCCGGGGTTGAGCATGATCATCTTGGACTTGTTCTCGCTGCCGCCGCCTTTGGCCGCCACGGTCACATCCACTTTGTTGCCGGGCACGATCTTGGTGAAGATCACGGCGGGGGTGTTGTCCTTGGTGTTCTTGCGGTTGAAGTGTGGGTCAGAGACCACGGAGGCGCGCAGCATGTTGTCCGACTGGTTGTAGCCACGGCGCACACCTTCGTTGATGGCGTCTTCCAGGCTGCCGGTGAAACCGTCAAATTTCACGTCCATGCCAACTTCCAGAAAGACGTTGACGATGCCGGTGTCTTGGCACAGCGGACGGTGGCCGATGGCGCTCATCTTGCTGTTGGTCAGGATCTGCGCAATCGCGTCCTTGGCGGCTGGGCTTTGCTCGCGGGCGTAGGCGCTGGCCAGGTGCGAGATGAAGTCGGCCGGGTGGTAGTAGCTGATGTACTGCAGTGCGGCGGCGACGGATTCGATCAGGTCGTCTTGTTGGATCAGGGTGGTCATGGTCGGGGACTCCGTTGGTGGATCAGTGGTGGGCGCTGTCTTGGGTGTGCGACATCAGGCGGTCGGCCAAAGCGATGGCCAGAGCGCTGAACAGGAAGGTGATGTGGATCACGGTTTGCCAAATCAGGACTTTTTCGTCGTAGTTGGCTGCGTTGATGAAGGTCTTGAGCAGGTGGATCGAGCTGATGCCGATGATGGCCGTGGCCAGTTTGACCTTGAGCACCGAGGCGTTGACATGGCTGAGCCACTCGGGTTGATCGGGGTGCTCTTCCAAATTCATGCGCGAGACAAAAGTCTCGTAGCCACCCACGATCACCATGATCAGCAGGTTGGAGATCATGACCACATCGATCAGACCCAACACCACCAGCATGATGATGGCTTCGTTCAGTGATGTGATGGCCACATCGGACTTGTAGCCGATGCTGGTGATCAGGGCTTGCAAGGCGGTCTGGCTGCCGAAGACGGCCTCGAGCAAGTGCACCAACTCGACCCAGAAATGGAAGACGTAAACGACTTGTGCAGCGATCAGGCCCAGATACAGGGGCAATTGCAACCAACGGCTGGCAAAAATGAAATTGGGCAAGGGACGCAAAGTGGTCTTTCGGCGAGGTGGGGGAGAGGTCATGTTGGATCCTTGGGCAGACGGTGCTTCGGGCAAACCCGGATTTTAGGGGGTGCGAGACACGGTGCCGGACACGTTTTGCAGGAAGGCCGTGCAAGACTGGCGTCAGTCAGTGGTTTGTAAGAGCGAAAGCCGACATTTGCACCAGTTTCAAAAATTGTCATGTCATTGAGGAGACAAATCTGATGAGTTCCACCCTTTATCAACCCAGCGCCGACTTCGTGAAAAACGCCCATGTGTCCGGCATGGCAGCGTACGAAGCGCTGTGCAAGGAAGCCGAAACCGATTACGAAGGCTATTGGGCCCGCTTGGCCAAAGAGCTGATCACTTGGAAAACTCCCTTCACCAAGGTGCTGGACGAGTCCAACGCGCCTTTCTTCAAGTGGTTTGAAGACGGCACCCTGAACGCCTCTTACAACTGCTTGGACCGCAACGTCGAAAAAGGCTTGGGCGACAAAACCGCCATCATCTTCGAAGCCGACGGCGGCGAAGTGACCAAAGTCACTTACAGCCAACTGCTGGCCAAGACCTGCCAATACGCCAACGCCTTGAAGAGCCTGGGCATCAAAAAGGGTGACCGCGTGGTCATCTACATCTCCATGTCCATCGAAGGTGTGGCCGCCATGCAGGCTTGCGCCCGTATCGGCGCCACGCACTCGGTCGTGTTCGGAGGTTTCTCGGCCCAGTCGCTGCGTGACCGCATCGAAGACACAGGTGCTGTCGCCGTCATCACCGCCGACAACCAAGTGCGCGGTGGCAAGCTGCTGCCCCTCAAAGCCATCGTGGACGACGCCATCAATTTGGGCGGTTGTGGCTCCATCCAAAATGTCTTGGTCGTCAAGCGCTCGGGCGCGGACATCGCCATGACCGCTGGCCGCGACCAGTGGATGGCCGACTTGGCCGACACACAAGCCACCACCTGCGAGCCTGAGTGGGTCAGTGCCGAGCACCCCCTGTTCTTGCTCTACACCTCAGGCTCCACTGGCAAACCCAAAGGCGTTCAGCACAGCACCGGCGGCTATTTGCTGCACGCCGCACTGACCACCAAGTGGACCTTCGACCTGAAGGCCGACGATGTGTTCTGGTGCACGGCCGACATCGGCTGGGTCACCGGCCACACCTACATCACCTACGGCCCTCTGGCCCTGGGCGGCACCGAGATCGTGTTCGAGGGCGTGCCCACCTACCCCGACGCAGGCCGCTTCTGGAAGATGATCCAAGACCACAAGGTCTCGATCTTCTACACCGCGCCCACCGCCATTCGCTCGCTCATCAAAGCCGCCGAAGCCAACGACGCCGTGCACCCCAAGAGCTACAACTTGAGCAGCCTGCGCTTGCTGGGCTCGGTCGGCGAGCCGATCAACCCCGCCGCTTGGGAGTGGTACCACCAGCACGTCGGTGGCGGCAATTGCCCCATCGTCGACACCTTCTGGCAGACCGAAACCGGTGGCCACATGATCACGCCGCTGCCTGGTGCCACACCCATGGTGCCCGGTTCTTGCACACTGCCTTTCCCCGGCATCCAGTTCGCGGTTGTTGACGAAGTGGGCAACGATATCCCCTGGGGCACAGGCGGCATCCTTGTGTGCAAGAAGCCTTGGCCGTCCATGATCCGCACCATCTGGGGTGACAACGAGCGTTTCAAGAAGTCTTATTACCCTGAAGACTTCAAGGGCAAGTACTACCTGGCGGGTGACGGCGCGATCCGCGACGAGAAGACCGGTTACTTCACCATCACAGGCCGCATCGACGACGTGTTGAACGTCTCGGGTCACCGCATGGGCACCATGGAAATCGAATCGGCTTTGGTCAGTTGCACCGAGTTGGTCGCCGAGGCCGCCGTGGTGGGCCGTCCTGACGACACCACCGGTGAGGCCATTTGCGCCTTCGTGGTGCTCAAGCGCTCGCTGCCCAACACCGACGAAGGCAAAGCCATCGCCAAGCAGTTGCGCGACCACATCGCCAAAGAAATTGGCCCGATCGCCAAGCCCAAAGACATTCGCTTTGGCGAAAACTTGCCCAAGACCCGTTCGGGCAAGATCATGCGCCGCTTGCTGCGTTCCTTGGCCAAAGGCGAAGAAATCACACAAGACATCTCCACCTTGGAAAACCCGGCCATTCTGGGTCAGCTGGGTCAGGCTTACTGATTTTTGGATCAGCCGGCACGGTCCGGCACCACTTCCCCTGCGCAATGCAGGGGCCATGCCAGTCAGCCACGCGCCGACTGGCATTTTTTTTGGCCATCAGCCAGGCCCTCGAGCGTGCGCAAGGCCTACACACGCGGGGCCTGCCTTCCTGAAGGCGAGACTGCCTCGTGGTGTCTCTTTCTGATTCCTTCGTCCTTTTTTGCCCGTGCGGGTGTGGTCGCTCTGACCATTCAGGCCGAGTCCAGTGTGCCCGGTTGGCCTCATGCCAGCGCTTGTGAATGTCCCCAGAGAGAGGGCTTTGCAGTGGTATGTTTGGTTATTTAATGAATATTAAAGTACTAATTGTAACAATTGTTGGTTGTTAACCGTTAGATTTGTCAATGTCTTATTAAATAGTTAAAATTGAAAAATAAACGCGACCCTAAATACATTAATTGATTACCCAATTGGGGTACTCCTATGGTCGTTTGTTGATGAAAAGTGGCCTTGTCTGGGCCCAAAACACAAAGGTTGTAATGAAACTGGGTAAAGGGGTGCCGTCTGTTTGGCCGGGCTATGTGGCCGCAGTCGCAAGCTTGGTGCTGAGCTTGCTGCTGTTGCTGGCTATCTTGGTCTTTGCCATGACGCAAATTGAAAATTTGGTGGCTCGCTACGAGCAACAGCTTTTGCGCGCCAGTTTGGAGCAAGAGGTGGACGCCAGCAAAAAGGATGAGCTCAGAGCGCCCACACCCACTGTGCCTGCGCCTGCGCCTGCGCCGGTGTTACCCAAGCCCACGGCTGAAAAGCCGCAGGCCAAGGACAGGGTTGAGGCCAAAACATCCAAAACCGATGCAACGCTGCCCGATCAAATTCGCTTGATCTTTGAGGCGGGTGTGGGTGACTTGTCGCCAGAAGCGGCGCAAGAGTTGGCCACGTTGATGGCGCGCTTGAAATCGGACAAGCCGCTGTATTGGGTCATTCAAGCCTCCACCGTTGCTGCCGACCCGGTCATGGAAAAAACAAGTTACCGCTTGATCATGAAGGTCAACCAACTGTTGCGTCAGCAAGGCGTGGATGAAAAACGCATCCAAGTGAGACTGCAAAAGTCCAATGTACCGCCCAGGGGATACGCAGACGGAGAAATCGTGGTCACGCTCGAGTGGCACCAGCGCGAACCCCAGTTCAAAGGGCAGCCATGAGTTCAGCCCTGAAAGAAGAGACCAACTATTGGCCGGGCTATGTCGATGCCCTGATCAATGTTTTGCTCAATTTGTTGTTTCTGGTGGGCATTTTCACCGTGGGTCTGGTCACCCTGAATTCGCAGGCCTTGATCTTGCAAAAGGCCGCAGCCCAATTGCAGGTCACAGAAATGCTGGAGGGCAGCAGTGGACAGCAGCGGCAAGACAAGGCGCAGCAAATTTTGTTGGACATGACGCCCAAGACCAGCCCCTCACCCAAACCGGAATCAGGCACCCAGACGCCAGCTGGCCCAGCCAGCGAATTGCCAGAGCCAGACCTGCGTCTTGAGCCAGCGCCGATGCCGCCTCGTGTTGCGGAAATCCGCATCAAGCGCCCCCAGGTTGTGGCTGCATCGCAGCCCGAGCGCGCGCTCCCAGCCGCTTCACCCGAGGCTGAGGGCGCAGCGACAACGCAGCAACGGCTGAATCTGGCGCTGGGCGGGACGGTGGTGACGCAGTTTGCCTTTGGCATCAATGAATATGACTTGCCACCCAACGCAGCCGTATTGCCTGCTTGGCCATGGCCGCAAGGGGTGAGCTATCAGCTCATCGCCCTGGCCGAGTCGGGCAACCAGCGCTTGTCCAGAGAAGCGTTTTTCAGAGTGATGTCGGTGCGTACAGCGCTGTCCCAAAAAATGCCGCAGTTGGGGCCATTGCAAGTGCGCATCCTGCCCCCGCCGCCTGACATGACCGCCCAAGACGAGTGGATGAGAACCGTATTTTTAGTGGCCAAACCTCAATAACGACCCCCAATGAATCAGTGGAATGTGAACATGAAAAAGCAAGACAAGATGAACCAATTGACAGCGGGCTGTTGTTTTATTTTGAAAACTGAGCCACTCTGATAAACATTCACGAGCAAGTTTGAGCCACGTTCCACATATCCTGCTAATTATTTGGGCAGGGGTGTGCAGGAGTGATAAACGTGGGAACACTTAGCAAATTACGTCGGCTGGTACTACGCGAAGGGGTATCAGTTCGAGAAGCCGCCCAAAGGTTAGGCATTGCCCGTAACACCGCTTCACGTTGGCTAGCGTTAGTTGACGTGACAGAGCCTCGCTACCCCAAAAGGGTCCCTGCGAAGTCGATTTTGGAGCCCTTTAAAGAGCAAATGATCTTGTGGCTCAAGGCCGATATGCATCGAGGCAAACGAGACCGTCGGACAACGAAAGAGATCTTTGAAGGTATTCGTGAGCTCGGCTATGGGGGCAGTCGAGGACCTGTCTACGAGTACTGCAAGTATTGGCGAGAGCAGCAGAAGACTGCTCCACGACATGCTGGTTTTGTTCCGCTGAGCTTTGAGCTTGGCGAGGCTTTTCAATTTGATTGGAGCTGTGAATACGCTGTCGTGGAGGGTCAACGAAGACGTTTGGAAGTCGCTCATATCAAGTTGGCTTCCAGCAGAGCTTTCCTGATGGTTGCCTATTACGCTCAGTCACACGAGATGTTGTTTGATGCTCATCGTCGAGCCTTTGAAGTCTTCGGTGGAGTGCCCAAGCGAGGAATCTACGACAACATGAAGACTGCCATTGATAAGGTGGGGACTGGAAAGCAACGAAGCATCAATGCTCGCTTTGAAGCCATGACAGGTCATTACCTGTTCGAGCCTGAGTTCTGTAATCGGGCGGCAGGCTGGGAGAAGGGCATTGTTGAAAAAAACGTTCAAGATCGACGGCGAGGAATATGGCGAGACGCAGGCGAGTGTTGAAACAGGCAATCAAAGTTGGCGATTCAGGAGCTCTACCGCTAAGGTTAAAGGAGCTAAGACAAGTAGAACAAAGCAATCGAAAGGAGACGAGGAAACAGCTTTATCACCAGACTTATCCACAATCTTGAAATAAAACATCAATAACCAAGTGGCTCATATTTGAACGTGAAGTCTGGCTCTGTTTGGTAAGTGAATCAACACCCTGCGCGATCTGCTGCACATGCCCGATGCGGTGAACACCAGCGTGACTACTTACAACGAATCCAAAATGCTGTTGGTGACGGGCAGTTCGGGGGACAAACTCGAGGTCAACTCGGACGCCGCTTGGACCTCCATATCCCTGAGCGCCACGGACCAAAGTGCTCTGGCAGCAGCGGGTTACCAGTTTGAAGCGGGACGCAGTTACAGCGTCCTGTTCGACTCCAGTCTGTCCATCGGTCATGCCTTAATTTATGACAGCGCTATTGCTCTATCAGTGGTATCCAGTAACGGAGTGGATGGTGCCTTCGTGTACTACTAGGCGGTTTGACGGTATAAGCCCGAAATCGCTGGCCATCCAGCGTTTGGGCTGGCTTTGCGCGGCGGCCATCTGTCGTGATGAAAAAACCCCCACCTGCAGTGCGGGTGGGGGTGAGGTGGGGTGGATGACCTGAAGGGTCCGTTAAATAGGACCCGTTTGGGTGGTTGTCTCAGGTTTTCATGGCCAAGCCCAGCCGCTCGATGGTGGCTTTCTCCGATTGGAAGGTGTCGCGGATGAACTTGGTGTACTCCTCGGTGCCCATGTAAATCACCGATTGGTCGTATTTGTCGAAACTGGCCATGACGGCGGGGTCTGTCAGGGTTTGCTTGAAAGCGTCGTGCAGTTTCTTGACCACGGCCGGGTCCATGCCCTTGGGGCCGCCGATGCCAAAGGGCGAGTCGGAGACGGTGTCGTAACCCAGCTCGTTGAGTGTGGGCACGTTGGGCCAGCGCTTGGTGCGTTTGCTGCCGTAGGTGGCCAGCAGGCGCAGGGTGCCAGCGTCGACATGGGGGCCCCAGCCGGTGGCGTCGCTGTGCGACATGACATGGCCGCCCAACAGCGCTTGTACGCCATCGGCGCTGCCTTTGAAGGGCACATGGGTCACGTCGATTTTGGCTTTGCTGGCAAATTCGGCAAACGCCAGGTGGGGCGTGGTGCCGTTGCCCGTGGAGCCGTAGGTGAACTTGCCGGGGTTGGCTTTGGCAAAGTCCACCAGGTCCTTGATGGTTTTGATGGGGGAGTCGGCCCGCACCACCACCCCGAAGGTGTAGCCGGTCAGGCAGGCGATGTAGGTGAAGTCTTTGAGCGGATCAAACTGCATTTTCATCATGTGTGGCAAGCGTGCCACGCCGATGGTGATTTGCGACAGGGTGTAGCCGTCTGGCTGGGCACGCAGCAGCTCGTTGGGCCCCAACATGCCGCTGGCGCCAGGTTTGTTCTCTACCACCACGGTGCCGCCCAGCGCCTTGCTGGCGCTCTCGGCCAGAGCGCGCATGACGGCGTCGGTGGAGCCGCCGGCAGGCCAGGGGCAAATCAGTTTGATGGGCTTGGCCGGAAAGGCCTGTGCTTGCGCCAAAGTGGGGAAGGCCACCGTGACAGCGGCGGCTGCGGATGCCTGGACAAATGTGCGTCGTGACGTGCCTTGGGTTTTCAATCGGGTCTCCTGTTGGAATGGGGTGTGAACATTCCAATAGAAGCGGCGCCAGCTGGCAAGAGGGCAAACCTGAGGCGAACCCCAAGCGTGGTCGCTTTCGTGACTGAGGCTCAGTCGCCCAGCACCACGCCCTCGCGCCGGGGATCGGCCCCGCCAAACCAGCCTCTGGGGGTGCGCTCGATGGCCTGCAGGCCGCTGGTCATGTCGATCTCGCGCACCTCGTGGCCACGCGCCTTGAGTGCGTCCAGGGTGCTGGTGTCAAAGCGCTTGGCTTCGAGCAAAGTGGGGCCGCCCAGCGAGCCGAAGTTGGGCAGGTCGATCGCTTGCTGCGCGTTCAGGCCCCAGTGCAGCGTGCCCGTGAGCAGCTTGGCGGTGTAGTGGATGATGAGTGCGCCGCCAGGGCTGCCGCCGCTCATGAGCAACTGGCCTGTGGCCTTGTCAAACACCAATGTGGGCGACATGGACGAGCGCGGGCGTTTGCCAGGCTCGACCCGGTTGGCGATGGGGCGGCCCTGCGCGTCGGCAGGGGCCAGGCTGAAATCGGTCAACTCGTTGTTGAGCAAAAAGCCGCCGGTGCGAGTCGGGTCGGTGGTGACCATGCGCCGCGAGCCAAAGGCGGCTTCGATGGTGGTGGTCATGGCCACGGCGTGGCCTTGTGCATCGACCACACTGATGTGGCTGGTGCCGTATTCAGTTTGAGTGGGCATGGGTGCAAAGCTGGTGGTGTGGCCACCGGGCTGGCCTGCGGGGGCCGCTTTCATGGCCTGGGTACCGATGAGCTGGCTGCGTTTTTGCAAATAGTCGGGTGCCAGCAGGCTGCGCCAGTTGCCTGCGGGGGCGCTCACAAATTCAGGGTCGGCCACAAATTGCGCCCGGTCGGCAAAGGCCAGGCGCGAGGCTTCGGTGTAGCGGTGCAAATAGTCGGGTGTGGGTCGGCCGCTTGCCATCTCGGGGCCTTGCGCCTGGGTTTGGCCCAGCATGCCCAAGATCTGGCCGATGGCGATCTGGCCCGAGGAGGGTGCGGGGAAGCCGCAGATGCGGTACTCCCGCGATGCGGCGGTGTGGTCAAAGCACAGGGCTTCGCGCATGCGGGGCTGGTAGTGGGCCAGGTCTTGCAGGCTCAGGGTGCCGGGGCGCGGTGCTTGCGCTGTGCGTGCCACCATGGCCTGGGCCACCGGCCCTTCGTGCAGGGCGCGGCTGCCCTCGGCGGCGATGCGGCGCAGCACATGGGCATATTCAGGGTTGCGCAGCACATGGCCCACGGGCCAGGCTTGGCCTTGGGCGTTGTAGAAAAAGCGCAGGGCCAATGGGTCTTTTTTGAGGTGCGGGTCGGCTTGCAGCAGGGCGTGCAAACGGGGGCTGACCCGAAAGCCTTGCTCGGCCAGCGTGATGGCGGGGGTCAACAGCTGCGTCCAAGGCAGGCGGCCGTGTTGGCGGTGCGCCACCTCCAACATGCGCACCACGCCCGGCACGCCCACCGAGTGGCCGCTGAGCACCGCATCCGCAAAAGGCAGCGGTTTGCCCTGGTCCATGAACATGTCGCCCCGAGCGCCAGCCGGTGCGGTTTCTCGCCCGTCATGCGCGGTGACTTTTTGGCCATCAAAGTGCAACAAAAACGCGCCGCCGCCAATGCCGCTGGACTGCGGCTCTACCAAGCCCAACACCATTTGCACCGCAATGGCAGCATCGAGCGCCGAGCCGCCTGCGCGAAGCACTTGGTGCCCTGCATCGGTGGCCAGCGGATTGGCCGCCGCCACCGCCTGGCGCGAGTAGGCCCAGCCGGGTTTGGCGTTGTTGCCACTGGCCGCCTCGGGTTGGATGGCCAGATCGGGCACGCTGTAGCGAAGGGTGTTGTCCGGGGGCTGTGTGGTGGGCCCAGACGAGCAGGCGCTGAGCAGCGCCAGCACCATCAGGCTCAAAGGCAAATGTGTGTTCATGTGTTGTTCCTGTTGAGAGGATGCTAGCGGCAATGCAGGTCAGCACCCAGTGAATGCGCGACAGGGTGGGTGTGAAGGTTTTGGGGCAGGCTTGGTGTGCTGCAGACCTTGAGCGCCAACACAGGCCGGATGTGTTGGGTGGCCAAGCTTGGCCCGCGCTCAAACCAAGATCATTGCATCAGCTCCCTCGTGCTGGCCAGTTATCAATCTGATAAATTGATTGACCACTACTGAAAGGCGCGTCATGAAGATGCACAACCCGGCCCACCCCGGTGAAATTCTGGCGGGGTGGTTAGAGGATTTAAAGACCAGCGTGACGGCTTTTGCAGGCCATTTGGGCATCAGCCGCGTGATGCTTTCGCGTGTTCTGAATGGCCATGCGGCCGTGTCGGCCGACATGGACTTGAGGCTTTCAGAGGCCTTGGGCACGAGCCCGGGTTATTGGCTGGCTTTGCAGGCCCAAAGCGATTTGTGGAAAGCCACAGAGCGGGCCAAAGAGCGCCCGCCCATTGGGCGCATGCCCTTGCCGCAGGGCTTGGCAGCCGATTGATGCGCAGTGGACAGAAATCTTGATTGACCTCTTGCCGGACGGTTTGGCCAAAACGAGTGGTGACGTAGCGCTGAATCTCCCGAAAGTCTGGCTTGGCTGCATCCAGAATTTGGATGCGCCGTGTCATGGCTGTTGATCCATCTCGGCAAAAAGGCGTCCATGTCGCTCACGCGTCCTTGTGCCAGTTCTTTTTGGCCCATGGACACCAACTTGAGCAGCGCAAACGTTTCTTGCTGTCTTTCATACTCGGCAATGTCCATGACCACCATCTTGGCCTCTCCGTTTTGGGTGATGATGAGGGGCTCCGGGTTGGTGGCGAAGTCTTTCACAATCTCGGCGGCATGGCTCTTGAGGTAAGAGATGGGCTTGATTTGCGTGGACAGGCTCATGGTGGCAACCGGTGGTTTGAATGGGGCTGAAAATAGCCCAAATTTGTTTTGTTCAAAAGCGGCGTGAACTTTGCAGCGCTGCTTTCAGTTGCGGCAACAGCCGTTGGGCCTCTCGCTCGCCCGATTGCCTGGCCATCCGGAAAAATGCAGGTGTAGGCCGGGTGGCAAAACCCATGTCCGGGTGGATCACAAAATCGGCGTGTTGCAGTTCCGGGTCGATGCGCGCGCGTCTGCGGGCTTCGCGCTTCAGGCGAGCATCGGATGCGCCCTCTGGGGCGCTGTGTCCTACAACCGTGTCGCCACGGCGATGAATTGGCGTGGCATGTGCTAGCGGCGGTGTGGTTCAGTTTTCATGCTTTTTTGGGGCGGGTGCGGAGGGGGCCGGGCTGGCCTGGGTTGGTGCTTGCGTGGGACCTAGGGTCAGGGCGGTGTGCATCATGCCCATCAAATAGGGTTCGGCTTGCGCAGGCACGCCGGGCGTGAGTACCAGGTGCTGCATGACGTTGGCCTGCTGGATGCTGGCCATGCCGTGCAGGGCCGACCAAATGAAGAGGGCTTGCAGCTCCGCTTGGGCCAACAGGGCCAGCATGTCGCTTTGTGGGGCGCTGGCGCGTTGTTGTAAATGCTGCAGCAACTGGTTTCTCAACAAGTCAAAAGCATGCACCGCATGGCGCACCAGTTCGGGATGGGCCGCAGGTTCAGGCCAAGGGGTGCCAAACATCAAGCGGTATTCAAGGGGGTGTTCAGCGGCGTAGCGCATGTAGGCCTCGCCCATGCCCAACAGCGCATCCGAGGTATGCGCTTGGGACGCTTGGTCCAAATGGTTGGCGAAATCCTCAAAACAGCGCTGCATGATGGCCGCGAGCAAGTGGTCCCGGCTGGGGTAGTGCCGGTAGGGGGCTTGGTGCGATACCCCGAGTTTTCGGGCGACATCGCGCAGGCTCAGGCCCTCAATGCCTTGTTCAGCGATCACTTCGCGGGCCGCTTGGATGCAGGCTTCTTTCAGGTCCAGCTCGTGAATGGTTTTGACCATATTGCTTTTGTCGGGGGGGGGTATGTTGACAGTGTCAACAGTTTAAGTGACACTTGTTGACGGTGTCAACTTTTGGGGTGGTCATGTCATTTTTAGAGGCGGTGCAGGGCTTGGCCGATTCGACTTTGGGCTGGGCGGGACTGAGCGCAGCGCAAAAAATCTTGTGCGTTTATGGTTTGCTGATGGCTGCTTTGCTGTTGCCCACTTATGTGCTGTCTTGGTTCGACTTGCGTGTTCTGCGCGAGGTGGGCATCTGGGCCAAGCCCATGAAGTTCATGGCGGGCACGGCGCTGTTTGCCTTGACCACGGTTTGGTTGACCTTGCTGGTGCCGGGCAAAGTGGGTCAAGGCCAAAGTTTTCAGTGGATTGCGGCATTGATCATCGTCACCTCGTTGTTTGAGGTTCTCTACATCACTTACCAAGCGGCCAGGGGCGAGGGGTCGCACTACAACACAACAGACGCTGTTCGTGCCGTGATGTTCGGCCTGATGGCGCTGGCAGCGGTGGGCTTGGTGGCCTCACAAGCTTGGCTGGCGTGGGTGATCTGGACGGAGGTGGGGGAGACGGTGCTCACGCCCACCACTTGGGCTGTACTCTTGGGCTTGGCCCTGACTTTTGTGCTGTCTACGGTCAGCGGCTTCATGTTGGGGGGCAAACAGCCGCCAGCGGGCGTGGGCTGGCCAGTGGTGGGCTGGCACACCTGGCAAGACCTGCGGCCAGCGCACTTTTTGGCGGTGCATGCGCAGCAATTCATACCGTTGGCGGGTTTGTTGGCCGAGCGGCTGCTGGGTCAGGCCGCTGTGCCTGGGGTGATCGCCTTCACGCTCAGTTATCTGGCCGCATGGGGGGCGCTGAGTGTGATGGGCATGTCGGGCTGAGCCCCAGGGCATCGGATTGACCCATGGGAAAGCGCCTGGCTTGACCCATGGGCAGGTGATGTTTCAGCTCACTTTGGTGCCAAGCGGATCGCGCCGTCGAGACGAATCACTTCGCCGTTGAGCATGTCGTTTTCGATGATGTGTTTGGCCAGCTTGGCATAGTCTTGTGGGGTGCCCAAGCGGCTGGGGAAGGGCACGCCTGCGGCCAGCGCGTCTTGCACTTCTTGCGGCATGCCAAACAGCATGGGGGTGCCGAAGATGCCGGGGGCAATGGTCATGTTGCGGATGCCGTTGCGGGCCAGGTCGCGTGCAATGGGCAGTGTCATGCCAACCACGCCGCCTTTGGATGCGGCGTAAGCGGCTTGGCCGATCTGGCCGTCATAGGCCGCTACGCTGGCGGTGCTGATGAGCACGCCGCGCTCGCCTGTGGCTTCGGGCTCGTTTTTGCACATGGCTTCAGAAACCAAGCGGATCATGTTGAAGGTGCCGACCAGGTTGACCATGATGGTCTTGGTGTAGACGGCCAAGTTGTGTGCGCCGTTTTTACCCACGGTTTTTTCGGCGGGGGCAATGCCTGCGCAGTTGACCAAACCAACGAGTTTGCCCATCGACACAGCTTGGGCCACCACGGCCTGGCCATCGGCTTCGTTGCTCACGTCGCATTTGACAAACGCGCCGCCCAGTTCTTTGGCAATCGCTTCGCCTTTTTCGGCTTGCATGTCGGCGATCACGACCTTGCCGCCGTTGGCCGCCAGCATGCGCGCTGTGCCTTCGCCCAAACCCGATGCGCCGCCGGTGACGATGAAAACTTTGCCTTGAATGTCCATGTTTTGCTCCTGTGTGTGGTTGACGTTACGTCAACGTCAATTATGCCCTTTGGCCATGTGCGGCCAAGCCGCCGCAGGTCCTCCAAAGGGGCTTCGCTGGGTGGTCAAGCCATGGCTGGCCCATGGCTTACCGCAAACACGGTAAGCAGTTACCGGTTTGTTTGGATGTGCAGAGGGCCTCGGTTTTTCTAGCATGAACAAGGTCACGGGTGCATCGCCCGTTTGGCACTGGACAGGGGAACCGCATGGCTTCAGAGCTCTCATGGGACACGAAGGAAACGGCTTGGGTGCGCACCGACGACAACTGGCGTCGGGCCTGCGCCTTGTTGGCCACGGCCGGTATCCGGGTTGGAGGCGGCAGGCCTTGGGACATGCGGGTGCACCATCCAGACACCTTTGACCGCATCCTGACGCGGGGCAGTCTGGGTTTGGGCGAGAGTTACATGGACGGCTGGTGGGATTGCGACCAGGTGGACTAGTTGATCACCCGCATCTTGCGGGCGCGGCTGGACGAGCAGGTGGGACGGGCCGGGTGGCTGTGGGCATCTCTCAAGGCGCGACTGACCAATTTGCAGTCGCCACAGCGGGCCTGGCAAGTGGGTGAGGTGCATTACGACCTGGGCAACGATTTGTACGAAGCCATGCTGGACCCGTCCATGGCCTACAGCTGTGGCTACTGGCCCGAGTCCCAAACGCTGGCGCAAGCGCAAGAGGCCAAGCTGGATCTGATTTGCCAAAAGCTGCAACTGCAACCGGGCATGACGCTGCTGGACATCGGTTGCAGCTGGGGCAGCTTGATGCTGTTTGCGGCTCGGCATTACCGGGTGCAGTGCCTGGGGCTCACGGTGTCCAAAGCGCAAGCCCAGCTGGGGGCAGACAAGGCGCGGGATTGGCCTGTGCGATTTGAGCTGGCCGACTACCGCCAGTTCAACCCCGATGGCCACCAGCGCTTTGACCGCATCGCCTCGGTCGGCATGTTCGAGCATGTGGGCCACAAAAACTACCGCGCGTTCTTCGACATGGCCCGGCGTTGCTTGCGGGACGACGGCTTGTTATTGCTGCACACCATCGGCAAGAACCGGGCAGGGGCGGCGATCGATCCATGGATCGAAAAATACATTTTTCCGAATGGATCGTTGCCATCGGCCTCGGAGATCGCGCTCTACAGCGAGGACCACTTTGTCATGGAGGATTGGCACAACTTGGGTGAGGACTACGACAAGACCCTGATGGCCTGGCACGAGCGCTTTGAGGCGGCCTGGCCTGCGCTGAAAGACCGCTACGGTGAGCGCTTTTGCCGCATGTGGCGCTATTACCTGCTGTGCTGCGCGGGCACTTTCAGGGCCCTCGACAACCAGTTGTAGCAGGTGGTGCTGTCACCCAGTGGTCAGGCGGGGGGCTACCGCAGGCCGCTGCTGTGAGGGGCCGGCAGCGCATGGCCTTATTCGTTGTGGTTCATTTTGTGGAGGAACATGCGCAAGAAGAAAGCACCCATCAGCAGCATGAACACGATCACCGCCAGACTCATGAGGCCGTAATCGGTGGAAAACAAATCGATGAGCATTTTCATGGGGTTTCCTTTTGTTGGCTTTGACGGTTTTACTGTGCGCCTCGCCGAGAAAGTAGTCACTGATGAAAATCAAAGCATTGGCACAAAGTCGTGCTCCAATGCGCGACTTCCATTGATCGCCTTGTGCCCATCCCCCATGTCCAGCTCTTCGTCTGCTCCTGCGTCCTTTTCCCCGCCCGAAGTCTGGCCCTTGTCGGCCCGATGGTTTCTGGTGCTGGGGGCCATCAGCGCCTGCACGAGCGTGGTGTTCAGTGCTGCTTTTGCGCATTTACCGGTGTTTGCCGGGGGCGTGCCCACGGCGGTGCAAACCGCTTTGAGTCAGCAGCAATTCCATTCGCTGGGTTTGTTGTTCACCGGGCTGGCGTTGCGTGTTTGCGGGGCTACGCGTTGGTTGCAGGCGGCTGGCTGGCTCATGCTGGTCGGTTTGCTTTTGTTCAGCTTCAATCTCTATGCCCGCCACGTGCTTGCTTGGGACGCCTTGCGCGCTTTGGTGCCTTGGGGCGGCATGGCCTGGATCGTGGCCTGGCTGGCTTTGGCTGTTGGATGCTGGCGGGCTGGCAGGGGTTTCAAGTTCAAGAACTGACTTGAAAGGTTTTTTCTATCGGGTCAATAGCAACTACTCATGAGTGGAAACCCTAGGTTGATTTATCATTGCTACCAATGAGTTTTCTCATTTGATAGTTTTTTTAAAACCAACCCAAGGAAATGACCATGTCCTCTTTGATCAATACCCAAGTCCAGCCTTTCAAGACCCAGGCCTTCCACAACGGCAAGTTCGTGCAAGTGTCCAACGAAACCCTCAAGGGTGAGTGGTCTGTTCTGATCTTTATGCCCGCAGCCTTCACTTTCAACTGCCCCACAGAAATCGAAGACGCTGCTGACAACTACGCCGCTTTCCAGTCCGCTGGTGCCGAGGTCTACATCGTGACCACCGACACCCACTTCTCGCACAAAGTGTGGCACGAGACTTCGCCTGCCGTGGGCAAGGCCAAGTTCCCCTTGGTTGGCGACCCTACACACGCCCTGACACGCGCTTTTGGCGTGCACATTGAAGAAGAAGGCCTGGCATTGCGCGGCACCTTCATCATCAACCCCGAAGGCATGATCAAGACCGCCGAAGTGCACTCCAACGAGATCGCACGCGACGTGTCCGAGACCCTGCGCAAGCTCAAAGCCGCTCAGTACACCGCCGCCAACCCCGGTCAAGTGTGCCCCGCCAAGTGGAAAGAAGGCGCCAAGACTTTGGCTCCTTCCATTGACCTGGTCGGCAAGATCTAAAGCCGTACCGTCATCGCGAGCCTCGCGTGGCGATCCGTGGATTGCTACACGTTGTTCGCCATGACAGGCTGATGCCCTGCCCCGCAGGGCTTTGAGTTCAGCACATGCCGGCCACAAGTTGGCGTGTGCTGCGCTCAAAGACTTTCCCCCCTCGAAACCGGAGAACACCATGCTCGACGACACCCTCAAAGCCCAATTGCAGCAGTACCTGGCTTTGCTGCGCCAGCCGATTCGTTTGATCGCTTCGCTCGACGACAGCGAGACCGGCGTGGAGATGAAGGCTTTGCTCGAAACCATCGAGGGGCTGTCTGAAAAAGTGAGCCTGGACACGTCTGGCGACGATGCCCGCAAGCCCTCGTTTGTGGTGGCCCGCGAAGGCCAAAGCACAGGCGTGCGCTTTGCCGGTCTGCCCTTGGGGCACGAATTCACTTCTTTGGTGTTGGCCTTGCTCTGGACCGGTGGACACCCCCCGAAGGTCGAGCAAGAGGTGATCGACAGCATCAAGGCGCTGGACGGTGACTTCAATTTCGAGGTCTACATGTCGCTGAGCTGCCACAACTGCCCTGACGTGGTGCAGGCGTTGTCGCTGATTGCGATCGTCAACCCCAAGGTGAAGACGGTGGTGATTGAAGGCGGTGCCTTCCAGGCCGAAGTGGCGGCGCGCGACATCATGGCCGTGCCCATGGTGTTCTTGAACGGTTTGGTGTTTGGCTCTGGCCGCATGACCGTCGAAGAAATCGTGGCCAAGCTCGACACCAACGCTGGTGAGCGGGACGCAGCCAAGCTGAGCGCCAAAGACCCGTTTGACATGTTGGTGGTGGGCGGTGGCCCGGCCGGTGCAGCAGCTGCCGTGTATGCGGCCCGCAAAGGCATCCGTGTGGGTGTGGCCGCTGAGCGTTTTGGCGGTCAGACCAACGACACCATGGCCATCGAGAACTACATTTCGGTGCTGGAAACTGACGGCCCCAAGTTTGCCGCCGCCTTGGAAGCGCAGGTGCGCCACTACGAAGTGGACATCATGAATTTGCAGCGCGCCGACAAAATCATCCCCGCCAGCCAGCCCGGCGGCCTGATTGAAGTGCAAATGGCCAACGGTGCCAGCCTCAAAGCCCGTTCGGTCATCCTGTCTACAGGTGCCCGCTGGCGCAATGTGAACGTGCCCGGCGAAGCCGAGTACAAAAACAAGGGCGTGGCCTACTGCCCACACTGCGACGGCCCCTTGTTCAAGGGCAAGCGCACGGCTGTGATTGGCGGTGGTAACTCCGGCATCGAAGCGGCGATTGACTTGGCAGGCATCGTGGCCCACGTCACGGTGTTCGAATTTGCCGACCAACTCAAGGCCGATGCGGTCTTGGTGAGCAAGCTCAAGAGTCTGCCCAACGTCACGATCCACACCCACGCTCAGACGACCGAAATCACGGGCGTGGACGGCAAGGTCAACGGCATCCGCTACAAAGACCGCACCACCGGCGACGACCACTGGGTCGAGCTCGAAGGCGTGTTTGTGCAAATCGGCTTGGTGCCCAACACCGAATTCCTCAAAGGCACTTTGGAGCTGAGCAAATTTGGCGAGATCGTGGTGGACGCCAAGGGCCACACCAATGTGCCCGGTGTGTTTGCAGCCGGTGACTGCACCACCGTGCCTTACAAGCAGATCGTGATCGCTGCAGGCGAGGGCGCCAAAGCCGCCTTGAGCGCCTTTGACCACCTGATCCGCATGCCCGCTGTGCCCGAGACCTTAGACGTTGTTGAGGTCGTCTGATACGCATCCCTGATGTGCCCGCACAAAGGCGTGGCGCATCGGGTGGTCCCCCAGCCCAAACAGCCCCTTGCTTGCTTGCAATCAAGGGGCTTTTTGTGGCCCACGGTCAGTCAAGCTGGAGTGCATGGGCCTCATGACCCCGGGTTACGCGCGCGATGGTTGTCGCTGCGTAACCTTGGCTCTTGAGGCAGCGCTCGGGCGTGGCTTTACTTGAAACCCACCCGGTCCAGCATTTGCTGCACCTTGATCTGGTTCATGCCCACGGCGCTGATCGGGAGCAATTCGCTCTTGAAGCTGCCGCCAGTCATGGCTTTGAGGGCCGGGTTGTCAAAGCTCACGCCTTTGGCCGCTGGCCACTCGTTGTTGCCGTTGGCAAAGTGGTTTTGTGCTGCCGGGCTGGCCAGGTATTCGAGGAACTTGATGGCGTTGTTGGTGTTTTTGGCATGCCGTGCGACTGCGCCACCGGCCACGTTGACGTGTGTGCCCCAGCTGCTCTGGTTGGGAAAGACCACTCCGATTTTTTCGGTCACGGCTTTGTCGGCCGGGTTGCTTGACCGCATCATGCGGGCCAGGTAGTAGGTGTTGGTGACGGCGACGCCGCATTCGCCCGAGGCCACGCCCTTGATCTGGTCGGTGTCACCGCCCTTGGGGCTGCGGGCCATGTTGTCCACCAAGCCTTTGAGCCAAGCTTCGGTTTTTTGAGGACCCAGGTGCTCGGTCATGGCGCCAAACAGGCTCAGGTTGTAGGGGTGTGAGCCGCTGCGGATGCACAAACTGCCCTTGAACTCGGCATCGGCCAGCTTCTCGTAGCTGTCTACGTCTGTTTTGCTGAACTTGAGCTTGTCGTACACGATCACACGCGCCCGGGTGGACAGGCCAAACCAAGCGGTGCCACCGTTGTCGGCGGGCTTGGCGCGCAAGTTGGCCGGAATGGCTTCTTCAAGTTTGGCCGATTTGATGGGCAGGAAAAGGCCATCGACCTCGGCGCGCCACAGGCGGGCGGCGTCCACCAGCAAAATCACATCGGCGGGGGAGGCTGCGCCCTCTGCCTTGAGTCGGGCGAGAATACCGGCATCGTCGGCGTCCACACGGTTGATTTTGATGCCGGTGGCCTTGGTGAAGTCGCTGTACATGACCTCATCGGTCGGGTAGTGGCGGGCAGAGTAAATGTTCAGCACTTTGTCCTGCGCCATAGCCGATGCGGTGCTCAGGAGGCAGGCGATGCTCAAAAGGGATTGGGTCAATGTCATGGTTTGTTTTGGACAGAGTGGTTCGATGTCGCAAGTCTATATCAAATGCGAATCATTATCAATAAGATTTGGAGAGTAAATGGAAAAAGTGTCAGGGATTGTTCATGGACCGAAGTTGCAAGCATCCGCTGAAGGCGCGCTGAGCGCTTGGATCGGTCGAGCAGGCATGCATTTGGGCGTTGTGCTGACAGCGGTCCTGTTAACGGCCTGCGGCAGCTTGCAGACCACCAAGCCGCAAGAGCCCAGTTCGACGCCCACGGCCGAGCGGCGTGAGGTGCGGTTGGGGCTGGCGCTGGGCGGTGGCGCAGCGCGCGGTTTTGCGCATGTGGGCGTGATCCAGGTGCTGGAGGAGGCGGGGCTCAGGCCCAGCCATGTGGCGGGCACCTCGGCGGGCAGTTTGGTGGCGGCCTTGTACGCCAGTGGCAAAAACCCGGCGGAGTTGGTGCGCGTGGCCGAATCCATGCAAGAAGCCGAGATCACCGACTGGATGCTGCCCATTTTGAACCGGGGGGCTTTGCGTGGCGAGGCCTTGGCCAAGTACGTGAACACCCAGGTTGGCGGTAAGACCCTGGAACAAATGCAAATTCCACTGGGTGTGGTGGCCACCGATCTGGCCAGCGGCCAGGCCATCACTTTCAGGCGCGGCAACACGGGCGCAGCCGTGCGGGCCTCGAGTGCGGTGCCTGCGGTGTTTCAGCCGGTGCGGCTGGGCGACCGTGAGTACGTGGATGGGGGGCTGGTATCACCTGTGCCAGTGCGCCAGACGCGTGAGATGGGGGCCAACTTTGTGATTGCGGTGGACATCTCGAGTGACCCGGAAGGCAATCCGTATGGCGACACCTTCCAGATCCTGATGCAGACCTTTGCCATCATGGGCAAAAGCATCAACACATTGGCACTCAAAGAGGCCGACTTGGTGATCCGGCCCGCTTTGTCAGGCGTCAAAAGCGCAGATTTCAGCGCCCGTTTGCGTGCCATTGAAGCCGGGCGGGTGGCGATGCGAGCAGCTTTGCCCGCGTTGAAAGCGCGTTTGGCCCAGTTTGAAGAGGGGCGTTGATGTGAAATGTCCCCGTAGCAAGTTGGGGTGAGCCAAGCACAGCGATCTGCGTGCGCAACCAAAAAAAAGGCCGATCTTGCGATCAGCCCTGGAAGGGATCCCTGTTTCCCTGATGAAATTCAAAGAGATCCGAGGAGACAACTTGCAAAAAAGCGGCAGATCCTTGCAAAACCTGCCGGTTAAAAATCACTTCTTCTTGGCAGCCTTAGGTGCGGCGGTTTGGGTCACGGCAGCCAGGTTGGTCTCAGCCAGATCGGTGGCTTGCTTGACGGCTTTTTGCACCGATTCGAAAGCGTTGTTGGCGGCGGTCACGGCACCCTTCATCATGGCCACGGCTTGCTCGGAGCCTGCTGGGGCGTTTTGAGCGGCGCTGTCCACCAAAGTGGCGAACTGCTTTTGTGCAGCGGCACTTTGGGCTTCGAAGGCTTTGGTGAATTCGCTGCTGGTGCCCGAAGCGATGTCGTACAGGTGGCGGCTGTAAGCGGCGGTTTTCTCAGCCAAAGGCTGGAACAGGTTGGCTTGCATGGCCAGCAGTTCTTGGGCGTCTTTCACGCTCAGAGCGGCTTGGGTGTTGTTGGCCGACTCGTCCAGGGCGGCTTTGGCCACGCTCAGGTTCAGTTCAACCATTTTTTCCACGCCTTCGAAGGCTTTGGCGGTCAGGCCAAAAAGGGTTTCCACATTGGCTTTTTGCGAGGCAACGATTTGTTCGGGTGTCATCATGAGGGGCTCCAGATAAAGGTTTGATTTCAAGAAGACTGCGCCGTAACTGGCTTGGGCCGTACAACTTTGTTGCAGTGCAGCATGGGTTGAATTTTAGGGTTTCTACTGAGCATTGCAAGGGGATGGGCCCACACGTGGCTCAGTTTAGAGAGGGTTTTCTAGAATCGCCTTGCTCAGAATCAAACCATGCACGCTTACTACGCCGACCACTTTGTCTTGCCCCTGCCTGAAGGCCACCGCTTTCCGATGCGCAAATACAGCCGCTTGCGCGATCGCCTGACGCAAGAGCTGCCGGCTGTTGTCATGCGCGAGGCCCCGGCTGCGAGCGACGGTGAGCTGGCGCTGGTGCACACGCCCGCCTACATCCAGGGGGTGGCCACCGGTGGCCTTGAGCCCGCCTTGCAGCGCGAGATTGGCTTTCCTTGGAGCCCCGCCATGGCCGAGCGGGCGCGCCGCTCGGTCGGGGCTACGGTCGCGGCCGCCCGCGATGCCTTGGCGCAAGGTGTGGCGGGCAACCTGGCCGGCGGCACGCACCACGCCTATGCGCACAAGGGCGGGGGCTTTTGTGTGTTCAACGACATTGCCGTGACGGCTCGCTTGATGCAGGCTGAGGCCTGGCGGCACCACCGCCAGCAGATGAAGGTGGCGGTGATCGATCTGGACGTGCACCAGGGCAATGGCACGGCGCATGTGTTTGCCAACGACCCCAGCGTGTTCACCCTGTCGCTGCACGGCGAAAAGAACTTTCCTTTCCGCAAGGAGCCGAGCGATCTGGACGTGGGCCTGCCGGACGGCTGTACCGACGAGCCTTATTTGGAGGCCTTGCACCAGGCCCTGCAAACCCTGCAAGACCGTTTTGATCCGCAGCTGGTCATTTACCTGGCCGGAGCCGATCCGCACGAGGGCGATCGGTTGGGCCGCCTCAAATTGACGATGGATGGCATGCAAGCCCGCGACCGGGTGGTGATGGACTGGGCCTGGCAACGCAGGCTGCCTGTGGTGTTGTGCATGGGCGGGGGTTACGGCCACGACATCGAGACCACGGTGCAGGTGCAAATGCAGACCTGGGATGTGGCTTTGGGCTATTGGCAACGCTGGCACAATCTCGGGCGATGAACACGCCCACCAAACCCCAAGCCGACGCTCGCAGCAGCTATAGGGCATTTCGCCCCATCAGCACCCGCTGGATGGACAACGACGTCTACGGCCATGTGAACAATGTGGTGTATTACAGCTGGTTCGACACCGCTGTGAACGCCACCCTGATCGAGCAGGGCGTGCTCGACATCCACGCGGGCAGCACCATCGGCCTGGTGGTGGAAACCCAGTGTTTTTACTTCGCGCCCCTGGCCTTTCCTCAAACCATTGACGCAGGCATCCGCGTGGCCAAGCTGGGCACGTCCAGCGTGCTATACGAGGTGGGTCTGTTTGCGCAAGGTGATGAACTGACCGCCGCCCGAGGCCACTTTGTGCATGTGTACGTGGACCGCGAGACCCGCCGCCCTGTGCCCCTGCCCGCCGCACTCAAAGCATTTTTGGAGACATTGACATGAGCATTTCCCCCATCGGACCCCAGGTCAGCACCCGCGTGAACGACCCCGCGAGCGTGGACGCGGCCATCTTGAGCCGCTTTTCTGCCCGTGCCTACCTGCCCCAAGCGGTGGAGCTCAGCGTGTTGCAAGAGGTGCTGAGCGTTGCGGCACGCTCGCCCAGCGGCACCAACACCCAGCCTTGGAAGGTCTATGTGCTGCAAGGCGCCAAGCGCGATGAGCTGGTGGCCAAGACCTGCGCCGCGCACGACGCCATCAGCGCCAACCCTGCATTGGCCCCTGAATACGCCGAGGCCTACGACTATTACCCTGAAAAATGGGTCAGCCCCTACATCGACCGCCGCCGCGAGTGCGGTTTTGGCCTGTATGGCGTGCTGGGCATTAGCAAGGGTGACAAAGCCATGATGCACGCGCAGCACCAGAAAAACTTTCGGTTTTTTGACGCGCCAGTGGGCCTGATCTTCACCATCGACAAGGTGATGGGCCGGGGCAGTTTGCTCGATTACGGCATGTTCTTGCAGAGCATCATGGTGGCCGCCCGCTCGCGGGGCCTGCACACCTGCCCGCAAGCGGCCTGGAACGGTTTTTCCAAAATCATCTTGCCGCTGGTCGGTGCGGGTGACAACGAGATGGTGGTCTGCGGCATGTCGCTGGGCTATGCCGACGAGTCGGCGCTGGTTAACACCTTCCAGACCACTCGCGTGCCTGCCCAAGACTTCACCCACTGGGTGGATTGACACTTTTTAAAGACAAGGGCCTGGTTTGGGATTCGAAGTACTGGCGCTGCAACTGCTCAATGGCCTGAGCCACGCCACCACCTTGTTCTTGATGGCCTCTGGCCTGACGCTGATTTTTGGCGTGACCCGGATCGTCAATTTTGCGCACGGCAGCTTCTTCATGCTGGGCGCTTTATGGTCGGCGCATGCGGTGACGAACTGGTGGCCCGACATGGCGGATACCGCTTGGGGTTATGGCGCGGTCATTTTGATGGGCGCCTGTGTGGCTGCCATTTTGGGGGCCGTGACCGAAGTCACACTGCTCAGGCGCATGCGCCACGCCCCTCAGCTCTACCAACTGGTGGCCACCTTTGGCTTGACGCTGGCGCTGCACGACGCGATGCGTTGGTTCTTTGGCCCGGAGGAGGTGTTCGCGCCACGCTTTCCGGGCCTCAAAGGCGCGATCGAGCTGGGCGAGTCGTTTTTCCCGACCTGGCAATTGTTCACTTTGGCGCTGGGCCCCTTGGTCTGGCTGGGCCTGCACCTCTTGCTCACGCGCACGCTGTGGGGCCATCGCGTGAAAGCCGCCACCCAAGACCGCGAGATGTTGGGCGCGCTGGGTGTGAACCCCGCGCCGCTCATGCTGGGCGTGGTGATGCTGGGCTGCGGCTTGGCGGGCTTGGCCGGGGCGCTGCAATTGCCGCGCGAGCCGGCGCACTTGCAAATGGATGTGAACGTGGTGGTTGAGACCTTTGTGGTCGTGGTCACAGGGGGCTTGGGCAGCATTGGCGGGGCTTTTGTGGCGGCGGTGCTGATTGGCGTGATCCACGCTTTGGGTCTGAGCTTTTTCCCGCAAGCGACTTTGGTGTTGGTGTTTTTGACCATGGCCGTGGTGCTGGTTTGGCGGCCGCAGGGCCTGGCCGGATCGGCCGCGCATGCCGAGCAACGCGAAAGCGTGCCGGTGTTTGCGCTGTGGCCTGTGGCTCTTTGGGGCCGGGCGCTGTTTGTCGCGATCTTTGTCGGCCTCACGCTGCTGGCCTGGGGGCAGGGCGATTACGGCCGCAGCCTGGCCGAAGACGTGATGGTGATGATGCTGTTTGGCCTGAGCCTGCAGTGGATGATGGCTTTGGGCGGCTTGGTCAGTTTTGGCCATGCGGCGTTTTTTGCGCTGGGGGCCTATGGCGCCGCGCTGTCGCATCTGCACTGGGGTGCGGATTTGCCGGCCGCTTTGGCCGCGGGCATGGCGCTGGCGCTGGCCGTGGCTTTGGCCTTTGGCGCTTTGGTGGTGCGCAGCAGTGGGGTGTACCTGGCCATGCTGTCGCTGGCGCTGGCGCAAATGATTTGGGCGGGGGCCACACAGTGGGTGGGGCTTACCGGGGGCGACAACGGCCTGATTGGCCTGCGTTTGATCGCACCCGAGTCGCGTGCCCTGTGGGACGCGGCGCTGTGCGTCTTCATGCTCGTGGCTTTGGCGGGTATGGCCCGCGTGGCCCGCTCCAGTCGGGGCGCGGCTTTGCAGGCTGTGCGGGACGCGCCGCTGCGTGCTGCGGCCAGTGGTTTGCCTGTCCAGGCTCTGCGCTACCAGGTGTTTGTGGCCAGCGCCACCTTGGCGGGCCTCGCCGGCGGTTTGTGGGCTGCCTTCAAAGGGGCCGTGTTTCCATCGGTCGCTTCGGTTGCCATGTCGGTTGATGCGCTGCTGGTGATTTTGCTGGGAGGCGTGCATCAGCTTTGGGGCTCGGCTGTGGGCAGTGCACTCTTGGTTTGGGGCGGGGCCGAGTTGGGGCAAGGCCTGGATTATTGGCGCGGCGTGTTGGGTCTGGTGATCATGTTGGTCATGGTGCTGGCCCCCAGTGGCGTATTGGGTGGTGTGCAGTCCTTGTGGGCAGATCGGCGTTTGGGTCGCAAGGGGGTATTGGCATGATGCGCGCCTCCTTCAGCCCAAAATGGATCGCTTCGTGCCTCGCGATGACACGTCCCCCGTCATGGCGAGCGAAGCGCGGCAATCCATGGGTCGCATCTTGCCTCGCGATGACGCGTGACATGTCATGGCGAGCGAAGCGCGGCAATCCAAGGGGGTGCGCATGAGCCTTTCAACAGTTTTGCAGGTCAAGGGCCTGTCCAAACACTTTGGTGGTGTGCGGGCGTTGGACGGTGTGGACTTCTCTGTGCCCGCAGGCCAGTGCGTGGCCCTGATCGGCCCCAACGGCGCGGGCAAGTCGACCTGTTTTGCTTGCCTGGCTGGCCAGCAGGTGCCCACCGTGGGTGAGGTGCTGTGGCAAGGCCAGTCTTTGTTGGCCAAACCGCCTGCCGAGCGCCAGCGCTTGGGCGTGGCCCGCACTTTTCAGGTGGCGCAAACCTTTGAGGCGCTCACCGTGTTGCAAAACATCCAGCTGGTGCTGCGCGGTGCCCAGTCACTGACCTGGTGGGACCGTCTGGACCGCCGCCAGCCCGAGCGGGCGCTGCGACTGGCCGCGCAAGCGGGCTTGCAAGCCCAGGCCCACGCCACCGTGGCCGATTTGCCTTATGGCGCAAAAAAGCGCTTGGAGCTGGCCATGGCGCTGGCGGGCTTGCCCGAGCTTGAGTCCGGCGCTGTGGCCCATCAAGTTCCCCATGCGGCGCCATCTTTGCTGCTGCTGGACGAGCCTGCAGCAGGGCTGGCTCTGGCCGAGCGGGCCGACATGATGGCGCTGGTGCGCCAGGTGGCCTCGCAAGGCGTGACGGTGCTCTACACCGAACACAACATGGACGCCGTGTTTGGCGTGGCCGACCGGGTGCTGGTGCTGATGCAAGGCCGATTGGTGGCCGACGGCCTGCCCGACGTGGTGGCGCAAGATCCGCAGGTGCGCGAGCGCTACTTGGGACTCGACTTTGACATGAAAGGCCTGCGCGATGCTCAAGGTTGAAAGCCTGAACGCCTGGTATGGCCAAGCCCAAGCCTTGTTCGACGTGAGTTTGTCGGTGGGCGAGGGCGAGTTGGTCGTGATTCAGGGCCTGAACGGCGCGGGTAAATCGACCTTGCTGCAAAGCCTGATCGGCATCGGCCCCCGTGCGCAAGGCCGCATCACCTGGCAAAACGAGTCCATCCAAACTTGGCCTGCACACCGCCGCGCCCAGGCAGGCTTGGGGTTCGTCGCCGAAGACCGTCGCTTGTTCACCGGCTTGTCGGTGAAAGAAAACCTCTGGATCGCCGCACCCTCGGGCTCAAGCGCTCAAGCCACGCCTGCACAGCGCTTTGAGCGCGTGATGGCTTTGTTTCCACAGTTGCAAACCATGCTGCACCGCCCGGCCAGCCAGATGAGCGGCGGCGAGCAACAAATGCTGGCGCTGGCCCGCACCCTGATGACCGGCCCGCGCCTGCTGCTGTTGGACGAGCCTTGTGAGGGCATCGCCCCAGTGCTGGTGGCGGCCATGCGAGACGCCTTGCTGCAACTGGCCCGCGAAGGTGTGGCCATGCTGGTGGCCGAGCAAAACAACATCCTGGCCCGGCACGCGCAGCGGGTGCTGGTGCTGACCAGCGGGCGCATGGACTCGGGAGCATGAGCCTGCCTTGACGGGGTGGGCCATCCCTTACACTGCCTTGCAACAACGAGCGGCCCCAGCCGCCAGAGACAAAAACCATGATCATCACCAGCCTGCTCGACACCGACCTGTACAAATTCACCATGATGCAGGTCGTGCTGCACCAGTTTCCGGGGGCGCAGGTCGAGTACAAGTTCAAGTGCCGCAACCCGGGCGTGCCTTTGGCGCCGTTTGTTGAAGAGATTCGCCGGGAAATCCGTTCCCTGTGCAGCCTGAACTTCAAAGAGGCTGAGCTGCAGTACCTGCGATCGCTGCGTTTCATCAAGAGCGACTTTGTCGACTTTCTGGGCTTGTTCAGGCTCAATGAAAAGTCCGTCATGGTCACGGCGCTGCCCTCCGGTGAGATCGATATCACCATCCAGGGGCCTTGGCTGCACACGATTTTGTTCGAGATCCCGGTGCTGGCCATCGTCAACGAGGTGTACTTCCGAAATACCCAAAAAGTGCCCGACCTGATGGAGGGCCGCCGTCGCCTGGACACCAAAATCGCGCAGCTGCAGGCCCCAGGCCTTGAAACCCTCAAGATCGCCGACTACGGCACGCGCCGCCGTTTTTCCCGCGCCTGGCACGAAGAGGTGCTGCGCGTGCTGTCCGCCCGTCTGGGCACTGGCCCGAGCGGCCAGTTTGCAGGCACCAGTAATGTGTACTACGCCTATTTGCTGGGCCTGACGCCCTTGGGCACCATGGCGCACGAGTATTTGCAGGCCTGCCAGGCCTTGGGTCCGCGTTTGCGCGACAGCCAGGTGTTTGCCTTTGAGTCTTGGGCCAAGGAGTACCGGGGCGACCTGGGCATTGCGCTGAGCGATGTGTATGGTTTCAACGCATTTTTGCGCGACTTTGACCTGTATTTCTGCAAACTGTTTGACGGTGCCCGCCACGATAGCGGTGACCCGTTCAGCTGGGGCGAGCGCATGATCGCGCACTACCAACACAACCGGGTCGACCCGAAAACCAAGACGCTGATTTTCAGTGACGGCCTGACCATTCCGCGCACCATTGAGCTATACCAACAGTTCCACGACCGCTGCCAGCTGGCCTTTGGCGTGGGCACCAACCTCACAAACGACTTGGGTTACGAGCCGCTGCAAATCGTCATCAAAATGACCCGTTGCAATGGCCAGCCCGTGGCCAAGTTGTCCGACACACCGGGCAAGGGCATGTGTGACGACGAAAAATACCTGGCTTACTTGCGCCAGGTTTTTGAAGTCTCACCGGGCACCTGAATCGGGAACTTTCACCGTTAATATCAGTTTCATTCATTTGGAGATTTGCACCATGAAGCTTTTGGGGACACGATGGACCGCTTGGCTGGCTTTACCAGTATTGCTGGCCATGTCAGGCGGGGTTTGGGCCGCCGATTTCGATGGCGCTCAGCTGTCTGTCTTGTGGGGGGTGCCTTTTGCAGGCATTTTGTTGTCGATCGCCTTGATGCCCTTGCTGGTGCCGCACTTTTGGCACCACCATTACGGTAAAGTGGCCGCCGCTTGGGGCTTGGCGTTTTTGCTGCCATTTGCTGTCATCTTTGGACCGGCAGCAGCAGGGGCGAACACAGTTCACGCCCTGTTTGCCGAATACATTCCCTTCATCATCTTGCTCACCGCCTTGTTCACCGTGTCGGGTGGCATTTTCATCCGAGGTAATTTGCACGGCAGCCCTGGCTTGAATACCGCCATTTTGGCAATTGGTGCGGTGTTGGCCAGTTTCATGGGCACCACCGGTGCCTCCATGTTGCTGATTCGCCCCTTGATCCGGGCCAACGACAACCGCAAGCATGTGGCCCATGTGGTGGTGTTTTTCATCTTCATTGTCTCCAACGCAGGCGGCTCCTTGACGCCTTTGGGCGATCCGCCTTTGTTTTTGGGCTTCTTGAAGGGCGTTGACTTCTTCTGGACGATCAAAACCATCTTCCCTGAGACCTTGTTCCTCGTGGGCAGTTTGCTGGCCATCTTTTTTGTTCTCGATTCTTGGTACTGCCATCGCCGTGAAGAGGTCTTGCCTCAAGACCCGACCCCCGACTCCAAAGCCATTGGTTTTGACGGGGCCATCAACTTCTGGCTGCTCGGCGCCGTGGTCGCCTTGGTGTTGATGAGCGGATTCTGGAAATCACCGGTGTCTTTCAATATCTACGGCACCGAAGTTGGCTTGCCTGGCGTTTTGCGTGATCTGGGTCTGATTGCCTTGACGTTCTTGTCGCTCAAAATCACCCCCTTTAAGGTGCACGAGGACAACCAATTCGGTTGGGCCCCCATGGCCGAAGTGGCCAAATTGTTCGCGGGCATTTTCTTGACCATCATCCCGGTCATTGCCATGCTCAAGGCGGGAGCTAATGGGCCTTTTGGGGCGGTGGTCGCCGCGGTGACTCAGCCCGATGGCAGCCCCAATGTGATGATGTACTTCTGGATCACAGGCTTGCTCAGTTCCTTCTTGGACAATGCGCCCACTTATTTGGTCTTCTTTAACACCGCTGGAGGTGACCCGCAGGTTCTGATGACCACACTGGCCCCGACGCTGGCCGCCATTTCTGCCGGTGCCGTGTTCATGGGCGCCAACACCTACATCGGTAATGCGCCCAACCTGATGGTCAAAGCCATCGCCGAAGACCGTGGCGTGAAAATGCCCAGCTTCTTTGGTTACATGTTGTGGTCTGGCGCTGTCCTGATTCCGTTGTTCGTGGTCATGAGTTTCATCTGGTTCTAATGATGTCCAAACCTTCCATTTTGGTGGCCCGCGCCATCTTCCCTGAGGTCCTGCAGTCTTTGGCGCAGGTGTTTGAAGTTGAGAGCAACCAGGCCGACGAGGTCTGGTCTGGCGAAGAGCTGACCCGCCGCATGCAAGGCAAAGTGGGTGCACTGACCACCGGCAGCGAGCGCATCGACGCTGCGCTGCTGCAGGCCAACCCGCAGCTGCGCATCGTGGCCAACATGGCCGTGGGCTTCAACAACTTCGATGTGCCCGCCATGACCGCTGCTGGGGTAGTGGCCAGCAATACGCCCGATGTGCTGACCGAAACCACGGCCGACTTTGGGTTTGCCCTGCTTATGGCCACAGCCCGCCGAGTGACCGAGAGCGAGCACTATTTGCGCGCCGGTTTGTGGAAAAAGTGGAGCTACGACATGTTTGCCGGAGCCGAGGTGCATGGCACCACCATCGGCATCATCGGTATGGGGCGCATCGGCCAGGGCATTGCCCGCCGCGCAGCCCATGGCTTTGGCATGAACGTCATTTATCACAACCGCAGCCGCCTGAGCGCCGAGCTGGAAGCCGAGTGCAAAGCCAGTTATGTCTCCAAGCAAGAATTGCTGAAAACGGCTGACCATGTGATGCTGGTCGTGCCCTACAGCGCCGAGTCACACCACACCATTGGCGCGGCCGAACTGGCACAGATGAAGCCCACGGCCACCTTGGTCAACATCGCACGCGGCGGCATTGTGGACGACGCGGCGCTGGCCAAAGCTTTGGCTGCAGGCCAAATTGCCGCAGCCGGTCTGGATGTGTTCGAGGGCGAGCCTGCACTGAACCCTGATTTGCTGACCGTGCCCAACGTGGTGCTCACGCCGCACATTGCCAGCAGCACCGTCAAGACCCGCATGGCCATGGCGCAGCTGGCGGCCGACAACCTGGTGGCTTATTTGACGGGGGGCCAAGCCCTGACACCGCTCAACGCACTGCCAGGCGCCGCTGCATGAGTGAATGGGCCCTGCTGGTCTTGGGCGGGCTGAACCTGCTGCTCTTGGTCTGGTTGCTGCTGCGCGGCGGCAACTCGGCCAGTGCGCAGGCTGAGCAGATTGCGCAATTGTTGGCCGAGCAAAGTGCTGTGCAAATGGCCGAAAAAATGGCCGAACAAGCCGCCTGGCAACACCAGCAGTTCACAGCTGTTCAGACCCAAAGCGAGCGTTTGGAGCGCGAGCTGCGCTCCGAGATCGCCCAGTCCGGCGTACAAGGCCGGCAAGAGGCCATGCAAACCCTCACGCTGTTCCAGCAATCGCTGCTGCAGCAAAGCGCCGAAGCAACCCGCACGCAAAATCAGCAAATTGATGCACTGGCCCAGCAATTGGCCTTGCTGCAAAAAAGCCTGACCGACAGCCTGGCCCAGCAGGTCAATGCGCTGTCGGAGGCAAACGCCCGCCGCCTGACCGAGATGCGCGGCACCATGGAAACCCAGCTGTCGCAGCTGCAGCAAAGCAATGCCGCCAAGCTGGACGAAATGCGCCAGACCGTCGACGAAAAACTCCAGGCCACCTTGCAAGCCCGCTTGGGCGAGAGCTTCAAACAAGTGGCCGAGCGCCTGGAGCAGGTGCACAAGGGGCTGGGCGAGATGAACACTTTGGCGCAAGGCGTGGGGGACCTCAAGCACCTGCTGACCAACGTGAAAACGCGCGGCATGTTTGGCGAGGCCCAGCTGGCCTCATTGCTCGAGCAAGTCCTCACGCCTGAGCAGTACGCGGTGCAAGTGGCCACGCGCCCCGGCGACAAAAACCGGGTGGACTTTGCGATTCGCCTGCCTGGTCGATCCGACAGCGGCCAGCCCGTGTGGCTGCCGATTGATGCCAAGTTTCCCAACGAAGACTACGAGCGCCTGCTCGAAGCCCAAGGCCGCGCTGACCCGGTGCAAGCCGAGCTGTGCGCCAAGGCGCTGGAGACGCGCATCAAACTCGAAGCCAAGTCGATTGCCGAAAAGTACCTGGAGCCGCCGCACACCACCGACTTTGCGGTCATGTTCTTGCCCACCGAAGGCCTGTACGCCGAAGTGCTGCGCCGCCCCGGTTTGATGGAAACTCTGCAGCGTGAGCACCGCGTGACGCTGGCGGGCCCGACCAACCTGATGGCCATGCTCAACGCCTTGCAAATGGGCTTTCGAACCTTGGCGCTGGAAAAACGCTCCAGCGAAGTCTGGCAAGTGCTGGGCGCGGTCAAGACCGAGTTTGGCAAGTTTGGTGACGTGCTGGACAAAGTGCGCAACCAGACCCAAACCGTGCTCAACACGCTCGACCAAGCCCAGACCCGCAGCAACGTGATGAACCGGGCCTTGCGCCAGGTCGATGCCTTGCCCGAGTCTCAAGCGCAAGCCCTGTTGCCAGGCGCTGCTGAAGGACGGCAAGAAGGTGCGGTGTGAATCCTGATCTGGCCCGCCTGATCGCAGGCCAGATGTTCTTGCATGCCTGCATGGCAGGCGCGCGAATGGCCACCCCATTGCTGGCCTTGCAGCAAGGCTTCAGCGCCGTGGCGGTGGGGGCCTTGTTGGCTTTGTTTGCCTTGGCCCCCATGTTTTTGGCCCTGCCGGCTGGCCGCTACAGCGACCGCAAGGGCTTGCAAAAAATCATGCGCATCAGCGTGGTGATGTCCGCTTCGGGTGTGTTGCTGTCGGCGCTTTGGCCGATTTTTCCGGTCATGTGTGTCAGCGCTTTGGCCGCAGGCGGCGCCACCGGCATGGCCGTGATCGCTTTGCAACGCCATGTGGGCCGCATGGCCAAAAACCCGGCCGAGCTCAAAGTGGCCTTCAGTTGGTTGTCTTTGGGACCTGCGGTGTCCAACTTTGTTGGCCCGGTCTTGGCAGGCTTGTTGATCGATTTTTCTGGGCCCGAAGCGGGCCATGTGTCGGGCTACCAGTGGGCCTTTTTCTTGCTGGCGGTTTTCCCGCTGTTCACCTGGTTTTGGGTGCTCAAGGTACCCGAGTTACCCCTGTCGCCGGATTTGCCCAACGCCCACCCCCGGCGGGCGCTGGATTTGCTGGCCGAGCCCATGATGCGGCGTTTGTTGGGCGTGAATTGGCTGCTGTCTTCGTGCTGGGATGTGCACACCTTTGTGGTGCCGGTGCTCGGTCATGAGCGGGGTTACAGCGCCTCGGTGGTGGGGTCTATCCTGGGCGCTTTCGCCTTGGCAGCAGCTTTCATTCGTGTGTGTTTGCCCTTCATTGCGCGGCACGTCAAAGAGCACCAAATCATCACCAGTGCCATGGTGTGCACGGCTTTGTTGTTTGCAATTTACCCGCTCATGCCCAGTGCCGCGGCCATGGGCGTGTGCTCGGTGTTGCTGGGCCTTGTGCTGGGCACGGTGCAGCCCATGATCATGAGCACCTTGCACCAAATCACCCCGCCGCACAGGCAAGGCGAGGCGCTGGGCCTGCGCCTGATGAGCATCAACGCGTCGAGTGTGCTGATGCCTATGCTTTTTGGCTCACTGGGTGCCGTGGTGGGCGTTGCACCCTTGTTTTGGGTGGTGGGCGCTGCGGTGGGCTCAGGGGCCCGGGGCGCTTGGCATTTGCGACCGTCGCCAGTCCCCAAGGATCACGACACTTTGAGTTGATAAAAATCGCAAATGGCTTGCCAGGCCGCCTCGGGTGTGTCGACGTAGTGAAATAAGTCCAAGTCTTGCGCTGAAATCGTGCCCTCTTCGATCAGCATGTCCATGTTGATCAGCCCTTTCCAAAATGCAGTACCAAACAGCAAGATCGGCACAGGCCGGGCTTTGCGCGTTTGCACCAGCGTCATGACCTCGAACAACTCGTCGAGCGTGCCAAAGCCACCGGGAAACGCTACCAAGGCCTTGGCCCGCATCATGAAGTGCATTTTGCGCAGCGCAAAATAATGGAACTTGAAGCTCAGCTCGGGCGTGACATAAGGGTTGGGGTGTTGCTCGTGGGGCAGGGCGATGTTGAGTGCCACCGAGGGGGCGCCGGCCTCTTGTGCGCCCCGGTTGGCCGCTTCCATGATGCCGGGGCCGCCGCCTGTGCAGATGAAAAGCTTTTCGTCGTTGGGCAGGCAAGAGCAAGCCTTGGACACCATTTGCGCAAAGACGCGGGCGTTTTCGTAATGCTCGGCGTTGCGCACCATCGCCTGGGCTTTGGACAGCTCCTGTGCATGGCCGCTTTGCTGCGCTGCCTCAAGTTGGGCTTGGGCGGTGGCCCGGTCCACAAAGCGGGCGCTGCCAAAGACGACCACCGTGTGTTCAATACCGGCTTCTGCTTGGGCCAGATCGGGCTTGAGCATTTCCAGCTGAAAGCGGATGCCCCGGGTTTCGCGGCGCAACAAAAATTCGGGATCGGCAAAGGCCAGACGATGAGCCTCGGGCTCCAGCCAGTCACTCAGCTTGGCTTCGGCTTGCAAGTCGGCCCAAGCATGCGGAAGAGAAGGGTCTTTCAGGTTTTGAGTGCTTTGCATAGAGCCGATTGTGCACCGGCCGCAAGACACGCCATGAGACACGCCACAAGACACGCCACATGACACGCCATCGACCATGAAAAAAGCCCCTTGCGGGGCTTTCATCAGGGGGCTTGATCGGAAGATCAGACGCGCTTGCGGTATTCGCCGGTGCGGGTGTCGATCTCGATCTTGTCGCCTTGGCTCACGAACAAAGGCACAGGCACTTCCATGCCGGTGGCGATCTTTGCGGGCTTGAGCACTTTGCCCGAGGTGTCGCCTTTGACGGCGGGCTCTGTCCAGGTGATCTCGCGCACCACGCTGGTGGGCAATTCCACAGAGATGGCTTTCTCGTTGTAGAACACCACTTCGAGTTCCATGCCGTCTTCGAGGTAGTTCAAAGCGTCGCCCATGTTGGTGGCTTCGACTTCGTACTGGTTGAAATCGGTGTCCATGCAGACGTACATGGGGTCAGCGAAGTAAGAGTAGGTGCACTCTTTTTTGTCCAGGATGACCTGGTCCATCTTGTCGTCGGCGCGGAACACGACTTCGGTGCCGAAGTTGGCGATCAAGCTTTTGAGCTTCATGCGCACAGTGGAAGAGCCGCGGCCACCGCGTTGGTATTCGGTGCGCAGGACGACCATGGGGTCTTTGCCGTGCATGATGACGTTGCCGACGCGGATTTCTTGAGCGGTTTTCATAGGAATTGAGTCTGAAATGAAAGGGGGTGGCTTGAAGCCAAGCCCATTATTCTAACCTGTGGGGCCGGCTATCGGGCAGAGGTCCCTTGCGGGTGCTCAGTTTCGCGCAGTCAGGCCGTGGGCCAGTCCGCCCAGCACAATGCCGCCCAAGGCCCACAGGATGTCGGTGTTGCCTGTGCCCAAAGCCGCAATGGCCGGGCCGGGGCACACCCCGCTCAAACCCCAGCCGATGCCAAAAATGGCAGAGCCGATCACGGTTTGGCGGTCCCAGCTGGCCGGTTGTGTGAGGAACTCACCACCCAGCAAAGGGCGAGACAGCCAGCGCGGAAAACCTTTGTACGCCAGCATGGCCAAGCCCGCTGCGCCGCCCATGACCAGCATCAGGCCCCAGTCTTGAAAGCGCAAAAAGCTCAAAACCACGTCGGGCTGCACCATGGTGGCCAGAGACAGGCCAAAGCCAAACAAGGCCCCGGCGATCAGGGTGACCAGCGCTTTGGGCAGGGACAGTGTGTGAGGATTCAGATTGTTCATGCGAGGCTCCAAGCCATCAGGTTGGCGGTCATGAAAGCGGTGGCCATGAAGGTCAGCACCGCGCCCAGCGAAGGCAGCTGCAACGAGCCCAAGCCGCAAATGCCGTGACCGGATGTGCAGCCATTGCCCAAACGCGCACCGTAACCGACCAAAAAGCCGCCCACCAGCAGCTGCCAGGCGGGCACGCTGGTGTGCTGCGCCTCGCCACCCGCCAGCGTGAACCGCCAAACCAGCGCCCCCAGCACCACGCCCAGCGCGTAAACCAGCCGCCAGTTGCGGGTGCTGACAAAGCGCTCTTGCTGAAAAAACGCCCGTTTGGACACGAACGACCAACTGCTGGAAAAGACGGAACTCATGCCGCCGACCCAGCCGTTGAATAAATACAGCAGCGCCACGCCAGCGCCAATGGTGAGGCCGCCCAGCAGGTAGTGCTGCCAGCCGAGGGGGAAGAGGGTGTCAATCAGAGTCATGGGTCGGGATTATCGGGCACGCGGATCGGGTCAATTTTGCGGACATCCAGCTTGAAGGCTATGGGTTCAGGGTTGCTCTCAATTTTTTTATCTTGCTAGGAAGTGATCTTTGGAAATGTAGCTAATAAGGTTATAGTTTGGCTCCGCAACGACCGACGAAGATCAGCGGATGGCCAACAAGGTGCGCTGGGTTTTATGGTGCATTACACCTGTACAAAAATTCAGGCATGGGGGTCGAAGGCGATGTCTGATACGGTTTGCAACGCATTCATCAAAAGGACTTTTCGACTCGGTCCGGATGTATCAATCGGGTTTTGCGGGCTACATTGCGTTAGGCTTCATAGGAAAAACCGCGCGACATTAAAGAGGAGAATCGCCATTTTTACCAAAATCTCAATTGCACGAATTAGCACAGGAACCATTTACAAGCTATGGTTCATTGGCTTGTCCGCATCACTGCTGCCATTCGGAATGATGACTGGCGTACTAGCGATGTTTGGCTACAACACAGTTACATGGAACGGTCAGCCAGTGCATGGGCTCACAGGGCTCATTGGTGGGCCACTCATTGGTGTCCTTGTTGCTGTGTTCTTCACAGTATTTTTGGGTTCAGCTGCGGCATTCGGGCTATGGCTCTTCTCAAAATACAAACCCATCTCCATAGCCGTGAAGGGCAATTTTGAGGCCTTGAAAAATTGACGTCCAACACATCATTCCACCGGCCAACCTTCGGTGGAAGCTGAATTCAAACGTTATGTCGTTTGCGAAGCGTGCTGCGGTGGAAATTTTTTCCGGGGTTACTTAACTTTTAAAGAATCGGCTTGAGCTGTGGTGGCTATGGCTTGCACTTTTGCTACTGGCTCTCGGCTTTACAGTTTATTGGTCGCACCTCGGAAGGGCTCAGATTCCAGTGCCAGATGCCAACGTCGAGGTGCAAAAGAACCATTTGCCTAATGCATAGTTTCAGCAGCCCATGTCACACCATTGTCTAACGAAATCCGGGGCTATTCGCGCCCTGATATTTGACTCCGTTTTTGTTGTCAAGCCATGAACTTGATCAGTTGCGTGACCAAATCAGTTTGCCCAGAAAGTTGATGGCGCTTGGTTTGGGTGCTCTGTCTCCAAATCTGTAGCGTTTCGGCATTGAGCGCAGGCCATTCACCCGCTTCCACTCCATTCCAAACCCGATGCGCCTTGCGCAAACTCTCCGGCGCTTGCATCCATTCCAAAAACGCCTCCAGCTTGTCGTGGTGGGCGTTGTCGTCTTGTGGGTAAATGTGCCAGATGAAGGGCTGGCCTGCCCATAGCGCCCGCACCAGCGAGTCTTCGCCACGCACAAAATTCAAGTCGCAGGCCCAGAGCATTTCGTCGAAGCCGTTTTGGTCGGTGTAGGGCAGGGCGCTCCAGTACGGGTGTTCAGCCATGCCCGCCAGTGCTTTCTGCACCGCCGCCAGCGGGCGGCCGGGGGTGACGAGCAGGTGGTGGGGTGTGTCCACAAGTTGGGCCAGCAGTTGGGGGAGGGCAGCGGGTTCGTAGCAGAACAGGCTGATCAGCAGGCCCTCCGCAGCTAGGTTGGGGGCGTGTTGTTGGCGCCAGGCAGCGCGGTCAAAGTTTTGCTGGCGCTCCAGCAAGTCGGATTCGCGCAGCAGGCCGCCCGTGTCCTCTGTGAAGCCGGGGTAAAAGAAGGTCTTGGTCCAGCCCTTGGCCGGGCCGCTCATGATGGGTGAGGGCAGCTGGTGCATGCGGGGCACCCAGTCTTCGGCGCTCAGGTATTCGAGGTTGATCCATTTGGGTGGTTGCGCTCGGGTGGCTACGCCGTGCGCCACAAAGGCTTCAGGGATGTCGCAGCCAAAGGCTTCGACCCAGACATCCGCCGGGGGCAGCGTTTGCAGGGTGCTGGTTTGGCTGGCATCTGCCCACGGCCGCACTTCAATGCCAGGCTCTTGGTGGGCGGTGGGGGCCATCCAGGCCAGGGCCGATGCGTCGTCCACCCAAAGGCGCACGCGCTGGCCCGCGTCGCGCAACTGGCGCGTCAGCCGCCAGCACACGCCCAGGTCGCCGTGGTTGTCGATGACGGTGCAGAAGATGTCCCAGAGTTGGCCAGTTTGCATGCGGCGATTGTCGCTGGAGATTTCACAGACAATAGCCGCCATGTCGAACACCCATGATGAAGCCCTGCTCGCGCAAGTTGCCGCACTGCCCGCCTTGCCGGGGGTGTACCGCTACTTTGATGCGCAGGAGCAGCTGCTGTATGTGGGCAAGGCGCTGAACCTCAAGCGCCGGGTGTCGAGTTACTTCCAGAAGGACCACGGCGGCACCCGCATTGGCCACATGGTCAGCAAGATCACGCGCATGGAGACCACCGTGGTGCGCTCCGAGGCCGAGGCGCTGCTGCTTGAAAACAACCTCATCAAGACGCTGCACCCGCGCTTCAACATCCTGTTTCGGGACGACAAGAGTTACCCCTACCTCAAGCTCACGGGCAATGGCCGCGTGGCGCTGCCCGCGGTGGTCAAGACGCCCGAGGCGCAGCATTACCCGCGTGTGGCCTATTACCGGGGAGCGGTGGAAAAGAAGCACCGTTACTTCGGGCCGTTCCCCAGCGCGTGGGCGGTCAAGGAGTCGATTCAGCTGATCCAGAAGGTGTTCAGGCTGCGCACCTGCGAGGACACGGTGTTTGCTAACCGCACCCGGCCTTGCCTGCTGTTTCAGATCAAGCGTTGCTCGGGCCCGTGTGTGAACCTGATCAGCCCCGATGACTACAAAGCCGATGTGCAGCATGCCGAGCAGTTTTTGCGTGGCGAGACCCAGGCGCTGATGCGCGAGATGGAAGCGCGGATGATGCAGCATGCCGACAAGCTCGAATTCGAGTTGGCGGCCGAGGTGCGCAACCAGCTGACGGCGCTGTCGCGGGTCTTGCACCAGCAGTCGGTGGATACGGCGGTCGACACCGATGCCGACATTTTGGTGGCCAAAGTGCAGGGCGGCCGTGCCTGTGTGAACCTGGCCATGGTGCGCGGGGGACGGCACCTGGGCGACCGGCCTTACTTTCCGGTGCATGTGCAGGACGCGCAGGACCTGTTGGGCCTGGAGGAGGGCGAAGGGGAAGTTGTCATACAGCGCCCGATCGAGGTGCAGGTGCTCGAAGCCTTTTTGGCGCAGCACTACATTGGCGTGCCCGTGCCGCCGCTGCTGATCCTGAGCGCGGCGGTCGACAAAGCGTTGATTACGGCTTTGTCAGCGCAGTCGGGCGTGAAGATCAGCACGGTGACGAATCCGCGCGAGCACCGCCGTGTGTGGCTGGAGATGGCCGAGAAAAACGCCGAGCTGCAACTGGCCCGCTTGCTGGCCGAAGAAGGATCCCAGCAGGCCCGCACCCGGGCATTGGCCGAGGCGCTGGACTTGGCTCCGGATGATTTGGACCAGCTGCACATCGAGTGTTTCGACATCTCGCACACGGCGGGCGAAAACACGCAGGCGTCTTGTGTGGTGTTTCGCCAGCACAAGATGCAAAGCGGCGACTACCGCCGCTACAACATCGAAGGCATCACCCCGGGCGACGATTACGCGGCCATGCGCCAGGTGCTGATGCGCCGCTATGGCAAGTTGGCCGAGGCCTTGCGATCGGGCGAAGGCACAGCCCGCCTGCCGGACTTGGTGCTGATCGACGGCGGCAAAGGCCAGGTCAGTATGGCGCGTGAGGTGTTCACCGACTTGGGGCTGGACCTCTCGCGCATCGTGGGTGTGGAAAAAGGCGAGGGCCGCAAGGTAGGCCTGGAAGAGCTGGTGTTTGCCGATGGCCGCGAGAAGGTCTATTTGGGCAAGGACTCGGCCGCACTCATGCTGGTGGCGCAAATCCGCGACGAAGCGCACCGCTTTGCCATCACCGGCATGCGGGCCCAGCGGGCCAAGGTGCGCATGGGCGGCAGCAAGATCGAAGAAATCCCCGGCATCGGGCCGCGCAAACGCGCCAAGCTGCTTCAGCGCTTTGGCGGGGTGCGGGGTGTTGAAAGCGCCAGCGTGGAGGACTTGCTGGGCGTGGAAGGCATCTCGCGGGAGCTGGCCGAGACCATTTACAACGCCTTGCACTGAGGTCGCAGCCGCCTGTCATCAGGCTGTTGGCTGAGCGTGCCACAATGATCACCATGTTTTTCACCATTCCCACCATCATGACCTGGACGCGCATCGTCGCGATCCCTTTGATCATTGGCGTGTACTACCTCGACAGTTTGACGATCGAGACGAAAAACTTGATCGCGACGGTGCTGTTTGTGTTGTTCGCTTTCACTGATTGGCTGGACGGTTTTCTGGCCCGCAAGCTCAACCAGACCTCGGCCTTCGGGGCCTTTTTAGACCCGGTGGCCGACAAGTTTTTAGTTTGTGCCGCCTTGTTGATGCTGGTGCAGATGGACCGGGTGAATGTGCTGGTGGCGCTCATCATCATTGGTCGCGAGATCGCCATTTCGTCCCTGCGCGAGTGGATGGCCCAGATCGGGGCGAGCAAAAGCGTGGCCGTGCACATGGTGGGCAAGCTCAAGACCACGGTGCAAATGGTGGCGATTCCTTTCTTGCTCTACAACGGCACCTTGTTCGGTGTGATCGACACCCGAGTTTGGGGCGCTCTGTTGATCGTGGTGGCCGCCGTTTTGACGGTTTGGTCCATGGTGTACTACATGCAAAAGGCCTTGCCAGAGATTCGAGCCCGCGTGAGATGAGCGGGGGCCGTTCGTCTGACGCCTGGTTGAGGGCGATCCCCGCCGTGTTCGTGTTGATCTGGAGCACCGGCTTCATCGTCGCCCGCTTCGGTATGCCCCATGCCCCGCCTTTGTCTTTTTTGGCGCTGCGCTACGCCTTGTCCATCGCTTGCTTTTTGGCCTGGATCGCGTGGGCCAAGGTGGCTTGGCCCCAAAGCCGCGCGCAATGGCTGCACTTGTCGGTAACGGGTATCTTGATGCACGCGGGCTATCTGGGCGGCGTGTGGGTGGCGGTCAAGGCCGGCATGGGCTCGGGCTTGTCGTCCTTGATTGTGGGGTTCCAGCCAGTGTTGACGGCCATTTGGTTGGCCTACAGTTTGCGCGGCAGCGATCAGCCCGGCGTTTCGCGAAGGCAGTGGCTGGGCCTGTTGCTGGGTTTTGTGGGGCTGCTCATGGTGGTTTGGCGCAAGTTGACGCTGGGCTCACCCCTCGATCAGGTCACGTCTGCCAACATGGCCTTTGCCCTGGCCGCTTTACTCAGCATCACTGTGGGCACGCTTTACCAAAAGCGCTTTGTCCAAGCCTGTGATGTGCGCTCGGCCAACACGGTTCAGTTGCTGGCCGCTTTGTTGGTCACTTTGCCTTTTGCACTGATGGAAACCGAGGCCATGCGCTGGAACGGTGAGTTGATAGGGGCCATGACCTGGTCGGTGTTGGGTTTGACCTTGGGCGGCAGTTCGCTCCTCTACATGTTGATCCAGCGTGGGGCCGCAGCCTCGGTCACCAGTCTCATGTATTTGGTTCCACCTAGCACGGCCATGATGGCCTGGTTGCTGTTCGGCGAAACCATCACATGGGCCACTCTTTTGGGCACCGCCTTGACGGCTTGGGGGGTGAGTTGGGTGGTGCGACCGTCCCGCAGGTGAAAACGATGGGTCGGCTTTGTTGCTAAGCTCTCGATTTTTTAAGTTCTGTCCATTTTTTCCAGATTCAGAAAGTACGCTTTATGAGCAAGCACCGCATCGCAGTCATTGCCGGAGATGGCATTGGCAAAGAAGTCATGCCCGAAGGCCTGCGCGTGATGGACGCCGCAGCCCGCAAATTTGGCATTGATCTGCAGTTTGACCATTTCGATTTTTCCAGCTGGGATTACTTTGAAAAGCACGGCCAGATGCTCCCCGACAACTGGAAAGACCAGATCGGTGGCCACGACGCTTTGTATTTTGGTGCGGTGGGTTGGCCCGGAAAAATCGCCGACCACGTCTCGCTGTGGGGCTCGCTGTTGTTGTTCCGCCGTGAGTTTGACCAGTACATCAACCTCCGCCCAGCGCGCTTGATGCCCGGCATCATCGCCCCTGTGGTGCGCCGCGATGGCAGCCCGCGTATGCCGGGCGAAATCGACATGTACATCGTGCGTGAAAACACCGAGGGCGAGTACTCGGCCGTGGGTGGCCGCATGTTCCCGGGCACCGAGCGCGAGATCGTGATGCAAGAGACCATCATGAGTCGCATTGGGGTGGACCGGGTGCTGAAGTTTGCGTTTGAGTTGGCGCAGTCGCGCCCCAAAAAGCACCTTACCAGCGCCACCAAGTCCAATGGCATCGCCATCACCATGCCCTACTGGGATGAGCGTGTGGCCGAAATGGCCAAAGGCTACCCGGGCATCAATGTGGACAAATTCCACATCGATATCCTCACGGCCCATTTTGTCCAACGCCCCGACTTTTTTGATGTGGTGGTGGCCAGCAATTTGTTTGGCGACATCCTGAGTGATCTGGGGCCGGCCTGCACGGGCACCATTGGGATTGCGCCCAGCGCCAACCTCAACCCTGATCGCAAGTTCCCGTCCTTGTTTGAGCCTGTGCACGGCTCGGCGCCAGATATCGCAGGTCAAGGCATTGCCAACCCGATTGGCCAGATTTGGTGCGGCGCCATGATGCTCGAATTTTTGGGCCACAAGGACGCACACGATGCGGTGTTGGGTGCCATCGAAAAGGTGCTGGCCGCTGGTGCCGATGCGCCGCGTACGCCCGATTTGGGCGGCAAGGCCACAACAGCAGATGTGGGCCGTGCAATTGCACAAGCGCTTTGAGCTGAACCATGAAAAAAACTCTGCCAGCCCCTGAGAAGTACTACTTTCAAGGCTAGAATCCAACGCCAATCGGGCCAAGCCTGAATGCGATTGACAGGCCCACAAGGACTGGTTTTAATCACCTCAGGCATAGAATGCCTGAATCAATTTCATCAACATGCCCACGCTGTTGATTCCGATCTCAGACCAATCGTCGGTCCTTCCGGCACTAACACCCAGAGGTTTTTTGTGAACAAAACAGAATTGATCGAACACATTGCCAAGCACGCCGACCTGTCTAAGGCCGCTGCTGGTCGCGCCCTCGAAGCCACCATTGGCGCTGTGCGCACCACCTTGAAAAAAGGCGGCACAGTTTCATTGGTGGGTTTTGGTACATTTGCCGTTGGCAAACGTGCTGCCCGCACAGGTCGCAATCCCCGCACGGGCGCTGCGATTAAAATCAAGAAAGCCAATGTGCCAAAGTTCCGTCCAGGCAAAGGTCTGAAAGACGCTTTGAACTGAAAGCACTTGTGAGAGGGCGCTTAGCTCAGTTGGTAGAGCGGCTCCTTTACACGGAGTAGGTCGGCGGTTCGAGACCGTCAGCGCCCACCACCTCTCAAACAAAGGCGAACCCCAGGTTCGCCTTTTTTATTGATAAACCGAGACTTACGACATGTTTGACACCATCCGCAACAATTCCAAGATCCTGATGGGCTTGCTGGTTTTGCTGATCATCCCATCTTTCGTGTTGTTTGGCGTCGATGGTTACAACAACATGGGCGATCGCGGTGCTGTGGTTGCCAAAGTCGGCGATTTGGAAATCACCCAGCAAGAGTGGGATGCGATGCACCAACAAGAAGTGGACCGTATCCGTGCTTCTGCCCCCAACCTGGACGCCAAGTTGCTGGGCTCGGAAGAGGCCCGTTACGCCAGTCTTGAGCGCATGGTCAATGACCGTTTGATCGCTGTGGCGGCTGAAAAGCAGCTGCTGGTGACCAGCGACCAGCGCTTGGCCAACTACTTGCAGCAAGACCCCTCGATCGCCAGTCTGCGCGGCCCGGACGGCAAACTGGACATGGACCGTTACCGTCAATTGGCAGCCAGCCAAGGCATGACGCCTGAAATGTTCGAAGCGCGTGTGCGCCGCGACCTGTCCAATCAGCAGGTGCTTTCCACCTTGCAGGCCTCTGCTGTGGCTTCGCAGCGTCAAACTTACACCGCTTTGCAAGCCTATTTGCAACGACGCGAAATTCAGGTCCAGCGCTTTGAGCCTGCTGCTTTTGCGGCCAAGGTCCAGGTGACTGATGCTGATTTGGAAAAGTTCTACCAGGCCCAGTCCGAACGTTTCCGTTCGCCAGAGTCTGCTGACGTGGAATACCTGGTCCTTGATGCGGCCGCTTTGGCCAAAAATATCCAATTGCCCGAGCAGGACGTGAAAACCTATTACGAGCAAAATCTGCAGCGCCTGTCTGGCCAAGAGCAACGCCGGGCTCGCCACATCTTGATCAATGCGGCCAAGGATGCGCCTGCAGCAGACCGTGAAAAAGCCCGAGCCAAAGCCGAAGCCTTGCTGGCTGATGTGCGCAAAGATCCCAAGTCTTTTGCCGAGTTGGCCCGCAAGAACTCGGACGACCCAGGCTCGGCCGCCAATGGTGGCGATTTGGACTTCTTCGCCAAAGGAGCCATGGTCAAGTCATTTGAAGACGCCACATTTGCCCTGAAAAAAGGCGACATCAGCGCGGTGGTGGAGTCTGAATTCGGCTTCCATATCATCCAGCTGACCGACATCAAGGCCCCTGCAGCGCCCAGCTTTGAGTCGATGCGGCCCCAACTTGAAGCCGACTTGCGCGAGCAACAAGCCAAGCGACAGTTTGCTGAATTGGCGGAGACCTTCAGCAACAGCGTGTACGAGCAGGCCGACACCTTCAAGCCCGTGGCAGACAAACTCAAACTCAGCATCCTGCAAGCTCAAGGCTTGAGCCGTATCCCCACGGCTGCAAAGACTGGCGTGATGGCCAACCCCAAAGTCTTGGAAGCCTTGTTCGCCGAAGAGTCGATCAGCAAGCGCCGCAACACGGCCGCCATTGAGTTGGGCAACAACACCCTGGTTTCTGCACGCATCGTCAACTACCGCGCAGCGGCCGTGCGGCCCTTTGGTGATGTCAAAGAGGCCGTGCGCACTCAATACATACTGGAGCAATCACAAGCCTTGGCCAAGGCTGAAGGCGAGGCCCGTCTGAGCGCATGGAAAGCCCAGCCTGCTCAAGCCCAAGTGGGCAATGCGCTGGTGGTCTCGCGTGACCAAACACAGGGCCAGCCCCAGGCTTTGGTCGACGCGGCGCTTCGTGCTGACCCTTCAGCCATGCCCGCTCTTGTTGGGGTGGATTTGGGTGCACAAGGCTATGCCCTGGTGCGCGTGAACAAGCTGGTGTCGCGTGAAGAGTCCAATGCGCAGCAACAAGCCCAAAGCCGTGAGCAATTTGCTCGCTTGCTCGGCAACGCGGAAGCGGGTGCCTATCTGGCCCACTTGCGCTCGCAATTCAAGGTGGAAATCCTGGTCAATAAACCCAAGGCCAAAACGGCTTCATAATTCTGCGCAAGCGCTGGTTTTTGACCCTAACTTCGGGTTATAATTTTGGCTTCGCGGTGGCTGTAGCTCAGTTGGTAGAGTCCAGGATTGTGATTCCTGTTGTCGTGGGTTCGAGCCCCATCAGCCACCCCAAAATCACGCAAAAGCCCAGCCTTCATCGGCTGGGCTTTTTGCTTTGTGGCGTCGCCCCTGAGGCTGTTTCAGCAAGAGGACCGTTGCTTGGGCGGCCCTCCACTGGCACCTCTTGCTTTAAGGCGCCACCTCCACCTTCGGTGTCCCCAAACTCCTGAGCACATCACGCACCATCTGCGCCCGTGCCTTGGGGTCGGGCAGTTCGCGTTCGATGCGAATTTTGTCGTTGCCCGCCAGCTTGATGTGTTTGTTCTTTTGGATCAGGCCGATGATGGCCATGGGGTCCACGGGTGGGTTGGGTTTGAAGGTGATCTGGATGACACCCGGGGCGGCATCGACCTTGATGACGCCATAGGGCTGGGTCAGCACGCGCAGGCGGTGCACGTCCACCAGGGTTTGCGCTTGTGGGGGCAATTTGCCAAAGCGATCTACCAGCTCTTCGAGCAAGGCGTCGATCTGGTCGCTGGTTTTGGCGGTGGCCAGCTTTTTGTAAAAGCTCAGGCGCAGGTGCACGTCGCCGCAGTAGTCGTTGGGCAGCAGGGCCGGGGCGTGCAGGTTGATGTCGGTGGTGACCGACAGGGGGCTGAGTAAATCGGGCTCTTTGCCCGCTTTCAAGCTGCGCACCGCCTCGGACAGCATTTCGTTGTAGAGCTGAAAACCCACTTCGAGCATGTTGCCGCTCTGGTTTTCGCCCAGCACCTCGCCCGCGCCGCGAATCTCCAGGTCGTGCATGGCCAAATAAAAACCGCTGCCCAACTCTTCCATTTGCTGGATCGCGTCGAGGCGCTGCGCCGCTTGTTTGGTCAGGCCTTCGATCTCGGGCACCATCAAATACGCATAGGCTTGGTGGTGCGAGCGGCCCACGCGCCCGCGCAGCTGGTGCAGCTGGGCCAGGCCGAATTTGTCGGCGCGAGAGATCACGATGGTGTTGGCCGTGGGCACGTCGATGCCGGTCTCGATGATGGTCGAGCACAGCAAGATGTTGTAGCGCTGGGCCACAAAGTCGCGCATCACGCGCTCGAGCTCGCGCTCGGGCATCTGGCCGTGGGCCACGGCAATGCGGGCTTCGGGCAGGATTTCTTCGAGCTTTTGCTTGCGGTTCTCTATGGTCTCGACCTCGTTGTGCAAAAAGTAGCACTGCCCGCCGCGTTTGAGTTCGCGCAGCACCGCCTCGCGGATCACGCCCGTGCCCTCGTTGCGCACAAAGGTCTTGATGGCCAAGCGGCGTTGCGGCGCAGTCGCAATCACGCTCAAATCGCGCAAGCCCTCCAGCGCCATGCCCATGGTGCGGGGGATGGGGGTGGCGGTCAGCGTGAGCACATCGACCTCGGCCCGCAGCCCTTTCATGGCCTCTTTATGGCGCACACCAAAGCGGTGTTCCTCATCGATGATGAGCAGGCCCAGGTCGTGGAACTTGGTGGATTCGCTCAGCAACTTGTGTGTGCCCACCACGATGTCCACCGTGCCGTCGGCAATGCCTTTGAGCGCGGCAGTGACTTCTTTGCCCGAGCGAAAGCGCGAGACTTCAGCCACTTTGACGGGCCATTTGGCAAAGCGGTCTTTGAGGGTTTGGTAGTGCTGCTCGGCCAGCAGCGTGGTGGGGGCCAGCAGTGCGACCTGTTTGCCGCCGGTCACGGCTACAAAGGCGGCACGCAGGGCCACCTCGGTCTTGCCAAAACCCACATCGCCACAGACCAAGCGGTCCATCGGGCGAGGGCTGATCATGTCTTGAATGACGCAGTGGATGGCGGCCTTTTGGTCGGCGGTTTCTTCAAAGCCAAAGTCGTTGGCAAAGGTCTCGTAGTCTTGCGGGCTGTAGCGGAAAGGGTGGCCCTCGCGTGCAGCGCGGCGGGCGTAGATGTTGAGCAACTCGGCTGCGGCGTCGCGCACCTGCTCGGCGGCGCGGCGTTTGGCTTTTTCCCATTGGCCCGAGCCCAGTTTGTGCAGGGGCGCTTCGTCGGCGCTCACGCCCGTGTAGCGGCCAATCAGCTGCAGCTGGCTCACGGGCACATAGAGCGTGGCCTTGTCGGCGTATTCGAGGTGCAAAAACTCTTGCAGCGCTGGCGTGCCGTCTTCGTTTTTCTGGCCCATGTCCATGTTGACCAGACCCCGGTAGCGGCCAATGCCGTGGGCACTGTGCACCACCGGGTCGCCCACGTTCAGCTCGCTCAGGTCTTTGATCAGCGCTTCCACATCGCTGACTTGTTCCTGCTTTTTGCGGCGGCGCGTGACGGACCCGGCTGCAAAGAGTTCGGTCTCGGTGACCAGGTCGATGTTGTGCTCGAACCAATGGAAGCCGCTGACCAGTGCAGCGGTGGCCATGCCGATTTTTTCGTTGCTGGTCAAAAAGTCTTCGAGGCTGTCAAAGACGGGTGGCGTGAGGCCGCTGGAGCGCACGAAGTCGAGCAGGCTTTCGCGTCGGCCATCGCTCTCGGCCAAGATCAGCACGCGGCTGGCGCTGCTGCGGATGTGCGCTTGCAAGCGCGACAGCGGGTCTTCGGCACCGCGTACCACCGTCAGCTCAGGCAAGGGCTGGGCGAGGGTGTTGTCGGTCACGTCTTGCGTGCCTGGGCGCAAAGCCAATTGGGCATGGCCGTTGGTCAGTGTGTAGAACTGTTCGGCACTCAAAAACAGCGCATCGGGCGGCAGCACGGGCCGCTCGGGGTCGCCCTGCACCAGCCGAAAGCGGTCGCGGGTGTCTTGCCAAAAGCGCTGGAAGGCGGGTTCTAGATCGCCGTGCAGCACCACGGTGGCGGCATCGGCCTGGCCAGCTCCCAGGTAATCAAACACCGTGGCGGTTTCTTCAAAAAACAGGGGCAGGTAGTACTCGATGCCCGCCGTGGCCACGCCGTTGCCCATGTCTTTGTAGATGCGGCTCTTGGTCGGGTCGCCTTCGAGCAGCTCGCGCCAGCGGCTGCGAAAGCGCGCACGGGCCGCCTCGTCCATCGGGAACTCGCGCCCGGGCAAAAGGCGAACCTCGGGCACGGGGTAGAGGCTGCGCTGGCTGTCGGGGTCGAAGGTGCGGATGCTGTCGATCTCGTCGTCAAACAGGTCCACCCGGTAAGGCACCAGCGAGCCCATGGGGAAAAGGTCGATCAAGCCGCCCCGCACCGCGTATTCGCCGGGGCTGACCACTTGGCTCACATGCGAGTAACCCGCCAGTGTGAGCTGGGCTTTGAGTTGGGCTTCGTCGAGCTTTTGCTTGACCTTGAATTCGAAGGTGTAGCCCGCCAAAAAGGACGGTGGCGCCAAGCGGTACAGCGCGGTGGTCGCAGGCACCAGCACCACGTCGGCGCTTTCGGCGTGGTTGCGCTGCTTGATGCGCCACAAAGTGGCCAAGCGCTCGCTGATCAGGTCCTGGTGCGGCGAGAAGGTGTCGTACGGCAGGGTTTCCCAGTCAGGGAACATCACGCAGCGCAGATCCGGGGCAAAAAACACCAGCTCGTCCATGAGGCGCTGGGCGTCGGCCGCGTCACTGGTGACGATGGCCGTGAGCTTGCCCGCTTTTTTCTCGCGCAGGGCCAGTTGGGCCAGCAGCACGGCATCGGCCGATCCAACAGGGCGGGGCAGGGTGAAACGTTTGCCGGTGATGAGGCTGGGGAGTTGCATGGTGGCGATGGGCGATAAAAATGCAAAACACCCCCCGCCAAGAAGGAGGGGGGTGTCAAAGTGAATGGGTCAGATTGTAGGTTGTGGGCAGAAAACTTGCCTCAAAGCTTCAATGACTGCAAGGGGTCTGTTGTCATTCGCTTTCGGCTTGCTTGAACTTCATCAAGGCCATCAAGCCGCCAGCGCTGTTGTTGAATACCGAAAACGTGCCGCCCATGCGTTGCACCGAGCGCTCAACGATGGCAAGACCCAAGCCAGAACCGGTGGCCGCTGTACGGGCTGCATCACCTCTGAAAAAAGGTTGGGTCAGGTTCTTCAGCGTTTCATCTGACACGCCAGGGCCTTGATCGCGCACGCGCAGCAGCACCCAACCGTCGTGCACGCGGGCCACGATTTCAACTCGGGTGATGCCGTCCGCGGGGCTTTGGCCGTAGCGGCGCGCGTTTTCCAGCAGGTTGGACAACACACGTCCGAGCTCCACCGTTTCAGCTTGCACCTGCAGGTCTTCTCTCACATCCACTGTGATTCTCAGGCGCGCGTTGTTGCGCCATGGTGTGATGCAGCGGCTGATGACGCCTGACAAGAGGACGGGTCCAAGGTCGCTGGATTCAGGGCGCGCGTAATCTAAAAACTTGTCAATGATCTCATCGAGTTGCTCAATATCAGCCACCATCAACTCGCGGGTTTGCAGGTCGCTGACACTCAACTCCGTCTCCAAACGCAAGCGTGCCAATGGCGTTCGCAAGTCGTGGGAAATCCCGGCCAGCATCAAAGCACGTTCGGCTTCGATCTTGGCCAGGCGCTCGGCCATGCGGTTAAAACCGATGTTGACCTCTCGGATCTCGCTGGTTGCGGCCGCCTCGTCCAGAGGAGAGCCATGAAACTGCCCCTCACGCACCAAGCTGGCTGCATGAGACAGCCTCTTGAGTGGGCGATTGATCAGGCCTGCCATGATGGCCGCCCCCACCAGGGAAAGCGCTGTCGTGAAGCTCAACCACATCAGCCAAGCGCTGCCCCCCAAGGGCTTGAGTCGCGAGGGGTCCATTTGAAGCCAGTAGCTGTCGCGTTCGATGGCAAAACCAATCCACAGCCCCTCTTGCTCGTTGACGCTGGAGGCCACAACGGTGCCAGGCCCCAGTCGCTTGACCATCTCATCCACCAGTCGGCTGTCCAAGCTCGAATCGGTGAATGGGACGCTGCGGTCCGTGGGCTCGCGAAGCTGGATGCTGACATCTTCTTCGTCGGCCAACATTTTGATCAGGGACAAGCGCGCGATTTCGTCACTGTTTTTCAGAGCGGTTTTGGTCAGGTTGACCACAGTGGCGATTTGATGGGCATTGCGCAGGATGCGTGGTTCGTATTCCTGGGTTCTGAACATTTGCAGCCAAGCCACGCTGCTGAAAAAAATCAGCAAGGCCAGCAAAATGAAGGTTCGCCAAAAAAGGCTGACCTTGAGCATGGGGCCAGCGGTTGGCCCGGGCGTCACCTCATCTGGGGCAATCTGCACGGGTTTCACGCTTGTCCATCGGGCACAAACACGTAACCCACACCCCAAACGGTCTGGATGATTTTGGGCGATGCCGGGTCGACTTCGATCATTTTGCGCAGACGGGAGATCTGCACATCCAGACTGCGGTCAAAGGGCTCAAACTCCCGCCCGCGCGCCAATTGGGCCAGCTTGTCACGGGTCAGGGATTGCCGCGGGTGTCTGGCCAAGGCCTTGAGCATGGCAAATTCGCCGGTGGTCAGCGCCATGTCCACGCCGTCCTTGCTCAGCGACCGGGCCCCCAAGTCAAGCTTGAAGTGGCCGAAAATGATGACCTCTTCTTCTGCCGAGGGTGAGCCGGGCAGCTCTGTGGCAGGTCTGCGGCGCAGCACTGCATGGATGCGGGCCAGCAGCTCTCGGGGGTTAAAGGGCTTGCCCAGGTAGTCGTCGGCCCCGATCTCCAGGCCATTGATGCGGTCCACATCCTCGCCTTTGGCGGTCAACATGATGACCGGCGTGTTCACACCGTTGGCGCGCAGACGCCTGCAAATGCTCAGGCCGTCTTCGCCGGGCAGCATCAGGTCGAGCACGATCAAGTCGATCGTCTCGCGTTGCATGATGCGGTCAAGGGCGCGGCCGTCTTCGGCCAACAACACGTCAAAGCCTTCTTGTGACAGAAAGCGGCGCAACAAGTCGCGGATGCGGGTGTCGTCGTCAACAATGACGATCTTGTCCAAGCGTGCAGAGTTACTCATCGTTTTACTGGGCGGTCCAGCCGCCGTCCATGTTCCAGGCCACACCGCGCACGTTGTTTCCTGCGGCCGAGCAGAAGAACACCGCCAGCTCGCCCAGTTCTTCGGGCGTGGTGAACTGCATGGAGGGCTCTTTCTCTTGCAGCAGCTGTTTTTTGGCTTCTTCGTTCGACAAACCCATGGCCGCGGCCTTGGCGTCCACCTGTTTTTGCACCAGAGGCGTCAAAACCCAGCCGGGGCAAATGGCGTTGCAGGTCACGCCTGTGGTGGCGTTTTCGAGCGCGGTGACCTTGGTCAGGCCAACCACACCGTGCTTGGCGGCTACGTAAGCCGACTTTTCGGCCGAACCGACCAGGCCGTGGATGGATGCGAGATTGATGATGCGGCCCCAGTTGGCCGCTTTCATGGCAGGCAGGGCCAGTCGTGTGGCGTGGAAGGCGCTGCTCAAGTTGATGGCGATGATGGCGTCCCAGCGCTCGACAGGAAAGTCTTCGATCTTGGCCACATGCTGGATGCCGGCGTTGTTGACCAAAATGTCGACGCGTCCAAAGGTGTCCGCTGCAAAGGCCATCATGGCTTCAATCTCGGAGGCTTTGCTCATGTCGGCGCCGTGGTAGGCCACTTTCACGCCCAGTGCAGCAATCTCGGCCTTGGGGCCTTCGGCATCGCCAAAACCGTTCAGCACAATGTTGGCGCCTTGCTTGGCCAAAGACTTGGCAATGCCCAATCCGATGCCGCTCGTTGAGCCAGTGACCAGTGCTGTTTTACCTTGCAACATGTTTTCCACTCCGAAAGATGAATTAGGATGTTCAAAAGTCCATTATCGCGCCGCTCAAGCCCGGTTTAATGGGCAAGTCCTCCAGATTGTTTTCGATTTTCATCACCTTGACCCCTACCTTGAACCCCACCCCGGCCTCGAACACCTGCGCCCCATCCCCCCAACTCGAATGGGTCACTTGCCCTCATCCCGAGGGCCAGCACCGCATGGCCTATTGGCGCTGGGGCGATGCAGGTGCCCGCCGTGTGGTGGTGTGTGTGCACGGCTTGACCCGACAGGGCCGCGACTTTGACCGTTTAGCCCAGGCTCTGCTGGCGCAAAGCCCCGAGCCATTGCAAATCATCTGCCCCGATGTGGCCGGTCGCGGTCGAAGCGAATGGCTGAGCGAGCCCACCCTGTACCAAATTCCGCAGTACGCGGGTGACATGCTGGCGATGTTGGCCCAGATTCAGCTGCAATTGGGGGCAGACAAGCCCCTGCAAACGCTCGACTGGGTGGGCACCAGCATGGGCGGCTTGATTGGCATGGTGCTGGCAGGGCAGCCCAGCTTGCCTTTGCCTTGCCCGATTCGTCGCTTGGTGCTCAATGACGTGGGCCCGGCCATCACTTGGTCTTCGGTGCAGCGCATGCAAGTTTATGTGGGTCAATACGGTCAATACCGCGATCTGGATGAAGCCGCCGCCGCTTTATGGGAGCTGTCTCAAGGTTTTGGCCCGGTTTTGCCAGAGGTTTGGCGCGAGATGTCGTTGCACATGACCCGCGCCGCCGCCGATGGCCAACTGACGCTGCATTACGACCCGGCCATTGGGGTGCCCGTGCGGGCCTTGACCGCCGAAGCAGCTGCCTCTGGAGAAGCCATGTTGTGGGCCTTGTACGACCAAATTCAGGCACAAACACTGTTGATTCGGGGTCAAGATTCAGACTTGCTGACGCCCGAAACTGCTGCCCAGATGACTCAGCGTGGCCCCCTTGCGAAGCTGGATACCTGGCCTGGATGTGGCCACGCGCCCACCTTGACGGGAGACGATCAGATCGCGGTTTTGACGCATTTTTTGTTGGGTGACTAGGGTTATGGTCAGCCCTACCTCCAGCCACTCGGCCAGCCCCATGTCCACGACGGGCCGCTTGCACGCGCCTCATTTGCCGCCCGTCGTGCTGGCCACAGCGCAAGGGTCAGATCAGACCGAAACCCTGGCCAAAGCCCGTGTTTTTGCCGAGCCACTGATTGCCGGAGAAACGCTGGACACCGGTGAAAACATCTTGGCGCATGCCGATGCCGTGGCCGAAATTTTGGCGGGTATTGGGGGTTCTGTGGCCATGCAGGCGGCCTGTTACCTGGTGTATGCCTGTCCGCACCTGAACAAACCCGAAGAGGTGATGGCCAAGGCCTTTGGCCCGCAGTTGGCGCAACTGGCCATTCAAACCAATCAGCTGGTTCATGTTCAGCGCCTCTCGCGTGCGGCCGCGTCGAGCACGCTTGGGCCTGATAACACGCCCTTGAGTCCCCGCATCCAGACCGAAAACGTGCGCAAGATGCTGCTGGCATTCAGCCGCGATTTGCGTGTGGTCATGCTGCGCTTGGCCTCACGTTTGCAAACCCTGCGCCATTTTGCTGCCACCAAACTGCCAGTGCCCCCGGCGCTGGCCAGCGAGTCGCTGCAGGTGTTTGCGCCCTTGGCCAACCGTTTGGGCATTTGGCAGATCAAATGGGAGATGGAGGACCTGTCATTCCGTTTTCTGGAGCCCGTGATCTACAAGGACATTGCTCGGCTGCTGGATGAAAAACGCACCGAGCGCGAGCGTTACATGGTGGCCCTGCGAGAGCGCTTGCAGCAGGCCTTGGCCTCTCAGGGCATTGCGGCTTCGGTCGAGGGTCGGCCCAAACACATCTACAGCATCGTGCGCAAAATGCGCGGCAAGTCCTTGCCCTTTGAGCGTGTGTTCGACATCCGTGCGCTTCGCGTGGTGGTGCCTAGCGTGGCCGATTGTTACCACGCGCTCAGCTGGGTGCACGAGCACTTTGTGCCGATTGCCGAGGAGTTTGACGACTACATCGCCAAGCCCAAAGCCAACGGCTACCAGTCGCTGCACACCGTGGTGCGCGATGCCGACGGCGGCCCGATCGAGGTGCAAATCCGCACCCAAGCCATGCACGACCATGCCGAGCACGGCGTAGCCGCCCACTGGGCTTACAAAGAAGCGGGCACCAAAGGCTATGCAGGGGTGTCGGCCACCAGCGAATACGACACCAAAATCGCTGTGTTGCGACAACTGTTGGCCTGGGAGCGCGACCTGTCTGGCGCAGCTCAAGCCAGTGCACCAGGCAGCAGTCTGTTCGACGACCGTATTTACGTGCTGACACCCGATGCGGCAGTGGTTGAGCTGCCGCAAGGCGCCACGCCCATCGACTTTGCTTACACCGTGCATACCAACTTGGGTCACCGTTGCCGGGGGGCCAAGGTGGATGGGGCCATGGTGCCGCTGAACACCCAGTTGGCCAACGGTCAGACGGTGGAGATCACCGCCATCAAGGAGGGCGGCCCCTCGCGCGACTGGCTCAATCCTGAGTTGGGCTTTTTGGCCAGCCCTCGGGCCAGAGCCAAGGTGAGGGCCTGGTTCAACGCGCAAGTCAGTGCCGAGACCATCGCCCGCGGGCGCGAATTGGTCGAGAAATTTTTGCAACGGCTGGGTCGCACGGCCATTCGACTGGAAGAACTGGCCAACCAGCTGGGCTTCAAGTCAGCCGATGGCCTCTTTGAGGTGGTGGGCAAGGATGAGTATTCGCTGCGCAATATCGAGGTTTTGCTTAACCCGCCAGAGGCTGCACCACAAGCCGACGAGGTCCTGCACAAGAAGTTCAAAGAAGCCGTGCCTCGCAAGACACCCAATGGTGTGCTTGTCGTCGGTGTGGATTCTTTGCTCACGCAGCTCTCGCGTTGCTGCAAACCTGCGCCGCCCGATGCGATCAGTGGATTTGTCACCCGCGGCAAAGGCGTGAGCATCCACCGCCAAGACTGCAGCAACTTCCGCGAGCTGGCTTTGCGCCACGGCGAACGCGTGATCGAGGTGCGCTGGGGCGAGCACAAAGGGGCCGCTGCTTCGGTGTATCCGGTGGACGTGGCGGTGGAGGCCTTTGACCGCCAAGGCCTGCTGCGCGACATCTCAGAAGTGTTTGCCAAAGAAAAGATGAATGTGATCGGGGTGCAAACCCAATCGGTGAAAGGCACTGCTTGGATGACCTTCACGGTGGAGATTGGCGATGCGGTCAGCCTGAGCAAGGTGCTGGGCACGGTGCGCAGCGTCAAAGGGGTGCGTGCGGCCAGACGGCGCTGAGGTTCATGCTTGATGAGGCTTCAGGCAGATGCCCATGCCGCCAGGGTAGAAGTCGAGAACTTGTTGCGCAAGGGGCAAAAATCGCGATTTTTATGGCTATAATTCAAGGCTTAGCAGGCGCGTAGCTCAGTTGGTTAGAGCACCACCTTGACATGGTGGGGGTCGCTAGTTCGAATCTAGTCGCGCCTACCAGATTTGGTAGGAAAAACAAGCACTTGGCAGCAATGCCCGGTGCTTTTTTTTCGTCAGTGCGGATAAAGTGCGGATAACCACCATCGGAAGTTAGTAAGCCCGCGAACGAGGTAATGGGTCTATGTAGAGCAATTTTTTGAACTCACTTGTGGTCACTTGATCACTACCTAAGTGCGATCCTCAGCTCAAGAGTACGGTGATAGTAGGCGCCCAGTTGCTGCCTGATAGTAGGGCGTCAGAGGTGATAGTAGAAGCCGTGTGGCAAGTGATAGTAGCTGCCGCTGATAGTAGGCCTGCATGAGAGTAGTGGGTGATAGTAGCTGCTACCCACCCCCTACAGGACCCCCAAGCCCGGGGGGGTGGGGGGATAGCTTCATGGTGGGTCCTCACAGCAAAGGTCAATTTTTTAGCTTGAATAAGCTGCAGAGAAGTTGATTGGGAACGCGGCAGTCTGACTTATTGTTTTTGAGCATTTTATTTTTACAATCACACCAGGCAGTGCCAAAGATTTGGCGGTCGGCTTGTGGTTAGTGGCTGTCGTTTGTATTTTTACCCTTGAAGTCCTGTTCAGGCTGGAAGCAGACCTTGCAAAAATTCTGCCGACTGGCCGTAGCCGACCCACAGCAGTCATTGGATTCATCAAATCCAACGACAACTGAAGAGAAAGATAGGTTGAGTGGAGTGTTAACGCTGACGAATTACTTGATGACGAATCTGGCCGTCGCCTGCTTTGCACCGAAGGAAATAACGGCCACAACTTTCGTGCCGGCCGTCACTTTGTAGGTTCCAGTCGCTTCCAGTTTGTCTCCGCTTGGCTTGAGTTCAACCTCTTGTTTTTCACTGCCTGTCAGCAAGGTCAATTTAGCTGTGGATTTGGACACATCCACCGCTTTGCCATGGTCACGCACATAAAGGCGAAGCGCTGTGACACTGGCCACCAACTCATAGTCAACATCCTTGACGGTGGCTAAAACGCCACCGTGCATGGGTTTGTGGGTGGCATCGCCGGGTCCGGCCCAAGCCATGTTGCCAAGCACTAAAGAAGCGGTGATTAAAAGCGTTTGCAATTTCATGAGATGTCCTTTTAAAGTTTGAGATTGAAGTTGAAAAAACGGGTGAACGGTCAGAACGCTTCAGCGTCTTTGTCCTGCAAAAGCGCCTCGGCGGGCTTGCGGCCAAAGAGCCAAAACATGGCAGGCGTCAGAAAGGTGTCGAGCAGCGTCGAGCTGATCAAGCCCGAGAAAATCACCACGGCGACCGGGTGCAAAATTTCGGTGCCGGGGCGTTCGGCCTCGAAGAGCAATGGTGCCAATGCGAAGGCAGTCACCAAGGCCGTCATCAACACCGGGCTCAAACGTTCCATCGAACCGCGCAAGATCATGGGCTTGGTGAAGGACTCTCCCTCAAAGCGCATCAGGTTGATGTAATGACTGACCTTCAAAATGCCGTTGCGCACCGAAATGCCCGCCAGCGTAATGAAGCCGACCAGGGCGGCCACCGACAAGGGCTGACCTGACAGCCAAAGACCCAACACGGCACCCACGAGCGCCAAGGGAATGTTCACCATGATCAAGGCCGACAAAACGGCGGACTTGTAGCGGCTGTAAAGCACCACAAACATCAACACCACAGAGACCACCGAGAGCAAAGAGATCAGGCGCGAGGCTTCTTCTTGCGCCTGAAACTGTCCTCCAAGGGTGATGAAGTAGCCCTCTGGCAATCGAGAATCCGCCGTCACTTTGCGTATGTCGGCCACGACTTCTGACAATGGGCGGCCCGAAGCGTTGGCAGAAATCACGATACGCCGCTTGCCGTTGTCCCGACTGATTTGGTTGGGACCATCGGCGTCTTCAATCGTTGCGATTTTGGACAGCGGAATTCTGCCCGAGGGTGTTTCGATCAACACCTGGCCCAGGCCTTCCAGCGATCGTGCGGATTCTGGTAAACGCACAACCAGCGCAAAGCGGCGACCTCCCTCCATGATTTGCGTGACACGTTCACCTTCCACCAGGGTCTGCAGTGTGGCAAGCACTTGCGCGCCAGACAGGCCGTATTGCGCCGCTGCCGCATAGTCCAACCGTACCTTGATTTGGGGCGCAAGAACTTGTTTTTCGATTTGCAGGTCGGCTATGCCCTCGATGCCTGACAGCCGTGAGCGCAGCGCATCGGCTTGCCCGCGCAGCACGTCCAGGTCTTCGCCAAAGATCTTGATGGCGATTTGTGAGCGCACCCCAGACAGCATGTGGTCGATGCGGTGTGAGATGGGTTGCCCCACCTCAATCGAAGCAGGCAGGTTGACCAAGCGCGCACGGATGTCGGCACGGACCTCATCCATTGAGCGCGTCAACTCGCCTGAGGGTTTGATGCCCACGTCCAATTCGCTGACATGAACGCCTTCGGCATGCTCATCCAATTCAGCACGTCCGCTGCGTCTGCCCACATGCAGCACTTCGGGCACCTGCTTGACCAGCACTTCGGCCTGGCGCGCCAGGTCAGAGGACTCGGTCAAGGTCACGCCCGGGTTCAGCCGTATGCCCACCAGTAAGGTGCCTTCATTGAAAGGAGGCAAGAAGGTGGTCGGAAAAAACGGAACAGCCGCCGCTGCAAACACTACCGTTACACATGCACTGGTTATCGCCACGCGTGGCTTGTCCAGCACTTTTTGCAAACTGCCTTTGTAGCCTTGCTTGAGCCATGCCAGCACTTTGGTGTCGCCATGGTCCAGGTTTTTCATGCCCGGCAAGAGGTAGTAGCTCAGCACCGGCGTCATCGTTACCGACACCAACAAAGAGGCCAGTGTCGAGATGATGAAGGCAATGCCCAGCGGCACAAACAACTTGCCTTCCAGGCCCGGCAAAGCAAAAAGCGGAAGGAAGACCAGCACGATGATCACCGTCGCATAGAGGATCGCCGAGCGGACTTCCATGGACGCCTTGGCCACGAGCGCGAGCAGCGACAGGCGCTGGCTTGGGTCCTTGGCACGGTCTTCTTTCATGCGCCGCAAGATGTTTTCCACATCCACCACGGCATCGTCCACCAGTCCGCCAATGGCAATCGCCAGCCCCCCCAGCGTCATGGTGTTGATCGACAAGCCAAAATACTTGAACACCAGTGCCGTGATGAAGATGGACACTGGGATGGCGGTGAGCGCAATGATGGTGGGGCGAACCGTGCCCAGGAAGAAGAACAGGATCGCGGCCACAAACAGCGAGGCGCCGATGAGTTTGCCTTGCAGCGTCGAGATCGAGGCCTCGATGAAGCTGGCCTGCCGGAAGGTCACACGGGGTGCCTCCATCCCCTCAGGAAGGGATGCCTTGAGATCCGTAATCGCTTCTTCAATCGACTGTGTCAAACGGGTCGTGTCAGCGGTGGGTTGCTTTTGAACGCCCAGAATCACGGCGGGCTTGCCTTCAAAGCCGGCATCCCCGCGTTTGATGGCGGCGGCAAACGTGACCTCAGCGATCTGCCGCAACAAGATGGGCTGGCCGTTCTTGGCGGTGATGGCCAAATTGCGCAAGTCCTCCAGGCGGGAGGTACGGCCCAGATGTCGAATCAGGTACTCGCGCCCGTTGAGCTCTAAAAAACCACCCGAGGTGTTGGCCGAAAACCCGCGCAACGCTGACTCCAACTGGTCCAAGGAGATACCTAAGTCCGACATGCGCGCTGTATTGGGCTGCACCTGAAACTGGCGCACTTCGCCGCCAATGGGGATGATCTGTGCGACGCCGGGGATGGACAGGAGTCGAGGCCGGAGCACCCAGTCGGCGTACTCACGCACGGCCATAGGGGAGATCTTCTGCGGATCGACAGGAATAGCGATCTGCATGATCTCACCCATGATGGAGCTGATCGGCCCCATCCGTGGAATTACCCCGGCAGCCAAACCTTCTTCCATGGACGAGAGACGTTCAGACACCAGTTGGCGTGCCCGAAAAATCTCTGTGTCCCAGTTGAAGGTGACATACAAAAAGGACAGGCCAGCAGAGGAAGTAGAACGAACCGATTCGACCCCAGGCAAGCCATTCATGGCCGTCTCCAGAGGAAAGGTAATCAGTTGCTCGACCTCTTCGGGCGCCATGCCACCCGCCTCGGTCATGATCGTCACAGTAGGTTTGTTGAGGTCGGGAAAGACATCGACTGGCGTTCGAGACAATGTGAATGCCCCGTAAGCCATCAATACGGCACCCGCTATCAACACCAGAAGCCGGTTGGTCAGGCTATTTTCGAGAAGCCACTTGAACATATCGTGACCCCTTTACCGGACTTGATTGACGAGCGTGGCACCTTGGGTCGCCACACGATCGCCAGACTTCAAGCCCGAGATCACCGTGACGCGCGCTCCATCCAGGGGCTCGAACGTCACCGTGCGGGGTTCAAACTGCTCAGCTGCAGACTTGACCCACACAACGTTCTGATTAGCAGCGTTTTTCATCAGTGCCGACTGGGGGACCGCAATACCCTGTGTCTTTTGCTTGGACTGCACATAGACTTTGACGGGCTGTCCAACGGCCAGACCTAGTAGTTCCGGGCTTTGCACTTGGAAGTTCAGCGGCAGCGCTTGCTCGCGCAAACTGCGCGCTGCACCCATGAAAATCAGCGGCGTGAGCTGGTCGCCGACAGCCAGTGAGGCACTGCCGATGTTGTTGGTCAGTGCGCTATCAAAAGCCAAGGCTTCGATGCGCAGTCGCCTAGGGTCGACAATTTCGAAAATTAATTCACGCGTGTCCACCACTTGACCTGCCACGACATGCGCCGAGGCAATCACGCCAGAAACGGGCGCGACCAGTGCTTCCTTGCTGCTGAGGCCGCCACCGACGGCCGACATGCGTTCGGTCAGGCTGAGCACGTCGCTCTCTGCGGCTTCCACTTCCTTGCGCGGCACCGTGTCCGATAACTCGCGCAAACGTGCCAAACGCTTTTCAGCAAGCGCTTTAGCCGCGCGAAATTCGGCCAATTGAGTCAACTGGCTGGCCCGCTCCAGGGGGGCGAACGCAGGGACGACGTAGGCCAAGACCTGTCCCTTCTTGACGGTTTGCCCTGCGTTGGGCAGGCCATTAGGGCCGGGTTCTATGCGTCCAGCGTTGATGGGCTGGACTTTGCCCCCAGCGTTGGGGTCCATCAGTACCTGACCATTGAGTTCAAAGGCGCGTGGCAGCTCAGCGGTTTCCACCACCATCGTGCGCACATTCAGTTGGCGTTGGGCTGGTTTGGGCAGAAACACGCTGCCATCGGCCATGCGCTGTGGACCATTGGCATTGGCCGTCGCAGGCGCAGCGCCGTGGTCATGGCCTTCGCCCGCGTACGTAGGCAGTGCAGCACCTGCAAGGGTCAAAGCAGTGGCCAGTGCCATCCAGTGGCGTTTTTTTGAAGTGTTGATTGTTTTCATGCTGAGGCTCCTTAGGCCGTACGAGCTTGTTGACGAAAGCGAACGATCGCGCCTAATGCCATCAGGGCCAATAACCCCCCGCCGATCCACAGGGCGATGCCTTTCCAAGAAGAACCACTGACAGGTTCATCTTCGTCCTCGTGCAAATCGAGTTCGCCAGTCAGCAGGTCGTTCAGCTCACCGGCCTGAATGGTTGCGGTGATGGCAATGACGCCAGGTTTGAGCGTGTCCCTGAGGATGACTTCGTATTCACCTACGCCGTGTTTTTCGGCTTTGTATTTGCCGCCTTGGATATCGATGTCAATTTGGGCGTCATTGACCGGACTGTTGTCTGTAAAACGGTCCAGGTAAATCGTCAGCTGCTTGCCATTGACAATGCCGACCATTTCCAGATCCTCTGAAACCGCGACGAAACGCGGCAGTGCTGTTCCCTGGGTTTTTGGCGCAGCTTCCGCGTGATCGTGACCCTCACCGGCAATGGCCATAGGACTGAGTAATGTGAATATCAGCGCCATAAAGGTGGCGGCTGTTGAATGAATGATCTTCATGGTGTTCCTTGAGTTTTTGAGGGGTGTCAGCATCACTGAGGCAGCAGGCCCAAGGACTGCCGCAATGCCGAAATGGCGGAGGCCAGGTCAATTCGGCTTCGAGCGGCTTGTCTCGCGGCCTCTGCAGCCTCTGCTTCAATGCGCAAGCGGGTGGGCAGATCCGACTCGCCCAGCCTGAACGACTTGTCAAAAAAGCTGCGGGACTCGTTGGCCAGCTGGGCTCGTCGCTGCGCAGCATAAAGTTGAGTGCGTGCGGCCTCCAGACGAGCTGCAGCGCCTTGTTTGTCGGCTTGAATGCGCGCCTGCTCGAGGACCAGTTGTGACTGCACTTCTATCGCTTCGGCTTGTGCAGTCGCAAGACGGGCGTCATGCCTAGGGCCAGCACCCAAGGGCACGCGAATGCCAATCAGCACAGTCTGGCCATAGCGTTCTCCAAATGCCCCACGGCCGCGCGCTGTGGCCACCGTGAGTTCCGGGTTGGATCGCCTCTGGGCGCTGATCAGCTGAGCCGTCCGCTCGGCCATCGTGATGCGATCCTCCAGTTCAGCCAACAAGGGATGCCCCACTGACGCACCCGTATGTGGGGTCGAATCTGGCGTTGGCTCCACCGCCGCGTTGACTTTCAAGTCTGCCGGAGCCGTCCTGCCTGTCAGCGCCATCACTTGTGCCAAGGCTGCGGCAGATGCAGCTTGAGCTTGGGCGGCATGCGCTTGGGCCGCAGCGACAGCGCCTTCGGCTTGATGCTGGTCGGACTTTGCCAGATCACCCGCGTTGGTCCGTTTGGCAACATCAGCGGCGAGGCGTTGTGCATTGGCCAGTTGTTCGCTCGCCAGTTCAGCATCGACGCGAGCTCGCAACCAGCCCCACCAAGCATCCCTGACGGAAGAGGCGAGCCGCAGTTGTGAGGCGAGCAGCTTGCGCTCAACCAACGAGATTTCAGCTTGCGCCAGATCGGTACTGGCCGTGCGTTGTCCGGGTAGCCAGATGGGAACGGCGATACCCACCTCAGCTTCCCGCGCACCGCTGTTGCCTGTCATCCGGTCTGATCGCTGACTTATCTCCAGCGAGGGCGGCTCGGGGGACAGCATCGACGCGGCTTTGGCCTGGGCCTGGGCGGCATCGCGACGCGATTGAAGCGCGTGCGCCTCGGGTTGCCTTTGCCACGCCGTTTCGAAAACATCTTTCAAGGACACCGATCCACTCAACGCAGCGGCGGATGTGCCTTGTGCTTGGGCCGTCAGCACCAAGCCACTCAGGGTCATGACCGACAGCGCGATTCGAATCGGTGCCGATCTTTTTTTGTACAAACTCATAGCTCATCTCCAATGGTGAAAACATCCAAGGAGATCAGCGAGCAGCGACAACACGTCGCTAGGCGATGACGCACAACGCGCAAAGCGTCATGTGCATCCGCACACAGGGGATTCGAAAAGAGGGAAAGGTAAAGAAACCCGAGGCTCGCCGATCAGGCAAGCACGGGCCATTGAGGCCGTTCAGGGCGTTCTCTTGACAGAAGAGAAACAATGACCTGAAGGTGAAGTGGATGATTGTCAGAGACCGCTACTGTGGTCATGTTCAGATCGCTGACCGGGGTAGCTGCACAGCCCAAATGACAGGCGGCACAGTCGTGATCCATGCATACCGATTGGGCTGTGTTTTTACCGGACTCTTGGGTGTCAGCAGCCGCATGGTCGTGGCTGTGATGACCTTGGTGCTTAGCTGTAACAGTGGTTTCGTGCTCGCAATAGCCTGCCATGGCTGCCCAGCTGAACTGCAAGGGCAACAACACCAGCAAGAAAATCGCCAAATACTTTTTCATGGGTATAAATTGTAGTGGCTTAAATTTACAAGTTCACTGAATGTGCATTTGTCCTCGTAGAGGTTGAGGTCAATGGTGAGCATTTCAGATGCTTTAAAGCAAAGCAATTTCACGTTGATTTCATACGCCTGGTCGTTATTCTTAAATTGAAAACGCTTGGCGAACGACAGCTCATGGCCGATAGCAGACAACGAGCCCACTTAGTCCGATGACCGCAACCGCTGCAATGCAGACATCCATCCCAGCTCAACGTTTGTCCACTTTGGGTCGCCCTCTGCCAGTCAACTTTTACTCAATCGTTGAGTTGCCTTTAGCGCCTATTTTTCAACGTCGGACTGGTACCACAAAGCGCAGAAACTCTGACCACCATCAGACCAGTTCCGGCGGCGCTCGTAGCCCAGCCGTCTTAGCGCTATACCCAGCTCGCCTGGATGGCATTTCCCGCGCCACTTGCCTGCCAACATGGTTCGGAGTGCAGGTAGTGAGAGGCCTTGGCTCTTGATCTCTGCGGGGATGTTTGCCAGCAGCTTGGCAAGGCGATCCTCTAGCGGTGTGAGTCGCTCGGTCCACTCAGCTGTTGCTTTGGCATCAGCAATATTGGCTGTTTTTGTTTGTGCCTCAGTGATTTCATCGCAGCGGGCACGAATGGTTTCCAAATACGTAGCCATCAACTCCCTCCTGTGGTGATTCCAGCGGTGGTGGAGCGTCTGGTTTCTACGCATAGTGGTTGTGGTGGGTTTGGTGGGTTTGTTTCTTCTCCAGTAGGAAATAAAATCTTATCAGTGGGTGCAATATCGGCTGTCTGCGTGGAAATCAACCCACCAAACCCACCAAACCCACCATAAACACCAACTTCGATTGCCTCATCTGCGGCGGCAGGCGAGCCCGCTACTTGCCAGTAGGACGTATTTGAACGGCCAGTTAGCATTTCGATTCGCATGCCGTTCACTGCGACCCCACGTTTTTTCCGCAAATATTGCGCCAGAACCTTTGCACTGGGCATGCCGCGGCGGTCAAGCGCCACATCATGGATGGATGCATTCATGTGGATTGAGAGGCAAACAGTTTTGGCTTCTACAGCAGTATTCCCGAATGCTTTGTACCAGTCATGCAGAAGCTCCCCCAAAGTTGCAGTCTCGGAATCTTGTGTGGCGGCAACCCTAAGCTGTTGAATTGGATCTGTGAGGCCAGCAACACCTTGCTGTCCGAGCCAGATTACGCATTGGCGCACCAGGTCATTCCAATCTTCGAAACTAGCAAGTCGCCCTCGCACCACGCGTGGCATGCCCGCTCGGACAAAGCTCAAAAGTAGGCTCAAGGCTGCTGCTACGAGTTCTTGGCGGTTCTCGCGTACGTACTGAACGGGGTCAAGCGCAAAATTACGCTGCCATACCGCTGCTGCATCCATTCGCGGGTCAATGCGTACGATCAGAATTCGACGGACTAGATCCCCGAGGGGATTGAGGTTGTTTCCCGTCAAGATAGTCAGTAGACGGTTGGTTGCTGTCATGAGAGCGTTTCCACCCAGAACACGGTCGTTCCATTGCGGAGTGGTCAATAAACCGGCTAAGGTCGGTGACTGGATATTGCCTTCGACGTTGTCCAGCAAGAGCACTTGCTTTGCACCTATGAGGTTTGACGTGATCTTTTTTCGAAGTTCCTCCTCATCACTCACTGCTGGCGTTACTTCGCTTTGGCCGCACGCCAAAATAGACAGGCATTCTGCAAGCTTTGTCTTTCCAGCTCCGGCCACAGGTGCATCAAAGCCAATGGCTGGCGCGGTTGGCAGGGTGGGGCGGCACACTGCAGTGAGTAAACCCGCGACCATCGCTGAGCGAGACGCTCCGTTTTCGTATGGGAAGTCCTTGAATGGCAGCCACAGCTGCTCAAACGCATCGCTCAGCTCAGAGGGGGAAAGCGCTGAGATCTCTGGCCAAGGATCTACGCCAGATGCCAGCAGCAAAAGCTTGCTTTTTTCGTCATACCCGGGCTGATTGATCAATCGACCGTCAGGAGCCATGGTAGGTGCAGTAAGCACGCCATGAAGCTCGGCAAGTAATTTGTGCCCAGAGCTTGCGAGAGTCATGTTGGCAACACTATCAGGCAAATCCACAATAGCATGGTCGTCGGCGCTTTTGGGTTTACGGAGCTCAAACCAGGTGCCTGCGATTTGCTTGATGGCACTCGCGTTGAGAGGCCTGGCTCCACCGGTGCTCAGAATCTCGCACGCACTGCTAGCACGGTTGTACACCCGGCCAGATCCGGCAAGTAGGATGGCGAGCTCATCTGCGCATTCTGCGCTACGCCCTGGGCGTATCAAAAGTGTTGGCTTATACGTTCGCAGCATGTACCGCACGCCCCCGTGTGCGTGGCTGTATATGAATGGAAGGTAGCCATTGACCAGACTGATATATCCCACGCGTGGGTCGTTCCGGTAAGTCGGATCTAGTGGATCCGCGCATCGAGTGCCGTGGTGAGCCTGCGGATTTTCAAGCAACTCACGAACCGTTACCTGTTTGCCCGTAGCAAGGTGGATTACAAAATCCGGCCCAAGTTCTGACTTTTCGAGTGCCAGTTCGATAGCTTTTTTTACGGTGGTGGCATCCCCCCCATGCGCAACCATCTCAATGGTTCGTTTCGAGACATATGCATCCTTCGCCGCCGCGGCCGCAGCGGACTTCGCTGCCCGTTCAGTTTGTTTCTTCCGGCCTATCAGCTCGCGCTGGCTGTGGGACAGTAGCGGCAGACCTGCAGAATCAACCATCCGCTCATATCCCTGGCTAAATTCTGTGGCCAGCTTGTGCTGCGCCAGCGGAGGGGTACATATGGCACCACCAACAAAGTCAAGGTGCTCAGGGGTCCACACTGCCGTGTCGACCAAATTCCGCTCCAGCAGGCTCCCAGAGGCGGAAACCTTGTAATGCCCGAATCCGGATAACCACAAATGGTCGTCGATGTGCTTTCCAACTTCAGGAATGCATTTGGCGTTTGCTACGACCACGTACGCACGGCGGTTTAAGAGTCCTTGGACTTCTGCACCAGTTTCGCGGTTGTAGATCATGCTGGAGCTGGATGGCCTCAGCAGAATGTCGACGTTTTGCAGGCACTGGACGTTGTCTCGCAGGAGTTGAACGAAATCGAGGATTGGGCGCCCACTGTCGTCGTCGATCATCAAAATTCCAGGCCCGCTGGGCCACTCGAAATGTTTTCGGTCTCGGGGAATTGCCCCGACAGAACTGCCTGCGCGAGCCTGCGTGGTTATCTTCCCAATCGACGGTCCGGGGGTGCCGTAGGTGAAGGCCTGGTTTGTTGTCGCATTGTCGAGATGAACAGCAAACTCGTGCAGATCATTAACATCTTGCACAGCGAATTCACCGTCAAAGAGCGCGGCTGCGGCAACCTTTTGCATCTCGCCGGACTCATCAAGGAAGACCCGCTTTGACAGGGCTTGCATGCTCGTAATGGTCGTGAACTTAATGCTCATAAGCCGCTCCCCATGGAAGCCGAGTTGCCTTTCGTAACGGAAAGCTCACTCGCCAGGATCTCAGCAAGGCAGCACTCTCGCACGTGCTCATGCACCGCGGCTGCTCGCTTTGTTGCGTACCAGAAATCCTTAGAGTCGATTCCTGGGGCAAATGCAATGACGATACGGGTGAAGGGTTGATTGGACGCACGGCCGATTTCGACCATGGTGCCATGGCAATCAATTGCGGTGATGTAGGCGAACACCAGGTCAGCTTTTTGCAGAGCGGCGTCGTTCAGACGAATGATGTCAGCTGGGCTGTAGATGATTTCTTCTGTACATGTCCCTGTACCAGCGCCTACGCCGTGTGTGCTGGGACCGTGCAGGCAGCCGTGATCGCAGGATTGAAAAAATGGCCCCGCGTATGTGAAGTCCCGAGTTGCAATGGAGCCAAGCGACCAGGAATGCCCGCGGAGTCCGGGCATGAGTTTGTGTCGCCAGTCGTTTTTCCCGATTTTGCCCGCGAGGTAAATTGTGATGCTCATCACAGGCCCCCTTCTGTGCGGGCTGCGATCAGTCGAGCTCGGTACTCAAGTACCTCCGACTTGACCCATGCCACTCGTTTGGCCGTCACTTTGACAGGCTGGGGCGCTTCGCCGCTACGAACCTTTTCGTACCAGGTTGTTTTTCCAAATCCGAAACCTGGCAGGAATTCATCCAGGTTAGCTAGAGTTAGGTTGTCAGGGGCAAATCTGCTGGAGACGTGTTCGCTCAGCGCTTCATGGCCGTGAACAGTTGGGCGGGAATAACTCATGGTCTGATCCTCACAAAAAGTGTGATGAACAGACCTCGCATCGAACGATATGGCCGCAGCGCTACTGCGTGGCTCGGGCGTATGGTGTGGCCGTTAGAAAATTCTGCCGCGGCTTTTACCGATGTTCTCCTTCAATGCTCATCAAAGGTACAGCTCGGCAAACCGCGAACGGCGGCAACATTATAGGGCGGCGATTTTGCTATTGGCAAGGCCTTTTGAAATTTTTTTATAGCGCGAGCGCTTCTAGGGCAGGCATTGCGATTTCAGACCGCAGATGCCCATAGTGTGCTTCGATCATGCGGACCGAAGTCCCTGAAAGCTGCGCAACTGTAAGCAGGTCAAGTCCGCTGTGCACCAGGTCGGTGATAACAGAGTGACGCAGCGTGTATGCCGTTACTTCCGCCTGCAGCGCCGCAGCTCTGACGGCTTCTTTGATCGGACCCTTCCAGGAGTCTTTGTCCCAGGCCGCCCCGTCGGCTCGGGAAAATATACTTGCGTTGGCGATCTTTCCCTCGCACAAACCAGACAGTAAGGCAGCGGCTTGCGGGGGTATCTTGATTTTTCGCTGTCCGGTTTTGTCGATGCGGATCGTCAGCTGTGAGAGCCGGGCATCAAAATCTTTGACATGCAGACTTGCAAGTGCGCCTGGGCGTAGAGGTAGCACCGCAAGACCGTGCAGAAACGCTTTGATGTTGCCCGCGGCTGCCGCAATAAGTTCCGCGCGCTGGGTTTTGTCCAGGTACAAGTTTCGCCGCTGGTCTGCTGATTTTACAGGCGCCAGTTTTCCCTTCCAGGCGAAGTCGCTCGTAACCCAACCATCTTTAAATGCCAGATTCAGCGCTGCGCGAAAAGGGGTCATATCCCGGTTCAGAGTGCTTGCGGTTCTTTTTTTTGGTGTATTCGAATCGTTCTGTTCAGACTTGCTTTGGCGCGATCGCCCTCGGCGACCTTGAGTTACCGGGAGTTCAGTAAGGCGCTTGCGCCAATCACCAATGATCGCGGGGGTAAGCTTTGAGAGCTCGGTTTCGGCGAACCTTTCGATGTTGAGGACGTACCCGTCAAAACGCTTTTGAATGTCTTTGGCAGTAGAGTCGCCTTTGGTGGTTTTAATGTGGGAAACGTAGTTTTCACAGGCGTTTCGAACTGTTTTCGCCGCGGAGATACCGCCTTTGCCAATATGGGCAAACCATGCTTCAGCATCGCGTTTTGCAGCGTCAAATTTTTGGTTGTTGGCGAGATGTGCGAACGAGCCCAGGGAGTGGTGTGATTTCTTGTTGGTGCCCGGCTCGATGTATCTGGCCCACCACACCCCCACCGACTGGTTTGTTAGTTTGCGGTAGCCCAAGTGGCAGCCCTGCGCAAGTTTGTGCCAATAAGGTTCGTGCCGAGGTTTAAGTGCTGCTCGGGCGCTTACGGTCGAAATACTGTGTGTGGCCATAGGTGCGGATAAAGTGCGGATAAATATGGCGAAATTTTACGAACAATGACGAACAAATAATAGGGGTCTACACTGCGTAAATGTGTTCGTGGTAGTTCGGGATAGTTCAATAATCCCACCTTGACATGGTGGGGGTCGCTAGTTCGAATCTAGTCGCGCCTACCAAATTTGGTAGAAAAATAAGCACTTAGCGGAAACGCTAGGTGCTTTTTTATTGCTTGTATGATCCCAAACTGTTTTCAAAACTGATCAAACCATCAGAGTCGTTTTTCTGCTGGAAGGGAATTGTTGTGCTGTCCTCGATCCGACAACGGTGGTTACTTTTGGTGGCCGCTTTATGCACCTTGTTGGTGTTGCCATTTGCTGGGGCCGTTTACCGGCTGTACCCACTCGACAATCCAGTGCCGGTGACCCTTTGGGGCTTGCTGGTGATTTGCGGGTTGGCATCCGCCGCTTTGGCCTGGTTCATTTGGCGCCCCGTGGGGGCTGCTTTCCAACAACTCGAAGAATTGGCCCGGCAGCCTGATGCTTCTGTGCTGGTTTGGCCTGCCAGTGGTTTGGCTGAAGTGGATGCCCTGGGTCAGTTACTGGTGCGTTCGGCGCAGCAGCGACAACAAGTTTTGAATCAACTCACGCAAGTCATGCAGGGGCTGGCTCAAGGGCAGCTGCACCCTAGCGCATTGGACTCTGGACACAACGAGGCCCAGCAATTGGTGGCCGCAGCGCGTGCGGGCCTGTCGCATGTGCAAGCTTTGATAGACGAGTTGCACCACTTCATCCACGCCCTCTACAACGAAGTGCATGACACATCGCAGGCCGCTCAGTCGGTGACCTCGACTTGGCTGGACCACCCTTTGCTGGGACCGGCTTTGGCCAAGATGGGGCAGGGCCATGTGCAGTTGCTCAAAACGGTGCATGACATGACCACGGTGGTCGAAAAAAGTGCCATCACGCTGGCCGATTTGTCATGGCAAGCCAACACCATCAACCGGGAGATGAAGGCCTTGGCCGCCAAGGGGGCTCAGATCTCGGCTTCCTCGCGCTCCTTGGCCGACAACTCCAGCCGAGTCAGTGCCGATGCGGCCTCGGTCGCGCAGCTGGCCCAGCAGGCCCGTGACAATTCACACTTGGGGCAGCTGGAGCTGTCTCGCACCATGGAGAGCATGCGCCAGATGGGTGCGCGCACGCAGTTGGTGTCGACTTCGATCACTGGTTTGCAGTCAAGTTCTCAAAAAATCGAACACATCGTTCAGCTCATCCGCGACATCGCCAACAAAATCAATCTGTTGTCTTTGAATGCGGCGATTGAAGCGGCGCGGGCAGGCGAACACGGCAAAGGCTTTGCAGTCGTGTCTGACGAAGTGCGCAAACTGGCCGAAAAAACCTTCGAGGCCACCCAAGAGATTGACGCGAGTGTGGGCGGCATCATGAGCCAGACTGGGCAGGCGGTCAGCAACATGAATGATTTGCTCGGTGATGTGCAGGCCAATGTGGGGCAGATCGAGCAAGTTGGGCAGCGCCTGTCGGGCATTCTGGATTCGTCGAGCGTGTTGTCTGAGCAGATGGACGGCATTGTTCATGCGTCGAGCCAGTCGGCGCAGGAGGTGGCCAAGATCTCCAGTTATCTGGGCGAGATCCAAGACGAGCTGGCCAGCTTTGGTGTGCGCATCGAGTCGCAGGAAAACCAGACCCAAGCGCTGACCGAACTGAGCGAGGGCTTCTATGAAAAACTCGTGGATTTGAATCTGGAGACCACCCACAGCCGCATGTTTGTGGTGGCCCGTGCCGCAGCCGATGCGGTGCAGGCGGTGTTTGAGCAAGCGGTGGCACAAGGCACGATCAGTCAGGCAGACTTGCTCAGCCAGGAGCATGAGCCGATCCCGGGCACCAACCCGGTCAAGTACACCTCACGCTTCGATGCCTTCACCGACCGGGTGTTGCCTGCGATTCAGGAAAAGGTGCTGGCTGCGCATCCGCAACTGGTGTTTGCCATTTGCACCAACAAGAGGGCTTATGTGCCCACCCACAACGACAAGTTTGCCAAACCCCTGACAGGCCGCTACGAGGTGGATTTGGTCAACAGCCGCAGCAAACGGATTTTCAGCGACCGCACTGGCAGCCGTTGTGGTTCACACACACAGAAGATGCTGCTCCAGACCTACAAGCGCGATACCGGTGAAATCATGCACGACCTGTCGGTACCCATCCGCGTGGCGGGCACGCACTGGGGCGGTTTTCGCATGGGTTACAAGGCCGATTGAGCGGCCCTGCCGCGGCAGACACAAAAACGGGAGCCGAGGCTCCCGTTTTGCATCAGGCGTTGACCATGCCTTGGTGGCGCAGCAAAGCGTCCAGATTGGGCTCGCGGCCTCTGAAGGCCTTGAACGATTCGAGTGCCGGGCGGCTGCCACCCGCTTCCAAAATGGCTTGGCGGTACAAGCGACCCGTTTCCACGCTCGGCGATCCGTCTTCAGCAGCGGTTTCCTCAAACGCGGCATAGGCGTCTGCGCTCAGCACCTCGGCCCATTTGTAGCTGTAGTAGCCCGCCGCATAGCCGCCTGCAAAGATGTGGCTGAAGGTGTGGGCCATGCGGTTGAAGGCGGGTGGTCGCATCACGGCCACCTCGTCACGCACTTGTTGCAAAAGCGGCATGAAGTCTTGCGCGGGGTCGTGCTCGGCATGCACCAGCATGTCAAACAGCGAAAACTCGATCTGGCGCAGCGTCTGCAAGCCGCTTTGGAAGTTTTTGGCGGCCAGCATTTTGTCGAACAGCGCACGCGGCAGGGGCTCGCCGGTGTCCACATGGGCGGTCATGTGGCGCAGCACCGACCATTCCCAGCAGAAGTTTTCCATGAACTGGCTGGGCAGCTCGACCGCATCCCACTCCACGCCGCTGATGCCCGAGACATCGCGCTCGTTCACTTGGGTGAGCATGTGGTGCAGGCCGTGGCCAAACTCGTGGAAGAGGGTGATCACGTCGTCGTGTGTGAGCAAGGCCGGTTGGCCGTTCACGCCTTCGGCGAAGTTGCACACCAGGTGCGCCACAGGCGTTTGCAGCACACCCGTGTCGGGGCGCTGCCAACGGCCGCGCACATCGTCCATCCACGCGCCGCCGCGCTTGCCGGCGCGGGCTGGGGGGTCCAGATAAAACTGACCCACCAGTCGGCCTTCACGCTCGATGCGGTAAAACGCTACAGCAGGGTGCCACACGGGGGCTTGGTCGGCGCGGATGCTGACTTCGAACAAGGTTTCGATGATTCTGAACAGCCCGGCCAAGACCTTGGGCGCGGTGAAGTACTGCTTGACCTCTTGCTCGCTGAAGCTGTAGCGGGCTTCTTTGAGTTTTTCGCTCAAGTAGGGCACATCCCAGGCGTTAAGAGGACTGGTAATCCCTAAGGCGTTGGCGGCGAATTCGCGCAGGTCGGCCAAGTCTTTTTCGGCAAAGGGGCGGGCTTTGGCCGCCAGGTCGCGCAAGAAGGCGGTGACTTTTTCGGGCGACTCGGCCATTTTGGGCACGACCGACACTTGGGCGTAATTGTCAAAACCCAGCAGACGCGCTTCTTCTTGGCGAAGCGCCAGAATTTCCTGCATCAAGGGTGTGTTGTCGAAATGTTTGGCGTCATCGGGGGCTTGGTCCGAGGCGCGCGTCACATAGGCTTTGTAGAGTTGCTCACGCAGTGCGCCGCTGTCTGCGAACTGCATGACCGGCAGATACACCGGCATTTTGAGCGACAGTCGGTGGCTTTCTTTGCCTTCTTTTTGCGCGGCATCGCGGGTGGCTTGCACCACATCGGCGGGCACACCTTGGAGCTGGTCTTCGCTCACGTACAGCGAGAACTTGTCGGTCGCGTCGAGTGTGTTTTCGCTGAACTTTTGCGTGATTTCAGCCAAGCGCTCCTGAATGGCGGCATAGCGCTCTTTGGCCGCGCCTTGCAGTTCGGCACCGCCCAGGACAAAGCCGCGCAGGGCATTTTTTTGGGCTTGTTTTTGCTCTGTGTTGAGGCTGGCCGCGTCAATGGCTTTGTATTTGGCGTAGAGGCGTTCGTCGCTGCCCAAGCGCGTCCAGAACTCCGTCACGCGGGGCAGGGCGGCGTTGTAGGCGGCGCGCAATTCAGGGGTGTCGGCCACGCTGTTGAGGTGACTGACCGCTCCCCAGGCCATGCCCAACCGCTCGGTGCTCACGTCCAAGGTCTTTGCAATGGCTTTCCAGTCAGCCGGAAACTCGGCGGCGGTGACGGTGTCCAGGGCTTTTTCGGCGGCGGCCAGAAGTTCGTCCAGAGCCGGGGCCACATGCTCGGGGGCAATGCGGTCAAACAAGGGCAGGCCAGAGGTGTCGAGCAAGGGGTTGGTCATAGGACTTTCAGTGAGCAGTTCAGTGGTTACTTTGTATCACTTGGAGGCGCGTTCGGCCGCCTCAAGGGTATTGACCAGCAGCATGGTGATGGTCATGGGGCCCACGCCGCCGGGCACGGGGGTGATGTGGCTGGCGACTTCTTTCACGCCTTCAAAGTCCACATCGCCGCACAGCTTGCCTTCGTCGTTGCGGTTCATGCCCACGTCCAGCACCACCGCGCCGGGTTTGACCATGTCCGCCGTCAGCACATTACGTTTGCCAACGGCCGCCACAATCACATCGGCTTGCAGGGTCAGGGCTTTGAGGTTTTGGGTGCGCGAGTGGGCCACCGTCACCGTAGCGTCTTTTTGCAGCAGCATGAGTGCCATGGGTTTGCCCACAATGTTGCTGCGGCCAATGACCACAGCGTGTTTGCCACGCAGGTCGTAACCGATGGATTCCAGCATCTTCATGCAGCCATAGGGCGTGCAGGGCCAAAAGCCGGGCATGCCGGTCATGAGTGCACCCGCGCTGGCGATGTGAAAGCCGTCCACGTCTTTGGCGGGGCTGATGGCCTCAATGACTTTTTGGGCGTCGATGTGCGCGGGCAGGGGCAGTTGCACCAAGATGCCGTGGATGCTCGGGTCGTTGTTGAGCGCTTCCACCCGAGCCAACAAGTCGGCTTCGGTCATGGTGGCTTCGTATTTCTCCAGCACCGAATGCAGGCCGCTGTCTTCGCAAGCTTTGACCTTGTTGCGCACATAAACCTGGCTGGCCGGGTTGTCGCCGACCAGCACCACGGCCAGGCCTGGTGTCACGCCCTTGGCTTTGAGGGCTTGGGCGCGGGTGGCGACTTCGGTGCGCAGTTGTGTGGAGAGGGCGTTGCCGTCGATGCGTTGTGCGGTCATGTGAGAGAACCCCAAAAGTCAGAAAGAAAATGCAAAACGCCCGGCAGGTGCGGGCGTTGGATACAGGCGTTTCGGCGCAGGAAAGGAGATCAGGCCTTGGGTGCGTTTTGCCCGAGCGCGATCTTGAGCAGATCGGCCACGGTGTTGGCGTTGAGCTTTTCCATGATGTTGGCGCGATGCGCTTCCACCGTCTTGATGCTGATGCCCAGATCGTCGGCGATTTGCTTGTTCAAGCGTCCTGCGACGATCCGCTCGAGCACTTGGGCTTCGCGGCCGGTCAGTTTGGACAGCAGTGCATCGCGGCTGGCCGCTTGCTGGTAGTCGGAGAACGAGTCACGGGCTTCGTCGAGCATGCGCTCGACCAGACCCAGCAGTTCTTCTTCTTTGAAGGGCTTTTGGATGAAGTCCATGGCACCTTTTTTCATGGTGTTCACCGCCATGGGCACGTCGCCGTGACCGGTGATGAACACGATGGGCAGAGGTGACTTGCGCTCGATCAAGCGGTCTTGCAGCTCCAGACCGGTCATGCCGCCCATGCGAATATCAGCGATCAGGCAGGCCACTTCGCGAGGGTCGTAGCGGCTGATGAAGGATTCGGCACTGTCAAAACAGCGCACCCGGTAGTCCTTGCCCTCGAGCAACCACTGCAGGGAATCGCGCACTGCTTCGTCGTCATCAACGACATAAACCGTGCCTTTTTTTGGTATCAAACTCATTCATTTACCCCAGTGGGTTGTAGTGTGGTCAATGGGTTTCGACCGGTATCCAGAAGGAGAATCGACATCCTGTCACTTCGCCCGAATTGTAGAGGTTCTCGGAAGTGATTCTGCCCTGGTGGGATTCGATGATGCTGCGGCATAAATTCAGGCCAATGCCCATGCCTTCGACCTTGGTTGAGAAAAAGGCCTCGTACACCCGCTCTGTGTCCTCTAACGGCAAGCCTTGCCCGGTATCGGTCACTGAAAATTCAACCACCGATTGCTGGTCGATTTGCTTGGGCACGATGCGCAATTCCACCTGACGTTGACCGGCCGGGCGCTGGGCGTTGTCGATGGATTCGGCGGCGTTTTTCATGAGGTTGATCAGCACCTGCTCGATCAGGATCGGGTCCACCATCAACTGCGGCAGACGCGCGGCCACATGGTGTGTCAGTCGCACGTTGCGCCGGCGCATCTCGATCTCAGCGAGTTCCAGCGATTCACTGACCATGGCCGAGACATCGGATAGGGTGCGGTTGGGTTCGCTGCGTTTGACGAAGCTGCGGATGCGCAAAATGATTTGCCCAGCACGTTGCGCCTGACGGGCCGTTTTGTCCAGGGCCGACAACAGGTCCTCTTCTTTGACCTGTTGTGATTTGATGCGCGAAATCATGCCACTGCAGTAATTGCTGATGGCCGTCAGCGGCTGGTTGAGTTCGTGTGCCACGCTCGACGCCATCTCGCCCATGGTGATCAGGCGGCTGGCGGTTTGGGCACGTTCAGCTTGTTGGGCGGCCAGCTCTTCGGCTTGGCGGCGTGGGGTGATGTCGCTGGCGATCACCATCTGCGCCAGTCGACCATCGGCCCAATTGATGTAGCGCGAGCGCACTTCCAGCCACTTGCCCAATTCTGTGACAAATATTTCTGCGTTTTCTGAACTGGCCACGGTCAGGCTTTCGGTGGGCAGGCCTGCCATGTCGTCCACATCATCAGAGGCCTGTTCGCCGTTGTAGGCCCCGGCTTGCTGCACCAGGCGCAAATGGCCTTCGGTGTTCTGGCCAAACCAAAGTCGATAGAGTTTGTTGGCAAACAGCAGCTCTTGGCTGCCCAAAGGAGCCACCGAGACCGACGCGTCCAGCGCTTCCAGAACAATGGTGAAGCGCTCGTGCGAACTGGCCAGTTGTTCCCGAATCCGGTTGGGCTCGGTGATGTCGGTCATCGACGTCATCCAGCCGGTTTGCTTGCCCGTGGCATCGATCAGGGGCGACACATACATGCGGGCATCAAACAACTGGCCGTTTTTGCGTTTGACCCGCACCTGGAAGCCGCCCGCTGAGTGCTGGCCGCTGATTTCTTCTTCCAGCCGCTTCATCAGCAATTCGCGGTCCTGGTCTGGCCAATAAGGGAAAGGGGCCACGGCGCCCACCAGGTCGTTTTCGCTCCAGCCGGTCATTTGGCAAAAGGCGGGGTTGACGTAGGTGATCCGCCCGCGCAGGTCCAGGGCCCGCATGCCTGTGAGCATGGAGTTTTCCATGGCGCGGCGGAAATTGGTTTCGGCCACCAAGGCTTTTTGGGCCTGCAGCCGCCTGCGGGTGTGACGCCAGTTGCCAATCAGCATCCAGGCGGTCATGACGCTGAGCACGCTGACCAGCCAGAACAGACCGCTGCCCACCAGGCCTTGAGAGGTGCGCCACGCTTGGGCACGTAAGACCAGGTCGTTGCCCACCGGTGAGACGGGCACCTCGTAGTCGTTATTTCGCCTGTCGCTGCCTGGCAGCAGTCGCCACAGCGCAATGCGCTCGGGAATGACTTGACCGGCCAGCAAGCGGCTGCTGCCGTCTTGAAGGGCCACTGCATATTTGGCCAGCACCTCAGTGGGTATGCCGTAACGCAGCAGGCCCTCCATGCTGTACTCGGCCAAGATCACGCCGGCGAAACGTCCCTGGTCGTTGGTCAGGGGTGTGTGCAGTTGCAGCACCGACATCTGGGTGTCGCGATCCGCTTCGGCATCCAGCTGGCCGTAAATAGGCTGCATCAGGTCACGTGCCAAACTGAAGTGGCTTTCAGATTCACCGATTTTCAGCACCGTGCCCGCCCGCAGTTGTTGACTGGGAGCGATGCTGGAGATGCTCTGGTTGGCCACGATGCGGCGGCGGTCATCGATCCAGGTCAGTGACAAAAATTCTGGGTACTGCTGCACCAGCGCTTCGGCGCGTGACAAAAACTGGTCGGTGCGGATTTCTTTGTTGGACACATCGCGTGCCAAGCGCATGACCTGCTCTTGGCGCTCCAACAAACGCAGGCGCAGGCGCTGCTGGGCGTATTCGACATCACGCTTGATGGCTTCTTGCTCGCGTTCCATCTCCTCGACGCGCAGGTACCAGAACGCGGTGGCGATGGCGGCCAAAAAAAGCACCACCGCAGCCACAGGGGCGAGGTTGGCGAAACGGTCCTGCCGGTTGGGCGACTGGCTGCGCCACCACGACAGCCACCAAGCCCACGGACCGACTTTGGTCACCACCGATGCTGCTTTGTTCAATTCCATACCAAGGAGTTTAGAGGACAAGCTGAGTCGTCTTGACTTGAAAGGATTTCAAAAAGTTATGGCCGATGGTCAAATAATTTCATAATACAAAATCAATAGGCACTATTTGAAATTTTCGGCAAATCATGGGAAAATCCAGGCATCATTTACCCACAACATTCACTTCAGGAGACAAGCATGACAGCGGCAACACCACAACAACCGGGCCGTGACCTGGACAGCCAGGAAACCCGTGAATGGATGGACGCCCTGTCCGCCGTGATCGAAAAAGCGGGCCCTGAGCGCGCCCACTTTCTGCTCGAGGAACTGCTGGAAGAAGCCCGCCAGCACAGCATTGACTTGCCGTTTTCTGCCACGACGGGGTATGTCAACACGATTGAGCCTACCGAAGAAGCCCGTTGCCCCGGCAACATCGAGATCGAAGAGCGCCTGCGCGCCTACATGCGCTGGAACGCCATGGCCATGGTGGTCAAAGCCAACCGCCACAACCCGGCAGACGGCGGTGATTTGGGCGGCCACATCGGCTCCTTTGCCTCCTTGGCCCACATGTTTGGTGCCGGTTTCAACCATTTTTGGCATGCCGAGAACGAAAACCACGGCGGCGACTGTCTCTACATCCAAGGCCACGTGTCGCCCGGCGTCTATGCCCGCGCTTACCTCGAAGGCCGCCTGACCGAAGAGCAGTTGCTCAACTTCCGCCAGGAAGTGGACGGCAATGGCTTGTCGAGCTACCCGCACCCCAAACTCATGCCCGAGTTCTGGCAGTTCCCCACCGTGTCCATGGGTTTGGGCCCCTTGATGGCGATCTACCAAGCGCGATTTTTGAAATACCTGCACGCCCGTGGCATTGCCAACACAGAAAACCGCAAGGTTTGGGTGTTCTGCGGTGACGGCGAGATGGACGAGGTCGAATCGCTGGGCGCGATTGGCTTGGCCGCCCGCGAGAACCTGGACAACCTGATTTTTGTTGTCAACTGCAACTTGCAGCGCCTTGACGGCCCAGTGCGTGGCAACGGCAAGATCGTGCAAGAACTCGAAGGTGAGTTCCGTGGCTCCGGCTGGAACGTTATCAAGCTGCTTTGGGGCAGCGAGTGGGACAGTCTCCTGGCCCGCGACAAAGACGGCGCTTTGCGCAAGTTGATGATGGAAACCTTGGACGGCGACTACCAAGCCTTCAAAGCCAACGATGGCGCTTATGTGCGCAAGCATTTCTTTGGCCGCGATCCGCGCACGCTGGAGATGGTGGCGCACCTGTCGGACAACGACATCTGGAACCTCAAGCGCGGCGGTCATGACCCGCAAAAGGTGTACGCCGCCTACCACAAGGCCGTCAACACCAAGGGTCAGCCCACGGTGCTGCTCATCAAAACCGTCAAAGGTTTTGGCATGGGCAAAGCGGGCGAGGGCAAGAACACGGTCCACCAGACCAAGAAGCTCACGGACGATGACATCAAGTACATGCGCGACCGTTTCAACATCCCGATTCCTGACAGCGAACTGGCCAACATTCCGTTTTACAAGCCCGCTGACGACACGCCCGAAATGCGTTACCTGCACGAGCGCCGCCAGGCCCTGGGTGGCTACCTGCCCAAGCGCCGCGCCAAGGCCGATGAAAGCTTCACGGTGCCTTCGCTGGAGACCTTCAAAGCTGTGATGGAGCCCACCGCCGAAGGCCGTGAGATCTCTACCACCCAAGCCTATGTGCGTTTCTTGACCCAGTTGCTGCGCGACCAAGCCTTGGGCCCACGCGTGGTGCCTATCTTGGTGGACGAAGCTCGCACTTTCGGTATGGAAGGCCTGTTCCGTCAAATCGGTATTTACAACCCCGCAGGTCAGCAGTACACCCCGGTCGACAAAGACCAGGTCATGTACTACAAGGAAGACAAGGCCGGTCAGATCCTGCAAGAAGGCATCAACGAAGCCGGCGGCATGTCCAGCTGGATCGCTGCGGCCACCAGCTACTCCACCAGCAACCGCATCATGTTGCCGTTCTACGTGTACTACTCGATGTTCGGTTTCCAGCGCATTGGCGATTTGGCCTGGGCGGCGGGCGACATGCAAGCTCGCGGCTTCTTGTTGGGTGGCACATCGGGCCGCACCACTTTGAACGGTGAAGGCTTGCAACACGAAGACGGTCACAGCCACATCATGGCCAACACCATCCCCAACTGCGTGTCTTATGACCCCACCTTTGCACATGAAGTCGGTGTCATCCTGCACCACGGCTTGAAGCGCATGGTCGAGAAGCAAGACAACGTCTTCTACTACCTGACCTTGCTCAACGAAAACTACGCCATGCCAGGCCTGACGCCCGGCACCGAAGAGCAGATCATCAAGGGCATGTACATGTGCAAGCCCGGTGCCGCCGGCGACAAGCGCGTGCAACTGCTGGGTTCGGGCACCATCTTGCGCGAGTCGATTGCCGCCCAAACCCTGCTGGCCACTGACTGGGGCATTCAGGCCGATGTGTGGAGCTGCCCAAGCTTCAACGAACTGACCCGCGATGGCCAAGACGCCGAGCGCCACAACATGCTCCACCCCATGGAGGCGCCGCGTGTGTCGTTTGTGGGCCAACAGCTGGCTGCACACAGTGGCCCCGTGGTCGCATCGACCGACTACATGAAGGCCTATGCCGAGCAAATCCGTCCGTTCATTCCAAAGGACCGCACCTACAAAGTGTTGGGCACCGACGGTTTTGGCCGCTCTGACTTCCGCAGCAAGCTGCGCGAACACTTCGAGGTCAACCGCCACTACATCGTGGTCGCCGCGCTCAAGGCGCTGAGCGAAGAGGGCAAAGTTCCTGTTGCGCAAGTGGCTGAAGCGATCCAAAAGTACGGCATCAAAACCGACAAGATCAACCCCTTGTACGCATAAAAACTGGAGACAAACATGGCACTGGTAGAAGTTCAAGTCCCAGACATCGGGGATTTCGATGAAGTGACCGTCATTGAGTTGATGGTCAAAGTGGGCGACACCGTCAAAGCTGAGCAGTCGCTGATTACCGTCGAGTCTGACAAAGCCTCTATGGAAATCCCGTCAAGCACCGCAGGCGTCGTCAAGGAAATGCGCGTGGCCCTGGGCGACAAGGTCAAGCAAGGCTCCGTCGTGCTGGTGGTGGAGGCCGTTGCTGCCGCACCCGCAGCAGCGAGCGCAGCCCCTAGCTCGACAAGCCCATCACCCGTCATTGCGAGCGAAGCGCGGCAAACCAATCCAGCACCTGCTGCACCAGCCGCATCTGGCCCTGTTCAGGTGCATGTGCCTGATATCGGTGACTTCAAAGACGTGGCCGTCATCGAAGTCATGGTCAAGCCTGGCGACACCATCAAGATCGAGCAATCGCTGATCACCGTGGAGTCTGACAAGGCCTCGATGGAAATCCCGTCCTCACACGCTGGCGTGCTCAAAGAGCTCAAAGTCAAAGTGGGCGACACCGTCAACATCGGTGACTTGTTGGCGATTCTGGAAGGCACTGTGACTGTTGCTGCGCCTGTGGCGGTGGCGGTTGCTGCAGCCCCTGCGGCTTCTGCGGCTGTGGCTTCGGCACCCGCTGCTGCGCCAACCCCAGTGGCTGCAGCCGTCGCTGCGGTGGCAGCACCTGCCCACGCACCCGGCGGCACCACGCTGGGCTTGCCCCACGCCTCGCCCTCCGTGCGCAAGTTCGCCCGTGAGCTGGGTGTGCCGCTCGCAGAAGTCATAGGTTCGGGCCTCAAAGGCCGGATCACAGAGGCCGATGTACAAGCCTTCACCCAGGCGGTCATGTCGGGTGCTGCACAAACCAAGGCGCAAGCGGCCAAAGCCCCTGCGCAGGCTTCGGGTGGCGGCGGCTCCGAGTTGGGTCTGATCCCATGGCCCAAGGTGGACTTTGCCAAGTTCGGCCCCATCGAGCGCAAAGAAATGGGCCGCATCAAGAAGATCAGCGGTGCGAATTTGTTGCGCAACGCCATCATGATCCCGGCCGTCACCAACCACGACGATGCCGACATCACCGACCTCGAAGCCTTCCGTGTCTCGACCAACAAAGAGAACGAGAAGAGCGGCGTGAAGGTGACCATGCTGGCTTTCTTGATCAAGGCTTGCGTGGCCGCGCTCAAGAAATACCCCGAGTTCAACAGCAGCCTGGACGGCGACGCACTGGTCTATAAAAACTACTGGCACATCGGCTTTGCCGCTGACACGCCCAATGGTTTGATGGTGCCCGTCATCCGCGATTGCGACAAAAAAGGCGTGCTGCAGATCAGCCAGGAAATGGGTGAGCTGGCCAAGAAAGCCCGCGACGGCAAACTCGGCCCCGCAGAAATGACAGGCGCAACCTTCACCATCTCCAGCCTCGGCGGCATTGGTGGCAAGTACTTCACGCCCATCATCAACGCGCCCGAAGTAGCCATTTTGGGTGTGTGCAAGAGCACCATGGAACCCGTCTGGGACGGCAAGCAGTTTGTGCCCCGCCTGATGCTGCCTTTGTCGCTGACATGGGACCACCGCGTCATCGACGGCGCCGCAGCGGCACGCTTCAACGCGTTCCTCGGTCAAATCCTCAGCGACTTCCGTCGCGTGTTGCTCTAAGGACAGACCATGGCACTGATCGATATTCAAGTCCCCGACATCGGCGACTTCGACGAAGTCACCGTGATTGAGTTGATGGTCAAGGTGGGCGACACCGTCAAATCTGACCAAAGTCTGATCACCGTGGAGAGCGACAAAGCCTCCATGGAAATTCCTTGCAGCCACGCCGGCGTGGTCAAAGAACTCAAAGTCAAGCTCGGCGACAAGGTCAAGCAAGGCTCAGTGGTGTTGGTGCTGGAAGGCGAGGGCGCGTTGCCCGTCATGGCGAGCGACGCGCAGCAATCCACAGCACCTGTCATTGCGAGCGAAGCGCAGCAATCCATGGATCGCGTCGTCCCTCGCGATGACGGTCCTGCGCCTACGGCCGCCAGCTTCAGCGGCCCCTCAGACATCGAGTGCGATGTGCTCGTATTAGGCGGCGGCCCCGGCGGCTATTCGGCAGCCTTCCGCGCGGCCGACCTCGGCCTGAACGTCGTCATCGTCGAGCGCTACGCCACCTTGGGCGGTGTGTGCCTGAACGTAGGTTGCATCCCCTCCAAAGCCTTGCTGCACGTCGCGGCCGTCATGGACGAAGTCAGCCACATGGCTGACTTGGGTGTGGACTTCGGCAAGCCGGTGGTCAACATCGACAAGCTGCGCGGCCACAAAGAGAAAGTCATTGGCAAACTCACAGGCGGCTTGGCTGCCATGGCCAAGATGCGCAAGGTCACCACCGTGCGCGGTTTGGGTCAATTCGTGGGGGCAAACCACCTCGAAGTGAGCGAGACCACCGGCACCGCGCAAGAACAAAACGGCAGCAAAAAAGTGATCGCCTTCAAACGCGCCATCATCGCTGCTGGTTCGCAAGCGGTCCGTTTGCCTTTCATGCCCAACGACCCACGCGTGGTCGACAGCACCGGCGCTTTGGAACTCAAAGAAGTGCCCAAGCGCATGTTGATTTTGGGCGGCGGCATCATCGGCCTGGAGATGGGCACGGTTTACAGCACGCTGGGCGCACGCCTGGACGTGGTGGAAATGATGGACGGCCTCATGCAAGGCGCTGACCGCGACTTGGTCAAAGTCTGGCAAAAGATGAACGCCAAGCGCTTTGACAACATCATGCTCAAGACCAAGACCGTGTCTGCACGTGCCTTGCCCGAAGGCATTGAAGTCACGTTTGCACCGGCAGAAGAGGGCGGCACAGCCCCCGCACCACAGGTGTACGACCTCGTGTTGCAAGCCGTGGGCCGCACGCCCAACGGCAAAAAACTCGCGGCTGAAAAAGCAGGCGTGTCTGTGACCGATCGCGGCTTCATCAACGTCGACATTCAAATGCGCACCAACGTGCCGCACATCTTCGCCATCGGCGACATCGTGGGCCAGCCCATGTTGGCGCACAAGGCGGTGCACGAAGCACATGTGGCAGCCGAAGTGATTGCGGGCGAACTGCAAGGCAACAAAGAGTTGGCAGCCGCGGCGTTCAACGCACGCGTGATCCCGAGCGTCGCTTACACCGACCCCGAAGTGGCCTGGGTGGGCTTGACCGAAGACCAAGCCAAAGCGCAAGGCATCAAGGTGAAAAAGGGCTTGTTCCCTTGGACGGCTTCTGGCCGCGCCATTGCCAACGGCCGCGACGAAGGCGTGACCAAACTGCTGTTTGACGATTCACCCGAGGCCCACGGCCACGGCAAGATCTTGGGCGGCGGCATGGTGGGCACACACGCTGGCGACATGATTGGCGAGATCGCTCTGGCCATCGAGATGGGCGCAGATGCGGTTGACATCGGCAAAACCATCCACCCCCACCCCACGCTGGGCGAAAGCATCGGCATGGCGGCAGAAGTGGCGCACGGCAGCTGCACGGACTTGCCGCCTAGCAAGAAGTAAACGCTTCGCGCTGTAAAAAAGCCGTCAACCTGAGAGGGTTGGCGGCTTTTGTCAAGCTGGTTTGATTCCCATATTAAATCGGTCGGTCAAATGGCAATTTGCCACCAGCCCAAGTGGGTAGATTGTCTTTGTCAGCGAGCCACGCAAGTTCGGCTTGGGTGCTTGGCCGTCCGAAGTCAGTGTTTCTTTGAGGATATCGCCCGAACTTTTGGAGCACTTGCCGATGTTGGTTAACGGCCTGCTTGTTACGTCCTTCAAACAATTTGAAATCAGGATAAGCCTTGATCGCCATATCGATGACTTCGCAAGCGCGCTCTAAATCCGCCAAGTCCTCCGAATGCGCCAGAGCCCAAGGCAACAAATACAAAATGGCTGCTGGCAGTGTGAGCGTCGCCTCAATCTCTTGCGCACTGACCAGTTCACGCACCAATTGCCTGGCAATCGGGTCGTAGGAAAAGGCCTCTGCAGAGCCGCGAAAACACGATCTGGACAGTTGGTCTCCAAGCAACACCTTGGCCACCTTGCCCTCTAAAGTGTCCCACTCCCCCCCGACCAAACTCGGAGGATCGGCTTTCAGCTCGCGCACCACGGGCGCAAAGGGCTGACAGAGATCGTCCAGTGCCCTACCGCTTGCAAACCAAATGCCCAAAAGAGGGCCGACCTTGTCGTCGGTATTCAGGCCACTTTGCACTTTGGGGTCTGCGGTGTCGCAGCCACAGATGTAGTTAAGCACGCTGCGTGGCGAGCGCGGGTTGTCAAGCGCCCGAAGTACATCCGGTAGCTGGCGAAATGTATCCGGGGTAAGTGTGGTGACCAACATGTCGTCTGGGCCTTTCTCTGGGTTGCGGCGCTTTACAGCCCGGACAGCATGCCATTGGAGTTGGCCAGGCCGGTGGTGGGAATGTTCTGGATCACATCCCAGTGTTCCGCGACCTTTCCATTTTCAAAACGAAATAAGTCATAGAACACCGATGGAACACCTTTGACCGTACCTTCCGATATGGTCAACACGAAATTGCCTTCGGCCAGAACCTTGTAGCGCTTCTTATAAACCCATTGCTCCGCACCAAAGGCCGCAAAAATTGCAGAAACGCCATCCCCCACCGTAGGGCTGTGTTGTTTGTAGTCGGGCAAGAAGTTATTAGTGACCACGGCGCCGATATCTGCCGGAACCCCTTCAATGATGGTGTCAATAATGTTGGTGGCCAGCGCCTTGTTGGTGGCAGTTTTTTCCAAATCGGTGATCGCAGTAGTGCCATCGGTCAGGCTTCTGCCTGATGGGTTGAGCGGCGTGTTGGGCATGATTGCATCCCAGTGCTCGGCGACTTTGCCGTTGCCGTCAAACCGGAAGACATCAAAAGTGACCACTTGGTCTGATCCAAACGGCGTAGCTTTGTTCCAGAAATTGTGAACTGCGACAAAGTTGCCGTCTTCAATGACCCGGATGTTGTTGACGGTGGTTCCTGCTGCATCCAGTGTGGGGAAAAGCCCCACAATACCGGCCCTGCCTGTGGGAACGTAGGGGTTGTGCTGAATGAAGCCCTCCCACACCACAGACTCAAAGAGAGGGACGTTCTTCGCATTGACTGCTGCAAAAAAGGTGTCTATTTTTTCCCTCTGTGTGGTCTCGGTATTGGAGCCACCGCAGGCAGTAAGGGATGCCAGCAATGCTGCACCCGCCATCAGATAGACCGTTTTCAGGATCAGTGGTAATTTCTTCATGATAGTGTCGCCTTTCCGTCTACCTGAAACCAAACATGCCGTTGGTATTGGCTAGGCCCTTGGTGGGGATTTCTTGAATCACGTCCCAGTGCTCAACAATTTTGCCGCCTTCAAAGCGCAGCAAGTCGTAAAACGCCACAGCCTTGCCTTTGTGTGTGCCCTCGGCAATAGAGAGGACAAAGTTGCCTTCGCCCAGCACTTTGTGCTGCTTTTTGAACACCCACTGCTCGGTCAGCATAGCGGCCAAGAAGCCTTTTAGGCCGTCCGCTGCCATGGGGTTGTGTTGTTTGTAGTTGGGGGCAAAGTTGGCCTGCACGGCGGCACCGGCTTGTTCGGGCGTGCCGTGGATCAGGGCATCAAACAACTGCTTCACCTGCGCTTTGTGGGCCTCGGTTTTGTCGAAGTCGGTGATGGCGGTTGCGCCATCGGTCAGCGTGCGCCCAGAAGGGTTCGGCGGTGTCTTCGCCATCATCGCGTTCCACAACGCACGGCGCAGACATCCGCCACATACTGGAGCTCATCGGGGTTAATTCAGAGCCGCAGCGCATCACCCCAGCAGGCGGGACGCCGCTGTGTGACGCGTGCGGTCTGCAAACATGCGCTTGTTGCGGTGTGGCACCGGTCTGGAGCGATACGGCACAACCGGCACCCGAATTTGGAGTCGATCAGCACATCAGTTGATAGGGTGCAACAGCGTTTTTGCAAATGCTGAGAGGCAGGTTACGTCTGTCACCGCCAAAATGCGTCATAGCGAAAATCTCGGTCAACTGAGCCGGTGTAGGTACCCATGCCAATCCCAATGGGTAGACTTTTTTGCAATCAAAAAGAATGCAATAATTGCACTTATGCACATGGATTGCCTATCCGTCGATTCAATGCACCCATCTTTATGCGCCAGATGCATAGAAAATTTAAATTCAACTTGATTTTTCAATCAAAGGCAATATTTTCAAAATGAGGCCCTCTTCAAAAATCAACCCTATACACTCATTTAAGTTAATTTTGTTACTTTTAATCTTTGCCGGACCAGCAAACGGAGAGGATTTATTTAGAACCCTATCTCTAACTGAAAAGTTACAGATCGCAAGCAACGTTTCTTCACGTTGCACAATTAACTTCAAACAACAAACCACCAAAATATCCAATCAATACATTCAGGGAGTTTGCAGTTGTATTGGCAATCAAATGGCCGAATTGCTTACTCCATTCGATATTTTAGAAGAATCTCAAAAGAATCCAAATTACGTTATTGACGACGCAACTAACTTTCGAAAAATTCAAAAATTATCGATATCAAGATGCACAAATACAAATCCATAATTATTTCAACTTGTCTAGCCATTTGCGTGGTTACTACTGCTCTTGGGCAATCTTTTCCCCAGGATAAGTTAGGCTTAAGTTGTTTCTTCGCGGGTGAAACTCAGCTTCCACCATCTACTTACATAATTGATTTAAAAAATGGGATTGCCTCACAAGATCAAAAATTTTTCGGTCCAGTTGTTTCAGTATCCGATGATGCTATTATTTTTAAAATTGCGGACAATAAAAATAATTTAGACTTTACTTATAGTTTAAATAGATGGAGTGGTGATATAGCAGTTTTTGATAAATCTGGCGTATTTACCAAGTTATGGTTTAAGTGTTCAAAAATTAGCAGAATGTTTTGACATTCATGGAGGAGCTAAAAGAATTTGACCTTGGTTGGACTTGGCAGGTTAGATCCTCTTGGCCGACCAACTCGCATAGCAGACCATATTGAGTCTGTACCAATTCGGTGACAGCACCTTTGTCACCGGCTACTTCAACATCGAGTATTTCCTCGAATGCAACCACCAGGATTTCGTGACTATCCAACCCAACCACCGAAGAAGCCACCATGACCGCATCAACACGATACAAACTGTTTTTGAACGCCGTCCTTGGCATGTTCCTAGTCGTTGGCAAGGTTGAAGCGCAAACCTACCCAATTACCCCGGAGCAAGCCGCGAATCGTGCGGCCTTAGTCGATGATTGGGTTGACGGCGGTCACCGCTACTGCATCCTCAATGGAGGCGGTATAAATTTTTGTGGCTGCATTGCTGGCGGTATTCGCGAAACCCCGGTGGTAGATATCCTTGTTGTCAAAGCCCTGCTCGCCAAGGATATCCCTATCGCAAACACCCGCGCCGTCAAGTACGTTGAACACGTTTACCGAGTTTGTTCACATCGTTAAAACGCGGTTTAACCGTGAAGCGCTATTCACCAATACCAATAGCGATTTGTAGTTGGTGCGGCAACCAAATGGAGAAATCACTATGACTGCTATGGCGACTATCGCTTTTATCGCTTGGATTTTATATTGGGCGGATTCAAGTACGAACTGCAACACGGTTTAACGAGGCGTGAAACACCTCGTGGGGTGTCTTGAATCCCAGCCGCTTTCTGGGCCGGTGATTCAATCTGTTTTCGATCATAGTCAACTCTTCATCTGTGACAGTTTCCATGCGCCGCTTTTTGGGAAGGCGGATTCAAGTACGAACTGCAACACGGTTTAACGAGGCGTGAAACACCTCGTAGGGCGTCTTGAATCCGAGCCGCTTTCTGGGGCGGTGATTCAATCTGTTTTCGATCATAGTCAACTCCTCATCGGTGACAGTTTCCATGCGCCGCTTTTTGGGAATGTATTGGCGCAGCAAACCATTGAAGTTCTCGTTGCTGCCGCGCTGCCAGCTGCAATACGGATCGGCAAAATAAGTCTGGATGCCAAGGGTCTGATCGATGGCCTGGTGATCGGCAAACTCCTTGCCGTTGTCCACCGTCAAGGTCTTCACCCGTGAGTTCAAGGGCTTGAGCTTGGCTTCAATGGCCCGCGCCACCAAATCAGCCGTCTTGTTGGACACCTTGGCCAGCACAGCAAAGCCACTCTTGCGTTCTACCAATGTCACGATGGCTTGTTTGTGAGCCGCGCCAATGACGGTATCTCCCTCCCAGTGGCCCACTTGCTTGCGATCTTCAATGTGACTTGGTCTCTCGCTGATCAGGCGGCGGTTCGGGATCTGGCCACGCCTGTCACGCCCGCACAGGTGGCGTTTGCGCCGGGGCTTTTGGCTGCGCAGGTTCTTGTGTAAATCACCACCGGCGGCTTTGTTGGCATACACATGCAAATAGACGCTCTCATGGCTGACCGCCACCTTGCCTGCAATCTGCTCGGGGCTCCATTGAATGCCAAGGTAGAAATCCACATCGGACCAGACTTTGGAATCTACACGGCGGGCATTACGGCTTCGCTGTGCTCGCTCAGACGCCTTGGCGCAGGCTTGTTCGGCTCGATAGCCACGCTGACCTCGGCCACGACTGAGGCGGTGGAGCGTTGCTAGGCGCGGCGTTGTTGCGTTTGCCTAGAACTTCAAGCCGCCAACCCATTCAAATAATCATCCGCCCGCGTCACCTGTATCTCGCCCAGCACATGGCTGTGCGGCAAATGGCGCACCACTTGCTCTGCCTCATTACCCTCGACGCTGACAAGCGCCGCCATTGAAGCCCCGAACTGGGAACGGTCCGGGTTTTTTTATGTTCAGGTATTGCCACGAGATACGGGATAACCCTATAATCATTTCTGAATTTTCAGTATTTACTGAAAATTCTTAAACAAAAGCCAACGTCACCCCATGCCCATTTCTGACCAAATTCCTGCCCTCAACCGAGAGTTCATCGCCCATTTCGGTGAAATGGGCAGCAAATGGGGCATCAACCGCACCGTGGGTCAAATTTATGCGCTCATTTATGTGTCACCGCAGGCATTGAATGCCGATGAGATTGCGGAGGCGCTGGAATTCTCTCGCTCCAATGTGAGCATGGGCCTCAAGGAGTTGCAGGCCTGGCGGCTGGTGCGTTTGCGTCATCAAGCGGGTGACCGGCGCGAATACTTTGAGGCACCCGCTGACATTTGGGAAATCTTTCGAGTCTTGGCCGAAGAGCGTCGTCGCCGTGAAATCGAGCCCACATTGTCCATGCTGCGAAGCGCTTTGCTTGAAACGCCCACTACCGACGCAGAGCGGCATGCCCAGCAGCGCATGCGCGAAATGCACGACCTGATCGACCGCCTCATGACTTGGTTTGACGACGTGCAAAAGCTCGCGCCCGAGACCGCCATGCAGCTCATGGGCATGGGCGCCACGGTGACCAAAGTGCTCGAATTCAAAGACCGTCTGACAGGGCGAGCCAACAAAGCGCCTGCATCAACCTGACACGCCAAGGCGAATGATCCCCAAAGAAAGCCACCATGGACATCGACGCACTCATCCTCTCTCGTATCCAGTTTGCTGCAAACATCAGCTTCCACATCCTGTTCCCCACCATCACCATCGCGCTGTGCTGGTTCTTGCTGTTCTTCCGTTGGCGCTTTGCCCGCACCCATGACCAGGCGTGGGAAGAGGCCTACTATTTTTGGACCAAGGTGTTCGCGCTCACCTTTGCGCTGGGGGTGGTCTCGGGCATTGTGATGAGCTTCCAGTTCGGCACCAACTGGCCAGGTTTCATGGAGCGCACGGGCAATATTTCAGGGCCGTTGCTGGGCTATGAGGTGCTGACAGCGTTTTTTCTGGAGGCCAGTTTTCTGGGCATCATGCTGTTTGGCCGTGGCCGGGTGAGTGAGCGGGTGCACCTGATCGCCACATTTTTGGTCGCGTTCGGCACCACCATGTCGGCTTTCTGGATCCTGAGCCTGAACTCCTGGATGCACACCCCGGCAGGTTTTGAAATCGTCAACGGCCAATTCATCCCCACCGATTGGCTGGCGGTGGTCTTTAACCCTTCATTTCCCTACCGCTTCTCGCACAAGTTGCTCGCTTCGGCACTGACCGCGTCGTTTTTGATCGCTGGTCTGTGCGCTTGGCAACTGATCAAAGGCAGCGCCACGCGCGGCACCCACAAAGCCATGCGTGCGGCCGTTTTCACCGCCGCTTGCGTGATGCCGCTTCAGTTCCTTGTGGGTGACATGCACGGCCTCAATACGCTGGAGCACCAGCCTGCCAAGGTCGCTGCCATGGAGGGCATCTGGGAGACCGAGCGTGGCGCACCGCTGACGCTGTTTGGCATTCCTGACCAAGAAGCACGCACCACCCACTACGCGGTGAAGATCCCCAAAGTGGCCAGCCTGATCTTGACCCATGAGCTCGACGGCGAAGTCAAGGGCATCAACGAATTTGAAGGGGCACACCCACCCGTGGCGCCGGTGTTTTATGCCTTTCGCGTGATGGTGGGTGTGGGTTCGCTGATGCTGCTGGTGGCGGGTTTCACCGCCTGGCGCTTGTGGCTTCAGCGCAGGCAGCCAGAAGTGACACTGCCCAAGCCCCTGCTTTGGGTGCTGTCGGGCATGGCGTTCTCCGGCTGGGTCGCCACGCTGGCGGGCTGGTACGTGACCGAGATCGGTCGCCAGCCCTTCCTGGTGCATGGCTTCATGCGCACCAGCGAAGCCGCCACCACCTTGCCTCCGCCCTATATTGCGCTCACTTTAACGGCTTACCTGGTGGTTTATGGCCTGCTGTTGGTCACTTACGTCGGCGTGTTGAAGTACATGGCAGAGAACCCCAAAGAACACAAACAAGAAGCGCCCACGGTTGCCTTGTTGGGCAAAGCAGGGGTGTGATGTCCCACTCCCAGCTGTTCTGTATTTGAAAATGATTTTGAAAGGCGACCATGACTTGGGCTGAATTTCTGCCATTGTTTTTCCTGGCTGTGATGGGGTTGTCCCTGCTGGCTTATGTGGTTTTGGATGGTTACGACCTGGGCGTTGGCTTGCTGCTCTTGCAAGCGACCGACGCGGAGAAGGACACCATGATCGCCAGCATCGGCCCCTTTTGGGACGCCAATGAGACCTGGTTGGTCCTGGGCGTGGGTGTGTTGTTGATCGCCTTTCCGATGGCCCATGGCCTGGTCCTGCAGGCCTTGTACCTGCCCGTGGCGATGATGTTGATTGGCTTGATCTTGCGAGGCGTGGCGTTTGACTTCCGCGTGAAAGCGCCGCTGCGTTACAAGCCGTTCTGGAACCGCGCGTTTTTTGCCGGCTCGCTCATGGCCAGTGCATCTCAGGGCTGGATGCTGGGCAGTTACATCACCGGCTTTGCCAGCGGTCCCCTGGGCTGGGCATTTAGCCTGGGCATCGCCGTCACCTTGCCTGCGGCTTATGTGCTGCTGGGCTCGGGCTGGTTGATCATGAAAACCGAAGGCGACCTGCAGCAGAAGGCTGTGCGCTGGGCGCGGCTTGTGCTGTGGCCCATGGCAGGCGCTTTGCTGGCCATCTCGGCGGCCACGCCGCTGGTCAAAGAGGGCGTGCTGGAGAAATGGTTTGGTGTGCCGCAGGTGTTTGCCTTGCTGCCAGTGCCCCTCATGTGCGCTCTGGCTTTTTTTGCCATGCGCTGGGTGCTCACGCGTGCGAATTTGGTGAACGCGGGCTATGGCTGGCTGGTGTTCGCCAATACCGTGCTGATTTTTGTGCTGGCCTTTTTCGGCTTGGCCTACAGCATCTTCCCCGACATCGTGATCGGCCGCATGACGGTGTGGGAAGCTGCCATCAGCACGGCTTCGCTGAATGTGATTTTTTTCGGTGTGGCGATCACGCTGCCGGTCATCATCGGCTACACGGTGTTCATGTACCGCGTGTTTTGGGGCAAGGCGACCGCGCTGAAGTACGGCTGAGCGTCACACGTCTGGTTCAGGGCTGAACGGCCCTGGGCACAGAGGCGGCTGATTCAGCTTCGAAAGTGGCGAAATGCAAAGTCAGTGCGCCCCGAGGTAACACCCCTCAGCCCGCGCCCCATCCACTTCATCACCTTCTTCGCTGCACAGCGCCGCAATCAAGGTTGGGTCCACCACTTGGCCGGGTAGCAGCAGTTCTTCATTCGTCCAGCGCTTGACCAAGTGGCCATTGGCCACACCGCCGGTGTGGGGGGCTTGGTAGGCGCGGCGGTGTTGCATGGTGAGCCGGCTGTTGGCGTTGGCAATAAAGCGGCTTTCGCCCAAGGCCCAAGGTTCAAAGTAGGCGTTGGCGGCGGCATCGACTTGGCGGAAGAAGCTGCGGGCGCCTTCGGCGTTGAGCTTTTTGCGCACGGTGCGGGTGATCAGGCCTTGCAAGTGGTCTAGCGCGGCAGCCTCCATTTGGCTCAAGGCTTCGGGGCTCATGTCTTGTGTGGTCAGCGCCGCTATCTTGGCCAATTCGGCGGGTAACTCGGCAGCTAAGACTTGCACCATGGCTTTGACCACATCGCGGTGCGGTGCTACGGCGGTGGCCACGCCGCGTGTTTGCGGTTGGATGGGGCAGCGGATTTCCACAAAGCGCGGTTTGACGGGGCCGGTGCAGCCGTCGTGGTGGTAGTACTCGCCTTGGCTCAGGCGCCCTTTGCTGGAGCGTCCGCGCACGTCGCGGTAGGTGGGGTGCCCGGTGTGGACGTTCAGGCAGACTACCAAGCCGGTGTCATCGACCAGTTGGTAAAAGGCTTCGCGCCATTCGGGCAACAGCAGTTTGTTGTGCAAGTAGTCGGTTGGGGCTTGTGACTCTTGACCCACTTCACCTTCAATCACCAACACAAAGGGCTTGGGTCGGCGCACCCGCCACAAAGCGTTGGCGAAGTTCAAAGTTGAGTGTGTGTGGGCAGGGGGGAGTGGGGCGATTGTGCTGGGGACCATGCCGCAATTTTAGGGGGCGGACATGTTCAATCGACATACCCCGGGTTCACCCGGTCGACCACGCGCATCATGGCTTCAAAAAAGAGGTGCTCGCGTTCGCTGCGGGGATGGCGGTCTTGCGGGCTGGGGTTTTTGATGCGCTGGATGACGGATTCGGTCAGCACGTTCAGGGGCTGGCCAGTGCCCATGGCCAGCACTTGGGTGCGGCAGGCTTTTTCGAGTTTGTAGAGTCTGCGGTAGGCTTGCGCCACGGTGTCACCGACCGTCATGACGCCATGGTTTTTCATGAAGAGCACGGTTTTGCCGCCGCTCATGAGTTGTGACAGGCGTTCCCCCTCAGACAGGTCTGCCGCCAGCCCCGTGTAATGGTCGTCGTAGGCAATGACGCCATCAAAGAAAGCCGCAGTTTGCGTGGCGGGCAGCAAGCGGTTGGCTTTGAGCATGTTCAAGGCCGTGGCCCAAGGCTGGTGGGTGTGCAGCACCACTTTGGCGCCCGTGAGGCGGTGCACCGGGGCGTGAATGGATTGCGCTGACAACTCCACCACGCCTTCGCCCTCCAGGGTTTCGCCCGCTTCGTTGAAAACCATCATGGTGCTGGCACGGGCCTCGGACCAGTGCACACCAAAGGGCGAAATCAGGTATTGGTCTTCACGCCCCGGCACGGCCACGGTGAAGTGGTTGTCGATGCCCTCGTCAAAGTCGTGCATCACCGCCAAACGCAGGGCGGCCGCCAAGTGCACTTTGGCTTGCCAGACAGGGTCATTGGGGTTGTGTGCGGGTGCTGCAGTGGTCGACATGTGCAATCTTTCGGGCGATGAATGAGCCCTGACTCTATGCATCAGCCGCCTGGGTGCCTGTCACTTTGGCAGCAAATCCTGCAGGCTGAGTGTCAAATGGGCCCCATGATCAGACCGACTGGGGCAATGCGGTGTCATCTGGCGCTTCCAGTCGATAACCCAAACCGCGCAGGGTCTGTATCAGGGGGCTGTCGCGGCCTTCGTCGATCTTGCTGCGCAAGCGCCGAATGTAGACATCCACCACGTTGGTCAGCGGGTCTTCGTTCAGGCCCCAGACACTGGACAAAATGCGCTCACGGCTGAACAGCCTGCCCGGCTCGCTCATCAACAGTTCCAGCAGCGCCAGCTCTCGCGCCGTCAGGTTCAGGGCTTCGCCTGCTCGGCTGGCCCGCATGCTGTTGCGGTCAAGCACGATGTCGGCCACCTGCAACTGGCTGGGGCGACTGACCATGCCCTGTGCGCGTCGGCCCAAGGCCTCCAGCCGTGCGAGCAGTTCTTCGAACTCGAAGGGCTTGCACAGGTAGTCGTCAGCCCCCATGCGCAAGCCTGCGACGCGATCTTCTAAGGTGCTCAGCGCCGTGAGCATCAGGATGGGGAAGGGCACAGCTTGGGCCCTCAGGGTTTGGCAAATGTCCAGGCCGTTCATGCCCGGCAGCATCAGGTCGAGCACCACCACGGTGGGGATGTGGCTTGTGGCGTTTGGCCGGGCTGCGTCTAGCACCAAGGCAAGTCCCTCGGGGCCGGTGGCTGCGTGCTCTACCTGCAGCCCCTCTGCAATCAGGCCGCGTTGCAAAAAATCGGCGATGCGCGGGTCATCTTCGATCAGGATGATGTTCATGGTGGGGCTGGGTGGGGTCAACATGGAGGCCATGCCTGTCAGCTGGTTGTGGGTGCAGCGGAGGACGGGGAGGTCAGCAAAGGCAGACTCAGCTGCACGCGGGTGCCCTGGCCTGTGGTTTCGTCGGCAGGGCTTTCCAGGGACAAACTGCCACCATGGGCCAGGGCCCAAGCCTTGGCGATGGGCAAGCCCAGGCCGCTGCCGGCGGCGCGGTGCAGACGGGCCGTGCGCCCCCTGAAATGCCGATCAAACACCTGATGCAGCTCTTCGGCTGGAATGCCGATGCCTTGGTCAATCACCTGCAGCACCAGCATCGGGGGCGTTTCGTCACTGCGCCACCAGCGCAGACTCACACAACCATCCGGGTGGGAGTAGCGCACCGCGTTGTCTAGCAACAAGAGCAGCAGCTGACACAAACGCTGCGCGTCGCCCATGACGTGCACGGCAGCGGCGGGCATGGCTTGTGCGTCGATCCGGATGTGCCGCTCTCCCGCCAAAGCTTGCGCCTGCGCCAGCGCATCGGCCAGGGGGGCGGACAGGTCGACCCGCTGTTGCACCATGCTCAGGGTCTCCATGTCGCTGCGGGCCATGGCCAGCAAGTCGTCGATCACCGAGCCCAGTTGCTTGGAGGTCATCACGATGCGCTGCAGCGCTTGCCGGTATTGCGCCGCTGGTCGCTCGCCTCCGCGCAAGGTGATTTCGGCCTCACCTCGGATGGCGGTGGTGGGGGTGCGCAGTTCGTGGCTGATGTCGGCCAGCAACTGGCGCCGGCGCGTGTCGGTTTGCTGCAGCGACTGGTTGGCCTCGTGCAAGGCGCTGGTGCGCTCGCGCACTTGGCTCTCCAGCCGTTGACGGTGTTCGATTTCTTGTTGTTGGTGCTTTTCTAGCTCGGCGGCCATCGCGTTCATGCTGCGGGCCACATCAGAAAACTCATCTTGATCGTCGAGTGGAACACGGTATTGCAGACGACCTTGGCGCAGCCTGCGCGCGCCTTGCACCAACTCATCGATGGGGCGGCGCAGTGCCCGTTCAAAGTAGAACGTGGCACCCAAAGCCAGCAAAGCCAGGGTCAAGGCCATGCCAATCCACAGCCAGCGAATGCGTGCCAGCGTGGCGTCGGCAGCCAAGCGTTCGCGCTGCATGGCGGCACTTTCGCGGGCGACGCTTTGGGCGATAAGTTCCCGCAAATCGCGGCCCTCTGATTTGTCAAATACCTCACTGAGTGATTCCCAGCCCAGCCGCGCGGGCATGTTGGCGGGCAGGGTTTGAATCTGCGCCAGGGCTTGGCCGAGTGCGTGAACGTTTTGGCCCAGCACCTGCAAAGCGTCAGTTCGGGCGGCGTGTTCTTCGCTGTCCCGGCCTTGGAGCAGGCCCAAGGCGGCTGATTTTTGGGCCAGCAAAGCCAATTCGCCCAAGCTTTGCTGCATCTGCTCAATCAACGCATCGCGCTCTGAGGGATTGCCACCAGCGCCGATTTTGTGCTGCGTGACCCACGAACGCAGGTGCTGCTTGGTGGCCGACAGTTGCACAAACCCCTGGTGGATGTCGCTGGCCAAACGCCCGCGCACCACTTGGCGTTCGGCCTCGCGCAAGGCAAACACCGCCCCCAAGCCTTGCAAAACGATGCACGCGGCCAGAAAAATCAACACCCCACTGAGTTGTCTACGGAACATCGTTCGATTGTCACCGCCACGGCCCCATTTCGCGTCCGTTTCATCTGCGGTTAATGCAAGTCCGTGGCTGGGTAGAGCGCGTGCGCCGCGCATGGTACGCGCCTACAATGCACGTTTCACCGGGGGTGCTCTGGCTGCGCTGTGCAGCGGGGGCTGAGACATACCCCTCTCACCTGATCTGGGTTGTGCCAGCGTAGGGAGCGTGAAGCAATGGCCACCCTCAGCACTCAGCGTGCACCAAGGCTTTGCGCTTCATGCCCCGAGCGGGCTTGTGGCAAGAAAGGCATCGGTACATGTGGCAAAGGTTTAAGCGTTTTGGGATTTCTGCAGCAGCAGCGGCTGGCCTGGGTGCCTGTCTTGCGGCTGTGCCTTCTTGGGCTTGGGCACAAGCGGGCTCGGCTGCAGGCTCGCCACTGCGGGTCATGACGCACAGCTCTTTTGACCTGCCCAAACCCTTGTTGGCCCGTTTCGAGCAAGAGGCGGGCGTGAAGCTGCAGCTCATCAAGGGCGGAGATGCAGGTGAGATGCTCAACAAACTCATCTTGAGCCAGGCCGCGCCCGTGGCCGATTTGGTCTACGGCATCGACAACACCTTGCTGCCTCGCGCTCTGGCCAGCGGCATTTTGGCCCCGTTGCCACAGGCTGCAGGCTCTGAAGCGCAACGCCCAGCCCTGGCCCGAATGGCGGAGACTGCGGGGCCGGATGGTGTGGTGGGTGGCTTGGTGCCCATCAATTACGGCTACGTGAACCTGAACATCGACAAAGCCTGGTTTGCCCAAAAAGGCCTGGCTCTGCCCCAGAGCTTGCAAGATCTGAGCAGCCCAGCTTACCGGGGTTTGCTGGTGGTGCCCAACCCGGCCACATCGAGTCCGGGCCAGGCCTTCATGCTGGCCACCGTGGCCGGCATGGGCGAGCAAGCCGCTTTTGACTGGTGGGCCCGCATGCGGGCCAATGGCCTCAAAGTGGTCAAGGGCTGGAGTGAGGCTTATTACACCGAGTTCAGCCGCAACGGCGGCAGCCGCCCTATCGTGGTGAGCTATGCCACCAGTCCTGCAGCCGAGGTGTTCTACAGCAAGGAAAAAATCAGCGCCTCACCCACAGCGAATTTATTTTTGCAGGGGGCTGTGTTTCGCCAAGTCGAGGGGGCTGCCTTGCTCAAAGGGGCCAGCCCAGCAGCCAAGGCCGCAGGGGTGAAGTTCATTGAATTTTTGCGATCTCCTGCGGTGCAACAAGCGCTGCAAACTTCGATGTGGATGTACCCCGCTGAGCCGGGCTCGCCACACGACGCGGTCATGCAACACGCGCAGGAGCCCACCCGTTTTGAAGTTTTGCCCCTGCCCGCCTTGACTGCGCAAGCGGCCCGCTGGCAGCAGCGTTGGACACAAGTGGTGCTCAAGTAATGGCTGCTCAAGTCATGGGCGTGCAAGTCAGTTGAGTGCGAGTCGCAGTGGCCTATGCACATGGACCGCTTTCATGCCATGAACACGTTGCCATGACGCCCACCCGGTTTTTCACCTCGAACACCGCACGCCTGCGTCAGCGCCGCCTGTCGCTGTGGCTGGCGGCCGGACCGGCGTTGTTTGTCTTGGCGCTGTTGGCTTTGCCTGTAGCCCGGCTGTTGTGGCAAGGCCTTTGGGGCGAGCCTCTGGCGGGTTTGGCCGTTCACGACACAGGCCCTTGGTGGCTGGACGCACACGTCCAGTGGCGCTTGGGCTGGACCCTGGTCCAAGCGCTGGTCACTTGTGTGCTGTGTCTGGTCTTGGGCTTGCCCATGGCTTGGGTTTTGGCTCGGTTGGAATTCAAAGGGCGAATGGCCTGGCAACGCGCTTTGATGCTGCCTTTTGTGGTGCCCACGCTGGTGGCCTCGCTCGGCATCTTGGCGCTGTGGGGTCCACAAGGTTTGCTGGGCACCCCTCTGGCGCAGGCGGGCTGGACGCTGGAGGGCAGCCCCTGGCTGCTGCTGTTGGGCAATTTATTTTTCAACTTGTCCTTGGTGGTGCGTGCGGGCATGGACGGATTGGCGCAGGTCAGTGCTCAGCGTGTGGCGGCGGCCCGCACCCTGGGAGCCACGCCGTGGCGGGCCTTTTGGCGGGTCGAATGGCCAGTGCTTGCGCCTTGGCTGGCTTCGGCTTTGTGCCTGGTGTTTTTGTATTGTTTGACGGGCTTTGGTCTGGCCCTGGTGCTGGGCGGGCAGCGTTGGGCCACGGTCGAGGTGGAGATTTACACGCTGATCGCCCACGAGTTGGCGCTGGCCCAAGCGGCCTCGTTGGCGGTGGCCATGTTGGCGCTTACGGGAGGCATGGCTTGGGTCTATGCATGGGTGGAGCGGCGCTTGGCCAGCCCGGCCCGCGTCATCCCGGTGCCACGCCGTCCTGTGCGGGGACTGGCCATTCGGGGGGGCTGGGCGCTGGCCTTGGGCGGCTGGTTGTTGTTGTGTGGTGCGCCTTTGTTGGCCTTGCTGCTGCAAGCGCTAGAAGCGGTGTGGGCTGGGCAGGGATGGCTGGTGCTGGTTGAGGAGGACACTTGGTTGGCTTTGGGCAACACCTTGCGGTTTACCTTGATGGCGCTTGTGTTGGCCACAGCGATGGGCGTGCTGCAGGCGCTGGCGGGGCAGGCCATGGGCCGATGGGCGCCTGCTGCGCTGGTTTGGCGGGCCAGCGCCTATGCGCCGCTGGTGGTCTCGCCCGTGGCCCTGGCCTTCGGTTTGTTGTTGCTGTATCCGCAATGGCTGGCCAGTTTGCCGCTGCTGGTGGCTGCATATGCTTTGCTGGCCTACCCTTTTGTGGCCAAGGCACTGACTGCGGCGTTGGATGCGTTGCCGGCGCAATATGCCCATGCCGCTGCCACTTTGGGGGCGCGGCCCTTGCGCGTGTTTTGGCGCGTGACCTTGCCATTGGTGGCGCCCGCCTTGCGCCGAGGCATGGCCTTTGCAGCCGCCACCATGTTGGGCGAGTTTGCCGTGTCCTTGTTGCTCTCGCGCCCCGAATGGCTGACCTTGAGCACCTTGATTTACCAACGCCTGGGCCGCCCCGGCAGCGCCAACCTGGATGCCGCGCTGGTGCTTTGTGCTGGGCTCATGGCCCTGGCCTTGATCGCTTTTTGGCTCATCGAAGGGCGAGGTGAACACCACCGAGTCCCCCACCAGGATTGACCTCATGCTTGAACTGCGCCACATCACCCACCACTGGATAGGACCCCAAGGCCAGCGCCAAACCCTTTTGCAAGACGTGAACTTGCGCATCGAAGCCGGCCAAACCGTGGCCCTGCTTGGGGCCTCGGGCAGCGGCAAAAGCACGCTGCTCAAAATCGTGGCGGGGCTGGAGACGCCGGAGTCGGGCCGCGTTTGGCTCGACGGTCAGGACATCACCGACTGGCCTCCAGAAACACGCCGCCTGGCGCTGATGTTTCAGGACTTTGCGCTGTTCCCGCATCTGAGCTTGCAAGACAACGTGGCCTTTGGACTGGTGGAGCAAGGCTTGAGCCGCGCCGCTGCGCGGGGCAAGGCACAGACACTTTTGGAGCGCTTTGGCTTGTCAGGCCGGGGCGGCGATCGGGTGGACACGCTGTCGGGCGGCGAGCAGCAGCGCGTGGCCTTGGCCCGGGCGCTGATCACCCAACCTCGGGCATTGCTGCTCGATGAGCCCTTTTCTGCACTCGACGCTGAGTTGCGCGTGAGCCTGCGCGAAGAATTTGTCCGCCACATTGCCGAGCACGGCATGCGCGCCTTGCTCGTCACCCACGATGAAGCCGAAGCCCGTGCCATGGCCGGCGCCGCCTGGCGTGTGCAGGGCGGCAGCTTGGTCAGTTTGTGGTGACGGGGTCAACCTCGTGAAGCTGGCGCTTTTAAGATCCCGTCAAAGTTCCAGGGCTTGCCAGACCCGAATGGCCGCGTAGGCATCGTTGGCGGCGTAGACCAGTTGCGCCTCGCTCAGGCGGGTGTTGGCCCAGTTGCTGGTGGCGGCTTTTTTGGACTTGATGAATCGCTGATTGAACAGCACCGCCACTGCCCCTTTGACGCCCATGTCCTTGCGGTAACCGCGTTCGCGAAAGATGGTGTTGAGCTCCAAGATGCCTTGCGGGTCAATGCCCAGCTTGTGCACGATGCGCTTGCGGTCGTCACCCAGGCCAAACCCGGCTTTGGCAATGCCCCCGCGTGCCAGCAAATCGGCGGCTACTGCGCGGCACTCGGGCTCGTGCAACTGAAACACCCATGCTCGTTCGGGGGTGGCCAGCTGCAGAATGTGCGGCCCGTCGGACTGTTCGCCCACTTTGAAGGTGGGTTTGGACTCGGTGTCAAAGCCCCAAGCTCTGGCGGTGATCAACTGGTCATGCGCCTGATGCGCCTGCGCCGCAGTGTTCACCAGGCTGATGCGGTCCAGCCCCAGACGCTCAAATTCGGGCAGCAGGGCGATGGCGTCTTTGTCGGGGGTAGGGCGTTGGGCGTTCATGGGCGCTGACCTTATCACCTTCTGCTTGGCTTTTGAGCTCAGCCTTGCTCTGCCCCAGGCAGCATCGGCTGGGCAAACAGTTGGTGCAGCTTTTCTTGCAGGTCCTTGGCCAAGATGGGTTTGGACAAATAGTCGTTCATGCCCGCTTCCAGACACATCTCGCGGTCACCGAGCATGGCGTTGGCGGTCATCGCCACGATGGGCAAATCGCGAAAGGGCGGCATCTGTCGAATCTTGGCGGTGGCCTCTAGGCCTCCCATGACCGGCATTTGCATGTCCATCAGGACCAGATCGACGCTGTCGGTGTGCGCGCTTAGGCGATCCAGGGCCTCTTGCCCGTTTTCAGCCAAACTGACCCGATGGCCCCACTTTTCCAGCATCCTGCAGGCCAGCATCTGGTTGATCGGGTGATCTTCTACGATCAGGATGGACAGCGATGGCAATGGCGCAAGCGTCAGCACGGGCGTGGGTTGTGGGGCTTCGGGCGTGGCGGCCTTCTCAAAAGGCAAATCGAACTCGAACGTACTGCCGACGCCGAGCTGACTTTGGACCCATAAGCGACCGCCCATCAAATTGACCAAGCGCTGGGTGATGGTCAGGCCCAAACCTGTGCCGCCATAGTGACGTGTGGTGGAGATATCGGCCTGAGCGAAAGCCTCAAAAATGTTGTCGAGCTTCTCATTGGGAATACCAATCCCGGTGTCTTGCACACTGAATTTCAAGCGTGAAGGCGGATCTGCGAGAGGCTGCAGTTCGATGTCGAGGGTGATGCTTCCCTCCTTGGTGAATTTGATGGCGTTGCCGATGAGGTTGATCAGGATTTGTCTCAGGCGCGTTGGGTCGCCCATCACCATATGGGGGGCTTGATCAGAAAAACTGCATTCGAGGCGCAGGTTTTTTTCTTCCGCTCGCCCGCGCAACACCTGAAGGCAGTCGCTGACTGTTTGATGCAGGTTGTATGCAACGTGCTCGAGGTGGATTTTTCCGGCCTCAATTTTCGAAAAATCAAGGATGTCGTTGATGACGGCCAACAAAGACTGCGCCGAGCGTTTGACGATGTCCAGGTACTCTTGCCGCTCTTGCTGGGTGTCGGCATCGAGCGCCAAATCGGTCATGCCGATGATGCCGTTCATGGGGGTGCGAATTTCGTGGCTCATGTTGGCCAAAAAATTACTCTTGGCCAAACTGGCAAGTTTGGCGGCCTGCAGGGCTTGGGACAATTCGGCGGTGCGCTGCACCACCAGCATTTCGGCTTGTTCGGCGGCTGCTTGCAGCCGGACATTGGCGTTGTACAGCGCCAAGGATTTTTCTTCCAGGATTTTTTCGGCTTCTTTGCGGGCCATGCGCTCACGCGCCAGGCGTTTGTGCAGGCGGTCGATGTCTTCGCTCATGTGCGCGTCAAAATAAATCGTTCCTGGCGCTGGCCCTGGTTCTCCACAGTTTCTCGGTGCAGTTCGATTTTTTCTCCGAAATGCATGATGCACCCCGCGATCAATCCTTCGGCTAAATCTTCAAAATGTCTGCTCGAGTGGTAGAGCAGCACGAGCCGTTGGGGGCTGTGGTGCTCGGTCTCAAACCGTGGCAGTTGCGCATCGGGGTAGAGCTTTAAAACCTCTGCATGGATGATGACTTCGATGCCGGCCAGAAAGCTCAAGGCGTCATGGACATTGGCAAAAAAGGACGGGTGCGTCGAGAAAAAATGTGCAAACAGATGCTGACCATAGGCGCGCAACAAATCCGGTATGGCAATACCCGAGCGCTTGGACAGCGCCACGACCAAGTCCACCATTTCTTCATGCGGGTAGGTGCCCACAGCGGTATAAGCCCCGCAGGAAGGCAAATCGCAGTCGTCAATGATGTCATCCACCATGTCGGCTGTGAATTGACTCTCCACCATTTCGAGGAATGAGGTAAAAACAACGCCCTTCACAGATCACCTATTTTGAGTAATTAAGTGAACTATTTTATGGCTTTTGGCCAGGGGTTGACGCCATTTCTAACCTGCAGGAAGCCAGATCTCGACGGCAGCCATGCGCGGCCAGCGCAAGCCGCTCAGTCTTTCAGAGCTTTTTGGGCCTTCTTGCTGCCCGCTTTGCGCACGGCCCGCTCGGCATCGGCTTTTTTGCCCTCGGCCAGCCAGACGGCAAATTCAGCGGGGGTTTCCAGCGTCAGGCGCCCCAAAGCGGCTGAGCGGAAATCGTGAATCACGATTTCTGCGGCTTTGGTGGTGTTGACCCGGCCGCCGCTTTGGATCGCGCCGCGCTGGCGGGCGATGGCTTCGAGCAGGGTTTCGTCGGTGTGACTGGCGACGTTCTGAACTTTGTAGCGCTCGGTGATGGCCTGCGGGTAATGCGGTATCAGGTAGTTCAGCAATTCCAGCGCCACCACCTCTTCGTCAAAGGCGTTCACACCAATCGCGCCGCTGGCGGCCAGGTTGTAGCCGCTTTGCTCCACGATGATGCGAGGCCACAGCACGCCAGGTGTGTCGTAGAGGTAAAAGTCATCGGCCAAGGTGATGCGCTGCTCCAGCTTGGTCACACCCGCTTCGTCACCGGTTTTGGCCGCGCGTTTGCCTTTGAGGGTGTTGATCAGCGTCGATTTGCCCACGTTGGGAATGCCGCAGATGAGCACCCGCATGGGCTTGACCATGCCGCCCCGGTTGGGTGCCAGCTGACGGCAGGCGTCGATCAAGGCTTTGGCCGGCTGCGTCATGCTGGTGTCCAGCCCCAGGGCACTCACACCCGGCAGGGCGTTGTAGTGGGTCAGCCAGGCGGCGGTTTGCGCCGGGTCGGCCAAGTCTTGTTTGCTCAGGATTTTGAGGCCCGGTTTGGCCCCGATCAACTCGGCCAGCATCGGGTTGGCACTCGATCCCGGCAAGCGGGCGTCCAGCATCTCAATGACGACGTCGATGTCTTTGATGCGCTCCCCAATCGCCTTGCGCGTGAGGTGCATGTGTCCGGGAAACCATTGAATCGCCATAAAAGAAGCCGCTGCTGACTGAAAGTGCTAGAGGCTTGATTGTCGGGCAGTTCGGACCCGCTCAGCTGCAAGCAAAACCCACGATCAGTACAAAGCCTAGGGGATGATGACTTGAACCATGAACAGGATTCTTCGAATTCGTGATGGCGAGCCAGGCGCGTTGATCCCAAGCCAGCCGGAAAAATGGATTGCCGCGCTTCGCTCGCAATGACGCTTTCACTGTCATGGCGAGGAACGAAGTAATCCAAATCACCATCATTGCGAGGAACGAAGCAATCCACAGCCCCCCAGAGGTCATGGATTGCCGCGCTGCGCTCGCAATGACGGGGGCACAGTCATGGATTGCCGCGCTGCGCTCGCAATGACAGGTATACCGTCATTGCGAGGAACGAAGCAATCCACAGCCCCCCAGAGGTCATGGATTGCCACGCTGCGCTCGCAATGACGGGGATGCCGTCATGGATTGCCACGCTGCGCTCGCAATGACAGGGATACCGTCATTGCGAGGAACGAAGCAATCCACAGCCCCCCAGAGGTCATGGATTGCCACGCTGCGCTCGCAATGACGGGGATGCCGTCATGGATTGCCGCGCTGCGCTCGCAATGACAGGGACACCGCTTCAGCCAAAAAGTCAAACACCGCCCGCATCAGTGCACTGGTGCGCAGCTCGCGGTGCACCGTGAGCCAAACGGGTAACACGGGCAGCTCGATCATGGGCAGGATGGCCGTGACGGTGGGGTCTGAGCCGATCAGGTGCTCGCTCATGAAACCCACGCCCAGGCCGGCTTGCACCGCGGCCCATTGGGCGTTCAGGTCGTCGCTGCGCAGGCCGTGTCGCAGGCCGCTGGCCGGAAAACCGAGCGCCGCAAAGCCGTCTTCGATCTCGGTGTTGTGGTCGCCGGTGATGAGGTCGTGCGCCAGCAGGTCTGCGGGTTGCACCGGCGTGCCCCTGCGCTCCAAATAGCTTTGGCTGGCACAGGCGCGCAGGGCCATTTGGCCAATGTGCTTGGCCACCAAGCTGCTTTGCTCAGGCCGCACCATGCGCAGCGCCATGTCGGCCTCGCGCATGAGCAAGTTGCTCACCGAGTTGCTGACCAGCAAATCGACCACCACATCGGGCAGCGCTTGACGCATGCGGGCCAGGATGGGTGGCAACAAAAAGCAGGCCACGGGCTGGCTGGCCGACAGCCGCACCCGGCCTTGCACCGTTTGCCCCGAGCCCGAAGCCATGCGAGAAAACCTCGCCGCACCGTCTTGCATGGCGTGGGCTGCTTCGGCCAGCGACAGGGCTTGCGCGGTGGGCTGCAACCCGCGCCCGGTGCGCTCAAACAGCACGAGTTGGAGTTGCTCTTCCAGCTCGGCGATGTGCCGCCCCAGTGTGGGCTGGCTCACGCCCGTGGCGCGGGCCGCGCCCATCAGGCTGCCGTGCTCCAGGGCCGCCAAAAAAGAGGGGATGAGTGCCCAGTTGAAGTTGGATGTATTCATGAATGAATGGCTGGTGTTCGGTTTTATGCAATTGTGCAATGGCGCTGAGGTCCAGACAATCCACCTCAGACCTTTTATGAACACTTTTTAACCAGGAGCCACACCATGAACAGAAGACAGATGTTGCGCATTGCAGGCGGCGGATTCATCGCCGCAGCCACCGTGAGCAGCTTGACCGGCTGCGACAGCAGCATGCCGCCCGAGGCCATTGCGGCCTGGAACCCTCCAGCCGACAGCCTGGACATCCGCCGTTGGGTTTTGTCTCACGCTTTGTTGGCACCCCACGCGCACAACCTGCAGTCGTGGTTGGTGGACTTGGACACGCCTGACACCATCGTGCTGCGTATGGACATGACGCGCCTGCTGCCCGAGACCGATCCGCTCTCGCGCCAGTTGGTGATCAGCCAGGGCACTTTCATTGAGGTGCTGGATTTGGCAGCCCGCCAGCGCGGCTACCGCACCGAGGTGGCGATGTTCCCCGAAGGCGAATACAGCGCCCAAGCCCCCGACACCCGGCCCACGGCCCGCATTCATTTGGTGCGCGACGCGCAGGTGCGGCCCGACCCGCTGTTTGCGCAGGTGTTCCGGCGCCACACGCACAAGGGTGTGTACGAAACCCGCACGCCCGATGCGGCTGCTTTGCAGGCGGTGGGTGACAGCGTGAAAGGCTTGCCCGTCACTTTGGGCCTGGTCACTCGGGGCGAAGACGCGGCCATGGCCCGCCACGCGCAGATCGCCATGGATGCATGGCGCACCGAACTGGTCACACCGCGCACGCTGCTGGAGTCCTACCATGTGCTGCGCATTGGCCCGAAGGAAATCGCCCAGCACCGCGACGGCATCTCGCTCAACTCGCCCATGGTGCGTGCACTCCATGCCCTGGGATTGTTTGACCGCACCAAGGCCTCGGCCCCAGACAGCTCGGAAATCAAGGGCCAACTGGAGCGCTTCAATGCCGCCATTGCCAGCACGCCCGCCTATTTCTGGCTGAGTACCGAGCGCAACGACCGCGTCACCCAACTGCTGGTCGGCCGTGCCTATGTGCGGGCGCAACTGGCCGCCACGGCACAAGGCCTGTCCATGCATCCTTTGTCGCAGGCCTTGCAGGAATACCCCGAGCAAAAACCGCATTACCAGGCCGTGCACCAGTTGCTGGGCGCTGCTGAGCGTGGGCACACGGTGCAGATGTGGACGCGTTTGGGCCATGCTCCGGCCATTGGGCCTGCGCCGCGCCGGGGGCTGGCGGCGCATTTGGTGAAGGCTTGATGCACAAAGGCCCATCGGTCGGGTTGGTGTCGATGGGGTGCTCATGAACGGGTGCTGCGTTGCAAAATGGCGCTTTATTAAAAACGCCAGCCAAGGCGAACAGGGGAGCCGATGAACACAGCCAGTCACTTGCAGCCGCCAAGCTCACCCACCCGTGACTTCGCCGTAAAGCACATGCACACCATCCTGGCCCGCCTGGCCGGGGCAGGCGCTGTGCCTCGCGCTGATCAGGTTGATGCGGTGCACGCGGTGCTGCAGCCCGCCTCGCGGGTGTTGGTGGTGCAGGCCACGGGCTGGGGCAAGTCGGCGGTGTACTGGGCGGCCACGCACGCGATCCGCAGCACGGGCGCTGGCCCCACGCTGGTGGTCTCGCCCTTGCTGGCGCTGATGCGTGACCAGGTCAGTGCCGCCGAGCGGGCGGGTCTGAAGGCAGCCACGGTGAACTCCACCAACATCGACGACTGGGACGAGGTGTTCCAGCAGCTGGACGCGGACGCCATCGACGTGTTGCTGGTCTCGCCCGAACGCTTGGGCAACCCGCGTTTTGCGGCGCGGCTGGGCGCTTTGCTGGCCCGGGTGGGCCTGATCGTGATCGACGAGGCGCATTGCATCAGCGATTGGGGTTTTGATTTCAGGCCCGATTACCAGCGGCTGGCGCGGGCGCTGCTGTCTACACCCACGGCCAGTGTGCTCGCCACCACGGCCACGGCCAACGAGCGGGTGACTTTGGATATAGGTAAACAGTTGGGTGAAAGCACTGTGACTTTTCGCGGCACGCTGGCCCGCACTTCGCTCACGCTGTCGGTGGTGCCGGGCTTGTCGCCCTTGCAGCGCTATGCCTGGATTGCCGATGCGCTGGCACAATTGCCCGGCTCGGGCATTGTGTATGTGCTGACGGTGGCCGAGGCGGAACGGCTCACGGCGTTTTTGCGCAGCTGTGGCCATGCGGTAGACGCCTACAGCGGCCAGACCGACGCCGACACGCGCCTGAAAGTGGAAGAGCGTTTGCGCCACAACCAGGTCAAGGCGGTGGTGGCCACCTCGGCGCTGGGCATGGGTTATGACAAACCGGACCTCGGGTTTTGTGTGCATGTGGGCTCGCCCTCGACCCCGGTGGCCTATTACCAGCAGGTGGGCCGGGCGGGCAGGGCGGTGGCGCATGCCGAAGGGGTGTTGCTGCCGTCGGACGCCGACGAGCGCATCTGGGATTACTTTGCCACCGCGTCGATTCCCGATGCGACCACGGCGGCCAAGGTGCTGAGCAGCTTGGACAACGACGGACGCAGTTTGCTGGAGATCGAAGCCGACACGGGCGTGCGCCGCGGGCGGCTGGAGGCGCTGCTCAAAATCTTGGCGGTCGATGGCGTGGTGGACAAAGACGGCCCCACTTGGCGCGCCACGGGCATGCCTTATGAACACGATACGGCCAAATGGACCGCTCTGGCCCAGGTGCGCCAGCAAGAGGCGGGCATCATGCGCCAGTACGCGCAGGGTGCGGGCTGCCTGATGGCGTATTTGCAAACTGCGCTGGATGACCCTTCGCCTGCGCCTTGCGGTCGCTGCTCGGTGTGCACCGGGCATTTGCCGTTTCCGGGCCTCACGCCTTCACCAGACAAACTGATCGCGGCGCGTGACTTTTTGCGCGGCATGGACGTGGACATCGAGCCGCGCAAACGCTGGCCGGGTGGTGTGGGGCGCAAAGGAAGTATTCGCGGCTTTGACGCGGGACGCGCCGTGGCCTTTGCCGATGACCCGGGCTGGGTGGCCGAATTGCTGGCCCTGCGTCACGGCGCATCGGACCAGGTGCCTGAGGCGCTGCTGGCCGGTGCGGTGGCCAGCTTAGGGCGCTGGGCCAAGAGCTGGCCTGCACGTCCGGTGTGCGTGGTGCCGCTGCCTGCGCCCGACATGGCCGCCAACCGTGTGCTGGCCGAGCAGATCGCCCGCAAGGGGCGCTTACCGCTGCACGATGTGTTCAGCTGGCGCGGTGGCCCCGCGCCCGACGACAGCGCCTCCACGCCCGTGGTGGCGCACCTGGAGTCGGCCATTCGCCTGGCCTCCCATGCCGCACTGCCCGCCGGGCCGGTGCTGCTGGTGGCCACTCAGGTGCGCACCCGCTGGGCCGCCACGGTGGCGGCGGCGCTGTTGCGCGAACAAGGTGCGCCTCAGGTGCTCCTGCTGGCATTGCATTTGCAGCCTTGAGGCATGATCGGCAGCAACTTTTGAGCGATGACACGATGAGCGACGACACACAAGACACCCCTCTGCGGCAAGAAGCCCGCCTATGGCAAGACGACAACTGGACCGCCCAGGTCATCAAAAACGAGGACGACGACGGCTGGGCGGTGGCGATGTACAAGGTGGGTGAGTCTGAGCCTGCCTTGGTCGGCCCTTGGACCATGGGGCGCGACAAGAAAAACCCCAAGCCGCTGGACGGCACGGCCTTCATCACCTTGGTCAAAACCGCCAGCGAGTTTGTGCGACGCAGCGAGCAGCAGTTGCACGCGCAGCTCAACCAGAGTGTTGTGGTGAACGGCCAGGACAGCCGCGTGACGGTGCTGCTGCGCATCGTGCCCGACGAGGACAACCCCTATGCCGTGCTGAGTGCGCAGGACGAAGGCGGCGATGCGCTGGCCGAAGTCAAGGTGGATGCCGGTTTCAAGCTGAACCGCCAAACCGCGCAGGCCTGGGTGGATGCGGACTTTGCCTACACTTGAGACCATGAACGCAGACAAAGCTTTTTCACCCGCCACCGGCCCCTTGGCCGGGCTCAAGGTCCTTGAATTGGGCCAGTTGATTGCAGGCCCTTTTGCGGCCAAAACCCTGGGCGATTTTGGGGCCGATGTGGTCAAGATCGAGCCCCCCGGCGCAGGCGACCCTTTGCGCCAATGGCGCTTGATGAAGGGCGGCACCTCGGTCTGGTGGCAGGTGCAGTCGCGCAACAAACAGTCTTTGGCGCTGGACCTCAAGCAGCCCGCCGCGCAGGACATCGTGCGCCAATTGGCTGCCGAAAGCGATGTGCTGATTGAAAACTTCCGCCCCGGCGCCATGGAGGGCTGGGGTTTGGGGCCGGAGGATTTGTTGGCCCTCAATCCGCGCCTGATCATGCTGCGCGTGAGCGGCTACGGCCAGAGTGGCCCCTACCGCGATCGCCCGGGTTTTGGCGTGGTGGGTGAAGCCATGGGCGGTATTCGTCACCTCACGGCCGAGCCAGGCCGGGTGCCGGTGCGTGTGGGCATCAGCCTGGGCGACACGCTGGCGGCTTTGCATGGCGTGATCGGCATCTTGATGGCCTTGCACGAGCGCCAGACTTCGGGCCGGGGCCAGGTGATTGACGTGGCTTTGTACGAGGCGATGTTCAATTGCATGGAAAGCTTGCTGCCCGAATACAGCGCCTTTGGCGCTGTGCGTGGCCCAGCCGGTAGCGCTTTGCCCGGTATTGCCCCCAGCAACGCTTATTTGTGCAAGGACGGTGGCTACGCCCTGATTGCAGGCAATGGCGACAGCATCTTCAAACGCCTGATGGCCGAAATTGGCCGCGACGACCTGGCGCAAGACCCGGCCCTGAAAGACAACACGGGTCGAGTGGCCCGCGTGGCCGAAATCGACGGTGTGATTGGCCAGTGGACGGCCCAGCACACGGTGGACGAGGTGCTGGCCGCATTGGACCGCGCCAGTGTGCCGTCCGGGCGCATTTACACCGTGGCCGACATTGCGCAAGACCCGCACTACTTGGCGCGTGACATGCTGCAAACCGTGCGCATGCCAGACGGCAGCGATTTGATGGTGCCCGGTATCGTGCCCAAGCTCTCGCGCACGCCCGGCGGCCACCGCCGCAATGCACCTGGCATCGGTCAGGACAGCGACGCGGTGTTGTCTGGCATGGGGCTGAGTGCTGTGCAAATCCAGGCCCTGCGCGAACAGGGCATCGTGGCCTGAGCGCAGCGCCTGGCTGGGCGCATCACTGCGCTTTGGCGCCCGACTCCTTCACCACCTTGGCCCACTTGGTGATTTCGCTGGCTTGGTAGCGGGCCAGCTCTGCGGGGTTGGAGAGCACCGGGTCGAGGCCCAGGGTTTTGAGGCGTTCTTGCACTTCGGGCAGTTTGAAGACGCGCAACACCTCGGCGTTGAGCTTGTCGATCACGGGGCGGGGCACATTGGCCGGTGCGAACATGGCAAACCAAGTGGTGGCCTCAAACCCGGGCACCGATTCGCCCACGGTGGGAATGTCTGGTGCGGCTGGCGAGCGGGTGGCGGTGGTTTGTGCCAAAGCCCGGATCTTGCCCTCCTTGGCCATGGGCAGGGCCGAGGGCATGTTGTCAAACATGAGCTGGATGCTGCCGCCAATCAGGTCAGGGATGGCGAATTGTCGGCCCTTGTAGGGCACATGTTCCATGGTGGTGCCGGTCAGCGACTTGAACAATTCGCCTGAGACGTGCACCGAGGTGCCGATGCCGGGTGAGCCAAACGAGAGCTTGTTGGGATTGGCCTTCATGTAAGCAATCAGCTCGGGCACGTTTTTCACGGGCAGGGCGTTGTTCACCACCAGTCGCAAAGGCTTGGAGGGAGAGGCCTGAGCCACAGCGCTGGTGGCACTGAAGGCCCCCAAGCTCAGCAGCAAGAGGCTCAGACCTGCTTGCCGTTTGAGTGGCGAGGCCAGTTGGGCGCGGGTCGAGGTGATGCGAGAGTGGAATGGGTTGATGGGCATGTGGTGTCTCCTTGGGGTTTTCACTTTGGGACGCGCGGCCAGCCCCGAGCATGGTGAAAACCCTTTGCACCTTGTTCGGGACTGTCATCTGCGTGACGCGCCAAGTGGCTTCAAGCGACCGAGTGGCTGGGTGTGTACTTCGAATCAGGGGTGCATCAGGCCACAATGGCATCCCTTGACCGAATCACCGCACATGACCTCCACGCCCATCACCCGTCCCCTACAAGCTTGGCAAGTCATGCTGGGGGGCATTTGCGGCTTGGTGCTGACCATTGGTCTGGCTCGTTTTGCCTACACGCCCTTGCTGCCCGCCTTGCAGGCACAAACCGGTTTGAACGATGCCGCCGCCGGAGGCTTGGCCGCCATCAATTACGCGGGCTACATCGTCGGGGCCCTGGTCACGGCCTGGATGGACGATGTGCGCTGGCGTCACCGTTTTTACAGCGCAGGCCTGTGGATGGCCTTGCTCACCACGGCGGCCATGGCGCTGTCGAGTTGGTTGCCCGCTTGGGGGCTATGGCGCTTTTTGGGTGGTTTGTGTGGTGCCACCGGCATGCTGCTGGGCTCGGGGCTGGTGCTGGGCTGGCTAATGCGCCAGGGCCGCAGGCCTGAGCTGGGCGTGTTGTTCATTGGTCTGGGGTTGGGCATCGTGGTGTCGGCGCTGGGGGCTTGGGTCTTGTCGGACATTTGGACGCTGTGGTCGGACCAGTGGTTGGCTTTTGCCGCGTTGGGTCTGGTGTTTTTTGTACCGGCTTGGCTGTGGCGTCCGCCTGTGCCGCCCGCGCCCATCGCCGCAGCCGCCGCTCTGGCGCAGCCATTGGTCTCGCGGCGCTGGATGGCGACCATGGCGCTGGCCTATTTTGCGGCGGGCTGGGGGTTTGTGATCAGCGCCACCTTCACTGTGGCCATTGTGGAGCGCGAACCGGCTTTGGCCGGGCAGGGCGCTTTGGCCTGGGCACTGGTGGGGCTGGCGGCCATGCCGGCCGTGTTTTTATGGGACCGTGTGGCCCGAAGATTAGGCGACATACCAGCCTTGCTGCTGGCTTTTGGTTTGCAAACGGTGTCCATCGTGCTGCCCGCTTTGTCGGGGTCACTGACGGCGGCGCTGATCGGTGCAGTGGGTTATGGGGCGACTTTCATCGGCATCGTGAGCCTGACCTTGGCCTTGGTGGGGCGGCGTGCGCCCCAAAACCCGGGCAAGGCCATGGCCCGTTTGACGCTCAGCTACGGCGCCGCGCAAATGATGGCGCCCGTTGTGGCCGGTGCCATGGCGCAGGCCACAGGCAGTTTCAAAGGTGCTTTGTGGCTCACGGCCGCCGTGATGCTGGTGGGCATGGCGCTGCTTTTGGCTTTGCCCAAAGAGACTTAAATCCCCAAGCTTTGCAGTTGCACCAATCCTTTGGGGGTTTGCAGGCTGGCCACCAGGTTGGCGGGGCCGGTTTCGATGGCGATGTCTGCCAGGCCGATGGCATCAAAAGCGGCTTGGAGCTTGGGGCCGCTGGGGTGACTCACGGTCAGACTTTGCAGGGTCACGCCTGAGCGCGGTAGGCTGTTGCGGGGGTGCAGGCGCAGCGGTTCGGTCGCATCAGGTTTGCCCCACTGGATCAAGGTGGGCAAGCAGCCGTTGAAGAGCCGCTCGCCGTCTTCGCGCACGGTGATTTGCCAGTTGAGCGTGCCCTTGCTCGATTTGCGGCTGGCGTGCACCACCTGACCTCGTTCAATGCCTTGGGTGCGCAGCAGATGTCGGGCGGCCTTCACGTCATCGGTGCTGCTGACGAAATGGACAAGCCTGGGGCCTTGTGCCACGGCTTTTTGCAAAGCGGGATTGTCCATGTCGAACCAGCGCGGCACTTGTGCGCGCTTTGGAATCACAGCCTGTGGGTTGATGGCAATGATTTCGAAATAGGCCAATGGAAATTGGGGTGAAGCGATCTTGAACAGGCGGTTGTGCGTCCCGTATTTTTCATGTTCGCCGCCGGGGCCGGGGGTGATGCCCAGGGTGTCTTCGCACCACTGAACACCTTGGTCCAAGGATGCAGCCATCACCACCAGGTGATCAATTTGAGTTTTCATGCTTGGGATTGTCGCCGCTCAAGGGCACTCGGCGTGCGCCGTTGAAGCGTTTTTGCCAATAAGCGCTGCGCATGTCTTCGACGTTGACTGATTTGCCAGTACGCGGGGCGTGGATGAATTTGCCATCACCCACGTAAATGCCCACATGGCTGAAGGCCCGGCGCATCGTATTGAAAAACACCAGATCGCCGGGTTTGAGTTCTTCTCGGTCAATGATCTCTGTGGCTCGGGCCTGGTCGATGGCACGGCGCGGCAGAATTTGTCCGACCGATTTTTCGTAAAGGTGGCGTACAAAGCCGCTGCAATCAAAACCGGTGCTTTCGCTGGTGCCGCCACGGCGGTAGGGTACGCCCAGCAAACCCATGGCTTGCTCCACCAAGCCTGCAGCTTGGTCGCCTGCCTTGTCTTTGACCGCGCTCAATTGGGTGCCGATCTGAGAGACCAGGCCTCGTTCGGCCAGGCCCGGTGTGGCGACTTCCTCCGTTGGGGATGACCAAACAGGCAAGTTCAGGGCCGCAGCCAGAGATAAAAAAAGGATCCAACGCATAGCTCTCCAGCATAACGGATATTTTTGGCTTAAAAATGGGTGTGGCAGTTGCTGGATTGTTTTTGATGGCCATTCAATTTTTCAGTCCACGATGCTGCTGCGACAATCCAGCCTAAGAAACACAGAGGAATGAACATGTTGATCGATGCAGATGAAAGCCAATTGGTGCTGGTGGATTTCCAGGCGCGACTCAAGCCTGCGATGCTGGACGCCGATGCGGTCTGGGCCAACGCCGCGCGTCTGGCCACCTTGGCCCAGGCACTGGACGTGCCCACCTGGGGCACCGAGCAAAACCCATCGCGCTTGGGCGAGATGCCCCCGGAAATTCGCAGTCACTGCCGTCAGGTGTTGGCCAAGATGCAGTTCAGCGCCGTCGAAGAAGGCTTGGGCGAGTGGCTGCAGCCCGAACCCGTGCAGGCCCCGCGCGGCAATGCCCGCAGCTTGCCGCGCCACCTGCAAAAGCCTCAGCCGGGGGCTGAGCCGCGCAAGACCATCGTATTGGCCGGTTGTGAGGCGCACATTTGTTTGATGCAGACCGCGCTCGATCTGCTGGAAGACGAGTTTGAGGTGTGGGTGGTGACCGATGCCTGCAGCTCACGCACCGAGCGCAACCGCGATGCCGCCTATGATCGACTGGCAGGTGCTGGAGCCGAGTTGGTGACCGCCGAGATGGTGGCGTTTGAGTGGATTCGCACGGCCGAGCACCCCGACTTCAAGTTGCTGCAAAGCTTGTTCAAGTGATCTTTTGACCCGGGGCTTGGCCCCGGATTTCACCGCCCATGAATGGGGCGAAGAGCTGTCCGGCACGGGACAGAGTCAGCTTGTTGCAAGTCCCTTGCTCATAATTATGAATTCAGAAGAGGCGGGCACCCGATGGGTGACCCCAATGCCTTTTTCTTCATGTTGGGACATCAGGAGACTTTTCATGGGCAACTTTGCTGACTTTCACGCGCGCTCGATCAATGACCGCGACGCATTCTGGGCCGAGCAGGCCAAACTGGTGGACTGGAAAGTCCAGCCCCAGCAAATCTGTGATTACAGCAACCCACCCTTTGCCAAGTGGTTTGTGGGTGGCGAAACCAACCTGTGCCACAACGCGGTGGACCGCCATTTGGCCGAGCGGGCCGACCAGCCCGCTTTGATCTTTGTGTCCACCGAGACCGATCAGGAAAAAACCTACACCTACCGTGAGTTGCACGCCGAAGTGCAGCGCATGGCGGCCATCTTGCAAGACCTGGGCGTGGTCAAGGGCGACCGCGTGCTGATTTACATGCCCATGATCGCCGAGGCTGCTTTTGCCATGCTCGCCTGCGTGCGTTTGGGCGCGATCCACTCGGTGGTGTTTGGTGGTTTTGCCTCGCACTCGCTGGCCACCCGCATCGAAGACGCCTCGCCCAAAGTCATCATCAGTGCCGACGCCGGCTCGCGTGGCGGCAAGGGCGTGCCTTACAAACCGCTGCTCGACGAAGCCATCAAGCTCTCGGCTCACAAACCCGCCAACGTGGTCATGGTCGACCGCAAGTTGGCCCCATTCACCCCTGTGGTCGGCCGCGATGTGGATTACGCCACCGAGCGAGCCAAGCACATGGATGCGGTCGTGCCGTGTGTGTGGGTCGAATCCACTCACCCCAGCTACACGCTCTACACCTCAGGCACCACCGGCAAACCCAAGGGCGTGCAGCGCGACACCGGGGGCTACACCGTGGCCTTGGCTGCCAGCATCCCCAACATCTTTGAAGGCAAGCCGGGCGGCACCTTTTTCTGCACCAGCGACATCGGCTGGGTGGTGGGCCACAGCTACATCATCTATGGCCCGTTGATCGGCGGTATGGCCACCATCATGTACGAAGGCCTGCCGATTCGCCCCGATGGCGGCATCTGGTGGAGCTTGGTCGAAAAGTACAAAGTCCAAGTGATGTTCAGCGCCCCCACGGCCATCCGTGTGCTCAAAAAACAAGACCCCGCGCTGCTGACCAAATACGACCTGTCCAGCTTGCAAGCCTTGTTCTTGGCCGGTGAGCCACTGGACGAGCCGACCGCCAAGTGGATTTCTGAAGGCTTGAACGGCAAGGCCATCATCGACAACTACTGGCAGACCGAGACTGGCTGGCCGATTTTGAGCATTTGCAATGGCGTGGAAAAAGCGGCCAGCAAGTTCGGCTCGCCCGGTAAGGCGATTTATGGTTACAACGTCAAACTGGTCGACGACCAAACGGGCGAAGAGCTCACCGGCGCCAACCAGAAGGGCGTATTGACCATCGAGGGCCCTTTGCCACCCGGCAACCTGCAGACCATCTGGGGCGACGACGAGCGTTTTGTCAAGACCTATTGGAAGACTGTCCCGGGCAAGTTGGTCTACAGCACCTTCGACTGGGCGGTGCGTGACGAGGACGGTTATTACTTCATCTTGGGCCGCACCGACGACGTGATCAACGTCGCAGGCCACCGTCTGGGCACCCGCGAGATCGAGGAAAGCATCTCCAGCCACCCCAATGTGGCCGAAGTCGCGGTGGTTGGTGTGGCCGACCAGCTCAAAGGGCAGGTGGCTATGGCGTTTGCCATTGCCAAAGACACCTCGGGCCTGGCGGACGCGGCGGCACGCCTGAAGCTCGAAGGCGAAGTCATGAAGGTGGTGGACAGCCAACTCGGCGCAGTGGCCCGTCCATCGCGTGTGTTCTTTGTCTCGGCTCTGCCCAAGACGCGCAGCGGCAAGTTGCTGCGTCGTGCCATCCAGGCCGTGGCCGAAGGGCGCGATCCGGGTGACCTGACCACCATGGACGATCCAGGTGCTTTGCAGCAGATCGTGGATCTGATCAAAGGCTGATGTTTGGGGACCCCGCTTTGTCGGGGTCTTTTTTTAGCCCAAATACCTTCTCCCCATTTTTGTTTCATGTGACTGTAAGTTTGGTATCGGATAAGGCGTGGCACAATGCGGGCTGTACTCAGGCCCTTCCTTTGCCACAGTCGCATCCGCCAACCGGTTCAGCCGTGTCGCGGAAGGTAAATCTCAACCAACTAATGTTTCCCAGAGGGAAACGGAGGTCAGCGAAATATGAGCGAGACTAATTCCGTCTACGCTGCCTACCAAGGCAACACTCACTTGTTCGGCGGTAACGCCCCGTACGTCGAAGAGATGTACGAAAACTACCTGGCCAACCCCGGTAGCGTCCCAGACTCCTGGCGCGACTATTTCGACGCACTTCAGCACGTCCCCGCAGTCGACGGCACCAACGCCAAAGACGTCCCCCATCTGCCCGTCATCAATGCTTTTGCCGAACGCGCCAAGTCCGGCGGCACCAAAGTTGTCATGGCCAGTGCCGATGTTGAAATGGGCCGCAAGCGCACCGCCGTTCAACAGCTGATCGCCGCTTACCGCAACGTGGGCCAACGCTGGGCTGATCTGGACCCCTTGAAGCGCACCGAGCGCCCCAATATTCCTGACCTCGACCCCGCTTTCTTCGGCTTCACCGATGCCGATCATGAAATCGTGTTCGACACCAGCAACACCTTCTTCGGCAAAAACCGCATGTCTTTGCGCGAGTTGCTCAATGCGCTGCGAGAGACCTATTGCGGCACGATCGGGGTCGAGTACATGTACACCACCGAGCAGGCTGAAAAGCGCTGGTGGCAGCAAAAGCTTGAAAGCATCCGCAGCAAGCCCAACTTCACGGCCGAGAAGAAAAAGCAGATCCTCGACCGCCTGACGGCTGCCGAAGGCCTGGAGCGCTACCTGCACACCAAATACGTGGGCCAAAAGCGCTTCTCCCTCGAAGGCGGGGAAAGCTTCATTGCCGCCATGGACGAGCTGATCCAATCAGCAGGTGCCCAGGGCGTGCAGGAAGTTGTGATCGGCATGGCCCACCGTGGCCGCCTGAACGTGCTGGTCAACACCATGGGCAAGTTGCCAGCGGACCTGTTTGCCGAGTTTGACCACACTGCCCCGGAAGACTTGCCTGCCGGTGACGTGAAGTACCACCAGGGTTTCAGCTCTGATGTGAGCACGGCCGGTGGCCCTGTGCACTTGTCGCTGGCGTTTAACCCCTCGCACCTCGAAATCGTGAACCCCGTGGTCGAAGGCTCGGTGCGTGCCCGCATGGACCGCCGCGATGACCCATTGGGCAAGCAAGTGCTGCCCGTGCTGGTGCATGGCGACGCCGCGTTTGGTGGCCAAGGTGTCAACCAGGAAACCTTTGCACTGGCGCAAACCCGTGGTTATTCCACAGGCGGTACGGTGCACATCATCATCAATAACCAAATCGGTTTCACGACGTCTGACCCGCGCGACATGCGTTCGAGCGTGTTTTGCACCGACATCGTCAAGATGGTTGAAGCTCCTGTGCTGCACGTCAACGGCGACGATCCAGAGGCCGTCGTCATGGCTGCACAACTCGCTTTGGAATACCGCATGACCTTCTGCAAGGATGTGGTGCTGGACGTGGTGTGCTTCCGCAAACTGGGTCACAACGAGCAGGACACCCCCGCTTTGACCCAGCCGCTGATGTACAAAAAGATCGCGGCCCACCCTGGCACGCGCAAACTGTTTGCCGACAAACTGGCCGCTCAAGGCTTGGGTGACACATTGGGCGAGGAGATGGCCAAGGCCTACCGGGCCGCCCTGGACGCAGGCAAGAACACGACCGAGCCTGTGCTGACCAATTTCAAGACCAAGTTCACCGTGGACTGGTCGCCCTTCCTGGGCAAGAAGTGGACCGATGCCGGTGACACCGCCATCCCCTTGGCCGAGTGGAAGCGTGTGGCCGAGAAAATCTCGACCATTCCTGAATCTGTCTCACCACACCAGCTGGTCAAAAAGGTGTACGACGACCGTGCGGCCATGGGCCGGGGCGAAATCCCGGTGGATTGGGGCATGGGCGAGCACATGGCTTTTGCCTCTTTGGTGGCCAGCGGCTATCCCGTGCGCCTGTCGGGCGAAGACTGCGGCCGTGGCACCTTCACACACCGCCATGCAGTGATCCACGACCAAAAGCGCGAAAAGTGGGATACCGGCACCTATGTGGCGCTGCAAAACGTCACCGAGAACCAGGCACCCTTCACCGTGATCGATTCGATCCTTTCTGAAGAAGCGGTGCTGGCGTTTGAATACGGCTACGCCTCGAACGATCCCAACACCTTGGTGATCTGGGAAGCGCAGTTTGGTGACTTTGCCAACGGCGCACAGGTGGTGATCGACCAGTTCATCGCGTCGGGTGAAGTCAAGTGGGGCCGTGTCAACGGCATCACCCTGATGCTGCCCCACGGCTACGAAGGCCAAGGCCCCGAGCACAGCTCGGCCCGCGTTGAGCGCTTCATGCAGTTGGCGGCCGACACCAACATGCAACTGGTTCAGCCGACCACCGCCAGCCAGATCTTCCATGTGTTGCGTCGCCAAATGGTGCGCAACCTGCGCAAGCCCTTGGTCATATTCACGCCCAAGTCGCTGCTGCGCAACAAAGACGCGACTTCGCCCGTGTCCGAGTTCACGCATGGCAGCTTCCAGACCGTGATCCCCGAGAACAAAACGCTCAAAGCCGACAAGGTCAAGCGCGTGGTGGCTTGCTCGGGCAAGGTGTACTACGACCTGGTCAAGCACCGCGAAGCCAAGGGTGCCGACGACGTGGCCATCATCCGTGTCGAGCAGCTCTATCCATTCCCGCACAAGGCGTTTGCGGCCGAGCTGAAAAAGTACCCCAATGCCACCGACATCGTGTGGTGCCAGGACGAGCCACAAAACCAGGGTGCCTGGTTCTTCATCCAGCACAACATCCACGAAAACATGCAAAGTGGCCAAAAGCTCGGTTATGCCGGTCGCGCCGCCTCCGCTTCTCCAGCGGTGGGTTACTCGCACCTGCACCAGGACCAGCAAAAGGCGCTGATTGAGGCGGCTTTTGCCAAACTCAAAGGCTTCGTGCTGACCAAGTGAAGTGGCTCCTGGCGCTGAGTGTTCAGCGCCAGACCCTTCACCCACATCCTCCCGTACACCTTCCTAACGTACAACGCATAACGGAAAAATCATGGCAATCGTAGAAGTCAAAGTTCCCCAACTGTCCGAGTCCGTGGCCGAGGCCACCATGCTGCAGTGGAAAAAGAAAGTCGGCGACACCGTGGCCGCCGACGAGATCCTGATCGAGATCGAAACCGACAAGGTCGTCCTTGAAGTGCCCGCGCCCGCCGCTGGTGTGCTGTCTGAAATCATCCAGGGCGACGGTGCCACCGTGGCCGCCGAGCAACTGATCGCCCGCATCGACACCGACGGCAAAGTTGCCGCTGCCGCCCCGGCAGCCGCTGCAGCGCCAGCCGCCGCTGCGCCTGCGCCTGTTGCCGCAGCGCCAGCTGCTGCCACAGGTGGCAGCATGGCCGGTGTGGCCATGCCCGCCGCCGCCAAACTCATGGCCGACAACAGCTTGGCTGCAGGTTCTGTGGCAGGTTCTGGCAAAGACGGTCGTGTGACCAAGGGTGATGTATTGGCCGCTGTGGCCGGTGGCGTCAAGTCCACCGCCGCCGTGATCCCGACCGGCGTGCCCACCAAGGCCTTGCCTCAGGTGTCTGGCCCTGCTGTGGATTTGGGCGAGCGCCCAGAGCAGCGCGTGCCCATGACCCGTCTGCGTGCCCGCGTGGCCGAGCGTTTGCTGCAATCGCAATCGACCAACGCCATCTTGACCACCTTCAACGAAATCAACATGGCCCCGGTCATGGAGATGCGCAAGCGCATGCAAGAGCGTTTCGAGAAGGAACATGGCTGCAAGTTGGGCTTCATGAGCTTCTTCGTCAAAGCCGCTGTGCACGCCCTGAAGAAATTCCCGGTCTTGAATGCTTCGGTCGACGGCAACGACATCGTCTATCACGGCTATTTCGATATCGGTATTGCCGTGGGTTCGCCCCGTGGCTTGGTGGTGCCCATCTTGCGCAACGCCGACCAGATGAGCTTTGCCGACATCGAGAAAAAGATCGCCGAATTCGGCGTCAAGGCCCGTGACGGCAAGCTGGGCATGGAAGAGATGACCGGTGGCACCTTTTCGATCTCTAACGGTGGCACTTTCGGCTCGATGATGTCCACCCCGATCATCAACCCACCCCAGTCCGCTATTTTGGGCGTGCACGCGACCAAAGACCGCGCCATGGTGGAAAACGGCCAAGTCGTGGTTCGCCCCATGAACTACTTCGCCATGTCGTATGACCACCGCATCATCGACGGCCGCGAAGCCGTTCTGGGCCTGGTGGCCATGAAGGAAGCGCTGGAAGACCCAGCCCGCCTTTTGTTCGACATCTAAATCCCCTTGTTTTGAATGCCCCCTGCCCAGGGGGCGTTTTTCATCCAGAAGACATATCCCATGAGCAAACAATTCGACGTCGTTGTCATCGGCGGTGGCCCCGGTGGCTACATCGCAGCCATTCGCGCTGCCCAACTCGGTTTCCAGGTCGCCTGTATCGACGAGTGGAAAAACGCAGCCGGTGGCCCAGCGCCTGGCGGCACCTGCACCAACGTGGGTTGCATCCCCTCCAAGGCTTTGTTGCAGTCCAGCGAGCACTTTGACCACGCCAACCACCACTTCGCCGAGCACGGCATCAGCGCCACGGGCGTGAAGATGGACGTGGCCAAAATGATCGCCCGCAAAGACACCGTGGTGAAGCAAAACAACGACGGCATCTTGTACTTGCTCAAGAAAAACAAGGTCACGTTTTTCCATGGTCGCGGCAGCTTTGCTGGCAAGGCTGAAGGCGGCTACACGATCCATGTGGCGGGCAAGACCGAAGAGGACATCACCGCCAAACAAGTCATCATCGCCACCGGCTCCAATGCCCGCGCTTTGCCTGGCACACCGTTTGACGAAGTCAATGTGTTGTCCAACGACGGCGCTTTGCGCGTGGGTGCAGTGCCCAAGAAGTTGGCCTTGATTGGTTCTGGCGTGATTGGCCTGGAAATGGGTTCGGTCTGGCGTCGTCTGGGCTCGGAGGTCACCATTTTGGAAGGTCTGCCCACATTCCTCGGCGCTGTGGACGAGCAAATCGCCAAGGAAGCCAAGAAAGCTTTTGACAAGCAGGGCCTCAAGATCGAGCTCGGCGTGAAAGTCGGCGAGATCGTCAACGGCAAGAAGGGCGTCACGGTCAACTACACCAACGCCAAAGGCGAAGCCGTGAAGCTGGACGCCGACAAGCTGATCATCTCGATCGGTCGCGTGCCCAACACCATCGGCTTGAACACCGAAGCGGTGGGCCTGCAGTTGGACGAGCGCGGCGCGGTGGTCGTGGACGCCGACTGCAAAACCAACTTGCCTGGTGTCTGGGCAGTGGGTGACGTGGTGCGTGGCCCGATGCTGGCGCACAAAGCCGAAGAAGAGGGCGTTGCCGTGGCTGAGCGCATTGCTGGCCAACACGGTCATGTCAACTTCAACACCATCCCTTGGGTCATTTACACCAGCCCAGAGATCGCTTGGGTCGGCCGCACCGAGCAGCAGCTCAAAGCCGACGGCGTGGCCTACAAGGCGGGTTCGTTCCCGTTCCTGGCCAACGGCCGTGCCCGCGCCCTGGGCGACACGACCGGCATGGTGAAGATGCTGGCCGATGCCGTCACCGATGAAATCCTGGGCGTGCACATCGTGGGTCCACAAGCGTCCGAGCTGATCGCCGAAGCCGTCGTGGCCATGGAGTTCCGCGCCAGCGCGGAAGACATTGCACGCATTTGCCACGCGCACCCTTCCTTGAGCGAGTCCACCAAAGAGGCCGCTTTGGCGGTGGACAAGCGCAGCCTGAACTTCTAAGACCTTGACGCGCCCGGCACTGCAGCGCTGGGTGAGTTGGGTTAAAGTTCTGCATCCCTGAAAACCCGGGCCTGGTCCCGGGTTTTGTTATTGAATTGAAGAGCAAGCCACCCATGTCCGTTCGTGAAGTTTACGAAGAAGAACTCCAAAAACGGGGCTACCAAAGCGACCCCGCGCAGTTGCGGGCCATCGAGGCACTGGAGCGCTGCGCCACCGAGTGGGCGGCTTACAAGTCCAAGCGATCTGGCCTTTTGGGCAAATTCTTCAGCCGCCCCGAGATCCCCAAGGGGGTTTACATGTTTGGCGGAGTGGGGCGCGGCAAGAGCTTTTTGATGGACTGCTTTTTTGCGGCCGTGCCGATCGAGCGCAAAACCCGTTTGCACTTTCATGAGTTCATGCGCGAAGTACACCGCGAACTCACGGTGATCCAAGGCACCGTCAACCCGCTAGACGAATTAGGCAAACGCATGGCCAAGCGTTACCAGTTGATTTGCTTTGACGAGTTCCATGTGGCCGACATCACCGACGCGATGATCTTGCACCGCTTGCTTGTGGCGCTGTTCGACAACGGTGTGGGCTTTGTCACCACCTCCAACTTCGAGCCCGATGGCCTTTACCCCGACGGCCTGCACCGCGACCGTATATTGCCTGCCATCGCATTGCTCAACCAGCGCATGCAGGTGCTCAATGTGGACAACGGCACCGATTACCGCCGCCGCACGCTGGAGATGGTCAAGCTCTACCACTCGCCTTTGGGCGAGCAGGCCGATGCCGAGATGAACGACGCCTTCAACCGCTTGGCCACGGGGCCGGACGAAGACCCGGTGCTGCACATCGAAGCGCGAGAGATCACCGCCCAACGCCGTGCCGGTGATGTGGTCTGGTTTGACTTTCGCGCCATTTGCGGCGGTCCACGTTCGCAAAACGACTACCTTGAAATTGCCACGCAGTACCACACGGTGCTGCTGAGCAATGTGCCGCACATGCCCGTGAGCATGGCGTCTGAGGCGCGGCGTTTCACCTGGTTGATCGATGTGTTGTATGACCGCCGGGTCAAGCTCATCATGTCGGCCGCGGTGCCGCCCGAAGGGCTGTACACCTCGGGCCCCATGTCTCACGAGTTTCCGCGCACCGTCTCGCGCCTGCACGAGATGCAGTCCAGCGAGTTCTTGGCGTTGGAGCACCGCACTGTGGACACGCACCTCACATGACACGCCGACCTGTACGCGGATGGTGTGGCTTGGTGCTGGGCCTCTTGACACTCTGTGCAGCCCAGGCGCAATCGGCCCAAGAACCATCCAAACTTCTGGCCCTTGCAGCTGGTGTGCCGTTCACCGCACCATCGTCAGCCCCAGCGCAGAATCTACCCCAGTCCAACGCGCAGTCAGCATCCAACCCCGACGCGCTGCCCGAGACCATCACCCGTCAAAGACAAGCGCTGGCTTTGCAGCGAAGCGCCATCGAGCAGGCTGAAGCAACGCAGCAGGCGGTCTGTTGGCAAAAGTTCGCTGTCAATGCCTGTTTGACCGAGGCGCGCCGCGCCCGCCGACAGGCACTAGAACCCCTGCGCCAGCAAGAGCTGGCCCTGAACGCCCAAGAGCGCTTGTGGCGCACCGAGCAGCGCGAGAGGCGGCTGCAAGGCAAGCAGTCTGATACCCGGGAGACGCCATGAGCACGGACAACTGCGCAGATGCTTCCCAAAGCGCTGCGATGGATCTGCGCTCGCCGCAGCGCCAGTTGATCGAGTGGCAAATCGAGCATGCCGACCTGGATGCGCTGATTGACCAAGCGGCTGCAGCGCCAGGCCACCTGGATGAGTTGCGAATGCGCCGCATGAAAAAGCGCCGATTGGCTTTGCGTGACCAGATGGCCAGCCTTCAAGCGCAGTTGGCCCCCAAGGAGCCCGCTTGAATTTGCTTGACCAGCGGGTGGCCGAGACCCTGTCCGATCACGGAGTGTTGGCGCAGACGGTGCCTGGCTTTCAGCCCAGACAGGGCCAGACCGACATGGCCATGGCCGTCAGCCGCACGGTGCAAGACGGCGGCCAGTTGGTGGTGGAGGCGGGCACAGGCACGGGCAAAACCTATGCCTATCTGGTGCCGGTTTTGCTCAGCGGTCAGCGGGCGCTGGTGTCCACGGCCACCAAGGCGCTGCAAGACCAATTGTTTTCACGCGACATCCCGCGCCTGGTGGAGGTGCTGGGTCTGCCTATCCGTGTGGCTTTGCTCAAGGGGCGATCCAATTACCTGTGCCTGCACCGCATGGAGCAATCCCGCCACAGCCCCGAGTCGGCCCAGCCCGGTGCACAAAAAGCGCTGGCCAAAATCGAAACGTGGGCGCAATCCACACGCACGGGCGACATGGCCGAGCTGACGGGCCTGGACGAGCGCTCGTCCCTGTGGCCGCTGGTCACCTCCACCCGCGACAACTGCTTGGGCTCGACCTGCCCACGCTACCGCGCCTGCCACGTCAATCTGGCACGCAAAGAGGCCATGGCATCGGATGTGGTCGTCATCAACCACCATTTATTTTTTGCCGACCTGTCGGTGCGCGAGTCGGGCGTGGCCGAGTTGCTGCCCACGGTGCGCGTGACGGTGTTCGATGAGGCCCACCAGCTCAATGAGATTGGCGTCAATTTTCTGGGTCAGCAACTGTCCACCGTGCAGTTGCACGAGTTGGTGCGCGACGTTCTGGCCACGGGCTTGCAATTGGCGCGTGGCTTGGTCGATTGGCAAAGTTTGACGGGCCAATTGGAAAAAACTGCCCGCGACCTGCGCTTGGCGGCGGGCATGCACCGCGGCTCGGTGCGCTTGCGCTGGATCGGCCAGCAACCCGAGGGTGTGGAGCCCAGCGAATGGAACGCGGCTTTGCAGGCGGTGACCCAGGCCTTGGGCCATTTACAAAATGGCCTGGACATGGTCAGCGAGCTGGCTCCGGATTTTCAGCGTCTGGGTGATCGCACGCGCGAGTTGATGCAGCGCGCGGCCCTGTTTGCCGACACCCCGAACCCCGAAGGCGTGCGCTGGGCCGAGGTCAGTGCGCAGCTGCGCCTGATCGAGTCGCCGCTGGACATCGCTCAAGCCTTTTCTGCCTTGACTCGGCCCGTGTCGGTCGCGCCGGCCGGTGATGCCGAGTCTGGTGCAGCGCTCGGCCCCGATGTCGATCCCGATTCACTGGAGGCCTTGATGGCGGGTGACCCCCGACACGCAGCCGGCGAGTCGGCTGCATCTGGGCCTGTGTGCGGTGTCGGTCAGCGGGCCTGGATTTTCACCTCGGCCACCTTGGGCGACGAGCCGAGTTTGCGCTGGTTCACCGAGCCTTGTGGCCTGAGCACGGCCGAGGTCATGCAGGTCAACAGCCCCTTTGACTATGCCCAGCAAGCGGCGCTGTATGTGCCGCCGCACTTGCCGCGACCGGGTGACCCGGCCCACGCCAGCCAGGTGGCCGCTTTGGTGTTGGAGGCGCTGGCCACATTGGGTGGCAGAACCTTGGTGCTGACCACCACTTTGAACGCCATGCGCAGCATTGGCGAGCAACTGCAAGCGCAGTGCGAAGGCGGTGTGGAAGTGCTGGTTCAGGGTCAAAGCCCCAAGCGCCGTTTGATGGAGCGCTTTCGCGAAGGCGGTGGCCTTGGCGATGCACACGGCCGCACGGGTTGCGTGCTGGTGGCCTCGGCTTCGTTTTGGGAAGGGTTTGACGTGCCCGGAGATGCGCTGCAGTTGGTGGTCATCGACAAGTTGCCTTTTCCGCCGCCCGGTGACCCGTTGTTTGAGGCACGCAGCCAGCGCATCACGCAGCAGGGCAAGAGCGCATTTGCCGACCACGCTTTGCCCGAGGCGGCGGTGTCACTGAAACAAGGCGCAGGGCGATTGATTCGCAGCGAAACCGATCGCGGGATTTTGGTGGTCTGTGACAACCGTTTGAGCACGATGTCATATGGACGCCGTTTGGTGCGGGGTTTGCCCGCCATGCGCCGCCTGGAGGACCACGCGGCTTTTCTGCACGCGCTGCGTCAGCTCACCACAGACGCCAGCCACCCGAGCGCTTGACCTCTGCGCCATCGGTGAGCAAAAAGGGCGACTTCGGGAAGTTGGTCTGCAACACGCGCTTGGCATCGTTGCTCAGCGCCGTCATGCCCATGGCCTTGTAGGAGCTGACCAAAATCGCCAGCGCCTCTTCAAGGGCGGGCACGCCTTGGTAGTCGGCAATGGCCTGCTGCGCCCGGTTGATGGCGGCCACATGCGCGCCACGGCTGGCGTAGTAGCGCGCCACATGCACCTCGTAGGCAGCCAGCGAGTTGACGATGTGCGTCATACGCTGGCGCGCATCGGCGCTGTATTTGGAATCTGGAAAGCGTGTGGTCAGCTCGCGAAAGGACTCGTAGGAGTCTTTGGTCGCCTTTTGGTCGCGCTCGGACAGGTCTTGTCGCGTGATGAAAGAGAACAAGCCCAAGTTGTCGTTGAAGTTGACCAGACCTTTGAGGTAGATGGCGTAATCAATGGCGGGGCTGGTGGGGTGCAGGCGGATGAAGCGGTCCAAGGTGGCAACCGCTTGGATCTTGTCGCCGGTTTTGTACTGGGCAAAAGCCTTGTCGATTTGGGCTTGCTGAGCCAGCGCCGTGCCGGCTGCGCGGCCTTCGAGTTTTTCGTAGTAGCCAATGGCCTTGTCCCAAGCCCCAGCGTTCACTTCATCGCGCGCTTCGCTGTAGATTTTTTCAGGGGTCCAGCCCGCCGTCGGGTCATTGGGGGTGTTGGCGCAGCCGCTCAGAAGGAGTCCCGTGGCCAAAACCAGGCCGGCTGGAACCATCGATAATCTGAAGCTTTGCATCTGTGACACCTTGATTGTTGAACGCTTTGATTATATCGACCGACCCCGAAATGCCTGATCCCGGCGAGCTGACCGAGGATGCCGAGTCCGCGCTTGAAGCGTCGCAAGAAGAGGTGCGCCAAGCGGCGGTCCCTGTGGCCTTGCACGGCCAGCGGCTGGACAAGGTGTTGGCGCAGCTGGTGCCTGAGTTTTCCCGCAGTTATTTACAGCAACTCATCGAGCAAGGTGAGGCGCTGATCGATGGCCGCGTCACCACCAAGGTATCGGCCAAGGTGCGGCTGGGACACCAACTTCAAATCACCTTGCGGGCCACGCCGCAGTCACAAGCTTTTGTGCCCGAGGCCATGCCCATCAACGTGGTGTACGAAGACGAGCACCTGCGCGTGGTCCACAAACCGGCGGGTTTGGTGGTGCACCCGGCGCCGGGTAACTGGCGCGGCACGCTGCTCAATGGCTTGTTGGCGCTCGACCCCAAAGCCTTTGAGGTCCCCCGTGCGGGGATCGTGCACCGGCTGGACAAGGACACCAGCGGCCTGATGGTCGTGGCCCGCACGCGCCAGGCCATGGACGCACTGGTGGCTCAAATTGCGGCGCGGCAAGTGCACCGCCAATACCTGGCCTTGGGGCACAAAAACTGGACAAGCGCCTCACCGCGCACGATCGAAGCGGCCATTGGCCGTGACCCGACCAACCGCCTGCGCATGGCCGTGGTGGACCTGAGCCACCAACCGGGCAAAACGGCGGCCACCACCTTTGATTTGCGGGACCAAGGTGAGCGCTGCTGCCTGGTCCAGTGCACCTTGCACACCGGACGCACGCACCAAATTCGGGTCCACATGGCGCATTTGGGTCACCCCCTGTTGGGCGACGCGGTGTACGGTGGCGCCCCCTTGGGCGGCATGTCGCGCCAGGCCTTGCATGCTTGGCGGCTGGCCTTTGAGCATCCGATCACGGGACAGCGCATCGACCTGACATCGGCTTTGCCCGAGGACATGGCCCAGGCCATGCAAAATCTGGGCCTCAGTTACAATCTCAGCCCTTGAAGCGACTTGAGTGAGGCGCTGCCAGATCATCCATTTGGGGCCTGGTCGCTCACATCGCCTTCATTTCGACACGCCGTGAGGCGTTTTGCCACCACGCCGTGAGGCGTTTTTTTCCGAAAGACCGACACCATGAATACGGCGCAAGCCAAGCGTGTCCTGGAAACGGCCCTGCTGACGGCGGGCCAGCCATTGTCCTTGCGCGACTTGCGCGTGCTGTTTGACGATGTGCTCGGGGCAGATACCCTGCGGTTGATGCTGCAAGACCTCGAACTTGAATGGGCTGGCAAAGGCCTGGAGTTGACCCATGTGGCCAGTGGTTGGCGCTTTCAAAGCCGCCCTGAGCTGCGGGTTTATCTGGACCGCCTGCACCCTGAAAAGCCCCCCAAATACACCCGTGCTGTGCTGGAGACCCTGGCCATCATCGCTTACCGACAGCCAGTCACCCGAGGCGACATGGAAGACATCCGGGGCGTGACCATTGGCTCACAAATCATCAAGCAGCTGGAAGACCGAGGGTGGGTCGAAGTCATTGGCCACCGCGAAACCGTGGGCCGTCCCAGCTTGTTTGCCACCACCCGTCAGTTCCTGGACGATCTGGGTTTGTCCTCGTTGGACCAGTTGCCTTTGCTCTCCCAGGTCGATTCGCCCGTGTCGGCTCTGGCGGGCATGCTGGACGAATCGCCTGCTCAAGCCAGCCTCTCACTAGAAGAGGCCCTGGCCGACTCAGTCGAGTTCAGGTTGGCAGCCGAGCCCAGCACAGCCGCGATGACTCAAGACGTCGACATCACCCCCCACAACGATCTGGCCAGCGACCCGCTCGTTGCGCCATCCTCCGACGCCGATCTGCCTGACGCAGCCTCTGCCCACCCTGGCCGCGGCCAAGAAAACACCCCGACATGAACGATTCCTCCTCCAACGCACAGGGCCAGCGCACTGGCGTCTACGCCACCCGCAAGCCGGGTACAGCCTCTAGCTCGACGCCCACACCCTACAAAGCGATTGACCTGGCCGATGTGGTCTCTGGCCAGTTCGATGACGAGGACGCCGTCGAAGACGTGACACAAGACCTGGGCAAGCGCGTGCTTGCCCCCCAGTCCGACTCGCCCAAACTGCACAAGGTACTGGCTCAGGCCGGCATGGGCTCGCGCCTGGAGATGGAAAAACTCATCACCGAAGGTCGCATCGCCGTGAACAACGAGCCCGCCCACGTGGGCCAGCGCGTGCAGTATGGTGACCAGATCAAGGTCGACGGCAAACCGATCCGCATTCGCATCGACCCGCCGCCGGCTCGCGTGATTGCCTACCACAAGCCTGCAGGCGAAATCGTCAGCCACGATGACCCGCAAAACCGCCCCTCGGTGTTTCGCAAACTGCCACGCCTGCAAAACGGCAAATGGCAGTCGGTGGGGCGTTTGGACCTGAACACCGAAGGGCTGCTGCTGTTTACCAGCTCAGGCGAGCTGGCCAACCAACTCATGCACCCGCGTTTTGGTCTGGAGCGCGAGTACGCCGTGCGCGTCTTGGGGGCTTTGAGCAAGGATGAAAAGCAAAAATTGCTGGACGGCGTGATGCTCGACGACGGCCCAGCCCAGTTCGGCTCGATCGAGGACGGCGGCGGCGAAGGCTCCAATTGCTGGTACCGCGTCACCATCTCTGAAGGCCGCAACCGTGAGGTGCGCCGCATGATGGAAGCGGTGGGCCACGCAGTCAGCCGCCTGATCCGCATCCGCTACGGTGCGATGGTCCTCCCGCATGGCTTGCGCCGCGGTGCGTGGCTGGAGCTGGACGAAGCGGACATCCGCTCTTTGATGCGTGCAGCGGGAACGAGCGAGCGCCCCCGTCCGGTGAGCGACCTCCCCACACGCACCAACCGCAACGACCGACGTCCGCGCACGGGTGGACAGGGCAGGGCGGGGACAGCGGTGCCGCGTGCCAAGCCCGCAGCCAAACCCAACCAAGCGCCCGGAGGCTCAGGCCTCCACGCCAAATCCGATGCACCCAAAAGCGAGGCCAAGTACATTGGCGCTGAAAGTTTCAACCGTCTCAAAAACAAACCGGGTGGACCTGGTCGGGGTGGGCGCGGCGGCAGTGGCCGAAGTCGATGAGATTTCTCGCTTGACCCCGCTGTGCCAACGCCCCTTTGACCCTGCGTTGCAGAGGCCTTTTGCCTGCCCCGCTCAGGTTAGAATAGTGGGCTTTGCCGCAGGGCAAAAATGCTTTTACACACTTTCGTAACAGGAAATCTTATGGCCATCGAACGCACCCTCTCCATCATCAAGCCCGACGCCGTCGCCAAGAACGTTATCGGCCAGATCTACGCCCGTTTCGAAGCCGCTGGCCTCAAAGTGGTCGCAGCCAAGATGGCCCACCTCTCGCGCGGCGAAGCCGAGCAGTTCTATGGCGTGCACAAAGAGCGTCCTTTCTTCAAGGACTTGGTGGACTTCATGGTTTCCGGCCCCGTCATGATCCAGGCCCTGGAAGGCGAGAACGCCATCGCCAAAAACCGCGACCTGATGGGTGCGACCGATCCCAAGAAAGCCGCTGCTGGCACCATCCGCGCTGACTTCGCTGACAGCATCGACGCCAACGCCGTGCACGGCTCTGACGCTCCTGAAACCGCTGCCGCTGAAGTTGCATTCTTCTTCCCCGGCATGAACGTGTACGCACGCTGATCGCGTCGCGGACCGCACGCGCCCTTTAGCGCCCCGACCCCGCCCTGACCCTATGACGGCCAACCTTCTCGAATTCGACCTGGAAGGTCTGGCCGTTTTTTGCGAGGGTCTGGGTGAAAAGCGCTTTCGGGCCACCCAGTTGTTCCGCTGGATCCACCAGCGGGGCGCTGCGGATTTTGATCAAATGAGCGATCTGGCCAAGTCTTTGCGCCAAAAGCTCCAGTCTCATGCGCACGTCACGGCATTGCCCGTGATCACCCAACACATCTCAGCCGACGGCACCATCAAGTGGTTGTTTGATGTGGGCGATGGCAACGCCATCGAATCGGTGTTCATCCCCGAAGACGACCGGGGCACCTTGTGCATTTCCTCCCAAGCCGGTTGCGCTGTGGGATGTCGTTTTTGCTCCACCGGCCACCAAGGCTTCAGCCGCAACCTCACCACCGGTGAGATTCTTGCGCAGCTGTGGTTTGCCGAGCACTTTTTGCGCAAACACCTGAACACGCCAGACCGCGTCATTTCCAACGTGGTGATGATGGGCATGGGTGAGCCGCTGCAAAACTATTCGGCCTTGGTGCCCGCTTTGCGCGCCATGCTCGACGACCATGGTTATGGCCTCTCGCGCCGCCGCGTCACGGTGTCCACCTCGGGCGTGGTGCCCATGATCGAGCGCTTGTCCGGCGATTGTCCGGTGGCCTTGGCCGTGTCCTTGCACGCGCCTTTTGATGCGCTGCGCGACAACCTCGTGCCGCTCAACCGCAAATACCCGCTCGACGAACTCATGCAGGCTTGCATTGGCTACCTGGCCCACGCACCGCGTGACTTCATCACCTTTGAATACTGCATGCTCGATGGCGTGAACGACCAACCCGAGCACGCCAGCGCCCTGATTGATTTGGTGCAAAAACACGCCCGCCAGGGTCTGCGCTGCAAGTTCAACCTGATTCCCTTCAATCCTTTCCCGGCCTCCGGTTTACTGCGCTCACCACAGGGCCGAGTGCAGGCCTTTGCCAAGCAGTTGCAAGACGCGGGCTTGGTCACCACGGTGCGTAAAACCCGGGGTGACGACATCGATGCGGCCTGTGGCCAGTTGGCCGGTGATGTCAAAGACCGCACCCAGGTCCAATCGCGCATGGCCGAGCAGCGCACTGTTTCGCTGGTGCCCCTGTCTGCTGTGACTTATTCGGAGCCCCGTCATGACACCAAGCCTCAAAACTGAGTCCGCTTCAGAAGACGGCCTCGCTCAGCCCAAAGCTGCGTCCTTGACGGCTGGGCAGTTGTTGCGTGAGGCGCGCCAAAAAGCGGGCATGCACCTGGCGGTTTTGTCGGTGACCTTGAAGGTGCCCGTGCGCCAACTCGAGGCTTTGGAGGCCGATGAGCTTGACCTGGCCAAGGGCCCGGTTTTTTACCGTGGTTTGGCCTCCAGCGTGTGCCGCCACCTGCAAACTGACCCCACCCCAATTTTGGCGCTATTGCCGCACATGAGCACCCAGTTGCCGCCCCGGAGCAGCTCCATTCAACCTCTTGGGCCCCTAAACTCATTGCGTATTGGCGGCATGCCCTGGGCCCGCGTGGCATCTTCCAAAGTGTTTTGGGGTGCAGCTTTCATTGTGCTGTTGACGGGCGCATTTCTCTGGCTGCCTGCGCCGTCGCAGTGGGCTTGGTTGAATGACGTCAAGTCCTTGATGGCCGATGAGGTGGTCTCGCAAGAGGTCACTGAGACCATGGTGGTCACGCCTGCGCTGGTGTTTGATGAACCAGTGCCCTTGTTGGATGCCTCTGCCGCCGCCCCGTCATCGACTGCTGCTTCAGCTCCCACTCAGGTCACAGTCCCCGCTGCGGCATTGCCCCCAGTCCAGCCCACTCCAGTTGCGCAACCCGCGCCAAGCGCTGCCTTGGCCCCTTTGGGTTCTGGTCCCGAATGGGTTTTTTCTGCCACCAACGACAGCTGGCTGGAACTGCGCAACGCGCAAAAAGCTGTGGTTTGGAGCGGTGTGGTCAAGGCCGGTGAAAGTGCCCGCATTCAAAGCCCTTTGCCGGTCAGTGTGGTGGTGGGCCGTGCCCAAGCGGTCACCGCCACGCTGCGCGGTCAGCCTTTTGATCTCAAGCCCCACACCCAGGTGACCGTGGCCCGTTTTGAAGTGAAGGAGTGAACATGTCCGTACCCGACTTGCCCCTGAGCCCTGAGCCCATTGCCATTGCCCGTCCAGCATTGCGGCGCAGCCGCCAATCCAAAGTGGTCTGGGGTTCTCGCGTGGTCACCGTGGGCGGTGGCGCCCCGGTGCGTGTGCAGTCCATGACCAACACCGACACGGTCGATGTAATTGGCACCGCCATTCAGGTCAAGGAACTGGCGATTGCCGGCTCCGAGATGGTGCGCATCACCGTCAATACGCCAGAAGCCGCAGAGGCCGTGCCACACATCCGCGACCAGCTCGACAAGATGGGCATCGACGTGCCCCTGATTGGTGACTTCCATTACAACGGCCACCGCCTGCTGACCGATTACCCGGCATGTGCCGAGGCCCTGTCCAAATACCGCATCAACCCAGGCAATGTGGGCAAGGGCGACAAGCGCGATGTGCAATTTGGCCAAATGATCGAAGCGGCCATGCGTTGGAACAAAGCCATCCGCATCGGCGTCAATTGGGGCAGTTTGGACCAGGAGCTGTTGGCCGACCTGATGGACACCAACAGCCAGCGCGCCGCCCCTTGGGAAGCGCGTCAGGTCATGTTCGAGGCGCTGATCGCTTCGGCCATCTCTTCGGCCCAGCGCGCCGAGGCCATGGGCCTCAATGGGGACCAAATCGCCTTGTCATGCAAGGTGTCGGGCGTGCAGGACTTGATCTCGGTGTACCGCGAACTCGGTCGCCGCACCGACTATGCCTTGCACCTGGGCCTGACTGAAGCGGGCATGGGCACCAAGGGCACGGTGGCGTCGGCGGCGGCTTTGTCCGTGCTGCTGCAAGAGGGCATTGGCGACACCATCCGCGTCTCGCTCACGCCCCAGCCGGGCGAAGCCCGCACGCAAGAGGTGGTGATCGCCTCCGAAATTTTGCAGTCGCTGGGTTTGCGCATTTTTGTGCCCAGTGTGACGGCTTGCCCCGGTTGCGGCCGCACCACCAGCAGCACCTTCCAGGAGCTGGCCAAACAGATTGACGACTTCTTGCGCGCCCAAATGCCCGTCTGGCGCGTGCGCTACCCTGGGGTAGAAAACCTGAAGGTGGCGGTGATGGGCTGCATCGTGAACGGCCCCGGCGAAAGCAAGCATGCCGACATCGGCATCAGCCTGCCCGGCACAGGCGAAGCGCCTGCGGCCCCGGTCTTCATTGACGGTGAGAAGCGCCTGACTTTGCGCGGCGAGGGCATTGCGCAAGAGTTCCAGGTGCTGGTTGAAAACTACATTGAGAACCGTTTTGGTTCCGGATCTGCTGAGAAAAAATGAGCGAATCGGTGAAAGAAAACGCCCCCAAAATGGCCAAAGCCCAAAAGCTGGTCGGCGTCAAGGGCATGAACGATATCCTGCCGCCCGACTCGTCGCGTTGGGAATGGCTGGAATCACAAGTGCGGGCCTTGATGGCCCGCTATGCCTACCGCAACGTGCGCCTGCCCATCGTCGAACCCACAGCTTTGTTTGTGCGCGGTTTGGGCGAGGTGACCGACATCGTTGAAAAGGAGATGTACTCCTTTGAAGACCGCTTGAACGGTGAGCAACTGACTCTGCGCCCCGAAGGCACAGCCGGTTTGGTGCGCTCGGTGGTCGAGCACAACCTCCTGTACGAAGGCGGCAAGCGCCTGTATTACATGGGCCCCATGTTCCGCCACGAGCGCCCGCAGCGTGGACGCTACCGCCAGTTCCACCAGATTGGTGCCGAGGTGCTGGGTTTTGGCGGAGCTGAGGTCGATGCAGAGCTGATCTTGCTCGCCAATGACCTGTGGAAGGTGTTGGGCCTGAAAGATGTGCGACTGGAACTCAACAGCCTGGGCCAACCGGCCGAGCGACAGGCCCACCGCGCCGCGCTGATTACGCACCTCGAAAAGCACAGCGATGTGCTCGACGAAGAAGCCAAGCGCCGCCTGCACAGCAACCCGCTGCGCATTTTGGACACCAAAAACCCGGCCATGCAAAGCGTGGTCGAGGCTGCGCCCCGTTTGCTCGACTTTTTGGGTGAGGCTTCTTTGGCCCACTTTAATGCGGTCAAAGCCATCCTGGACGCCAATGGCATCGCCTACAGCATCAACCCGCGCTTGGTACGCGGCATGGATTACTACAACCTCACGGTGTTCGAATTCATCACCACCAGCCTGGGCTCGCAAGGCACCATTTGCGGTGGTGGCCGGTATGACTACCTGATTGAGCAAGTGGGCGGCAAACCCGCACCCGCTGTGGGATGGGCGCTGGGCGTTGAGCGCGTGCTCGAACTGATCAAAGAGCAGGGTGAGGCCTTGCCTGATCTGGCCCCCGATGTGTACGCCATCATCCCCGAGTCCACCGCCTTGCCGGTGGCCATGCAGGTGCTGCAATCCTTGCGTGCCTGTGGTGTTTCGGCCCAAATGCACGCGGGCAGTGGTGAAGGCATGGGCAGCATGAAATCTCAATTCAAAAAGGCCGATGCTTCAGGCGCGCGTTTTGCCTTGGTTTTTGGTGCCGAAGAACTGGCCCAAGGCCTGGTCGCGGTCAAATCGCTGCGCGACGGTGCAGGTGCCCAGCGGACAGAGACGCTTGGCACTGTGGCCCACTGGGCGCACAGCCTACAATCCGCGCTTTGATTCGCACAATCCTCACTCACACACACCATGGCCAAAGCCCTCGACCTTGAAGAACAAGAACAACTTGACCAGATCAAACATTTCTGGAAAAAGTACGGCAACCTGATTTCCTGGGTGCTGATTGTCGTTTTGGGCAGTTTCGCGTCCTTGAACGCCTACCAATATTGGCAACGCGACCAGGCCGCCAAGGCGGCTGTGTTGTTTGACGAGGTCGAGCGCGCTGCTACCGCCGGGGATGTGGCCCGTGTTGAGCGCAGTTTGGCCGATATGAAGGACAAGTTTGGCGGCACGCATTACGCGCACCAGGCTGCCTTGCTCGCAGCCAAGGCCTTGCAGGCCAAAGACAAGGCCGATGCGGCGCGTGCTGCCCTGAAGTGGGTGGCCGAGGGCGCGCCCGATCCAGCTTACCGCGACATTGCACGTTTGCGTCTGTCGGCTCTCTTGGTCGATGCGGGCTCCCACGACGAAGCGCTGACCCAGTTGAGCGCGCCTTTTACCCCCGCTATGGCTGGTTTAGCCGCCGATTTGCGTGGTGATGTCCTGTTGGCCAAAGGTCAAAAAGCCGAAGCCTTGAGTGCCTACCAAAGCGCCTGGCAGCAACTGGCCGACAGCCCGGATTACCGCCGCTTGGTCCAAGCCAAGCTCAATGCCTTAGGTCAGGATCCTCAATCGGACTCGGCCAATGCCACAGGAACTGCCAAGTGACTGCTTCTTTGACCTCTGCATGGACCCGTTGGTTGGCGATGGCCAGCTTGGGGCTTTTGTCGGCTTGCTCTAGCGCGCCAGACAAACCACAACCTTCTCCTTTACCCGCTGTGAGCGGCGCGTTCAAGCTGCAAAAAGCTTGGACCAACCAAATTGGGGAGGTCAGCGGCCCGATGATGGCTTCAGTGCATGGACAGCAAGTCGCAGTGGCCTCTAGCCTCGGCCAGTTGGCCCTGATCGATGCGGGCAGTGGACAAGATGTGTGGCGTCTGAATCTGGGTGCGCCCATTCAGGCGGGCGTTGGTGGTGATGGCCAGCGCTTTGCTGTGGTCACACGCAACAACGAACTGGTGGCTGTCGAGTCAGGCCGTGTGATTTGGCGCCAGCCTTTGCCCGCCTTGTCTTACACGCCCCCTTTGGTGGCCGGTGCCCGGGTGTTTGTCTTGACAGGCGACCGTGCCGTGAGTGCCTTTGATGGGGCCTCGGGCCAAAAACTCTGGACGCAGCAGCGTCCGGGTGACCCACTGGTCCTGCGCCAGGCCGGCTTGTTGATGCCTGTGGGCGACCAGTTGCTGGTCGGCTGGGGCGGCCGTCTGGCGTCATTGAACCCCTTAACGGGCAGTGTGCGATGGGAAACCCTGGTGGGCAGTACCCGCGGCACCAACGAAGTCGAGCGCTTGGTCGACGTGGTTGCCGGAGCCAGCCGTGTAGGCAATTCCGTGTGCGTGCGCGCGTTTCAAACGTCTGTGTCCTGTGTCGACGCCGCCAACGGCCGCTTGGCCTGGAGCCGCCCCGCCAATGGTCACCAAGGCCTGGACGGTGACGCCCAAACCCTGTGGGGCGTTGAGTCCGATGGCAAGCTGTTGGCTTGGCAGCGTACGTCGGGTGCACCGCTGTGGACCCAAGAAGCATTGCGTTTCCGTGGGCTGAGCTTGCCTTTGGCCTGGGGTCAAGCTCTGGTGGTGGGCGATCAAGAGGGCTGGGTGCATGCACTGTCGCCCCAAAATGGACAACCCTTGCAGCGCATAGGCACGGATGGCAGCGCCATCACTGGCCGACCTGTGGCCGTGGGGCAGACTTTGGTGGTGGTGACACGCACCGGGGGCGTCTTCGGATTTCGCCCTGAATGATGGATCGGAAAATTTTTAAGTGAAACCTGTACTGGCCCTCGTTGGCCGCCCCAATGTGGGCAAATCCACGCTGTTCAACCGCCTCACCAAGAGCCGGGATGCCATCGTGGCCGATTTTGCGGGCTTGACCCGGGACCGCCATTACGGCAACGGCAAACAAGGCCGTCAGGAATTCATCGTCATTGACACGGGCGGTTTCGAGCCCGATGCCAGCAGCGGCATCTACAAAGAGATGGCCAAGCAGACCCAGCAGGCTGTGGCCGAGGCCGATGTGGTCATTTTTGTGGTGGACGCCCGAGGCGGGCTGTCAGCGCAAGACCACGACATTGCCAAATATTTGCGCAAGATCGGTAAACCCTGTTTGCTGGTGGCCAACAAGGCCGAAGGCATGCTCGAAGGCATCCAGCTGACCGAGTTCTACGAACTGGGTTTGGGCGAGGTGATCGCCATCTCGGCAGCGCATGGTCAGGGCACCCGCGGCTTGGTCGAGTTGGCTTTTGAATCGCTGAATTTGCCCGACGAACCCGAAGAGACCGAAGAAGACCCCTCGGTCATCAAGTTGGCAGTGGCCGGTCGCCCCAACGTGGGCAAGTCCACCCTGATCAACACTTGGCTGGGCGAAGAGCGCCTGGTGGCCTTTGACATGCCGGGCACCACGCGGGACGCGATCAGCGTGCCGTTTGAACGCCAAGGTCAGAAATTCGAGCTGATTGATACGGCTGGTTTGCGCCGCAAAGGCAAAGTGTTTGAAGCCATTGAAAAGTTTTCGGTGGTCAAAACCCTGCAAGCCATCGAGTCGGCCAACGTGGTGTTGCTCTTGCTTGACGCCGAGCAGGGCGTGACCGATCAGGATGCGCACATCGCCGGTTACGCGCTCGAAAGTGGCCGCGCCATGGTGCTGGCGGTGAACAAATGGGACGCGGTAGACGAATACCAGCGCCAGTTGGTGCAGCGCTCGATTGAAAACCGTTTGCCGTTTCTGAGTTTTGCCAACATGCACTTCATCTCGGCTAAGAAACGCCAGGGTTTGGGGCCGGTCTGGAGTTCGATTGTGCAAGCCCACAAATCGGCCATGTGCAAGATGAGCACGCCGATTCTCACGCGCTTGCTGCTCGAAGCCGTGCAGTTTCAAAGTCCGCAGCGCGGGGGCATGTTCCGCCCCAAGATGCGTTATGCCCACCAAGGCGGCATGAACCCACCTGTGATCGTGATCCACGGCAATTCGTTGGAACACGTCACCGACACCTACAAACGCTTTTTGGAAGGGCGCTTTCGCAAGGCCTTCAACCTGTCCGGCACGCCGTTGCGAATTGAAATGAAAACTTCGACAAATCCTTTTGCTGACAAAGAATCCAGCTGAGATTTGTGGAATTCATTTTTCCCCTCGAGTCAGGCCCTGACCCTGTGGTAAGGTCAGGGCTTCAAAACTTCTGAACACGGAGAATATCGTGAGCAACAAAGGTCAACTTTTGCAAGACCCCTTCTTGAACGCACTGCGCCGCGAGCATGTGCCGGTTTCTATTTACCTGGTCAATGGCATCAAGCTGCAAGGCCAAATCGAATCCTTCGACCAGTATGTGGTCCTCCTTCGCAACACCGTCACGCAAATGGTTTACAAACACGCCATTTCGACCATCGTTCCTGGTCGTTCCGTGACTTTCAGCACCCCCGAAACGGGTGAAATCACCGCTTGATGCGGTGTTTGTTCTCCCGGTGGCGTGACGCCGCCACTGCAGGTTGCTGACATTGTCTGAAACATCCTCCAAACAAGCTGCGCCGACCTTATTGGTCGGCGTTGACTTTGGGCTGCCTCATTTTGACGGTGAACTGCAAGAACTCGGCCTTTTGGCGGAGTCTGGCGGTTTAAAGCCTGTGGCACGCCTGATCTGTAAACGCAAAGCACCAGACCCGGCGCTTTTTGTGGGCAGTGGCAAGGCCGACGAGATCAAAGAATTGGCCCTGATGCACGGGGCGGTCGAGGTCTTGTTCGACCAGTCCCTAAGCCCTGCGCAGCAGCGAAATCTGGAGCGCCACATCGGTTTGCCGGTGAATGACCGCACCTTGCTGATCCTGGAAATTTTCGGCCAGCGTGCGCGCAGCCACGAGGGCAAGCTGCAAGTGGAGCTCGCTCGCCAGCAGTACCTCAGCACCCGCCTGGTGCGCCGCTGGTCGCACCTTGAGCGCCAAAGCGGCGGTATCGGTATGCGCGGTGGTCCCGGTGAGACCCAAATCGAACTCGACCGCCGCATGATCAACGACTCGATCAAGCGCATCAAAGAGCGCTTGGTCAAAGTCAAAAAGCAGCGCAACACCCAGCGCCGCCAGCGCGATCGCCGCGACACCTTCAACATTTCGCTGGTGGGTTACACCAACGCGGGCAAATCGACCCTGTTCAATGCGCTGGTCAAAGCCCGTGCTTATGCCGCCGATCAGCTGTTTGCCACCTTGGACACCACCACGCGCCAGTTGTATCTGGGTGAGGCGGGCCGCTCGGTCTCCTTGTCGGACACCGTGGGTTTCATCCGTGATTTGCCACACGGTCTGGTTGAAGCCTTCCAGGCCACTCTGCAAGAGGCCACCGAAGCTGATCTGCTGCTGCATGTGGTGGACGCAGCCAACCCTGATTTCCCCGAGCAGATGGCCGAGGTGCAAAAAGTTCTGGCCGAGATCGGTGCCGACCAGGTGCCGCAATTGCTCGTCTTCAACAAACTCGATGCACTGCCTGCTGAGCGTTACCCCTTGCAGATGCAGGACCAGTACGAACTTGATGGCGAGCCCGTGCCGCGTGTGTTTCTGAGCGCACGAAGCGGCGAGGGACTGGCCATTTTGCGCACTGCGCTGTCCGACATCGTCAAGGCGGCGCTGCCCTCGGCTGCGCCAACCGAGCCTGATCCCCGTGACTTGGACCGGGAATATCCCGGTGACATGCCTTGAGTGGCTACTAAATTCGGCACAATGCTGTTTCGTCCTTCAGACAAAGACAAAGAACCATGAATTTTCACCTGCCAGCCCTGCGATGGTCCTTGCTGCCCGCAAAGATACGAGGCATGTTCAACCTGAACGACCCACGCTGGGGTCGCGACGACGACAAATCTTCCAGTGAATCGGGCAACAAGCCAACGGGCGACATGCCACCACCCGGCCCCAAGCCAGATGCTTGGCAGCAACCACCCGGACGAGGTCCGCAGCAGCAACAAAGCGGCCCACCCGATCTGGACGAGTTGTGGCGTGATTTCAACCGCAAGCTGGGACAGATTTTTGGCGGCAAAGGCGGCCCTCAGCGTCCCCAAGGGCCCGGTGGCTCGGGCGGTGGTTCGGGCGGCCCGGAAATTCCGGCCTTTATCAAGAACCTGGGCATTGGTGTCATTTTGGGCGGTGCCTTGCTGGTCTGGTTGGCCACCGGCTTTTTCATCGTGCAAGAAGGTCAGCAGGCCGTGATCACCCAGTTTGGAAAATACCACTCCACGGTGGGCGCTGGTTTCAACTGGCGCATGCCTTATCCCGTGCAACGCCATGAGCTGGTGTTCGTGACCCAGATCCGCTCGGTGGACATTGGCCGCGACAACATCGTCAAGGCCACAGGCCTGCGCGAGTCGGCCATGCTGACCGAAGACGAGAACATCGTTGAAATCAAGTTCGCTGTGCAGTACCGATTGAACGATGCACGCGCTTATTTGTTCGAAAGCCGTGACCCCACCATGGCGGTGGTGCAATCCGCTGAAACCGCGGTGCGCGAGGTGGTGGGCAAAATGCGCATGGACTCGGCTCTGGCCGAAGAGCGCGACCAGATCGCCCCCCGTGTGCGTGAAAAAATGCAGATCATTCTCGACCGCTACAAAGTCGGTATCGAAGTGGTGGGTATCAACTTGCAGCAAGGTGGCGTTCGTCCGCCCGAGCAGGTGCAGGCCGCATTTGATGACGTGCTCAAAGCCGGTCAAGAGCGTGAACGCGCCAAAAACGAAGCGCAAGCCTACGCCAACGACGTGGTGCCGCGCGCAGTCGGTGCCGCCTCCCGTCTGAAGGAAGAGGCCGATGCTTACCGTGAACGCATCGTGGCGCAAGCCGAAGGTGATGCGCAACGCTTCAAGACCATCTTGCCCGAGTACCAGAAGTCGCCCCAAGTCATGCGTGACCGCATGTACACCGACACCATGCAGCAGATCTACAGCAACGTGACCAAGGTGCTGGTGGACAGCAAACAAGGCTCCAACCTCTTGTATTTGCCGCTCGACAAAATCATGCAACAGGTCACGCAAGTGGCCCCGCCCGCCATGGATGTGCCCGCAGCCCCTGCCAATGCAGGCAGCAACGGCACGGTGGATACCCGCTCCCGAGACCTCGAGCGTTCGCGTAGCCGCGATCCACGATAAGGAATAAGACAATGAATCGCATCGGATTGTGGATTTCGAGTTTGCTGGTGGTGTTTGCACTGCTCAGCTCTACATTGTTCGTGGTGGACCAGCGTCAATTTGGCGTGGTCTACGCTTTGGGTCAGATCAAGGAAGTGATCACCGAGCCGGGTTTGCACTTCAAACTGCCGCCCCCCCTGCAAAACGTCAATTACATCGACAAGCGTCTGCTCACGCTCGACAGCCCTGACAACGAGCCCATGCTCACAGCTGAAAAGCAGCGAGTGGTGATCGATTGGTATGTGCGCTGGCGCATCACCGACCCACAGGCTTACATCCGCAACGTGGGTCTGGACGAAAAGGCCGGCACCAACCAGCTCAACCGCGTGGTACGTAACGCTTTCCAAGAGCAGATCAACAAACGCACCGTCAAGGAATTGCTCTCGCTCAAGCGTGAAGAACTCATGGACGATGTGAAGGAAGACGTTTTGGTTGTGGTGCGTGGCGCCAAGCCTTGGGGTGTGGACGTGGTGGACGTGCGTATCACGCGCGCCGATTACGTGGACACCATCACTGAGTCGGTTTACCGCCGTATGGAAGCCGAGCGCAAGCGCGTGGCCAACGAGCTGCGCTCCACCGGTGCGGCCGAGGGTGAAAAAATTCGCGCCGATGCCGACCGCCAGCGCGAGGTGACGATCGCCAATGCTTACCGTGATGCCCAAAAGATCAAAGGTGAGGGCGACGCCCAAGCTGCCCGTCTGTACGCCGACTCTTTTGGCCGCGACCCGCAGTTTGCGCAGTTCTACCGCAGCTTGGAGGCCTACAAGTCCAGCTTCAACAGCAAGGGCGACGTGATGGTGCTGGACCCCGGCAGCTCAGAGTTCTTCAAAGGCATGCGCGGCACACCAGGCGGTGCACCTGCCCGGAAGTAAATTTTGCTCGACACCCTCCTGATGGCCTTGGGCCTGATGCTCATCCTGGAGGGTTTGCTGCCCATGATCTCGCCACGCAGTTGGCGAAGTCTGTTTGTGCAAATGCTCCAACTTGAGGAAGGCCAAATCCGATTTTTCGGCCTCCTCATGGTGGTCTTCGGCCTGCTGGTGATCTGGTTGCTGGCCTGACGCTCTTGGGCTGCCATGCCGGCCCAAATGCATTCCATTCTTTGCTGACAGACTGGATTTGGACAATTTGCCAATCTCTTTGCCGGAAATGCGCCTGTCAACCCGGTAAAATCTCGTTTTTAACCGTCTCCCCCATCCCCTCATGTCTGCTTGGGTCCTCCCGGATCATGTTGCCGATGTCTTGCCTTCCGAGGCTCGTCACATCGAAGAACTCCGCCGCGAATTGCTGGATACCGCCCGTGGCTATGGCTACGAGTTGGTCATGCCGCCGTTGCTGGAGCATTTGGAATCCCTGCTGACCGGCACGGGTGAAGCCCTGGACTTGCAGACCTTCAAACTGGTCGACCAACTCTCAGGACGCACCTTGGGTTTGCGTGCCGATACCACCCCTCAGGTGGCGCGCATCGACGCCCACTTGCTGGGCCGCACATCCCTGACCCGTCTTTGCTATTGCGGGCCTGTTTTGCACACCCGCCCGGCACGTCCGCACGCCACCCGTGAGCCGTTGCAGTTGGGCGCCGAAATTTACGGCCATGCCGGACCCGAAGCCGATCTGGAAATCCTGCAGCTGGCCTTGGACTGTTTGGTTGTTGGTCGCGCCACAGGCTTGCAGGTGGATTTGGCCGATTCCCGTATCGTGAGCTGCTTGCTGCAGGACACGACTTTGAGTGAAGCGCAGCGCCATGCCATCCATGCCGCATTGGCGAGCAAGGACGCCTCGGCCCTGGCCCGCTTGAGCGCTGGTTTGAAACCTGCTGCGCGTGATGGGCTTTTGGCCCTGGTTGATTTGTACGGTGACATCAGCGTCCTGGACCGCGCGGCGGCGCGTTTGCCCGATCACCCCGAAATCACCCAAGCCTTGACTCAGCTGCGCTGGTTGGCCGAGCAAATTCCAGGTGTGTCCGTCAGTTTTGACCTGGGTGACTCCCGTGGTTACGCTTATTACAGCGGCATGCGCTTTGCCATTTATGCCAAAGGCGCCTCAGATGCTTTGGCCCGCGGCGGCCGGTACGACGGCGTGGGCGCGGTCTTTGGGCACCGCATTGAACGCGACCGTCCGGCCGTGGGTTTCAGCCTGGACTTGAAAGAATTGGTGGCCGCCGTTCAGCCTCTGGCTTTGCGTGCAGCCATTCGCGCCCCATGGGGCCCCTCGGCGTCCTTGCGTGCGGCCATCGCTGCACTGCGCAGTCGAGGCGAAACCGTGGTCTGCGTCTTGCCAGGCCACGAAAGCGAAGTGGACGAATTCCATTGCGACCGCGAGTTGATCGAAGCGGCAGGGCAGTGGTTGGTACAGGCTCTTTGAGAAAGAACATTTCAAGCATGAACAAGTTACAAGGCCGTAACGTGGTCGTCGTGGGTACCCAATGGGGCGACGAAGGCAAAGGCAAACTGGTCGACTGGTTGACCGAAAGCGCCCAAGGCGTGGTGCGTTTTCAAGGTGGACACAACGCGGGTCACACTTTGGTGATCAACGGTGTCAAAACCGCTTTGCACCTGATCCCCAGTGGCATCATGCGCGCAGGCGTCAAGTGCTACATCGGCAACGGTGTGGTGCTGTCGGTGCCCAAACTGCTTGAAGAAATTGCAGGCCTTGAAAAAGCCGGTGTCGAGGTGCGTTCTCGCTTGCGCGTGAGCGAAGCCTGCCCGCTGATCTTGCCCTACCACGTCGCTTTGGACGTGGGCCGCGAAGCGGCCAAGGAAAAAGCCGGTACCGCCAAAATTGGCACCACAGGCCGTGGCATTGGGCCCGCCTACGAAGACAAAGTGGCGCGCCGTGCGCTGCGCGTGCAAGACCTCAAATACCCTGAGCGTTTCGCCACCAAACTGCGTGAAAACCTGGCTTTGCACAACGAAATCTTGGTCAACATCCTGGGCGCGGCGCCTGTGGACTTTGACACCACTTACAACGAAGCCATGGCCTACGCCAAGGACTTGTTGCCCATGGTGGCCGACGTGTCGCGCGAGTTGAACGACGCCCATGCTGCAGGCGCCAATTTGCTGTTCGAAGGTGCGCAAGGCACTTTGCTCGACGTGGACCACGGCACTTACCCGTTTGTGACGTCGAGCAACTGCGTGGCGGGCAACGCCGCAGCCGGTGCGGGTGTGGGCCCGGGCATGCTGCACTACATCTTGGGCATCACCAAGGCTTATTGCACCCGCGTGGGTGGTGGTCCATTCCCCACCGAACTCGATTGGGAAACCCCCGGTACACCCGGCTACCACATGTCCACCGTGGGCGCTGAAAAAGGCGTGACCACCGGCCGTTCGCGCCGCTGCGGCTGGTTCGATGCGGCCTTGCTCAAGCGCAGTGCGCAGGTCAATGGTCTGAGTGGTTTGTGCATCACCAAGCTTGATGTCCTCGATGGCCTCAAAGAGTTGTGGTTGTGCACCGGCTACGAGCTCGATGGCGAAACCATCGACATCTTGCCCATGGGTGCAGATGAAATTGCCCGCTGCAAGCCGATCTACGAAGTCATTCCCGGCTGGACCGAGACCACCGTGGGCGTGACCGAGATGGACAAACTGCCTGCCACGGCGCGTTATTACCTGGACCGCATCGCCCAAGTGACCGGGGTGCCCGTGCATGTGGTGTCCACCAGCCCTGACCGTGACCACACGATCTTGCTGCACAACCCCTTTGCAGCCTGATTGTTCAGTCCGCAAAACCCATCGATCTCAACCCCTGATTTTTTGGAGTGACCCTATGTTGACCGAAGACGGCAAGCACCTGTACGTGAGTTACGACGAGTACCACAACCTCATCGAAAAACTCGCCATCAAAATCCACCAGTCCGGCTGGGAATTCGACAACATCCTGTGTTTGGCACGTGGCGGCATGCGACCTGGCGACATCTTGTCGCGTATTTTCGACAAGCCCCTGGCCATCATGTCCACCAGCTCCTACCGCGCTGAAGCCGGCACGGTCCAGGGTCATTTGGACATCGCGCGCTACATCACCACGCCCAAAGGCGAGATTGCAGGCAAAGTACTGTTGGTGGACGACTTGGCCGATACCGGCCACACCTTGCGTGCGGTGGTCGATCAGTTGAAAAACAACTACAAGCCCGTGACCGAGTTGCGCACCGCCGTGATCTGGACCAAAGGCGTGTCGACCTTCAAGGCCGATTACTCGGTCGATGATTTGCCCACCAACCCTTGGATTCACCAGCCTTTTGAGCCGTATGACAACATGCGCCCCGAAAAGTTGCTCGAAAAGTGGAGCGTTTGATCCGCTTCTGATTTTCCCTGAGTTGACCTTCAACAGCCTCCCCCGGGAGGCTGTTTGCATTAGGATGTCCGGATGCAAAAAGACCGTTCAAATTCACCCGCCATGCCCAGCGTCACTGGCCTGATTCACCACCCCTACACACCGCCTGACACGTTTGCCGCGCCCCAGCCGGGTGTGTTCAAGGCCTCAACGGTTTACTTCCCCACCGTGGCCGACATGCGCCAGCGCGAGTGGAAAGACAAATCAGCCTATACCTATGGCCTGCACGGCACACCCACCACCTATTTGCTCGAAGAGCGCTTGTGCAGCCTGGAGGGTGGCTTGCAATGTTTGCTGGTGCCCAGTGGTCTGGCGGCTTTGGCCTTGGTGGCCTTGTCGGTTTTAAAAACCGGTGACGAAGTTCTGATTCCTGACAACGCCTACGGCCCCAACAAGGCGCTGGCCGATGGTGAGTTGCGCCACTTCGGCATCACGCACCGTTTTTACGACCCGATGGACCCGCAGGATCTGTCTCGCCAGATCACGCCCAATACACGCTTGGTGTGGCTGGAAGCGCCTGGCTCGGTCAGCATGGAATTCCCTGACTTGCCTGAAATGGTGCGCCGCTGCCGCGAGCGCGGCGTTTTGTGTGCGCTGGACAATACCTGGGGTGCGGGCCTGGCTTTCAAGCCATTTGATCTGTTGGGCGATGGCGCTGCGGGTGAGGGCAGTTTGGCCGTGGACATCAGCGCCCATGCGCTGACCAAATACCCCAGCGGTGGGGGTGACGTGCTGATGGGCAGTGTCATCACTCGCGATGCGGCCTTGCACCTCCAGCTCAAACTCTGCCACATGCGACTGGGCTTGGGCGTGGCGGCCAACGATGCCGAAACCGTGCTGCGATCTTTGCCCAGCATTGGGCTGCGTTATGTCGCGCATGACCAAACGGCTCGCGCTCTGGCCGCTTGGTGGCAAGCCCAGCCGCAATGCGCGCAACTGATGCACCCGGCCTTTGAAGGCGCACCCGGTCACGTGTATTGGCAAGCTCTGTGTGATCGCGAGCCGGGCACGGGCCTGGCAGCGGGCTTGTTCAGCGTCATGATCGATGCGCGTTTCAGCCAAGCCCAGGTGGACGCGTTTTGTGATGGCCTCAAACTCTTCAAGATCGGCTACAGCTGGGGTGGCCCGGTGAGCTTGGTGGTTCCCTATGACATCGCCTCCATGCGACAGGCCTGGCCCGGTCATTTGAAGCCGGGCACGCTGGTGCGTTTTTCAACCGGCTTGGAGTCTGCGCAGGACCTCATTCTTGACCTGAATCAATCTGTGCGGGCGCATCTGCCCATGGTCTGATCACGCAGGTGACAAAGTGGGCACTTTTGTGGCCCAGGACACGCGAAGTTGGGGGTTTCCTGACTGTTCAAAGCGTACCGGTGGGGGTAATCTGAAAACCTTTGTATTTTCAGATTGAGTTTGCCCATGAACGCCGACGCCAAGACTCTTGAGGCCGCCCAAGATTCAGACCTGCCCACCATGGCCACGCCCTATGTGCCGCCGCCTCCCGTAGGGCCCCGGTCGATCATGCGCCCATTGGGGTTTTCAGACCCTTTTCGCTGGCTGGTACGGGGCCTGCAGGACATGCGCCAGCACCCTGGCATTGCGCTGTTTTATGGCCTGTGCTTTTTGGGCATGGCCCAGGTGCTGGCCTTGGTGTTCAAGCACAAGCCCGAGTACACCTTGTCCTTGATCTCCGGCTGCTTGCTGGTGGGGCCATTCATGGCCATGGGCCTGTATGAGGTCAGCCGCAAACGCGAGCGCGGCGAGCTGCCCGAGATGGCCACTTCACTCATGTGTTGGGACCAACACATCCGCAGCATGGCCATGCTGGTGTTGGTGCTGATGGTGCTGGAGTTGCTGTGGGGCAGGGCGTCTTTGGTGGTGTTTGCGGTGTTCTTCAACACAGGCATGCCCTCCACCACGGGAGTGATCGAGGCCGTGTTCAACCCGCAAAACATCGAATTCTTGATGGTCTACTTGGCGGTGGGTGGCGTGTTTGCCGCCTTGGTCTATGGCCTGTCGGTGGTGTCTATTCCCATGATTTTGGACCGCGACACCGATGCCATTTCGGCGGTGATCACCAGCATGCGGGTGGTTTTTTCACACCCGGGGGTGATGTTGCTGTGGGGCCTGCTGCTGAGCATGTTGGTGCTTGCGGCCTTGTGGCCTTGGGCGCTGGGGATCATTGTGGTGGGGCCGTGGCTGGGACATGCGAGCTGGCATGCGTACCGGGGCAGTGTCGAGTGGGAAGAAAACCCTGAAGAAGCTGTTACATTGGGCAGCTCAAATTAAAGGAGCCATCTTGGCCACACCCAACTACGGATTCGAAAAACGCCAGAAAGAACTGGCCAAGAAACGCAAAAAAGAAGACAAGCTCAAAGCCAAGTCCGACCGCAAGTCGGGCCTGTTGGCGGAAGACGGCTCTGAAATCGCAGGTGATGAAGGCGATGCTGACAATGCAGCGCCCGGTGCGGCTGAGTCATCTGCGCCTGCAGCTTGACCAGCTCTCTGCAGCCTGTTGCCTTGTAGGAGCGACGTCCTCGTCGCGATAGCCTCGCAGCTTATTTTCGCGCCCATCGCCCACAGGGGGGCTCCTACACAGTGCCAAACTGCTTCTCCGTAGGAGCCTAGCCCTGTGGGCGATGGTGCCCTCGCAGACCCCCAACAATCGTCTGCACAATATGTCCTCATGTCCCTTGAACCAGCTCACGCGCCAAAATTAGCATGTCGGCCATGCTGTGGCTCGCTGGCGTGACCAGAGGGGCTTGGGCGTAGTGCACAAAGTTGTTGCCCGTGGATGTCTCGTATCCCGGGTCGTAATGGCCTGAGAGCAATTCGGTCACCACCTCGCGCATTTCACCCCGCTCGATGCGTTCTTGCCAGCCTTGAACCACGGCCTTACCGCGCAGGGCCGTCAGGCGCTCCAGGCGGTCGGCAAACAAGGCGCGGTCTTGTGTGAAGAACGCGTAGTCCTCCAGCAGCAAATTCACCCTGTTTTCCAGTGACAGGTCTACCCGCAGGCATGGGCTGACCCGCATGGCGGTCATGAGCGCATCGGGCACGGCCAGATTGCCCACTTTTTTGCTCTCCGCTTCAACGAACACCGGACGATCGGCGCTGAAACCGCGCAAAGCATTCCACACCTGTGTGTCAAACGCCTTTTGAGTGGGCTGCGGCGTGCCGGGGATCAGGCCCAGCACCGAGCTGCGGTGGCAGGCAATGGCTTCCAGGTCCAGCACCTGTGCGCCTTCTTGAGCCAATGCTTGCAGCAAACGCGTTTTGCCCGAACCGGTGGGTCCGCACAGCACCTTGAACTGCAGGCGCTGGGCCTGGCGGGGCGTGTTTTCCATCACCTCTTTGCGAAAGGCTTTGTAGCCGCCCTCGATCAGGTGCACCTTGAAACCGATTTGCCCCAGGATCAGCGCCAGCGAGTTGCTGCGCTTGCCCCCACGCCAGCAGTACACCAGCGGCTGCCAGTTCTTGGGCTTGTCCATCACTTGGGTTTCGATGTGGCGGGCGATGTTTTTGGCCACCAGCGCAGCCCCCACCTTTTGTGCCTCAAAAGGGCTGACCTGTTTGTACAGCGTGCCCACCTTGATGCGCTCTTCGTTGTTGAGCGATGGCCAACTGAACGCGCCGGGCAGGTGGTCTTCCGCATGCTCGCCTTCAGAGCGGGCGTCGAGGATCGCGTCAAACTGGTCCAGTTGGGCCATGGCCTCAGAGGCCGAGATCAGGTGAAGGCTCATTTCAATTGTTTCTTCAAAGTGGGCCAGACGTTGGCCAGCATGCGCGGCTGCGCGGCTTCATTGGGGTGGATGCGGTCGGCCTGGAACCATTTGAGCGGCTCGGGGTCGTCGCCCACGCCTTTCAAAAAGAAGGGCACCAGCGCCGCCTTTTGGCTTTTGGCCACCTGGGCATATGCCGCTTCAAACTGGCGGGCCATGTCGGGGCCGTAATTGGGCGGCATTTGCATGCCCAGCAGCAGCACCTTGGCCCCGGCCGCTTGGGCTTGTTGCGTCATGGCCAGCAAATTACCTTGGGTCATGGCCATGGGCAGGCCGCGCAGTGCGTCGTTGCCGCCCAGCTCTATGACCACATGGCTGGGCTGGTGGCGTTTGAGCAAGGCGGGCAGGCGAGAGCGACCGCCCGAGGTGGTGTCGCCGCTGATGCTGGCGTTGATGACTTGGGCACCGGGCTTTTCTTGGTCCAATTGTTTTTGCAGCAAGGCCACCCAGCCCGTGCCCCGGGCCAGACCGTACTCGGCGCTCAGGGAGTCGCCCAGCACCAAAATGCGCTGGGCTGAAGCGGCTTGGACCGATGCGGCAAAGCCCCAGCCGGCAAGGGCCAGCAGGGTCCAGTTAAAGTGTCGTCGTCTCAACAAAGGTTTGTGCATGCCTGAATCCATCATTGCCGTGCGTGGCGTTTCCAAAAGTGTGCAAGATGCCAGTGGGCAACTGGACATTTTGCGCGATATCGATTTCTCATTGAGCGCTGGGGAAACAGCCGCCATTGTCGGTGCTTCCGGCTCGGGCAAAAGCACCTTGCTCGCCATCCTTGCAGGCCTGGACACGCCCAGCAGTGGTCAGGTCATGCTGGCGGGCCAGTCGCTGTTTGATTTGACTGAAGACGAACGCGCCGCTGTGCGGGCCCAGCATGTGGGTTTTGTGTTCCAGAGCTTTCAGCTCATGCCCAACCTCACCGCCCTCGAAAACGTGATGCTGCCCTTGGAGCTGGCCGATTGGCCCGATGCCCGCAGCACGGCCACCGCCATGCTGCAGCGCGTGGGCTTGGGCGAGCGTCTCAAACATTTGCCCAAAGTCTTGTCGGGTGGTGAGCAGCAGCGCGTGGCCTTGGCCCGTGCTTTTGTGGTGCAGCCCGATCTTCTCTTGGCCGACGAGCCCACAGGCAGTCTGGACCACGCCACGGGCGAGGCCATCATGGATTTGATGTTCGCGCTCAACCGCGAGCAGGGCACCACCTTGGTCTTGGTCACACACGACCGGCAGTTGGCCGCTCGTTGTGAGCGCAGCTTGGTGATTCAGGCCGGGCGTTTGAGCGAGGCGACCGCTCAACCATAAGTCGGTTATTTTTCTGAAGGAGCCCACCCTTGGGCGATGGTTTGCAGAGCCTGTTCCATGCCCATCGCTGAATGTTGGGATCGGACAGGGTGGTGGGACCAACGATAATCCCAGCATGTCATCCCACAAAGTGCTGTTCGGCTTCCATGCCGTGGGCGTTCGCCTCAAGATCGCCCCCCAATCCGTTGTTGAAATCCATTACGAGGTCACGCGTCGCGACGCGCGCATGCGGCAGTTCATCGACAAGGCCCGAGACTCGGGCATGCGCATGATCGAGTCGGACAACGAACGCCTGGCCAAGCTGGCTGGTGGCCATGGCCACCAGGGAGTGGTGGCCGTGGTCGCCCCCTTGCCGCAAAACCATTCGCTCGACGACCTTCTTGACACCGTACAAGGCCCGCCTTTGCTCTTGGTGCTGGACGGCGTCACCGACCCGCACAACCTGGGCGCCTGCCTGCGTGTGGCCGATGGTGCAGGTGCGCACGCCGTGATCGCCCCCAAGGACCATGCGGCCGGCATCAACGCCACCGTGGCCAAAGTGGCCAGTGGTGCGGCCGAAACCATGCCGTATTTCATGGTCACCAACTTGGCGCGTACCTTGGGCGAGCTCAAGGAACGCAGCATTTGGGTGATCGGCACCAGCGGCGACGCGCCACGCAGCATCTACCAAGCTGACCTGAAAGTGCCTACAGCCTTGGTGCTGGGGGCCGAGGGTGATGGCATGCGCCAGCTCACGCGCAAAAATTGCGACGAACTGGTCAGTATCCCCATGCGCGGCGCTGTGGAGAGCCTGAACGTCTCGGTCGCCAGCGGCGTCTGTCTGTATGAAGCTTTGCGTCAGCGCAGCTGAGCGGCTTGCGCCACAACCAAGCATTCAAAAAAGGGAGTACGCCATGTCCAAAAATACAACTCGGATCGCCTTGGTACTTGCAGTGGGTGCAGCCAGCCTGCTGGCCGCTTGCACGCAAGAGCAGCAAAACAAAATCAGCCGCAGCATCCAGAACTGGACCGGCACCAACGGTGTGATGGAGGTCTACGCTGGCGACAAGCTGGTGCGCCGCTTCATCCAGGTGGACAAAGTCAGCACGGCTTTGGGAACCGACGACAAAGCCCCGCGTGCTTACCGTTATGGTTACGGCGTGCTCGACGAGAACTTCAATTTCGAGGTTGACGCTGGCGAGAAAAAAGTCTATTTCGAGGTCAGCGATTACTCGAACACGGTGTTCTTCGAAAGTCCGCGCTAAAGACCCGTTGGCAAAAGCTGTATGCGGCGGTTGCAGCTTCAAACAAAACCAGTAGCCCCGAGCAGGGCGCCTGCCCCAATGAGCCACAACAGGTGGATGCGCGTGCGCCAGACCAGGCCTATGGCCACCAGCGTCAACACCCATAGTGGCCAGTCGCGCATGGGGTCGTTGTGGCTGGCCGTGAGCAACCAGCCCGTGGACACCAGCAGGGCAATCACTACAGGGGCCATGCCCAGCTTGAAAGCCCTCACACCGCGGTTGTTGCGGTGCTTGTGCGCCCAGCGCGTGGTGGTGTAGGTCAACACCGAAGAGGGCAGCATGATGCCCAACAGGCTGGTTAACATGCCCAGCGCTGACAAGGCCACACTGATCCAGCCACCGCCCAGGCCTGCGCCAGCATTGAGTCCCACGTTCCAGCCCATCAAGCCGACAAACAACACATTGGGGCCCGGGGCCGACTGGGCCAACGCAATGGATGAGCTAAATTGCTGCTCGGTCAGCCACTGGTTTTCGTCCACCAAAAAGCGATGCATGTCGGGTGCCGTGATGATCGCACCGCCCACTGCCAACAAGGACAGCGACAGGAAATGGTTGAACAAGGCCAGCCAGTCTCCCACACTCAATTGAAGATTGAGCATCATGGAGTGGCCTTCGTTGCGTTGGCTTGTCTGGTCAGTTGAACATAGGCCCAGCCGCAGGCCAAACTGCCAATGCCCAGCAGCACCCACATCAAGGGCCAGCGCAACAAACTCACGCCTATGAACGTGCTCAGCATGACGGCCGTGCAGACGGCGATCCCCATGGGATTGGATTTCAGCGCTGTGATGAGCTTGATGCCCGTGGCTGCAATCATGCCCGCGGCCACAGCCCCCATGCCGCGCAAGGCCCCTTGAGCCCATGCTTGATCAGAAACACTGCCAAATGCGAGGGCCAGCACCAATAAAACGGCAGTGGGTGCAGCCAACATGCCTGCCAGCGCTGCCAGCGCTCCACGCAAGCCGAAATAGCGCCCACCAATGATCAGACAAAAATTGATCACGTTGGGGCCGGGCAGAATTTGTGCCACCGCCCAGTCCTCGACAAACTGAGCGGGTGTCATCCAGCGCTTGCGCTCGACCACCTCGCGTTGCACCACGGCCAGCACCCCACCGAAGCCCTGCAAAGCCAACAAGGTGAAGGACACAAACAAATCTGTTTTGGACTTCGGACGGTTCAGCGGGAGTTCTTCGGGCATTCGGACATTATGGAGCCGTCAAGGCTCTCTGATCAGGTTGAACTGTCACCTTCCAGCCAGACCAGCTGACCCCGACCGCTCTCGCTCAAGCGCGCCATCAAGGCCGACGCCTGCGTTTGCGGCAAGGTAAAGCGCAAGGTGACCACGCTGCCGTGGGCCACCTCCAGCAGTTGAGCTTGGGCCAGCTCTAGTTCGCGCCGCACCAGGCCTTCGAGGGCATAAGGCACGCTGCAAGCCAGCGACGTCTGAACGATGAGCGGAATCTTTTCGGCGCTGAGCAAGGCTTGCGCCACCGCATCGGTGTAGGCCCGCACCAGCCCGCCCGCGCCCAGCTTGACGCCGCCAAAGTAACGCACCACCGAAGCCATCACGCCTTCCAAGTCTTGGTGACGCAACACCTCCAGCATGGGGCGTCCGGCCGTGCCGCCAGGCTCACCATCGTCGTTGGCCGCCGACTGGCCCCCGGCCAGCAGCGCCCAGCACACATGGGCGGCATCGGGGTGAAGGGCCTTGAGCTGGGCCACCCGGGCCTGCGCCTCATCGCGTCCGGCGACCGACTCGACACAGGCGATGAAATGGCTCTTTTTGATGACCAGTTCGTGGTGGGCGGGTCGGGCGATAGAAAAAGGCATGTATCGAGGATATCGGACCCGCGATGCTTCTGGCAGATTTACGAGAGGTCAATACGGCAGCCTACCAGCCGCAATTGAAGCCGATCGGCCAATATGTGGGCTAAATTGGCCATTGCTTTTGCATCCAGTGGATCTTTCGACGAGGCTGCTGTGAAAAGGGTCAAGATGGGGCCTTGACTCGGGTGTGTGATATCAATCTGTCGATGATGTGCCAGCAAGCCCATTTCAGAGGTCAGCTGATAAGAGTGATCGTATTTTTGCCAGACTGTTTGTATGCTGCGCTGATGAAGGTCGATGATCCAGCCCGGCTGCTGGCGATGGCGTTGCCAAAACCAATGTGCCATGTAAAAGGGAAGGAATGCCAGTAACAGTGGCCCAAGACCCATGAAGGGCACCGTGTTCGAGAACAAATTCAAGAGGCTTGCACGGAACGCTACCTTCGAGTATTTGTCCGCACTGGGACAATAAATCTTGCGGGACTTTTCGTTCTGAACATCGCAAAGCAAGTGGTGCTGCGTAGTCACTGTCCAAGACAGCCGTGAATGGGTGCTGAATGTCATAAAAGAATTATTTAGCATCCAAATACTTTAATTTTATTTTCTTATAAAGTGGTTCGTACTTACCCTCAAGCAAGAACAAGAACAGACTTCCAAAAGTATTTACCTGCGCACGCCCACGACTGAAATACCAATGCGGCGCTGCGACTGCGTCACCGCTAACATGGCCCCATGACCTGTCCAGACTGTTCCCTTGCGTGCGCACCATCGGGCCATTGGGTTTGCCCGGCTAACCCTGGGGCCTCGCCCGATGTGCCGCTTTGGCAGGTGGCGGCTTTGATGTGGAAATTGGGCGCTTCCGACCGCCACGCCGTGGCCGAGGAAATCTTGCGCTTATTGGCCACCTGGGTGCCCATGGCGCAGTGCACCATTTTTTCCTTTGAGGGCGCAGGGCGGCCACGCACGCTGGCGGTGGGCGACCGCTCGCGCACCCGTGACTTGCCCGACATCTCGCAGGCCTATGTGCAGCGTTTTTACAGGTTGGACGGCGCGCAGCAGGCCATGCAAGCGCACCACCAGGCAGCCCTGCGGGCCTCTCCCCAGCAGCCGCACATCGTGCTGCACCGGCAAGCTGCACACGCTGTCGAGCATCCAGAGTACCGGCAAATTTGCTATGAATGGCCCCGCGTGGCCGAGCGGCTGGCCATTTTGTCGCTGCACGAGGGGCGGCGCTGGCTATCGGTCAACCTCTACCGGGGGCTTGAGCATGGCCTCATGTCAGAGACCGAGCTGGCCAACGTGCAGGCCCTGGCCCCTTTGATTGTGCAGGCCGTGCGCCTGCACTACACCGGTCAAGTGCTCAGCGTCGATCTGATGGCCTTGCTGCTGGACCGCTTGGCCCTGCGGGGTCCGGCGCTCAGCCCGCGCGACTTGGATGTGGTGCGCGGTTTGCTGGAAGGCCTGAGCACCGAACAATTGGCCGAGCGCTTGGGCCTGACGCTGGCCAGTGCACAGACCTACACCAAGCGCATTTACCGCAAGTTGGGCGTGTCGAGCCACAAAGCCTTGGTGGCCTGGTTGCTTGCCCCGAATAGCCCCGAGCCTGTCCCCAAAAGGTGACGTCTTGTCTGCCGGACCTTGTCTAAACTCGGCCCCCATTGAGTCAGTGAAATTCCCATCTCTGGAGGCACCATGCACCAACCGGCCAACGCGCCCCGGCCCTCGATCTATTTCAACTACACCGTGCACCAGCCTTGGTTGCCCTCGGAGCACCCAGCGCAGCCGATGCACCCGGTGGTGATCGCGGGCGGTGGGCCGGTGGGGCTGACGGCGGCACTGGAACTGGCCCGTTATGGTGTGCCGTGTGTCTTGCTGGAATCGGAGCAACAGGTTTGCGAAGGCAGCCGCGCCATCGTGTTCACCCGCCGCTCCATGGAAATCCTGCAGCAAGTGGGTGTGGCTGATCGTGTCACGCAAAACGGCTTACCTTGGCGCTTTGGCAACTCGTTTTACCGTGGCGAGCGGGTTTACCGTATGGAAGCTCCCCACGACGACAACGACCGTTTTGGCCCCATGATCAACCTGCAGCAGCAGTTTCTGGAGCAGTACCTGGTTGAAGCCTGCCAGGCCAACCCTCTGATCGATCTGCGTTGGGGCAACCGCGTCACGGCGGTTGAGCAGCATGCCGACCACGCCCAACTGCAAGTGGACACCCCCGAAGGCCCCTATACCCTGAATACCGAGTGGCTGGTTGCCTCGGACGGCGCCCGCTCAGGCATCCGCAGCATGCTGGACCTCAAGCTCGAAGGCGCGTCCTACGAAGGCCGTTTTGTCATCGCCGACATCCGCATCGACCTGCCTTTGCCCACCGAGCGCCTGGCTTTTTTTGACCCCGAATGGAACCGCGGCAACACGGTGCTGCTGCACCGCGAGCCCCTGGGCATCTGGCGCATTGACTACCAACTGCCCGAGGGCGAAACCCCCGAGCAAGCCTTGTCGCCCGAATCGCTCAAAACCCGAATCAATGCCCAACTGTCTCTGATCGGCCACGCCGACAAGCCCTGGGAGATGGACTGGTGCTCTGTCTATTCGGCCCGCACGCTCACCTTGCCCGATTACTTGGTGGGCCGCACCTTGTTCATGGGCGACGCCGCCCACCTGCTGCCGATTTTTGGTGTGCGGGGTGCCAACACCGGCTTTCAGGACGCGCAGGCCTTGGCCTGGCGGCTGGGTCTGGTGTGCCGTGGGCAGGCCTCCAGCGCATTGCTGGCCAACTACAGCGCCGAGCGCGTGGGCGCGGCCTGGGAAATCATCGAAGAAGCGGGCAAAAGCACCCGGTTCATGACCCCGCCCACACGCGGTTTCCGTTTGCTGCGCGACGCTGTTTTGTCGCTTTCGCTCACCGAAGCCTTTGTGCGCCCGCTCTACCACTGGCGCACCTCACGCCCGCACGAGTACAGCCACTCCAGCCTCAACTGCCGCGCGGACGACAACGCGCATTTCCAGTCCGGCCCCGCGCACGGCGCACCGCCACTCAATGTGCGTTTGACGCCAGAGCAGTTTTTGCTGGACCACTTGGGTGGCGGCTTTGACCTGCTGTGGTTTGGCGCGGCCGACGCTTTGCCAGCCGATGTGCGGGCCACCGTGACCCAATGGCGGGTTAAGGGCTTGCCGCTCAAGGTCACTTGCATCACCCAAGAAGACGCCGCAAATGCGGGCCTGCAGCCCAGCCAGGCCGACGCGCCTTGGCTGCAAGTGCTGTCTGACCCGCAGGGGCAGGTGTACAGCCGCTACGGCGTGACCGCCCCCTGTGCGGCTTACCTTTTGCGTCCCGACCAACACATTTGCGCCCGCTGGTTGCACCTCGATGCCCAGCGCCTGGATGCAGCTCTTGCACAAGCCACCACCGGAGAAGCCCCATGAACCCCACCACTGGTCTGGACATTGCCGGCCTGGAAACCGCCTACGACCAATTGGCCATGGCCATTGACGCCGCAGGCCCTGAAAAATCCGAACTCTTTCTCGTCAAGTTGGCCTTGCTGGCCGCTCAAGCTTTGGGCGACGCCCCAGCCTTTGTGGACTTGATCCAGCGCGCCCAAAAAGACCTGTAAGGAGGGTTGCGCCTTGGGGCGTGTTCGAGCAGGGGTGAATACCCGCGCCGACTTCAAGCCCAACGCTCAGCACCTACACTAGCGGGTTATCCCGAATGCCCGCCCATGAACGCCTTTGTCGACGTCTCTTTCTTCCCGCGTGACGCCAAACCACTGACCAGTTACCGCAAGTTCTGGGCGCAGCGCTTTGGCACGGCCCCGTTTTTGCCGATGAGCCGCGCCGAAATGACCCAACTGGGTTGGGACAGCTGCGACATCATCATCGTGACGGGCGACGCCTATGTGGACCACCCCAGCTTTGGCATGTCGGTCATTGGCCGCATGCTGGAAAACCAGGGTTTTCGGGTGGGCATCATCGCGCAGCCCGACTGGACCAGCGCTGACGCCTTCAAAGAACTGGGCAAACCCAATCTGTTTTGGGGTGTGACCAGCGGCAACATGGACTCCATGATCAACCGCTACACGGCGGACCGGAAAATTCGCACCGACGACGCCTACACCCCGGGCGATGTGGGCGGCAAGCGACCCGACCGTGCGGCCATCGTTTACAGCCAGCGTTGCCGCGAAGCCTTCCCCGAAGTGCCCATCGTGCTCGGCGGCATCGAAGGCAGCCTGCGCCGCATCGCGCATTACGACTACTGGTCTGACAAAGTGCGCCGGTCGGTGGTGGTGGACAGCAAGTGCGACTTACTTTTGTACGGCAACGCCGAGCGCGCGATTGTCGAGATCGCCCACCGTCTGGCCGCCCGCGAGCCGGTGCAGCAGATCACCGACGTGCGCGGCACCGCCTTTGTGCGCCGCGAAACGCCTGAAGGCTGGTTCGAGATCGACTCCACCAGCGTGGACACGCCCGGGCACGTTGAGGCGCACATCAACCCGTATTTGATGATCTCTGACCAGGCGCGAGAGCAGGGCGCCACTTGCGCCCGTGAGGAAGAGGCCAAGGAAGTGGCTGAGGTCGAGAACAGGAAGGTTCAACCTCTTCGCTTTGTGCCGAACGCTGCTACTGGATCGCCACGTCGCTTCGCTCCTCGCGATGACGAAAGTTCTGTCATGGCGAGCGAAGCGCGGCAATCCACAACCGTTGTCATGGCGAGCGAAGCGCGGCAATCCACAACCGTTGTCATGGCGAGCGAAGCACCGCAATCCACAAGCTCCGTCATGGCGAGCGAAGCGCGGCAACCCACAAGCTCTGTCATTGAGAGCGAAGCAGGGCAATCCACAAGCTCCGTCATTGCGAGCGAAGCGCGGCAATCCATGACTGCTTCTTCCGAGCTGCGCGGCAAAGGCACCCACAAAGTCCCGCCCCGCGACAAAAGCGTCATCCGCCTGCCCAGCTACGAGCAGGTCAAGCAAGACGCCGTGCTCTATGCCCACGCCAACCGCGTGCTTCACCTGGAGACCAACCCCGGCAACGCCCGCTGCCTGGTGCAAGCGCATGGCGAAGGCACCACCGCCCGCGATGTTTGGATCACCCCGCCGCCCATCCCGCTGACCACCGCAGAGATGGACCATGTGTTTGACCTGCCGTATGCCCGCAGCCCGCACCCACGCTATGCCGATGAAAACGGCAGCCATGACCACTCGACCAAAATCCCCGCGTGGGAAATGATCCGCTTCAGCGTGAACATCATGCGCGGCTGCTTTGGCGGCTGCACCTTTTGCTCCATCACCGAGCACGAAGGCCGCATCATCCAAAGCCGGTCTGAAGAATCCATCATCCGCGAGGTGGAAGACATCCGCGACAAGGTCAAAGGCTTCACCGGCGTCATCTCTGACCTGGGCGGCCCCACGGCCAACATGTACCGCCTAGGCTGCAAGAGTCCGGCCATCGAATCGGCCTGCCGTAAACCGAGCTGCGTGTTCCCCGGCATCTGCCAGAACCTGACCACCGACCACGGCCCGCTCATCAACATGTACCGCCGGGCGCGCAACCTCAAGGGCATCAAGAAGATTCTGATCGGCTCTGGCCTGCGTTACGACCTGGCCGTGCAGTCGCCCGAATATGTGAAAGAACTGGTGCAGCACCATGTGGGCGGGTATCTCAAGATCGCGCCCGAGCACACCGAGGGCGGCCCGCTGTCCAAGATGATGAAGCCGGGCATCGGCAGCTACGACAAGTTCAAACAGATGTTTGACAAGTACAGCGAAGAGGCCGGCAAAAAGCAGTTCCTCATCCCGTACTTCATCGCAGCCCACCCGGGCACCAGCGACGAAGACATGATGAACCTGGCCGTCTGGCTCAAGAAGAACGGATTCCGCGCCGACCAGGTGCAAACCTTCTACCCCAGCCCCATGGCCACGGCCACGGCCATGTACCACTCCACCCGCAACCCGCTGCGCAAAATCACCCGCGACAGCGAAAAAGTGGACGTGGTCAAAGGCGACAAACGCCGCCGCTTGCACAAAGCCTTTTTGCGCTACCACGACGCCAACAACTGGCCTCTGCTGCGCGAAGCCCTCAAAGCCATGGGCCGGTCCGACTTGATCGGCAACGGCAAACACCACCTGATCCCCAACTGGCAGCCACTGGCCGAAGAAGGCTACCAAAGCGCCCGCCGTAAAAACAGCACGGGCGCGGGGGCTAAGTCGTCGGTGTCTTTGTCGACAGCGCCCAAGCGCATCGGGCAGCCGAAGAAGGGGCAGTTGCTGACGCAGCACACGGGGTTGCCGCCTAGGAAGAAGGGTTGACTCCAAGCTAATCGGCATCCTCTTTATTGTTTCTAAAATCAACTTTTTAGATTTCTTTTTTCGTAACTAATGATACTTGCAGATTATTAATCAAGAGATCATTGATTTGTAGTCTGCTAAGCCCGGTAAGGTATTGAAGATTCGCTGACAGTTACCGACGTGAGAACGATGGGAATTTCATATTTTGCTTCAATTAATGCAAATAGGCCTCTTTTTGCCAACTGCTGAACCCTAGTTGGGCCAACGCAAATCTCTTCAATGAAATTGCGTGGTGCAGGTATTTCAATATACGGAATTATAGAAAGGGGGCCTGCCCTGAATTTTGTATGTTCTGATGCATCAAAATTTAGTTGAATAACCAAACGATGTTCGTTCTCTTCTGCAAAAGATGGATGCTTAAAATGTGAAGCAAGAATTATCATTTTTTCCGCTAAATTATCAATAACTGTTTGGCGACTTTTTACATCATTGGTAGCATAGTAGCGATGCTAGTGTTCATTAAGTACCATTGCGATTTTTTTCTTTTTCACTGTTGTCGTATACGCATTTGAATATCTTGCAGGTAGGGTATTTTATTAATGCAAATTCAAGTATTTTCTCAATATTAAAGTGAATGCAGTAGCCTTGGTTTCCTGGGCAATAACCTCTCCATTGACTCAGTAAATCTGTTTGCTCGGAAAAAGAGCAAGTAAATATTGATTCAGAACTGTAAAGCTCAAGGTTAGTGAAAGTCTTTTCTATTTCAGTAATGTATAAATCGTACACATTTGCGAATTTTGATGTTCGATCAAACTTCTCTTTCGATCGTATTATTACTTTCCTGGCCAAATCCAATGCATGCTAAAATTCATGTTCATCATTAAGGAATTTTATATTGGTAGCCCACAGAGCTTCATTTTCCAAAATTCCAATTAAAGATGTTGCTGTGGTGTAGTGTCCGTATGTCATGAGTTCGTATATTTTTAATATTATTAAGGAGGTTTGGTGCTTTTCCGTGCATCAATTAAATTGTGATTTTTTGATAATTAATATGAGGATGGTTGGTTTTGATCGATCAACTGATACACACCGCATTCAACACCCCCGTCGCCACCGACATGGCGCACAAGAAGATCGCCGGAGCGGTGTGGCCTTGTTCGATGGCGGGGGCGAAGCGGCGCAGCAGGGTAAATACGGCGATTTGTGCTGCGCCGGTGATGACAGCCCACTTGATCATTTCCAGCAGGTCGTGTGTGAGGTAGATGGCTGCGGCCATGGGCAGGGCAAAGCCGATGCAGGCCCCGGCCAATGAGATGGCGGCAGCGGCGTTGTCTTGTTTGATCAGTTCAAACTCGTTGTAGGGCGTCACGCGCACGTACACCACCAAAAAGGCGCCCAGCAAGAGCAGGGCGGCCACAAAGTACTGGAGGAAGGCGAGAAAGGCTTGCATGTTGGGGCTCATTCAAAAAAGTGGGGAACAAACTGGCTCATGTTGGTGGTGACAGGGCGGGTGTCTTCGCGCAGGCACATGCCCGCTGCGCTGTCGCCCACGATCCACGAGCCGATGACGGGGTAGCGCCCATCAAATTGCGGCATGGGGGCCAGGGCTTGGTACACAAAACCTTCCGCGCCATAAGGCCCTTCGGCTCCGGCGCTCATGCCCTGCGGGGTGTGCAGCTGCACATTGGCCCCTTCGCGTGAAAACATGGGTTTGCGGGCGTAGTGCTGCAGCCGCCCGGGCTCAAAGTAGGCGGGCAGCAGGTTGGGGTGGCCTTCAAACAGTTCCCACAGCACGGGCAGGATGCCTTTGCACGAGAGCACCGCTTTCCAAGCTGGTTCAATGAACCGGGTTTGGCTGGCCGCTATGTGCAGGCCAAAAGGCTCTTTGAAGATCCATTCCCAGGGGTAGAGCTTGAACAGGGTGGTGATGGGCTTTTGCGCCATGTCCACATAACGCTGTTGTGCGTTGTCCCAGCCGATGTTTTCCAGGGTGATGTGTTCGGCGTGCAGCCCGGCCTGCAAGGCGGTTTCGATCAGGTAATGGGTGCAGACCCAGTCTTCTTCGTTGTCGTCGAGCGAGGCGATGTGCAGCGGACCTTGCACACGCAGCTGTTGCCAGCGCTCAACCAGGCGTTCGTGCAGTGAGTTGAATTGGTCGGCTTTTGGAAACACATCTTGCAGCCAGTACCACTGGGCCACGGCCGATTCGAGCAGCGAGGTGGGCGTGTCGGCGTTGTATTCGAGCATGCGCGGGGGCGAGTTACCGTCATACGCCAAGTCAAAGCGGCCATACAGGCTGGGCTCGCGCTTGTGCCATGAGGCTTCGATCAAGGCGTGCGCGTGTAACGGAAAACCCAGGTGTGCCAGCCGTCCTTGGGTGATCACATGACCGACCGCTTGCAAGCACATGGCGTGCAGTTCTTCGGTGGCGGCTTCGAGTTCGTCGACCTGCTGGGCGTTAAAGCGGTAGCAGGCGGTTTCGTTCCAATAATCATCCCAGGCGTGAAAGGACAGGCCAATCGCTTCGAGCTTGGTGGCTTTGTCGGGCCGTGGGGTCAGGGTCAGGCGCTGCATGGCTTAGCCGCCCCCACTTAGGCCGCGCCCGAAGCTGCCAAAACCACTGCGCACCACGCCTTTGGATGCCGTCATGTGTGTGGGCATGGCGGTGCGGGTGTTGACCGATTGGCTGGCGAATTGGGCACCGGAGGGCGGGATGCGGCTGCCGATGACGGGGCGGGTTTTGCCGCTGGAATCCACAGCCATGGGGTAACCGCCCTGTTCGTTTCGGTACCAGAAATAACGGGGGCCGGAATAGCGGTAACCGCCACCGCCATGAAATCCGCTGGATGACGAGGCGCTGGGGGTGCCCGCCGAAGTCATGGCGTTGGTGCTGTCTGTGGCGGCGTTGCTGCCTGCGTAGCCGCTGCTCACGGTGTCTTGCCCGTTGACGCTGGTGGTGGTCAGGGCCTGTTGGCAGTTTTCGGGCTCATTGCCCCAGTCGCGCTGGCAATCGTCCAAGCTGGCGTAAAAGTCTTGCTTGACTTGAACTTCGGTGTTGGCCGGCGGCTCGTCGCTGCAGCCGCTCAGAGCACCCAGGGTGCCCAGAAATATCAAGGGGACAGAAATGGATCGTTTCATGGTGTGGTGGATGCGATGAAATTCTGAAAGCGCAGATCTGGCCCGGGTTGCCAGTGCGTGTGCGTGCCGCCCACCTGGCCCAGGTAAGGCAGGGCCACGGCCAGCACTTGGTCGCTGTCCATGGCTTCGGCTTCGGTGATGCCTGCGCGGGGGTGGTCCAGCATCCAGGCCACTGCGCCCACAATGCCTGCGGCCACTTGCAAAGTGGTGGCGCTGTTGTGCGGGGCCAAGGTGCGTGCGGCCTCTAGGCTAAGGGTGCTGCCGTACCAGTAGGCACCTGTGCTGTGGCACAGCAACACGCCCAACTCGTCTTGCCCTTGCTGCAAGTCGGCCAGAGGCATCACGTTTTGCGCGTTGGGGGTTTGTTTGTGCTGGCCCAGCCAGTGCGCGATTGACTGGCACGCTTGCGGACAGGGCTGGTAGGCGAAATACACCGTGGGGCGGTAGCTGGTTTGGCCTTGGCTATCTTGCACCGTCAAAAACTCGGCCAATGAAATCGATTCGTTGTGCGTGACCAGCCAGGCCAAGCTGTCGCCAGTTGAGGGCACCCACGACTTGACCTGAACCAGGCCTTGCTCGGGGTGGGGCCAGTAGATGCTGGCTTGCGAGCCTTGGCTGGGGCGCTGTGCGCCTGGGGGCAGGGTGCTTTCGTGGCTGCCCCAGCCCGCTTCGCAGGCTTGGCTCAGTTCGCTGATGAAGCCTGGCACGGACCAAGTGTTGCAAAACTCGCCCGCCGCCACGGGACGGTGGTCGGTTTGTGTGTCACGCTCGGCCACCTGGATAACTTGCACGCCAAGCGCCTGCGCCAAGTCGGCCCAGCGGCCTGGTGTGCAGGGCAGGTCTTGATCGTGCGCGAGTTGCTCCAGTGCCCGTTTGGCCAGGTGAGAGATCAAGCCCGGGTTGGCCCCGTGCGCCAGCACGGCGGTGGCGCGGTCAGCTTGGCGCAGCGCCAGCACTTGTTCGCGTAGCCATTGGTTGGTGGTGGGCTCCAGGCCTTGGTCGGGCTGGTAGCCGCCGGGCCAAGGTTCAATGCCAGTGTCCAGATACAGCACGTCGTGTTGTTGGCACCAGACGATCAGGTCATGGCTGCTGACTTCGACCGCCAGGTTCAGCAACACATCGCCCGCTTGCAAGTGCGCGGCCAGCAGCTGGGCATGGTTGTCGGGTGTGAGGGGCTGCAATTGCAGGGCCATGCCAACAGCCTGCGCCACAGAGACCCCTTCCAGATCGGCTGCCCAAGCGGTGATGCGCGAGGGCTCAACCCCCAAAGCCTGCACCAGCAAAGGTGCCAGGCCTTGGCCGACAGCGCCAAAGCCGATGAGGAGGAAGCGGGGTGCGGGGGCTTTCAAAGCTGTGAGGTGATGACAGATGTGGCGGCTACAGCGCAGGAGAACTGGTGAGTGGAGCCTTCAGACCTTGCTCGGTGTTCTGGCTGTACGGTCATACTTCTGATGGAATAGCACTACTATATTTGAAAAAATAAGCCATAAAGTTCGGTACTTGATCGATTCTTCCCCTCGGTTGTCCGTAGCCTTGCTGCTCATTTTTTGAGCGCATAGCGCCAGCCCAGTCGCCATGCGCCTTGGCGCAGTTGTCCTAGGGTTTATCCACAGGCTTGGGCACGGTGGGTGTGGATGCTTCTTTACACAGTCTCCGCCATGGTTTTTTGAGCGATGTATGACCGCTTTGGTTTTTTTTTGGCGCAAAATGCGCCAAAAGGAGAGCCTCATGTCCGCATCGTCGTCTTCGTCCTCATCTTCGTTCTCATCCGTCAAGTTGTCTTCAGGTTTGGTCAGTCAGGCCCGTGACGCGGCCTCAAGCATGCGCCGTTCGGTGGCCGGCCAGATCGAGTATTGGGCAACTTTGGGCCGCATTGCCGAGGCTTCGGGCTTGACGGTCTCTGAGGCGCGCGAGGCTATCGCGCTCTACGATGTCCGCCAGGCGGCCCCTGCGGATGCCGACCCGCTCGACGCTCTGGAAGCAGATTTTTTGGCCGCAGAAAGCTCGGGCCGTCTGGCGCAGGCCGTTAGGCAAAGTGTTCAGAACCAACAAAGTCCGGTTCTAAAGGACGAATGAACGATGGTTGTGTGGGGTGTCCGTTGGCGGGCGGCCATGTCTGATCTCTTCAACCCCCGTTCAGGCGAGCTCATCCACCTCAGTACCGCCCGAAACTACGCACTTCACCCCCCATTCGCCCATGCGCTCGGCCAGTTCCATGGCAGGGGGCAAGTCGGTAAACAGGGTGTGTACCGCTTGGAGCGGGGCCATTTCGATCATGGCCGGGCGGTCGAATTTGCTGTGGTCAGCCACCAGCCAGACTTGCCGTGACTGGGCCACGATGGCGCGGGCCACCATGACTTCGCGCATGTCGTAGTCGCGCAGGGTGCCGTCGGCGTCGATGCCGCTGATGCCGATCAGGCCAATGTCGACCTTGAATTGGCGGATGAAGGCCAGCGCCGCTTCGCCCACCACGCCCAGGTCTTCATGGCGCACGGTGCCGCCTGCTACCAGCACTTCGCACTGGGGGTTGGCCGCGAGGATGTGCGCCACATGCAGGTTGTTGGTCACCACGCGCAGGCCTTTGTGCTGCAGCAGTTCGCGGGCCACGGCCTCGACGGTGGTGCCAATGTTCATGAACAGGCTGGCACCGTCGGGGATGGCTTGTGCCACTTGCCGGGCGATGTCTTGTTTGGCCTGCGCCTGGGTGCGTTGGCGCTCGGCGTAAGTGGTGTTGCGTGTGGACGAGTCGGCCACCCGCACACCGCCATGAAAGCGCTCGAGCATGGCTGTCTCCGTTAGGCGCTGCAGGTCGCGCCGCACGGTTTGCAGGGGGATGCCCAGCTGTTCGGCCAGGGTTTCGGTTTTGACGCTGCCGTGTTCGCGCACGGCTTGCAAAAGGGACAGTTGTCGGGGATTGAGGGCCATGGCAGTCGCTGTAGGTCAGGGTCGGACACAGTTCTTCAGAATAGCGCAAAAACCGAGCACTTCACAGATACAATCAAAAACGGTCAATTTAGAACAATATTTTTTGATCATTTCAGGAAAATTTGTGGAAAATCCAAGCGCTTGGTCTTCTGATGCCCCCCGCGTGAACGCCTCCGGTGCGCCCACTGAACCCGATGCCCCGTGGGATGTGTTGGTGGTCGGTGGTGGTGCAACGGGCTTGGGGGTGGCCGTGCAGGCTGCGCTTCAAGGCCAGCGCGTGACCTTGCTGGAGGCGGGCGATTGGGCCTGTGGCACCTCGTCGCGCTCAACCAAGTTGCTGCACGGCGGCGTGCGATACCTGGCGCAGGGGCAATGGCGGCTGGTGCGCGAGTCCTTGCGCGAACGCGCCACGGTGCTGGCCTTGGCCCCACATTTGGCCCAGCCTTTGTCTTTTGTGGTGCCCGGGGCCAGTTGGCTGTCTTGGGCCTGGACGGGCATGGGCTTGAAAGTCTACCAATGGTTGTCTGGGCGCTGGAGCTTGGGGCGCACGGTGGCCTTATCGCGCCGCCAGTTGCTGGCGCGTTGCCCGGGCGATGCTTCTAATGGCGTTGCAGGTGGCACTGCAGCCGTGGCGGGCAGCGCTGGGCCGCAAAACACCTGGGTGGCGGGTATGCGTTACTGGGATGCACAGTTTGAAGACGCGCGCCTGGCCTTGGCGCTGGCCAAGACGGCTCGCCGCGCTGGGGCCAGTTTGCACAACCACGCCCGGGTCACGGGTTTGCAGCGCGAGTCGCAGGGCTGGCGGGTGCAGTGGCTGGACGAGCGCAGTGGCCAAACCCGCGTGAGCCTGGCCCGTTGTGTGGTCAATGCCACCGGGGTCTGGGTCGATGGTTTGCGCCACATGGCCTTGTCGCCCAGCAGCAGCACCCGCAGCGAAGGCACCCCAGTCAAGCCACTGGTCACGGCCAGTCAGGGCGTGCACCTGGTGGTGGCCCGCGAGCGTTTGCCCATTCGCGAGGCGGTGTTGATTCCGCGCACCGCCGATGGCCGTGTCTTGTTTGCCGTGCCTTGGCTGGGGGCCACCGTGATTGGCACCACCGACACCCCCTGCGCCGACGCGCCGCAAGAGCCCGTGCCCATGGCCGAGGAGCTGGAGTTTCTTTTTCGCGAAGCCCGCCAGTCGCTGGGCGTGAGCTTGAGCAGGGCCGATGTGCTGAGTGTCTGGGTCGGTTTGCGCCCCTTGGTGGTGCAGGGCGCAGCGGCTGCGGCAGGCGGGTCGACCAGCCAAATGTCGCGCGAGCACCTGATTCGCCGCGAAGCACCGGGTTTTGTGACGGTGACGGGCGGCAAGTGGACCACGTACCGCAGCATGGCCGAGCAAGTGATGCAGGCACTGGCCGAGCACGGCGACCTGGCCGCAGGGCTGGGCGTGGCCCCAAGTCCGGTGAACACCGCGCTGCACCGCTTGGTGGGTGCGCCGCCAGTTGATTCAGCGACCACCTCAGTCTCGGCGGCATACTCGCGTATCGGCGACGCCCCCGGTTTGCATTTGTGGGGCACCGAGGCCGAAGAGGTGCTGCGCTTGCCCGGAGCCGGGCTTGACCTGGGCATGGGCCTGAGCGAGGCCATGGTGCGCTTTGCGGCCCGCCATGAATGGGCATTGACGGTGGAAGACATGCTGGCTCGCCGTTGGCGTGCGCTGTTCCTCGATGCCCGGCAAGCGGCCCGCATGGCACCTGCTGTGGCCGCCTTGCTGAAAGAAGAAACCGGACTTGACCCCCGGCTTGAAGCGTTTTTAGAGCTGTGCCATCGTTACACCCTGGCAGATTGATTCACGGACTAGCGCATGCTAGGCGCTGTCAACCTGAGGTTCAGGCTTGTGCCGCCGAGACCGCAGCGCGCAGGCCCAGCAGGTAGCTGTCTACCCCAAAACCGGCAATCTGGCCTTTGGCGATGTCAGCGATCACCGAGTGGTGGCGAAAGGCTTCACGGGCGTGGATGTTGGACATGTGCACTTCAATGATGGGGCACTTGAGGATCGCCAGCGCGTCGCGGATGCCGTAGCTGTAGTGCGTCCAGGCCCCTGCGTTGATGACCACCGCCTGCACGCCTTCGCCGTGGGCGCGGTGAATGCGTTCGGCCATTTCACCTTCGAAGTTCGTCTGAAAGCACTCGACTTGTGCACCCAGGGTTTGGCCCAGAGCGCTCAATTGGGTGTTGATCTCGTCCAGCGTGGTTGTGCCGTACTGGGCCGGGTCGCGTTTGCCGAACATGTTCAGGTTGATGCCGTGCAAGACTAGGATGTTCATGGGGGGTCTCTATCGCTCGATGGATCATGGGCATTGGGTGCCGGATCTGCGATTGTCGGTGATTTGCGGCAATATCCTGTCCATATCACCGTTGTCGATTGGCCCGTAGGTTGAACGCGACGGTTTTGACCATCTCGCTTGGGTCTATCAGCCCCATCGCTTTGAATGCCTCCTTGAAAGCCGAACATGACCGCTTTGAAAATCGATTTTGTCTCTGACATTGCCTGCCCTTGGTGTGCCGTGGGCCTGGGCGCTTTGGAAAAAGCCCTGGAGCGCCTGAACGGCGTGGTGCAGGCCGACCTGCACTTTCAGCCCTTTGAGTTGAATCCGCACATGGGCCCCGGGGGCCAAGACTTGGGCGAGCACCTGACCGAAAAATATGGCTCGACGCCCGAGCAGCAGGCGCAAATTCGCCAGACCATTGCCGCGCGCGGGGCCGAGGTGGGTTTTGAATTTCACCCGGGCGGCCGCGGCCGGGTTTACAACACCTTCAATGCGCACCGCTTGCTGCACTGGGCACAGGCCCAAGGCGCGGGGGCCCAACATGCCCTGAAAAAAGCCTTCTTGGAAGCCTATCAAGGCCGCGCCGAGTGCGTGGAAGACCCCGAGGTTTTGCTAGCGGGCGTGGCGGCAGCCGGGCTGGATGTGGTGGGCGCCCGTGCGGTGCTGCAAAGCGATGAGCACGCGGCCGAAGTGCGCGAACGCCAGCAGTTCTACACACAGGCGGGCATCCGGTCGGTGCCTGCGGTCATCATCAACGACAAGCATTTGATCTCGGGCGGTCAGCCGGTCGAGGTCTTTGAGCAGGCGCTGCGACGCATTGCTTCGGGCGAAGTCTCCTGAGACGTGCGTATGAAACACACTTCGCCAGCCCCAGCGAGTGCGCCGCGCCGCTCGGCCTTGGCCCGTTTGGGGGCGACCCTGGTCGCGCCCTGGCTGACTTGTGTGCCTGGCTTGGCGCACGCGCAATCTTCACAGACTGCGACACGGGCGCAGTTTTTGGCCGTTTGGCGTCAAAGCGGCGGTGTGCTGCTGATCCGCCACGCAGCCACCGAATCGGGGGTAGGCGATCCGCCGGGTTTTGTGATCGGCCAGTGCCGCACACAGCGCAATCTGAGCGAGGCGGGGCGGCAAGCCTCGCGGCAATTGGGCGCTTGGCTGCAAGCGCAGAGTTTCAAACCCGACGCCGTGCGCAGCAGCCAGTGGTGCCGCTGCCAAGACACGGCGCGGTTGGCTTTTGGCGCTTACGAGGATTGGCCCGCGCTCAACAGCACCTTTGCTGGGCAGGGCGATGCGACGGCTCAACAACTGGCTTTGCGCGAGCGCTTGCAAGCGCTGCCTGCCGGGCGCACCGAGGTATGGGTGACTCACCAGGTCATCATGACCGGATTGACCGGGGCCTACCCGGGCTTGGGTGAAGGCTTTTTGGTGGACCGGCAGGGCCGTTTGTTGGCCCGAGGGGACTTGGCCGGATGAGCACACTCCACCACTTGACGGTTTACTTTGACGGCTCATGCCCCTTGTGTCGGCGCGAAATAGCGATTTATCGCCGCTTGCCCCAAGCGGCCAGTGTGGACTGGGTGGATGTGAGCTCCGGGGCCGAGTTGGGTTCGCTCAGTTGTGCGCAGGCCATGGCGCGTTTCCATGTTCGAGACGCGCAGGGCCGCTTGTTCAGCGGCGCGGCGGCGTTTTCTCAGATGTGGCGTCTGTTTCCGGGCTGGCGATGGCTGGGTTGGTTGTCGGCCTGGCCGCCCATGTCATGGGTGTTTGAGGGGGCTTACCGTTTGTTTTTGCCGCTTCGCCCGCGCCTGCAAAAGTGGGTGCGGCGCTGGGTGGGTGAGGAGAAGGTGTGATGAAGCGGTCAGGTGTTTCTGCGCAGCTGCTGGTCAGCTTGGCCACGCTGGGCTGGGCTGTGGCGCAAGCCCAAACGGGCCCAACTTCGACTGAAAAAGTGTCTGACAGGGTGGCTTTGGGCGACTGGGCCATCGACCGAACCGAAGTCACCATCGGCCAGTTTGAGCGCTATGTACGGGCCACCGGCACCGTGACCCGCGCTGAAAAAGAGAGCGGTGGTTTTGAATACGGCGCAGGCTGGGAGCGCCGCCCCGGCTGGTCTTGGCGCAAGCCCGACGGCGTGGCTCCTGTCAGCGCTGATTTGCCCGCCGTGCATCTGGACTTTGCCGAGGCGCAGGCTTACTGCCGCTGGGCCGGGGGGCGATTGCCCACCGGGGCCGAATGGCAAAAAGCGGGCTTCACCGAGCTGCGCAATGCGCCGCCTGCACCTTGGGTCAAGGGCCGCACCTACTCCTGGACCACGGGCGACAGCCCACAAGGCGCCAACACCAGTGACCCAGACCCTTGGCCGCGGGCCGCGCCCGCCGGGGCGACGCGACAAGGCGTGAATGGCTTGTACGACATGGGGGCCAACGTGTGGGAGTGGACCATCGATGCCCAGGGCAACCAGAGGCGAACGGTGGGGGGCTCCTGGTGGTACGGCGCGTTCAACATGAAGGCGGATGTGCAGGCCTACAAACCGGCTGACTTTTACGCGGTCTACATCGGCTTTCGCTGTGCGTACAACCTTCAACCGCCAAGCGCCAACCCCAGCAAGGCCCGGCCATGATGCACTCCCTGCCCGACGGTTACCGCGCTTTGGTGGTGGGCGCCAGTGGCGCCATTGGCCGTGCCTTGATGCAGCAGTTGCAAAGCGACCCGCGTTGTGCCTTGGCGCTGGGGGTTTCACGCCAAAGCGAGCCGGGGCTGGATTTGTTGGACGAAGCCAGCATCGCCAACTGTGCGCAGGCGCTCGCTGCACAGGGGCCGTTTCATCTGGTTCTGGACGCCACGGGGGCACTCACGGTGGACGGGCGCGGTCCTGAAAAACGCCTGGACGAACTGGATGCATCGCATTTGCTGGCAGCGCTGCACCTCAACAGTGTGGGGCCGGGCCTTTTGCTCAAACATTTTGCGCCCTTGTTGGCAACGGGTCAGCGCGTCATTTGGGGCAAGTTGTCGGCACGGGTGGGCAGTATTGAAGACAACCGCAAAGGCGGCTGGTACGGCTACCGGGCTGCCAAGGCTGCGCTGAACATGCTGCTGCAAACGGCGGCGATTGAATTGGCTCGCAGACGACCTTTGGCGGTGGTGGCCGCCTTGCAGCCGGGCACGGTGCAGTCGGTGCTCAGCCAGCCCTTTGTGGGCAGCGATGCAATGCGCCCTGAAGATTCTGCGCAGCGGTTGCTGGCGGTGCTCGACGCCCTGCAGCCTACAGGGCGGGCCCAGTTTGTGGACCACCAAGGGCACAACATTCCTTGGTGAGCCCATCAGGCCAAGCGTTGGGTCAGGGCACACAATCGCGTACGGCGTTGCCAATCGATGCGGGTGAGATGGGGCCTTCGGTCACGATGGTGCAGGCCGCAGGGGCCAGGAACACGCAGCCACTGGGCACGGGGCTGTCCACTTTTTGACCGTATTGCGTTTGTGCTTGACCGCACAAGGTGGCCGCGTCTTTGCGCATGACCCAGTGCACATGGCTGGGTAGTTTTTTGCGCCAATTCCAGCCCAGTTCGCCCACCGAAGCGCCGAATTCGTAGCAGTCTGCGGGGTCAGATGAGGGGCCCGACGGTCTGCTTGGCGTCTGTGTGGTGTCCACGCTGCACATGTGGGGTAATTCAAAGTCTTCGGCCCGGGCTGGCAGAGCCAGGGCCAGCAGCAAGCCACAGAGGCACGCCAATCGTCCAGCAGTGCGCTGCCCTTTAGCCCCAACCGGTCTGAGCAGGGTGTCACGCGACATAGGACAGGACGCGCTTGACCAGCAAACTGCGGTTGAAAGGTTTGAGAATGCTCTCGTTCATGCCGCACGCCAAGCTCCGCGCCAGTTCGTCTTTGTCGCCGTTGGCTGTGAGGGCGATGATGGGCGTCGAGCGCTGGGGTTCGGGCAATTCGGTGCGGATTTTCCGAGTGGCGGTTTGACCATCCATCTCGGGCATCAGCAGGTCCATCAAAATCACATCGAATCCATCACCATCGCGCACCGCTTCAAAGGCTTTGAGACCGTCTTCCACTTCGGTGACCTGCGCTTGCGGCAGGTGGCGGCGCAGTTGCAAAGACGCAATTTGGCGGTTTAGCGGGTTGTCGTCGGCAATCAGGATGCGCACCACCTTATCGCTGTTGCTTTCTTCCTCAGGCGCGGTCTGGGTGTGTGCGGGAGGTGGGCACAAAGGGCAAGGCAGCAGCACATAGAAGGTGGTGCCCACGCTCAGCTCACTGTGCAGGCCGATGGTGCCGCCCATGGCTTCGACCAGGCCTTTGGTGATCGACAAACCCAGGCCGTTGCCCCCAAATCGCCGGGCAATGCTGTTGTCGACCTGCGAGAAGCTTTGAAACACCCGGTGCTGAAGGTCCGGGGCAATGCCCATGCCCGTGTCGCGCACGGCCAAGCGCACTTGCACGCGGCCCTGGGCATCGTCCGGCATGGCCTGGGCACTGCAGTGCAACTCGATCTCGCCTTGCGCAGTGAACTTGATGGCATTGCCCAGCAAGTTGACCAGAATTTGGGTCAGCCGGTGGCTGTCGCCTTGGACCCATGTGGGCACGTTGGGGTCCACATGCAAGGTGTATTTCAGCGGTTTGGTTTCAGCGCGTCGTTGGAGCAACTGAAAGGCTGTGCTCAAGGTGTCGTGCAGGTTGAAGAGCTCTTTCACGACCTGAAGCCGACCAGCCTCCATCTGGGCGTGGTCCAGCAAGTCGTTGATGATGGTCAGCAGGTGCTCACCCGATTTCTGGATGTCCTCCATTTTGGCGCGCACCTCAGCGTCCAGTTTTTTGTCATGCTGGATCAGGTCTGCCAGACCCAAGATGGCGTTCATCGGCGTGCGTAACTCGTGGCTGACCGATGCCACGAACAGGTCTTTTTGTTGCTGAGTGTTCTGCAGATTCTTGGTGAGTTGGCGCAATTGACGTCTTTGTTGCTGGGTGCGTTGCATGCGTTCGTTGCGCACATGGTTCAAGCGAAACAACAAGGCCACCTGCATGCCAAAAATCACCACGGCCATCATCAAATGCCAATGGAGCAGGTCCTGCGGCATGATTTGCAAGGCGATCTCTCCGCCCAGCAGGGCGTACACATACAACCCCAAAATCAGCAACCAGCCCGCTGCTAAGCCGGCCACGCGCGCACGTGGCTTGGGGGCCAAAATGGCGGGCAAAGGGGCCAGCGCCAACCAGCTGATGGTGGCCGAATAAATGCCTCCGGTCAGCCAGGTGATGGCAAAGGCTTGTGTCAGTGTCAGCACTTGCAAGGCGGTGATCAGGCGGCTGAGCCGCACGCCTGCAATTCGCAACCCGCCCAGCACGGCCATGGCCAATATGCCCAGCACGTTGGCCAGCAATCCGGCATGGAATTGCAGACCCCATGACACCAAAGCAAATGCGGCATAGCCAATCATGAGGATCAGCAAAAACGAAAAGAACAACCATTCGCGCTCGTTGTTCATGGGTTGACGCCACCATGGACGCCAAAAATTGAGTTCTGTCGAATGCAGCGTGGCATCCGTAGAGTCGAGAGATGTGTGTTGCATGGCATTTAAATGAATACCAAATATTACATTAAATGAAATGACGACTTATCCCCCTCGCTTGATGAACAGCCCGTACGGGATGCTCTGAAGTGCAAGGCACAATCGGTTTCATTTTTAAACGGTTGATTTCGAGGCGCTCAATGGGTTTGCAAACGTGGTGGCTTTTTGTGCTCATGACATTTGTGGTGTCAGCCACCCCGGGTCCCAACATGCTTTTGGTCATGAGCCACGGTGCGCGTTTTGGTCTGCGCTCGGCCATCTGGACCATGGCGGGCTGCATGACGGCCCTGATCGGCATGGTCAGCATTTCAGCAGCAGGTGTGGGCGCTTTGCTGCACAGTTTTCCAGCGGTTTTTGATGCGCTGCGTTACCTGGGTGCGGCCTATCTGGCCTATCTGGGCTACAACCTTTGGCGTGCCGGGGTGCCCAAGGATGACGTGCCTGTCCATGCTGTTTTGCCCGAGATGGCGCAGCGCAGCGCTGGCTCTCATTACCGGCAGGGACTGGCGGTGGCGGCCAGTAACCCCAAGGCCATTGTGTTTGCGACGGCGTTTTTCCCACAGTTCATTCAGGCCGATCGGCCAGCGGGCCTGCAGTTTGCGGTGTTGTTGATCACCTTCACCGTCATTGAGGTCGGCTGGTACCTGATTTACGCCGTGAGCGGTCACAAGCTGTCGCGCTTTTTGCAGCAAGCCCATGTGCTGAAAAACTTCAACCGCATCACCGGTGGTGTGTTCGTGGGCTTTGCAGCCATGATGGCGGCCAGCCGCTGAAATTTTCAGGGCGTTGCCACAGCCTGCTGGGGTTTACCCCCATGAGCTGTGCGCCAATCTGTGGATAAGCCCATGAACAAGCCCTGAGAGCCGCATGCCTGAAGGCTTGGCACGCGATGCCTGTTATTTAGGCATCGGGCCTAGCCCAGCGCTTTGGCAATCTTGTGGCGCGGCACGGTGGTTTTGGGGCATTGGCCTTTGGGCAGCTCAAACCACTGGCGCACATCGTTCTCGACCCCTACGCCGTGCATGAAGTTGTAGATGGCTTTTTTGAGGCCCTGGCCCAAGAGGTCGTGGTCCACACCTGGGGGCATGGGGGTCGGGTCGACAAATCCCACATCGTTTTTGGCAAAAGTGCCTTCGGGCAGGGGCAGCAGCGTCACGCCGTAAGTCTCGGGGTTTTGTCCCACGGGCGAATGCACGGTGCAGACAAAGCGGTGAAAAAAGCCGCTGTGGATGCAGCCGTTTTCAAACAGCTGGCGCACGTATTCGAGCGCGTCCACCGTGTCTTGCACAGTTTGTGTGGGAAAGCCGTACATCAGGTAGGCGTGCACCAGCACGCCCGCGTCGGCAAAACCTTTGGTGACTTGCGCCACCTGCTCGACCGAGACGCCTTTTTTCATCAGGTTGAGCAAGCGGTCAGAAGCGACCTCCAGCCCGCCCGACATGGCGATGCAACCGCTTTGGGCCAGCAGTTCGCACAGCTCGGGCGTGAAGGTTTTCTCAAAGCGGATGTTGCCCCACCATGAGATCTGCACGCCCCGGCGCAGCAGCTCCTCGGCCAAGGCTTTCAGGGCTTTGGGTGGCGCGGCTTCGTCTACAAAGTGAAAACCGGTTTGCCCCGTCTCGGCCACGATTTGCTCGATGCGGTCCACCAGCGTGCTGGCCTGTGCGGTTTCGTAGCGGCTGATGTAGTCCAGGCTCACGTCGCAAAAACTGCACTTTTTCCAGTAGCAGCCGTGCGCCACGGTGAGTTTGTTCCAGCGCCCGTCACTCCACAGCCGGTTCATCGGGTTGAGCATGTCGAGCAGCGACAGGTACTTATGCAGCGGCAAACCATCCCAAGTGGCCGTGCCCACCTCTTCAAAGGGGATGTCGGGCTCAGTCAAGTTGATGTACTGCACCTGACCTGCGTCGTTGCGCACAAAGGTGCGCTGAAGGCGCTGCATGCTGCGCTGGCCTTGCAGGTGTTCGATCAGGCTGAGCAGCGGGCGCTCGCCACCGTCCAGCGTGACGAAATCGACATGGTCGAAAACTCGCGCGTCTTTGAGCTCACGCAGCTCGGTGTTCACAAAGCCGCCGCCCAGGCCAATGCGGATCTGCGGGTGTGAGCGTTTGATGCATTGGGCGATGCGAAAAGCCGCATAGACCGAGCCGGGGAAGGGCACCGACAGCAACACCAGCGTGGGCTGGTGCCGAACGATGGCCTGAAGCGTCAGGCGCTCCAGCGTGGTGTCGATCAGGTTGGGAGGCTCAGCCAGAGCTTCGGCCAGCGCGTCAAAGCTGGGCTGGCTCGCAGCCAGGCGTTCGGCATAGCGCACAAATTCAAAGCCTTCGTCTACGGCGTCGCGCAGCACATCGGCCAGGTCGTTCAGGTACAGCGTGGCCAGGTGACGGGCGCGGTCGGTTTGGCCCAGGGCGCCAAAAGCCCAGCCAATCGGGTCGCCCGTGCCATCGTCGTCATACGCGTCGAGCGCCGCAAAACGAGGGCCTTCGGGCAAAAAGCCTCGGCCGGCGATGCGGTGGCTGAGCGTGCTGTCGCGGCCCTGCAAAAAGGCAATCACCGGGTCGATGCTGACGGCGTAGTCGTTGAAGTGGTCGAGGAAAAAGTTCACCGGGCCCGAGCGGTCTTCGACCGGCAAAGCCAGCGCCGCGTCGCGCAAATCGGTCAGCCCTTTTTTGTTCAGCAAAGCCAGCACGGTGGCCAAAGCCAAATCTTCTTGCACCGCTTCGAAACCCCGCGAACGCAAAAAACCCGTCAGGTAGGCCGTGGACGGGTAGGGGGTGTTCAGTTGCGTCATCGGCGGGATGAGGCTCAAAACTTTGAACGGGGTCGGACTGGGCATCAGGCAGTTGGGTTTCGAAAGGGTGGGGTGGATTATCAACGGGCTCAGGCTTGTCCGCCTGTATGGATGGGCGTACTCGCCCCCAGGAACTGGCTTTCAGGGCGTTAACATCCAGCTGCCTTGTCAGCGACCGCCCGATCCCATTGCTTGAGATGACCCACTTGCCCCAAACACCCTCCAACGCTGCGCCATCACTTTCTTCCTTGATGGTGCAGTCCAGCGAGCAGGCGCCGCTGACCGCCGCACAGCAGCGCTTCAACGACTTGCTGGCCCAGATTGAGCGGCTATCGGGGCAACTCCAGCGACTGCAGGCGTGGTCTGACCGCCACCGTTATGCGCACATTCAGGCCTTGCGCGAGTCGGTTCAGTTGGCGCAGGCGCACCGCAAAAGTCTGCTGCTCTTTGTGCACGAGCGCCTACAAACAGCAGACTTCACTGACCGCCAGCAACGCATGGCGCGGGGACTGGTGCGCGGCTTGATCGACCAATTGGTCGCGAGCGCCGACCCGCAAGTGCAGGCTCTGGCCGATTTGTACGTGAGCGAAGAGGACACCGAAGAAGCTGCCCAAGAGCAGGCCGAGGCGGCGCAGCGCTTGCGCGAGCGCATCGAAGAAGCCTTGGGCCAACCCTTGGAAAAACCCAGCCAGTACCAGACGCCCGAAGAAATGATGGCTGCGGGCATGCGTCAGTGGCAACGCCAGCAGCAAGCCGATGAAGAGCGCAAGGCTGCCAAGCGTGCAGCCCGAAAAGCGCAAAAACAGGCCCAAAAGAAAAGCGCTGCCGCCGAGAAAGGCGAAGTGCCTGCGGCGTTGATGCGCGAGTTGGATGCCAAAAGTGCCATCCGAACCCTCTTTCGGCAACTTGCCAGCGCCTTGCATCCCGACCGTGAGCCTGATGAACAAGAGCGTGTGCGCAAAACCGGCTTGATGAGCGAGGTCAACGCCGCTTATGAAAAAAACGACCTGACCACTTTGCTGCGCCTGCAAATGCAGTTGACGCAAGGTGCATCCCAAAACAAGGCAGGCGCGGCACGCATGGCCGACGACAAGTTGATCGCCTTGTCGGTATTGCTCAAGGAACAGGTTTCGGCGCTGCAGGACGATCTGGAGGCGTTGCAAAGCCGCTTGAGCCAAGAGTTGTGTGTGTCGGTGCGCGCCGATGCCGATGAAGGCTTGCTGACCCAGTCACTGCAGCGCATCCAGGCCGACCAACGTTACTGCGCCGAGAGCTTGGCGACCGATTTGCGCCGGATTCAAAACGATGCCGAGCTCAAGCGCTGGCTCAAAGAGCAGTGGCAGCTGGCTAAAGCCACTTCTGCATGAAGCTCGCCTGGCCCGCGGCGGGGTCGAGCGCGTAGGGCTCAAAGCCAAAGCCCAAGTAACTTTTCAAAGCCCGCGTGTTGCCCGTCAGCACTTCCAAGGTCAGCTTGCAGCAGCCGCGATCTTTGGCGTGTTGCTCGGCCGCCGCCAGCAAAGCCTGACCCACCCCCGCGCCCCGGTGGCCCGGCAGCACGGCGATGTCGTGGATGTTCATCAAGGGCTGCGCCTTGAAGGTCGAATAGCCCTCGATGCAGTTGACCAAACCCACCGGCGCATCGTCCAACCAGGCGATGAAGCTGGCCGCATCGGTGCGAGCGGCCAGGTCATCGCACAAGCGCGCTTTCACATCCTGCGCCAATGGCTCGCTCCCGCCCATCGGGTCTTGGGCATAAGCGTCCAAAAGCATCACCAAGGCTTGGCGGTGCTTGGGGTTTTGGTAGTCAACGGGCAGGACGTGAAGGGTCATGGTCAGGCGGTGGCAGGGGTCATGAAGGAGCGCACATTGTCCTGCATAGCGGCCATGACATGCCCTGCCAGTTGGTGCGCTGTGATGGCGCTCAGCGTCCAGCCCAGGTGGCCGTGGCCGGTGTTGTAGAACACGTTGGCCTTTTTGCCGGCACCCACGCGCGGCAGCATGTTGGGCATCATCGGGCGCAGGCCCGCCCAAGGCTCGACGCGGCGTGTGTCCACACCGGGAAAGCACTGGTTGACCCAGTTGACCAGCGGCTTGATGCGGTCGGCGCGGATGTTGAGGTCAATGCCGTTGAACTCGGCCGTGCCCGCCACGCGGAAGCGGTCTGCGCCCAAGCGGCTGGTGACCAGCTTGGTCTCATCGTCGAGCAGGCTGACCTGCGGCGCGGCGGCTTGGCTGGCTTCGTCGTTCAAGCCCACGGTGATCGAATAGCCTTTGACGGGGTAAATGTTCAAGCGGTCGCCGAGCTGCGCGGCCAGGCCCCGGCCATGCACGCCCGCGCAGATCACGATGCCGTCAAAAGTCAGGGTTTCAGTCAGACCTTGGTGTTGCACCTGCACCGTGGCAGTTTGGCCGTTGGATGCGACATTCAGGACCTGGTGCTCGGTCAGGAGCATCACACCCAGACGTTCACAGGCCTTGGCTAAGCCGAAGGTGAACTTGTGGATGTCGCCTGTCGAGTCACTTTCGGTGAAATAGCCACCGTAATACTGGCCTTGCAGCGTGGGCTCGATGGCCTTCATTTCGTCGGGCGTCACGGCTCGGCGTGGCAAGCCGCCTTGGGCCAGCAGCTTGGAGACTTCGCCCGCGTGGTCAAAGCCTTTTTTGTCGCGGTAGATGTGCAAGATGCCTTCGCGCTTGTGGTCAAACTCAATGCCTTCGGCTTGGGCCCAGGCAAAGTGGTGCTCGCGCGACTCAATGGCCAGCCGGGTCGTGGTGATGGTGTTGTCTTTGTAGCGGGGAATGGCGGCCACGAACTCGGCCATCCAGCTGAGTTTGTGCCAGGTGGGGGCGGGGTTCATGAGCAGTGGCGCGTCGCTCTGAAGCATCCACTTGAGGCCCTTGACGATGGTGGAGGGGTGTGTCCAAACCTCGGCATTGGAGGCGGACAACTGACCCCCGTTGGCATAGGACGTTTCCATGCCGGGGTAGCGGTTTTTCTCAATCAGGGTGACCTGAATGCCCTGTTGGGCCAAAGCGTAGGCGGATGTGACGCCGGTGATGCCGCCACCAATGATGACCATGTGCTTTTTCATAAGGAGTTCTCTCTTCAAACGTCTCAAACAAGTGGACACGCTGCGCACCGGTTGTGCGCAACATGACCCCCTCTGTTTGAAACCTGAGAGATTCACCTCGGATGAGGCTTGCTCCTGCGGTGGAGCCTGGTGACGAACCCGGCTCGCTCTTCAGAGTTTTTGACACGGATGTGTCGACCTGCATCGGTCCTTTGGCCTGAGAGTTTCCGGGGTGGTTGCTCCTTCGGCGCTGTCTGCGGTGACAGTCTCTCCCGATGCGGGTGTTGGTTCTTAAGTTTTGTTCTTGGTGTTGAATGTTTGGGTGACCAATTCATCGCGGTCGGAGACCGCTCCTACCAGTCAGCGCACGCCAAGGCGAAACGCCCACTGTAGGAGCGGTCTCTGACCGCGAAAGGCTCAGATCAGGCGTAATCGCTCAGCGGGATGCAGCTGCAAAACAGGTTGCGGTCACCGTATACGTTGTCGACCCGGCCCACTTGTGGCCAGTACTTCACGCTGCCCGGCACCCGCTGGCCTTGCGCCGCGCCGACTTCGCGGCTGTAGGGGCGGTTCCAGTCGCCGCCCAGCAGGCTGTCTGCGGTGTGCGGTGCGTGTTTCAGCGGGTTGTTGTCTTGTGGCCAGGTGCCGACTTCAACTTGGCGGATTTCCTCGCGGATGGCGATCATGGCGTCGATGAAGCGGTCGATCTCTTCAAGTGTTTCGCTTTCGGTGGGCTCGACCATCAAGGTGTTGGTCACAGGGAAGCTCAGCGTGGGCGCATGAAAGCCATAGTCCATCAATCGCTTGGCCACGTCTTCGGCCATGACGCCGCAGCTTTCCTTGAAGTGGCGCAGGTCCAGGATGCACTCGTGGGCCACATGCCCGTTGTCACCGGCGTACAGCGTGGGGTAGTGGGGGGCTAGACGCTTGCTGATGTAGTTGGCCGCCAAAATCGCCGATTCGGTCGCGTGTTTGAGGCCCTCAGCGCCCATCATGCGGCAGTACATCCAGCTGATGGGCAAGACTGCAGCGTTGCCCAAAGGCGCAGCACTGACAGCGCCCACACCATTGACCGGCACGCCGCCTGTGGCATGACCGGGCAAATAAGGCACCAAGTCTTCCACCACGCACACCGGGCCAACGCCCGGGCCTCCACCGCCGTGCGGGATGCAGAAGGTCTTGTGCAGGTTCAGGTGGCTCACGTCGCCGCCAAACTCTCCGGGAGCGGCCACACCCACCAGGGCGTTCATGTTCGCGCCGTCTACGTAGACTCGGCCGCCGTGTTGGTGCACCAGCTCGCAGAGCTGCTTGACCTGCGTTTCGAACACGCCGTGCGTGCTGGGGTAGGTGATCATGACCGCTGCCAGATTCGCGCTGTGCTGCTCGCACTTGGCTTGCAGGTCGGCCATGTCCACGTTGCCGTTCTCATCGCATTTCGTCACCACCACGGTCATGCCGACCATTTGGGCGCTGGCGGGGTTGGTGCCGTGCGCGCTGGACGGGATCAGGCAGATGTTGCGGTGGCCCTGGCCTTGAGCGCGGTGGTAGGCCTGAATGACCAAGAGACCCGCGTATTCGCCTTGGCTGCCGGCGTTGGGCTGCAGGCTGATGCCTTTGTAGCCGGTGGCTTGGCACAGCCAGTCGCGCAGCTGCTGGTCCAGCAGTTGGTAGCCCTTGAGTTGCTCAGCCGGGGCAAAGGGGTGGACGCCTGCAAACTCGGGCCAGGTGATGGGGATCATCTCGCTGGTGGCGTTGAGCTTCATGGTGCAGCTGCCCAGCGGGATCATGCTGCGGTCCAGCGCCAGGTCTTTGTCAGACAGTTGGCGGATGTAGCGCAGCATGCCGGTCTCGGAGTGGTAGCGGTTGAACACTGGGTGCGTGAGGAAGGCGCTGGTGCGGCGCAGCTCGGTCGGGATCAAGGGCTCGACGCCTTTTTCAAACGCATCGAAGCTGGGCAGGGTCAGGCCCGGGGTGGCCGATTCGGCGGCGAACACTTGCCACAGAGCCTGGATGTCCTCGCGAGTGGTGGTCTCGTCCAGCGAGATCGACACGCTCTTGTCGCAAGCTTTGCGCAGGTTCATGCCGGCGTGCAGGGCGCGTTCGATGAGCGAGGCCGAGGATTCGCCGATGGCGATCCACACGGTGTCAAACGCGGTTTCTTTGCGCAACTTGTAGCCCAGGCTCTGCAGGCCTTGCGCGAAGACGGCGGTGTAGCTTGCCACGCGGCGGGCAATGCGCTTCAAGCCCTCTGGGCCGTGGTACACGGCGTACATGCTGGCGACCACAGCGGGCAGCACTTGCGCAGTGCAGATGTTGCTGGTGGCTTTTTCGCGGCGGATGTGCTGCTCGCGGGTTTGCAGGGCCAGGCGGTAGGCGGGTTTGCCGTGCACGTCCACGCTCACACCCACCAAGCGGCCTGGCAGGGAGCGTTTGTAGGCGTCGCGGCAGGCCATGAAGGCAGCGTGCGGGCCGCCTGCGCCCATAGGCATGCCCAAGCGCTGGGTGGTGCCCACCACGATGTCGGCACCCATCTCGCCCGGGGGCTTGAGCAGTGTGAGGGCCAGCAGGTCGGCGGCCACGATGAGGGCTGCGGATTGTGCGTGGCTTTGCGCGGCATAGCCACTGAGGTCTTCCACCAAACCAGTGCTGCAGGGGTACTGCACCAGCGCCGCAAAGTGTTCGGCGTTCAGCGCTGCGGTGAAGGCGTCGGCGCTCTGCGGCACCAGCACCTCAATGCCCAGCGGTTGTGCGCGCGTCTGAATCACTTCGATGGTTTGTGGGTGGCAGGCGCGTGAGACCACGAAGACTTTGCTTTTGCTTTTGACGGTACGCATGGCCAGTGTCATGGCCTCGGCGGCGGCCGTGGCCTCGTCGAGCATGGAGGCGTTGGCGATGTCCATGGCCGTCAGGTCGGTCACCATGGTCTGGAAGTTCACCAATGCTTCCATGCGGCCTTGGCTGATTTCGGCTTGGTAGGGCGTGTAGGCGGTGTACCAGGCGGGGTTTTCAAGGATGTTGCGCAGGATCACACCCGGCGTGTGCGTGCCGTAATAGCCCTGACCGATGAAGCTCTTGAGCAACTGGTTTTGCTGCGCCATGCTTTTGAGTTCGGCTAGTGCGGCGGCTTCGGTCACTGGCGCTGGCAAGTCCATCGCCTGGGCGCGGGCAATGCTGCGCGGCACGATGGACTCGATCAGGGTGTGGCGTGATGCCTCGCCGATCACGCTGAGCATGTGCTGTTCGTCGGCAGCGCTGATGCCAATGTGGCGGGCGATGAATTCGGACGGGTTTTCGAGTTCGCCCAAGGGCTTGAGGGTGGACATCAGCATGACAGTTCCAGTGGGGTTGAAGATGGATCGCTTCGTGCCTCGCGATGACGGTCAAAGCGCTTGAATTGACGCAGTCATTGCCAGCACGGCGTGGACACTCGGTCATTGCGAGCGCAGGGTCATAACTCCGTCATTGCGAGCTAAGCGTGGGCACTCGGTCGTTGCGAGGACAGCGACGTAACTCTGTCATTGCGAGCGAAGCGTGGCAATCCATGCGGTCAGACGGTGAGCTCTTATTGGGCGGAGAAGGTCTTGTATGCCGTCTCGTCCAACAAAGCATCGGTCTGCGCGGGGTTAGACAGCTTGACCTTGAAGAACCAGCCTTTGCCCAGCGGGTCGGTGTTGGCCAGCGACGGGTCGCCGCGCAGCTCTTCATTGACCTCGGTGATTTCACCGTCCACGGGCATGTAAACGTCGGCGGCGGCCTTGACCGACTCGACCACGCCTGCGACCTCTTTGGCAGCAAAAGATTTGCCAACTTCGGGCAGGTCCACAAACACCACATCGCCCAGCGCATCTTGCGCGTGGTGCGTGATGCCCACGACAGCGGTGTCGCCGTCAATTTGCAACCATTCGTGGTCTTCGGTGTACTTGATCATCTGGGGGCTCCTGGTGTGTGTTTGGAAATTAATCGGGGTCAGATCCCAATTGTTTGGCTTGAGTTGGTGTGTGGATTTAATTGGGATCTGACCCCGATTAACTTCAACCGCGGAAATAGCGGTTGGGTACGAAGGGCAGGCCGCTGACTTCCATGGGCACGGCTTTGCCGCGCACCATGGCGTTCAGACGTGTGCCCGACGCTGCATATTCTGCCTGCACATAGGCCAGCGCCACGGGCTGATCGGCGGTGGGGGCGAGCAGCCCGCTGGTGACTTCGCCCACTTTTTGACCGTCGTCGTTGTGCAACTCAACGTGCTCGCGCACCGGCACGCGCTCCAAGCCCACCAAACCCACACGCAGACGCTGGGCCGGGGTTGTGCCGTCGAGCTGTGAAAGGATCTTGCCGGCACCCGGAAAGCCACCCGCACGGGCGCCACCGGTGCGGCGCACCTTTTGCATGGCCCAGTTCAGGCCCCCTTCGACCGGGGTGGTGCTGGTGTCGATGTCGTTGCCGTACAGGCACAGCCCGGCTTCCAGGCGAAGCGAGTTGCGCGCTCCCAGGCCAATCGGCTTGACCTCAGGCTGGGTCAGAAGGCTGCGTGCAAAGGCCTCGGCAGCGTGGGCAGGCACAGAAATTTCGAAACCGTCTTCGCCGGTGTAGCCGCTGCGTGTCACGTACAAATCGGCACCGTCCCAAGTGGCAGGCATGCCAGTCATGAACACCAATTTTTCAACGCCAGACAACAGGCGCTGCAAAGCGGTCACAGCTTGTGGGCCTTGCAGGGCCAGCAAGGCGCGGTCAAATTGCGGCGTGATGGTGCAGCGGCTGCCGATGCGCTGCTGGATGTGGGCCAAATCGCCGTGTTTGCAAGCACCGTTGACGATCACAAAAATATCGCCACCATTGGCCACATCGCGGTTCACAAACATCAGGTCGTCGACGATGCCGCCTTCGTCATTCAGCAGCAGGCCGTAGCGCTGCTTGTTAACGCCCAAGCCGATCACGTCCACCGGCATCAGGCTTTCAAAGGCGGCTGCGGCATCCGGCCCGCTCAGGCACAACTGCCCCATGTGAGAAACGTCGAAGAGGCCTGCTGCGTTGCGGGTGTGGTGGTGCTCGGCGACCAGGCCAGCGGGGTATTGCACCGGCATGCTGTAACCAGCAAAAGGCACCATGCGGGCGCCCAGCTCGATGTGCAATGCGTTCAAAGGGGTGGTGAGCAAGTCGGCAGCAGCGGTCACAGAAACTCCAAGGGCAATGAAAAACCACAGCACGTGCTGTGGCGCTTGCCCTCGCTGTCCGCTTTACCTGAGAGATTCGCCGGGAACATTCAGCCAAAAAGCCAAACACTCTGCGGGTTGCTCCTTCGGTGGATGCCGTGGATCGATGTCCCGGCACCTCTCTCCAGTGAGGTAACGCCTTGGGTAAAGCGTTTTGTCAGTCCTTTTGCCTGAGCGTTCAGCAGTTTTTCAAACCGCCTGCGCCTTCGGCGGCCTGACTTGTTTCACAAGGGAAGACAAGTCAGGCGCTCTCCTGACAGAGGTGGATTCTAACTTTATTTGTTGTAAATCCAGTCTCGCAAGGTCAGGGATATTTCGGGCACGTAGCTGATCAGCATCAGACAGGCCAGGATCACGCCGATGAAGGGGATGAGGTCTTTGACGATCCTGTCCAGCGAGATTTTGGCCACCGTGCAGGCTGCAAACAGGTTCACGCCAAAGGGCGGTGTGATCATGCCCAAGGCCAAGTTCACCACCATGACCATGCCGAAGTGGATCGGATCGATGCCAAAGTGCATGGCCACCGGCACCAAAATCGGAGCCAGCACGATGATGGCCGCACCGGTTTCGATGAACATGCCGATGATGAACAAGGCCGCGTTGATGCCCAACAAGAAATAGACGGGTGACTGCAGGACTTCTTGCAACCACATGCCAATCGCTGCGGGCACGCCCGCACGGGTGATCAAGAACGCAAACAAGCCGGCGTTGGCAATGATGAACATGATCACGGCGCTGGAAATGACCGATTTGCGCAAGATGTTGAAGATGTCTTGGAGGCTGATTTCACGGTAAATGAGTGTGCCCACCATGAAGGAATACAGCACTGCCACAGCGGCCGCTTCGGTGGGGGTGAAGATGCCGCCGTAAATGCCCCCGAGCACGATCACGGGCATCAGCAAGGCCCAGCCAGCCTGCCAAGTGGCCTTGCCAAAGCTTAAGCGGACATCGCCGTCGTTTTTGCCCCAGCCCATGTACTTGGAGTAGAGCCAAACAAACAGCATGAGCGAGCCGCCAATCAACAGACCTGGCCCGACACCTGCCACAAACATTTCACCGATGGAGACTTCGGCGCTCACGCCGAACAAGATCATGGGAATGGAGGGGGGGATAACCACGCCCAGTTCGGCCGAGGTGGCTTGCAAGGCAGTGGCCCAAGGACGGGGGTAGCCGTGTTTGATGAGAGCCGGGATCAGAATCGCACCAATGGCAAATGTGGTGGCCACCGAAGAGCCCGAGACGGCCGCAAAAATCATGCACGTCAACACGCAGGTCATGGGCAAGCCACCCTGAATGCCGCCGACAATGCTTTTGGAAAATTCAATCAGCCGCTTGGAAATGCCACCGGTTTCCATCAGGTTACCCGCCAAAATAAAGAAGGGAATGGCGGCCAAGGGGAATTTGTTGATGGAGTTGAACATTTCCTTGACGGAAATGAGCATGTTGGCGTTGGCAATCTGGATGCCCACCACGGCCGACAGGCCAATGGACACGGCCACAGAAACACTGAGTGCAAAGCACAGCAGCATGGTGATCAGCATGGCGGCACTCATTGCGCGTTCTCCAGTTCCAGACGCTGGGGGTCCAGCCAATTGCCAATGATGCCGATGATGCTGAAGATCGCGCCCACAGGCATGGCCAAGTAAGCCCAAAACATGGAGACGCCCTCCAGTCCGATCATTGATTGGACACTGCCCCGATTGGCGTAGTCCCAGCCCCACCACAAAATGATGCCGCTGAGTGTGAGGGCCGCAAGGGCCACCACGGTATCGAGCACGCGTCGCATGCGCTGGCCGCTCAGGCGGTAAAGCATGTCAACGCTGACCATGGCCCCTTGGCGAAAAGCCGTAGGAATGCCCAAGAACACCATCCAGATCAGGCTAAAACGGATGAGCACTTCTGTCCATTCAGCAGGCGATTCAAGTATGAACCGGGTCACGATCTGGTGGATGCCAAAGCCGCTGGCAAGCGCCATCATCACACAAGCGATCCCCATCGAAATCGATGTGGTCCAGTGTTCAAAACGTAAAAATAGTTGTTTCATCGGCCCGTTACTTTGCTGAATTGAAAAACGCCCGCCAGCGCTGGCCGGTCGGGCGTTGCAAAAAGCTTCAGATCACTTGAAGTTGCGGATGCGGTCCAAGTTGGCTTTGCCGAATTGCTTTTCAAACTCGGCCATGGCCGGTGCCATGGTGGCGACAAACTTGGACTTGTCCACGTTCTCGATGATGGTCATGCCTTTTTTGCGCAATTCAGCCACACCATTGGCATCATCCTTGTCCACGCGAGCGCGGTTGGCCTTCACGGCTTCCTTGGCCGAGTCGAGGAAGATTTGCTTGTCAGCAGCGCTGAGTTTGTCGAATGACGCCTTGTTCATCAAGATGACCGCAGGTGAATAAACGTGGCCTGTGAGGGACAGGTGTTTTTGCACTTGGTCAAAGTTGGCGGCCATGATCACCGACAGCGGGTTTTCCTGACCGTCCACAGTGCCTTGCTGCAAGGCGGTGAACACTTCAGGGAAAGCCATAGGAGTAGTCACAATGCCCAGACTCTTGTAGGCCGTGACGTGCACCGGGTTTTCCATGGTGCGCATTTTCAAACCTTTAAGGTCAGCAGGCGCATTCACGGCTCGCTTGCTGTTGGTCATGTGGCGCACACCGTTCTCACCCCAAGCCAAGGCCTTGAAGCCTTTGGAGTCGAACTTGGTCAGCAGTTCTTGGCCAATGGGGCCATCCAGCACAGCACGCGCGTGGGCTTTGTCTCGGAATAAAAAGGGCACATCCAAAATCCGTGCTTCTGGCACAAAATTGGGTACAGGGCCGGTGGAAGTGGTGGTCAGTTCTTGAGTGCCCAGCTGCACGGATTCAATGGATTCGCGCTCGCCGCCCAAAGAGCCAGAGTAGAAGTTTTGGATTTTGATGCGCCCATTGGTGCGCTTTTCAACTTCTTTGGCCAGCGTGTCGATGGCTTCACCCTGGTGCGAGTTTTGGCCGACAGAGATGCTGTTGCGCATGGTGACTTGCGCAGAGGCCGTGGCCAGAACACCAACGGCCAAACTCAGGCCCAACATCAGTTTGCTCAATTTCATTCGAAAGCTCCTCGTGGATCGGTGGACGACAACAAATTGCGGATCAACTTGTCATACAAGTTCATTATGGTGTGATCATTGCGCTGTGGGCCTAGGGTTTTCGCGGGGGTGCTGTTGCCTTGGCGACGCCACTAAACGTGACCGAAAAAAAGAGGCCCCGAAGGGCCTCTTGAATTGAATGCACAGGACTTACATGCCCGTGTAGTTGGGGCCGCCGCCGCCCTCTGGCGTGACCCAAACGATGTTTTGGGTGGGGTCCTTGATGTCGCAGGTTTTGCAGTGCACGCAGTTTTGCGCGTTGATCTGCAGACGATCTGTGTTGTCCTCGTTCTTGACGTATTCGTACACCCCGGCCGGGCAGTAGCGGCTTTCTGGCCCGGCAAACTTGGCCAGGTTGATGCCCACCGGCACCGATGCGTCTTTCAGCGTCAGGTGGGCTGGCTGGTTTTCTTCGTGGTTGGTGTTGCTGATGAACACGCTGCTCAAACGGTCAAAGGTCAATTTGCCGTCGGGCTTGGGGTAGACGATTTGTTCGCATTCGGCCGCGGGCTTGAGGTAGGTGTGGTCGGCCTTGTCGCGGCGCAGGGTCCATGGGATGTGGCCGCGCAAAACAAACTGCTCGAGGCCGTTCATCAGTGTGGCCACCGTCAGGCCCTTCTTGAACCAGGTCTTGAAGTTGCGTGACTTGTTCAGTTCGGTGTGCAGCCAGCTGGCCTCGAAAGCCTCAGGGTAGGCGCTCAGCTCGTCGTGTTCGCGACCGGCCACGATGGCGTCGTACGCCGCCTCGGCAGCCAGCATGCCGGTCTTGATGGCAGCGTGGCTGCCCTTGATGCGGCTCACGTTCAGGTAACCGGCGTCACAGCCGACCAGTGCACCGCCCGGAAACACGGTCTTGGGCAGGCTCATCAGGCCGCCTGCGGTGATGGCGCGGGCGCCGTAGCCGATGCGCTTGGCGTTGACTTCGCCCTTGTCGTTGGTGAAGTACCACTTGATGTTGTTGTGGGTTTTCCAGCGCTGGAACTCTTCAAAGGGGCTGAGCCAAGGGTTGGCGTAGTCCAGACCCACCACGTAACCGATGGCGATCTTGTTGTCCTCCATGTGGTACATGAAAGCACCGCCATAGGTGTCGTTGTTCATGGGCCAGCCGGCGGTGTGCATCACAAAGCCGGGTGTGTGGCGTGAAGGATCAATCTCCCAGACTTCCTTGATGCCGATGCCGTAGGTTTGTGGGTCGCGGCCGTCGTCGAGTTTGTATTTGGCGATCAGCTGTTTGCCCAGATGGCCGCGTGCACCTTCGGCGAACACGGTGTACTTGCCATGCAGCTCCATACCGAGCTGGAAGTTCTCAGTGGGCTCGCCATCTTTGCCGATGCCCAGATTGCCGGTGGCCACACCTTTGACGGAGCCGTCATCGTTGTAGAGCACTTCGGCGGCGGTGAAGCCGGGGAAAATTTCCACGCCCAAATTCTCGGCCTGCTGGGCCAGCCAGCGTGTGAAGTTGGACAGGCTGATGATGTAGTTGCCGTGGTTTTGTGCGCACTCGGGCAAGAAGATGCCGGGGGTGCGGGTGGCACCGGTTTCGCTCAAAAAGCTCCAGGCATCATCGGTCACGGGCTGGTTCAGCGGTGCCCCCAACTCTTTCCAGTTGGGCAAGAGTTCGGTCAGGGCCTTGGGGTCCATGATGGCGCCGCTCAGGATGTGGGCTCCGGGCTCACCGCCTTTTTCCAGCACCACCACCGACACGTCGGTGCCTTTTTCAGCGGCCAGTTGTTTGAGGCGAATGGCCGTGGACAGGCCAGCGGGGCCGCCACCGACCACCACCACGTCATAGGGCATGGATTCGCGGGGGCCGTAGGTGCTCAGGATTTCTTCGGGGCTCATGACAGACTCTTTTGAACAAGTTAGATTTCGGAGGCCCGGCACCTGGGGTGTCGGGCGTGTGACTCATTTTATGCATCTTGGGGCGGCTTCCCGCGCACAATGGTGTCAGCTGTTGCGGTGCAACGGATGCTAAACCCCTGGAAGGATTTGACATGGCTTATGAAATCGATTTGTCGGGGCGTGTGGCCCTGATCACGGGTGCGTCGGGCGGCTTGGGCGCGCAATTTGCCAAAACCCTGGCTGCTGCCGGAGCGGGCGTTGTGCTGGCCAGTCGTCGCATGGAAAAACTCAAAGACCTTCGCGCCGAGATTGAAGCGGCTGGCGGTGATGCGCATGTGGTCGAGATGGACGTGACCGACCGCCACAGCATTGCGGCTGCCGTGGCGCACGCTGAAACAGAGATGGGCAGCATCGACATCTTGGTGAACAACTCTGGCGTGAGCACCACCCAACGCATCCAAGACGTGACGGAAGAAGACTTCGACTTCATCATGAACACCAATGTGCGCGGGGCGTTTTTTGTGGCGCAAGAGGTGGGCAAGCGCATGCTGGCCCGCGCCAAGGGGGCGGCGCCTGGCAGCTTCACGGGCGGGCGCATCATCAACATCGCCTCGATGGCAGGGCTCAAAGTGCTGCCGCAAATTGGCGTGTACTGCATGAGCAAGGCGGCTGTGATCCAGATGACCAAAGCTTTTGCGGTGGAGTGGGGCAAGTTCGGCATCAACGTGAACGCGATTTGCCCGGGCTACATCGATACCGAGATCAATCACCACCATTGGCAAACCGAGCAAGGTCAAAAGCTCATCAGCATGCTGCCGCGCAAGCGCGTGGGCCAGCCACAAGACCTGGACGCCTTGTTGATGCTGCTGGCCAGCGATCAGAGCCACTTCATCAACGGCGCGGTAGTGTCGGCTGACGACGGTTTTGCGGTGTGAGGGCCAAGCTATGAAGTTGGCGTTGCCCGAACGCAAGAAGCTGGTCAATGAATTGGTCATTCCCATTCGCTGGGGTGACATGGACGCCATGGGCCACGTCAACAACACGGTTTATTTCCGCTACCTGGAGAGCACCCGTATCGACTGGTTTGACAAGATCGGTTTCACCCCGAACCCTCAAGGCGAGGGCCCGGTGATCGTCAATGCCTTTTGCAATTTTTACAAACAGTTTGAATACCCGGGCGACATCTTGGCCAAGATGTTTGTGAGCGACCCGGGACGCACCACGTTTGAAAGCTGGTGCACGCTGGAGCGGACCGATCAGCCCGGTGTGGTGTTTGCCGCAGGCGGTGCAACCACGATTTGGGTGGATTTCCCCAAGCAAAAAGCCGTGAGCCTACCCGAATGGGTGCGGGCCTTGGTCAGCGACTGAAAGCTTCAGGCGTTGGATTGGGCAGGTGCGCCCACCGCGCGCCATTGGTCGGCGTGGCTCTGCAGCCAGTCTTGCGACAACGTGGCGCTGCCCACTTGCATGGGGTGAAAGTCTTTGCGGGTGTATTGCCACAACGGCTTGGCCACGCGCCAGACCATGCCGTGGCGACCGAAAAGGAATTTGGAGGCAGACCACCAAGTCGAAGGCTTGAACAATGTTTTGTCGTGCCAAAGGTTGTTGACGGTCTGGCGGAAGACGTCGGTGCTGAACTGCACCGTGACGTACCAGAACCAGCGCATGCGCCACTGGTGGTTGCCGCCCAAGCGTTGGTACAGGTCAAAGGCCACGCATTTGTGTTCGGACTCTTCGGCCGCGTGCCAGCGCCAAAGGGTTTTGAGGGGTTCTTCGGCCCCGGCAAACCAGTCGCCCGGTTGGTCGATGTTCTCCAGGGTCAGGTCACCAAAAATGGCGGTGTAGTGCTCAAAAGCGGCCGTAATGGCCAATTCGTGCAGGTAACCCTTGTCGCTTTTGCTGAAGAACTCATCGCGGCCCTTTTTCAATCGCTGCTCGGCGCGTGGGCCCCAGTGGTTCACCAAGCCTTGCTTTTCCAAGTGGGCGTTGTAGAGCGCATGCAGGTGGCGGTGGGTCGCTTCTTGGCCCACAAAGCCCTTGGCGATTTGCTTGAGTTCGGCGTTTTCAGGGGTGTCGGGCAGTTGTTTGGCGCCAGCCTTGACCGCATCAATGAAAGACTGCTCACCCACTGGAAAGCTCATGGACAAAGCGTTGGCATAAGCCGTCAAAAAAGCATCACCGCCATTCCAGTGGCGCGAGAAACCCTGGCTCAGGTCCACGCTCAGGCGGCGCACGGTCAACTCGGTCGGGGCGGCGGGGTGGTTGTTCATGGTGGGTCTCGTGTGCAAATAGGTCAGAATGTGAGCATTGTTCAGGTTTTGCAAAGACCTTGCAACTCGCTATCTGCTCAGATTTTCAAAAAAGGCTTTTTATGCCCGCCGCCAAACCCGCTTCAAAACCCACCATCAAGCCACAGGCCAAGCCCCAAGCCGATCTCAGCCTGCGTCGCCAGCCTTCTCAGGCCCGCGCGCAGCAAACCATGCAGACCCTTTTTAAGGCCGCTGCTCAGATTCTCGACAGGGAAGGCGAGGGCGGTTTGACCACCAACAAGGTGGCTGCGGCTGCCGGGTTTTCAATTGGCACGCTGTACCAATACTTTCCGAGCAAAGAGGTGCTGGTGCGGGCCATGGCCGCTCGCGGGCAAGAGATGGTGCTGCAGGAGTTGGGGCGTTATCTGAGTGAGCTGGAAACCCTGCCCAATGTGCGCGAGCTCGATGGGCGCGAGCTGCTGGGTCAGGCCATACGCATTTTGGTGCGCGGTTTTGCCACCGGCAAGGGCTTGAGCCAAAGCCTGATTCACCTGTGCTGGACGCTGGAAAAGCCCGATGAAACCGCCAGCGCTGTGCGTCAGGTGGCAGATCGCCTGGCCATTTTTTTTGAACGCATCGATCACCCTGCGCTGCAAATGCCGAGCCCAGCACAGCTTTTTGTCCTGACCCGCTCGGTCATCGGCACACTGCGCAGCGCCAGCCTGGAGAAGTCGCCCCTGCTGGGCAGCCCCGCGTTTGAAGATGCCCTCGTGCAAATGGCCTGGGCTTTGCTGGCCCGCCCGCCAGCACTTCAGGCCGCAGGTTTGGCCTTGGGGGCACGGCCCATCAGGTAGAACTCGGGGTTGGGCATCATGCCGCTGAAACTGGCCATGCGGTTGCTCAGCCCAAAGAAAGCGGTGATGGCCGCGATGTCCCAGATGTCTTCGTCGTTGAAACCGTGGGCGTGCAGGGCTGCAAAGTCGGCGTCTTCCACTTCATGGGATTGGTTGCAGACCTTGAGCGCAAAGTCCAGCATGGCGCGTTGACGGGGGCTGATGTCGGCCTTGCGGTGGTTGATGGCCACTTGGTCGGCCACCAAAGGGTTTTTCTCGTAGATGCGCAAGATGGCGCCATGCGCCACCACGCAATACAGGCAGTGGTTGGCTGCGCTGGTGGTGGTCACGATCATCTCGCGCTCGCCTTTTGTGAGGCCGCTGTCTCGCCCCACCGACTCGGGCACCATCAGTGCATCATGGTAGGCAAAAAACGCACGCCACTCTGCGGGGCGGCGTGCAAAGGCTAAAAACACGTTGGGCACAAAACCGGCCTTTTCTTGCACTTCGAGCACCTTGGCGCGGATATCGTCAGGCAAGTCCTTGATTTCGGGGGCGGGGTAGCGTGATGGTGTAGGTGTGCTCATGGTGTCTCCTGTGGGGCAAGCCTTTGATTATGCTCTCGGGTCTTTAAGGAGTCTGTCATGTCCAAAACACCGATCGAAAATGCACGCCAAGCCTATGCCGATGATGCGGCCTTCCAAGCCGGGCTCAACACCCGCAGCCAGGTCATGGGCGCCGAATATGTGGACCGCGCCCTGGGCGCCGCCACCGACTTCACCATGCCCATGCAGGCGTTCATCACGGCCAATGCTTGGGGCAATGTGTGGCAGCGCCCTGGGCTGGACCTGAAAACCCGCAGCCTCATCACCGTGGCCATGCTCACGGCGCAAGGCAAACACCAAGAACTCAAAGCCCATGTGCGTGGCGCATTGACCAACGGTGCCACGCCCGAAGAAATCCGCGAACTCATGCTGCACGCTACCGTCTACTGCGGCTTTCCGACGGCCATCGACGCCTTCAGGATTGCTGCTGAGGTGATTGAGCCGAAAACTTGAGGTGCCAGGCAAGCGTAGACCAACAGGTCAAGGCTGGGGCTACCCCCGCACCAGCTTCTGTATCAAATCCGCAGCCCCGGTGGCTTCGTATTTGCGCATGAGCTTGACGCGGTAAATCTCCACGGTGCGGTGGCTGATACCCAAGCCTTTGCCGATTTCCTTGCTGGTCTGGCCGTCCATCAGGTGGGCGGCGACCTCGCGCTCGCGGGCGGTGAGTTCGGCTTTGACGGGTTTGCGGGCTGACAGGTCTTCAAAGGTCCAGATGCCCGCCTCGTGTGGGGCTTCGCGGTTGAGCGCCCGGCCCGTCACATGGCACCAAAAGGTTTCGCCTTTGAATCGGCCGTCCACCCGTTTCATGACCCGGTCGTCGGCGTACACACCTTTGGCGTTCAGGATGGGGGCGATCCGTTGTCCGGTGCGCTCGTATTCGTCGGCGCTGGGGTAGAGCAGCTGAAAGCTTTGGCCGGTCAGTTGCTCGCGGCTGACGCCAAACATGTCGCACACGCGCTGGTTGCAGTCGACGATGGTGCGGTTGCGTGACAGCACCATGCCGATGGGGGCGAGGTCGAAGGCGAGGCGGTAATCGATGTCGTTTGACATGAGGGCAGACCATTACGAAAAACTACGTAGTCCAATACGTAGTATCGTATCGTTTTCATCCTGTATCTGGAGATTGGCGTGAACAAGATTTTTCCCTCCGCAGCCGAGGCCCTCAAGGGCATCGTGGCTGACGGGCAACTCATTGGTGTGGGCGGTTTTGGCCTGTGCGGCATTCCCGAAGCTTTGATTGCGGCGCTGCGTGACAGCGGCGTGCAAAACTTGACGGCCATTTCCAACAACGCGGGTGTGGACGACTTCGGCCTGGGTCTCTTGCTGCAGACACGTCAAATCAAGAAGATGATTTCTTCTTATGTGGGCGAGAACAAAGAGTTTGAGCGCCAGTACTTGGCAGGCGAGCTGGCCTTGGAGTTCACACCCCAGGGCACCCTGGCCGAGAAGCTGCGTGCCGGCGGTGCGGGCATTCCGGCCTTCTTCACCAAGACCGGTGTGGGCACCTTGGTCGCCGAAGGCAAAGAGCTGCGCGAATTCGACGGTGAAACCTATGTGATGGAGCGCTCTTTGGTGCCCGATGTGTCGCTGGTCAAAGCGCACCGCGCCGACAAATCCGGCAACCTGCAGTTCCGTTACACCTCGCGCAACTTCAACCCGGCTGTGGCCATGGCCGGCAAGATGTGTGTGGTCGAGGTCGAGGAGATTGTGGAAACCGGCGAGATGCACCCCGACAGCGTTCACTTGCCCGGCATTTATGTGCACCGCATCGTGCTGAACACGAAGCCAGAAAAACGCATCGAGAAACGCACCATCACTGAAAAGGCGGGAGTCTGATATGAGCTGGAGTCAAGACCAAATGGCCGCCCGTGCGGCCCACGAACTGGAAGACGGTTTCTATGTGAACCTGGGCATCGGCATCCCCACGCTGGTGGCCAACTTTGTACCCGCCGACAAGGAAGTCTGGCTGCAAAGCGAAAACGGCATGCTGGGCATCGGGCCGTTTCCGACTGAAGACGAGGTGGATGCCGACCTGATCAACGCGGGCAAGCAGACCGTGACGACCATCAAAGGCTCGTCGATTTTTGGCAGCGAACAGTCGTTTGCCATGATCCGCGGCGGCAAGATCAACTTGTCCATCCTGGGCGCGATGCAAGTGACCGACAAGGGCGATTTGGCCAACTGGATGATTCCCGGCAAGATGGTTAAGGGCATGGGCGGCGCGATGGACCTGGTGGCGGGCGTCAAGCGCGTGATCATCCTGATGGAACACGTTGCCAAAAAGAAAGACGGCACCGAAGACATGAAGATCTTGCCCGAGTGCACCTTGCCGCTCACCGGCAAAGGCGTGGTCGACCGCATCATCACCGACCTGGCCGTGATGGACGTGACGGACGCGGGCCTCAAAGTGGTCGAGCTGGCCCCGGGCGTGACGCCTGAGCAGCTGCAAAGCAAGACCGGCGTGAAACTGATTTTCTGATCGGTTGCTGCGTTCATGACAAAAGGCCCTTTGTGGGCCTTTTGTCATGTTGTGGCATTGCACAGTGGGTTGTCGTCCTGTGTGAGGCGCTCACCGGTCGGGCCCAAACCCTCCACATTCAAACCGCCAGTTGAGCCTGCAACTGCGCCACCTGTGCACGCAGCGCCTGGTTTTCTGCGGTCAAGGCGGCAACCTGATCGTGCAGGGCTTGCAACTCTCTGGCTGCGTGGCCAGCTTTGTCGGCATCTGCAGAGGGCTGGGTGTCTGGTGGCGTTTTTCGGTTGACATCACGCACCCGCTTGGCGGCTTGTTTGAGCACGTCTTTGCCACCCAGGGCGGCGCTTTTTTGCTCTTCGGCAGGCAGGCTGGCCACGGCAGCGGCGGCATTGATGGAGATGACGCCTGACTTGACGGCAGCCACCAGTTCAGGCGCTGCTTGTTGACGAATTTTTTCGATCTGTACCACCTGGCTGTTGCTCAGGCGAGCGGCCTTGGCAATGTCGGCGCGGCTTTTGAGTGGGTTGGACTCTGGCACAGCGCCGTTCTGGGGCGTGCGGTGTGAATCTTCAGGGGGCGCTTCATGCACAGAAGCGGTCGCGGCGATGGCTTGGGCCCGCCGCTCGGACAGAATTTCTCGCTTGCGCAAGGCCAGCACACCACGCTGAAAATCCGACACACTGCGCCGCCCCAAGTGTTGGTCGATCATCCACAGGTGCACGTCCTCGATCGATTGGAAGCGTGTGTTTTGCACCGTCTGAAAGGGTAGGCCATGCTTTTGACAGATGCCGAAGCGGTTGTGCCCGTCCACCAGCAGATCGCCCCACAGCACCAAGGCGTCACGGCAGCCTTCGCCCAGGATGCTGCGCTCCAGCGCCGCATGCTCATCGGGCGTGAGTGGGTCGATGTAGGCTTTGAGTTCTTCGTTGACGGTGATATTCATGAGCTGGGTACAAATGCAGAAGGCCCCTTGCGGGGCCTTCTGAAAATTGGCGAAAAATCTGGAGCGGGTGATGGGAATTAAATAATTACCCTAACTTCTTGATTTGAAATAATATTTTAAAAGAGAATTAACTTTCTACCAACAAAAATACCAACAAATGTGTTTTTGTCCTGATTGATGCTGCCGTGCTTCTTTGAACTACTCACTTTCAAGTCTTTGCCTTTGTCTGGTGGTTCTTCCTTCGCTCCCTTTGCAATCGACGAAGACCCGCGCACCAGCGCACTGCTGCGTCAATTGAGCGAAGTGGATGCCTGGCTGAAAGGCCAAGCGCACAAGCTGGCCACGGCTGAAGAAGCGCTGGCCGTGCAAGAGCTGGTCGAGGCCATGCTGGCAGGGCAGGCCTGAAAAACCAAACCCCGCTGACAGGCATTGGGGGCGGTTTTGGCACTTTGGATGGGCCATCTCGGCTCAGGCCCGTTCGGGGCTCGCGCTCGCTTGGCGGCTTTGGGTGAGCGCGCTGATCAAATCGGTGAACCTTTGCCCCTGCACCAAAACGTGTTGCCGTGCCGCCTGGGCGGCCAATTCTTCTTCGCCGTTGCGGATGGCTTGCGCCAAATTGCGGTGTTCAGCCACCGACTGGGCCAAGCGGTGGCGAACTTGCAGTTGCAGACGCCGGTAAGGCTTGAGCCGGTTTTTCAGTTGAATCGTCTCTTGCACCAAAAAGGCATTGCCACTGGCGCGGTAAATCAGCTGGTGAAAAGTGTCGTTGGCATGGTAGTAAGTGTTGGCTTCGCCTTTTTCTGCCTCGGTTTCACAGTGTTCCATGGCCTGCGAGAGGTCTGCGATCAGGGTTTTGTCGGCACGCCGGGCGGCCAAGCGCGCGCACATGGCCTCCAGTTCGGCCATGACCTCAAACATCTCGATCAGGTCGGCGGTGCTGATGCTGGCCACATAGGTCCCCCTTTTGGGCCTGACCTCGACCAAGCCACTGGCTTCGAGTTGCTGAAAGGCTTCGCGCACAGGGGTTCGCGAGACGCCGTATTGCGCGGCGATGTCATCCATGTGCAATTGATCGCCGGGTCTCAGGCGGCCCTCGACGATGTCGTCTTCAATTTGTTCGCGAACGCGCTGAACCAAGGATCGGGTTCGGTGAGGTGTGCTCATGGTGATCGGTGTTCAGGGGTAAACCACTAGGAAACGCTCAGGCTCATACATATAACATTCCGACTCTTTTATACAACAGCAGGAGACATCCATGAAACCCGTTTTCAAGAATATAGCCGCCATCGCAGTTTGGACTGGCGTTGCCCTGTCGGCCCAAGCCGATATCGTGTTGAAGGCTTCGCACCAATTCCCTGGTGGCAAAGGGGATGCGCGTGACGAAATGGTGCAAATGATTGCACGCGAGGTCGCAGCAGCCAATGTGGGCTTGACGATCAAAGTGTTTCCTGGCTCCAGCTTGGTCAAGCCCAAAGAGCAATGGAAGGCCATGCTCAGCGGTCAAATTGACATGACCTCCCTGCCGCTTGATTACGCCTCCGGCTTTCACCCCGAGTTTGGTGCCACTTTGATGCCTGGTTTGGTGAAAAACCACACGCACGCCCGCCAAATCAATGCCTCCCCTTTCATGGATGACATCCGGGCCATCATCAACCGTGGCGGTGTCGACGTGTTGGCCGATGCCTGGTTGGCGGGTGCTTTTGCCGGCAAAGACAAGTGCATTTTGGAGCCCAAGGACGCGGATGGTCTGAAGATCCGTTCGGCCGGTGCGACCTTTGCGCAAATGTGGGCTGGGGCTGGTGCTTCCATTGTTTCTGTGCCCTCCAGTGAGGTGTACAGCGCCTTGCAACAAGGCGTGGCGCAGGGAACAGACACCTCGGCTGGCAGTTTTGTGTCCTTCCGACTCTACGAGCAAGTCAAGTGCCTGACCGCGCCTGGCGACCAGGCGCTGTGGTTCATGTACGAGCCTGTGCTGATCTCCAAAAAAGCCATGGCTAAATTGAATGCAGCGCAAAAAGCAGCCTTGATGGCGGCCTCCAAAAAAGCAGAAGATTATTTTGCAGCCGAGTCCAAGAAGCTCGACGACAAGATGGTCGAGGCCTACAACAAGGCCGGTGTGAAGGTGGTCACCATGACCGCCGCACAGGCCGACATGTGGCGTGCAGTGGCAGCCAAAACTTCTTACGCGGAGTTTGCCAAGACCGTGCCCACAGGCAAGGCGCTGATCGACAAGGCGCTGACCGTCAAGTAAGCAGGAGCCTCTCTTGAAACAGCTGCACCAATGGGTTTGCCGTCTGTCTGAGTGGAGCGGCGTCGTGGCCGCTGCACTCATGATCGTGTCGGTGTTCGTCGTTTGTCAAATGATCTTCGTGCGTGCCGTGCTTGGAGAATCGTCTATCTGGCAAACCGAATTTGTGACTTTCGCCTTGGTGGCGGCCACGTTTCTCGGGGCCCCTTACATTTTGCTCACGCGTGGGCATGTCAACGTTGATTTGCTGCCCATGTTCTTGGGCGATTCCGCACGTTTGGCGCTGGCCTGGTTGGCCTCCATTTTGTCATTGGGCTTTTGCGTGCTCTTTTTGTACAGCGCGGCCCATTGGTGGTGGGAGGCTTGGGAATTGGATCTCAAGACGCCCAGCATCTGGAATGCCCGTTTGTGGATTCCTTACCTGAGCGTACCGGTTGGCATGACGTTGGTCTGCCTGCAATATGTGGTGGACATGTGGGCCTTGGCCACAGGCCGCGATTTGCCTTTCGGCATGCCTGCCGCCCACGACATGAAGGAAATGGCATGACCCCCTTATTGATGGGCGGCATCATTTTTGCCGTCGCTTTGTTGTTGTTGGCCACGGGCATGCCCATCGCGTTTGCGCTGGGCAGTACCGCCTTGATTTTCATGGTCTGGTCGGATGGTTGGGGCTCGGTTCTGTACATGGCCGACACCGTGTTTTCTGGGCTGGACGATTTCACACTGGCCTCCATTCCGATGTTCATCATCATGGGGGCTGCGGTGGCGTCTTCGCGGGCGGGCAGCGACTTGTACGAAGCCCTGAACCGCTGGTTGTACAAAGTGCCCGGCTCGTTGGTGATTTCCAACATCGGCGCGTGCGCGCTGTTTTCGGCCCTGACCGGTTCATCCCCAGCCACCTGCGCGGCGATTGGCAAGATGGGCATCCCGGAGATGCGCCGTCGTGGCTACGAGGCCGACCTGGCCACGGGTTCGATCGCTGCAGGAGGCACACTGGGCATTTTGATCCCGCCCAGCGTGACCATGATTTTGTACGGCATTGCCAGCGAGACATCGATTGGCCGCTTGTTCATTGCGGGCATCTTGCCTGGCCTGTTGCTCACAGGTTTGTTCATTGCCTGGGCGCTTTTCTTGAGCTGGCGTCGTGGAACCGGGCTGGGCAAAACCAACGAAAGCTACAGCTGGGCCCAACGCTTTGAGTTATTGCCCCGTCTGCTGCCTTTGATGGGCGTGATTGTGGGTGTGATTTATGCACTCTACGGCGGCATCGCCACCCCCTCCGAGGCCGCCGGTGTGGGGGCTGCTTTGTGCTTGTTGATGGTGATCGTGATTTACCGGATGTGGAATTTCACCGCCATCTGGGGCATCGTGCGAGAGGCCATTCGCGAGTCCGGCATGCTGCTGCTGATCATCGGCATGTCGGTGCTGTTCAGCTACGCCATGTCTTCGAGCTTGGTGACCCAAAGCGTTGCCCAAGCCATTGCCGAGCTGAACGTCAACCGCTGGGTGTTGCTGGGCATCATCAACATGTTGCTCTTGGTCCTTGGGTGTTTCTTGCCCCCGGCAGCGATCATCTTGATGACCACCCCCATCATCTTGCCCGTGATCACGGCAGCAGGCTTTGATCCGATTTGGTTTGGCGTGGTGCTGACCATCAACATGGAGTTGGGTTTGATCACCCCGCCGGTGGGCTTGAACCTGTTTGTCATCAATGGCATCACGCCAGATGTCAAGTTGACCACCATTCTTCGTGGTGCTTTCCCTTTCATGATGTGCATGGTGTTGTCCATTGTTTTGTTGTGCGTGTTCCCTGAAATTGCGACTTGGTTGCCCACTTACCTGATGGGTTGAACGCACCATGATGTCCTGGAAAAATCTGCTGGCTTTGGGGCAACGCGCCAAGGCCGATGGCGGCTTTGCCAAATTGGTCGATGCATGCCATCAGCTGGTTTCTGAGCGGGGGCAAGCCAACATGTATGTGCTGGCGGCAGCGGTGGTGCGAGGCTGGGAGGCGCTCAGCCAAGACCGACAAGAAGCCTTTTTTGCGGTCTTGGCCACCGAGTTTGCACCCGATGAACGTGTGGTCAAGGCGGCCGCGACGGCTTACCTCAAAGAGGCCTCACCTGAGGCTTTGTCGCACTTGTCCCATGTGACCGAATCGCCTCGGCAAGAGCTGTTCCGGCGGATCAACCGCACCCCAAAAGGGACCGCAACCCTGTTGTCCATGCGGGTGGCCTTGATGGGCTGCATGAATAACCGAAAAGGTTTGAAGGCTGTGGATGCGGACTTTCTGCACCTACTCAGCTCGTGGTTCAACCCGGGATTTTTGCGTTTCGAACCGGTCAGCTGGAACTCCTCGGCCGCGTTGCTTGAAAAAATCATCCAACACGAAGCCGTGCACGCCATCGACAGCTGGACCCACTTGCGCCGACGGCTGGAGTCCGACCGCCGCTGTTACGCGTTCTTTCATCCGCAGCTGCCCAATGAGCCCTTGATTTTTGTGGAAGTGGCGCTCATGAACGACATTCCCGGAGAAATTGCCCCCCTTATTGCACTGCGCAGTGAGGCCGAACTCGTCAAATTGGCCAAAGCCAGAAAAGCGCCGGCACCCACCACCGCCATTTTTTACTCCATCAGCAACTGCCAGCCAGGTTTGCGGGGGGTGTCGCTGGGCAACTTCCTGATCAAGCGGGTGGCCGAGCACCTGGCCGCCGAGGTCGAGAGTTTGAAGACCTATTGCACCTTGTCGCCGGTGCCAGGATTCATGCGCTGGATCGAGAAAGTCGACCCCGCCAAGTTGTCGGCCAAGGATGGCTTGGCCCATGCCACGTTGACCCACTGGTTGGCGGCGCACAAACCCCTGTTGGCCGACCATGTCAACACCATGCCGGCCAATGTCAAAGACTGTCTTTTGCGCTTGTGCACGGGCTTTCTGGTGGGCCAAACCCACGGCCAGCTGGCAGACCCCGTGGCACGCTTTCACCTCGACAATGGTGCGCGCTTGGAGGCGGTGCATGTCGGTGCTGACCTGTCTGCCAAAGGGCTGCAGCAGTCGGCCTCTCTGATGGTCAATTATTTGTATGATTTGGGCTCCGTCGAAGCCCGTCACCAGGCCTTTGTGAACGAGGAAGTCGTGTACGCCAACCCATTGAAAAAATGGGTCAAAGCCTGAGTTTCTTTTGAGCGTTATCCCATGACAACCCACCCTAATTTTTTCGTCGCACTTCAAAACGCGTTTCCAGCCAACAAGCAAGCCACGGCCGTCTGGGCCGAAGAGGGGCTCACCTACAGCTGGCAAGACTTGGAAGACCAAACCGCCAGGTTGGCCAACTTGATTGACTCGCTCCAGTTGCCCCCCAGCAGCCGGATCGCGGTGCAAGTGGACAAGTCGGTGGAGATGCTGATGCTCTACCTGGCCACTTTGCGTGCCGGGCATGTGTTTCTGCCCTTGAACACCGCTTACCAAAGCAGCGAGGTGGATTACTTCTTGGGCAACGCCACGCCCGCGGTGGTGGTGTGCAGTCCGGCCAACTTGGGCTGGGTGACGCCCATCGCGGCCCAAAACAAAGTGGCCCACGTCTTCACTCTCGATGACAAGCGCCAGGGCAGTTTGCTCGAAAGTGCGGCGTCCATGGCCAGCCAACATACCCCTGCCCGGGTCGCACCCGACGCGTTGGCCGTCATCATCTACACCAGCGGCACGACAGGGCGCAGCAAGGGGGCCATGCTGTCCCACAGCAACATCGCCAGCAATGCCCAAACGCTCAAGACATATTGGAACTGGCAGGCCGATGATGTGCTGATCCACGCGCTGCCGATTTTCCATGTGCATGGCTTGTTTGTCGCCATCCATGGGGCCTTGATCAACGGCAGCCCCATGATCTGGATGAACAAGTTTGACCCCAAGCGCAGCATTGAACACATGTCGCAGGGCACGGTGTTCATGGGCGTGCCCACGCTTTACACCCGCATGTTGGCCGAGCCCGGCCTGAACAAGGCGGCCACCGCCCACATGCGGCTGTTTGTGTCAGGCTCAGCCCCCATGTTGGCTGAAACCCACGCCGCTTGGCAAGCGGCCACGGGTCACGCCATTTTGGAACGCTACGGCATGAGTGAAACCGTGATGCTGACCTCCAACCCCTGCTTGCCGGATGCCCGTTTTAATGGCCAGTCCGAGCGGCGCGGCGGCACGGTCGGTTTCCCTTTGCCCGGCGTGACGCTGCGTGTGGTCGACGAAGCGAACCAGCCCCTGCCTGCGGACGAAATCGGTGGGATTCAAGTCAAAGGCCCCAATGTGTTTTTGGGCTACTGGCAAATGCCAGAAAAAACAGCGGAAGAGTTCACCGCAGACGGCTTCTTCAAAACCGGTGACGTGGGGCAGCAAGCCGCCGACGGCTATGTGACCATCGTAGGCCGAAGCAAGGACTTGATCATCAGCGGGGGCTACAACGTCTACCCCGCAGAGATCGAATCGTTCATCAACAACCTGGACGGCGTGGCCGAGAGCGCGGTGGTCGGCGTGCCCCATCCTGACTTTGGCGAGGTGGGTGTGGCGGTGGTGGTGGCCAAGCCGGGCGCCAGTGTCTCGCCGGAATCGGTGGTTCAGGCCATCAAGTCACAAATGGCCAATTTCAAAGTGCCCAAGCACTGCGTGCTGATCGACACCTTGCCCCGCAACATCATGGGCAAGGTACAGAAAAACGTTTTGCGCGATGCACACAGCCACAGGTTTCAGAAGTAGAAACCAGCGGCCATCCATGCAAAACGCCCCGAAAGGGGCGTTTTGCATTGGGGGTTCTTGGCGGAAGCGGTGTCCGTCTCCGTCGAACTTTAGGCCGTATCAAGCCGTATCAGCTACTTAAGACTTGGTCTTGACCCCGTAACCCAGTACCGCCGGTATGTTTAATTTACCGCTCGTTTTTCCCTGAACAGCTTGGCTGGCACATAACCCAACGCGCTGTGTGGGTGGTAAGAATTGTAGTCATCGAACCATTTGGGCAATAGCGCCATCACCGTTTGCGAGTCGGGTCGATCGGCCAGTTTGGCATAGTCCCGTTTCAATGTTTTCACGAAGCTCTCTGCCATGCCGTTACTTTGCGGGCTTGTTACCGGTGTGGTCACTGGCTTGAGCCCTAGTTGCTTGGCAAAACTCCTGGTCTCGGCTGCCGTGTAGCAACTGCCGTTATCGGTGAGCCATTCAATGGGCTTTGAGGGCTTGCCGTTAGGTCCAAACCTGTTCTCCACTGCCTGCATCATCAAATCGCCGACCAATGCTGCATCAATGCCTTTGGTGGTGGCCACCCAGCTCATGATTTCCCTGTCGCAGCAATCCAGCGCGAAGGCCACCCGCACCTTCTCGCCGTTGTCACACGACAGCTCCAAGCCATCTGAACACCAGCGCACATCACTTTCCTTGACGGCCACTTTTCCTTCGTGCTTTCTTGTATCTACAGGCTTTGCGCCATGCCGGTACAGCAGCCAGCCTTCATCACGCATCACCCGGTAAACCCGCTTGTGATTGACCCGGTCATGCCCATCCAATCGCAAGCGAGCCCAGAGGCGGCGGTAGCCATAAGTGGCACGGTCCTTGACCACATTGGCAATGGCTTGCTTGACGGCGGTGTCATCAGTTCTTGGAGGTGACTTTCTCAAGTCTGTCCATTCGGATGGTCGATCTCTCATGACCAACACATGGCTACGCGAGACGCCAAGGGCAAAGCAGACGGCTCTCACTGCTCGCCCCCGGGCAATACTGGCGAGCGCGCAATCCACTTTTTTGCTTTGGCAAAGTCCACAGCCTCCTTGATAGTCTCGTTCTCCAAAGTCTTGCGGCCCAATGCGCCTTCGAGTTGTTTAATGCGGCGCATGGCCTCTTGAAGCTCAGACTCTGGCACCACTGTTTCGTTGGCACCAACCGCCATCAGTGTGCCTTGCAGGTAGGCCTTTCGCCATTGAAAGAGCTGAGCCGCAGAGATGCCAAATTGCCGTGCCACCATCGAGACAGAGCTGCCAGGTTCGTTGGTCTGTTTGACGATTTCAAGCTTTTGCTCTGGGGTCCAACGCCTGCGGCGCTGAACGCTTGTCACCACGTCAACCCGAGAGGGTGTTGCTGAAGACATAGTCATATCCATGGTCGTATTCCTGTTTCTTAGTTTAAGGAATACCGACGGGACTGTGTTTCAGGGGGCTAACTCAAATACCATGAATTTGTTGGTATGTCATGATAGCTGGCAGTACGGTGCAAGACAATAAAAAACCCGCATTACCTTACGGTAAGCGGGTTGTGAGGCTCATTGAGATGAGCTGAGATGATCCTGTGGAGCGGGTGATGGGAATCGAACCCACGTTATTTGCTTGGGAAGCAAGAGTCCTACCATTGAACGACACCCGCGAAGGCATGTAGTTTACTTCAGGATATCGCCCACGCAGAGGTATTTGATCTCCACATAGTCGTCCATGCCGTGGTGTGAACCTTCACGGCCCAGACCCGACTGCTTGACCCCACCAAAAGGCACATGTTCGGTGGCCAAAATGCCCACGTTGATACCGACCATGCCGTATTCGAGCGCTTCGCTCACTCGGAAGATGCGGCCCACATCGCGGCTGTAGAAGTAGCTGGCCAGACCAAACTCGGTGTTGTTGGCTGCAAAGATGGCGTCTTGCTCGGTTTTGAATTTGAAGATGGGCGCAAAGGGGCCAAAGGTTTCTTCTTTGGCGCAGACCATGTCGGCGCTGGCATCGGCGATCACGGTGGGCTCAAAAAATTGGCCGTCCAGGCGCTTGCCGCCTGTGAGCACACGGCCGCCCTTGGCGATGGCGTCTTTCACATGGCGCTCCACCTTGTCGAGGGCGGATGGCTCGATCAGCGGGCCTTGGTTCACGCCGTCGGCAAAGCCGTTGCCCACTTTGGCGGTTTTGACTTTGGCCGCGAACTTGGTGGCGAACTCCTCGTACACCGACTCCTGCACATAAAAGCGGTTGGAACACACGCAGGTCTGGCCTGCGTTGCGGTATTTGCTGGCGAATGCGCCTTCCACGGCGCTGTCGATGTCGGCGTCTTCAAACACGATGAAGGGCGCATTGCCTCCCAACTCCAGTGACATTTTTTTCACCGTAGGAGCCGACTGGGCCATCAAGATACGACCCACTTCGGTGGAACCTGTAAAGCTGATGTGGCGAACCACGTCGCTGGCGCACAGGACCTTGCCGATGGCGATGCTTTGCGGGCCGTCGGCGGTGATGATGTTGAGCACCCCTGCCGGAATGCCTGCGCGAATGGCCAACTCGGCTGCCGCCAAGGCCGTGAGCGGGGTTTGCTCGGCAGGTTTGATGACCACAGGGCAGCCTGCAGCCAGCGCAGGTGCCACCTTGCGGGTGATCATGGCCAGCGGAAAGTTCCAGGGCGTGATGGCCGCGCAAACGCCAATGGGCTGCTTGAGCACCAGCAGGCGGCGGTTGTTGTCAAACTGGGGGAGGGTCTCGCCGTTGACGCGCTTCGCTTCTTCGGCAAACCACTCCACAAAACTGGCGCCATAGGCCACTTCGCCACGCGACTCGGCAATCGGCTTGCCGTTTTCTGCGGTCATCAAACGGGCCAGGTCTTCGGTGTTGGCAATCAGCAGGTCAAACCACTTGCGCAAAATGATGCTGCGCTCTTTGGCGGTCTTGGCTTTCCAAGGGCCCCAGGCAGCGTTGGCAGCGGCAATGGCGGCTTCGGCCTCGGTCGCACCGAGGTTGGCCACGCTGGCCAAATGCCCACCCGTGGCCGGGTCGGTCACTTCAAAACGCTGGCTGCCTGCGACCCATTGGCCGTTGATCAAGGCGTCGGTCTTGAGCAAAGTGGGGTCATTCAAGAGGGCGAGAGGCGATGTTTTCATGTCCATAGGAGTCTCCAAAGGCCGCAAAGGTAGGCTGTGATTTTTCAGTAGCCGTGGAGCTTAGCCCCTCTTGAGCCTTGCGTCTGTCACAAAAGTCGCAAAACCACGGTGGTGACGGGGTGGATGGTGCAAGTTGACCCTCAGAGGGCGCGAGCCACAAATCTATAATGTGCGGTTGCATTGAAAGCCATCACCACCATGAGCCAAGCCCCCATTTCCGTCTCCGACATCCGCAAGACCTTTTTGGACTTTTTCGAGTCCAAAGGGCACACCGTGGTGGCCTCCAGCCCCCTGGTGCCGGGCAATGACCCGACCTTGATGTTCACCAACTCGGGCATGGTCCAGTTCAAGGACGTGTTTTTGGGCTCGGACAAGCGCTCGTATGTGCGCGCCGCCTCTGTGCAAGCTTGCCTGCGTGCCGGTGGCAAACACAACGACCTGGAAAACGTGGGCTACACCGCCCGCCACCACACTTTCTTCGAGATGCTGGGCAACTGGTCGTTTGGCGACTACTTCAAGCGCGAGTCGCTGGAGTGGGCTTGGGAGCTGCTGACCCAGGTCTACAAACTGCCCGCTGACAAGCTGTACGCCACCGTCTACATGGAAGACGACGAGGCCCATGGCATTTGGGAAGGCATTTTTGTCAAAGCCGGCTGGACGCCGGAGCGCATCAAGGCCGAGAACCGCATCATCCGCATCGGTGACAACAAGGGTGGCCGCTACAAGTCCGACAACTTTTGGATGATGGCCGACACGGGCCCCTGCGGTCCTTGCTCCGAGATTTTTTACGACCACGGCGCACACATTCCCGGCGGCCCTCCTGGCAGCCCCGATGAAGACGGCGACCGCTTCATCGAAATCTGGAACAACGTGTTCATGCAGTTCAACATGGACGAAACCGGTGCTGTGACGCCGCTGCCCGCGCCTTGCGTGGACACGGGCATGGGCCTGGAGCGCTTGGCCGCCATCTTGCAGCACGTGCACAGCAACTACGAAATCGACATTTTTGACGCGCTGATCAAGGCCGCCTCGCGCGAGACCGGCTGCACCGACCTGAACAACAAGTCGCTGCGCGTGATCGCCGACCACATCCGCGCTGCTGCATTTTTGGTGAGCGACGGCGTGGTGCCGAGCAACGAAGGCCGGGGTTATGTCCAGCGCCGCATCGTGCGCCGCGCCATTCGCCACGGTTATTTGCTCGGCCAAAAGACCCCGTTTTTCCACAAGCTGGTGCCCGATTTGGTCAAGCTCATGGGCGCGGCTTACCCCAACATGGCCGATCAGGCCGATCGCATTGCCGACGTTTTGCGCGTGGAAGAAGAGCGCTTCTTTGAGACGCTGCAAAGCGGCATGCAGATTCTGGACGCGGCCCTTGAAGGCGGCGTGAAAGTGCTGCCTGGCGAAGTGGCCTTCAAGCTGCATGACACCTATGGCTTCCCGCTCGACCTCTCGGCCGATGTGTGCCGTGAGCGCGGCCTGAGCGTGGACGAGGCTGGTTTCGCCACCGCCATGGAAAAGCAAAAAGCCCAGGCCCGTGCGGCGGGCAAGTTCAAGATGGACAAGGCGCTCGATTATTCGGGCGCAGGCAACGATTTTGTAGGCTACGACGACCTGACGGCCAACGCCAAAGTGCTGGCCTTGTATGCCGACGGCAATGCCGTGACCGAGCTGAAAGCTGGCCAATCAGGTGTGGTGGTGTTGGACACGACCCCGTTTTATGCCGAGTCCGGTGGTCAGGTGGGAGACCAGGGCATGGTCCACAACGCGGGCGGCCAATTCAACGTGGCCGACACGCTCAAGATCAAGGCCGATGTGTTTGGCCATCATGGCGAAATCAAGTCCGGCAGCCTGAAGGTGGGCGACGCGGTGCAGGCGCATGTGGACTTGGGCCTGCGCGCCGCCACCGTGCGCAACCACAGCGCCACCCATTTGATGCACAAAGCCCTGCGCGAAGTGCTGGGCAGCCATGTGCAGCAAAAGGGCAGCTTGGTCAATGCCGAGCGCACCCGGTTCGACTTTGCGCACAACGCGCCCGTGACCGATGCCCAGATTCGCGAGATCGAGGCTCAAGTGAACGCCGAAATTCTGGCCAACGCTGCGGCACAAGCGCGTGTGATGGACATTGAAAGCGCCCAGAAAACCGGCGCGATGATGCTGTTTGGCGAGAAATACGGCGAGACCGTGCGCGTGCTCGACATTGGTTCCAGCCGCGAACTGTGCGGCGGCACCCACGTCAAAGCCACGGGCGACATTGGCCTGTTCAAGATCGTGAGCGAAGGTGGCGTGGCCGCAGGAGTGCGCCGCATCGAAGCGGTGACCGGCGCCAATGCTTTGGCTTATCTGCAATCACTCGAAGACACCGTCACCCAAGCTGCTGGCGCGCTCAAAGCACAACCGGCCGAATTGAACACTCGCATCCAACAGGTGCTGGATCAGGTCAAGGCGCTGGAAAAGGAATTGTCAGCCGCCAAAGGCAAGCTGGCTTCGGCCCAAGGCGACGAGCTGATGACGAAAGCCATTGACATCCAGGGCATCAAGCTCTTGGTGGCCCAACTGGAAGGCGCGGACGCCAAGACCCTGCGCGACACCATGGACAAGCTCAAGGACAAGATGAAAACCGCCGTGATCGTGCTCACGGCTGTGGACGGCGAGAAGGTGCAGATCGCCGCTGGCGTGACCGCCGACACCGTGGGCAAAGTCAAAGCCGGTGAGTTGGCCAGCTTTGTGGCGGGCCAAGTGGGCGGCAAAGGCGGCGGCAAACCCGACATGGCCATGGCCGGGGGCACCAACCCGGGTGCCTTGCCTGCTGCGATGGCGAGTGTGCAGGCTTGGGTGACGGAGCGGGTCTGAAGCTTAGCGCCTGCACAATCAGGCTTTGGAAAAATAAAAATCGGACCCGAGGGTCCGATTTTTTTAACCAGCTTGTGATTCAGCTTGTGGCTTTGAGCGTGACGATCAAGCTGCCGCTTGCGAGACTGCTCCCTGCTCAATCAAGTCATCTATTTCGGTGTCTGTCAGGCCATGCTCTTGCAGAAGTTCGCGGGTGTGCTGGCCCAGCAGCGGGGCGGCTTGGCCAGTGTTGGTGGGCGTTTGCGAAAAGTGGATCGGGCAACCAATGCCGCGCGTGGTGCCCGCTTGCGAGTGCTCCAGCGTGACCACCATGCCGCGCGCCAGGGTTTGTGGGTGTGACAGCGCCTCGCCGATGGTGTGCACCGGCCCTGCAGGCACGCCGGCTGCATCCATGTCGGCTTGCCATTCGGCGCGGGTGCGTTGTCGCAGCACAGCATTCATGAGCGCGACCAATTCCTCCAGGTGCGCCATGCGGTCGCTGTTGGTGACAAATCGCGGGTCTTCACGCCACTCGGGGTGGCCAAGCACTTGGCAGATGCGCTCCCAATTGGTTTGGTTGGCGCCGCCGATGTTGATCCAACCGTCGCTGGCCTCAAAGGCTTGGTAGGGCGCGGTCAGGATATGTGCCGAACCTGTGGGCTGCGGTTCGCGCTGCGTGGCCAGCCAAACAGCGGCGTGCCAATAGGTTTGCTGCAGGGCCGCGTCGCTCAAAGAGGTGTCCACAATTTGACCTTCGCCCGTTTTGAGCTTGTGGATGTAGGCGGCCAAGATGCCGGTGGCCGCCAAGATGCCCGCGTTCATGTCGGACACGGCATTGCCGCTTTTCGCCGGGGGCCGACCGGGCTCGCCCGTCACCGCCATCAGGCCGGCGAAACCTTGGGCAATCAGGTCAAAGCCGCCCTTGTCGGCATAAGGGCCGGTGCGGCCATAGCCCGAGATGGCACAGTAAATCAGGCCCGGGTTCACCGCGCGCAGGGCTTCATAGCCCAGCCCGAGCTTGTCCATGGTGCCGCCCCGAAAGTTCTCGACCAGCACATCCGCGTTTTTGACCATGCGCAGCAACAGGTCGCGGCCTTGCGGTTTTTTCAAATCGAGGGCCAGGCCGCGTTTATTGCGGTTCATCATCAAAAAGGGCGCAGACACGCCATTGATTTGCGGATCGCGGTAGCCCCGTGCGTCATCGCCGCCGGGCAGTTTTTCGATTTTGATGACGTCAGCCCCCATGTCGGCCAACAGCAGGCCACAGGTGGGGCCCGACATGATTTGCGTCATCTCGAGGACGCGCAAACCAGCCAGAGGTCCGGTGCGTTTTGCGCTTGCCATGGTCAACGGCCTTTCCAAAGGGGTTTGCGTTTGGCCACAAAGGCTTGGACGCCTTCGCGGAAGTCTTCGCTGCCATAGGCTTGGCGAATCAGGTCTTCGGCCTCTGGTGCGCTGTGTTGCACCAAGCGGTTGAGGGCTTGTTTGCTGACCTGTTGAGTCACCGGGGCCAAGGCGGTCAGGCGCTGCACCAAGGCGTGTGTGACCGCGTCGATGTCGCTGGGTTCTACGATCTGGTGCAAATAGCCGCAGGCCAGGGCCTCGTCGGCCCCAACCATCTCGGCCAGCATGAGCATGCGTTTGACGCGTTGCGGCCCGAAAGCGGCGCTCAGTCGCGCCACATTGACCACCGACAAGCAGTTGCCCAAGGTTTTGGCAATCGGCACACCCAATTGCGAGCCCGGTGTGGCCAGGCGAAAATCGCATGCGGTGGCAATGGCCAAGCCGCCGCCGACCGCCCAGCCTTCAATCACCGCTACGGTGGGCATGGGCAGCGCGCACAGCAGTTCGATGCAGGCCTCGATCTGCGCTTCGTAGGCCACACCGTCATCGCCCGTGCTGAAGGTTTTGAACTGCTCGATGTCGGTGCCCGCAACAAAGGCTTGACCGCCGGCACCACGAAACACCACGGCGCGAACGCTGGTGTCCGCTTTGAACGCTTCGCAGTGGCTGCTGAGTTGTTGGTACATGCCCCAGGTCATGGCGTTGCGCGCCTGGGGACGGTTGAAGGTCACGGTGGCCACACCGCTTTGGGTGTGCACCGTGACTTCTTCGGGGGCAGGAATGGTGTTCATCATCGGTAGAAGTATTCAACCAGGAACATGGGGATGGCAGGTATGTAGGTCACCATCATCAACAGCACAAACAACACGCCGATAAAAGGCAGGTTGACCCGTGTGACTTTCCACATGTCGGCTTTGGCGATGGAGCAGGCGGTCATGAGCACGCTGGCCACTGGTGGTGTTTGTTGGCCAATGCCCAAGTTGAGGGTGACGATCAGACCAAAGTGAACCGGGTCAATGCCCACGGCCAGTACCAATGGCATGACGATGGGCACCACCAAGATGATGGCCGCAGCCGAGTGCAGAAACAGCCCAACCAAGAGGAAGAACACGTTCAGGATGCCCAGCACCGCATAGCGGTTGTCGGTGAGCGAGGAAATCCAGGCGGCCAGTTGCTGGGGCATTTGCTGCTCGGTCAGCAGGTGGCCGAGCAGGGCCGAGGCGGCCACCAGCAGCATCACCACGGCGGTTTGGATGCCGCCTTCGAGCATGGATTCGTACAGGTGCTTGAAATTGAGTTCGCGGTAAATGACCCCGCCAATGAACAGAGCTGCCAACACGGCCAACGCTGCGCCTTCGGTAGCAGTGACCCAGCCGCCAAAAATGCCACCCAAAATGATCATGGGCAAGCAAAACGCCCAAGCAGCGTCCTTGAAAGTGGACCAGACCTTGCTCCAGCTGAACACTTCTTCAACCGGGTAGTTGTAGCGTTTGGCATACCAGTAGGCCAGTGCCATCATGCCGCCGCCGCCCAAAATACCCGGGACGATGCCGGCCACAAAAATTTGCACCACCGAGGCGTCGGCCATGACCGCGTACAAGATCATGGGAATAGAGGGCGGAATGATGATGGCCAACGTGGCCGACGATGAGGTGATGGCTGCCGCAAACTCTTTGGGGTAGCCCTTTTTCTTCATCGACGGGATCAAGATCGAGCCCATCGCGGCCACATCGGCCACGGCCGATCCCGATATCTCGGCAAAAAAGAGCGAGGTACCGATGTTCACCATGGCCAAGCCGCCCTTGATGAAGCCAAAAAGGGCTGAGGCAAAGGCGATCAGGCGGCGCGACAAACTCGACGAGTTCATGATGGCACCCGCCAAGATGAACAAGGGAATGGACAACAGCGGAAAGCTCGTGGCCCCGGTGAACATAGTGATGGCACCGCTGAGCAGCGAATCCATGCCGCCGTGTATGACCATGGCGACCATGGCCACCACGCCCAATGAAATGCCAATCGGCACATTGATCAGGATGAGGGCCAACAGGCCCAGGAACATGAAAACGGCACTCATGATTGCATCGCCTTTTGAATTTCTTTTTCCATCTCTTGCTTTTCGGCATCGATCACGCCCGCACCTCGGGCCTGGTCCAGCAACTCGGGCAGGCTCAGCAGCTGCGCCACAATGAACAAGACCGAGCCGACGGGAATCACCGACTGTGTGAACTGGGTGGGCACCCAAGGCAGGCTGACCATGGTGTCGCCTTGCAAAATGTCCAAGACTTGGTAGCCGTACCAGGCCAGCACGGCAAAAAAGCCAATCACGATGGCTTCTGCCAGCAGCACCACAGGCACGCGCAATGCAGGTGCCATGGCGTTGACCAAACCGGGAAATCCAATGTGGGCGCGCTTGAGCGCAGCCAGCGCGGCACCGTAATAGGTGAGCCAAGCCAAAGTGATCGAGGCCACCTCGTCGTACCAGACCAGGGACCAGCCCAGTTTGCGGTACGTCACCCCCATGAGGACGATGACGGCCAATGAGGCGAGCAAAAAGATGACGAAGGCGGTGAGCGTTCGGTCAAAAGTGGATCGGAGGGTTTGAAACACAGGGCGTTCCTTGGGGCTGGGCGTGGGGGCAACAGAGGTCGATCCAGATGCAAAGGCCGGGCTTCTATCACTGGATTTGGCTAAGCACTTGGCAGGGCTGTTTTCAGCGATGCCCAAGTGCAATGGCTTTGCGCAATGAATGGGCGCAATAGCTTGGTGCAAAGGTTTGAAGCACTCGGACGCGGTAGCTGCCGCGTCCGAGTTCACGTTGCTTTAATAAGCAGCGCCCAGTGCGACGGCTTTATCAACCAAGGCACCGCCACCGGGCACTTCTTTGCCAAATTCAGCATAGATGGCTTTGCTGGCCGCAATGAAGGCGTTTTTGTCCACCTCGTTGGCTTTGGTGCCAGCGGCTTTGATTTTGTCCAGCAGTTCACCATCGAGCTTGGCTGCTGTGGCATACACGTAAGGTTGCACGTCTTGCGCGGTCTTTTCCAGGATCACTTGCACATCGCTGGGCAGGGATTTGAATTTGCGCGAACCGGCCGCCAAGTAGGCGGGTGTGTAGACGTGGCCCGTCATGGAGATGTACTTTTGCACTTCTTGGAATTTGGCCGAGTAAATTTGGGTCAGGGGGTTTTCCTGGCCGTTCATCACGCCGGTTTGGAGTGCCACAAACACTTCAGAGAATGCCATTGGTGAGGGGTTTGCACCATAAGCTTGGAACATCTTGACGCGCCAGACGCCGGGTGGAACGCGCAGGCGCATGCCTTTGAGGTCTTCTGGCTTGACGATGGGCTTGGTGTTGTTGGTGATGTGCCGAAAACCGTTTTCCCAAACACCCAAAATTTTGAAACCCTTTTCTTCTGCCATGGGCAGCAAACTGGGACGCAAGACCTCGGTCTCGATCTTTTTCATGTGGTCACGGTTCTTGACCAGGTAAGGCATTTCGAACATGCCAAAAGCGGGCACGTTGGACGACATGATGCTCGACGGGATGGACAGCTCCAGAGTGCCCAAACGCAGTTTCTGCATCATCTCGGAGTCACCCCCCAGCTGGCTGGAGCCAAAAACCACCACCTTGGCTTTGTTGCCCAGGCGCTCGTTGGCCACGCGGGCAAATTCAAGGGCCGAGAGTTCAAAGAGGGAACCCGGGCCGCCAACGTGGCCGAGTTTGATTTCCATCTGAGCTTGGGCAGCAGTGCTGCCCAGTGCCAGTGCGGCTGCGCCCAACAGGGTCACCGTTGCGCGGCGCAACGGGGACGCGAGTGGGCTGCGTGTCTTGAGTTGGGGGGTCATGGTTGTCTCCTTTTAGTGGTTTGGGGCTTAAGTCGATGCCTTGACCGAAACTGGTGCAAGGCGGGGGGGGGAACGGAAATGTTTGTGGTTTCAGGCCTTTGCCAAACCACCGGGGTGGCTTGTGAAATGGTCCATGATGGCCTGTACGCCGCTGCCTTGCAGCGCCACGCCCGACAGCTTCAGGCCCATTTCGCAGCCCGCCACGGTGGCGATCAGGGTCAGGTCGTTGCTGTCGCCCAGGTGGCCAATGCGGAACATGCGGCCTTTGACTTTGCCCAAGCCCGTGCCCAGTGAGCAGTCAAAGCGTTGGTGGATGACTTTGCGCACCGCGTCGGCGTCCACGCCCTCGGGGGTCATGACGCCAGTCAGGATGGGGGAGTAAACAGCCGGGTCGGCGCACTGAATGGGCAGACCCCAAGCGTGCACGGCAGCGCGCACCCCTGCGGCCCAGCGCTGGTGTCGGGCAAAAACCTGGTCCAGGCCCTCGGCCAGCAGCATGTCGCAGGCCTCGCTCAGGCCATAGAGCAAATTGGTGTTGGGGGTGGAGGGCCAGTAGCCGTTTTTGTTCATCTCGATCATCTCGCCCCAAGCCCAATAGCTGCGGGCCATACCGCCTTTTTGACTGACTTCAATGGCGCGGGGTGACAGGGCGTTGAAGCTGATGCCGGGCGGGAGCATCAGGCCTTTTTGCGAGCCGCTGATGGTCACGTCCACGCCCCATTCGTCGTGGCGATAGTCGGCGCTGGCCAGGCCCGAGATGGTGTCCACCAAGAGCAATGCCGGGTGTTTGGCGGCGTCGATGGCGCGGCGCACGGCGGCAATGTCGCTGGTCACGCCGGTCGAGGTTTCGTTGTGCACCACGCACACCGCTTTGATGCTGTGGCCAGAGTCGGCTTTCAGGCGCTGCTCGATCAGGTCGGCCTGCACGCCGTTGCGCCAGCCCTCCAAGCCCGGCAGGCTGATGACCTCAGATTTCAGACCCAGCTGGTTGGCCAACTTGTTCCACAAAAATGCAAAGTGGCCTGTCTCGTACATCAGCACATGGTCGCCCGCCTGGAGCACGTTGCTGAGCGCCGCTTCCCAGGCACCCGTGCCGGAGGCGGGGTAGATCATGACCGGATGGCGGGTTTTGAAAATCTTTTGCACATCGGCCAGGACTTTGAGGCCCAGGGCACCGAACTCGGGGCCACGGTGGTCGATGGTGGGTGAACTGATGGCGCGCAAGATGCGATCGGGCACGGGAGACGGGCCGGGAATTTGCAGGAAGTGGCGGCCGGTGGGGTGGAAATTGGTGGTGAGCATGACTTCAAAATACCTTTCTGATGAACTTCATTTTTTGTATTCAAAATACATTTGTCAAGGGTGTTTGTCCTAGAATTAAACTTAGAGCACACATTTTTTGTATTCAAAAAAATTCTATGGCCACTGACACCCTGTCGACTCCATTGTCTATTTCACGTCCCGTGTTACACGAACAAGTCGCGCAGCGCCTGCGCCAGATGTTGGTCGAGGGCCTGATCCCGCCCGGCGGCAAACTCAACGAACGCACCCTGTGCGAAGAGCTGAGCATCTCGCGCACACCCTTGCGCGAAGCCATCAAGATGCTGGCGGCCGAGGGTTTGGTAGAACTCTTACCCAACCGGGGCTCGGTGGCCGTGCAGCTGAGCGAGGCCGATGTGCGCCACACCTTTGAGGTGATGGCCGGGCTGGAGGGCCTGTCGGGCGAGCTGGCCGCCCAGCGCGTGACCGAGGCCGAACTCAATGAAATCAAGGCCTTGCATTACGAGATGCTGGCCGCTTACACCCGGCGCGACCTGTCGGCCTATTACCAAATCAATGCGGCCATTCACCGCAGCTTCAACGCGGCGGCCAAAAACCCCGTGCTCACCGCAACCTACAACCAGGTCAATGCCCGTTTGCAAGCTTTGCGCTTTCGCTCCAACCAAGACGGTGACAAGTGGCAACGCGCTGTGGACGAGCACATCGCCATGGTGCAGGCGCTGGAAGCGCGCGACGGCGCAGCCCTGCGCCAAGTGCTGATGCAGCACCTGGACAACAAGCGCAGCGTGGTGATCGAGCAGCTGCGCAGCGCCTCCATTGCCGCCTTGACCGAGAACAACGTATCGCCATCCCTCACAGAAGGACACGCCCCATGAACGCCCCTTTGCCGATTGATTTGTCCAAAGCATCGCCGGACCAAACCTACGAGACGGTGGCCAGCAGCAGCAACGAGGTGGCCGCTTTATTGGCCAAACGCCTGCGCCTGCATGCCCGGGGCGAGGTCTTGTTTTCTGCGGCCGACCGGGGCCGCTACGCCACCGATGCCTCGATCTACCAGGCCATGCCCATCGGGGTATTTGTACCGCGCGACGCGGCCGATGTGCGCCTGGCGATGGACATATGCCGCGATTTGGGCGTGCCCATCGTGCCGCGTGGTGGCGGTACCAGCCAGTGCGGCCAAACCGTGGGCGCGGGTTTGGTGATTGACCACTCCAAACACATGCGCAAGATCATGGCGGTCGATGCCGAGCAGCGCACCGCCACCGTGGAGCCGGGCTTGGTGCTGGACCACTTGAACGCGGCCCTTAAACCGCATGGCCTGTGGTACCCGGTGGACGTGTCCACCAGCGCCCAAGCCACCTTGGGTGGCATGGCGGGCAACAACTCTTGCGGCAGCCGCTCGATTGCTTACGGCAACATGGTGCACAACGTGCTGGGGGCTGAGGCTTGGCTGGCCGACGGCAGTTTGGTCGAATTTAGCGCCTATGAGCAAGCCCAAGGCCGCGCTCGCCAAATTGGCGACTTTGTGCGCGACTTGGCGCTTCAGCACGCCAGCGAGATCGACGCCCACTGGCCCAAGGTGTTGCGCCGCGTGGCGGGCTACAACCTGGACATTTTCCGCAACCAAAACGATCGGCCCTACACGGCGGACGGCTCGGTGAACCTGGCGCACTTGCTCATTGGCAGCGAGGGCACACTGGCGCTGACCCGTTCGCTGACTTTGCGCTTGGCCGAGTTGCCCCGAGCCAAAGTGCTGGGCGTGGTGAACTTCCCCAGCTTTTACCAAGCCATGGACGCGGCGCAGCACATCGTCAAGTTGGGGCAGGGCATGCCGGTGGGGCATTTGTCAGCCGTCGAGCTGGTGGACCGCACCATGATCGAGCTGTCTTTGCAAAACCCGGCTTTTGCACCCACCATCCGCACGGCCTTGTCGCCGCACATCAACGGCGGCATGCCCGAGGCGGTGTTGTTGGTGGAGTTTTCCGGGCCGAGCAAGGCCGACATCGCGCACAAGATCAAGGAGCTGGTGGAGCTGATGGGCGACTTGGGCTTGCCTGGCAGCGTGGTCGAGATGGTGGAGGATGCCCCACAGAAAAACCTCTGGGAAGTGCGCAAAGCGGGCCTGAACATCATGATGAGCCTGCGCGGAGATGGCAAACCGGTGAGCTTCATTGAAGACTGCGCCGTGCCGCTGGAGAGTCTGGCCGAGTACACCGACGCGCTGACCGGCGTGTTTCGCAAATACGGCAGCCGGGGCACTTGGTACGCCCACGCCTCGGTGGGCACTTTGCATGTGCGGCCGATTTTGGACATGCGCCGCGATGGCGCGAGCAAAATGCGCGCGATTGCCGAAGAGGCCAGCGAACTGGTGCGCCGCTACAAAGGCGCTTTCAGCGGCGAGCATGGCGACGGTCTGTGCCGTGGCGAGTGGATCGGTTGGCAGTTTGGCCCGCGCATCAGCGAGGCCTTTGCGAAGATCAAGCAGGAGATGGACCCCGGGCAGATGCTGTGCCCGCAGCGCATCGTCAACCCGCCCAAAATGGACGACACCGCGCTGATGCGTTTTCCGCCCACCTACAAGGTGGTGCCGATCCGTACTGCGCTCGACTGGAGCGCCTGGAACGTGCAAAACGACCCGGTCACCGAGCAAACCAGCGCCCCAGGCACCGGCGGCGACCCGGCCCAAGGTCTGGCCAAGGCGGTGGAGATGTGCAACAACAACGGCCATTGCCGCAAGTTCGATGCGGGCACCATGTGCCCCAGTTACCGCGTGACCCGCGACGAAAAACACCTGACGCGCGGCCGCGCCAACACCTTGCGCTTGGCGTTGAGCGGCCAGATCGAAGGTCTGGCGGGCGAAGACGCTTTGAGCAGCGAAGCTGTGCGCGAGGCCATGGACCTGTGCGTGGGCTGCAAAGGCTGCAAACGCGATTGCCCCACCGGGGTGGACATGGCCAAAATGAAGGTCGAGTTTTTGCAGCACTACAAGGCCAAGCATGGCCACACGCTGCAAGACAAGATGGTGGCCCATTTGCCCGACTACGCCCGCTGGGCGGCGCGCTTGGCCCCGGTGCTCAACCTGCGCAACCGCATGCCGCTGTTGGCCGCGCTCACCGAAAAGCTGCTCGGCCTGTCGGCCAAACGCAGCTTGCCGCAGTGGCAGATGCGTCACTTCTTCAACACCCCGCCAAGCGCTGCACAAGCGACCGCTAGCCGAGAAGAGGTCTTGGCCGCCGCGCGCGGTGTGGTCTTGTTTGTGGACACCTTCAACGGCTATTTGGAGTCGGCCAATGCGCATGCGGCTGTGAAGGTGCTGCAGGCGGCCGGTTACACCGTGCATGTGGCCACCAAGTTGCAAGAAGACGGCCAGCATTTGTGCTGCGGTCGTACCTACTTAGCCACCGGCATGGTGGAGCGCGCCCGTGAAAAGGCCAGCGAAGTCGTGCAAAGCCTGCTGCCTTTTGCCGATCGCGGTTTGGCCATCGTGGGCCTGGAGCCCTCCTGTTTGCTGACCCTGCGCGACGAGTTGCTGGTCATGGGCTTGGGCGAGGGCGCTCAAAAAATTGCCCAGCAGGCCTTGCTGTTTGAGGAGTTTTTGGCCCGGGAAGCCCAAGCCGGGCACCTGGACGAACTGAAAGCGCAAATCACCCCTGTGGACCGCCCAGTTTTGTTGCACGGTCATTGCCACCAAAAGGCCTTTGACGCGGTGTCACCCGTGATGGAGGTCTTGCGCTGGATTCCAGGGGCCAAGCCGCAGTTGATCGAGAGCAGTTGTTGCGGCATGGCGGGCAGCTTTGGTTATGAAGCCAGCCACTACGAGGTGTCGATGCAAATGGCCGAGCTGAGTTTGCTGCCTGCGGTGCGGGCCCAAGCCGATGCGATCGTGGTAGCGGACGGCACCAGTTGCCGTCACCAAATCCACGACGGCGCTCAGCGAGAGGCCGTGCACCTGAGCCAGTTGTTGGCGCGTTTGTTGCCAGGCTGAGTCAAGCCGTCTAAACGCCTCAAGGCGGACTGATGCTCAAACGCAACCTGCTGGACCACTCGCGGGTTTGGCCGGTGATCGGATCGGTGAAGCGCACCGACTGCGCCAAGAGTTGCAAAGGCTGGCTGAAGTCTTCTGGTGCGTCCGGGCCGCGCAAGACGTTGGGGTAGAACTGGTCGCCTTCGATCGGGATGCCGATGGCGTTCATGTGCACCCGCAGCTGGTGGCGTTTGCCGCTGATGGGCTCCAGCGCATACAGCGCCCGCTGGCCATCGGTGTGCAGCACGTCGATGCGGGTTTCGCTGTTGGCCGTTCCCGGCACTTCCTGTGTTCTGAAAAACGGCTCGCCCGGCACCAAGCGACTGGAGCGCACCAGAGGCAGCTGCAGGTGCGGCGCATGCGCTGCCACCGCGTGGTAAGTCTTGTGAATCTGGTGGTCCCGAAACAGCGCATGGTAGGCGTCGCGCTCGTGCAGGCGTTTGCCCAACAAGACCAGACCTGCGGTTTCGCGGTCGATGCGGTGCAGCGGCACCAAGTCGGCACAGCCGGTCTGGCGCTTGAGCTGTACCAAAAGGCTTTGCTGCACGTAGCGGCCGGTGGGGGTGACGGGCATGAAGTGCGGTTTGTCCACCACCAGCAAATGATCGTCTTCAAACAAGACCTGCGCTTGAAACGGCAGCACGGGTTCATCAGGCAGGTGCCGGTAGTAAAAGAGGCGCTGGCCCGGTTGGCAACTTTGGTGGGGCAGCGCCGGTTGGCCGTCTTCGTGCAACACCAAGCCTTGCGCCAAGCGTTCGGCCCATTCGCTGCGCGATATGCCGGGCATGCGCTGCGCCAAAAAATCGAGCAAGTGGGGGGCGCCATGCGGCACCGACACCACGCTGGCGCTCACCCCGTTGCGCATGGGCAACTGACTGGGGTGACCGGATTCGCGCATGTCAGACCCGGCGGAAGACCAGGTCCCACACGCCGTGACCGAGTTTGAGGCCCCGGTTTTCAAACTTGGTGAGCGGCCGGTAGTCGGGTTTGGCGGCAAAACCGTCGACCGCCTCGCTGGTGTTGACCAGCAAAGGCTCGGCGCGCAACACGCCCATCATTTGCTCGGAATAAGGCTGCCAGTCGGTGGCCAAGTGCAGGTAGCCGCCTGGCTTGATGTGCTGGGCCAGGCGCTGGATGAAAGGCGACTGGATCAGGCGGCGCTTGTGGTGGCGACTTTTGTGCCAAGGGTCTGGAAAGAAAATGTGCACACCGTCCAGGCTGTCCGGGCCCAACATGTTGTCCATGACCTCGATCGCATCGTGCTGCACGATCCGGATGTTGGCAATGCTTTCCTCGCCGCATCGCTTGAGCAAGGCGCCCACGCCCGGCTCATGCACCTCGCAGCACAAAAAGTTATCACTTGGGCGCACTTGCGCGATCTTGGCGGTGGCATCGCCCATGCCAAAACCAATCTCCAAAATCAGCGGCGCGCTGCGCCCAAATGCGGTTTGCACGTCCAGGCGCTCGGCGCTGTAGGGGATCAAGAACTTCGGTCCGAATTGCTCAAACGCCCGCACCTGGCCCGAGCCCATGCGTCCGGCACGCAGCACATAGGTTTTGATTTGACGCATGAAGGGTGCGTCGGGCGCAGCCTGATCAGTGACAGTTTCTTGGTCAGGTTGCTGCTGGGTGTTCTCGGGGGTCGTCATGTGGGGTTGGCTTTGGGGCCGAAGTGTTTCGCAATGCCTTCGATTATCGCGGCTGCTGTATGGGGTGTGGGCGATGAGAGGGGGATGCGAAGGGTCAGGTGGCTGCAAACGGGTTGACCAACTGCACACCCGCCAGAACTTCGCCTGAGCCCATGTCTTCGGTCAACAACACCGCGCAACCTGAAATGTGGGCGCTGGCCAAAATCAGGGCATCCCAGTAACTGAGGGTATGACTTTGGTGGAGATCGAGCGCCATGTCGATGGTGTCTGGTGTCACACCCGCCAGTTCCATTTGTCGGTAGCACTGCAGTTGCGCGCGCACATGGCTGTGGGGTAGGCCCAGTTTGCGCAGGCCGACCTGGATGTATTCGTTGAGCACCTGGGTCGACAAAACGCCCAAACGCTGAAACCTCAGGTGGCGCAGCAAGTCGATGGCGATGCGCTGTTTGTGGGGCTCGTCGGTGCTGTCGGCATAGACCAAGATGTTGGTGTCGATGAAGCACCTGTTTTTGGGCAGCGCGAGCAGTTGGCCCCAAGGAGGCGTGGGTTCACCCGCGATCATGCAGCGCATCTCGGTCAAACTTCCAGCCCTTGAGTTGCCCACCACCACTGAGACAGCGTTGCTCCCAGGCTTGCCATTCGGCGGTTTGCTGCTCATGCCCCGCGAGTTGCTCTAAGTAATCGCGCACGGCTTGGTTCAAGCTTTTGCCCATTTTTCGGGCGGCTTCACGCGCCGATTCTGCGACCCGCTCGTCCACAGACAAAGTGATGTTCATGGTTGGACCTCCCGCAATGGCATGAAATTCACACATATTATGTGTGAATCATGGGTTGGTTGCAATCGCCGCCGCCAAGGTGTTGTGGTGCAGACTCGTCCAATGAACCAAGGCGTGTTGCACGGGCGTGTGTTCGGGCAGCCTGGGCAGGCCCAAGGCATGCGCCGCTGCGTTCAGGGCCCGGACAGGATGCTGCAAGTCAAGTGCCAAGGCCCCGTTTTGCTTGCTGAGTTTCTCGCCATTCGTGCCCAGCACCAGGGGCGTGTGAACGTAGTGCGGCGTGTGCAGGGCCAGGGCATGTTGCAGCACGATTTGCCTAGCGGTGTTGTCGGCCAGGTCTTGACCGCGCACCACATGGGTGATGCCTTGCGCGGCGTCGTCTACCACCACCGCCAGCTGGTAGGCCCACAGGCCGTCGGCGCGGCGCAGCACAAAGTCGCCGACTTCTTCACACACGTTTTGCTGCTGCGGCCCCAAGCGCCGGTCGCTCCAGAGGGTGAGGGCGGGCAAGCCCAAGGCCTTTTGTACGTCCTGCACATCGAGCCGCCAGGCGCGTGCGGGTTTGCCGTTCAGGCCGTTGCGGCAGGTGCCAGGGTAGATGGCGGCGCTGTGCCGGGCCACGGCTTGGGCCGATTCAATCTCTTTGCGTGAACAGCCACAGGGGTAGGCCCAGCCTTTGTCCACCAGGCTTTGCAAGGCCGCGGCATAGTGCTCGCCGCGCTGGCTTTGCCACAGCACGGGGCCGTCAGACGCCAGGCCACAAGCTGCCAGTTGCTGCAAGATGGCTTGGTCAGCACCGGGCACGCAGCGGGGTGTGTCCACGTCTTCGATGCGAACGAGCCATCGGCCTCCGTGGGCGCGGGCATCGAGCCAACTGGCCAGCGCAGCCACCAGCGAGCCGGCATGCAAAAGGCCGGTTGGCGAGGGCGCGAACCGGCCTGTGTAACCCAGGTTCATGGATTTCAGCGTTTTTTGAGCACCGCCAAAGCCAGTTCCAGGCCCGAGACAAAGGCGTCTTCGACCCGGTGGCCCAGGCACCAGTCGCCGCACAGGCCGATGCCTTGCGCTTTGGACCACAAGAAGCTTTGGCCCAAGGGCTGAGCGGTTTTGGCGTACAGCCAGCGGTGCACCTCGGCGTGGTCCGGGGTGACACGGATGCCGGTGATTTCGGCAAAGGCCTTCATGAGTTTGCCTTTGACGCGATCGGGGGTGTCGTTGACGTGTTCGGCCGACCAAGGGGCACTGGCCTGCACGGTCCAGCGCTCGATGCGTTCGCGACCGGGCTTGGACGATTCACGCGCCATCCAGGCGATGCGGTGGTGGGTGCTGCGCGCGGCGTTCCATTGCGGGCCAATGGTGATCAGGCCTGGCTGCACCGCTTGTGGGTAAGCCAGCATCAGTGTCCAGCACGGGTCCACACGCACATTTTTGAGGGGCTCGGCCAAGGCGCTATGGCCCGAGGCTTCCAGCAAAGCCTGCGCTTGGGCGGGTGGGATGGCCAAGATCACTTGGTCAAAACCGGCATAAATGTGTTGGCCACCGTCGTCGCTTTCGGTGTGCAGTTGCCAGCCGTTTTTCTTCAAAGGGTCGGCCGAGATGTGCGTCACACGGGTTTGCAGCTGCACATTGCCGTCTTCCACCAAGGGGGCTGCCCAAGCTTTGACCAGGCCGTTCATGCCGGGCGTGGCGACCCAGTGGCGCTCGCCGCCGGGCAGACCGGCCTCGATCACGCGCCCATTGGGGTCCAGCACGCGCACGGCGTTGGCGCTCCAGGGTTTGCACACGCCGGGGACGGTGGTGATCGCCAGCTCAAAGCGCGGGTCACGCACCGTGAAGTATTGGGCCCCGTGGTCAAAGCCACCAAAGGCGCTGGAGCGGGTGGACATGCGTCCGCCCAAGCCCCGGCTTTTTTCGAACAAGGTGACGTTGTGGCCGGCTTGGCGCAATGTGCGTGCGCAAGTGACGCCGGCCATGCCGACACCGATGATGGCGATGTGTGGTGTGTTCATAGGATCACTTTAGCTGAGAAAAGGGCCTTGAAACCACCCGGGTGGGTTATCCCCGATGCCGTTTGCGTTGGATGTTTTCAAACGATGTGCACGGGCCGCAGCAGCGCCTCGCGGGTGGCAGGGCGCTCCAGTTGAGCCAACCACCAGCGCAAGGCTTGACCAGCGGGTGTTTGTGGGGTGTCACGCCAGGCGGTGTGGCAGGTGTTGGTGCGCGGCGCATGCACTTGCTTGGCCACCAGTTGACCGCTGTTGATGTAAGGCCGGGCCAGCGATTCGGGCAAAAAACCGCCGCCCAGTCCGCGCAGTTGGGCTTCGAGTTTGCTGGGCATGTCGGGCACGGTGAACACGTCTTGCCCGCCTTGCAGCCCAATGGTCAGACCTGCACCCCGGCTGACCGAGTCGGCCACGGCCACGGCGCGGTGTTGCTGCAAGTTGGCGTCCGTCAGCGGCTCGGCTTCTTGGGCCAGCGGGTGGTGCGGGGCCACGGCATACACAAAAGTGATCTCGCCGAGTACCGCGTGCCGCAGGTCGGTTTTGAGGCCCGGCTCCAGCACCACACCCAGCGCCAGATCGGCTTGGCCCGAGGTGAGTGCGCCCAGGGTGCCCGACAGGGTCTCGTAGCGCAGCCGCAGTCGGGTGGGCGCACCCAGCGCCAAAAAGCTGGCACACAGGTCCATCACCACGCTGCGCGAGACGATGCCGTCGACAGCCACGGTGAACACGGCTTCCCAGCCTGTGGCCACGCGGCGCACGCGGTTGGCCACGGCGTCCATGTCGTCGAGCAGTCGGCTGGCCTCGCGCAGCAACTCGTGGCCAGCTGCGGTGGGAACGGCTTGGCGGGCACTGCGGTCAAACAGCAGCACATCGAGCGCGTCTTCGATCTGGCGCACCCGGTAGGTCATGGCACTGGGCACCAGGTTCAGGGTGCGCGCGGCTGCGGCAAAGCTGCCTTGCTGGCCAATAGTTTGCAGCATCAGCAGGGCTTCGGGCGTGAGCCAGTCGCGAGGGGTTTGCATGGTAGTGACTTCATCGTTGAATTAATTTGAATGATGCCAGCAAACAGCATCAATGGTTCCAGATCGTTAGATCGTTAAAGTTCTGACACGTGTTGCAGAGAATGCTGCACCCCATTGACCAGGAGAAAACCCATGCTGACCCTGCGCAAATCTGCCGAACGCGGCTACGCCGACCACGGCTGGCTCAAGTCGTTTCACAGTTTCTCGTTTGCCAATTACTTTGACCCGGCCCACATGGGCTTTGGCAATCTGCGGGTCATCAACGAAGACCGCATCGACCCTGGCACTGGCTTTGGCACGCACGGTCACCGCGACATGGAGATCATCAGCTATGTGCTGTCGGGCAATTTGGCCCACCAGGACAGCATGGGCAATGTGAAAGGGATTCCGCCCGGTGATGTGCAGCGCATGAGTGCGGGCAGCGGCGTGCGCCACAGCGAGTTCAACCACGCCAAGGGTGAGCAAACGCACTTTCTGCAAATCTGGATCGAGCCCAATGTGACGGGCATTGACCCTGGGTATGAGCAAAAAACCGTGCCCGAAAGCGCCAAGCGCGGTCAACTGGCCTTGGTGGCCGCACCTGCCACCGATGCCCAAGCGGCCGCCCACGCGGTTGAAATTCACGCCGATGCCCGCATGTACGCTGGCCTGTTCAATGGTTCAGAAAGTGCCACGTTGCCCTTGAACCCGGCCCGCAAAGCTTATGTGTTTTTGGTGCGAGGTGCGCTGCAGATCAATGGCCAGGCGCTGGGCGCAGGCGATGCGGCCATGCTTCAAGCCGAGTCTTCTTTGGCTTTGGGCGAAGGCCAGGACGCGGAAGTCCTGGTCTTCGATCTGGCCGCTTGATTTTTCTTTCTTTTCTTTTTTAAACCTCTGTCATTTATTCAGGAGCTTTTCTCATGGCAAAAACCGTTGTTGTTTACCACTCTGGCTACGGCCACACCCAGCGCGTCGCCCAATTTGTGGCCCAAGGCGCCAACGCACAAGTGATCGCCATTGACGCCGACGGCAACATCACCGACGCCGACTGGACCGCACTGGACGCCGCAGACGCGATCATCTTCGGCTCGCCCACTTACATGGGTATGGCGTCTTGGCAGTTCAAGAAGTTTGCCGACGCCACCTCCAAGCGTTGGTTCACCAGCGCTTGGAAAGACAAGGTTGCTGGCGGCTTCACCATCTCGGCCAGCCCGAGCGGCGACAAACTGTCCACCATCCAGTACTTCATCACCTTGGCCATGCAGCAAGGCATGGTGTGGGTGGGTCAGCCCGCCTTGAACGACGGCAACATCAACCGCATTGGCTCCAACTCCGGCGTGATGGCCCAAGTGGGCCCGACCAGCCCAGCCGAAGACATCCCCCAGGGCGACCTGGACACCGCCAAAGCCTATGGCGAGCGTGTGGCGGCCGTGGCGGCCAAGCTGCGCGGCTGATCGCGATCTTTCTGGATGAACAAGCCGAGGCACATCGTTGTGCCTCGGCTTTTTTGTGGGCGCTTTGAAAAAGACAGGCGTGTTGACGATCTGGGGCTCATCCGAACACCCTGCGCTTGCTAGGATAGAGGCATGAAAATCATCACCATGCTGCCTTGGCTCGATTGGCTGGCCCTTTTTACGTTTTTCGGCATGTGGGTGGGTTATGCCTGGCTGGCCAAGGTGCGCGGCATGCGTGACCAAAGCCTGATCGCCAACACCAACCGATACCGCCAGATGTGGATGATGCAGGCCACAGGCCGTGACCCCCGCATGCTCGACGGCCTGATCACCCAGAACCTGTCGCAAACCCCGGCATTTTTTTCCTCCACCAGCATCATCATCATTGGTGGTTTGTTCGCGCTCTTGGGCACCACCGACAAGGCGGCCGAGCTGGTGGGAGAAATTCCATTTGCGCAACCCACGCCACTGCTGGTCTTCGAGTTCAAGATCTTGGTGTTGGTGGGCATTTTTGTGTATGCCTTCTTCCGTTTTTCTTGGTCCATGCGGCAGTACACCTTTGTGGCGCTGGTCATTGGGGCCATGCCCCCACCAGAGGACTTTGCCGCCCAGCGGTTTGACCGCCAGCATTTTGCCGAGCGTGCGGGCAACCTGGTGAGCGCGGCGGCCGAAACTTTCAACGATGGCTTGCGGGCCTATTATTTTTCTTTCGCCGCCATGGCCTGGTTTTTTTCGCCCATGGCCCTGGTTTTGGCCACGGCCTTGGTGGTGCTCATTTTGTATGGGCGTGAATTTCGCTCGGAGGTCTTGCAGGTCCTGCGTGACTGATGGACCCAATGTGGCCAAGGTGGAGGCATTTTTTGCGCTCACAGTCTTGCCAGCCCTTTTTTCAACCCGGTAAAGGTGCCACCGTGACCGCGACCTCGAGGGTGTGCGCCCCGCCGCCTTGCAGCACGCCGCGCAGGGGCGAGACATCGGCAAAATCGCGGCCGACCGCCAAGCGCACGTAATCTTCACCCGGGCTGGCCAGGCCGCAGCGGTCGTTGGTCGGGTCCAGGTCGAACCAGCCTTGGCTGGCGTGGTTGGCCAACTGGGGCACATACACCGAGGCCCAGGCGTGTGAGGCGTCGCTGCCCACCAAGCGGGGCTGACCCGGCGGCGGCTGTGTCAGCAGGTAGCCGCTCACGTAGCGGGCGGGCAGGCCCAGCGAGCGCAAGCAGGCCACCAGGATGTGGGCAAAGTCTTGGCAAACCCCGCGTTTGTTTTGCAGCGCCTCAAGCGCCGGGGTGTTGATGTCGGTGCTGGCCGTTTCGTAATGGAAATCGCGGTGCATGCGGGCCGTGAGGGCTTGGGCCGCTTGCATGAGCGAGCGCCCAGGCGTGAAACTGCTTTGGGCATAGTCCGCAAAGTTGGCGTGAACGGGCGCGTGGTGCGAGCCAAAGACCATGCCCGCATGCACATCACCCGCCTGACCGCCTCTGTAGCGGAAGTGCTCGCGCACGGCTTCCCAGCTTTGTTGGGCGTTGGCAGCGGGTATGGGGGCGATGGCGCGGGTCTCGACCTCGGTGTAGGCCCGCACGCTCAGGCCCTCGTGCGGGTGCGTCAGCGCCCAATAGGCGCGGTGGTTCAAAAAGGCATCGATGCTGTGCTGCACCGTGGCCTCGGGCGAGATCTGCAGGGTGTGACGCAGGACGCTTTGGCAAGGCGTGTCGGCCGCTTGCAGGTGGGCCACGTGCTGCGCGGTTTGCACCGAGGGGCTGTAGCGGTAGCGGGTGTCGTGTGTGATGGCCAGGCGCATGGTGTGTGTTGTGCTCTGTACTTCAAGCGCCCACGCTGTAGCGGGCTTCGCCACTGTGCGTGAAAAACAGGCTGCACAGATGGTCCGAGACCTCGCGTGCGGCGCTTTGGCATTGGCCGAGTGTGGCCAGCAGGGGCAGGGGCTGGTGTGTTGCCGTGGGGTCGGCGCTGGTGCTGGCGTCTCGTGGGGTGTCCAGGGGCCAAAGCGCTTGAGGCCTCAGCTCGATCAGCGCGGGCAGCCGCTCGGCCAGGGGCAAGGTTGCCCCTTCGGCCAATTGGCCCATGCGCCGCAGGCGCGAGCGCAGGGTGTGCGCCACCCAGCCCAGCGAGCGGGGGTTGTCCGGGTCGGTCACCAACAGGTCCACCAGGGCCTGGGGGGTGCGGCTTTGCTGGTACTGGGCGTGGAAACTGATGGTGCTGTCAAACAGGTCCAGCACGGCGTCAAACCCGGCTTGCTCTTCGATCAGGCCCAGTTGCACGGCTTCGCTCAAGGCGTGCGACAAAAATTCCAGCCGCTCGATGTGGCGGCCTATGGAGAGCAATCGCCAGCCATCGTCGCGGCTCATGCGGTCGGTTTGTGCGCCTGTGAGCGCGGCCAGCATCTGGCTGGTGTCGGCCAAAAGCCGCTGCACCGCCACAGTGTCCGGCAAGGCGTCTGGGGTGGGTTGGGCCAAGCCGGTCCCTTTGGCCAACTGGAAAAAGCGCGACTCGGCTTGTTCCAACAGGCGCCAGTGTTCGGGCGAGAGGCGCTCGCGCACCGAAGCTGCGGCCAGGCGCACTGAGCGCAGGTTAAAGCCCACACTGGTGGCCATCTCTTGGTCCCACAGACCGGCGATCAAGGAGCGCTCGAACACGCGGTGCGCCTGCGCTGCGGCAGGCACGCCTGCACGCACCAGGCCGTGGCGCGTGGCCATTCGGGTGATGAAGTGGCGCAAACAAGGCAGGTTCTGGTTTTCGCTGCCCAAAATCTCCAAGCTCAAACGCACCAAGCGCAAGGTGTTTTCAGTGCGCTCGGTGTAGCGGCCCATCCAAAACAGGTTTTCTGCGGCGCGGCTGGTGACCAAACGTTGGCGCTGCGCGAGCGCATCGCTGGCGGCCGGGATGCTGGTGGTCAATGGGGAAAGGGCCGGTGCTTGGGTTGGACTGGGCGACTGTGTTGGAGACTGGGCTTGTTTCTGACTGGATTGGGCAGCGCGAGTGCTGGCTTTGGGCGCAGCAGTTGGGCTTTGCACCCACACGTCCGCGCTGGAGCCGCCGCGCTGCATCGAGGCGATGCCTTCGCGTGTGCCCAGTCGGGCCAGACCTCCGGGCAAAACCTGCCAGCCGCCTTGGGCGTCGACCACTGCAAACACGCGCAGCACGACCGGGCGCAACGCGATGCTGGAAGTGCCATCCGAGCCGCTTTGCCAAGTGGGTTGGTGCGACAGCGGCAACCACGACTGCAGGGTGTGGTCATCGGGGTTGCGCTGGATACGCCGGGCCCATTCGCTTTGTTCTGAGGGCGAGAGGCGATGGCCCAGCACCGGCTCAAAACTGTGGCGGTCGGTGTGGTGGGGGTAGGTGGGCTTGATCACACAACTTGAGATGCGCGGCAGCACGTCTTGCAGCGCAGCGGCTTCGCCGCACCACCAGCTGGGGATGGCAGGCAGTTGCAGTTCTTGCCCCAACAGTTCCCGCGCCAGGCCGGGCATGAAGCCCAGCAGCGCGCTCGACTCCAAAAAACCCGAACCAGGCGTGTTGGCCACCAACACGTTGCCGCTGCGCACCGCTTGCAGCAAGCCGGGCACCCCCAGCGTGGAGTCGGCGCGCAGCTCCAGCGGGTCAATCCAGTCGTCGTCCACCCGCTTGAGCAAGCCGTGCACAGGCTGCAGGCCTTGCAGGGTTTTGAGGTACAGCTTTTGGTCACGCACCGTCAGGTCGTTGCCCTGCACCAGGCTCAGGCCCAGATAGCGGGCGAGGTAAGCGTGCTCAAAATAAGTTTCGTTATAAGGCCCGGGCGTGAGCAAGGCGATGTGCGCCGAAGCGCCTGCCGGGCTGCGGGCCTTGAGGCCGTCGATCAGGGTGCGGTAGGTGTGCGCTAGTCGCTGCACCGGAAAGGCTTCGAAGGCCTGCGGGAACAGGCGCGAGACGATTTGGCGGTTTTCGATCAGGTAACCCAGGCCCGAGGGCGCTTGTGTGCGTTGCGACAGCAACCACCAGCAGCCGTCCGGGCCACGCGCCAGATCGAACGCGGCCAAGGACAAGTAGCGTCCACCCACCGGAGCCACGCCCTGCATGGCAGGCAAATAGGCTGGGTGGCCTTGAACCAAGGCGGCGGGCAACTGGCCACGCAGCACCAGCTGTTGTGGGCCATAAGCGTCGGCCATGATGCGTTCGAGCAACTGCATGCGCTGCATCACACCGGCCTCGATCAGCTGCCAGTCGCTGTGGCTGAGCATGAGCGGGAACAGGTCAAGCGACCACGGGCGCTGCGGCTGGTCCGCGCTGGCGTACACGTTGTAGGTGATGCCGTTGTCGCGCACCTGCCGCTGCAAGTTCGCCATGCGGCTGTTGAGGTCGGCCTCGCGGCTGGGGTCCGCCTTGTTCAACGGCGCCAAGAAGTGCTGCCAGGGGGCACTGATGGAACGGCTTGTATCCGCCTTGGCCAATGAGACTTCGCCCCGCAGCTCGTCCCAATGCCCAGTTGGCGCGGCTTCGTGTCCAAGCACCAGCCCTTTCAGGGCAGCAGTTTCTGGAGCACCGTCTGGTCGGGGCGATCGGTCATTCATCAAACGATTGTCGCCTCAAATCCAGGGTGTGCGGAAACTCTGGGCTGGCGTGCAACTGGGCGTTGGGCCGCAGACGGGTGAGCTGTTTCATGACATTGGGCGTGTGGCCCATGCGGAAAAAGCGGGCCAGTCGACGGCTTTCGGCCTCGTAGGCGTTGACCGGGAAGCTGTCGTAGCTGCGCCCACCGGGGTGCACCACATGGTATTGGCAGCCGCCCAAAGACCGCTTCATCCAGGTGTCCACCAGATCCACCGTGAGCGGCGCATGCACGCCAATACTCGGGTGCAGTGATGACGGTGGGTTCCAAGCCTTGTAGCGCACACTGGCCACGTATTCGCCGACCACGCCGGTGGGTTGCAAGGGCAGGGGCTGGCCGTTGACGGTCACGGTGTGCCGCGCCGGGTTCATGCCGGTCACATGCACCTCGATGCGCTCGAGCGATGAATCCACATAACGGGCGGTGCCGCCCGCTGAGCTTTCTTCACCCATGACGTGCCAAGGCTCCAGCGCATTGCGCAGCGTGACGACTGCGCCATCGACCTTGACTTGGCCGACCAGCGGGAAGCGGAACTCAAAATGCGGCGCGAACCAGCTCGGGTCAAAGTGGAAACCCGCATCGCCCAACTCGGTCAGCACGTCGTCAAAGTCCTTGTGTATCCAGTGCGGCAGCATGAAGCGGTCGTGCAGCTCAGTGCCCCAACGGGTCACGGGGGCCGAATACGGTGCCTCCCAAAAACGGGCCAACAGCGCGCGCAGCAGCAACTGCTGCACGATGCTCATGCGGGCGTGCGGCGGCATCTCAAAGGCGCGCAGTTCCAAAAGGCCCAGTCGCCCGGTGCTGCTGTCGGGTGAATACATCTTGTCGATGCAAAACTCGCTGCGGTGGGTGTTGCCGGTCACGTCGATCAGGATGTTGCGCAGGGTGCGGTCCACGATCCAAGGGGGCATGTCTTCGCCATGCTTTTGTCGGTGTCGCACGATCTCGCGCAGGGCAATTTCCAGCTCATAGACCTGGTCGTTGCGCGCCTCGTCCACACGCGGGGCCTGGCTGGTGGGGCCGATGAACATGCCGCTGAACAAATAACTCAGGCTCGGGTGGTTGTGCCAATACAGGACCAGGCTAGCCAGCAACTCGGGGCGGCGCAAAAACGGGCTATCGGCGGGCGTGGCCCCGCCCATCACCATGTGGTTGCCGCCGCCGGTGCCGGTGTGGCGGCCGTCGGTCATGAACTTCTCGGCCGACAAGTGGGTTTCAAACGCCGCCTGGTACAAAAACTCGGTGTGGTCGACCAACTCGGTCCAGTTGTGGGCCGGGTGGATGTTGACCTCGATCACGCCGGGGTCGGGTGTGACCTGCAACAGTTTCAGGCGCGGGTCGCGGGGGGGAGGGTAGCCTTCGAGGACGATTTTCAGGCCCAGGGTTTTGGCGGTGGCTTCGACCGCGCTGAGCAGCGCCAGGTAGTCTTCGAGGCGCGCCAGAGGCGGCATGAAGACATACAGCACCCCGGACTTTTCGCCCTTGGTCATGGCAGCGGCCTCGACCTTGGGACCGTTGGCGCGGTTCGGGTCGCGCACTTCCACGCACAAGGCGGTGCGCACCACCGATGGATCGGACTTGAACTTGGCCGAGACGTTTTGCGCAGCCACCTCCTTGCTGGTTGCGCTGGCGTCAGGGCTTGCCGTGATGTGCCTGGGCTGCATGGCAATCGGTGAAGCAGGCAAAGCCGCGCGCGGCAAGAGGTGAGGCGAGAAGGGATCTTGCTCGATCATGTGCCAGCGATCGGTCGGCGCGGCCCAGGGCAGCGAGTCCAGTGGCAAGCGCCAGCCCATGGGGGAATCACCGGGCATCAAATACATGCGCTCGTCGCGCACAAACCAGCGGCCGGTTTGCCACTGCGTTCCGGTCAGCACAGGGCTCTTGCCCTCGGGTGGATCGATGGGCTGCAGCGGCAGCACATAGCCCACCGCCGCATCCAGCCCCTGGCTGAAGATGCGGCGCAAGCGGTTGCGCTCCATCTCGTCGTCCAGTCGGGCGTCAAACGGGTCCACGTTGACGGGCAAGCGGCGTTCGCGCCACAGGTAGTACCAGGTGTCCTCGTAGCCGGGGAGCACTGTTTCACCCGGCAGACCCAGCTGTTCAGTCAGGGCTTGCATGAAGCGCAACGCGTCGGCGCTGGTGTAGGCACTGGGTTCGCACTCATCGGCGAACACGGCCGGGTCTTGCCAGCAGGGCTTGCCATCGGCGCGCCAGTAAATGCTGAGCGCCCAGCGCGGCAGCTGCTCGCCCGGGTACCACTTGCCTTGGCCAAAGTGCAAAAACCCGCCTTGGCCATACTGCTGGCGCAGCTTGTGCACCAGCTCCGTGGCCAGGCCCCGCTTGGTTGGGCCCAGGGCGTCGGTGTTCCATTCCGCACCATCGCGGTCTTGGGTCGACACAAAAGTGGGCTCGCCACCCATGGTCAGGCGCACGTCTTGGGCCACCAACTGCGCATCGACCATTTCACCCAGTTCCAGCACATCGGCCCATTGCTCTTCGCTGTAAGGCTTGGTCACGCGGGGTGACTCGTGGATGCGCGTGACGCTCATCTCGTGGTGGAACTCGACCTCGGCCTTGTCCATCAGGCCTTCGATCGGTGCGGCAGCTGACGGCTGCGGTGTGCAGGCCAGCGGGATATGGCCTTCGCCCGCCAGCAAACCCGACGTTGGGTCCAGCCCAATCCAGCCTGCGCCCGGCAAATACACCTCGCACCAGGCGTGCAGGTCGGTGAAGTCGACTTCGGTGCCGCTGGGGCCGTCGAGCGATTTCACGTCCGGGGCCAGCTGGATCAAGTAGCCGGAGACAAAACGGGCCGCGATGTTCATGTGGCGAAACAGCTGCACCAACAGCCAGGCCGAATCGCGGCATGAGCCGCTTTTCAGGGTCAGTGTTTCTTCGGGCGTTTGCACGCCGGGCTCCATGCGGATGGTGTAGCGGATGTCTTGGTGCAGGCGTTGGTTGATCTGCACCAAAAAATCGATGGTGCGTTGGCGCTTGCGGTCCAAGCTGGCCAGGTATTTTTTGAACAGCGGGGCCTTATGGTCTTTGACGAGATAGGACTGCAGCTCCTCGCGCACCGTATCCGCGTACTTGAAGGGCACTTCTTCAGCCGAGGGCTCCAGAAAAAAATCAAAGGGGTTGAACACGGCCATTTCGGTGACCACGTCCACCGTCACTTTGAAGGAGGTGGTTTTTTTCGGGAAAACCAAACGCGCCTGGTAATTGGCAAAGGCGTCTTGCTGCCAGTTGATGAAGTGCTCCGCGGGTTCGACCTGCAGGCTGTAGCTCAGGATGCGGCTTCGGCTGTGGGGGGCCGGGCGCAGGCGGATGACCTGGGGGCCAAGCTGCACGGGTCGGTCGTAGGTGTAGTGGGTGACGTGGTGCAGGGCAACGTGTATCGACATATCTCGTTCAGCGCAACAGGGGCTGCACGCATGACAAATGCAGCTTGGGCGTTTACAACTAGCAAGACACGCGCCAGCGGAGCTTGCGAAACACGGTGAACGTACCGTTATGGGTTCAAACCCCAAGCTGACTCACGCACAGAGCGCCCAAGTCAGCGACACAAAAAACAGCCAAATCAGGGAGGCTGGGATGAAACAATGTGGTGCGCCTGCCCAGCAGGCGAAGGCGGCAGCGTCAAGTTGGGGGACGGCGCGGGGTCGTTCGTTGCAACAACACGCTGGCTGGGGCTTTGGCAATGTGCGGAGCGGTCCATGACGACCCTGAACTGGTCCAGAGGGCTGGGAGGGGGCCTGCTGGCTTGGTGCCTGGGCGTGGCGATGCAGTTGCAACAAACCGCTTTGTGGCCTGTGTCGGCCTATGGGCTGGGTCTGGTGTGTGTGGTGGCTGCCGCCTGGCTGTTGCGATCGTCGGCCAGCAAAAAACGAAAAGTTCCTCGCCTGCCCCTCTCAGTGCGTTGGGCCTTATGGGGTTTGCTGTGGGCAGTCTCGGCCTTTCATGTGACCGGCTTGCACGCCTGGAGCCGGGCCCACACCATAGCCCCGGCGCTGGAAGGACAAGACCTGGATGTGGTGGGCGTGGTGCAGGCCATGCCCCAGCGCCAAGAGCTGGGCTGGCGCTTTCGGTTTCGCATTGAACAGGCTTGGCGGCTGGACGCTTCGGGTGCCCACCACGCCCTGCAGGTCGATGCCGATGTGCCTGCACAAGTGGTCCTGGGCTGGTATGGGCAAGAGGGCACGCACGACAGCGGCTGGAACCTGTCTGCCTTGCCAGAGCCGGTCAAGCCCGGGGAACGCTGGCGCTTGCGTGTGCGTTTGAAAGCGCCGCACGGCCACCTGAACCCGCGCGGCTTTGACTACGAGCTGTGGCTGTGGGAGCAGGGCATCCGGGCCAGCGGTTATGTGCGCAACCGCGCCAAAGACCCGGCCCCGCAGCGCTTGGGCAGCACCTGGTCGCACCCGATTGAGGCTTGGCGGCAGGCCGTGCGAGACCGCTTGTTGACCCAACTGTCACCGCCTGGCAGCGATGCCGATGCGGCCCGACGGGCAGGCGTGGTGGCGGCCCTGGTCACGGGCGATCAGGCCGCCATTGAGCGCAGCGACTGGGATGTGTTCCGGGCCACGGGCGTGGCGCACCTGATGAGCATTTCGGGCTTGCATGTGACCATGTTCGCTTGGCTGGCTTCGGCCCTTGTGGGCTGGCTTTGGCGGCATTCGGCCCTGTTGGGTTTTGATGGGGCATTGCACTGGCCTGCTGCTCATGTTGGCGCATTGTCGGGCCTGGTTCTGGCCACTTTGTATGCATTGTTCAGCGGCTGGGGCGTGCCCGCACAACGCACCTTGCTCATGCTGGGGGTGGTGTTGGTGCTGCGCCTGTCGGTGCGCCTGTGGCATGGCGTGCTGGTGTGGTTAACGGCCTGCGCCGTGGTGTTGGTTTGGGACCCGTGGGCCTTGCTGCAGCCCGGGTTTTGGCTGAGTTTTGTGGCTGTGGGGGTGTTGATGGCCTATGCGCCCTCGGCGCTTGGCGCGGGTCACCCGAACCCCGACGCACCACAAAGGGATGTTCAGAATGCACCAACATGGCGCGTGGCGACCGGGCAAACGCCCAGCGGGCACCGTTGGGGTGCATGGGCGCCGGGCGCTTGGGTTGGGCATTGGGTGATGTGGATTCTGACGTTGGGGGCCAAGCTGCTGGCCTTGTTGCGCGAGCAGGCCACCGTCACCTTGTCGTTGGCCCCTTTGACCTTGCTGTTTTTTGGTCAGGTGTCGCTGGTGGGTTTGCTCGCCAATTTGCTGGCCATTCCGTGGGTGACGCTGGTGGTCACGCCGCTGGCCATGTTGGGCGTGGTCGTGCCTGGGGCGTGGATCGCGGCGGCCTGGTCCTTGGAGCCTCTACAAGCGGTTCTGGGTGGGTTGGCGTCTTGGCCGATGGCCACTTGGTCCAGCGCCGTGCCGCCCTGGGGTTTGGCTTTGCTGTCGCTGCTGGGGGCTGTGGGCCTGGTGCTGCGCCTGCCGCTGCCCTGGAAGCTCTTGTGTTTGCCTCTGCTGTGGCCGGTGTTGTTTTGGTCTTCCCCGCGCCCGGCACCCGGCAGCTTTGAGTTGCTGGCGGCCGATGTAGGGCAGGGCAATGCGGTGCTGGTGCGCACCGCTACACACAGCCTGCTGTATGACGCCGGGCCGCGCTATTCGGCCGAAAGCGACGCCGGGCACCGCGTGCTGGTGCCCTTGTTGGCGCAATTGGGCGAGCGCATCGACACCTTGATGCTCAGCCACCGCGACAGCGATCACACGGGGGGTGCAGCAGCTGTGCTGGCCATGCAGCCGCAGGCTGCGCTCTCGTCTTCGCTGGAAGATGAGCACGCTTTACATGCCTTGCGACCGGGCTGGACGCGCTGCCAGGCAGGGCAGGCCTGGGTGTGGGATGGGGTCGAGTTTGAAGTGCTACACCCGCCAGCACCGCTCGATCTGCCAGCCTCTGGCGGACAGTCAAACCCCTTGAAAACTCTTCACAAGTCCCGGCCCAACGAGGTCAGCTGCGTTTTGCGTATCCGTACGGCGCAAGCCTCTGTTTTGCTGGCGGGAGATATCGAGTGGGCACAAGAGCAGGCCTTGCTGTCCACAGGCCTGAGCCCTGTGGATGTGTTGCTTGTGCCGCACCACGGCAGCAAAACTTCGTCGAGCCTGCCGTTTTTGCAAACCCTGCAGCCTCGGCTGGCGCTGGTGCAAGCCGGCTACCGCAACCGCTTTGGCCACCCGGCCCCTGAGGTGGTGGCGCGCTACGAAGGGTTGGGCATACCCCTTGTGGAAAGCACCCGCTGCGGCGCCGCCCTCTGGCGCAGCGAGGCCCCGGACCAAGTGCAATGCGAGCGGACACAGCGCTTGCGCTATTGGCACCACCGCATCGATCCTTGAGGGTCTTGATGAGGGTTAAACGGTCTGGGTATACATCTTGCTAAGCTCTACACAGGAGTAAAGAGCCATGCGCCAATTCGATGAGATGTACAGCCGCTTGCCCGCGGGCGGGCAGGGCGGTGAAGTTCGGGACCATTACCAAGCCTATGCCCGATGGCTGGCTGCGCAGGACCCGAAATCCATGGCCTCGCGCCGGGAAGAGGCCGAAATGATATTTCGGCGGGTGGGCATCACCTTCGCCGTCTATGGCGACAAAGACGAAGACGGATCGGGTACAGAGCGCTTGATTCCGTTTGACTTGATCCCCCGCGTCATTGCCGCACAAGAGTGGAAAAACATGGAAGCCGGTCTGGTGCAGCGCGTCACCGCTTTGAACCGTTTCATCCATGACGTGTACCACGACCAAGACATCTTGAAGGCTGGGGTGGTGCCGCGCGAACAAATCGAGCGCAACGCCCAGTTCCGACCCGAAATGATGGGCGTGGACGTGCCCAATCAGATTTATTCACACATCAGCGGCATTGACATCGTGCGTGCCCCAGACAGCGCGGGCCACGGTGAATACTACGTGCTCGAAGACAACCTGCGTGTGCCCAGCGGCGTGAGCTATATGCTCGAAGACCGCAAGATGATGATGCGCCTGTTCCCCGAGCTGTTCAGCCAGCACCGTGTGGCCCCGGTGGCGCATTACCCCGACTTGTTGCTCGAAACCTTGCGTGCCTCAAGCCCCGCCACCACGGCCGAGCCCACGGTGGTGGTGCTCACGCCCGGCATGTACAACAGCGCCTACTTCGAGCACGCCTTTTTGGCCCAACAGATGGGCGTGGAGCTGGTCGAAGGACAGGATTTGTTCGTCAAAGACAAGTTTGTTTACATGCGCACCACACGCGGCCCCAAGCGGGTGGACGTGATTTACCGCCGGTTGGACGACGACTTTTTGGACCCGAACGTGTTCCGCCCCAGCTCCACATTGGGCTGCCCAGGTCTCATGGATGCCTACAAAGCCGGGCATGTGACGATTTGCAACGCGGTGGGCACGGGCGTGGCCGACGACAAGTCGATCTACCCCTACGTGCCCGACATGATCAAGTTCTACTTGGGCGAGGAACCCATTCTCAAAAACGTGCCGACCTATCAGTGCCGCAAGCCCGATGACCTGAAATACACCTTGGCCAACTTGAAAGACTTGGTGGTCAAGGAAGTGCACGGCGCTGGCGGTTACGGCATGTTGGTCGGCCCGGCTTCGACCCAGGCAGAGATCGAGCGTTTTCGCGGCGCCTTGTTGGCCAACCCCGAAGGCTACATCGCGCAGCCCACGCTCAGCTTGTCCACTTGCCCCACCTATGTGGACAGTGGCATCGCCCCTCGCCACATCGATTTGCGCCCCTTTGTGCTGAGCGGCCGCACGGTGCAGATGGTGCCCGGGGGCCTCACCCGTGTGGCGCTCAAAGAAGGCTCTTTGGTGGTGAACTCGTCACAAGGCGGCGGCACCAAGGACACCTGGATCTTGCAAGATTAAAAGGGGAGAACACACATGCTTTCAAGAACCGCCGACCACTTGTTCTGGATGTCCCGCTACATGGAACGTGCAGAGAACACGGCCCGCATGCTGAACGTGAGCTACGAGACCTCGCTTTTGCCGCAGTCGGCTGCGGCCGTCGAAGCGGGTTGGGAGGGCCTTTTGTCCATCAGCGAGTTGTTGCCGTCCTACCTGGCCCGCTACAAAACCATCAACCCCCGTGATGTGATGGCCTTCATGGTCCGTGATGAAAACAACCCTTCCTCCATCTTGTCGTGTTTGCGCGCTGCGCGAGAAAACGCCCGCGCCGTGCGGGGCACACTCACCACCGAGGTGTGGGAGACGCAAAACCAGACCTGGCTCGAAGTCAACCGCATGCTCAAAAGCGGCGAGTTCGAGCGCGATCCGGGCCAGTTCTTTGAATGGGTCAAGTTCCGCTCGCACCTGTCGCGTGGCGTGACGGTGGGCACCATGCTGATGGACGAGTCGCTTTACTTCATGCGCATGGGCACGTTTTTAGAGCGTGCTGACAACACGGCGCGGCTGGTGGATGTGAAGTTCCATGCCATGCAAAACGATTTTTTTGGCGCGCCGCAATACGGGGCACCCGAGACCGAAAGCACGGAGGAATATGATTTTTACCACTGGAGCGCGATCTTGCGCAGCGTCAGCGGCTTTGAGGTGTACCGCAAGGTTTACCGCGATGTGATCCGCCCCGAGCGCGTGGCCGAGTTGCTGATCTTGCGCCCCGACATGCCGCGCTCGTTGCTGGCCAGCTTGAACGAGGTGGTGGCAAACTTGAAACTGGTCTCACACGACGCCGACAGCGACACGTTGCGCCACGCCGGCCGTTTGCGCTCGGAGCTGGCTTTTGGCCGCATCGATGAGATCCTGGCCACGGGTCTTCACGCCTACCTGACGCAGTTTTTGGAGCGGGTGAATGTGCTGGGCGGGCGCATCAGCCGCGAGTTTTTGATGCCTCAGTCGGCCTGATTCAGTCCAGCGTCAACACCACCGGCGCGTGGTCGCTGGGGCGCTCATTTTTGCGCGGGGCGCGGTCGATCACGCAGGCGCTGGCGCGGGCCTTGAGCGCTTGCGAAATCAGGATGTGATCGATGCGCAAGCCCCGGTTGCGGCGAAACGCGAACTCGCGGTAATCCCACCAGCTGTAGCTTTTTTCAGGCTGCTCAAACAAGCGGAAGCTGTCGGTCAGGCCCAGGTCAATCAGGGCTTGCAGCTTCTCGCGCTCTGCGTCTGTGCAGTGGATGGTGTCGGCCAGCGCCACCGGGTCCCACATGTCCAGTTCGTCAAAAGTGATGTTGTAGTCGCCCAGCAGCACCAGGTTCGGGTGCTGTTGCATCTGGCTGCCCACCCAGTCGCGCAGCGCGTCCAGCCAGCGCATTTTGTAGACAAACTTGTCGCTGTCAGGGGCTTGGCCGTTGGGGAAATACGCACCGATGACACGCACTGTGCCACCCGCGCCATCGGGGTAGGTGGCAGCGATCACACGCGACATGTCGTCTTCAAAGCCAGGGATGTTTTTCACCACATCCGCGCCGTCGGCCTTGGAGATCAGGGCCACACCGTTGTAGGTTTTTTGGCCGAACCATTGCGCCTGGTAGCCCGCCTCGGCCAAAGCTGCGGCGGGAAACTTGTCGTCGGTGAGCTTGAGCTCTTGCAGGGCCAGCACCTCGGTGGGGTTGGCCGCCAGCCAGTCCAGCACTTGGGGCAGGCGCACGGACAACGAGTTCACATTCCAGGTGGCAATTTTCATGTTCAGGCTTGAGGTGGGGGTGAGGCGGACTGGCGTTGGAGTTTAGCCGAGCAGCCCAAGTGTGTATCGCTTCGTTGGGGATGGCTTGTTGGGTTGCCAGCAAGTCAAGTTCATGGTGTGCAGGGCGACACCTACCCACACAGAAGGGGCAAAACTTCAGGCTTGCAGGGTGTCGGTCGGCACCTCCAGCGTGAAGCTACAGCGGTGGGCAAAGACAATCACTTGGGCTTACCCATCGGTCCCTATCCGTAAAAACATTTCACTTTTTTACAATTTGTCGACATATTGCGACTTAACACATGGAAAATCCTTGGCTTGATCTTTCCATCGAACACCATGAACAGCCCAACCCTTGATTCAAATGAAAAAGGCGCCGAGCCCGTCACCATCGAGTTGACAGCCGAGCTTGCACAAGCCTTTCAAGAAGCCCATGAACACTTCAAAGCCCATCAATGGGCACAAGCTCAGGCCTTGTATGAACGGGTGTTGAAAGAGGTTCCTCAAATGGAGCCTGCCGCTTTGCAATGGGTCAGGTGCCTTGTATTGCAGGGCCATCCAATGCAAGCGCGCGAGGGGTTTTCGCAGGTTCTCAGAAATTTTCCGAACAATTACAGTGCGTGGCTGGAGGCGGGTCACTTGTGTCGCCAGCAGGCCCAGCATCAGCAAGCTCAGGTTTGTTATGCCAAAGCCATCGGCTTGGTGCCTGGCCGATTTGAGGCACGTTTGTCGATGGCACGCTTGCTGGAGGACCAGGGGCAGTTTGATGCTGGGGCTGTGGAGTACCACCGTGCTTTGCAGGCGGGGGGCGCAGACAAGGCCCGCACGATGCATTGGCGCATGGCCAAATTCAGACTGGAGCGCGGCGATGTGCCCAGGGCACTGGAATCCATGCGTCAAGCTTTGCTGATTTTGCGTTTGGCATCCGAGCCCCTGGATGACAATGAGCGTGCCGAAATGCAAATGGATCTGGGCGACATCTTTTTGCGCTTGGGCATGACAGAAGACGGCCACCGCGCCTTGGAGCGTGCCAGCGCCGGCACGGCCGAGGTCACTTTGGCCCGCTTGGCTGAATTGTCCTTTCGCTACAACCTCTGGCAAGAAGCCCAAGAGGTGCTGCGCCGCAGCGTGGCTTTGCATCCAGACAGTGGCACAGCGCACTGGAACTTGGCGCACTCTTTGGCTGAAAGCTGGTGCATGCAAGAAGCGCTGGAAGTGTTGGCCAAGGCTGAAGCCTTGTCGCCTCAGTCGGGCGCCAAGTCCATGCGGGCCAGCGTGGCAGGCCGTTCGGGCGATGCCGACACCGCGATGCGCCTGTACAAAGAGCTGGCTGATGAAGAGGGGCCGCTGTCCAAGATGCGTTCCAGCGCTGCCATGAGTGCGCTGTACAGCGACAAGCTCAGCCCGCAGGATGTGGCCGATCTGCACCGCGAGTTGTTTGCGCCTTTGGGTGCTCGAGCGCGCGCTGTGGGCAGTTTCAAGAATAAAAAGAGTCCCCAGCGCAAGCTGCGCGTGGGCTTGGTCACGGCTGATTTTCACCACCAGCATCCGGTCAACATTTTCATGCAGCCCGTGCTGGCACGCCTTGATCCCAAGGCGGTTGACCTCACGGTCTATTTCACGGGCGTGTCTTACGACGACCAGACCCAACTGGCCAAGCGCCGTGTGCCCCATTGGGTGGAGGTGACGGCCTGGAACGATGCCCAACTGGCGCGCCGCATCGAAGAAGATGGCATCGACATTCTGCTCGACCTGGCCGGCCACACCAGCATGCAGCGCATGAGCTTGTTCGCGCAGCGCGCCGCGCCTGTGCAGGCCACCTTTTTGGGTTACCCCGGCTCCACAGGTGTGCCCAACATCGACTGGCTGGTGGCCGACAGCGTGGTGGCCCCGCCGGGCAGCGAAAACCTGTTCAGCGAAAAGTTGGTTCGTTTGCCGGGCAGTGTTTTCTGTTTCTCGCCTGAGGTGGATTACCCCTTTCCAGCCTACGACGCCAGCCATGCCGAGCGCCCGCTGACTTTTGGCTCATTCAACAACGTGCCCAAACTCACACCACACACCGTCAAACTCTGGGCGGCGGTGCTGCAAGAAGTTCCGGGTTCACGTTTGCTGCTCAAAGCCCCGAGCTTCAAGGACGCAGGGGCCATCGAATCATTTGTCCAGCGCTTTGAAGCCGAAGGCATTGCGCGTGAGCGCCTGGAGTTCCGCGGCCCGGTGGGCCTGACCGACATGATGGCCGAGTACGCCGATGTCGACATCGCGCTCGATCCCACGCCCTACAACGGGGGCACCACCACTTTGCAAGCCCTGTGGATGGGCGTGCCTGCCGTGGTCAAGGCGGGGGGCAATTTTGTCTCGCGCATGGGGGCCAGCTTCATGACGGCGGCGGGATTGAGCGAATGGGTCGCCGAGTCGGATGCCGACTACGTGCGCATTGCAGCAGCCATGGCGAGGGACCGTCAGGCCCTGCTTGAGCTCAAGCAGGGCATGCGTGAACGCCTGCTGGCAAGCCCCGCTTGGGACATTGATCAGTACACCCGTGATTTTGAAAATGCCCTGCGCCAAATGTGGCTGGCGCATTGCCAAAAGTCCAGCGAAGGCGTTTGAAACGCCGTGAGTCTGTCGGATGGGATTTGACTTGAATCTCATCGGGCGCCATGCACCGCATGGGGCGCAGATCAAGCTGTGCGGTAGTAGGTGACAAAACTGAAAGGTAAGCCCTTGGTCGAGACACAGGTCTCACGTTGCTTTTCATGCCAGCGGGTGCCCAGCACGGGGGCGAAAGCATCCCCTTCAAAGTCCGCATCGATCTCGGTGACCACGGCCGTGCTGGCCAGGGGCTCGGCCTGACGGTAAATCTCGGCACCGCCCATGATCCAGGCATCGGGCACCTCGCCGCAAAGGCGCATCGCCTCCTCTATAGAGGCCGCGCGCAGTGCGCCTTCGGAGCACCAGTCGTTTTGGCGGGTGATCACAATGTTCAAACGCCCGGGCAGCGGCCGAAACCGTTCTGGCAGCGAGTCCCAAGTCTTGCGGCCCATGATGACCGGCTGGCCCAGCGTCACGCGCTTGAAATGCGCCAAGTCTTCAGGCAGGTGCCAGGGCATCTGGTTGTCTTTGCCAATCGTGCCATTGCGGGCGCGGGCGTAAATCAGGTGCAACTTCATTCGCCTCGCCTCAGACAGCCACCGGCGCTTTGATGGCAGGGTGACATTCGTATCCCACGACCTCAAAGTCTTCAAATTCGTAATCGAAGATCGAAGCGGGTTTGCGTTTGATGTTGAGCGTGGGGTAGGCCATGGGCGCACGGCTGAGCTGCAATTGCACCTGATCGTGGTGGTTGCTGTAAATGTGGCAATCCCCGCCCGTCCAGATGAAGTCGCCCACGTCCATGTCGCATTGCTGGGCCACCATGTGGGTAAGCAGGGCGTAGCTGGCAATGTTGAAGGGCACGCCCAAAAAGATGTCAGCACTGCGCTGATACAGCTGGCAGCTGAGCTTGGGCTTATCGCCCGCCTTTTGGGGGGGCGCCACATAAAACTGGAAAAACGCATGGCAAGGCATCAGCGCCATTTGGTCGAGTTCGGCCACGTTCCAGGCGCTCACGATGATTCTGCGGCTGTCAGGGTTGTTTTTGAGCGTGTCCATGACCTGCTGCATCTGGTCGATGTGGCCGCCGCCCGGTGTGGGCCAGCTGCGCCACTGCACACCATAAACAGGGCCCAGTGATCCATCTTCGCGTGCCCACTCATCCCAAATGGTGCAGCCGCGCTCTTGCAGCCACTTCACGTTGCTGTCACCCCGCAAAAACCACAGCAACTCCACAATAATGGCCCGCAAAAAAACTTTCTTGGTCGTGACCAGCGGGAAGCCCTCGTTCAGGTCAAACCGCATCTGGTGGCCAAACACGCTGCGGGTGCCGGTGCCGGTGCGGTCACCCTTTTGCACACCCGTGGTGTAGACGTGGCGCATGAAATCTTCGTATTGGCTGCGGATGGGGCGAGCTGGCATGTTCATGGGTGTGAGTTTAACAATCCAGGGGGTTGAGGGCGGGTGATCTGTTGGGGGCTCAGGTGATGCGGTCCAGACGCTGGGTGGTCACCAGCAGACCGAGCAAAAGCAGGATGACCCCGGGCATGACCCAAGTCAGACCAATCCAGGTGGCCAAAAGCCCCAGACTGGCAGGTACCAAAGAACCACCCAAATAAGAGAAAACCATTTGTCGGCTCACCAGCGTCCGCGCCATTTCGGCCGGAAACCGCTCAGTGGTTTCGGCCATCAGCGATGGAAATATCGGGGCGCAACCACAACCCATCAGCACAAGCCCAAGCAATCCTATGGAGCCGGGCAATGGCAATGCAAATAGGCCAGCGCCCAGCAGGGCCAGGCCGAGCCCGACTCTGACCCATTGACGGTTGTGCATTCGGTGCGCAACCAACCCAACAGCAAAACGCCCCAAAGTGATGGCACCAAAATACAAGGACAACCCCATACCCGCTTGTACCAGGCTCAAACCACGTTCCTGCACCAAAATACTCACCGCCCAAAGGCCAACGCCTGCTTCTGCCCCCACATAAAACAGAAAGCATAGGGGGGCCATCCAGGCCGCACGGGTGGGAACGCCTTGGCGGGATGGGCGGCTTGTAGGGGGCAGTGCTGGTTTGTCGACCGGCACCTGCGGTAAGGGCCGAAGCCACAGAGGCAAATAAAACCAGAGCACAGCGGTGATTGCCAACTGAATCAGGCCTAGAGTCAAGACGCCGTATGTCCATTGCCCGGTTTGCACCATCACCACGCCCATGAGCAAAGGTCCTGTGCTGGCGCCAATGCCCCAACTTCCATGTAACCAGTTCATGTGCCGCGCGCTGTAGTGCTTGGCCACAAAGTGGTTAACACTGGCATCAACGGCGCCCGCACCCCATCCCAAGGGCACGGCCATGAGCAGTAACCAGACAAAAGTGGGGGCGAATGCGAAACCCAGCAAGGCCAGTGCAGTCATGCCACCACTGACCACCACAATCGGGCCGGTTCCCCACCGGCGCGTCAGTGGCGCGGCAAACCAGCTGCTGAGTCCAGCGCAAATGGTCACCGTCAAAGTCATCCACCCCACAGCGGCCAAAGGTTGACCCAAATCGGCACGGATCGCAGGCCAGCCTGCGCCCAAAACGCCATCGGGCAAACCCAAGCTGATGAAACACAGGTAAATCAGCAGCAATAAACCTGTTGACTGCGGGATTCGACTCACGCAAGCACACGCCCAGGGTTGAGCAGGTTCTGCGGGTCCAGTGCCTGCTTGACGGCACGCATCATGGCCAGAGCCGTGGGGTCTTTGTAGTGGGGGAGCTTGTGCACTTTTTGCTCGCCCACGCCGTGTTCGGCGCTGATGGAGCCGCCAAAGCGTTTGACTTGGTCGAACACCAGGGTGTTGACCTTGTCTTCGAACTCGCGCAAAAAGGCTTTGCCATCGGCCCCCTCGGGAGCCTGCACGTTGTAATGCAGGTTGCCGTCGCCCAAGTGGCCAAAGTCCACCATGCGCACGCCGGGCACTTCTCTGGCCAGCAGGGCATCGGTCTCGGCCACAAAGTCCGGGATGCGCGAGACGGGGATGCTGATGTCGTGTTTGATGTTCAGGCCCTCGGTGGCTTGGGCCAAAGTGATGCTCTCGCGTATATGCCACAGGCCTTTGGCCTGCGTCAGGTTTTCGGCGACCACGGCGTCGGACGCGTAGCCTTGTTCCAGCGCAGCCTCGAGCAGGGCTTCAAACTGTTCCCGGGCGTGGCTTTCGCTTTCGCTGTCGGAGTTCTCGAGCAGCACGCACCAGGGCGTTTCTTGCCACAGCGGCACGCGCAGCTGCGGGTAATGTTTGTCGACCAAGCTCAGCGCGAACTGGCCCATGACTTCAAAACCGGTGAGTCCGGGGCCCAAGCGCTTATGGGCCAAGCCCAACAGTTGCACAGCAGCTGCCATGCTGGGCACGGCGGCCCAAGCGGTCAGCTGGGCAGCAGGCAGGGGGTAAAGCTTCATGGTGGCGGCGGTGATGATGCCGAGCGTGCCTTCGCTGCCAATCATCAAATTGCGCAGGTCATAACCCGTGTTGTCTTTGCGCAGGCCGCTCAAGCCGTGCCAGACCTCGCCTTGTGCGGTGACCACTTCCAGGCCCAGGCACAGCTCACGGGTGTTGCCGTAGCGCACGACCTGTGTGCCGCCCGCGTTGGTGCCCAGGTTGCCGCCGATGGTGCAACTGCCTTCGGCGCCCAAACTCAAAGGGAACAAAAATCCGGCTTGCTCGGCAGCGGCTTGCAGGTTTTGCAGCACACAACCGGCTTCCACCGTGATGGTGAGATTGGCCGGGTCGATGGCCCGCACCGCGTTCATGCGGGTCATGCTCAGCACAATCTGTGAGCCCGAGCCGTTGGGTACGCCGCCCACCACCAGCCCGGTGTTGCCGCCTTGGGGCACGATGGAGGTGCCCACCGCAGCACAAGCTTTGACCACGGCAGCCACTTGCGCGGTGTCACCCGGACGCACCACGGCCAGAGCGCGACCGCACACACGTTTGCGCCAGTCTTGCTCCCAGGGGCTCAGGTCAGTGGCCGGGTCGTCGTGCGTGAGAACGTTGGCAGCGCCACAAATTTGGCGCAATTGGTCGAGCAAGTGCTGTGTCATGGTGTTCAGTCACGGGGTACGGGCACAAAATTGCCGGTGGCCTTGGCGGCCTTGAAACGGATCCGCACATGGAGAGCGCAAGCCACAAACAACGTGATGCACAAGCTGATCTGCAGGCCGGCCAGAGCGTTGGAGGGCCAGGCATCGCCCCACGCGCGCATGACGCCTTCGGTGAAGTACAACCAGACCAACATGCTGACCCAGCGGTAGGTGTACATGCGGTTTTTAAGGAGACCGGCCAAAGGCATGCACAAAGGCAGTACTTTGATGACCCACCAGGAGCCGCCCGGGCGCAAAGGGGCCAACCAAAGCTCCCAGAGCAAGCCCAAAACGATCAGGCCCAGCAAGCTGCCGACAGCCAACCAGCGCGTGAAGTCCAGGCCCGCTGGGGAATTTTCTTGTGGGGGGAGGGCAGAGTTTTCGGGGTTCGAGTTCATTGCGGTGGCATCATACCGGGCATGCAAACAACCTTGTCCAAGACCGGCCTGAGCGCGCACACCCGTTTGTGGTGGCAGGAGCTGTCGGTGTTTCCCTGGCGCCAGATGGGCGGCGTCTTGGCCGAGCGCTTTCGCGATGCGCGTTTGGGCGTCAGTGCCAGCTCGCTGACTTTCACCACCGTGCTGGCCATGGTGCCCTTGTTTGTGCTGGGCTTGGCGGTCTTCTCGGCCTTTCCGGTGTTTGGCAAGTTCCAAGACACGATCCAGCGCTGGCTGATCGAGAGCCTGGTGCCCGAGAGCATTGCCCGCCAAGTGCTGAGTTATTTGACGCAGTTTTCGCGCAAGGCCAGCCGCTTGGGCTCGGCGGGTCTGGTGGCGGTGCTCTTGTCTGCCGTGTTTCTGATGGTGACCATCGAGCGCACCCTGGGCCAAATCTGGCGGGTGCAACGCCAACGGCCCTTGCCCCAAAAGGTGCTGCTCTATTGGTCAGCCATCACCTTGGGGCCACTGCTTTTGGGCGGCAGTCTGGCCATCACCTCGTATGTGGTCACGGCGTCTCGCGATGTGGTGAATGTCTTGCCCGGTTCGGTGCGCTGGTTGCTCGACAGTTTTGAGTTTTTGCTGCTGACCGCCTGCGTGAGCGGTCTTTACTTTTATGTGCCCTACACACGGGTGCGGTGGCGCCATGCCATCACCGCCGGTTTTCTGGTGGCCGCTTCCCTGGAGCTGGCCAAAAAGGGCATGGCCTTTTATTTGCTTGAAGTGCCCACCTATTCGCTGGTCTACGGAGCCTTTGCGGCGGTGCCGATTTTGTTGGTGTGGATCTATGTGACCTGGTTATTGGTTTTGTTGGGGGCTGTGCTGGCTTCCAGCTTGCCGGAGCTCGGTCGCGAGCAGTGGCGAAAACCCCAAGGGGCAGGTTGGTCCTTCAGATTGGCTCTGGAGGTGCTGGCCGAATTGAACGCTGCCAAGCTCAGCGAGCAGCGGGGCTGGAGCACCGGGGCTTTGGCTGCCCGATTGCGCGTGGAGCTGGGCGAGTTGCAGCAAGTGTTGGCCGTTTTGCAAGGACTCGACTGGGTAGGGCGCCTGACCGAACAAAACGACCAGGCCCAAGCAAGGCAGGTGTTGCTGATTGACCCTTCCCAGGCGTGTGTGGCGCCATTGGCCGACCGATTGCTGGTGTTGCGCGAATCGGCAGCGGACCCGCTGTGGGTCCAAACCGGTCTGGACCGAATCCGTGTGGCGCAGTTGCTGCCCCCAGCGCGGGACCTTTGATGCGGCCGCTTGAGGCTGGAATGCTCAAAAACTCACACGCCCGCGCCACATGTCGCGGTACATCACCCAGTCGCCCATGAAGCTGTAGAGCGGGCGCTTGAAGCTGGCGGGCTTGTTTTTCTCGAACACAAAATGCCCGACCCAGGCGCAGCCGTAACCACACAGAAGGGCGTACAAAAAGTACTGCGGTTTGCCGGTCACGGCCAACATGGCCAGACACATCAGGCTCAGCGTACTGCCCACAAAATGCATGCGGCGGCAGGTTCGGTGGCTGTGCTCGCTCAGGTAAAACGGGTAGAACTCGGCAAAGCTGTTGTGCTCAACCTTGGGGGTTTCAGTCGGGTTCATGGCGTGTCTCCTTGTTGCTTATCGGATTGAAAACGGGGCGTGTAAAAAGCCGCGAAACCGGGCCCGGCCGCCGCGCTGAGGCGCTTGCGTGAGCTGGTAATTGGGAAAGCGCTGCAAAAAACGGCCAATGGCCACGCGGCCTTCCAAACGCGCCAGACTCAGGCCCGCGCACTGGTGCACGCCAAAGCCAAAGGCCAGGTGCTTGTTGCCGGTGCGGCGCAGGTCCAGTTGCTCGGGATTCTCGTAAACCGCCGGGTCGCGGTTGGCCGCGCCAATGCACAGCGTGACCAAGGCCCCGGCGGGCAAGTCAACGCCGTTGACTTGGGTGGCTTGAACCGCGCGGCGGTTGCTCAGCTGGTTGGATGATTCGAAACGCAAAAATTCATCGACCGCCAAACCCAGGATTCGTTCGCGCACTTCGTCAGAGCTGGCTGCTTTCAGATCGGCTTGGAGTTGTTCTCGCTGCTCGGGCCATTCCTGCAGGCTGATGAGGGCGTTGCCGATCAGGTTGGTGGTGGTCTCGTGCCCGGCATTGAGCAAAAAAACACAGTTTTGCAGCAGCTCGACTTCGCTCAGGGCTTCGCCATTTTCCTCACCCTGGATCAAGCGGGTCAGCACGTCGTGCTCCGGGTCTGCGGGGTGCTGGCGGCGCTGCGCCACCAATTGGCGCAGATAGGTCAAAAACTCGGTCACGCTGCGGTGGCCCAGTGCTTCTTGTTCAGGGCTAAGGGATGGTTCAAGCGCCCCCAAAATGGCCAGCGACCAGCCGCGCAGCGGTTCGCGCTCGGCATGTGGCACACCCAGCAGGTTGCCGATGATCTCGACTGGAATGGCCGAGGCAAAGTCTTCGATCAGGTCGCCACCGCCTTGCGCTTCAATCTTGTCCAGCAGGCTGTCCACCAGCAACACCAGGCCTGGCTCCATGGCTTCAATGGCCCGGCGGGTGAGGGCGCCCATGATGAGTCGGCGAACCCGGGTGTGCAGTGGCGGATCGTTGAAGACCAAGCTGCTGGTGTGGTGCTCGAACAGCGGGGAGACACCGCTTGCTGTGGCGTAGGGCGGCTGGTTGAAAGGCGCGTGGTTGTATTTGGGGCTGAACTCCACTTGCTTGTCGGAGCTGAACACTTTGGCGTCGCGGTACACCGCCACCAGATCGGCGTGCCGTGTGAGGAAGTACGAGCCGTCGGGCATGCGCTTGAAGGGTTCGGACTCGCGCAGCGCGGCGTAGACCGGGTAAGGGTTGTCCAGAAAGTCTCGTGGCAAGGCCCGCAGGTCCAGGCTTTGGGCCAACTCGCTGGCCCGCTCAGCCGACAAGGGCGGGGTGATCTGGGCAGTCAATGTGTTCATGTCGTAGAAGCGCACCCCTGTGCGCGAATGGCCTTCATGCTCAAGGCTTCAAAAAATCCTTGAGCGCCTTCAACACGCCTTCGGGCGCTTCGGTCATGAGCGAGTGACCGGCTGGCAGCTTCTCTACTTTGGGCTGGCCGCACAAATCGATCAGGGTTTGCGCCGCTTTGGGCGGCGTCATTTGATCGGCGCTGCCCAGCACAAACAGCGTGGGACAAGCCACTTTTGGCATGGCCGCTTCTGCGCCTCGGTAGTCGTCGCAGGCCTTGAATCCCGTGTGGAACACGTTCACTTGTGTGTTGCTGGCCAGCACCCGCCGCATGAGCGCCTTGCTGCCGCCATAAAGCCAAGTGCCGGGGCCCAAGGCAGAAGGCGGTGGGGCCAGCGTGGAGTGCGAGAAGCTGTTGACCATGTCAATGGCTTTGAAGGGTGCGCTGACCGACAGATCGAGCAAGGCCGGTGACACGCGCATGGGGTAGGCCGTGCCCACCATGACCAGGTGGCTCACCCGTCCGGGGTGGTCTGCACCGTCGCGGGCCGCGGCTTCCAGGGCGATCAGCGAGCCAAAGCTGTGGCCGATCAGCGCGGCTTTTTCGATGTTCAGCGCATTGAGCAGCGCGATGAGGGTGTCGGCCGCTTCTTCCACGCTTTGGGGTGGTGTGCCTTCGCTTTTGCAGTGCCCGGGCAGGTCGATGGCCAGCACGTTCCAGCCGTGGTGCGCCATATAGCGGGTTTGCAAAATCCAGACGCTGTGGTCGTTGAGCACGCCATGGATGAACACAGCGGTGGGTTGCGCGGGGTTGAAGGGCTTGCCGCCGGTGTAGGCGTAAAGCTCGTGGCCTTGAACGGTGATTTTCATGCTGCTTTCTCCGCGGCTTTGAGCGCCTTTTTCAGGTCGTCGATCAGGTCAGCAGGGTCTTCCAAGCCGATCGACAGTCTGATGGTTCCGGGGCCAATGCCGCCTGCGGCCAAGGCCTCGTCGGTCATTCGGAAATGCGTGGTGCTGGCCGGGTGGATCACCAGGCTGCGGCAGTCGCCCACGTTGGCCAGGTGGCTGAAGACCTTGAGGGTTTCGATGAACTTTTGGCCTTGGGCGCGAGAGCCTTTGATGTCAAAACTGAACACCGAGCCTGCGCCGCGTGGCAAGAGTTTTTGTGCCAAAGCGTGCGATGGGTGGCTCTCCAGCATCGGGTGGCCTACGCGGCTGACCGAAGGGTGCGCGGCCAAAAATTCGACCACTTTGGCTGTGTTGTCCATGTGGCGGGCCATGCGCAGGGGCAGGGTTTCGATGCCTTGCAAGATCAGCCAGGCGGTGTGTGGGCTCATGCAAGCGCCAAAGTCGCGCAGGCCCTCGCGCCGGGCGCGCAGCAAGAAGGCGCCCACGGTGCTTTCTTCGCTGAACACCATGTTGTGAAAGCCCTCGTAGGCTTGGCTCAGCTCCGCAAATTTGCCCGATTTGTCCCAGTCAAAACTGCCGCCATCGACCACCACGCCGCCCACCACCGTGCCGTGGCCCGACAAAAACTTGGTGGCCGAGTGGTAAACCAGATCGGCCCCGTGGTCGAAGGGCTTGATGAGCCAGGGCGAGGTGAGGGTGGAGTCCACCAGCAAGGGCACACCCGCTTCGTGTGCGATGGCGCTCACAGCCTCAATGTCCAGCACGTCCATGCCGGGGTTGCCCACGGTTTCGCCAAAAAACAGTTTGGTGTCGGGTTGTACCGCAGCCTGCCAGGCGTCCAAATCGCCGGGTTTGACAAAGGTGGTGCGGATGCCAAAGCGGCTCAGGGTGTAGTGCAGCAGGTTGTGTGAACCGCCGTACAAAGCACTCGATGCCACGATGTGCGAGCCCGCACCCATGAGGGTGGCAATGGCCAAATGCAAGGCCGCTTGCCCGCTGGATGTGGTGATGGCGCCGATGCCGCCCTCCAAAGCCGAGATGCGCTGCTCCAGCACCGCGTTGGTGGGGTTGCTGATGCGGCTGTACACGTGGCCTGGGCGCTCAAGGTTGAACAGCGCTGCAGCCTGGTCTGAAGACTCAAAAACGAAGGACGTGGTCAGATGGATCGGCACCGCGCGGGCACCGGTGGTCGGATCGGGGGCAGCGCCTGCATGCAGGGCCAAGGTGTCAAAACCGGGATCGCTGTAGCCAGCCATGGGAGTCTCCGAAAAAAGAAAAGGCCTGCGTGTGTGAAACGCTGTGCACGGCGCACATTGTGGGCTATATTAAATCCACGGTAGTTACACACCAGCTTGAGGAGAGACACCATGAAAGTCAGCGATATTTTGCGGGTCAAGGGGAGCACCTTGTTCACGGTCAACCCCGATGAACTCCTGTCCAGCGCCCTCAATGCCATGGCCGAAAAAGACATCGGTTCCCTGGTCGTCATGTCCCAAGGCCAGCTGGCGGGCATGCTGACCTTTCGCGAAGTGATTCAGCAAGTGGTCAAAAACGGCGGTCAGGTGGGCCAAACGACTGTGCTCGAAGCCATGGACGCGCAGCCCATGTCCTGCACCAGCGAGACCGATTTGGACGAGGTGCGCCGCATCATGCTCGAGCGCCATGCCCGCTACATGCCCATCATGGATGGCGCGACCTTGATGGGCGTGATCAGTTTTTACGATGTGGCCAAAGCCGTGGTGGACAGCCAAGACTTTGAGAACAAGATGCTCAAGGCCTACATCCGTGACTGGCCTGACCAGGAAAGCACTCAGCCTTCCAACTGATCCGCCTTGCCTTGGTGATCGCCACCCAAGGGTGAAGGTTCCATTTGTTTATGTGCCCACTGTCTTGATGACAGTGGGTTTTTTTATGCGTTACTGGGAATTATCATGCAATAATATTTGAGTACTAAATTAATAAAACACTGAAAAGTGATTTTTACTCAAATGACCCATCGCAAAGTTTGGCAAACCAGTTTGGTGTTGGCGGCCCTGCTGGGGGGCTGGCCTTCAATTTCTGTGGCCACCGAGTTACGGCTGGTCGATGCCCTGAGTCTTGCAGCCACGCACCATCCTAGCGTCAAAGCCAAACTCGCCGAGGTGAAAGCCGCACAAGCGGATCTGGAAACAGCCAAATGGTCGCGATATCCGACTGTGAGCACCGAAGCCACAGCCTCAGGGGGGCGTCCCCAAGCGGCCTTGTTGGTACAACAACCGTTGTGGGCTGGCGGCAAAATCGATGCCCAAAACCGTTTGGCACAAGCCCAACTGACACTGGCCGAGGCCAGTCTGCAAGAAACACGCACCAGCTTGATGCAACAAGCAGGGCAGCAGTTTTTCGAAATGCTGCGCTGGCACCAACGGCTGGAGGTGGCCCGCAAAACCGAGAACGAACACCGCAAGCTGCTGGAGTTGATTCAACGCCGCGTGGTGGCCGAGATCAGCCCCTTGACCGATCAGGTGCTGGCCACTGCACGTTTTCAGCAAGCTGTAACCGAGCGCATCCAGTTTGCCCGTTCCTTGCAGACGGCACAGCTGGCCCTGCAGCAATTGGTGGGCGAGCCTCACACGGCTTTGAAAGCACCTACCCGAATGGCCCTGCCACCACAAGACGTTGGCGTGGCCATTGAAGCGAGCAAAACCCACTCGGCCGAGTTGCTTCGCTGGCGCACCCAGCAAGAGGTTGCCCAAGCGCAAATCGACATGGCCCAAGCGGGCCTTTACCCAACGGTGGCCTTGGCACATCGCCAAAATTTAGGGGCCCAAGACAATTCGACCCAGGCCAACCGCACGTATTTGTCGCTGCAGTTCACTCCCGGCCCGGGTTTGTCGGTCCGCAGTGTGGCTGCCGCAGCGCGTTCGCGACTGGAAAACAGCCTGCAAAACACCGTGGTGTTTGAACGCCAGCTCGAGCAGCAAGTGCGCACGACTTTGGCCGAACTCGATGCGCTCACACAACAGGTCGAGCCCGCCCGCTTGTTGGTCACGGCCACAGAGGATGTGGTGGAGTCCTATCTGCGCCAGTACCAAATTGGCAAGAAAAACTGGCTGGATGTGCTCAACGCCCTGCGCGAGAGTGCCCAGGCCCATTACAGCGCGCTCGATGTGTCTTCCACCACGCAGTCACTGCAGCTGCGCGTGATGTTGCTGACCGGGCCCATGAACAGCCAAGCGCTCGGACTGATCCATGACTGAACACGACAGCGCTTCCAGCATGATGCTGGACCGCAACTTGGCGGTGGTTTTGTCTCGACTGGCGGGCCTCTTGGGCCAAGCCGTACCCGCGCACCGCTTTGGCATGATGTCGCGCACCACCGATGGCCTGATGGTGGATCACCTGAGCCGCGAAGAGCGCCTCAAAGCCTGGTGGCTGGGACGCTTTCCCACCGCGCACATCCATGCGCTCGACCCTAAAAATCTCAAGCCGTCTGATTTCCCGATGCTTTGGGTGGGCTCTGAGGGCGAGCAGGTCTTGCTGGTGCGCGGCGGCTCCGGCCGTCACCGCCTGACCTGTCAGGACCCGGAGGGCAACCCCTGCGTTTTGTCCATGGCCGATGCCCGTCAGGGGCGTTTGTTGAAGCTGAGCATCATGCCCGCCCGCCCGGGTGAGTCGGGGCACCGCGCACTGAGCGCGACCGACTGGTTTGCCACCTCGATTCGGCGCTACCGCTCGGTGTTCTTCGAGGCGGTGGTGGCCACCTGCGTGATCAGCTTGGTGGGGCTGGTAGCGGCTTTGTACTCGATGCAGGTGTACGACCGTGTGATCCCGACCAAGGGCTATTCGACTTTGTGGGTGCTGACCATTGGGGTGGTCATTGCCATCTTGATGGAGTTGGTGCTCAAACAGGTGCGGGCCTTCATGGTGGACCGTGCCTGCAAAGCGATCGACCAGGAGTTGTCGGCGGTGTTTTTTGGCAAAGCCCTGGACATCCGCATGGACGCGCGGCCCAACACGGTGGGCACCTTCGCCTCGCAAATCCGGCATTTCGAATCGGTGCGCAATTTCCTGACTTCGTCGAGTCTGTTCATCATGGCCGACTTGCCCTTTGCGATTTTGTTCGTGGGCGTGATCGCCATCATTGCCGGACCAGTGGCGCTGGTGCCCTTGGTGGCTGTGCCGTTGGCCGTGCTGGCAGGTTTGGCGTTTCGCGGATCCATCGAAAAGTACACCGGCATGCACATGAAGGAGTCCAACGAAAAAAACGGCTTACTGATCGAGGCCATCGACGGGATCGAATCGGTCAAGGCCGCCAACGCCGAATGGAAGATGCTCGAGCGCTGGCGCAGCATGACCTCGACCATGGCCGACAGCGAGCTGAAAATGCGGCAGTTCTCCACCTTGTCGAGCAACCTGACGCAAACCATTCAACAACTGAGCTACGCGGGCATGATCGCCGCTGGGGCTTACGCCATCAACAACGGACACCTGACCATGGGGGGCTTGATCGCTTGCTCCATCATCTCCGGGCGGGCCTTGACGCCCGTGGCACAACTGCCGGGGTTGATCGTGCAGTGGCAGCACGCCAAGATGGCGCTTCAATCACTCAACGGCATCATGGGCATGCCCAGTGAACGCGAGTACAGCGAGCGCCTTGTGGTGCCCGAGTTGTGCCGAGGTGGTATCCGTTTGAACAAGGCCCATTTCACCTATGCCAAAGATTTGCCCGGTCTGGAGGTGCCCCAGTTGAGCATCGCGCCGGGTGAGCGCATCGCCATCCTGGGCTCGGTGGGTTCTGGCAAGACCACCCTGATCAAGTTGCTGTCGGGGATGTTCAAACCTTCTTCGGGTCAGGTTTACCTGGACCAGGTCGACATGGTGCATCTGGCGCCCGAGTTTGTGCGCGAGCACGTGGGCTATTTGCCTCAGGACGTGCGCCTGTTCAATGGTTCATTGCGGCACAACCTGACCTTGGGCTTGCCCCTGCCCAGCGACAGCCAGATCTTCAAAGCCGCGGCCATGACCGGGCTCGATCAGGTGATTCAAAACCATCCCCAGGGCCTGGAGCTGAGCATTGCCGAGGGCGGACGCGGTTTGTCGGGGGGGCAGCGCCAGTTGGTGGGCCTGACACGCATGTTGCTGGCCATGCCCAAAGTCTTGCTGCTCGATGAGCCCACGGCCTCCATGGATGCCAAACTTGAAAACCGCGTGATGCAACATCTTTTTGAAAACATGCCTGCTGAATCGTCCATTGTGGTGGTCACGCACAAGCCCTCGGTTTTGTCTTATGTCAGCCGGATTTTGGTGGTCGACAAAGGCCGTGTGGTGCTCGACGGGCCGCGTGACGAGGTCCTGAACCGTTTGCGCCAACCCAGCGCCAATACTCCGGCGGCCACCGTCTCGCCCGGACCTGCTGCAGGAGTTTCGGCATGAAAATTTTCTGGTTTTTGGGCCCCTCTGACCCCGACCACCAGCGTGAGGACTTGAGCGGCGCGCTGAGTGGATCGCGCTGGGCGCTGTGGTCCTTGTTCCTGACCTGTGTGGTGTTTTTTGGTTGGGCTTATTTGGCCGAAATTGACCAGATCACCCGCGCACCGGGCTCGGTGATCTCCAGTGCCCGCTCGCAAATCATCCAGTCTCAAGACGGCGGGGTGATTGAAGAGATGATGGTGCGCGAGGGCGATGTGGTCCAACGAGACCAGGTGCTGGTCAAGATCGACGGCACGCGCCAGCAGTCCAGTTACCTGGAAACCCGAGCCAAGGCAGCAGGTCTGGCCATCACGGTGGCCCGTTTGCAAGCCGAGGTGCTGGGGCGCGAGCCGCGTTTTCCGCCCGAAGCCAGGGATTACCCCGAGTTCCGCGACACACAAACCATGTTGTTCATGAAGCGCCAATCGGCCATCAAGGACGAGCTGCAGTCTTATGAAAACATCAAGGCCATCGTGCAAAAAGAGCTGAACATGACACGGCCCCTGCTCAAAACTGGCGATGTCAGTGCCACCGAGGTCTTGCGCCTGGAGCGGCAAATTGCCGACACGCAGGCCCAGATCACCAACCGCAAGAACAAGTATTTTCAGGACACGCAGGCCGAGCTGAGCAAGGCCCTTGAAGATCTGGCCGGGGTGCAGCAGATCATGGCCCAGCGCAAGGACCAACTGACGCAGACCGAGTTGCGTGCGCCTTTACACGGCATTGTGAAAAACGTGCGCGTGACCACGCGCGGTGGTGTGATCCGCCCCGGTGAAGAGGTCATGCAGATCGTGCCTTTGGAAGAGGACCTGGTGATCGAGGCCAAGGTCAGCCCGGCCGACATCGCCTTCATCAAAACCGGCATGAAGGCCACGGTCAAGATCGACGCCTACGACTACACCATCTATGGCGACCTGAGTGGCACCTTGTCCTACATCAGCCCAGACACCTTGACCGACAACCTGAACGTGCAGCAAGGCGAGCAGCCTTACTACCGGGTGCAGGTCAAAACAGATGGGCGCATGTTCAGTGGCCGCCCTGACCAAAAGCTCGACATCCAGCCGGGCATGACCAGCATGGTGGAGATTAAAACTGGCTCCAACACGGTGCTCAAATACCTGTCCAAGCCCGTCATCAAGACCTTGAACCAGTCGCTCGGCGAGCGCTGAGATGGCGATTGCCCCCGTGCCCTCCAAACGAGGGCCGGGCTCTGGGATAATCCAGCACATGAGCGGCAATACCTTCGGACAACTTTTTTCGGTCACCAACTTTGGTGAATCCCACGGCCCGGCCATTGGCTGCGTGATCGACGGCTGCCCTCCGGGCATGCCGCTGAGCGAGGCCGACATCCAGCCCGACCTGGACCGACGCCGACCCGGCACCAGCAAATTCGTCACCCAGCGCAACGAGCCCGATGCGGTACAAATCCTGTCAGGCGTTTACCAGGGCATGACCACCGGCACCCCGATTTGCCTGTTGATCAACAACACCGATCAGCGCAGCAAGGACTACGGCGACATTTTGCAAACTTTTCGCCCAGGTCATGCCGACTACACCTACTGGCGCAAATACGGCCTGCGCGACCCGCGTGGTGGTGGCCGCTCGTCGGCACGCCTCACGGCGCCTATGGTGGCTGCTGGGGCGGTGGCCAAGAAGTGGCTCAAAGAAAAATTTGGCACCACCTTTGTGGGCTGCATGACCCAGATCGGTGATGTGCCGATTGGTTTTGAAAGCTGGGACCATGTGCAGGGCAACCCGTTTTTTGCCCCGGTGGCCGATGTGTCGACTCTGGAGGACTACATGAGCGCCCTGCGCAAATCGGGCGATTCCTGCGGTGCCCGTTTGCGCGTGGTGGCGCGGGGCGTGCCCGTGGGCTTGGGCCAGCCGCTGTTTGACAAGATCGACGCCGACATCGCCTACGCCATGATGGGCATCAACGCGGTCAAAGGTGTGGAAATTGGCGCTGGCTTTGGCTGCGTCACGCAAAAAGGCAGCACCGCAGGTGACTCGCTCTCGCCGGACGGCTTTGTGGGCAACAACGCGGGCGGTGTGCTGGGTGGCATCAGCACCGGACAAGACATCGAGGTGTCCATCGCCATCAAGCCCACCAGTTCGATCCTGATCGCCCGCGATTCGATTGATTCAGCAGGCCAGTCCACCGAGGTCATCACCAAGGGCCGGCATGACCCGTGTGTGGGCATCCGAGCCACCCCGATTGCCGAGGCCATGCTGGCGCTGGTGGTCATGGAACACGCCTTACAGCACCGCGCCCAATGCGGCGATGTCGTGCACGACTTGCCGCCTATTGCTGCCGCCAAGCCTTAAGGCATGACGCCACGTCGTCAGCTCATGCCCTTTGCCGCGCTGTCGGCCAGTTACTTCGCGCACATCGGTTTTTTCAACCCCTATCTGCCCCTGTGGTTGCAGGACATGGGGCTGAGCTTGCTCACCATCAGCGTGCTCACCGCCGTGCAGGCCACCACGCGTTTGTTCGCACCCTACGCCTGGGGGGCCATCAGCGACCGCACGGGTGAGCGGGTCAAACTGTTGCGAATCGGAGCAGGTGTGGCGTTTGCCACGGCTTGCCTTCTTTTTTGGGATTGGGGCCCTGTGGGTTTGGGCTTGATTTTGCTGCTGATGTTCACCCACACCAGTGCCATGATGCCCATGAGCGAGGCGGCCATGGCGCACTTGGTCAGCCAAAACGGCTCTTTTGACAGCAAGCGTTACGGCCGTGTGCGCCTGTGGGGTTCTTTGGGTTTTCTGGTCACGGTGTTTTTGGCCGGGGCTTGGTTCGAAGCCTTTGGCATGAAGCATTTCCCGGGCTGGACGGTGCTCAGCTTGGCTGCCGTGCTGCTAAGCGTGTGGTGGATGCCCGACATCAAGGAAGCGGCGCATCAGGTGCGCGAGCATGTGTCGGTCATGCCCGTTCTGCGGCAAAAGCCGGTGCAGTGGTTTTTTGCCTCCACGTTTTTTCATGTGCTGTCACACATTGGCATCTACGTTTTTTTCTCGCTGTACCTCGATTCTTTGGGTTACAGCAAAACCATGATCGGCGTGCTGTGGGCCTTGTCGGTGGCAGTGGAGGTGGTCTGGTTTTTCACCCAGTCGCGCTGGCTTCCGCGTGTGCCATTGACCGGCTGGCTGGTGGCCTGCTCGGGCGTCATGCTGGTGCGCATGGGCATGACGGCCGCTTGGGCCGATGTGTTGTGGGTCTTGCTTTTGGCGCAAACCTTGCACGCCATCACCTTTGCCACGCACCACACGGTGTGCATCACCCTGATTTCTCAACATTTTCCAGGGCGCTTGCGCGGTCGTGGGCAGGCGCTTTACACCGTGGTGGCCTATGGCTTGCCGGGGGTGATTGGGGCTTTGTTGGGCGGTTTGCTCAGCGAGCGCTGGGGATTGCAGAGTGTGTTTGTGGCCAGCATCGTCACCAGCGCTTTTGCCACTGCTGCTGCATGGAAGGTTTGGCGTTTGCAACACCCCAATCTCAAGGTTCCCAGTTGAACTGCCTGGGCCGTCAACTGACAGCTTCTCGCTGGAGCCGATGGCCTTTTTAAAACCCATTCATTCGACCATTGTTTTTGCGTTGTTGATGCCATTTCAGACCTATGCCAGTTGCAGTTTTGCCTGATTTTTTGCCCCACGATCTGGCCGCCGCTTTGGCCGGTGGCGAGCGCCATGAGACTTCTTTCGCATCGGCCCGGATGGTGTGGCATGCGTGGGGGGATGTCGCTGCGCCAACATTGGCCCTTTTGCATGGCGGCAGTGGCAGCTGGACGCATTGGCTGCGCTGCATTGCCCCGCTGCGCGATGCAGGCTGGCGCGTGTTGGTGCCCGACTTACCGGGTTTTGGCGACTCGGACTTGCCTCAGGGCTGCACCGATGTGGATGACTTGCCTGCCCATTTGCATGCGGGTCTTGCGCAATTGCAAGCCGCTGGGGTGTGCGCCGGACAGCTGAGTGTGGCGGGGTTTTCTTTTGGGGGGATGGCCGGGGCTTTGTGGTTGGCCGAGCACCCCCAAGACGCCGTGCAATTGGTGCTGGTGGGCGCGCCCGGCATGGGCCTGACGGTGCCCGATCGGATCCCGCTCAAAGGCTGGCGGCATTTGTCTGTGCCTCAAGCGCAAGAAGCGGTACACCGCCACAACCTGATGGCCCTCATGCTGCACGCCCCACAAGCCTTGGACGAGTTGGCCTTGCACCTGCACACGGCCAATGTGCAGCGCGACCGCATGCCGCGCAGGCGTCTGTCATCGAGCGACATCGTTGCGCGGACTTTGCCGAAGTTGTCCGCCCGGGTGAGCGCGATTTTTGGGGAGCAAGACGCCCTGTACCGGGGGCGCTTGTCGCAGCTGGCTGATGCCATGCCGACCATGGCACGCCATTGGGGCCATTGGCAAGTGGTGCCGGGCGCTGGCCACTGGGTGCAGTACGAGGCGGCAGATCCGTTTCTGGCAGCTCTACGCCAGGCACTCCGAGCGTGAGTACCCCGATCAAAACAACAGCATGTGGGCGGCCACCAGTGCCAAAAACCCGGCAAAGGCCAATTGCAGTTTGCGTTTGTCTATGCGCTGGGACAGGCGTGCCCCCCAGTTGGCAAACACGATGCTGACTGCTTTGCGCATGCTCCACAAAACCAGTCGGGGCTCTAAAGAGACCGACGAAAAGGAGTTGCAGGTCATGCCCCAATCGCTGCCTTGCCAGTGTGAGGTGACCACGGTGACCCCGGTGGCAAAACAGGACAAGGCTTTGCGGTATTCAGCCGGGTCCGGAGGGATGGGGCTCGCCGCTCCCAGGGTTTGGGTAGCGGTCAAGGCTTCGGGCAGGGTGCGCTTGGCGAACTTTCAAAAACAATGAGGCAGCCAAGCGACTGTTTCAGGGGACTTCGTGACCGTTGGCCAACTCGTAGAGCTCGTACCAGGTCTGGCGGTCCATGGGGACGCGGGCGGCGTCGCCAAAGCAGGCGATGCGATCGAGTTGGTTGGAGCCCATGACGGGCAGGACGCCCACCGGGTGGTGCATCAGCCAGGCCATGGCCACGGCGGTGGTGTCTGTGCCTGCAGCGCTGGCCAAAGAAGTCAGTTTGGGGGCCAGTCGTGTAGCGGCAGTGCCGGGCGTGCTCGCTTGCGAATGCAAACGTCCGCCACCGAGCGGCGACCAGGCCATCACCGGCATGCGGTGTTGCTGTGCATGCGCCAGTTGACCATTGATGAAGGGGGCCGTGTGCAACAGGCTCAGCTCCAGTTGGTTGGTTTGCAGCTTGTGCTTCATGCACGACTGCAGCAAATCCACGTCCCAGGGCATGAAGTTGGAAACGCCCACGCCACGGAGCTTGCCGCTGTCCATCAAACCATCCAGGCAGGCGCCCAGTTCCTGGGCATCCATCAGCGGGTCCGGGCGGTGGATGAGCAGCAAATCGATCACGTCCACGCCGATGCGCGAGAGCGAGCGCTCAACGCTGGCCGTGACGTGGGCAGCGCTGGTGTCGTAGTGTTTGACCCGCGTGCTTGGCCACTGCGACGACAGCAGCATGATGTCGGTCTTGGTGACAATCTCGATTTGGCTCTTGAGGCTGGGGCGGGCCTTGATGGCTTCGCCAAACAGGGCCTCGCAGCGGTAGTCGCCATAAATGTCAGCGTGGTCAAAGGTGGTGATGCCTTGTGCCAGGCAGGCGTCAATGCGGGCCAGGTTGGCGCTGACCGAGTGGTCTTGCGCCTCCGATAAACGCCACACGCCATAGGCCATGCGGCTGAGGCTGCGCCCATTGGGCAAGGTTGTGCGGCCGATGTCTGAATTCATTTGCGGACTCCTGTGCCCAAAGGGGTGGGCGGTGTTTGGGCCGGAACACGGCCATATTCTTGGGCTAGGGACACGGTTTTGAGCTGCGGCAAAACTTTGGTGCCGAAGATCTCGCATTCCTGCAGATCATTCCAGGGCATGTTGGCGAATTTCGCGGCCTTTTTCATTGTCCCGTTGAGACTTCAGATCGGCCTCGGATTTTCGCGCTTTGTCATCGGTGCTGACGCCCGAAGCAGACGTATTCAGGCCGGCTGCAAGGCATGCAGCAACTCGGTTTCGATCTCGATTTGCGCTCGGTTGTGCTGCAAGGCGGGTCCGCTGATGAGGAAGGTGTCTTCAACCCGCTCACCCAAGGTGCTGATCTTGGCCAGGTGCAGGCGGATACCGTGCAGCGCCAGCACACGGGCCACGCGGTAGAGCAAACCAATGCGGTCACTGGCGGAGATGCTGAGCAGCCATTTTTGCCCTTGTTCATCCGGGTTCAGGGTCACCCGGGGTGTGACCGGGAAACTCTTGACGCGGCGCGAGACGCGGCCGCGAGACGGCGAGGGCAGGGGGCCTTCTTGCTCCAGGAGTTTGGTCAGGTTCGACTCGACCATGGTCATGAGTTCACGGTAATGCTCGGGCAGCATGGGCGTGACAATTTGGAAGGTGTCCAGTGCCCACCCTGTGCGTGTGGTGTGGATTTTGGCGTCCAAAATACTGAAGCCCGATTGGTCAAAGTGACCACAAATGCGGGCGAACAAATCCGATTGGTCGGGCGTGTAGACCAGCACCTGCAACCCCTCACCGACCGGTGAGGGCCTGGCGCGCACGATGGTGCGGGTTTGATCGGGCGTGTGCAGGGCCACTTGGCGCGAGAGCTGACGCGCATGCCAGGCGATGTCAGAAGCATCGTGGCGCATGAAGTAGCTCACCTCCAAGGTGTCCCACAAGGCTTTGTGACCCTCGTGGGGCTGGGCTTGTCGGGCCAACTCGATCAGGGCTTCACGTTTGCGCGCTTCCACCTCGGCATTGGCATCGGGGGCACGGCCACCCAGCACCCGCAGGCTTGACTTGTACAGGTCCTCCAACAGCTTGCCTTTCCAGGCATTCCAGACCTTGGGGCTGGTGCCCCGGATGTCGGCCACGGTGAGCAGGTACAGGGCCGTCAAACGGCGCTCATCGCCCACGCGCTGGGCAAAACGGGTGATGACTTCGGGGTTGCCCAGATCTTCCTTTTGCGCCACGCGGCTCATGGTTAAGTGTTCACTGACCAGGAACTCGATCAGCTGCGCGTCTTCCTTGCCTATCTGGTGCTGGCGGCAAAAGGTGCGCACCTCGGCGCAGCCCAGCTGCGAGTGGTCGCCGCCGCGCCCTTTGGCGATGTCGTGGAACAAGGCGGCCGCGTACAAGATCCAGGGCTTGTCCCAGCCGCTGGCCAGTTGGGAGCAAAAGGGGTACTCGTGCGTGTGCTCGGCCATGAAAAAGCGCCGCACATTGCGCAGCACCATCAGGATGTGCTGGTCAACGGTGTAGGCGTGAAACAGGTCGTGCTGCATCTGGCCCACGATGCGCCGAAACACCCATAGGTAGCGCCCGAGCACCGAGGTTTCGTTCATCAGGCGCATGGCATGGGTGATGCCCTGGGGCTGCTGGAGGATCTGCAAAAACGTTTGGCGGTTGACAGGGTCGGCGCGAAAGCGTCCGTTCATGATGGCGCGCACGTTGTACAGCGCCCGCAGCGTGCGGGCCGACAGGCCTTTGAGGCCAGGTGTGGCCTGGTAGAGCAAAAAGGTTTCGAGGATGGCGTGCGGGTGCTTTTGGTACAAGTCGTCACTGGCCACTTCGATCAGCCCGGCCTTTTCAAAAAAGCGCTCATTCAAGGGGCGAAAGTGATCGATGCTCTCGCCGCGCTCGGTTTTGAGGCGGTCTTCGATGTTGAGCAACAAGATCTGGTTGAGCTGCGTGACCGCCTTGGCCGCCCAATAGTATTGGCGCATCAGTTTTTCACTGGCGCGCAATGCCAGTCGGCCTTCGGGCGTGATGTCCGAGGCATAGCCAAAGCTTTCAGCGACGTTCGTTTGCAGGTCAAACACCAGTCGGTCTTCGCGGCGCTTGGCTTGCAGGTGCAAGCGGGCGCGAATCAGACCCAGCAAGGCTTCGTTGCGCTTGATTTGGCGCGCCTCCAGCGGCGTGGCCAAGCCTTTGCGGGCCAACTCGTCCCAACTCTGGCCCAAACCTGCCGCGCGGGCCACCCACAAAATCATCTGCAGGTCGCGCAAGCCGCCGGGGGACTCTTTGCAGTTGGGCTCCAAGGCGTAGGGGGTTTTGTCGAACTTGGTGTGACGCTGGTGCATTTCCAGGGTCTTGGCCACCAAGAAGGCCTGCGGGTCCATGGCGGCCTGAAATTGCATTTGGAACTCGGTGAACAGTGGGGTGTTGCCCGTCACCCGTCGCGACTCCAGCAAAGAGGTTTGCACCGTGATGTCCTTGGCCGATTCGGCCAGGCACTCGTCCAAGCTTCGCACACTGGCGCCAATTTCCAGGCCTGTGTCCCAGCAACTGCCAATGAAGCGCTCGAGCTGTGCCTGCAACTTTGGGTCGGCCTCCGGGGTTTGGCCGGAGGGCAGCAACACCAGCACATCCACATCGGAGTGGGGAAACAACTCGGCGCGCCCAAAACCGCCAACCGCCACCAGGGCCAGTTCGGCGGCGAAACCCGCGTTTTGCCACAACTCGATCAGCAAGCCATCGGCCAGAATGGCCAATTGTTTGAGGGTCTGTTTGAGGCCTCGCACGGACGCGCCACTGTTGGCCAAGCCCTGCAAAACGGTTGCTTTGTCGCTTTTGTAGGTTTCTCTCAGGGCAGCCAGATCGGCTGGAGCGGCCACATCGGGTAAGACTGGCATGAGGGCCGGGGCACGCATCTCAGGCCGAAGCTGGAGCTTGAGCGTTCACAAAGATGGGCACGGCCGGGGAGCCTGCCGAAACGGTGAGCACTTCGTAGCCGGTTTCGGTCACCAGCACCGTGTGCTCCCATTGGGCCGACAGTGAATGGTCTTTGGTGACGATGGTCCAGCCGTCGCCCATTTCCTTGATGTCGCGCTTGCCCGCGTTGATCATCGGCTCGATAGTAAACACCATGCCCGCCACCAATTGGGTCAGGGTGCCGGGTTTGCCGTAGTGCAGGACTTGGGGCTCTTCGTGGAACACGCGGCCGATGCCGTGGCCGCAAAACTCGCGCACCACTGAAAAGCCATGGCCTTCTGCAAACCTTTGGATGGCGTGGCCGATGTCGCCCAAGTGGGCGCCGGGTTTGACCATCTCAATGCCTTTCCACATGGCGTCGTAGGTCAGTGTGGCCAGTCGCTTGGCCGCAATCGAGGCCTCGCCCACATGGAACATGCGGCTGGTGTCGCCATGCCAGCCGTCCTTGATGACGGTGATGTCGATGTTCACCGAGTCGCCTTTTTTGAGCGGCTTGTCGTTCGGAATACCGTGGCAGACCTGGTGGTTGACCGAGGTGCAGATCGACTTGGGGTAGGGCTTGTAGCCCCCCGGTGCGTAGTTCAAAGGCGCTGGAATGGCTTGCTGGACATCGACGATGTAGTCGTGGCAGAGCTTGTCGAGTTCGTTGGTGGTGACACCCGGCTTGACGTAGGGGGTGATGAAGTCCAGAACTTCTGAGGCCAGGCGGCCTGCCACGCGCATCGCAGCGATGTCGTCGGTGTTTTTGATGGTGATGGTCATGGGGCGTGATTATCCCATTGGGGCTGAGCGCACGCCATGCATTCGCTGGAAAACCATCGCAGCAGCTTGATTCGGGCCTCTCGGGTAAATACCAATTCAGGTGCGACTTGTGCATTTGTATTCTGTATACAGACATGAAATCATCGCTCCTTCAACTCTGTGCAGCCCCTGATTTGGTTGAACAGGTCTACAGCCGCTTGCTTGATGCCATCAGCGAGGGGACATTGCCGCCAGGTGAGCGCCTGACGCAAGAAGACTTGGCCCAACGACTGGCCGTGTCGCGCCAGCCAGTCCTGCAGGCCCTTCGATTGCTGAAAAAAGACGGTTTTGTGGAAGACGCACCGGGCCGCGGTGTGCGCGTGACACAACTGGATGTGGGTTGGATCGCGCAGGTTTACCAAGTGCGTGGCAGTCTGGATGCCTTGGCCGTTCGGCTGGCAGCTGAGCGCGGGGCCCGGTTGGATGAAGAGGTGATGCGCTTGGGGCGCCTGGCCGAAAGCGGGCGCGATGTGCAAGCCATGATCCAGGCCGATTTGGCCTTTCACGGCGCCATTTACCAAGCCTCTGGCAATCCGCTCATCGCCCAAAGCATTGACCTGCACTGGCACCACCTCAAGCGCGTCATGGGCGCTGTCCTGCAGTCTTCGCAACAGCGCCAAACCGTGTGGGATGAACACCAAGCCATCGCCCAAGCGATTGCCGCAGGCGACGCCCACCTGGCGGTGCAACTGGTTCAAGAACACGCCCACGAGGCCAGCGTGCAACTCACGGCCCGGCTTTCCGAACAAATTCAACACCGAAAAACAGGAGCACCATCATGAGACTGACCCCCGAACAACTCGAACAATTTGACCGTGAGGGTTATTTGTTTTTCCCCGGCCTGTTCACGCCCGAAGAAACCAAAAACCTGACCGATGCTGTGCCCGAGTTGTACAGCCGCCGTGAGGCCTACAACGTGCGTGAAAAAGGCAGCGATGCGGTGCGCACCAACTTTGCGGCGCACATGTACAGCGAGCCCTTTGCCAAGCTGGCGCGACACCCCCGCATGATCGAGCCCGTGCAAGACCTGTTTGGCGAAGAGTTGTACATGCACCAGTTCAAGATCAACGGCAAGATGGCCTTTGAGGGTGATGTGTGGCAGTGGCACCAAGACTACGGCACTTGGCTGAACGACGACATGATGCCCACCGAGCGCGCCATGAACGTGGCGATTTTTCTGGACGACGTGAACGCCTTCAACGGCCCGCTCATGTTCATCCCCGGCAGCCACAAAAAGGGTGTGGTGGAAGCCAAACACGACCTCTCCACCACCAGTTATCCCTTGTGGACGGTGGACAACGACCTCATTGCCCAGTTGGTTGAGCGCGCAGGCGGCAAAGAAGGCGGCATCGTCAGCCCCACCGGGCCAGCAGGCTCGATGATCTTGTTCCACAGCTGCTTGGTGCACGCTTCGGCCAGCAACCTCTCGCCCTGGAACCGGGTGAGCGTGTACCTGAGCCTGTGCGCCGTGTCCAACCACATTCGCCGCCACAAGCGTCCCGAATACATCGCCCACCGCGACTTCACGCCCATCAGCTGCTTGCCTGACGACTGTCTGATCAACAGCTACCCGGTGGACTTGCCCTGGAAAGGGGGCATGCCCGAAAGTGCCCTGAAAACTTCGCTCGATGTTCTGAAAGACCCCGCATGAACTTACACGCCAAACTCCTGCAACGCGCCGCCGAAAACCGCCCCATCCGCATTGGCCTGATCGGCGCGGGCAAATTCGGCTCCATGTATCTGGCGCAGATTCCCCGCACGCCGGGTGTGCATTTGGTCGGCATTGCCGACCTCTCGCCCGACAACGCCCGCAGCAACCTGGCCCGCGTGGGCTGGAACCCAGAGCGCCTGAGCGCCACCAGCCTAGACGATGCCGTGAAAAACGGCACCACCCATGTGGGCGACGACTGGCAAAGCCTGGTGCGTCACCCGGCAGTAGACGTGATCGTCGAATGCACGGGATCGCCCCTGCATGCGGTCGACCACATTTTGGAAGCCTTCGCGAACCGCAAGCATGTGGTCAACGTCACGGTGGAGGCCGACGCCTTTTGTGGCCCCTTGCTGGCCACCCGCGCGCAAACAGCGGGGGTGGTGTATTCGCTGGCCTTCGGTGACCAGCCTGCGCTCATTTGCGATTTGGTGGACTGGGCCCGCACCTGCGGCTTTCCAGTCGTGGCCGCAGGCCGGGGCCACAAGTGGCTGCCGCACTTCTGTGAATCCACGCCTGAGACGGTGTGGGGCTATTACGGTCTCACGCCAGAGCAGGCCGAGCGCGGCGGGCTCAATCCCAAAATGTTCAACAGCTTTCTGGATGGCTCCAAGCCCTCTATCGAAAGCACAGCAGTGTCGAATGCCACCGGTTTGGGCGTGCCCAGCAACGGTTTGCTCTACCCGCCGGCCAGCGTGGAAGACATTCCTTATGTCACCCGCCCGATCTCGGAAGGCGGTGTGCTGGAACGCAAGGGCATGGTCGAGGTGATCTCGAGCCTGGAAACCGATGGCCGAAAAATCCCCTACGACATCCGCATGGGCGTGTGGGTCACGGTGCAGGCCGAGACCGACTACATCAAGAACTGCTTTGAAGAGTACAACGCCCACACCGACCCGTCGGGTCGTTACTTCACGCTCTATAAACGCTGGCATTTGATTGGCCTGGAAGTGGGCGTGAGTGTGGCCAGCGTCGCCCTGCGCAACGAACCCACGGGTGTGGCCATCGGCTGGAACGCCGACGTGGTGGCCACTGCCAAACGCGACTTGAAGCCCGGCGACATGCTGGACGGTGAGGGCGGCTACACCGTCTGGGGCAAGCTGCTGCCCGCAGCTACCTCCAAGCGCATGGGCGGCGTGCCGCTGGGCCTGGCACATGGCGTGAAAGTCATTCGCCCTGTGGCCAAGGGCCAGAGCCTGACTTGGGACGACGTGGCCATGGACACCAGCACCCACGCCTACAAAATTCGGCGCGAGATGGAGGCGACTTCGGTGCTGGGTTGATGGAGGGGTGACCTGAAAAGCCGTGCCGTGAGAGCTCCTCCTGCACGGCTTTTTGGGTCAGTAAGTGATAGCAAGACCTCGATCTTAAACTTGCAGGTATTGAACCGACCACGAGATCATTTGTTTTGCGCAGTGTGCAAGATCGTCAGAACTTGCACTTGATCTCCTTTGATCCGGTAAACCGCCAAGTAGTTCGGGTGCAGAACGAGTTCTTTGGTCCCGAATACACGACCTGAGCGGCCCAAACTTTGGTTTTTCAAAACTTCCAGCTTGTTGCGCAGTTCAATGACAAAAGTCTGCGCGCGATGCGGGTTGTCTCTTGCAATGAAATCGGCAATATCGTCGAGCCGTTTCAAAGCGCGGTTCGTCCAAATCAGATCACGCACCGTATTTGGCCATCACGTTTTTGACTTGCTCTGGTGAAGCGAAATCTCCGTTATCGGCTTCTGAAATCGCCGCTTCGATGTCTGAGATTTGCCAGCTTTGCTCGTTGAGGTAACTGGACAAGGCCTCTAAAGTGACAAAACTTTTCGTGCGAGAAGTGGCCTTCGCCAAGCCCTCGAGTCGCTCATACACGCTGACTGGCAACCGGACATTGATGGTTCGGGTCGTGGCTTCTTTGGAGGAGGGTGAAGACATGGCGTGGTTGTGTTGCTTGTAATACGCTGCATTGTATGAATGACGTTGCGACAGTCAAGTTTTGGTCGTCTTGTTTCACTTTGCCAGGAAGCTTTTCAGAACTGTTCGGCCAGCCTCAAATCAGGGTTTCCCCCGTTAAAATACCGCCTTTGCCGGCCAGCCCCAGTCAGCGGCCCCGGAATGACGGTTTTCTGTCTCTTTACAAGGCCACCCCGTGTCCCTGCACATCACGACTTTTGAAGGCGCCAGCGCCCTCAGCGACTTTCGTATTGCCCAGCTTTTGCCAAGTTTGGCGGACATTTCGCCGCAAATTCAGGGCATTTCAGCCCGTTTTGTGCATTTGGTGGCGACCGTTGCCCCATTGGGCGATGCCCAAAAGCAGACCCTTGCTGCACTGTTGACCTACGGCGAGCCTTACACCGGCCCGGTCGATGGCCCACTGATTGTGGTCAGCCCCCGCATCGGCACAGTGTCCCCTTGGGCGTCCAAGGCCACCGACATTGCCCACAACTGCGGCTTTGAGGTGCGCCGCGTTGAGCGCCTGACCGAATACCGTTTGACGCTCAAGTCGGGCTTGTTCAGCAGCGCCAAACTCTCAGCCGAGCAACTGGGCCAGGTGGCCGCCGTGTTGCATGACCGCATGACCGAGTCGGCCATGCCCAGCCGCGATGAGGCGGCGGCCTTGTTCACGGCCCTAGAGCCTGCACCCATGGACCATGTGGACGTGCTGGGCGGCGGGCGCGACGCTTTGGTGCTTGCCAACAAGGATTGGGGCCTGGCCTTGGCCGAAGATGAAATCGACTACTTGGTCACCGCCTTCACAGGCCTTGCGCGCAACCCCACCGATGTGGAGTTGATGATGTTCGCGCAGGCCAACAGCGAGCACTGCCGCCACAAGATTTTTAACGCCGAGTTCACCATCGACGGCGTGGCCCAGCCCAAGAGCCTGTTCGGCATGATCCGTAACACGCACCAGCTCAGCCCCCAGCACACGGTGGTGGCCTATTCGGACAACGCTTCGGTGATGGAAGGCCACACCGTGGAGCGTTTTGTGGCCAGAACTTCAGGGCAGGGCGCCGCTTACCAGAGCGAACAAGCCTTGCACCATGTGCTCATGAAGGTCGAGACGCACAACCACCCGACTGCAATTTCGCCATTCCCCGGCGCATCGACTGGCGCGGGCGGCGAGATCCGCGACGAGGGCGCGACGGGTCGCGGCTCCAAGCCCAAGGCGGGTTTGTCGGGTTTCACCGTGTCCAAAATTTGGGGCGGCATGTCGGACCAAGCGGGTGGCAAGCCCGAGCACATCGCCAGCCCGCTGCAGATCATGACCGAAGGCCCGCTGGGCGGCGCGGCGTTCAACAACGAGTTTGGCCGCCCCAATTTGCTGGGCTATTTCCGCGAATACGAGCAGACCGTGGACGGCGTGGTGCGTGGTTACCACAAGCCCATCATGATCGCGGGCGGTCTGGGCCAGATCGACGCGGAGCAAACCCAAAAGATCGAATTCCCTGCGGGCAGCTTGCTGATCCAGCTTGGCGGCCCCGGCATGCGCATCGGCATGGGCGGCAGCGCGGCCAGCTCCATGGCCTCCGGCACCAACGCCGCGAATCTGGACTTTGACTCGGTGCAGCGCGGCAACCCCGAGATCGAGCGCCGGGCGCAAGAGGTCATCAACCACTGCTGGGCGCAGGGTGCCAACAACCCGATTCTGGCCATCCACGACGTGGGAGCAGGTGGTTTGTCCAACGCCTTTCCTGAGTTGACCAATGACGCAGGTCGTGGCGCACGCTTTGATTTGCGCGCCGTTAAGCTCGAAGAATCGGGCCTGTCACCCAAAGAAATCTGGTCCAACGAGAGCCAGGAACGCTATGTGATGGCGATTGCGCCCGAGTCTTTGGCGCAGTTCACTGCCTTTTGTGAGCGCGAACGCTGCCCATTTGCGGTGATTGGTGTGGCGACCGAAGAGCGCCAGCTGGTCTTGGCCGATGAGCCTTTGCCGATTGATCCCGCTTTGCGTGGCCCAACCGGCTCTGCAGAAAATGGATCGCCACGCTTCGCTCGCGATGACGAAAGTGCTGTCATCGCAAGCGAAGCACGGCAATCCATGGATCACTTCCCACCTCACGATGGTGGCACTGTCATGGCGAGCGAAGCGCGGCAATCCAGTTCAGTGCCCGTCGACATGCCGATGAACGTGTTGCTGGGAAAGCCGCCCAAAATGCACCGCGATGTGAAGACTGTGGTGCGTCAGTCGCCTGCCATGGACTTGACGGGCGTCTCGCTGCAACAAGCCGTGATCGACGTGCTGAGCCACCCCACCGTGGCGTCCAAGCGCTTTTTGATCACCATCGGCGACCGCGCAGTCGGAGGCCTCACGCACCGTGACCAGATGGTCGGCCCTTGGCAAGTGCCCGTGGCCGACGTGGCCGTGACGCTGGCCGATTACCAAGGCTTTGCCGGTGAAGCCATGAGCATGGGCGAGCGCACGCCGCTGGCCTCGCTCAACGCCGCAGCGTCTGGCCGCATGGCCGTGGCCGAAGCCATCACCAATTTGCTGGCCGCGCCCATCGAGCTGCCCCGCGTCAAGATGTCGGCCAACTGGATGGCCGCCTGCGGCGAGCCCGGCGAGGACGCTGCTTTGTATGAAACCGTCAAGGCCGTGGGCATGGAACTGTGCCCGGCGCTCGACATCTCGATCCCGGTGGGCAAAGACAGCTTGTCGATGCGCACCCAGTGGACCGTACCGAAGGGCGATTCAAGTTCCGAGGGTGAGACCCGCAAGGTCACTTCACCCGTCAGTCTGATCATCACCGCCTTTGCCAGCCTGAGCGATGTGCGCGGCACGTTCACGCCACAGCTGGACGCGCAAGAGGCCGACACCAGCTTGCTGCTGATCGACCTGGGTCAAGGACGCAACCGCATGGGCGGCAGCGTGCTGGGCCAGGTGCTGGGCCAGTTTGGCGACAGCGTGCCCGATCTGGAAGAGCCACAAGCGCTGGTCAGTTTGGTCCAGGCCATCAACACCTTGCGGGCGCAAGGCCAGATCCTCGCCTACCACGACCGCAGCGACGGCGGCTTGCTCGCCGCTGTGGCCGAGATGGCTTTTGCAGGCCATGTGGGCGTGGCGCTCAATGTGGACATGCTGGTGACCGAGGGCGACGGCATCACCGACAGCCGCGCAGATCACGGCGACGCCAAGAACTGGGCCGGCCAGGTCAGCGCCCGCCGCGACGAACTCACGCTCAAAGCCCTGTTCAACGAAGAACTGGGCGTAGTGCTGCAGGTGCGCACGACCGAGCGCAACGCGGTGTTGCAAACCTTGCGCGAACACGGCCTGTCCAAACACACGCATGTGATCGGCAAGACCCGCCCCGTGCAATCGACCATCCAAAAAGGCGTGGGCGAGCTGAGTGTGTGGCGCGACACCAAAGAGGTGTTTGCGGCCAAGCTGGAAGACCTGCACCAGGTCTGGGACAGCGTGAGCTGGAAGATTTGCCAGCAGCGCGACAACCCCTCCTGCGCCGATGCCGAACATGCCGCTGCGGGCCGCGCTGATGACCCCGGCATGCATGTGGCGCTCAGCTTTGATCCGTCTGAAAATGTGGCCGCGCCGTTTTTGAATTTGTCGCGCCCCAAGGTGGCGATCCTGCGCGAGCAGGGCGTCAACTCGCATGTGGAAATGGCTTACGCCTTCCACACAGCCGGTTTTGAGTCGCACGACGTGCACATGACCGACCTGCAATCGGGCCGTGCCAACTTGGCCGACTTCCAGGGCCTGGTCGCTTGCGGGGGCTTCAGCTACGGCGACACTTTGGGCGCTGGCATCGGCTGGGCGCGTTCCATCACCTTCAACCCCGCTTTGGCTGAGCAATTCAAAGGCTTCTTTGGCCGCACAGACACCTTTGGTTTGGGCGTGTGCAATGGCTGCCAGATGTTCGCGGAACTCGCCGACATCATCCCCGGCGCGCAAGATTGGCCGCGTTTCACCACCAACCAGAGCGAGCGCTTCGAAGCGCGTCTGTCGATGGTCGAGGTGCTGGAGTCGCCCAGCTTGTTCTTGCAAGGCATGGCAGGCAGCCGCTTGCCGATTGCGGTGGCGCACGGCGAAGGCTTTGCCAACTTCAAACACCGGGGCAACCCAGCCCAAGCCATTGGCGCCATGCGCTTTGTGGACAACCACGGCCAGGCCACCGAGCAGTACCCGTTCAACCCCAACGGCAGTGCGGGTGGTTTGACAGCGGTGACCACGGCCGACGGCCGCTTCACGGCCATGATGCCGCACCCCGAGCGCGTGTTCCGAAATGTGCAAATGAGCTGGACAGACCTGGCCAAGTCGGGTGGCATCAACGCCACCAGCCCATGGCTGCGTGTGTGGCAAAACGCCCGCAAGTGGGTGGGTTGATGTGTTGATCGCATGAAGTCCAACAACTCGGCTCAGTGGTTCCCGCCCTCGCAACTGGCTTTTTACTTTGACCAGGGTGCTTGGTCACGCGGCACCACGTTGTACCTGCAAGACAAGGTGCTGTCTTCGCATTTGACGCCCGACGGCGACGGCTGGCGTTTGCAGGGTCAAGTACAAGGCAACGATGTGCAGCCCTATTCGATCAATGCCGAGCTGCGCGTGAGCGCAGGCGGCAACTTGAGCGAGTGGCGCAGTGGCTGTACCTGCCCGGTGGGCCGATACTGCAAGCATGGCGCTGCTCTGGGCATTTTGGCCTCGATGCAAGGCTTGGCGCTGCTCAATGAATGGGGGCCAAACGGTCCCTCGCCCGAGGCGCTGGAGCGCCGCGCGCAAATGGAAAAAGAGCGGGCGCTCAGCCACGCTGAATACCAAGTGCGCGACTGGCTGAACCGCCTGGAAAACGCCAACGGCCCGGCCGCCTATACTTTGCCCGGGAGCACCCACGACCAATTTGTGTACAGCTTGTCCGTGGTCCCATCCGCCTACAAACCCATCTTTCACTTGGCCGTCAAACGGGCCGCACAAAAGCGCAACGGTGAGTGGGGCAAAGCCAAAAAGCTCAGCAACGAACCTTCGCCGCACGACCCGATCTGGCAAACCAGCAGCACGCTGGATCGCGATATTTTTGACCTGATGAAAGCCTGTCCTGCTGCCAGCAGCTTCAGCTCTTATGGATTCCAAAGCCAGGTCAAGCTGCACGGCATGCCCGGCCATCTGTTGTTGCAACTGTGCAGCCAGACGGGCCGATTGGTGGCGGATGACGGCACGGCTTTGCGCTGGCAAGACGCACCCGAAGCCTTGATCGGCTCTTGGCGCGAGGTCAAAGGTGAAGAAAACTTGCCCGATGGTTGGCAGCTGAGCATGCAGCCGCAGCGCACGGGTGTGGTGTACGGCCTGAACGAGCCGCCTTTCTACATGGACACCGTATTGGGCATTTGTGGCCCGCTGGACACACAGGGGCTTTCTGCCAACGAATTGCAAATTTTGTCCAATTCGCCCGTGGTGCCTGAAAGCGTGGCGTTCAAGTTTCAAAACCAATTGCTCGAGCGCTTGGGGCCTGTGCCCTTGCCGCCCGTGATCCAAAAATTGCCGGAGATTCGCGGCGTCAAGCCCAGCGCCGTGCTCGACATCGCCCCCGTCAATTCGACTGACCGGGATTTGTTTGGCTTGTTCATGGCCGAGTTGACATTTGACTACGACGGACACCGTGGCTTTTGGCCGGGCACTCAAAGCCGGGTCATGGTCGGTCAGGGCCCACAAGCGCGCATGTTGATGCGTGATTTGCCCAGTGAGCTCCAAGTCTGGGAAGCGCTGGCCGCATTGGGCATGGTCCGGTTGGACGCGAACATGCTCGGTTTGCCTCCCTCGCAGTCTCAACAGCGCTGGCTGCAATGGCTGGAGAGTGACTTTGCGCCCCTGCGACAAGCAGGTTTGGATGTGCGTTTCATCTCGGGCGCAACCCCTTGGCTGCGCGAGGCAGACGATGTGCACGTTGATTTGTCGGGCGACGAAGAATCACCCGAAACCTCGCCTTGGTTCGACCTGTCTTTGGGCATGGACATCGATGGCCAACGGGTGAACATCTTGCCTTGGGTGCCTACGATTTTGACCACGTTGGCGCAGATCAGCAGCGCCACTGCCGAGGGCGACAAAGCCAAGCTGCCGCCATTTTTGTACTTGCCAGATTTGCAAGGCGAGGGTTTTGTGAAGCTGCCTACGGCGAAGATCGAGCCTTGGCTGAACACGCTCATGGAGCTGGTGTCGGAACGCGGACGCGACTGGAGCGGCGATGAATTGCGCTTGTCACGCCTGGAGGCCTTACGCACCGCTGCATCCTTGGGGGAGGACGTGGCTTGGGCGGGTGCCCAAAACCTGCTGAACCTGGTGCAGCAAATGCGCGGCCTCGACAGCCTGCCTGAGGTGCCTGCGCCCGCCAGTTTGCAAGCCATTTTGCGGCCTTACCAGCAGCAAGGCTTGAACTGGCTGCAGTTTTTGCGCACGCACCAACTGGCCGGTATCTTGGCCGACGACATGGGTCTGGGTAAAACTTTGCAGACCCTGGCGCACATCCTGACCGAAAAAGAAGCAGGTCGGCTCACACAGCCAGCGCTCATCGTGGCCCCGGTGAGTTTGCTCGGCAACTGGCAACGCGAAGCAACCCGCTTTTGCCCCAGTCTGCGCACGCACATCCACCATGGCCTGTTGCGGCATGACACAGCGCAAGACCTGATGGGGTTTGACATCGTGTTCACGGCATACTCTTTGCTGCACCGCGACCGCGAGCTGTGGACGGCCATCGATTGGCATATGTTGGTGCTGGACGAAGCGCAAAACATCAAGAACGCCAACACCCACGCCGCACAAACCGTGGGCGATATTGCAGCCAAACACCGCCTTTGCTTGTCGGGCACGCCCATGGAAAACCACTTGGGCGAGCTGTGGAGTCTGTTCCACTTTCTGATGCCGGGCTTTTTGGGCAGTCAAAAGCGCTTTGGTGAGCTGTTTCGAAACCCGATTGAGCGCCAAGGCAACAGTGAAAAAATGGACCAGCTGCGCAAGCGCATCACGCCCTTCATGCTGCGGCGCACCAAGGACGTGGTGGCCAGTGAGCTGCCACCCAAAATCGAAACCCTGATGCCTGTGCCGCTGCAGGGCCAACAGGCCGACCTGTACGAAACCATCCGTTTGGGCATGGAAAAAACCGTGCGCGACGCGCTCAACGCTCAGGGCTTGGCCAAATCGCAAATCACGATTCTTGACGCACTGCTCAAGCTGCGCCAAGTGTGCTGCGACCCGCGCCTGCTCAAACTGGGCACGGCCAGCCAGGTGCAGCAATCGGCCAAGCTCGAGCAACTGCTGGACATGCTGCCCGAGATGGTGGCTGAAGGTCGCAAGATTTTGCTGTTTTCGCAGTTCACCCAAATGCTCAGTTTGATCGAGCAAGAACTCCCGCGTCTGGGCATCCCTTGGGTCAAACTCACCGGCCAGAGCAAAAACCGCGACACGATCATTGACCAGTTCACCAGCGGGCAGGTGCCACTGTTCCTCATCAGCCTCAAGGCTGGGGGCGTTGGCCTGAATTTGCCGCAGGCCGACACGGTGATCCACTACGACCCCTGGTGGAACCCCGCGGTGGAAAACCAGGCCACCGACCGTGCTCACCGCATCGGGCAGACGCAAAGCGTGTGGGTGCTCAAACTGGTGGCGCAAGGCACGATTGAAGAGCGCATGCTGGCCCTGCAAGAGCGCAAAGCCTTGCTGGCGCAAGACATGTATGCGGGTTCAGTGCAACGCAAGGAGCCGCTGTTTGGTGAGTCCGATTTGAATGAGCTCTTCAAGCCCCTGGACCCATCCTGACCAACCCACTGAGCGGGCTTTTCCTCGACTGTGAAGACGTGATGGGGTCGCCCTCAGGCCACGGTGGCCAGGGGCAGGACAATTTGTGCACAGGCTCCTTGCTCGGTGTTTATCAGCGACAGCTGCCCGCCAAACTGAACCAGTATGGTTTTGGAAATTGACAAACCCATGCCCAGACCTGAAATTTTGGTGGTGTAAAAAGGGTCACCTGCTTGTTCTGCTGCCGTCTCCGACAAACCGGTCCCCGTGTCATGAACCTCGATCACGATGTCGCGGTTTTCTTGCCCAACGTCCAGGCGAATACAGCGCGTTTGAACTTGGACAACCGATTCCATGGCATTGCGCAAGACATTGAACAAAACTTGGGACAGTTGCACGGCATCACCCAGAACCCAAATCGGCGTGTCAGGAAGGACTGGTCTGTCCATTTCTATGTTCGATTGTCGAATCTCGGGATCGATCAGCGCGAGAACCTCTGTGATCACACCTCGAAGGTCGACCAGCTCCCTTTGGAGTGCAGACGATTGAATGAACGTACGGATACGTCGGATGATTTGACCGGCACGTTCACTGTTGGAGATGATGCCTTCGACCGCAGCTTGGCTTGTGTCGAGCGTCAAGTTGCCACTTTTTAATTGGTCTTGGAGCAGTTCGCCATAAAGGAGGGTGTTGGCCAAAGGTTGGTTCAGCTCGTGGGCAAAAGAGGCAGACATGACCCCCAGACTTTGCTGGCGTTCCAGCCTTGCCAGCTTTTCACTCATCCGCCGCGAGGCTTCTTCTTGCGCCAAGGTGGTGATCATGGCCAATTTTTTATGGTGGCTGTCTTGCACCCGAATGGCGATGTACAGGAAGTAGCGCAACATGCCCAGCATGAATATCGCGGTCCAAATCACCAAGGTCCAAGCCTCGCGGCCAAGTGACTGGATGTCCCAGCCCGTCCAAGCCACTTGAATTCGCAAAAGTTGCAACAAGCCCACCCCCGCCATGACCCAGCGCATGTACCATGCAATGCGGTTGCCGCTCGATTGGCCATAGACATGGGCGTGATGGGCGGTCCACAAACTGAGGCCACCAAAAACCAGGCCGGGCAAGATGAGCATCAGACTGGGGCTGCCCAGCATCCGGCTGTATTCGAGAATCCCGGTGAAGATCAACGACGCCAACCCCAAGCCGGTCAACTTATGCCAATTTGAATCTTGTTGATCGATTCGCAGCAGTCCCCAACCCATCAAAACCAGGCTGGCCGCATTCAAGCTGATGGCGACGCTGTAAGACCAAAAAAGCGGCAAGTCCTGTCGAAAGACCGTGGCCATGCAGGTGACACCCTGCAAGAGGGTGGCCAACACCCAATACCTGGCTGAGGAGTCCAGACGCTTGAAATAGATGGCCGAAGCCCCACCGCCCAACAAGGAAAAAAGGGCGAAAAATATAAAGAGACTTTGCGCGTTGTAGGAGCTCATGGGCCCAGTTTGCGGAGGGATAAAAATCTAATTTATCTTAATTTTATTAAATAAAAATAAGAAAAATAATATTCCGAAACCGGTGACCCACATCCCATTCAATGGACACCGATCTTGGGCCGTGACTTGTAAAACTGAACGGGACTTTCCGCAGCGGCGTTGAGCACCGACTTTTTCATCTTGCCCACCACATGCATTTCGCAGGGCTTGCAGTCAAAGCGCAGGGTGAGTTTTTCCTTGCCGTTGATCAGTTGCATCGGCTCGGCTTTCACGGTGCCTTGCACGCCCGTCACGCCTTTGGCTTGTTTGGGACACAGGCTCAGACTGAAGCGCACGCAGTGCTTGGTGATCATCAGACTGACTTCGCCCAGATCTTCTTGCGCCTCGTAAGCGGCAGCAATCACCTTCACGCCGTGTTTGGCGTAAAAGTCACGGGCCTTTTGGTTGAACACGTTGGCCAAATAGGTGAGGGTGTCTTCGGGGTAAGCGACAGGCGGCTCCACCGGCACCGCTCGCGGCAGGCGATGCAGGCCCTGGGTGCGTGCGTCTTCCAGCGCCTGAACAGCGTCGCGGCGCAAAGCGTTGAGCTGTGAGGGCGGCACAAACCAGGTTCTGGGCAGGGCCAGCTGCACGTCGAGCGGCTCAAACAGGGTGTCGCCCAGTTTTCCCAAAGCGGTTTTGAGTTTGTCTTCGGCCTGGGCAGCGTCTTTGGGGGCTTGCCAAGCGATGGCCATTTGCGCCGTGCCGGTATGACCGGCTTCGTCGGTCAAGGTCAGTTGCAGACCCTCCTTGTTTTCAGCCAGCTGCATCCAAACGCCCATGCGGCGTTCGGCCGATTTTTTGTCCAGCGTGCGCACCCAGCTCATGTCGCGGTTGCGGTTGACCTGCACGCCTTGGCGCAAGTCCTTGAAGCCGTCCATCGGATCTTTGGGGAACAGCTTCCAAACCCCTTTGGCTTTTTGCGCCTCGGCGCGGTTGATCTGCAGGCCCACCAGCTCCTTTTGCAGGTCGTAGTAGCACAGGCCGTCGCCGTTGTGCAGCTCGGTGGCCGGGTCGTCGGTGGTGATCTCGACGTGCTCGGCCGTGACCTTGTTGACCCAGCCAATGGGCTGGCCCGGGTTTTTGGGTGTGTCAAACGCACCGATGTCTTCTTTGCGGCCCTGCACAAAGTAGTCGGTGAACTCGCGGTTGAAGTTCTGATTGGGGTCGGGCTCGAAGTTGAACGTGGTGCGGCCGTGTGAGGCGGCTGCCAATTCGGGGCGCTCGGTCAGCACTTCGTCGAACAGTTTGCGGTAGTGGGCCGTGATGTTCTTCACATAGGCCATGTCTTTGTAGCGGCCTTCGATTTTGAAGCTGCGGATGCCTGCATCCACCAAGTCGCGCAGGTTCTCGCTTTGGTTGTTGTCTTTCATGCTCAGCACATGCTTGTCGTGCGCCACGATGCGGCCTTGTGCATCCTTCACCTCATAGGGCAGGCGGCAAGCTTGTGAGCAGTCGCCCCGGTTGGCGCTGCGCCCGGTGTGGGCGTGGCTGATGAAGCACTGGCCGCTGTAGGCCACGCACAATGCGCCGTGCACAAAGAATTCGATCACGGTGCGCTCGGTGTCGATCACGTCGCGAATCGCGCTGATCTGCGGCAGCGTCAGTTCGCGCGCCAGCACGATTTGGCTGAGACCTGCGTCTTGCAAGAACTTGGCTTTTTCGGGGGTGCGGATGTCGGTCTGGGTGCTGGCGTGCAGCTGGATGGGCGGCAAGTCGATCTCGAGCAGACCCATGTCCTGGATGATCAGCGCGTCCACCCCGGCGTCATAAAGCTGCCAGGCCAACTTACGGGCCCCTTCGAGCTCGTCGTCGCGCAAGATGGTGTTGAGGGTGACAAAAATGCGGCTGTGAAAGCGGTGCGCGTATTGCACCAATTTGGCGATGTCCTTGACCGAGTTGTCGGCCGTCGACCGCGCCCCGAACGAGGGGCCGCCAATGTAGACCGCGTCCGCTCCATGGTTGATGGCTTCGATGCCGATGTCGAAGGTTCGGGCAGGGGCAAGGAGTTCGAGGTGGTGAGGCTGCATGGGCTGGGATTATCCCAGCTTGTGTCATTGATCCCTAGGGGCACCCTCTAGCTCCGGGGGAGCCATGGGGGTCTGGGGGAGCCCTGAAGGGGCGGGCACTGGCCGGGGCTCAGAGGCGCTTCGCTTTGCCACATCGCCCCAGCCAATGCCCGCCCCTTCAGGGCATGGGCGTTCGTGGTTTTGGTGCAGGTGTGATCTTCAGCGTTGCCATCAGGGTAGCCAAGACATGCCGGGGCTTAAGGCGCCTGCATTTTGGGGTTCGCCCTCAAGAGACGCCGAACAAAAGACATGGGCGCGGGGTGGGGTGATGTGGCAAAGCGAAGCGCCTCTGAACCCCAGCCCGCGCCCATGTCTTTTGACTACAGACCAACAGAACCTCAGAAAACAAAAAACGCGACCGAAGTCGCGTTTTTGAAGTCAAGCCATTTCAGATCACTGGATCTTGGCTTTGGAGCGCAGACCTTCTTGGTAAGCGCTCAGCTTTTGCTGTTGCAACTGCTGCGCAATCTGGGGTTTGACTTCATCGAGTTTGGGCAGTTGGGCATCGCGCACATCGTCCACGCGGATGATGTGGAAACCAAACTGGCTCTTGATGGGCGCATCGGTCATCTGGCCCTTGGCCAGTTTCACCATGGCGTCTGAGAACTCGGGCACATAGCTGCCTGCTGCAGCCCAATCCAAGTCACCGCCGTTGGCGCCAGAGCCTGGGTCTTTGGAGGCCTTTTTGGCCAACTCTTCAAAACTGCCGCCTTTTTTGATCTCGGCGATCAGGGCTTTGGCATCGGACTCGGTCTCCACCAAAATGTGGCGGGCGCGGTATTCCTTGCCGCCGTTTTCCTTGACGAATTTGTCATATTCGGCCTTGATGTCGGCATCGGTGACCGGATTCTTCTTCTGAAAGTCCGCAAACAACTGACGGATCAGGATGGTCTGGCGGGCCAATTCCAGTTGGGTTTTGAAGTCTTCGCTGGCATCCAAGCCGCGCTTGCGGGCTTCTTGCATGAACACTTCGCGGGCAATCAGCTCTTCCTTGATCTGGGCCATCACTTCGGGCGTGACGGGGCGACCAGAGGCCTCCACTTGTTGCTGCAGCGCTTTGACGCGCGAAGAAGGCACGGGCTTGCCGTTGACCACAGCCAGATTTTGCGCCAGAACAGGTGACGCCAGCAAGGCCACCAAAGCGGCGCTGAGGATTTGCTTTTTCATCGTTTTTTCCTAAAAGACAGGTGTCAGAGATGGGGGAGGAGAGGAGTCAAGGGTTCAAAAAAAGGGGCTGTCACCCATGGGTGACGGCCCGGTTCAGATCAGCTCGATGGCCAGAGCATGCAAGCCCTGGTCAATGAAATCTTGCAGCGCATCATACACAAGGCGATGGCGCTGCACGCGGCTGATGCCGTCAAACAGGGGCGAGGCAATGCACACCCGCATGTGGGTGCCTTCGCCGCTGTCGTTGGCCCCGACATGGCCCGCATGCTGGGCGCTTTCGTCGATCACGCGCAACGCGGTGGGCTGTAGGCGATCGGTCAGTCGGGCGTGAATCTGCGCGCTCAGGGGCAGGGTGCCAGTGCTCATTTGGGTTCACCTTCGTCTTTGGGCAAATAGCGCGAGATGTAAAGACCTTGGCCCAGGATAAAGACCACCGGAAACACATAGCCCCAGAGCTTGAAGTTCACCCAGTCTTCGGTGCTGAAGTAGTGGGCCACATAGGCGTTGATGGCGGCCATGAAAACGCAGTAGAGCATCCAAGACAGGTTCAATCGGTTCCAGACAGCGTGGGGCAATTGCAATTGCGTGCCCAGCAGCATGTGCAAAAAGTTCTTTTTCATGAACCAGTGCGCCACAGCCAGCGCCACCGCCAAGCCCGAGTACAGCAAGGTGGGCTTCCACTTGATGAAACGCTCATCGTGCAGGCTCAGTGTGAGAGCCCCAAAGCCCAGCACCAGCACCAGCGTGATCTTGTGCATGGTTTGCAGCTTGCCGTCCATCTTGTAAATGATGGCCGTTTGCAGCACAGTCGCGCCCATCAGCACCGCCGTGGCGGTGTAGATGTCGGCCATCTTGTACGCGCCAAAAAACAAGAGGATGGGGAAAAAGTCGAGGAGGAGTTTCATGGAAAAAGGTGAGAGGCTGTGCGAAGGGCGAAGCCGTGTTCTGTCAGGAAGGCTCGAAGTCTAACGAAGCGGAGTTCATGCAGTAGCGCAGGCCTGTGGGGGCGGGGCCGTCCTCGAAGACATGGCCCAGGTGCGCGCCACACTGAGCGCAAACGGTTTCCACCCGGCGCATGCCGTGGCTGGTGTCCACGCGCTCTTCGATGGCCCCTTCGGAGGCCGTTTGGTAAAAGCTTGGCCAGCCGCAGCCCGCGTCAAACTTGGTGCCCGATTTGAACAGCTCAGCGTCGCAGCAGATGCAGCGGTAAATGCCGCTGGACCAATGGCCCTCGTATTTGCCCGTGAAAGGCCGCTCGGTGGCCGCTTGGCGTGTGACGGCAAAGGCCACAGGCTCGGCGCCTTTGGCGGCCAACAACTCACGCCACTCGTGGTCGGTTTTGGTGATTTGGCTCATGATGAACAGCTGATTTCCAGTTGGGCCGCCCAGTCGGGCGGCAGGGCGGCATAGGCCTCAAAGCCCGGATGCTCGTCGAAGGGAGACTTTAACAAGTTGTAGAGGGTCTCAATTTCCGAGAAGTCGCCCGCTTGAGCTTGGCGGATGGCCATTTCAGCCAAGTGGTTGCGCAGAACAAATTTGGGGTTGGTGCGCAGCATCTGAATGCCCATGTCAGGCCATTGGGCCGGGTCGGTCCGCTTGGCATAACGCGCCAACCAGGCTTGCCAGCGAGCACGGTCGATGAACAAGTCGTCCATGGACTGCCACGCTTCGCTCGCAGTGACGGGAAATTCGGGATCCGTCATCGCGAGCGAAGCGTGGCGATCCATGCATGTCTTGCCGGCCGCCACCGCCTCAGAAAAGCGACGCCAAAACAAAGTGTAGTCAGTGCGCTCAGAGGCCAAGATTTGCATCAGGTCTTCCACCAACGTCCAGTCGGCTTCGCGCTCGGACTCGGGGGCCAATGTACCGGTCAACCCCAGTTTGGTCCGCATCGCATCCCCCAAAAAGCGCGGAAACAGGCTCTTGTAGCCTTCCAGCACCTGCAGCGTCATGTCGTGGTCATCGATCAAGGGGGCCAGCGCCTGCGCCAAGCAGTACAAGTTCCAGTAAGCCACATTCGGTTGGCGGCCATAGGCGTAGCGCCCTTGGTGGTCCGAGTGGTTGCAAATGTGACCGGGGTCAAAGCCATCCATGAACTGGAAGGGGCCATAGTCGATGGTCAGACCCAAAAGGCTCATGTTGTCGGTGTTCATCACGCCGTGGCAAAAGCCCACCGCCTGCCATTGCACCAGCAACCGGGCGGTGCGCTCTTGCACCTCATCGAGCAAGGCCGCGTACACATTGCCTTGCCACAGCGCGGCGCGCTCCTGGCATTCGGGCAAGTGGTGGGTGATGGCGTGGTCGGCCAGGGTGCGCAGGCTGTCGGTATCACCCTGGGCTGAAAAATGCTCAAAGTGGCCAAAGCGCAAAAAACTGGGGGCCACGCGCGCCACCACGGCGGCGCTTTCCATGGTTTCGCGCCGAACCGGCTCAGGGGACGCGACCAGGGACAGCGCCCGTGTGGTGGGAATGCACAGGCCATGCATGGCTTCGCTGCACAAATACTCACGGATGCTCGAGCGCAGTACGGCACGGCCATCGCCGCCGCGCGAGTAGGGCGTGCGCCCCGCGCCTTTGAGTTGAATCTCTTGCGGTCCTTGCGCAGATTGGGCCTCGCCCAGCCAAATGGCCCGCCCGTCGCCCAGCTGCCCGGCCCATTGGCCAAACTGGTGGCCGCTGTAAACCGTGGCCAGCGGCTGGGAGCCCACCATAAGGGCATTGCCGGCGAAGGCTTGCAGGTGATCGTCGTCAAACAGCTCGGCGGGCCAGCCCAGTTCAGTGCGCAGCGCATCGTTGCGGGCGGCCCAGCGGGGCGCGGCCACAGGTGTGGGCTGCAGGGGCGTGAAAAAACTGGGACCCAGCTGGGTCAGCCGGTGCGTCCAGTCGAGCACGGGCACATCGCACGGCTGACTGGCGGGAAGTTCCAAAGGGTCAAAAGACATAGTCGCTGATTGTCACGCCCTTGACAAGCACCCGGGGTTTGGCGGGTTTTAGGCCCCAACCGGCCATTGGGCAGGTGCACAATGATCCGCTTAAGAACAACCCCTTGACAGGAGACCACCCCATGCTGGGATTGATGCAACAGCAATCATTGCTGATTTCTTCTCTGATCGACTTTGCTGAAAAACACCACGGCGACAGTGAGATCGTCTCTCGCCGCGTGGAGGGCGACATCCACCGTTATGCCTGGACTGACGTGGCCCGCCGTTCGCGCCAAGTGGCCAACGCCCTCGACGCACAAAAGGTGCCGCAAGGCGCTCGCATCGCGACCTTGGCCTGGAACGGTTACCGCCACCTGGAGCTGTACTTTGGTGTGAGCGGCTCCGGCCGCGTGCTGCACACCATGAATCCGCGCCTGCACCCCGAGCAGCTGGCCTGGATCGCCAACCATGCCGAAGACCAGGTGCTGTGCTTTGACATGACGTTTTTACCCCTGGTGCAGGCGGTCCATGCCCATTGCAAAACCATCACCCACTATGTGGCTTTGTGCGACGCGGACAAACTGCCCGCCGATACGGGCATCCCGAACCTGGTGAGTTACGAGGCTTGGATGGGCCAGCAGACCAGCACCTACGCTTGGCCGCAGCTCGACGAAAACACCGCCTGCAGCCTGTGTTACACCAGCGGCACCACCGGCAACCCCAAAGGTGCTTTGTACAGCCACCGCTCCACCGTGCTGCACGCCTATGCGGCTGCCTTGCCCGACTCGATGTGCATCTCGGCGCGCGATTCAATCTTGCCCGTGGTGCCCATGTTCCACGTCAACGCCTGGGGCATCCCCTACAGCGCGGCCATGGCGGGCTCCAAATTGGTCTTTCCAGGCCCCGCGCTCGACGGCAAGTCGGTTTATGAACTGATCGAAGCCGAGGGCGTCACTTTTGCAGCGGGCGTGCCCACCGTGTGGCAAATGCTGCTGGGCCACATGAAGCCTGCGGGCCTGAAATTCAGCCTGCTCAACCGCACCGTGATTGGCGGCTCGGCTTGCCCACCCGCCATGATCGACGCCTTCCGCCAGGACTACAACGTGGAAGTGTTGCACGCCTGGGGCATGACCGAGCTGAGCCCCTTGGGAACCGTGTGCACCTTGAAAAACAAGCACCTGAGCATGCCCGCCGATGCGCAAATGAAACTGCGCATGAAGCAAGGCCGCTGCATTTTCGGCATCGACATGAAGATCGTGGACGCGCAAGGTCAGGAATTGCCACACGATGGCAAAGCGGCGGGTGACCTGCTCGTCAAAGGTCCCTGGGTGATCGCGTCCTATTACAAACAAGAAGGCCGCAACCCCTTGGTGGACGGCTGGTTCCCCACCGGCGATGTGGCCACCATCGACGCCGATGGTTTCATGCAGATCACCGACCGCAGCAAGGACGTGATCAAGTCCGGCGGCGAGTGGATCAGTTCCATCGATGTGGAAAACATCGCCATGGCCCACCCGTCAGTCGCCATGGCCGCTTGTATTGGCATGCGCCACCCCAAATGGGACGAGCGGCCGATTGTGTGTGTGGTCAAGAAACCGGGTGCCGAGGTCAGCCGTGAAGAGCTCATTGCTTTTTACGACGGCAAGACCGCCAAGTGGCAGATTCCGGACGACGTGGTCTTTGTCGATGCCATTCCTTTGGGGGGCACCGGCAAGATGCTCAAGACCAAGCTGCGCGAGCAATTGGCCGACTACGTCTTGCCCGGTCTTTGAAGCACATCCAGTGCTCGTGCTCATCGCGTGACCCGTGCAAGTCGCGCGGGTGATACGACTTAGGGACAAACCCCGAGCGCATTTGTTTCATCAGCGGTTACGCTGATCTTGTTTCAATTCACAACGCAGGAGACCTTGAATGAAAACCACCCACCGTTTGATCGCCGCAGCCGCCTTGGCCGCTTGTTCCATGGGCGCTTACGCGCAAAAGGGCGAGACCGTCAAAATTGCTTGGATTGATCCATTGTCTGGCCTGATGGCCCCCGTGGGCAGCAACCAGCTCAAGAGCTTCCAGTTTTTTGCCGAAAAATTCAGCAAGACCAACCCTGCTGGCGTCAAGTTTGAGGTCATTGGCATCGACAACAAATTGAGCCCTGCTGAAAGCCTGAACGCGCTCAAAGCAGCCATGGACCAAGGTGTTCGCTACATCACACAGGGCAACAGCTCCGGTATCGCTGGTGCGCTGGTGGATGCCGTCAACAAGCACAACGCTCGCAACCCCGGCAAGGAAGTGATTTTCTTGAACCACTCGGCGGTGGATCCAGACTTGACCAATGCGAAATGCAGCTATTGGCATTTCCGTTTTGATGCAGACACATCCATGAAAATTGAGGCCATGACCTCGTTCATGGCGGACAAAAAAGACATTCAAAAAGTCTACCTGTTCAATCAAAATTACTCCCATGGCCACCAAGTTGCCAAGTTCGCCAAAGAGAACTTGGCACGCAAGCGCCCAGATGTGCAGATCGTCGGCGAAGACCTGCATCCACTTGCCCAGGTTCGCGACTTTTCTCCTTACATTGCCAAGATCAAGGCCTCTGGCGCTGACACTGTGATCACTGGCAACTGGGGTTCTGACCTGGCCTTGTTGGTGAAAGCGGCTAATGAAGGCGGTTACAACGGCAAGTTCTACACCTACTACACCGGTGTGACCGGCACACCTACGGCATTAGGTCAAAATGGTGCCGGACGTGTTTACCAAATTGCCTATGGTCACTACAACATGGGCGGTCAAATGGACAAGTGGGCTGCTGAATTCCAAAAGCGTTTTAACGATGACTTTTACACGCATTCTGTCATCCGCATTTACGAATCGCTCGGCGCTGCGATGGCCAAGGCCAAGTCAACAGATCCCGTCAAGGTTGCGGCAGCCCTGGAGGGTTTGACCTTCAACACCTTCAATGGTGAAGTGCAAATGCGCAAGACGGACCACCAGCTGCAGCAGCCCTTGTACATGACCGTGTGGCAAAAGGCGGACAAGAAGTTTCCATACAGCCCAGAAAAAACAGGCATGACTTTGGCCCCAGTCAAAGACATCCCTGCTTACGTGGCCAGCACACCCACCAGCTGCCAAATGAAGCGTCCTGGTTAATGCCAGGCCTCTCATAGCCCCAACTTTCTTGACTGTGATGGCGCGCTTTGCGTTCATCACGGTTCATGTGAGGGTGCGGGCTGGCCCGATCAACAGATGTTTTTCGGGCTTTTTTTTGACTTCTGATTTTTTAAGTCTTTGCTAGGTTGGCTTGTGCAAACCTACTTTCAGTAACGCAGTTAGGCCCACACGGGCCTGGAAAGTTTCTTATGGAGTTTTTCATCATCTCCATGCTCAACGGCCTCAGTTACGGGTTGTTGCTCTTCATGCTCAGCTCCGGCCTGACGCTGATTTTCAGCATGATGGGGGTGCTCAACTTTGCGCATGCCAGCTTTTACATGATTGGTGCTTACTTTGGCTACAGCCTGACAGAGCTTGTCGGATTTTGGCCCGCATTGGTCATCGCGCCCTTGCTGGTTGGTGTTTGTGGTGCGCTGTTTGAACGCATCACACTGCGTAAAGTCCATCCGTTTGGCCATGTGCCAGAGCTCTTGGTCACTTTCGGACTGTCGTACGTCATCGTCGAACTGGTTCAGCTCTTGTGGGGCCGCACCGCAGTGGAGTTCACGCCACCAGACATTCTTCGGCATTCGGCCTTCACCCTGATCAACCATTCAGTCAATGGTCTGAGCATGGTTTGGGGGGCTGCACCCGCAGAGATGTGTACAGCGGCTGATGCCGCCATTCGTCTCGTGTGTTCACCATTTCCTGCAACCCGAGCGTTCATGATGCTGGTGGCATTGTTGATGTTGTTGGGTTTGTGGCTGCTGCTCACCCGCACCCGCATTGGCTTGGTGATTCAAGCCGCCTTGACGCATCCCGAGATGGTGGAGTCGCTGGGTCACAACGTGCCACGCGTGTTCATGCTGGTGTTTGGCGCTGGCACAGGCCTGGCTGGCTTGGCTGGCGTGATCGGCGGCAGCACCTTTGTCACCGAGCCTGCCATGGCCGCCACGGTGGGTTCGGTCATCTTTGTGGTTGTGGTGGTGGGCGGCATGGGCTCTTTGTCTGGCGCATTTTTAGCCTCTGTGCTGATTGGCGTGATCCAGACCTTTGCCGTGGCCATCGACTACTCCTTTCTCTCCTTGGCTCAAGACCTGGGCGTGTCGGTTTCGGCTGCGACACAAGAGAATACTTTTGCCAAACTCACGCTGTCACAGATGGCGCCGATCTTGCCTTACCTGTTCCTGGTGTTGATCCTGATCTTCCGGCCCAAAGGCCTTTTGGGTACCCGCGAGACTTAAAGACATGGCTGCTGTTTATAAATTCAAATCTTACAACGTGGGCCGTTGGGTCATCTGGAGCTTGTTTGCGCTCGTGCTGATCTTCGCGCCTTTGGTGTTCACCAACAACTTGTCGGTCACCATGCTGGCGCAAATGGGCATCGCCATCATTGCTTGCCTGTCTTACAACATCTTGTTGGGGCAGGGTGGCATGCTCAGTTTTGGCCACGCGGTCTACACAGGGTTGGGCTCCTACATGGCCATGCACGCGCTGAACGCGGTCACGGCTGGAAAGCTCCACTTGCCCGTAAGTCTTTTGCCCATCGTTGGCGGCCTGACTGGAATGGGCTTTGCTATTTTGCTGGGCTGGGTCACCACCCGAAAATCCGGCACCACCTTTGCCATGATCACCTTAGGTGTTGCCGAGCTGGTGTTCGCCATGTCGCTGATGTTCTCTGAATTTTTCGGTGGCGAGGCGGGCGTCTCGGGCGACCGTGTGGCCGGAGAGCGATTTTTCGGCATCACCTACGGCCCGCAAATCCAGGTGTATTACCTGATCGCGGCCTACACCTTTGTGTGTGTGGCGCTCATGTACGCCTTCACGCAAACGCCGCTGGGCCGGATTTTGAATGCCGTGCGCGACAACCCTGAGCGCGTCGAGTTCATCGGCTACAACACGCAGCGAGTGCGCTACATGGCCTTCATCATCTCGGGCTTTTTTGCGGGCATCGCAGGTGGGTTGGCGGCTTTGAATTTCGAAATTGTCACCGCCGAAGTCGTGGGTGCAGCCCGCTCGGGAGCGTACTTGCTGTTCACCTTTTTGGGTGGCGCCACCTTCTTCTTTGGCCCCATCATCGGTGCGGTGCTCATGATCATCGCCTTTGTGCTGCTGTCCGAGTTGACCAAGGCTTGGCTGCTGTACTTGGGCCTGGTGTTCTTGTTCATGGTCATGTATGCGCCCGGTGGCATTGCCAGCCTGATCATGATGAACCTGCGGGTAGCCAAGTTCGGCAAGTTGCGTCAGATTTGGACCAGCTACCTGGCCTTGGGCCTCACAGGCGTGGTCATGCTCGCGGGCGCTGGGGCCATGATCGAGATGGTCTATCACTTGCAGCTCAATTCGGCTTTGGGTGACACCGTCAAGTTCATGGGCGCCACGCTCAACGCCAAGAGCCTGGACAGCTGGTTTGGCTCGGCCTTTGTCATGCTCACGGGCCTGGGCCTGTTTGAGCTGGCCCGCAGGCAGTTCGCCCGCGACTGGGGTGAAATCCAGACCGACATCGAAAAAGAAATCAAGCGAAGGGAAACGGCCTTATGAGTTACGCCCTTGAACTCCAGGACGTGCGCAAGAACTTCGGCAAGACCGAAATCATCCGAGGCGTGAACTTGGCTGTGCAGTCCGGTGAACGCGTGGCCGTGATCGGCCCCAACGGCGCCGGCAAGTCCACGCTTTTTAACCTGATCAGTGGTCGCTTTGGCCCCACCAGCGGCGAGATTTTGCTCAACGGCCAAGCCATCCAGAACAAGACGCCTTATGAGATCAACCGCATGGGGCTGTCGCGCAGCTTCCAGATCACCAACATCTTTCCCAAGTTGAGCGTGTTCGAAAACCTGCGCTGCGCGGTGCTTTGGAGCCTGGGCTACAAGTACAGCTTCTTCAAGTTTTTATCGAACCTGAAAGATGCCAACGATCGCACCGATGAATTGCTGGACATGATCCATCTGGACAAAAAGCGCGACGTGCTCGCCGTCAACCTCACCTACGCCGAACAGCGGGCGCTGGAAATCGGCGTGACCATCGCCAGCGGCTCGAATGTGATCTTGCTGGACGAACCCACGGCGGGCATGAGCAAAAGCGAGACCTCACGTTTCATCCAGCTCATCAAGGATGTCACCGTGGGCAAAACCCTGCTCACGGTGGAACACGACATGGGCGTGGTGTTTGGCCTGGCCGACAAGATCGCGGTGGTGGTGTATGGCGAGGTCATCGCCTTTGACACACCCGAAGCCGTGCGGGCCAACGCCAAGGTGCAGGAGGCTTATTTGGGCTCTCCGGTCGCAGACAGCCAAGCAGGAGGCCACTGATGCTGCAAATCGACAACCTTCATGCCTTTTATGGCAAAAGCCATGTGCTGCATGGCGTCAATTTTGAAGTGGGGCAGGGCGAGATCGTGGCTTTGCTCGGCCGCAACGGCTCAGGCCGCTCCACCACCGCCAAGGCCATCATGGGTTTGGTGGAGTGCGAGGGGCGCATTGACTGGAAAGGCCAGCCCATTCAAGGCAAAAAAGCCTACGAAATTGCCCACTTGGGGGTGGGTTATGTGCCTGAAAACCGCGAAATTTTCCCCAAACTCACGGTGAGCCAAAACCTGCAACTGGGTCAAAAACGCAGTGGGCAAAACGGTCGTTGGTCTTTTGACGACATGTTCGCCATGTTTCCACGTCTCAAAGAGCGTGAGCACACCGAAGCTGGCGTGTTGTCGGGCGGCGAGCAGCAAATGCTCACACTGTGCCGCACCCTCATGGGTGATCCTGACCTCATCATCATCGATGAGCCCACCGAGGGCCTGGCTCCTAAAATTGTGGAATTGGTGGGCCAATTCCTGCACAGCCTCAAGGCCAAAGGGGTGTCGGTTTTGCTGATCGAGCAAAAACTCACCATCGCCATGAATATTTCAGACCGTGCTTTGGTCATGGGGCATGGCTCCATCGTGTTCCAGGGCACACCCGACGAGCTGCGGGCCAACACCTATATCCGCAAGGAATGGCTGGAAGTTTGATGCAGCCGCAGGGTCCGTACCGCTCCATGGCACCGTCCCTGTTGCGACAAATTTTTTGCCTGACATCTATTTTTTGTGTCTACAATGCAAAAAACGAACGGTCGTTCTTTTTTAACTTTTCACGCAAAGGAAGTCCAGCATGACAGCTGAATACAAAGTCCACGGTGATGTCGCGGTCATCACGATGATGAACCCGCCCGTCAACGGTTTGGGCCTGTCTACCCGAATCGGCATCACCGATGGTCTGGAGAAGGCCAACAACGACGCATCGGTCAAATCCATCGTTATCACGGGTGCTGGCAAAGCCTTCTCGGGCGGTGCGGACATCCGTGAATTTGGCTCGCCCAAAGCGATCCAAGAACCCAATTTGCTCAGCGTCATCCGCGCGTGTGAAAACTCATCCAAGCCCGTGGTTGCGGCCATCCACTCGGTGGCCATGGGCGGCGGATTGGAGCTGGCCTTGGGCTGTCACTACCGCATCGCATCACCGGGCACCAGCGTCGCACTGCCCGAAGTCAAGCTGGGTCTGATTCCCGGCGCGGGCGGTACGCAGCGCCTGCCCCGCGTGATCGGTGTGGAGCCTGCGCTCAACATGATCGTCAGCGGCGAAGCCATCAAGAGCGAAATGTTGGCCATGTTGCCCGGCCAGAAACTTTTTGATGCCATGGCCCAATCGGCCGAAAGCCTGCCCGAAGAAGCCCTGGCCTTGGCCCGCAAAGTCGCCGCAGCCCACGCCGATGGCAGCCCGCTGCCCCTGGTGCGCAACCTGCCTTGCAAGCACGCCCAAGGCGACGCTTACTTCCAGTTTGCCCGCAACATGGCCAAAGGCATGGCGAAAAACCTGCCCGCGCCCGTCAAGTGTGTGGACGCTGTAGAAGCCGCCACCAAGAAGAAGTTTGAAGACGGCATGGTGTTCGAGCGTGACATCTTCATGAACCTGATGCTCACCCCCGAAAGCCGGGCTTTGCGCCACATCTTCATGGCTGATCGCGCGGCCAGCAAGATTGCCGATGTGCCCGAAGACACGCCCAAGCGCGATATCAAGTCCGTGGCGGTCATTGGCGCCGGCACCATGGGTGGCGGCATCTCGATGAACTTCTTGAACGCAGGCATCCCTGTCAAGATGCTGGAGATGAAGCAAGAAGCCCTGGACCGTGGTGTGGCCACCATCCGCAAGAACTACGAAGCCCAGGTCAAAAAAGGCAAGCTCAAACAAGAAAAGTACGACGAGCGCATGGCGCTGTTGTCCACCACGCTGAGCTACGACGAGATCGGCCAGGCCGACCTGGTGATCGAAGCGGTTTTTGAAGAAATGGGCGTGAAAGAAGCCGTCTTCAAGAAGCTTGACGAAGTGATGAAGCCCGGTGCTATCTTGGCGTCCAACACCTCCACCTTGGATGTGAACAAGATCGCCAGCTTCACCAAACGTCCACAAGACGTGATTGGCATGCACTTCTTCAGCCCAGCCAACGTGATGAAATTGCTCGAAGTCGTGCGTGGCGCCCAAACCGGCAAAGACGTGCTGGCCACCGTGATGGCCATCGGCAAGAAGATCAAGAAGACCTCGGTGGTCTCGGGCGTGTGTGATGGCTTCATTGGCAACCGCATGATCGAGCAGTACAGCCGCCAAGCCGGTTTCCTGATCGAAGAAGGCTGCACCCCAGCGCAGGTCGACAAAGCCGTTGAGAAATTCGGCTTTGCCATGGGCCCCTTCCGTATGGGCGACTTGGCCGGCAACGACATCGGCTGGGCGATCCGCAAGCGTCGCTACACCGAAAAGCCCGACCTCAAGTACAGCAAAACCGCTGACTTGCTGTGCGAAATGGGCCGTTATGGTCAAAAGACCGGCGCAGGCTGGTACGACTACCAAGCCGGCAAGCGTGACGCCATCCCCAGCGCCGTGGTGGTCGAGATGATCGAGAAGCACCGTGCGGCCATGGGCATCACGCCCCGCAAGATTTCAGACGAAGAAATCGTGCAGCGCTTGGTGTACTCGCTGGTGAACGAGGCGGCGCACATTCTGGAAGAAGGCATTGCCAGCAAAGCCGGTGACATCGACATGGTCTACATCACCGGCTACGGCTTCCCCTTCTGGCGCGGTGGCCCCATGAACTACGCCGACACCGTGGGCCTGTTCAACGTGGCCGAAGCCATGAAGCGCTTTGCCAAGAACCCACTCGACGATGCCCAATTCTGGCAACCCGCGCCCCTGTTGGCGCGCTTGGTGGCCGAAGGCAAGACATTCAACTGATTTATTAATTTTTTGGCGGGACAGATCTTCAGCTCTGTCCCCCACTTGAAAGGACCATCATGACGAATGCTGTCATCGTTTCCACCGCACGCACCCCTCTGGCCAAGAGCTGGAAGGGCGCTTTCAACATGACCCATGGTGCCACTTTGGGCGGCCATGCGGTGCAACACGCCGTGGCCCGCGCAGGCATTGACGCCGCCGAAGTCGAGGACGTGATCATGGGCTGTGCCAGCCCCGAAGGTGCCACCGGTGCCAACATCGCCCGCCAGATCGCCCTCAAGGCCGGTCTGCCCATCTCGGTGTCGGGCATGACCGTGAACCGTTTTTGCTCCTCTGGCTTGCAAACCATTGCCTTGGCCGCCCAGCGCATCATCGCCGGTGAAGGTCAGGTCTATGTGGCTGGTGGCGTGGAAAGCATCTCTTGCGTTCAGCAAGAAATGAACACCCACATGATGCAAGACTTGGCATTGGCCAAGATGAAGCCCGAGATCTACTGGAACATGCTGCAAACCGCCGAACAAGTGGCCAAGCGCTACAAAATCGGCCGTGACGTGATGGATGCTTACGGTGCGGCCAGTCAGCAAAAAGCCTGCGCTGCCCAAGCCGCTGGTTTGTTCAATGACGAAATCGCCCCCATCACCGTCACACAAGGCGTGATCGACAAAGTCATGGGCATGACCACCAAACAAGTGACCGTGAGCGTGGACGAAGGCCTGCGCGAAGGCACCACCGTGGAAGCCATCAGCGGTTTGCGCTCGGCGCTGCCGGGTGGCTTGGTCACTGCGGGCAATGCCAGCCAGTTCTCTGACGGCGCAGGCGCTTGTGTGCTGATGGACGAAAAACTGGCCGAGCAACGTGGACTCAAACCCATGGGCCGATTCCTCGGTTTTGCCGTGGCCGGTTGCGAGCCTGACGAAATGGGCATTGGCCCCGTTTATGCCGTGCCCAAAGCCCTGGCGCGTTTGGGCTTCACCGTGCAAGACATTGACCTGTGGGAACTGAACGAAGCGTTTGCCGTGCAGGTGCTGTACTGCCGCGATAAGCTGGGCATCCCAGCCGACCGCCTGAACGTCAACGGCGGCGCGATTGCGGTGGGACACCCCTACGGCGTTTCGGGTCAGCGCCTGACGGGCCACGCCCTGATTGAAGGCAAGCGCCGTGGTGCCAAGCGCGTGGCGGTGACCATGTGCATTGGCGGCGGCATGGGTGCTTGCGGCATTTTTGAAGTGCTGTAACACCTGTCTTATGGCGTGCTGATCCAAAAAGGGCAGAGGACATTCAGTTCTCTGCCCTTTTTGTTTTTTGTAGGAGCGGTCTCTGACCGCGAAAAGCGAATCTAAAAATTCAAAAGCTGTATTTTGGTAGGAGCGGTCTGAGACCGCAAAACGCGAACTTGAAAGTTGAAACATGAGCCTGCGCCCTACGGTTGATTTTTTGCTCCACGACTGGCTGAAGGTCGAAAACCTGCAAAGCCGCGAGCGCTTTGCCGACCACTCTCGAGAGACCTTTGACGCGGTGCTGGACACCTGCGAGCGCATCGCGCGCGAGAAATACGCCCCTTTCAATCGCCTGGTGGACACGCAAGAACCCCACTTTGATGGCGAAAAAGTCATCTTGCCGCAGGCCACACACGACGCTTACAAGGCCTATGCCGAGTCAGGCATGCTGAGCGCCGCGCAAGACTACGAGATCGGCGGCATGCAGCTGCCCTACACGGTCGAAGCCGCGGCCAACGCGTTTTTTGCCATGGCCTCGGTCAGCATTGGCTCGGGCATGCTCACGAGTGGCAACGCCAATTTGCTCATGGTGCACGGCACCGATTTGCAAAAGCAGGTGTTTGCAGCCAACGAATTTTCGGGTCGTTTCTCGGGCACCATGTGCCTGAGTGAGCCGCAGGCGGGTTCGTCGCTCAGTGATGTGACCACCCGTGCCACGCCCGATGGCGAGGGCTTTGAATCTGACGCATTGGGCGCACGTTACCGCCTCAAGGGCAACAAGATGTGGATCTCCTCGGGCGAGCACGAACTGTCTGAGAACATCATCCACTTGGTGCTGGCCAAGATCCCTGATGCCAATGGCCAGTTGGTGCCGGGCGTCAAAGGCATCTCGCTGTTCATCGTTCCCAAAAAGATGGTGGACACGAATGGACAGCTGACCGGAGAGCGCAACGACGTGGCTTTGGCAGGCCTGAACCACAAATGCGGCTGGCGCGGCACGACCAACACGCTGCTGAACTTTGGCGAGGGCAAATACCCGGTAAGAGGCGATACAGGCGGAGGCCTAGACGGTGCCGGAAGCGGCGCCGTGGGCTACCTCGTCGGCAAGCCTGGTGAAGGCCTGCGCTGCATGTTCCACATGATGAACGAGGCCCGCATTGGTGTGGGCATGGCGGCCACCATGCTGGGCATGGCCGGTTACTACGCCAGCCTGGACTACGCCAAAAACCGCCCGCAAGGCCGCGCCACTGGGGCCGGGGGCAAGGACGCCAGCCAACCGCAAGTGCGCATCATTGAACACGCCGACATCAAGCGCATGCTGCTGGCGCAAAAGGCTTACAGCGAAGGCGCTCTGGCTTTGGCCTTGTACAGCGCCCGCTTGGTGGACGAACAACACACGGGCACAGCCGAAGACGCCGATGTGGCGCGACTGCTGCTGGAGGTGCTGACCCCCATCGTCAAGAGCTTCCCCAGCGAGTGGTGCTTGGAGGCCAACAGCCTGGCGATTCAAATCCACGGCGGCTATGGTTACACCCGTGACTTCCCGGTCGAACAATACTGGCGTGACAACCGCCTGAACATGATCCACGAAGGCACCCACGGAATCCAGGCCATGGACTTGCTGGGCCGCAAGGTCTTGATGGAAAACGGACGAGGCCTGCAACTGCTGGCTGAGCGCATGCTGGCCACAGCCGCCAAAGCCGACGGCAGCTGGGGTCCAGAGGCCGCCGCCTTGCGCGATGCCTTGAACCAAGTCGGCCAAGCTACCCAACAAGCTTGGGCCGGTGCCGAGCCCGCACTAGCGCTGGCCAACGCCGTGCCCTATTTGCAAGCCTTTGGCCACACCGTGATCGCCTGGATCTGGCTCGATGTGGCCCACAGCTTAGGCGATGACAACAGCGCCGCAGCGCAAGGCCGCCGCGCGGCATGCCGTTACTTCTTCCGTTACGAACTGCCCAAAATCGGGGCCTGGCTGAATGTGGTGCGCAGCCGAGATGCGACTTGTGCCGACTTGTCCGAGGAGGCCTTCTGATGATCCGCCACGTCGTCATGTGGAATTTGAAAGAGCAAGCCGAAGGGGCCGACAAGGCCAGCAACCTTGAAAAAGCGAAATCGCTGTTGTTGTCGTGTGCCCACGTGGTGCCCGGCATCCACACTTTCGAAGTCGCCACCGCCACCCCCGGCATGGATTGCACGAATGATTTGGTGCTGCATATGCTGCTCGATGACGCGCAGGTGCTAGCGGCTTACCAAAATCACCCCGATCATCTGGCCATCAAACCTTTCATGAAAGCGGTCGTGCAAGAGCGCTTCTGCATGGATTTCACCGTCGAATAAGACCTACAAAACAGGAGCAAATATGGCACGCAGCATTCAACAACTTTTTGATTTGAACGGGCAGGTGGCCTTGGTCACGGGCGGCTCGCGTGGTCTGGGCCTGCAAATGGCCCACGCTTTGGGCGAAGCCGGCGCCAAGATCATGCTCAGCTCACGCAAGGCGGCTGACTTGGAAGAAGCCGCAGCCGCGTTGCAGGCCGTAGGCATCGATGCCAGTTGGATCGCAGCCGACTGCGGCAACGAAGAAGACATTCGCCGCTTGGCCAGGGAAACCATGGAGCGCATGGGCCCCATCGACATCCTGGTCAACAACGCAGGCGCCACCTGGGGTGCCCCAGCCGAAGACCACCCTGTCGAGGCTTGGGACAAGGTCATGAACCTCAACGTACGGGGCTACTTCATCTTGTCGCAAGAGGTGGCCAAGCTGAGCATGATCCCGCGCGGCAAGGGCCGCATCCTCAACGTCGCCTCGATCGCAGGCTTGGCGGGCAACCCTTCAGAGATGAAAACCATCGCTTACAACACCTCCAAGGGCGCGGTGGTCAACTTCACCCGTGCCTTAGCAGGCGAGTGGGGCGAGCATGGCATCACCGTCAACGCGATCTGCCCGGGTTTTTTCCCCAGCAAGATGACGTACGGTTTGCTCGAAAAACTGGGCGCAGACAAGATGGCGGCAGGCGCCCCGTTGCGCCGCTTGGGCGATGACGAAGACCTCAAGGGCTTGGCGGTGTTGTTCGCATCCGAGGCAGGCAAACACATCACGGGCCAATGGCTGGCGGTGGATGGTGGCGTGAGCGCCATCATCGGCGGCTGAGGCGTGCTTTGAGTCTGGACATGAGCATTCCTTTTGGCGCCCACATTCCCTTCGTGGAGCACTTGGGCTTCACCTTGGAAAAGTTTGCGGGTGGCGAGTCCGAGCTGCATTTTGCGCCGCGACCCGAACACCTCAATTCCTTCGACGTCACACACGGCGGCGCACTCATGACTTTTCTGGACGTGATCATGGCCACCGCTGCGCGCAGTGTGGACCCGAACATGGGGGTGGTCACCATCGAGATGAAAACCACCTTCATGCGCCCAGCCAAAGTGCCAGCGGGTCAGCCTCTGGTGGGCAACGGTCAACTGCAACACCGCACCCGCAGCATGGCGTTCACCGAAGGACGCATCTACGACACCACAGGCCAGCTGTGCGCCACGGCGACCGGCACCTTCAAATACGTGGCTCGGCGTGAAACGCAAAGCCCATCCACCGATTTAGCCATGAGCACGACACCATTCGCGGTCGGAGACCGCACCTACAGCGATGCCCATAGGCGCGGTAATTGACCAACACCACAGAAAACCCCGTAGGAGCGGTCTCTGACCGCGATCAACCACCCACTTTTTTACCCCACAGGAAAACACCATGACCATCAACCACCGCATCGTTTTGGACAACCGCCCTCAAGGCGAGGCCACAATCGCCAACTTCAAACTGGTCGAAGCGCCCATTCCAGCCTTGCAAGAGGGACAAGTGCTGGTCAAGCACCACTTCATGAGCCTGGACCCCTACATGCGCGGCCGCATGAACGAGAGCAAAAGCTACGCCGTGCCCCAGCCCTTGGGCGAGGTCATGATCGGTGGCACCGTGGGCGAGGTGGTCGAAAGCCTGCACCCCAAATTCAAAGCCGGTGACCAAGTGGTCGGCATGGGCGGCTGGCAAGAGTACAGCGTGGTGGACGCGACCGTGATCGGCGCCCTGCGCAAGGTCGACACCACGCACGTGCCTTTGTCGCATTACCTGGGCGCTGTGGGCATGCCCGGCGTGACCGCTTGGTATGGCTTGGTCAAGATCATTGCCCCCAAAGCGGGCGAGACCGTCACGGTGAGCGCGGCCAGCGGCGCGGTGGGCAGCGCCTATGGCGCATTGGCCAAAGCGCGTGGCTGCCGAGTGGTCGGCATCGCGGGTGGCAAAGACAAGTGCGATTACGTGGTCAACGAACTCGGCTTTGACGCTTGCATCGACTACAAACAGCACAAGGACTACCTGAGCCTGTCCAAGGCCCTGCGCGAAGCCTGCCCCAACGGCATCGACGGCCACTTTGAAAACGTGGGCGGCATGGTGCTCGACGCGGTGATGTTGCGCACCAACGCCTTCGCACGCATCGCGGTGTGCGGCATGATCGCCGGCTACGACGGCGCGCCGCTGCCCATGGCCAACCCAGCCCTGATTTTGGTCAACCGCATGAAGATCGAAGGCTTCATCGTCAGCGAGCACATGGAAGTCTGGCCCGAAGCCCTGCAAGAACTCGGCACCTTGGTCGGCACCGGCAAACTGCGCCCCCGCGAATCCGTGGCCCAAGGCTTGGCCGCTGCGCCCGAGGCGTTCCTGGGCTTGCTCAAAGGCAAGAACTTCGGCAAGCAGCTGGTCAAGCTGATCTGAGGCCACCCCGCATGTCCGATCTGATCCTGCACCACTACCCGACCTCGCCGTTTGCTGAAAAGGTCAGGTTGATCCTTGGCCACAAACAACTGGCCTGGAAGAGCGTGTTCATCCCGATGATCATGCCCAAGCCCGACCTGACGGCGCTCACGGGCGGCTACCGCAAAACGCCAGTGCTGCAGATCGGTGCGGACATTTACTGCGACACCGCGCTCATTTGCGATGTGCTGGAGCAATTGGCACCCACACCTACGCTTTACCCCGAGGCTGACCTGGGCGCTGCGCGCATCGTGGCGCAGTGGGCTGACAGTGCTTTGTTCACGGCCGCCATGGCCTACAACTTCCAGCCCGCTGGCGTGGCGCAGGTCTTTGCGGGAGCGCCCGCCGAAGGTGTGCAGGCCTTTGTGGCCGACCGCACCGCCATGCGTGGTGGCGCGGCCCGAATGGCGTCTGCTGACGCCACGGGCACTTACAAAACTTATCTGCGGCGCATCGCCAACATGCTGCACAGGCAAGACTTTTTGTTCGGCAACCAGCCTTGTGTGGCCGATTTCTCGGTCTACCACCCGCTGTGGTTCACCCAGGAACGCACGCCCGCATTGGCCGGTATTTTTGATGACACGCCCGAAGTCAAAGCCTGGATGGCGCGCATGCAGGCCATCGGGCACGGCACGCCCGGCAAATGCAGCGCCGAAGAAGCCTTGCAAATCGCCAAAAGTGCAAACCCTGCTGACCTGCAAGGCGAGGCTTTTATGGACGAGCACGGCATCGGGCTGGGCAGCGCAGTGCAGATCGCAGCCGACAACTTTGGCCTCGAGCCCACCGAGGGCGAACTGGTCGCTGCCACGCACAACCACTACAGCTTGCGCCGCACCGATGACCGTGCGGGCAGCGTCCATGTCCATTTCCCGCGTGTCGGGTTCACACTCAAAAAGGTTTCCCCATGATCGAGAACTTCCAAGGCAAAACAGCCGTCCTGACCGGCGCAGGTTCGGGCTTCGGGCTGGAGTGCGCACGCATTGGCGCCAAGCTGGGCATGAACCTCGTGCTGGTGGATGTGCAGCAAGACGCACTGGACAAAGCCGAAGCCGAAATGACGGCCCATGGCGTACAGGTATTGGCGCGCAAAGTGGACGTGTCGAACGCTGCAGCCATGGAGCAGCTGGCTGCCGACGTGAAAGGCCGATTTGGCGCACCGCACTTCGTGTTCAACAACGCGGGCGTCGGGGCAGGGGGCCTGGTTTGGGAAAACTCCGTGGCCGACTGGGAGTGGGTGCTGGGCGTGAACCTGTGGGGCGTGGTGCACGGCGTGCGCCTGTTCACCCCCATGATGCTCGAAGCCGCCAAAGCCGATCCGGCTTACCAAGGCCACATCGTCAACACCGCCAGCATGGCTGGTTTGCTCACGCCCCCCAACATGGGCATCTACAACGTCAGCAAACACGCCGTGGTGTCGCTGACCGAAACCCTCTACCAAGACCTACAGCTGGTGTCTGACCAAGTCAGCGCCAGTGTGCTGTGCCCTTACTTTGTGCCCACAGGCATCAGCCAGAGCCACCGCAACCGTCCCACGGATCTGCCGCCCGAAAAACCAACCGCCAGCCAATTGATTGGCCAAGCGCAAAGTGACAAAGCTGTCAGCAGCGGCAAAGTGTCAGCGGCCGATGTCGCACAAAAGGTGTTTGATGCCGTGGCCAGCGGTCAGTTTTACATCTACAGCCACCCGCAGGCGCTGGGCAATGTGCAAAGTCGCATGGAAGCGATTGTTCAGGCCATCAACCCACCCGACCCTTTTGCTGCGCGGCCCGATGTGGGCGAGGGATTGCGACGGGCGCTTCGTGCCGGCTGAGTCAGCAAAATGCGAAGGCCGCTGCCGATCAACGGTGAAAGTGGCCTTCAAAGCAGTGCCGTACTTCATGGCCTAGGGCGACATGGCTGGTCACCGGGCCCGTGACGATGGTGCATTCAGCATTCAGAATGTCCCAAATGGCGCAGGCCATGGGTGGTGTCAAATACGACTGTTCTCGCCCCATGCTTTTGGCATGCGCGCAAAAGTGCGCCACGTCGTCTCGCACTTCCCAGTTGATACGCGTTTGGTTCATGATCCGGTACTGCGCAGGCTTCACATTGAACGAAACGAATTCCCAACTCGGTACTTTGTGGTGGGAAGTACCTTGGCAAGCGCTCAATCCCAAGACCGAAACTGTCAGCGTTAAGAGTCGTAGCCAGAAGTATCGTCTCGAAAAAGACTCAGTGAGCTTCGCATGCATAAAGTGATCGAGGGCTTCGTAAATAACACCCTATAAAATAACACTTATTAATTAAAAATGGCATAGAGGTACTACCTATAGCGGATAGAACTCGGCATTTTTTGACAACTGTTGGCGCTGTAGGACCGGTCCGCGAACAGAACAGATCTCACAATATCAGCGGTGAAAGTTGCCCTCAAAGCAGTGGCGCAACTCATGACCGAGCTCAACGTGGGAAACTTTTTTCCCCGTGATGATCACGCACTCCTTGCTGGCCACGTTCCACATTGCGCACGCCAAAGGTGGTGTCATCCACGCTTGAGCAGCGCTGATTTTGGCGGCACGACCACAAACCTCGGCCACGTTCTCGCGAACCTCCCAACGCACTTTGACGTCGTTCATTAAACGCGCATGACTGGGGACGGGGATGAAGGATTCCAGTTCAGAAACGGGCAAAGTGGGGCCCTGCACCGAAGCGCAACCCGTCAACACCAGGAGTGCACCGGCCGAGGCCAAAAGAGCCAGACCACGAATTGCACTGCGAATCATGCTTTTGCCAGAGATCATCATTTACCACTCCCGTAATCATTAATACCGTCAATGATTGATAGTTTACGTATTTGATAGTTGAGTGTCAAATTTGTTAGTTAAATAGTGACATATGTAGTTTTTTTGCAATTTTTCAATAAATTTGAAATTGCGCATTTCTAATTCATATTTTTTATGGTTTAAGTGTGTGGTTGCACTGTGTTTTGCGGATCACAGCCCCCTCTGTCAGCTGTTGGGTATGCGGCATGCACGTCAGTCCATCAGCGCATCTAAATGGGCCGAAGCAGCCAAACTGCTGTGGCACACTCACGCCCTTTGACCCTTGAGGCGCTCCAACAGCGCCGACTCAGACATGCAAAAAATCCTGGCCCAACTGGCCGCAGAAATCCGAATCCGCCCTGACCAGGTCAAAACTGCCGTGGAATTGCTGGACGGAGGCGCCACCGTCCCGTTCATCGCCCGTTACCGCAAAGAAGTGACCGGGGGGCTGGACGACATCCAGCTGCGCGAGCTCGAGTCCCGTTTGGGCTACTTGCGCGAACTCGAAGACCGCCGCGCTGCGGTGATCAAAAGCATCACCGAGCAGGGCAAGATGACGCCCGAACTGCTGGCCGCCATCGATGCCGCGCCGACCAAACAAGAACTCGAAGACCTGTATCTGCCCTTCAAGCCCAAGCGCCGCACCAAGGGCATGATTGCCCGCGAAGCCGGCCTGGAGCCGCTGGCCGACAAGCTGTTTGCCGACCCGCGCCTCGACCCGCATGCCGAAGGTGCCGCCTTTGTGTTGCCCGCAGGCGCGATTGAAGGGGCCGACTTCACCACCACCGCCGCCGTGCTCGACGGCGTGCGCGATTTGCTCAGTGAGCGCTGGGCCGAAGACGCATCCTTGGTTCAAGCCCTGCGCGAATGGCTCTGGAACGAAGGCCTGTTCAAAAGCAAACTGGCCGACGGCAAGGACGAGAACAACGCCGACGTGGCCAAGTTCCGCGACTACTTTGACTATGACGAGCCAATTGGCCGTGTGCCTTCGCACCGTGCGTTGGCGGTTTTCAGGGGCAGGGCGCTGGAAATGCTCGACGCCAAACTGGTGCTGCCCGTGGAGCCCGAGCCCGGCAAACCCAGCATTGCGGAAGGCAAGATCGCCATGCACCTGGGCTGGAGCCACGCGGCCCGCCCCTCGGACGACCTGATCCGCAAATGCGTGGCCTGGACCTGGCGCGTCAAACTGAGCTTGTCCACCGAGCGCGACCTGTTTGCCCGGCTGCGCGAAGAAGCCGAAAAAGTCGCCATCAAGGTGTTCAGCGACAACCTGCGCGACCTGCTGCTGGCCGCGCCCGCAGGCCCTCGCGTGGTCATGGGGCTGGACCCGGGCATCCGCACCGGCGTGAAAGTCGCCGTGGTCGACGCCACCGGCAAACTGGTCGACACCTCAACCGTCTACCCCCACGAGCCCCGCAAGGACTGGGAAGGATCACTCTTTACCCTGGCCAAGCTCTGCGAAAAGCACAACGTCAACCTGATCGCCATTGGCAACGGCACCGCCAGCCGCGAAACCGACAAACTGGCCGGTGACCTGATCAAACAACTGGCACGCCTGCAGGGTGGGATTGGGGAGGGCATCGAAATCCAGAAAGCCGTGGTCAGCGAAGCGGGGGCCTCGGTGTACTCGGCCAGCGAATTTGCCAGCCAAGAAATGCCCGATGTGGACGTGAGCCTGCGCGGTGCGGCCAGCATTGCCCGCCGCCTGCAAGACCCCTTGGCCGAGCTGGTCAAGATCGACCCCAAAGCGATTGGTGTGGGCCAGTACCAGCACGATGTGAACCAAAGCGAGCTGGCCAAAACGCTGGACGCGGTGGTCGAAGACTGCGTGAACTCGGTGGGCGTGGACCTGAACACGGCCAGCGTGCCGCTCCTCACCCGCGTGTCGGGCCTGTCGGGCAGCGTCGCCAAGGCCGTGGTGCGCTGGCGCGATGCCAATGGCGTTTTCAAAACCCGCCAAGACTTGCTGAAAGTGACCGGCCTGGGCGCCAAGACCTTCGAGCAAAGCGCGGGCTTTTTGCGCATTCGCGGCGGCGACAACCCACTCGACATGACCGGCGTGCACCCCGAAACCTATCCGGTGGTTGAGCAAATCATCGTCAAAACCGCCAAGCCGATCCACGAGATCATGGGCCGCTCGGACGTTTTGAAAACCCTCAAGCCTGAGCTGTTTGCCAACGACAAGTTCGGTGCGATCACCATCAAAGACATCCTGGGTGAGCTGGAAAAACCTGGCCGCGACCCGCGCCCCGACTTCAAAGTGGCCCGCCTGACCGATGGCGTGGAAGACATCAAAGACCTGAAAGAGGGCATGACCTTGGAAGGCACCGTGAGCAACGTGGCCCAGTTTGGCGCGTTTGTGGATTTGGGCGTGCACCAAGACGGCCTGGTGCATGTGAGCCAGTTGGCCAACAAATTTGTGAGCGACGCCCGTGAAGTCGTCAAAACCGGCGACATCGTCAAGGTGAAAGTGCTCGAAGTCGACGTGGCCCGCAAACGCATCAGCCTGACCATGAAGCTGGACGCTGCACCCGCCAGACGCGATGGCCCCCGCGACAACAAATTTGAAGGGGCAGGGCGTGACAACCGACAGCGTGGCGGCGGTGGTGGTTACACATCCCCCCCCGAAGCAGGTTCGGGCTCGGCCATGGCCAGTGCCTTTGCCAAATTGCAAGGCCTGAAAAAATAAGCGCCCCTGTAGGAGCGGTCTCCGACCGCGAAGGACTTCATCTTGTGTGGGAGCGGTCTGCGTCCGCGAATACCCTTCATCTTGTGGGAGCGGTCTCCGACCGCGAATACCCATGCCGATCCGCGACATCGAGTCAGAGGCTGTACGCGATCGCGGTCAGAGACCGCTCCTACAACCACCACATGGCTCCCCTGTAGGAGCGGTTTCCGACCGCGAATACCTGTGCCTATCCGCGACATCGAGTCAGAGGCTGTACGCGATCGCGGTCAGAGACCGCTCCTACAGCCACCACATGGCTCACCTGTGGGAGCGGTCTCCGACCGCGAATACCTGTGTCAATCCGCGACATCCGATCAGACGATGGTCAAGATCGCAGTCAGAGACCGCTCCTACAAAGGGTTGTGACAAAAACCACCCAAGCAATCCAAGCGCGTGCACTGCAACGGCACAATAACGACATGCAAGCCCTTCATATCCACGCCGGCCCCAAGGCCTTGGCCCACATCCGCGAACACGGCCTGCAGCCCGAGCACATTGGCGTCATTCCGGGCGCAGCCGGTGGCCCCAAAGGTCTGATCCTCGGCCCACTCGACCGCTTCATCTTCGGCGACTGGCTGACCCAAAGCACCCAGCCCGTGGACCAGGTGGGCGCGTCGATTGGCGCTTGGCGAATGGCCACCGCTTGCCTGAATGATTCGGTGGCCGCGTTTGAGCTGCTGGAACATCAATACATCCATCAGCATTACGAACCGCTGCCGGGCAAAAAGCGCGTGAGCGCCGAGCAGGTGAGCGAGGCGTTTGGACAAAGCCTGCAAGCGTTTTACGGCGGCCGCATCCCTGAGGTGCTGAGCCACCCCCGTTTCCGCCTGCACATCGTCACCTCACGCGGGCGGCACATCCTGCACCGCGAGCACCCTTTAGGCACCCCTCTGGGCTATGCGGGGGCATTTTTGAGCAACGCTGTGCAACGCCGGGCCTTGGGCTGCTGGTTGGAGCGGGTGGTGTTTTCAGGGCAGGGCGCGCGTTTGCCGTTTGATGCACAAGACTTTCGCACCCGCGCCGTGGGCCTGACCGAAGGCAACTTCATGCCCGCATTGCAAGCCAGTTGCTCCATCCCATTTGCCCTCAAAGCCGTGCACGACATCCCCGGCGCACCCGCTGGCGCCTATTGGGACGGCGGCATCACCGACTACCACCTGCACCTGAATTGGACCGCGCCGGATGAGGTTGCAGGCAAAGGCCCCGAACGCGCCATCGTGCTGTACCCGCACTTCCAGCAAAACGTGGTGCCAGGCTGGCTCGACAAAGCGCTCAAGTGGCGGCACGGCGCGACGGCGTTCTTGGACAGCACCATCGTGCTGGCCCCCAACCCCGAATGGGTCAAAACCCTGCCCAACGGCAAATTGCCCGACCGCAAGGACTTCATGACCTACGACCGCGATTTGGCGGGGCGGGTGAAGGTGTGGAACGCGGCCACCCGTGCCAGCCAGCAATTGGCCGATGAATTCAGCAACTGGTTGCAAAACCCTGTCCTATCCATGGTTCAGCCCTTGTAAGGAACACCCATGTCTCAAGCCTATGTGGTCGGTCAAATGACTGTGAAAAACCCAGAAAAGTGGGCGCAATATCGGGCGCAGGTCTTGGCCACCTTGCTGCCTTTTGGTGGTGAACTCGTGTTTCGGGGTGAACAGGTTCACTCGTTTTCGGGTGTTAACCCGCACCCTGACATCGTGGTGATCCGTTTCCCTTCTTTGGGAGATGCCGAGGGCTGGCATGGCTCTCAAGCCTACCAATCCCTGATTGCGCTGCGCCAAGAGGCTGCCGATGTGGTTTTGACCACTTATGCGGCATAACCCTGATATCAAAGCGGATAATCACGGCATGTTGACCGAACCCATTTTCCTCACCGCTGCGCTCTACAAATTTGTCGATTTGCCCGATTTCGTGGCCCTGCAAGGTCCTTTGCAGGCTTGTTGCGAGGCCAATGACGTCAAGGGCACCCTGCTCTTGGCGCACGAAGGCATCAACGGCACGATTGCCGGGCCCGAAACAGGCATCCGTGCCGTGCTGGCGTTTTTGCGGGCCGATCCGCGCCTGACCAGCTTGGTGCACAAAGAGTCCTGGAGCCCCAAGCCGCCGTTCACCCGCATGAAGGTCAAGCTCAAAAAAGAAATCGTGACTTTGCGTGTGCCCGAGTTGGACCCGAACAAGACCGTCGGCCAGTACGTCAAACCCGCCGACTGGAACGCCTTGCTGGCCGACCCGGATGTGGTGGTCATCGACACACGCAACGACTACGAGGTGGCCATTGGCACCTTCAAGGGCGCGGTCAACCCAAACATCAAGAACTTTGTGCAGCTGCCCGCGTGGCTGGATGCGCAGCCCCATTTGCAAGGCGAAGCCGCCAAAAAGACCAAGGTGGCCATGTTCTGCACCGGTGGCATCCGCTGCGAGAAATCCACCGCGCTCATGAAGATGCGCGGCTTTGACGAGGTCTATCACCTAGAAGGCGGCATCCTTAAGTACCTCGAAGAAATTCCCCCGGAGCAAAGCACCTGGGAAGGCGAGTGCTTTGTGTTTGACGAGCGCGTGAGTGTGGGCCACGGCCTGGGCGTGGGCAGCCACGAGCTGTGCCGCTCCTGCCGCTGGCCCTTGAGCGAGCAGGACAAGCTGTCACCGAACTATGTGCTGGGCGTGAGCTGCGACCACTGCCACGACCAACGCACGCCCGAGCAAAAGCTCAAACTGGCCGAGCGCCAGCGCCAAGTCGAGTTGGCCGAAGCGCGAGGCGAGATCCACGTAGGCGCCAAGATGCCCAGCCACGACGCCCCCTGAGACCGACCCAGCCCATGAGCGACTTCATTCCCTTTGTGCAGGAGTTGCTGGAAGATTGGGCCCCCGTGTCGGCCCGCCGCATGTTTGGCGGGCATGGCCTGTACCACGAGGGCCTGATGTTCGCCATCGCGATGGACGGCCGGCTGTACCTCAAGACCGATGAAGCCAACCGCCCAGAGTTTGAAGCGCTGGGCCTGGCGCCTTTCACTTTCGCCATGAAGGGCAGGGATGTGGCGCTGTCGTATTGGGCTGCGCCAGATTCGATTTTCGACGCCCCACATGAAGCCGTGCACTGGGCCAAATCCGCATGGGATGCCGCTTTGCGGGGGCATTTGGCCAAGGCCAAAGCCATTGAAAAAGCGAAGGCACGAAGGCAACGCAAAGTATTTCCCACCCCGTGAAGCCCGATTAAACCCTAGGCCTCTGTAGGCGCGGTCTCCGACCGAGAAAGATCAATCACCGCATCCCTTCGAGGTCAGAGACCTCTCCTACAGAGACCCATAGACGTTATGTAGGAGCGGTCTCCGACCGCGAAAGATCAACCACCGCACCCCTTCGAGGTCAGAGACCTCTCCTACAGGGGCCGATAGGCTTTTTCTGTAGGAGCGGTCTATGACCGCGAAAGATCACCCAGCAAACCCATTCGCGGTCTCAGACCGCTCCTACAGAGGCCGCGCTTACAGGCTGGTCAGCAACATGTCGCGGTACTCTTCCGCCGAGGCAATGCGCGGGTTGGTTTTGTGGCAGTGGTCGGCCAGCGCCCCCGTGATGACCGCATCAAACAGGCTTTCTGTCACGCCCATGGCACCCAGCCCGGTGGGCAGGCCCAGTCGGGCGCACATGTCGCGGATGGCATCGGGGATATCGGAGCCGCTTTGAAGACCCATGGCTTGGGCCATACGGTTGAGGCGGTTTTCTTTTTGCACGCTTTCAGCCGCCGCATTGAACTTCACCACCGCTGGCAAAAACATGGCGTTCAAAGTGCCGTGGTGCAGACGCGGATTCACGCCGCCCAGGCTGTGGCTGAGCGAGTGCACGCAGCCCAGGCCTTTTTGAAAAGCCATGGCCCCTTGCATGCTGGCACTCATCATGTTGAGGCGCGCTTCGCGGTCTTGGCCGTTGACCGTGGCGCGCTCGATGTGGGCCCAGCCGCGGGCCAGGCCGTCGAGCGCAATGCCGTCGGCAGGTGGGTTGAAGGGTGCGGCCATGAAGGTTTCCATGCAGTGCGCCACGGCGTCCATGCCGGTCGCCGCCGTCAGGATGGGCGGCAGGCCGAAGGTCAGTTCGGGGTCGCAAATGGCCGCTTTGGGCACGATGAACCAGCTGTGAAAACCGACTTTGCGGCCGTCGTCCAGGATCAAAATCGCGCCCCGCGCCACCTCGCTGCCGGTGCCACTGGTGGTGGGCACAGCGATGATGGGGGCGACGCGGTCGGTGATCTTGAGCGAGCCGCCTTCGATGGTGGCGTAGGTTTTGAGCGGGCCTTCGTGGCTAACGGCAATCGCCACACCCTTGGCGCAGTCGATGGCCGAGCCACCACCCACCGCAATCAGACCGTCGCAGCCATGCGCTTTGTACATGGCAGCTGCAGCGCGCACGGCCGCTTCGGTTGGGTTGGAGGGGGTTTGGTCGAACACGGTGACAGGCAAGCCGGGCAGGGCGTCTAAGGCTTTTTGCAACACCCCTGCAGCTTTGACGCCCGCGTCGGTCACGATGAGGGGTTTATGGATGCCCACGCGCTCGCACTCGGCTTGTAGCAGCTTGACGGCGCCAAAGTCGATCTGGATTTGGGTGACGTAGTTGATAAAGGACATGCGAAGGCTCCAATCTGGCGCCCCGGTTCGGATGTGACAGAACAGCGGGGCAGGGCGTTGTACGATCAAAGCCCATTTTGATGCACGTAGCCGCTGGTGACACGCCAGAGCTGTCACCCTTGTTCGGACCTTGTTTGAGTTTGCCCCTGCCGCACCGCACTGCTGGCATCTACAACGCACACACCCATGAGCAGCCACCACACCAATCCCCGATCGTTGTTGAATGCCGCCACACGCAGCCTGCTTGAGCGGGTTCACCGTGCAGGTCGCCCCCCCATGGCCACCATGACACCCACGCAGGCGCGCGAGTTTTACGACATCGGTGGACCCATGCTGGACTTGCAGCCCGCGCCACAGGTGGACCGGGTGGAAGACATCACTGTGCCTGCCCGCGATGGCCATCACATGCCCGCTCGGTTGTATGCGCCGCGCAGCAATGCCACTTTGCCTGTGTTGTTGTACATCCACGGCGGCGGTTTTTCAGTGGGGAGCCTGACCACCCACGACGTGCTGTGCCGCCAACTCTCACGCCAAGCTCACTGCGCCGTGGTGTCTCTGGACTATCGGCTGGCGCCCGAGCACCGCTTTCCAACGGCAGTGCACGACAGTTGGGACGCCTTGAACTGGCTTCACCAGAACGGCCAGTCGCTGGGTTTGGACACCACCCGGCTGGCCGTGGGCGGCGACAGTGCGGGTGGCACTTTGGCCGCCGTTTGCGCCCTGATGGCCCGCGATGTGGGCCTGCCCCTGTGCCTGCAGCTGCTGTTCTACCCCGGCTGCATCTCTCGGCAAAACACCGCTTCGCACCACACCTTTGCAGAAGGCTTCATGCTCGACAAGGCCACGGTGGACTGGTTTTTTGACAACTACATCGACCAAGCCGACCGCGACGATTGGCGCTTTGCACCGATGAACGCGCCCGATCACGCGGGTCTGGCCCCCGCCTGGATAGGTTTGGCCGAATGCGATCCCCTGGTGGACGAGGGCGTGCAGTACGCCGACCAGCTGCGCATGTCGGGTGTGGCGGTCGATCTGGAGGTTTACAAAGGCGTGGTCCACGGATTCATCACCATGGGCCGCGCCATCCCCGATGCTTTGACAGCCCATGCTGACGCCGGTCGGGCGCTGGGGCAAGCCTTTGACCTTGCGCCCCAATGAGACGTGCTGACACAGTCGCTTGCATGACCCATGCCCTGTGGGAGCGGTCTCTGACCGCGATGGGCGCTTGAATTCGGCAGCTTCGCGGTCAGAGACCGCTCCTACACCAATGCTCTGCCACTGCCGCTGGCGGAGCGCATGCCCCGTGGGAGCGGTCTCTGACCGCGATGGGCGCTTGAATTCGGCAGCTTCGCGGTCAGAGACCGCTCCTACACCAATGCGCTGCCATTGTCGCTGGCGGAACGCATGCCCTGTGGGAGCGGTCTCTGACCGCGATAGGCGCTTGAATACGGCAGCTTCGAGGTCAGAGACCGCTTCTACAAAATGAACCCATTTAAAGGAACCCTATGAAACGCCAAGACTTCCGTTTTTCTCATCGCATGCGCGTACGTTGGGTGGAGGTGGACATGCAAAAGATCGTTTTCAACGGTCACTACCTGATGTACTTCGACACGGCCGTGACCGATTACTGGCGTCAGTTGGCCATGCCGTACGCCGAGACCATGCACCAGCTGGGCGGAGATCTGTTCGTCAAAAAGGCCTGTGTCGAGTACCACGCCAGTGCCGAAATGGACGATTTTCTCGATGTGTGTATGCGCTGTGACCGCATAGGCAATTCGTCCATGACCTTTGCTGGCGCTATTTTTCGGGGCGATGAACTGCTGATTACCAGCGAGCTGGTCTATGTGTACGCCGACCCGGTTGCCAAAAAGAGCCAGCCCATCCCGGCCCCGCTGCGCGACATGCTAGAAGGCTTTGAGCGCGGCGAAGACATGGTGCAGGTGCATGTGGGCTCGTGGCACGATTTTCAGAAACACGCCAGCCCGCTGCGCCACGAGGTGTTTGTGGATGAACAAAAAGTGCCTGTCGAGTTGGAGTTGGACCACGAGGATGACACGGCCTTGCACGCCGTGGCTCTGAACCGCATGGGCTTTTGTCTGGCCACAGGCCGTTTGATTCAGCACGCGCCGGGCGTGGCCCGAATCGGTCGCATGGCCGTCAAAAAGCAAATGCGCGGCAGCGATTTGGGCCGCCGCGTGCTGCACGCCCTGATGGACGCGGCCAAGCACCGGGGCGACAAGGAGGTGATTTTGCATGCCCAATGCAGTGCAGAAGGTTTTTACAAACGTTCAGGCTTTACCCCGCATGGCGCGATTTTTGAAGATGCGGGGATTTCGCACATTGAGATGGTGCGCAAGCTTTGAGCACGTCGCAGACGATCTGATCGCGGTCGGAGACCGCTCCTACATTGGGGGCAATTGGCTTTTGTGGGAGTGGTCTCTGACTACGATAAGTGGCAGCCGCATACCTTCGCGGTCGGAGACCGCTCCTACATTGGAGGCAATTGGCTTTTGTGGGAGTGGTCTCTGACCACGATAAGTGGCAGCCGCATACCTTCGCGGTCGGAGACCGCTCCTACATTCATTGAGAGGCTTCTGTGTTTTGTGGGAGCGGTCTCTGACCGCGAATAGCCGTGCTTTGCAAGCAGCTCAAATGTCGGCCAGCAGGGCGTACGGCAGTGCCAAAATGTCCAAGGCTTCGCCCTCTGAGCCGCCCACACCCCAGCCCGATGCCATGCTCTCGGTCGTGCCGCTGACCAACGCATCAAACCCCTGACCGTCCGGTCGCGCGGCACACTGCACCACGGTGGCGCAGGGCTGCTCGGAGTCGGTGGGCGTGAACACGTCTTGCCCTGCCATCAAGGCGACGGGGCTGTGCACCCTCGCCGTGCGGCGCTTGAGCGTGCCGCGAAACTGGCTCCGGGCCACGACTTCCTGCCCGGGGTAGCAGCCTTTTTTGAAATTCACGCCACCTACCGATTCATAGTTGAGCATTTGCGGCACAAAAGCCTCGAACACGGGCTGGCTGACCAGCGTCACGCCGCTCATCACTTCGGCCCATTGCCAGACGTCGTTGGGTACATCGGCGCCTGCAGGCAGCGCGTGGCCCACAGGAGCGACCCACAAAGCGCGCGGGATTTTGGATTCGCCCAGCACGGCGGGATAAAGCGCTACCGCGTGTGCTCCGTCCAGGCCCTGGGTCTGCCAAGGGGCGGATGCGCCCACAACAGCCCGGGCACCGTCGCCCAGCAAGCCGCGCAGCTGCCACTGGCCGGACGCATCGCTCATTTTGACTTTGGCTCGCAGCACAAACATGGACAGGCGTTTGAGGGTCTGGGCCAGCAAGTCTTGACTCAAGACCAGCAAGATGGTGTCGGGCGCGGTTTTGACCAAGATGAAGCTGGCCTGCATCCGGCCCTTGGCAGAGCAAAAAGCCGCCAGGCGTGATTGGCCCACGGGCAACAGCAGCACATCGTTGCTCAACTGGTTGTGCAGAAAGTTCGCCGCATCCTCGCCTTGCGCCTGGATAACGCCCAAGTGGGGCAGGGCGCTGGTGCCGTTCAAGAGGGTTGGAAGCTGAGGGCTGAAATCTGCGGGGGTGTTCATGTCGCGGCTCGTTCGTCTGGCAAGGACGTGAATTATCATCCCCCCCACGTTTTCAACACCCGAACAAGGACATGGCCGTGCTCAAAGGCTTGATGAAATGGTTGGCCAGCCTGTTGCTTGTGGCCTTGGGCCTGCTGGGGGCCACATCCTGGTGGCTGAACCAACCCATCAACACCCGCCAAACTGCGCTGGATTTGTCCATCGAGCCCGGCACATCGGCCAAAGCCATTGCCCAGGCCGTGGCCGACGCGGGCGCTCAGACCTCGCCCACGCTGCTGTATGCCTGGTTTCGCTTGTCGGGCCAGTCGCGCCAAATGCGTGCGGGCAGCTATGAAATTGCACCAGGCACCTCGCCGCAACGCTTGCTGAGCATGCTGGTGCGGGGCGAAGAAAGCCTGCGTACCGTGACGCTGGTCGAAGGATGGAACTGGCGGCAGGTGCGCCAGGCTCTGGCCAAAGCCGAAAACCTGCGACCCGACAGCCGCACCCTGTCTGATGAGGCCTTGATGGCCCAACTGGGTCGCCCTGGCGTGGCCCCGGAAGGGCGTTTTTACCCAGACACGTATTCGTATGCCAAAGGCAGCAGCGACCTAGCGGTGTTGCAGCGGGCCATGAAAGCCATGGACAAACAGTTGCAGCAAGCCTGGGAAGCTCGTCAACCCGGCTCAGCCTTGCAGTCGCCCGAGCAGGCGCTGATTTTGGCCAGCATCGTGGAAAAGGAAACAGGCAAGGCCCAAGACCGGTCGCAGATTTCGGGGGTATTCAACAACCGGCTGCGCATTGGCATGCGCCTGCAAACCGACCCGGCAGTGATTTATGGACTGGGCGAAGCTTTTGACGGCGACTTGCGCCGGGTGCACCTGACGACCGACAACCCGTGGAACACCTACACCCGGGCCGGTCTGCCGCCTACGCCGATTGCCATGCCGGGTAAAGCGTCCTTGCTGGCCGCAGTGCAGCCGGCCAAGACGTCCGCGATTTACTTTGTCGCCAAAGGCGATGGCAGCAGCCATTTCAGCGCCACGCTGGACGAGCACAACCGGGCCGTGAACCGTTACCAACGCGGGCAGAAGTAGGCGCTGGTTGTGCAAGCGCCTATCGCGGTCAGAGACCGCTCCCACCGGGGGAGGGTGGTGTCTAGGATGTTTTGTAGGAGCGGTCTCTGACCGCGATGGAATTCGGCTAAGGCTATTCATGGCCAAATACAGCTCCCACGGGGAAGCAGCATCGACAGGGGCCACACCTGCGACAATCGGGTTTTGTCTTTCACTCACACCATGACACGCGGTTTGTTCATCAGTTTTGAAGGCATCGACGGTGCGGGCAAGTCCACGCACATCGCCCGCGTGGCCGAACTGTTTCGCCAAGCGGGCAGGGGGGTGGTGCTGACCCGCGAGCCAGGCGGCACGCCACTGTCTGAAAAGCTGCGCGAGCTGGTTCTGCACGAGCCGATGGACCCACTGACCGAGGCGTTGTTGATGTTCGCGGCCCGCCGTGAGCATTTGGCGCAGGTGATTGAACCCGCGCTGGCCCGAGGCGATGTGGTCCTGTGCGACAGGTTCACGGACGCCACCTTTGCCTACCAAGGCGGTGGCCGGGGCTTTGATTGGCAGGTGTTGGCCCAACTCGAAGGCATGGTGCAAGGTCTGCCTGACGGTTCATTGCGCCAACCCGATCTGACCGTTTGGTTCGACCTGGATCCCTTGATTGCAGCCGAACGTCTGGCTTCGGCCCGGGTGCCAGACAAGTTTGAATCCCAACCGGCTGATTTTTTTGCCGCTGTACGGGCCGGTTATGCACGCCGCCAAGCCGAAATGCCCAGCCGTTTTGCCCGAATCGACGCGGCTCAGAGCATCGAAGCCGTGGGGGCTGATGTGTCCCGCATCGTGAGCGATTGGCTGAAAGGGGCCGACAGATGAGCGCCATCTTGAACGCCCCCTGGATCGCCCGGCAGACCACCGATTTGCTGGCCCAGCGCGGTCACGCCTGGCTGTTGCAAGGACCCTCGGGCTTGGGCCAGTACGAGTTGGCTTTGGCCCTGGCTTCGGCCTGGCTGTGCGAAAAACCCACCGCTCAGGGCGCTTGTGGCGACTGCCCCAGCTGTCACGCCATAGCCGTGCACACCCATGCCGACCTGGAAGTGTTGATGCCTGAGACGGTGATGATCGAGCTGGGCTGGCCTTTGTCCGAAAAGGCCCAGGACGAGATTGACAAGAAAACCCGAAAACCCAGCAAAGAGATCCGTGTTGACGCGATGCGTGAAGCGGTGGAATTTTCTCAACGAACCGACGCACGCGGTCGTGGCAAGGCCGTTTTGGTGTTTCCCGCCGAACGCATGAACACCATCACGGCCAACGCCTTGCTCAAAACCCTGGAAGAGCCGCCCGGCGATGTGCGTTTTGTGCTGGCCACCGAGGCCAGCCACATGCTGCTGCCCACCATCCGCAGCCGCTGCTTGGCCCACACCATGAAGTGGCCCGAAGCCGAAGAGGCGCTGCCGTGGCTCACGGGTCAGGGCGTGCCCGCTGCGGTTGCACATGACTTGCTGCGCAGTGCGGGCGGGCGGCCCACCGATGTGCTGCGACAGGCCGAATCGGGTTTGTCGCCCGAATGGTGGGCCCATTTGCCCAAAGCCATGCGCCAAGGCGATGCCCGTCACTTGGCTGATCTCAGCCCCGCCCAAGCCATCGACGCCTTGCAAAAGCTTTGCCACGACTTGGTGCTGCGCCAAACTGGCGCTGCACCACGCTTTTTTGACACAAGCCAATTGCCCCCCAGCACGGCTTCTGTGGCGGTGCTGACCGACTGGTTCAAGCGCCTGATGCAGTCTGCCCGCACGGCCGAACACCCTTTTAATGCCGGTCTGATGCTCGAAGCGCTGACCGCTGATGCCCAACAAACCCTGATGTCTAAGGGCTGATTCACATGTACACCGATTCCCATTGCCACCTGAATTTTCCCGAGCTGATGAGCGAGCTGGACCATATCCAGCAAGCCATGCAAACCGCCCAAGTGACGCGGGCCCTGGTGATTTGCACCACGCTGGAGAAATTTGATGAAGTGCATGGTCTGGCCATGGCCCACGACAACATGTGGGCCACAGTGGGTGTGCACCCGGACAACGAAGGTGTGCTTGAACCCAGTTTGCGAGATTTGCTGGACGGCGCGGCTCGGCCCAAAGTGGTGGCGATTGGCGAGACCGGGCTGGATTACTACCAAATGGACGAGCGCAAAGGTGGACGTACCGTGGCCGACATGGAATGGCAGCGTGAGCGTTTTCGCACGCACATCCGCGCAGCCCGTCAGACTGGTTTGCCTCTGGTGATTCACACACGACAAGCCTCGGATGACACGATCGCTATCTTGAAAGAAGAGGGCGAAACCGGAGGATCAGGGTGCGCGGGGGGCGTTTTCCACTGCTTTACTGAAAGCCAACAAGTCGCTAGGGCTGCATTGGATCTGGGTTTCTACATCTCGTTTTCAGGCATCCTGACCTTCAAAACAGCGGCCGACCTGCGCGAAGTGGCTAAATTTGTGCCTGATGACCGTTTGCTCATCGAGACCGACAGCCCTTATTTGGCGCCTGTGCCTTACAGAGGCAAGACCAACAACCCATCGTTTGTGCCCTATGTGGCCAAGTTGCTGGGCGAATTACGGGGCAGCTCGTCCGAGGCTGTGGGCGAGTTGACCACGCATAATTTTCTACAGTTGTTCTCCAGAACCGCCCTCTGATCAACGCCATTAACCTCATGAATTACTTTATTAAAACTAAAAAACTCTTTGTTTATATTGGTTTTTTTCTGATTCCGTTTGGGACTCAAGCGGGATCATACGAAGACTTTTTCAAAGCTGTCCAATTCGACAATGTGCGCGTTGTTCAGGGCTTGCTCCAACGTGGTTTTGACCCCAACACCGTCAACCCCGAAGGCGTGCCTGCCTTGATGTTGGCAGTGCGAGAGCCTTCTTTGAAAGTGGCCGAGTTGCTGGCGGCGCACCCCGACACCAAAACCGAAGTGCGCAATGGCCAAGACGAAAGCGTGTTGATGCTGGCCGCGCTCAAGGGTTACTTGCCCTTGGTTCAGAAGTTGGTAAACAACGATGCCGACGTGAACAAAACCGGCTGGGCACCTTTGCATTACGCGGCCTCAGGCGGTCATGTTCCGGTCATCGCGCACTTGCTCGAACACAGTGCCTATATAGACGCCGAATCACCCAACGGCACCACACCTTTGATGATGGCCGCCATGTACGGTAGCCCCGAATCTGTCAAGCACCTCATTCAAGCCGGAGCCGACTTGACCCTGAAAAACCAGTTGGGTTTGACAGCGCTTGACTTCGCCATTCGGGGTCAACGCAAAAATGCCAAAGAGCTGATTGAACAAGCTTTGGCCAGGTTGTCATCACGCCAGAAACCTTGATCAATTGGAGAGTCGGTCTGATGGCCAAAACACGCAGGTTTCGCATCTTGTAAGTTACATACGATGTGTATTATGTAAAGTCACAGAAGCAGAGAGCCATCAAAAAGATAAAGATGTCAAGCGCGACAAAACCCATTGCGCCGTGAAACCCATGGAAATGTCTACAACGCGGGGTTATCGCAGCATTGAGATAAAAAGGACCCCAAGCATCGCTAGAGGTCCTTTGCTTATTCACGGCAACAAATGAAGTTCTTGCTGATACGGCGTAACGGGCCAGTGCAAAGCACGGTAGTGACCTTTTGCCCAGGCCTGAGACATGTCGCGACTGCGAGGTGAAAACACATGCCCACTCTGGCCGGTTTGGAAAATGAAACGCGAGTCGCCAGCCGGGCTCAAGTCATAAACGGCTCTGAGCGAAGCCGCGTGGCGGTTGGCAAAGGGTTCAGTTTTGTCATTGGCCCAATATTGACCCACGTTCACAGTGAATAAATCGCCCGCACTTTCAACGCGCACATCGAACAATGCGTTCAAACCCGGAACTTTTCCAAAAGGCTTGTGGCTGCTGATGGCCTGATGCCACGCACCCCAGCGCCAAGCAGTCGGATCACGGCCCAGTTTCGATGCGATTCGATCCAAGCTGCGGTCCATGGCTGCGTTGGAAACCGCAGAGCAACCGGCATCGCCACACCAGAATTTGTCGTCGCGCGCCAAAATGCCCTGTAAAGCCGCTCTGAAATGCCGCTTCCCGTAAAGCCCCTGAAAACGCTCTGCCCCCAATCGTGGCGCCAACACTGCTCGGGTCACCTCGTCAGCCCAGACATTCAAAATCAAAGCCGCTGCGCTTTGGGTATGCATCTGCGCGTCAAAATCAGCCAGTAACTTCATCGCCTTCTGACCCATTGCGTACGTAGGCTGTGCTTTCAGGGCATGGGGCAACAAAGCTGCGCCCCCCAAAGACAGCACATCGTTTTGCACGGTTTGCATGCTTTCGAGGCTGTGCTTGGGTGTAGCCGCCATCAGTTGTTCGATGCGGTCGAAACGCTCCGGAGTTGTCCAGTCTGCGCCAACAAAATGCGGATAGTCCGCAGGCAATATGTTTTGGTTGGCTGTGGCATGCCAGCCTTTGGCCTGGATTTGCTCGGAATTCAGGCCCGGGTTCTCGGCGTAGGAAATCCAGCCCTGCCAATCGTATTTGGCCAACCAACCCGGTGCAGGGGCCACGCCACGAATGTCGTTGTCCGGCCCACGAACAGGCACTTTGCCCACGGCCTTGAATGCGACCTCCCCTTGTGTATCGGCCATCACCACACTTTGCATGGGCGAATGGTGATCCGCAAAGGCTTGCACCAACTGCGGCACAGTTTGTGACCAGTTGGCCTGCATGCCGGCATCGATGGTGGGGTTGTCGGGCGTGAGGGCCGACCAGCGCAAGCTGACCGCGTAGGCGTCCGTGTTGATCAAGCCGCTGTACTGAGGCTGCACATCACTGATGACAGGGCCATGCCGGCTGTTGCGAACTGTCAGGCTGACATCGCCCTGCCCTTTGATGCGTATCGTTTCGATCCGAGTTTCGAAAGCGGCCCAACCCTCGGGCGTTCTGTATTGGCCAGGACGAGATGCATCGAGTTGCTCCAAATACAGGTCTTGCACATCGGGTCCGGTGTTGGTGAAGCCCCAAGCCACACCCCGAGTACGACCCAGCACCACAAAAGGCAAACCGGGCAAAGTGGCGCCCATCACGTCCAGGGCTGGCAAGGACTGACCTTGCCACACCGTCGCAGGTGCCTGCAAGCGGGCAAAGTACCAAATGGCCGGGGCGCTGAGCGCCAAATGCGGGTCATTGGCCAGCAAAGGGTGGCCGCTCTCGGTGTGGCTGCCGGGCACCACCCAGTTGTTGCTGCCTTTGCCATCCAGGGTGCCCATGTCGCGCACCCATTCGGCGGACCATTGGGCCAGCTGGCTGCGTTGGGTGGACAATTTGCTCGGCTGCTCAGGGGCAGCTTCTGCGCTGGTCTTGGCGACAGCATAGACTCCCAGTTGGGCATAAAGCGCCGGTAAATCCACCAACGTGGGGGCTTGCTCGCCGGGGTACGGCGGCATCAATTGCCACAATTGCGTGTTGTTCAGAACCTTGGATGAGGTCAGGCGCGCAAACTCCTGACCCCAATTGCCCCCGAGATCCAGCGCCATCATCAACGCCCAACCGACGCTGTCTTCGGGTGACCATGCCTGTCCTGCTTTACCGCCTGCATGGGTGCCCAAAATATGAAACTCGGGCGATGGCCGCACCGCGCCCGTGCGCCAAGCGGCTTGAATGCCATCGCTGTAAGCCTGCAAAGAAGCTTGGGCCAAGGGCGAGAGGTTTTTGAGCTGCTCACGCGCCATGGGGATGATGCCCAGAGTGCGCATCAGCTTGTCGGTGTCCAAAGTAGCAGGCCCCAGAATCTCGGACAACTCACCGTGCATGATCCGGCGGTTGAACTCCAGTTGCCAGCCGCGCTCTTGCGCATGCACAAAGCCTAAGGCGCGCCAGGCGTCCAAAGCTGAGGCGGCTTGGATGTGGGTCACATCCGACGCATCTCGACCGATTGACACGGATTTGACCAGACCGGGCAGTAGCAGCGCGCCGTCGAGTCGGGGCAAGCTGCGCAGCATCTGCACAGCCAACACGCCACCAGCGAACACAATGGCGAGAACAGCCAACAAACTCAAACGTCCGAGCCATTTCATGCGCGTCCCCTTTATTTCTTGATGGATATTGTTTTTCAGCGTGTCAAATGTGACCCCAAACCATCAGCGCGTCACGCCCTTCGGTGACAAGGTCCACCTTGGCGCCAACAGGCAGCAAGACCTTGGTCTGCACATGACCAAAGGGCAGACCCGAAAGCACAGGCGCCTTGATCTGGCTGCGCAGCCAGTCGAGCACGGTGGCCAGTTTGAAGCCTTTGTCATGGGCTGGCACCAGCTTGTAGTTGCTGAACTGACCGAACAGAACGGCTTTTTGCTGGGCCAAAACGCCTGCATGCAACAGCTGGGTCAGCATGCGCTCTACCCGGTAAGGGTGCTCGCCTACGTCTTCCAAAAAAAGCACACCAGCTTTGATTTGCGGGAAATAGGGCGAGCCGAGCAATGAGGTCAGCACTGTCAGGTTGCCGCCCCACAGCGGCGCGTCTTTCACCACCACGCGGCGCTCAGCCTCAACCTTTGGCCGTTGCCAGCCCGTGCCCTCCCCTTGCTCCAGCAACAAGTCGTCAAAGCAGGCTTGCATGATGTCGTCGGGTTCTTGTTCAGGCCCAAAATCTTCGCCCAAGGCCGGCCCCTGCCAAGTGATGCGTCCGGTTTTGGCCAACACCGCTTGGTTGAACGCCGTGAAATCACTCAGGCCCACAAACTGCGTGCCAGCGTCAATGGCTTTGGCAATCTGCTTGTAGGGCAAGGCGGGCAGGATGCGCGTGAGGCCGTAGCCGCCGCGCGAGATGAGTGCAACATTGGCCCCACTGGCCGCCGCGCGGGTGATGGCAGCAATGCGCGTGGCATCGTCACCCGCAAAACGCATGTGACTGGCCAGCGCCGCCTCGTCGACTTCCACTTCATGGCCTTGGGCTTTGAGCCGTTTGAGGCCCCTGCGAAAAGCCACTTTGTCGCGCACCGCGCTGGAGGGAGAAAAAATGTAAATGTGAGCCATGATTTTGGGAATGGGATGATCGGTCATGCGTGCCGCAGTTGCGGGTGTCGACAGACCTTGCTGCGCGAAAGAATCAGGGCTCGAAGTGTCGCACAGCTGCCTGGGCAATCGCCCTGCCCTTCTCTTGCACAAAATGACCCGCATCGGGCACAAGCATTGGCTCAGGGCAGCCCTGGATCTGGCTTTGCAAATGGCGCATCACGGGCTCTCCAAGTACCGGATCTTGCTGTCCAATGGCCATGAGCGTTTGGCCTCGCCAGTGATCGCGCCAAAAAGCCTGCGCCTGTCGCGAAATGGCTGCGCCAGGTGAATCGGCAAACTCCGGCACCATGGGCGGAAATGCCCTGAGCGCGGCGCGAAAGCCTTTGTCTGGGAACGGCGCGTTGTAAGCCGCCGTCTCCTGCGGCGTCATTCCAGGGTTACCGCGCTTGAACAACTTACCCACGTCAAACAAGGGCTGGCTCTGGCACCAATCCCGCCAAGCCAAAAAACCTGCGCTCAAGGGCGCCTCACCCGTGGCCAAAGTGGTATTCATGACCAGCAGGCCTTGGTAACGCTCTGGCGCGGCCATGGGCAAGGTCAGGCCTAGAATGCCGCCCCAGTCTTGCACCACCAACACCACACGCTGCAAATTCAGTCGATCAATCAACTCGAGCAAAGACTGGCGGTGCGTTTCAAATTGATGAAAGCTGTCTTTTTTGGGCTTGTCGCTCTTGCCAAAACCGATCAGGTCGGGCGCCACCACGCGATGTCCCCCCGCCAACCAGACCGGGATCATCTTGCGGTAGAGGTAACTCCAAGCCGGATTGCCGTGCAGGCAAAGCCAGGTCAGAGGTGCGTCATTTGGCCCCTCGTCCAGGTAATGCAAACGCAACCCGGCGATGCTGGGCAGATCGTTCACATAATGCGGCGGCCAAGGGTAGTCGATCAACTCGGCAAACGCGGCATCGGGTGTGCGCAGCGCGTCTTCTCTCAGGGGTTGGGGGTTCATTCTTTTGGGCCTGAAAAAGTCCTTCAGCAGCTGGCCGCACTCGTCGGCCAGCACACCACCCGTCACCTCGGTTTGGTGATTCAGCTGCGCGTGACCAAACAGGTTCAGCACAGAACCGGCCACGCCGGTGCGCGGGTCGGGGGCGCCAAACACCACACGGTCCACCCGGGCATGCAGCAAGGCACCGCTGCACATCGCACAAGGCTCCAGCGTCACATACAGCGTGCAGCCATCCAGCCGGTAATTGCCCAAGATGCGTGCCGCCTCGCGCAGCGCCACCACCTCGGCATGCGCTGTTGGGTCGTGGCTGGCAATCGGACCATTGCGCCCCATGGAGATGACCTGGCCGTTTTTGACGACCACAGCACCGACAGGCACCTCGCCCGCTGAAGACGCCAGTTGTGCCTGCGCCAGTGCCAGGCGCATGCCCTGCTCATCGGTCAGTTGCTGGCGTGGCGTATCTTGCGTGCGGTCGCTGGCGGCCTGGTTCATGGCACCAGCCCCAGGTCTTTCATCCAACGGGCCAGAGCTTGGGTTTGCTCGGTGCCTTGGGCATAAGCCGAGTGCATGGCTACATGGGCCTCAGGACGGTGCTGGTTGAGCTTGACCGCGCATTGCAGATCGGTGATCTGCATTTCAAAAGCCACGATGCCGTTGAGCATCGCCCCAGTGTAGTTGTCGGGCAATTCGCGCCACTGTTGTGCATACGCCGGTTCGTGCTCGGCAATCAGGCATTTGAGCAAACGGTCGCGGTCTTCGTGCGGGTCAATGATGCGCGTCAGCACCTTGGCCTGCACCGCCAAATAAGACCACGTAGGAACGCGCTGTTTTTCAGAATAGACACTCGGTGACATATAGGCTTGCGGCCCCATGAAACTCACCAAGGCCTGGGGGGTCGATACCAGCAACTGAGCCTGCGGGTTGGCGCGGGCGCAGTGCCCTAGCAAAACGCCATGCTCAGACTGAGGGCCATCTGACCACAGTGAAGCCGCTTGCCAATGCAATGGAATGTGGCTGAGCACCGGAAAACCATCCGGCCCCACCGAGACAATGGACGCCAACGGGTGTTCGCGCATGATGCGCTGGGCGATGGCGGGGTCTGAATGGTTGAAGTGCTTTGGCAGGTACATGGTGCCTGAGGTTACCAAAAGTCAGGGCATCCATGGCGATGCTCAAGGTCGCACAGGCTCCAGCCGCATCAATGCGCCGTCGGAGCCATCGCTCAACAAATAAACCAAACCGTCCGGCCCCATGCGCACATCGCGAATGCGCCCTGCCCGGCCTTGCAGCAAACGTTCTTCACGGATGACATTCTCGCCATCGAGCACCAGACGCACCAGCATTTGCCCTCGCAATGCCCCCACCAGCAAATTGCCTTGCCAATGGGGAAACTGCGGGCCACTCACAAAAGCCATGCCCGAAGGCGCAATCGAAGGCACCCACACGTGCAAGGGCTGCACCATGCCGGGCTTGGTCTGCCCCTCGCCAATGCGTGTACCCAGGCCATAGTTGACCCCGTAAGTGATCACCGGCCAGCCGTAATTGAGACCCGGACGCATCACATTGACCTCGTCACCGCCTTGCGGCCCATGCTCGTGGGTCCACAGCTGGCCTGTTTGAGGGTGCAAGGCCGCGCCCTGCATGTTGCGGTTGCCCAAGGTCCACTTTTCGGGCAATGCCCCTGCCTGCTTGGCAAAAGGGTTATCGGCGGGCACGCGGCCATCGTCGTGCAATCGGATGACGGAGCCGGCATGGTCATCCATCTTTTGGGCGCGGTCTTTGTCGCCCCGGTCGCCCAGGGTCAGGTAGAACATCCCGTTTTGATCGAACACGATGCGCCCACCAAAATGCTGGCTCGAACGGGTTTTGGGCTGCATGCTGAAAAGCACCTGCACCTCGGTCATGCGCTGGCCTTGGAGTTTGCCCCGCGCCAAAGCTGTGCCCCAGCCGCCCGTACCGGGCGCGTTGTAAGCCCAATAAATCCAGCCGTTTTGGGCATATTGCGGGTGCAAGGCCACATCAAACAAACCGCCCTGCCCGCGCTCAACAACTTCAGGCAGCCCTTCAATGGGTTTGGGGTCCAGACGAAAATCTGACCCCACCAAACGCATGCGCCCCGCCCGCTCGGTGACCAACATGCGGCCATCGGGCAAAAATGCCACCGCCCAAGGGCTCTCCAGCCCGGTCACCAAGGTGGCCAGTCGAAAAGCATGCTTTTCGGAAATGATGACCGAAGACCGTTCTTGTGCCCATGAGGGCAAACTAGCGGCCATGCTCCAGAGCAAGAGCCAATAGGGAAAACGGAGGGATCGCAAAAGTTGGACTTTCAAAGACAACCTCCAGTCAGGTCTTCAGGTGTTTATTCCCACTCAATTGTCAATAGGATAGTGCTTTTCACTAGTGACAGAGGGGAAAAACCGTTGTTAATAAACGGCGATACCGTCATTGATACCGTCAATTGTTGGGTCGTCTTTTGCATAGATCTGATTGTAGAAGCATGACCCACCACGCCGCACTCTATATACAGAGCACTTTGGGCGATTGACGGTATCGCCGGGTGGTCTGCGGCATCGCTTGACGGTATCGGGATTTTCAGACGGTTTGCGCAGCGGGTTTACCAGGCGTAAAATTTGAGCGTTGGCCACCACCAACCAGCCGATTTATGACTATTGCGGGGCTGACCCAACCGCTAAAACGTTGCATGACATCCGCAAATTGCAAACGTCGTCACTCCAAGCGGAATGGAGTAACCCCAAATGATTGAAATCAACATTCGCCTGGACGTACGCGACCAGGACAACACGCCGGCCGACATCACCCTGCGCGAGATCCAGGCCCTGGCTATCCTGGGCGAATGCTTCCACCACCGCGCCGACTACCTCGACCACGGCCAGTCGGTGCCACGCCTGGTGGCCGGCCTGGACAGCTTTGACGCCGACACGCTGCGCCAGCTGGCCAACGAGCTGCACCAGGATTGCGTCGCGGTCTTCCACCCCGACCAGCACCGCGGTGAGCTCCTGGGCCCATGTGCCGCGGCTTGGGGTGAGTTCGATCTGGCAAGGTTTCAGCGCTTGGACCTGGTGACTGCCTACGGTGAGACCACCGGCTTTGGTTGGGACCAGAGCGACACAGAGCGCTTTCGTGCAAGGAGAGCAGCATGAACGACTTCGACCCAACAGAATATGAGGGTGACCCTTACGAGGACTTCACCCTGACTGCGCAACAGCAACACGACGTGATGGCATGCCGTCGCAAGGGCAAGCTGCAGCCAGGCAGTAAGCAACGCCTGGTGAAGTTGCTCAAGGCCAAGGAAACGGCATTCGACCCGATTGCCGGCGCCATGCTCGATAACCCAGGGCTCACCCGGGACGAGGCCGAGCGTCACGCCAGGGCCTTGGGCTTTTAACGCCTGGCCTTGTAGCAGGCGCAATCAGGTCATCACCGCAGTCTGTTAACGAACATCGCCAGTTTTTACAGGCCAGACAGCAAGCTTACTGTTTGCATCGAAATAGATTGTGTCGTGAAGGCCGTGGGAAAAACCCCAAGGACTGCCATTCCCGTTGGCGGTTCCAGTCCAATACCAACCTGGCGGCGGGGGGTTGTGCCATGCGAAGGGTTTTTCGAACCAGAATGGCCCAATATTGTTCCAGTTCATTTGGACATTGCCCAACCTAAAGAAATACAAATCACTAAACTCAGATGTGATTGCCTGACCAGATATCACCTTCATTTCGGGAAGGCGCCAGCCAGTTACTCCGTAGACATTCAGAGACGCTACTCGGGTTTTAGCATCGGCCCATGTCAAACTTGGCAGACTTAGATTGACAAGGAAATTGCGATCGGCAAGCCAAGTAATATTTTGAACGGTGTCGTAATAGGCATCGACGACTCCATCCCCATTTATGTCACGCGGTTGGAGCGTTGTTTGCCAATCACCTTGCCCAGTTATGCCGGCGGTCCCAGCACTTACGCCCATCCAAGCTAAAGCGCTGTTCACTTTGCCATCGTTGACTACGAGTGTGACGGTATAACTTCCAGCCACATCTGTGGTGAACGAGGGTTTTGATGACGTCGGCGAGACTAACACCGCTTGACTACCACTCGGTTTGGTATCCAAAACCCAGCTATAAGTCAACGGGTCACCGTCAGCGTCAGAACTAGATGTACCGTCAAGCGCAATCATGGCACCGGGTGCCACGGTCTGAGAAGGCCCAGCGTTGGCAACAGGAGGCACGTTATTCACTGCATTTATCGAGACGGTTTTCGCTGTGCTATTGACCTTCCCGTCGTTTACTGTGAGGCTGACAACATAGTTTCCCGCAACGTCAGGTGCAATGTTAGGTGTCACAGTATTTGGAGAATACAGAATTGCTGTGCTCGATGCAGGCTTTGCAGTAACTGTCCAAGCGTATGTCAGTGTGTCGCCGTTTGCATCTGAACTAGCGCTTCCATCAAGCATCACCACTTGACCAACCAATACAAAACTTGGCGTGGTTCCTGGATTGGCTACTGGTGCTGCATTTGCTGCGCTGACTGTAATATTGATTGCATCGGCGCTACTATTAACCTGTCCGTCATTGACCACAAGACTAGCCGCATAGGTGCCTGCGACATCGGCTGTGAAAGTTGGTTTCATTGCAGTTGACGATGACAAGACTGCTGTGCTTGCAGTTGGCTTCAATGTAAGTGCCCAAGCGAAGGTCAACGTGCGATTGGGGCCAGCTGTACTTGCGCTGCCGTCTAGAGTAATAACAGTTCCCGAAATTGCGCTCTGGTCAGGACCAGCATTAGCCGCAGGCGGCACTGACATCATATTGGTGACAACTTGCTTTACGTCAGCCGCATTAATGGTGTGCGCGAGCGCTGTCACAATTTGCGTAAGCTGTTGTGGACTAATCTTTGAACCGAGCGCATCCAGCATCTTGTCTTGCGCGTCGCCACCGGTCGGATTGCTCCCGGTAGCAGCGTGCAGCGGTGTCCCAATGAAATCAACGAGTGCAGTGGTATCAACCGTGCCGGTCAGTACCATCGCGACGTCATTTTGTGCAGCCTTCACTTTTAATTCAGTGATCTTGCTGGCAGCCACAGAAGTATCGAAGGCAGCAAAGAATACTGATGGCTCAACTGTCAACAAACGCCCAGTTACCATCTCCGTAAGGGGCGTGATGTTCGCAACGGCGGAATTGCCACTTCCAGTTGCAACCGTGTGTATCTTTGAACTATCTATCGGATTAATACCCTGCACCAAGCACGGCAATTTCCCACCTACAACCACAAGGCTGTAGGCACCGTCCGCAGTTGAGGTTCCTGCGCCTGTGCCTGTTTGGCATTTGACAGCAATTGTTGCTCCGGCAATCGCTTTTCCGGTTGCTACGGTTCCTGAAAGGGTGACGTCTGACGGCAAGACGCCTGTTCCTCCACCTGAACCGCCACCGCCACCGCCACATCCGCTCAGCAATATGCCAATAAAGATAGAAAGAACAAATTTCATGCGACCTCCCTTTTTTATATGAAATTCATTGTCGCACCAATCCAACATCATAAATAGGTTAGCAAGTTGCCTTTAGCCCGGCCCAACAGGCGCCCGGGCCTGCCCCCAGCGGTTGCGCTGTTATCTCCCACCCTGGCCTTTGTGGTCCGCGAATGCGCTGTAGTCAGGGGCTGGTTTGTCCCAGGCGCCCTGTTTGCCCATGGTGTACCAGCTCGATGCCACCTGGCCAGCGCTGCCCAGCAGACTGCTGGAGAACGCAGAGCTCGGGCTGATGGCGCTGGCCGCGGCCCTTGAGCTCATGGCCTGGCTGGTCTGGTTGCTGGCCTGCGCCCGATAGCCCCAGGCACTTTTGATGGCATTGGCCTGGATGGTATTGGCGTCGATCTCACCCAGCACGTCGGTGCTGGTGAGGATCTGGGCAGCGCTGCCGACACCAAGATCCACACCGTTGGCGGCCAGCGCCACCCGCTGCGATCCCTTGAGGGCAGAGGTCGATATGCGCAGCTTTTGCTCTTCGCGTTGCCCAGCCAGCAGGGTCTGCTGGGCTTGGCTCTCGCTGGTGCGTGCGTTGACGTCGGCCAGGTTGGCCGTGAAATTGAGCTGCTCTTGCTGGGATTGGGCGTTGGCCTTGGCCGCGTTGGCAGAGCTGAGCGCCCCGAATATTTGCAACCCCATTGAGGCTCCTGCGACTGGACTACACATTTTGATTCTCCTTCGGTTGTCTGTTACTCATAGCCACTTCACTCGGCGCCTGGCCGCGGCAATGGCTTGCCCGAGCTGCTCGGTCTGTTCTGCCTGGTCGAGCTCACGAAGCAGCACCTTGGCCAGGACGTGCAGCGGGGTGACCTCCACGGCCACTACGCCGACACGGTCACCCAGGCGCACAGTGAGCACGCCCTGGTCATGGTGGGCAGTGCCCCACACAAAGCGCTGGCCGATCACGTCGAAGGTGGTCCAGGTGGTCATGCCCAGCTCGCTGAAAAGGGGTCGTATTCCCGCTTGACCGGGGTGTCCTTCAGATATTCATAGGGGTCGTATTCACCCCGGCGGCGCTTGGCTGCAGCGGCGTCATAGAACTCGTCCAGGCGTGGGTTGTCGATCATGGCCAGCATCAGCGCACTGGCAAAGTCAGGGCTGCGCTTGATGCGGCTGTAGATATCTTCCCTGGACTCGACCTTCACCACGCTGCCGCGCAGCTCCCACTTGGGTGAGCACAGGTCTGACAGCAGTCTGCGGTCAGGCGGCAGCGCAATGCCGTTATTGCTGTTTGGATCCAGCGCTTCACGCATCTGCCACCAGAGCTGTGAGCGCAGGTTTGCGAACTTCAGCCGGCCAGACTTGTCGGTGGTGTTGGGTGACTCGCTGACGTTGATGCCGTAGACGTTTTGGCGTGCCTCCTGCAGGAAGTCATACGGGCTGGCGCCGACACCGATCACGTCCAGGTGGATGGGTGCCCTGTCGCGCAGTGCTGCAATCACCAGCCCGGCCACGCTGGGGCCATCGGGTGTTGCTGCGCCTGGATAGGTCAGCAGCTCGTCAAACCACCAGCCATGGCGCCGGCTGATCACAGTGTTGTCCTTGCCACCGCGGGCAACGTCAACGCCGACAGAGTCCATCGCGGGCTTGACATCGAGCTTCTTCCAGCGCGCCTGGGCAATCTCCACCCAGGCCGTCGGGATCACCTGCATGGCGTCGTCCTCGCTGCCGGCGTCGAAATCACCATGCAGCATCTGAGAGCGCAATGGCTCTGGCAGGCTCTGCAACGTGGCCATGTAGCCCGTGCTGGCCAGGTAGGGGTTATCGCTGATCCTAGAGGGGATGAACGTGCGGGATTGCGGCTGGATCAGGTCGGTGCCATGGGCAAACGGTTCACCGTCAACCACCTCGGTCTCACGGCCATCCACCATGGCAAACCAGCGCAGCTCACCAGGCATGGCCGGGTTGGGGTGCTTCTTGTCCAGCCATGGCGCGAAGAAGTCTACGATCCAGCGCCCTTCAGCGTTGGTGGGTGGGTTGAAGCACATCAGTGTCTGCGTGTGCTGCTTGGGGTCTGTGGTTCTCACCCAGCCCATCAGGAAGCGCACCTGGGGCTCCAAGAAGTTGGCAGCCTCGTCGATCACCAGCAAGTCCTTGGCGCGGCCCTGGTACTTGCGCACATCGTCTGCATTGGGCACTGAGCCAAACTCAATGACCCGGTCACCCATGCGCCAGATCCCGTTTACTGAGTTGAGACCGTCGCGGGTGCACACCACCTCGGCGACACGATCAATGATCGACAGCATCTCGGTTGAAAACCTGCGGAAGATTGCAATGCGCTTGTGCTTGGTCAGGGCCTTGCCCACGGCCAGGTCGGTCTTGCCGCCACCGGCTGCGCCACCAAAACCGACCACGTCAGCCAGGGACTCGTAGGCCATGGTCTGGGGGCCAGGCAGCGGCTGCCAGATGGGCACCTCGTTGGCGGCCAGTGCGGCAGTGGACTCTGCCCTGGCGAGTCGCTTATCAAATGCTGTGGGTGCTGCGCTCATACAAGGTCACAAATGTCGTCATCGTCGGCCGGTGGCGGCTTGGCTGCGTCTGCGGCAATCTTTTCATCCACCAGCAGCGCCAGCTTGCCTTCTTCCAGCGCTGCCAACCTGATCTCATGATCGGTGGCAATTAGGGCCTGCGTGTATATGGAGACCAGACGCATTCCGCGTTCGCCCGCTTCAAATGACATCTGACCTTGTGCGACAGCAGCAATGATGCAATCGGCCTTCTCTTTCGGGGTGGCCGCATCAGCCAGGCCGGGGATAACGATGCGCTCAGATTCCTGTTTTGGAGCTGGGGCCAGATAAGCCAGGTAGAGCTTTTGGGCAGCTGAATCACCAAGTTTTGCCAGCTCGGTGAGCTTGGCCACTACGGCCTCTCGGTCGGGCTCCAGGAGGATGCGCACCTTCTCAGACGGGCTAAGTCCTCGCGGCGCCCCGGGGCTTTTAATGCTGTGGCCAGGTACAAAACGGCCATCCGGTGCGCGGTCTTGGTCGTCATCGAGCTCGTCAAGTTCATAGCTCATTCGTAAACCCTCACCATTTTCACTTTCACCCACTTTTGGACGCGCTGACGCCCGGTAAGCCAACCCATTACCGTGCTGCGGTGGACGCCAATTTCCTTGGCGATCTGGCGAGAGGGCATGCCTTGCGCAAAGTGCAACGCCCGCGCTTGCTCAACCACTTTGTCGGAATGCGTAGCTTTATGGTGGCTCTCACCCAGGCGGTAGCCGCGGGCATTGCACTGGGCTGCAACTATGCGCAAGGGATGGCCTCCACCAGCGGCACCGGCTGGAACAGATCTGGGCGATGTGAACGGCCCAGCGCTTGCGCGGCCTCGATGGCGGCAATGCGCTGGACTGGATGCGAGATCTGCGCGGCCTTCACCAGGGCAATGCGAATGTCGAAGGGAAGTTGCTCGGACACTTGGGGCTGGGTCATGGCTTTGGTTCCTTCAATGCAGCGGCCTGGTGGCACCAGGCTGCGGGGTTGGGTCATGTGGCGCAATGGGCAGGCCCTGGTCCAGCATGGCGAAGTCTTCCGTGAACTGATTCAGCAGGGCTTGCGCATCCGCGCAGAACCGACGCAGCAGGGCTGCCTGCGCGTCAGATCTCTGCTTGGCCTGGGTGTCGGCCATTGGTCAGGCCAGGCTTGCAGCCAGTTGCGCCAGCTTGTCGGTGGCGGCCTTGAGCTTTGCTTCAGCGGTGGCCACATCAGAGTCGAGCTGGGCCTTGGCGGCCACCTGTGCCTGGTAATGCTCGTTGAGCTCGTCGTAACGGGCCTTCAGCGCTGCGGTGTCTGCCTCGATGGCCGCGGCCTGGATGTCCGCCTGGACCTTCGCATGGTTCACAAACATCACGGCGTTGCGCTTGGCCTCTTCCACGATCTGGCTCTGGTGGGCATGCGCGGCGTGCGCTTCTTTGGTGGCCTGCTCGATGCTGCCGACTGCGGCCATGCCTTTGGCGAATTCGTGGATCTCGGCCAGTTGTTCCAGGGTGGCGAGTGCTTTGGGGCTGATGGTTGTCATGGTGATGTTCTCCAGGGGTTAAAGTTTTCCGTCCAGGCGTGCCTGGCGTGCGAGTCGGGCCAGGGTCAACACCACTTTTGGGTGCGAGCCGAGCCCGTTGTTTTCGAGGATTCGGCCCAAGCGTGGATCTCTGGCCACCAGCTTGCGGGCGTCGGCCAGTGCCATGCTGGCTGTGCCGCCAAACGTGCTGTTGAGCAAGTCGGCGGTCTGGTCGCTCCACTCTGTGAGCTTTGCCTGGCTGGGTGGCGCCTGGAGCTCGTTGCCGATAGTGCGAATGAGGTCGACATCGGCGGGTGATGCGGCCACGTCAGTGGCCATCTCGCGCAGCTCAGCGACCATGGCCTTCTGCGTTGGCTCGGGCAGATCGCTGTCTCCAAGCATTTGGTCAGGTAGCACCTCGGTGAATGCGTTCTGGTACATGCCGCGCTTGTTGTCCTGGTCGCGCAATTCCTGCACGGCGTCGGGTACTGGCGCCAGGACCGGGGCGTCAACAGATTGGTCGTCGTCACCCAGGTCAGGCGCCTGGTTCTGCTCGTATGGCATGCGGCTTGCGCGCTCCTCGAAGCTGCCTGGGGCCAGTGTGGCGAACTCGTTGCTGACAACGGGTTGGTCCTTGTAGCCCATGCGACTGGCCATGTCGTCGTAGCTGCTGGGCGCTGCTACAGGTGCTGGCGCTGCTTGCGGTTCAGCTGCACGGAATGGCGCGGGGGCATTGCCCTTGGCCATCGTCGGGTACAGCCTTGCAGCCAGCGCTGCATCGTCCCAGCTCATAGCGGCAAACCTTCGCGCTCACCCACACCACGCATGCGCTCTGCGGCCCCGCTCAGTGCTTTGCGCACCTCGCCAGCGAGGTCGAGCTGCTCACCATAGGTGCGCTGGTATTGCAAGGCGAGTTGGCCGCGGCCAATGGACAGTGGGCGAAGCGCATCGTCCACCATGGCCAGGATGGAATCGGCGCCTGTGCGCTCTAGGCCGCTGGACGACACGATGGCATTGAGCCGGCCGTTCTGGTCGTGGGCCAGTGCTGTCTTGTAAAAGCCGACCATGTTGTTGGAAAAGGTCGCGTGGCACTCGGCCAGCTTGGCCACCGCGGGTGCCAGTTGGCCTTCGAGGATCTGCTGCACAGCCTGGGCAGCCTGCACTGCCTTGAGCACGCTGCCTTCAGCTGTGACCAGGTGCTGCACGCCCTTGGCTTGTTGGGCAATGCCTGCTTCGGACAGCTCGTAGGCATCGGCTGCAGTGACTGCCTTCTCGGCAATCTTGATCTGTTCGGCCAATTGTTCGAGCTCGTTGCGGATGGTTTGCACGGTGCCAACAAGTCGGGCATCGCCGGGCAGGCCGGCGACCATGGCCGCAATGGCTTTGTCCTCGCGTGCTAGGGCATCGGCCTGCTCGGCCTGGAGTGCAGCCAGTGCTGCGCGTTGGGAGTCGGATTTGCTCATGGTGTTGGCCTCTTGTGAAAAGTTGGCCCAATGGTCGGCGGGAGTGCTGCTGGTGTGAACCCCGCACACGCTCGGCACACGCTAGGCGTCGAACACGATCTGCAGCCTGTGGTTGGTCGAGATGCCTTCACCGTCACTGATCACCAGGTACGGACTGCGCAGGCAGCCAGCGAGCTCCCAGATGCCTGTCTTGTCCTGAATCCAATCGGCCACGTTGTTCATCCGGTTGCGCACGGCATTGGCACTGGCGAAGGTCAAGCGGCCACGGGTGCACAGGATCTGCCAGGCATCGCGCATGCTGTCTTGCAACTTGGCCGGCACGGTGTAGACCTTGTCCTCGGGCCAGTACCCGATCTTGACGAAGCCAGGGCAATTGGCATCGAACACGACCGGCCTGAAGTCCTGGCGTTGCAGGACACCCACCCGCAGCCACAGCTGCCGGCACAGCAGGTCATAGCGCTGGTACTGCGGGGAGTCTGCCAGGTGCTTGTTGCGTAGCTCCTGGATGACGGCGTGAGTCTCTGCAAATAGGTCGAGGTCGGTCATTTTGTGAGCTCCGAGAATTGTTGACGGTACTTTTGACGGTATGGGCCAGACGCCCTCCCCCGCATCGCAAGCACTGGCGCGGGGTTGGGGTAGCCCGTTGATGATTGGTGTTGAACGATTTAGACCAAACTGGCCTCGTCGAGCGCTTCCTGGAGCTGGCTCTGACCCCAGGTGCGAAACGCTCTCGGGTCGTGCCCCTCTGCAGCCAGGCTGCGGTAAGTGCGCGAGCTGATGGTGTCGTAGCCTCTGCGGTGCAGGTCGGCCATCTGGTCCAGGTCAAATTCCTCGGGAAGGTCGCCGATGTGATGTCCGTGTGTCATGTTGGGTTTCCTTAGATTGGGTTTAGACCAGGTCGCAGTAGTCGGGGTCGACCAGGGCATCCACCTGGCCAGAATCCTCGAAACGGTCGTGCAGCACCTGGACCATTTTTCTGGACACCCAGGGGTACTTCTGGCGCAGGCTGGTGACGCTCAAAAACCACAGCAGGTAGTTGGTGGGCATCAGCGACACCGAGGTGCCCCTGTGCATGCCGATGGGCATCTCCACCCGCTTCATGGCCGCGCTCCTGCGGGTCTCATGTCTTGCATAAATCGCATTGGGTTTGGCGCAACTTCACCCGGGTTTGGCAAAAAGGCCATTTGCCTTGCACCATACCCAAATCCCCTCCTGCTGCACTTGCTTCGTGCTTCATCTGCTTCACTCCTAAAGTGTCGTGAAGCAGTTGAAGCAGATTGCCGAATCTTCAGCGCGCTTCTTGAAGCAAGTTGAAGCAGTTGAAGCACATGAACGTGTAATTTTTTGCAGATCACAGCACCACCACCCTTCCTTGAGCGAGGGAGATTCGATTCGCTGCAACAAGCGATTCAAGCGCCCTCAAGGTGTGTTGCCTTCTCTGATCGCGTTTGGTGCCTGTCTCCGGAATCTCATCCGCCGCGGCGTCCACCAACTGGGTGGTGGTGACCACGCCCGGCAGGTCGGTGAGCTCGATGGCCTTGCGCAACACCACCGCTTGGATCGCTCCTCTGGGCTCTGCCTTACGCTTGCTTTTAGGCACCATCGCGGTGTGGTGAAGCACGCAGCTGGTGATGGGCTCGCCGTCGCGGTCGACGCCCAGGCTGACCGTGGTGAGCTTGAAACCGTGCTGCTCGCCCTCTCCACTGCCGTCCTTCATCTTGGTAATGCTGGCCGCACGCTCGTCGCCTGCGCGCTCAACCAGCAGCTCAACGTCCAGCGCGCCCTTGATGCCCGACCAGCCCCGAATGCCTTTGGAGGCGTCCTTGCCCGAGTGCGCCACCATCAGCACCATGGCGCCAGTGACCTGGTGCAGCGCTTTGCAGTGCGACAACGCGCGGCCCATGTCCTCGCCCGAGTTCTCATTGCCGCCGGCCGTCACCTGGGCCAGGGTGTCCACCACGATCAGGGAAAGGTTGGGCAATTTCTTCAGTGAGCTCACCAAGTCTTTGATGTCGGCCTTGTCCAGGAAGTTAGGCGCCCCAGCCAGGACGTGCAGCGGCACGGTGGTGCCGTCGATGTCGTGGTGCTCGGCGTATGCCTTCATGCGCAGTGCAAAGCCACCAGCGCCCTCTGCGCAGATGTATGCGACCGTGCCCTGAACCACCTGGCGGTCCTTCCACGGCGTACCGGTGGCCACCGACATCACCAAGTCGAGCGCGAAAAACGATTTGCCGGCGCCTGACTCACCGTACACAACGCCGACCTCGGCCTGCGGCAGGATCCGCTTGATGATCCAGCTGATGGGCTTGCGGTCCAGGTAGTCGGCAAACTGCTGGAACTCAAAGCGGTTTGTCGGCGCAGCTGGCGCTGATGTCTCGCCGGACGGCGCTGCCTGGGTGACCGGTGCGGCCGCCGCAGGGGTGTGAGCTGAGCTCACATCCTCGAAGTCGTCCGCGGTCGCCACTTTGGATGTCGCCTTGGGCTTTGCCTTCTGGCAGTGCTCAGCCCACAGGTATTGCATGGCGCGTTCTGGATCCTGGCGCCGATGGTCCAGCGCCACCTCCATGACGTACGGGTTACTGACCAGGACACTGAACACCTGCTCGTCGTTGAGCCCCGCTGCGTATAGCGCGACACCAGCGGCCTGAACCAGTCTTGAACGGTCACCATCGGCGGCGCCCTCGGTCAGGAAGTCCTTGACCTTGTGGTGCAGGCCAAGTTCATCCAGGCCAGGTAGCGACAGCTCGTCCAGCAGATCTGGCATCGCTGTTGCCGGCGTGTCTGCTTTTGGTGCGGCTGGCTTGCCGTACTTGCCAAACAGGCCATCCAGAAACCCAGCGGGGGCCGCGTTGATCACTTCCACGCTGGTCTTCAGGCGCGAGCCCGACACAGTGAGGAAACGCCCCTGGTGGCCGGCGTAGATTTCCACGCCCACGATGTGGTTGGTCCAGTCATCGGGAACCGTGCCGCGAACGAAGATGCGCAGGCCCGTACCTGACGGCGACAGCTCGGTGTAGCTGCGTGCCTGGTCAATGATCTCCTGCGCCCAGGGCTCGATCTTCTCCGCCCAGGGCTTGACCTTCTCTCTCTTTATGCAATTGTCCAAGTCGATGCCCACCAGGTCGTGGGGGCCGGTCATCACATAGCCCAGGCCGGCGTAGCGGTCGGCCGCGTTGGCATAGGCCTGCAGGGCCTCGGCATAGGTGAACCACTGTTCGGGCTTTGCGGTACTGATGCCGTGGCCGTTGACGTGACAAGGGATCTTGTCGTACTTGCCGCGCTTTTCGCTCCACACGGCCTTCCATGGCGCCCAGCGCTTTTGCGCCTTGAGCTCCTGCGGGATCTTGTCGCTGTTGAACTCACGCAACGCTGGGGGATTGCCTGTTTTATGAGCAGTTGGTACATTTCCTGGGGTAGTGTTTTTGTCCGATGCCTCGGTTGCCGCCGGGGCATTGGTGTTTTTGGGGTCAGACATTGCCCACCTCCTTTGCGTCGAACTGGTCGAGCCAGGCTGCGACCTGCTCCAGCGTTTCAAATCGCCGGGTGATCGCCCACTGCCGACAGATGAAACCGTCCTGGGTATGGGTCAGCTCCACCATGTGGATCGCAGCCCGGGCTTTGAGTTGATCCAAGGTTGAGGCGCTCATGCCGACACCCCTGCAGGTTTGTTCCAGCAGCTGGCCACCGACACCGCAGGCACAACGCCCAAGCGCTCCAGCCGATCCAGCAGGCGCATGGCGTCCATCAGCATCTGGCGCACTTCGTTCAACTGAGGCCCTGCAGCTGCTTGACGCTTGCCGACCGTCTTGCGCCTGGTGACATCTGGCGCAGCCGCGGTGATGGCCGGCGCTGCTCTGCTCGATGCGAGCCAGGCGTCCACATCTGCCTCGCTCCACACTGCCAGGCGCGGGGTGAGCATGGTGTGCTGGGGGAAGGTGCCGGCCTTCTCCAGGTGGTAAAGGGCGGTCTTGCTCAGCCCAGTTTTTGCCAGCACCTCGGGGCGGCGAAGATTGCGGGCGCTCATGCTGGGATCCTTGCAGCCGCGCGCGTGGCCATCCAGTTTTTAATTTCAGACTCAAGCCACCCAGATGCGCGGGGGCCAATCTTGACCGGCTGGGGGAATCTGCCCAACTTAACGTCAAGATAAAGGGTTGACTTGGTGCGGCCGGTGATCTCTATTACCTTGGGCAAACGTAGGAATTTGTCAGACATGCTGAGCTCCTGGAAACAGTGGTGCCAGTTCAGTTCACCCCGGCGGTTGCCGTCCTGGGACTCGATCCGCGCCTGGAAACAGTGATGGCATCTGCTTCGGGCTCCTCGCATCGCTGCAGGCATTTCGCCTGCTGTCCACTCCCGTGTGCTGCGCGTAGCAGGCTGTCTCGGTGGGTGTTTATGGGACTCTATTGGCCGATAAAGGTCTTACGTGCACCGTGTAATTTTGTACAGTGGTTTAGTCATTAAAAAAGCCACCCGTAGGTGGCCTCGATTGGCGGCTGGCGCCTCTACACCAGGACCATCACGTCCTCGCCGATCAGGGCAGACTCCAGCGTGGCCTGCGCCGTGGCCAGGTGTGCATTCATGCTGCGCAGGGCGTCATAGGTCGAGTCGTGCGGCAGGTAGTCCAGAGCTCCATCATGGAACAGCTTCTCCATGATGTTCTGGGCGGACTGCACGTTGCTGAGCGCGGTCATTGCGTTGTCGTTTAGATTTGTCATTTTCAGTCCCGTGTGTAAGTTAAAGATCCATGTCCGCGTCATCGTGTGCGGCCGCATCAATGCGCACCTTGGTGGCGCCGATCACTTCCTTGGCGCTCTCACCCTTCATCCAGCAGTCCACCATGTCGGCCCAGCCTTGCATCAGCGCGCGGCGTGGCCCCATGTGCTTTGCGTGGTTGTAAGCGGCCGCGACCTGGTCCTGCTTCTGGTGTGCCAGGCAGGCCTCGATCAAGGCCTCTGGAAACATGGCCTCGTTCAGCCTGGTGGAGGCCGTGCGGCGCAGGTCGTGCACCGAAAAGCCCTCGAAGGGCTCGGCGTCTGGCGCCAGCTTGTCATTGATGGCCTTGACGGTGGCGTCAATGCTGCGGTTCAGCGTGGCATTGCTGATCGGGATATCCGACTCATAGCGGCCAGGGTGCAGGTAGCGGCTGGAGGGAAAGCAAGACCGCAGCGTGGTCAGGATGTCCATGGCCTGCTCGGACAGCGGCACAGTGTGGGCCTTGCCAGCTTTCATTCGCGCCGCGGGGATCGTCCAGGATGAGCGCTCCCAGTCGATCTCCTTCCAGGTGGCGTCGATGAACTCGCCCTTGCGCACCATGGTCAGCAGCATGAACTTGAGCACCAGGCGCAGCGTGGGCATGGTCTGGGTGGTCTGCAGGGCGTCAATGAACACCTTGACCTCCCGGCGGTTCAGATTGCGCTCACGGGCCTTGAACGTGGCAATCGTCCTGCGCTGGATCGACTCAGCTGGATTCGCCACCTCGACGCCCTTTCCTATTGCGAACCGGTACACCAGGAGCACCAGCTCACGGGCATGCACTGCGGGGCCTGGGCCGTTGTTGCTCTTAACTCCATCCAGCAGCTCGGCCAGGGCGGTCGGCTTGATCTCTTCCAGGCGCAGCTTGCCCAGCGGTTCCTGGAGCAAGCGCCGATACACCGACTTGCGCAGATCCAGGGTGGAGTCGGCCAGGCACTCGTCGCCACTCTTGGGGTCAGACTTGAACTCGAAGTACTTTTGCACCCAGGATCCAAAGGTCGGCGCTTCAGCGGCAACAGCGCGCTGCTCGGCCTTGGCCCTGGACGGCGACTCGCCGACCTCCACCAGGCGGCTAGCGCGGTCGCGCAGTGCCCGGGCATCTTTGAGCGAGACCGCCAGGCCGTAGTCCAGGGTCTTGAGCTCGTCCTCCAGCCGGCTGGCAGTGCCTGGCTCGAAGCGGCCGATGGTGAGGGTCTCGCGCTTGGCGCTTCCGTCAGCCTTGGGGACGCGGTAATCGTATCTAAATGTCTTCACCCCAGACGGAAGAACAACCAAATACAGGCCCATGCCGTCGGTGAACTTCTGGAGCTTGTCGCTCGGCTTGACGTTTTTGAGGAAGGTCTCGGTGAGCGCAGTTTTGTTGCGTTGCTTGCGTGAGGCTGGAAGTTGCTCGGAACCTGCAGAGTCGGTCTCGGCGATTGCGGAGGAGGTGTCATCAAACGGCATAGTCAGTCCTTTGGGTGGCTGTCTGATACCGTCAAACTCATTGACGGTATTGAACTCGGACAGGATCGAGGCCCCGAACAATACCGCCAGAAATACCGACTAAAAATGCAAAACGCCCCTGATCGACGTTGATCGATCTGGAGCGCTTAACTTTGGTAAGTTGTTGATTTACCTAGGGAAAGTGCCGGTTTGCTGAACGTTTTTGAACGTTGCAAACCGATCTTCCTTCACTCCCACTCAATGGTCGCAGGCGGCTTGCTCGATACGTCGTAAGTCACCCGGTTGATGCCGCGCACCTCGTTGATGATGCGCCCCGACACTTTCTTGAGCAGTGCATACGGCAGCTCGGCCCAGTCGGCGGTCATGAAGTCGCTGGTCTGCACGGCACGCAGGGCCACCACATAGTCGTAGGTCCGGCCGTCGCCCATCACGCCCACGCTCTTGACTGGCAAGAACACGGTGAAGGCTTGGCTGGTCAGGTCGTACCAGGTCTTGCCCGATTCGTCGGTGAAGTTGCGCAGTTCTTCGATGAAGATCGCGTCGGCACGGCGCAGCAGGTCGGCGTATTCTTTTTTGACTTCGCCCAGAATGCGCACACCCAGACCGGGGCCTGGGAATGGGTGTCGGTAAACCATCTCACGGGGCAAGCCCAGGGCCACGCCGAGTTCGCGCACTTCGTCTTTGAACAGTTCGCGCAAAGGCTCCAGCAGTTTCAGGCCCAGTTGCTCGGGCAAGCCGCCCACGTTGTGGTGGCTCTTGATGGTGACGGCTTTTTTGCTCTTGGCGCCGCCGGACTCGATCACATCGGGATAAATCGTGCCTTGGGCCAAGAACGTTGCGCCTTTGTGGCCGCCGTCGCCCGCCTTGAGTTTGGCGGCCTGTTCCTTGAACACATCGACAAACAAGCCGCCGATGATCTTGCGCTTGGCTTCGGGTTCACTCACACCCGCCAGTTTGCCGAGGAACAAGTCACTGGCATCGACGCGGATGACTTTGGCGTGCAACTTGCCGACGAACATCTCCATGACCATGTCGCCTTCATTCAGACGCAGCAGGCCGTGGTCCACAAACACGCAGGTCAGTTTGTCGCCAATGGCGCGGTGGATCAAGGCGGCAGCCACCGACGAGTCGACGCCGCCGGACAAGCCCAAAATGACTTCCTCATCACCGACTTGCTCGCGGATCTTGGCCACGGCTTCTTCGATGTAGTTGCCCATGATCCAGTCGGGGCTGGCCTTGCAAATGTCGAGCACAAAGCGGTTGAGCAGCGCCTGGCCTTGAACGGTGTGTGTGACTTCGGGGTGGAACTGCACCGCGTAGAAATGGCGCGATTCATCGGCCATGCCTGCAATCGGGCAAGCCGGTGTCGAGGCCATGACTTTGAAGCCTTCTGGCATTTGGGTGACCTTGTCGCCATGGCTCATCCAGACCTTGAGCATGCCGTGGCCTTCGGCCGTGGCAAAGTCTTCGATGCCCTTGAGCAGCTCGGTGTGGCCATGCGCCCGCACTTCTGCATAACCAAACTCGCGGGTGGTGCCCGCTTCGACCTTGCCGCCCAGCTGCTCGGCCATGGTCTGCATGCCGTAGCAAATGCCCAGCACCGGAATACCCAACTCAAAAACGGCGTCTGGCGCTCGGTCATCGACTTCGTACACGCTGGCGTGAGAACCCGACAAGATGATGCCTTTGAGGTTGCCGTCTTGGGCGTATTCGCGCACCCAATCGCTGCTCACATCGCAGGGATGCACTTCGCAAAACACATGCGCTTCGCGCACGCGGCGGGCAATGAGCTGGGTGACTTGCGAGCCGAAGTCGAGGATCAGGATTTTGGAGTGCTGCATGGCAGGCGTCGTTCTTTGAGAAATGAAAAGGCGTCTGGGGTGCAGACGCCTTGGTGATCAAATACAGATTTTACTCAGCCCGGTAGTTCGGCGCTTCTTTGGTGATCTGCACATCGTGCACATGGCTTTCACGGATGCCCGCTGCGGTGATTTCCACAAACTGGGATTCGTTGTGCATGGCCTCAATCGTCGCGCAGCCGCAGTAACCCATACTGGCACGCAAACCGCCCGCCATTTGGTAAATGATGGACACGACAGAGCCTTTGTAGGGCACGCGTCCCTCAATGCCTTCGGGCACCAGTTTGTCGGCATTGGGGTTGCCCGTGCTGGACTCTTGGAAGTAACGGTCGGCACTGCCCTGCTGCATGGCGCCAATCGAGCCCATGCCGCGGTAGCTTTTGTAGCTGCGGCCCTGGAACAGCACGATTTCGCCGGGGGCTTCTTCGGTGCCGGCGAACATGCCGCCCATCATCACCGTGCCCGCGCCTGCAGCAATGGCTTTGGCAATGTCGCCGCTGTAGCGGATACCGCCGTCAGCAATCAGGGGCACGCCCGTGCCTTTGAGGGCTGTGGCCACAGAGTCCACCGCCATGATTTGCGGCACGCCCACACCCGCCACGATGCGGGTGGTGCAGATGGAGCCGGGGCCGATACCGACCTTCACGCCGTCAGCGCCCGCCTCGACCAAAGCCAAAGCGGCTGCGCCGGTGGCAATGTTGCCGCCAATGACTTCGATGTGCGGGTAGTTTTGTTTGACCCAGCGCACGCGGTCGAGGACGCCTTTGCTGTGGCCGTGGGCGGTGTCCACCACGATGGCATCAACACCTGCAAGCGAGAGCGCCTCCACGCGCTCTTCGGTGCCCTCTCCTACCCCGACGGCCGCGCCCACACGCAGTTTGCCTGCACCGTCACGGGCGGCGTTGGGGAAGTTGAGCTGTTTGGTGATGTCTTTGACCGTGATCAGGCCCTTGAGCTCAAAGGCATCGTTGACCACCAAAAGGCGCTCGAGCTTGTGTTTGTTGAGCAGGTGCTTGGCTTGCTCTGGTGTGGTGCCTTCGGGCACGGTGACCAAGCGCTCACGCGGGGTCATGATTTCGCTGACTTTTTGGTCGTAGCGGGTCTCAAAACGCAAGTCGCGACCCGTCACGATACCGACCACTTTGCCGCCGTCGCACACGGGAAAGCCCGACACGCCCAGCTCTTCGCTCAAAGCCATGACCTGGCGCACGGTGGTGCCGGGTGTGATGACGACCGGGTCGCGCAGAACGCCCGATTCGTAGCGCTTGACCTTGGCCACTTGGGCGGCTTGTTCTTGCGCGGTGAGGTTTTTGTGAACAATGCCAATGCCGCCTTCTTGCGCGATGGCAATCGCCAAGCGCGCTTCGGTCACGGTGTCCATGGCGGCGGACACCAGGGGCAAGTTCAGGCGGATGTTTCGGGTGAATTGCGTCGCAAGGGACGTGTCCTTCGGAAGGACTTGGGAGTACGCGGGGACGAGGAGAACGTCGTCAAAAGTCAGGGCTTTACCGAGTAGGCGCATAAGCTAAGGCTCCAAAAAATGGATTGTACTCGCGCGAGCCAAGGGAATTCCCTGATTCACCCCCCAACTCCCAAGCTCAAAAGTCTCAGGCGTTTTGGTAATGCAACACTTTGAGTGACTTTTCTGGATCGATATCGGCAAAAGCTGGCGGATTGACCAAACGTTCCACAAAACGCAAGCTGGGTGCCGCTTGCGCCACCTGGGCGTGCAAAAAAGCCGTGTCCAATTCGGGCGCGTTCAGGCACAGAAGTACATGACCTTGTGGCTCGAGCAAATCCGGCAGTCGGCGGATCAGCTTGATGTAGTCCTTGGTGGCGATGAAGCTGCCCTTTTGGTAGCTGGGCGGATCGATCACGATCACACCGTAAGGCCCCATTTTGTTGATCTTGCCCCAGGTCTTGAAGATGTCGTGACCCAAAAAACGGGCCTTGGCAGGCAAGTCGTTGAGGCGGTGGTTTTGCTGGCCTACGGCCAATGCACCCTGGCTCATGTCGAGATTGACCACCTGCGCCGCCCCGCCCTGCAACGCCACCACCGAAAACGCGCAGGTGTAGGCGAACAGGTTGAGGATGTTTTCATGCTGAGCGTGGCGTTTGAGCCATTCACGACCATTCGCCATGTCCAGAAACAATCCGTGGTTCTGGCCGCGCATCACATGCACCAGGTACTTGGCGCCCTGCTCGGTGACCACATGCTGCTCGGGCACGCTGCCGGCCATGAGGCGGGTTTGTGCTTCACCTTGCGCACGGCACTGGAACACCCAGTTCAGCGGCTCGCCGTAGGCCAGGGTTTCCCACCGCTGCGCGAGTGCATCCTGGCACAGGGCCAGATCGTCCTCGCTCACGGCTTTGAAGCTGGTCAGGACCCAGACGGGCGCAAACCAGTCCAGCGTCCAGTGCTCGCAGCCGGGATACAGGCCACCACGGCCGTGGAAAACACGGTGGGCGTCGGGGGTATTGGCCATCTGGGCGATGGCGTTCAAAAGGGCTTGCATGGTCGTTTCAATACCCGGCAGCAGACCCGCTCTTGCGGTTGGCAAAAAGGCCAGTGCGGCCTTTGCCTTGTCGCTTGAACCGCTGGCGGCGAGCGACTTTGGGGTCCACCTTGAGAGGGCGATACAACTCGATGCGGTCGGCCTCTTGCACCACCTGTGTCCAGGGCACTTTTTTGCCCCAGATGCCGGGTTGCTGAAACTGCAGCGACGACAAGAATGCGGGGTCGATGGCCTCTTGACCTTGCAAGCACTGCGTCACACCGCGTGCCAACACGTCCTGCACGGTACTGCCTGTGGGCACCTTCAGCTGAATTTCTTGCACATGCCGGGGCGCCAAGCTCCAGCACAGTGTGACCGGTACGAGCTGCTCAGCCATACACCGATTCAGCTCGTTTGACAAAAGCATCCACCAAGCTGGCTGCGATCTTGTCGAAGACGGGGCCCACGAGCGCCGCCAGGGTTTTACTGGAAAAGCCGTATTGCAAATCCAGCTCGACTTTGCAGGCGCGTTGCGAGCCGTCGCCCACGGGGATGAAACGCCAAGTGCCGCTCAGATTAGAGAAAGGCCCTTTGACCAAGCTCATGCCGACAGAGCGCCCTTCTTCGTGGGTGTTGCGGGTGGTGAAGGTTTGCTGGATGCCGCCCAGACTGATGCCGACCTCGGCCACCATGCCCTGGGCGTCGGTTTCGAGCACACTGGCACGGTCACACCACGGCAGAAATTCGGGGTAACGCGCCACGTCGGTCACGAGGCGAAACATTTCTTCTGGCGAGTACCAGATCAGAACGGACTTGTGGATATTCTTCATACAATGCAGCGATTGTAGTTTTTCGACGCGCCCGCAGGCGCTTCGCCCAGCGGCACACCCTTGCGAACAGCAGTGCCGTCCTTATCTGCTCCTCATGGCCACCACCAAAAAGTCCCCTGCTGCCCCCACCTTCGCCAAGATCGCCGAGAACAAAAAAGCGTCATTCGACTATTTTTTTGAAGAGCGATACGAGGCCGGCATGGTGCTCGAAGGCTGGGAGGTCAAGGCGATTCGCGAAGGCAAAGTGCAGCTGACGGACGGTTATGTGGTGATTCGCAATGGCGAGTTGTTCATCATCGGCTGCTTGATCAACCCACTCAAAACCGCCTCCACCCACATCAACCCCGAAGCCGCACGCACGCGCAAGCTGCTGCTGAACAAGGAAGAGATCAAGCGGCTGATCGGCAAGATCGAACAAAAGGGCTACACCCTGGTGCCAATCAACTTGCACTGGAAATCAGGCAAAGTGAAGTGCGACATTGCGCTGGCCAAAGGCAAGGCCGAGCACGACAAACGCGACACCATCAAAGACCGCGAAGGCAAGCGCGAAATCGAACGCGCCATGAAGAGCCGCCACCGCGACCGCTGAACGGCAAGGCGCAAACGTTCAACTCAGATCGCGCAGCGGGTGATGGTCTGAGGGCCATGGGCTGGCAAAGAAACGCGCTGCTTCAGCAAGATCCACATCTTCCACACGTGCAGGCTTCCATTTCGGCGTGTGGTCTTTGTCCACGGCCAAAGCGCGGATACCTTCCACCGTTTCACTGTTGGCCACCGATCGCAGGTGGAAACAGTGGTGCACCATGTCCCGCTCCATGCGCAGGTCATCGGCCAGGCTCATTTGTCGGGCGCGGCGAATTTGTTCGAGCACCACATGCAGCATCAAGGGCGAGCGGTGACGCAAAGCCTGGGCCGTTTTCTGGCTCCATTCATCGGACGCCGACTCCAACCGGGTCAACATGTCGGCCACCGTGGGCAAGCCAAACACCTCGTCAATTTGTGGCTGAGGCGTGAGCTTTTCAGGGGTCATGGCACCGGCTTGGGCCAGCACCCAACGCTCCACCGACTCGGGGTTCTCAAAGGGACTGCTGATCAGGGTTTGCCAGATGGGCTCGAGCATACCGCTGGGCAGCGCGATATCGGCCAACTTGGCGGCCACGGCTTGTGCGCCGCTCAACATATGGCCTGTCAGGCCCAAGTATTCACCCAGACGGCCCGGGCAACGGCTCAGGAAATAACCGCCACCCACATCAGGAAACAGACCGATGTTGGTTTCGGGCATGGCCATCTTGGTCCGCTCGGTCACCACACGCACGCTGGCACCTTGGCTGATGCCCATGCCGCCGCCCATGACGATGCCATCCATGAAGGCAATGTAGGGTTTGCTGTAGGTGTGAATCAGGTGGTTCAGGCGGTACTCTTCGGTGAAAAAGTCACCCAAGGACGCATCACCTGCCGTGGCCGCTTGGTGGAAAAATCGGATGTCGCCCCCCGCACAGAAAGCACCAAACGGCCCTTCTTTACCCGTGCCGCGTACCGCCACGGCCAGCACTTGGGGATCGGCTTGCCAATCGAGCAAGGCCTGCGTCAGAGAGCGCACCATGTCGAGCGACAGGGCGTTGAGCGCTTTGGGGCGGTTGAGGGTGATGCAGCCGATGCGGCCTTCAATTTGTGCGATGACATCAGACATTGTTTTGTCTCCAGCCTAACCATTGGTTCATGAGCAAAGCCCCCAGGACGAGGGACCCGCCCAACAATACGCTCATTTGAGGGGCTTCGTTGGCACCCCACCAAGCCAATGTGATACCAAACACCACTTCGAGCATGCCGAGCAAGGACACTTCGGGGGCTTGAAGCACTCGGGCACAAATGACCGACAAAACGCAGGGAATCGCCAGTTGAAACAAACCCAGCATCGCCAGCAAACCTACATCGTGGGCAGAGGCCTGAAAAGGCCATGACACTGGCAGCATAAGCAAACTTGAAATAACAGCTCCAAGCAATACCGAGGGCACCAAATCAATGGGCCCTTTGCTTTGGCTTTTTTGCAGGAATGTCCATTGCACACCTGCAGCCAAGGGCACGCACAGGGCGACCAAGGTGCCAATGAGGAAGTTGGGATCGTTCATGGTCAGTTGACTGCCATACATCCAAGCGATACCAGCACCGGCCAGCATGATCGCCACCCAGGTGCGCAAGGGTAAACGGGCTTTGAGAAAGCCCCAAGACAACAAAGCGGTGAGAAACGGAGCCACGGCCATGGTGATCAGCACGTTGGCCACTGTGGTCAAAGTCAGGCCCACCATGAAGGCGGTGAACATGATGCTCCAGCACACCCCAGATATCCAGAAGTAAGGGTTTCGCCAAGGCAAACTTCGCCAAATGCCTTGGCCCTTCCACAGGGGCAAAATGATCAGAAGGGAGACCACCGTAAAGAGACTGCGCCAGAACGTGACCTCAAAGCCTTGGGCTCGGTCGAGGTGGCGCGTCACCACCCCGGCCATTGACCACAAGGCGGTACAGCCCACCATGGTCCAGACGGCCATGCCGTGAGTCAAACGCATGATGGCTTAGCCGATCACTTGTTGCGCTTGCGGTCGCTTTCCTTGAGGAAACGCTTGCGCAGACGCACGCTCTTGGGTGTGATTTCGACCAATTCGTCGTCTTCGATGAATTCAACGCCGTATTCCAGTGTCAAGTCGATTGGAGGCGTGATCTTGATCGCGTCTTCTTTGCCAGACACACGGAAGTTGGTCAGCTGCTTGGTGCGCGTGGCGTTGACCACCAGGTCGTTGTCACGGCTGTGGATACCCACAATCATGCCTTCGTACACCGGATCATTCGCCTTGACGAACATGCGGCCACGGTCGTCCAGCTTGCCCAGGGCATAGGTGAAGATTTCACCGTCGTCCATGGAAATCAACACACCGTTCTTGCGGCCGCCGATTTCGCCTTTGTGCGGCTCATAGCCGTCAAAGATGTTGGAGATCAGGCCGGAACCACGGGTCAAGTTCAGGAATTCGTTGGTGAAACCGATCAGGCCTCGGGCCGGGATGCGGTATTCCAAGCGGACACGACCACGACCATCGGGTTCCATATTGACCAACTCGCCTTTGCGCTCACCCAAGGCTTGCATCACGCCGCCTTGGTGGTTTTCTTCGATGTCGGCCGTCACCAACTCGATAGGCTCATGGCGCTCACCGTTGATGTCGCGGAACAACACTCGAGGCTTGGACACAGCCAGCTCGTAGCCTTCACGGCGCATGTTTTCCAGCAAGATGGTCAGGTGCAATTCACCACGACCGGCCACTTCAAAAATACCGTCTTCGTCGGTTTCTTTGACGCGCAAAGCCACGTTGTGCTGGAGCTCTTTTTGCAGACGGTCCCAGATCTGACGGCTGGTCACGTACTTGCCTTCACGGCCTGCCAAAGGCGAGGTGTTCACGCAGAAGTTCATGGTCAGGGTGGGCTCGTCCACCTTGAGCATGGGCAGTGGGGTGGGCTTGAGCGGGTCGGTCACCGTCACGCCGATGTTCAGGTCAGCAATCCCGTTGATCAAAACAATGTCGCCAGGACCGGCTTCGGTCACCTGCACGCGGTCCAGGCCTTGGAAAGTCAGCACTTGGTTGACTCGGCCTTTGATGGTCGAGCCGTCAGCGCCTTCCATCACCACCACATCCATGTTGGGCTTGACGGTGCCTTGGCTGATGCGACCCACACCGATACGGCCCACGAAGGTCGAAAAGTCGAGGGCAGAAATCTGCAATTGCAGCGGCGCTGCGGGGTCGCCTGCGTTGGGCTTGACGTGCTTGAGCACGGTATTGAACAAGGCCGACATGTCGGGGCCCCACTGCTCACCGGGTGCGCCCTCTTCCAAAGATGTCCAGCCATTGATGCCGGAGGCGTACACCACGGGGAAATCCAGCTGCTCGTCGTTCGCACCCAATTTGTCGAACAGGTCAAAAGCGGCATTGACCACTTTGTCAGGGTTCGCACCGGGCTTGTCGACCTTGTTCACCACCACGATGGGCTTCAAGCCCAAAGCCAAAGCCTTTTTGGTCACGAAACGTGTTTGGGGCATGGGGCCTTCTTGCGCGTCGATGAGCAGCACCACACCGTCGACCATGGACAAGGCGCGTTCAACTTCGCCACCGAAGTCCGCGTGGCCGGGGGTGTCCACGATGTTGATGTGGGTGCCTTCCCAGCTGACAGCGCAGTTTTTGGCCAAGATGGTGATGCCGCGCTCACGTTCGATGGCGTTGTTGTCCATGACGGTGTCGACGACTTTTTCGTGGTCAGCGAAGGTACCCGACTGACGCAGCAGCTGGTCCACCATGGTGGTTTTGCCGTGGTCAACGTGCGCGATGATGGCGATGTTGCGAATTTGCTTGCTCATGCTTTCTCTTCCTTTAAACCTGCTCGGCCAGCAATGGCACGTTGACAGGTGATTTTTCCAAAATCTGTTGAATTTCGATCGGGCTCAACAATCGACCCGGAATCAATTCGCCGCCATGCACATGTGCTGTTCCCAGCAAGGCACGAGGATGCTCTCCATACACCACGACTTGATCACAATCATTCCAAGGGCCGCGACGGCGCACCCCACTCAAAAACTTGCCTGCGTTGTCGCTGTCCAAACTCACCTGGGTGTAGTCCGGCAGCAGCACATCGACCGGCCGCAAAGCCGCCAGCCTTTGGTTTTCGTCCATGCTCTCGAGCGCAGACAAGGTCACGCACTGGGCTTCTTCAAAAGGCCCGGTCACCACGCGACGCAAAGCACTCAAATGACCACCACACCCCAATGCCTCGGCGATGTCTTCGCCCAGCGTTCTGATGTAAGTGCCTTTGCTGCACCGCACACGCAAACGCAAAAAAGGTGCATCACCTTGCAGTTGCATGTCCAGCAAGTTCAAATCATGAATCACCACGTTGCGCGCTTCGCGCTCAACGGTTTCACCCTCTCGGGCATATTCATAAAGTGCCTTGCCATCTTTTTTCAAGGCGCTGTGCATCGGAGGCACTTGGCTGATCGACCCCATGAACCGGTCCAACACTTCAACCACCATACCAGCCGAACATGACACTTCTCGGACAGAGATCACCTCGCCTTCGGCATCGGCCGTGTTGGTTTTCAGACCCAGCCGCACCGTGGTCTCGTAAGTCTTGTCAGCATCCAGATGCTGCTGACTGAACTTGGTGGCGGCGCCAAAACACAAAGGCAAGACACCCGTGGCCAAAGGGTCGAGTGTCCCGGTATGACCCGCTTTCTCGGCACGCAGCAACCATTTGGCTTTTTGCAAAGCCTGATTGCTGGAAAGACCCAGCGGTTTGTCGAGCAGCAGCACCCCGTGCACAGGGCGCCGCTGCACCCTGGTGCGTGGCGCGTTCATGCTCAGTCCTCCTGGGCGCGAGACGACACGGCCTTGGCGATCAATGCGTTCATATCTGAGGCACGTTCTGTGGTGCGGTCAAACAAGAAGTGCAATGTCGGCACGGTGTGGATGTGCAATCGTTTGAACAAGCCATTGCGCAAAAAACCCGCAGCAGCGTTCAGGCCTTCGGTGGCTTCTTCGGGATTGCCCGTCAAAACACTGAAAAAAACCTTGGCATGGGCGTAATCGGGTGTGACCTCGATGGCGTTGAGCGTGATCATGCCCACACGCGGGTCTTTCAACTCGCGTGCTATCAACTCGGCCAGATCCCGCTGGATCTGGTCGGCCACGCGGAAACCGCGGTTGGGCACAGAGGACTGCTTTTTACGCGCCATTTACAGCGTTCTCGCGATTTCCTTGACGTCGAAGAATTCGAGTTGATCGCCTTCTTTGATGTCGTTGTAGTTCTTGAGCTTGATACCGCACTCGAAGCCTTCCTTGACTTCACGCACATCGTCTTTGAGACGTTTGAGCGAGTCGAGTTCGCCGGTGTAGATGACCACGTTGTTGCGCAGCAGGCGGAATTTGGCATTGCGGGTGACTTGACCCGAAGTGACCATACAACCTGCAACCGTACCGATTTTGGAGGCCACGAACACGGTCCGGATTTCGGCCATACCCATGATCTCTTCGCGCTGCTCTGGAGCCAACATGCCCGACATCGCGGCTTTGAGCTCATCCACAGCGTCATAAATGATGTTGTAGTAATGCAGGTCAACGCCATTGCCTTCGGCCAACTTGCGCGCACCGGCATCGGCACGCACGTTGAAGCCGATCACGATGGCCTTGGAAGCGATCGCCAGGTTGATGTCCGATTCGCTGATGCCGCCCACACCGGAGTAAACCAGCTGGACTTTGACTTCTTCGTTGGACAGCTTGAGCAAGGATGCGCCCAAGGCTTCTTGCGAACCCTGTACGTCGGCCTTGATGATGATGGGCAGCATCTTGACTTCGCCCGCCGACATGTCGGTGAACATGTTCTCGAGCTTGGCCGCTTGTTGCTTGGCAAGCTTGGTGTTGCGGAACTTGCCTGCACGGTAAGTGGCGATCTCGCGGGCACGGCGCTCATCGCTCATGACCATGAATTCGTCGCCGGCTTGTGGCACTTCGGTGAGACCTTGAATCTCGACAGGAATCGAGGGACCAGCCGATTTGATGGTGGCGCCGTTTTCGTCCAGCATGGCACGCACGCGGCCAAAAGTCTGGCCAGCCAGCACCACATCACCCGTGTTCAAAGTGCCCGACTGCACCAAGATGGTGGCCACAGGACCACGGCCCTTGTCCAGACGCGCTTCGATGACCAAACCCTTGGCGGCAGCTTGCACCGGAGCCTTGAGTTCCAGCACTTCGGCTTGCAAGAGCACTTGCTCAAGCAATTCGTCGATGCCCATGCCGGTTTTGGCAGACACAGAGACAAAAGGCGATTCGCCGCCAAATTCCTCTGGCACGACTTCTTCAGAAATCAGTTCAGCACGCACGCGCTCGATGTTCGAATCGGGCTTGTCCATCTTGTTGATGGCCACCACGATCGGCACACCCGCCGCTTTGGCGTGTTTGATGGCTTCTTTGGTTTGCGGCATCACACCGTCGTCACCGGCCACCACGAGGATGACGATGTCGGTGGCTTGCGCACCACGGGCACGCATGGCCGTGAAGGCCTCGTGACCGGGGGTGTCTAAGAAAGAAATCATGCCGCGAGGCGTTTCGACGTGATAAGCGCCAATGTGCTGGGTGATGCCACCGGCTTCGCCGGATGCCACTTTGGCACGGCGGATGTAGTCCAGCAGCGAGGTTTTACCGTGGTCCACGTGGCCCATGACAGTCACCACAGGTGCTCGGGGCAACAACTCGGCGTGTTGATCGGACACTTCGTCGTCGGTGAAGGCTTCTGGATCGTCCAGAGCCGCCACCACCGCTTTGTGGCCCATTTCTTCCACCACGATCATGGCGGTGTCTTGGTCCAGCGGCTGGTTCATGGTGGCCATCTGGCCCAGCTTCATCAGGTGCTTGATGACCTCAGAGGCCTTGATGGCCATCTTGTGGGCCAACTCCGACACGGTAATGGTCTCCGGTACGTGGACTTCCAACACACGCACTTCAGCCGGTGCCTGCTGGTTTTGGCCTTCTTCACGGTCGCGCTCATTGCCGCGTCGGCCGCGAGGCCCTGTGCGCCAGTTGTTGCGGCCCACACCACCACTGGTATCACCACGCGTGGGAATGGCCTTTTTCTTGGCAGGATCGCCCGCCCAGCTGGACGACAGCTTGGCCGATTTGACTTCCTTGTTCGCACCAGGAGCGCCCGGCGCAGCAGATGTTGCAGCTTGGGCAGCCGCTGCACGTGCACCAGGGGCGGGTGTACCTGCTGGCTTGTGCAGCGTGCCTTTGACCGCTGCTTTGGGCTCAGCCTTGGGCTCTTCCTTCTTGGCCACCAACACCTTTTTGGGGGCATTCATCATGGCGCGGATGGCTTCGGCCTCGGCCAGAGCCTTGCGGCGTCGTGCGTCCAGATCCTGAGCACGCGCCGTGTCTTCATCAGCCTTGGCTTTGGACTCGGCAGCAGCCCTTTGGGCTGCGGCTTCACGAGCGGCCTTGTCGGCATCGGCTTTTGCGGCAGCAGCTTGGGCAGCTTCAGCAGCCGCTGCGGCTTTGTTGTCCGCGGCTGAGGTCACGGGCTCTGTCGCAGCAACAGCCGCAGGCTTGGCCTGGGACGCAGCATTGATTCTGGCCGCTTCTGCCCGCGCCAACTGTTCACGCTCTTCGCGGCTCAGTTGCGGCTTGGCTGCAGGAGCAGGCTCTTGCGTCTTGGCTTCCTCGATCACTTGTGCCTGGGCTTGTGCCAAAGCTTTCGCTTCTTGAGCAGCCAGCTCAGCACGCTGCGCGGCTTCTTGGGCTTCACGAAGGCGGCGCTTTTCTGCCAAATCTTCTTCTTGACGGCGGATCAACTCGGCCTGTCGGCGCGCTTCTTCTTCGCGGCGAGACAGTTCTGCGTGGTCAATCTGAGGCTCCTCAACCGCCTCTTCTGCCGCGGCCACAGGTTCGTCATCGCGTTTGATCAATGTGCGTTTTTTGCGCACTTCGACTTGGATGGTGCGGGCTTTGCCTGAAGCATCAGCTTGCTTGATCTCACTCGTCGATTTTTTGACCAGCGTGATCTTTTTGCGGTCGGCGGACACGGTGCCGTGGCTCGCTTGCAAATAGCTCAGGAGTTTTTGCTTGTCCGCGTCGGTCAAAGCATCGGCCTGAGTGGCCTTAGGCACCCCGGCAGATCGCAATTGCTCAAGCAAAACATCGGCAGATTTTTTGAGTTCATTGGCGAACTCGGCAACAGTGGTACTGGACATAATTTTGTTCAAGCCTCCATCAGACTTCAGGCCTGGCCAGCGAACCAATGTTCACGGGCTTTCATGATCAGGGCGGTCGCCTCTTCAGCTGTCTGAGCGGTAATGTCAGTCAGTTCGTCGGTGGCCAGGTCAGCCAGGTCGTCACGGGTGTGGATACCCGCTTCCACCAGCTTGGAAATCAGCTCAGGCGTCAAGCCAGGCAGGTCGCGCAGGTCCAGAGAAACGTCTTCAACGCTCTCTTCACGTGCAATCTCAAGGGTCAACAATGCGTCCTTGGCACGGGTACGCAGTTCATTGATCGTGTCTTCGTCGAAGCTTTCGATTTCCAGCATTTCCTGGATCGGCACATAGGCCACTTCTTCCAGGCTGGTGAAGCCTTCACCGATCAGGATGTCTGCAATCTCCTGGTCCACGTCCAGCTTTTCCATGAACAGCTGGCGAATGCCGGTGGTCTCTTCGGCCTGCTTTTGGGCCGACTCGGCCGCGTCCATGATGTTGATCTTCCAACCGGTCAGGTCAGAGGCCAAACGCACGTTTTGGCCACCGCGACCGATGGCGATGGCGAGGTTTTCTTCGTCCACCACCACGTCCATGGCGTGCTTTTCTTCGTCCACCACGATGGACTGCACATTGGCCGGAGCCAAAGCACCAATCACGAACTGGGCCGGGTCTTCACTCCACAACACGATGTCCACGCGCTCGCCAGCCAATTCATTAGTGACAGCGTTGACACGTGTACCACGCACACCCACACAGGTGCCAATCGGGTCGACGCGTTTGTCGTGCGACAGCACAGCAATCTTGGCGCGGGAGCCGGGGTCACGGGCGCAGGTTTTGATCTCCAACAAGCCTTGCTCGATCTCGGGCACTTCCTGACGGAACAACTCGATCATGAACTCGGGGGCCGAGCGCGACAACAAAATGGGGGCGCCGCGCAAAGTCAGGTCCACTTCCATGATCATGGCGCGCACACGGTCACCGCTGCGCAGGTTTTCCTTGGGGATCATTTCGCTGCGCTTGAGACGGCCTTCGATGCGGCCAGACTCGCAGATGATGTCGCCCTTGTCCATGCGCTTGACGGTGCCCACAAAAATCTTTTCGCCACGCGACATGAAGTCGTTGAGCAGCATCTCGCGCTCGGCATCGCGGATTTTTTGCAAAATCACCTGCTTGGCGGCCATGGCGCCAATGCGGCCAATCGGCAAGGATTCAATGGGCTCTTCGATGTATTCGTCAACTTCGATGTCCGGGATTTGTTCTTTGGCTTCGAACAACAGGATTTCCTGCTCGGGCAATTGCAAACCGGCTTCGTCGGGCACCACATGCCAGCGGCGAAAGCTCTCGTAATTGCCGTTGTCGCGGTCCACCGCCACACGGATGTCCACTTCGCCTTCGTACAACTTCTTGGTGGCCTGGGCCAAAGCAGCTTCCACGGCTCCAAACACCACATCGCGCTCAACGTTCTTTTCACGTGAGATGGCTTCGACCAACATCAACATTTCGCGATTCATGAATTGACTCTCCTGTTCCAGCGGGCCTGAGTACAGAGCCCGAAAGTTTGCTCAAAAAATGGGGGCGGCCGTCAGGCTTCCTGCTTGGGCTTTCGCCCTTTGAAGTCCACAACGGGGGCGAGTCGCGCATCGCGCAACTCATCGAGCGTGAAACCCAACGCATGTAAGGGCGCGGGTATCCGCTTTTTACTGACCTTTTGACCGGGCTTGACTGCAGGCTCATCGCTCCAGACGATTTGCCAGCCTTGGCCGGTGGCGTCACGCTCGAGCGTGCCGCGGAATTTTTTGCGTGTCGGATTGACCATGCCTGCAGCGCTTTCGCCCATGGGCTGCTTGAGCGTGATGTCAATCAATTCGCCCACAAAGCGCTCGAAGTCTTGCTCATTGCGCAAGGGGCGATCGATGCCGGGGGAGGACACCTCCAACCGGTTGTAGGTCACGCCATCGACTTCCAGCGCGAATTGCAACTGTCGATTGACCTTCTCACAGTCTTCCACGTTGATGAACAGCTCTGACCCTGGCTGCCATGGCCAGTCGATGGTGATGCGCAACAAACCGCCCGCTGTGCGGTCAATCTCAACCAGGTCATAGCCCAGACCGGTTACGGTTTCTTGAACAATTTGCTGCAATGCCACAGAGCTTCTGGATGTCAACGTTAAAAAAGAAACAACCAAAAAAAACGGGCGGTGAAAACCCGCCCGTTTGGTCGTGAAGCCAGTATTCTAGCCGAGAAAACGCTCTAAGTGTGTGATTTTTCTAGGAAAACGATGCATTCGCCAGCGATGTACCGGTCAAACAGTCTCAGGAAAGGCCTCAACCAAGCTGCGTGTGTAAGGGTGCTGTGGATCACCGAGCACCTGATCGGCCAAACCCTGCTCCACCACCTGCCCTGACTTGAGCACCAAGACCTGGTGGGCCATGGCCCGCAGCACGTCCACATCGTGGGTAATCAACAAATACGCCATGTTGCGTTTTTTTTGTAGCGTTTTCAGCAATTCCAGGATTTGCTTTTGTACCGTGACATCGAGTGCACTGGTGGGTTCGTCCAGCACCAACAGCGAGGGCTCGACCACCAAGGCTCTGGCCAAGGCAATTCGTTGGCGCTGCCCCCCTGAAAAAGCATGCGGGAAGCGGTTGAGCACATCGGCAAATCCTTCACCCACCAAGCCCACCTCGGCCAAAGCCGCGCGTACGCGATGCTCTGTTTGTTCTGATGTCCAGTGCGGCTGATGCAAGCGCAAACCCTCAGCGACGATTTCCCCCACCGTCATGCGCGGCGACAAACTGCCATAGGGGTCCTGAAAAACCACCTGCACCTGCTTGCGCAAAGCCTTGTCCCGCGACGGAATGCCTTGCCAGGTTTGGCCGTCAAAGGACAAATCACCCGTGAAAGGGATCAAGCCCAGCACCGCCTGAGCCAGGCTCGACTTGCCCGACCCCGACTCGCCCATCACGCCCAAGGTGCTGCCAGGCGACAGCGAAAAATCTGCGCCGTGCAAGGCGGTGAAATGGTGTTTTTGAAACCAGGCTTTGAATCCGGGCACCGCCTTCGGGTAGCGCACCTGCAGCTGCCTTGCCTGTAAGACAGGTGGAGTCTCCAAAGGTGGCTGCGCCACCAGACCCTCACGACTGGGGCGGCTGGAGAGCAATTTGAGTGTGTAAGGGTGTTGGGGTTGCTCAAAAACCGCTCGCAAAGTCCCCTGCTCGACCAGATGACCTTTCTCCATCACCGCCACCCGATGGGCAAAGTGGCGCACCAAGCCCAAATCGTGGGTGATGAGCAGCACGGCCATGCCGGTTTTTTGCTGCAGATCGGCCAGCAGCTGCAACATCTGCAGGCGCAAACCGGCGTCCAGCGCAGTGGTGGGCTCATCGGCCAACAGCAGCTTGGGCTCAGACGCCAAGGCCATGGCCATCATGGCGCGTTGGCGTTGGCCGCCCGACAACTGGTGCGGATAAGCCCCAAAACGGCGCTCAGGGTCGTCGATGCCGGTTTCAGACAACAAATGAACGGCTCGCGCATCGGCGTCGCGTCGGGACAAAAGCTTTTTGAGCTGCAGCACTTCCGAGATCTGCGACCCCACGGTCATCAACGGATTCAGCGCCGTCATGGGCTCCTGAAAAATCATGGCAATCTCGTCACCACGAATGCGCTGCATTTGCGCAGGGGTTTGCTGCAACAAGTCCTGGCCTTGCCAAAGCACCTGGCCCGACAGCTCTGCCGACTCCAACAAACGCAGCACCGACAGTGCGGTGACCGATTTGCCCGAGCCCGACTCTCCGACCAAGGCCACACGCTCACCGGCCTGAATGCTCAGGTTCACGCCATGCACCACGGCCTGGCCGCCAAAGGCGATGCGAAGGTCTTTCAGTTCCAGCAAAGCTTGTGAAGTGCTCATGCGTCCACCTTTCGCGGATCAAGCGCGTCGCGCAAGGCGTCCCCCATGAAGGTCAAGAGCAGCAAGGTCACCACCAGAACCACAAAGGTGGACATCGATATCCACCAGGCGTCGATGTTGTTTTTGCCCTGGGCCAGCAATTCCCCCAAAGAGGGGGTGCCAGGCGGCACACCCAAACCCAGAAAGTCCAGAGAGGTCAGCGCCAAAATGGCGCCGCTCATGCGAAACGGCAAGAAGGTCACCACCGGGGTCATGCTGTTGGGCAGCACATGTCGCCACATGATCTGCCAATGCCCCAAGCCCAGAGCCCGCGCCGACTTGACGTAGTCCAACTGGCGGTTGCGCAAAAACTCGGCCCGAACGTAGTCGGACAAACCCATCCAACCAAACAGCCCAAGCAACAAAAGCAGCAAGCCCACACTGGGCTCGAAGACGGCCGAAAAGATGATCAGCAAATACAACTCGGGCATGGCACTCCAGACCTCAATGAAGCGCTGGAACACCAAATCGGTCTTGCCCACAAAAAACCCTTGCACTGCACCGGTCAACACACCCAGCACCACACCAAACAGCGTGAGCGCCAATGCAAACAGCACCGATACCCGAAAGCCATAAAGCAAACGGGCCAACACATCACGCCCCCGGTCATCGGTGCCCAGCCAGTTGCGTGCTGTGGGCGGCGCGGGGTTGGGCAATGGGGCGAAATAGTCGAGCGTGCTGTGGTGGTAAGGGTTGGGGGCCTGCAAAGCCCAGTTGTCACCCTTGTGCAATTGCTGCTGGATAAACGGGTCCAAATAATCGGCGGGCGTCTCGAAATCACCCCCAAACACCTTTTCAGGCAAGGTCTGCACCACCGGGAAATACCATTGCCCCTCAAAACGCACCACCAAAGGCTTGTCGTTGGACAAAAACTCGGCCCCCAAGCTCAGGATAAAGAGGGTGAGAAAAATGATCAGGCTGCCAAAGCCCAACCGGTTGCGCCTGAAACGCTGCCAAGCCCGGGCCGAAGGCGACATCTGCTGCGGGAATGCGGTGGCGATTGCGGTGGTCATTTGTCGAACTTCACACGCGGGTCCACCCACAAGTAACACAGGTCACTGATCAGCTTGGTCACCAATCCAATCAGGGTGAACAAATACAGGGTGCCCAGCACCACCGGGTAATCCCGACGGATCACCGCCTCGTAGCTCAGCAAGCCCAAGCCATCGAGCGAGAACAAGGTTTCGATCAACAAGGAGCCAGTGAAAAACGCGCCGATGAAAGCCGCTGGAAACCCCGTGACCAGCGGAATCAAAGCATTGCGCATGACATGGCGGTACAGCACCCGGTTCTCGCTCAGGCCTTTGGCGCGTGCCGTCAGAACGTACTGCTTTCGGATTTCTTCCAAAAATGCGTTCTTGGTCAGCATGGTGATGACCGCAAACGAGCCGAGCACACTGGCCGTGACTGGCAAGGCGATGTGCCACAAATAATCGACCACCTTGGCCCCCCAGCTCAACTGTTCCCAGTTGGACGACGTCAAACCGCGCAGCGGAAACCACTGTAACTGACCGCCAAAGATCACCAGCAAAGCCACGCCCAGCACAAAGCCAGGAATCGCGTAACCCACCAGCACCAGCAAGCTGGTGAGCGTGTCAAAGCGCGTGCCCGCCCGCACCGCCTTGGCGATGCCCAATGGCACCGACACCAGATAACTCAGGAAAAACGTCCACAAGCCCAGACTGATGGACACCGGCAGCTTTTCTTTGATCAAGCTCCAGACGTCTTTGGGATAGAAAAAACTTTGGCCCAAATCGAACTGCACAAACTGTTTGAGCATCATCCAAAAGCGCTCGGTGGGCGGTTTGTCAAAACCATAAAGCGTTTTGATTTCTTCAATGCGCGCGGCATCTACGCCCTGACGCCCCCGATAACCACTGCCTGCAGCAGCAGCGCCCTCCCCACCCGTGTCGCGGCCTTGCAGCTGAGCCACCATTTGCTCCACCGGACCGCCGGGCACAAACTGGATCACCACAAAAGTCATCAGCAACACCCCGAACAAAGTCGGAATCATCAAGAGCAGGCGTTTAAAAATATAGGCCAGCATGGGTCAGGGGGCCTTTTTGACTGCTTGAGCCGCTGTTGAAGGTGCTGTGGCCAGGGCATTGGGCGACCACCACACGGTGGTGACCAGTTTTTCCGGCTGGTAATAACGCGGCAAGTCGGTGGGTCGGGCAAACGCCTTGGCCCGCCAAGACACCCGGTGCACCGCGCCATACCAATGCGCCACCACGTAATGACCGTGCCTGAGCACCCTGTCCAAGGCCCGCAGGCTGACCACCAGCTCCGGTCTGGACGTGGCACTCACCACCTTATCGAGCAGCGCGTCCACGGCGGGGTCTTTCAGGCCAATCACATTGCCGGAGCCCTCCACATCGGCCGATTGGCTGCCGTAGCGCTCGAGCAACTCGGTGCCGGGCGCTTCGCTGCCCACGGTGCGGTTGCTGATGATGTCAAAGTCGAACACGTCCATGCGTTTTTGCAACAGTGCAAAGTCGATCACCTTGTACTGAACTTGGATGCCCAGTTTTTCCAAGTTCTTTGCAAAGGGCGTGACGACTCGCCCCATGGAGCCCGAATTGTCCAGAAACTCGATGCTGAAAGCTTGTCCCTTGGCGTTGCGCAAAGCACCCTCTTTGTAGGTCCATCCGGCGGCTTGGAGCAAATCACGTGCTTGGCGCAAATGGTCGCGCAAGGTCTGGCCCGAAGCAGGATCGAGCGCAGTTTGGGGTGGTTGCGGCACATCCTGCTCAAACACGGCGCCAGGCAGCTTGGACCGCAAGGGGTTCAGCAAGGCCAATTCATCGGGGCCTGGTCGCCCCTTGGCCTCGAAGTCGCTGGCCACAAAATACCCACGCACCCGGCTGTAGGCGTTGTAAAAAAGTTGGCGGTTCAGCCATTCGAAATCCATGGCCAGCGCAATGGCTAGGCGCACCCGCACGTCCTGAAACTTGTCACGGCGCGTGTTGAACAAAAAGCCCTGAAAGTCCCCTGCATTGCCGTGCTGCAGCTCGGCCTTGATCAATTCACCGCGTTCAAAGGCGCGTCCAGTGAAGGCCCGGGCCCACTCCCTCGCAATGAATGACTGCATGTAATCGAACTCGCCTGCCTTGAAGGCTTCAAGCTGGGCTGTGGGGTCCTTGTAAATTTTGTAGGTGATACGGTCAAAGTTGAATTGGCCTTTGCGAACGTTCAAGTCACGCGCCCAATAGGCTGGGTCGCGCTCGTAGGTGATGTCCTTGCCAAACTGCACACGGCCAATCCGGTAAGGGCCGGACGCAATCGGGATGTCCGTGACCAATTGGTCCAGCGGTTGATGAACGCCACCTGCCAGTCCCCATTTTTGGCTGAACACAGGCAAGCTGCCCACAATCAAGGGCAGCTCGCTGTTGGGGCGAACAAAATCAAAGCGAATGCTGCGCTCGCCCAAAACCGTGGCGCCTTTGACTTCGCCAAAATAGGTGCGGTACTGGGGCGCGGCCTGTTTGCTCGTCAGGCGCTCAAAAGAATGGCGAACATCGGACGCCAGAACAGGGTCGCCATTGTGAAATCGCGCTTGCGGGTGGATCTGAAAAGTGACCGACATGCGGTCCATGGCCACCGCCACATCGGAAGCCAGCAAACCGTAGGCCGTGGTCGGTTCGTCCATGTTGCCCACCAACAAGGTATCAAACATCATGGACAGCATGGAAGGCGGGGCACTGCCCTTCAAGGTGAAGGGGTTGTACTTGTCGAAGTTGGACTGCCGTGTGGGCGGCACCAGGCTGATCTCGCCACCTTTGGGCGCGGCAGGGTTCACGTAGGCAAAGTGGGCAAACCCGGGCGGGTAGCGGATGTCCCCAAATTGTGCGTAAGCGTGTGCGGCCCAAGCGTTGCCCGCCACCCCAAGCCCGAGGGCCAAGCAGCAGTGTGTCCAGAAACGGGCCAAGGGTCTACGCATGCGACAATTCTGCCCACATTTTTCAGGAGTTGAAGGCATGACCACAAAAACAGGATTTCTGTCGGGTAAAAAATTGTTGATCACCGGCGTGTTGTCCAACCGCTCCATTGCTTATGGCATCGCCAAGGCCTGCCACGCACAAGGCGCTGAGCTGGCTTTCAGCTACGTGGGCGAGCGTTTCAAGGACCGCATCACCGAATTCGCGGCCGATTTTGACTCCAAGCTAATATTTGATTGCGATGTGGGCAGCGACGAGCAGATTGAAAAACTGTTCACCGACCTGTCGGCCACTTGGCCCAAGTTCGACGGCTTTGTGCACGCCATCGGCTACGCCCCGCGTGAGGCGATTGCGGGTGACTTTCTGGACGGTTTGTCGCGCGAAGGTTTCAAGATCGCGCATGACATCAGCGCCTACAGCTTCCCCGCCATGGCCAAAGCGGCTTTGCCCTATCTGAACGACAAGTCGGCTGTGCTGACCCTGACGTACTTGGGCGCAATCCGCACAGTGCCCAACTACAACACCATGGGCCTGGCCAAAGCCAGCCTGGAAGCCTCTGTGCGTTACCTGGCCGAGTCGCTGGGCAGCCAAAACCGGGGTCTGCGGGCCAACGGCATTTCGGCCGGTCCCATCAAGACGCTGGCAGCCAGCGGCATCAAGGGTTTTGGCAAGATTTTGTCGGTGGTGGCCGAGGCTTCGCCCATTCGCCGCAACGTGACCATTGAGGACGTAGGCAATGTGGCGGCGTTCATGTTGAGCGATTTGGCCGCGGGTGTGACGGCCGAGATCACCTATGTGGACGGTGGATTCAGCCAAGTGGTCGGTGGCATTGCCGAGCCATCGTCAGCGGCTTGATGCAAGTCTGGAACTGCTCTTTGTAAAACCTGGTTCCTGCTTTTTCATACACCGCCTGAGCCGAGGCGGGCGCTGCCCGGGCTCATAACTCGCTTCGCTCGCCAAATCGCCCGGTTCAGCGCCCACCTCACCTCAGGCTCAGAGGATGTTCGTGTGGCCATGGGCCAGATGAAGGTTTCAGGACTGCTCGGGCGTTCGGGCTTGACCAACCAACGGCGCTTGGCCACTTACATTGAAGAGTGGAATCGAACAACCATCATTTGGAATTGAAAAAAGCGGCGAAAGCCGCTTTTTTCAATTCTCCCCCGCAGGTGCGTTGGGGCCCTGTGCGGGGGCGATGTGGCAAAGCGAAGCGCCTCTGAGCCCCCGCACAGGGCCCCAACGCACCTGCCCCCTAAAGCCTTGAGACACATCGCCAAGGCAAATGTCTTAAAGTTTCACGCAATCCGCAAAGTACCGCTTCTTGCCATCGTCGTCTTTGATCTCGACCAGACCATGGATGTCGGTTTCGAAGCCCGGGCACTTTTCGTTGAACTCACGCGCGAACTTGAGGTAATCAACGATCTTCTTGTTGAAGACCTCGCCGGGGATCAAAAGTGGAATACCGGGCGGGTAAGGCGTGACCAAACCCACCGTGATACGACCTTCAAGGTGGTCGATTTCCACCCGCTCGGTCTTGCGGTGCGCAATATGTGCATAAGCATCAGACGGGCGCATGGCCGGGGCCAGGTCCGACAAATACATGTCAGTAGTCAGTCGGGCAATGTCGTACTTGGAGTACATCTCGTGCACGTGCTGGCACAGATCGCGCAAGCCCATGCGCTCATAGCGCGGGTGCTTCTGGCAGAACTCCGGCATGATTTTCCACATCGGCTGGTTCTTGGCGTACTCGTCCTTGAATTGTTGCAATGCAGTCAGCAGTGTGTTCCAGCGGCCCTTGGTGATGCCGATGGTGAACATGATGAAGAAACTGTACAGACCCGTCTTCTCCACCACCACACCATGCTCCGTCAGGAACTTGCTGACGATCGATGCAGGAATACCGGTCTTGTCGAACTTGCCATCCAGGTTCAGACCGGGCGTCACGATGGTCGACTTGATGGGGTCGAGCATGTTGAAGCCGTCGGCCAACTGCTGGCCAAAGCCGTGCCATTTGCTGGCTTTCTTGCGCGGGTCATTGCGCAAAATCCAGTCGTCCGCACGGCCAATGCCCTCCTCCGCAAATTTTTCAGGGCCCCAGACCTTGAACCACCAGTCCTTGCCATAGTCCTCGTCCACCTTGCGCATGGCACGGCGGAAATCCAAAGCCTCTGCAATGCTTTCTTCGACCAAGGCAGTACCGCCGGGTGGCTCCATCATGGCGGCGGCCACATCGCAGCTGGCAATGATGCTGTACTGCGGGCTGGTCGAGGTGTGCATCAGGTACGCCTCGTTGAACAAGTGTCTGTCGAGCTTCACGCTTTGGGCGTCTTGCACCAGCACATGGCTGGCTTGGCTGATGCCCGCCAGCAGTTTGTGAATGGACTGCGTGGCATACACCACAGACTCTTTGGGGCGAGCGCGCTTTTTGCCCATGGCGTGGTACGGGCCATAAAACGGGTGGAACGCCGCATGCGGCAACCATGCCTCATCAAAATGCAGATTTTCGACATAGCCGTCGAGCATGGTCTTGATGGTTTCGGTGTTGTAGAGCACGCCATCGTAGGTCGACTGGGTCAGCGTCATCACTCGGGGCTTGATCTTTTTCGGGTCCACGCCTTTGAGCAAAGGATTGGCCTTGATCTTGGCCATGATGGCCGCAGGCTCGAACTCGCTCTTGGGAATAGGGCCAATGATGCCGAAGTGGTTGCGCGTGGGCTTCATGAACACGGGCACCGCACCGGTCATGATGATGGCGTGCAAGATCGACTTATGGCAGTTGCGGTCCACCACCACCACATCACCTGGGGCCACCGTGTGGTGCCAGACAATCTTGTTGGAGGTGCTGGTGCCGTTGGTCACAAAAAAGCAATGGTCGGCATTGAAAATTCGCGCAGCGTTGCGCTCGCTCTCGCCAATGGCGCCGTTATGGTCCAGCAACTGGCCCAGCTCTTCCACCGCGTTGCACACGTCAGCGCGCAGCATGTTTTCGCCGTAAAACTGGTGGTACATCTGACCCACAGGGCTCTTCAAGAAGGCCACGCCCCCCGAGTGACCAGGGCAGTGCCATGAGTACGAACCGTCTTCTGCGTAATCGAGCAGCGCCTTGAAAAACGGCGGCTGCACGCCCTCGAGGTAACTTTTGGCCTCACGAATGATGTGACGCGCCACAAACTCAGGCGTGTCTTCAAACATGTGGATGAAACCGTGCAACTCACGCAGGATGTCGTTGGGCAAATGGCGCGAAGTCTTGGTCTCGCCATAGATGTAAATGGGCACATCTGCGTTTTTGCGGCGCACTTCGTCAATGAAGGCGCGTAAGTTGATCACGGCGGGGTCCAAATCGGGCCCAGGAGAAAACTCCTCGTCGTCGATCGACAAAATGAACGCACTCGCACGGCTTTGCTGCTGCGCAAACTGCGACAAATCGCCGTAACTGGTCACACCCAGAACCTCAAACCCCTCGGCAACGATCGCATCAGCCAAAGCGCGGATACCCAGGCCCGAAGTGTTTTCGGAACGGTAGTCTTCGTCAATGATGACGATGGGAAAACGAAATTTCATGGGCTTAAGGGCTGTGCGCCAAAGAGGGATCAAAGGGTTTGTCGGCAGTGGCGAAGTTTAAGGACAAAAAGTGCACCTTGAGTGACACAAATCAGAAATTCAAAAAAATCTCAGTCCCGTTGGGCCTGCAAACCACGAGAAGATTTGCGCGAACAGTCGGAAAACACGTTTTTCCACTGTTACAATCTGCGGCTTCGGAGCGGTGGATGAGTGGTTTAAGTCGCACGCCTGGAAAGCGTGTGTGGGTTAATAGCCCACCGCGGGTTCGAATCCCGCCTGCTCCGCCAAAACAAAAAAAGCCTGCACATGTGCAGGCTTTTTTTCGTCTGTGTATTTCAAGTGCAGTTTTATTGCCCTTGAAAGAAGGCCCTCCCGATCAGGAGGGCCAACAGATCAGCGAACCACAGCGATCTGTGAACGCTGACCACCTTTGTAGGTGTACAAGGTCAAAGCGCCGTTCTTGATGTCGCCTTTTTCGTCGAAAGCGATGTCACCAGTCACACCTTTGTAGGTGATGCTCTTCAAAGCAGGCAGGTACTTGGCGGGGTCAGAAGAGCCGGCATTGACCATGGCTGTGGCCATGACTTTGACGGCGTCATAGACGTAAGGGGCATAGACCTGCACATCGGCGTTGTACTTGGCTTTAAAGTCTGCACGGAACTTGTCCATACCAACTTTCTGTTCGCCTTCAACACCACCGGCTTCAGCGCAGATCACGCCTTCGTCTTTCATGGCATCGCCTGCCAGCTTGGCCAACTCGCTGGTGCAGATGCCGTCGCCGCCCATGAACTTGGCATTGATGCCCAATGATTTCATCTGACGCAACATTGGACCAGCCACAGCGTCCATGCCACCGAAGAACACCACGTCGGGCTTCTTGGCCTTCAGGGTGGTCAAGATGGCATTGAAGTCAGAAGCTTTGTCGGTGGTGAATTCGTGGCCGACCACGTTACCGCCAGCAGCTGCAACAGCTTTCTTGAACTCTTCAGCCACGCCTTGGCCGTAAGCGGTACGGTCGTCGATCACGGCGATGTTTTGACCCTTGAGGGTTTCAACAGCGTACTTGCCGAGCGTGCCGCCCAGGTGCACGTCGTCAGCCACCACGCGGAAAGCACCCGCATAACCTTGACGGGTGTACTTGGGGTTGGTGGCAGAAGGCGAGATCTGGGGGATGCCAGCGCCGTTGTACAGCTGCGAGGCTGGGATGGTGGTGCCCGAGTTCAAGTGACCGATCACGCCGTTGACTTTAGCGTCAACCAGTTTTTGCGCAGCGGCTGTGCCCTGCTTGGGATCGGCTGCGTCGTCTTCAGCCAACAACTCGAACTTGGCAGTTTTGTCGCCAATCTTCAAACCAGCGGCGTTCAGCTCTTCGATGGCCATGCGGGCACCGTTTTCATTGTCCTTGCCCAGGTGAGCAATGGCACCACTGACAGGACCCACGTGACCGATTTTGACGACCAGATCGGTCGATGCAACTTCTTTTTTGCCGCAAGCGGCCAAAACCACTGCTGCAACAGCAACAGACACCACGGTCAAAGAACGTGAACCAGAAAATTTCATAGGAACTCCGAAGAATAAATTTGCTTCAATCAAGCAAGCCGTAAAGATACTGCAAAAACACCCTTTTGTGACTAAGGGAAAACCAAAATCAATGGAATTAGGTGGATCTGGCCTACAAGTCCAAATGGGTTTTGGCGCGCTTTTCCCACACACCTTGGAGGGTTCTTTGCACCAAATCGGATGTCAATCGCTCAATTTCAGGACGAAGGTTCTGAACCAGCTCCTCCGACAAGGCCATCAAGGCCCGTTTCTCTTCGGCTCGTGCATCCAAGGCCAAAGACACACCCTTGGGTACATCGTTCAATGACATGTCTTGAGTCAAAGTAGGTATGGAGTCCGGTGTCACTGTGTGACCCGTCAACAAGGGTGAGTTGGGGGTCATGGGTCGGTCGCCTTGGACAAATCGTGTTGAAGAAGTTCATAGCCGAGGCTTTTGTAGTGCTTCCATCGCACGCGCGCCTGGGCTCTGCCGTGGTCGTCACTTGAAACAATTTCGATCAGACGGTCAAAGCGCTCAAAGCCTTCAGGCACCTCATCACCCAGGTTCAGCAAGACTTCATCGATGCCCCAGGCGTGTGGATCCGACCCGAGTGCCACCGGGGAGGCGCGCTGCACTTCAGGGGGGTCTTGCGCCGTGCAATGCGCCAAAAAGGATACATCCTGAAAGCGCCACAACTCGGCATCGAGTTGCTTGAGCGTAGAGGGCGCACCCACCACCACGATGCGCAAAGCCTGTGCACGCGCTTTTCTCAACAAGCGGCAGGTGTGAAGCAGCCGCTCGCTGGTGTTGAAATGAAACTCGATGCGGGTCATGGGCACATGGTGATTGGAGCAGACCTGCTGATCAATCCTTGCTCGCAGCACGGGCCTTGGGCTTGGTTTTGTCAGCGGCTTGGGGTTGGGTGTCGGGTTTTGACGCCGCAGGTGCTTGAGCAGTACTCATCAGATACTGCAGCAACAATCCCACAGGGCGGCCCGTGGCCCCCTTGGCTGCACCACCGCGCCAGGCTGTACCGGCGATGTCCAGATGCGCCCAAGTGAAGCTCTTGGTAAAGCGCTGTAAAAACTTGGCTGCTGTGACCGAACCAGCAGCACGCCCCGCCACGTTGGCCACATCGGCAAAGCGTGACTTCAGGCCTTCGGCGTAGTCGTCATCCAAAGGCATGCGCCAGCACGTGTCGCCCGAGGTCTCACCGGCTTGCTGAAGTTGAATGGCCAGGGTGTCGTCGCTCGAAAACAACCCCGTGCGCACGGCCCCCAGCGCGATCACACAAGCCCCTGTCAAGGTGGCGATGTCGATCACCGCTTTGGGCTTGAAGCGCTCGGCATAGGTCAGCGCGTCGCACAGCACCAGACGGCCCTCGGCATCGGTGTTCAAGATTTCAATGGTTTGGCCGCTCATGCTGGTGACCACATCTCCAGGCTTCACAGCCAAGCCGTCGGGCATGTTTTCGGTGGCAGGAATCAAACCGATCACATTGATGGCGGGCTTGAGCTCACCGAGCGCTTTGAACACACCCAGCACACTGGCTGCGCCACCCATGTCGTATTTCATCTCGTCCATTTCAGCCGCAGGCTTGATGGAAATACCGCCGGTGTCAAAGGTGATGCCCTTGCCCACCAGCACCACCGGCGCCTGAGAAGACGAAGCCCCGTTGTAGCGCATGACGATGAAGCGCAAAGGCTCTGCCGAACCTTGGGCGACGGCCATGAATGCGCCCATGCCCAGCTTGGCCACTTCCTTGGGGCCCAGCACCTCGCATTTGAAGGCGCGACCCGAAGCGATGCTCTTGGCCGTCTCGGCCAAGAGCGTGGGCGTGGCGTGATTGGCCGGGCGGTTGGCCCATTCCTTGGCCAGCTCAACCCCTGCCACCAAGGCTTGGGCGTGGATCACCGATTGGCGCAGTTCGACGCTGTCGTGCGTGCTGCTGACGAGCACCTGTTTGAGCGAGCGGGCTTTGGGCTTGCTCAAAGTGGTGGTGTAGCTGTAGCTGGCGTCGGCTAGGCTGCTGAGCGCCATTTGCAAGGCTTGGGCAGAAGTTTCTCCCACCACATGCACACCCAGACGCTTGATCTTGCTCGCCTTGAGTGCACCCCAAGCGGCTTGCATGGCGCTGCGAATCTGTCCAGGCAGGTTGTCCGCGCTGCAGACCACCACGACGTGCCGAGTGGCGATGCCGGGCTGGCTGTACAAAGACAAAACGGCCCCGGCCTTGAGATCGAAGTCACCATGGGCGATGGCCTGGGCCACCAAGCGGGTGACCGGCTCCACGGCTTTGGAGTCGGGCTGCACCTGGCTGGGCCAAAGCACCACCAAAGCGTCCACCGTAGCGGTCATGGCATGAGAGAGTGAGAGCTTTTGAAATTCGAAGTTCATAATCCGGGTTTTCCTGTTTTGCCAATGTTATTCCATTCTTCTTTACGTAAAGACCTTGCGCGCAATTTTGGCGCGGCGCTGGTGATATTGGTGACCATTGTGATGACGATCATCTTGATCCGCACTTTGGGGCAAGCCAGCAGAGGCAGTGTCAACCCTTCTGAGGTGATGCTGATCATGGGTTTTCATGTTTTGGGGCAGATGACCACCATCATCACCTTGAGCCTGTTTATTGCCTGCGTGGCCACCTTGTCGCGCATGTACAGCGAAAGTGAAATGGTGATCTGGTTTGGCAGTGGACAGGGCCTGGCTCAATTCATCTCACCGCTGTTTCGTTTTGCCTGGCCGATCTTGCTGGTCATCGCCCTGTTGGCCTTGATAGTCTGGCCGTGGAGCAACCAACAAGTTCAGGACCTGCGCCAACGTTATGAAGAGCGCAACGATGTCGAACGCATCGCCCCTGGCCAATTTCAGGAATCAGCCGGAGGAAACCGGGTGTTCTTCATTGACAAGGACAGTCCAGGCGAGCGCACGGGCAACAATGTGTTTGTTGCTAGCCGTGACGCTCAAACCGAAAGTGTGACAACGGCCTCGCGTGGCCGGGTGGAGTTTGTGGGCAACGACAGATTTTTGTTTCTTGAAAACGGTCAACAATGGCTCAGCCGACTGGACACAGGCGAAACCCGGCTGACGCAATTTGACCGTTACCAACTGCTGATCGACGCCAACGTGGTGAGCGCCGCCTCAGTACGCAACACCCGCCAAACCTACACCTGGCAACTGCTCGAACAGCCCACCCCAGCCAACCTGGCCGAATTGTCTTGGCGTGTAGGGTTGTTATTCACGGCCATCAACATGGTTTTGTTGGCGTTGGCCCTGTCTGCGGTCAACCCGCGTGTGGGGCGCAGCTACCACCTGGTGCTGGCTCTGTTTGTGTTTGTGGCCTATTACAACTTGCTGACCTTGGGACAAAGCTGGATCAGTTCAGGGCGCATGGGTGCCCTGCCTTACATGCTGCTGCTGCATGGGGGTGTTTTAGCGCTCGCTCTGGTTTGGCTGCGCTTGCGCCACATCAACTGGTCATGGCGTTACTTGATACCGGCTGCAGCACCTGCAAATGGAGTGAACCGATGAAAACAGTGCGGCATCTCCTGTACGGTGAAATCATCCGCGCCGTCGTGTTTGTGGCCTTGGGCTTTTTGGCCTTGTTCCTGTTTTTTGACCTGGTCGACGAACTCCAGAACCTGTCGCGATTGGCCGCTCAGGGTTACGAACTGCAGCACGCGCTGCTTTTTGTTGCCCTGAAGACACCGGATCACATTTACGAACTGCTGCCGATTTCCGTGCTCATCGGCAGCATTTTTGTGATGGCCAGATTGGCGCAAAGCTCGGAATTCACCATCTTGCGCACGGGCGGGCTGGAACCCTGGATGGCTTTGTCATCTTTGCTTCGGCTCGGCCTGGTCTTTGTCGGCATGACTTTCTTTTTTGGGGACTACGCCGCACCCTGGGCCGAGCGCCAAGCCCAACAACTCAAAGCCCCCTTTTTGGGACAACTGACGACCGGCCAAACCGGCGCTTGGCTGCGCGAAAAACAAGCAAGCCAGCAATACGCGGTGAACGTGCGCCGCTTTGACGGCATCCGCAAAATGCAGGACGTGCGCATCCACGCCTTCAACGACAAAGGTCAATTGCTGAGCATCACCACAGCCAAACAAGCCCAGATTCAGCCAGGGCAGTGGGAGCTGAGCGAGGTGGAAGAAAAATCCATCCTCTTGCCCAGCACCACCAAACCAGCGCAGTTCAGCGCCAGCAAGCTTGCCAACAAATCCTGGCCCACCGGCATCAGTGCCGACATGGTCGCCGCCGCCTTGCTCAGTCCCGACCGCATGAGCACTTGGGAGTTGTTCGCCTACATGCGCCACCTGTCGGCCAACAACCAAAATGCCCAACGTTACGAAATCGAGTTCTGGCGCAAAGTGTTCTACCCCTTGAGCTGCCTGGTCATGTTGGTGCTGGCTCTGCCCTTTGCTTATTTGCACTTCCGCTCTGGCCAGATCGCTGGACACGTTTTTGCGGGAGTGCTCGCGGGCATCAGTTTTTCTCTGCTCAACAACGTGTTCAGTTTCGTGGGCAATTTGCAAAACTGGCAGCCCCTGCTGACCTCGGCCGCACCTGCGCTCATTTACAGCGCCGTTTCTTTGGCGGCCTTTTGGTGGATGGTTTTAAGACGATGACAAAGCCCATGACTTCAGCCAGCGGCGTGATTTTGTTCGCCCACGGCTCGCGCGATCCGTTGTGGCGCTTGCCCATCGACGCCGTCGCCGAGCGCATGCGCTCGCAACACCCAGACCTGCCCGTGGCCGTGGCATTTTTGGAGCTGACCGAGCCTGACCTGCCCAGCACCGTGGAGGCATTGATGAAACAAGGCGTAGCCCATGTGCGCATCGTGCCCATGTTTTTGGGCGTGGGCCGTCATGCGCGCGAAGACTTGCCTGAGCTGGTGCATGGTCTGACCGAGGCTTACCCGCAAATGTCGTTTGAGCTTTTGCCAGCCATTGGCGAACACCCAGCCATGACCGCCCTCATGGCCGATATCGCGGCTGGCACGGCCCAACTAGACACATAAAGCATAATTGGGTTCATCTATATAGCTTTAAGCATATGAACCTACACCAATTTCGCTTTGTCCAAGAAGCCGCCCGCCGCAACCTCAACCTGACTGAAACCGCTAAGGCCCTGCACACCTCGCAGCCCGGCGTGTCCAAGGCCATCATCGAACTCGAAGAAGAGCTGGGCATTGAAATCTTTGCCCGTCACGGCAAGCGGCTCAAACGCATCACCGAGCCGGGCCAGCATGTGCTGCACAGCATCGAGCTGATCCTGCGGGAAGTGGGCAATCTGAAAAAAATTGGCGAGCAATACAGCGCTCAAGACAGTGGCACCCTGTCCATCGCCACCACCCACACCCAGGCCCGATATGTGCTGCCTGTGCCTGTGGCCAAACTGCGGGACAAATACCCCAAGGTCAACATCAGCTTGCACCAGGGTGCGCCAGATCAAGTGGCCAAAATGCTGCTCGACGACACCGCCGAGATTGGCATTGCCACCGAATCCCTGTCAGCCTACGAAGACCTGGTGACCCTGCCCTGCTACGAATGGCAACACGTGCTGGTGCTGCCACTGGACCACCCACTGGCCAGCAAAAGCCACCTCTCGCTCGAAGACATCGCCAACGAACCGCTCATCACTTACCACCCTTCGTTCACGGGTCGCAGCCGCATTGACCAAGCCTTTGCGGCCAAGAAAATCACCCCCCGCATCGCCCTCGAAGCCATCGACTCGGACGTCATCAAGACCTATGTGCGCTTGGGGCTGGGCATTGGCATCGTGGCCGAAATGGCGGTGCAAGACGACCCGGTCAAAGATCTGGCTGTTCGCCCCTTGGGTCAACTCCTGGGCATGAACGTGGCCCGCGTAGCCTTCAAGCGCGGGGCTTATTTGCGCCAGTTTGTTTACCAGTTTGCAGAACTGCTGAGCGACCGCCTCACCGCACCCCTGATTGCCCGCGCCATGACCGGCCACGTCACCGATTACGAACTCTGAACCCTGCTTCTTCTCTTGCACATGAACGCCACCCCCCCTGCCCTCGTCTCCAAGGCGCCCAACATGGGCACCACCATCTTCACCGTCATGTCGGCCCTGGCCGCTGAGAAAAAAGCCGTCAATCTCGGCCAAGGCTTTCCGGACTTTCCATGCGCCCCCCGCCTGACCGACTTGGTGAACGACGCCATGCGCGAAGGCCTCAACCAATACCCGCCCATGCCTGGCGTGGCACCGTTGCGCGAAGCCGTGGCCGCCAAAATCGAAGCCCTGTACGGTCGCCGTTACAACGCCAACACTGAAATCACCGTCACCGCCGGGGCCACGCAGGCCATTTTGGCGATCATCCTGGCCATCGTGCACCCGGGCGACGAGGTCATCGTGCTCGAACCCTGCTACGACAGCTATGTGCCAAACATCGAGCTGGCCGGTGGCCGCGTGGTGCGGGTGCCCCTGACCCCCGGCAGCTTCAGGCCCGACTTCGACCGCATCCGCGCCGCCATCGGCCCGCGCACCCGCGCCATCCTGATCAACACCCCGCACAACCCCAGCGGCATGGTCTGGAGCCGCGAGGAAATGCTGACCCTGCAAGAGATCCTGATGCCCACCAACGTGGTGCTGATCAGCGACGAAGTCTATGAACACATGGTCTACGCACCGCTGCAGCACTGGAGCGCCGCCCAATTTGAGGGCCTGGCCGCACGCGCATTCATCGTCTCCAGCTTTGGCAAAACCTACCATGTGACCGGGTGGAAAGTCGGCACGGTGGCCGCCCCCGCCGAATACACAGCCGAGCTGCGCAAGGTGCACCAATTCATGGTGTTCACCGTCAACACCCCCATGCAACACGCCCTGGCCCGCTACATGGCAGACCCCACGCCCTATTTGGAGCTACCCGCCTTTTACCAGCGCAAACGCGACCTGTTCCGCCAAGGCTTGGCGCAAACCTCGTTCAAGCTGCTGCCTGGCGAAGGCACCTACTTCCAGTGCGTGGACATGTCGGATCTGAAAGTGCCCGAAAAACACCTGAGCGAAGCCGACTTCTGCCAATGGCTCACCGCCGAAATCGGCGTGGCCGCCATCCCCTTGTCTGCCTTTTATGGCAACGGCTTCGACCAAAAAGTCATCCGCTTTTGTTTTGCCAAAAAAGACGAAACCCTGTTGGCAGCGATCGAGCGCCTCAAGCGGCTGTGATTATTCGCAGTCTTTCCGTGTCGTTTCGCCCCATGACCCCAAGGTTCAAGCCTGTCCATGGGCTGAGGCCGTGCCTGGCCATTCTGTGCATAGCGCTCGTGACCGCTTGCTCGGCCCCCGCCACCCAAGCTACTGCACCGGTCGTGCCGGACGACCTCGTGTACGCCTACGCCCCACCAGCCAAGCCCAGTGTTTTCAAGCTGCCAAGCGGCCAAACTCTGGCAGCCCGCGTCTGGGCCAGCCCCCAGCCCAGGCAGATCGTGCTGGGCGTGCACGGCTTCAACGATTACAGCAAAGCCTTTGAACCGCTCGCCCAACACCTGGTCGCCGAGCTGCAAGCCACCGTCTACGCTTACGACCAACGCGGCTTTGGTGCCAACCCGGAGCCAGGCATCTGGCCCGGATCAGAGGCGCTGCTGGCCGACTTGAGGCACATTGCCGCCCAACTGCGCGATCGCCACCCAGGTCTGCCGCTCACCGTGGTGGGCGAAAGTATGGGCGGTGCGGTCGTGCTGGTGGCCGCCAGTGAAGCGCCAGGTCTTGCCGCCGACCAACTCATCCTCAAAGCCCCCGCCGTCTGGGGGGCTCACAGCATGCCTTGGTACCAACGCCTGAGCCTGTTCACCATGAACCTGCTCGCGCCCGACATGACACTGACGGGACGAGGCCTTCCATCCCTGGGCATCCGCCCCACCGACGACATCGAAGTTTCACGCGACTTGAGCCGGGATCCGCTGTTCATCAAAGCCACCCGCGTGGGCAGCCTGGCCGGGGTGACCGAACTCATGGGTCGCGCCCAAACCCAAAACGCACTGCCCCCCCAACGCAGTTTGGTTTTGTATGGCCTGCGCGACCGCATCATCCCGCCACACCCCGTGTGTGATTGGCTCACGCATCTGAACACCGCAGTGCCCCATACCGGCTTGACCGATGTGGTCATTTACCCCGAAGGCTGGCATCTGCTGACACGCCAACTGCGCAACCGCGAACCGATGCAAGACATGTCCCGCTGGCTGCGAAACAACGCTATACCCCACCGACAAACCACGGCTCAAGCCCAACAAATGGTCTGCAAGGGCCTTTGAGCCCAAACCACACCAGAAAGTTCGAGCGTCCACTTGTGTGGCGGTGAGCGACAACCTCAACGGCTTTGTCGGCCTGAAATGCCGCACAAAAACGCTTAAAAAACCGCGTGCTCCCCACGATCAGGCGCGCCCTCTCCTTGGAGCCAGCGGGCATAGGCATCGAACAGCGTTTGTGAGCCGTGTGAGGGTGTGGCCTGGGCATCGTAGCGCTGCGCTTGCGCGTCCCACACCAACATGGATTCGGTGGCGTAATACCGCCCAATGCGGGCCAGCTCGGCCTTTTCGGCAGCAGCGGGAATGAGCTGACCTGTCCAGCTCAAAACACCCACGATCACATCCAGAAGACCCACTGGAACTCGCTTGAAGCGAGGCGGCTTTCCCAACAAAGCAAACAATTGCTCGCCCTGCGCCAGCGGCGTGATGGCAGGCCCCGGCCCACCGATGGGCAAGATTTGGTTATGCCGCGACGCATCATGAAGGCACCCTACCAAAAAATCCGCCAAATCGTCGTCGCTGATGGGTTTGCAGGCGGTCAACTGCCCATCGCCAAAAATCAAAAACGGTTTGCCTTTTTTGACACGATCGAGCTGTCCAGACAGCGATTTGAAAAAAGCAGTGGGCCGCACGATGGAATAAGTCAGGCCTGATGCGATCAAGGCTTTTTCAAAGGCCAGCTTGGCATGCTGAAACGCCAACAAAGGCTTTTGCACACAGATGGCCGACAGTTGCACAAAATGTTTCACACCCGCGGCTTGCGCCGCTTGCAGCGCCCACACATGGGCTTGGTGATCGACCTGCCAAGCATCTTGGGGCGAGCCCATGCGCGAGGCCATGCAAGAGATCACGGCATCAAAACGGGCGTGCGCCAAATCTGCTTGTTTCCAAAAACCCTCCTCGGCCGCATTGCCCCACAGGATGGTGGCCCCTGCCAAACGTTCTGAGAGCGCTGTCTCTGATGGCGATGACCCTGGGCCTTGGCGTGGCCTGACCACACAAACCACCTCATGGCCACGCCCGACCAAGGCCTTGACGGTGGCCATGCCGATCGTGCCAGTCGACCCCAGCAAAAGCACACGCTGGCCAGAGTTTGGTCCCCTTTGAGCCTCTGGCCGAGGTGTGGAGCTGTCGGAGCCAGACACAGGGCTGGAAAACATGTCGGTGGTCACGCCGGGAAATCCCAAATTTTGAGGAATTCAATGGTACTTGGATTTGACGATGTCCGGCAGGGGGGCAAGTGGAGTGGGCAAGTTGGGCGCGCGCACCTACACGCCCGAGCTGGCTCAAGAAACGCGGTTGATGTTTCAGTCCGTGACCCCACCCAAGCTCTTGAGCACACCCAGCCACAAGGCATCTCGCATTTGGTACGGGCGTGGATCTTGTCGGCCGCTGGGCTGCTCGTTGACCGAAGTCTGCACCATCACGATGCCCGATTTGGGTTGCACCATGATGTGTTGACCATGGATGCCTTGGAGGGCAAATGTGCGTTCATTGAAGGGTGCAATCCATGTTTGGTAGCCGTAGCCCATGCCCGGTGTTGCGCTGCGCGGCCGAAAGGCCCCCGGTTGGCGTGCCGCATCGGTCGCATCCAGCAGATAGTCGCGGGGGATGACCTGAACACCGCCCCTCACGCCATCATTGGCCAGCAGCACGCCAAAGCGTGCGTAGTCGCGCAGTGTGGCATTGAAGCTCCCGCCAGTACCCTCGCCTTGGTCGGTGCTTGCGAGCAACCACCGCGCCTGGGCCTCTGCGCCCATGGGTTTCCACAACCAATCTTCGGTCATCTGGGTGATGCTCATGCCAGCGGCCCGACTCAAGACCCTGCCCAGTATTTCTGTCTCGATGGTGGCGTATTTGAAGCGCACGCCTTGCTCCGCTTCTCGGGTAGTCTTGGTGTTGAGGTATTCCACAATTTTCTCGGGCCGCCTGCGGTTCTCAGGCGAATACAAGACCCGACCCCAAAGCCAGATGTCGTCGTCGGGCGTCCAGGTGTAGAGCTCCCGAAAAGGCACACCAGACGACATGCGCAGCAAGTTGCGGATGGTGGTTTGGCCATAAGCGGAAGGCGCAATTTCAGGCCAATAGTCGGCCGCTTTGTCGTCCAGTGAGCGAATCAGGCCTTTGCCGTGCGCAATGCCCACCAGCATGGCCGTGAAGGTTTTGGCCATCGAAAAAGAGCGAAACCGCATATCCGGTTGTCGGCCGTACTGGTAGCGCTCAGCCACCACGCGGCCATCCTGGATCACCATCAGACCCGTGGTTTGGGTCTCGGCCATGAAGTCGTCCAGGGTCTTGCTGAACAGGCCCCAGCGGTAGCTGATGGCGGGCGCGTCTTGCCAGTGTGGCAACGGCATGGGTTCGCCTGCGGGACGCACCACCGCACTGGGCGCGACTGTGTCATTGGCCGACCAAGTGCCCACGCGACATTCAGGCCGGGTCAAGGCTTGAGGGCAAGCCGGGTAAGCTTGTTTCATGCCCAAACGTTCGGCATTCGGTCCATCCGGCCGAATCAACAAAGTCTCGGCCCCGACGCCCCAATGACCACCCAAGCCGCCAACGAGGACCCAGGACAAGGCCCATTTTGTAGTCGCAAAACCCATGAATTCTCCAGTTGTCTTCGTGTGATGGATTGAAGCATTCGAAGAAAAGCTTATCAGAGGCTTGGAGGACTCTTGCAGACAATCGCCTCCAGACAAGCCCCCATGCACCGCACCCATAGCAGGCGCTAAACTGTTTTGGCCATATGGCCTAGCCCCAACCCCCGCCGAGGAGCCCATGAGCGAACTTGAACAATTTTTGGCCAGCCGCGATGCTTTGCTGACCCACCGCACCGACTACGAGGCTGCCGTGGCGGCGTTTGAGTGGCCTGATTTGACGCATTTCAATTGGGGCTTGGACTACTTTGACAGCATCGCACGGGACAACCCGGCCCCGGCTTTGCACATTGTGGAGGCCTCGGGAGAGCAGTTTCGCCTCAGCTATGCCGAGCTGTCGCATCGTTCCAACCAAGTGGCCAATTGGCTGGTGGCCCTGGGTGCGCGCAAGGGCGACCGGATTTTGCTCATGATGGGCAACGAGGTGCCACTTTGGGAAACCATGCTGGCCGCGATCAAGTTGGGCGTGGTGCTGATTCCCGCCACCACGCTGCTGTCGGGGGATGATTTGCAAGACCGCCTGGCGCGCGGGCGAGTCAAATTCATCATCACCAACGCGGTGGGCATGGCCAAAGTGCAGGATTTGCCCAGCGCCGTGACCCATGGGCTGACTTTGGTGAGCATATCGGGCAGCACAGGCTTGCCTGCGGGTTGGCAAGATTACGCGCAGTCGCACCAAGCCAGCACCGCCTTCACGCAGCCCGAGTCGACTCGGGTGACCGATCCTTTGCTGGAGTACTTCACCTCAGGCACCACCGCCAAACCCAAGCTGGTGCAGCACACCCAACAAAGCTACCCGGTAGGACACCTGTCCACCTTGTATTGGTTGGGTCTGCAAAAAGGCGATGTGCACTGGACCATCAGCTCGCCAGGCTGGGCCAAGCACGCCTGGAGCTGCTTTTTTGCGCCGCTCAATGCGCAGGCCTGCGTGTTCATCTACAACTACGCGCGCTTCAACGGGCCAGACATTCTGGGCACGCTGGTGCAGCACCGGGTCAACACCTTGTGCGCGCCGCCCACGGTGTGGCGCATGCTGATTCAAGAGGACCTGAAGGCCTGGCCCGTGCAGTTGCGCGAGCTGATTTCAGCGGGCGAGCCACTCAACCCCGAGGTCATCGATCAGGTGCGGGCCGCTTGGCAAATCACCATCCGCGACGGCTACGGTCAGACCGAGACCACGGCCCAGATTGGCAACCCACCGGGTGCGCCGCTCAAGGCGGGATCGATGGGGCGGCCATTGCCCGGCTACCGAATGGTGCTTCTGAACGCCGATGGTGAAGCCGCCGACGAGGGCGAAATTTGCATCGACTTGGCACACCGCCCTGCGGCGCTGATGAACGGCTATGCCGACGACGCAGACAAAACCGCCGAGGCCATGCGCGACGGCTATTACCACACGGGTGACGTGGGCCAGCGCGATGAACAGGGGTACATCACCTACGTGGGTCGGGCCGACGATGTGTTCAAGTCCTCGGGTTACCGCATCAGCCCCTTTGAGCTGGAAAGCGCACTGATCGAACACCCGGCCGTAGCCGAAGCAGCGGTGGTACCCGCGCCCGATCCGGTGCGGGGCCAGGTACCCAAGGCCTATGTGATTTTGGCTCCGGGCCACGCGCCCGATGCGGCCACGGCGGGGGCGATTTTTACGTTCATGCGTGAGCGGGTTTCGTCCTACAAATTGGTGCGCCGCATCGAGTTCAGTGACCTGCCCAAGACCATTTCAGGCAAGATCCGCCGGGTCGATTTGCGCGCTCAGGAAAATGCGCGCGCCCGTCAGGGGGGCCGCTACGAGGGCGAGTTTTGGGAAGACAAACCATGAGGGCCCAATGCCAAGGCGGTGGGTCGCACAGCTCCTACCCTTTTCCTGCCCAGCGCCATCGATGAATGTTGGATGGTTTTTAATTGATTTTCATGTGAGAGTGCCAACATGACCGTTCGAGACATCCTCAAAATGGGCGACGCGCGTTTGCTGCGCATGGCCGAGCCCGTGACCACTTTTGACACACCCGAGCTGCACGCCCTGATTGCGGACATGCAAGACACCATGGCTGCCGTCAACGGTGCAGGCCTGGCAGCACCCCAAATTGGGGTGAACCTGCAACTGGTGATTTTTGGCAGCTCAAGTGCCAACCCGCGCTACCCGGGGCGGCCTTTGGTGCCGCGCACCGTGCTGATCAACCCGGTCATCACCCCGATGGGCGTGGCCGAAGAAGACGATTGGGAAGGCTGCCTGTCGGTGCCGGGCTTGCGCGGGTTGGTGCCGCGCTGGGCGCACATTCGTTACACCGGTTTTGACGAAAAAGGCACGCCCATCAACCGTGAGGTGGACGGGTTTCACGCCCGTGTGGTGCAGCACGAATGCGACCACCTGATCGGCAAGCTCTACCCCATGCGGGTGCGCGATTTCAGCCGCTTTGGTTTCACCGAGGTGCTGTTTCCGGAAATCAGCGCGAGCGAGGACGATTGACGCCGTCCTCGGCCTGCCGCGCACCCCTTGCACATGCGGTGGGCCTGCGTGATCGCGCAGACAGACCCGCCCAGATCGCGCGCCAATTTCAGGGTTTTTGACCTGTCAGCAGCAGCGCCAAACCTGCGTCGTCGAGCACGGTCACACCCAGCGCTTGCGCCTTGTCTAGTTTGCTGCCCGCTTCGGCCCCAGCCACCACATAGTGGGTTTTCTTGCTGACCGAGCCGGCCACTTTGGCCCCCAGCGCTTCGAGTTTTTCCTTGGCCTCATCACGGCCCATGCTTTGCAAGGTGCCCGTCAACACCACAGTGATACCTGCCAAGGGCATCTCTGTGGGCGCCAGGGCGTCGCCTTCGGGCCAGCTCACGCCTGCATCGCGCAGGGCTTGCACCACCTCGCGGTTGTGCGGCTGGGCAAAGAAGGTGTGGATGCTGTGCGCCACCACCGGACCCACGTCGGCCACTTGCAAGAGGGCGTCTTCGCTGGCCACCATGATGGCGTCAAGCTGGCCAAAGTGCCGAGCCAGTTCCTTGGCTGTGGCCTCACCCACATGGCGGATGCCGAGGCTGAACATGAAACGGCCCAGCGTGGTGGTTTTTGATTTTTCCAGCGCTTGGAGCAGGTTGACGGCCGATTTCTCGGCCATGCGGTCCATGTTGGCCAGCGTGTCCAGCCTCAAGTGGTAGAGGTCGGCCAGGGTTTTGACGTGCCCGGCATCAACCAGCTGGTCCACCAGTTTGTCGCCCAAACCGTCCACATCCATGGCGCGGCGGTGGGCAAAGTGCCAGATGGCTTGCTTGCGCTGGGCGCTGCAAAACAGCCCGCCCGTGCAGCGGTGATCGGCTTCGCCCTCTTCACGCTCGGCCAGGCTGCCGCACACGGGGCAATGGCTCATCATGGTGAACACAGGGGCGTCGGCCAGTCGGCGGTCCAGGACCACCGACACCACTTCGGGAATCACGTCGCCAGCGCGGCGAACGATGACCGTGTCACCGACTCGCACATCCTTGCGGCGGGCTTCCAATTCATTGTGCAGCGTGGCGTTGGTGACCGTCACGCCGCCCACAAACACCGGAGCCAGCTTGGCCACAGGTGTGAGCTTGCCGGTACGGCCCACCTGCACATCAATGGCCTGCACCGTGGTCATTTCTTCTTGCGCCGGGTATTTGTGGGCCACGGCCCAACGCGGCTCGCGGGTCACAAAACCTAGGCGCTGCTGCAGCGCCAAGTCATTGACTTTGTAGACCACCCCGTCGATGTCGTAGGGCAAGGCATCACGTTCGGCCGCCATGCGCTGGTGAAAGGCCACGAGGCCAGCCGCACCTTGCACGCAGGCGGTTTGCTCGGCCACCGGAAAACCCCAGGCCTTGAGCTGCATCAGCATGTCGTAGTGGCTTGCCCAAGCCGGGCCACCCTCGCCCGCCGCGGTGATGTCGCCCAGGCCATAAGCAAAAAAGCTCAAGGGGCGCTCTGCCGCAATGCCCGAATCCAGTTGACGCACCGCGCCCGCGGCGGCGTTGCGCGGATTGACAAAGGTTTTTTCACCTTTGGTGCCTGCTGCGATGCGCTGGCGTTGGCGCCCGTTCAGTGCCTCAAAATCGTCGCGCCGCATGTAGACCTCGCCGCGCACTTCGAGCACCGCGGGCGCATCGCTTGGCAAGCGCAGCGGGATCTGGCCGATGGTGCGGATGTTGTGTGTGACCTCTTCGCCCGTTTCGCCGTCACCCCGGGTGGCCGCTTGGACGAGCACACCCTGTTCATAACGCAAGCTCATGGCCAGGCCATCAAATTTCAGCTCACCCACGTAAACAACAGCCGGGTCGGCCTCGGTCAGGCCCAACTCCTTGCGGATGCGGGTGTCAAAGGCCTCGGCCCCGCTGGCCTCGGTGTCGGTTTCGGTGCGAATGCTGAGCATGGGCACCCGGTGGGTGACCTGAGCGAAAGCGTCCAGTACCGCTCCACCCACTCGTTGGGTGGGCGAATCGGGTGTCAACAGTTCGGGATGGGCCAACTCCAGGGCCTGAAGTTCGCGAAACAAGCGGTCGTATTCGGCATCGGGGATTTCGGGCGCGTCGAGCGTGTAGTAGGCGTGCGCATGGTGGTGCAGCTGAGTGCGCAGGGCATGCGCCCGTGCGGCGGCACTGTCGGCAGGCGTCGGTTGTGAAGACGACTCGGCAAACAAGTCGCCAAAAAGATCTGGCGTGTTGGGGCTCACCGGTTGGGCCCCGCTCAAGAAAAGAGGCGACGCGCTTGGGGCGATCCTGCAGACAACTCACGGGCGTCCAGCGCGTCATACAGCTGTTGCAAGTCCAGGCCAATTTGGTCGAGCGTGGCTTCACCGAGCACCTGGCCTTCGCCATCGGTCACAACACCGTCCATCTGCGCCGCCAGCGCCACGGCGGCTTCGCGCAGGCGCACATACGGCTGCTCTTGACGGGCGGTCTGGGGCACATCAAGGCTCAATGCAAACGAACGGATGGCCGACAGTTCCGGGTCTTCTGCCATCGCGGCGTGGGTGTCAAACGTGAGCGACAGAACTGGCGGCAAGCCTTGCACCGCAGCGGGCAAGACCATGCGACCAGGAATCGCACCGGGCACAAAACCCAAACGTGCAGCGTGTTGGTGGATATAACCCGGGCTCCAGGCAGCGGAGCGAGCACACAGCGTGAAGCTCAGCTGGGCATCATGCACACTGGCAAATTGGTCCAACTCACGGGCACGGGCCACTTCTTCGAGCATGTCACTGAAGCTGACGCCCCCGCCCACGGCATCGGCAAAGGCTTGTGTTTTGACCACAAATTCCGAGAACTCGATGTTGTTGAGTGCCCCCACCCGGTTGGCCAACTGAACACCCGCATGAAAGGCGCTGTAGCGGTGACCGGGGACCAAGGCTTCCCACTGACTGGTCGCTTGCTCAAAACCTTCAACAGAAAACAACTTGGTGCCCACCCTGCGCGTGGTGGGCAAGGCGGCCAAGGCCGCATCACCTGAGACAGGCTGATCCACCTCGATGGCTGCCAAGACGTCAATCAGGGCATCGAGCTGGGTTTTGCGATCAGGCTGACTCAGGTGCGTGAACGTGTCTTTCAGCACCGGCTCGCGGGCCTGATCACTTTGGCCGGGTACGGCAGCATCCACGTCCAGCACAGGCTCGATGGCATGCGACACCGACTCGCGCATCGGCTCGCGATGGGGGTCGGCCTGTCGCGGTGCATTTTTGCGCGCAGTCCAGTAGTTGTAGACCACCACAGCCCCCACGGTGAGGGCCCCAATGGCCGCCAGACTCAATTGCAATGGGCTCATCGATTCCAACATAACTTCCTCAGGCCACGTCGGCCATTGACACTGCGGACTCCATGTCCACAGCCACGATGCGTGAAACGCCCTGCTCCTGCATGGTCACGCCAATCAACTGCTCGGCCATTTCCATGGCGATCTTGTTGTGGCTGATGAACAGAAACTGGGTCTCTTTGCCCATACCCGCCACCAGTTTGGCGTAGCGCTCGGTGTTCGCGTCGTCCAGCGGCGCGTCCACCTCGTCGAGCAAGCAAAACGGGGCCGGGTTGAGCTGAAAAATCGCAAACACCAGCGCGATGGCCGTGAGGGCCTTTTCGCCACCCGAGAGCAGGTGGATCGTCTGGTTTTTCTTGCCGGGTGGCTGCGCCAGCACCTGCACACCCGCGTCCAAAATTTCGTCGCCGGTCATCACCAAGCGGGCATTGCCGCCACCAAACAGTTCAGGGAACATGCGGCTGAAGTGCTCGTTGACGATCTTGAAGGTGCCGCCCAGCAACTCGCGGGTTTCGGCGTCGATCTTGCGGATCGCGTCTTCCAGCGTGTTCATCGCATCGGTCAGGTCGGCGCACTGCGAGTCGAGGAACACCTTGCGCTCGCGCGAAGTGGTCAGCTCTTCCAACGCGGCCAGGTTGACCGGGCCCAAAGCGGTGATTTCGCGGTGGATGCGGTCGATCTCGCCTTGCAGACCCGTCACACGCACCTGACCGGCTTCGATCGAAGCGGCCACGGCCTCCAGATCGGCTTGGGCATCGGCCAGCAGCTGCGTGTATTGCTCGAGACCCAAGCGGGCGGCTTGTTCCTTGAGCTGCAAATCGGTGATGCGTTGGCGCAGCGGGTCGAGTTCGCGCTCAAAACTCACGCGGCGCTCATCGCTGGCGCGCAGTTTGGCCGTCAGGTCGTCATAGGCGCTGCGGCAAGCGCCCAAGGCTTGCTCGCGCTCGAGTTTGACGGCCAGCACGTTTTGCAAACCCGCTTGGGCAGCGGCATCGGTCAAGCGGCTGAGCTCGTCGCGGGCCCGCTGCATTTCGGCTTCGATGCTGGTGACCTGCTGCTGCGCGGTCTCTATCGTGCGGTTGAGCTCGGCGCGGCGGGCGTCCAGGCTGCGCTGCGAGAACTGGGCTTCTTGCGCGCGGCGCTCCAAGCTGCGCTGCTGCTCGCGGCATTCGGCCAACTTGCGCTCGGCCTCGATCACGCGCTCGTCCAACTGAGCGTGGCGCTCTTGCGTGTCGGCCAGCTGCATGTCCAGCTCTTCGAAGCGGGCCTCGGCCGTCACGCGGCGCTCTTGCAGCTCATCGAGCAAGGCCTCAACTTCGGCCAAGTCGTTGCTGATTTGCTCGCTGCGGGCGCGGGTTTGTGCCACCAGCTGCGACAGGCGCAAAGTCTCAACCTGCAACTCATGGGTGCGCGACTGGCTCTCGCTGGCTTCGCGGCGCACGGTCATCAGGCGCTGCGAAGCATCAGCATAGGCCGCTTCGGCCCGCACCAAGGCGCTGCGGCTTTCTTCGGCAATCAGCGTTTGGGCGCGCAGTTGCTTTTCCAGGTTCTCGATCTCTTGGGCACGGGCCAACAAACCGGCTTGTTCAGAGTCTGGCGCGTAAAACACCACGCTGTTGAGTTGAACAGCATGGCCGGCCTGCACCAACAGGGTTTCGCCCGCTTGCAGCTGGCTGCGCCAAGCCAGCGCGTCTTCCAGATGGGGGGCGGTGTAGCAGCCTTGCAGCCAGTCGGCCAAGAGCGCTGACAAACCGGCATCGTGCACACGCAGCAACTCGGCCAAGGGCTTGCAGCCTGCGGGCATGCCGCTGCTTGGCGCGGCTTTGGTTGCCAGCGGAGGGCTGAAAAAGCTCAGTTTGGCGGGCGGTGCGTCGTTGGCAAAGGCGCGCACCATGTCCAAGCGCGAGACTTCCAAGGCCGACAGGCGTTCGCGCAGGGCCGATTCGAGGGCGTTTTCCCAACCCGGCTCAATGTGGATCCGGCTCCACAGGCCTTCCAGGCCTTCCAGGCCTTGCTTGGCCAACCAAGGCTTGAGCTTGCCGTCGGTGCGCACTTTTTCTTGCAAGGCTTTGAGCGCCTCGATGCGGGCGCTCAAGTCGGCCAGCTTGGACGACTCTTGGTTCACGGCGGTTTGGCGCGTGCGGCGGTCTTCGTCGAGAGCGGGCACCTGCTCTTGCAAGTCCTGCAACCGAGCTTCGGACTCGGCCGACAGGGCTTCGGCCTCGGCCAGTTGTTCTTGCAAGTGGTTCAGCCGGGCTTCGTCGGGCGCGGCCAGGGCGTTGCGGTCGGTTAGCAAGCGTTCGCGGCGGTTTTCAAGCTGCCGCGATTGTTCTTCGACGTTGCGCTGGTCTGCGGCCAGCACACCAATTTGCTGCTGCACCTGCACCACGCTGGCGCGTTGGGCGGTGGCGTCGTTTTGGGCTTTGCGCAGGGCTTCTTCCAGATCAGGCAGCGCCATGGCCTGGTCTTCCACCTGAGCGGCCAGCGTCATGCTTTGGTCTTCTGCCATGGCCGCTTGCTCGGCCAGGGTTTCCAGCTCGACCTGAGCGTCCTCGCTGCGGGTACCCCATTGCGCGGTTTGCTCGATCAGCTGCTGCAAACGCTGCTCGGCGCGTTGGCGGCCTTCCACCACAAAGCGGATTTCGGCTTCCAGACGCCCCACTTCGGCGCTGGCTTCGTACAGCTTGCCTTGTGCCTGGTTGACCTGGTCACCTGCGGCGTAATGCGCCTGGCGGATGGTCTCCAGATCGGCCTCGACGTGCCTCAGGTCGGCCATGCGCGATTCGAGCGCGTTCACGGCCTGGTCCACGTCGGACTTCATGCGGCCTTGGTCGGCCTCGGCGTCGCGGCGCTTCAAAAACCACAACTGGTGTTGCTTCAGGCTGCTGTCGGCCTGCAAGGCGTTGTACCGACGGGCCACTTCGGCCTGTTTTTCGAGCTTTTCCAGGTTGGCGTTGAGCTCCCGCAGGATGTCGTCCACCCGGGTCAGGTTCTCACGGGTATCCGACAAGCGGTTTTCGGTCTCGCGGCGGCGCTCTTTGTATTTGGAGACACCCGCGGCTTCTTCGAGGAACAAACGCAGCTCTTCGGGGCGCGACTCGATGATGCGGCTGATCGTGCCCTGGCCGATGATGGCGTAAGCGCGTGGGCCCAGGCCGGTGCCCAAAAACACGTCCTGCACGTCGCGGCGGCGCACGGGCTGGTTGTTGATGTAATAACTGCTGTTGCCGTCACGGGTCAGCACGCGCTTGACGGCGATTTCGGCAAATTGGCCCCATTGGCCGCCTGCGCGGTGATCTTCGTTGCTGAACACCAACTCCACACTGGCCCGGCTGGCCGGTTTGCGGGTGGTGGTGCCGTTGAAGATGACGTCTTGCATGGACTCGCCACGCAACTCCGACGCTTTGGACTCGCCCAGCACCCAGCGCACCGCGTCCATGATGTTGGACTTGCCGCAACCGTTGGGGCCCACCACGCCCACCAGCTGCCCAGGCAGCAAGAAATTGGTCGGTTCGGCAAACGATTTGAAGCCAGAAAGCTTGATGGAATTGAGGCGCACGGCGGTTCGGTTGGTGGTCGGATCGGTTGGAAATCAAATAAAGGGCCAGCCCAAATGGCCAACACCGATTTAAACGTCAATGTTACCCGACAGGCATGCTGAAAATCACACTGACAAGCCCAAGGACCAACAGGTACCCTCCATCCCGGATAATCGGGGGATGAATCCCCTCCTTGCCAAGCTGCAACCCTACCCTTTTGAACGGCTCAAGCAGCTGTTCGCCAGTGTCACCCCCAACCCCGCGCTTCGCCACATCAGCCTCGGCATTGGCGAGCCCAAGCACGCCACGCCTGCTTTCATTCAGGATGCGCTCAAGGCCTCGGTGGCCACGGGCCTGTCGGCTTACCCGGCAACAGCTGGCGAGCCCAGCCTGCGCAAGGCCTGCGCCGCCTGGCTGCAAAGCCGTTACGACTTGGCCCTGGACCCTGTCACGCAGGTTTTGCCCGTCAACGGCTCACGAGAAGCCCTGTTTGCCCTGACGCAAACCGTGATCGACCCGACCCGGCCGGGCGCCACCGTGGTCAGCCCCAACCCGTTCTACCAAATCTACGAAGGCGCGGCCTTGCTGTCTGGCGCTGAGCCGTACTACGTGCCCAGCGACCCGGCGCGCAACTTTGCCAACGACTGGGACAGCGTGCCTGCCGAAGTCTGGGCCCGCACCCAGCTCTTGTTCGTTTGCTCGCCCGGCAACCCCACGGGCGCGGTCATGCCGCTGTCTGAATGGGAAAAGCTGTTTGCCCTGTCCGACCAACACGGTTTCGTGATCGCGTCCGACGAGTGCTACAGCGAGATTTACTTCCGCGATGAAGCGCCACTGGGAGGGCTGGAAGCTGCCCACCAGCTGGGCCGCACCGACTTCAAACGCCTGATTGCCTTCACCAGCCTGTCCAAACGCAGCAACGTGCCCGGCCTGCGCAGCGGCTTTGTGGCTGGAGACGCGGCCATCATCCAACAGTTCTTGCTCTACCGCACCTACCATGGCAGCGCCATGAGCCCGGTGGTGCAAGCGGCCAGCGTGGCTGCTTGGGGCGACGAAGCCCATGTGGTGGACAACCGCAACCAGTACCGCACCAAATTCGCCCAGGTCACCCCCGTGCTGGCCGAGGTGCTGGATGTGAAGCTCCCCGATGCGAGCTTTTACCTCTGGGCGGGTGTGCCCGCTGGCTGGCACGGCGACGACGCCGCGTTGGCCCAAGCGCTTTATCAAGCAGAACATGTCACCGTGCTGCCCGGCAGCTACCTGGCGCGAGACTTTAACGGCGGCAACCCTGGCCAGGGCCGGATCCGCATGGCCCTGGTGGCTGAGACCGCCGAATGTCTGGAAGCGGCCGAGCGCATTGCGCGCTTTGTGCGTGCCCACCCCCAAAAGATCTGAGCCATGAACACCAATACCTGTCACGACACCCTGCGTCTGGCCGAGCAGCTGATCGCTCGCCCCTCTGTCACACCTGAGGATGCGGGCTGCCTGGACCTGATCACCGACGCCCTGAAACCCTTGGGTTTTGTCTGCGAGTTCATGGACTCCGGCCCCGACACTTTTCGCGTGCGCAACCTGTGGGCCAAGCGCGCAGGCACTTCGGGCCAAACCTTGGCCTTTGCCGGGCACACCGATGTCGTACCCACCGGGCCGCTCGCGCAATGGGACAGTGACCCCTTCACCCCCACGCACAAAGACGGCAAGCTGTACGGGCGCGGCGCCAGTGACATGAAAACCTCGCTGGCGGCCATGGTGGTGGCGGTGCAGGAGTTTCTTGCCAGCAACTCCAACCCGGCATTGGGCATCGCCTTTTTGTTGACCAGCGATGAAGAAGGCCCGGCGCTCGATGGCACCGTGATCGTTTGTGAAAAGCTCCAAACCCGTGGTGACGCGCCTCAGTTTTGCATTGTGGGTGAGCCCACCTCGGTTCAGCAAACGGGCGACATGATCAAAAACGGCCGACGCGGCACCCTGAGCGGCAAGCTCACCGTCAAGGGCGTGCAAGGCCACATCGCCTACCCCCACCTGGCCGACAACCCGATTCACCGCCTAGCCCCTGCCCTGGCAGAGCTGGTGGCCATCCGATGGGACGAAGGCAATGTCTTTTTTCCGCCCACGAGTTGGCAAGTGAGCAATATTCACGCAGGCACGGGCGCGAGCAACGTGATCCCGGGCGACTGTGTGGTCGACTTCAACTTCCGCTTTTGCACCGAGTCCACACCCGAAAGCCTGCAGCAGCGGCTGCAAGCGGTGCTCGACCAGCACGGTCTGAAGTACGAGCTCAAATGGACCTTGGGCGGTCGGCCATTTCTGACCACGCCGGGTACCCTGGTGGCCGCCATCCAGCAAGCCATCACCGACGAAACCGGTCTGAAGACCGAGCTGTCCACCACAGGGGGCACCAGCGACGGCCGCTTCATTGCCCAAATTTGTCCGCAGGTGATCGAATTTGGCCCACCGAACGCGACCATCCACAAGGTCAACGAGCATGTGGCGCTGGCCGACATCGCGCCGCTCAAAGCCATCTACCGGCGCACGCTGGAACATCTCAACACAGGCTTGACTGCATGAGCGTTTTGCCCACGATTTGCGAGCACCCACGCTGCCCGGTGCAGCCCTTGGCCTTTTCACACCCTTCACGTCACTGCGGGCCAAGCGCGGCAGTCCAGGAATCCCTATGCACCTGCACGAACTGATCGCCCAAGCCGCAAAGCGCCTGGACCAAGCCCAAGTGTCTTTTGGCCACGGCACCCAGAGCGCTTTTGACGAAGCCGTTTGGCTGGTGCTGTGGCGTCTGGGCCTGCCGCTGGACACCGATCTGGACGAAGTGGCCGAAGAAGCCGTGACGCCCGAGCAACAAGCGACTTGCGCCGCGTTGATCGACGAACGCATCACCAGCCGCAAACCGGCCGCCTACCTCACGCGTGAGGCCTGGCTGCAAGGCGTGTCGTTTTACATCGACGAGCGGTCCATCGTGCCGCGCAGTCTGATCGCTGAGGTGCTGGCCGACGGCACCATCGACGCTTGGCTGAGCGATCAAACAAAACAGGTATTGGACCTGTGCACCGGCAACGGCAGCCTGGCCGTGCTGGCGGCACTGGCCTGGCCCGAGGTGCAGGTCACAGGGGCCGATATTTCTGACGATGCGCTGGCGGTTGCCGCCATCAACGTAGAGCGCCACGAACTGCAAGAGCGCGTGACATTGGTCCACAGCGATGGTCTTTCTGACCTACCCGGCCCGTTTGATTTGATCCTGTGCAACCCACCTTATGTGTGCCAGGCCAGCATGGACGCCTTGCCCGCCGAGTACCGAGCCGAGCCCGAGTTGGCATTGGCCGGTGGCACGGACGGCATGGACTTTGTGCGTCAGCTGTTCAAGGATGCGCCTGCGCGGATGAGCGAGGACGCGGTGCTGGTCCTGGAGATTGGCAACGAGGTAGCGCACTTCATTGCGGCCTTTCCAAACCTTGAAGTGGCTTGGCTGGACACCAGTGCGGGCGATGACCAGGTGCTGCTGATCACCCGAGAAGCCCTGTTGCAAAGCTCAACATGACCTGACCTCAGGCATCAACTTGGTCGCCTGTGCGGCCATGCCACCTCGAATGCGGCTTCTTTGTGGCTGATTTTCGGCTCGCACAACCGGGTGCGCCGCACCCTCTTCCCCAATGACCCTCGCCTACATCGGCGAAAATACCGGCTTATGCCCCTCGCAGCGTCAGCCTCCTACTGACCACGCCCCTTATCCCGGAACCTGTCCGGTCACTGCTTTTCATGATCAACCTCAAAAACGTCACCCTCCGCCGAGGCACCAAGGTGCTGCTGGACCAAGCTTCGGTCACCCTCAACCCCGGAGAAAAAGTCGGTTTGGTCGGTCGCAACGGCGCGGGCAAATCCACCTTGTTTGCCCTGTTCAACGGCACCCTGCACGAAGACGGCGGTGACTTTGACATGCCCAAAGCCTGGCGCATGGGTCAGGTCGCGCAGAACATGCCCGAGACCGACCAGGCTGCCAGCGAGTTTGTGCTGGAAGGCGACACCCGCCTGGCAGAGTTGCGCCAGCGCCTGGTGGCCGCCGAAGCCAGTGGCGACGGCATGGAAATGGCCCATGTCTACACGGACCTGGCCGACGCAGGCGACCACGACGCCCTGCCCCGCGCTGAAGCTTTGATCTTGGGCTTGGGCTTTCGGGTCGATGAACTCAACAACCCGGTCAACAGTTTTTCGGGCGGCTGGCGCATGCGCTTGCAGCTGGCACGGGCACTCATGTGCCCCTCCGACATCCTGCTGCTGGACGAACCCACCAACCACTTGGACTTGGACGCGCTGGTCTGGCTGGAAGCTTGGCTGCAACGCTACGCGGGCACCATGATCGTGATCAGCCACGACCGCGAATTTTTGGATGCGGTGACCAACGTCACCCTGCACATCGATCACGCCAAATTGACGCGCTACGGCAGCAACTACAGCGGCTTTGAAATCTTGCGGGCTCAGCAGATGGAGCTGCAGCAGGCCTCGTTTGCCAAGCAGCAAGACAAAATCGCCCACCTGCAAAAGTTCATCAACCGCTTCAAGGCGCAGGCCAGCAAGGCCAAGCAGGCGCAAAGCCGGGTCAAGGCGCTCGAGCGCATGGAAAAAGTGGCCCCTTTGCTGGCCGATGCCGAATTCACCTTTGGCTTCAAAGAACCCAACAACCTGCCCAACCCGATGCTGGCCATCAGCGAGGCGAGTTTTGGCTACATCGTGGACAACGAACCCAAAGCGATTTTGCAAGGGGTCAGCAAATCGGTGCTGGCAGGCCAGCGTATCGGCATTTTGGGGGCCAACGGCCAAGGCAAGTCGACCCTGGTCAAGACCATTGCACGCACCATGCCGCTGCTGGCAGGCACGCTGACCGAAGGCAAGGGCCTGAACATCGGCTACTTTGCCCAGCAAGAACTGGATGTGCTGCATCCGCAGGACAACCCGCTGGAGCACATGATCCGTCTGGCCAAAGAGCTCGGCCCGAACAGCGGCGAGCCCAGCCGCGAGCAAGACCTGCGCAATTACCTGGGCACTTTCAACTTCACCGGCGACATGGTCAAACAGGCCGTGGGCACCATGAGCGGCGGTGAAAAAGCCCGCTTGGTGTTGGCCATGATCGTGTGGCAGCGACCCAACCTCTTGTTGCTGGACGAGCCCACCAACCACTTGGACCTGGCCACGCGCGAAGCGCTGTCGATGGCGCTCAACGAATTCGAAGGCACCGTCATGCTGGTCAGCCACGACCGCGCTTTGCTGCGCGCCGTGTGCGACGAGTTCTGGATGGTGGGCCGTGGCAAGGTCGAGCCTTTTGACGGCGACTTGGACGACTACCAAAAGTATTTGCTCGAAGAATCCAAACGCTTACGCGAAGCGGCCAAAAACTCGGCCCGTGATGCTGTAGCCACAGGGGTGGCAGAACCCGTTCCAACCACCCAAGCCAGTGTGCCCAGCGGCACGGGTCCTGCAAGTGCGACGCCCACTCCCGCAGCAGGGGCTGGCGCCAAACCCAGTACCTCGGCAGGCACGCAGAGCATGACACCAGGCCTGAGCAGTGCCGAGCAACGCAAACTCGACGCGCAAAAACGCCAGCAACTGGCTGCGCAAACCCGGCCGCTCAAGCGCGAGCTGGAACAAAACGAGCAGCGCATGGCCAGCATCGAAGCCGAGAAAACCCGTCTGGAAGCGCTGCTGACCACGCCCATGTCGCCAGCCGACATGGCCGATGCAGGACGCCGACTCAAAGCCCTGGCCGACGAAGTGACGCGCTTAGAAGAACGCTGGTTGGAGCTGACCTCTTTGCTCGAAGAAGCCACATCGACAGCGCTTTGAACAGCACTGACCCTCTCCCCTCATGCCGGACCTAACCCGTCCGGCATTTTTTTGCCTGCGTGATGCATTCAGACGCACCACCAAGAACACAACAACGCATGAATCGTGCGAAGCGAAAGACCCTCACAGGTTCAGCCGAGGAAGCATCATAAAAATCACCAGGAATAAAAAAAGCACTTTGAACCGAAGTTCAAAGTGCTTTTAAATTTGGTGGGACCAGCGGGGGTCGAACCCACGACAAACGGATTAAAAGTCCGCTGCTCTACCAACTGAGCTATGGTCCCTTTGCTGCTGTGTTGTGCACTGTAGCAAGACTCAAATTATAGCGTCATTTTTTGGCCTTCTCGGGGGTGATCGCTAAAAAATTCAAAATTTCTGAAGCAGCACACATGCCAAATGTCGCGGTCACGCTGACCACCGATCCGTAACCGTGGCAGTTGAGCGAACCATCGCCATCGATCGCACACGAGGCATCGGGCGGGGCCACCGATTCGCGGCTGAACACGCCTTGTATACCGATGCGTTTGTCACCTCTGGCCGCACCATGGTGTTTGCGCAGGCGATAACGCAATTGCGCCAAAAGGGGGTCGTGTGTGATGCGCGAGAGGTCGTCCACGTCAACTTTGTGCGCCAAGCGTTTGCCGCCCGCTGCACCCACGGTGATGAAGCCCACACCTTCGCTCAGCGCCCAATGCGCCAGGCTCACTTTGGCTTTCACCTGGTCGCAAGCGTCGATCACCGCATCGGGCTTAGAAGGCAAAAGCGCAGGCCAGTTCTCGGAGCTCACAAAATCGTCCACAGCATCGACATGGCATTCCGGGTGAATCAAGGCGATGCGCTCTTGCATGGCCAGCACTTTGGATTGGCCCGTGGTGCTGCTGAGCGCGTGAATCTGACGGTTGATGTTGGACTCAGAGATGTGGTCCATATCGATGAGGGTCAATCGCGCCACGCCACTGCGGGCCAAGGCTTCAGCCGCCCAGGAACCCACACCGCCAATGCCCACGACCACCACATGCGCTTGCCGGATACGCTCAGCGCCGGACACGCCATACAGGCGTTGCAAGCCGCCGAAGCGGCGTAGTCTGTCATCGGTCAAGGGGTCCATTGTTGGCATCTCGCTCATGGGCTGATCTTGCAAAAGTTGCGTGCAGGTGCGGCGCGATTCAAAAGTTTCAAGCCTCGCGCATTTGCCAATGCAATGCGGCCCAGGTGCCTGCAAAAATGCCCATCACCGACAACATGCTGCCCAAGTTCAATGTAGACAGGCCACTGAGGCCCTGACCAAAAGTGCACCCCATGGCCATCACACCGCCTGTGCCCATGAGGGCACCACCGGCCAAGTGACGCACCAAATCATGACGGTCGGTGAAACCCTCCCAACGAAAGCTGCCTTGCTGCACAGCGCTCAGGCCAGCGCCCGCCAACACACCGACCACCGTGACCATGCCCAAGGTCAACCGTTTGCTGCCGTCGCTGTAGTACATGAATGCATCCAGCCAGTAGCCAACTGGCGCCGTGAAACTCAGCGCCTCCATGCGGCCGCTGTGGGTGGTGAGGAACACCGGCTCCAGGGTATCGGGGTGTTCGGGTACAAAACCCAGCACGCCACTGACCCACCACAGCGCCACCACCAGCAAGCCCAAGCCTGCGCCTGTGACCCAGTTGAACGCCGTGTGGAAACGGCGGTCTTTGACCACCCAGCCCAGCAAGCACAAAGACACGAGCGCCGCGCTGATGCCAAAACCCGCGCGCAATTCAAGCCCCCAAAAAGCCGACAGCCACTGACCGACAAAAGGGCCGTGAGGCAAATCGATGGACACGGTGTCAAGGCCGTTCACGCGCCAAACCGCCGTCAGGCCGCGCATGGCCGCCAGCGCAGAGACAGCCATGGCCAGCAAGACCACCAAAGACTTGAGATTGCCCGCAGCCAACCGCACCAAGGATTTGCTGCTGCAGCCCGATGCCAAAACCATGCCGATGCCAAACAAGCAGCCGCCCAACAGCGCCGAAAGCCATGGCAGTTGTGAGGAAGCATAAATGGTGCTCAATGGGCTGATCCAACCAAGCCAGGCCATCAGGCCAAAACAGGCCATGGCGACGACCACGGCCAGCGCCCATTGCCGCAGCCGGGTGGCGTCACGCATCACCACCCAATCACTGATGGCCCCCATGGTGCAAAAGTGCCCCCGGTGGATCAACACGCCCGCCAGCAAGGAGATGGCAAAGCTGGCCCCCCAAACTTGATAGGCCAACTGCTGGACTTCATCCGCAGTCAAAAAGCTCATCCGATGTCAGCGCAGACGACTGAGGCGATCGCGGGCAGTGGCTGCCGTTTCTGCCTGCGGATATGTCTTTATCAAATCTTCCAAGGTTTTGCGCGCGGCCTTGAGGTCCTTCAGTTCGATTTGAACATTGGAGATGGCCAGCATGGCTTCGGCTGCGCGTGGGTGATCGGGCCTCATGCTCAGAAGCTTCTGGAAATTCGCCATGGAAGGCTGGTAAGCCTTGTTGGCGTACTGGGCATTGCCCAGCCAAAACAGGGCCGAGGGCACATAAGCACTCGTACTGTGTCTCAACACAAAGGATTCCAGGGCAACTTGGGCCGCAACAAAATCGGCTTGGCGAAACAGTGCCATGGCTTTGTCGTGGTCGGCTTTTTCTGCGGGGTCGACCATCACTTCACGACCATCGATGGTGGTCGGCACAGGCTCGAAGCGGCGCAAGCGATCGTCCACGGCGCTGAGCACGTCTTTTTGGCGCAGCTGCAGCTCGGTCAAGTCCCGCGCCAGGCGTTCTTGTGCGCCCAGGCTTTGCGCCAATTCAGATTTGAGGCGGTCGATTTGTCCCTGCAAATCGAGCAGCGATGCGCGCAGCTGGGCGATGGCCTGATTTTGTGATTGATTTTGAGACTGGACGTTTTGTTCGATCAGGGCGCGAGTAGCGTTTTGGGATTGCTCCAGACGCTGGCGCAAATCCAAGATCGCTCGACGCGCTTCGTCGTCCCCGCCAAACAAGGCCGCTTGCGACGGGCTGGACAAGGTGGCCAAGACAAGACTCAAGAGCAAGGCGGCTGGGCGCCAGCCAGATCGAACATAGTGCATCACAGACCTCAATAACGGATTTCAACGCGGCGGTTTTGCGCTTGGTCGGCTTCTGAGCCACCCGCGGCCAAGGGCTTTTCCTTGCCAAAACTCACGGCTTCCAGCTGGGACTCGGGAACGCCCAACAGGCTCAGCGCCTGACGAACCGCATCGGCACGTTTTTGGCCCAAGGCCAGGTTGTATTCTCGGCCACCGCGGTCATCGGTGTGACCTTCCAGATTGGCTTTGCGCTGCTTGTTGGCTTGCAAGAACTGAGCATGGGAAGCGATCACAGGACGGGCTTCGGCGCGCAGGACAAAGCTGTCGTAATCAAAAAACACCACATGGGCAATACCAACCGGGCCTTGACCTGCAGAGGCCTGACTGACCGAAACAGGCGCTACGCTGCTGGTTTGTGCGCTGCCTTGGCCAGCGCCAATGCTTTGAATCCCGACGCTGCTTGGCGTGGCCGATTTATCCACGACAGGCACCTCATCGAGCTTGACACCGGAGGCACAGCCCCCCAAGACCGCAGAGACCAACAACAACGACCCAACATGCTTTTTCATACGCAACCTCATGAATAAAAAACGAAATTGAAATTCAAACTTCAGGGACGCACCGGTCCCCAATGCGGCTCACGGATGTCGCCGCCCTGCCCCACCAGACGGGCTTTGATGCGGCCGTCCAGCGTCGTGGTCATCAAAGCCTCGCCGCCTTGATGTGTGGCATAGACCAGCAAACGGCTGTTGGCTGCAAAACTGGGGCGCTCGTCGGCGTTGGTTTCCGTCAGAGCCGTGACCTGGCCCGTGGCCAGCTCCATCAAATGGAGACGAAAACCACTCGGCAAGCGTGAGACATAGGCCAACCAGCGGCCATCGGGGCTGATGGCTGGCGAGATGTTGTAGTTACCCGAAAACGTCACCCGATCAGCCGGGCCACCTTGGGCGGACATTTTGTAGATTTGGGGGTTACCGCCACGGTCGCTGACAAAATACAAGGTATTGCCGTCAGGGGAAAAAGCGGGTTCGGTATTGATGTTGCCCGAAGTCAAGCGCTGGGGATCGCCGCCTTGCAAGGAGACCCGATACAGCTGCGAGCCACCATCGCGGCTGAGTGTGGCTACAAGCGAGCGGCCATCAGGGGCCCAAGCAGGCGCACTGTTGGAGCCTTTGAAGTTGGCCACCACCCGACGCTGGCCCGACGCGAGCTCATGGACATACACCACGGGCTTGCGTGACTCAAAGGATACATAGGCCAATTGGGTGCCATTGGGCGACCAGGAAGGAGAAATGATGGGCTCAGGACTGCTGAGCGCAGAGCGAGCAGCCTCCCCATCCGAATCGGCTATCCAAAGGCTGTAGCGGCCACTGGATTTGGTCACATAACTGATGCGTGAGGTAAAAACGCCGGGCGTGCCCGTCAACTGTTGGTATACCCAGTCGGACACCCGGTGGGCCGACAACCGCAGGTCCGCAGCGGTGACGTTGTCTTTGAAATCGGACTTTTCCTGACCCTTGACCGCATCCCACAAGCGGGCCCGCACATCGTAGCGGCCGTTCGCCAAACGTGTGACAGATCCCGCCACCAAGGCCTCGACCGACAATGGCCGAAGCACGGCCCAATCCGGACGGCTCATCTCGTCGAGCGCCAGACTCGATGCGGGCAATGGCTTGAACTGGCCGCTGCGGGCCAAGTCGGCTTGCACAATTTGGGAAATCTTTTGACTGGCCTGGACTTCGCCCTTGAAAGGGGCCACCAAAATAGGCAATTGAGTCAGGCCAACGCCTGTGACCTCGACACGGAACTGCGCCAATGCATGGCTGCCAAACAGTGAAAAACTGATCAAAGTCAGCAATGAACCCAATTGACGGACAAGCGAGGTTGACAGATTCATGTGCACCTACAGAGTGGGAGTGGGCCTGAAGAAAGCGGTGATCGTACACCGTGATGAGCCCAATTTGATGTCTGACCCTGTTGCCGGGGTCAAAGTCTGCGCATTGGCAGCAGACCAACTTGACATCACGGCCAAGGACTGGGGGCCCGATGCGTGTATCAAAGCTGGCCAGCCGAGCACCTGATGCATGCCAAAAGCAGCCCGGCTGCAGGCCTGCTTACAATATCCTCATCCATGTCTGAAGCTCAACCCGTCTCCACGCAGCCCTCGGGCTTCGCTCCACAGCCAGGAATTGTTCAGCGCTTGTTGCGCCTCAAACCCTATTTTTGGCGCCAACGTAATGTTTGGGCGCTGGCCGTTGGGGCTACTTTGGTCGCTGCCCTGACCGAGCCACTGATACCGGCCCTTTTTCAGCCTTTGCTGGACAGCGGATTTGCCCAAAATAGTTTGCCGCTGTGGTCAATCCCTTTGGTGGTCATTGGCCTGTTTGGTTTGCGTGGTCTAGCGCACTTTGTGTCTCAGTACGCGCTGGCGCGTGTAACCAACGACGGCATGGAGAAACTGCGCAGCGACCTGTTTGCCAAATTGGTGCGCGCCGATTTGTCGCTGTTCAATCGGCAATCGGCCAGCGCCTTGTCCAACACTGTGGTGTACGAGGTTCAAATCGGCGCATCGCAGTTGGTGTCGGCGTTGATCGGTTTGACCCGTGACGGCTTCACCCTTTTGGCCCTCATCGGCTATTTGATGTGGTTGAACTGGCAGCTCACACTGGTCGTTTTCACGGTCGCTCCGGGCCTGAGCTGGATCATGAAAGTGCTGTCTCGCCGCTTATACGGGCTGACCAAAGAAAGTCAGAAAGCCACCGATGATCTGGCCTACGTGGTGGAAGAAAACGTGCTCGCCCACCGGATGGTGCGTTTGCATGGCGCACAAGCCCAGCAAATCGGGCGCTTCAATGCCCTGGGACAGCGTCTTCGGCGCTTGGCACTCAAAACGACGGCAGCTTCGGCTGCCATGACACCGTTGACGCAAATCATGGCAGCGGTTGCCCTGTCCTTGGTGCTGGTGATCGCCCTGGAGCAAAGCCGCGAGCCTGGATCAGGGGCCACGGTGGGGGGGTTTGTAGCCTTCATCACCGCCATGCTGATGCTGATTGCGCCCATCAAACGACTGGCCGATGTGGCCAACCCCATCACCCGGGGCCTGGCCGCACTTGAGCGGGGCCTGGCCCTGATGCACGACGCCCCAGAAGAAAGCCAAGGCGATCACCGGGTGCACCGCGCCATTGGCGCCCTGGAATGGCACGACGTGAGCGTTCAGTTCAACCCGGATGGTGCGCCAGCTTTGGCGCAGATCAATTTGAGTGTGAAGCCAGGCGAGACGGTGGCCTTGGTGGGCACATCAGGTGCTGGCAAAACCACATTGATCCAATTGCTGCCGCGCTTTTTGAACCCGACCGACGGCCAGGTACTGCTCGACGGCGTACCCCTGGCGCACTGGCAGCTGGACAGCCTACGCCAACAACTGGCCATGGTCAGTCAGGACGTGGTCATGCTCAACGACAGTTTGGCAGTGAACGTGGGGCTGGGCGACAAACCAGATCGCGCCAAAGTCGAGCAATGCCTCCAAGCGGCCAATTTATGGGCACACGTTCAAACCCTGCCTCAGGGCATGGACACCAAATTGGGCCACAACGCCAATCAGCTTTCTGGGGGGCAACGCCAGCGCCTGGCGATTGCCCGCGCCTTGTACAAGGACTCGCCGATATTGATTCTGGACGAAGCAACCTCGGCACTGGACAACGAGTCCGAGCGCCTGGTGCAGGACGCTTTGCAAAAACTCATGCAAGGCCGCACCACCGTGATCGTGGCGCACCGACTGTCCACCATCGAGCACGCCGACCGGGTCATCGTGATGGAGCGCGGTCGCATCGTGGAACAAGGCGCCCCCGCCGAATTGCTGGCGCAGGGCGGCGCCTATGCAAGGCTGCACCACCGAGGTGATTGGGCCAGTGATGTCCCTGCTCAGGCCAACACACCTGCCTGAGCCGAATCAAAGCAACACAATGTCGTACTGCTCCGGCCCCATGGACGCCTCGACCTGCAGCGAAATTGGCTTGGCAATGAAGTCCGACAAACCCGCTAAGTGCTGGCTTTCTTCGTCCAGCAGCAAATCAATGACCGCCGAGGCGGCCACGATGCGGAACTCGCGCGGGTTGAACTGACGCGCCTCGCGCAGGATCTCGCGCAAGATGTCGTACACCACCGAACGCGGCGTCTTGACGATGCCCTTGCCTTGGCAGCTGGGGCAAGGTTCACACAGCATGTGGGCCAGCGACTCACGGGTGCGTTTGCGCGTCATCTCCAGCAAACCCAGCGACGAAAAGCCACCGGCCATGGTCTTGACGCGGTCACGCGAGAGCTGTTTGCGGAACTCGGCCAAGACCGCGTCCTGGTGCTCTGGGCGAGCCATGTCGATGAAGTCGGCGATGACGATGCCGCCCAAGTTGCGCAAGCGCAGTTGCCGAGCAATGGCTTGGGCCGCTTCCAGATTGGTCTTAAAGATCGTGTCCTCAAAGTTTCGCGCGCCCACATAACCGCCCGTGTTCACGTCCACGGTGGTCAGCGCCTCGGTCTGGTCGATGATCAGGTAGCCGCCCGACTTCAGATCCACCCGTCGGCCCAGGGCTTTGGCGATTTCTTCGTCGATGGCATAGAGGTCAAAAATGGGGCGCTCGCCTTTGTAGAGTTGCAAGCGCTCAGCCGCAATGGGCATGAATTCCTGCCCAAAAGCCTTCAGTTTGGCGAATTGCTCTTGCGAGTCGATACGGATGCTTTGTGTCGCCTCACCCACCAAATCGCGCAAGACACGCTGCAAAAGGGTCAGGTCTTGGTGGAGGATCGAGGTGGGAGGCAGGCGCAGCGAAGCCTCTTTGATGCGGGCCCAAGTCTTGCGCAAGTAAGCGATGTCCTCGCTCAACTCTTCGTCGCTGGAGTCCTCGGCGTTGGTGCGCAAAATGAAGCCACCGCCGGCCGGGCCCACCAAGGCCTGCAGCCTGTGGCGCAGCGCATCGCGCTGGTCAGACGGAATTTTCTGAGACACGCCAATGTGGTCGTCCTGCGGTAAAAACACCAGATGGCGGCCCGCGATGCTGATTTGTGTGGACAAACGGGCACCTTTGGTGCCCATGGGGTCCTTGATGACCTGCACCATGATGGCGCGGCCCTCAAACACCTGCTTTTCAATCGGCACCAGAGGCTGGCCCGTGCGGGCGGCTGCAGCCTCGCCTTCGGCATGCTTTTGCCAAACATCGGCTACATGCAAAAAGGCCGCTTTGTCCAGACCAATGTCGATGAAAGCCGATTGCATGCCTGGCAAAACGCGGGCCACTTTGCCCAGGTAAACATTGCCCACCAGACCTCGCTCAAGCGTTCGCTCGACATGCAACTCCTGCACCGCGCCAAACTCCACCACCGCGACCCGGATTTCCTGGGGCGACCAATTGACCAAAATATCTTGTTGCATGGTGGGCATGAGATGGGAAAAAAGAATAACAACGTGGAAAACGCCAGGGCATCAGCAGCGCCTTGGCATGCACGAACGCTCAACAGCGCATGCCCAAGGTGCGTAACAACGCAGCAGTCTCGAACAGCGGCAAACCCATGATGCCTGAATAACTGCCCCGGATCTGCTCAATATGGGCAGCCGCCCTGCCTTGCACCCCGTAAGCACCGGCTTTGCCCATGGGCTCGCCTGTCGCGACGTAGGCACGGATTTGCGCGGTGGTCATGGGCGCGAAGCGCACCCAAGACTCCGAAACCGCCGAAACCCGCTTGGCCCCTTTTTGCACCGCCACGGCCGTCAACACACGGTGGTTTTGAGCCGCCAGACGCTTGAGCATGCGCACCGCATCGGCCTCATCTGCCGGTTTGCCCAAAATATCCCTCCCTAGGCACACGGTGGTGTCGGCGCACAGCACGGGCGCTGCAGGCAAGCCCTGGCGCTTCATGCGCTGCACGGCGGCGTCGAGTTTGAGCCCTGTCACACGCGCCACATACCGTGCAGGCGCTTCCGCGCCGCGCACCTCTTCCAGGGACTCGGCATCTTCGTCAGGCCCGGCCAAGAGCAACCGATGAGCCACACCGATTTGGTCCAGCAGCTGGCTGCGCCGGGGGCTTTGAGAGGCGAGGTAAATGAAGTCACTCATTCGCGGTGGTAGGGGTGGTTGGCGTTGATGGACCAGGCACGGTAGAGCTGCTCGATCAAGAGTACCCGGGCCATGGCGTGGGGCAAGGTCATGTCCGACAAGCGGATCCGCTCATGGGCTGCTTGCCTGAATTCTGGTTCAAGTCCGTCGGGGCCACCAATGACCAAGGCCACGTCGTCCCCGCCGAGCTGCCAACTTGTCAAGCGCGTGGCCAAGGCCTGGGTGGTGAGGTTGGTGCCGCGCTCATCAAGCACCACGATGCGGGTGCCGCGCGGAATGGCCGCTTCAATGCGCTGGCGCTCGGCCGCATACAGGTTGGGCAGGGTTTTGGAGCCCCGGGGCTCAGTTTTCACGGCCTTGAGCTCAACCTTGAGCTCAGGCGGAAAGCGTTTGGCGTAGTCGTCCCAAGCGGTCTGCGCCCAATCGGGCACACGCAGGCCGACCGCAACGATCAGCAGCTTCATGCAGGATCAGTCGGCTTTACGGCGGGTGGTTGCTTGCACAGCCTTGCGCGCAGGCGCCTTTTTGGCTGCCGGTTTAGCTGCCGACTTGGCCGCCGCTTTGACGGCAGTCTTGGCGGCAGGCTTGGCCGTGGGCTTGCCCACTGTCTTTACCGTGGGCTTGCTGGTGGGGCTGGTCGCTTTAGTGGTCGATTTGGCGGCCGTTTTGGCTGCAGTTTTCGCAGCGGGTTTGGCCGTGGTTTTGGCTGGCGCCTTGGCCGCTGGTTTGGTGGATTTGGCGGGTGCCTTCAAAGCCGGTTTGGGCTTGGCTGCAGATTTGGCAGCGGGTTGAGCGGCAGACTTCTTGGCTGCGGGTGTTTTCGCTGCTGTTGATTTGGCAGCTGCTTTGCCCGTGGCTTTTTTCGCCACCGAGTTCTGGATGTGGCCCTTGACCTCGGCCGTAGTTGCCGGCTTGGGCGCACCGAACTTCAGGCGCACGGGCGTTCCGCCCCAAATTTCTTCCAAGTTGTAATAAGTGCGGATGGTCGGCTGCATGACGTGCACCACAGCCTGGCCGCAATCCACAATGATCCATTCGCCGTTGTCTTCGCCCTCGATGCGGGGCTTGCCAAATCCGGCGTTGCGCACTTTGTCGCGCACACTGGCGGCAAGCGCCTTGGTTTGGCGGTTCGAGGTGCCCGAGGCGATGATGACCCGCTCAAACAGCGAGGACAGGTGTTCGGTGTCAAACACCTGGATTTCTTGAGCCTTGACGTCCTCCAGAGCGTCCACAATGGCCCGCTGGAGTTTCTGGATGTCTTTTTTGGCAGCGTTTTCGGTCATCAATGGGGCCTGTAAAGGTGGTGTTCGTGAATATAGCGCTCAACAGCGGGGGATACCAGGCCCGTCAGGGCCTGCTCTGTGGCCGCCAGCACACGGATGTCCGTGGCACTGTGTGGCATCAGCGGCATGTCCAGAGTGCGAATGCGCGCTTGCAGCGTGTCAGAAAGGGGAGGGGTGGTGGGTGCAACGCCTGATTCTTCGTTCCAGGCACGCACGGCCATGTCACGGCCTGCGGCGCAGATTATAGCGATGCGCCCAATTTCATCGATTTGGTGCCATGCAGGCAAGGACCGCCGCTGATCATCTCCGAGCAGCAAATAGAGCTGAGCCTGCGGATATTCGGTCTGCAACTCCTTGAGAGTATCCACCGTGTAGCTGGGTCCAGTGCGCAGGATTTCGCGCTCGTCCACCACCACTTGGGGCACATGCGCAAAGGCCAGACGCGTCATGGCCAAGCGGTGTTCGGCATCGCTCAGGTTGCGCGGTTTGTGCCAAGCTTGGCCCGTGGGGAACACGCGCACTTGGTCGAGTTGCAACTGCGCCACGGCCGCTTCAACCAGGGCCACATGGGCCAGGTGTGGCGGGTCGAACGCTCCGCCAAAAACGCCCAAGCGCTGCACATAGGCTTGGGCGTTTTGCTCGGAGGATGGCAGGTTCAAACCCAATCCTTGGGCACCAGAAAATGGCTGAGCAAGCGCGCTTCGGGCGAGCCGACATCGTCTTGGCGCTGATATGACCAGCGAACCTCAGGCGGCATGGACATCAGGATCGATTCGGTGCGGCCACCAGACTGCAAACCAAAATGTGTGCCCCGGTCCCAGACCAGGTTGAACTCCACATACCGGCCACGTCGGTAGAGCTGAAAGTCTCGCTCGCGCTCGCCATAGGGCGTGTCATTGCGGCGCAACACAATGGGCATGTAGGCCGTCAGCAAAGCATCGCCCACGCTTTGAAGCATGGCAAAGCTTTGGTCCATGCCCAGCTCGGAAAAGTCGTCAAAGAAAATGCCGCCCACACCACGCTGCTCATGGCGGTGTTTGTTGCAAAAATAATCGTCGCACCAGGTTTTGAAACGTGGGTGCAAGGCCTCGCCAAACGGGCTCAAAGCGTCTTTACACGACTGGTGAAAATGCACCGCATCTTCGTCAAAGCCGTAATAAGGTGTCAGGTCCATGCCGCCACCAAACCAGGCCACAGGCGCCCTGCCCTCAGGCTTGGCAGCGATCATGCGCACGTTCATGTGCACTGTGGGCACATAGGGGTTGCGCGGGTGAAAGACCAGGGACACCCCCATGGCCTCAAAGGCCGAACCGGCCAACTCAGGGCGGTGCTGGGTGGCCGAGGGCGGCAACTGAGGCCCCGTGACGTGAGAAAAACCGCAACCAGCCCGCTCAAAAATCGGGCCGCCTTCCAGAATCTGGGTGATGCCATTGCCCTGAAGTTTTTCACCCGGGTCTTTTTGCCAGGCATCGGTCAGAAAAGGGGTGCCGTCGAGGTCGGTCAAGGCCCCGGTGATGCGGGACTGCAAGCCCAGCAGGTAGTTTTTGACAGTACCGAGTTCAAAGGGGGTGCTCATGGTGGATGTGGCGTTGAAAAGGTTCAAAAAATCTTCAAGGTTTGAGACGGGTGGCATCCACAGATTGGCCCGGACTCCAGGGGAGTATGGGTCCCATCTGGTTTTCGTGGAAGCCTTTGACACCCTGAAAGACTTGGGCCATGTGGGCGTAATCGCACTCGACGTCGCCAGTCAAATCGTAAAAATCGACCACACTGAAGCAGCGCTGACCCCAGTCCAGCTTGACGAGTGCCAGGGGTACTTGCGCGCCCAGGGCCAATTGGTAAAAGCCGCTGCGCCAGCCCGGTGTGAGGCTGCGTGTGCCCTCCGGGGCCAGGCCCAGCCAGAGCAGTTGGTCGTTTTGTTTGTGCTGATCGAACACATGAACCATCTGGCCCACCACGCCGCGAGATGAACTGCGGTCAATCGGGATGCCGCCCACATAGCGCATCCAAGCGCCGATCACCGGGAATTTGAACAGGGAATCCTTGCCCCAAAAGTGCGCCGGAATGCCCAGCGCCCACTTGGCGAGCATGCCAATCGGAAAATCCCAATTGCTGGTGTGCGGGTAGACAATGGCCACGCCTTGCCGGGAGGGAAAGCCCTCAAAGTCCACGCGCCAACCCAACATTTTCAAAATCCAACGGGCCAGACGGGAGCCCTTGAAGGTCACAGGATGGCGGGTCAAGGGGCTCATGCGTGTCAGGTGCTTCAGTTTTTGATCGCGCGATAACCAATGTCCAGGCGCATCTGCATCCCGTCAAAGGCAATCGGGCTGGCGGTTTGGTAGGCTTTTTGCTGCGCCTGCTTGACCGAATCGGCCAGTGCAGTAACGCACAGAACACGCCCCCCCGAAGTCAGGATTTGGCCCTCTTTTTCGGTGCTGCCCGCATGGAACACCATGGCATCGTCCTGGTCCTTAGGCAGCCCGGTGATGGCATCGCCCTTGCGTGGGTGGAGTGGGTAACCGGCTGCAGCCATGACCACACCCAGCGCCACGCGTCGGTCCCATTCCATTTCCAATTGACCCAAACCTTCTGACGTTGCGGCCAACAAAACCTCCAAAAAGTCTGACTTCATACGCATCAAAATGGGTTGGGTTTCGGGGTCACCCATGCGGCAATTGAATTCCAGGGTCTTGATGCGGCCTTGCGGGTCGATCATCAGGCCCGCATACAAAAATCCGGTGTAGTTGATGCCATCTTTGTCCATGCCGCGGATGGTGGGCAAGATGACCTCGCGCATGGCGCGGGCGTGCACCTCAGCCGTGACCACGGGCGCAGGCGAGTACGCACCCATGCCGCCGGTGTTGGGGCCCTTGTCGCCATCCAGCAAGCGTTTGTGGTCCTGACTGGTGGCCAAGGCTGCCACGTTTTTGCCATCGCACAGCACCATGAAACTGGCTTCTTCACCTTGCAAGAACTCTTCGATCACCACACGTGCGCCGCCTGCGTTGTGCGCCACACCGAGCGCGTTGTCCAGCAGCATGAAGTCAATCGCCTCATGGGCTTCGGCCAGTGTCATGGCCACCACAACGCCTTTGCCCGCCGCCAAGCCGTCTGCCTTGACCACGATGGGTGCGCCTTGGCGGTCCACGTAGGCGTGCGCCGAAGCCGCATCGGTGAAGGTCTCAAATTCGGCGGTGGGAATACCGTGTCGCTTCATGAAGGCTTTGGAAAAAGCCTTGGAGCTTTCGAGCTGAGCAGCAGCCTGCGTGGGGCCAAAAATGCGCAGGCCATGCGCCCGAAAATCGTCCACAATGCCTGCGGCCAAGGGGGCCTCGGGGCCCACCAGAGTCAAACCGATCCCATTGTCGATGGCCCACTGGCGCAATGCTGCACCCTCGGTGATCGGCACATTGACCAGGTTTTTGTCTTTGGCCGTGCCACCGTTACCGGGTGCCACGAAGACCTGCTGTACTTTGGGCGACTGCGACAGCTTCCAAGCCATGGCGTGCTCACGGCCACCACTGCCGACTACCAATACTTTCATCCAACTTCCTTAATCTTCAAATTCGGCGTTGTGGAAAACGTTTTGCACATCGTCCAAGTCTTCCAATATATCCAATAATTTTTGCATTTTGGCCGCTTCGTCGCCGGACAAGGACACAGAATTTTCGGCGCGCCAGGTGACTTCAGCCATCTCGGCCACTAGCCCAGCGGCCTCCAGCGCATTTTTCACGGCTTCAAAATCAGCGGGTGTCGTCAGGACTTCGATCGCACCCTCCTCGTCGGTGAGGACGTCATCGGCGCCAGCCTCCAAGGCCACCTCCATGACCCGATCCTCCGAAGTGCCGGGGGCAAAAAACAGTTGACCGCAGTGCTTGAACTGAAACGCCACCGAACCCTCGGTGCCCAAGTTGCCGCCGTGCTTGCTCAGGGCATGGCGCATTTCGGCCACGGTGCGCACCCGGTTGTCGGTCATCGTGTCCACAATGATGGCAGCGCCCCCAATGCCATAGCCTTCGTAACGGATTTCCTCGTAGCTCACGCCTTCCAGGTTGCCCGTGGCTTTGTCCACGTTGCGCTTGATCGTGTCGGCTGGCATGTTGGCAGCCTTGGCCTTTTCGATGGCCAGACGCAAGCGAGGATTGGCACTGACATCACCCCCACCCGTGCGGGCTGCGACCATGATTTCACGCACCACACGGGTCCAAATACGTTGCCTTTTTTCGTCTTGTCTGCCCTTGCGGTGCTGAATATTTGCCCATTTACTGTGGCCAGCCATCGGGAATTCCTTGAATGTTGATTTAACCTAGAGGTTGGATTTTACTTTTCACTCCGGGGAGGAGATTTTCGATGGCTGATCCCATGTTGATTGCTCAAAATGCCCAGGCGCAGTGTCACCTGCTGCCAGGTCTCGCCAACCGCCACGGCCTGATCACCGGGGCCACCGGCACGGGCAAAACCGTGACCTTGCAAACCCTGGCCGAAAGCTTTTCTCGCTTGGGGGTGCCGGTCTTCATGGCCGACGTCAAAGGCGACCTGACCGGGGTCAGCCAAGCGGGCAAGATCGGCGAAAAGCTGGCCGCTGTGCTCCAAGACCGGGGGCTTGCGCTGCCCGAATCTCTGGCCTGCCCCACCACTTTGTGGGACGTGTTTGGCGAGCAAGGCCACCCGGTGCGCGCCACCATCTCCGACATGGGGCCTTTGTTGCTGACCCGCATGCTGGGCTTGAACGACACGCAAGCCGGGGTGCTGAACCTGGTGTTCAAGATCGCTGACGACAACGGTTTGCTGCTGCTGGACATGAAAGACCTGCGGGCCATGCTGCAGTACGTGGGCGACAACGCCAAACAGTTCACCACCGAGTACGGCAACATCAGCGCCGCCAGCATCGGGGCGATCCAGCGCGGTTTGGTGCAAATCGAGACCCAGGGCGGCGACAAGTTCTTTGGCGAGCCCATGCTCAACATCGAAGACTTCATGCAAACCGACGCGCAGGGCCTGGGGGTGGTGAACATCTTGGCGGCCGACAAACTGATGAATTCGCCGCGCCTGTACGCCACCTTCTTGCTGTGGATGCTGTCGGAGTTGTTCGAGGTCTTACCCGAGATTGGCGATCCGAAAAAACCCAAATTGGTGTTCTTTTTTGACGAGGCGCATTTGCTCTTCAAAGACGCGCCTGCGGTCCTGGTCGAGCGCATCGAACTGGTCGTGCGCCTCGTGCGCTCCAAGGGTGTGGGAGTCTACTTCGTCACGCAAAACCCGCTGGACATTCCCGACAGCGTGCTGGGCCAGCTGGGCAACCGGGTGCAGCACGCACTGCGTGCCTACACCCCACGCGACCAAAAAGCCGTGAAATCGACTGCTCAAACCATGCGCCCCAAAGCGGGTCTGGACATCGAAGCGGCCATCACCGAGCTGGCCGTGGGCGAGGCCTTGGTGAGCTTTTTGGACGACAAGGGCCGCCCCTGCGAAACCGAGCGGGTATTTGTGCTGCCGCCGGGCAGCCAGTTGGGACCCATCACCCCCGCCCAGCGCCAGACGCTGGTTCAGGGATCTTTGGTGGCCGGGGTGTACGAGCAAGCCCAGGACCGGGAGTCGGCTTATGAACGGATCAAGAGCCAGGGCACGGTATCCGGCCAAGCCAGCGGCAACAACCCTTTGCCGGGCCAAGCACCGGCAGCAGCAGACCCTGCCAGCGGCGGCCTGATGGGCGGCTTGTCTGACATGCTGTTTGGCAGCACCGGGCCTCGTGGGGGGCAACGTGATGGCGTGGCGCAGCTGGTGGTCAAAAGTGCCGTGCGCACCGTGGGCTCGGCCATTGGCCGTGAAATCGTGCGCGGCGTGCTGGGCAGCTTGTTGGGTGGTGGTCGGCGCAGGTAAGGGCTCGCACAAGGTCATCCCTTCAACTGCAACCCACAAAAAAGGCCCTGACGGGCCTTTTTTGCATCTCTTGCCCCCAAGGGGTGGCAAGTGGGTCCAAGCGGTTTAACCCGCTGTGGCTTCTTCAGGCTCGGCGGGCTCAGAGCGTGAAGAGCGGCTTTCCTTCTTGGGGTTGGGCGTGATGTCCAGCAGCACCTCGTCCTTGGCATCGATGTCGACGGTCAAACGACCACCATCGGTCAAGCGACCGAACAGCAACTCGTCGGCCAAGGCCTTGCGGATGGTGTCCTGGATCAAGCGCTGCATGGGGCGAGCGCCCATGAGCGGATCGAAGCCCTTTTTGCCCAAGAACTTGCGCAAGGCGTCGGTGAAGGTGACTTCGACCTTTTTCTCGCCCAGCTGGGTTTCCAGTTGCAGCAGGAATTTGTCCACCACGCGCAAGATGATCTGCTCGTCCAGCGGCTTGAAGCTCACGATGGCGTCCAGGCGGTTGCGGAACTCGGGCGTGAACAGGCGCTTGATGTCGCCCATTTCGTCTCCGGCAGCGCGCGGGTTGGTAAAACCAATGGTGGCTTTGTTCATGGTCTCGGCACCCGCGTTGGTGGTCATGATGATGATCACGTTACGGAAGTCGGCCTTGCGCCCGTTGTTGTCGGTCAAAGTGCCGTGGTCCATGACCTGCAGCAGCACGTTGAAGATGTCCGGATGGGCCTTTTCGATCTCGTCGAGCAAGAGCACACAATGCGGCTTCTTGGTCACGGCTTCGGTCAAAAGGCCGCCCTGGTCAAAGCCCACGTAGCCCGGAGGCGCGCCGATCAGGCGGCTGACCGCGTGACGCTCCATGTACTCGGACATGTCAAAGCGGATGAGCTCGATGCCCATGATGTAGGCCAGTTGCTTGGCCGCCTCGGTCTTGCCCACGCCGGTGGGACCCGAGAACAAGAAGGAGCCAATCGGCTTGTCGGTCTTGCCCAAGCCCGAGCGGGCCATCTTGACGGCAGAAGCCAGCACTTCGAGCGCCTTGTCCTGACCAAACACCACCGATTTGAGGTCGCGCTCAATGGTCTGCAGCTTGCTGCGGTCGTCGTTGGACACATTGGCCGGGGGGATGCGGGCGATTTTGGCAACGATGTCTTCGATTTCCGATTTGCCAATTGTCTTTTTACGCTTAGACGCCACCTGGATGCGCTGGGCGGCACCGGCTTCGTCGATCACATCAATCGCCTTGTCGGGCAGTTGACGATCGTTGATGAACTTGGCCGACAACTCAGCCGCAGCCTGCAAAGCGGCGATCGTGTACTTGACACTGTGATGGTCTTCAAAGCGGCTCTTGAGGCCCTTGAGGATGTCCACCGTCTCGGAAACCGTCGGCTCGACCACGTCCACTTTTTGGAAGCGTCGGCTCAAAGCAGCGTCTTTTTCGAAGATGCCACGGTATTCGGTGAAAGTGGTGGCGCCGATGCACTTGAGTTGGCCACTCGACAGGGCTGGCTTGAGCAAATTGGATGCGTCCAGCGTGCCGCCAGAAGCCGCACCCGCACCGATCAGGGTGTGGATTTCGTCGATGAACAAAATGCCGTTGGGTTTGTCCTTGAGCGACTTGAGCACGCCTTTGAGGCGCTGCTCAAAATCACCCCGGTATTTGGTGCCCGCCAGCAGCGCACCCATGTCGAGCGAATACACCGTGGCTTCGGCCAGGATGTCAGGCACCGTGCCTTGCGTGATGCGCCAGGCCAGGCCCTCAGCAATGGCGGTTTTACCCACACCGGCTTCGCCCACCAAGAGTGGGTTGTTTTTGCGGCGGCGGCACAAGATCTGGATCGTGCGCTCGACTTCGTATTCACGGCCAATCAGCGGGTCGATCTTGCCGTCTTTGGCGGCCTGGTTCAGGTTGTTGGTGAACTGCTCCAGAGGCGAGGCTTTCTCATTGCGTTCACCACCGCTGGATTCTTCCGCCTCAGAACTGGCGGGTGCGTCGGCTTTGGTGGCTTCGGGCGGATCGCTCTTGCGAATACCGTGAGCGATGAAGTTGACCACATCCAAACGCGTGATGCCTTGCTGGTGCAGGTAGTACACGGCGTGCGAGTCTTTTTCACCAAAGATCGCCACCAGCACATTCGCGCCGGTCACTTCCTTTTTGCCGTTGCCGGTGGACTGCACATGCATGATGGCGCGCTGGATTACGCGCTGGAACCCCAAGGTGGGCTGGGTGTCCACCTCCTCGGTACCCGCCACTTGGGGCGTGTTGTCCTTGATGAAATTGCTCAAGGCTTTGCGCAAATCGTCGATGTTGGCGGCACAAGCGCGCAGCACTTCTGCCGCGCTGGGGTTGTCCAGCAGGGCCAGCAACAAATGCTCGACAGTGATGAATTCATGGCGCTGCTGACGGGCTTCAACAAAGGCCATGTGCAAGCTGACTTCCAATTCTTGGGCAATCATGTGATTTCCTTATGCCTTGCTGAGTAAAAGAGACGAATAAGAGGTGGGGGGCATGCCGGCTTAATCAATGGGTTCACTGACACATTGCAAGGGGTGACCCGCCTGTTTGGCCGCATCCAACACCTGATCAACCTTGGTGGCGGCCACATCGCGGGAATAGACCCCACAAACGCCTTTGCCGTCCAGGTGAATTTTGAGCATGATTTGGGTGGCCGCTTCGCGGTCTTTGCTGAAAAACTCCTGGATCACCATCACCACAAATTCCATGGGGGTGAAGTCGTCGTTGAGCATCGCCACCTGGTACATCTGGGGCGGTTCGATTTTTTGAGCACGTCTTTCGAGGACCACCGAATCGCCGCCATCGGGCGAACGGGGAGTCACGGTCGGCAGCGTGGGATTGGAAGGTTTTTTCGTTGCCATGATTTCATTCTATCGATGCTTTCAAGCCCTTTGAGCCTGGGGTCTGAAAAGTCTTGGCCAGGTGCGGCACAAATGCCGCACCCCGGGAAAACCTCACATTGACAAATTTGCCTTGAATTACTCAAACTGAGCTAATCCATAAAAACACGGAGACGTCGTATGCCCAGTGGTACGGTCAAATGGTTCAACGATGCCAAAGGTTTTGGTTTCATTCAACCCGACGGCGGCGGCGCAGACGCCTTCGCCCATTTTTCAGCCATCCAGATGGAGGGCTTCAAAACCCTCAAGGAAGGCCAGCGCGTGAGTTTCGAGCTGACGCAAGGCGCCAAGGGCCTGATGGCTGCCAATATTGTGGCAACCACGCCCATGCCATTGGCAGAATCGTCCCAACCCACTGACAACGCTGTGACCAGTCCTGACCAGGCCGATGGGGCTGACAGCGCCCCACCCGCCCCACCGGGCTCGGCAGGTCCTTGAGACGCCATGAGGTCAAATCCTGGCGCTTGGGCCCTAGGGTCTTCAGATGGGGCCTGACCTTCCCAGCGGCTGCCGGGTCCCGGCAAAGTCCCCAGCAAGCTGGGTCTTCGGATGGATTGGAATCGGTCGGCTTGCCCAGTTCTTTCAATGCGCCTGCAGGCGTTATCCTTGTGGCCTGCTTTGCACTCCAGCCCACACCATGAACCACTTGTTCTTTTTGACATCTCGCTCGTTTTGCAGCCCTGCCCGCAGTAAGACCTGGCGCGGCGCATCGTTTGGTATCGCCTGCGCCTTGTTGCTGGCCGGATCGCTGGCATCGGCCCAGTCCAATCCCGGGCCGCAATTGGGCTTGGCCCGCACAACATTGACGGCCGGCATGCACCGCTTGGATGTGCAGCTGGCTCAGACCCCCGAGCAGCGACAGATAGGTCTGATGTGGCGCAAGGACATGCCGATGCACGAGGGCATGCTGTTCATATTCGAGCAAGCGTCGACACAGTGCTTTTGGATGCGCAACACCCTGATTCCCCTCACGGCCGCTTTCGTTGAAGACGATGGCACCATCGTCAACTTGGCCGACATGCAGCCACAAAGCGATGACTCGCACTGCTCCAGCAAACCCGTACGCTTTGTCCTGGAGATGAACCAAGGCTGGTTTGCCAAGCGGCAAATCAAGCCCGGCTTCAAACTCGGTGGGGCCGTGTTCAGCAAACGACCCGGCTGAACCTCACACGCCCCAGACCACGTCAGACGGGTCGGCCACGCAGTGTTTGAGCAGCTTGAGCATGGGGGTGGCCCGCTGCGCAAGTCGCACGGCGTCCAACACCTCCACCGAGTCGTCCTGCGGGCTGTCTTTGGGGACGGCGGCTTTTTGCGCCGCTTGGCTGCGCTGCAAACGGGCCGCTTCATCTTGGGCAACAGCTGACTCCAACTTGGCAACGGCTGCAGGCATGTCCTTCACCAAAATGATGCCTTTGTCAGGGTCGTGGCCCAACATGATGTGCAGCAGCCTGCGGGCATCTGCCTCCAGCATGATGAGGTCGCTGGTGACTTGGGATTTGAACTTGAACAACATGGGCACTCCGATCAAAAAATGATTCAGCGGCCCACGGTCTCCACACCTTCGTCGTCAACCGCATCGCCCTGAATCAAGGCCTTGAGTTTATGGCTGGCATGGAAGGTCGCCACACGACGTGCATCAATAGGAATCAATTCTCCGGTGCGCGGGTTGCGCCCGGGGCGCGCGGCTTTGGTGCGAATCTGGAAATTGCCGAAGCCGGAAATTTTCACATCGTCACCCGCAATCAGGCTGTCCACCACCAGATCAAAGAACGCATCCACCATGTCCTTGGACTCACGCTTGTTCAGGCCAATCTGCTCGAACAGCAAATCGGCCAGGTGCGCCTTGGTCAGGGCCGGGGTTTCCAGGGATTCAAAACTGATTTGCATGGCACGCACTCAGGTACGCAAACGCGCACAAACCCGCTCGGACAAGCTGGCCATGATGGCCCCCATGGCGGCTTCAATCTGAGCGTCGGTCAAGGTGGCCTCGTCGCTGTGCAAACTCAAACGCACCGCCAAACTTTTCTCGCCCACCGCCAAGCCACCCGCAGCATCGGTTTTGGGGCGATAGACATCGAACAGCACAGCATGGCGCAATAACCCCTGGGTCGGCGCGCTGTGGATGGCCTGCATCAACTCGGCATGCGTGACCTGCTCGCGCACGATCACGGCAATGTCGCGCTCCACCGCTTGCAGCTTGGCAACCGGCTGCGCCACGGGCACGCTGCGTTGTGTGACGGCATCCAGGTCCAGCTCGAACACGACAGGCGCATGCGGCAAGTCCCAAGCCTGACGCCAGCGCGGGTGCAACTCACCCACATGACCCATCACCCGGCCATTCAGCAGCACCTGGGCTGAGCGGCCAGGGTGCAATGCGGGGTGTTCGGCGGCCACAAATTCGGCTTGGGCTGGGGCCAACAAACGCTCGACATCGGCTTTGACATCGAAAAAATCTACCAGGCGCGACTTGCCTGTCCAACTCAAAGGCTCCAAGGGACCCCAGGCGATGCCGGAGACCTTCATGGGCTGGTCAAAACCTTGCACCGTGGCGTCGCTGTCGAGCACGCTCGCATCACGCAGGAACACGCGGCCCAACTCGAACACGCGCACCCGATCGGCCTTGCGGTCGGCGTTGAACTTGACCACCTGCAAGAGCGAGCCAATCAAGCTCGAGCGCATCACGCTCATCTGGCTGGCGATCGGGTTAAGCAGACGGATCGGGTTGGTATTGCCCGCCAGATCGCGCTCCCAGTTTTCTTCAACAAAGCTGTAGTTGATGGTTTCCTGATAACCCAAAGCGGCAATGGCGCGTCGAACGGCAGACGGACTGCGCTCGGTCTCTGGGCGCACCTTGGCGGTGATGGGGGCCAGAGGCGGGTTTGTAGGCAGGTTGTTGTAGCCCACCATGCGGGCCACTTCTTCGATCAGGTCCTCTTCGATCTGCAAATCAAAGCGGAAGCTGGGCGGCGTCACGGTGATGGTGCCCTCGCCTTCAACCACTTGCAGACCCAAGCCTCGCAAGGCGTCAGCGCACTGTTGTTGGGAGAGCGGCATGCCGATCACTTTGACCGCACGGCCCACACGCAGCGTGACGGGCTTGATGGCTGGGATGTTCAGGGTCTGGTCATCGATGGGGCCGACCTTCGTCTCTGACGTGCCGCAAATGTCGAGCACCAGCTGGGTGATGCGCTCGATGTGCTCCACCGTCAACTGTGGGTCAACGCCACGCTCAAAGCGGTGTCCGGCATCGGTCGAGAAGTTGTAGCGGCGCGAACGTCCTGCAATCGAGGTAGGCCACCAGAAGGCCGCTTCGATGTAGATGTTTTGTGTGTCGTCGGACACGGCGGTGGCGTCACCACCCATGATGCCCGCCAGCGACTCGACCTGGCTGTCGTCGGCAATCACGCCCACTTTCGCGTCCACGGTCACCGTGTTGCCATTGAGCAGCTTGAGCGATTCACCGGGCTTGCCCCAGCGCACCTGCAAGCCGCCATGGATCTTGTCGAGGTCAAAAATGTGCGAAGGGCGACCGAGCTCGAACATCACGTAGTTGGAGATGTCTACCAACGGGCTCACGCTGCGCTGACCGCAACGGGCCAAGCGGTCGACCATCCACTGCGGGGTCTGTGCCTTCGTGTTCACGCCCTTGACAACGCGGCCACTGAAGCGGCCGCACAGGTCAGGCGCCTGAACATCCACAGCCAGCTTGTCGCTGATCTGTGTCGCCACAGCCGGGAAAGTCGGGGCTTTCAAAGGCGCACCCGTCAGGGCCGAAACTTCGCGGGCGATGCCGTAAACACTCAGGCAATGCGCCAGGTTGGGCGTCAACTTGAGCGTCATCAGGGTGTCGTCCAGATTCAGGTACTGGCGAATGTCTTGTCCCAATGGCGCGTCTGCGGGCAGCTCCAACAAACCACCATGGTCGTCGGCGATCTTCAGATCTTTGGCCGAGCACAGCATGCCCTGGCTTTCCACGCCACGCAGCTTGCCCACCTTGATGACGAAAGGTTTGCCGTCTTCGCCCGGAGGCAACTCGGCGCCGACCATGGCGCATGGCACGCGGATGCCTACACGGGCGTTCGGCGCGCCACACACAATGTTCAGCAGGCTGCCCTGCCCCACATCCACCTGACACACGCGCAAGCGGTCGGCGTTCGGGTGTTGCACGGCTTCCTTGATTTCACCGACCACGATTTTCGTGAAAGGCGGGGCCACGGGCTCGAGCTCTTCCACTTCGAGGCCGGCCATGGTCAAGGTCTCTGCCAGTTGCTGGGTCGTCAGGGGCGGGTTGCAGAACTCGCGCAACCAGGATTCAGGAAATTGCATGACTCGTGTCTCGTGTGTCGGACTTGGGAGGAATTACTGGAACTGGCTCAGGAAGCGCACATCGCCGTCAAAGAACAGGCGCAGGTCGTTCACGCCGTAGCGCAGCATGGTGAAACGGTCCATACCCATGCCAAAGGCAAAACCAATGAACTGCTCAGGGTCCAGGCCCATGTTGCGCACCACGTTCGGGTGCACTTGACCGGAGCCACCCACTTCGAGCCAGCGACCGGCCAGAGGGCCGCTTTGGAACTGGATGTCGATCTCGGCGCTGGGTTCAGTGAAGGGGAAGAAGCTTGGACGGAAACGCAACACCAGATCGTCGCTTTCGAAGAAGGTGCGGCAAAAATCTGTGACCACGACCTTGAGGTCTTTAAAACTCACGTTTTCGCCAATCCACAGGCCTTCGCACTGGTGGAACATGGGCGAATGGGTCGCATCGCTGTCCACGCGGTAAGTGCGGCCTGGCGCGATGACACGGATCTCGGGCATGCCTTGACCCGCGTCGAGTTGGTTTTTGTAGCGCTTGACGTGCTGGACCGCATGGCGAATCTGCATGGGGCTGGTGTGCGTGCGCAGCAAATGACCGCCTTCGACGTAAAAGGTGTCGTGCATGGATCGCGCGGGATGGTCTTCGGGCGTGTTGAGCGCTGTGAAGTTGAACCAATCGGTCTCGATCTCGGGTCCTTGGGCCACTTCAAAGCCCATGGAGCCAAAAATATTCTCGACCCGCTCCAATGTGAGCGAGACGGGGTGCAAACCACCGACGTTGGCACTGCGACCAGGCAGCGACACATCCAGCGCCTCGGCTTTGAGTTGCGCTTGCAACTCGGCGTCGGCCAGGGACTGGCGGCGGTCGTTCAATGCGGCCTCAATCGCTTGCTTGGCGATGTTGATGGCGGCACCTCGGGTTTTCTTGTCTTCCACGCTCAGAGCGGCCATGCCCTTCATCAGCTCGGTGATGCGACCGGCTTTGCCCAGAAACTGGGCCTTGGCGTTTTCGAGGTCAGCAGGTGTCAGTGCCTGCACAAAACTCTGGCGGGCGGATTCGACCAGGGTGTCCAGCTCGTTCATGGTGTGGGAGATCGGTGATCTGTGTGAGAAAGAACAAAAAAGGGATTGAAGCTTTTGCGAGCCTCAATCCCTTTGATCGAGTGCGTGGCACAGGCCCAAAGGCCCATGTCACTCATGGACTCAAGCTGCAGCCAATTTGGCTTTAACTTGGTTCACGATGCCAGCAAAAGCGGCCTTGTCGTGCACGGCGATGTCCGCCAGCATCTTACGGTCGATTTCGATGGCAGCCTTTTTCAGGCCGTTGGCGAACTGGCTGTAGGTCAGACCGCATTCACGCGCAGCGGCGTTGATACGGGCAATCCACAACTGACGGAACACACGCTTTTTGGTGCGGCGGTCACGGTAGGCGTATTGACCGGCCTTCATCACCGCCTGTTTGGCGATGCGGAAGACATTGCCGCGGCGACCGCGGAAACCTTTTGCAAGGGCCAAAACTTTCTTGTGACGGGCGCGTGCCGTTACACCACGTTTAACGCGAGGCATATTTATTCTCCTTGTTCGTCAGTGATTACAGGCCAGCCATGGGCAGCATTTGTGCCATGTGACCCATGTTGGTCTCATGCACAGACACAGCACCGCGAAGGTGGCGCTTGTTTTTGGTGGTCTTCTTGGTCAGGATGTGACGTTTGAAGGCTTGGCCGCGTTTAACGGTTCCACCTGGACGAACACGGAAGCGCTTTTTAGCACTGCTTTTGGTCTTCATCTTGGGCATATTCATGCTCCTTTAATTGTGCTCGTGAGGCGTCTGCAAAAAATTTGCAGCCTTGTTGGCCCCGAGCCACTTTTAACAAAAGCCACCCTGGGGCAGCTTTTGACTCAACCCGCCCGAAGGCAAGTCGAATTCTTTGTCAAGCCGATTCGGCCGGTGCAGACGCGTCTGCAGTCTTGCCACCCGCAGCAGGCTTTTTACGGCCTGGCGCGATCATCATGATCATCTGGCGACCTTCCAACTTAGGGAACTGCTCCACGATGATTGAGTCCGCTAGCTCATCGCGGATGCGGTTGAGCAGAGCCAGACCCAGTTCCTGGTGCGTGATTTCACGACCACGGAAACGCAGGGTGATCTTGCACTTGTCGCCATCGGCCAAAAACCGACGGATATTGCGCATCTTGATGTTGTAGTCACCATCGTCGGTACCTGGGCGGAACTTGACTTCCTTGATGTCAATCACCGTTTGCTTGGCTTTGGCTTCTGCCGCACGCTTTTGCTCCTGGTATTTGAACTTGCCGTAGTCCATCAAACGGCAGACCGGTGGGTTGGCCGTGGCAGCAATTTCAACCAAGTCCACGTCCATCTCGCCGGCCAAGCGCAAGGCTTCAGCCAGAGACAAAATGCCCATGGGCTCATTTTCAGGCCCTGAAACACGGACCTCTGGGGCCATGATTTCACGGTTCAAACGGTGTTTACGTTCTTCGCGTTGGCGACGATCACGAAATTCGGTAGCGATGACTCAATCCTTTACGGAACAAAACTGCGAAAAGCAGCCTATCCATCTTTGTGCCCACGGGCCAAAGCTTGTGGCGAAAAACACCTTCAGGCTTTAGAAGCGATGTCGGCAGCAATGAGTTCCATGAACGCATCGATCGACATCACACCGAGGTCTTTGTTGCCTCGGGCGCGCACTGCGACGGTACCTGCTGCCTTTTCTTTGTCACCTGCGACAAGGATGTAGGGCAGCTTTTGCAACGAATGCTCTCGTATTTTATACGTGATTTTCTCGTTACGCAGGTCCAAATCGACCCTAAGGCCTTGATTTGACACCGATTTTTGCAGTTTTGCAGCAATTTCGCGACAGTAATCGGACTGGGCATCGGTGATGTTGAGCACTGAAACCTGCAGGGGTGCGAGCCAAGTGGGCAAGGCACCCGCATGCTGCTCAACCAAAATACCGATGAAACGCTCCATACTGCCCACGATGGCACGGTGCAAGATGACGGGACGCTGGCGCGAGCCGTCTTCGGCCACGTACTCAGCATCCAGACGCTCGGACAGGTTGAAATCGACCTGGATCGTGCCACACTGCCATTCGCGACCAATGGCATCCTTGAGCGTGTACTCAATTTTGGGGCCGTAAAAAGCACCATCGCCTTCGGAAATGACGAAGTCGCAACCCGAGTGGCGCAGGCTGTCCATCAAGGCTTTTTCGGCCTTGTCCCACAGCTCATCAGAGCCAATGCGCGCGGCCGGACGGGTGGAGACCTTGTAGAGGATGTCGGTGAAACCGAAGTCGGCATACACCTTCTTGAGCACCTGCGTGAAAGTGTCGCACTCAGGCAGGATCTGGTCTTCGGTGCAGAAAATGTGGCCATCGTCTTGCGTGAAGCCTCTGACGCGCATGATGCCGTGCAAGCCACCCGAAGGCTCATTGCGGTGGCACTGACCGAATTCGCCGTAACGCAAAGGCAAATCGCGGTAGCTTTTCAAGCCCTGCTTGAAGATCAAGATATGACCCGGGCAATTCATTGGCTTCAAAGCGTAGTCACGCTTTTCGGACTCGGTGGTGAACATGTTGTCACGGTACTTGTCCCAGTGACCCGTTTTTTCCCAAAGTGTCTTGTCCAGCAACTGTGGACCCTTGACCTCTTGGTATCCACTGTCGCGGTAAACCTGGCGCATGTACTGCTCAACGGTTTGCCACACGGTCCAACCCTTGGGGTGCCAAAACACCAGGCCGGGCGCATGTTCGTCAATATGGAACAAGTCGAGTTCACGGCCGAGTTTGCGGTGATCGCGCTTTTCGGCCTCTTCCAAGCGGGTCAGGTACAGCTGCAAGTCTTCCTTGCTGGCCCAAGCGGTGCCATACACACGCTGGAGCATTTCGTTTTTGCTGTCACCGCGCCAGTAAGCACCCGCAACCTTCATGAGTTTGAAGTGCTTGAGCTTGCCCGTACTGGGCACGTGCGGGCCACGGCACAGGTCTTCAAAGTCACCTTCCCGGTACAAACTGACCTGCTCACCCGCTGGAATCGAGCCGATGATTTCTGCCTTGTAATGCTCACCCATGCCTTTGAAATGGGCCACGGCTTCGTCACGGGGCAGAACCCGGCGCAATACGGGCTCGTCCTTGGCAGCCAATTCCGTCATGCGCTTTTCGATCGTGACCAGGTCTTCTGGCGTGAAGGCGCGCGAGTACGAAAAGTCGTAATAAAACCCGTTGTCGATCACAGGGCCGATCGTGACTTGCGCCTCAGGGAAAAGACCCTTCACCGCATACGCCAGCAAGTGGGCCGTGGAGTGACGGATCAACTCCAGACCTTCAGGGTCTTTGGCCGTCACGATGGCCAATTGGGCGTTTGAGGAGATGGTGAAACTGGTGTCGACCAGTTGACCATTGACCTTGCCACCCAAGGCCGCCTTGGCCAAGCCGGCACCAATAGAAGAAGCCACTTCGGCCACCGTGACCGGGCCGGAAAATTCGCGCAATGAACCGTCGGGAAGCGTGATCTGAACCATGGATTTGAATGCAAAAGCGCGGTAATCGACCGCGCTGGATGATGGAATTGAAAAAGTTGCATCATTTTCCCACAATTGACATTAGGTTTGACCAAAGACGGACTGGCCTCAGGCATCAGGGGGCAGAACCCATGAACTGCTTGCCAAAACCGAGGCCATTTTTTCCTGTTTTACGAATGGTCGTCAGGCTCATGAGGGCGTGCTTGGTTTAAGATAGATGTTCCTTTTCATCTTGTAAAAACCTGTACCACGATGACCATGCCAGACGCCCGCTCCAAAATCATTTACACCCTCACGGATGAAGCCCCCCTGTTGGCCACGGCGGCATTTTTGCCTGTCATTCGCACCTTCACACAAGCCGCAGGCATTGAAGTCGAAACCAGCGACATTTCCGTGGCTGGCCGCATATTGGGTGAATTTCCCGATTTCTTGACGCCCGAGCAAAGGGTGCCGGACAACTTGACAATGCTGGGCAAGCTGACATTGAAGCCGCAAACCAACATCATCAAACTGCCCAACATCAGCGCCTCTGTGGGCCAGTTGACAGCGGCCATCAAAGAATTACAAGGCAAAGGCTACGCCTTGCCCGATTACCCCGACGCGCCCAAAAACGACGAAGAAAAAGCGATCAAAGCACGTTACTCCAAGTGCATCGGCTCGGCCGTGAACCCCGTGCTGCGGGAAGGCAACTCGGATCGCCGCGCTCCGCGCGCCGTGAAAGAGTTTGCGCGCAAAAATCCCCACAGCATGGCAGACTGGAGCCAGGCTTCTCGCTCGCACGTCTCGCACATGCATGCGGGCGACTTTTATCACGGAGAAAAGTCCATGACATTGGACCGCCCCCGTGACGTGAAGATGGAGCTGATCACCAAGAGCGGCAAAACCATCATCCTCAAGCCCAAAGTCTCTTTGCTCGACCGCGAAGTGATTGACAGCATGTTCATGAGCAAGAAAGCCTTGCTCGAGTTTTACGAAAAAGAAATCGAAGACGCGCACAAAACGGGTGTGATGTTCTCTTTGCACGTCAAAGCCACCATGATGAAGGTCTCGCACCCCATCGTTTTCGGCCACTGCGTGAAAATTTTCTACAAAGAAGCTTTCGAAAAACACGGTGCTTTGTTCAAGGAATTGGGCGTCAATGTGAACAACGGCATGGCCGATCTGTACGCCAAAATCTCCACCCTGCCCCAATCCAAGCAGGACGAAATCAAGCGCGACTTGCACGCTTGCCACGAAGGCCGCCCCGAGCTAGCCATGGTGGACTCGGCCAAGGGCATCACCAACTTCCACTCGCCCAATGACGTGATCGTGGACGCGTCCATGCCTGCCATGATCCGCAACGGCGGCAAGATGTGGGGGGCTGATGGCCGCTTGAAGGACGTGAAGGCCGTGATGCCCGAGTCGACCTTTGCGCGCATCTACATGGAGATGATCAACTTCTGCAAGTGGCATGGTGCGTTCGACCCCAAGACCATGGGCACCGTACCCAACGTCGGCCTGATGGCGCAGCAAGCTGAAGAGTACGGCTCGCACGACAAGACCTTCGAAATCCAAGAAGACGGCGTGGCCAACATCACCGACATCAACACCGGTGAAGTGCTGCTGAGCCAAGACGTGGAAGAAGGCGACATCTGGCGCATGTGCCAAGTCAAGGACGCCGCCATCCGCGACTGGGTCAAGCTGGCCGTCAACCGTGCGCGCAACTCCGGCATGCCTGTTGTGTTTTGGCTTGACCAGTACCGCCCTCACGAGGCGCAGTTAATCACCAAAGTGAAGATGTATCTGCACGAGCACAACACGGCTGGTCTGGAAATCCAGATCATGAGCCAGGTGCGTGCCATGCGTTACACCTTGGAGCGCGTGGTCCGCGGCCTGGACACCATCAGCGCAACCGGCAACATCCTGCGTGACTACTTGACCGACTTGTTCCCCATCATGGAACTGGGCACCTCGGCCAAGATGCTGTCCATCGTGCCCTTGATGGCCGGCGGTGGCATGTACGAAACCGGCGCGGGCGGCTCGGCCCCCAAACATGTTCAGCAACTGGTAGAAGAAAACCACCTGCGTTGGGATTCGTTGGGTGAATTCCTGGCCTTGGCCGTGTCTTTGGAAGACCTGGGCATCAAAACCAGCAACAACGCGTCGAAAATCTTGGCCAAAACCCTGGACGCTGCAACCGGCAAGTTACTGGACAACAACAAGAACCCTTCGCCCAAAACAGGTCAACTCGACAACCGTGGCAGCCAGTTTTATTTGGCCATGTACTGGGCGCAGGAACTGGCAGCGCAAACCGAAGATTTGGCGTTGCAAAGCAACTTCACCACATTGGCCCAAACCTTGACCGAACAGGAAAAGACCATCGTGGCCGAGCTCAATGCGGTGCAAGGTCAGCCTGTGGACATTGGCGGTTATTACTATCCGTCACCCGAAAAGCTCAAGGCCGTCATGTGCCCCAGCGAGACCTTCAACGCAGCCCTGGCGTCTGCTGCCTGAACTGACTGAGATCGCGCCATCCGCAAAAAAGCCATCCCTCGGGATGGCTTTTTTGTTCGCGGCATTGGATCTGAAACAAATCTCTACGCCGAGTCTGGATACACACCGGACAGGCCTGGGCGGCCCCACCGCACAACATGAAGTGCGCTGACGGGAGACGGAAAGTCCAGCCCAAACCGCCGAACACCAGATTGATCAAAAAACAAAAGCCACCCGAGCCCGCAGCATCGGATGGCTTTTGAAGGCCAGCGCCCTTTCAGGCGCCTATGCCAGAGATCAGTGGAACTGCTCTTCTTCGGTCGAACCGGTCAAGGCTTTCACGGAGGACGAGCCGCCCTGGATCACGGTGGTCACGTCGTCGAAGTAGCCTGCGCCGACTTCTTGCTGGTGCGACACGAAGGTATAGCCCTTGTCACGTGCTGCGAATTCAGGCTCTTGCACCATGTTGACGTAGTGCTTCATGCCTTCGCCGTTGGCGTATGCATTGGCGAACTGGAAGGTGTTGTACCAGTTGATGTGGATACCAGCCAAGGTGATGAACTGGTACTTGTAACCCAAGGCAGAGAGGTCTTCTTGGAAAGAAGCGATCTGGCTGTCGTTGAGGTTTTTCTTCCAGTTGAACGATGGCGAGCAGTTGTACGACAGCAGCTTGCCTGGGCATGCAGCGTGCACAGCCTGTGCGAATTCGCGGGCGAAGCCGATGTCTGGCACGCCGGTTTCGCACCACACCAAGTCGGCGTAAGGCGCATAGGCCACGCCGCGGCTGATGGCTTGCTCCAAACCGTTCTTGACGCGGTAGAAACCTTCTTGTGTGCGCTCGCCTGTCAAGAATGGCTTGTCGTTGGCGTCATGGTCAGAAGTGATCAAGTTGGCCGCTTCAGCATCGGTACGGGCCAACACGATGGTCGAGGTGCCCATGACGTCGGCTGCGAAACGGGCAGAGATCAATTTCTCGCACGCTTCTTGGGTAGGGACCAACACTTTGCCGCCCATGTGGCCGCACTTCTTCACAGCAGCCAATTGGTCTTCGAAGTGCACGCCAGCCGCGCCGGATGCAATCATGTTCTTCATCAATTCGAAGGCGTTCAACACGCCGCCGAAACCAGCTTCCGCGTCGGCCACAATGGGCAAGAAGTAGTCGATGAATTCTTTGTCGCCGGGGTTGATGCCGCGGCTCCACTGGATTTCGTCGGCGCGCTTGAACGTGTTGTTGATGCGGCGAACCATGGTGGGCACCGAGTCGTAGGCGTAGAGCGACTGGTCGGGGTACATGGTTTCGGACGTGTTGCCGTCAGCGGCGACTTGCCAGCCCGACAGGTACACGGCTTCCAAGCCGGCTTTGGCTTGTTGCATGGCTTGACCGGCAGAGATGGCGCCGAATGCGTTGACGTAGCCTTTCTTGGCGCCGCCGTTGACTTTCTCCCACAGCTTTTCTGCGCCGCGCTTGGCCAAGGTGTGCTCGATGGGCATGCTGCCGCGCAAACGCACGACATCGGCGGCGGAGTAGCCGCGCTTGACGCCCTTCCAACGGGGGTTGGTCGCCCAATCTTTTTCGAGGGCAGCGATTTGTTGTTCACGGCTGAGTTGTTGAGTGATGTCGGCTGGCATGGAAGACTCCTGTGGTCAAGTTGAAATCGGGCGACGAGAGCAGCGATTTCTGCTGTGTCGTTGTCAATATCTTAACTCTTATAGAAGACCTGCTTCATATCTTATGTCTTATACAAGACATATTTTTAATTGTTTAAAATCAATGGGTTAAGCTCGTAATTTTTCAATGTAAAAAATTTATCCATGATTCGAAAGAAAAGCTCAAGCTCGAAACTATAAAAATTTTGCAATATGAAAAAACAAAACAATCTATGAAATACACCAGCAAGCTCGAGCGACAACCCAAGCTGACCCAAGCAACATGCCTTTGATGAACCCACTAGACGCCAAATGAACCTGATGAAAGTTGGCAAGAACAAGAAAAGCCCAACAACAAGGGCAAATCAGCAACAAGATGGCGTGAAAAATGATTTTTCTGCTTGGAAAGTGCCACTTTCTACATTAGCATCCCAATAGCTGTAAACACACCGTTTCTCAGCGGCGAACCCACTTCCGACCAAAGGAATTTCATCATGGCAACTGCGAAAAAAACCCCGGCCAAAAAAGCTGCAGCTCCCGCTAAAAAAGCAGCACCGGCAACCAAGACTGCACCCGCCAAAAAAGCGGCTGCACCGGCTAAAAAGGTGGCTGCCAAAGCACCCGCCAAAAAGGCCGCTCCTGCAACCAAACGCACCCCCAACCCCGCCTTCATGAAGGCACTGACCCCCAGTGCCGCCTTGGCTGCCGTGGTGGGAGCCACACCTCTGCCACGCACTGAGGTGGTGAGCAAGATGTGGGTCTACATCAAGAAGCACAAGCTGCAAGACAGCGTGAACCGCCGCGCCATCAATGCCGACGACAAACTCAAGGCCGTGTTTGGCAAGGCACAAGTGACCATGTTCGAAATGGCCGGCTTGATCGGCAAGCACCTGACGTAATTCAGTCGCGCTGCCCATTGGCATCCATAAAAAAACCCGCCTCGGCGGGTTTTTTTTTGGATCAAGCCCAAGCCACGTGATGGCTTGGGATCACCTGGGCAGAGGCAGGCGTCAAACGCCTGCGTTCAAGTCGTCTCTTGCCGGGCCAAAGCGGCCTGGGTGATGGCGCTAAGCGTTCCGCGGGTGGTGATCACCTCCGGATCCAACATGACTTCAATGAGCGTGCCTTGAGGACGCGCCAGAGCCTCCAGCAGGGCTGACTCAAAGGCTTGTGTTTGCTCAATGCGCACGCCCACGTAACCATAAGCCGTAGCCAAAGCGGCAAAGTCAGGGTTTTGCAGTTTCGAGCCCGTGACATGGTCCGGGTATTCGCGCTCTTGGTGCATGCGGATGGTGCCGTACATGCCGTTGTTGAGCAGCACGATGATGCTTTTTCCGCCATGCTGCACCGCTGTGGCCAGCTCCTGACCGTTCATCAAGAAATCACCGTCCCCGGCGATGGTGAAGGCCAAGCGCCCAGTCAGCAAGTTCGCGGCAATGCCCGCAGGCACGCCATAACCCATGGCGCCTACAGTAGGAGCCAGCTGGGTTTTGTGGCCTTTGACCAAGCCATGGTGCTTGTAAAAACGGTGCATCCAGCTCGCAAAGTTTCCCGCACCATTGGTCAGCACGGCATCCGCTGGCAAATGCTTTTGCAGCGTGGCCACGATGGCCGGCATGTCGATGTCGCCGGGTAAGACCTGGGGTTTGAGGTTGTTCAGATAGTCATTGTGCGCGGCCTGCGTCCAATCGGCCCAAAGCAGTTCGGTGGGCGCACTCAAAACCTCCAGGCTGCGGGCGGCCGCGTTCATGGTGGCGTGGATGGCCAAATCAGCTTGGTAAACACGGTTGAGCTCCTCGGCGCTGGCATGGATGTGCACCAGCTTTTGACGGGTTTTGGGCGCTTGCAGCAAGGTGAAGCCCCCGGTGGTCATTTCACCCAGGCGAGGGCCGATGGCCACAATCAGGTCGGCATCGCGCACGCGCTGGGCCAATGCTGGGCCAATCCCGATGCCCACATCCCCGGCATACAAAGGGTGGTGGTTGTCGAACGTGTCCTGAAAACGAAACGCATTGGTTACCGGCAGCTGCCAGTTTTCGGCAAAGCGTTGCAAAGCTTGGGCCGCTTGGGGCGTCCAGCCGCCGCCACCCGCAATCACCAAGGGTTTTTGTGCGGCCAAGAGCATGTCTCGCAGCGTGCGCAAGGCACCCGGGTCGCTCCAGGCCTGAACCGGCTCCACACGACCGAGGGACTGGGCCTTGACGGGGCGGGTCAGCATGTCTTCGGGCAAGACCAAGACCACAGGGCCTGGTCGACCGTTCATGGCCGTCGCAAAAGCGCGGGCCACATACTCGGGTAAGCGTTCCGGATCGTCCACGCGCTCGACGCGTTTGGCCATGCCTTTGGTGGATGGACCAAAAAAGTGGGTGTAGTCCATTTCCTGAAAGGCTTCGCGATCGCGGGTGTCGCTGGCAACGTCACCCACAAACAGGACCATGGGTGTGGAATCCTGGAACGCCGTGTGCACACCGATCGATGCATTGGTGGCACCCGGGCCGCGCGTGACGAAACAAATGCCAGGACGGCCAGTGAGCTTGCCTTGGGCCTCGGCCATGAAGGCCGCCCCACCCTCTTGTCGGCAGGTCACAAAAGTGAGTTGATCGCGGTAAAGGTGAAAGCCGTCCAGCACCGCCAGGTAGCTTTCACCGGGTACGCCGAAAGCATGGGTAACGCCTTGGGCCAAGAGGCATTCAACGAGCAGGTGGCCAGCGATTTTTGATGTCATGGCCGCATTGTGCCCAAGCCACTGACCCGCCTGTGTCACCACCGTGCAGATCACCGCTCATGCAGCAGTGACCCGCTCGGCGCTGGCACTCAAGCCTGTTCGATCACCTGAAAACCGAACACTCCGGGCCGTTGCACCGGGTCCACGCTGACCTGCACCGTGCTCTTGGGCGGAAAACGACCTTCCAAGAGTAGCTTCGACAAAGGGTTTTCCAAACGTTGCTGGATGGCGCGCTTGAGCGGACGCGCACCAAACACCGGATCAAAGCCCACCTTGGCCAACTCGGACAAGGCTGCCGGGCTGACTTCCAGTTTCAGGTCCATGCGGGCCAAGCGGGCTTGCAGCACCTGCAACTGGATTTGCGCGATGGACGCGATGTGCTGGGCATCCAAGCCATGGAAAACCACCGTCTCATCGATGCGGTTCAAGAACTCGGGACGGAAGTGGGTCTTGAGTTCATCCCAGACCGCGTCCTTGATGTCTTCGGCGGGCTGGCCCACCATGGACTGGATCAGGTGCGACCCCAAGTTGGAAGTCATGACGATCACGGTGTTTTTGAAGTCCACCGTGCGGCCCTGCCCATCGGTTAGGCGGCCATCGTCAAGCACCTGCAGCAAGATGTTGAACACATCAGGGTGCGCTTTTTCCACCTCGTCGAGCAGCAGCACGCTGTAGGGTTTGCGCCGCACGGCCTCGGTCAGGTAACCGCCCTCCTCGTATCCCACATAGCCAGGCGGCGCACCGATCAGCCGAGCCACCGAGTGTTTTTCCATGAACTCGCTCATGTCCATGCGGATCAGGTGGTCTTCGCTGTCAAACAAAAAGCCAGCCAGCGCCTTGCAAAGCTCGGTTTTGCCCACGCCTGTGGGGCCCAAAAAGAGGAACGAGCCCGTCGGCCGGTTCGGATCGGACAGGCCCGAGCGAGAACGGCGAATGGCATTGGCCACCGCCGCAATGGCTTCGTCTTGGCCCACCACACGCTGGTGCAGTTTGTCCTCCATCTGAAGCAGTTTTTCGCGCTCGCCCTGCATCATCTTGGACACCGGAATGCCTGTGGCGCGAGAGACCACCTCGGCAATTTCCTCCGCCCCCACTTGGGTGCGCAGCAATCGGTGAACCGGTTTTTCTCCGGGGGCGGCTTCCTTGGCCTGCACCTCCTTGAGGATTTTTTCAAGCGCAGGCAGCTTGCCGTACTGCAACTCGGCCACCTTGTTGAAATCGCCCTTGCGGGTCAGCTCCTCGATTTGCTGCTTGAGTTGGTCGATTTGCTCGCGCACCTGCTGGCCACCTTGGGCTTGAGACTTTTCAGCCCGCCAAATTTCCTCCAGATCAGCCGACTCTTTTTTCAGTTTGTCGATCTCTTCCTCAATCAAAGCAAAGCGTTTTTGAGAAGCCTCATCGTGCTCCTTGCGCACCGCTTCACGCTCGATCTGCAATTGGATGAGACGGCGGTCGAGCTTGTCCATCACCTCGGGCTTGGAGTCGATCTCGATCTTGATCTTGGCCGCCGCCTCGTCGATCAGATCAATGGCTTTGTCGGGCAAGAAACGATCGGTGATGTAGCGGTGGCTGAGCTCGGCCGCCGCCACAATGGCCGGATCGGTGATGTCCACGCCGTGGTGGATTTCGTATTTTTCCTGGAGACCACGCAAGATGGCAATGGTGGCCTCGACCGTGGGTTCGTTGACCAGAATTTTCTGGAAACGGCGCTCCAAAGCCGCGTCTTTTTCGATGTATTTGCGGTACTCGTCCAGCGTGGTCGCGCCCACGCAATGGAGTTCACCTCGGGCCAGTGCGGGCTTGAGCATGTTGCCCGCATCCATTGCGCCTTCGGCCTTGCCCGCACCCACCATGGTGTGCAACTCGTCAATGAACACGATGGTCTGGCCTTCGTCTTTGGCCAATTCACTGAGCACAGTTTTCAGGCGCTCTTCAAACTCGCCACGGAACTTGGCCCCGGCGAGCAAAGCGGCCATGTCGAGCGACAGCACCCGCTTGCCCTTGAGCGAATCAGGCACCTCACCCGCCACAATGCGCTGGGCCAAACCCTCGACAATCGCGGTCTTGCCCACGCCGGGCTCCCCGATCAGCACCGGGTTGTTTTTGGTGCGGCGCTGCAAGACCTGGATGGCACGGCGAATCTCGTCGTCACGGCCAATCACCGGGTCCAGCTTGCCGATGCGGGCACGCTCGGTCAGGTCAATGCAATACTTTTTGAGCGCTTCACGCTGGCCCTCTGCTTCGGCGCTGTTCACGTTTTGTCCACCACGAACAGCTTCAATGGCGGTCTCCAAATTTTTGCGGTTGAGCCCATGTTCCTTGGCGATCCGCCCCGCCTCGGATTTGCTCTCGGTCAGTGCCAGCAAAAACAATTCACCAGCCAAGAAGGCGTCGCCGCGTTTGATGGCTTCTTTCTCTGCTGCCTGCAAGAGCTTGACCAGGTCCGGCCCCACCGTCACCTGGTCTTGTCCGGTGACCTGGGGCAAGCGCGAGACGGCCGCTTCCGCAGCCTGAAGCAAAGCAGGCACTTGCACGCCTGCGCGCAGCAAAATGGCTTTGGGACCATCGTCTTGCTTGAGCATGGTGACCAACAGATGCTGGGGTTCGATGTAAGCATGGTCTTTGCCGAGGGCCAACGACTGGGCGTCCGACAAGGCTTCCTGAAATTTGGTGGTGAGTTTGTCAATTCGCATGTGTGTTTCTCCAATGCTTGGCAACTTGTGCTGAAAGTGACATTTTCAAGTGCCTGTCCAGGGCTCACTATTGCCTAAAATCAAAGCATGAACATTCACCAACTGTCTGTGAACCACGATGAGCGTCAAGATCGCTTGTTGCTGCGCCTGAACACCCAGGACTTGCAGGAGTTTCGTTTCTGGCTGACGAGGCGCATGTCACTGCGTTTGGTACCAGCCATCGAACAATCGGCCGCTCGTTTGGAGGCGGCGCAACCCGGTATGGCCGCGATCGATGCGCCATCGCAGCAAATGCTGAGTGAACTCAAGCGCGATGCATTCTTGAAAAAAGCCGACTTTGCCACCCCTTTTGAAAACCGCGCTGCGCAATTGCCCCTGGGCGCTGAGCCCATGCTCATCACCGATGCCCATTTGACGATCAAGCCAGGGGGCGCTTTGGAAATTGCTTTTGAGGACAAATCCGACCCGGGCCAAGCCCGCGCTTGCAAGTTGCACCTGCAAGTCAGCCTGGTACACGGTATGGTGCACCTGATCCAGCAAGCCATCGAAAAAGCCGAATGGGGTGCATTGAGCAGCGCCGTCAAAGTGTCCGAGACAGGCCCTTTGACACCATCCGAGCCGCCCCGCTACGCCCACTGAGCATGGCTTGGCCTCTAAGGGGTCAAGACTTAGCCGTTTTTGGCCTCAATTCCCCAGCGCGCCAAAGCCGCGTCATCGGATACGCGAGCGTCCACCCAATGTGAGCCTTGTGGGGTTTGCTCTTTTTTCCAAAACGGTGCTTGGGTTTTGAGGTAGTCCATCAAAAATTCACACGCCTTGAAGCTCTCACCCCGGTGAGCCGAGGTCACGGCCACCAGCACGATCTGGTCTGCTGGCAATAAGCGCCCCACGCGGTGAACCACACGCGCCGCGTAAAAGTCAAATCGCTGATGCGCTTCGTCGATCATGGCTTCGATGGATTTTTCGGTCATGCCCGGATAGTGCTCCAGCTCCATGGCCTGCACCTCATCGCTCGCTTGACCGGTCAGCGCATGGGTGTCGCGTACCGTGCCCACAAAGCTGCACACTGCCCCAACGCGTAAATCCTGCCCCTGAAGGGCGGCCAACTCGGTGGACACGTCAAAATCATTCGTTTGGATGCTGACTCGGGGCGTCATGGCTTCAACCTCCGGTCACGGGTGGGAAAAAGCCGACTTCGCAGCCCTCGGTCAAGGCGGCGTTGCCCTGCACCATGACCTGGTTCAAAGCCATGCGCACTGGACGTTCTGGCGCAAGACAAGCGCGGTAGTGCTCGCCCCGGGCCATCAATTCGGTGCGCAAAGCGGCTACATCGGCCGTCTGGGTGTCCACGGTCTCATGCGACAAGCCAATGCTTTCACGCAATGAGGCGAAATAGCGAACTTGCACTTTCATGCCAAGCACTCCGAAAAAGGCCAAAAATTAACCAATTGCCCAGGCTCAATCGTCTGCCCACCGGGTTTGTCCACCACACCATCGGCCCAAACCACCGAGGTCAACACCCCCGAGCTTTGGTTGGGAAACAGGTCCAGCCCACCTTGCGCATTGCGGCGCACGCGCAAGAATTCACGGCGCTTGTCGGCCTTGGGCCACGCAAAATGCGCAGGCAAGCGTTGGGTGTGGGGCGCGGATGCGCACATGCCTTGCATCTGTCGCAGCAAGGGCCTGACCAGGAGCAAAAAGGTCATGAAACTGGACACCGGGTTGCCCGGCAAGCCCACAAAGTGGGCCACGCCCTCAGCGGTCTGCCGCCGCACCTGGCCGTAGGCGAAGGGCTTGCCCGGCTTCATGGCGATTTGCCACAGGTTCAACTCGCCCAAAGACTGGACCGCCGGTTTGACGTGGTCTTCTTCGCCCACCGACACGCCGCCGCTGGTCAGAATCAGGTCGTGGTGATCGGCCGCGGTTTTGAGCGCGGCCACGGTGGCTTCGCGCCTGTCGGGCACGATGCCGAGGTCACTCACCTCACAACCCATGCGGTGCAACAAGGTGCGCAGGAAAAAGCGGTTGGAGTTGTAAATGCTGCCCGGGGGCATGTCCTGCGGGGCCACATCGCCGGGCATGACCAGTTCGTCGCCCGTCGAAAACAAGGCTACACGGGGGCGGCGCAAAACTGGCAGATGTGCCAGGCCCAGGCTCGCAGCCAAGCCCAGCTCGGCAGGCCCCAGCTTTTGGCCGCGTTGCAGCGCCGTCTGACCCTGGCGGATGTCTTCGCCGCTGCGGCGAATCCACTGGCCTGGCTCGGGTACCACCGAAAAGCGCACGACATCGGATTCGTCAGGCACGGGCTCGGCCTGCTCCTGCATGACGATGGCGTCCGCACCTTCGGGCACGGGGGCTCCGGTGAAGATGCGGGCGGTTTCCCCGGCTTGCAAGGGTTGCCCGGTGTGTCCGGCTGCGATGCGCTGGCTCACACGCAGCGTGACCCCGGGCTGCAACAAATCGGCGCGGCGCACCGCGTAGCCGTCCATCGAGGAATTGTCAAAGGCTGGCACCTGCAAGGCGGACACCAGGTCCTCGGCCAGAACTCGGCCATCGGCATCAAAGGTCGCTACCAACTCAGCGTCGGTCAAGGGGGTGATGCGCGCGAGCAGCGCCTGAAGCGCGTCGTCCAAGGACATCAAAGGGGCGCGTGGGGCGGTGCTCATGGGCGCTCAGTCGCAATGCTGCTGGATGTAGGCCTTGACCAAGCCCACATCGGCTTTCATGACCTGCACGCGCTTGGGCAAAGCTTCGATGCCTTCAAACTGCGCTGGGCGCTCAGGCTGGCGACCCAAAGCCTCCACGATGGTGGCCGCGAACTTGATGGGCAGAGCCGTTTCCAGCACGATCATGGGCACCTGCGGGTTCAGATGCGCTTTGGCCACTTTGACACCGTCTGCGGTGTGGGTGTCGATCATTACGCCATAAGTGGCGAACACTTGTTGAATGGTCTTTAAGCGGTCAGCATGGGTGCTGCGGCCGCTGTCAAAACCGTACGTGGTGGCGGCTTGGGCAAAGCGTGGGTCGGCCGACAAATCGAAGAAGCCTTGGCGGCTCAAACCTTCGCCAAAAATGGCTTTGGTTTGGGCGGCATCGCGCTCCAGCAGGTCAAACACAAAACGTTCGAAGTTGCTGGCCTTGGAGATGTCCATCGAGGGGCTGGACGTTTCGTGCGTGTCGGCCGTACCGCGCACGCGGTAAATGCCGGTACGGAAAAACTCGTCAAGCACATCGTTTTCGTTGGTGGCCACAACCAGGCGGTCGATCGGCAAGCCCATCATGCGGGCCACATGGCCTGCGCAGACGTTGCCAAAGTTGCCGCTCGGCACTGTGAAGCTGACTTTTTGGTCGTTGCTCTGAGTGGCCTGAAAGTAACCCGCAAAGTAATAAACCACCTGGGCGAGCAAACGCGCCCAGTTGATGGAGTTCACCGTGCCAATTTTGTATTGGCGCTTGAAATCCAGATCGTTGGAGACCGCCTTGACGATGTCTTGGCAGTCGTCGAACACGCCTTCGATGGCGATGTTGTGGATGTTCTCGTCGAGCAGACTGAACATCTGCGCCTGCTGGAACGGGCTCATGCGGCCATTCGGGCTGGTCATGAAAACTCGAACACCCTTTTTGCCCCGCATGGCGTATTCGGCCGCGCTGCCCGTGTCACCCGAGGTGGCGCCAAAAATATTCAGCGCTTCGCCGCGCCGCGCCAACTCGTACTCAAACAAATTGCCCAGCAACTGCATGGCCATGTCCTTGAAGGCCAAAGTCGGGCCGTTGGACAAGGCTTCGAGGTACATCTCGGGCTGTGCTTGACCCGCAGCTTGCAAGGGCTTGAGCGGCACGATTTCTTTCGTGCCGAACACTTCGTGCGTGTAGGTCTTGCGGCACAGGGCCAACAAGTCATCCCTTGGAATGTCGTCGATGTAGAGCGACAACACCTCAAAAGCCAATGCCGCGTAGCCTTGGCTTTGCCAAACTTCGCGCAAACGGGTCAATGCGGCTGCGTCGATCTGCGGGTAGCTTTCAGGCAGGTACAAGCCGCCATCAGGAGCCAGGCCCTCCAACAGAATTTCACAAAATTTTTTGCGGTCAGCATGGCCGCGGGTCGACAGGTAACGCATCAGTTCAACTCTTCCTTGCGAATACGCACGATGGGGGCCATCACGGTGGGCAAGGCCTGCATTTGGGCCAACACATCGTTCAAGGTGCCTTCGCGGGTGTCGTGGGTCAAAATGATCACGTCGGTCTGGTTTTCACCCGCTTGGCTCACCTGATCGGCCTCTCGCTGCAAAACCGCGTCGATGCTGATGCCAGCATCGGCCAGCAAACCGGTCAGCTTAGCCAACACGCCCGCTTGGTCGGCCACGCGCAAACGCAGGTAATAGCTCGTCACGACTTCGGACATGGGCAACACGGTCAAGTTGCTCATAGACCCTGGCTGGAATGCCAGATGTGGCACGCGGTTGAGCGGGTCTGCAGTGTGCAAACGGGTGATGTCCACCAAATCGGCGATCACCGCGCTGGCGGTGGGCTCGGAACCTGCACCCTTGCCGTAATACAAGGTGGTGCCGACAGCATCGCCTTGCACCATCACGGCGTTCATGGCGCCTTCCACATTGGCGATCAAGCGCTGAGTTGGCACCAGGCTGGGGTGAACACGCAACTCGATGCCTTGTGCGGTGCGCTTGGTGATGCCGAGCAGCTTGATGCGGTAGCCCAGTTGCTCGGCATATTTGATGTCGGCCGCGCCCAACTTGGTGATGCCCTCGACATAAGCCTTGTCAAACTGCACCGGAATGCCAAAAGCGATCGCGCTCATCAAGGTCACTTTGTGTGCCGCGTCCACGCCCTCAATGTCAAAAGTCGGATCGGCTTCGGCATAACCCAATCGCTGAGCTTCCTTGAGCACATCGCCAAAGTCCAAACCCTTGTCGCGCATCTCGGACAAGATGAAGTTGGTGGTGCCGTTGATGATGCCCGCCACCCACTGGATGCTGTTGGCCGTCAGGCCCTCGCGCAGCGCCTTGATGATCGGGATGCCACCTGCCACTGCCGCTTCAAAAGCCACCATCACGCCTTTGGCCTGTGCCGCAGCAAAGATCTCGGTGCCGTGCACCGCCAGCAAAGCCTTGTTGGCCGTGACCACATGCTTGCCTGCGGCAATGGCTTCCATCACCAGTGCTTTGGCAATGCCGTAGCCGCCGATCAATTCGATCACGATGTCAATCTCAGGGTTGGCAATCACTGCACGGGCATCGGCCACCACCTGAACGCCCTCGCCCACCACCGCCTGGGCACGCGCCACATCAAGATCGGCCACCATCGCGATTTCAATGCCACGGCCGGCACGGCGCTGGATTTCTTCCTGATTGCGCTGAAGCACGTTGAAGGTGCCACTGCCCACAGTCCCAATGCCCAACAGGCCCACTTTGATCGGTTTCATTCAGTTCTCTTTAACGTTGCGCCCGGCCATACCGGGCTTTTCTAGAAAAAATCAGGCGACGAGCTCGTCGGTGCCAAAGCGCTTTCGGGCGTTTTCCAGGAACCGCGCCACGCGGCCAATGGCTTCACGCAAGTCGTCTTCATGGGGCAAAAACACGATGCGAAAATGGTCGGCATCGGGCCAATTGAAGCCCGTGCCCTGAACCAGCATGACCTTGGTTTCTTCGAGCAGTTGCAAGAAAAAGTCCTGGTCATCCTGCACCGGGTAAATCTTCGGATCGAGTTTGGGGAACATGTACAAAGCCGCACGGGGCTTTACGCAGCTGACACCCGGAATGGCCGTGATCAGTTGGTGCGCCAAGTCACGCTGCTTGCGCAGGCGGCCGCCCTCGCCCACCAATTCATTGATGCTTTGGTGGCCACCCAAAGCCGTCTGAATGGCCCATTGGCCCGGCACGTTGGCACACAAACGCATGTTCGAGAGCATGTTCAAGCCCTCGATGTAATCGCGGGCCACCTTCTTGTCCCCCGAAATCACCATCCAGCCAGCACGGTATCCGCAAGATCGGTAGCTTTTGGACAGTGAGTTGAAGGTCAATGTCAAAACGTCTTGCGACAAACTGGCCAAAGGGGTGTGCTTGACGCCGTCGTACAAAACCTTGTCGTACACCTCATCGGCAAAGATCACCAAACCATGTTCACGGGCAATGGCCACGATGCCCTTGAGCAGTTCGTCGGCATACAAAGCACCCGTCGGGTTGTTGGGGTTGATCACCACAATACCCTTGGTGCGCGGTGTGACTTTGGCGCAGATGTCGTTCAAATCGGGCATCCAACCATTGGCTTCATCGCACAGGTAATGCACGGGGGTGCCGCCCGACAAACTGGCCGCTGCCGTCCACAGTGGGTAATCGGGTGAAGGCAAGAGCAACTCATCACCATCGTCGAGCAAACCGTTGGTGGCCATGACGATCAATTCGCTGGCGCCATTGCCCAGGTAAATGTCGTCCAGCGTGACCCCCAAAATGCCCTGCTTTTGGGTCTCGTGCATCACAGCTTTACGTGCGGCAAAAATCCCTTTGCTGTCCGAATATCCCGCCGAATTCGGCAGGTTGCGGATCATGTCCTGCTGAATCTCTTCGGGTGCATCAAAGCCAAAAACCGCCAAGTTGCCGATGTTCAGTTTGATGATTTTGTGGCCGTCTTCTTCCATCTGACGCGCTCGGTCCATGATGGGTCCGCGAATGTCATAACAAACGTTAGCGAGCTTGGCAGATTTCTGAATGGTCTTCAAAGTGCCTCCAAAGGCTGTATGGATAAGGGAAAACCTATAATTTGACCACATTTTGTGCGCCCCTCTGGCGCAGTTTTCAGAGCTTGGTCTCTAATTGCGCTTGTCTCCACTTTGAATGCCTCATGAAACTCCAGCCCGACAAATCCAATGCACCGACCATCAATGCTTACGACCGGGTTTGGATCGAGGTCAATGGCGTGCGGCATGCACAGTCCCTGTCGGTGAGCAGCCTGCCCGATGTGCCCCCTGCACCTTGGGCCACTAACCATTTCGAAGCCCTGAGTGCCAATGACTTCAGCCCATGGGCCCAAAGCGGGGCCGAGCTCATCTTGTTCGGCAGCGGACAAAAACTGCGGTTTGCCAAGCCCCAATGGCTGCAGGACCTGATCGCCCGCGGCGTTGGGGTAGAAACCATGGACACCGCTGCGGCATGCCGCACCTACAACATTCTGGCTAGTGAAGGCCGCAAAGTGGTCGCCCTGCTTTTGATCGAGTCCTAAAGCATGCATTCTTGTGGGGTGATTTTTCAACACCACCCCCGAGAATATGCCCAACGCTGTTCAGAGTAAAATAGCAGATTGTCGAGGCCTACGGCCTTTAGCGAAACTGACACCAGTCATTGGTGGCACCCGCTCAACCAGTCAAGCGAGATAAAGTTCCATGGCGATCGTTCTGAACAAACCCCTCCCCGAATTTGAAGCCAACGCCACCAGCGGTCTGAAAGTTTCGAACATCTCCCACGTTGGTCAAACCGTCATTTTGTTTTTTTACCCCAAAGACAACACCCCCGGCTGCACCACCGAAGCCATGCAGTTTCGCGACAAATACAAGGATTTTGTCAAAGCCGGTGCCTTGGTCTTGGGTGTGTCGCGCGACAACATGAAATCGCACGATGATTTCAAAGCCAAGCTGGAGCTGCCTTTTGAGTTGATCGCCGACACCGAAGAAAAAATGTGCCACATGTTTGGTGTGGTCAAAAACAAAATCATGTACGGCAAAAAAGTCAAAGGTATTGAGCGCAGCACCTTCCTGATCGGGCCAGATGGCACCCTCAAACAAGAGTGGCGCGGCTTGAAAGTGCCGGGCCATGTCGAAGAAGTGCTCCAAGCAGTCAAAGATCTGAAAAAAGCCACTGCTGTGGCTTGAAGCGCCATGTCCGTGCTGTCACATGGCTCATGCATAATGATTTCATGACGCGTCAACGCAGCTCCGCATTACTCCCTACTTCAAGCCGCCCGGGTCTCCTGGCGGCTTTTTGTTTTCTGGCGTCCGACTTTTTCAAACACCCGAAGGCCTTCGCACATGCCATTGCCACCCGCCCCCACCCATCGCGCCAGCCGCTTGACCCACAAAGCCTTTGAGACCAGCGACACACCCAGCGATTCACCCGTGATGGTGCAGGTCGAAACAAAACGGCGCTTGATCAGCGAAGCCCCCGAGACCAGCACGGCCAAACGCCCTGCCCGTTCACGCAAGAGCGACGCCAGACCTTTGGCCCCCACACCCCCTCAGGCTACACAGCCCACGCCAGACGTCATAGACACAGCCACACCATCATCCGAGCCAGCCCATCGAGTGAGCAAACCAACACCCGCGCGAAGCAAGCGGCGCAGCGGCCCCAGCAAACTTTTTGTGCTCGACACCAACGTGTTGATGCACGACCCGATGAGTCTGTTCCGTTTTGAGGAACACGATGTCTTTTTGCCGATGATCGTGCTGGAAGAGCTCGATGGGCACAAAAAAGGCATGACCGAGGTCGCCCGCAATGCACGTCAGGCCAGCCGATCACTGGACGCCCTGGCCTCGGCACAAGGTGCAGATTTGGGCAAAGGCTCACCCCTGAACACAACCGGTCACACCGATGCGATGGGGCAATTGTTTTTCCAGACCCAGGCGCTCGATTTGAGCCTGCCCTTGGCACTGCCACAGGGCAAGGCCGACAACCAGATCTTGGGCGTGGTCAAGGCACTGGGCCAATTGCATGCGCCGCGTGATGTGGTGCTGGTCTCCAAAGACATCAACATGCGCGTCAAGGCCCGTGCGCTGGGGCTGCAAGCTGAGGATTACCAAAACGACAAGACGCTCGAAGACGGCGACCTGCTGTACCCGGGCTCCATGGCTTTGCCCCCTGACTTCTGGCTCAAAAATGGCAAAACAGTCGAAAGCTGGCAGCAAGGCACCCACACCTTCTACCGCATCAGTGGCCCCATCGTGCCCAGCCTGTTCATGAACCAGTTTGTGTTTTTCGAGGCCCCCGGAGAACCCAGCCTGTATGCGCGCGTGACCGAAATCCGTGGCAAAACAGCTGTGTTGCGCACACTCAAGGACTTCAACCACCAAAAGAATTCGGTATGGGGCGTCACCACGCGCAACCGCGAACAAAACTTCGCGATGAACCTGCTGACCGATCCGGACGTAGACTTTGTGACGCTCGCGGGCACCGCAGGCACGGGTAAAACCCTGATGGCCTTGGCCGCTGGCCTGACACAGGTGCTGGACGACCGCCGCTACACCGAAATCATCATGACCCGTGCCACCGTGAGCGTGGGCGAAGACATCGGCTTTTTACCCGGAACCGAAGAAGAAAAAATGGGCCCTTGGATGGGCGCGCTGGACGACAACTTGGAGTTTTTGGCCAAGGGTGACGGGGGCAATGCTGGTGAATGGGGCCGTGCCGCCACCAACGAGTTGATCAAGAGCCGCGTCAAGATCAAGAGCATGAACTTCATGCGCGGTCGCACTTTCATGAACAAGTACGTGATCATCGACGAAGCGCAAAACCTGACGCCTAAGCAGATGAAAACCTTGATCACACGGGCTGGGCCCGGCACCAAGATCATTTGTATGGGCAACCTGGCCCAGATCGACACGCCCTACCTCACCGAGGGCTCGTCAGGTTTGACTTATGCGGTCGATCGCTTCAAGGGCTGGGCACACGGGGGGCACATCACGCTGGCGCGGGGTGAGCGATCGCGCCTGGCCGACTTTGCCAGCGAAACGCTTTAAAACCCCGTCTTCGGACCTCAGTAATCGTCACTGAGGCCTGAAGCCAGGCTTTCAAAACGGGTCAGGTTCTTCAGGAAGGTGAGCCGAACCGTGCCTGTTGGGCCGTTACGCTGCTTGCCGATGATGATTTCGGCCACACCGGGATCTTTCGAATCCTTGTTGTAGTAATCGTCTCGGTAGATGAACATGATGATGTCGGCATCCTGCTCAATGGCGCCGGACTCTCGCAAGTCGCTCATCATGGGTCGTTTGTCGGTGCGCTGCTCGACGCTTCGGTTGAGCTGAGACAGGGCAATGACCGGACACTGCAGCTCTTTGGCCAGCATTTTCAAGCCCCGCGATATCTCGCCCAACTCGGTGGCGCGGTTGTCACCGCCGGAGCCACCCGAGCCACTCATCAGCTGCAAATAGTCCACCACAATCAAGCCCAGCTTGCCGCACTGGCGGGCCAAACGCCGGGCATTGGCCCGCAATTCGGAAGGTGTGAGCCCAGGCGTTTCATCGATGTGCAAGGATACGGTGCGCAGTTTTTCAATGGCTTCGGTCAGGCGGGGCCACTCATCGTCACTGAGCTTGCCCGTGCGCAAATGGCCCTGGTCGATTCGGCCGATCGAGCCGACCACACGCACCGCCAACTGCGATGCGCCCATTTCCATGGAGAACACCGCCACCGGCAAACCTTCGTTCAAGGCCACATGCTCGGCGATGTTGATGGCAAAAGCCGTTTTGCCCATAGAAGGACGCGCCGCCAGCACCACCATGTCACCCGGCTGGAGGCCAGACGTCATGCGGTCCAGGTCATAAAAGCCCGTGGGCACACCTGTGATGTCATTGGGGTTGTCGGCCATCTCCTGCACGCGGTCGAGCAACTCCACCACCAGGGTGTCCATGGACTGAAAGCCCTGCTTCATGCGCGAGCCTTCTTCACCGATGTTGAAGATTTTTTGCTCGGCCTCGTCCAGGATGCGGTCAATCGCCTTGCCTTGGGGGTTGAAGGCGTTGGTCGCGATCTCGTCGCTGGCAGACACCAGTTTGCGCAGAATCGAGCGTTCACGCACGATCTCGGCATAACGGCGGATGTTGCTGGCGCTGGGCACGTACTGCGCCAGGGAATTGAGGTAGCCTAAGCCGCCCATTTCCTCGGCCTTGCCCTGGTTCTGCAACTGCTCGTTCACCGTGATGACATCGGCCGGCTTGGAAGCATTGATCAGCGCCCCGATGGCCGCATAAATCAGCTTGTGTTCGTGCCGGTAAAAGTCGTTGTCAACCAACAAGTCACCCACGCGATCCCAGGCGCCGTTGTCCAGCAACAGTCCACCCAGCACACTGGACTCGGCTTCAATCGAATGCGGCGGCACGCGCAGTTTGGCCACTTGGCTGTCGCCAGAAAGGTCAGAAGGAAAGGTGTTCAAGGAAGGTGCAAAAACGGCGGACATGGGTGTAAGGCCTCAAAAGACCATGGTAGTCGCAAAAATGCGGCAGGCTTGGGATAAAGCTGTGGATAAGCTCTGTACATCCGGTGTTCTGCCCTGTAAAAGTCAGAACTTGTGAGCCCCAAAGAAAAAAGCCGCCCAGCACAAGGCCAGGCGGCTTTTCAGAACGCTGTGGATATCAGGCTGTTTCGCCGTAAACCGTCACGGTCACGTCAACCACCACATCGGTGTGCAATGCCACCGACACGGTGGAGTCACTCACCACCTTGATCGGGCCATGAGGCATACGGATCTGGGACTTGACCAGTTTGTAGCCTTGCTTGTTCAGCTCATCGGCGATGTCATTGTTGGTCACAGAACCAAACAAACGGCCATCAACACCAGCTTTTTGCGACAACTTGACTACCGTACCGGACAGCTTTTCGCCTTGGGCTTGGGCTTCGGCCAATTTGGCAGCAGCGGCTTTTTCCAGTTCGACGCGGCGCGCTTCGAACTCGGCCTTGTTGGCTTCGGTCGCACGGCGTGCACGGCCTTGAGGGATCAGGAAGTTGCGAGCGTAGCCGTCTTTGACTTTGACGATATCGCCCAGATTACCCAGGTTCACAACCTTTTCGAGCAGGATGATTTGCATGGTTGGACTCCTTAGACTTTGTGCTGGTCGGTGTAGGGCAACATGGCCAAAAAGCGTGCGCGCTTGATGGCGGTGTTGAGCTGGCGCTGGAAGATGGCACGGGTGCCAGTCAAGCGTGCGGGGATGATCTTGCCGTTTTCGGCGATGAAGTCACGCAATGTGTCCACATCTTTGTAGTCGATTTCTTCGACACCGGTCACGGTGAAGCGGCAAAAACGCTTGCGCTTGAAGAGCAGTGACTGGGTGTTGCGCTTGGGGCGCTTGTCTTTGTTGAATTTTTTGAACGTGGCCATGGGGCCTCCTGAAATTAATCTTGCTGAAATTCTTGAACGTGCAACACGACACTTTTACCTTGTCGAGGGGTGGCCAAAAAGCCCTGAAACGTCCAAACACTACCTACCGCTTGCTTGGCCAGTCTTTCGGCCAATGACCCGATGGCCAAGGCACGAAGCTTCAACTGGATTTTGCGCATTTGCCCTGCCTCTTCTACTTCAGAGGCATGCTCCAGAATCAAATCGAGAGCAGGCAAACCAGCGGGGGTGTATCGCAAAGCGGCTTGCTCAGCAATACAGGCAGTCAGTTCGGTTCGGTTCACTCCTCAACAGGCACGTGTCAAGCGGCGAATTCGGCTTGTTGGGACTTGCGGGCTTCTTCGCGCTCGACTTGCTTCATCATGGATGAAGGACCTGTGTCGGCTTTTTTCTTCAACACTGTCAAGTGGCGCAGCACGGCGTCGTTGAACTTGAAAGCGTGCTCGAGTTCAGCCATAACAGCTTGATCGGCTTCGATGTTCACGCACAGGTAGTGGGCTTTGCCCAGCTTGTTGATCTGGTACGCCAGTTGACGGCGACCCCAGTCTTCCACACGGTGAATGCTGCCGCCGCCGGCAGTGATCATGCCTTTGTAGCGCTCCAGCATGGCCGGCACTTGTTCGGACTGATCGGGGTGGATCAGCAAAATGATTTCGTAATGACGCATTGAGACTCCTTGAGGTTAACCCAAATGGTTGGAATAGCTGCCCCCAGCGTCTGACGGGGTGCAGCAAGGCGAAGCCTCAGATTATAGCCTGAACATCACAGCCCTGGATAGCTGTTGGTTGGGTCGGACTGATGTGTCCGTGAAGGCGAGTTTTGGCCGTGCAGGCGCTGCGGGATCAGCCAGGTGGCCAGCACCATGACTGCGAATCCCGCAGGAACCCCAAACACGCCTGCAGACAAGGGCTGGATGCCCCACCACAAGCCGCCATAGGGGTCCAACTCCCAAAAGTGGCGGAAGCCGGGGGCATTGACCACCATGTAAAAAATGGTCACGCCCAAGCCCGACAGCATGCCCAGCACCACCGCAGGGCGATGCACCCGCTGCCAAGCCATACCCAACACCATGCCCGGAAAGAAAGCCGAGGCAGCCAGCGAAAAAGAGGCCGAAACCAGGGCCAGGATTTCTGCAGGCTTGAAAGCGGCCACAAGCGCTGCCAGCATGGCCACAGCCAGCAAGGCAAACTTGGACAGGATGACCCGCCCTTCAGAAGACTTGGGGCCATTGACGCCATTGGGTCGCATATCGCGGACCAGAGCATTGCTGATGGTCAACAGCAAACCATCGGCCGTCGACAACGCGGCAGCCAGTCCACCGGCAGCCACCAGACCCGACACCACGAAGGGCATTCCGCCCAATTCGGGCGTGGCCAACATGATCATGTCCGCCCCCAGTTTGAGCTCGCCCAATTGCAAAATACCGTCGCTGTTGACATCCGAAAACTCCAGCAATGCCGAATCTAGCCTGGCCCACTGCGCCATCCAGCTGGGCAAGTCGGCAAAACTGCTGCCCACCAAGGTGTTGAGCACCTCGAACTTCACCAGCACCGCCAATGCAGGCACGCTCAGGTAAATCAGGCCAATAAAAAACAAGGACCAGGCCACGGAGCTGCGTGTTTCGGCCACCGAGGGCGAGGTATAAAAACGGGTCAACAAATGCGGCAAACCTGCCGTGCCAATCATCAGGCAAAACACCAACGCCAGAAAATTCAGGCGCGACTCGCTGAACAGTTTTTCCCTTGCCAGCCCACCGTCGGGCTCTCCGGTGAAAGCCTGGGTGTGCGGTGGCATGCCGCCCAATGGCCGCGCACGCTCCAGGTTGTCGTGCATGGCGCGGGTCCACAACTCGCGCGCCGAAGAAGCTTCCTGCGGCACAGCCAGCAGCTCACGGCGCACTTGGGCAATGGCTGCAAAGTCGGCCCCTTGCGCTTTGAGCAAGCGGATTTTTTCTTCCAACTCCTGGCGAAGATCGACCATGGCCGCGTCCACATCCTGCAAACGCGAAGCGTAAATTTTGGCCCTTTGTGCGTATTCGCGGCGAACTTCCAGCTCGGCCGGATCGTCCATCAAGCGCTTTTCGATGCTGGCAATGGCCGACAACTGAGCGCCGTAGGCCAATGGTGCGACAGGGTTGCCCAATTGTTTGTAAGCCAGCCAGGACACCGGGATGAGAAAGGCCAGCAGCAGCATGATGTACTGCGCCACCTGGGTCCAGGTGATGGCGCGCATCCCGCCCAAAAACGAGCACAGCAAAACACCGCCCAAGCCCAACAAGATGCCGATTTCAAACTGTACGCCGGTCAGACGTGAAGCGATCAGGCCAATGCCATAAATTTGGGCAACCACATAAGTGAACGAACACAGCACCGAAGCCAGCGCCGCAATCACCCGCGGCCAACGACCGCCGTAGCGCTGATCGAAGTAATCGGGCAAGGTGTACAGCCGCATGGCACGTAAGTGCGGCGCAATCAACAAAGCTACCAGACAGAAACCGCCAGTCCAGCCCATCACATAGGCCAAGCCACCAGGCTGGTTGCCGCTGCCAGAAAAGCCTTGAAGGTACAGGGCGCCCGCCAGACTGATGAACGAGGCCGCGCTCATCCAGTCTGCCGCCGTGGCCATGCCGTTGTACATGGCCGGAATGCGCCGGCCAGCCACGTAATACTCGTCCTCGTCCGTGGTTCTCGCCGCAATCCCGATCAACGCGTAGATCATGACCGTGCTGAACAAAAAAATCGGCCCGATCAGATTGCGGGACAGACCTGTGCGTTCGGCCCAAGCCATGGCCCCGATCAAGCCCAGCAGAAAGACCACATAAATCAGGACGTTGCGGTGCAGTCGCCAGCGGTAAGCCGAAGACATGGCAACGTCCATGGGTTTGCTCATCGGCTGGTCCTGATCGTGGGCAGGGGCGTGCGCTCAGCGCCCCAAGTTCGTCCAAGTCTCGATGACGGTATCGGGATTGAGCGAAATAGAGCTGATGCCCTGGTCCATCAACCAATGCGCAAAATCCGGATGGTCCGAGGGGCCTTGACCGCAAATGCCGATGTATTTGCCCTGCGCCAAACAGGCTTGAATGGCTTGAGAAATCAGGGCTGTGACCGCCGGATCGCGCTCGTCAAAATCAGCCGCCAGCAACTCCATACCAGAATCGCGGTCCAGACCCAAAGTCAGCTGCGTGAGGTCGTTCGAGCCAATCGAGAAGCCATCGAAAAACTCGAGAAATTTCTCAGCCAAAATGGCATTGCTGGGGACCTCACACATCATGATGACTTTGAGGCCCTCTTCACCGCGACGCAGACCTTGACTGGCCAACAACTGGGTGACCTTTTCGGCTTGGCCCAAGGTGCGCACAAAGGGCACCATGATCTGCACGTTGGTCAGGCCCATCTCACCGCGCACCCGCTTGAGGGCTTCGCATTCCATGGCAAACGCTTCGCCAAAATCGCGGCTGATGTAACGCGCTGCTCCGCGGAAACCCAGCATCGGGTTTTCCTCTTCCGGCTCGTAACGGCTGCCACCAATGAGCTTGCGGTATTCGTTGCTCTTGAAGTCCGACAAACGCACGATGACCGGCTTGGGCCAGAAAGCGGCCGCGATGCTGGCCACGCCTTCGGTGACTTTGTCCACATAAAAAGCACGCGGAGACGCATGGCCACGGGCCACAGATTCCACGGCTTTCTTCAGGTCAGCATCGATGGCGGGGTAATCCAAGATGGCCTTGGGGTGCACGCCAATGTTGTTGTTGATGATGAACTCCAGACGGGCCAGACCCACACCGGCATTGGGCAGCTGGGCAAAGTCAAAGGCCAGTTGGGGATTGCCCACGTTCATCATGATCTTGGTTTTGATCTCAGGCAGCACACCGCGCTGGATTTCGCTGATTTCGGTTTCCAACAAGCCGTCGTAAATGTGGCCGGTATCGCCCTCGGCGCAGCTGACAGTGACCAAAGTGCCTTCGGTCAACTGCTCGGTGGCGTTACCGCAACCGACCACCGCTGGTATGCCCAACTCGCGCGCAATGATCGCAGCATGGCAAGTGCGTCCGCCCCGATTGGTGACGATGGCGCTGGCACGCTTCATCACCGGCTCCCAGTTCGGGTCGGTCATGTCGGTCACCAGCACATCGCCAGGTTGAACCTTGTCCATCTCGCTGATGTGGTGCACCAAGCGCACCGGACCGGTGCCGATCTTTTGGCCAATCGCGCGGCCTTCGGCCAAGATGGTGCTTTTGCCTTTGAGCTTGTAGCGCAACTCGGGCGTGCCTTTGGCCTGGCTTTTCACAGTTTCAGGGCGTGCTTGCAAGATGTAGAGCAAACCGTCTGTGCCGTCTTTGCCCCACTCGATGTCCATAGGTCGGCCGTAATGCTGCTCAATGACCACCGCATAGCGGGCCAATTGCTCGACCTCGTCGTCGGTCAAACTGAAGCGGTTGCGCAGTTCGGTGGGCACGTCGGTGGTTTTGACCAGTTTGCCCGAGGCGGCTTTTTCTTCTGGCGTGGCGAACACCATCTCGATGAGTTTGGAGCCCAAGTTACGGCGGATCACGCTGCGCTTGCCCGCGGCCAACATGGGTTTGTGAACATAAAACTCGTCCGGGTTCACCGCGCCCTGCACCACCGTCTCGCCCAAGCCGTAGCTGGAGGTGATGAACACCACGTCTTCAAAACCGGACTCGGTGTCGATGGTGAACATGACACCAGCCGCGCCCAGATCAGAGCGCACCATGCGCTGCACACCCGCCGACAAGGCCACTTCAGCGTGGGCAAACCCCTTATGCACACGGTAGCTGATGGCGCGGTCGTTGTACAAAGAGGCAAACACCTCTTTCATCTTGTGTAGAACGTCCTCAATGCCGACCACATTCAAGAAGGTTTCTTGTTGGCCGGCAAAAGAAGCATCCGGCAAGTCTTCGGCTGTGGCCGAGGAGCGCACCGCAAACGAAGCCTCCGGGTTGTTGCCCTGCAGGCGCACAAACTCCTCACGGATGGCTTGCTCCAGATCGGCAGGGAAAGGTTGGGCCTCGACCATGGCACGGATTTCAGCGCCCGCTGCGGCCAAGGCACGTACGTCCTCGGTGTCCAAGGCGTCCAAACGTGCATTGATGCGCTCGGTCAGTCCATCAAAGGCCAAAAACTGTCGGAAGGCATGGGCGGTGGTGGCAAAGCCTGTGGGCACGCGCACGCCCGAGGGCAGCTGGGAAATCATCTCCCCTAAGCTCGCATTTTTGCCGCCGACCGATTCAACATCGGTCATGCGCAACAACTCAAAGGGAACGACCAGGGCGGTCTCACTGAAAAGAACAGACATGCTAAAGCTCCAAAGTTAAAACCAGGCTCCAGTGCAAAGGTCAGGGTTTTAGGTTGTTCTTGGAATGGAACCCTGATCCGGCCACGGTGGATAATTGACTGATTTTAGGGGTCTTGTTGACCTCGTCATTTGAAATAAATTACAAGCATGTCAAAACGCACTGTATTTTTCGTCTCTGACGGCACGGGCATCACGGCCGAAACTTTTGGCAACGCGATCCTGGCCCAGTTCGACATGAAAACGCGGCATGTCAGGCTGCCTTTCACCGACACCATCGACAAAGCGCATCAGGCGGTGCGGCAAATCAACCACACGGCCGAGGCCGAGGGCAACAAACCCATTGTGTTCACCACCTTGGTCAACATGGATGTGCTCAAGGTGCTGCAAGAGCACTGCCAAGGCATGCTGCTGGACATGTTTGGCACCTTTGTGAACCCACTGGAAGGGGAATTGGGCATCAAGTCACACCACCGGGTGGGTCGCTTTTCGGATGTCAGCAAAAGCAAGGAATACCACGACCGGATCGAGGCCATCAATTTCTCATTGGCCCATGACGATGGCCAGTCCAACCGGGATCTGGAATCGGCCGATGTGATTTTGGTGGGCGTTAGCCGCAGCGGCAAAACCCCAACCAGCTTGTATCTGGCCATGCAGCACGGCCTCAAAGCGGCCAACTACCCCCTGATTCCGGAAGATTTTGACCGCAGACAATTGCCTCCCGCCTTGGTGCCGCACCGGCAAAAGATCTTCGGTCTGAGCATCCATCCGGACCGATTGGCCGAGATCCGCGCCGAACGCAGGCCCAACTCGCGTTACGCCAGCATTGAAAACTGCCGAATGGAGGTCTCGGAGGCTGAAGCCATGATGCGACGATCGGGTATCCGCTGGCTGTCGACCACGACCAAGTCCATCGAAGAGATCGCAACCACCATCTTGCAGGAAATCAAGCCCGAGCGCCTGATTTACTGAGTGCAGGCCGTCCTGGTCAAAGACCGTTGACCGCTCAATAAATCAACGGTAAGACCTTAGCCAAGACCTGCTCACGCTCAACGAAGCGTATCGGCCAAGCGTTCAGCACATTGACGCGCTTGCGCAGCATCGCGCGCCTCGACCATAACGCGCACCAAGGGTTCCGTGCCACTGGCGCGGATCAACACCCGGCCTGCATCACCCAACTCGGCTTCGACGGCTTGCTTGACCGCCCACAATGGGGCGTGCACTTGCCAATCAAAACCCGGCGACAGGCGCACATTGATCAGGGTTTGGGGGAAAAGGCTGACGCCTTCTAGCAACTGCGCCATGGTTTGGCCGCTGCCCACACAGGCTTGCAACACCTGCAAAGCACTGACCAGTCCATCCCCCGTGGTGTGTTTGTCCAATGCCAGCAAATGGCCAGAGCCTTCACCGCCCAACAACCAGCCTTTGTTGTGCAGGACCTCCAACACATAACGGTCGCCCACGTTGGCCCGCTCAAATTGCACACCCCGCTTTTTAATGGCGAGCTCCACGGCCAGATTGGTCATCAGGGTGCCCACAGCACCAGGCACCGCTTCGTCGCGGGCCAAGCGATCAGCGACCATCAGGTACAACAATTCATCCCCATTGAACAAGCGCCCCGAGGCATCGACCAACTGCAAGCGGTCGGCATCACCATCGAGGGCGACACCATAGTCGGCACCGTGGTCCTTGACCGCCTGCACCAAGGCCTCGGGGTGGGTCGCGCCCACACCTTTGTTGATGTTCAGGCCATCGGGTGCACAACCGATGGCAACCACCTCGGCTCCCAATTCGTGGAAGACCTTGGGCGCGATCTGATAGGCGGCCCCATGGGCAGCATCCACCACGATCTTCAAGCCCTTGAGGGTCAGGTCGTTGGAGAACGTGCTTTTGCAAAACTCGATGTAACGGCCCGCCGCATCGTCCAGGCGCCGGGTCTTGCCAAGGGCGGCCGAGTCCACCCAAACCGGGTCTTCCAGCAGCCGGGCTTCGACGGTTTCTTCCCAGGCGTCCGACAATTTTTGACCTTGGGCGCTGAAAAACTTGATGCCATTGTCGGCAAATGGATTGTGGCTGGCACTGATCACCACCCCCAATGAAGCGCGTTGCGCCCGGGTCAAGTAAGCCACAGCGGGCGTGGGCACAGGCCCAAGCAAAACCACGTCGACGCCCGCTGAATTGAAGCCTGATTCCAGTGCACTTTCGAGCATGTAACCGGAAATGCGGGTGTCTTTGCCGATCAGAACCACTGGATGAGCTTCTTTGGCCTTCAACACACGGCCCACGGCATGGGCCAAACGCAAGATGAAATCGGGTGTGATCGGGCTTTGTCCGACTGTGCCGCGAATGCCGTCTGTCCCGAAATATTGCCGAGCCATGCCATAGTCCTTTTTTTGTAATGAATGCCTTGATTTTAATGGCCCCAACCCTATCCACTCCTGACAGGCGCGTGTGTTGGCGCTCAGTTGTGGACAGCCGCTGTCTGCAGGGCCTGCCAGACTCGAAGGGCATCCACCGTGGGCTTGACATCGTGCACACGCACCAAGCGCGCCCCCCGCTCGACCGCCATCAAAGCCGCCGCCACACTGGCCGACAGACGCTGCGATGGCGGGGGCATCAGCCCATCTTGTGCCAACACCGCCCCCAAGGACGATTTGCGGGACCAAGCAGCCATCAAAGGACGATCCAGCGCCAACAAGTCCGATTGATGGGCCAGCAATTCAAAGTTCTGATCCACGGTTTTGCCAAAGCCAATGCCCGGATCGAGCACCAATCGGGCCGCATCAACACCTTGCGCTAGCAAGCTTTGTAGGCGTGCTTGCAAAAACTGTTGAACAGCGCTGACCACATCACCACTCATGGGCTGCAGTTGCATGGTCTGAGGGTCGCGATGCATGTGCATCAAACACACCCCACAAGAGGGATGGGCCGCCACCACACGCTCGGCACCGGGCTGCCGCAAAGCCCAAATATCGTTGACGATGTCCACGCCCAAATCCAGAACCGCCTGCATCACCTCGGGTTTGTAGGTGTCCACAGAGATCGGCACCTGCCAGTGAACGGCTTCGCGCAAAAAAGGCATCAACCGTGCCAACTCCTCGTCCATCGGCACCACTTGGGCACCGGGCCGGGTGGACTCCGCCCCCACATCCAGAATGCCCGCCCCCTCGCGCAAGAGCTGCTCGGCATGCCGCAAGGCCTGCGAGCCCAGTGCGTGCTGACCACCATCCGAGAAAGAGTCTGGGGTCAGGTTCACGATGCCCATGACCCAAGGGCGCGAAAGGTCCAACTGAAAACGTGTGGTTTGCCAAAGCATGCAGCAATCGACCTTCAATCAAAACAAAAAAGAAAAAACCATTAAAAACGGGGCCCTTAGGCCCCGTTATTTCAATGGCAAGTCTAAGCCCGATCAGGCCGCCGTGGTGGCGGGCTCAGGCTGAACGACTGGAGAGCCGCCGCCGCTGTTACCGCCAGAGGGGGGCGTGCGAGGCGTGAAGTCCTTGGGCGGCAAGGGATCACGGCCCGCCATGATGTCGGCAATCTGGTCTTTGTCGATGGTTTCCCATTCGAGCAAAGCCTTGGCCATGCCGTGCATTTGAGCGCTGTGTTCCTCAATCAAACGACGCGCCAAGCTGTACTGCTCGTCGATGATGCGGCGCACCTCCACATCCACCTTTTGCATGGTGGACTCGCTCATGTTGGTGGTTTTGGTCACCGAACGACCCAAGAACACTTCGCCTTCGTTTTCGGCATACACCATCGGGCCCAGGGCATCGGTCATGCCGTAACGCATGACCATGTCACGGGCAATCGAGGTGGCGCGTTCGAAGTCGTTGCTGGCACCGGTGGTCATCTGATTCATGAAGACCTCTTCAGCAATGCGTCCACCAAACAGCATGCTGATTTGGTTGAGCATGAACTCCTTGTCGTAGCTGTAGCGGTCCTTCTCGGGCAAGCTCATGGTCACACCCAAGGCTCGGCCACGGGGAATGATGGTGACCTTGTGCACCGGATCGCACTTGGGCAACAAATTACCGATGAGGGCGTGACCTGCTTCGTGGTAGGCCGTGTTGCGGCGCTCTTCCTCTGGCATGACCATGCTCTTGCGCTCAGGGCCCATCAGGATTTTGTCCTTGGCTTTTTCAAAGTCGGCCATCTCGACCACACGGGCATTGCGACGCGCTGCCATCAAGGCCGCTTCGTTGCACAGGTTGGCCAAGTCAGCACCGCTCATGCCGGGTGTGCCACGGGCAATCACTGCAGCGTTGACATCCTGGCCGATTGGTACTTTGCGCATGTGCACGTTCAGGATTTGCTCACGGCCGCGGATGTCGGGCAAGGTCACGTAAACCTGACGGTCAAAACGGCCGGGACGCAACAAAGCGGCGTCCAGAATGTCCGGACGGTTGGTGGCCGCCACGACGATCACCCCCAAATTGGTCTCAAAGCCATCCATCTCGACCAGCATCTGGTTGAGGGTTTGCTCACGCTCGTCGTTGCCGCCACCCAGGCCTGCACCACGTTGACGACCAACCGCGTCGATTTCATCAATGAAAATGATGCAAGGCGCGTTCTTTTTGGCGTTTTCAAACATGTCGCGAACACGGGAAGCACCCACGCCCACAAACATTTCGACAAAATCAGAACCAGAAATGCTGAAGAACGGCACTTTGGCTTCGCCAGCAATGCTTTTGGCCAGTAATGTCTTACCGGTTCCAGGAGGCCCCACCAACAACAAGCCACGCGGAATACGACCACCCAGTTTCTGAAATCGCTGAGGATCCTTGAGGAAGTCGACCACCTCTTTGACTTCTTCTTTGGCTTCATCACAACCGGCCACATCCGCAAATGTGGTGTTGTTGTTGTTTTCGTCCATCATGCGCGCCTTGGACTTTCCAAAGCTGAAAGCACCGCCTTTGCCACCACCTTGCATTTGGCGCATGAAGTAGACCCACACACCAATCAGCAAAAGCATAGGCCCCCAGCTGACCAGCAAGGTCATCAGCAAAGAGCCCTCCTCGCGGGGCTTGACATCGAACTTGATGCCGCTGCTGATCAAATCACCCACCAAACCGCGGTCGAGGTAGGTGGCGGTGGTCTTGATACGGCGGTCATCGACCGTGACAGCCAGAATCTCAGTGCCACCAGGGCTCTCGGAAATCGTGGCGCTCTTGATCCGGTTGCTGCGCACCTCTTCCAAAAAATCAGAGTAACCAATGGCATTCGCGCCAGCGACACCACGGTTGTCAAATTGTTTGAACAAGGTGAACAGCACCATGGCAATCACCATCCAAACGGCAATTTTGGAAAACCAGGGGTTATTCAAGAGAGACTCCAATCGAAAAAAATGACTGTCACCATTCTAGGCCTGCCAGAAGCCTTGGTGACACAAGTGAGAGGTTTTGGCCCTCTAAAAGCTCGGAATTAGGGCCTCAAACCCCGTGAATCAGGCCCATGCCAACCAAAAAAGTCTCTGAAGACTTGTCCCGAGATGATTTGGGTTTGATCGGCTTGACCACCTTGAAGGTCTCCTTGAACATCTTGACGATCTGGCTGTAGCCGCTGCCGTGAAAGACCTTGACGACCAAGGCGCCCTGCGGCTTCATGTGGTGTTGCGCAAATTCCACGGCCAGCTCAATCAAATGTTGGACCCGCGCCGCATCTGACGATTCGATGCCCGACAAATTGGGGGCCATGTCGGACACCACCACATCGGCCTGACGCCCTTGCAAAGCCGCCTCCAGCAAGGCGGCGACTTCGTTTTCACGAAAATCCCCTTTGATGAACTGGACCCCCTCCACCGGCTCCATGGGCAAAATGTCCAAAGCGATGATGGTGCCGTTGAGCTCCCCCACGGCAGCACCATCGGGTGACAAGCGGCGGCGCAAATACTGACTCCAGGCACCAGGGGCAGAGCCCAGGTCCACCACCAAATGGCCGGGACGGATCAGGCCCAGGGTCTCGTCGATTTCCTTGAGTTTGTATGCCGCTCGCGCCCGGTATCCCTCTTTCAGGGCCAGTTTCACGTAGGTGTCATTGACATGGTCGTTCAACCAAGCTTTGTTGACCTTTTTACTTTTGGTTTTGACTTTCATTCTTTTGCGTCCTTGCGGGGATAATACGGGGATGCCCCAAATACAACTCACACCTGCCGAGCGCAAAGTTTTTCGCGCCGATGCCCACCACCTTGATCCGGTCGTCATGATCGGCGGCGATGGCTTGACCCCTGCGGTCATCAAAGAAACAGAAGCGGCGCTGAACGCCCACGGCCTGATCAAGATCCGCGTGCTGGGCGATGACCGTGCCGCACGCGAAGCCATGTTCGCGCAACTGGCCGATCAACTCAGCGCCGCGCCTATCCAGCACATTGGCAAACTTCTGATCCTGTGGCGCCCACAGCCAGACAAGCTCAAGGCTGTCGACGATGATCGCAAAGCAGGTCCTCGCGACTTCAAGATCCTCAAATACAGCTCACGCGGCGGCCAACGCCCCGAGGTCAAAACCGTTCGTGTGCTGGGCAACCAACGCCTGGCAGCCGGTGGCCAGATCAAGCGGGCCAAGCCCAAACAAAAATCAGTCAAAAAAGGACGCCACGACTGATCTTCGAACCGCCCGGAACGGGCCAATTGCATCCAACAAGGCCGCCACACAGCGGCCTTTGTTTTGGCTCAAACGTAGGACACGCCCACGATCTCGTAACGGCGCACGCCGCCTGGCGCCTGCACTTCGGCCACATCGCCCTCTTCCTTGCCAATCAAGGCGCGCGCAATGGGGCTGCTGATGTTGATCAAGCCGAGTTTCAAGTCGGCCTCATCCTCGCCCACAATTTGATACGTCACAGCTTCGCCTGAACTCTCATCTTCGAGCTCGACGGTGGTGCCAAACACCACACGCCCGCCCGCATCCACCGACGCTGGGTCGATGATCTGCGCGGCGGACAACTTGCCTTCGATTTCCTGAATGCGGCCTTCAATGAAGCCCTGACGGTCTTTGGCTGCATCGTATTCGGCGTTCTCGCTCAAGTCGCCCTGGGCGCGCGCTTCGGCAATGGCCTGGATCACGCCGGGGCGGTCCACCGTTTTAAGGCGATGCAACTCGTCCTTGAGTTTTTCTGCACCACGTTTGGTGATCGGGATGGTTGACATGTTCGGTTCTCCAAAAGCAAACCGCCGAGTCTTGAAACTCGGCGGTCATTCACAGCATTATGCCTTGCACCCTGTCAGGGATGCAGAACTGCAGACCTGGGATCAGGGGGCCAGTTGCGCGTGCATTTCCTGGATGGAAATCACGTCCAACTGGTCCATGTACTTCATGCCCTCAACAGCCGCTTCCGCGCCCGCAATGGTTGTGAAGGTGGTGACCCGATTGAGCAAAGCCGAGGTGCGGATGTGGCGCGAGTCGGCGATCGCATTGCGACGCTCTTCGACCGTGTTGATGACCAGCACAACTTCGTTGTTCTTGATCATGTCCACGATGTGCGGGCGGCCTTCGGTCACTTTGTTCACTGTGGCACAGGCCACGCCTGCGTCGGCTATCGCGTTGGCTGTGCCTTTGGTGGCGACCAGCGCAAAACCTTGTGCCACCAACTGACGAGCCACCTCAATGGCACGCGCCTTGTCGTTGTTCTTCACCGAGATGAAGACCTTGCCCGAAGGCGTGCCGTCGGCTTTCGTGGGGCGTGGCAACTTGGTGCCTGCACCCATTTGGCTCTTGACAAAAGCTTCGCCAAAGGTCTTACCCACGCCCATGACTTCGCCCGTGGACTTCATCTCGGGGCCGAGGATGGTGTCCACGCCAGGGAACTTCACGAAGGGGAAGACGGCTTCTTTCACGCTGAAATAAGGCGGCGTGACTTCTTTCGTGATGCCTTGTGATGCCAGTGTCTGACCGGCCATGCAACGCGCCGCCACCTTGGCCAGCTGGATGCCTGTGGCTTTGGACACATAAGGCACCGTGCGCGAAGCGCGTGGGTTGACTTCCAGCACGTAGATCACGTCTTTGCCGTCTACGTGTTGAATCGCAAACTGCACGTTCATCAAACCCACCACGTTCAGGGCGCCCGCCATCGCGGCCGATTGGCGCTTGAGTTCGTCCACCGTGGCAGACGACAGCGAGTAGGGTGGCAAGGAGCAAGCCGAATCACCGCTGTGCACACCCGCTTGTTCGATGTGCTCCATCACGCCGCCGATGAAGGTCTTGCCCTCAGGGTCGCGCAAGCAGTCCACATCGCACTCAATCGCGTCGTTCAGGAAGCGGTCCAGCAACACGGGCGAGTCGTGTGACACCTTGACCGCTTCGCGCATGTAGCGCTCGAGGTCACGCTGCTCGTGCACGATTTCCATGGCGCGGCCACCCAGCACGTAGCTGGGGCGCACCACCAAGGGGTAACCCAAGGCAGCGGCTTTTTCCAAAGCTTCGGGTTCTGTACGAGCCGTGGCATTGGGGGGCTGACGCAGACCGAGGTCTTGCAACAACTTCTGGAAGCGCTCGCGGTCTTCGGCCGCGTCGATCATGTCGGGGGTGGTGCCGATGATGGGCACGCCAGCCGCTTCCAAGTCCAACGCCAACTTCAAAGGCGTTTGGCCACCGTATTGCACGATGACGCCGGTTGGCTTTTCTTTGTCGACGATTTCAAGCACGTCTTCCAAGGTGACGGGCTCGAAGTACAAGCGGTCCGAGGTGTCGTAATCGGTCGACACGGTCTCGGGGTTGCAGTTGACCATGATAGTTTCGTAACCGTCTTCGCGCATGGCGAGCGCGGCGTGCACGCAGCAATAGTCGAACTCGATGCCCTGGCCAATGCGGTTAGGACCACCGCCAAGCACCATGATCTTCTTGTTGGTGGTGGGTTCAGCTTCGCACTCGCCGTCTCCATGGCCTTCGTAGCAGGAGTACATGTAGGCGGTGTCGGTGGAGAACTCTGCCGCGCAGGTGTCCACGCGCTTGTAAACTGGGCGGATGTTCAATTCATGGCGACGGGCACGCACGACATGCTCGGTGGTCTTGAGCAACTTGGCCAAACGGCGGTCCGAGAAACCCTTTTTCTTGAGCGCACGCAATTCGTCAGCCGAAATGGCTTCGAGCGTGGTGGTTTCCAGTTCCAGCTCAATCTTGACGATTTCTTCGATCTGCACCAAGAACCAAGGATCGATTTTGGTCAAGCCAAACACCTCGTCCACGCTCAGACCCATGGCAAACGCATCGCCCACGTACCAGATGCGCTCGGGGCCGGGCTCGCCCAGCTCCTTCTCGAGCACTTCGCGGTCCTGGGTTTTTTCGTTCATGCCATCCACGCCCACTTCCAGACCGCGCAGGGCTTTCTGGAAGGACTCTTGGAATGTGCGGCCCATGGCCATGACTTCGCCCACCGATTTCATCTGGGTGGTCAAGCGGCTGTCGGCGGTAGGGAATTTCTCAAAAGCAAAACGTGGGATCTTGGTCACCACGTAGTCAATCGATGGTTCGAACGACGCTGGTGTGGCACCGCCTGTGATGTCGTTGCGCAGCTCGTCAAGCGTGTAACCCACAGCCAGTTTGGCCGCCACTTTGGCGATCGGGAAACCCGTGGCTTTTGAGGCCAAGGCGGAGGACCGCGACACGCGGGGGTTCATCTCGATCACGACCATGCGGCCATCTTTGGGGTTGATCGAGAACTGCACGTTCGAGCCGCCCGTGTCCACACCGATCTCACGCAAAACAGCCAAGGAGGCGTTGCGCAAAATTTGGTATTCCTTGTCGGTCAGCGTCTGGGCTGGAGCCACGGTGATCGAGTCGCCAGTGTGCACGCCCATGGGGTCCAAGTTTTCGATCGAGCACACGATGATGCAGTTGTCCGCCTTATCGCGCACCACTTCCATCTCGTACTCTTTCCAGCCGAGCAGAGATTCTTCGATCAGCAACTCGGTGGTGGGCGAAGCCTCCAAACCGCGCTTGCAAATCACTTCGAATTCTTCGGTGTTGTAGGCAATGCCACCGCCCGTGCCGCCCAGCGTGAAGCTGGGGCGAATGACGGTCGGGAAACCCAAGGTCTTTTGCACATCCCACGCTTCTTCCATGCTGTGGGCGATGCCGGAGCGGGCCGAACCCAGACCGATCTTGGTCATGGCGTCCTTGAACTTCAGGCGGTCTTCGGCTTTGTCGATGGCCTCGGGTGTCGCGCCAATCAGCTCGACTTTGTATTTTTCGAGCACGCCGTGGTGCCAAAGGTCCAAAGCGCAGTTGAGCGCAGTTTGGCCGCCCATGGTGGGCAAGATGGCGTCAGGCCGCTCTTTGGCGATGATCTTCTCAACCGTCTGCCAAGTGATGGGCTCGATGTAGGTCACGTCGGCCGTGGCCGGGTCGGTCATGATCGTGGCAGGGTTGCTGTTGATCAGGATGACTTTGTAGCCCTCTTCACGCAGGGCTTTGCAAGCCTGCACGCCAGAGTAGTCGAACTCACAGGCTTGACCAATGATGATCGGGCCCGCGCCAATGATGAGGATGCTTTTAAGGTCGGTGCGCTTTGGCATGTTATGGAGCCTCCATCAAGTTGATGAAGCGGTCAAAGAGGTAAGCAATGTCGTGAGGGCCGGGCGATGCTTCGGGGTGACCCTGGAAGCAGAAAGCGGGCTTGTCGGTGCGGGCCAAGCCCTGCAAGGTGCCGTCAAACAAAGACACGTGCGTGGCACGCAAGTTGGCGGGCAAGGACTTTTCATCCACTGCAAAACCGTGGTTTTGGCTGGTGATGGAGACACGACCTGAGTCGAGGTCTTTCACAGGATGGTTGGCGCCATGGTGGCCAAACTTCATCTTGAAAGTTTTCGCGCCGCTGGCCAAAGCCATGATCTGGTGACCCAAGCAAATGCCGAAAGTGGGGATGCCGGTTTCGATCAGCTCAGCAGCAGCAGCAATCGCGTAGTCGCAAGGCTGTGGGTCGCCAGGGCCATTGGACAAGAAGATGCCGTCGGGCTTGTGCTTGAGCACCTCTGCAGCAGGGGTCTTGGCGGGCACCACGGTGACTTTGCAACCGCGCTCGGCCAACATGCGCAAAATGTTTTTCTTGACGCCGAAGTCGTACGCGACCACATGAAACTTGGGAGCGGTCAAGTTGCCGTAACCTTCGCCCAAAGTCCACTCGGTTTGAGTCCACTCGTAAGAATGGGGTACGGTGACTTTTTGCGCCAGATCGAGGCCAGCCATGTTGGGCGCGCCTTTGGCAGCGGCCACAGCTTGGTCGATGATGGCTTGAGTAACTTCCTGGCCTTTGGCCAAGCCCACGATCGAGCCGTTTTGGGCACCCTTGGTGCGCAAAATTCGGGTCAACTGGCGGGTATCGATGTTGGCAATGGCGACCGTGCCAGCATCGACAAGGTAGGCAGACAAGGTTTGACTGGAGCGGAAGTTGCTCGCGATCAAAGGCAAGTCTTTGATGATCAAGCCAGCGGCATGGACTTGGTCGGCTTCGATGTCTTCCACGTTGACGCCGTAATTGCCGATGTGCGGGTACGTCAGGGTGACGATCTGCTGGCAATAGCTGGGGTCGGTGAGGATTTCCTGATAGCCGGTGAGCGAGGTGTTGAACACCACTTCGCCGACTGTGGAGCCGGTGGCTCCGATCGAGTTGCCGATAAAGACCGTGCCGTCTGCGAGCGCCAAGATGGCGGGCGGGAAGGTTCCCTGAAGAGACAAAAGCACTGGGTTCTCCGGAATAGTTCGGGTACGCCTCAGCACTCACCAGAGATTGATCTCTTTTTGGCTGCTTGTTCGAGGATTGGGCCTGTGATGGACTGTGGCGTACAGGTTGATGCGGGAAAGCCTCTCATTATAGCTGAGGGCTGCTAGTAAACCCTGACAAATCACGCAGACTTGTCCTACATCTGGGACGAAATGGCTCAGGGGCTTGCAGTGGCGCTGGCGTGAAGGCAAATGGCCGCTGCCGTGGCCACATTGAGCGACTCTTCCCCGCCTGGCTGGGCGATACGCACCTGGTGACGTGCCATGGCCATCAGGCTGGTGCTGACGCCCTGCCCTTCGTGCCCGAAGACCCACGCACACTTTTGGGGCAAATCACCCACTTGCAGCAAGGCGTGCAAAAACGGTCCCTCGTGAGAGCTGGTGGTGAGCAAGGGGACCTGCAAAGCCGCCACATCGGCCTCGCTGACCGCCTCGACCAATTGAAGGCCAAAATGCGCCCCCATGCCCGCACGCAGCACCTTGGGTGACCACAAGGCCGCCGTGCCCTTGATGGCCAGCACCTGACGGTATCCAAAGGCCGAGGCACAACGCAAAATAGCCCCGACATTGCCCGCATCCTGTAAACGGTCCAGCACGACGGTGGCCGCGTCTGGTTGCACATCGTGGGCCGCCTGCCAAGCCACCACAAAGCCCATGCGAGCCGGTGACTCCAGGCCACTCAGACTGGCAAAGAAGGCATCGGGCACCACAAACACCTGATCGGTCAAGCCCAGCCATTCGTCACCCTGCTCTGCTTGAAATGACTCGGTCAAGACCAACTGCAGCGGACGCACACCGCGTTGCAAGGCGGCGCGGCACAGGTGATCGCCTTCCAGCCAAAACTGCCCCGCCTTGCGGTAGGCCGTGCTGTCCTGGGCCAAACGCCGCCAAGCTTTGAGTTGCGGGTTGTCCCGCGAGCTGATCAATTTCATCGCACACTCCTGGCCACTGGGGCAAATGTCATGCGGTGACAATCCGTCGGACCATGGGCTTGCAATGCGGCCAAATGCTGCGCCGTGCCATAGCCCTTGTGCTGATCAAAACCATACGAGGGGTGCTGTTGGTGCATCGCTTCGCACAGCCGGTCGCGGTGCACTTTGGCCAAAATGGAAGCGGCCGAGATCGCGGGCACCAGGGCATCCCCTTTGACAATGGCTTCGGCACGAATGGACAAAGTGGGCAATCGGTTGCCATCGACCAGCACCAATTTGGGCGGCAAACGCAAAGCCTCCACGGCTCGCCTCATGGCCAGCAAGGTGGCTTGCAAAATGTTGAGCTGATCGATTTCTTGCACCGATGCCTCGGCAATCGCGAAACACAGGGCCCGGGCCCGAATTTCATCAAAAAGCGCCTCACGCCGCTTGGCCGTGAGTTTTTTGGAGTCATTCAGACCGCGAATAGGGTTCAGATCGTCCAAGATCACGGCAGCGGCCACCACGGGGCCCGCCAGCGGCCCGCGCCCAGCTTCGTCCACGCCGGCGGTCAGGCCTTCGGTGGACCAATTCAAGGTTTTTTGCTCAAGCAGCAAGGACTTTTTCGAGGGCATGGGTGCTCAATTGTGCGGTGTCGCGCTGCAAGCTCAGGTGCAACTGCTCAAAACGGTCTTGCAAATCGTCCACACGGTCGGGACGTTTCAACCAATCCAATGTGGCTTGGGCCAGTGCCTCAGGGGTGCAATCGTCCTGCAAAAATTCGGGCACAACAAAGTCCTGGCACAAGATGTTGGGCAATCCCACCCAGGGCTGCAGTTTCTGGCGTTTCATGATCTGCCAACTGATCCAATTCATGTGGTAAGCAATGACCATGGGGCGCTTGAACAAAGCCGCCTCCAAAGTGGCCGTGCCACTGGCGATCAAGGTCACATCGCAGGCGGCCAACACCGCATGCGATTGACCCACCACGATCTGCAAGCCTGCAAGCCCACCTTGGGACTGAACCTGCGCCTCAATGGCACTTAACAAGCTAGGCACAGCTGGCAAGACAAATTGAAGGTGCGGCTGGCGCTGCTGCATGAGCTGCGCCGCACGTATAAAACGCGGTGTCATGTGCTCGATTTCCGAGCGTCGGCTGCCAGGCAACAAGGCCACCACGGGCCGCTCTTGATCCAAGCCCAGCTGCGCTCTGGCCGCATGGCGATCGGGCTGCATGGCGATGGTCGATGCAATGGGGTGGCCCACGTAAGTCGCCTCGATGCCCGCGCTCGCCAGCAACTGGGGCTCAAATGGAAAGATGCACAGCATGTGATCGACACTGCGGCGAATTTTCTCTATGCGCTCAGGACGCCAGGCCCATACCGAAGGGCATACGAAGTGCACCGTTGGAATACCCGCCGATTTGAGCTGCGCCTCCAAGGCCAGGTTGAAGTCGGGCGCATCGACGCCAATGAACACGTCGGGTGGGGTGGCCAGCAACCGTTGCTGTAATTGGGCACGGATCGCGACAATGCCCCGGTAGTGACGCAGCACCTCCACATAACCCCGAACCGCCAGCCGCTCGTGCGACCACCACGCATCAAAACCCAAGGCGGCCATGCGAGGCCCGCCAATACCATTGCCTTGCGCTTGAGGCCATCGCTCGCGCAAACCCTGAATCAACAAACTCGCCAGCAGATCACCCGAAGCCTCTCCGGCCACCATGGCAAAGGACAAAGCCCCCGCAGGGGCTTCGGACAGCGGCGAATCTGCAGGCTGTGTCAACGCACGATCCCGCGCTGAGGTGAGGCGGCCTGCAAAAAGCTCAGCATCATGTCCACATCGGGCTGGACCTCGGGCTTATCGACGGCCAAAGCAGCAATGCGGACCATGGCATCGCTGAGCGACAAGCCATCACGGTAAAGCGATTTGTGCATGGCCTTGACGGCGCTGATGCGTTCGGCCGAAAAACCACGACGGCGCAAGCCTTCAAAGTTCATCGAACGCGCTTGTGCAGGCTGGCCTTGTGCCATCACAAAAGGCGGCAGATCGGCAAACAGCAACGAGTTCATGGCCGTGAAACTGTGCGCCCCAATGCGACAAAACTGATGCACCACAGTGAAGCCACCCAGGATCACCCAATCGTCGACCACCACATGGCCTGCGAGTTGTGTGTTGTTGGCGAAAATCGTGTGGTTGCCCACTTGGCAGTCGTGCGCCAAATGCACATAGGCCATGATCCAGTTGTCGTGGCCCACAGAAGTCACGGCCCGGTCACCAGGCGAGCCGATGTTGAAGGTACAAAACTCACGGATCGTGTTGCGATCCCCGATCACCAACTCACAAGGCTCGTTGTTGTACTTCTTGTCCTGGGGCACTGCACCCAAGGAGCTGAATTGGAAAATCCGATTGTCGCGACCAATCGTGGTGTGGCCCTCGATCACGCAGTGGCTGGCCACGGTGGTTCCGGCACCGATGCGCACATGCGGTCCGATCACGGTGTAAGGCCCCACGCTCACCGACGTGTCAAGCTCAGCCCCTGGGCTGATGATGGCCGTAGGATGGATTTGGCTCATGCTGCTCAAGCCTGTGGGATTTTCCGCATGGTGCACATCAACTCGGCCTCAGCGGCGATCTCATCACACACCTTGGCCCGGGCCTTGAACTTGAAGATACCGGCCTTCATGCGGTCGAGCTCCACCTCCAGAATCAGCTGATCGCCAGGCTCCACCGGCCGCTTGAAGCGAGCACCGTCGATGCCCGCAAAGTAATAGACGGTCTGGTCATCAGGGGTCTCACCCAAGGTGTCAAAAGTCAGCAAAGCCGCCGCCTGGGCCAGAGCTTCGAGCATCAGCACCCCTGGCATGACCGGGCGGTGCGGAAAGTGCCCCTGAAAGTGCGGCTCATTGATGGACACGTTTTTCAACGCCTTGATGCGTACGCCTTTTTCGATTTCAAGCACACGGTCCACCAGCAAGATGGGGTACCGGTGGGGCAACTGTTTGAGAATTTTGTGGATGTCCATCATGGTCTTGTTTCCTATTTCTTTTGAATCTCGCTCTCCAGCGCCTTGATGCGTTCACGCAAGCGGGAAAGTTGTTTGAGGCTGGCGGCGTTTTTTTCCCAGTTGGCATTGCTGTCCAACGGGAACATGCCGGTGTATTGCCCTGGCTGCAAAATGGACCGGGTCACCACAGAGGCTGCCGAAATGTGCACATGGTCTGCCAGCGTCAAATGACCCAGCACCACCGCTCCCCCCCCCACGGTGCAGTGGGCGCCAATGCGCGCACTGCCGGCCACACCCACACAGCCGGCCATGGCCGTGTGTGCACCAATGTGCACGTTGTGGCCAATCTGGATCAGATTGTCGAGCTTGACGCCGTTGTCGATGACGGTGTCTTCGAGCGCGCCGCGGTCGATGCAGGTGTTGGCCCCAATTTCCACATCGTCACCGATGCGCACTGCGCCCAGTTGTTCGATTTTTTCCCATTGGCCTTGGTGAGGAGCAAAACCAAAGCCGTCAGCACCCACCACGACCCCCGAATGCAGGATGCAACGCGCCCCGACCGAGCATCCCTCAGACAAGGTCACACGTGACTTGAGCACCGAGCCAGCGCCGACCCGGGCACCACGCTCGATCACGCACAAAGGACCTATCACCGCGTCTTCGGCCACCCAAGCATCCGGGTCAATGACCGCGGTGGGGTGGATGCGAGGGCCGTGAGAGGTTTGTTGCGTCTGCTTCCACAATCGGGTCAGCCGCGCAAAATACAAGTACGGGTCGTCGGTCACGATGACGGAGCGCCCCTGACTGGCCAGCGCTTCAAAAGCGGGCGCCACGATCACACAACCGGCCTGACTCGCCGCGAGTTGGTTTTGGTATTTGGGGTGGCTTAGAAAACTGATCTGATCGGACCGTGCAGATTGCAATGGGGCCAAACCGGCTATCACCCAAGCGGGGTCACCGCATAAAAGACCGCCGAGCCGATCAACGAGTGTGGCAAGCGTCAAAGACACTGGATAAAGACCCGTCACATCAGACGGAATTATTTGGCCGTCGAGGCATTGAGCGCCTTGATGACCTTTTCTGTGATGTCGTGCTTGGGATTGATGTAAACCGCTTCCTGGAAAATCACGTCGTATTTTTCAGATTCAGCCACTTGCTTGACCGCACGGTTGGCACGCTCAACCACAGTTTGCTGCTCTTCATTTTTGCGGGCATTGAGGTCTTCTTGGAACTCGCGGCGCTTGCGTTGGAATTCGCGATCTTGATCGATCAGCTGCTTTTGGCGAGCAGTGCGCTGTGACTCGGCCAATGTGGGGGCTTCGCGCTCGAACTTTTCTGAGGCTTGCTTGAGGTTGTTGCCGGTTTCCACCAACTCTTTTTCCCTGCGCGAGAACTCTTGCTCCAATTTGACCTGCGCTTGCTTGGCGATCGCCGCCTCGCGGAAGATACGCTCTGTGTTGACGAAACCCATTTTGAAATCCTGGGCATGGGCTAAACCAGTCACACAGGCCGCAGCAGCCAGAACGGCCATGGAGATTTTTTGACGAAGCGTGTTCATTAGAAAGAGGATCCGATTTGGAATTGAAGTCGCTGGATTTTATCTTCTGTCTGCTTACGTATCGGCACGGCATAGGAAAAACGCAAAGGCCCCATGGGTGAAATCCAGCTCAAACCGATGCCTGCAGAAGCGCGTAAATCATCCACTGAGACATTTTCATCCTCTCCAAAAGCACGGCCAATATCGGTGAAGCCGAATAACCTGAGGGTCCTGTCATTGCCAGCACCGGGAAATGGCATGATCAACTCAGAATTAAAGACCAGTTTTTTGGGGCCCCCAAGGTAAATAGGCGTAGGGTTTAACTCACTGGGGGGTGGCCCCAAAGTTGACTGCTCGAAACCACGGACACTGCCCAAACCACCCACAAAAAAGTTCTTAAACAAAGGATAAGGTTGACCCTTCAAACCTTGGCCCCAACCCAGGTCGGTATTAAAAGCCAACGTGTATTTTTTACTCAGCGGGTAGTACTGCTGAAATTGGTAACTGGCGCGCGCGTAGCGCACATCGCCAGCCAGGCTCACATCAGCGTTAAATCGTTGCAAACTTCCCCGGGTGGGCACGAGGGCGCTGTCACGCCCGTCGCGGGCCCAACCCAAGGTCAAAGGCAAAGCTGAGCTAGTCCTCCCGAACTCATTGGCGTAATCACGGTACTCGTTAGGTAAACCCGTGCCCTCACTGATTTCGGTTTGCTCAACATTGATGCCCATGAAAACTGTGTCTGTTTCCGTCACGGGAACACCAAAGCGCAAACCCGCGCCCGAATTGATTAGGCTGTAGGCATCTAAATCACCCAAATAAGGACGAGTGGTCCGATGAAATACATCCAGGGTCCGGGAAACGCCATTTTTCGTGAAGTACGGATCGGTGGTACTCAGCACCAGATTGCGGTTGAACTTGCTGGTGTTGACCTCTACAGCCAAATAATGGCCCGAACCAAAAGCGTTTTCTTGGCGAATGCCGAAGCTCAAAGCCACTTTTTCGGCAGAAGAAAAACCCGCGCCCAAAGAAATACTTCCGGTTGGCTTTTCGGCCACCGTGAACAACAAATCCACCTGGTCGGGTGCACCGGGCACCTCCAGTGTTTCAACATTCACTTGGGTGAAATAACCCAGGCGGTCAACCCGATCGCGTGACAAACGTATTTTGTCACCGTCATACCAGGCCGCCTCCAGTTGGCGGAATTCTCGGCGAATGACTTCATCTCGGGTACGGTCATTGCCCGCCACCTGAATGCGGCGCACATAAGCACGGCGAGAAGGCTGCGCTTGAAGTACGAACTGAACCAAGTTGTTGCGCCTGTCGATTTCGGGCTTGGCCTCCACGCGGGCAAAAGCAAAACCAAATTTGCCAAAGTAATCGGTGAAAGCCTTGGTGGTTTCGGCCACCGTCTCAGCGCTGTAGGGCTTGCCCACAGCGATCTTGACCAGTGCCTTGAACTCGTCATCACGGTCCAAGTAATTGCCCTCCAGCTTGACGCCAGAGATCACAAAACGTTCACCTTCAGTGACGTTGATGGTGATGGACATGTCCTGCTTGTTCGGTGACATGGCCACCTGCGTGGAATCGATCCGGAATTCCAAGAATCCACGCGCCAGATAAAAGGAGCGCAGCGCTTCCAGATCGGCATTCAACTTGGTTCGGGAATAACGGTCGGACTTGGTGTACCAACTCATCCAACCGCCTGTATCCAGATTGAATTGATCACGCAAAGTGTCGTCGCTGAAAGCCTTGTTCCCCACAATGTCGATCTGAGCGATTTTGGCTGGACCGCCCTCGGTGATGGTGAATGTCAAATTCACACGGTTGCGATCGATGGGCGTGGCGGTGGACACCACCTCCGCGCCATAAAGACTGCGGCTGATGTACTGACGCTTGAGTTCTTGCTCGGCCTTATCTGCCAAAGCCTTGTCAAAGGGCCGCCCTTCGGACAGTCCCACATCTTTCAAGGCCTTGGTCAAAACATCCTTGTCAAATTCCTTCAGGCCAATGAACTCAACCGAGGCCACCGAGGGGCGCTCTTGCACCACCACCACCAAGACATCGCCTTGGGTTTCTAGGCGCACATCCTTGAACAACCCCAGGGCAAATAAGGAACGAATAATGGCAGCGCCCTTGTCATCCGTGTACTGATCACCCACACGCAAAGACAAAGATGCGAACACAGTGCCAGGTTCAATACGCTGCAAACCCTCAACACGAATGTCTCGCACTGTGAAAGGATCAACCGCCCAAGCAGGCAAGCTGAGCATGGCGCAAGCCAAAGCCTTCAAGGCAGATGGCAGGATTTGGGCGCGGACATCAAAGAGATTCATGGTGCAATCGTTGAAAAATCAAAGCCATTTCAGAAACGAAAAGAAGGCTTTTAAAACCGGACATCTGCAAACTGACAGGGACCGGCAAAGCCGGATGCCCGGCAGTCTTCGAAGTTTTGACCACACTCACGGGGCAAGTCAAATCAAGCAAAACATAATACATCAGGACCAAGCAGCGGCCACCCTAACAAGAATGGCCGCGGTGGAATTTTCATGCCAAACGAGTCAGGTTGCGCTCGGCCTCTTGGCGACTGCGCGCATCGAGGGCCAGCAGGTCGTCCAGACACTCGGGCGGGGTGCACTGCAAGCTGTCCAGGGTGGCACGGTTGAGTTCATGGATCTGGTCAAATCGGATGCGTTTGTTCAAAAAAGCCTCTACGGCCACTTCGTTGGCCGCATTCAATATGGCGCAGCTGCCTGGCGCACCGCGCAAAGTTTCCCAAGCCAGACGCAAGCCAGGAAAACGCAGCACATGCTCGGGCTCATCCATGGCCTCGAAAGTCATGGCGGCCAGGGCGTGAAAGTCCAGCGCTGCCGCGCCCGATTCGATGCGCTCAGGCCAGCTCAGACCATAGGCGATGGGCACACGCATGTCAGGCGTGCCCAACTGCGCCACCACCGAATGGTCGCGGTACTGCACCATGGAATGGATAACGCTTTGCGGGTGAATGACCACCTCCAACTGATCGGGCGAGAGGCCAAACAAGTAACGCGCCTCAATCACCTCCAAAGCCTTGTTCATCATGGTGGCCGAGTCCACCGAAATTTTGCGGCCCATGACCCAGTTGGGGTGTGCACAGGCCTGCTCGGGCGTCACATCCCGCAATGTGCGTGGGTCACGTGTGCGAAACGGGCCGCCAGAGGCTGTCAAGATGATCTTTTGAACGCGCCGTTGCCAGCTCGATGCGTCCTCGGGCAAGGACTGAAAAATCGCCGAATGCTCACTGTCGATGGGCAGCAGCAGCGCCCCACCCTCGCGCACGGCCCGCAAGAAAACGTCGCCGCCCACCACCAGGGCCTCTTTGTTGGCCAGCATCAAGCGCTTGCCCGCACGCGCAGCCGCGATGCAGGGTGACAAACCGGCCGCACCCACGATAGCTGCCATGACGGCATCCACCTGCGGGGCCGAGGCCACCTCGTCCAAGGCCGCAGCACCCCAGCGCACCTGAACGGGCAGACCTTCCGCCTTCACCCTATCGGCCAATTGCCGGCCAGCCGACTCCTGCACCATCACGGCCACTTCGGGTTTGAAACGGGCACACTGGGCCAACATCAGGTCCACCTGGCTGGAGGCCGTCAGGGCATGGATGCGGTATTGCGCAGGATGGCGACTGAGCACATCAAGTGTGCTGGTGCCAATGGAGCCGGTAGAGCCCAAAATCGTGATGCACTGTTGTTTGTTCATGCCAGAGGTCTCCACATCAAATCCAGGCCACGAGCATCATGGCCAAGGGCAAAGTCGGCAGCAAGGCGTCCACGCGGTCGAGCACGCCGCCGTGGCCAGGCAATAGGCCCGAGCTGTCTTTCAGGCCCGCGCTCCGTTTGACCAAAGACTCCACCAAATCGCCCACCACACTCATGGCCGACATGAACATCAATGCCGGAACGGCTAACCCTGCGCCTCGTGCCCACACAAGGGTGTAAAAACTGGGTGTGATCGGATTGAGTGATCGGTCAAAGACTGTCCAAGCCCAAGACACCAAGAAGACCCCCAACATGCCGCCGAAGACGCCTTCCCAACTCTTGCCCGGACTGATGGCTGGGGCCAATTTGAAGGAAAAGAACCGGCCACCTAAGGCTCGGCCAAAGAAATAGGCAAACACATCGGCCGCCCAAACCAGAACCAGTACAGACAGAAGAAAGTTAACGCCTCTTTGGTGGGCTTGTACCAAAGCCAGCCAAGCCAGGGCCAGCAAAAACAAGCCCGCATACCACCGCACAAGACGCGGCCAAAGCGCCCAAGCGGACACACCGCGCTGGATCATCCAAGCACCCAACAGGACCCAAATGGCCCCGGCCATCAACCACAACTGGGGCGGGGTCGATTGCAGCCAACCCGACAAAATGGACAGGGCACAAGCGACGAGACACCCCAACGCCCCCATCCATGCTTGAACCCGTCCAACACCGTTGAGCCGCCCCCACTCCCAAGCACCCGCAGTGATCATGACCAAGGTCAGCACCATGAAGGGCCAGGGATGGACCGCAAACAAAGCGGGCAACAGCAAAGCCAGCAGGACCAGAGCGGTGATGACGCGTTGTTTGAGCACGGTTTCTCCAAAAAAAGGCCGCCAAGTAAAAGGGCCGCCAATTGGGCGGCCCGTCAGGCCGTGATGAGCCACGGCGCCCCATTCAAACTCAAACCGCCATGATCTCTTGTTCTTTGGCAGCCACCAACTGATCAATCTCGGTCATGCGTTTGTCGGTCAGTTTCTGGACATCGGCCTCGGCACGCTTTTGATCGTCCTCAGACGCTTCCTTGTCCTTGACCAGTTTCTTCACCGATTCGTTGGCATCACGGCGCAAATTGCGAATGGCGATCTTGCCGTTTTCGCCTTCGGTGCGGGCCAGCTTGGTCATTTCCTTGCGGCGCTCTTCGCTCATGGGAGGCATAGGCACACGGATCAAATCACCCATGGAAGCAGGGTTCAGACCCAATTCGCTTTCGCGGATGGCTTTTTCAATCTTGGCACCCATGCCTTTTTCCCAGGGCTGCACGCTGATGGTGCGCGAGTCCATCAAAGACACGTTGGCCACTTGAGACAAAGGCACCATGGAGCCGTAGTAATCGACATGGATGGTGTCGAGCAAGGCCGGATTGGCACGCCCGGTGCGAATCTTGGTCAGGTTGTTTTTGAAAGCCGCAATGGATTGCTCCATTTTGGTTTCGGTTGTTTTCTTGATGTCTGCAATGGTCATGGGGTTCTCCTCGTCAGAACGGGCTCAAGCATAAACCAAGGTGCCTTCGTCCTCACCCAGCACCACGCGCTTCAAAGCGCCGTTCTTGATGATCGAAAACACCTTGATGGGTAGTTTCTGGTCGCGGCACAAGGCAAAAGCCGTGGCATCCATGATGCCCAAATTGCGCGAAATGGCCTCGTCGAAGCTGATTTCACTGTAACGCGTGGCCAAGGGGTCTTTTTTCGGATCGGCGGTGTAGACACCATCGACCTTGGTGGCCTTGAGCACCATCTCGGCACCGATCTCGGCACCGCGCAAAGCAGCGGCCGTGTCGGTCGTGAAAAATGGATTGCCTGTGCCCGCCGCGAACACCACGACCTTGCCCTCTTCGAGGTACTGCAAGGCCTTGGGACGCACATAAGGCTCCACCACTTGGTCGATACCGATGGCCGACATGACACGCGCCGTCAGGCCCGCCTTGTCCAAAGCGTCGGCCAAAGCCAAGGAGTTCATCACCGTGGCCAGCATGCCCATGTAATCGGCTGTGGCACGGTCCATGCCCACAGCCCCTCCGGCCACACCGCGGAAGATGTTGCCGCCACCAATGACCACCGCCACCTGCACGCCCAGACGATTGATCTCAGCGATCTCTTCGGCCATGCGCACGATGGTGGCGCGGTTGATGCCAAAGGCATCGTCGCCCATCAAAGCCTCGCCGGACAGCTTGAGCAAAATGCGCTTAAAGGCTGGCTTGGCTGAAGACATGAGGGGCTCCTTGGGGTTCAATGTGGACAATGGGTTGGCAAATCAGCAGGGGCGTGAACTCAGGCTGCGTTTTGGGCAGCAGCCACTTGGGCGGCCACTTCGGCAGCGAAGTCGTCGACCTTCTTCTCAATGCCTTCGCCGACCACGTACAAAGTGAATGCGCTCACGGTGGTGCCAGCGGCCTTGAGCATCTGCTCGACGGTCTGCTTGTCGTTCTTGACGAAGGATTGGTTGAACAATGACACTTCTTTAAGGTACTTCTGCACCGAACCCTCGACCATTTTGGTGGCGATGTCAGCAGGCTTGCCGGACTCAGCAGCCTTGGCCGCAGCAACCGAGCGCTCCTTTTCGATCAACTCAGCAGGCACTTCGGCGCTGGTCAAAGACACAGGCTTCATGGCAGCCACGTGCATGGCGACGTCTTTGGCAGCAGTTTCGTCACCTTCGTACTCGACCAACACACCGATGCGGGTGCCGTGCAAGTAGTTGGCAATCTTGGCTGCGCCAGCAGCGCGCTTGAAGCGGCGGAAGCTCATGTTCTCGCCGATCTTGCCGATCAGGCCCTTGCGCACTTCTTCCAGGGTGGGGCCGAAGCCGTCTTGGCTGTAAGGCAACTCGCCCAAAGCGGCGATGTCGGCAGGGTTGTGCTCAGCCACCAACTTGGCAGCGGCGTTGGCCAAAGCCAGGAAGCTGTCGTTCTTGGTCACGAAGTCGGTTTCGCAGTTCACTTCGATCATGGCGCCTGTCGTGCCGTTCACGAAGCTGGTCACCACGCCTTCGGCGGTCACGCGTGAAGCGGCTTTGCCAGCTTTGGTGCCCAGCTTGACGCGCAGCAGCTCTTCAGCTTTTGCCATATCGCCTTCGGCTTCGGTCAGGGCTTTTTTGCACTCCATCATGGGGGCGTCGGTTTTTGCGCGCAGTTCAGCGACCATGCTTGCGGTAATTGCAGCCATTTGATTTCTCCGTATTCAGTCTAAAAGTCAGATTAAAAAAAAGGGGCCACAAAGCCCCTTTCATCGAGTGTTGGGAACTCAGGCAGAAGCGTTGGCTTCTTCGACGAATTCGTCGGCGCCTTCGGTCACGGCCTTGACCACGTCGTTGACCGCATTGGCACGGCCTTCGATGATCGCATCAGCGATGCCACGGGCGTACAAAGCCACGGCCTTGGCCGAGTCGTCGTTGCCGGGGATGATGTAGTCGATGCCTTCGGGCGAGTGGTTGGAGTCCACCACACCAATCAATGGGATGCCCAGTTTCTTGGCTTCCGAGATCGCAATCTTGTGGTAACCCACGTCGATCACAAAAATCGCATCTGGCAATGCGGCCATGTCCTGGATACCGCCGATGTCTTTCTCGAGCTTTTCCATCTCGCGCTTGAACATCAACTGTTCTTTTTTGCTCAGGCTGTCGAGGCCGACTTCTTGCTGAGCTTTCATGTCCTTCAGACGCTTGATCGAGGTCTTGACGGTCTTGAAGTTGGTCAGCATGCCGCCCAACCAGCGCTGGTCGACGAAAGGAACACCAGCGCGCTGGGCTTCGGCAGCCACCAGCTCACGGGCTTGGCGTTTGGTGCCGACCATCAAGATGGTGCCGCGGTTGGCAGACAACTGCTTGGCGAACTTGATCGCATCCTGGAACATCGGCAGCGATTTTTCCAGGTTGATGATGTGGATTTTGTTGCGGTGGCCGAAGATGAACGGGGCCATCTTGGGGTTCCAGAAGCGGGTTTGGTGACCAAAGTGGACACCGGCTTCCAGCATTTCGCGCATGGTAACGGACATAAAAATACTCCAAAGGTTGGGTCTAAAATCCTGTCCACCGATCGCGAACAGCCTAGAAGAAACTGTGCGCAACACCTTGACGGGACGGATTCGCGGATGAACTTCGCTGAGGTTGAGAACTGTTTGGCGTGATGTTGAACATGACACTCAAAAAACAGCACCCGCGCTCTGCAAAGCCTTAGGATTATAGCATCCTGACCCACCCGAAAGTGCCCTTCTCCATGAAAACTGACCTGATCGCCACCCGGCAAGCCATCCGGGCTGGGTCTACAACGCCCCAAGCCGCTGCTGAAGCTTGTTTGGCTGTGGCGCAAAGTACGAACTGCAAGCATGCCTTCATGCAACTCACACCCGAGGCACTGCGGCGCGCAGCCAGTCAGCCCCACGCGGCCCAAAGCCTGCTTGCGGGCCTTGCGGTATCTGTCAAAGACTTGTTTGACGTTCAAGGGCAGATCACCCAGGCCGGCTCGGTCGTCTTGAAAGACCAGCCCCCAGCCACAGCGGACTGTCTGGCTGTTGCGCGATTGCGGACAGCAGGCGCAGGCCTGATTGGGCGCACCAACATGGTCGAATTTGCCTTTTCTGGCGTAGGCACCAACCCCCACCACGGCACACCTGCCGCCTGGGACGGGCTTTACGACCATGCCGTTGGCAACCCAGGACAGCCCCATGTACCCGGCGGCTCCAGTTCGGGCGCGGCCGTGTCAGTGGCCACGGGCGCCGCTTTTATCGGCCTGGGCTCGGACACGGGCGGCTCCATCCGGGTGCCCGCGGCGCTGAACGGCATCGTGGGCTTCAAAAACACCGCCCGCCTGGTGCCCACACAAGGTGCACTGCCCCTGTCCACCACGCTCGACACCGTCTGCGCCATGACGCGCAGCGTGCGTGACGCGATTTTGACGCACGAGGTGCTGTCGGCCAGACCAGTTCCCCTAGGGCAGCGGCCGTTGTCCGGCTACCGCCTGGCGGTGGTCAAGAGCTTGATGCAGGACGGCATGGACACACGCGTGTCACGGGCTTTTGAGCGCAGCCTGAACACGCTGCGCGCTGCCGGGGCGCGCATCGACGAGATCAACCTGAGCGAGTTGAACGAACTGGCCCCGATGATGAGCACCGGTGGCTTCAGCCCAGCCGAGGGTTTTACCTGGCACCGCGAATGGCTGGAGCGGGACAGCGCCCGTTATGACCCCCGCGTGCTGCAGCGCTTGATGCGCGGCTCGGGCATGAAAGCCCACGAATACATGGATTTGGTGCAAGCGCGAAGGGACTGGATTCGCCGCGTGGAAGCCGCATTGGTCGGTTACGACGCCGTGCTCTCCCCCACCACCCCCATCAGCGCCCCCCAAATCAGCGATGTGGCGCCGGGGGCCGAGCGCGATGCAGAGTTTTTCCGGGTCAACGGCCTGCTGCTGCGCAACACCAGCGCCGTGAACACACTCGACGGCTGCGGCATCTCCTTGCCCTGCCATGCGCCGAGCGAGCTTCCGGTGGGCTTGATGGCATGGCACGCAGCCATGCACGACGACACCATTTTGCAGCTGGCCTTGCTGCTCGAACCCTTGCTGCAACAGCACTGACACCATGCACATCCTGAGCCGCTCAATCGCCTGGCCTATCCTCGGTGCAGCGCAAGTGCGGCAGCTTGAACCTGCGCTGCAGGCCCTCAGCCCCACGCCTTTGATGCAAAGCGCGGGGATGGCTTGCGCCCGACTGGCCCTGGCTGTGGCGCCGCATGCCCGGCGCATCTGGGTCGCGGCAGGCCCAGGCAACAACGGCGGCGACGGTCTGGAGGCCGCTTTTCACCTGCACCAATGGGGCAAAGAGGTGGTGGTCAGCCTCGTGGCCTCAAGCGGACCCACCCCGGCAGATGCCCAAGCGGCCTTGCAACGGGCGCAGCAGGCGGGCGTGCGCATCCAGCCGGACATGCCTAAAGAGTGGCTTGCGGAGCTGGACGCGCAGGACCTGTGCATTGACGCGTTGCTGGGCATCGGTGCAAAGTGCCCCTTGAGCTCCGGTTTGCGGGCCTGCGTGCAGGCCATGCAAAACGGCCAAGCGCCCGTGCTGGCCATCGACGTGCCCACCGGGCTGAACCCGCAATCGGGCCAGTGGCTGGGCGGCGACAGCGCAGCCGCCATGGCCGTGCATGCCGATCACACCCTGTGCCTCATCGCGATACAAGCCGGTCTGCTCATGGGGCATGGGCGCGACGCCACCGGTCAAATTTGGCTCGAGGACCTGGGCTTTCGCCCCAGCCAGCACAGCGTCCCACCACTGGCCTGGCTCAACCTGGGTTACATGGCACCCATCAAACCCCACGCCAGCCACAAAGGCAGCCATGGTGATGTGGCGGTGATCGGTGGCGAAGGCATGGCCACTCACGGCATGGGCATGACTGGCGCGGCCATTTTGGCGGCCACAGCCGCCTTGCACGCGGGTGCGGGGCGTGTCATTTTGAGCCTGCTGCCCGGCCAAGCCGGTGACAACGTGCCGCCGGATGTGATGCAACGCGAATTCAAGATGCTGGAGCTTGAAAAACTCCATGTGGTGTGCGGCTGCGGTGGCGGCACCGCTGTGCAAGCACTTTTGCCCGAGGTGCTGCAGCGCAGTAGCTGCCTGGTGCTGGACGCCGATGGCCTCAATGCCGTGGCGCAAAACAGCGCACTGCAAGACGCGCTGCGCCAGCGGGCTGCGCACTCGGGAACACAAGCCACCGTCATCACGCCCCACCCGCTGGAAGCGGCCAGACTGCTGGGTTGCAATACGGCCCAGGTGCAAAACGACCGAATCAAAGCGGCGCAACAACTGGCCGAACGCTTCCAATGCAGCGTGGTCCTGAAAGGTTCGGGCACCGTGATCGCCGCGCCTGGACAAACGCCGCGCATCAACATCACGGGCAATGGCCGACTGGCCATCGGCGGCACAGGCGATGTGCTGGCGGGACTGGTGGGCGCTCGCATGGCGCAAGAATTGAGTTCATTCGATGCAGCCTGCGCGGCGGTGGCCCAACACGGCCAAGTGGCCGATGACTGGCCGCCAGGCGAGGCACTCACCGCCAGCCGACTGGCAAGGCGGCTGGCCTAAGCAGCGACTGACATGAATGGCCTCAGCGCCGAGGCTTGGTGGTCCTCGGGCCTTTTTTCTTAGCGGCCGCTTTTTTCACCGAAGCTTTGAGGGCCTGGATGGGTGAGCGATTGCGCTCGGCATCGGCCATGCGGCGATCTTGAGCGCCGCGCTTCTTCTCGCGCCCACCTTCCGCAGGCGCTGACACGCCTTTGTCGCGCAGGGCTCGCGGCACCAAATCGTCGCCAGCAGTCACCAAGCGGAAGTCGATCTTGCGCCCGTCCAAGTCCACACGGCTGACCTGCACCTGCACCCGGCTGCCAATGGCATAACGGATACCCGTGCGCTCGCCGCGCAACTCTTGGCGCAACTCGTCAAAGCGGAAATACTCGCCGCCCAGCTCGGTGATGTGCACCAACCCCTCAACATACAAAGTGTCCAAGGTCACAAAGATGCCGAAGCTCGTGGCCGCAGACACCACACCGCTGTATTCCTCACCCAAATGCTCACGCATGTACTTGCACTTGAGCCAGGCCTCCACATCGCGACTGGCCTCGTCGGCACGGCGCTCGTTGGCGCTGCAATGCAGGCCCGCAGCTTCCCATGCGCGTTGGTCCGCCGCCGACATGCGCACCCGTGGCGCCGACGGCTCGGGCGCGTCGCCCTTGGCCGCACGGCTTTTCTCCAACCGTTTGCTCAGCTTGGCATGCGCTTCACCCGGCACAGGCAAGCTGGGCAGCGTGTATTTGCGGTCCAACAAAATCGCCTTGATGACCCGGTGCACCAGCAAATCCGGGTAGCGCCGGATCGGGCTGGTGAAGTGGGTGTAGGCCTCGTAGGCCAAACCAAAGTGACCGCTGTTGACCGGTGTGTAAATGGCCTGCTGCATCGAGCGCAACAGCATGGTGTGGATCTGCTGCGCGTCCGGGCGGTCTTTGGTCGCGAGCGCGATTTTCTGAAACTCGCTGGTCTGCGGCTCGTCGCTGATGCCCATGCCCAAACCGAGGGCCTTGAGGTAATTGCGCAGGATGTCTTTTTTCTCAGCCGTGGGGCCTTCGTGCACCCGGAACAAGCCGGGGTGCTTGCCCTGTTGGATGAAGTCCGCGCTGCAGACGTTGGCCGCCAGCATGGCTTCTTCAATCAAACGGTGCGCTTCGTTGCGCACACGCGGCACGATCTTCTCAATACGGCCGCTCTCGTCGCAAACGATTTGCGTCTCGGTGGTTTCAAAGTCCACCGCACCGCGCACCGCACGCGAAGCCAGCAACGCCTTGTAGACGTCCTGCAAGTTCATCAGGTCGGTCACACGCGCCTTGCGCTTGGCCGCTTCTGGCCCACGGGTGTTGGCCAAAATGGCCGCGACTTCGGTGTAGGTAAAGCGCGCATGGCTGTGCATCACCGCCGGGTAAAACTGGTAGGCGTGCACATCGCCTTTGGCATTGACCAGCATGTCACACACCATGCACAAACGGTCCACGTCGGGGTTGAGCGAGCACAGGCCGTTGGACAATTTTTCGGGCAGCATGGGAATCACGCGGCGCGGAAAATACACGCTGGTGGCGCGGTCGTAAGCATCGATGTCAATGGCGCTACCCGTCTGCACGTAGTGGCTCACATCAGCAATCGCCACCAACAAACGCCAGCCTTTGCCCCGGCCCACTTTGGCTGGCTCGCAATACACGGCGTCGTCAAAGTCGCGGGCGTCTTCACCGTCGATCGTGACCAAGGGCACATCGCGCAAATCCACCCGGTCCTTGCGGTCCTTGGCGAGGACCTTATCGGGCAAGCCTTTGGCCTGCTCCAGACAGCCTGCAGAGAACTCATGCGGCACGCTGTATTTGCGCACCGCAATCTCGATCTCCATGCCCGGATCGTCGATCTCACCCAACACTTCTTTCACGCGGCCCACAGGTTGACCGAACAAGGCGGGCGGCTCGGTCAACTCGACCACCACCACCTGGCCCGGCTTGGCCGTGCCCGTGGCGCCTTTGGGAATCATCACGTCTTGGCCGTAGCGTTTGTCTTCGGGTGCCACAAGCCACAAGCCGCCCTCTTGGAGCAAGCGACCGATGATGGGTTGCTCGGGGCGCTCAACGATCTCAACAATGCGGCCTTCTGGCCGTCCCTTGCGGTCCTGTCGCACGATGCGCACCTTGACGCGGTCTTTGTGCAACACGGCACGCATTTCGTTGGGAGAAAGATAGATATCCGACTCGCCATCTTCGCGAATCAGAAAGCCATGACCGTCGCGGTGACCTTGCACCTGACCTTCGATTTCGTCCAGCATCCCGCTGGTTGGAGCTACTTTTTTAATATACAATCCTTGGATTCCTGAGATGCCCAGATGGCGGAATTGGTAGACGCACTAGTTTCAGGTACTAGCGAGTAACATCGTGGAGGTTCGAGTCCTCTTCTGGGCACCATCTTAAACAAACAAAAACCTGAAAAAGCCGATGACCTCAAGTCATCGGCTTTTTTTTGACCTGCATGGCAGCCTTCAGAAATTTTTGTACTTTTATCATGCCTCACCTGAAGATGCGCACCCATTGACCTATAATCAGAGGCTTCCTGAGATGCCCAGATGGCGGAATTGGTAGACGCACTAGTTTCAGGTACTAGCGAGTAACATCGTGGAGGTTCGAGTCCTCTTCTGGGCACCAAATTGATCGCACAAGATGCGTTAAAAAAACACCAAGCCGTTGATTTCTGATCAACGGCTTTTTTGTTGTCTGAAAAACGAGGCTTGAATTGAAAGCTGAGTGGATTCAAACCGTACCGCACGTGACGCAGCCAAGCCGACCGACAGCGGGCGGGCAGCGCAACGCACCCACTCAAACCGGCACCCCCACCAAATCGTGGCCTTCCACGCTGACAATGCGGGCGCGGGTGAATTCACCCACTTTGAGGGTTTTGCTGATCTTCTCGGGTGGCAGCAAACGCACCACACCATCGATCTCGGGCGCATCACCAAAGCTGCGCCCCACCCCACCGCGTCGGCCCATGGCCGGAGCACTGTCCACCAGCACCTGCATGGTGGCGCCCACACGTTGGTGCAGGCGGGCAATCGACACTTCCTCGGCCACAGCCATGAATCGGGCGCGGCGCTCTTCGCGCAGAGCCTCAGGGAGCATGCCGGGCAAATCGTTGGCCGTTGCGCCCTTAACCGGACTGTAGGCAAAACACCCTGCGCGGTCGATTTGCGCCTCGCGCAAAAAGCCCAGCAGGTGCTCAAACTCTTCCTCGGTCTCGCCTGGGAAACCGGCAATGAAGGTGCTGCGGATCACCAACTCGGGGCACAACTCGCGCCAGCGCTGGATGCGCTCCAAGTTTTTTTCGCCGCTGGCCGGGCGCTTCATACGCCGCAGCACATCGGGGTGGCTGTGCTGAAACGGCACATCCAGATATGGCAAAACCAGGCCTTCAGCCATCAAGGGAATGATGTCGTCCACGCTCGGATACGGGTAGACATAGTGCAAACGAACCCAAGCACCGTGCTCGCGAGCCATCTCGCCCAAGGTCTGCACCAATTCCAGCATTCGGGTCTTGACCGGTTTGCCGTCCCAAAATCCCGTGCGGTATTTCACATCCACGCCGTAGGCCGAAGTGTCCTGGCTGATCACCAGCAACTCTTTCACGCCGCCTTCAAACAAGGCCTTGGCTTCTTTGAGCACATCGCCAATCGGGCGCGAAACCAGGTCGCCCCGCATGGACGGGATGATGCAAAAGGTGCAGCGGTGGTTGCAGCCTTCGCTGATTTTCAAATACGCGTAGTGGCGTGGCGTGAGCTTGAGACCCGCTTCGCCAAAGCCACCGGGTACCAAATCCAAAAACGGGTCATGGGGTTTGGGCAGGTGCGTGTGCACCGCGTCCATCACCTCTTGGGTGGCATGTGGCCCGGTCACGGCCAACACACTGGGATGCATTTCACGCACCATATTGCCACCACCCTCGCCTGTTTTAGCACCCAGGCAACCGGTCACGATCACTTTGCCGTTCTCGTTCAGGGCTTCGGCAATCGTGTCCAGGCTCTCCTGGATGGCTTCGTCAATGAAGCCACAGGTGTTGACGATGACGAGGTCAGCGCCCTCAAAAGTCTTGGAGGTCTGGTAGCCCTCGGCGCTCAGCTGGGTGAGGATCAACTCAGAATCGGTCAGCGCTTTGGGACAACCCAAACTGACGAAACCCACTTTGGGGGCGGACTGGCTGGCGGGCAAGGGGGCGGTAGCGGTCATTTCACTCATCCCCGCATTGTCCCCGCAAAAACGACCGGCTTGTGACAAAAGGGCATGCAATGCCTATCAAGTTCTCAAACCCATGACCCCCAAGAGCTGCTCTGCGTTCTTCTGGATCTGCTTTTGCATCTGATCCTGCATTTGCGTCATCACGTTTTGCGAGGGGTTGGCCAGACCAGAAAACATGTTGTGCATCAAAGGCGTTTGCCACTGCATGAACTGCGACCACACTTCAGGGCTCAGGGCCGGACTGGACTCGCCCAGCTTGCTTTGCCAGTCCATAAATGACTGGACATGGCTCTCCAAATAAGAGCCCATGTGGCCCTGCATCGCGTGCCCATAAAAACGGATGATGTTGGACAGCACCGCCTCGCTGAACATAGGCACGCCCGCAGACTCCTCTTCCAAAATGATCTGCAGCAAGATGGAGCGCGTCAGGTCCTCGCCGGTTTTGGCGTCCAGCACCACCATGGGCGACGCCACCATGACCAGTTTTTTGATCTCGGCCAAGGTCACGTAAGAGGAGGTTTGTGTGTCGTACAAGCGCCGGTTCGGGTATTTCTTGATCGTGCGCACGGCTACGGGCAAAGACTGACGGGCTGAGGGCTCGGCTGGGGACGACTTGGCTGGGGACTTGGCTTGGGATTTGGCCGGCAAGGAAAACTCCTGATGGGGCACTGCATTTGAAAAATCTGCTGCAATGCAACATTCTAGGCACTCGCCATGTGCCTTGGTGCCTTGGTGCCTTGGTTTACCCTGAGCCCGAAAGTTGGTTTGGCTTCAAACTTGAGCCCTTTTTTGTTGCCAACCGTCCCGATTCACCCTCTTTACCTGCGAAAATAGACAGCTATGTTCACCGGAATCATCACCGGCGTGGGGCGAATCGTCGCCACCCACGACCTGGGTCGCTCTTTACACCACGGCAAGCGCCTCACCATTGAGGCCCCCGCCGGGTACCTTGACGATGTGGGCCTTGGCGACAGCATCGCCCTCAACGGCGCATGCATGACCGTCACCACCTTCAACCCCGAGAGCCGTCAGTTCACCATCGACATCTCAGCCGAATCGCTGGACAAAACCAGCGGCTTGGACCAGCAAGGCAGCGTCAACCTCGAAAAAGCACTGCGAGCCCATGACCGCTTGGGCGGGCACATCGTGTCCGGCCACGTGGACGGGGTGGGCCAAATCAGCCATTTCGAGCAGATCGGTGAAAGCTGGGAGTTGCGCATCCTGGCCCCGCTCGCCCTGGCCAAATACCTGGCCTACAAAGGCTCGATCACCGTCAACGGCGTGAGCCTGACTGTGAACAAAGTGGCCGATTTGGCGAATGGCTGCGAGATCAGCATCAACCTGATCCCCCACACTGTGGACAACACCGCCCTCGGCAGCCTCCAAGCGGGCAGCCGGGTCAACCTCGAAATCGACACCGTGGCCCGCTATGTTGAGCGCATGCTCAGCGCCGGCCTGATCCAGAAAGACCCCGCATGAACGCCCCAGCGCAACTGACCCCCGTGGCGATCTCGCCCGTCGAAGAGATCGTGGCCGAGATGAAGGCCGGTCGCATCGTGATCTTGGTCGACGAAGAAGACCGCGAAAACGAAGGCGACCTGGTGTTGGCGTCCGATCACGTCACGCCCGAAGCCATCAACTTCATGGCCCGCTTTGGTCGGGGCCTGATTTGCCTGACCCTCACCCGCGAACGCTGCGAATTCTTGAAGCTGCCGCCCATGGCGGCGCGCAACGGCACCGTCTACAGCACCGCGTTTACCGTGTCGATTGAAGCCGCCGAAGGTGTGACCACCGGCATCTCGGCCGCTGACCGTGCCCGCACGGTGCAAGCGGCTGTGGCCAAGACCAGCCAGCCCACCGACCTGGTGCAACCTGGTCACATCTTCCCGCTGCAAGCGGTGGACGGCGGCGTGCTCATGCGCGCTGGCCACACCGAAGCCGGTTGTGACCTGGCCGCGATGGCCGGCTGCAGCCCATCTTCGGTGATCTGCGAGATCATGAAGGACGACGGCACCATGGCGCGCCTGCCGGACTTGCAAATCTTCGCGGCCGAGCACGGCCTGAAAATCGGCACCATTGCCGACCTGATCGAGCACCGTAGCCGCAACGAATCACTGGTGGAACGCATTGGCAGCCGCCCACTGCAAACTGCGCATGGCGAGTTCACCGCCCATGCCTTCCGAGACCAAACCAACCAAAGCGTGCACCTGGCCTTGGTCAAGGGCGAATGGATGCCTGAGACCGAGGTGGCGGTCCGCGTGCACGAGCCACTTTCGGTGCTCGACGCCCTCGAAGTCAACCGTGCCATGCACTCTTGGGGTCTGGACGCCAGCCTGAGCTACATCAACGGCCAAGGCTGTGGCGTGGCCGTGCTGCTCAACTGTGGCGAGTCAGCAGACCAATTGCTGGCCCAGTTTGAAGGCCGCGCCCGCTCAGCCCAAGCGCCCGAACGCGGCAAGATGGACCTGCGCACCTACGGCGTGGGCGCCCAAATTTTGCGCGAATGCGGCGTGCACAAAATGCGCCTCATGGGGCAACCGCGCCGCATGCCCAGCATGACCGGCTACGGCCTCGAAATCACCGCTTACATCCCGAAGGAATAAACATGCAAGGCGCCAACCAAGGCCAGGCCGAAGAACTCGACGGCCAATTTCTGCACATCGGCATCGTGCAAGCCCGCTTCAACGAAGACATCACCAACGCCCTGGCCAAAGCCTGCATCGAAGAACTCGAAGCCTTGGGCGTGACCAGCATCGACCACGTCATGGTGCCCGGCGCTCTGGAAGTGCCCGTGGCCCTGCAGGCCATGGCCGAGCGGGCCGAGTACGACGCACTGATTGCGCTGGGCTGCATCATCCGCGGCGAGACCTACCACTTTGAGCTGGTGGCCAACGAATCCGGCGCAGGTGTCAGCCGCGTGGCACTGGACTACAACTTGCCCATCGCCAACGCGATCTTGACCACCGAAAACCTCGAGCAAGCCATTGCCCGCCAAACCGACAAAGGGCGCGACGCGGCCCGCGTGGCGGTTGAAATGGCCTGCATCATGGACGACCTGTCGGCCGACATGGCCGAGCTGGCCGATGACCTGGACGACGAAGAGACCACCCAATGACCGAAGACACCTCCACAACGGGCACGTCAGACGCAGGCCAAAAGCCCGCAACAGGCACACGCAAATCTTCGGCCAAACCCGCCCGCAGCCGCTCGCGTGAATTCGCCCTTCAGGCGCTGTACCAGCACCTGGTGGGCCGCAACGAAGCGGCCGACATCGACGTTTTCACCCGCGACCTCTCGGGCTTTCACAAAGCCGACTCGGCCCACTATGACGCCCTGCTTTACGGCTGCGTAGAGCAAGCCCAGGCCTTGGACGCCCTGATCGCACCCAAACTGGACCGCAGTTTTGCCGAAATCTCGCCCGTTGAGCGCGCCATCATGTGGATCGGTGTCTATGAGATGCAGCACTGCCTGGACGTGCCTTGGCGCGTGGTGCTCAACGAATGCATCGAGCTGGCCAAGGACTTTGGCGGCACCGACGGTCACAAATACGTGAACGCGGTGCTGAACGGACTGGCCCCCGAACTGCGCAGCGCTGAAGTGCAAGCCGACCGCCAGTCCGGCCGCGCCAAATAAGCCAGACACCATGCGCATCTCTGAGCGAGCCGAGCGGATCGAGCCCTTTTGGGTGATGGAAGTGGCCAAAGCCGCTTCGCAAAAAGCCCGCGAGGTCGCACACACCGACCGGCCTGTGGTGTTTCTGAACATCGGTGAGCCCGACTTCACCGCCCCACCCCGCGTGCAAGCGGCTGCACAGGCTGTTGTCGCATCTGGTCAAACCCAATACACCCCGGCCCTGGGCTTGGACGCCCTGCGCCAAGCCATCAGCAGCTGGTACGCGCAGCGCTTTGGCGTGCAGGTGCCCGCCAGCCGCATCGTGGTCACCGCGGGTGCGTCGGCGGCTTTGCAACTGGCCTGCTTGGCGCTGATTGACCGGGGCGATGAAATCCTCATGCCCGACCCGAGTTACCCCTGCAACCGCCACTTTGTGAGCGCAGCAGAAGGCACAGCGATCATGCTGCCCACCACAGCCGATGAGCGTTTTCAACTCAGCGCCGCCAAGGTGGCCGCCGCTTGGGGCCCGAAAACCCGTGGCGTCTTGCTGGCCTCCCCGTCCAACCCCACAGGCGCCTCCATCGACCCAGCCGAGCTGGCCCGTATCCTTGAAGTGGTTCGCCATCACGGCGGCATCACGCTGATCGACGAAATTTACCTGGGCCTGAGCCACGACGACCAGTTCGGCCAAAGCGCCCTGACCCTGGGCGACGATGTCATCAGCATCAACAGCTTCAGCAAATACTTCAACATGACAGGCTGGCGCTTAGGCTGGCTGGTGGTGCCTGAGCAACTCACGCCCGTGCTTGAGCGCCTGGCGCAAAACCTGTTCATCTGTGCCAGCACGGTGGCGCAACAGGCGGCCCTGGCCTGCTTTGAGCCCGAAAGCCTGGCCGAATACGAACGCCGCCGTGCCGAGTTCAAAGCGCGGCGCGACTACTTCATCCCGGCACTGAACGCGCTGGGCCTCACGGTGCCTGTCGCCCCCGATGGCGCGTTTTACGCCTGGGCCGATTGCAGCGCCGCCTGCCAAAAGCTGGGCCTCCAAGACAGTTGGGACTTCGCCTTTGCCGCGCTGGAAAACGCCCATGTGGCCATCACCCCCGGGCGAGACTTTGGCACCGACCAGACGGCCCGATTTGTGCGTTTTTCCACCGCCAACTCGATGGCCGAATTGCAGACCGCCATCGCTCGCCTGAAAGCCTGGTTGCAGCCATGAACAGCACCAGCGTTTTCGAACACCCCATCCGCATCTATTGGGAAGACACCGACGCGGGCGGCATCGTGTTTTATGCCAACTACCTCAAGTTTTTTGAGCGGGCCCGCACAGAGTGGCTGCGCGCCTTGGGTTTTGGCCAGCAGGTGCTGCGCGACCAATCGGGCGGCATGTTTGTCGTGTCTGAAACCGCCGTCAAATACCACTCGCCCGCCCGTTTGGACGACACCTTGGTCGTCACTGCACAGCTTCAAACGGGCGGCAAAGCCAGCCTGACCATTGCCCAGCGCGCCGTCCTGCGTACCCCCGGCCATGCTGACCGACTCCTGGCCGAAGGCACAATTCGCCTGGGTTGGGTCGACAGCCACACCTTGAAACCTGGCCGCATCCCGGCCCCTGTTCTGGAAGCCCTGAAATGAACCAAGACATGTCCATCGTCTCGCTGCTCTTGCACGCCAGTTTCGTCGTGCAACTGGTGGTGCTGATTTTGCTCGGCATCTCGGTGTCCAGCTGGGCAGCCATCGTGCGCAAGATCACCGCCATCAAACGCATCAAAAACCTCAACGAAGAGTTTGAGCGCGTGTTTTGGTCGGGCACCAGCCTCAACGAGCTGTTCAATGCCGCTAGCCAAAACGCCAAACTCTCCGGCCCGATGGAGCGTATTTTTGCCAGCGGCATGCGCGAGTATCAAAAACTGCGCGAGCGCCGCATCACCGACGCAGGCACCTTGCTCGACGGCGCACGCCGCGCGATGCGGGCCAGCTTCCAGCGCGAAATGGATGTGGCTGAATCCCAACTGGCCTTCCTCGCGTCGGTCGGCTCGATCTCGCCTTATGTGGGTTTGTTTGGCACGGTGTGGGGCATCATGCACGCCTTCACCGGGCTGGCCAGCTTGCAGCAAGTGACACTGGCGGTCGTAGCGCCCGGCATCGCCGAAGCACTGGTCGCCACCGCCATTGGCCTGTTTGCCGCCATTCCTGCGGTGCTCGCTTACAACCGCTTCTCGCACGACGTGGACCGCATCGCCATCAAGCTGGAAACCTTCATCGAAGAGTTCTCCAACATCTTGCAACGCAGCCTGGGCTCAGCCAGCGCTGGCAGTTCGGCTTCTGGCCACTGAAAGGACCACCATGCCCGCCGCTTCCTCCCGTGGCCGTGGACGCCGCACCATCTCAGAAATCAACATGGTGCCCTTCATCGACGTGATGCTGGTGCTGCTCATCATCTTCATGGTCACGGCCCCGATGATCACGCCCAGCATGGTGGATCTGCCCAGCGTGGGCAAGGCCGCCAAACAGCCTGATCAGGTGGTGCAAGTGGTCATTCAGAAAAACGAGCGGCTGGAATTGGTCAGCAACGGCAAAACCGACAGCGCCACTTTGTCCAGCGTGGCCAAAAGCGTGCAAACCCTGGTGGGTGACGGCACCAACACCGCCGTCGTGATCAGCGCCGACCGCACCGTGAAATACGAAACCGTGGTCAAGGTCATGGACAGCCTGCAGCGCGCCGGCATCGCACGTGTGGGCCTGTCGGTGCAACTGGCCCCCTGAAAGATGACGCCGTGAGTGCCAAGCCCGCCCCCCACCTGGAGTTCGCGCCCCCGGCACCGCCGGGCATGGGGCGCGCCTGGGGGGTGGCTGGCGCTGCGCACTTGGCCTTGTTCCTGGCCTTGGGCCTGGCCACTGCCTGGAAAACCCAGCCCCAAACCTTGCAAGCCGAAGCCGAGCTGTGGTCGGCCGTGCCGCAAGCGGCAGCCCCCAGACTGCAAGAGCCTCTACCACCCGAACCTGAACCCGAACCCGAACCAGAGCCTCAGCGCGAGCCTCCCAAGCCAGCCCAGCCTGCCCCTGAACCGGAGCCCGACAACAGCTTGCGTGACGCGCAAATTGCGCTCGAAAAGAAAAAATTAGAAGACCAGAAGAAAAAAGAAGCGGCCGAGCGCCAACGCAAGGCCCTTGAAAAGAAGAAAAAAGAAGCCGAAGAAAAGGCCAAGAAAGAAAAGGCTGCAAAAGACAAGGCCGCAAAGGACAAGGCCGCCAAAGATAAGGCAGACAAGGAAAAAGCCGCCCAGGAAAAGAAAGAACAAGACAAGAAAAAAGCCGCAGAAAAAGCCAAGGCCGACGAGAAGAAACGACAGCTAGAGCAAGCCCAAAAAGCCAAGCAAGACAAGGCCGATGAAGCCCGTGCGAACGCCATGCGCCAGGAAAACCTTCAACGCATGCAGGGCATGGCCGGCGCATCCGGCGGACCCAATGCCACGGGCACAGCGCTCAAATCCTCAGGTCCCTCGGCCAGTTATGCAGGCCGTTTGGTAGGCCGCATCAAACCCAACATCGCCTACCCGGGTGACGTGGTGGGCAATCCGCGCGCCGAAGTGGAAGTGCGTGTGGCACCCGACGGCACCATCACCAGCCGCCGCATCGTGCATTCCAGCGGCAACAAGGCTTGGGACGAGGCCGTGCTGCGCGCCATCGACAAAACAGAAATCCTGCCCAAGGACACCGATGGCCGTGTGCCCCCTTTGATCGTGCTGGGGTTCCGGCCACTGGATTGATGTCATGACCGAAGGCGCACAAGGGTCCTTCGGTCACTCCAGCCTCAAGCGCCCACGTGCGCCATTGATGAGCCTTTGATGCGCCCTTGATGCAAGCCAAAGTGGCATCAAGGTCCTCTCATCCTTGCCATTGCAGGTCAGCACAAACCCGTTGCAGGCACGCCACCGACCCAGGCGACAGCCACACTACATGCTGACCACAGGCAGCGCCACGATCTTCTGGCTTTCGTCGTACACGATCTGCGCCTGCCCCTGATGGGCCTGCGCCATCCAGCTGGCCAAGGCAGCGTCGGTCGGGAAAAACTTGGCCGCTTCACCCAGCGCCAGCTCAGCGCGGGCAGCCAATTGGTCGTTGCTGCGCTCCAGCACCAAGCGCACGGGTAAGCCCCGCACCAAATCGCCCTGCTCAGTTTGCTCGCGCTGCGCTGGGAACTCTTTGACGATGCGGGCAATGTCGGGCGCGCGGCCATTCACGGCCACACGCAAGTATTTGCCATAGCGACAACGGGCTGCGCCCAGGTCCATGATCTGTTCGATCTTGAGGCGAAAGCCACCCGAAAACCGATCCGCTTGCATCTTGGCCGTGACAACGATCAGCTCGTCGTCTTTGAGCAAATGCTTGGCCGAATTGATCAAGGCTTCGTCGGCCGTGGCCTCCATCACACCCGATTTGTCATCGAGTTTGAAAATGGCAACCTTGCCCCGTTGGCCGTTGATGATGCGCAGATCACTCACGATGCCAGCCATCAGTTGGGGCTCGCGGCTGTCGATCAGATCGTCGATCTTGCGACGCGCAAATTGGCGAACTTCGCGCTCGACCGCGTCAAACAAATGGCCGGACAAGAAAAAGCCCACAGCGGTTTTTTCGAGCAGCAGGCGCTCCTTGATGCCCCAAGGCATGACCTCCACCAAGTCCGGCTCTTGTGTGCTGGAGCCGTGCGAGTCGTCGCCCAGCATGTCAAACAGCCCGCCTTGGTTGGCGTTGGCCACAGTGGCTGCAGCAAACTCAAAAGCCTTGTCGATGCTGGCCGACAAGGCGGCACGGTTCATGTGCAGCGAGTCAAAAGCACCCGCTTTGATGAGCGCGTCCACGGTGCGTTTGTTGATGCGTGTACGGTCCACGCGCACCGCAAAGTCAAACAAGCTGGTGAAAGGGCCACCCTCGTTGCGGGCGGCCACGATGGCTTCAATCGCTTGCTGGCCCGTGCCTTTGATGGCACCCAGGCCGTAGCGGATGATCTTGTCGGTCACCGGCTCAAAGCGGTGCGTGCCCCGGTTCACGTCCGGCGGGTCAAAGCGAATGCCAAACTTCAGGGCATCCTCGTGCAAGACCTTGAGTTTGTCGGTGTCGTCCATCTCCACCGTCATGTTGGCGCAGAAGAACTCGGCGGTGTAGTGCACCTTGAGCCAACCGGTGTGGTAGGCCAGCAGCGAATAAGCGGCAGCGTGCGACTTGTTGAAACCGTAGCCCGCAAATTTTTCCATCAGGTCAAAGACTTCATCGGCCTTGTCCTGCGGGATGTTGTGGGTGGCCAATGCGCCCGCGCGGAACTTCTCGCGGTGCTCGGCCATTTCTTCGGCCTTTTTCTTGCCCATGGCGCGGCGCAACAAGTCGGCACCACCGAGCGAGTAGCCGCCCAGGATCTGCGCCGTCTGCATCACCTGCTCTTGGTAGACCATGATCCCGTAGGTCTCACTCAGCATCTCAGCCACCGCCGGGTGCGGGTACTCCACCTCTTCGCGTCCGTGCTTGCGGGCCACAAAGCTGGGGATCAGGTCCATCGGGCCCGGGCGGTACAAAGCGTTCAGCGCAATCAGGTCTTCCAAGCGACTCGGCCGCGCATCGCGCAACATACCCTGCATGCCCCGGCTTTCAAACTGGAACACGGCCTCGGTCTTGCCGTCCGAAAACAGTTTGTAGGTCGGCGCATCGTCCAGCGGGATGTTTTCAAAGGCGAAGTTCTCCTGGCCCTTGTGCCGCTTCATGATGAACTCGCGGGCGATCTCCAGAATCGTCAGCGTGGCCAGGCCCAAGAAGTCGAACTTGACCAGGCCCGCCGCTTCCACGTCGTCCTTGTCGTATTGGCTCACCGCCGATTCACTGCCGGGCTGCTGGTACAGCGGGCAAAAGTCAGTGAGCTTGCCCGGCGCGATCAACACGCCCCCGGCGTGCATGCCGATGTTGCGCGTCATGCCTTCGAGCTTTTGCGCCAGCTCGATCAGGGTTTTCACATCCTCTTCGCGCTCGATGCGCTCGGCCAAGATGGGCTCCATCGCAATGGCGTAATTGTTCTTGTCGCCCTCTTTGGGCGTGGCGGGCGGGTATTGCAGCGTGACCGACATGCCCGGCTTGTTGGGGATGAGCTTGCTGATGCCGTCGCAAAACGTATAACTCATGTCGAGCACACGGCCCACGTCGCGGATGGCCGCACGCGCGGCCATGGTGCCGAAGGTGGCGATCTGACTGACCGCATCGCGCCCGTATTTGTCCTTGACGTAGTCAATCACCCGGTCGCGGTTGCCCTGGCAAAAGTCGATGTCGAAGTCGGGCATGGACACCCGCTCGGGGTTCAAAAAGCGCTCAAACAGCAAGCTGTATTGCAGCGGGTCCAGGTCGGTGATCTTGAGTGCGTAGGCCACCAACGAACCGGCACCCGAACCCCGGCCCGGGCCGACCGGACAGCCATTGGCCTTGGCCCACTGAATGAAGTCACCCACGATCAGGAAGTAACCGGGGAAGCCCATCTTCAAAATGGTGCCCAGCTCAAACTCCAACCGCTCCACATAGCGCGGCCTTTCGGCATCGCGTTTGGCCAGGTCGGGGTACAGGTGCTGGAGGCGTTCCTCCAGGCCTTCAAACGAGACATGGCGGAAATAGTCATCCACCGACATCACCACGCCATGGACAGGCGGGATCGGGAAATTGGGCAGCTGGGGCTTGCCCAACACCAAACTCAAGTTGCAGCGCTTGGCAATTTCCAAAGTGTTGGCAATGGCACTGGGCACATCGGCAAACAAAGCACACATTTGCGCCGCCGACTTGAAATACTGCTCGCGGGTGAAACGCCGCACCCGGCGCGGGTTGGCCAAAATCTCGCCTTCAGAGATGCACACGCGCGCTTCGTGCGCCTCGTAATCCTCAGCGGCATGGAACTGTACCGGGTGGGTGGCCACCACCGGCAAACCCAAGCGTGCGGCCAGCGCCACAGCACCCGCTACTTGCGGCTCGTCTTCGGGCCGGCCTGCGCGTTGCAGCTCCAGGTAAAACCGGTGCGGAAAGACCGAACCCAGTTGCAGCGCCACATCGGCGGCCTTGTCGCTGTCGCCCTGCACGATGGCCTGACCCACCGGGCCAGCTTGCGCACCTGAAAGCAAAATCAATCCGTCGGACAATTCCTTGAGCCATGCCAGCTTGACGACTGCCACGCCTTTGACGATGTTTTGTGTCCAGGCACGGGCCAGAAGCTCGCACAAATTGAGGTAACCGGGGTGGTTTTGTACCAACAGCACCACCCGGCTGGTGGCTACGACGTCGCCCCCCAGACCTTCAAGGTTGATCTCTGCACCAATGATGGGCTTAACCCCCTTGCCCCGCCCTTCCTTGTAAAACTTGACGGTGCCAAACAGGTTGTTCAGGTCGGTGATGGCCAGCGCAGGCTGGGCGTCCTTCGCCGCCAACTTGACCACATCGTCGATGCGGCAGGTCGAGTCAACGACAGAAAATTCGGAGTGAAGGCGCAGGTGGACAAACATAACCGGGCAATTTAGAAGGCATCAATGGCCCATCAAACAAATTGAAAATCTCATCCAGCCTTGGCGGTCAAACCTTCAAAGTGTGACCGCCATTGGCTCAACTGCGCAACAAGTTCTTGAGCACGTTTTGCAAGCGGCGAGCCGTGCCCTCCTCGTGGGGGCCTGACAGAACCTGCGCCACGTCCTGTGCCCAGGTTTCGCTGGGGCCAGGTTGGTTGCGCTGGGTCAGCAGTTGCAACTGCAAGGCGCGGCGTTCGCTGAGTTTGTCAGCGGGTGTTGGCACATCGGCCGCCATCTCCAGGCGCAGCAAGGCGGTAGCCGCTGGTGTTTTAGGCTCGGCGCTCACAGCTTGTGCCCAGGCCTGACGGGTGGTGGCGTTGACGCCTTTGCCCAACTCTTGCACCGTAGGCAGCGCCTCGGCCTGGCGCTCTTGCCAAGCCGTCATCACGCGGCCAAGGGTTTCGCCGTGCGCCTGAGCGGCCAACTTACGCAGCGACATTTCGGCCCGCTCCAAAGCTTCGCGTTGGGCGCGGAAAGCGGCATCCCCCAGACGTGGGCCTCGGTCTTCACGGGGCGCGCGGTCACCAAAACGGTCTCCGCCGCGTTCAGCGCCACGGTCACCAAAGCGGCCCGCGCCTTGTCCGCGGTCACCCCCGGGGCGCGCACCGCGCTCACCAGGGCGGCCATCACGTCGGCCGTCGCGCCCAGCAGGGGCTTCGGCGCGCTTTTGGCCAGGGCGGTCGTCGCCGCGCACGGCCACCACGGGTTTGGCAGGCTTGGGGGCCACCGCCGCAGGCTGATCAGGGCTGGCGTTGTCCAATTCAGACCCCGACTGTTCGGCAGCAGACGATGCAGCGGCGCTGGCTTGTTCGTCTGACATCGTTTCGGTCGCTGCGGCTGCAGAAGCTGCAGCCTCATCACCTGGCGTCTGGGCCGATGCATCGGTCGTGGGCGCAACCACAGGGTTGGCTGTTGAAGTCGCGGCAGACTGGGCGGCTTGCGCCTGCAGGGCTTGCCCGCGCAGGGCAGCGTCAAGCGCAGCCATGGCAGCGCGAATCTTGGCCGCGTCGCCACTGGCGTTGGCCGCATCCAGGGCTTTGGAGGCGTCGATGACCGCACGGTCTCGATCGCTCAGGGGACCTGCAGCTTGTGGGCGATCTGTGCCCTTACGCTGGAACGCTTCGTCCAGCGGAGCGCGGAACACTTCCCACAATTTTTGTTCGGTCTTGCGGTCTAGGGGTACCGACTGCGCCTCCACTTGCCAGCGTTGCTGCAGGGCCTTGACGGCATCCACACGCAAAGCCGGTGCAGAGCCCACTTCACGCGCCTCGTTGATCAGGGCCTGGCGGCGATCAATGCTGGATTTTTGCGCTGCTTCAAGGCGGGCCGCTGCGGCTTTGAAAATACCTTTCCACTGGCCCTGCATTTCGCCAAAGGCCTTCTCGCTCAAGTGACCGGCATTGCGCCAACGGTCAGCAAACTGATGCAATGCGCGAAGCTGGGCACGCCAGTCCTCGCTTTGGGCATTCTCTGCGGTCCATGCCTTGACCTCGTCCATCAGCGCCACACGCTGGGCGCGTTGGTCGGCCGAGTCTTTTTTCATCTGCTCGAGCCACGCCAGCACGGTTTTGTAGGCCTCGTTGCAAGCCGCATCAAAGCGCTTCCACAGCGCATGGTTGGGCAGGCCACCTTGGTCAATTTGCTTCCAGCTGTCGCGCAGTTGGCGCAGCTTGTCCTGCATTTTTCGGCCACCCACGGTGGGGGCTTTGTTAGCGTCCAGCAAAGCTTCGGCCTGGGTGACCAGCTCGGTGCGCACCTGATCGGCGAGCCAGCGCTGCCAACCCTCGGCGTCCCCACCCGCCGTCAAGGCCTTGTGCAGACGCTCATCCAGACTGGTGTCCAGATGCTTGCCATGGGTCTTGAGCGCATTGCGCAAGGCGGCTGTGGCCTCGGCAGGCGGGGCATCTTGGACCTCCACAAGCTGCTTTTCCAGCATCTGCAACACCTCGGTCACCGCCGCCATGGCTTGCTCGCGCAAGGCCTGGCGCTGGGCCGGGTCGATTTTGGGTTTGGCCGGTTTTTCGGCGGGTTCTGTTTTGACTGACTTGGCAGGCTTGACCGATTCGGAAGCCGCTGCAGCGTGCTGGGGCAACTCACCGCGCAGGCGGCGGATCTCATCGGCCCACACGGGCACGGGGGGCAAGGCGGCCGAGGCGTCACTTTGGGCCAACGCGGCCACGCCTGCGGCGGCCGAAAAGCCATCCCACACCGCTTGCAGTTGCTTGCCCGCAGCCTCCAGCTGTGGCGGATACTTCAAGTCCACACTGGGCCAGACGCTGTTGTGGGTCAGGGCCTGGGCTTGGTTCTGCCACTGCGCCACATCGGCCTGCAAGCCGGTTTGACCACCCAGCGCCTCGGCCAGCGATTTGGTCGACAAAACCTCGATGCGCTGGGCCAGCAACACGGCCGCTTCGCGCTGCACCATGACTTGGTGCTGCAGGTCTTCCACGCCCTTGACCACTTCGGTCAAGCGCTGCTTGAAGCCCGCCAAGGGCTCGCGCGAAAGCGGTGCGCCGGCTTTGGCGGCATCGCGCTGCCACGCCAGTGCATCGGCGATGTTCAAGCGTGAGGCTTGCAGCAAATGTTCGGCTTTTTGGGCCCATTCAGTGGCCAGTGACTCTTGCCCATGCAGGCGCTTGAGGTCATCGAGCTTTTCCTTGAGCAACTTGGCCACACCCTTGTCGCGCCCCGAGAGTTCGCGGTAAACCTCGGACATCAGCTCCTCGGAGGGCTCGGACTGCAACCACTCGCGCAGGCGAGCTCCGCGATCGCCGGAGGTGGGCGCATTGAAAATCCCTGCGGTCAAAGAGTCCAGGGCGGCGATGTCAAAAGGCTTAGAAGAAGTCACGGTTAAAACTTTAAATCACGGTGTTGCCCACAGGGCATACAGGCCGAAACGGCGGCACTTGACTTCGCAAGTCTGCCAATCGGGCGTCAAACGGCTATTTTCGCCGGTATTTGAGCCGCACAAACACTTGGCGTGTTTTAGGGCGCAATCTCTGATCGATTCAGCACTCTGAAATTTTCTTTATGACAAAAATCATGTTTTTTGTAAATTTATATACTTGACGGGTTATGAAAAGTTCCTAAAATTCGCCCCACCCTGGATTCACTAGGGATTACCCGATACCGCTGCCGAATCCGGCTCAACCCGAAAAAGTGCCATTCACTTGTTTCGGGTCGCGTACCCACCAACCCATCAAGTCATGGCCTCTTCGGCGGCTTGTGCTTGGCATGAGAGGAAGTGTTATGACAGCGACATGGACCAGGCTGAAACTGGTTGCCCACACCCTGATTTGCGATGTGCGCGAGGGATTTGTTGAGATCACACGGCACAGTTTGGCGTTAATTGGTCTGATCGTGGTGGCTATTGCTCTGACTTTCGTGGCCCGCCCTGGTCTGCAACAAACCGCCAACGACACCCTGATTGGCTGGCTGCAAGGGCGACAGGTTCAACTGCTCCAAGCCCAAGAAGCCCCATGGCCCCCAAGCCCTGCTGAACGCTCCACAGCCACATCGGTGAACAACTTGAACCAGGAACAAGTGGCGGTGACGCAATGGCTCAGCCGAAAATACAAGATCTCTCCAGAGCCCTTGGCCGCCTTGGTGTCTGAAGCCTGGTCGCTGGGTGAGCGCAGCCAAATCGCTCCCACCTTGATCCTCTCCATCATGGCCATCGAGTCACGCTTCAATCCTTTTGCCTCAGGCAGCCAAGGCGCCATGGGCCTGATGCAGATCGAACCTGACGCCCACAGCACAGTCCTTTCACCCTTTGGCGGCCGATTGGCTGCTTTTGACCCCTTGACCAATCTGAGGGTGGGCACACGTTACCTGCAGGGCTTGATACACGATACAACCTCGCTCGAAGAAGCACTGCGCTTGTATGCGCTCGCCTCTGGACAGGGCAAAGGCGAGCAATATGTGGAACGCGTTTTGGCCGAGCAAAAATTGATGGACCACATCAGCCAAGGTCAAAAAACAGCTTTGGCCAACAAAACCAACGCCTCTCAGACGCCATTGCCAAAAACCCAAATGTGAGCGATTGACCGGATCTGCGGTGCCGCCTGGGCTACACTCAGCGGGTGCGCGACTGGCGATAGGAGCCTGTTTTCTCAGCAAAACAGAACACTCTGACGTGGAGCGTGGTGACCCGATTCACTGCCGAACCACTGGGAAGCGCACAGCCTGACCGGGCATTGACTTTCATCCGGGCCAGGTTTTAAGCCGTTCGCCTGGGCAGCCCTTGTCCGTTCACGCCGGGTTCTGGTCAAGGTCACCTCCATCCAAAGGACTGCCATGTACAACCGCAATACTCTGATTGAACAAACCGATCCCGAGCTTTTCGCTGCCATCCAAGCCGAAAACGCTCGCCAAGAACACCACATCGAGCTGATCGCCAGCGAAAACTACGCCTCGCCCGCCGTCATGGCCGCCCAAGGCAGCCAGCTCACCAACAAATACGCCGAAGGTTACCCCGGCAAGCGCTACTACGGCGGCTGTGAGCACGTGGACGTGGCCGAGCAGTTGGCCATCGATCGCATCAAACAGATCTTCGGCGCCGAAGCGGCCAACGTGCAGCCGCACTGCGGCGCATCGGCCAACGAGGCCGTGTTCCTGGCCTTCCTGAAGCCCGGCGACACCATCATGGGCATGAGCCTGGCTGAAGGCGGTCACCTGACCCACGGCATGCCGCTGAACATGTCGGGCAAGTGGTTCAATGTCGTGTCCTACGGCTTGGACGCCAACGAAGCCATCGACTACGAGGCCATGGAAGCCAAGGCCCGCGAAACCAAGCCCAAGCTGATCATTGCCGGTGCCTCTGCCTACAGCCTGCACATCGACTGGGCGCGCTTTGCCAAAGTGGCCAAGGAAGTCGGCGCGATCTTTTTGGTGGACATGGCCCACTACGCGGGTCTGATTGCAGCTGGTGTCTACCCCAACCCCGTGCCACACGCCGACGTGGTGACCTCGACCACCCACAAGAGTCTGCGCGGCCCCCGCGGCGGCATCATCTTGATGAAGGCCGAGCACGAGAAAGCCATCAACAGCGCCATCTTCCCCGGCTTGCAAGGCGGCCCGCTGATGCATGTGATCGCGGCCAAGGCTGTGGCTTTCAAAGAGGCGCTGGCTCCTGAGTTCAAGGCCTACCAAGCCCAAGTGATCAAGAACGCGCAGATCATTGCCGAGACCTTGACCGCTCGCGGCTTGCGCATCGTCAGCGGTGGCACCCAAAGCCACGTCATGCTGGTGGACCTGCGGGCCAAGGGCATCACCGGCAAAGTGGCCGAAGCCGCTTTGGGCAATGCCCACATGACCATCAACAAGAACGCCATCCCCAACGACCCTGAAAAGCCGTTTGTGACCAGCGGCGTACGCATTGGCACCCCGGCCATGACCACCCGCGGTTTCAAGGACGAAGAAGCCCGCGCCACGGCCCACCTGATCGCCGATGTGCTGGACAACCCGCTGGACGAAGCCAATTTGGCCGCTGTGCGCGCCAAGGTGCACGCCCTGACCAGCCGCTTCCCGGTCTACGGCTGATAGACCCGCGCGATGAAATGCCCGTTTTGCAGCCACCTCGAAACCCAGGTGGTCGAGACCCGTTTGGCCGAGGACGGGGATTTCATCCGGCGTCGTCGCCAGTGCGGCGCCTGTGAGAAGCGCTTCACCACCTACGAAAAGCCGGAGGTCAACTTTCCGGCCATCGTCAAAAAAGACGGCCGGCGCATCGAGTACCAACGTGACAAACTGCGTGGCAGCTTGAACCTGGCTTTGCGCAAGCGGCCTGTGAGTACAGAACAAGTGGACAGCGCCATTGAGCGGATTGAGGAAAACCTGCTGAATCTGGGTATCCGCGAAGTGGCCTCGCACCGCATTGGTGAATGGGTCATGCGTGAGTTGAAAAAGCTCGACAAAGTGGCCTATGTCCGCTTTGCCAGCGTTTACCGCAACTTCGAAGACATCGACGCGTTCAAAACACTGGTCGACGAAGTCCAGCGGTAAATGAGCGGCTCACGCCAGCGCCGGTGCGCTGGTTCAAAACTGCCCGGCACTTGGGCGCGGCCCAAGCTGTCAAGGCCTGGATTCAAGTCAAGAGCCCGCCCTTAGCAATTCGCATCTTGCTGACGATCGGCTTTTTCCAGACGGGGTTTGCCCACCGCGTTGATCACCACCCGCCAAACATGGGGCAGGCCCACCCCACACAGGGTCAAGGTCCCCGCCTGAAAGGCACCCGTGGTGCTTTGGCTGCGGCCTAGCGGACCGTACGAGATGTAGCGATCCACCGTGGCATTTCCTTGAAGCGTCAAAAATCCCGGCAAGGCTTCTTGCTGCTGCAGCACGGGCTCAGCCGCCTCGCGACGGCCGCTGTCGTTGCCATCGACAAACACCACCCAACCTTGCGCCCAAGTTCCCGCTGTGGCGCAGTCAGGCCCCGCATGGGCTGCTGAAGCACGCACACACAGGGTCACCCGCTGCTGGCGGCGCAAAGCCTCCGAACGCGCCAGCAGCAAGCTGGCCTGCAATTGCTCCGCATGGCTTTGCATCTGGTGCTTTTGCCGCAGACCTTGGAGACTGGGTGCCGCCAAAGACAGCAGCACCGCCAGCAAAGCCAAAACCACCAGCGACTCAAGCAGCGTGAAACCCCATTCGCGCATGAGCGGCCCTCCTTCTGAGGTGTGTCCAAAAATATGCCAATTCAGCCTGTGATGGCCCTTGAGTGGCCACCGCTTGGTGCACTGTACAAGTGAATATTAAGTATTCAAAATATCAGGCCCAAGCAAGGAGAGTGACATGCGTTGTTCCAGACAAAGGCCCGTGGTGCGCGCACCGACAACCCATGCTGGTTGGACCCTGAGCGAGTTGCTGGTCAGCCTGGCCTTGATGGCCGTCTTGGCTGCTGTGGCCTTGCCTTCGTTTGAGGCCCAACAGCGCCAAGCCCGGCGCAGCGATGCACAAAGCGCCTTGCAGCAACTGCAACTGGCCCAAGCCCGATGGCGTGGCACCCACAGCAGCCATGCCGCCGATTTGGCCAGCCTGGGCTGGGCAGGCGACTTGTCTCCGGGGGGGCATTACCGCCTGGCGATCGCTGACGCCGACAGCGAGGGCTACAGCCTGATCGCCACACCCATCGGCGCACAAGCACGTGACAGCGCCTGCGCGCCCATGCGTTTGCAACTGCAGCACATGGCCAGCGTGGTGTTCAGCAGCGGGGCCGATCTGACAGGCGATCCGGGTCGCTGCTGGCGGCAGTGAGTGCGTTGTGGCTGCCCACCACATGCACAAGTCAGACCTATCCATGACAGAACCAGCCGTTAGGCACTCAACGAATGCCTCCACAGCGTTTGGCCTCGCGGGCCAACACTGTCACCGTCAAGCACGCCAACAGCTGGGCGAAACCTTGGTGGGCTTGTTGGTGGGCCTGGGCGTGGGTTGGGTGGTGCTGGCCGCAGGCAGCCAGATGCTGGCGCAGCAATTGCACGGCCATCGACTGGCCCTGCAAGACAGCCATGTGCACCACGACCTGCGCTCGGCGCTGGACAACATCACGCGGGAGTTGCTCCAGGCGCAGTCACTCGGACAAGCTTGGCGAGGACGCGCCACGGCGCAATGTAACGACGCTTTTTGCGCAGAGCCAGCCGATTTGCGGGTAGAAGGTCAGCGCATCGGCTTTGGGCTGGACCGCAACCGAAGCGGCCTGCTGGACAACAACGAGTGTTCGGGTTTCCGCTTGAAGGACCATGAGCTGCAAATCCGCACCGCCTGTTCACCCGAGGTCTGGACCGATTTGACCGATGCGGGCAGCATCAAAATGACCGGCTTGCAGTGGCAAGTGCACTGCGAAAAACGTGGGCGCTGGGTGGCGCGATGGGTGACGGTGCACCTCAGTGCGCAATGGCCGCGCGACCCCAAACGGTCCCTGAGCCTGTCGCAAACCGTGTCGCTGCGCAACGACGTGCCCGCCACGCCCTGGCCTGCGGCGTGTGGGGCAGCCCCATGATCGATCTGCTTGCGCTGCGCCATCTCGCAGCACCATCGGACCGCAGGGCGCTTCAGGGTCGCGATGGGCAAAACGGTGCCATCAATCTGCTGGCGGCGATCAGCCTGACGCTGCTGGCCAGTCTGGCCAGTTTTTACAGTGCCCGCAGCGTATGGGTGGACCGCCTGGCCAGCCACAACCAAAGCCAGGCCGCTCAGGCGCGACTGGCCGCCGAAGCCGCCCTGGCTTGGGCACGGGCCGAATTGCAGCGGCAATACACAGCCGCTGCAACGCCGCCCTTGTGGAGGGCTGACCCAGCGCACGCGCCCTGCCCAGCCAACTTCAGCGGTCCACGCTGGCAGTGCGTGGCCCTGCAGCCGCCGACTCACCCAGGCCTGCCCGACGCCGTGGCACAAGTGCTGGCCGTGCGCGACCTGATCCACTCGCCCCATGTGGCCCAACTGTTGGCCCGCGTCAGCTTAAAAGATGGCACAAGCCAAGCGCAGGTCCAGGCCGAAGTGTTCATCCCCACCGTGGCACCGGCCCCAGACCCCGCCAACACGGCCGCCGTGGTGCTCCATGGCTGTGCTTTGGCCACGCAAGAGGCCAGCGCTTGCCCCAACATCAACACACCCAGCCCCATCCCTGGCACTTGCACGCCTATTGCGTGGACCAGCGTACTGGGCGACATCACCCCCGAACAAATCCGTGCCTGGTCTGAAGCGCAATCGCGCAACGGCTTGAGCGCCCTGAGCCAACCCGCGCGCAGCGTTTACTGGGTGGACAGCTCAGCCACCTGGAGCCAAAGTTTGGGCTCACCCGAGGCCCCTGTGCTGTTGGTGTTTTCGGAGCAAGCCTGCGCCCAGCGCTGCCCGTCCATGGCTGCGGGCGTGCGTGTGGTGGGCACCGTGGTTCTGCAGACTCAATGTCAGGACAACCGAGCCCGCGCCTGGCACGCCGGGCACATCGAAGGGCAATTGGTGGTGGCGTCGGGCTTGCCCGAGTTGCAAGCCGGCAGCCGCATACAGGCGCGCGAACTGGCCCAAGCGCCCTACCGGCTGCCATGGCCTGCGGGCATGGACACGCGCCAGGTGCAACGCGTGCCTGGCAGCTGGCGCGAGGGCGGGCCATGAGCACCATGTTCGTCAATCGACGGGCCCTCAACCGCTCACCCCACAAGCCATCACGGCGCAGGCTGCAAGGCATGGCGCTGATCGAGGCGCTGGTGGCTTCGGCGGTGCTGGGCATAGGGCTGGCTGCGGCCACGCGCCTGACCCTGCACGCCCTGCACACCGCCAGCGACACGCGCCAGCGCACGGTGGCCATGGTCCTCGCCCTGGACGCCATGGACTGCCACCAATCGGGCCGCACAGGCTGCGCCCTGCAAGTCTCCAGCATGGTGCAAGGCACGGCCTACAGCCTGCAAGTCCAGCTGCAAACGCGCCCCGGCCTGGCCTTGGAGGACCTGAGGGTGCGTGTCCAGTGGCCGACCGCGGGACCCGGTTTGGGCACCAGTGGACAGGCCTCTGGTGAAGGCGCAGGGGCAAGCTCACCCGGGCAGGTCCAGCCTCCCATGGGTGAACTCGTTTTGCACAGCAGCCGCGATGCGGTACCCGCCTGGCTTGGCGTATCCTTGCCATGATTTGCTGCACCCGAATTTCGCCGTGACCCATTCGAAACCGACACCCCTGACCGACCAACCCCGGCACCCGGCCATGAATTTGGCATTGAACTTGGCCCGCCAGGCGCTGTGGCTGACTTCGCCCAATCCGCGTGTGGGCTGCGTCATCACTGCGGCCGATGGCACGGTGCTCGGCCAAGGCCACACCCAGCGTGCAGGCGGTCCCCACGCTGAAATCATGGCCCTGCGCGATGCAGCGGCACGTGGCCAGAGCGTTCAAGGCGCCACCGCCTGGGTCACGCTGGAGCCCTGTGCCCACCAAGGACGCACCGGGCCCTGCTGCGACGCGCTGGCGGCCGCCGGCATCGGCCGCGTGGTTGCGGCCCTGACCGACCCGAACCCCCAAGTTGCGGGCCAAGGCATGGCGCGCTTGGCAGCTGCGGGCGTTCAGACCGAAATTTTGGATGCGACCGATGAGATCGTCGTGCAAGCGCGTGAACTGAACCTCGGGTTTTTCAGCCGCATGGAACGTCAAATGCCCTGGGTGCGCATGAAGATGGCCGCTTCGATCGATGGGCAAACCGCCTTGCAAAATGGCCAAAGCCAGTGGATCACCGGGCCCGAGGCCCGCGCCGATGGGCACGTCTGGCGTGCCCGCGCTTGCGCCATCCTGACCGGCATTGGCACCGTGCTCGAAGACGACCCTTGGCTCAATGTGCGCGGCCTCAACACACCGCGTCAACCGCACCTGGTGGTGGTGGACAGCCGCCTCGACATGCCACTGAACGCCCGGCTGCTGGACACCCAAGGCGCAGGCGATCAGGCCCGGCAGATCTGGGTTTACACGGCAATCGACCCGGCCAACGCTGCGCAAACCGAGAAACGCGTTGCCCTGTGCGCACGCGGCGTCACCGTGATCGACATGCCGGGCCCCGGTGGCAAGGTGGATCTGGCGGGCATGCTGCGCGACCTGGCCCGACGCGAAATCAACGAGCTGCATGTGGAAGCTGGCCACAAGCTCAACGGCTCCTTCATCCGCGAAGGTCTGGTAGACGAATACCTGATTTACCTCGCCCCCCAGCTGCTGGGCCCCGGTCAGGGCCTGGCGAATTTGCCAGCGCTCACGGCACTGAGCGACTCGGTGCAACTGGGCTTTCACGCGGTGGACCGCATCGGCCCCGATCTGCGCCTGCTGCTGCGCCGGCTCTGATGCTTCAGAACGCCAGCGTCTTCACCCCAGCGGAGGTGCCCAGCAAACACACCTGCGCTTTTTGCAAGGCAAACACGCCCACCGTCACCACACCCGGCCACTGGCTGACGGTGTTCTCAAACGCCACCGGGTCGGTGATCTTCAAGCCCTTCACGTCCACAATGTGCTGGCCGTTGTCGGTCACCAGCGGCTGACCGTCTTTTTGACGCACCACGGCGCTGCCGCCCATGGCCGCAAACTGGCGCATGACCCGGGCCGTGGCCATGGGGATGACCTCGACCGGCAGGGGGAAAGCGCCCAAAGCATCCACCAGCTTGCTTTCATCAGCGATGCAGACAAACTGTTTGCTCTGAGCGGCCACGATTTTTTCGCGGGTCAGGGCCGCACCACCGCCTTTGACCATGTGGCCCTGGTGATCGATCTCGTCAGCGCCGTCGATGTAAACCGACAGGCTCTCGACCTCGTTGCTGTCAAACACCGGAATACCCAAAGCCTTCAGGCGCACGGTCGAGGCTTCGGAGCTGGACACAGCACCCTTGATCTGATCTTTCATGGTGGCCAGCGCGTCGATGAATTTGTTGACCGTGGAGCCGGTGCCCACGCCGACGATCTCGCCGGGGACAACGTATTTCAGGGCGGCTTGGCCCACCAGGGCTTTGAGTTCATCTTGGGTCATGGCATCGGTTCCGGTCAGTCAAATAAAAGAAGGGGCTGGCGTTTGCGACAATCGGGGGCACCGTTACAAACGCCGCAGCCCACTGCGCAAGCCCGGAATTATCCAATGTCCCTGATCCCCTACGCCCTGGTTCGCCCGTTTTTGTTCAAGATGGACCCCGAAGAGGCCCACGAGCTGACGATTGACGGCCTGGCCCGCACCCAAAACACCCCGCTCGACCGCGTTTACCGCCAACCGTTTGTGGCCCAACCCATCACGCTGGCCGGTTTGAACTTCCCCAACCGCGTGGGCCTGGCCGCCGGTCTGGACAAAAACGCCCGCTGCATCGATGGCCTGGGGGCCATGGGCTTTGGCTTTGTCGAAGTCGGCACCGTCACCCCCAAAGCACAACCGGGCAACCCCAAGCCGCGCATGTTCCGCCTGCCCGAGGCCAACGCGCTGATCAACCGTCTGGGTTTTAACAACGACGGGCTCGACGCCTTCATAGCCAACGTCAAACGCTCCAAATTTCGCCAGCAAGGTCGCCTGCTGGGCCTGAACATCGGCAAAAACGCCGCCACGCCCATTGAAAACGCCACCGACGATTACCTCATTGCCCTGGCCGGGGTGTACCCGCATGCCGACTACGTGACGGTGAACATTTCCAGCCCCAACACCAAAAACCTGCGCGCCCTGCAAAGTGACGAGGCGCTCGACGGCCTGCTGGGCGCATTGGTGGCGCGGCGCGAAGAACTGGCCGCGGAGCACGGCCGCCGCGTGCCCATGTTCCTCAAAATCGCCCCCGATCTGGATGAAACCCAAGTCGGCGTGATCGCCGCCACCCTGCAAAAGCACGGCATGGACGGCGTGATCGCCACCAACACCACGCTGGCTCGCGATGCGGTGAGCGGCATGGCGCACGCCGAAGAAATGGGCGGCCTGTCCGGCGCGCCGGTGTTGGAAGGCAGCAACCGCGTGATTCGCTTGTTGCGGGCTGCGTTGGGCAAAGACTTTCCGATCATCGGTGTGGGCGGCATCCTGAGTGGACACGACGCGATTGCCAAAATAGAAGCCGGGGCCGACGTGGTGCAGATTTACACCGGCCTGATTTACAAAGGCCCGGCTCTGGTGACCGAGGTGGCGAGCGCCTTGCAGCAGATGAAGCGCTGAAACCACATGCCTGAGGCCATCTTCATGACCCGTGTGTTCAATCCTTGAAATACACCAACTGGTGTGTGCTCGCCAGCAGCTGCCCTTCCGGACTCCACAGCTCGCCGGTCTGGTCAAAGTAGCCGTGGCGGTAGTTCAGCGCCTTGGCCACGCCCAGCACATGGCGCGTGCCCACTTGAGCCAATAAGGGACTGTCTGCGTGGAAATAAGTGGTAAGGGACACCGTTCCGATCATGGCGCGGCGGCGACGACGGATAAAGATGCGCGGGAAAAAACTGTCGCTCAAAGCCGCCAAAGAGGCAAAGTCCAGCGCCCGCTCGGGCTCGTCCCGCACCCACAGGGTGGAACGCGAATGGCGCTGCTCTTGTTCGTCAAAGTCCGTTGGGAAAGCCCCTTCGATAAAGCGCATGTCGTAGCGCTGAGGAAAGGCGGGCAGACCTGTGACAGGCATGCGGGGCACAGCGTCTGGCGCTGGCAAATTGGCGGGCATCACGGCCTCGACATCCGACCAGGTCTCGCGCCGCACCGCGAACACAGCGGTGGCGGTAGCCACCACGCCTTGCGTGGCATTGGCTGTTTGGTGGGCCTCGATGATCCAGTGCTGGGTCGAGCGGTTGGTGCGCACGGGCCGCGCCACAAACCGGATGTCGCCTTCGGCCACCGGAGCGGCAAAGTTGACGGTGAGCGCCACCGGCTCGCCCAAGCGCTCGGGGTGCAGCATGGCCGACTGCAACAACTGCGCAGCCGTGGTGCCCCCAAAGGGCCCCACCATGTTGGCATAGGCCGGATGGGTCGCGCCGATGAATTCGTGCGCCACATCCTGACGCTCTGAAACGCGCAGGGCGATGGCTTCGTCGAATGTATGCATGCTGTGGGGGTTAGACGTGATCATGTGCCCGATGGTAGGCGCACCAAGACCCTTGGCGCTGTCACGAAAGAGCTCACAGTAGCCGGTCGCAGACCTCTTGCGCGATGGCCAAAGAGCTCGTCAAACCCGGCGACTCGATGCCCAGCAAGTTCACCAGCCCCGGCACGCCGTGCTCGGCCGGGCCCTGGATCATGAAGTCGGCCGCTGCTTCGTGCGGGGCATTGATTTTGGGACGCATGCCCGCATAACCCGCCTGCAAGGCACCGTCTTGCAAGGCAGGCCAGTATTTGCGCACCTCGGCATAAAAAGCGTCGCCCCGGCGCGGGTCGACTTGCAGGTCAGAAGGATCCTGGACCCACTGCACATCAGGCCCGAACTTGGCCTGACCGCCCAAATCGAGCGTCAAATGCACGCCCAGTCCGGCCGCTTCGGGCACGGGGTAGATCAGGCGCGAAAACGGGGCCTTGCCCGCCAGCGTGAAGTAATTGCCCTTGGCGAAATGCGCCTGAGGCAGCAGACCGGCGTCCAGACCCGCCATGGCACGTGCCACCGACACAGCATTCAAGCCAGCGGCGTTGACCAGCACTTGGCAAGCCAGCTCGGTGCCGTCTTGTGTGGTCACACGGATCGGGTGCGTGGCTGTGCCGTGCTTTAGGCCTATGTGCTGCACGGGCGAGACCAGCGCCAGCAGACCACCTGCATTTTCCATGTCCCCTTGCAGTGCGAGCATGAAGCCGTGGCTGTCGACCACACCCGTGCTGGGGGAGAGCAAAGCGGCTTCGCAGGCCAGTGCAGGCTCCAATGCTTGGGCCTCAGCGGCGCTGAGTTTTTGCAGGTCGTGCACGCCGTTGGCGGCGGCCTTGGCCCGGATTCCGTCCAGCGCCAGCACTTGCTCAGGGCTGGTGGCCACGATCAACTTGCCCAGGCGCTGGTGCGCCACGCCACGCTCGGCGCAATAGGCGTACAGCATGGCCTTGCCTTGCACGCACAGCCGCGCTTTGAGCGAGCCTGCAGGGTAGTAAATGCCCGCGTGGATGACCTCGCTGTTGCGCGAGCTGGTCCCCGTGCCCATGGCGTTTTCCGACTCGAGCACCAGCACCTCACGGCCCGACAGCGCCAGCGCCCGCCCCACAGCCAGGCCGACCACGCCGGCCCCGATCACGACAGCATCAACTTGTTCCATGGGTCCTATTGTGGCGCACAGACCGGTCTTTTGTGGCAGCGGTGTCCTCACCGCGATAGCGGCTTTAGCAGGCCACTGTTCACCGACTTGAGGTGCGTGCACTCACAAGGACTGGCGCCCCCACAGGGTGACACCCGCAAGACAGACACCTGAGGCACGCACGGGCAGACTGTTCAACATTCAACCAGGAGACCGTTTCATGTCGCTGTTCAACCTCAAAGGCAAAGTCGCCGTCGTCACGGGCTCCAGCCGGGGCATTGGCCGCTCCATTGCGCACCAGCTGGCCCAGCAAGGCACCAAAGTGGTGGTGTCCAGCCGCAAGCAAGACGCTTGCGAAGTGGTGGTCAAGGAGATCCAGGCTGCAGGCGGCGAGGCGATGGCGATTGCGGCGAGCATCTCCAACAAGGAGCAGCTGCAAAACCTGATCGCGCAAACCCGGGCTGCCTGGGGACCGATCGACATCTTGGTGTGCAATGCGGCCACCAACCCCTATTACGGCCCGTCCACCGGTATGAGCGACGAGGTGTTTGACAAGGTCATGCGCAACAACGTGTTGTCGAACGCCTGGTTGTGCAACCTGGTCTACCCCGACATGAAGGCTCAAAAAGACGGGGCCATCGTGATCGTGTCGTCCATTGGCGGGCTGCACGGCTCGTCAGTGATTGGGGCTTACAACCTGTCCAAGGCGGCCGACATGCAGCTGGCGCGCAATCTGGCAGTGGAATGGGGCCCGGACAACATCCGGGTGAACTGCATCGCCCCGGGCCTGATCAAGACGGACTTTGCCAAGGCCCTGCACGAGGACCCGGTGATGAGCGCCAAGTACAACAGCGAAACACCGCTGCGCCGCATGGGCGAGCCCGACGACATTGGCGGGGTGGCCGTGTTTTTGGCGAGCCCGGCTGGGCAGTATGTGACGGGGCAGACCATCGTGGCGGATGGCGGGATGATGATTCGCTGAGCATTGTCGAGCGCCGCTGAGAACGGGGTGGGGCCGGGCGCCTCATGCTGGAGTACCAGAAATCGGCGCCCTGCCCCACCCCGTTCTCAGCTCGGTGGTTCTGCACCTCAATGCAGATCCGCTTCTTCCGGTCCGAAATCTCCAAGCTGAAGAAAGTAAAAAGCCCGCATCAGCGGGCTTTTTGAGTTGGAGAAAACCACGATCAGGCGAAGTTTTTCTCAGCGAAAGACCAGTTCACCAGTTTGTCGAGGAAGGTCTCAACGAACTTGGGGCGCATGTTGCGGTAGTCGATGTAGTAGGCGTGTTCCCATACGTCCACGGTCAACAAGGCGGTGTCGCCAGTGGTCAGGGGGGTGCCTGCGGCGCCCATGTTGACGATGTCGACCGAACCGTCGGCTTTCTTGACCAGCCATGTCCAGCCGGAGCCGAAGTTGCCCACGGCGCTCTTGACGAAGGCTTCTTTGAAGGCGGCGTAGCTGCCGAACTTGGCGTTGATGGCTGTGGCCAGGGCGCCTGTGGGCTCGCCGCCGCCATTGGGCTTCATGCAGTTCCAAAAGAAGGTGTGGTTCCAGATCTGGGCCGAGTTGTTGTAGATGCCGCCGCTGGACTTCTTGATGATTTCTTCGAGGGACATGCTCTCGAACTCAGTGCCTTTTTGCAGGTTGTTCAGGTTCACGACGTAAGCGTTGTGGTGCTTGCCGTGGTGAAACTCCAGGGTTTCCTGGCTGTAGTGAGGGGCCAAAGCGTCGATCGCGTAAGGCAATGCGGGCAAGGTGTGTTCCATGAGGATGTCCTTTTGTTGTTGCGGGTTGAGGGTAAACCCATTCATTTTAGGGGCAGCGTGATCGCCCTAGAGCGCTGCAGGTCACTGAAAAGCAACGAAGCCAAGTTCAGGCCGCACAGAAAACACTGACCGCCGCCATCGAGAACCAATGCATCTGAGCTTGGGTTTGAGGTTCCCCAAAAATGGGTGCACAGTCCACACCGTCCACCGCCGTCCTGGGCCGGGGCCTGGGCACCGATTTTGGGTACTTCCTCATGAGGTGCCCAGGCCCCGGCCCATGACGGCTTACCCATAGCGACTGCCCCATAAAGAATTACCCATAACGACTACGCCGAAACGGCCCACCCCAAACAGCTGGCCCGTCAAACAAAACTCAAGGGCTCACCGTCAAAGGCACATCCCCATCCGCCAATGTCGCCCGCACCGCCTGACCCGGCTGAAATTGGGCCGCATGGGTCAAGGCTTGGCCGTGCTCATCGGTGAGCCAGGCATAACCGCGCTCCAGCACTTGACGCGGGTCCACCGACGACAAACGCAAAGCGGCCCGCTCCAGGCGCTGGGCGCGTTGCGGCACTTGCTGATCCCGGTTGAAACCCAAACGGTCGCTCAGACGCTCCAACTGATGGCCCTGCCCCACCCATTGGCTTCGGACCCCCGTCTGCAAACGACCGGCCAAACGGTCCAGCCACTGGTTGTGCTGGCCCAACAAGGCTTGCGGGCGGCCCAGACGTGCCGCCACCGCGCTCAGCCGCTGGCTTTGCCGCTCTTGTTGGCGGACCAAACCCACGCCCAAGCGCGCCGCCACCGCATCCAGACGTTGTGCCTGCCGGTCTTGCTGTCGCAACAGCCCCCGGCTCAGGCGGTGCGCCAGCACCGACAGGGCTTCGAGGCCCACACCCCGGTCGCTCGCGGCCATCTCGGCTGCGGCTGTAGGTGTCGGGGCACGCACGTCGGCCACAAAATCGGCGATGGTGAAATCCGTCTCGTGACCCACGCCGCAAATCAGCGGCACCGGACTTTGGGCGATCAAGCGGGCCAGGTTTTCATCGTTGAACGACCACAGGTCCTCCATCGAGCCGCCACCGCGCACCAGCAAAATCACGTCCACGGGCGGACACAGCGGGTTGTCTTCGGCCGTGAGGGCGTAGATGTTTTGCAAAGCCTGCGCCAGTGTGGCCGCAGCGCCAGCGCCCTGCACCAAGGCCGGGGCCATCAACACCGGAATGTGCGGCACGCGCCGCTGCAAGGCGGTCACCACGTCGTGCCAAGCGGCAGCGCCCAAAGACGTGACCACCCCAATGGCACGGGGCTGCGCGGGCAAAGCGCGTTTGTGGGCGGGATCGAACAGGCCCTCGGCTTCGAGTTGGGCCTTCAGACGCAAAAACTGCTCAAACAATGCGCCCTGCCCTGCGCGTTCCATGGATTCAACAATCAGCTGCAGATCACCCCGGGCTTCATACACGCCCAAACGACCCCGCACTTCGACCAGTTCACCATCACGCGGGACAAAGTCCATCAAGCTGGCGGCACGCCGAAACATGGCACAGCGGATCTGGCCTGTGTCGTCCTTGATGGAGAAATAACAATGCCCACTGGCAGCACGCGAAAACCCCGAAATCTCACCGCGCACACTGACCGGGTTGAACTGGGCGTCCAGGCTATCGGCCACCGCGCGGCACAACGCAGACACCGTCCAGGCACGGTTTTTTTTCATTTCTGAAGGAATCATGCCTCGATTCTCCTACAGCAAGCAGACGCCTCGCCGCAGGCACTGTCGGCCAGTCTTCCACAGGCTTGAGCTTTGACCTCTACCAAGGCACAAGACCATTACCCATACTCTGCAAAAAGCCCAAGTACTTGATTTGTCTTGTATTTTCAGTTTTCAAATAAATTATTTCGGCAAAATATAAAACTAAAAAACTCATATTCAACCAGAAAAAGCCGACTTCTTCACAAAGTTATCCACAGCTTGGGCATCCCATTGAATGCTTGTTGGCCATCTTCTGAGCACGCGCCAAGAACGCAAGTCATCGTCCATAATCACCCGCTTTTGTCACTCCGTCTCCCTTGTAAGGAACTGTTTTGTTATCCATTATTCAAGCCGCCGGATGGCCCATCTGGCCGCTCATCTTGTGCTCCGTTTTGGCTTTGGCATTGATCCTTGAGCGCCTGTTTCAGCTGCGTGCCGGCAAAATCTTGCCCCCCCAGACAATGGAACAGGCTGTGGAAATCACCCGTCGCGGTGTTCCCCCCGAAGCTTCGGTGGTGCAACTTGAGAAAAAAGGCTTGCTCGGACCCGTTTTGGCCAGCGGTCTGCGCTGCCTGCAAAAAAACCCTACCGCATCGGATGAGGACATCCGGGCGCACATGGAAATGGCTGGCCGCTTGGCCGGGCGGCATTTGGAGCGTTATCTGACGACCCTGGGCACCATCGCTTCAGCGGCACCTTTGCTGGGATTGCTCGGCACCGTCATCGGCATGATCGAGATTTTTGCGGCCCAGACGGCTGGCACAGGCCAGCCGGCCCAACTGGCTTACGGCATCTCTGTGGCCCTGTACAACACCGCATTTGGCCTGATCGTGGCGATTCCAGCACTCATGTTCTGGCGCTATTTCAGATCCTTGGTGGACAATATGCTGCTGTCGATGGAGGTGGCCAGTGAACAATTTGCCCGCCACTTGAGCCATCTGCGCCGCTGAACGAGTCCGCTGTGAACTTTCGACAACGCACCCCCTCGGCTGAGCCCGAGATCAACCTCATCCCTTTCATTGATGTGCTGTTGGTCGTGCTCATCTTTTTGATGCTCACCACATCGTGGTCTCGCCTGACCGAAATCAACATGACCCTGCCGCTGGCAGACGCCCAAAAGCAAAAAGATCGGCCACAGCAAATTGTCTTGTCAGTCACCGCCCAAGGCCAATATGCGGTGAACAAATCCCCCATTGAAGGCACTTCGGTGAGTGCTTTGGCGGCCGTTTTGGGCCCCTTGTCCTCCAAAGAAGCAACCTTGGTGATCAGCGCCGATGCCCAGGCCAGCCACCAATCGGTGGTCAACGCCATGGAAGCGGCCAGGCGCACCGGGCTGTCTCAAATCACCTTCGCCACCCAGTCGCCCGAGCGCTCTGGCTCCTGAAACGCCATGCGCCTGACCAACTGGCTGCACCTGCTTTTGCCACGGGTATGGACTTCGCGGGGCTTGTTCGCATGGCTGCTGTGGCCCATTACCTGGGTGCATGCAGCCGTGCTGGCCACACGAGGCCTGGTCTGGCGCATGGGCTGGCGGCAAGCCCATCGCCTGCCAGTGCCAGTGATTGTCGTGGGCAATGTGGTCGCCGGTGGTGCAGGCAAAACCCCTTTGACCATGGCCTTGGTACAGCATTTGCAGCAACGCGGCTGGCATGTGGGCGTGATTTCTCGCGGCCATGGCCGCCAGACGCGAGACACCCGCGCTGTCCTGCCCCACAGCCTGCCCAACGATGTGGGCGACGAGCCCTTGCTGATCCGTCAAAAAACCGGTGCACCTGTGTGGGTGTCGGCCACACGCGCCGAGGCCGGGCGCGCCCTGTTCCAAGCCCACCCCGAAGTCAACCTTCTGGTGTGCGACGACGGCCTTCAGCACTGGGCGCTGGCGCGGGACTTGGAAATTTGCGTCATGGACGAGCGCGGCGTGGGCAACGGGTGGCTGCTGCCGGCCGGTCCTTTGCGTGAGCCCTGGCCACGCCCTGTGGACTTGCTGCTGCACACCGGCGCCAACGGCTTGCCAGGTGGATTTCAGGCGCAGCGCCAACTGGCTCCAACGGCGCACGATGCGCAAGGCCGCAGCCTGGCTTTGGCCAGCCTGATGGGGCAGCCCGTCGATGCAGTCGCCGGTCTGGCCCGCCCCGAGGCATTTTTTGCGATGCTGCGCGCCACCGGCCTGCAACTGCAGATCACGACCGCTTTGCCCGACCATTTTGACTATGCGAACGGCGCGCCAGAGGCCACAGAACGCCCCTTGCTGTGCACCGAAAAAGACGCGGCCAAACTCTGGCAACACCAGCCACAGGCCTTGGCCGTCCCCTTGGTGCTGACACCCGAAGCCGCTTTTTGGAAGGCGCTGGATCAGCGTTTGGCCGAAAAACCCTTTCGCTGAAAGCCCCCAACCGGGCAGCGTGCGGGCCACTGCAGCCTCTGCCCGGCCGATCTGCACCGTTATCATTGCCCCATGGACACCAAACTGCTTGAATTGCTGGTCTGCCCGGTCACCAAAGGACCGCTGGATTTTGACCGCGAGACCCAGGAGCTGCTCTCGCGCAGCGCCCGCCTGGCTTACCCCGTGCGCAAGGGCATTCCCATCTTGCTCGAAAACGAAGCGCGCGCATTGAGCGACGAGGAAATCGAGAAACTGGCCGCGTTGCGCCCCCCGATCTAAGAGACAACGCATGCGTCTGGCCAACACTCACAGCGACTTCACCGTCCTGATCCCCGCGCGCATGGCGTCCAGCCGACTGCCGGACAAACCCCTGGCGGACATCGCCGGACTGCCCATGGTGGTGCGGGTGGCCCAACGCGCCATGTTGTCCAACGCCCGCCAAGTGGTGGTGGCCGCCGATGACGAGCGCATCGTGGCCGCCTGCGCATCCCACGGCGTTCAAGCCCTTTTGACCCGCCAAGACCATGCCAGTGGCAGCGACCGCTTGGCCGAGGCTTGCAAGCTGCTGGGCCTGAGCGATCAGGCTGTGGTGGTCAACGTGCAAGGCGATGAACCTTTGATCGAGCCCACACTGATTGACCAAGTAGCGCAGCTGCTCATCGATCGGCCCGAAGCGAGCATGAGCACAGCCGCCCACGCCATCAGCCAGCTGGCCGACTTCTGCAACCCGAATGTGGTCAAAGTGGTCATGGATGCCCGCCAGATGGCGCTGTACTTCAGCCGCGCACCCATCCCTTGGTGGCGCGACGGTCAAAGCGCTGGCAATCCAGGCGGCGAAGCCTTCACCCAACTGCCCTTGCCGCCCCCCCTGCGACATGTGGGCATTTATGCCTACCGAGCCGGTTTTTTGGCGCAATTTCCCTTGCTCCCTGCGGCCCCCATCGAGCAGCTGGAGTCACTCGAGCAGCTTCGCGCCCTGTGGCACGGGCATCGAATTGCTGTGCACACCACCGAACAAGCCCCGGGTCCTGGGGTCGACACACCCGAAGATTTGCAACGCGTTCGCGCCTTGCTAGAGGCGTAAGGCTGGCTAGAGCCTCGCGTGATATTCTCACCAAAGTCGTTTGCCGCACCATGGGCCCCTTCGAGGCTCGGCAAACCCACTCCATGACAAGCGATAAGGAACTTCCATGAGACTGATTTTGTTGGGCGCACCCGGCGCAGGCAAAGGCACCCAAGCCACATTCATTTGCCAGAAATACAACATCCCCCAAATTTCGACCGGTGACATGCTGCGAGCCGCCGTCAAAGCAGGCACCCCATTGGGTCTGCAAGCCAAAGCCGTCATGGAGTCTGGCGGTCTGGTCAGCGACGACCTGATCATCAACCTCGTCAAAGAACGCATTGCCCAATCCGATTGCGCCAACGGTTTCCTGTTTGACGGCTTTCCCCGCACCATTCCCCAGGCCGATGCCATGAAGGCTGCAGGCGTCAAGCTCGACTATGTGCTTGAAATCGACGTGCCCTTTGACGCCATCATCGAACGCATGAGCGGCCGCCGCTCGCACCCCGCCTCAGGCCGGACTTACCACGTCAAGTTCAACCCGCCCAAAGTTGCAGGCGTGGACGACGTGACCGGCGAACCTCTGGTGCAGCGCGCAGACGACCAGGAAGAGACTGTGAAGAAGCGTCTCCAGGTCTACAGCGACCAGACCCGCCCCTTGGTGGACTACTACTCCAACTGGGCCCAAGCCGATGCCTCATCCGCCCCTCAGTACCGCGCCATCAGCGGCACAGGGACTGTGGAAGACATCACTGCACGTGCCTTCACTGCCTTGGCCCAATAAGCCAACTCACGCAGCAACAAGCTGCCCTATCCCACAAAGCCCCTTTTCAGGGGCTTTGTTGTTGGTGCACGACAAATTTTCGCCCCAATGACGCCCACGGATTCTGAAGACTCTGTGCGTCAATGCGCCACAGCCCTCACCCCCCATGCCAACTTTGAAATCAGCGGGGCACACACACGAATGAGATGCGTACGCCACTGATGTTCATCTTGAATTCCATTATTTTTTCATGGCGAGCTTGCACAATTGAAAAAACTGTTTAAAAATACAGTCACTGGATGAAACAACAGCCCCAGTCCCCACAAGGAGACCGCCATGACCGACAGCCCCAAACTCACCGCCCGGCAACAAGAAATTCTGGAATTGATCCAGAACACGATCGCCAATACGGGTGCACCGCCAACGCGCGCAGAAATTGCCAGCGTCCTGGGCTTCAAGTCGGCCAACGCGGCCGAAGAACACCTCAAGGCTTTGGCCCGCAAGGGCGCAATTGAGTTGGTCAGTGGCACCTCGCGTGGCATTCGGCTCAAGGGCAGCTCGCGCAGCAGCTCGCGCGCGCCTTCGGATTTGTTCAGCCTGAGCCTGCCCGGCCTGGGTCAATTGTGTTTGCCTTTGGTGGGTCGCGTGGCTGCGGGCTCGCCCATCCTGGCGCAAGAACACGTCGACAGGACCTACCAACTCGAAAGCAGCCTGTTTGCCCAACAACCCGACTACTTGCTGCGCGTGCGCGGCATGTCCATGCGCGATGCAGGCATCATGGACGGTGACTTGTTGGCCGTCAAATCAACCAAAGAAGTGCGCAATGGCCAAATTGTGGTGGCCCGCTTGGGCGATGAAGTCACGGTCAAACGGTTGCACAAAACCGCCAATGGCATCGAACTGCTCCCTGAAAACCCCGACTACCCGACCATCTTGGTCCACCCAGGGGAACCTTTTGACATTGAGGGCCTGGCCGTGGGCCTGATTCGCAACAGCTTCGTCATATAACCTTTTCAGTCGAGGCCTCAGGTGGCGGGCGCTGTTCATCAGCCCTGAGGCCGTCGACTTTTTCCATCAATCCTGCCTGTGTCCAACCTCCATGCTTTTGAAAGGTTTCACATGGGAATCGCTCTGCTTGCTCTTTCAGGTCTTTTTAAGAATCTGACCTCCTTCACCACCAGCACTAAGGTGCAAACTTTGCCCAAGAGGCAAGCTGTGCGGCTGCACCCGGAGTGGGCCGTTCGGTCCTCGTCTTGCGCCCAACCGTCCCTCGGCAAGACCCTGGTGGCCCAACGTCAACCCAGCTTGCGCGTTGTCCATGTCCATGAAAGTGGTCAAAGTGCGGCTGCTGCAGGACGCATGTTGATCTCCGGTCGCATGGCCGACGTCTGCGCTGAACTCGATCGCCTGGTCGCCATGGAAGCACGCCAGCGGCCTAGCTGAACTGCTTGGCAAGTTCGAGCGCTCGCACAGGGGGCACGCGTTAGTGGCGGTTGCAGCTGGGCACATCAGCCGCAACCGCACCCCTAAAAAAGACGCATGGACGCATGCTTTCAAAGGCCAAGTCTCTCAACTGACAAGGCACAATGGCGAACATGAACATTGTGATCCTTGACGACTACCAAGATGTCGTGCGCAAACTCGACTGCGCAGCCAAACTCGAGAACTACCCGGCCAAGGTCTATACCAATACGGTCAAAGGCATTGGACAGTTGTCAGTGCGCCTCAAAGACGCCGATGTGATTGTCTTGATCCGTGAACGCACCGGCCTCAACCGCGCCCTGATCGAGAAGCTACCTCGGCTCAAAATGATTGCACAGACTGGCCGTGTGGGTAGCCACATCGACCTAGCGGCCTGCACCGAACGCGGTGTGGCTGTGGCCGAGGGTGTAGGCTCGCCCGTTGCACCCGCCGAACTCACCTGGGCTCTGGTCATGGCGGCCACCCGCAGGTTGCCGCAATACATCAGCAGCCTCAAGCACGGCGCGTGGCAACAATCGGGCCTCAAATCCAGCTCCATGCCAGCCAACTTTGGCTTGGGCACTGTGCTCAAGGGCAAGACACTGGGCATCTGGGGCTACGGCAAAATCGGCCAAATGGTGGCGGGCTACGGAAAGGCTTTCGGCATGCATGTGCAAATCTGGGGCAGCGACGAATCTCGCGTTCGTGCGGTCAAGGACGGGCATGCAGCAGCCACCAGCCGCGAAGATTTTTTTCAGAGTTCGGACGTGCTGACCTTGCACCTTCGGCTGAGCGAAGCCACCACAGGCATCGTCACCATTGATGACCTCGGGCTCATGAAACCCACCGCCTTGCTGGTCAACACTTCGCGGGCTGAACTGGTCGAAACGAATGCACTGATCGGTTCCCTCAATCGGGGTCGCCCCGGCATGGCAGCCGTGGACGTGTTCGAATCCGAACCTATCTTGCAAGGCTCTGCCTTGCTGCGGCTGGAAAACTGCATTTGCACGCCCCACATTGGCTACGTTGAAAAAGACAGCTATGAACTGTATTTCGGTGCAGCATTTGACAACGTCATCAACTTCATCAAGGGCACGCCCACCAACATCGTCAACCCGGGGGCCCTGCAGGTGCGGCGTTGATGCCCGGCAAGGCCCCTGCCACCACCGCGCACCGAAGCCATAATCTGCTCCTGGGTGTCCGGCCTGCTAAGGCCTCGGCCAACACGACCGGACTGTCCTGCCACCAGGCCTTGAGCCTTATTTCCTCACATTCAACATGACCCTTGCATTTCAACAAGTCGCCGTCATTGGCGCAGGCGCCATGGGGCGCGGCATTGCCCAAATCGCCGCACAAGCGGGCAGCCAGGTCTGGCTGTACGACACCCAACCCGAAGCGATTGCCAAAGCGCGTGACGCCGTGTTCCAGCAATGGGACAAGCTTCATGAAAAAGGTCGCCTCACGGCCGAAGCCGTGGCCGGCCACAAAAGCCGCCTGCTGGGCGCAGCCAAGCTGCAAGACCTGGCCGGATGCGATCTGGTGGTCGAAGCCATCGTCGAAAAGATCGACATCAAGAAAAGCCTGTTCACTGAACTGGAAAAAGTGCTAGCCGCCACTGCCGTGCTGGTGACCAACACCTCGTCACTGTCCGTGACCGCGATTGCCGCTGCCTTGCAGCGACCCACCCAGTTTGCGGGCTACCACTTCTTCAACCCCGTGCCACTCATGAAGGTGGTCGAGGTGATCTCGGGCCTGAAAACCGACCCGACCGTCTGCCAGCGCCTGTCGGACTTTGCCCGTCAGATGGGCCACACCCCGGTGCAGGCCCAGGACACACCGGGCTTCATCGTCAACCACGCCGGGCGCGGCTACAGCACCGAGGCGCTGCGCATCGTGAGTGAGGGCGTGGCGGATTTCGCGACGATTGACCGCATCCTGCGTGACCAAGTCGGCTTCAAACTCGGCCCCTTCGAGCTGTTTGACCTGACTGCTTTGGACGTGTCGCATCACGTCATTGAAGCCATCTACCACCAATATTACGAAGAGCCGCGCTACCGCCCCAACGTGATCACCGCTCAGCGCTTGGCTGGAGGCGTGGTCGGCAAAAAGGTCGGCGAAGGCTTCTACAAATACGTGGATGGCGCAGCGCAAGTGCCTGCCGAGCCGCCCGTGCCCGTGGTGGAAAACATCCCGCCCGTCTGGGTCTCGCCCCGCGCGACTCGCCGCATGGAGCTGCTGCAACTTCTGAAGGACCTGGGCGCAAAAATCGAAACCGGTGCCTCACCCTCGCCCGAGGCGCTGACCATCGTGGCACCGCTGGGCTTTGACATCACCACCGTGGCCGTGGTCGAGCGCTTGGACCCGGCCCGCACCGTCGGCATTGACATGCTGTTTGTGGATGCATCCACCAAACGCCGTGTGCTCGCCACCAACCCCGCCACCCGCGCCGACATGCGCGATGCGGCGCACGCCCTGTTTGCCCGTGACGGCAAAGCCGTTTCGGTGATCCGCGACAGCGGTGGCTTTGTCACGCAGCGCGTGGTGGCGACCATTGTCAACATCGCCTCCGACATTTGCCAGCAGCGCATTTGCAGCCCGCAAGACCTGGAAACGGCCGTGACCTTGGGGCTGGCTTACCCCATGGGCCCTCTGGCCATGGGCAATCGCTTGGGGCCTGACAGCATCCTTGAGGTGTTGTTCAACCTGCAAACGGTTTATGGTGACCCCCGATATCGCCCCAGTCCTTGGCTGCGCCGACGGGGTGCGATTGGTCTGTCTTTGATGCATACGGAAGACTGAAGATGACCGCCCAACTGCTCAGCACCAGCGAAGGTCGGACCCTGGTCCTGACCCTCAGCAACCCGGAGTTTCGCAACGCCCTTGGGCCTGAGATGTACGCTGCAGGTGTTGAGGCCCTGAGCGTGGCCGAATCAAGTGCCGATGTGCGCAGCGTGGTCATCACCGGGGCCAACGGCATCTTCAGCGCAGGCGGCAATTTGCAGCGCCTGCAAAACAACCGCCAACTGCCGCCTGAACATCAAGCGCAAAGCATCGAAGGGTTGCACAACTGGATCGAAGCCATCCGCACCTTCCCCAAGCCCGTGATCGCGGCCGTGGAAGGCCCGGCGGCCGGTGCTGGTTTTTCGCTGGCCCTGGCGTGCGACATGATCGTGGCAGCCCGAAACAGCGTGTTTGTGATGGCCTACAGCTCGATTGCCTTGTCGCCCGATGGCGGCGGCAGCTGGAGCCTGTCGCGTGCCGTGCCACGGCAGTTGGCCACTGAGCTGCTGATGTGCGGTGAGCGCATCGGCGCCGAGCGCCTGCAACAGTTGGGCGTGGTGAATCGACTCGCTGATGCAGGGCAATCTTTGCAGCAAGCTTTGGAGCTGTGCAAACAACTCAACGCACGCGCCCCGAACGCACTGGCCAGCATCAAAGAACTGCTCAGCGACGCCGATGGCAGTAGCTTGAACGCGCAGCTGGCGCGTGAGCGCAATGAGTTTGTTAAAAACCTGCACCACCCCAACGCGGGTATAGGCATAGGGGCGTTTTTGAATAAGCAAAAACCCGAGTACGAATAAAGCGACTGGTCCCCCAGGCGACAAAAAACCGATCATCAGTCACTCAAAGGACAGAGCATGGACGAACCGATTCTGACAATGGAGGAACGAGAGGCGATCAACAGTGGTCGCTGGTTCTCAAGCCTTTCACCCTCACTTCGACACGACATACTTCGATGCGCTTACGTCAAACGTCACAAGGACGGCGATATGCTCGCTGCACGGGGCGATCCGCCCGAGCAGTGGATCGCCTGTGCCAAGGGCGCGGTGCGTGTGAGCTCGACCTCAGTGTCGGGCAAACAGATCACCTTGACCTATGTGGAGCCAGGCATCTGGTTCGGCGACGTGTCGATCTTCGACGGAGACCGTCGCACGCACGACTGCTACGCACACGGCGACACGACCACGCTGAACGTGGCCAAGGCCGACTTCAAGAAAATCCTGTCGCAACACGTCGAGTTCTACGACGCCATGCTGCGCCTGCATGCACGGCGCATTCGCCAGCTCTACGGTTTGGTGGAAGACCTCAACACCCTGCCCTTGCGCGCGCGCTTGGCCAAGCAACTCAACCACTTGCTGCGCAGCTACGGCGTGCCCAGTTTGTCGGACGCCAAGGCGATTCGCATCAGCTTGCAACTGGCCCAGGAAGAACTGGCCCAGCTGCTGGGTGCGTCTCGCCAGCGGGTCAATCAGGAACTCAAGCAGATGGAGCGCGAGCAAATCATCCGCATCGAGCCCGGTGGCTTGGTGGTGCTGGACCGCGACGCGCTGCTGCTGATCGTGAACGCGGACCACTGACACACCACGGCTCCCCCTCTCGTCACCAACTGCGGCGAAAAACAATTTCAGACGGGTCCACCCATGAGTGCTTTTGATCATTTTGTGGGGACCCGGCCTGTCACCGGCACCCACGCCTTCGACATCCCTGCCCTGGAGGCCTGGCTCAGCGCCCGGTTGCCCGGATTTATGGGCCCCTTGAGCGTGGAAATGTTCAAGGGCGGGCAATCCAACCCCACCTACAAACTCATCACGCCCTCGCGCCAATACGTGATGCGGGCCAAGCCCGGACCGGTCGCCAAACTGCTGCCCTCGGCGCATGCCATCGAGCGCGAATTTGCCGTGATGCAAGGCCTGCACGGCACCAATGTACCTGTGGCACAAATGCATGTGCTGTGCGACGACGAATCGGTGATTGGCCGCGCGTTTTACGTCATGGAATTCGTGCAAGGTCGCGTGCTCTGGGACCAGTCCCTGCCGGGCATGACGCCTGCCGAGCGCGGCGCGATTTACGACGAAATGAACCGCGTGTTGGCCGCTTTGCATAAAGTCGATGTAGCCAAGCAAGGCCTGTCCAGCTACGGCAAACCCGGCAACTACATCGAGCGCCAAATTGGCCGCTGGAGCAAACAGTACGCCGCCTCCATCACCCAGCCCATCCCCGAGATGGACCAACTGATCGAATGGCTGCCCCAAAACATCCCCGCCAGCGCCAAAGACGAGACGCTGGTCGGCATCGTGCATGGCGACTACCGCCTGGACAACCTGATGTTCCACCCCACCGAAGCCCGCGTGCTGGCGGTCTTGGACTGGGAGCTGTCGACCCTGGGCCACCCGCTGGCCGACTTCAGCTACCACTGCATGGCCTGGCACATCACGCCAGGCACCTTCCGTGGCATCGGTGGGCTCGACCTGGCCAGCTTGGGCATCCCATCAGAAGCCGAATACATCCGCCGCTATTGCGAGCGCACCGGCTTCACCACGCCCGAGGCTCTGGCCCAGGATTGGAATTTTTACCTCGCCTACAACATGTTCCGCATCGCGGCCATCTTGCAAGGCATTGCCAAGCGCGTCGAAGACGGCACCGCGTCCAGCGAACAAGCCAAGACCTCCGGCGCAGGCGCTCGCCCCATGGCTGAGCTGGCATGGCGTTTTGCCCGACAAGCCTGATCGTTTTACCCCCCGAACCACAACCCCAGGAGAGAGACCATGGATTTTGAATACACCCCCAAGGTCAAGGACATGCAGGCCCGTTTGTTGGCTTTCATGGACGAGCACATTTACCCCAACGAGGCGAGGTTCTTTGAAGAAATCGCCGAAAACCGCGCCAAAGGCAACGCCTGGGTGCCCACCAAAATCGTCGAAGAACTCAAGCCCAAGGCGCTGGCGGCTGGTTTGTGGAACCTGTTTTTGCCCAAGTCCACCCGCGCACCCCAAGGCCTGTCCAACCTGGAATACGCGCCACTGTGCGAGATCATGGGCCGCGTGCCATTTGCTGCGGAAGTCTTCAACTGCTCGGCCCCCGACACCGGCAACATGGAAACGCTGGAGCGTTACGCCAGCGAAAGCCTCAAAGACGAATGGCTGGAGCCCCTGCTGCGCGGTGAAATCCGCTCGGCCTTTTTGATGACCGAGCCGGATGTGGCCTCTTCAGACGCCACCAACATCGAATGCGAGATCCGCCGTGACGGCAACGAATACGTCATCAACGGTCGCAAATGGTGGTCGTCCGGCGCGGGTGACCCACGCTGCGCGGTTTACATCGTCATGGGCAAAACCAATCCCGATGCCGGCCGCCATGAGCAGCAGTCCATGATTCTGGTGCCAGCCAACACACCCGGCATCACCGTGGTGCGTGCCCTGTCGGTGTTTGGCTACGACGACGCGCCACACGGCCACATGGAAGTGTTGCTCAAAGACGTGCGCGTACCGGCTGAGAACATCTTGCTGGGCGAAGGCCGTGGCTTTGAAATCGCCCAAGGCCGCTTGGGCCCCGGCCGCATCCACCACTGCATGCGCACCATCGGCATTGCCGAACGCGCCCTGGAGTTGATGTGCAAGCGCTTGAACGAGCGCGTGGCCTTTGGCCGCGAAGTGGCCCGCCAGACCGTGTGGCAAGAGCGCATCGCCGAGTCGCGTTGCATGATCGAGCAAGCACGCTTGCTCACCCTCAAAGCCGCCTACATGATGGACACCGTGGGCAACAAGGTGGCGAAGGCCGAAATTGCGATGATCAAGATCGTGGCCCCCAACATGGCCTGCCAGATCATCGACTGGGCCATCCAGGCCCATGGCGGCGGCGGTGTGTCGCAAGACTTCCCGCTGGCCTATGCCTACGCCCACCAGCGCACCCTGCGCCTGGCCGACGGCCCAGACGAGGTGCACCGCAACTCGCTGGCCAAGCTGGAGTTGGCCAAACAACTGGCTTTGCCTGGCGATTTGGGCATGCCCATCACACGCGGCAGCTGATTGCCATCAAGGCGCCACCCGGCAGCGCCTTATTGGCAGCTGCTGGGCGGGCCACTCACTTGGACTGGGCCGGGCTTTTGCTCAGTGCACCGAGCCAGCAGGCAAGTCGGGTGGCAAGCCCGTGAACAGCCCTGCTGCATCCACCGGGTCAAAGCGGTATTGCGCCCCGCAAAAGTCGCAGCCCACTTCCACCTGCCCCTGCTCGGCGATGATGCCTTCCACCTCCTCGGTGCCCAGGCTGCGGATCATGTTGCCCACGCGCTCGCGGTTGCAGCGGCAAGCAAAGCGGGGGCCCGTCTCGCCGATGAAAGGCTCAAACCGGGCCAAGGGCTCTTCCCAATACAGGCGGTGCAAGATGGTTTCGGCATCCAAGCCCAGCAGCTCTTCGCGCTTGAGGCTCTTGGTCAAAATTGAGATGCGGCTGAAGTCTTCGCTTTGGCCGAGCACCGACTCGCGCAAGAGCGAATCGGTTTTACCGGCCAGATTGCCCTCGCCTTCGATGGGCAAGCGTTGAATCAACAAACCTGCCGCCACCTTGTCATCGGCCGCCAACACCAGCACGGTGTCCAACTGCTCAGACTGCAGCATGTAGTGCTCCAGCACCTCGCTGATGTTTTCCAGCTTTTCACCCCGATCGCCAAACAAAGGCACCACACCCTGGTAGGGCTGCTGCCCTGGCAAGCGGTCCTGCGGGTCCAGCGTGATGGCGCAGCGCCCTTCGTTGTTCACGTTCACCATCTGACTCAGGCTCGCGTCCTCAGCCACCTCACCCACCTGGGTGCAAGTGGCGCGCAGGCTCAAATCGGGCTGCACCTCGACCACGCCGAGCTTGACCGGGCCGTCACCAAAAATCTGCAGCACCAAAGCACCGTTGAACTTGATGTTGCCCTGCATCAGCACACCAGCGGCGGCCATCTCACCGAGCAACTGGCGCACCGGCGCGGGGTATGCGCCGGTTTCGGAGTTGGCGGCACGCCGCGCCAGGATGTCTTGCCAAGCATCGGTCAGGCGCACGAGCATGCCGCGCACCGGCAGACCTTCGAAAATGAATTTATGGAGTTCGGACAAAGTGCAATCAACAGCCCCATGGGGCCGATCCTCAAAAGTTAAAAAGCGTTGGCTACCACCGACAAATCAGCTGATTTTTTTCAGACCTGCCTTGAAACGGCGGGCGTTCTCGACGTAATGTTTGGCGCTTTGGCGCAGGCCTTCGATCTGCTCGGGGCTGAGTTCACGCACCACCTTGGCAGGCGTGCCCATGATCATCGAGCCATCGGGAAATTCCTTGCCCTCGGTCACCAAGGAGCCGGCGCCCACCAAGCAATTTTTGCCAATTTTGGCGCCGTTGAGCACCACCGCGCCAATGCCGATCAGCGACTCGTCGCCAATCGTGCAGCCATGCAGCATGACCATGTGGCCCACCGTGACGTGCTTGCCCACCTTGATCGGTTTGCCGTGGTCGGCGTGCATCACACTGCCGTCCTGAATGTTGCTGCCCTCGCCAATTTCAATGGTCTCGGTGTCACCCCGCACCGTCACGCCAAACCAAACACTGGCGTCGGCCGCGATCTTGACGGCGCCCATGACCTGCGCGTTGTCGGCCACCCAGGCTGTCTCGGCGAGTTCGGGGGTTTGATCATCCAATTGGTAAATGGCCACGGCAGTCTCCTGAAGGTCGGGTTTTCTTGAAAACCTACAATTGTAGGGATGCCCACACCCTTGCGTGGGCGCTGCCAGCGATCACCATGCACACCCTGCGCTCCGCCGCCCTGCTCCCTTGGGCTCAAACCGATCCGAACCTGAAGGCCCAAGCCACTTTGGCGCTGGACCTGAGCCTGCCCGTAGGTGCGCTCGACAGTCTCAGCCCCCCCGCTGCTGGCCCCGGCCGCGCTGCCCGCCCGGTGCTGGTGCCGCACACCCAGCTCAAAGCCAAATCCATGGCCACACCCGAGGGCCGTGCCATGCTGGTGCACTCGATCGCGCACATCGAGCTCAACGCCATCGACCTGGCGCTCGACGTGGTCTGGCGCTTTGCGGGCATGCCCGAGGCTTTTTACACCGACTGGGTGCGCATTGCCCAAGAAGAGGCCAAGCACTTCCGCTTGCTGCGCCAGCATTTGCTGGACATGGGGTTTGACTACGGCGATTTTCCCGCCCACAACACCCTGTGGGACATGGCCGAGCGCACCAAGGACGACATTCTGGCCCGCATCGGCATCGTGCCGCGCACCATGGAAGCGCGTGGCCTGGACGCCTCCCCGGGCGTGAAAAACAAACTCGTCAGTGTGGGCGACCACCGGGCAGGCGAGATCCTGGACATCATTTTGGATGAAGAAATCGGCCATGTGGCTGCAGGCAACCGCTGGTACCGCTACCTGTGTGCCCAACGTGGCTTGGACCCGGTGAGCACCTATGCCGAACTGATCGCGCAATACGACGCCCCCAAACTGCGCCCGCCCTTCAACATGGCTGCGCGGCGGCTGGCGGGTTTTGAAGAGGCTGAATTGGCCGCCTTGAGCTGAGCCTCAACCCCTGGGGTGATGCTGCGCATGCAAGGTCTTGAGCCGATCTCGTGCCACATGGGTGTAAATGGTCGTGGTCGAGATGTCGGCGTGGCCCAGCAGCATCTGCACCGCCCGCAAATCGGCCCCATGGTTGAGCAAGTGCGTGGCAAAGGCGTGCCGCAAGGTGTGCGGTGACAAAGGCGCGGTGATGCCCGCGGCGATGGCGTAGCGCTTGACCAGGCTCCAAAACATGATGCGTGTCATGCCCGTGCCCGGCTTGGGGCCGCTGGTGGTGACAAACAGGTCTTCGGTCTGGCGCTGACCCAGCATGGCCGCTCGGGCTTGGCCCATGTAGCGCTGCAACCATTCACGCGCTTCTTCGCCAAAAGGCACCAAGCGCTCTTTGCTGCCCTTGCCCATGATGCGCAGCACACCCTCGTTGAGCGAAACATGCAAGGTTTTGAGGCTCACCAACTCGCTCACCCGCAACCCGCTGGCGTACATCAGCTCCAGCATGGCGCGGTCGCGCAGACCCAGATGGGTCGCCACATCCGGTGCAGACAGCAGCGCATCCACTTGCGCTTCACCCAAAGTCTTGGGCACACGCAGCGCCTGTTTGGCCGCAAGCATGCGCAGCGTCGGGTCGGCTTGCACCAAGCGCTCACGCAGCGCCCATCGGAAAAACCGCTTGAACACGGTGAGCCTGCGGTTGGCTGACGTGGCCTTGGTCTGGCCATGTCGCTCGGAGAAATACGCCTGCAGGTGGTGTTCTTCGGTCGCCTCCAGCGCCAGCCTGTGGGTTAAAAACAGCCAGGTGGCGTAGAGCGACAAATCCAGACGGTAGGCCGCCAAGGTGTTGGCGGCCAGTCCGTCCTCCAACCAGAGGGCCTCGGCAAATCTGTCGATGGCGCTCTGGCTGGCCTCGTGCATGGACTGAAATCAGTCCAGCTTGAGTTTTTGCTGGTCCACGACTTTCTTGTAGACCTCGAACTCGGCCTTCATCTGGGCCGCGAACTCCTGGGGTGAATTACCCACCACCAAAGAGCCTGTGTCGTTGATGCGCTTGCTCACAGCCGGATCTTGCAGCACTTTGCGAACACCCTCGCTGATTTTGTCGACCACCTCTTTAGGCAGGTTCTTCGGGCCCAAGATGCCGTAGTAAGCCATGCGGTTGACCGGCTCCAAACCCACATCCTTGAAGGTGGGCACATTGGGCAGTTGCGCCAAGCGCTGGGGAGCGGCCACCACGATGGGCACCAAACGGCCCGACTGGATGAAGGGCAGCGCCGAAGGCAGGTTGTCAAAAATGATCGGGACCTGGCCAGCAACGGTGTCGTTCAGGGCAGGACCCGCACCGCGGTAAGGGATGTGGGCGATGAACACACCTGTGAGGCTCTTCCACAACTCGGTTTGCAGGTGGCCAATGCCGCCCGTGCCCGACGAGGCGTAGGAGTATTTACCAGGGTTTTTCTTCAACTCGGCCACAAAACCAGCGTAATCCTTGGCTGGGAAACTGGGGTGCACCGCGATCACGTTGGGCGTGGCGGCAATGTTGATGATGGGCGTGAAGTCGGTCAGGACGTTGTACGGAATCTTGGGGTTGATGGCTGGGTTGGCGGCCGTGGTGGATACGGTGGCCATGCCCAGGCTGTAGCCATCGGGCGCAGCGCGCATGGTTTCACTCGCGCCCACCACACCGCCGCCACCGGCCTTGTTCTCAACGATCACGCTTTGGCCCAGGGCTTTGCCCAGCGGCTCGGCAATGATACGGGCCACGATGTCGGTGGTACCACCGGGTGCAAAAGGCACCTGCAGCTTGATGGTTTTGTTGGGATAGGCCTGTGCCCACACCGAACCACTGGCCAACACGGTGACAGCCAAACCGGCTGCAGAAACCAAACTACGACGTTTCATTGATAAAACTCCTTAAAAGATCGAACATGATAGGCAAAAAATGGGGGCTGGCGTGAGGGGGAAAACCCACAAAACCCGAACTTTGCAGCCACGGACACCGCAAGTGACAGCCAAGCCACAAGCACATGGGTGCACTGGGTTATCCTAGCCCAGTGAATTTCGCCCAACTCCTTTTCCCTGATTTTTCCCTGATCCTGTGCGGCTATCTGATCTGCCGCTACACCGCCCTGAACCGCCCCGTCTGGCAGCAGGTGGAGAGTCTGGTGTATTTTTTCCTGTTCCCGGTGCTGCTGTTTCACTCGATTGTGAAAAGTCCGCTGGACCTGACGGCTGCCTCCAGCCTGATCGGGGCGGGCCTGAGCTTGGCTTTTGGGGCCATTGCCCTGTCTTACAGCCTGCCGCACTGGCCCATTTGGGGCCGATTCCTGGACCGGCGCGACCACGCAGCGGCAGCGCAGGTGGGTTTTCGCTTCAATTCCTTCATTGGTTTGGCACTGACCGAACGCTTGGCAGGCCCCGAAGGGCTGCTCATGATCGCGGTGCTGATTGGCTTTTGCGTGCCACTGTTCAACATCGGCGCGGTCTGGCCCATGGCCCGGCAATCCCAAACCGGCTTTTTGCGCGAATTGGTGCGCAACCCCCTGATCATCGCCACCGCTTCGGGCCTGACGGCCAACTTGCTGGGCTTTCGGATGCCCGACTTGCTGGAACCCAGCGTCAGCCGCATTGGTGCAGCCTCTTTGGCGCTGGGTTTGATGTCGGCCGGCGCAGGCATGCAACTGGGCAGCTTGCGCCAGGGCAAGCTGCTGAGTGCCAGCGTGCTGCTGATCAAACACCTGATGATGCCCCTGATGGCGCTGGGCTTGTCGCTGCTGTTTGGTCTGAACCCCACCCAAACCACCGTTTTGCTGGCGTTTTCGGCCCTGCCCACCGCGTCCACCTGCTATGTGCTGGCAGCCCGCATGGGCTACAACGGGCCTTATGTGGCGGGCCTGGTCACGCTGTCCACCCTCTCGGGCATGCTCAGTTTGCCGTTTGCGCTGGGTGTGCTGCGGGGCTGATGGCCTCACGCAGACTTCACCCAACTGGCGCATACCAAGGCACCCCTCGGGTCAGGCCTTCGCCAAAGACCACGCCACCTGCTCTCGCACCACGGGGTCGATGTGCGCGGCATGCGCCTGCAGGGCCTTTACAAGCGCAGTTTGCGCTTCGGAGCCAAGCCCCTTGGAAGCCAGTGCATTGCCCGCAGCCAGTGCCAGATTGCGCAACCAGCGGGCGTGTCCGATGCGGCGGATGGCGCTGCCTTCGGTGCGTCGCAAAAACTCGGGTTCGCTCCAGCCCATCAGCGCCACGATGCCGGACGCGCCCAGGCCCTCGCGGGCCTGCCAGTCGGGCAAAGCACTGACCTGCGCAAATTTGTTCCAAGGGCAGGCCAGTTGGCAGTCGTCGCAGCCGTAAATGCGGTTGCCGATCAGCGGGCGCAGCGCCTCGTCGATGGGCCCAGCGTGCTCAATCGTCAAATAAGAAATGCAGCGCCGTGCATCCAACTGGTAGGGCCCGACGATGGCCTGCGTGGGACACAGGTCCATGCAGGCGGTGCACTGGCCGCAATGCGCCGAAGTGGCGGTTGTCTCGGGCAGGGCGAAGTCCACAAACAACTCGCCCAAAAAAAACATCGACCCGGCCTCACGTGAGAGGACCAGCGTGTGTTTGCCGCGCCAGCCCAAGCCGCTGCGGGTGGCGAGTTCGGCCTCTAGGACCGGGGCCGAGTCGGTGAACACGCGGTGGCCAAAGGGGCCAATCACCTCGGCGATGCGGTCCTGCAGTTTTTGCAGGCGACTGCGCAAGACCTTGTGGTAATCGCGCCCCCGGGCATAGAGCGAGACCACCGCTTCGCCCGGTTGCAAGCTGCGGGCGGTTTCGCGCGCCAGCCAGTCGGGCGGCGTGTCCGCAGGCAGGTAATCCATGCGGGCGGTGATCACGCTGACTGTGCCTGGCACCAGATCGGCCGGACGGGCGCGCTTCATGCCGTGGCTTTGCATGTAAGCCATGCTGCCGTGAAAGCCCGCGTCCAACCAAGCCTGTAATCCGGGCTCTGCCGAGGACAAATCGATACCCGCCACGCCAATTTGGGACAATCCCAACTCACGCGCCCAGATCTGGATCTGGGGCCACAGTTCAAGAAGGTCGATTTGAGTACGTTCAGCAGTCACCCACCGATTGTAGAAAGCCCCGCCACCCCAGCGCATTGGGAGAGCTTGTGGCCAGATGAGGCCGCCACGCAAGCCTTTGCCACGCAACTGGCGCAAGGCCTGGGCCTATGGCCCGGTGGGCGGGACGCGCGCATCGAGCTGCGCGGCAACCTGGGCGCGGGCAAAACCACCTTGGTGCGCCACCTGCTGCGTGCAGCCGGGGTGACGGGCCGCATCAAAAGCCCCACTTACGCCGTGGTGGAGCCCCATCAGGCGGGCGCGGGAGACAGCGCCTGGCCGATCTGGCATTTTGACTTTTACCGATTCAACGACCCACAGGAATGGGAAGACGCGGGCTTTCGCGACATCTTTGCCGGTCCAGGCCTCAAACTCATGGAGTGGCCCGACAAAGTGGCCGGGCAACTGCCCCCGCCCGATTGGGTGATTGCGCTGGAGGCCATCGACGAAGACCAGCGCCAGGTGCGCATCAGTGCGGGCACCGCTTCAGGTCAGCAATGGCTGCAGGCGTGGACACTTGCAGGAGCGGGTGACCATGCGCTCTGACCGCCGCCGCCTGCTCAAAGCGGGCTTTCTGGCGCTGAGCTTGGGCGCAGCACAGCTTGCGCGTGGGGCCAACATGCTGGCCGTGCGGGTTTGGCCCGCACCCGACTACAGCCGCGTCACGCTCGAATCGGACGCGCCCATTCAGAGCACACAGACCTTTATCGCCTCGCCGCCGCGCCTGGCGGTGGACATCGAAGGCATGCAGTTGAACGCCGCTTTGCGCGAGCTGGTGGGCAAGGTTCAGGCATCGGACCCCAACATCGCCGGCATCCGCGTGGGGCAGTACAGCGCCAACGTGGTGCGTCTGGTCATCGACCTCAAACACCCCATTGCGCCGCAGGTCTTCAGCCTGCAACCCGTGGCCCCTTATGCGCACCGCTTGGTGTTCGACCTCTACCCCAGCCAGGCCATTGATCCGCTGGAGCAATTGATCCAGGAGCGCATGGCGGCACAAACCCCGTCTGCCGCAAGTCAGCTGCCCGGCGCCTCGGCCACAGTCAACGACCCCTTGGGCGACCTGATCGCCCGGCAAACCCAGCCTGGTGCAGCGGCTGTACCCCTGCCCGCGCCGACGACCCGCCGCCCCGACATGGGCGCCAGCGACGGCCCCTTCATGGACAACCCGACTCGCCCAGGCAAGACACCCGCCCTGCCCCGCACCGACCGGCTGATCGTGGTGGCACTCGATCCGGGCCACGGCGGCGAGGACCCCGGGGCCATTGGCCCCGGCGGTACACGCGAAAAAGACGTGGTCCTCAAAATTGCCCAAATGCTGCGCGATCGTATCAACACCAGCAGCGTGGGCGGCAACCCGATGCGTGCTTTTTTGACACGCGATGCCGATTTCTTTGTGCCCCTGCATGTGCGCGTACAAAAAGCCCGGCGCGTCCAAGCCGACCTGCTGGTCAGCATCCACGCCGATGCCTTCTACACCCCCAGGCCGCAAGGTGCCAGTGTGTTCGCGCTCAGCCAAGGCGGCGCCACCAGCGCCGCCGCCCGCTGGATGGCGCAAAAGGAAAACAAGGCCGATGTGATCGGCGGGGTGAATTTGGGCGGTCAAGACAGGCAAGTCCAACGCGCTTTGCTCGACATGAGCACCGCCGCGCAAATCAAGGACAGCCTGACCCTGGGCAACAGCTTGTTGCGCGAGATTGGCAGCGTGGGCAGGTTGCACAAACCCCGCGTCGAGCAAGCCGGTTTTGCTGTGCTCAAAGCCCCCGACATCCCCAGTGTGCTGGTCGAAACCGCCTTCATCAGCAACCCGGAAGAGGAAGAAAAACTGCGCAGCGAGGCGTACCAAAAGCAACTCACCGATGCCCTGCTGCGCGGCATCTTGCAGTACTTCTCACGCAATCCACCGCTGGCGCGCAACCGTGGCCTGTGACACGGGCCAGCAGCGCTCAAACAGCGCCAGTTTGGCTCGTCAACACGTCCTGATCAAACTGCGCCATGGCCGCAAGGGTCAGCGGGTCAGTGGCCAGCGCGGCTGCGAACTCTGGGCGCACGGTCACGGCGTGGGCGCCGCAAGCGATCAGGCGCGACAACACGTCGGCTGACTTGATGCTGGCAGCCAGCAGCTGCAGGCCATCGGCCTGCACCGCCACACAAGCCTCGAGCAGTGACCAGACATCGCGGCCATCGGCTTGCAAGCGGCCCACATAGGGCGCGACATAACTGGCCCCTTGCGCCCGCGCCCACAGCAACTGAACCGGGTTGGACAAACCCGTGAGCAAGGTGGGCACGCCCCAGGCCTGCACCTCGCGCAGCACCGTCTGCCAATCGGGGTGGCAAGGCAGCTTGATGGTCAAGCGCACCCGGGCCTGCACCGCAGCGGGCAACAGCACTTCAAGCCATTGCGCGGCCTCGCCCACATCGGCGCGGGGCAATTGCAGCATCAACTCGGGGATGCGGGCCTCACCGGCCTGCGCCACCAGTTGCAGATAACCGGTCAAGCTGACCGGCAAACCGGCTTGCATGACCAAGGTGGGATTGGTGGTCACGCCCTGAACCGGCGGACAACCGGCAGGCAGTGTCCATTGGCGTGCGTCAGCGCAGTCCAGGTAAAACTTCATGCGGCATCCTGCTTCAAAAAGATGTCTTTGTCTGGGAAAAACTGGCTGTGCAGCGGCAGCAAAGCCCCCCCCAGCGCACGGGCATGAGCGCCCACTTGACCCGCCAGCAATTGCGGCTGGTGCATGCCGTCAAAACGGTAGCCATGGAGCGCTTCTTGCGTGGCACTCACCAAGGTGCTCATCAGTGGCGCGCCAAGAGAGCCGTCCATCACCACCGCATCCAGATCCAGCAAGGCCGCCGAACTGGCCACTGTCATGGCCAGGGCTTGACTGGCTTGCGCGATCCATGGCGCGGTGAACTGGGCATAGGCCGGCTCCATGATGGCCGCTTCGTGCTTGAGCAAAGGGTTGTGCCCGGCCGCCAGCAAGGCTTGCTCCAGCTGCCAGCCTGAGGCTTTTTGCAGCAGTTGGGGCGGCATGCCCATCTCTTTGTTCGCGCTCGACGCCAAGCCCACGGGCAAAGAGCCAATCGCCCCGGCGTTGCCGCGATCGCCGTTCATGATGTGGCCAGACAGCACCAAACCTCCGCCAATGAAGGTGCCGACAAACACGTACAAAAAACTGCGCACATGGCGGCCATGACCTTGCAACAACTCGGCCACGCAAGCGGCGGTCGTGTCCTTGGCAAACACCACGGGCAAATCGGTCAAGCCTTGCACTTGCGCCGTCAGGTCGATGTGTTCCCAGCGGGCCAGCGCTTGTGCAGCTTGGCCGCCCATCAGGTCGGCCCATTTGTGCAGCGACAGCGGGGCCGTCAAGCCCACGCCCACAGTGCGCAGCCACAAATCACCCATGCGCTCTTGCAGGGTATTTAGACCCTCGGCCATGGACAAGAACAACCGATCCGGATCAGGATAGTCGTAATGCACTTCCAAGCGCTCCACCGGTTGGCCGCAAAAGTCGGCCACCAGCAGCTCCAAATTGCGCCGCCCCACCTGAATGCCCACGCTGAATGCGCCTTGCGGGTTGAGTGACAGCGGCACCGAAGGCTGGCCGATCTTGCCGCGCACCCGGTCTTGCTTGACCAGCAGCCCATCGTCAAGCAAACGCCCCACGATGATCGCCACCGTTTGGGTGGACAACTGGGTCAAGCGGGCCAGATCGGCCTTGGGGATGGCGCCGTGGTGCCGAATGGCCTGCAGGACAATGCGCTCGTTGAACTGGCGCATCCCAACGTGGTTGGAGCCGCGCATGGCTGAGCTGGAGGTGGCGCTGTTCATGAAAGCAGGTTATTCGGTGATCAAACGAGAATCACGCCTTTGCAAAACAAGGCGTTGCCGTAAGCTGAGCCCTCACCGCTTTGCACGATCAGGCTGGCCCCTTTGATTTTCTCGTAAAAGGCGTAGCGCTCCACCGGCTCGACCTGCAAAGCCTCAAAGCCCTCGGCCACCACCAGATCGACCACCGCTTGCTGGGCTGCCGTGCGGTGACCCTCGGGGCTTTGGCACACGCGCATGAAAGCTGCAGGCTGCGCCACATCCACCGCCAGAGGAAACACCGACAACACGGCACGGCTCACGCGCTCCAGGCTGTGCCCCGGAATGCGAACCACAGGTTTGCCCTGGCTCAAAAAATCGGCCGTGAAATTGGCGTCCACCACCGCCACCCACTCGCCATGACCCATGGCGCACAGGTGCATCAGCAGCTCGGGCGTGAGCAGCGGATCTATTCCCTTCAGCATGTGACCGCCTCTTCCGTACGCAGGCTGGCCGGATCAATGGCGCCCGTGATCAGACCCACAATTTCTTCGGGGCTGGTCTCGCGGGTCAGGCGGCTGCAGATGATGCGCCCCTGACGGAACACCCAGATGCGGTCGACCAGGTCAAACACCTGTCGCAGGTTGTGGCTGATGATGATCAGCGGGATACCCTGTTGTTTGAGGCCCTTGATGATTTCCTCCACCCGAGCGGTCTCTTGCACACCCAGTGCAGCGGTGGGTTCATCCAAGATGATGAGTTTTTTGGCAAAACCTGCCGCGCGGGCAATCGCCACGCATTGGCGCTGGCCACCCGACATGCCGCGCAGGCTTTCGGACATGTCCTGAATTTTCACGCCCGTGGTGGACAGCATGCTGGCCGATTTTTCGCGCATGGCCTTGTGGTTGAGGATGGACAGGGGCCCCAGATTCAGGCGCGTGATTTCGCGGCCCAAAAAAATGTTGGCAGGGACATCCAGGTCCTCGGCCAGCGCCAGTGTTTGGTAAACGGTTTCGATGCCCTTCTCGCGGGCATCCAGAGGCGATTCAAAATGGACTTTGTCTCCATCCAACAGGATATCGCCCGTGTTGGGCTGCTCGGCCCCGGTGATCAGTCGCACAAAAGTGCTTTTGCCCGCGCCGTTGTCGCCCACGATGGCGGCATGTTCGCCCGGCAGCAGGCGAAATTGCGCATCGGTCAGGGCCTTGACACCACCGTAGTGCTTGGTCAGATGTTGAATTTCGAGAACAGGTTTGGATGTGGACATGGCTGCAACTTTCACAAGGAATGCTGCGAGCTTCGCTGATTTCGAATTTTCCCGAATTAGTAAAACTACTAGGTTTACTTAGTCCGTTTTTTCGTTTCCAATCCGCCGGCGGTTCGCAAAATCACTTCTGCGACCGAACAAACCATCAACACCGGAGATAGACCCATGATCAGTAAACGCACACTCGGCCGCATGGCCCTGGCCGCCACAGTCGCCGCCACCTTGATCGCCTGTGGCAAAAAAGAAGAAGCCAAGCCGGCAGCCGCAGCCCCTACCGCCAGCGAGCTGACGATTGCCTACATCACCAACGGCAACACCAACGAAGGCTGGACCCTGATCAACGGTGGGGCAAAAAAAGCGGGCTCCGTGCCCGGCGTCAAATTCATTGAGCTGGCCGCAGAAAAAGGCGAGCTGTCCAAGCAGCTGGCGATCGTCGAAGACATGATCACCCGCAAGGTCAACGCCATTGCCATCGCCCCTGTGGACTCCGCAGGCATTGCGCCGGCCGTGACCAAAGCCCTGGCTGCAGGCATTCCCGTGATCGCCGTGGATACCGGCATCACCGGTTCCAACATCACCTCGTATGTGGCCACCGACAACATCAAAGCGGCCAACGTGCAGGGTAAGTGGGCGGCCGAACAAATCCAGGACGGCGACACCGTGATTTATGTCACCGGTGATCTGGGCCAGTCCACCGGACAAGAGCGCAAAAAAGGCTTTGTGGACGCGCTCAACGAAGTGCGCAAGAACGTGAGAATCGTGGAAGTGCCCACCACTTGGGACCAGACCATGGCCCAAAACGGTGTCGAATCGGCCCTGCGCGCCAACCCCAAAGCCAAGGTGATTGCCTGCGCATGGGACGGCGGGGCCTTGGGTGCCAAAGCCGCTTTGATGGCCGCAGGCAAAAAGCCTGGCGCCGTCAAGATCGCGGGCTTTGACGGTTCGCCCGGTGGCCTGGACATGATGAAAGATGGCTGGCAACAAGCCAACGCCGCGCAGATGCTAGCCAAGATCGGTGAAGTGGGCGTGCAAACCGCAATTGCCGCAGCCAAGGGCGAAAAAGTCGAAGCGCGCATCGACACCGGCTCCTTCCTGGTGTTGCCTTCCAACGTGGACAAGTTCGCTGCCGACTCCGGCGTGGGCCAGTTCATGAAGGTCAAAGCCAAATAAGTCAAGGCCAAAAAATGGCAGGCCCGGACCTGAGGGTACGGGTCTGCGTTTGGATGTAGGAGCCCACCCCTGTGGGCAAATGGGCGTTTTTTCCACGCATGCATTCGCCCACAGGGGTGGGCTCCTACTGAAATCCCGAATTGAATACTGAGAAATTTATGAAATCCATCACCCGACAAGAATGGTACGGCGCTTTTGTAGCGGTCATCGTGCTGGGCGTGCTGCTCTCCTTGGCCTCGCCTTACTTCCTGACCACCGGCAATCTGTCCAACATCTTGGTTCAGGCATCGGTGATCGCCTTGCTCGCGGGTGGACAAACCTTTGTCATCTTGACAGGCGGTGTGGATTTGGCGGTTGGCGCCATGACGGCATTGGCAGGCGCAGTAGCAGGCTACATGATGGTCAAGCTGGGCGTAGACCCGTACTTGGCCATGCTGGTGGCCTTGGCCATCGGTGCTGCAGTGGGCTTGTTCAACGGCTATTTGGTGGCTTTTGTGGGCATTCCCGCCTTCATTGTCACCCTCGGCGGCTTGACCCTGTGGCGTGGTCTGGCCTTCGACCTGACAGGCGGTTTTGACAACGCAGGCTTGCCCGACCCCTTCCCTTTTATTGGCTATGGCGATGTGTTTGGCATCCCCATGCCCACGTTGATCACCGGCATCTTTTTTGTGGTGATGGCATTCATTTTGTCGAGCACCAAAATTGGCCGTTACGTTTATGCCATGGGCTCCAACGAGATGGGAGCCCGTCAAGTGGGCATCAACATCCGCTGGTACAAACTGGGCGTGTACGTCATCTCAGGTCTGGCCTGCGCCATGGCTGCAATTGTGCTCATGGCCCGCATGGACTCGTCCAGCGGAAAAATGGCGCAAATGTTCGAGCTGGACGCGATTGCTGCCGTCATTTTGGGTGGCACCTCGCTGTTTGGCGGGCGCGGCAGCATCTGGGGCAGTTTGCTGGGTGCGGTGCTCATCACCATGATCCGCAATGGCATGAACCTGCTGGAAGTCTCACAGTTCAAGCAAATGATGGCCATCGGCGCGGTGGTGATCATCGCGGTGTGGATCGACGTGATCCGGCGCAAGCACCTGCTGAAAAAATAAGCCCTTGCTTGTGATCGGCGCCCTCTTCATTCCAAAGGCCTGACACAAGCAAGCCACACCCTAACCACCTTGATTGACATGCCTACACCGATTTTTGTCCTGGGCGAAGCCCTGATGGACTGCATTGCCCAACCCGACGGTCAACTGCGCCCCCTCATGGGCGGCAGCCCCTTCAACCTGGCCCGCGCCGCTGCGCTGCGCGGTGCTTCGGCGGCCTACCTCAACCCCTTGTCGAGCGACTTGTTTGGCCAGGGCATGGCCGGGCAGCTGCAAAAAGACGGTGTGCAATTGAGCGGCGGCAGCACGGTTTTGCCCACCTCGCTGGCCGTGGTGCAGGTGTCCAACGGACAACCGAGCTACGGCTTCTACCGCGAAGGCATCGCCGACCGAGACTACACGGTGGACGGCATCGTGGCCTTGTTGCGTGCGCAAAAAACGCCGGGTATTATGCACACCGGCTCCTTGCTGCTGATCCCGCCGGAGCACCACAAAGTGCTGGCCATCTTGCAAACCGCACGCGCCATGGGTTGGACCATCAGCGTGGACATCAACCTGCGCCCCCAGGTGGCGGGCGAGTTGGCGCCTTACGTGGCTGCCCTGAAAGACGTGATCGCCCTGACCGACTGGCTCAAAGCCAGCGATGAGGACCTGCAAACGATGGGTTTTGCCGATGTGCGCCTGGCCGAATCTGCACGCTTGGTGGAAACCCTGCGTTCGGGCGTACCCCAGGCCGCGCTCAGCCGCGTGGCCCTGACCTTTGGCGGTGATGGTGCGCACTTGGACATCGCAGGCCACGGCTGCAGTTTGCCTGTGCCCCCCACCCAAGTGGTCGACACCGTGGGTGCGGGCGACACCTTCTGGGGCAACGCCCTGGCAGACTGGGCCCTACAGCCCGATGGCGCAGCCGATCGCGTGGCCACCACCTTGGCCCAGGCCATGAAAGCCGCGGCGCTGAACTGCGCCCGCCAAGGCTGCCAGCCTCCGCGCTGGGATGAAGTGCAAGCGGCTTGAGCCGAATCGAGGCACAGGGCTGAGCGGGCATTGCCCTTGAGCAAAGCCGCCTAGACGCCCTCAGGCGGCTGCCGACGGGTTTTGGGCCAGCCAAGTTTTGAGCCGGTCCACGCCTTGCGCCAAGCGCGCCAGATCCTTGGAGGCAAAACACCAACGCAGCCAACCCGCCGCCTCGGGCGCAAAGGCCTCGCCGGGGGCCAAACCCAACCCGGCTTCGGCCACCAAGCGCTTGGCAGTCTGCACCGCATCAGGGTGACCGTCGAGCCTGAAAAACGCGTACATGCCGCCCCGTGCTGGCGCCAGTTGCACCCCAGGCACAGCCTGAAGCAGGGGCACCAGCGTGTCCCGGCAGGCTTGGAGGTGGGCCACCACGCGGGGCGTGATGTCGGCGGTGTTTTGCAGGGCCACCACACCCGCCTTTTGGGTGAACACCGAGGCGCACGAGGTGTTGAACTCGATCAGCTTGCCCATGTGCGGCGTCATGGCTTGAGGCATAACCAGCCAGCCCAGTCGCCAGCCTGTCATCAAAAAGCTCTTGGAAAAACTGTGCACCACGACCAGTCGGTCATCGGGCTCGGCCACGTCCAGAAAAGACGGCGCGCAGCCGTTGGGTGTGTCGGTTTCGTAATACAGGCGCTCGTACACCTCGTCGGCCAGCACCCAGGTGCCGGTGCTGCGGCAGTGCGCCAGGATCTCGGCCTGCTCGGCGCGGCTGAGTGTCCAGCCCGTGGGGTTGTTGGGCGAGTTGACGATGAGCACTCGGGTGGCGGGCGTGATGGCGGCTTTGAGCGCGGCCATGTCGAGTTGCCACTGCCCACCCACCGGGAGTAGCGACACGCATTTCAAATGGGCCCCCATGACGAGCGCCTGCGCCGTGAGGTTCGGCCACACGGGCGTGACGGCGACCACTTCGTCGCCCGCGTCGATCAGCGCCTGCGCGGCCAACATCAAGGCGTTCACGCCGCCCGAGGTGATGGCAAAACGCTCAACCCCAATCGGGCCGTGCAGGGCCGACATGTAATCCGAGACCGCTTGGCGCAGTTCAGGCAGGCCCAGGTTGTGCGAATAAAAGGTCTCGCCTTTTTGCATGGAATCGATGGCCGCCTGGCGCACGATGTCGGGCGTGACTTCGTCGGATTCGCCAAACCAGAAGGCCAGCACATCGGGGCGACCCATGCCCGCGTTGGCGACTTCGCGGATCCGGGACTCTTCCAGGTCCATGACGGCCTGGCGCATGAAAGGGGGTGTTGAAATGTTCATCCAAGCATCCTAACGGCTGGCCTGCCACGGCCTTGTCGCGCTTTGCACAGCCGCGTGATTTGCCTATGATGACCGGCACAAAAATCATCAGGGAGACACGCATGAAGCCCCCCAATTGGACCCGTGCTTGGGCCCGCCCATGGTCGCCAACGCTGACCAGCACCGCCCTGGCCTTGGCGCTGGCAGGCCTGGTCCCCAGCAGCGCGGCGGTGGAGACCTTCACCGCCACCTCGGGCGCAGACAAGCCCGTCAAAGGCCAAAAGCCCAAAGCCGCCAAAGCGCCCCAACCGGCCAGCGACAAAGGCTCGGCCGAGGGCCGGGCCGAACGCGACAAGCGCTTGCTGCGCGAGTGCCGGGGCCGCCCCAATGCGGGCGCGTGCGAGGGCTACGCCAGCTAAGCCCACCCCAGGCGCAGACCGCTCACGCGCACGCTGGGTCGGGCCATGGCGGCGTCCAGCAAACCGGGCTGGCCTTCGATCAGGGTGAACTGCTCGCGGGCGCGGGTGATACCGGTGTAGACCAGCTCGCGCGAGAGCACATCGGCCGCGCCTGGCGGCAAGACCAAAGCCGTGTGGGCAAACTCCGAGCCTTGGCTTTTGTGGACCGTCATGACAAAGGCGGTGTCAGCATGCGCCAGGCGCAAGACGCTGACGGAGCGCAGCTGCTCGCCATCCGCAAACCAGACCTTGAGCATGCCTTGTGGGTTGGGCAAGACCACGCCCACGTCGCCATTGAACACGCCCAATTGGGCGTCGTTGCGCGTGACCATGACCGGGCGACCGGCAAACCACTCGCCTTGCGGCTGCAACCAACCGGCATCGGCCAGCGCTTTTTGCACCGCCGCATTGAGCGCGGTGGTGCCCCAATCGCCCTGGTGCACGGCGCACAAAATGCGAAAACGCTCGAACGCCTGGAGCACACTGCTGACCCAACTGGCATGCTCTTGCGCACCTTGCCCAGCTGGGCCTGATTGCAAAAGACCCAGGTAATCGACGTAGGACGGCTTGCCCTGTGCCCCCAACGCCAGATCGCAAACGGCCTGCGGGCCGCTCGGCTGGAGGGCCAGCAGGGCAGAAAGTTGCGCTGTGGGAGCGGTCTCAGACCGCGACAAATCGCCAGCAAGGCCTTCGCGGCCAGAGGCCGCGCCTACAGAGTCCGCGTTGTTGGGGCCATCCAAGCAGGCGTGAGCCGCTGCCGCGTCGCCCAGGTTGACGGCCAAAGCCAACTGGCCTATCGCACCCTTGAAGCGGCGGCTTTCGCGCAGCATCACGGTCTGTTGGGCCAGCGCTGGCGCGGCATGGGCCAGGTATTGGCCCGGCAAGGCCTGCCCCGTCACAGCCTGCACAAACTGCGCGGTGCTCGCGCTGTAAAGGCCCTGTGCGGCGTCTTGGCACAAATCGCCCAACACCGCCCCGGCCTCCACCGAGGCCAGCTGGTCCTTGTCGCCCAGCAACACCAGCCGCGACGTGGCTGGCAGCGCCTGCAACAAGGCGTCCATCATCTCCAGGTGCACCATCGAGGCTTCGTCCACGATCAGCACGTCCACATCGAGCGGGTTGGCCGCGTGGTGCCTGAACTGGCGCGTGTCGGGCCGCGCGCCCAGCAGCGAATGCAGGGTGCGGGCCGGACCCATGCGGGCGATCAGCGTATTCAGATCCAGACCACTGCCCTCAGGCACTTGCTCTTGCAACGTGGTCAACGCGTTGTCGATGGATTGCTTGAGCCGCGCCGCCGCTTTGCCCGTGGGCGCGGCCAGCGCCACGCGCAGGGGGCTGTCGCCCTCATGCAGCGCCAGCAGCAAAGCCAGCAGGCGTGCCGCGGTGTAGGTCTTGCCCGTGCCCGGGCCGCCGGTGATGACCGACAAACGTGCACGCAGGGCCACGGCGCAGGCCGTTTTTTGCCAGTCGATGTCGGCGGGCGCATCGGCTTTTGGCGCTTCGGCATTTGGCTCAAAGAAACGGTCCAGCCAGCGGCGTGCCGCCACCTCGTGCACAGGCAAGGGCTCTGTGGCCCGCTGCAGCAGGCCTTGGCCCACACGTTTTTCATAGCCCGCATAACGGCGCAGGTACAAAAGCGGCACCTCGGCCGTGCCGCCCAGCACCAGCGGCTGGCCCTGGTCGGGCGCGTCGCTGTGGCGCACGCAGGCCTTGGCGGATGTCGCCCCTTGCAAGGCTGTTTGCCAGTCGCGCAGCGTGCCAGGCAGGTGCGCCCACAGTGCACGCAGGCCTTGCGGCCCGTCCACCGCCGCAGCGGGCCAGCCCAGCAGCGCCACAGGCGCTGCGCACAGATCGGCCACGGGCAAACAGGTGTGGCCACGCCCTTCCATCTGCGCGAGCAATGCCGCTGCCGCCAGCAGCGCGGGGCTGGCTTGGCCATCGAGCCGCAGCAGTTGGGCCGCCAGGGCACTGTCGATGTGGCGCAGCAGGCCTTGCTCGGTCCACAGCTGCAGCCATTGCAGCGTTTGCGCGGCGCTCAGGTCTTGGGCTGGCAAGTCGTTGAGCCAATCCATTTGCGTGGTGGGGACAGACATCGTGCGCGGGGGCTTTTTGAAACTCATGCTTTCACCTCGGCATTGAGCATGGCGTCCAAACCGTCGAGCAATTCAAGGTTCGCAGGCAAGGTGCAGCAGCCGCCCGCAGGCCCGTCGATACCACGCAAGAACAGGTACACCGCGCCACCCAGTTGCTGGGTCGGGTTGTAGGCCTCGCCCAGCCGGGCACGCAGCAGACGGTGCAGCGCCAGCATGTAAAGCGCAGCCTGCACCTCGTAGCGGTGGTGGGCCATGGCGGCATCGAGCGCCTGCGCTGAGTAGGCCGCGTCATCGGCACCCAGGTGATTGGATTTGTAGTCGATCACCCAATAACGGCCTTCGTGCTCGAACACCAAGTCGGCAAAGCCCATCAGCATGCCGTGCAGCTGCGCATCGGGCAGTTGTGGGCGGCTCACGCCGGGCAGCAGGTGCTGCTGACACAGGGCATCCACCTCGCGGGCGTGCAGCCGCTGGGCAGGCAGCCAAAACTCCATCTCGGGCAGCAAGGAGCCCAGCGCGTTCAGGGGTGCGCCGAGGCCGCGCAGGGGTTGCGCGAGCACTCGGGTGAGCCACTGCACCACGTCGTCGGCCTGGGTGGTGTAGCCCGCGTTCTCGCAGCGCTTTTTCAGGCGCTCGGCCTTGGGCGCATCGAGCACAAAACCATCGGCCGCCAGCCACTCAAGTTGGTCGTGCAAAAAGTTGCCTGCGCTCGGCCCTTTGGCAAAACCGTGCCAGGGGGCCAAGCTGGCCGTGGGCGCTGCGGGTGTGGGCAGCGCTTGGGTGTCTTCGGGGGGTTCGTCGTCGGCCGGGCGTGGCGTGGCCATGTGCAACACCGTTTGTGAAGACAGGTCACGCGTCAAGCGCGAAAAGCTCGCAATCGTCCAAGACTTGTCGATGCGAGCGGTGCAAACCAGCGCGTCGCGCAGCTCGGTGGTGCGGACGGGCCGCCGCCACGCCGTGAGCGGCAGCTTCTCTTTTGCGGGCACCAGCTGCACCGACAAAGCTTGGACCGGCTCTGGGGTCTGCAGTGCTTGCAGCTTGGGCAACCAATCGGCCGCCTCCAATGGCGCACCGCCGCTCAACAAATGGCCGGCTGCGCTGTGGTGGTTCACGCAGCTTTTGCCCAAGCCCCGCGTGACCAGACTCCAGCCCACCCACAACGCATGCCGCGCACGCGTGAGCGCCACATACCAAAGACGCAGGTCTTCGCGCAGGCGGTCTTTGTCGGCCAGTTGGGTGTCGTCCTTGTCAAAGTCCAGCGTCCAGTGGCGCTCACCCTGGCCACCACCCTGCCCCCCACTGCTTTCGAGCTGCAGCACCGGGGTTTTGTGCGCTTGCATCACGCGGTGGCTGTGCGCAAAAGGCAGACACACCACCGGGTACTCCAGGCCTTTGCTGGCGTGGATGGTGATGACTTTGACCAGGTCCTCATCGCTCTCCAGCCGCACGGTTTGCTCTTCGCTGTCGCCAGCGCCACCGGACTTGACCTCTTCGATTTGCTGGTCCAACCAACGGATCAGGGCCTGCTCGCCGTCGAGCTGGCTGCTGGCCGTTTGCAGCAGCTCGGCCAAGTGCAGCACATTGGTCAGACGGCGCTCGCCGTCGCTCTGGCCGCGCCAGCGCTCGGCCAGGTGCAGCACATGCAGCGACTGGCGCAGCATGGCCAACACGCCCTGCCCTTGCCAGACCCCGCGCAAGTCGCGCATTTGCTCGGCGCGCTGGTCCAGCAAGTCGTCTTGCGTGGCCAAGTCGTGCAGTTCGGCCAGCGACAGCCCCACCGTGCGAGAGCCCAAGGCGGCGCGCACGCGGCGCATGTCCTGCGGCTCGGCCACACCCCGCAGCCACAGGCACAGGTCGCCTGCTTCATCGCTGGCAAACACCGAGTCGCGGTCAGACAGGTAGACCGAGGCCACGCCGCGCACACGCAAAGCGTCGCGCACGGCAGCGGCCTCTTTGCCTGTGCGCACCAACACGGCGATGTCTTGGGGTCGCAGCGGCTTGTCGCCCTTGTTTGGGTCCACAAACCGGGCCTGTGGATCACCGAGCCAAGCCACGATCTGCTCGGCACACAAGGCCGACAAATGCGCCAATGCATCGCGTGCGCTGCGCAGCAGGGCGTCGTGCACCACCGTCATGGCCTTCACATCGCCATCTCGGGTGGTGAACACTTCAGGACGGCCCTTGGCTTTGACAGGCTGGAATGGCAGCGGGTTTTCGTCGCCACGCTGGTAGCCAAAGGCGTCTTGGGGGATTTCAAACCAGCGGTTGACCACATCGACCACTGCCTGGGTTGATCGGAAATTGGTGCCCAACACATGGTGCCGACCTGTGGTGGCCAAACGAGCGGCCAAATAGCTGTGGATGTCGGCCCCCCGAAAACCGTAGATCGATTGCTTGGGGTCCCCGATCAGCAGCAGCGCGGCGTCTTGCCGGTTCTCGGCCGTGCGGTAGATGCGGTCAAAGATGCGGAACTGCAGCGGCGAGGTGTCCTGGAACTCGTCGATCATCGCCACCGGGAACTGCTCGCGCAGGCGCTGCGCCAGGCTCTCGCCCGATTCAGGGTCGGCCAGGGCCACATCGAGGCGCTGGAGCATGTCGGCAAAACCGAACAAGCCGCTGCGCCGCTTGAGCTCGGCCATGCGCTGCAGCACATGGGTGCGGGCGTGCAAGCGGGCGGCATGCGAGGGGTCGGGCAAGGCCAACAAAGCCGCTTGCAGATCGGCGTAGGCCTCAGATTCGGGCGGCAAGTCCACGGGTGCTTCGCCGGCTTTGCGGCAGGCCAGCAAACCCTCGGGCGTGAAGCGGGACCAACCTGCCTTCATCTCTTTTTGCAGCACCTCGGGCTCGTCTGCGCTTTGCGACCAAGCTTTGAGCACACCCAGCCAGGCTTCGCAATTTTTGTAGCTCAACTTGCGGCCATCCCAGCTCGCCTTGTGGTGCGCCATTTGCCCCTCGATCCAGCCCAGCAAGTTGTCGGCTTTTTCAACCCAGCCCTGCTTGAGCGCGGCCAGTTGCGCATCGCGCGTGCCCTGCACTGCAACGAACACCTGCGCCAGCGCGCCGGGGGCGGGGTCAGCCAGCGGCACCGCCATCAGGGCGCGCATGTCCTGGTCGAGTGCGCTCACATCGCGCCAAACACGCTGCACCTGCGCCACCAGCGGTGTGGCCATGGGGTACAACTGCTGGCGCCAATAGTCCTGCACGGCTTCGAGGCGCAGCGCAGCTTCGTCGCCCACCAGGTTTTCTTCAAACAAGCTGCCGCTGTCAAAAGCGTGCTCGCGCAGCATGCGCTGGCACCAGGCGTCGATGGTGTAAACGGCCGCATCGTCCATGGCCTGCGCCGCCAGCGCGAGCCGATGCGCCGCCAGTTCGCGGAGCTCGCCTTCGGGGTATTCGCTTTGGAGTTGATTCAGGAAGTCGTCGTCGGTTTCGGCCATGCCTCGAAACACCTGCGCCGCCTCGGTCAGGCGGGCGCGGATGCGGTCCGACAACTCGCGTGTGGCGGCGCGGGTGAAGGTCATCACCAACACGTCTTGCGGCAGCATAGGGCGCACGGGGGCGCTGCCCCCATCGCCATGCCCCAGCACCAGGCGCACATACAGCGCGGCAATCGTCCAGGTCTTGCCCGTGCCAGCGCTCGCCTCGATCAGGTGGCTGCCGCGCAGGGGAAAGCTGTGGGCGTTCAGTGCGTGTGCGCGGCTCATGCCTCATCCCCTTCATCGTCTGCAGCCGCGCCAGGCAGGGCCTCGACTTGCGCCTGGGCTGCCCAGGCCTTGAGCGGCGCATACACCGCCTGCGCCAACCGGTCCAGAGCCCCCGTGGCCAGCAGGTCATCCACCTGGGGGTAGGTGCGGGCCAGGGCTGGGTCTTTGTCTTTTTCTGCGCTTTTGAAGTCGCCGCCCTCGTAGGCGTCGGCCAGCGCGTTGTGGTTGTCCGGGTCCTTGAGCCACTGCAAGGCCACGCCCGGCGGCAAAGGCAGCGGCCAGCGCATGCCCTCGGCCCAAGTGGCCAGCAGCAACTGCATCTGGGCACGGGCGGCCTCAGGGTCTTGCAGGGGCACACGCACCACGGCATTGCGGCCCACCACCACGCACTGGCAGGACTGGCCCATAGCGGCAGCGGCCAGCGACTGCAGCCAGCTGTCGATGAGTTTGTCGGGTCTGGCCTGCGGCGCTTTGGTTTGGAGGTCCGCCACGTCGTTGGCGCGCAAGCTCAAAAGGAGTTGCCCACCCTCACCCGCCAGCACGCCGCCCAAAGTGTCCCGCAAAACGACCTGCGGGTGCACCTGGTCCAGCAAGATGCGCTCGGCCGCTTGCGGGTAGGCTGCGCGCTCGCGCAGCGCAGCCGCCAGTTGGGTCTGCAAAATATGGCTGAGTTTTTGCGCTTCGAGTGTGCCCACGCCCGCCAGCGGCAAGGCCCCGGCCAGGCGCAGCTGCTGCACCACACGCGCCGCGTGCGCTGGCAATTGTTCTGCACGCAACTGGGCAGGCACATGCTGCAATTCGTGGTCCAGCAGCTGGTACAAGTCCAGCCCGCCCAAACCAAACAGCTCTTCGCCCAGCAGTTCGCTGCGCTCGGTCTGCAGGTGCACCTGCAAGCGCTCACTGAAGAACGCGCCCACAGGTTTGCGCAAAAAACGAGCCAGTTGGGTGAGCGTGATGACGGGCACACCGTTGGCAGATTCCAGTGGGGGGAGCAAAACGAACGAGGACCCCGTAGGGGCGGTCTGCGACCGCGATGATGTTTCAGGTGACCCATCGCGGTCAGAGACCGCTCCTACAGGCTGAGGTTCGCGGTCGGAGACCGCTCCTGGGGAGGGGGCGCTCTGCGCAGCACGCCACTCCTTGGCATAGGTCTGCAGCCCACTGCCCACCTCAAAGTAAGCGCGGCTAAACGGTTGCAGCGGATGCACCGTGGTCAGGCCTTGGGCCGTGTCTTTGCCCCAGAGCAGATCGATCTCGTCACGCAGCTGCGACACCAGCACCGAGGGCGGTTGCTCGCTGTTGTTGCGCACGCTGCGGCCGCTCCAGCTCACGTACAAGAGCTGCCGCGCTGACAGGAGTGCTTCGAGCATGAGCTGGCGGTCGTCGTCGCGACGCGAGCGGTCGCCTGGGCGCGTCATGCCCGGCAGGCCCATCAGGTCAAAGTCGGCACGCGGGCTGCGGCGCGGGTAGTCGCCATCGTTCATGCCCAGCAGGCACACCGCCTTGAACGGGATCGCCCGCATCGGCATCAGCGTGCAAAAAGTCACGCCGCCAGCGCGAAAGCGCTGCTCCAGCCGGGGTGCCTTCAAGGCTTCAAGCCAGGCCGAACGGGCCACGGCCAAAGGCACAGCCTCGGCAAAGCCCGCTTCGCCGCAAGCGCGCACCCAGTCGTTGAGCGCCTGGTCGAGCGCTGCCAGGGCATTGCGGTCGTGGTCGTCACGCGGCTTGAACAGGGCCACGAGCATGGCGCGGCAACGCTCGGCCCACCGCACGGGCGTGGCGCTTTGTGTGCAGCTTTGCCACCAGTCGATCAGGGCCTGCAGCAGGTGCGCCAGCGATCCAGCCAATTCGGCGTCCAGCCCACCCACTTCAGGGTAAGGCGACACGCCCCATGAAACGTCATCGTCCACCGGGTCTGCACCGCAGGCATAACCCATGAGCATGCGCTGCACGCCAAACAGCGCCGAGTTGTCGTCGCCGCACACGCCCAGCCCCAGGCCCGCGCGGTGCTCGGCCGACAGGCCCCAGCGGATGCCCGAGCCCGCCATCCAGCGCGTGAGTGTGGGCAGGTGTTCGTCTTTCAAGCCAAAGCGGGCCGCGAGCGCGGGCACTTCGAGCAGTTCGACCAGCTCGCTCATGCGGCTGCGCTGCTGCGGCAGGGCCAGCAACCATTCGACCGCGTGGATGAGCGGGCTGATGGCCTGCGCACCCAAGTCGGCAATGTCGTACGGAATGAAACGCGCATCTGCGCGCTTGTATTGGCCAAACACGGCGCGGATCGCCGGGGCCATGACTTCGATGTCGGGCACCATGACCACCACGTCGCGCGGCGACAAAGGCTCGGGCGAGGCGTGGAACCACTGCAGCAACTGGTCGTGCAGCACTTCAAGTTCGCGCACCGGGCTGTGCGCCACACTGAACGTGACCGAGCGGTCATCCTGGCGCAAAGGCAGGGCTTTGGCTCCACCACTGGACGGCTCCAGGTCGCGGATGCGCCGCTGCAGCTGCGCGAGCAGTCGCGTGCCGTCTTCGCCGGGCACATCGTCAAAAAAGTCCAGGCGCGGCCACTGCGTGACTTGCTGGGCCGCCTGCAGGTCGTCAAAGGCGTCCAGCTGGCGGATGAAGTCGCGCCCCTGCCGCCCCCATGCGGCCAAAAGCGTGGGCGCGTGCAGGTGCATCTGCGCCAGCGGCAAAGCGGCCAGCGCCTCGCCCCGGTAGGCATGGCGGCGGCGCTCGGCCTGCAGCCACTCGCGCCCGTCCATGATGTCGCCCCAGTGGTATTGACATGGGTTGGGCACAGCCAACAGCACCTGGCTGTGCGCGGCCAGTGCCGCCAGCATCTCCAGCAACTGACCTGGCATGTGGCTCATGCCAAACACCGATACGCGCCGCGCCACGGGGCTGGCCAAAGGCTGGCCCGACTGCAGGTGCGCCAGGGCCCGTGCATGCAGCGCGGGGCGTGTGGCCTGGCGCTGGCTGTCATCCAAAGTGTCGAGCACGCGCCGCCAGAGTTCGGCCTGCCAAAGTTGGTCTTCGCCCAGCTCGTCATGGCCAGCGGCTTTGCGCAGCACGTTGCGCCCAGCGGCCCAGTCTTGCAGCCAATCGGGGCGGTAGATTTGGTACTGGTCAAACAGATCGGCCAGTCGGCTGGCCAGTTGCAGCAGCCGGTCGGGCTCGTCACCGCGCAAAAAGCCCGCCACGGGTTGGAACACGGGATCACTCAGGCAGCCCGGCAGCACGGCCATCAACCGCCAAGTCATGGGCAGTTTGTCCAGCGGTGATTCAGACGGCACCTGTTGCGAGCCCAGCACCTGCCGGTAAGTGCGCCACAAAAAGCGCGAAGGCAGCTCCACCCGCGTGGCGGCGCACACGCCACCTTGGCGGGCCAGCTCGATCTTGATCCACTCGGCCATGCCGTTGCTTTGCACCAGCACCACTTCGCTCTCCAGCGGCAGCAAAGGGTGCGCACGCAGCCAAGCCGTGAGGGTGTCGGCCAGCACCTCAGAGCGGTGGCTGTGCAAGGCGATGAAGCCGGGGGAAATGGAGGATGCAGGCATGCAGTAAAGGGCGCGCAGGAGCAAGAAAACAGAGAAAAAAGGAAGAAGTCAAGGAAGAAGAATAGCCGCAATCATGCTCCCCACCGGGCTCAGGGCAAGAGCCCGATGCTGCCGCATTTTTAAGCACACGCCGCCACGCCAGTCAGCATGCGGCTTGGCGCAGTTGTTCAAGGACTTATCCACACCTTTGGTCACGGTGTTTGGGGGTAAATCCCACCGCTCAGGCCAACAGGGAATGCGCCGAAGAGAAAACCCCGCGTCCAGAACACAGCGGGCCTTGGTAGGCACCTCGGCGATGAGGCCGACCCCGCACGCCAAGACGAACTACCCAACATTTGCCGACGTGGTGGCCCCAGCCAAAGCCCCAAAGAACGTCGCCTATGGCGCTATCGGCCATGGCAGCCTGGCGCATTTGACCATGTCTTTGTGGGGCCAAAGTGGCGGCATGGCATTCAAACACCCCTTCAAGGGGTGGGCTTCAAGCTGGGGTGGGGTTTCATGGCCACAGAGCCTATGCGGCGCAAGCTTGGCTCAAGCATCGCTTTGTCATGCACATGACTGGCATGATTTCGACCTGCCCATAAAGTCCTGCCATGACGCATTTTTACGAACCCCACCTGGGCCACGGCCTCAAGCACGATCCATTCAACGCCATCGTGGGCCCCCGCCCGATTGGCTGGGTGTCCAGCCGCAGCAATACTGGCGTGCTCAATTTGGCCCCCTACAGTTTTTTCAACGCCTTCAACTACGTGCCCCCGCTGATTGGTTTTTCGAGCATCGGGCGCAAGGACTCGCTGAGCAACATCGAAGCCAATGGCGAATTTGTCTGGAACCTGGTCACGCGCCCCCTGGCCGAAGCCATGAATCAGACCTGCGAGGCCGTGCCCCCTGACGTGGACGAATTCGCCCTGGCCGGTCTGACCCCTGCCCCTTCGCGCCTGTTGAGCGTGCCGCGGGTGTTGGAGAGCCCCGTCAGCTTCGAATGCCGCTGCACACAAATCCTGCAAATGCAAGACCTGCAGGGCCACAAAGTGGACACCTGGATGGTGTTTGGCCAGGTGATTGGGGTGCACATCGACGAGCGCTTGATTGCCAACGGGGTCTACGACACGGCCAATGCAGGGCACATCCTGCGCGGCGGTGGCCCGGCCGATTACTTCAGCATCGGCCCCGAGCAGCTGTTCAAGATGTACCGCCCCGAAAGCGGTGCGCGCGATTTGCCCAAGTGAACGTGCGCGTGTGACTCGGGCCTTGGGTTTTCCCTAGCCTGCCCTGTGTGCTCTGGGCCGCATGATTTGGGCAAACCCGCTCAACCCACGCCCTTCATGACCACCGACTTCCCCACAGCCGCCGCCCCATCCCCCATCTGCAGCACCATGATGCAAGTGCCTCTGTCTCTGAACCACTTGTTGGACAGGGCAGGCACTTTGTTTGCCAGCAACGAGATCGTCTCGCGCCTGCCCGACAAGTCGCTGGTGCGGCACAGCTACGGCGCGTTTTACCAACGCACCCGCCAACTGGCGCAGGCCCTGCAAAACCTGGGGCTGCAAAAAGGCGAACGCGTGGCCACGCTGTGCTGGAACCACCATGCGCACCTGGAGTGTTATTTCGGCATCCCGGCTGCGGGTGGCGTCATGCACACGCTCAATTTGCGCCTGTCGCCCGAAGAGATCGCCTGGATCGCCAACGACGCGCAAGACAAGGTGCTGATCATCGACGACGTGTTGCTGCCGCTGTACCAGCAGTTTGCGCACCTGTACCGGTTTGAGCGCGTGATCGTGTTCCCCTTCTCCGGTGCCGCCGTGCCCGCGCCCTTCACCGACTATGAACAGCTGCTGGCCAGCACCGACACACAGCACTTTCAATACGCCCCACATGCCGAAGACGATGCGGTGTCGATGTGCTACACCTCGGGCACCACGGGTCGCCCCAAAGGCGTGGTGTACTCGCACCGCTCCACCATCTTGCACACACTGGTGGGTTGTCTGGGCGACTTCTGGGGCCTCAAGGGCAGCGACGTCATCTTGCCCGTCACGCCCATGTTCCATGCCAACAGCTGGGGCATTCCGTATGGCGCGGTGATGATGGGCGTCAAGCTCGTGTTTCCCGGCCCGCACCTGCACCCGGAAGACCTGCTGGACCTGATGACGGCCGAGCCCCCCACTTTGTCGCTGGGCGTGCCCACCATTTGGATGGGGCTGATCCAGGCTTTCGAGGCTGCGCAAGCTACCCAGCCGGGCCGCTGGAAACTGCCCACGGGCATGCGCTCTTTGGTGGGCGGCGCGGCCGTGCCCGAGGCTTTGATTCGCGCCTTTGACCGGCACGGCATCTGGATTTTGCAAGGCTGGGGCATGACCGAAACCTCGCCTTTGTGCACCGTGTCCTATCCCAAGTCGGAGCTGAAAAACGCGTCCATGGACGAGCGTTACCGCCGCGCCGCCATGGCGGGCGTGCCGGTGCCGCTGACCGAGCTGCGCATCCGGGGTGAAGACGGGCAAGACGCCCCCTGGGACGGACAGCATGTGGGCGAGATCCAGGTGCGTGGCCCCTTCATCACCGGCAGCTACCACCAGGTGCCGGTGAGCGAAGACAAGTTCAGCACCGACGGCTGGCTGCGCACCGGCGATGTGGCCAGCGTGGACGCCTTGGGTTTTGTGCGCATCACCGACCGCACCAAAGACCTGATCAAGTCCGGCGGCGAGTGGATCAGCTCGGTCGATCTGGAAAACGCCCTGATGGCCCACCCCGACGTGGCCGAAGCGGCCGTGATCGCCATCCCCGACCCCAAGTGGAGCGAGCGGCCACTGGCCTGCATCGTGCTCAAACCGGGTAAACCACCACAGCCAGAAGCCTTTGCCGCCCACTTGCTGCAGCACGGCTTTGCCAAGTGGCAGGTGCCCGACCGCTACGAGTTCATTGACGCCGTGCCCCGCACCTCGACGGGCAAGTTCTACAAACTCAAACTGCGCGAGCGCTTTCCGTCCTGAGCGCGATCTGACCAAGCGTTGACCCGGTGGCCTTGACCCCGTGGCGATCCCCGCCCGTTGAACCATTAGGCTCTGCGGGCATGGGGTTAAGAGGCTCAGCCCACAATGGGTTGGCGCTGCTTGAGCGCCAATTTTTTCAAGGGGATGACCATGCGCCACCCGTTACCCATGGCTTTTTTGGCCAGCATGTTGTCCTGCGGCTTGGCTTGGGCGCAGGCTGCCGGTCAACCCGCCACGGCGCCAAACACACCCCAAGAACAACCCCGCGAGATCCAACAGGCCTTGCCTCCCGAGCCGATGCAGCGCGTGCTGCAATCGGTGGTGACGGTGCAAAGCCGCAGCGACGCGCAGGCCAACACCAGCCGTACCCTGGGCCAACGGCGCGAGGGCTCCGGCGTGGTGATTGGCCCCGACTTGGTGCTGACGATTGGCTACCTGCTGCTCGAAGCCGAGAGCGTCGACCTGATCGACCACCAGGGGCGCCGCATACCGGGGCAAGTGCGGGCCGTGGACAACCTCAGTGGCCTGGGCCTGATCCGCGCCCTGGTGCCGCTGCGGCTGGAAGCTGTGCCCTTGGGCGACTCGGACACCCTGCCCACACCCGGCAAGCTCTGGACCCTGGGCCAAAACGAGACAGAACCCACCGCGCTGGAGTTGGTCTCCAGAAAAGTCTTTGCAGGCAGTTGGGAATACCTGCTGGAAACGCCCTTGATAACGGTACCTGCCGTGAACAACTGGAGCGGCTCGGGGCTCTTTGATCCCGAAGGCCGTCTGGTGGGCATTGGCTCCTTGCTGGTGCAAGACGTGTACGGCGACCAAGTCCCGCTGCCAGGCAATTTGTTTGTGCCCGTGAACCTGCTCAAGGGCCCCCTGCCCGACTTGCTGCGCAGCGGCAAACGCACAGGCCCGGCCACCCCCTGGCTGGGCATCACCAGCCAGCCGCTGCCCAGCGGCGGCTTGGGCGTTTTGCGGGTCTCGCCGGGCAGCCCGGCAGCGGTGGCGGGCATCCAAATGGGTGACACCTTGCTGGCCCTGCAAGGCCAAACACTGCAAGACCTGCCCGACTTTTACCGCCGTCTGCGGTCCCTCGGGCCTGCAGGCGGCCGCCTGACCCTCACGGTGCGCAGCGAGGGCCAAAATCGCGAAGTGGAACTGGTCAGCACCGACCGTGCCGCAGCGCTCAAACGACCCAGCGGGATTTGACCGCACCTGTACCCCCTCACCTTTGAGCATGACCCACACCCGCCCCCCACTCAGCGAAGCAGACACCTCCCAGATCATCGCCATGGCCTGGGACGACAACACGCCCTTTGAGGCGATTGCCCAGACCTACGGCTTGAGCGAATCGGAGGTGATTGCACTCATGCGACAAAGCCTCAAGACAGGCTCTTTCCGGGTCTGGCGCACGCGGGTCAGGGGCCGTGCCAGCAAGCACCAAGCGCGGCAAAACCAGCAGGCGGTGCAGACCTTGGCCCAGGCCTGCGGGGTGGTCAAGCCCATGGGTGAAGACCTGCCGACCCGCACAACCTACCCCACGCGCGAAGGTCTGAAATGAGGAACACAAGACCTCAAGGACCCCGTTTTACAGGTGATAACCCCTAGGCTGGTTCGCCCCTGAAGCCTTGCCAGGAATCGTTGAAAGCGTTATGGTCAAAACTAACTTTTGGATTTCTTGATGTACCTCAATTTACCGGGCCTGCACTTCACCCCGTTGAAGGCACATGCAAGCGCCTTGCTCACACTCATGTCCTCTTTGGGGCAACAACTGAGCGGCTTTCAGTCCCAAAAGCAAAAAGCCGACAACTTTAGCGATCAGGACGAGTGCAAAAAGTCCCTGACCGAGGTGATCGAGACCCAGATCATTCCACGCCTGGTGCAGGCCCACCGGGTGGCTCAAGCCGAGGTCGACCCCACCACGCAAGGCCCTGGCATCTCGCCCAAACAGTTGGCCACGTTTGTGGCCTTGAGCAAATCCAGCCAGGCCAACGAGACCACACAATTCATCGACGAGCTGCTGCACCAAGGCATCACCACTGACCGGATTTTTCTGGAGTTGATTGCCCCGGCCGCACGTCAACTGGGCCTGATGTGGGAGCAAGACCTGTGTGACTTCACCGAAGTCACTTGTGGCTTGGTGCGCATGCATGAGATCACGCACCGTCTGGGCTTTGAATACCAAAACGGCCCGCAACTGGGCGGTGATGTGCAGCGCATCATGCTGGCCTCGGCCCCCGGCTCGCAGCATTTTTTGGGCATGACCATCGTGTCCGACTTTTTCCGCAAAGCCGGCTGGGACGTGGTCATCGAAATTTCGCTCTCTGAAAAAGAGCTGGTGCATGCGGTCAGCAACGAGTGGTTTGATGTGATCGGTATTTCGTGCGCCACCGAAGCGCAACTCAAGAACTTGCCAGGCCTGATCCGCGCCCTCAAGGCCGCATCGGGCAACCCCGAGCCTGGCGTGCTGTTGGGCGGCCCCATTTTCACCGTGCAATCCCACGACGCCCAGAGCCTGGGCGCCGATGGCATTTGCGTGGACGTGAAAGAAGCCGTCGCTTTGGCCGCTTCGTTTCGATCAGGCAACAGCCCAGCGGCCCGGGACTGAAACCTGCGCCATGTCTGTTCGCTCAGCGCCCATACCGGCCTGACAGCTTAGGCAGCGAACACGGCAAAAGGGCTTGGCATGCCCCGGCTCATTCTGGGGCATGGCATGATCAAAGCCATGTACTTCATGCCCAAGACCCGCCCGTGAACTGGCTCCAGAAACTGCCCGGCTTCACCCGTTCAGCCCCCGGCCTGGAATGGGCTTTGTGGAAAAAACTGCCCTGGATCACCTTGGCGGGTACCGCCCTGCCCTTGGCCTTGGTGGCGCTGGCCTGGCTGGCAGCGCCTGAAGCCCCCACGCCAGCTGACGAGCGCCAACTGACCCAATGGCTTTACATCGCCATTGGCGCTGTGGTGCTGCACTGGACGCTGGTACTGACGGCGGCCATTGGCTGCGTGATCGTGATGCTGATGAAAGGCCCGGCCTTTGTGGCCGATGGCTTTGAGGTGCAGCACACAGACCGCCCGGGTAGCCCCACAGCAGACCCCGTCCGCGACAAAAGCTGACAGGCCGGCAGACGCCTGCCCCGCCATGAATGAGACCATCGTGCACACGATGGATCGGTCATGGCGGCCAGCCCTTTGCGCTGACACAAACCCTCAAGCCCTGCGGCGTGATCCGGACACCGGGCTCTGGTGAGCCGCTGGCGCTTGCGCGCCTTGGTGAATTTCGGCCGACTGTCCTGCCCGCTCATCGCCTTGGCACGAAGCACCGCCGCCCCACTGCTCAAAGCCCGAAGCCATGGGCAGCATGGCCTGCAGCACCGACTGCACCTGGCGCAAGCGTGGGTCATCAGGGTGCGCGTCGTCGGTGGTGTCGTTGATGCAAAAAAAGTCGAGAGCACCGAACTCGGCCGCCAAGGCCTGCAACTGCGCCTGCTGATCGGCGTCCCCCGTGGACACATGGCGGTGGCGGTATGTGCGCATCTGCGCCAGGCCATGCGCCAGCGCCCAGCGCAGCACAAAGTCGGACACGATGGTCGGCTTGTCCCAACTGCGAAACACGGTCGAGCGCACCGCCGCAAACAACTCAGGGGCCACGCCCTCCAGCTCCAGGAGCAGCGAGCGCCGCATGGGTCTGGGCGAATGGGCAAAGGTGCGGAAGGTGCTTCGGTACAACGGGTCTAGCTGGCGACCAAGTGGCAAAGCCTGACCCGCCAAAGACGCGCCCGCTTGCGCCCGCAGCCACTCGATCGACAAGCGGCAAGCGTTCTCCAAAGAAGTGGCGTCCATGCGCATGGCCTCGTCCGAGACAAGCGGCTCGTCTGACCAAGTCAGGTAAAAACCCTCGGGGGTGAACCAATCGGCCGGGCTCAAAGGTGCACCCAAAAACACATCGTCGTTGAAATAAAAATAGCGCTCGGACAAACCTGGAATGTGGTGAATCCACGATTCGATGTGGCCCGAATCAAAGGTGGGTAAGGAGACCTCGGGCATCAACTCTCGGTGGTCCACCAGCGTCAACCGTTCCGAGGGGCGCAGCCAGTCCGGGGCCTGCGCATCGGTCACGATGTACACATGGCCGTGCTGCGGGAAAAATTTCTCCAATGCCCTCAAGCTGTAGCGCAGCTCATGGTTGTCCCGAAAGCGTCCCTCTACATTGCTGTAGCGCGCCATAGAAGCACTCGTGTCGTCGGGCAGCTGCGCCAAAGCCGCCTCGCGCTTGGCACGCCAGCTCGAATCGTTGCCGTCCACCCACAAATACACCACGTCGATGGGGGCATCAGGGGTCTGGACCCAGGCGGGGTCCGCTGCGGTGGCGTGACTGTGCGCAGCGGTGTGGGTGGTGGTAGAGCTGGAATTTTTCAAGCAGCAAGTCTATCAGCGGCCTCAAACCGCGATTTCAATACCCGCCCCGCTGCCGGGGCCACTGTGCGCAGGACGTGCTGCCCGGCACGAGCCCGCTGGGCAGGCCACGCGCCGCGCGCCAGTTCAGGAGTCCATCTGCACGGTGAGCAAATTCGCCCAATCGGTGGTGTAGGCCGGGGTCTTGAAATCTTGCTTCATGTGCCAAATTTGTGCGCTCTGCCCCAAGCCCGCGCTGGCCAGTTTGAGCGTGCCGCGTCCATGGCGCTGGTTCAGCTGGTCCATGGTTTGCATCAGGCGCACGCGGTTGGCGGGCTGCACATCACCCGCTTGGCGCGACAAATCCAGCGTGAGTTGCTGGCGCGTGGCCGGCTGCAGCCCCATCAGCATCACACCCGCCTTGGCGTACACATAACCCGGCTGGTAAATGTTGCGCAGTAAAGCCAAGGCCGCTTGCGTGATGTGCGCGCTGTCGCTGGTGGGCACGGGCAGCGGCAGGCAGGCGCTGCGGCTGTACTGCGCGTCTTTCTTCCTGAACGGGCTGGTGCGAATGAACACCAACACCTGGGCCGCATGGCCCTGTTGTTTGCGCAGTTTTTCTGCAGCGCGGCACGCAAACTCGGTCACCGCCTGCTGCAAATCGGCCAACTCAGTGACCGGGTGGCCAAAGCTGCGGGTGCAGGCGATTTGTTGTTTGGCCGGGGGTTCGTCTTCGAACTCGATGCAGGGGGTGCCATTGAGTTCGCGCACGGTTTTTTCCAGCACCACCGACCAGCCCGCTTTGGCTGCGGCCGGGCTCATGCGCTGCAGATCCAGCGCGGTGTGGATGCCGTTTTCGCGCAGTTGTGCCCCGATCTTGCGGCCCACGCCCCAGACGTCGCCCACTTCGGTGGCCTGCAGCAGGGCCTGCAGTTCTTCGGGGGTGCACGCGCCCAGGTGGCAGATTTGGGCGTGTTGGGCCGGGTAGCTGCCGGGTTTGCGTTCGGCGCTTTTGGCGATGGCGTTGGCGAGTTTTGCGAGGGTTTTGGTGGGGCCGATGCCGATGCAGGTCGGGATGCCGATCCATTGGTGGATGCGTTTGCGGATGGTGCGGGCGCGGCGCACCAGGTCGCCGCGGATGCCGCTCAGGTCGACAAAGCTTTCGTCGATGGAATAGACCTCTTGGTTGTGGCCCAGACCTGCGGCCAGGCTCATCATGCGGTCGCTCATGTCGCCATACAAGGCGAAGTTGGCCGACAGGGCGATCAGGCCGGCGTCGCGCTCGAGCTCGCGCAGCTGGAAGTAAGGCGCGCCCATCTTGATGCCCAGGGCCTTGGCCTCGTCACTGCGGGCAATGGCGCAGCCGTCGTTGTTGGACAGCACAACCACCGGCCGGCCTTGCAGCCAGGGCTGGAAGACGCGTTCGCAGGAGACGTAGAAGTTGTTGCCGTCGATGAGGGCGAGCATGGGGGGGCATGGCTAAATACTGTATAAATGAACAGTATATAGACCTGCAACCCAATCACCCCGCTGCGCGAAGCCCCTGCTTGGTATTTGGCGCACGCTTTGCGGGGGCTGCCGTCCGAACCTTGACGGATGTTTGAGGCCGAATGCTCAGGCCCACACGCATGCCCGCGCTGGTGGCCATGTTGACCAAGGCATCGAGGCTGAAAATTTCAATCTTGCCCTTGAGCAATTGATTCAAACGCGGCTGCGTCACGCCCAACGTCTTGGCTGCGACCGCTTGCGTCAAGCCACTGGCGTGGAACCACTGCACCAGAGCGACCATGGTTTGCGAACGCAACAGCAGGTTTTGCGACTCCTGAGGGCCAAAGCCAAGGTCCGCAAACACGTTGGCGCTGCCCTTGCTGATTTTGAGATCTGTCATTTGGAACTCCTTGCTTTGCTTAGTGCCTTGTAACGGTCGATGGACAGGTCCATGTCTTTCTTACTGGTTTTAGCTGTCTTCTTGACGAAAGCGTGCAAAACATAAACAGCCTCACTGAACTTGGCCACATACAAAATCCGATACGACGTCTCAACTCGGATGCGAATTTCTTTCACGCCGGCACCGACGTTTTCCATCGGCTTCCAGTCCAGCGGATCAAGTCCCCATTGAACCAATCCCAACTGATGACCTGCTGAACGCCTGGCCTCGTCAGAAAAGGCCTTCAACGCTTCCAGACTGTCGCCAAGCCAAAGCAATTGTTTGGGTTGCGTCTTCATTTGAAGCCTCCAATGATATTCCAGTTTCAGAATAAATCTATGGGTGATCTATTGGCTGCTGGCGCACAGGTTTTTAAGCGGCAGCAAACCCCAAGAGCCGCGCATACAGTCGCTCAAACACCGCCTCCAGCCCCGGGTGCAGACGGCGCATGCCGGCGACCACAGCGTCGGCCCACCTAGCGCAGTCCGTGTCGCACCCGCTTGCGGCACCCCATGAAAAACGGCCCCAGAATCACTCCTGGGACCCTTTTACCGACTCCCCAAAAAAGACCATTCAGACTTTTATCGACCCCTTCACAGATGGTCGCGGTCGCTTAAATAATACTTTATATTTAATTTAAACCAGCTTTCGTCTTGTCACAGAATGCCAAGTTGTGTATGCCTGAACACGGGTTCAGGACCTGCTCCTTGAATTAGCCGACTCTCGCATTCCCGCACAGAGTGCCTGAGCGTCCCCCAATCCCCTCCTGCAACAGGTCATTGCCCCTCGCCAACAGGTCCCCCTTTGGCCCCATGTGCTTGAATTGGTTTTTGTCTTCAAACCCATTCCATTCGTCCAAGTCACATGATCAACGCACCCACCCAGCAAGCGCTTTTGGCCATCCTGGTTCACGCCGCCATGGCCGATGGCGACAAGTCTCAAGCCGAGCGCGACTTTGTGCGCGACCTGTCTTTGCAACTCGACGAGCACGGCGGTGCCAAGCAACTGGCGCAGGCTGTGCAGGCCGCGCTGTTGGGGCGTTTGTCGGCGCAGCAAGCGGCCGCGCAACTGCAAGAGCCGATGCACCGCCAACTGGCCTATGAGTGGGCGACCGCGGTGTGCCACGCCGACGGCCTGTGCAGCCCGGCTGAAGCTGCATTTTTGCAGCGCCTCAAAACCGATTTGCATCTCGGCGGCGCCGAACCTGAGGCCACCGCCCACACCCAAGCTTTGGCCCAAGCCGCTTATGCCGAGGAGGCCGCTGCGCCTGCTGCACCTATTGCGCCTGTCACACCCGCTGCCTCTGCTGCGCCCGCTGTGGACAACGCGGCCATCGACCGCTCCATCCTCCACTACGCCATCTTGAACGGCGCGCTGGAGTTGCTGCCCCAGTCCTGGGCGTCGATGGCCATCATTCCGCTGCAAATCAAAATGGTCTACCGCGTGGGCGTGGCCCACGGCGTGTCGCTCGACCAAGGTCACATCAAAGAGTTCATCGCCGCCGCAGGTGTGGGCCTGACTTCGCAATACATTGAAGAATTTGGCCGCAAGCTGCTGGGCGGTTTGCTGGGCAAGGCGGGGGGCAAGCTGCTGGGTGGTCTCGGCAGCCAAGCCACGAGCATGGCGTTTTCATTTGCCAGCACCTATGCGCTGGGCCATTTGGCCAAACGCTATTACGCAGGCGGTCGCGTCATGTCCACCGACTTGCTGCGCCAAACCTACCAAGGCCTTTTGAGCAGCGGCAAAACCCTGCAACAGCAGCACTTGGGCGACATCCGGGCCCGGGCGTCCACTCTGGATGCGGGCGAGGTGATGCGCATGGTCCGGGGCTGAGTGGGTGCGACACCATCAAGGCCAGTAGATCAAATGCCCACAGGCGTGCGCCAGCGGACCGAGGTGCATGCCTGAATTTGCTGTAATGGCTCCACACGCCACATGAAAGACTCTGATGCGCTGGCTTTTTTCCCTCTTGTACTCCCTCTTGTTGCCCGTCCTGTTCCTTTTTTCTGGAGCCGCCATGGCCGTTGAAGAACCGCGTTTCACCGTGCTCGTCTCGGACCCACCGTTTGAGGTTCGCCGCTACGCCGCTTTCACGGTGGCCCAAACGCAAATTCAGGGGGACTTTGATGCCGCCAGCCGCAGTGGGTTTAGGCGCATTGCGTCCTACATCTTTGGCGACAACCTGCAAGCCGGGCTGGGGGCGCAGCGCAAAATTTCCATGACCGCGCCCGTCACCGTGGTGCCTGAAGACGAGGGCTGGCGCGTGCATTTTGTGATGCCGTCGGCCGAAAGCGTGCAGACTCTGCCCCAGCCGCTCAACCCACAAATCCAGCTGCGCCCCGTGCCCGAGCATGAGACGGTGGCGGTGCGTTTCAGCGGCTTCACCACACAAGCGAGCATCCAGGAGCAGACCGAACGGCTGCGGGCTTGGGCGCAGGCGCGCCAGCTCAAGCTCAACCCCACGGCCCAAATCGCCCGCTATGACGATCCCTTCACCCTGCCGTGGAACCGCCGCAACGAGATCCTGATTGATTTGATGCCCTGAAAGCGGGCGGGATCAATCGCTCGGTGCGGCCTGCGCCGCTGGCTGCCTGTTGTAGCCTTGGGCCATGGTCAACACAGTCTTGCAGCCGTGACGGGGCGCATTCGCAAAAAGCTCATTCAAGCCCAGCTTGAAGCCCTGCCCGCACCGCGCGGCGGCGATGTGCTGTGCCCACTGTGCGAGCGCAGCATTCCGCCCAGCCAACAAGACGCGCACCACCTGGTGCCCAAGTCGCATGGCGGTGCACACACCGTGCTGCTGCACCGCATTTGCCACCGCCAGATCCATGCGCTGTTCACCGAGACCGAATTGGCCCGCACCTACAACACCGTTGAGGCCTTGAAGCAGCCCGAAGAGATGGCCCGCTTCATCCGTTGGGTGCAAACCAAACCCGACGCATTTTTTGAAAAAAGCCGCAAGAGCCAACGGCTCAAAAGCCAACGTTGAGCCCCAGAGCGCCCACCTACAAATTTGCCCCTGAGAGCACCCATGACCCTGCCAACCTTGACCTCCAGCCAGATCGAACTGAAAGACTTTCACCTGGCCACCCGCATCGGCAGCTACGGCCCAGGCGACACCGTGCCCGAGTACCACGCGCTGGACTTGACACTGTGGATCGACCCCGACTTGGTGCTGATTCCCGAAGACGGCATGGCCCATGTGTTTGATTACGACCCTTTGGTGATCGAGATCGAGCGGCTCGCAGCCGATGGGCTCTACGACACGCAAGAGCGGCTGATGACACGCATCGTGCAGGCCTGTGCGGCTTACCCGGTCATTGAGGCGCTTGAGATGGCTTTGCGCAAATTTCCGGTGCGAACGGGCAGCGGCTCTTTGGGCGTGCGCTTGGTGGTGGACGGGGCGCAACTGCAGGGCATGCGAGACGGCATGGGCTGAAAGCATTCAAGGCGTGAGCCACTCCCAAGTGCTGGCGCTCAACTGCGCCCGGCGATGCCCGTCGCGCGACAGCTCCAGCCAGTCCATCTGAAGCACCTGCGCGCGCAGCACGGCAAAGCTGTGTGTTGGCGCGGGGACCTTGACCTCAGCAGCATCTGCTGTGCCACTGCCTGATGGCAACACCGCACCCGGCGGCAGTGGCGACAAATAATCACCCGCCGCCGCCGACTGCTTGACCCCTTGCCAAAGCGCATCGACCTCTGGGCCAGAAGTGATGACCGAACAGGCTACGCGCAAGCGCAATTGCCAGCTCAAACGCGCACTCCAAAATACCAGCATCGCTGAGGCTTGAGCCTGCAGTTGGGCCACTTTGGGGCTGCGGCTGTCGGTGTAAAAAGTCAGCCGCCCGGCTACGGCGTCTACCTGCCGCAGCACCACGGTGCGGGCATCGGGCAAGCCGTCTGCATCGGCAGAGGCCAACACCGGCGTGCGCCACTCATGGTGCCGGTCCAGGCTGGCGCGGCCCAGCTCTTTCCAGATTTGCGGGCGAATTTCTTCGGGCGTTTGCAGATGGATTTTCATGACGATGGGGTTGGATTGCGTTGGATTGCGTTAGGTGGGGGCTTCAACCGAATGCTCTGCCGTGTCACTCGGGCTCACAACGCCAAAATCTCCACGCGCCCCGTGAGCACCGGGCGGCACAAAATTTTGTAGCCATCGGCGTCAAAGTGGGCGGCCACTTGGCTGGCGGTTTGGCTCAGTTGGCGGGCGGCTTCGGCGCTGAGGGCGCTGCCCAGATAGCACCAGTGCTTGACAACATGGATTTGTGTGAAGTCACCATCGCGCTCGACCAAACCCACCGCACCCTTATAAGGCCAGCATTCCACACGCAACGCCAGCAGACTGGTGAACAGGCGCTCGCGGTGCGCCTCGGGGGTCTCGTCGCCCCGGCATACGCCTGCGCATTGGCGGATTGCGGCCCTGAAGCAGGCTTTGCCGGGGGGCAGTTTTTCCAGGCCCAGCGGGCCATAGCAAAGTTTGTGTTGGTCGGCCACAGCACGCAGCGCATCCAGCGCGGCGTGGCGGCTGGCGTACAGGCCATAGAGCTCCGGCTGGTTGGCAAAGTCGATATCGCGGGCGTAAACCACCTGCGGCACCTCGCCCGTCAGTTGCAAGCTGCACAGTTGTTGGTTGCGGCGCAGTTTCTGGTTGAACAGCGGGTGCTGGGCCTTGATCATTTGCGCCTCTAAAAGCAGCGCCCCGATCTCCCCCGCCGTGCGGATATGGCTGATGCGCTGGGTTTGGCGCAACATGCGGGCCTCGTCCGGCGTGCGCAGGTGTGACAGCAAGCGGGCGCGGATGTTGATGCTTTTGCCGATGTACAGCGGCAAGTCGCCCTCTTGGCCATGAAAGGTGTAGACGCCGGCCCCGGTGGGTGCGTCTTCGATGGCTTCGCGCAGGTGTTGCGGGTATTCGTAGACACGGCTTTCTTCAAAGTCGTCGCGGCGGTGGCGTGGGGAAATGGTGGCCATGTCCAATCATGTCAGATCAGGTGGCGTGTTGGTGAATGGTCGCGATCACCACACCCCAGATGTCCACGCTTTGACCGTCCTTGGGCACGATGTCGGGGTAATCGGGGTGAGCCGCCTGCAGGCGCAAGCCCTCGCTGGGCAAACGCAGGATTTTGCAGGTGAAGTCGCCGTCGATCACGGCCAACACGATCTGGCCGTCGGCCGGGGCGATGGCGCGGTCCACCAACACCACCGAGCCGTCCAGGATGCCGGCGTCGCGCATGCTCTCGCCGCGCACGCGGATGTAAAACGTGGCCTGCGGGTGTTTGACCAGCTGCTGCATCAGGTCGATGCGCTCGACCTGATGGTCTTCGGCGGGCGACGGGAAACCCGCCGCAATGCTGGCGGGCAAGGCCTGCAGCCACCAGTTTCCGGGGGGCAGGGCTTGGGGGGTGTCTGGGGCGTGCATGGCGTGAACTGCTCAATATACTGTTTATATTTACAGTATACTGGCGCGGTCATGCTTCTTGCAGTTGCCTGACATTTTTGTTGATTCACGCCCCGGGCTTTGCGGCCCAGGGCGTTTTTTTTCGATCGTGCGGCGACGCAACGGCTGACAGAAATAGCCTGCCTTAGCCCATGGCATTGGCCGTCTATGGACCACCATGGATCGCTTCGTACCTCGCGATGACGGCACCGAGGGTAGATTGGTTCGCTTCGTCAAAATGGGGGCTGACCCAATTGATTTGATTGTTTGGCAAGGGCTCCATGTTGGGGCTGAAGCCACCGACCTGCTGCTGTAGGAGCCCACCCCTGTGGGCGACTTCACACACACCGCCTCGGCCTGCCATCGCCCACGGGGTTGGCTCTACAAAAGATCCATCTCTTGCCTGTGGCTTAAGACGGCGTGACGTGTCAACAAGTGTGGGCGCTGAGGCTGCCCAGCGGCGCAGAAAACTCGGCGCGCCAGTTTTCGCTTGCTTGTAGCGGCCAGGGCTTGCTGGTAGGCCGCAGCGGTATCGGGGCCGCTCACCACACCGGGGGCCTGGCCCTACAAAAGGGCTTGGTCGTGGTGCTGCAAGAGTTGCTCGGGGGTCATGAGAGTCTCCTGATGGAAGGGTGAAAAGGCTTCAAACCGTCAAAAAATCAAACAGCCCAAAAGCGGCCATCGTCCAACGTCTGAATTTGCCCTTGCGCCTGCAGCTCGGCCAGGTGCATGCCAATGGTGTTGCGTTCGGCGCAAGGGACAAAGGGCACGTCGTAGCCTTGCGGGTACAGCAGGCGGCGGTCGACCAACTCGTCCAGGCTGTGCGGCGTCTGCAAGTAGCCCAGCAGCTGCGCGCTGCGCTCGTCGATCTTGCTGGCAAAGCGGGCCAAGTCGGCCAAAAACTGCACCCGGTCGGTGATGACTGCCTTATGGTGCGAGGTGGCCCAGATGCGGGCGTCCAGCTCGGCCACTTTTTTGAGGGTTTGCCGAAAGTCGCTCAGGTTGGATGTGGCGTCGCCGTAATACGGGCCAAAGCCGCTCAGGTCGATGTCGCCAATGAAGGCCAGGCCTTCGCTTTCGACCACCAGAGCGCAGTGGCCTGCGGTGTGGCCCGGCAGGTGGTGCGCCCGAACGCGCACGCCGCCGCCCAGGTCCCACAGCGCGCCGTCGCTGTAGCCGGTGGCGTCGGGCCGGGGCTGGTAATGAAAATCCTTTTGCACGATGGCGTGCATCGCATCCAGCACATCGGCGGGGTAACCGTAGTGCTGGCAAATGCCCTCCCACGATTGGGCGGCGGCCAAGTCGGCCTCGTGCACCTGCACCGGGGCGTGGGGCAGGCGGTGCAGCCCGGCCATGTGGTCTTCGTGCACATGGCCCAGGATGACCAAGTCCACCGTGTCCAACTCGGGGCCAATGCGGTTGGCCACCTCGGGCGTGTCAAAGGCCACCCGCGTGTCGGCCCCCTGCACGATGAGCTGGTTGCCGTCGGGGTATTTGCCGGACTTTTCACCCAGGTGCACACGCACCGCGCCGAAATTCAAAACCGAAGCCATGCCCATGTCTCCTTGTGTTGTGCTGCAAAGCACCATCAAAGCACTATAGCCAGCGTGACACCCCAATGCTGCCGCGCGCGCTACAGTGAACTGCATGAACGACCTGCCCTCCCCCGCCACGCTGGCCGCCACGGCCTTGATCGACAGCGACCACCCCGATGTGATCGCCTTGGCGCGCGAACATGCACAAGGCGCCACCGACCGCGAACGCGCGGTGTCGCTGTACCTGGCGGTGCGCGACCGCTTTCGCTATGACCCCTACCGCATCGACCTGTCGCCGCAGGGCATGCGGGCCAGCTCCGTCATCGCCCAAGGCTCGGGCTGGTGCGTGCCCAAAGCAGCGCTGATGGCGGCGGCCTGCCGCGCCGCAGGCCTGCACGCCCGGCTGGGTTATGCCGATGTGCGTAACCACCTGAGCACCGAGCGCTTGCGCCAGACCATGCAGACCGATGTGTTCATCTGGCACGGCTATGCCGACATCTGGTTGGACGGCCAGTGGGTCAAGGCCACGCCTGCTTTCAACATCGAGCTGTGTGACAAATTCGGCCTGTTGCCGCTGGAGTTTGATGGGCAAAACGATTCGATTTACCACCCGTTTGACAAGGCAGGCAACCGGCACATGGAGTACGTGAACCAGCGCGGCACTTTTGACGACATGCCGCTGGCGCAGATCGTGACCGATTTCCAAACCGTCTACAGCGGCTGGATGGCCGAAAAAGCCCCCTTGCTAGAGGCCAGCTTCGAGCAGGATGTGGCGAAGGAAACCCGGTGACCTAGCGCCAGCTGGTGCTCGAGCCCTCAGACTTGACAGGACATACCGAACTTCCGAAGGCAGCGATGGCCTGGTCCCGTTTGAAGTCAGCGACAATCATCTACCCAAGCTTGGCCCCACAAGCCAATGCCCTTCCACTTAGCTGTGAGACACACCATGAGCGTTTACGACACCCTGAAATCCCTGAACATCGAACTGCCCCCTGTGGCCGTGCCGGCCGCAGCCTATGTGCCCTTTGTGCAGACGGGCAACCTGGTTTTCCTGTCCGGCCACATTGCCAAAAAAGACGGCAAAGTCTGGGCCGGTCAACTGGGCAAAAACATCAGCACCACCGAAGGCCAGCAAGCCGCGCGCGCCGTGGCGATTGACCTGATGGGCACCCTGCACGCCGCCGTGGGCGACCTGAACAAGGTCAAGCGCATTGTCAAAGTGATGAGCCTGGTCAACTCCACAGGCGACTTCACCGAGCAGCACCTGGTGACCAACGGCTGCAGCGAACTGCTGGGCCAGGTGTTTGGCCCCCAGGTCGGCGCGCATGCTCGCAGCGCCTTTGGCGTGGCGCAAATCCCCATGGGCGCTTGCGTTGAGATCGAACTCATCGCCGAAATCGGCTGATCTGCGGCCATGCCCATTGAGCTGAGCAAAGAAGACCGCGCTCAGGCGATTGCCAGCATCGAGCGCTACTTCGAGGCCAATTTCGAGCAAAAAATCGGCAATATTTCTGCCGGTGCCCTGCTTGGTTTTGTCCTCGAAGAAATCGGCCCCAGCATCTACAACCGCGCCGTGAGCGACGCCAAAGAGCGCATGCTCATGCGCGTGGAAGACCTGGAATACGAAGTCCGTGCGGACGAATTCCAGTACTGGCAAAAGTTCAACAAACGCAAACCATGAACAAAACACTCATCGCACTGACACTGCTTGGGGGCCTGTCGGGTTGCGGCCTGATTTCAACGCAAGGCGTGTACGAAGAAATCCGTGCCCAGGAAAGGGCCAAGGCCGTAGGCAGCGGCACCGCCCCGGGAACCCCTCTGCCGTCCTACGATCAATACCAAAAAGAGCGCTCAGTGCTCTCGCCCGAACCCCGTTGAACACCGCATGCACACTGTTGAACTGAAACACGCTTACCGTTTGCTCAACCACGGCCCCACCGTGCTGGTGGGCAGCCAGCATGCGGGCCAAAGCAATGTGATGGCCGCCGCCTGGGCCATGCCCTTGGACTTTGACACCCCAAAAATCGCGGTCGTGGTCGATAAAAGCACCCTCACGTGAGAGCTGATCGACGCTTCCGGCGTGCTCAGCCTTTGCGTGCCCACAGTGGCCATGAAAGACCTGGTCATGGCCGCAGGCGGCATGAGCAGCAAGAACCACCCCGACAAACTGAGCCTGTGCCAGATCCGCACTCAAGCCGCAGCGCAGACCGGCGTTCCCTTCGTGAACGGCTGCATCGCCCAGCTGGAGTGCCGAGTGCTGCCCGCCACTGCCCATGTGGCGGGACCGCACGACTTGATCCTTGCCGAGGTGATCGGTGCCTGGGCCGATGAACGCGTCTTCAACCAAGGCCGCTGGCACTTTGAAAACGCGCCACCCGAACTGCGCAGCCTGCACCCTGTGGCTGGCGGCCACTTTTATGCCATTGGCGAGGCGGTCCAGGCTTTGCCTGTGGTCAACGCCTGAATTTCCAAACCAGCAACCTTCAACAACCGGAGACTTTCATGACCCTTTCCATGTCCAGCGCCAGCCTGCCCGTGTGCACCCGCATGCTCAACAACCTGAGCCACATCCTGAGCAAAGCCGAGCAATTCGTGGAGGCCAAAAAGATCGACCCTACGGCGCTCACCACCTACCGCCTGGCCCCCGACATGTTCCCCTTCACGCGCCAGGTGCTGATCGCCTGCGACGCCGTGAAAAACGGCGTTGCGCGCTTGAGCGGCGTCGAAGCGCCTAAGTTTGACGACACCGAAACCACCCTGGCCCAGCTGCAAGAGCGCATCCAGAAAACCCTGGCCTTCATCGCCACCGTGCCCGCCACGGCGCTGGACGGTAGCGAAGACAAGGACATCACGTTCCCCGCAGGTCCGGGCAAAACCCGCACCCTCAAAGGGCAAGACTACCTGACAGGCTGGATGCTGCCCAACATGTACTTCCACATCACCACGGCCTACACCATCCTGCGCCACAACGGTGTAGAGGTGGGCAAGATCGATTACCTCTTGGGTGCGCAGGGCTGAAAAAACTCTAGGAGGTTGGGCCTCCATTCAATGAGCCCACCCGGCTCTCCACCATCCAGCCCGGCACGCGGGCGAACTCGGACAGCTTGTAGAAAGGGGCCTGCGAATTCCCTACGGGCCAGATGATCCGATCGCCCCTCCGGGCATGCACTTGCGCCTTCTTGACATCCTCAGGCAAACGCAAAGCCGCAGTCAAACGGATCGCTTGCGTGCGGTTGTTGGTGAACAAGGTGGTGATGCTCATGGCGGCCCCCTATGGGGATCATCGAGCTATGGCTACACGCCAACTGTCCCCACAGGCCGTGTCCAAAGCTGTGGACAAGTGCAGGGATAAGCGGCCAAAGCCGCAGCCAGCAAGGGCTGGCGGGGCGTGCTCAATTCATGAGCACAAACACCAATAACACGATTGACAATACGATCAACAGCACTGAAAATCACACAATCAATGATTCTGACCCTGATCAACCATGCCCCAACTGACCGCCAACGACCTCAAAGTACGTGGCATTGCTGCGATTGAATCGGCACTGGCCGAGCAGACCGAAGCCACCATTTCGGTGCGCGGCAAGGACCGGTTTGTGGTGATGGACATGGCGCAATACCACTACCTGCGCGAATGTGAGCTGGAAGCAGCCCTGATCCAAAGCCGTGCCGACCTGGATGCTGGCCGCGCCATCCAAGAAAGCGCGGATGCCCACATGGCCCGGCTCGATGCCCTGCTGAACAACACCGCGCACTGAGCGTCCCAGCCTTTCAAACGGCATGCCCTACACGCTGGTCTTTACCGACGCCTACATGCGCAGGGCTGTGCGGTTCATCAAACGGCATCCTGAACTTCGCAACCAATACGCCAAAACATTGGCCCTGCTGGAACTGAACCCGCACCACCCATCACTGCGCCTTCACGCCCTGTCCGGCCGACTGGCAGGCATGCATTCGGTGTCGATCAACCTGTCTTACCGGATCACCATGGAGCTGCTGATTCAAGACCAGCAAATCATCCCGATCAATGTGGGCGACCACGACGCGGTGTACTGAGACTCACACCGCACAAACTGTCCCCAAACCCCGTGCCCAAAGCTGTGGACAAGTACAGGGACAAGCCCCAAAAACAACGCCCCGCTTGGGCTGGCGGGGCGTGCTTAAAAAATGGGCAGCAAGTGGGCTCTACGTCAAACCCTCACTCCACCCGCGTCACCCGGTTCGGCTTGAAGCCCAAGTCCGCCACTTTGCCCTTCTTGGCACGCGCTGTTTTGGCGTTGTTCAGGCTGCGGATTTCCAGCGTTTCTTCGCGCTCTTTGCCGCCACGGCCAATGCCTTCGATCTTGATGCTGCGGGTGTAGGCCGCCGCGCCCGCCAGGGTGTCTTTGGCTTCCAAGTCGATGAGCATCAGGCCTCGGCCGCCTTTTTCCATGGTCTTGAGCTCGCTGATCTCAAAGGTCAGCACACGACCGCCCGTGCTGGCGCAGCAGACGCTGGTGGCCGCGGGGATGGGCTGTTTGTCGGCAGGCACGGTGGCACTGGAGCCACTCACATGGCTGGGCACGCACACGGTTTCGCCCTCGCCCAGGCTGATGAAGGCCTTGCCCGCTTTGTTGCGCGAAATCATGTTCTCGACCGAGGCCATGAATCCGTAGCCACCCGAGCCGCTGAGCAGCAGCGTGGCGTGCGCCGGGCCGGCAAAGTAATGCGCAATTTGTGTGGTGGGCTCCAACTCGATCAGCGTGGTGACCGGCTGGCCGTCGCCGCGTGCGCCGGGCAGTGTGGCCACGGGCACGCTGTAGATGCGGCCGTTGCTGCCAAAGATGATGAGCTGATCCACCGTGCGGCATTCAAAGGTGCCATACAGGCCGTCGCCCGCCTTGAAAGCGAAGCTGGTGGCGTCATGGCCGTGGCCGGTGCGGGCACGCACCCAGCCTTTTTCCGACACGACCACCGTCACCGGTTCGTCCACCACCTTGACCTCGGCCACGGCCTTTTTCTCTTCCTGGATCAGCGTGCGGCGCGGGTCGGCAAAGGTCTTGGCGTCCGCTTCGATCTCCTTGATCATCAAGCGGCGCAGCGCAGCGGGGCTGCCTAAAATCTCTTCGAGCTTGCCCTGCTCTTCACGCAGCTCAGACAACTCCTGCTCGATCTTGATGGCTTCGAGCCGGGCCAGTTGGCGCAGGCGAATCTCCAGAATGTCTTCGGCTTGGCGGTCGCTGAGCTTGAATGCTTCGATCAGCGCAGGCTTGGGCTCGTCGCTGTGGCGGATGATGCGGATCACCTCGTCGATGTTGAGCAACACCAACTGACGGCCTTCCAGAATATGGATGCGGTCCAGCACCTTGTTCAAGCGGTGCTGGCTGCGGCGCGTGATGGTGGTCTGGCGGAAGCTGATCCACTCCACCAACATCTGGCGCAGTGACTTTTGAATCGGCTTGCCGTCGATGCCGACCGAAGTCATGTTGATCGGCGCAGATGTTTCCAAGCTGGTGTGCGCCAGCAAGGCCGTGATGAGTTCTTGCTGTTCGATGCGGCTGGTCTTAGGCTCGAACACCAGGCGAACGGCGGCGTCTTTGCTCGATTCGTCACGCACCACGTCCAGCACGGCCAGCATGCTGGCCTTGAGTTGCAACTGGTCGGTGCTGAGCGCTTTTTTACCGGCCTTGACCTTGGGGTTGGTCAGTTCTTCAATCTCTTCGAGCACGCGCTGCGAGCTCACGCCTTGCGGCAGTTCGGTCACCACCAGTTGCCACTGGCCTCGGGCCAGTTCTTCGATCTTCCAGCGGGCGCGCACCTTGAGGCTGCCACGACCGGTGCGGTAAGCGTCGGCAATGTCGCTGGCCGGGCTGATGATCTGGCCGCCACCGGGGTAGTCAGGGCCAGGGATGATGGCCATCAACTCGCTGTCGCTCAGCTTGTCGTTGCGGATCAAAGCGACACAAGCATCAGCGACTTCGCGCAGGTTGTGGCTGGGAATCTCGGTAGCCAGGCCCACGGCAATGCCGCTCGCGCCATTGAGCAAGCTGAACGGCAAGCGGGCGGGCAGCTGGCGCGGCTCCTCAGTCGAGCCGTCGTAGTTGGGGATGAAGTCCACCGTGCCCATGTCGATCTCGTCGAGCAGCAAGCTGGTGATGCGCGACAAGCGCGCTTCGGTGTAACGCATGGCAGCGGCGCCGTCGCCATCACGCGAGCCAAAGTTACCCTGCCCGTCGATCAGCGGGTAGCGCTGCGAAAAGTCTTGCGCCATGCGCACCAGCGCGTCATAGGCGGCCGTGTCACCGTGCGGGTGGTAGCGGCCCAGCACATCACCCACCACGCGGGCGCTTTTGACGGGTTTGGCGGCGGTGTTGTTGTTCGGGCCGCTGTAGCTCAGGCCCATGCGGTCCATCGAATACAAAATGCGCCGCTGCACCGGCTTTTGGCCATCGCAAACATCGGGCAATGCACGGCCTTTGACAACGGACAGCGCGTATTCCAGATAGGCCCGCTGCGCGTAGGCGCCCAAGTGGTCGCCTTCAGGCGCGGCAGGTTGCTGTGAAGCTTCAGGGGTCAGCAAATCGGTCATTTTTTCTACGTTGGGTAGGTTGTGCGTTAGGGATTGGCGGGAATTGAGATGGGCATTGATTTGCTCTCCACCGCATACCGCCAACTGTCAAACTGGACAGTCCATTCCTCCATGCGAGCGCAGCGCGGCAATCTCTCGTCATTGCGAGCGAAGCGCGGTAATCTCCGGTCATTGCGAGCGTAGCGCGGCAATCTCAGGTCATTGCGAGCGTAGCGTGGCAATCCATGGATCGCTTCGTGCCTCGCGATGACGGGAACAGAGGGCAATGACTTTTCAGTGCCCTTGCGAGCGCAGCGCGGCACTCTCACGTCATTGCGAGCGTAGCGCGGCAATCCATCGTCATTGCGAGCGTAGCGTGGCACTCCTAAGTCATTGCGAGCGCAGCCCGGTAATCTCTCGTCATTGCGAGCGAAGCGCGGCACCCTCCCGTCATTGCGAGCGCAGCGTGGCAATCCATGGATCGCTTGGTGCCTCGCGATGACGGGGACAGTGGGGATGGTGATGACAGACATCACACGTCAATTTCGATGCTGTCGCCGTGCAGCTCCATCAGCTCGCGGCGGGCGGCGGCTTCGCCTTTGCCCATGAGCTGGGTCATCAGGTTTTCGGTGCCGGCATTGTCGAGTGGGCCCAGCTCGATGGGCAAGAGGCGGCGGGTGTCGGGGTTGAGCGTGGTGTCCCACAGCTGCTCGGCGCTCATCTCGCCCAGGCCCTTGAAGCGGCTGATGCTCCAGCCGCCTTCTTTCACGCCGTCTTTGCGCAGCTTGTCGATGATGGCGGTCAGCTCGCCCTCGTCCAGCGCATAGGCTTTGGAGGCGGGCTTTTTGCCCCGCGCAGGCGCATCGACCCTGAACAGCGGCGGACGCGCCACATACAGGTGACCCGCCTCAATCAACTTGGGGAAGTGGCGGAAGAACAAAGTGAGCAATAGCACCTGGATGTGCGAGCCGTCCACGTCCGCATCCGACAAGATGCAGACCTTGCCGTAGCGCAGGTTGCTCATGTCGGGGTTGTCGTTGGGCCCGTGCGGGTCCACGCCAATGGCCACCGAGATGTCGTGGATTTCGTTGTTGGCAAACAAGCGGTCGCGGTCGACTTCCCAGGTGTTGAGCACCTTGCCGCGCAGGGGCAAGATGGCCTGGCTTTCTTTGTTGCGGCCCATTTTGGCGCTGCCACCCGCCGAGTCACCCTCGACCAAAAACACCTCGTTGTGCAGGATGTCTTTGCTCTCGCAATCGGTCAGTTTGCCTGGGAGCACGGCCACACCAGAGCTCTTGCGCTTTTCGACCTTCTGGCCCGCTTTCTGGCGGGTTTGTGCGGCTTTGATGGCGAGTTCGGCCAATTTTTTGCCGTAGTCCACATGCTCGTTGAGCCACAACTCCAAGGCCGGGCGCACGAAGCTGGAGACCAAGCGCACTGCGTCACGCGAGTTCAGCCGTTCCTTGATCTGGCCCTGGAATTGCGGGTCCAGCACCTTGGCGCTCAGCACATAGCTGGCGCGGGCAAACACGTCTTCGGGCATCAGCTTGACGCCCTTGGGCAGCAGGCCGTGCAGCTCGATGAAGCTCTTGACGGCGGTGAACAGGCCGTCGCGCAAGCCGCTGTCGTGCGTGCCGCCTGCGCTGGTGGGGATCAGGTTCACGTAGCTTTCGCGCACCGGCGCGCCGTCTTCGGTGAAGGCCACGGCCCACGAGGCGCCCTCGCCTTCGGCAAAGCTCTCGCTGTTGCCATCGGCAAAGCCTTCGCCTTCAAACAACGGAATCACCGGGTCGCCGTTGAGCGTTTGCGTCAAATAGTCACGCAGACCGGCTTTGTATTGCCACTGCTGGGTTTCCTTGGTTTTTTCATTCACCAAGGTCACAGTCACGCCCGGCATGAGCACGGCTTTGCTGCGCAGCAGGTGCGTCAGCTCGTTCATGGGCAAGGCGCTGGATTCGAAATATTTGGCGTCAGGCCAGGCGCGGACGGTCGTGCCTTGTTTTCGGTCACCCTCGCCAGATGCGCGTTTGACCAGCGACTCGGTCACGTCGCCGCCAGAGAACACCAGTGTCGCCACTTGACCCTCGCGGTAGCTGGTGGCCTCCAAGCGCTTGGACAGCGCATTGGTCACGCTCACGCCCACGCCGTGCAGGCCGCCCGAGAAGCTGTAGGCCCCGCCCTTGCCCTTGTCGAACTTACCGCCTGCGTGCAAGCGGGTGAAGACCAACTCGATCACCGGCGCGTTTTCTTCAGGGTGCAGGCCAAAGGGAATGCCCCGACCATCGTCTTCGATGCTGACCGATCCATCCAAGTGCAGGATGACTTTGATCTTTTTGCCGTACCCCGCCAGTGCCTCGTCGGCGGCGTTGTCCAGCACCTCTTGGATGATGTGCAGGGGGTTGTCGGTGCGGGTGTACATGCCCGGACGTTGTTTGACGGGCTCGAGGCCCTTCAAGACGCGGATCGAGCCTTCAGAGTACTCGTTGGAGGTTTTGACAGTTGATTGGGTGGCCATGGTCGCGGATTGTAGTGGGATTTCACGCCCAGCACTGGATGCAAAAACAGTGCTTGGCGACTGGATGGGCCGCAGGCAACTGAGCGACGATGCGGCCGCATCACATTGGTTAAAGTCAGGGGATGCAACACAAACCCCTTTCCCTGACCCAGGTGCTGATTTGCGGCGCGGCCATCGTCACGCTGTCCATGGGCATTCGCCACGGCTTTGGCCTGTGGCTGCAACCCATCACCCAAGCACAGGGATGGGGCCGCCAAGAATTCGGCTTCGCCATGGCCCTCCAAAACCTGGCCTGGGGCTTCATGGGCATTTTTGCGGGCATGCTGGCCGACAAGTTTGGCGCCTTCCGCGTCATCACGACCGGGGCTTTGCTTTACGGCCTGGGGCTGGTGGGCATGGCCCAGGCCCAAACGCCCTGGATGTTTGCGCTGTTCACGGGCGTCATCATCGGCACGGCGCAGGCAGGCACCACCTACGCCGTGATTTATGGCGTGATCGGGCGCAACGTGCCCGCCGAGCGCCGTTCTTGGGCCATGGGCATTGCGGCAGCTGCCGGCAGCTTCGGACAATTTTTGATGGTGCCGGTGGAAGGCATGCTGATCAGCCAAGCGGGTTGGCAAAACGCCCTGATGATTTTGGCCGCCGCGACCGTGCTCATCATTCCTATGGCTTGGGGGCTGCGCGAGCCGGCTTTGCACGCGCCGGGCCAGATCAAACGCGAACAAACCATCCTCCAGTCGTTGCAAGAAGCCTTCAAATACCCGAGCTTTCAGCTGCTGATGGCAGGTTATTTTGTTTGCGGCTTCCAGGTGGTGTTCATCGGTGTGCACATGCCCAGTTACCTGAAAGACCAGGGCATGGCCCCGCAAGTGGCCAGTTACGCGCTGGCCCTGATTGGCTTGTTCAACGTGGTGGGCACCTACATTGCGGGCACCATGGGCCCACAAATCCCCAAAAAGCACATCCTGGCCACCATTTACATCTCGCGCTCGGTGGCGATCACGCTGTTCCTGCTGGTGCCATTGTCGCCCACCAGCGTTTACATCTTCTCGGCCGTGATGGGTTTGCTGTGGTTGTCCACCGTGCCGCCCACCAATGCGGCGGTGGCGCATATTTTTGGCGTCGCGCATTTGTCCATGCTCAGCGGCTTCATCTTTTTCGGCCACCAGATTGGCTCCTTCATGGGGGTGTGGCTGGGCGGCTATTTGTACGACAAGACCGGCAGCTACGACATCGTTTGGTACCTGGCCATTGCACTGGGTGTATTGGCAGCTCTGGTGAACCTGCCCGTGCGTGAGAGCCCCATCCTGCGTCCATCGCCCCGAACTGCATGAACACCCGCAGCACCCTTTGGCTGCTGGCAGCCATCACATTGGCCATCACGTTCGGGCTGTATGCACAACCGGATGTGGTGCTGATGCTGGCCGACCAGCTGTGGTCGTGTTTTTAACTTCAACCTGACTGAACATGCACGGAACTGAAAACCCCTCTGCCTGGGTCCAACGCTGGGCCCACTTGATCGCCCCGAACAGCACCGTGCTCGATGTGGCCTGCGGCGCAGGTCGCCACCTGCGTTATTTGGCCGCGCTGGGACACCGTGTCACCGGCGTGGACCGCAATCCCGAAGCCGTGGCCATGGCCCAAGCCAGTGGCGAGGTCATTTGCGCCGACATCGAAAACGGTCCTTGGCCCTTTGCCGGTCAAACATTCGCTGGCGTGGTGGTCACAAATTACCTCTGGCGTCCCCTGCTCCCCACCCTGGTGGCGAGTGTGGCCCCAGGGGGTGTGCTGATCTACGAAACCTTTGCCATGGGCAATGAAAGCGTGGGTAAACCATCGCGGCCTGATTTTTTACTGCAAGCTGGCGAGCTGCTCCAGGCCACCCAAGGCCTGCGCACAGTGGCCTACGAAGACGGTTTTGAAGCCTCGCCTGAGCGTTTTGTGCAGCGCATCGCCGCGGTGCGTGCCGGTTCATCCGGGGCCATCGAGCGCTGGCCCTTGCAAGCCGCCTGAAAACTCGTCAGCCTGGTGAGTTTGCATGGCTTGGCCCCGGCCAAGGGCACACCAAACGCCCCATCACTTGCACTCGTTAGAATGGTTCTTTTTCCTGCTCAGAAACCCCTGACATGACCACCGAATTTCGCCCCATCCGTGGCAGCATCCCTGCCTTGATCACCCCCATGCTCGCAGACGGCAAAGTCGATTACCCCACTTTGCGAAAACTGATCGACTGGCATGTGGCCGAAGGCACTGATGCCATCGTGGTGGTGGGCACTTCGGGAGAATCCCCCACGGTGACCGTGGACGAGCACTGCGAAATCATCCGCGTCTCGGTCGAGCAAGCGGCCAAACGCATCCCCATCATTGCCGGCTGTGGCGCCAACTCCACCGCCGAAGCGATCAATCTGGCCAAATTTGCACATCAAGTTGGTGCCGATGCCCAGCTGCAGGTGGTGCCCTACTACAACAAGCCCACCCAAGAAGGCCTGTACCAGCACTTCAAAGCCATTGCCGAGGCGGTGCCGTCGCTGCCCGTGATTCTCTACAACGTGCCAGGCCGCACCGTGGCCGATCTCCAGCACGAGACCGTTCTGCGCCTGGCCCAGGTGCCGGGCATCATCGGCATCAAGGAAGCCACCAGCAACATTGAGCGCGCGCAATGGCTGATCCGGGAAGTGCCCCCAGATTTCGCCGTCTTCTCAGGCGATGACGCCACTGCCGTAGCCCTGATGTTGTGCGGCGGCGCCGGCAACATCAGTGTGACCGCCAACGTGGCACCCCGCCAGATGCACGAGCTGTGCATGGCCGCGCTGCGTGGCGACGTTCAAGAAGCCATGCGCATCCAATTCAAAATGTTGCCCGTGCACAAAAACCTGTTTGTGGAAGCCAACCCCATCCCCGTCAAATGGGCCATGCAGCGCATGGGTCTGTGCGGCCCCACCCTGCGTTTGCCCATGACCGAACTGTCCCCCTCACAGCAACCCGTGGTCGAAGCGGCCTTGAAGGCCAGCGGCCTGATTTGATGGACAACCCAAGGAATTTTGTGAACCCTCTGTTTTTCAACGCCATGTCCTCTGCTCCTTTCAAGCACACCGCCACAGTGCTGGCCTTAGCCAGTTTGCTCAGCGGCTGCTCGCTGATGCAGGAAGACAAGATCGACTACAAAAGCGCGGTCAAAGCACCCACACTCGAAGTGCCTCCGGACCTGACGCAGTTGCGCAAGGAATCGCGTTACGCCCTCGAAAGCACTTCGGCCACGGCTTCAGGCTTTCAAAATGCGGGCACTCGCGTGGCCGGTGCAGGCACAGCGTCCAACGAATTGGGACAGGTCAGGATGGAGCGCCAAGGCAACCAACGCTGGCTGGTGGCCAGCATGCCCGCCGACAAAGTCTGGGAGCCCCTGCGCGAGTTCTGGACCAGCAATGGTTTTGTGCTGGTCACCGATGCCCCCGATGTCGGCATCATGGAAACCGAATGGGCAGAAAACAGGGCCAAACTGCCCCAAGACCTCATTCGCAAAACACTGGGCAAAGTGCTGGACTCGTTGTACTCCACAGGAGAGCGTGACAAGTTCAGAACCCGTGTCGAGCGCAATGCCCAAGGCGGGGTCGAGATTTACATCACCCACCGTGGCATGGTTGAAAATTACGCGGACGCTCAAAAGGAGCGCATCATCTGGCAGCCCCGCCCAAGCGACCCTGAATTGGAAATCGAATTCCTTCGCCGCTTGATGGTCAAGTTGGGCACCTCGCCAGAAGCGGCCAAAACCGCCAATGCGGCGCCAACCGCAGCGACCACCGGCAGCCAAGTCACCAACCTCAATGGCCAAGCCGTCATCGTGCTGCAAGACAGCATGGACCGTGCATGGCGCCGCACAGGTGTTGCTTTGGACCGCAGCGGCTTCACGGTGGAAGACCGCGACCGCTCCGCAGGCGTGTACTTTGTGCGCTATGTGGCTGCAGGCACCACCGGCGAACCCACGGGATTCCTCGGGCGTCTGTTCAGCAGCAAGAAAGACACCCCATCGACGCTCACCAAATACCAGATCAAGCTCACACCGTCAGGCGAAAACCAAAGCACGCTGCGCGTGCTCGCGGCCAGCGGTCAACCCGAGCCATCGGCCCAGGATGCCGAGCGGATTTTGAAGTTGATTGCAACCGAGTTGCGCTGACACCCAAAGCGCTAGACGAAAAAAAACCCCGCTCAGCGGGGTTTTTTCATGACCCATCCGGTTTTCACCGGATGAAGACCATCACTTGGCAGCAGATGCGTCAGCAGCAGGAGCCGAAGCGTCAGCGGCAGGAGCCGAGGCTTCCGCAGCAGCAGGAGCCGAAGCTTCCACGGCAGCAGGTGCTGCTGCTGGAGCAGGAGCAGGAGCAGCGACTTCTTCTTTTTTGCCGCAAGCGGACAAAGCAGCTGCAGCGATGATGGTTGCCAGAACGAGGGATTTGTTCATTTTGATTTTCCTAATTTATGAATGAGAAAACAATTTCCGGAAATTGCTTCGACAACCATGACAGCTGCCGAAACTGAGTCAAAAGCACTCGAGCTCTTTTGTACTCAGTCACTCATTATAGCGTTTTCCCTAATCGGACACAGGCCAGCCGGCCCTGGCCTTGCCTGTAAATGGTGCAAAAAGACGTGCCCAACACAAGCGATCACAAGGCCTGCAGCCATCCCGCAGCGGCCCAATCGGCCAACGCATCCTTGGCATCTGCACTTAAAGTTTTTGCTTTTTTCCCGATCATGACGCGATCATCCGCCAATTGACGCAAAACAACGGCATCGCGCCCTGCGACCTTGAAGCTTTCCCCGTTGATAAAAATATGCTGCGCGTCGTACATCATTTTGGTGCGCCGATCGAGTTGCACGCCTGCTGACACATCCAACTCGCCGGGTGTGCCATCGAACCAAACATGGGCCTTCGGCTCGGTCAGGTACTCCCCCAGCAAGCTGTCGAGCAACTGAGGGTTTTTCAGTGCTTTATCAACCACTTGCCGTGCGAAGCCAGCCAAAGACGGTGGAATAGCGGCAGGAGAGGCCACTGCCGGTTGTTTCGGATCACGGTAAAGCGCATCACCCACACCGTCAAAAGCCTCATCGGCCAAACCCATCAAAAGCTCGCGGGCCAACTCACCCTCTTGGGGTGCCCGAAAGCCCATGGACCAGGTCATGCACTCGCCCTCGGCCACGCCGTCGTGGGCGTATTTCGGGGGCAGGTACAGCATGTCGCCGGGGTTGAGCAAAAACTCTTCTTCGGCTTCAAAATTTTGCAAAATTTTGAGTGGCACGCCTGGCTGCAGGCTCAGATCTTTGTTGCGGCCGATGCGCCAGCGGCGCTGCCCATGGGCCTGCAACAAAAACACGTCGTAGCTGTCAAAGTGCGGCCCCACACCGCCGCCATCGGTGGCGTAGCTGATCATCACATCGTCCAGCCGGGCATCGGGCACAAATCGGAACTGCTGCATCAGCGCATGCACGCCGTCGTGGTGCAAGTCGACGCCTTGCACCAAAAAGGTCCATTTTTTCTGGCTAAACGGCGGCAGACTGCGCTTCGGGAACGGGCCGTGCTTCATCTTCCAGCCCTTGGGTGAATCCACAATCAAACGCGACTCCACGCCCTCCTGCCCCGCCAAGGTCACCAAGTCGGCACGGCCCACACAGGGCACAAAGCCCGGGATGGCGTTGCGCACCAGCAAGGGCTTCTTTTGCCAATGGCGTTTCATGAATTGGCTGGGCGTCAGGCCGCCGAGCAGGGCCAAGGGTTGTTCTGTGTTCATGGGGGTCATCCGGTTGCACAGACCCAAAGACCTGCGCGCAAAGACAAGGCGGCCAAAAATCGGCCGCCAAACTGCGACAATTGTCCTATGGAAATCAAGACACCTTCTGTGGTCGCACTGACCTGGACACTCAAAGACACGCTGGGCGAAGTTCTGGACACCCTGGACGAGCCTGTTGAATTCTTCATTGGCGGCCAAGACCTGCTGCCCAAGATCGAGGAAGCCTTGCAAGGCCACGAAAAAGGCGCCAAGGTCGACCTGCACCTGGAGCCCGAAGACGCCTTTGGCGACTTTGACGAGAACCTGTTGTTTCTGGAACCCCTGGCCCTCTTTCCTGAGGGGCTAGAGCCGGGCCTCACGATCGAAGGCACGGCCCTGCCCGAGGGCTGCCACCCCGACGCACCGCGCAACGTGCTCTACACCGTGACCGAAATTTACCCCGAGCACGTGGTGCTGGACGGTAACCACCCGCTGTCGGGCATTGCGCTGCGTTTGCACCTGAAAGTGGAATCGGTACGCGAGCCGACTGAGGCCGAAGTGGGCAGCGGCAGCTGCGGCACGGGCTTTTTCAAAATCGAAGTCGGCGACGAGGGCAGCCTGACGATGCCCACACTGCACTGATCTCAACGAAAAGCGCCCACCGAGGCGCTTATTTTTTGCCGGTCGAGCCGTAACCACCCTCACCACGCTCGCTGGGTGCATCAAACTCAGACACCACGTTGAATGTCGCCTGCACCACGGGCACGATGACCATTTGCGCGATGCGCTCCATCGGCTCGATGGTGAAAGCCACATCGCTGCGGTTCCAAGCACTGACCATCAACTGCCCCTGGTAATCGCTGTCAATCAAGCCCACCAGATTGCCCAACACGATGCCATGTTTATGGCCCAAACCCGAGCGCGGCAGCAGCATGGCGGCGTAGCCTGGGTCTTTCAGGTGCACCGCAATGCCTGTGGGAACAAGTTGCCAAGCGTTGGGCTGCAGGGTCAAAGGCTCGTTCAGGCAGGCACGCAAATCCAGTCCTGCGCTGCCGGGCGTGGCATAGGCAGGCAAATGATCTGTCATGCGGGCGTCGATGATTTTGAGGTCGATGTTCATTTGCGGTTGCTCGTAGTTCGTGAGGTGTTGGAGTTGTCTTCAGGCTGTTTCCTGAACGCTGAACCCAAGCATGGCTTATCGGGTTAAACGGGCTGCGATGTCGACGATCAGTTGCACAGCCAAGGCCTGCTTGCTGGCATGAGGCAACTCGCGAGCGCCCTCAGCATCCACCAAAAGCAATGCGTTGTCGTCTTGCCCGAACGTGGCCGGGCCTATGTTGCCTACCAGTAGCGGCACCCCTTTCCGCAGGCGCTTGGCCGTGGCGTGCGCCAGCAAGTCATGGCTTTCGGCGGCAAAGCCTACGCAAAAAAGTTGGCCTGAAATCGCTCGGGGCGATTGCGCCACAGTGGCCAGGATGTCCGGGTTTTCCAAAAAACTGAGCTGCGGTGTTTGACCTGAACCATCTTTTTTGATTTTTTGATCGGCCGAGTTGGCAGGTCGCCAATCGGCCACAGCAGCCGTGGCAATGAACACATCGGCCGCCCCCACTTGCAGCTGTACGGCATCGAGCATCTGCCGAGCTGAGCGAACGTCCACACGCTGAACACCCCGCGGCGTTGGCAAATGCACGGGGCCCGCGACCAGCGAGACACTCGCACCCGCCATGCGGGCCGCACGGGCAATCGCAAAACCCATCTTCCCACTCGAGAGGTTTGTGATGCCACGCACTGGGTCAATCGCTTCATAAGTGGGACCGGCCGTGACCAAAACAGCCTTGCCTGCCAGCACCTTGGGGCTGAAAAAAGCTTCCAAGTCTTCCAGAATTTCTTCGGCTTCGAGCATGCGCCCGTCGCCCGTCTCGCCGCAAGCCTGATCGCCCTGCCCCACATCCAACACATGGATGCCATCGGCCTTGAGCTGGGCCACGTTGCGTTGCGTAGCCGGGTTGTTCCACATCTCACGGTTCATGGCCGGGGCCACGATCAAAGGCACTTTGTCGATGGGACGAGCCAAGCACATCAGGCTGAGCAGTTCGTCGGCACCACCGTGCAGCAACTTGGCCATGAAGTCGGCACTGGCCGGGGCCACGACGATCGCATCGGCCTCGCGGCTCAGGTTGATGTGCGCCATGTTGTTGGCTTCACGCGGGTCCCACTGCGAGGTGTAAACCGGCCGACCCGACAGGGCCTGCATGGTCAACGCCGTCATGAAGTGCTCGGCCGCCTCGGTCATCACCACCTGTACGGTGACGCCCGCCTTGACCAAGGCGCGGCAGAGTTCAGCCGACTTGAAGGCTGCAATGCCGCCCGACAAGCCCAGAACGATGTGTTTTCCAGCCAATGTGCTCATGGCTGGGGAATGTAGCAGAGTGAAGCGAAAGCTAAGACAAACGCCAGTCACGCAGCGCCGGTGCCAGGGCTGGCCGGATCGGGCGATTTGGCGAGCGAAGCGAGTTATGAGCCCGACCGGCCAGCCCTGGCACCGGCGCGGCAAACGACCACCGCGCCCAGGAAACAAACAAGAAACACCTGAAGACCGGGAAAACCCCGAACCCGACTGTCTATAATCACGATTTCCACCTACCGGGAGCCACAGCTCCCGTCTTGGACATGACCAAATTCGTCTTCGTCACCGGCGGTGTGGTGTCTTCCCTGGGCAAGGGAATCGCCTCCGCCTCTCTCGCCGCCCTCCTTGAATCGCGCGGCCTCTCCGTCACCCTCATCAAGCTCGACCCCTACCTCAACGTGGACCCCGGCACCATGTCGCCGATTCAGCACGGCGAAGTGTTTGTGACCGACGACGGCGCAGAAACCGACCTCGATCTGGGCCACTACGAGCGCTTCATCAACACCCGGATGAAGAAGGCCAACAACTTCACCACGGGCCAAATTTACAAAAGCGTGCTCGAAAAAGAGCGCCGTGGCGACTATCTGGGCAAGACCGTGCAGGTCATCCCGCACGTGACCAATGAAATTCAAGACTTCGTCAAGCGCGGCGCCGGTTTTGGCACACCCGAAGCGGTCGACGTCGCCATCGTCGAGATCGGCGGCACCGTGGGCGACATCGAATCGCTGCCATTTTTGGAAGCCGTGCGCCAGCTCAGCCTGCGCCTGGGGCCCAACAACACCGCCTTTGTGCACCTGACGTACCTGCCCTGGATCGCCACGGCCGGTGAACTCAAAACCAAACCCACCCAGCACACCGTACAAAAACTGCGCGAAATCGGCATCCAGCCTGACGCGCTGCTGTGCCGCGCCGACCGCTACATCCCCGACGATGAGCGCGACAAAATTTCGCTGTTCACCAACGTCCAAGGCTGGGGCGTGATCTCCATGCCGGACGTGGACACCATTTATAAAGTGCCCCGCGTGCTGCACGAGCAGGGCCTAGACGGCCTGATCTGCGACAAACTGCGCCTGAACACCCCACCCGCCAACCTCAAGCGCTGGGACGATCTGGTGTACGAAACCGCCAACCCCAAGGGCGAAGTCACCATTGCCATGGTTGGCAAATACGTCGAGTTGTCTGACAGCTACAAATCGGTCAACGAAGCGCTTCGCCATGCGGGCATGCGCAACCATGTGCGCGTCAAGATCGAGCACATCGACTCCGAAACCATCACCCCCGAGACCGTGGCCAGTCTGGCCAACTACGACGGCGTGCTGGTGCCCGGCGGCTTTGGCAAACGTGGCGTCGAAGGCAAGATCGAAACCGCGCAATTCGCCCGTACCCACAAAGTGCCTTATTTGGGCATCTGCTTGGGCATGCAAGTGGCCACGATCGAATATGCCCGCCATGTGGCCGGCATGAAAGACGCCAACAGCACCGAGTTCGAGCCCGAGACACCCTTCCCCGTGATCGCCCTGATCAACGAGTGGAAAGACGCCGACGGCTCCATCCAAAAACGCGACGCCAACTCCGACTTGGGCGGCACCATGCGCCTGGGCGCACAAAGCTCCGACGTGACCCAGGGCACACTGGCTCACCAGATCTACGGCGACATCGTCACCGAGCGCCACCGCCACCGCTATGAAGCCAACGTCAATTACCTGGACGAGCTGCGCAAAGCCGGCTTGGTGATCTCGGCGCTGACGCAACGCGAGCAACTGACCGAAATCGTGGAGCTCCCGCAAACCGTGCACCCTTGGTATGTGGGCGTGCAGTTCCACCCCGAATTCAAGTCCACGCCGTGGGATGGTCACCCCTTGTTCAACGCCTTCGTCAAGGCGGCGATTGAGCACCAAGCCGCTGCCTGAAACCCCATAGAGGTCCTCCATGAAACTGTGCGGATTTGACGTTGGCCTGGACCAACCCTTCTTTTTGATTGCGGGCACCTGCTCCATCGAAGGACTGGAGATGTCCCTCGAAGTGGCCGGTCGCCTCAAAGAGGCCTGCACCGACTTGGGCATCCCTCTCATTTACAAAGGCTCGTTCGACAAAGCCAACCGCTCATCTGGCAACACCCAGCGCGGCGTGGGCATCGATGCGGGTCTGAAAATCCTGGACGAGGTTCGCCGCCAGATCGGCGTGCCGATCCTGACCGACGTGCACGACGAGTCTCAGGTCAAGACCGTGGCCAGCGTGGTCGATGTGCTGCAGACCCCCGCCTTTTTGTGCCGCCAGACCGATTTCATCCGCGCTGTGGCGCAATCGGGCAAGCCAGTCAACATCAAGAAGGGCCAATTCTTGGCCCCTTGGGACATGAAAAACGTCATCGACAAAGCCCGCAGCGCGGCGCGCGAAGTCGGCTTGCCCGAAGACAACTTCTTGGCCTGTGAGCGCGGCGTGAGCTTTGGCTACAACAACCTGGTGGCCGACATGACCAGCCTGGCCGAGATGCGCAAAACCGGCGCGCCCGTGGTGTTTGACGTGACCCACTCGGTGCAAAAACCCGGCGGCCAAGGCACCAGCAGCGGCGGCGCCCGCGAGATGGTGCCGGTGCTGGCCCGCGCAGGTGTGGCTGCAGGCGTGGCCGGTCTCTTCATGGAAACCCACCCCAAACCGGCAGATGCCTGGTCGGACGGCCCCAACGCCGTGCCCCTGGGAAAGATGAAGGCTCTGCTCGAGACGCTGGTGCAACTCGATTCCGTCACCAAAAAGAACCCGTTTTTAGAGGATGATTTTTCATGAGCGGCTATATCATTGCCCACGTTCAGGTCACCAACCCGACCCAATACGAAGAGTACAAAAAGTGGTCTACCGCCGCCATGAAAACCGCAGGCGCCGAAGTCTGCGTGCGCGGTGGCCAAGTGCAAGTGCTCGAAGGCGACTGGGCCCCTGAGCGCATCGTGGTCTTGAAGTTCCCCTCGTTCGAGGCCGCCAAGGCCTTTTACGAACTGCCCGAATACCTCAAAGCCCGCGAAGCCCGAGAAGGCGCAGCCATCATGCGCATGGTGGCCGTCGAAGGCGTTTAACCCACCTGCTTTGAAACCCGTTTTGTTTTTAAATTGAGAGAGTTCAAAAATGAGTGCAATCGTTGATATCGTCGGCCGTGAAATTCTCGACAGCCGTGGCAACCCCACGGTCGAATGCGACGTGTTGTTGGAATCGGGCGTCATGGGTCGCGCCGCTGTGCCATCAGGCGCATCGACCGGCAGCCGCGAAGCGATCGAGCTGCGTGACGGCGACAAGAGCCGTTACTTGGGCAAAGGCGTGCTCAAAGCCGTCGAGCACATCAACACCGAAATCTCCGAAGCCGTGTTGGGCCTCGATGCCTCCGAGCAAGCCTTCTTGGACCGCACCCTGATCGACTTGGACGGCACCGACAACAAGAGCCGTCTGGGCGCCAACGCCATGCTGGCCGTGTCCATGGCCGTGGCCCGCGCTGCGGCCGAAGAATCCGGCCTGCCGCTGTACCGCTACTTTGGCGGCATGAACGGCAACCAACTGCCCGTGCCCATGATGAACGTCATCAACGGCGGCGCACACGCCAACAACAACCTGGACCTGCAAGAGTTCATGATCATCCCCGTGGGCGCACCAAGCTTCCGCGAAGCCGTGCGCTGGGGTGCTGAAGTGTTCCACGCCCTCAAGAAAATCATCCACGACAAAGGCATGAGCATTGCCGTGGGCGACGAAGGCGGCTTTGCCCCCAACGTCGACAGCCACGAAGCCGCGATCCAGATGGTGCTCGACGCCATTGCTGCGGCTGGTTACACCGCTGGCGAGCAAATCGCGATTGGCCTCGATTGCGCTGCCAGCGAGTTCTACAAAGACGGCAAGTACGTGCTCGAAGGTGAAGGCGGCATCAGCCTGACGTCTGAGCAGTGGACCGACATGCTGGCCACCTGGTGCGACAAGTACCCCATCATCAGCATCGAAGACGGCATGGCCGAAGGCGACTGGGACGGCTGGAAAGTGTTGACCGACCGCTTGGCCAAGAACGTGCAGATCGTCGGTGATGACCTGTTCGTGACCAACACCAAGATCTTCAAAGAAGGCATCGACAAAGGCATCGCCAACTCGATCCTGATCAAGATCAACCAGATCGGCACCCTGACCGAGACCTTCGAAGCCATCGAAATGGCCAAGCGCGCCGGATACACGGCCGTGATCAGCCACCGCTCGGGCGAAACCGAAGACAGCACCATCGCCGACATCGCCGTGGGTTTGAATGCGGGTCAAATCAAAACAGGTTCGATGAGCCGCTCGGACCGCATGGCCAAGTACAACCAGCTGCTGCGCATCGAAGAAGACCTGGGCGAAGTGGCCGTGTACCCTGGCCGCAGCGCGTTTTACAACCTGCGCTGAGCATTGAAACATGGGCAACCGCCTGGTCCCGATCGTGCTTTTCGCCTTGCTGGCGATCGTACAAGCCCAACTGTGGTTCGGGCCGGGCAGCTTGCCGCATGTGAATGAGTTGCGCCAGGAATTGGCGCTACAAAAACAGGCCAACGAAGAAGCACGTCGGCGCATGGAACAACTGAGCGCCGAAGTCAGCGACCTCAAAGAGGGCCTGAACATGGTGGAAGACCGTGCCCGCCATGAGCTGGGCATGGTCAGAGCCAACGAAATTTTCGTGCAGATCGCCAAATGACCCCCAAAGCCTACGGGTGGGAAACACCCGGGCCATGAAGCCACTTCGCGTGGCCGTGGTCGGCGCCGAAAGCACCGGCAAAAGCTGGCTCACCCAGGCCCTGGCTGGTGTTTTGCGCGCACGCGGCCAGGCCGTGCACACGGTAGACGAAGCGCTGCGCCACTGGTGCGACCGCGCAGGCCGCACACCCCAGCGCCACGAGCAATTGGCGATTGCGCAGCAGCAAGCCCAAGCGGCTGACACCCTGGCCGCACAAGCCCCAAAAACCTGGCTGTTATCGGACACCACGCCCCTGATGACCGCCGTCTACAGCCATCTCTTGTTTGACGACGAGAGCCTCTACCCCATGGCATTGGCGCACCAAGCGCTTTACGACATCACCTTGGTCACGGGCCTGGACCTGCCTTGGGTGGCCGACGGCCTGCAACGCGATGGCCCCCAGGTGCGCGTCCCGGTCGACACCCTGGTGCGCCAAGCGCTGGAGCGCTCGGGCATGGCCTACCGCGTGGTGTACGGCCAAGGGCCACGGCGCTTGAACAACGCCTTGCTGGCCCTGGGTTTGGAGGGCGAGGATGCAGCAGCGCAGCAAGTCCGAGAACAAGGCCAGTTTGCGATCAACCAGGGCCGCAGCGTGTGGCAATGCACCGACTGCAGCGACCCCGCCTGCGAACACAAACTCTTCACCCGGCTCATGAAAGAACGCTCAGCGGGGTAAAAGCCATCTCGCACGCGCCGCATGGCCCGCCCTCAAAGCCCAATTCCGGCACAGGCCCGCAAGTCAACGCCGCCACCGCGCCAGGCTCACCATCAACGGGTCAAGCCGTACACCAGCATGCCCAACCACTCGTGCAGGGCGGTCTGCCAACGCAACAGGCTGTGGGCCAAGGAATACTCGGTCAGTGGTGTGGCATCGCCCGTGCGAAAGTCCACCGGGTAGGGCGTGACCTTGCAGCCCACGGCTTCGAACTCGGCCATGCTGCGCGGCATGTGCCAGGCCGAAGTCACCAGCAGCCACGGTTGCTGGCATCGGTTGCCCAACAGCTTGGCCACTTGCTGAGCGTTTTCTCGGGTCGTGCGCGAGCCGTCTTCCCAGCGCACTCGGGCCATATCCAGCCCCTGCTGCTCAAAAAACACCTTGGCCAGTTCCGACTCGGTCACGCCGGTGGTCAGCAACCGGCCTTCCCCGCCCGAAAACACCAACTCCAGCCGAGGGTGCTTGCGCATCAAACCCACAGGCACCGTCATGCGCTCAGCAGCCTCACCCAAAGGCACCTGACCATGGGCGACAAAGCTGTCGGGGTGCTGCAAAGCGCCGCCCAGCACAATGATGCCGACATGCCGATCCATGGCCTCAGCCACGGGCACCGGGTAGCGATTTTCCAAGGGCCGCAGCAGGGCGTCCGGGATGGCACGCAACCCCAGCAGGCCCAGCACCACCAGCCCACTCCAAAGCATGATCACCGCCGCCCTGCGCCAGCGCGTCAGGGTCAGCAGCCCCAGCGCCAGCACCCACCACACAGCCAGCCAGAACATGGGCTGGGTGATGGCAGATAACAATTTTGAAAAGAAAAACATCGAATCTGACCCTGATCAATGGAACAGCGAAAGCCCTTATTTGCAGGAGCGGACTCTGAGCGCGATGAGCTGTCTGAAAGTTCTTGAGCATAGCCAATCAGGGCGACCACCCGACAGAGCATTACCGCCCAAAAGGCTGGGCAGAGGCTGGTTTATGACTCGTGTCCTGTTGGCTGCGGGCCGATGTCGCTTGATAAAGCGAAAAATCTCGGTTCAGTCGGGCACCACCGTCGCGGGTCAAGGGGCTGTAGACCAAATTGGCTGTGTTACCGCTTCGGGTGGTGGTCATCACGTCAAATGGAATGCTCAAGTACAAACCTTTGTCAAAACTGCCTTCGCCAAATTGCCGCGCCGACACATTGGTTTTGGTCGCCCAAACGCCAACTCTGACGCCGTTGACAAAGGTTCGGCTCAAATCAATGGTCGCGCCGACATCACCCGCCAAATACTGGCCCGCACTCAATCTGACATGGGTTGACTTCCAGCCCGTGTCCCAATATGCCGTGGCATGGCCTGTGGTCACTTGGTAACCGGTTTGACTGCCTGCACGACCAAAGCCGAACAGTTGGTCAAAACTACGTTGTTGAACTCGGTTCACATCAACACCCAGCGCAAATGGACTGTGCCAAGGCCGGTACAACCATTCGCCACCCACCCCGGCGTACATGCTCTCCAAATAACCCGCGTACATGCTGTAAAACTGGTTGGCCGAGGCCTGTCCAAAATGCGTGATTTGCAGGCTGGGAATGTTCACGCGAGAGGTGGTCATGTATTCACGCATGTGCGTGCGGACACGCGGCATCTCACTTGGAGCGGTGTATTTGAAGTTATCGTAATTGTCCAAAAGATTCAGACTGACAGCACCAGAGATGGCTGTGTTTTGGCTCAGCCGCAGCCGCATGGGCAAAGACACACCCGCTCTGAACAAGAAAAAGCCATCGGGTCCACCGATGTTTTGCTGCCAACTGGGCACCACCGCCAACCCAAATTTGGCGGGTGTGGGCTGCCATGTGGTTTGCGCTGGCGCATCTGCCTGACGACTGACCGGGGCAAAAGCCTCAATCGAAGGGGCCGCAGCCGAAGGTGGAACCCTTGACGTTTGCTGCCGAACCCAGGTGTCTCGATCCACAGATCGCCCAGACAACAAGGCGCCTTGTTCGGTAAAGACCAACTCAAAGCGGTCGATGAGGGCCGGGGCATTCTGGTGCAGCACCGCTGCCATGCGGTCAATGCGCTCCTCCCAATGCGCACCAGATGGGCTCTCTACCAAAACCCTCATCACTGAGCCATGCGTCTCAATGCGCTGAATGCCCCAGTTGGACATGGCCTGCAAATCGGCTGCCATGCCAGTCATGTTGACCGGTGTGCTTGGGAGTACCGTTTGAACCTTGGGCGTCGCCATGTCCGACACCTTGGGGGTGCTCATGTTGGACACCGAAGTGTGCAGCGTCAACCCGAACATCAGCTGGTTGCCCCGCTGCAGACCCAAAGACAGGTCTACCGAAGGTCTGTGCCGGTAAACCAAACCCAAGTTGAATGGCGATCTTTGAACTTGGTGATTGCCTTGGGGCTCGCTTTGGTAGTGGTTGCCATCGTATTCGGCCTTCAGAAGCAAAGACTCCCAAGGCGTTTGGTATTGCACTCCCCCAAAGAGCGCCGCAGGACCGCGGAAAAACGAACCCGTGTTGGGCGTTCCGCCCATGGCAACCATCCCACCGCGCGTGTTGAAGCGCGGGCTGATGGCAGAAAAAGGGTTTCGGATATTGCCCCTGGCCCCCAAGTAGCCCCAGCCCAGACCCAAACTCCAATCAAAAGCGCCAAAGCGCTTATTGCCCACCAGGTACTCACCAGAAAAAAGACCTGTCCCCCCGGCATCGACAAAACCCAAAGCCACTTGCGGAAGGTACGCACTCTCTTCTAAAAGCCTGACTTTCAGGTCAATGCTTTTGTCTTTGTAGGTTTGGTTGCCAGAAAGCTCTTGTGGACCATACAAACGGTTGAGAACATTGGAATACCTGAAGCCTGCTTCCAAGCCGTCAAAGGGTTGCACAAAAACGTTGTAGCGCTCGTAGGGGTAGACCCGACTGAAACTTAAGCGAACATCACCCGCAGGCGCCATGCGCGCAGTGGGTGTCTGCATCAGCCCTATAACGCCCCAGTCATTGGCACTCAACGCTTGTGAGCGGGCAACTGACAAGGGTTGTGCGGGCGCCGCTCGTGTGAGCAGTGGCAACTCAAACGACGACACCAAGGTGTCGTAAGTCTGAGTTGCCAAAAACTGGGCCAACACGGCAGATGACGATCGACTCCATCGACTGCCGCGTGGTGGCGCCCAAACCACTGCGCCTGGCGCCAACTCGGTTTGTTCCTGTTCGTTCCAAGAAGCGATGTTGAACTCAAAAACCTGCCCATCGGGTTGAATCACCCATGCCGTGTCAACTGGTTCAGCGCGACCATGGTCGCATTCGCGCAGATAATGCCGCGCCTGAGCCCTAGGCGCATGATCGACCAGGCACGGTCTTCCCGTTGGGCTGATGACCGCAACCGATGTGGGCCGAGGCGGCAAGAACACCACATGATCAGCCTGCAAAACAGGGTCTTGACCGGGGTGGGCCTGCAGCCAGCGTGCGTCTGACATGGGTAACGCCACCCTGCCTGTGACTGGCAACGACATCACCCATTGGAGCCATGACGCATGCACGCCATTTGGCCCATGACCTGAATCGTTCAATGCACCAAGCACATCGTTTTTTAAACGCAACTGAGCCGGGCGCTCGCCAGGAACCTGCCAGCTCAAACCAGGGTGATAAGCCCGAGCATCAAAAGGCTGGCGAAGTATCCAATCGCTTAAACGCTCTTCAGGCCGTGCTGCCAAAGAGTGTGTTGTCAAAGCGGCACTCAGTGGCAAAGGCACCTGCTGCGCCTGGGCAGCGGAGACCAAGCCTGCCAAGGTGCCGATCAAAACGCCCGCCCTAATGGGGGTCAAAGATGTACGGGCCATTTTTGCCATGCGATGCACATGCTTTCTGTGAGGCACTGTTCGCCATAGATGACTTGCGTCACACCGCCATGGGTGTGCAAACCAAAACGTGCCGAAGCCAGGCCATGAGGAGAGGGAACAACTTTTTCTTCAAACCAGCGAAGTTGGTCGGCCAAAATGCCTGCCAATTTGGCATCTTTGGGGGGGGCAATTGGGTAAAAGGATATTTGCTCTGAGATGCCAAAGCGATATTTCGGCATTTGGTCTCTGACCCGAACAAACACATGCTGTGTGTTGGCGGTCACCTCAGGCCAAGAAGGCAAATTTTGGTAGCGCACGTCACGCCAATCCAAGGCCAAACCCACGGTCGACACAATACGCCCGTTTTGTAACTTCAAAACTTCACCCTGGCTGCTGTACCAGGTGTCGACAGGACCCTGCTCAGTCTGTTCACGGTAGCCAAGCACCATCAAAGCCACTCGCCCATTCAGGCTCACCCTCAAATAATCGAGTCGGGGGTTGAGTGGCTGTTGGTCAATGTTTGGGCCTGTGTCAAAGGCTTGCGCCAAAGTACGCGTCACGGGAGTGTGGCCACAAGCTGACAGCAGTGCCAGCCCCAGACCATAAAACACCCAGCGTAAAGAAGAAAATCGCACAAACAACCTCAAAAGATAAAAAAATGCCCCGGCGCGTAAGCCCGGGGCTGTATTGTTCAGGCAGGGTAGATATTGATCTACTGATCAAAAGGTGCCCGTTGTGCCTGTCGTCCCTGTTGTCCCTGTTGTCCCTGTTGTCCCTGTTGTCCCTGTTGTCCCTGTTGTCCCTGTTGTCCCCATGGCAACAGCGACAGCTTCGTAAGCCTCAATGACCCGATTTGCAGCCGTTTGAGATGCCAACGAAGCGGCTCGGGCTGTTTCAGCCAAATCAGCCAATCGATCAATCACATTTGAGTCAATCGCAGAAGATCCGGTCACCAAGGTGTAAAGTTTCTGCATCTCGGTGTTGACGGACAAGGCAGCTTCAGCAGCAGCTTTGGCTGTGGTAGTGGCTTTATAAGTGAGACCCAAAATTTCGGCATTGGTACAAACCGATGCCGCACAAATTACACGACCGTTACTGGTAACAGCAGCAATCGTTAGGGAGGCCACTGCAAGATCAGTAGCAGCCACTACCGCCTCTTGGTTCGCTGCTTGAGATTTGGAAATGGCACTTGTCAGACTGCTGGTATCGATCGAGTAACCAGCCAAAAGCGTAGAAAACTGTTCCGCTGCATTGACCGTTGCAACGGCTTGGACATATGTTGAGGTGGCAGAGGTGGCGGCTTGAGTCGAAGCTTGGCTGGTGGGCGAAGCTACCGCACCGCTGCTACCGCTGTTCAAAACGGCTATAACGGCCAGACCCACAACCGCACCCCCCACCATGTTTTGTGTAATGGCACCTTGGGCACCCGACGTGGCCTCACCTGCGCCAGCGCCGACAGTTTGGGCCTGGACAGAAAAGTGCGCACTAGCGATCAAGGCGGCAGCGACAATGGTGGAAATTTTCTTGGATGTCATGACGTACCTAGCGAATTTAAAACAGATGTTAGATTAAAGCATAAAAATGATGTATTGAGAATTTTGGTAGATATGAACCGTTAAATCGTCAATTTTTTTAGAATAAATAATTCAATTTCAATCCAATTTCAACCGTTTGATTGGAAGGCTCTACCGCAATCTGCCCATTGGGGTCCGATCGATCGATCTTCCAGTAGGTGAAGGTGGGCCCCATGGACCAGTTGTCAAAGCGCCAAAGGGCACCGGCACGAATGCCTTGGCCCTTGGGTTGCTTCAATTGGACATCTGAGCTGAAAGGACTTGAATCAGAGAGCTTGGCCCAGTGGGTACCTTGAACAAGGTGCAAATATTCCAAATGGGTAACCAGTAAAGCATCTTGCGACCATTTCTGTTTGTGAAACACCCCGATCGGCAGGGTCAGATAGCGGGTAATTCGCCTGTACCCCAGGGTATTTTCTGTGCGCAAGTCATTGTGCAGTTGCCTCAAACCCATGCCCATGTAGGGGGACAACACAGATTGACCGAGCTGCACATCGCGCCCCACCAGGGCACGTACTTCACCATACCAATTTTCTGTGCCGCCTATCGACAAGCCGTTGGTGCTCTCGTAATCGGCTCGCCCTGTTTTATAGGCCAGTTCACCCCGCACAAACCAAATCTGTTGTGTCTGGGGCCATTGGGGCGCAAAAGCGTAGGTGCCGGCGTAATCGATTCCCAATACCTTGGCCTGAAGTGACATGAAGCCCGGCTCTTTGTATTTGTAATGAGACAGCGACACACCCACGCTGTTTTCGGTTTGAGTGCTGAGGCTGAGGCCTTGGGCCAATGTGCTGGCTGCACACCATAAACCGACAAAAAAGACGAAAACCGTTGTAATGGCTGAATTTTTCATGGTGTTTTAAAATTTGACAAATAGCTTGATTCGTTGAACACCTTGGATTTTTGACCCATAAAGTATTTTTGCAAAGCTTAACTTATAAAACTGTCAAATCACAAATTGCAATGTTGGCAGGCACGTGCATCGCGAGGCACGAAGCGATCAACATCCTGGGTTGCGAAAGCGTTTTTCCAAGAATACAAGGTCGGCACGGCCACACCGGTGTCGCGGCTGATTTGGGCAATGCTTTGGTTGTGGGGCTGCATCATCTTTTTGACGATCTGTTCTTTAAATTGCGGGCCATAGACTGGCATGAGTTCCATCTTTCCCGCCCCCTCGGTGGATTGAACTTGTCTCTTCAACAGACCGGACAACAATCGAGACAGACGGTGGGGTGCGCCACCGCCTTCTCTTGCACCGTGGAGTCCACGATCACGCGCGTCAACTCTTTCTTGGCGATCAGCTTGAGGGTGACCGCCACTTCCATGGTGCGGGCCAGAAGTTCTTCTACGCCTTCTTCGCCCAAAGCTTTACGGAAGCGCCCCAGTTGTGTCGGGTCACACGGCCACTGGTGCTCAAAATATTCGTTGCCAGAAAAGTACTGCCAAGTCGGTGTCTCGCCCCAGCGTTGAATCACCTCCTCATCGCTCTCGTTGAACGCAAGCTTGAGGTACAGCAGCGCCACCATCAGTCGAGTGGGCAGACGAGGCCGACCAGCATCGGAGACGCCCCCACCGGCAACGGCCGAGACCGGGCCAAACAAGTCCAAGTCTTCGATCTTCTTGCCCGCCTTGACCTGACGCGCCCAGCGCTGCGCAAGGGAAGCTTCGATTTCTTGCCAAGGCATGCGGTTGGCCAGCACCGCCAGTGGGTGGCGCAAATCGATCATCTGGTCCAGGCGGTTGCGGAAAAAGTCATCGGTCATGGCGCTGCTTTCAAAAACCCCCAGAAAACAGGCTCTATTGAATATCTATTTGAGAGTTCTGACCATCCGGACTCACCCCACGTCACAAGCAATCATGCGGGTTGCAAGAGTTTTGCAGGGCCGACCAATTAAGGATCAACAATTTTCATCGCCCAGCCCAACCGCAGAGCAACTCTGAACACACATGTCAAAATTCACTCTTGCTAAATGATATTACAGGCGCTATCATAAAAACCATGAACACAGCGACAAAACTACTTAATGCGATGCGCCAGAACCCAAACGATTGGGCCATGGCGAAACTGCTCACAGTAGCCAAACAGCACGGTATAGAAGTTCGAAGCACTGGGGGAAGTCATCACGTTTTTTCACATCCTTCAGCAAAAGACCCATTGTCTGTACCTGCTCACCGGCCTATCAAGGCAATTTATATCAAGCGCTTTGTCGCACTGATCGACCAGATTTTGGAGTAATTCATGACCGTAAAGACCATTGCCAAAGTAACCCCCGCATTCCCTTTTGAAGCCTACAGCCATATTGTCAGCCCCATTCATCCGGCAGACGGTGGCGGATTCATGTTCACCATGCCGGACATTCCAGGCGTAATGGCAGATGGTGCAACCGAAATGGAAGCCATTGCAGATGGCCGCGAGGCGTTTATTGCCACGGTCAGTGCCATGGTGGACATGGGGCAAGAAATCCCCGCCCCCGCATTCAATGCAGAAGACTTCACACCAGCAGCGGCATCGGGAAAAGTTCTTGCACGTCTTCCCCGCTCCATGCACCTTCAGTTGACTGCCAGGGCCAAAACTGAAGGCGTCTCCCTCAATTCTTTGGTGCTGGCATTCATTGCCGAGGGATTGGGAAGACGCGCTGCAGCTCGCACCTAAATTCATGGGCCAATGAACGATGAACGGCTTTGTGCAAGCTTTGCGGCCCCAGAAACGACCAAGGAGCCCGATGGCTCCCTGATCGTCCAAAAAAATTGGGATCTGCCCCCAATTTACGTTCCATCCCACGTCATCGCGAGCAACGAAGCGATCCATAGATTGCCGCGCTTCGCTCGCAATGACAGAAAAAAAACGCGATCCGTTCCCTCCCCCGTCATCGCGAGGCACGAAGCGATCTATGGATTGCCGCGCTTCGCTCGCAATGACAGAAAAAAACGCGACCCATTACCCCCCCGTCATCGCGAGGAACGACGCAATCCATATTAAGAGCTTCCCTCGCAAGGACGCAAATGGTCATCGCTCATGGCGCAGCTTTCAAAAACGCCCAGAAAACAGGCTCCTTTGAATATCTATTTGAGAGTTCTGACCATCCGGATTCACCACACATCACCATCGTTCATGCGGGTTACAGGGGTTTTGCAGAACCGACTTAGTAGACGCAGGAACTCCATTGCCAGTATCAAGCCATCAGGGCCACTGTCGTGCGGCATGAAGCACACGCAACACTCTCAACAGGTTGGTGGTCACGTCGTAGACCAAGATGTAATTTTTATGAGCCACCAGCTCGCGCGTGCCCATTACACGCCCAATCCGCCCCATCCCAGGGCGATCGACCAACCGTCCGGCCTTCTCTTCAAACAACTCATCAAGTGCCAATGCAGCGACAGGATTGTCGGCCTCGATGTAGTCGTAGATCACTTCCCGGTCGTGTATCGCTTCGGGGGTCCAGAACAGTTCCATCATTGCGCAGACGCTTCAACCCGCCGTCGCGTTTCTGCGCGCTTGGCCGCAAACTTAGCCTCGACCTCGGCCGATGGAATCAGGTTACCGGCGTTTGCTGAGTCAAGGCCCAGCTGCACTTGGCGGCGGAACCATGCGTCATGCTCGGCGGCCTCGTGTTGCTGCCGAACGAAGTCACGCATGAAATCGCGCAAAAGCTGCGCGGCATTACGGTCACGGCTCTTGGCGGCGTTGGAGAACTCGGACTTCAGCGCCTCATCGACACGGAAAGTAAAGGTTGCTTCACTCATGGCTTGACCCTCTTGTGCTACATGACTAGTACATCGTAACACATCGATCCTCCCGCTTTCCTGCGCCGCCAGCGCAACCAGCGTCGTCTGACGCTGGAGATGTTGTCTGCCAAGGTGGGCCTGTGACTGTCATTTTGGCCGCAGCATTTGTCGGAGATTGAAAGCGGCAAGCGCGATCAGCGTTTGTCGTCCATCGAGCGCATGGCGGAGGCCGAATTGTGGAAATGATTGGATGACGGTGTTGATCGTGCCGGACGCCATGGCACCCGATCTGCGCCGCTATGAGGCCAACAACGGCCGCATCTATACCGTTCACGCCGGCCAGGCCGCTGCTGCGCCCAACCACCCCGAAGCCTCCAAACCCGACCATGCCCAAGAAAAAACCTGAGCCAGCCCAGCCTCAACTTGCTGTCATCGCGAGGAGCGAAGCGACGCTGCGATCCATGGATGACCACGAGCCTTCGTCCTCCTCCCTGTCCTTCACCATCGAGATCTTCGACGACCCGGAAACCGGCCACCCCACCCCCTACGGCCGTTTCAGCCGTAACTGGCAGGACGAAGAAACTCCCCTCTCCCCCGCCATCGCGAGGAACGAAGCGATCCATCCCCTCCCCCGTCATCGCGAGGCACGAAGCGATCCATGGATTGCCGCGCTTCGCTCGCAATGACAGAAAAAATCGCGATCCCACCCCTCCCCCGTCATCGCGAGGAACGAAGCGATCCATGGATTGCCGCAGCTTCTTGCGCTGCTGGGCCAAGTCGGACTTGCTGGAAGGCCCTGAATCTGTGTCCTGCGCCTCAAAAGCAGCCTTCCAAACGTCCAGTTGTTCGGGGTACAAGCCATGTTCACTGCAGTATTCAGAACGTTGGGGCTCGTTCATGGCAGCCGTCTGAATGATGGCGGCCAACTTGGCTTTGGAGTCCCAGTCATCTTGGCGTGAAGACTTTGCTGGCTCGACAAATCCTGGGTTGCGAAAGCGTTTTTCCAAGAATACAAGGTCGGCACGGCCACACCGGTGTCGCGGCTGATTTGGGCAACGCTTTGGTTGTGTGGCGGCATCATCTTTTTGACGACCTGTTCTTTGGTCACCCCTGCAAAATTCATTTCAAGCCATCGCCCAGCGTTCATCTGAGTTTTGTAGTCGGTTGAGGGCGAAAATTTCGGCCAATTTCCCAAACAAGCCGGTCAAACCACTCACCTGCAGCAGGCACAACAAAAGGCCCAGGCCTTTTTTGACGATCATCCGCAGCAGCCAGCGGATGTTGTAGCCCGCCGCGCACAGCACCGCGTGCAGTGCATCGCCTTCTGACCCTTTGAGGTGACAACGGTCCATACGGTGATCCGCTTTGAGGTGCCCGATGATCGGCTCGATCGCTTGGCGGCGTTTGAGCAGCCTGCGCTCTTCATCGGTCAGCCGCTTGTCCTTGCCTCGGTGTTTGATCTCGATGTCCGGGTTGTCCTTGTCCACGCCCCGGTAACCCAGGTCTGCGTACACCACCTCAGGCTTGACTCCCAAGCCTTGCATCAGGATGGCGCTTTGCTCGATCTGCTCGTGCATGGTGTGGCCGTCATACGGGTTGCCTGGGAAGCTCCTGGCTCCCACGATCAAATTGCCCTTGAGCGTCATGGCTAAACCGACCTTCACACCAAACTCGTAGGGGTTGCGACTTTTGCCCTTGCTGATGCATTCCACCTCGGGTGCATGCCAGCTGTAGAGCTTGGCGCGGTTGTCCACCGCTTTGCGGCTGCCGGTCTGCGTGAACAGACGCTTGGCCATGCCTAAGGTCTGGCCCAATGTTTCCTGCACGGCTTGGCTGAGCGTGCTCATCTTGCGAGCCACCTCGCGCTGCAGCCTGCCAACGATGGTGCGTTGGCGTTTGATGACTTTACGCATGCGCTTGAACTGGCGGGCATGGGCGTAGCGCCCAGCCTTGTAGCCCAGCAGTTGGCCTTCTTTGGCGTAGGTCTGCTTGAGGTCGATGCCATTGGCCTTGGCGGCTTCAACCACTTTGACTCGGGCCGTCTCCAGCAGCTTGCTGTCGGTGGGATGAGCCACGGCTTTCTCTTGCACCGTGGAGTCCACGATGACGCGGGTCAACTCTTTCTTGGCAATCAGCTTGAGCGTGACGGCCACTTCCATGGTGCGGGCGAGAAGCTCTTCCACGCCTTCTTCGCCCAAAGCTTTACGGAAGCGCCCCAGTTGTGTCGGGTCACACGGCCACTGGTGCTCAAAATATTCGTTGCCAGAAAAGTACTGCCAAGTGGGTGTCTCGCCCCAGCGCTGGATCACGTCCTCATCGCTCTCGTTGAACGCATGCTTGAGGTACAGCAGCGCCACCATCAAACGGGTGGGCAGACGAGGCCGACCAGCATTGGAGACGCCGCCACCGGCAACGGCCGAGACCGAGCCAAATAAATCCAAGTCTTCAATCTTCTTGCCAGCCTTGACCTGGCGTGCCTAGCGCTGCGCAAGGGAAGCTTCGATCTCTTGCCAGGGCATGCGGTTGGCCAGCACTGCCAGCGGGTGGCGCAAATCGATCATCTGGTCCAGGCGGTTGCGGAAAAAGTCATCGGTCATGGCGCTGCTTTCAAAAACTCCCAGAAAACAGGCGCCATTGAATATCTATTTGAGAGTTTTGACCATCCGGATTCACCCCACATCACAAGCGTTCATGCGGGTTGCAGGGGTATTGCAGGGACGACTCTTTGAATTGCGGGCCATAGACTGGCATGAGTTCCATCTTTCCCGCCCCTCGGTGGATTGAATTTGTCTCTTCAAGAGACCGGACAACTATCATGACAGAGAGGGAAACCAACCCCAGAAACGTTCAAGGAGCCCGAAGGCTCCTTGAACATCCAAAACAATCGGGATCTGACCCCAGTTAATCAAAGCATTCGGCCTCAGCCAGCAGCTTGCCTACAACGTCCTTGGCTGCCAAAAGTGGTGGTCCATCTAGGGGCCAGTTGATGCCGATGGCGGGGTCGTTCCACAGGAGGCTGCGTTCGTGCTCGGGGTACCAATAGTCGGTTGTTTTGTACAAAAACTCGGCGCTGTCGCTCAGCACCACAAAACCATGCGCAAAGCCCGGTGGCACCCACAACTGGCGGTGGTTGTCGGCGCTCAGGTGCACACCCACCCACTGCCCAAAGGTGGGCGATGTGCGGCGCAAATCCACCGCCACATCAAACACCTCACCCTGCACCACCCGCACCAGCTTGCCCTGCGCATGCTGAATTTGGTAATGCAAACCCCGCAACACACCCTTGCCCAACTTGTGGAAGATCAGGCTCAACTCGTTCATCAGGGCGATGTTCACGTCGCGCTGGGTGTTTTCAATGACCTTGGCGGCTTCGGCCACCCGAATGGAGCTGGCCTTGTGAGTACCGGCGGTGATGATCTCTTTGTAGAGTTGGTCCACCGCTTCGGCCACGTCTGGTGTGCTGCCGCTGGTGACTTTTTTGATGGTTGGCAGGCGGTGTTCTTTGTCGCCAGGGTTGATGCGTTCGGGGCTGTAGCCGCAGAAAAAGTCCACGTTGAACTTCAGGCCACTGCACTTCTCTAGTACCGGCACACACACTTCTTCGGTGGCACCGGGGTAGACGGTGGACTCATAAATCACCACATCACCGATCTTGAGCACCTTGCCCACGGTTTCGCTGGCTTTGACGAGCGGAGTCATGTCGGGGCGGTTGGCTTGGTCCACCGGGGTGGGCACGGTGACGATGTAGATTTGCGCAGCCTGCAGGTCATCCGAGTTCGCACTGTAGCTCAGGTGCGTGGCGCTTTGCAGTTCTTCGGGGCTGCATTCCAAGGTGTGGTCTTGCCCGTTTTGCAGCTCGCTAATGCGGGTTTGGTTGATATCAAACCCAAGCGTTGCGCGGTGTTTGCCAAACTCAACTGCTAAGGGTAAGCCAACTTAGCCCAATCCCACAATTGCTATTTTTTTATCGGTTTTCATAATTTTGTATTTATTTCTCAGCTGTTTAACTTCACTTGTTATTTATTTGGTTTTACAATTAAAAAAATTATGGGTGAGCACCAATGGTGGCGCACCATTCGGGCATAGATGGCCACGTAACCCAGGCACAAGCCCACAAAAAAGAGGGCCGCGAGCAGGCCAGAGTGGTGCGACAGGCTGGCCAAGATGACCGCTGTCACCGTCATCAGGCCAATCAATGCGCCCGTGATGGAGTTTCGCACGTCGTTGCTGTGTTGGCCAAACCAGCGGGCCACATAACGGCGCTTGACCAAGCTGTGAAAATGCAGCCTGTCAGGCATACCCGGGTGTTCTTTGCGGATTTTGCGGCGGTAGATGCTGAACAACACTTCGGTCACCGGGTGCACACACACCATGAGGGCTGCAAAGGCTGACACACTGGGGTTACGTTCGATGAGCAGCACCGCCACCCAAGCCAGTGCAAAGCCAATGAAGTAAGAGCCGCCGTCGCCCAAAAACAGTTTGCCAAACGGCCAATTGACCCAGAAGAAGCCCCACACGCAAGCAGCCAAGACCAATGAGACGCCAGCCAAGGTGTTGTCGCCCACCTGCCAAGCGATCATGGCGTAACCCACAAAGGCCAGGGTGGACATGGTGCTGGCCAAGCCGTTGAATCCATCGATGATGTTGATGCTGTTGGCAACGCCACCCACGGCAAAGGCAGTGAACACAACCGAGACCAGGGTGAAGGACAACACCCAGTCAACGCCCCAAATATCGACCCGACTGAGCGAATAGTCGGTGATCCACCAAGCCAGCAGGCCCGACGCCATGGTGGCCAGCAGGCGCTGCATGACGCCCACACGCTTGGTGATGTCTTCGGCCACGCCGAAAATGAAGGCCGGCAAGCCTGCAAACAGAATGGGCGTGAGCATGGCTTGCATGTCTGGGGGCGCTTTGCCCCAGGCCACGACCAGACCCAAAACAATGGGGATGCCGCCCACGCGGGGTGTGGGCGCGGTGTGGAACTTTTGCACACCGTCAGTGAAGTCCATGGTCAAAGCGCCATGCCAGCGCTTGGTGATGACCATGAGCACGGACAGCGCGAAAGTGCTGGCAAAGCCCCAGGCTGCGGCATGCAGTGCGGGGGATTGAAAGACGCCTTGGAGGACGTTGAGGGTGTTCATGTGGATTGCTTCGCTTCGCTCGCAATGACGGGTTATAAGTCGCCGATTACGGTTTGAGGCTGCCCATTACTGTTTGAGGCTGCACATTACGTTTTAGGCGCGGCCTAGAGCTCTGCGCCAGCTGGATTTGAGGGCGGCTATCTTTTGGGCGGATTCACCATCTTGGCTGGCGTTGCGCAGGGCTTGGCGGATGAAAACGAACAACAGCAGCGCAAAGCCAGCGGCCAAAGTGGCGATGATGGCGATCAGGGCTTTTTTGGGTTTGCTCTTGCGCTCGGGGGGCTGGGCAGCGTCGAGCACTTGGATGACGGCGCCTTCGCGGGATTCGTCCACCTTGGCCATTTCGAACTGGCGGGCAAAGAGTTCAAACAAGGTTTCTTGGTATTTGAATTCGCGGAACTTGGCCACATAGTCGCCCTGCCCGGCTGCGGCGGCGGGTTCGTCTTTTTCTTGTTTGGCCAGTTGGGCGCGCAGGCTTCCGAGCTCGTTCAGCGCTTGTTTAAAGTCGGGTGCGGTTTCGGCCAGGTAGCCGCGCATGGCGCCCACACGGACCTCTTGCGCCGTGACTTGGGCTTGCAAAGCGGCCACGGCGGCTACTGCAGAGGTGGGGTTGGCCTTGAGCACGCTGCCACTGATGCCGGTGGCGCGCAGGGCCTGCTCGGCGGTGATCATTTTGTCCTTGACTTGACCCAGCTGCTTTTCAAAGAACATGCGGCGTTGCTGGGCTTCGGTGACTGCCAGTTTGGCCATGAGCTTTTGCAGTTCGTCCACATGGGCATTAGCCAAGTCGGCGGCAAACTTGGGGTCTTTGTCATCGATCTCGACGGTGATCAGGCCGTCTTTGCCGCTGCTAGCGCGTGTGCTGCCTGTCAATGCTTTGCGGGTATCTTCTTTGAATTGGGTTTCGTAACGCTCTTGCAGCTTGAAGCGCTCGATCAGCGCGTCTTGCACGCTGTTGCTCTTCATGAAGGCGAGGTATTGGTCGGCCGGATTTTTGAGGCCTGCAGCCGCCCCAGCCAAACCACCCAGCCCGCCCAGGCTGGCCAGCATGCTGGCGGCGGCGCTCTGCTGTTGTTGGGGGGGGAGGAATTTGACGGTGGCTGTGAAGGTGGGGGGCACGGCAAAGCTGATGCCCAAAGCGGCCAGGCCCACCACCAGCGGGCCGATGATCAGCAGGCGCAGGTTGTCGACGATGGTTTGCAGCAGGTCGAGCAGGCTGATCTCGTCGTCAGCCTCTGCGGGGAGGGTTGAATGCTCGTTCATTGGCGGATGGTCTTCAGGGCTGCAGCACCCAGGCCGAATTGGTACAGCAAGGTGGTCCACTCTTTGGCGCCTTGGATGAACTGGGTGTAGGCGCTGCGGCGGTCCAGCACTTCGGGCACAAAGACCGTGTCGCCCGGGTTCAGGCTGCTGGCCATAAAGCTGCTGTTGCCCATGCCCCAGATGCTGCGGCTGGCTTGGTTCGATTGCACAGTGCCGTCGGCGCGGATGACGATGGCCGCTTCGAGGTCGGCTTCGCGGGTGAGGCCGGCTTTGTCGATGTAGTGGCTGACACTTTGGCCGGGCCTGAAGATGAAACTGGTCTCGGACTGAACCGCACCGTAAACACCCACAAAGCTGGGGCGGTGGGGCACCACGATGCTGTCACCGTCTTCCAGTGAGAGGGGTGGCAGCTCGGAGCTGTCGGGCGACATTTCCAAGGCAATGCGTCCGCTGGCTTTCATGCTTTGCAAACGCGACAACAAGATGCGCTGGCCGGCGATTTGCGCTTGTACGCCACTGCCTTTTTCGGTGTCGCTCACGTTTTGGAGTTGCGTGGCCACTTGGCCATTGATGTCTTGTTCAAGCTTGCGGATGGCTTTGTCGAGGTTGGTTTGCTGCTCACGGCGCGTGCTCTCGCGCGTGAAATTGGTGCCGTAGGGGAAAGCGTTGGCGCTGTAGCCGCCTGCTTTGGCGAGCAACTGGGGCAGAGTTTCGCCCGGGGTAATTTGGTAGACGCCGGGCACTTTGACTTCGCCCGCAATGCGCACAAATTGGTTGCGCTTTTCCATGGGCACGGGCAGGTCGCGCACGCCAAAGACGGTGACCACATCACCCGCTTGCAACTGCAGGTTGTTGGCGGAGTCTTTGTTTTGGAGGGCTTGGCCCAGGTTGAAGGGGATGAGCACGGTTTTGACCTGAACCGGGTCCAGCCGCTCGATGGCGGCGTAGTCCCAGTTGATTTCTTCGAGCAAGTTTTTCACGTCGTTGATGACGCGGTCACCCGCCACGGCTTTGCCCGATTCGTATTGAACGATGATGTTTTTGCGGGTGTAGTAGTCGCTTTGGATCAGGGCCTGCGGCTCGGGGATCAGGTCTGACACGCGCATGCCGGGCACAAAGCTGTAGCGCAGGGGCGCGGCCACATTGCCACGCAGGGTGACGGCATTCGAGAACTGGGGGCTGATGGGGAACAAGGTGACGATGTCGCCATCACGCACGGTGCTTTGCAGGCCAGCGGTGTCGAGGCTGCGCTCTTGCACGCTGCGGGGGGCTTGGCCGTTGGCGGGGTTGATGCGCTCGACCAAGGCTTTGTGCGGGGTGGCGATGATCTTCAAGCCACCGCTGTAGGACAAGAGGGCTTCCAGGCTTTCTTGTGGCTGGCGCAGTTCATAAATAGCGGGGGTGTCGAGCGCACCCAAGAGCGCCACGCGGGGGCCTGCTGGGGGGATGACGATCACGTCACCGGGCATGAGCCGCATGTCGCCCGTGGTTTGGCCGCTGTGGATGAAGTTGTACAGGTCGAGCGTGCTGAGCGTTTGGCCGGCCCGCACCAGCTGAATGTTGCGCATGCTGCCTGTGGCCGATGGGCCGCCACTTTCGAACAAGGCGCTGATGAGGGTGGACAGACCCGAGACGTTGTAAGCCCCGGGCTGGCGCGCCTGGCCCACCACATAGACCTGAATGCTGCGCAAACGGCCCAAGGTGGCATTGAGCTGGAAATTGGTAAAAACGCGGGCCATTTGGGCGCGCAACACGCTTTCGAGTTGGTCAGCACGCGTGCCAGCCACGGTGAAGGTGCCCACTTTGGGGATGCTGATTTGGCCGTTGCGGTCGACCGTCAGGCGCAGGGCCGTGTCCACGGAACCCCAGATTTTGAGGTCGATGTCGTCGCCGGGGCCCAGCACGTAGTTGGCGGGCACGGGCACATTGGCCAGGGCGTTGTAGCGGTTGCCGTCAAACAGGTTGTAGCCATAGAGTGGCAAGTCGCGGCCTGTGGCGCCTTGTACAAAGCGCTGAAATTGGTTGGGCACCAAAGCGGCCCGGTCGGCCATCAGAGTGGGCGCTGTGGGTGGCGCGGGGTCTCCACCCGAGATGGCCTTGCCGTCTGCTTGACCTGTGGGCGCCGCAGGATTGGCTGCGGGTGCAGTCAACATGGGCGCGGTGGGCATGAGCATGGCTGGGGCTGCTGAAGGGGCTTGCATGCCCATGCCAGCGCCAGACGTCAGCGCCGCAGGTGCAACCACCATTTGGGCTTGGGCCAAGGGCATGGTGACCATGAGCGCGCCGATGGCCGGTGCAAGCGCAAGTAAAAGCTTATTGAAAAATCGATTTTTTTTCATTCAATTAATGGTGCTTTTAGTAATTTTAATATATTTAACGCTAGGCATAATTTATATCGCCCACGCTACCGCAAAGTTTTTCGAAAAAACTTTGCTGTTTCTTATAAATGTGAAAAGGGAATTCTAACCTTAAACAACTCAAAATTCGGGTCTGACCGGCTCTTTGTTGAGTCTAATCACCCCGATGGGCTGAAAAAGGCCCATTTTGGGTGCACGGTGAGCACCGAATGCAGCGCCACCACAAAACCCGCTACGCTGATGTTTTTTTGGGGGCCCCGAGTTTCATGCTGATTCGCTTCAACAAACCTTATGGCGTGCTCAGCCAGTTCACCCCCGAGGGGCGCTGGCAGGGGCTCAAAGACCACATCGACCTGCCGGGTGTGTATGTGGCCGGGCGCCTGGACGCCGACAGCGAAGGTTTGCTGCTGCTGACCGACGATGGAAATGAGCAGGCCCGCATTGCCGACCCGCGCTTCAAGATGGAAAAGACCTATCTGGTGCAGGTGGAGGGCTTGGTGAGCGACGCAGCCCTGACCGCCTTGGCCCGGGGCGTGACGCTGAACGACGGCCCCACCCTGCCCGCCCGTGCCCGCGCTGTGGAGCCGCCTGCGGACCTGTGGCCACGCAACCCACCGATTCGGGAGCGGCAAAGCATTCCCACCTCGTGGCTGGAGTTGTGCATTCGCGAGGGCCGCAACCGCCAAGTGCGGCGCATGACCGCGGCTGTGGGCCTGCCCACGCTGCGCCTGATCCGCACCGCCGTGGGGCCTTACAACCTGGACGGCCTGCCCACGGGCACCTGGCAACAAGTCTGAGCCCGGGCCAGTGACTTGCGCCCCTGCGACGCGCGTGCTGGGCCTGTTCCTGCACAATCGCGCGTCTTTTAACCGCTTTTTACCGCCCAAGGGAAACCCCATGTCTGACTTGCTGAACAAACTCGAATGGCGCTATGCCTGCAAAAAAATGGACCCGACCAAAGTTGTGGCCCAAGACAAAGTGGACCGCATCGTCGAAGCCGCCCGTTTGGCCCCCACATCGAGCGGTCTGCAGCCGTTTGAGATCATCGTGGTGACCAACACCGCTGTGCGCGAGCAGATCAAGCCCAAGGCTTGGGGCCAGGCCCAGATCACCGACGGCTCGCACCTGTTGGTGTTTGCCGCTTGGGACAACTACACGGCCGAGCGCATCAACATGATGTTTGACATGACCAACGCGCAGCGCGGCGGCACCAACGAAGGCTGGGAAAACTACCGCCAGATGTTGCTCAAGAACTACCCTGCCCGCTCGCCCGAAGTGAACTACGAGCACGCGGCGCGCCAGGCCTACATTGGTTTGGGCGCAGCCTTGATCGCTGCCGCTTTTGAAGAAGTGGACGCCACGCCCATGGAAGGTTTTGACCCGAAAGCCGTGGACGAGATCTTGGGCCTGAGCGCGCGCGGACTGCGCAGCGTGGTGATTGTGCCGCTGGGCTACCGCGCGGCCGAAGGCGATTGGCTGGCCAACCTGAAGAAGGTGCGCCGCCCCACTGCCCAGTTTGTGACCGAAGTCAAATAAGGGCTGCGCCCGCTGCCAGCGGGCCTGCTGCATACCGCCTCAAAGCCGCAGAATCTGCGGCTTTGTGCTTTAACATCAAGGGCTTCCCAAGCCGGGATGACTTTCCAAGGAACGAACATGGCCAAAGGCGAACAACGCAGCAACAAAATGGCCAAGAAGCCAAAGAAGGACACCGCGCCGCCCAAGACCTTCACCTCCGACCGCCCCATGGCCCCGACCACTTTTGTGGCCCCACGCGGCAAAGTCAAAGACAAGTGATTTTTTTAGGCCGAGCGCCCTGTTGACGGGGCCCACTTGGCCCGCCCTGCATGACCCCGATCCACGAAGACGAGCACCTGCTGGTGCTGGAAAAACCCAGCGGCTTGTTGTCGGTGCCCGGTCGCGGCCCGGACAAGCAAGATTGCCTGTCCAAACGGGTGCAGGACCGCTATCCCGACGCCCTGATCGTGCACCGCTTGGACCAAGACACCTCGGGCTTGCTGCTGATGGCCCGGGGCATCGAAGCCCAGCGGCGCTTGAGCAAGTTGTTTGAAACGCGCCAGGTCAAAAAACGCTATGTGGCGGTGGTGGCTGGCCAACCAGAGCAAACCCAAGCGGCCGAGCTGCCCGACGAAGACGGCTGGCGCACCATCGACGGCCCCATCTTGCTGGACTGGGAGCGCCGCCCGCTGCACATCATCCACCCCGATGGCAAAGCCAGCCGCAGCCGCTGGCGTGCCCTGCAAAGCAGCCACAGTGACAATTTCAGCGCCAGCCTGATCGAGCTCGAACCCGTCACGGGCCGCACGCACCAGCTGCGCGTGCACATGCAAAGCATGGGCCACCCCATGTTGGGCGACTCGCTGTACGCGCCACCAGACATCAAGGCCCTGAGCCCCCGCTTGCTGCTGCATGCGCAAGAGCTGGCCTTTGTGCACCCTTTTACCGAGCAAGCTTTGGCATTCAAGGCCCCCGTGCAGTGGTCGGCCCTGTCGCCTTTCATCGCCGGTCAACACCCCCTGCCCTGAGCGATCAGGCCTTGGCTGCGCCCTTGATGCGGCCCGCCACCACACCACACAGCACCACCAGGCCCATGCCTGTGAAGGCCTGGCCCACCAAAGGAAGCAGCATTCACTCACAGGGTTTGCAGTGGCTTGGCAAAGTCGGGGCTGATGGAGGCATTCGGCCGATAAAATAGGACGCTTTGCATGGGGTCCAAGCGTTCATGAAGATTTACCCTTTTGAGCCCAGGCACTTGGCACGTTTGCGGCACGTCCGAAGCCTGGCCACGCTGGCTCTGTCTGTGGGTTTGCTCGGGTGGGCGTCGGCCACAATGGCGCAAAGCCCAAGCGCTGCCGAAGAGGCCATCAAAAAAGCCATACAAGGCGGGCAGCTCGATCAGGCCCGCCGACTGGTTCAAAACGAACGCAAAAACGCACCGCAAGCGGTGCAGTGGCGCTTCATGGAGGGCGTGGTTCAAGCCCAGCAAGGCCAGATCGACAAGGCCATTGAGACCTTCAAACAAATCACCCAAACGCATCCCGAGCACTCCGAGGCCTACAACAATTTGGGGGTGCTGTACGCGTCCAAAGGCCAGCTCGAAGCGTCCAAAACCTATTTGGAAAAGGCCCTGCAAACCCACCCCAGCTACGCTGCCGCACACCGCAATCTGTCGGATGTGCACAGCCATTTGGCCAAGAAAAGCTATGCCAAGGCCCTGCAGCTCGACCCCAAAGCCAAGGCCAGCGCCCCGCAATTGACCTTGCTGGGCACCATGGGCAGTCTGAGCAGCCTAGGCAGTGAGCAGCGGGGTCAGGCACCAGCCCCCCATGCGGCGGCGCTCGCGCCAGCTTCTGCGCCTGCCGCCAGCTCAATCACCCCTGCCACAACGCCTGCCACCACGCCTGCCACCCCACCTGCAGCGCCCCTTGCAAACGATGCCCGAGCAGCAGACCGCGCGGCCATCGACAAAGCGGTGCAGGATTGGGCCAAAGCCTGGAGCGAGAAGGATTTGCAGCGGTATTACGCCGCTTACGCAAGCAACTTTCAACCCGTCAACCGAGCCAGCCGAGCCCAATGGGAGGTGGAGCGGCGCAATCGCATCATGGCCAACCAATCGATTTCGGTGGAAGTGCGGGAGATGCAAGTCAAAGTCAATGGCGAAACAGCTTCGGTGCGCTTCAAGCAAATTTACAGCTCGGACAACTTGAAGGGCACCAACCGCAAGACCTTGGAGATGGTGCGGCAAGGCAACCGCTGGCTGATTGCGCGTGAGTTGGTCAATTGAGCGCCCAACACGGTTTGCCGCCACCCGATCAAAAGGGGCGACGCGGTGGGATGCGTTGGCTTGGCCTGCTGGTGGTGCTGACGATCGCCCTTGGATGGTTGCTGAACAAGGCTGAGCCGACGACCCAAAAGGCCATGATGACGCTGGGCGAATGGCGCGACAGCATGGTCGCGCCCAACTCGGACCGACTGCCCTGGCAATTGGTGCTGGGGCCGTCCACACCCCCGGCCTCGACGACACCCGAGCTGGAGCCAGAGGCGCTGGTGCGCCAAATTTACAGCCAATGGGGTGAAGGCGATCGGGCCCAAGCCTTGGCCACAGCCAGCGTGCTGGCCGAGCGCTTTCCGACTTTTCAATTGGGCCAATTGCTGTACGCCGATTTGCTCAACATCAGCTCGACCAACCCGGTGGCGTGGACCGATGCCCAAGAGCTCAACACGCCTTCATTGCGCAAGCGGCTGGACGATTTGATTCTGGAATCCAAACGCCGACTCCAGCGCGACAGCGCCCAAAGCCTGGAGGGCAAAATTCCATCGGCCATTGCTTTCCTCAGCCCTGCCCAGCGCCATGTCGCGGCAGTCGACGCGTCGAAATCGCGTCTGTACTGGTTTGAAAACCGCAGCGGCCCGGATGGCCGTTTGCAGCTGCATCTGGTCAAGGAAACCTACATTTCGGTGGGCATGAACGGGGTCGGAAAGGACAAAGAAGGCGACGGCAAAACGCCCTTGGGGGTTTACTTCATTCTGCGCAATTTGCCCGGTGCGGGTTTGCCCGATTTGTTTGGAGCTGGGGCCTTGACGCTGAACTACCCCAACGCCGTGGACTTGATGCGAAAAAAAACAGGTTCGGGCATCTGGCTACACGGCACGCCCAGCGCGCAGTACACCCGTGCCCCGGAGGCCACCGATGGGTGTGTTGTGCTCTCCAACCCCGAGATGGCGCAGTTGCTGAACATGCCCGATTGGCGCATGACGCCGGTGATCATTGCCGAGCAACTGGAATGGGTGAACGCAGACCAGGCTGGGCAGACATGGGCCGGCTTTAAGCCCGCACTGGACCAATGGCAGCAGGCGCGTAACGGCCGGGACCCGGAGGCCCTGAAAATCCATTACAGCCCCCGTTATGAGCAAGGCGGCATGAACTTGGCACAAGTCTGGCCACGACTGGCCCAGACCACGCTGGGCTACAGCCAGAGTCAGCCCCTGGAGTTGGTGTCCGTTTTGAACTGGAAAGACCAAGACCACACCATGGTGGTGACCATGAAAGACCCCAACCAGACCCGCGCCCAAGGCGGGGGCCATTTGCGCACGTATTGGCAATTGGAAAATGGCCAATGGCGGCTGGTGTTTCAGGGGCCTACCTGATCACGCCTGATCGCAAGAGAGATCCCTCCCCTCCCCAAAACCGATGGCTCACGCCCTGCCCGCATGAACACCGACATCCCGTTTTTTAACGCCCGCATCAATCCGGATGGCGGCAGTTTTGACGCCTGGAAATCGCAGAGTTTGCTCGACTCGCTGGAGCAAGGCGGCCTGCGGTGGCCCAGCTCCTGCCGATCGGGCACTTGCCGCACCTGCATAGGGCAACTGGTCTCGGGCCAGGTGCACTACGAGATGGAATGGCCAGGTCTCACGGCCGAAGAAAAAGCCGAGGGCTGTGTGCTGCCCTGCGTGGCGCGGCCATTGACTGATGTGGTGCTGCAAGACCCCTTCGCTTGACCGAAGGGTCAGCGTGCATCAGGCTTCGTCCAGGCCCAACTCCTGGATTTTTCGGGTGATGGTGTTGCGGCCGATGCCCAGTTTTTGCGCCGCCTCGATGCGGCGGCCCCGCGTGGTGGCGAGCGCCGCCTGAATCAGGCTGGTTTCAAAACGCCGGGTGAGCGCGTCCCAGACATCGGTGCGGCCAGCTTTGAGCAGGGCCAAGGCCTCTTGCTCCAGACCGGGCTCCCAGCCCAGGGCAGCGGCATTGGCCACGGTGGCGTCAAAAGGCGAAGCCAAATTCTGCGCAGCAAAGGGGGTGTCATGGCCGGTCAGCTCGCTGGGCTCGGAGGGGTCCTGCGCGGTCTCGGCCAGAGGGGCGCCCACGCCAGAAGACAGCGCCGTGAACGCGGCCGGCGCGGCCGATGCAGAACCTGATGGGGCCAACACCTCGGGCGGCAAATCTTTGACTTCGATCGTCTGCGTGGGTGCCATGACGGTGAGCCAGTGGCAGATGTTTTCAAGCTGGCGCACGTTGCCTGGAAACTGGAATTGGCCCAAGCGCTCGAGCGCAGCGTCGGCCATGCGTTTGGCCTCTACCCCCAGTTGCTGGGCGCTGCGCTGCAGGAAGTAGCGCGCCAGCACGGGCACGTCTTCCCGCCGCTCGCGCAGCGCGGGCAGGCGCAGGCGAATCACGTTCAGGCGGTGGTACAGGTCTTCGCGAAAGATGCCTTCCTTGACGCGCTGCTCCAGGTCTTGGTGGGTGGCGGCGATCACGCGCACATTGGCCTTGACGGCGCTGTGCCCGCCCACACGGTAGAAGTGGCCGTCGGACAGCACGCGCAGCAAGCGTGTTTGCAAATCAAACGGCATGTCGCCGATCTCGTCCAAAAACAGCGTGCCGCCATCGGCCTGCTCGAAGCGGCCCCGGCGCGAGGCTTGTGCGCCTGTGAAAGCGCCACGCTCGTGGCCGAACAATTCGCTCTCAAGCAGGTCTTTCGGGATGGCCGCTGTGTTGATGGCCACAAAGGGCTGGTTGGCGCGAGGCGAGTGTTTGTGCAGCGCGTGCGCCACCAGCTCTTTGCCCGAGCCCGATTCGCCCGTGATGAGCACCGTGACATGGCTTTGCGCCAAACGACCGATGCCGCGAAACACGTCTTGCATGGCCGGGGCCTGGCCGAGCATTTCGGGGGCGTCGTCCATTTTTTCTTCGGCCACGTCTTCACGCTGGCTCTCGCCCACAGCGCGGCGGATCAACTCCACCGCCTTGGGCAAATCAAAGGGCTTGGGCAGGTATTCGAACGCACCACTGGAGAACGCAGAGACCGCGCTGTCGAGGTCAGAAAACGCCGTCATGATGATGACGGGCAACCCGGGCATGCGTTGCTTGATGGCGGCGAGCAAATCCAGACCCGAGCCGCCGGGCATGCGGATGTCGCTGACCAGCACCTGTGGGCCGTCGCTCTCGCCTTCGGCCTCCAGCGCCTTCATCACCTCGCGTGGGTTGGTGAAGCTGCGTGTGGGCAGTCCTTCGCGCAGCAGTGCTTTTTCGAGCACAAAGCGGATGGATTGGTCATCGTCTACGATCCAGATCGGCTTCATCAAAGTGGCACTTTCTTCGGTCATGGGGAAGGCTTCAAGGCAGAGGTATCAAGATCTTGAAGTCCGTACGGCCTGGCTCGCTTTCACACTCGATCAGGCCATGGTGTTGTTGCACAAAGGTTTGCGCCAATGTGAGCCCCAGGCCGGAGCCGCCTTCTCGCCCCGAGATCAACGGGAAGAAAATGCGGTCCTTGATCGAGTCTGGAACGCCAGGCCCGTTGTCCATCACATGCAATTCCAATGCCAGGCGATAGCGCTGTTTGCCAAACGTGACTTGCCTCAAGATCCGGGTCTTGAGCGTGATCTGCGCATCACCCTGCGCCACGCGCTCTTGCAGGGCTTGTGCCGCGTTGTGCGCGATGTTGAGCACCGCCTGAATCAGCTGCTCGCGGTCGCCACGAAACTCGGGGATCGAGATGTCGTAGTCGCGCACCACTTTCAGGCCCCGAGGAAACTCGGCCAGGATCAGGGCGCGCACGCGCTCGCACACCTCGTGAATGTTCACGTCGCCCACCACATGCGGCCTGCGATGGGGCGCCAGCAAGCGGTCTACCAGGGTCTGCAGCCGGTCGGCCTCGTGGATGATGACTTGGGTGTACTCGGTCAGGTCTTTGTCATCGAGCTCCATCTCCAGCAACTGCGCTGAGCCGCGAATGCCGCCCAGCGGGTTCTTGATCTCGTGCGCCAAGTTGCGGATCAGCTCCTTGTTGGCCTGGGCCTGGTCGAGCAGGCGCTCCTCTCGCTCTTGCCGGGTTTGCTGCTCCACTGGCAGCAGCTCGACGATCACTTCATCTGGCAGATCCGTCATCGCCACGATCACATGAACGGGCAAAGGCTCCTCGTGGTGCAGACGGCGCAGCTGGGCTTCGTAGCGCAGCGCGGCAAACTCGTTGGACTGGGCCCCCGACAAGGCCAAGATCAGGGGCTGCGGATCGACAAAATAGTCGGGGAAATACGCGTCGTGCAGCGTGCGCCGGGACAGGCCCAGCGCATCTTCGAGTGCGGCATTGACAAAGCGCACACGGCCTTGGCCCTGCATCACGGCCACGGGCGTGGCCAACAGGTCAAAGGCTTGGAATCGGTGGGGGGTGTTCATGGTGTGCTGCGGCTGGTTTGCACCGGGCGACGCGCCAGCTCGCGCTGCAGGCTGTCAATGTCGCGTTCGGTGCGCTCAATGGCCGCCAACATGTCGGCCACTCGGTCCAGGTATTTTTGGTGGTTGCGGGTTTCGGCGGCCCACTTTTCAGGCTCACCTTGGTTGTAGCTTTGCACCAACTGCGCCAGTTGTGCGCGGGCTTTGTCCAGCTCCTGCGTCAGTATGGTGCGCGCTTGCGCATCGCGCTCACTTTGCTGCACATCGGGGGTGCGGTCAGGCACTGCGGGGGTGCGCAGCGGTCCCGCCCCTGCTGGGGTGGCAGCACCGGGCTCGGCCGGGGTGCTGCGCCTGGGCAAGGCAGCGGGTGGGGCAACAGAGGAAGGTGTGGGCCGGGTGCCACCGATCACGGTGATGGCTTGCGGGGCCAACGGCTCGCACAAGGCCCGGTCGCGCGGGGCATTGGTGTACTCCTGGCCGCAGCGGTACATGGCTTGCTGGGCCTGCGCGGGCAAGCCAGTGGTCAACACAAGCAAAAAAAGGACGGCCGAGGCCGTCCTTTTTAGGCATTGCACAGTTGGGTGTGCAATGTGGGTCATGGTGCTTACAGCGAGTAGTACATGTCGTATTCGACAGGCGAGACTTCCACGCGGCTGCGGTTGACTTCTTGCATCTTCAATTCGATGTAAGAGTCGATCCAAGCGTCGGTGAACACGCCGCCTTTGGTCAAGAAAGCGCGGTCGGCGTTCAGGGCGTCCAAGGCCTGGTCAAGGCTGGAGCAAACAGTGGGGACCAACTTGTCTTCTTCTGGAGGCAGGTGGTACAGGTCTTTGGTGGCTGCTTCGCCGGGGTGGATCTTGTTTTCGATACCGTCCAAGCCGGCCATCAACAAGGCCGCAAAGCCCAGATAGGGGTTGCACAATGGATCGGGGAAGCGGGCTTCCACGCGACGGCCCTTGTCGCTGGCGACGTTGGGGATGCGGATCGAGGCGGAGCGGTTCTTGGCCGAGTAAGCCAATTTGACCGGGGCTTCGAAGTGAGGCACCAAACGCTTGTAGCTGTTGGTGCCGGGGTTGGTGATCGCGTTCAGGGCGCGGGCGTGCTTGATGATGCCGCCGATGTAGTACAGGGCAAATTCAGACAAGCCAGCGTAGCCATTGCCTGCGAACAGGTTCTTGCCGTCTTTCCAGATGGACTGGTGAACGTGCATGCCGGAGCCGTTGTCGCCAGCGTAGGGCTTGGGCATGAAGGTGGCGGTTTTGCCGTAGGCATTGGCCACGTTGTGGATCACGTACTTTTGCAGCAGGGTCCAGTCAGCGCGCTCGACCAAGGTCGAGAAACGTGTGCCGATTTCGCACTGGCCAGCGCCAGCCACTTCGTGGTGGTGCACTTCGACCGGGATGCCCACGGATTCGAGGATCAGCGACATTTCGCTGCGCATGTCGTGGGTGCTGTCGACTGGAGGCACTGGGAAGTAGCCGCCCTTGACGCGGTTGCGGTGGCCTTTGTTGCCGCCGTCCATCTTGGTGCCGCTGTTCCATGGGGCTTCGGCTTCGTCGATGGCGTAGAAGGTGTTGTTCGGCTCGGTGCTCCAGCGCACTTCGTCAAACAAGAAGAATTCTGGCTCGGGACCAAAGTATGCGGTGTCGCCCAGGCCCGATTGCTTGAGGTAAGTCTCAGCGCGCTTGGCGATGGAGCGTGGGTCACGCTCGTAGGCCTTGCCGTCTGTGGGCTCGATCACGTCGCAGATCAAGACCAAAGTGACTTCTTCGAAGAAGGGGTCGATGATGGCGCTGCTGGGATCGGGGATCAGCAACATGTCCGATGCTTCAATGCCTTTCCAGCCGGCAATCGACGAGCCGTCAAAGGCTTGACCGTCTTCGAACTTGCTTTCGTCAAACTGCGACACGGGCGCAGTGATGTGCTGCCACTTGCCACGGGTATCGGTGAAGCGGAAGTCAACGAACTTGACTTCGTTGTCTTTCACCATGTTCATCACATCTGCGACGGTCTTGGCCATCAAATTCTCCTGAAGGGAAAGGGGTTAAAAAGCTGACGCTCATCTCTTGCAGTTTCTGTGCCAACCAGCACAGGGCCACCCAAGTTGAACAGCCCTAAATTGTGCCTTGAGCCGGGAGCTTTGGGCGCCTTGAGACATAAAAAAGCACTTGTCTGGTTTTCAGCGCACCATCAGTAGGAACCAAAACCGGTGCCACGCCCAAAATGAGATTCTCACGCCCGGGATTTCCCATCGTCAACCTGCACCACATTGGTGCAATTATGCACTTTATTGGTGATTTTCGGATCAACGCACCAATTCAGGGCCATATTCGAGACTAAAGGCCTGCAGGCCTTGGCGCAAAGTCAGGTAGGCCTGGTCGGCATGGGCAGGCTCGCCTTTGACGCCCAACTCGATGTGGCGCCCCCACTGCGGGTGGTCTACGCTGGGCAGGCTGAACACTTTGACGCCCGGATGCGCGGCTTCGATGGACTCCATCAGCGGCGTCAGGGTGGCTTCCATGGCGCCCAACACAATGACCGACTTTTCGACATAAGCGTCTTGCCGGAAGTAGGCGCTGTAGTGGGTGTCCAGCACCGACTCGATCATGGGCCAGGCCATGACCGGAAAGCCCGGCACAAAGTGCACCATGGCGCCGCCTGGGCCCGTGCAACTGAAGCCGGGAATCTTGTTGTAGGGGTTGGGGATGATGGCTGCACCCTGCGGGAAGGTGCCCATGTTCAGGCGGTGCAGGTTGTCTGCGCGCTCGGGCTCGAAGGGCAGGCCTTGCTCTTTGGCCGTGTCTTGCATGCGCTCCCGGATCAGGCGCTTGGCCTCAGGGTGCAGCGCCAGCGGCACACCCAAAGCCTGTGCGGCACATTGACGGGTGTGGTCATCCGGTGTGGCGCCAATGCCGCCGCAGCAAAACACCGCGTCTGCCGAAGCAAATGCACGCCGCAATGTCGCGGTGATGCGCTCGGGCGAATCGCCCACGTACTCGGCCCAGCCCAGGCTCAGGCCACGGGTGTTCATGAACTCGACAACTTTGGGCATGTGCTTGTCCTGGCGTTTGCCGGACATGATTTCGTCGCCAATGATGATGAGGCCAAAAGTGGGGGTCATGGGAAGCGTCATGGGTTCAGATGAATAGAACAGCCCGGTGTCTGGGCAGGTATCAGAGTTTAGGGCGCGCCACGACATCGGTGATGCCGTCGCCCGAATCAGGTGCATCGCCCCCCAACCGGGCAGCAGCATGCGCAGACGCACCCGCTACGGCAGGGGCCGCAGGCAGGACCTCGTCCACGTCCGCGTGTTGAGGCTCGTCACGCAGGGCCTGCAAGGCAGCCAGGCCGAAATGTGCGAACCACAAGGAGGAAAAGGCGAACACCAAGGTGTAAATCCAGATGGCCACGGGCACCAAAATCACAAAGGCAGCAGCAAACAAGGCCCCCGAGGCCCACACCATACTGGGCGCTGCGCCCATGAGGCCGGTGACCACGCCCATGCCCAAAAAGCTCATGCGGTGGCGGGCCATGAGGGTGTGGCGCTCATCGGCACTGGCAAATTCGGCCAGCACATCAAACGCCATGACGCGGTAAGTGAGCCAGCCCCAGATGAAAGCGGGCAGCACCAGCGCCAACGGCGGCACCAGCCACATGGGCAAGGTCAGCACCAGCGCCCCCAGCGCCAGCACCAGCGAGAAAAAGGTCCACCACACGCTCAACAGCAAACTGCCGCCGTGCTTGCGCTGCAAACCGGCAAAACGGCGCTCGGCCACCATGCGGGTGAGGGTCGGGGTCATCATGAAAGACACCGCCAACAAGGACGCCACCACCACCAAGGGCGTGAACGCAAAAATCACCAGCAAGGGGGCGACCACGGTTTTGAGGTTGGCCAAGCCCACGCCCTCGAACCAGCGCCAAATGGTGTCCAGCCAGGCGCTGGCATCGAGCCAGCCGCGCACAAAGCTGACGGCCGTGTCCCAGTACAAATAACCCAGCAACCAGGACAGCGCGACGATCAGCACCAAGGGCAAGACCGACAAACCGATCACCCGGGGGTACAGGCAATACACGGCCGAGCGCCAGAAGGAGTCGATCAGAAGTTTCATGGACTAAAGCTTAACCCAAGCCAACCCGAGCAGCGCCGAACAGAAGGTGGTGGCCCAGCCACGGGGCGAACACTCTTCCCGCTGATCGGTCCATAGGTCGGCAAAAAGTGAGCACAAGGACACCTGCCAGGGGGTTCGCAGGCTCAAGAAGCAGCGAAATGGGTATAATCCACGGTTTTCGGCAAGCGCGACAGCAGCACCTCCGGCCCGACCAACGCCATCAAAGCGGACGCCCCCATGCGGGCAGGTCATCGTTCCGCAAGGACTGCATTCCAAATGTTCGCCCACTACCTTGCCATTGCAGATTGAACACCCATATGTGGTTTTCATCTGTGTCTTAACCCACGCCCGCGCCGGGATGTATTCGGCGCTGACTGTGTCTGTTTCCTTGTTCCTTTTTGTGTCTCGAGGTTGTCCATGCCCGCTCAAAAGCCGAAGAAGCCTGCCCAGGCCCCTGCCCAATCCAAAACCGTAGCCAAGACGGCTGCAGCCAAAGCCACCGCGCCCGTCGCCAAGGCCAAAGCAGCAGCGAAAGCGCCCGCCAAAGCAGCTGTAAAAGCACCCGCTAAAGCACCTGCAAAAGCACCTGCAAAAGCACCTGCAAAAGCACCTGCCAAGGCAACCGCCAAAGTGGCGGCCCCAACACCCGCCAAACCGGCGGGCAAAGTGGCCCCCAAGGCAGCAGCGCCTCAAGTCAAAGCCACGCCAGCCCCGGCCACTCCTGCCAAGCCTGTGAAGAAAGCCGCCTCCGTGCCCGCCAAGAAATCCGAAGCCATCGAGAAAAAACCCGTCGCCAAAGCCAAAGACGCTGCGGCCGAAGTGGAAGTGAAAAAGCCGGCCAAAGCCGCCAAAACAGCCAAAGCGGCTGCCCCCGCAGAAGACAACAAACCTGCGGCCAAAAAAGCCGTCACGGGCGCCAAGCGCGGCCCCAAAAAGAAAGGCAGCATCGCCGAGCCCAGCCTCGAGGATGAATTGGCCGAACTCGAAGACGATCTGCAAGGTGAGACTGTTGCTGACAACGTGACGCAGACCGGTGAAAAGGTCAAACCCCTGCGCATGAAGATCAGCAAGGCCAAAGAACGGGCCTTGATGAAGGAATTCGGCTTGGACGAAACCGTCCTGACCGAAGCCGAGATGAAGCAGCGCCGCGATCGCCTCAAAGCCCTGATCAAGCTGGGCAAGACGCGTGGCTACCTGACAAACGGTGAAATCAGCGACCACCTGCCCGACAAGCTGGTCGATGCCGAAACCCTGGAAGTGGTGATCGCCACCCTGAACGACTTGGGTGTGGCGGTGTACGAGCAAACGCCCGACGCCGAGAGCCTGATCATCACCGACAACGCGCCCACGGGCTCGACCGAGGAAGAAGCCGAAGAAGCCGCCGAAGCCGCCCTGTCCACCGTGGACAGCGAATTCGGCCGCACCACCGACCCTGTGCGCATGTACATGCGCGAAATGGGCACCGTGGAGCTGCTGACGCGCGAAGGCGAAATCGAAATCGCCAAGCGCATCGAAGGCGGCTTGATGGACATGATGGCCGCGATCAGCGCGTCGCCCGCCACCATCGCCGAAATCTTGCGCATGGCCAATGAAATCCGTGAGGGTAAGGTCGTCATCTCCACCGTGGTGGACGGTTTTGCCAACCTCAACGAAGCCGACGACTATGTGGCCGAAGAAGACTTTGACGAGTTCGACGAAGCCGACGACGACGACGGCAAAGGCGGCTCCAAAGCCCTGACCAAAAAGCTCGAAGAGTTGAAAAACCAGGCCCTCGAACGCTTTGACCGCATCACCGAGTACTTCGAAAAAGTGCACAAGGTGTACGACAAAGAAGGCTGGGGTACGCCCGCTTACAACAAGGTCCAGTCGGCTCTGTCAGAAGAGCTGATGACCATCCGCTTTACCGCCAAGACCATTGAAAAGCTGTGCGACATGGTGCGCGGCCAGGTGGACGATGTGCGCAAGAAAGAGCGCGAGCTGCGCCGCATCATCGTGGACAAATGCGGCTACCCACAAGACAACTTCATCGCCGACTTCAGCGGCCGCGACAAAAACGGCAAGCGTGTGGAGTCGCACCTGCTCAACCTCAAATGGATCGAGAAGCAAGCCGCTGCAGGCAAGAGCTGGAGCGCCGTGATGGGCCGCAACATCCCGCCCGTGCAGGACCTGCAACAAAAGCTGATGGACCTGCAGTCGCAGGTGGTGGTGCCGCTCGATGAGCTCAAAGACATCAACAAGCGCATGAACGCCGGTGAGCGTTCGTCACGCGACGCCAAGAAAGAGATGATCGAGGCCAACTTGCGCCTGGTGATCTCGATCGCCAAGAAGTACACCAACCGCGGTCTGCAGTTCCTCGACTTGATCCAGGAAGGCAACATCGGCCTGATGAAGGCGGTGGACAAGTTCGAATACCGCCGTGGCTACAAGTTCTCGACCTACGCCACTTGGTGGATTCGCCAGGCCATCACCCGCTCCATTGCGGACCAGGCTCGCACGATCCGCATCCCGGTGCACATGATCGAGACCATCAACAAGATGAACCGCATCTCGCGCCAGCACTTGCAGGAATTCGGCTTTGAGCCGGATGCTTCCATCTTGGCCGAGAAGATGGAAATCCCCGAAGACAAGATCCGCAAGATCATGAAGATCGCCAAAGAGCCGATCTCCATGGAAACGCCGATCGGTGACGACGACGACAGCCACTTGGGCGACTTCATCGAAGACAGCACGCACACCGCCCCCATGGACGCGGCGCTGCAAGCGGGTCTGCGCGATGTGGTCAAAGACATCCTCGACAGCCTCACGCCCCGCGAAGCCAAAGTGCTGCGCATGCGGTTTGGCATCGAGATGTCCACCGACCACACGCTGGAAGAAGTGGGCAAGCAGTTCGATGTGACGCGTGAACGCATCCGCCAGATCGAAGCCAAGGCGCTGCGCAAGCTCAAGCACCCCAGCCGCTCCGACAAACTGCGCAGCTTCATCGACACGATGTAAGCCGCGTCAGACCAGAAAGCAAAAAGCCTCCCGACTGCAAAGTCGGGAGGCTTTTTCGTGTGACCTCGCAAGTAAGGAGATCGACGGCTCAGTACGTCAAAGGTCCCGCAGCGCCTGCACGCGTTGATCGAGCACATGGATCACGGCCCGCTGAAGACCCTGCATCACCGGTTTGTCCAAACTGGCCAGAAAATCGTCTGCGCTGAGCTGATTGGCAAAAAACAGTCGTGCACGCTCGAGCAAGCTCAAGGCCGTGGACACACCGATGGATCGGACCAAATAACTGGCCACTGGCGAATGCTTGGAGTCGTGGGTCGACTCACCAGAGCGACCGTCTTCGAGCAAATGCAGTACCGTGATTTCGCATTCGTTTTGACCGATGTAGGGCTGCGCCACCAAAGGCAGTTGATCTTCCAGCTGGAAAGGCATGTCACCAATGCCCGGCAATTTGCCCATGATGGAAGCCAGCGACACCTCTTGCACCAAACGCCAGGACATGGCTTCGAGCAAGGCAATGGCAACGAGTTTCAGGCGCAAGTAAAGCCGGGCCACTTCCAGATTGCTTTGTGCCATGCGCAAACGCAGCGCGTGTTCCTCATTCGAGGGCTCTTGATCAAACTGCCGAAACACCACACCTGGCTGCAAGAAGCCCAGGAAACCTTCCATCTTCTGCAAGGACACCCTGTAGCCCTTGACCGTGTAGGTGTCGGCATTGAGCAGTTCGTGGTTGGTTTCTGGGATCAGATTCCAGGTGTTGTTGAGAAAGTCAGAGGGATGCTCACTGGCAAAGTTGCCCACATCCCGGTTGGACACTTTGACCCCCATGACCACGGTCTCGCGGCACTGCGCATCGCTCAGGCCCAGTCCATGGTCAAGGCTGGCTTGGGTCAAGCGCTGCAACAACACGGTGGAGCACGAACGCCCGTCGGGCAAGTCGGCTCTGAAAGGAATCGTGGCTTCAATGCAGGCAGCCACCTGCGCCAACGCAGGCAATGGCAGTATGCCGCCGAGCAATCTGACCGCCAGCAATGCACTCAAAAATTCATTTTGACCTGCAAACGGGGACAGCACCTGTCCTCGTTGAAAGCCGAACAAATCCATCACCAGGTCCAGGTCCTGATCCGACCCCTCGCGCATCGGATCGATCACCAGGCCCTTGGCGCCCTCGCGAACATAGGGCGCTACGTAGCGGGCCAGATTGACATGGATACCGGAGTCCACCTGGACATAAACCAGATCATGAAACAGTGCTGCAATCACCTCGACCGGCGAGCCCCCATCTCCCACTTCGAAGATGTGCTCGGGCGTGTGAAAGGAACGCCAGGGACCGGTCATCGACTGGATGATCAACTCGGCCATGCCCGCCAACTGGGCAGAAGATCCATCACCACCCAAGGCAGCGACCGCATCTTTCAACTCAGCATGTCACTCAGAGATATAAAGGGACGTTTCCATGATTTTGTCGATCAATTAATATTTAGTATTATAAAAATCAATTAATATCAAAAACAACAAATAGCAGCCCCTCCGATGCCAAAAAAGGCATAAAGCGGCTCATCTGGACTGCAGTTTGTTGCCAAATGGACAAAAACCTGGCTTTGGCCCCACTTGCGGGTGCAGGCGGCAGGTGTTGGGACGCTTGTCGTACACGGTGCAGCGGCGCGTCTTGGCATCGAGAAACTGGCAGTCGCCACTGGCACGACGCGCCAAGCTGAAGATGCTGTTCTTGAAGTTGAAGTGTTCGATCAGACCGGCCTTGGTCAGGCGCTTGGCGATTTGTTTGGGGTCTTCGTGCTCGGCCTCAAACGGATCGACCCATTCCAGCCGCACCAAATCGGCCAGCTTGACCTCGACGGGCATGGTGCAGCAGTTGGCTGCGCAGGTGTCGCACAAACCGTTTTTGTAACGGGTCCAGGTTTCGCAGCGGTCAACGTCAACGACGGCAATGGGGGATCTCATGGCGCGCTCAGACCGCAGAAAACTGCAAAGGCACCACGCGGTTCATGTCCACGTTTTGGCGCGCGATCCACAGATCATGGGCATCTTGCAGGCTCAACCAGCTCTCTGGCGTGCGGCCCAAAGCCTTGGACAAGCGCAGCGCCATCTCAGGCGTGACCCGGCTACTGCCCTTGAGGATGCGGCTCAAGGTTGACGGAGCCACGTCGAGTTTTTCAGCCAGTTCCCTGCCGGAAATGCCGTGCGGGTCCAAGTAGATTTCCTGGATGAATTCACCAGGATGAGGGGGGTTGTGCATGGCCATCAGTGGTAGTCCTCGTAGTCCAATATGTAAGCGTTGCCATCTTCAAACTCAAAGGTCAAGCGCCAGTTGCCGTTGACGGTGATGGACCACCGCCCCCGCATCTCGCCTTTGAGTGAGTGCAAACGAAATCCCGGAATGTCCAGGTCGTCGATGACTTGCGCGGTGTCCAGCGCTGCCAATTGCATACGCAAGCGCTTGACATGGCTGGCTTGAACACCGGCTGACTTGCCTGACTCAAACAGACTGCGCAAGCCTTTGTGACGAAACGACTTGATCATGGCTGGACTTTAGCATGTTGCGCATCACGCAACAAATGCGGTGGGGCTACGCAATGGCTGTACGGCTTTCAGCCATCGTTTTCAGGCTGCTTGCGCCTGGCCCCAATAGTGAAAAGTCATGGGTCGCGGCCCGGCCAGATAGGCCGATTGGGTTTGGGCGGCAAAGCCCGCTGCAGCAAGCAAAGCGGGGATGTCGCGTCCGAGCTGACAACCTCCAGCCAAAGGACCCCAGAGGGGCTGCAAGCGCTCTTGCCAGCGGCGCACATTGGCGTCTGGGGCGCGGCCGTGTTCGCAAAACAGCAGCTGGCCGCCCGGCACCAGCACCCGGTGCATCTCGCGCAAGGCCTGCGCGGCATCGGGAATGCTGCACAGGGTGTAGGTGCAGACCACGGTGTCAAAGCTGGCGTCTGCAGTGGGCAGCTGCTCGGCCGACAGGCCCATCAACTCCACAGCGATGCCCGCCTTTTGGCTGCGCTTATGGGCCAAGCGGTGCATCTGCATGGCCGGGTCTACACCCACCAAGCGCGTCACGCGGCTGCGGTCGTAAAACGCCAGATTGCGCCCTGTGCCCATGCCGATTTCCAACACCCTGCCCTGGGCCTGGGGCACCAGTTGGCGGCGCTGCGCCTGCACCATGGGCAGGCCACAGGCGAAGTCGATCAGGTAGGGCAGGATGTGTTGGTCGTAGAGGTTCATGGTGCGTCAGAGGTCTGTGCTTTTCTCATCCGATCGCGCCAATGCGCCAATGGTGGCTTCAACGATCGCTGCCCACAAGCCCGGTTCTGCCAACAAGGGGATTTCCTTGGCCAGCACGTTCGACAGCTTGCCTTGGTTGGCCTCTACCGAGCGGATGACCCGATCGATCTGCACATCCGGCATCTCGATGATGTCTTTGATCGCAGCACGGGCTTGAGCGTGGTTGCGCAAATAACGTGATTCACCGCGCATGTCGTCTTGGATGGTGCGCACCAGCACATCGGCCAGATAGAGCACATGGCTTGTCAAATCCGGGTAACGCCAAACTGGCTGCGCTATGGCCTCCCCCTTGAACACAAAGTTCGATCGGATGCCATCGGGGTAGGTGATGGGCGTGGGCACAAACTCGCAAGCTCCGGTCAACGCCCCCATCAAAGGCCGCGAGATAGAGTCCAGCACGCTGTTGTAGGCGCGCCGCTCGCCCGGATCGCTGCCGATCAAGGACGAAACCGGCAGGATCATCGGTTCTTTGACCACTCCATCACGGCGCAACACATCGTTCACCCAAAAGCGGTGAACCCGCCCGTTGCCGTCGGCCAGCGGGTGAATGTAAACAAACCCAAAGGACATGACCGCGCTGCGCATCACCGCCGATTGTCCCTGCGTGCGTTCCCAAAAAACCGCCAGACCGTCGAGCATGGCCTGCATGTCGTGCGCGGGCGGGGCCACGTAGTGAACCACCTCTTGGTAACGCACCACTTGGCCAACAAACACGGGCGATTGCCGAATTCCCAAGCGTTGCAGCGTGTTGCGGCGGCCCAAAATATCGGATTGCAGCTGCGCCAAAACAGGGTCATGGAGCACCAAGTCCCCCTGCCCCGTGCGCCTGGCCAACACATCGGCAAACCGCTGAATGCGGTCGGACTGATCGGCCTCACCCTCCATGGCAAAGCTCGACTTGCTCTCGCGCAGGGTCATCCAAACCGCAGAGCGCATGAGCACATCTTCGCCAAATTCCAATGCCAGCGCATCCAGCAGGCCTCGAATGTCGACCGCTGCTGCAGCATCGAGTTCGCTGGTCTTGCGCACTAAGGGGCAAAAAGCGGGCGTACCGGGCAAGTTGTCGCGCACCCGCCAGCGGCGGTTGGGCACAGACCGCTGCTCAGATGCTGCGACCAGCTTGCGCTCGTCAAGCACATCCACATAAGGGCCTGCCATGCTGGCATTCACGGCCAGCTGCCGGCCCGTCAGCCACTCGTACAAAAAGCCAATTCTTCTGGCGTATTGACCGCTGGGTTCGTCGTCGATCCAAGCCACCAGTTCGACCGAATCGATCCGATCAAACAGGCGGCTGAGCAATTCCAGGTTCAGCACCTCGTGCTTGAGGTGAAAGGTCAAGTGCCCACGCAAGTTGGCGCTGGGCCGCATGGCCTCTACAAAGGTCTCGGTCTTGATGCCATCGGCCAGCTTAGATGTGCGGCGTCCGCCCACACTGCTGCGCACGGCCAAAGGCATGACCAAATCCATGCCATACCGTGCAACCAACCACGCACCTCCTAGAAGATTTTGGAAATCCATGCCTGATTATGCGCAAAAACATGTTTTGGCGCGGAAAAACATGTTTATTTACCATGATTAGCTCAAAAATGATCTTTGAAGATCATTTAGATTGGAGGCTGTGATGGCAGTCGGGTCATGTGATCGGTCACTCTCGACCAACACCGACAGTCACACAAACTGCTCTGCCGACACTGACGATACCGAACTTTCAATGCCCGGAGCAGCACGTGATATGACGACATGCTCCATGTCGCCACAGCGCCAGAGTGTGCCCATCAGCCTCGCTTGGCCACCAGCGTCAAGATGTCGTAACTGGCCACCACCTCGCCCAATTGGTTGGTGACTTCCACATCCCAGGCCACCACGCCTTGGCCCACGCCGTTGGCGTCTTTCTTGTTGCGGTCGATCTTGCGCTTGGCGGTCAGGCGGGCCTGGATGGTGTCGCCAATGCCCACTGGCTTGACGAAACGCAGCGTGTCCAGGCCGTAGTTGGCCAGCACCGGGCCGGGCGCAGGCGAAACGAACAAGCCCGCAGCGGCCGAGAGCACAAAGTAGCCGTGGGCGATGCGCTTGCCAAACGGCGAATCCTTGGCGGCAATCTCGTCGAAGTGCATGTAGAAATAGTCGCCCGACAAACCACCAAAAGCCACGATGTCGGCCTCGCCCACGGTGCGGCGGTGGGTGAGCAAGCTTTCGCCAATTTGCAGGTCTTCAAAATGACGGCGGAAGGGGTGGACTTCGGTCTCGATCAGTTTGGCGCCGCGCATGTATTCGCCGGTGACGGCGGCGATCATGGTGGGTGAGCCTTGCAACGCGGTGCGCTGCATCAGGTGTTTGACGGCGCGGATGCCGCCGAGCTCTTCACCACCGCCTGCGCGGCCGGGGCCGCCGTGTTTGAGCGGCGGCAGGGGCGAGCCGTGGCCGGTGGACTCCACCGCCGATTCGCGGTCCAGGATGTGCAGGCGGCCATGCAAGGCGGCGGCCACAGGGATCATGCGGGCGGCGATTTGCGGGTCTTTCGTGACCAGCGTGCCAACCAAGCTGCCTTGGCCGCGAGCAGCCAGTTGCAGGGCTTCGTCGATGCCGTCGTAAGGCATGAGCGTGCTGACGGGGCCAAAGGCTTCCACGTCGTGCACGCTGTCGGTTTGCAAAGGCTTTTGGCACAGCAGCAGCGTCGGCTGGAAGAACGCACCGCCCTCCACGCCCTGCCCCACTGGGCTGAAATCGGCACCGCCGCCAAACACCAGCTCGGCGCTTTGGCGCAGCAGGGCCACACGCTCGGCCACGTCAGCTTGCTGGGCGTGCGAGGCCAAGGCCCCCATCTTCACGCCCTCGACCGACGGATCGCCCACCACCACTTTGGCCAGACGCGCTTTGAGCTTTTCGGCCACCGCATCAAAGTGCTGACGCGGCACGATGGCCCGGCGGATCGCGGTGCACTTTTGGCCCGCCTTGACAGTCATCTCGCGGGCGACTTCTTTCACGAACAAATCAAACTCTTCGTCGTCCGGCGACACATCAGGCGCGAGGATGGCGCAGTTGAGCGAGTCGGCTTCGGCGTTGAAGGGGATGCTGTGCTTGACCACATTGGGGTGCACGCGCAGCATGGCCGCGGTGTCGGCCGAGCCGGTGAAGGTCACCACATCTTGGCCGTTCAGGCGGTCGAGCAGGTCGCCGGTGGAGCCAATCACCAGCTGGAGCGAACCGGCAGGCAAGATACCCGACTGCTCGACCAGACGCACCATGGCCTCGGTCAGGTAGCTGGTCGACGATGCCGGTTTGCCGATGCAAGGCATGCCCGCCAAAAAGCTGGGCGCGAACTTTTCCAAGAGGCCCCAGATGGGGAAGTTGAAGGCGTTGATGTGCACAGCAATGCCGCCGCGCGGCACCAAGATGTGTGTGCCTGCAAAGCCGCCTTTTTTGCCCAGGGGGAAGGCCGGGCCTTCGTGGATCAGGTTGCCACTGGGCAACTCGTTGCTGCCGATGCTGGAATACGCAAACAAGGTGCCGGCACCGCCTTCGATGTCGACCCAGCTGTCGGCGCGCGTGGCACCCGTGTGGGCCGAGATGGCGTACAGCTGCTCTTTGTGCTCACCCAGGTATTTGGCCAGGGCCTTGAGGCGCTGGGCGCGTTCCTGAAAATCCAATTTCAGCAAATTGGGCAGGCCCACGGTGCGGGCGTGATGCACCGCGTCACCAAAGTCGATGGCCTCGGCATGGGTTTGGAACACGGTCTGGCCATTGAGGGCGCTTCGCAGGTTTTGTGCGCCTTGCTGGCCGATCCACTGGCCACCGATGAAACTTTGCAGGACTTGAGACATGGGGTGCTTTCCTTGAGGAGGTCACAACCCGGTGCCTTGGCAAGCCCTAGCGCTGCCAATGCGTTAACCAACCGGGCGGTCGGTTAATTCTAGTCGCAATGGCAGGGTTGGTTTCAGCTTTTGTGCCGCTCGGGCACCGCTTGGGGAGGCACCGGCGCTTGCGAGCGCGCTTTGAGGTGCAGCGCAGCTTGCGCCATCAGGTTGGCCGACACGGGTGCGGTGACGAACACAAACAAGGTGATGAGCAACTCGGCAATGCCCGCACGACCTTGAAAGGCCGACACCAGCATGGACGCGACCAAAATACCGCCCACGCCCAAAGTGGAGGCTTTGGTGGGCGCGTGCAAACGCATGAAAAAGTCGGGCAAACGAACCAAACCAATGGCACCCACCAGCAAGAAGAAGGCGGCAATCAGGATGATGGCCGCAGCGGCCCATTCGATCAGGGGATTCATGAACAGACTCCTTTTATTCGACCACGTCGCCGCGGCTGAGGTAACGCGCCAGCGCCACCGTCGAGGCAAAACCCAGCATGGCCACCAACAAGGCGGCCTCAAACAGCAAGGCGGTTTGCCAACGGATGCCCAGCAGCACAATCAGGGCCACAGCGTTCATCGACAAAGTGTCGAGTGCGAGGATGCGGTCGGTGGTTTCGGGGCCACGAAAAAGCCGCCAGGCGCACAGCGCCACCGCCAAGGTGACGGCCACGATGGCGATCGACAGGGCCAGGTCCAGGATGTTCATTGCGGGCCTTTCTGGGCAAGGGGTGCCGCCTGCTCGCTGCAACCAAAGATGTGCAGCAAGGGCGCTTCGTAGCGGGTTTTCATGTCGTCGATCATGGCTTGCGCGTCGTCGCAGTTGAGCGCGTGCACCAGAATTTCGCGCCGGGACTCATCCACCACACACGACACCGTGCCGGGCGTGGTGGTGATGATGCTGGCGAACAAGGCGTTGACCATCGCGTGATCGCTGGCCAGGGGCACGGCCATCCAGGCGGGCGACATGGCCTTCATCGGGCCCAACACCAGACGGGCCACGGTGATGTTGGACATGACGATGTCCTTGAGCACCACCAGCGCCAAACGCAGTGCGGCGCCCCAGTGGATGCTGGCCGCAGGCCCCAAAAACGGGTGGATCAGGCGCGGCACGATGAGCGCTATCAGCAAGGCCGACAACAGGTGCACGGGGGCCAAGCTGTGCGACAAGGCCAACCAGGTGACGCCCAGCAAGAGCGAAAGGATGGGGTGGCTGAGCCAGCGCGCTGGGGTAGATGGGTGCGCAGGGGTCGGTTTCATCGGGTTTCCTTAGCAGGGGTTTCTGGGGCAGCCGCAGAGTCAGCAGCGGGTGCTGGCACCGACTGGCGTGCTCCGTCATAAGGCCGCGTGCTGGTCGAAGGCTGACCCGGTGCCAGGCCCAGCACGGCTTGGGCGTAAGCGGCGGTGTCAGCCAGCTGCGTGGCGGTGTCGTCGGTGTAACGCTTGATGGGCGAAGCCAGCACGGCCATGGCCAAGGTCAGCGCCATGAAGGCCCACACGGCCGACAACAGCTTGGGGCTGCTGCCGGAATTGCTCTGCGCCTCGTCCGGCTCGGGCTGCACATGCCAAAACAGCACCACGCCCGCGCGGGCCAGGCCCACGATGGTGAAAAAGCCCACGCAGAGCACCACGGTCCAGACCCAGGCCTGTGCGGGCAGGCCCGCGCTGCTCTCCAAAATCATGAGCTTGCCCAAAAAGCCAGGCAAAGGCGGCAAACCCGCAGCCGATGCCGCACCAAACAGCAGCATCAGGCCCAGCAGCACCGGCTCGCGCACGGCCAGGGCGGGGCGCAGTTTGTCCAAGGCTTGGCCGCGCTGCGCGGCCATCAGCTCCACCAGCAAGAACAAGCCCGCGATCACAATGGTGCTGTGCAGCATGTAATAAAGCGCCGCCGACAAAGTGTCGGTGGTGAACAAGCCCACACAGGCCAGCAACGTGCCCACCGAAGACACCGTGAGGTAAGCCACCAGGCGGCTCATGCTGTGCGCCGCCAACGCGCCCAACACCCCCAAGGCGCTGGTGGTCAAAGCCAGAGGCAGCAGCCAGTCGGCCACGGCCAGGGCTGACTCCCCGGCCCCCACGCCAAAGATCACCCAGTGCGTGCGGATGATGCTGTAGACACCGACCTTGGTCATGATGGCAAACAGCGCCGCCACCGGGGCGCTGGCTGCGGCATAGGTGCCGGGCAGCCAAAAGTACAGCGGCACCAGCGCGGCCTTGAGGCCAAACACGGCCAGCAGCACCAGCGCAGCGGCCTGAGCCAGCCAGGCGTTGTCGCCCTTGAGCTGCGCCACCTGCAGGCCCACATCGGCCATGTTGAGCGTGCCGGTCACGCTGTAGACCATGGCCAGGCCAATCAGGAACAAGCCCGAAGCCGACAAGTTGAGCACCACGTAATGGATGCCCATGCGAAAGCGCTCGCGCCCTTGGCCATGCACCAGCAGCACATAAGAGGCGATCAGCAAGACCTCGAAGAACACAAACAGGTTGAACAAATCACCCGTCATGAACGCACCGCACAGCCCCATGAGCTGGAACTGGAACAGCGCATGGAAGTGCCGCCCCCGGGTGTCCCAGCCGCCTGTGGCATACCAAAGCACGGGCACGGCCACGACGTAAGTCAGCAGCACCATCAGGCCGGACAAACGGTCGAGCACCATCACGATGCCAAAAGGCGCGGGCCATTCGCCCAGTTGGTAGACCAGCAACTCACCGCTGCTGGCCTGCACCACCAGGCCGATGGCCATGAGCAAGCCCAGGAAGACCGAGGCCATGGCCAAACGGCGCGCCCAGCGCTGGCGGCTGTCGCCATGGCCGCCCCCGGCCACCTGTTGGCTGCCATCGCCCAGCAGCAACAAGGCCACGGCCGTGAACACGGGCAGCAAGACAGACAGCACGGGCGCGTGCTGCAACCAGAAAGAAAAAACAGCATCGAACATCAGGCTTGTCCTCCGCGCGCTTCATCAACCGTCTGTCCAGCCGCTTGACCAGGCTCGTGCCCGTCCACATGGTCGCTGCCGCTTTCGTGGCGGCTGCGCAAGGCCAGCTCAATCACAAAGCCAGTGGTCGCAAAACCGATCACGATGGCCGTGAGCACCAGCGCCTGGGGCAAAGGGTCCGCCACAGGGCCGTTGCCTTGCAAGATGGGCTGGGCATTGCTCCACAAACGGCCCATGGCAAAGATGAAGACGTTGACGGCGTAGCCGAGCATCGACAAACCCAAGACCACCGTGAAGGTGCGCCCGCGCAGCATCAGGTAAACGGCGCAGGCGGTGACGAAACCGATACCGCTGGCCAACAAAAATTCCATGCTCATGAGAGGTCCTTGCTGCGGCTGAAAACGCTGAACAAAAAAGTGGCGGCCATCATGCGGCCCCCTGGGGACGCGCAGGCGATCCCGGCGCTTCGCGGGTCACGGTGCCCAGCACCGAGATGGTCAACAAGGTTGCGCCCACCACCACCAGGTAGACACCCAAGTCAAACAAGGCGGCCGAGGCCAGTGGCAGTTCACCCAGCACCGGCACCACCGGGTTGCCGTGTGCACTGGTCAAGAAGGGGCGGCCCCAGACAAAGGCGCCCACGCCAGTCAGCCCGGCAATGCCCAGGCCCGAGCCGATCCACTTCACAAAGCGTCGCCCACCCTGACCGCGCAGCAGGTACTCGGCCTTGGCTTGCCCCATGGACATGAACTGCAGCACCAGTGCCACAGCGGTGATCAAACCCGCAATGAAGCCGCCACCGGGCATGTTGTGCCCACGCATGAAGATGTAAATGGTGAACACCAAGGCCACTGGCAACACCACCCCGGCGGCCACGCGCAGCATCAGGGGTTGGGCGGCAAAGGTCCAAGTGCGGCCATCGCTGTCTTGTGTGGGGCGGCGCGTGCGCATGCCCTCCATCAGGGCCAGCACGCCAATGGCGGCTATGCCCAACACCGTGATCTCGCCAAAGGTGTCGTAGCCCCTGAAGTCCACCAGGATCACGTTGACCACGTTGGAGCCACCGCCCACCGGAATCGACTTGTCGAGGAAGAACCAGGAAATCGAGCTGTATTCACGGGTGACAAACACCCAGGTCAACCAGGCCATGCCCGCACCTGCGGCCAGCGCCAGCGCCGCGTCGCGTGCGCGCCGGGTGCTGCTCGACTCGCTTGGCGAATGCTGGGGCAGCAAAGCCAGGCCCATGAGCAGCAAGACGGTGGAGACCACCTCGACCGACAACTGGGTCAGGGCCAAATCAGGGGCGGAGAGGCTGACAAACGTGAGCGATGTGACCAAGCCCACCACGCCGACCAGCACCACCGCTTGAAAGCGCTTGTTGTGCTGCAGCGCCAGTGCCAAGCTGACCGCGCCCAGCAGCAACCAGATCATGATGGCCAGGGGCGATGCGGGCAGCAGCTCGCGCGGCCCGGTGCCAATGCCGCTGCTCAGCAGGGGCCAGCCCACCACCAGCACCACACCGCCCAGCATCCAGGCGATGTAGCTTTGAAGTGAGCCGTTTTCCAGGCGCGTGGTGACGCGCGCAGCCAGCACAAACAGGCCGTCAACCAGACCTTCAAACATCTGGCGACCGGTGGCGCGGCCAAACCAGGCCTCGGACTCGATGCGGTGCAGGCGCTTGTTTTTGGCCAGCATCAGGTACAGCGCAATGCCCACCACCAGCGCGATCGCGCTCATGAGCAGGGGCAGGTTGAAGCCGTGCCAGATGGCCAAGTGGTATTCGGGCAGCGGCTTGCCAGCCAAGGCTGTGGCCGCCACATCGACCAGCGGGCCCAGCGTGAGCGCGGGCAACACCCCCACCACGATGCACAGCGTGACCAGCAGCATGGCGGGCAGCTTCATGCCCAGCGGCGGCTCGTGCGGGTGGGTGTTGGGCACATCGCCCAGCGGACCATTGAAATACGTGTCGTGCACAAAGCGCAGCGAATAAGCCACGCTGCAGACCCCGGCCAAAGTCACCAGCGCGGGCACCAGCCAAGCGAACGCCCCAGAGGTGCCGACCACGGCTTCGGTGAAAAACATCTCTTTGGACAAGAAACCGTTGGTCAAAGGCACGCCCGCCATGGACGCGGCCGCGACCATGGACAGCGTGGCCGTCCAGGGCATGAGCGACCACAGGCCGCCGAGCTTGCGCATGTCGCGCGAATGGGTTTCGTGGTCCACGATGCCCGCGATCATGAACAGCGAGGCCTTGAAGGTGGCGTGGTTGAGCACATGGAACACCGCCGCCACAGCGGCCAGCGGCGAGCCCAGGCCCACCAAAAAGGTGATCAGGCCCAAGTGGCTGACGGTGGAGTAAGCCAAAAGGCCCTTGAGGTCGTGCTTGAAGATGGCGATGAAGGCCGCGAACAACACGGTGATCAGGCCCACCGTGGTGACAATCGCCTCGAAATAACCCGAGCCAGCCAGCACCGGGTACATGCGCATGAGCAAAAACACCCCAGCCTTGACCATGGTGGCCGAGTGCAGGTAGGCCGACACGGGCGTGGGCGCAGCCATCGCATCGGGCAGCCAAAAATGGAAGGGGAACTGCGCGCTCTTGGTGAAGGCCCCCAGCAAAATCAGCAGCAGCGCGGGCAAGAACATCGGATCGGCTTGAATGGCCGCCACGTTGCCCAGCATTTCACTGAGTTCGTACGTGCCTGCAATCTGGCCCAGGAGCACAAATCCCCCCAGCATGGCCAGGCCGCCGCCGCCCGTCACCGCCAATGCCTGACGGGCCCCAGCGCGGGCGTCTGGTCGGTAGCTCCAGTAACCCACCAACAGGAACGACGAGACGCTGGTCAGCTCCCAGAACACCACCAAGAGCAGCAAGTTGTCCGACAGCACCACGCCCAGCATGGCGGCCATGAACAGCATCATCTCGCTGTAGAACTTGCCCGCCGAATCCTTGGCGCTCAGGTAATAGTGCGCATACAAAATGATCATCAGCCCAATGAACAGGATCAGGCCCGCGAACATCATTGACAAGCCGTCGAGCCGGAACGTCAGGTTCAGCCCGATCTCGGGCACCCAAGGCCAGGCGTTCATGACCGTCTCGCCCGCCAGCACGGCCGGGGCCATGGACAGCAACAGGCCCAAACTGGTGGCCGTGACGGCGCCCGCCGCACAAGCGGTCAGCAGTCGTGAGCGGGAACCCAGCCAAAACGTGGCCAGGGTGCCCAGCAAAAGGGGGAGCAATACGATGAGTAAGAGCACGGCATGTCTTTCAGGTAAGCCGTGAATATAACCACGCAAGTCGTCGGGACCGCGAAAGGCCAGATGCCCACAGGTCTTTGATTTCCGATTCGAAATGACGTCTGGCTAATCTGGCATTTAATAAGTATACTTATCGAATCCCTGTTCGACCTTTGACTGCCCCCCCCCACGCCAGGAACCCCCATGATCCCTTTGCAAAACACCCTCCCCGTCCTGGTCGCAGGCGGTGGCATCGGCGGCCTGGCCGCTGCTTTGGCACTGGTGCGCCAAGGCTTTGCCGTCACCGTGCTGGAGCAAGCCCCCGAAATCGGCGAGATTGGCGCGGGCATCCAAATTGGACCCAACGGCTTTCATGCCTTTGACGCGTTGGGCGTCGGTGACAAGGCCCGTGGCCGTGCGGTCTACACCGATTACATGGTGATGCACGACGCGCTCGACGAGTACCAGGTCGGCAAGATCCCCACGGATGAAAAATTCCGCCAGCGCTTTGGCAACCCCTATGCCGTGATCCACCGTGCCGATGTGCATTTGTCCTTGCTCGAAGCGGCGCAAGAAACCGGGCAAGTGCAATTTCACACCAGCACCCGTGTCGAGCGCATTGAGCAGGACGACAGCAGCGTGACCGTGTGGGACCAAAACGGCAAAGCCTTCCAAGGCTGCGCCCTGATCGGGGCCGACGGCGTCAAATCGGTGGTGCGCGAGCAGTTTGTGGGCGATCCGGCCCGCGTGACAGGCCATGTGGTCTACCGCGCCGTGGTCGACAAAAAGGACTTTCCGCAAGACCTGCAATGGAACGCCGCCGCCATATGGGTGGGCCCCAACTGCCACCTGGTGCACTACCCCCTGCGTGGTGGCGAGCAGTACAACGTGGTCGTGACCTTCCACAGCCGCGAGCAAGAGGAATGGGGAGTCAAAGACGGCAGCAAAGAAGAAGTACAAAGCTACTTCCAAGGCATTTGCCCCAAAGCCCGCCAGCTGATCGACCTGCCCAAGACCTGGAAACGCTGGGCCACGGCCGACCGCGAGCCGATTGGCCAATGGACCCATGGCCGCGTGACCCTGCTGGGCGACGCCGCTCACCCCACCACGCAGTACATGGCCCAAGGCGCCTGCATGGCCATGGAAGACGCCGTCACCTTGGGCGAAGCCCTGCGTGTGCACAGCAACGACTGGCCCCAAGCACTGGACATGTACCAACGCGCCCGTGTGGCCCGCACCGCCCGCATCGTGCTGTCCAGCCGCGAGATGGGCCGTATCTACCACGCAAAAGGCGTCGAGCGCCTGGTGCGCAACGACCTGTGGCGCGGCCGCAGCCCCGAGCGCTTTTATGATGCGATGGAATGGCTGTATGGCTGGAACGTGGGCAACTGCCTCGACGCCGCACAACACCCCCGATGACATGAAGACTCCACGACCGTCACCGCCCCCCACTGCGTCAAACCATGCCCACTCGGTCATGGTGAGGAGCGAAGTGGCGTGGCGATCCATCACCCCCGGCATCGCGAGGAGCGTAGCGACGTGGCGATCCATCACCACCGTCATCGCGAGGAGCGTAGCGACGTGGCGATCCATGGATTGCCGCGCTTCGCTCGCAATGACGAAAGAACCAGCACCGCACCCCCACACCGTCATCGCGAGAAGCGAAGCGACGCGGCGATCCATCACCACCGTCATCGCGAGGAGCGAAGCGACGTGGCGATCCATCACCACCGTCATCGCGAGGAGCGTAGCGACGTGGCGATCCATCACCCCCGTCATCGCGAGGAGCGAAGCGACGCGGCGATCCATCACCCCCGTCATCGCGAGGAGCGTAGCGACGTGGCGATCCATGGATTGCCGCGCTGCGCTCGCCATGACGCCCTCTTGACCCCCGCTTGAAAGGACAAGGACATGAACGACCTCGGCCGAATCGAAGACCTGCCCGCAGACTATGTGCAGGACCTGCGCAATGTGAACTTGGTGCCCCTGTGGCCCAGCCTGCGCGGCGTGCTGCCCCCCAAGGTGCCCACCCGCCAGACCCAGCCCACCTGCTGGGCCTACAAGGACATCAAGCCGCTCTTGCTCAAGGCGGGCGAGCTGACCCCGATTGAAAAAGCCGAGCGCCGCGTACTGGTGCTGGCCAACCCCGGCCACGGCCTGGACAAAATGCAGGCCTCAGCAGCCATGTATTTGGGCATGCAGCTGCTCATGCCCGGCGAATGGGCCCCCAGCCACCGCCACACACCCAACGCGGTGCGCATGGTGGTGGAAGGCGAAGGCGCTTGGACCACAGTAGACGGCGCGAAATGCCCCATGAGCCGGGGCGACCTGATCCTGACGCCTACCGGCCTGTGGCACGAGCACGGCCACGACGGCACCGAGCCTGTGATCTGGCTGGATGTGCTGGACCTGCCTCTGGTTTATTACATGGAGGCCAGCTACCACATCAACGGCGACCGCCAGACCGTGGTGCCGGGGCAAGGCGACAAGCAATACGCCCGTGGCGGCGTGGTGCCCTCACATGTGTTTGAGCGCAGCAAGAAGGCCTACCCCATGCTGCGCTACGCCTGGAAAGACGTCAAAGCCGCGCTCGAATCACTGGCCTCTGACGATGCGGGCTTGGAGCAGGTGCAAGTGACCTACACCAACCCCGAGACGGGTGGCGATGCGGAAAACATCTTGGGTTTTTACGCCCTGATGCTGCGCCCCGGCCAGACCCTGCGTTTGCCAGCTCGATCGCCCGCTCAAGTCTTCCATGTGATTGAAGGCGCGGTGCAAGCGCAAATTGTGGCCAGCACCTTCACCCTGCTTGAGGCCGACACCTGCTGCGCGCCCGGCTACGAAGCTGTGACGCTGACCAACCTGAACGCCGACCAACACGCCTTCATCTTCATCGCCGACGAATCGCCCCTGCACCGCAAGTTGGGCGTTTACGAAAACCGGGGTTGATCCACCTCTTCGTAGGAGCGGTCTGCGACCGCGAACAAACCTCACTGCCTTGTAGGAGCGGTCTGCGACCGCGAAAACCATCGCGGTCAGAGACCGCTCCTACACCACAAACATTTGCACACACACATCACCCAAGCATCGCCAACTCGGCATGAATAAAAACCGCGGCTGAACCACCTCTTCGTAGGAGCGGTCTGCGACCGCGAAAACCATCGCGGTCAGAGACCGCTCCTACACCACAAACATCTGCACACACACATCACCCAAGCATCGCCAACTCGGCACGAATAAAAACCGCAGCTGATCACCTCTTCGTAGGAACGGTCTCCGACCGCGAAAACCTTCGCGGTCGGAGACCGCTCCTACAACACACACATCACCAAACCATGACGACTTACCTCTTCACCCCGCCCACCATAGCCTCACTGCCCATCCGTGGCCAACAAGAGCGCTTCCCTGTCAACCGCATCTTCTGCGTGGGCCGCAACTACCATGCGCACGCTGTGGAGATGGGCCGCCCTGTCGACAAAAGCGTCGAGCAGGCGTTTTACTTCACCAAGTCGCCGCAGACCCTTGTGGAAAGTGGCGCGACCGTCGACTACCCACCCCGCACCAACAACTACCACTTCGAGATGGAACTGGTGCTGGCCATTGGCAAAGAAGGTTTTCGCGTGAGCGAAGCCAACGCGCATGAACTGGTCTATGGCTACGGTGCAGGCCTGGACATGACCCGCCGCGACCTGCAGCTGGTGGCGCGTGACAAAGGCCGCCCGTGGGACACGGGCAAGGACATCGAGCAAGGCTCGGCCTGCTCCGAAATCGTGCCCATGCCCGGCGTGGTGATCGAGAACGGCACCATTGCCCTCGAAGTCAATGGCGTCACCAAGCAGTCGTCCAACGTCGACAAGCTGATCTGGAACATCCGCGAAATCATCGCCGACCTGTCCACCTACTACCACCTGCAGCCTGGCGACCTGATCTACACCGGGACCCCGGAAGGCGTGGGCCCCGTGGTCACTGGTGACAAAATCACAGGCCGCGTCGAAGGCGTGGCCGAGATCGCGCTGCACATCGGCGCTGCAGCATAAAGAACGCGTGGCGATGAGGCAGGAGAAAAATGTCATTGTGAAGTACGAAGCAATCCATAGACTGCCACGTCGCTGCGCTCCTCGCAGTGACACAACAAGCAGTGTCGACGCGAAGCACGAAGCAATTCACAGATCGCCTCATCGCTGCGCTCCCCGCAGTGACGCAAAAAGCCATGTCATCGCGAGGCACGAAGCGATCCATTCCCATTGAAACCACCAGCCCCTCAACAACATGAAGCTCTACAGTTTTTTCAGAAGCGGCACCTCGCACCGCCTGCGCATTGCGCTCAACCTCAAAGGCATCGCCACCGACTACGTGGCGGTGGACCTGCGGGTCGATGAACAGCAAGGCGACGCCTTCAAGTCGGTCAACCCCCAGCAAATGGTGCCCGCGCTCGACACGGGCAAGCAGGTGCTGATCCAGTCACCCGCCATCATCGAATGGTTGGAAGAAAAACACCCCACGCCCGCCCTCCTGCCTGTAGGCGCTGACGACCGCGCCCATGTGCGCGCGCTGGCGGCCATGGTGGGTTGTGACATCCACCCTCTCAACAACCGCCGCGTTTTGCAAACGCTGCGCAAACAATTCGGCGCCAACGAAGACGCCATCAACGCCTGGTGCGCCACTTGGATCAGCGCAAGCTTTGACGCCTACGAAGCCCTGATCTCGGCTGACACGCAGCGTGGCCGCTTCAGCTTTGGCGACACCCCGACGCTGGCCGATGTGTATTTGATCCCCCAAGTTGAAAGCGCTCGCCGCTTCAATGTGGACCTGACGCAATGGCCACACATCATGGCGGTGGAAAAGGCTTGTATGGAACTGGAGGCCTTTCAAAAAGCGGCGCCGGGTCGGCAGCCTGACGCTGGCTGAGCGAATCCCACAAAAGCAAGGGCCCTTCGGGGCCCTTGTCATGTCAGTCTCAGTCTCGGCGAGCGGCTTTGTACAAAGGCAAGACCGTCGGCAGCAGTTCTTCGATTTGCTGCACGCGGCTGGCCTCTGTTGGGTGACTGCTTAAAAATACGGGGGGGCTGCCGCCACTGTTGGCTTTGATCATTTTCTGCCACAGCGTGACCCCTGCGCGCGGGTCATAACCAGCCCGCGCTGAGAGTTCCAGGCCCATGCGATCGGCTTCATTCTCATCGGTCCGGCTGAAACGGGTAGCAACGAGAGACTGGTACAGGACTCCTGCAATGTCAGCAGCACCTTGGCCAAAACCGAACAGTGCAGCGCCCAGTCCTATGGCAGATTGTGCAGCCAATGCCTGTGAGACCTGTTCGCGTGAGTGTTCCCTCAATGCATGCGAAATTTCATGCCCCATCACCACTGCTATTTCTTCATCGGTCAGATTCAGTTGCCGGATCAGGCCTGAGTAAAAAATAATTTTTCCACCCGGCATACAGAATGCATTGAGTTCACTGCTGTTGATCATGTTGACTTCCCATTTCCAATTGGGCACGTCGGGGCGAAAAATTTTTGTCTGGGGTTCAATTCTTTGGGCAATGGCACGAAGGCGCCGCAGCATCGAAGCATCGAAGCATCGAAGCATCGGTATTGAGGATGCCTTTTGCAGCGGCTTCGGAAGTCAACTTGCTGTAACTTTGCGCAGCCATCTGTTCAAGCTGCTGGGACGAAACCAGAAGGAGCTGTTGACGGTCTGTGCCGACCGAGCCACCACTGGTGGTGGTTTGGCATCCACCGAGTGTCAGCGCTGCAAGCAACAGCGAAAGGAGGGAAAGGCGTCGCCAATGAGTCATGGTGATCTGATGGACACGGATGACCTTCTTTGGGTGGCTCAGGCCTTTTTGGCCCAAGACGTGCACCAACCCTTTGCCGCCACATGCTTGCCAACAAAGAGAGGGCATCCACCTGCGACATCGCCTGCCTCGCCTTGGAACAACGCGCAGTTGCTGCAAGCACTCCCAGACACGTAGTTTGTGAATTTCACCTTGTCCGCTTGGGTGGCGTCGTCCACATAGCCAAACACCACGGCTTGGGCATCGCCTATTTCGAGCATTGGAAGATTGATGGCCGTCTTTGATGGTGCTGCAGCGGCCGCGGGTGGCGGATTCGGGGCGGGCGTGGTCGCCATCTGCACACTCTGTGGTTCGACTTTGGGCGAGCAAGCGGCCAACAGTACAAGACCTGCAAAGGGCGTGATTTCGATAAAGCGTCTGCGTGTTGGCGTTTTCATTTGGGGGTTCCTTGTCTGGAGGGGTTTGTCGTCAGGGTGCCAAAGTGCAATGACCCGCCAACGGACTGACCCGTTAACGTCAAGCGATCCACAAAGACATATTGCCTGTGACAGTGGCTGCGTGTCGGTGCGATGGTGCACACAGCTCACCGAAGTCACGGACGACCGCGAAGGCAGCCATCCAAACCTTCTATGGCACCTCGCTCTCGGTACCGACAATCGATGGACTGGTTCAGAAATATTTCATGAACGTCCGCAAATGGCAGGTGCCAAAAAATGCCCCAGCCCAGGGATGTCCGCCGCCTTTAGGCGACTTACAAGGGCGAAGGTCTGGACTGCAGCGGTTGCGGACGTCGGAAAAGTCCACTGGCCTGCTGATAACGGCGTAAAGCGGTCATTGCCTTTAATTTGGCATTCAAGACTTTTGAGCTGAACCTAAGGATGTTGTCACAGCAACGATCAGCCCTGTCATGACCAATACCAGCCCCATGGTTTCCATGGGGGCGGGCACATGTCCAAGGACTGGCCAAGCCATCAATGCGGCCAAGCCAGGCGCCAAAGCAGGAAACACAGCTGCGCGGGAAGGGCCGAGTAAGGACACCATTTTGGAATAGGTGTAAAGCGTGCCTGCTCCTGCAATCACGCCTTGTACCAGCACCTCTGTCCAAAAAACAAAGGGAGCAACCAAAACCAGACCCTGTCCCCCGGTGAACCAAAAATAAGCAGGCACATAAGTGAACAATGCGCTGATCGAGATCACCGCGGTGGCGATTAAGGGGTCGAGTCGGTGCTTGCGCAGCACGATGCCAAAGCCTGCCCATAAGGTCCCGGCCGCAAGGAACATGGCGTCGCCGATCGATGCCCGCAGTGTGAGGCTCGAAGCCTCAACCCCAGACACGAGGACCAAGCCTGCCAGCACGACAGCAATGCCCGCGACTCGGCGCAGGGTCATGCGGTCACCCAGCACCACCGCGCCTAAGACCATCCCCATCACGCTCATGGCGGTGAACGGGAACACGGCGGCATGACTGGGGGGCGCGAACTGCAAAGCACCGAACATCAGTAACCCAAATGGCGTGCCCGCCAACAGCGCCACCAGCAACCATACCCGCCAACGGGTCGTGAACTGGGCCACATCACGTCGGCAGGCGACGACGATGACTGGCAGCATGAGGAAACCCGCTACGCCAAACCGCAGCACCGTGAGATCAGGTGAAGACAGACCTTGTGCCATGCCCCAACGGGCAAACACGGTGTAAAGCGCACCAATGCTGGCGGCGATCAGCCCCACCGCGATACCTTTGGCGAATTGGTGGCGCTCGTGATGTTTTGTCTGCATCGGGCTTGTGGTCATGGCAAAGGTCTCATGCGTCTGGTTATCAGTGGAATGCATGCAGTGTTGATGCTTTTGATCGATTGCACTAGGCGTGATATCGGACTAACATTCATTCCAAATGAGCATGAATAAGGGCGTTTAATGGATCGATTGAGCGCAATGCAGGCGTTTGTTCGGGTGGTGGAAGCGGGCAGTTTTTCTGCAGTGGCGCGGGAGACCCAAACCACGCAGAGCCGTGTGAGCAAACAAGTGGCCACGCTTGAGCGCGAGCTGGGGGCTCAGTTGCTGAGTCGCACCACACGGTCATTGGCTTTGACCGAGGCAGGCGAACGCTACTTTTTTCAGGCGAGGCGTTTGGTCGCAGAAATTGCAGAAGCCGAATCAGCAGTATTTCAAAGCGAACAAGAATTGAGTGGCTGGCTGCGGGTGGCCGCTTCGGTGGGCTACGGACGACTCAAACTCTTGCCGTTGGTGAAGCGTTTTCTGGCTGCTCACCCCAAAGTCAAAATCGACCTGAGGTTGAGCGATGGATTCATTGATTTGGTGGAAGAAGGCATCGATGTGGCTGTTCGAATTGGCGAACTGGCCGACAGCTCTTTGGTGGCCAATCGGATTGGAACCACACAGCGCATGTTGATTGCGAGTCGCCAATATTTGGATTCGTTACCGGATGGCCTGAAGGTGCCACAGGTACCGCAAGACCTTTTACAGCACAACTGCATTGTCTATTCGGAGCTTGCTACACAGAACGTCTGGACGTTCACGGCAGGCCCAGGTGCACTCGCAGAAGAAGGCACCCAGGTCACCATCCGTGCACAAGGTAACCTGCAAACCAATAGCAGCGAAGTGATACGAGCCTCCGTGCTGTCAGGCATGGGCATTGGCTATTCGCCCACTTGGCTGTTCGAGGACGAGGTGGCCAGTGGGGAGTTGCAGGTGCTGCTGCCCAACTGGCCGGCTCCCTCTTTGCCGATTCACTTGGTCAGCCCACCGCAAAGACGCCAATCCGCGAAGGTACGGGCCTTTGCCATGCACATGGCATCTCAATAAGAATATTCGTCTAAAGCCCGTTGGAAATTTTGACGAGACAACAAACTGGGAACAGTAGTTGAACGGTTTTTGCTTTTGGCTGACAGATACTTTGCCGGAAAGCCAGGCTCCACAATGACTGCTTCGCTCGCTTGGAAATGACCTGTATGGGTCGACTCCTGACAATGATGGCTTTGCAACTTGGTCCGCTTCCAGCCTTAACCAGCCCCCCCATAACCAAAACCAACCACTTGCTTGGTCAGTGATCGAGTCATGACTCCTCGGGGCAAGCCCGAGGATGACAACTCAAATGGTTCCTCGGCTCAAGCCAAGGACGACAGATCACTCAGCCAAACACCTCGGTATCCACCTCACTGTTGGCCTGCGCGTTGTAGCGGTCACCGGCTACCGTCCGCTGGTTGATCAACGCATCCAAACGCGCCATCAAACCCGCATCCAGCTTCACATCCACCGAGGCCAAATCGTCCAGCAGATGGTCCACCGAGGTGGTGCCGGGAATGGGGATGATGTCTTCGCCCTGGTGCAGCAGCCAAGCCAGGGCCAGCTGGGAGGGGCTGCAGCCGGCCTCTTGCGCGAGCGCGTGGTAGGCGGGCAAGAGCTTCAGGTTGGCGGCGTAGTTGTCTGGGGTAAAGCGCGGCATGCTGCGGCGAATGTCCTTGGCGTCAAAAGCGCTCACATCCAAAGCTGAGCCGCACAAAAAGCCTCGCGCCACCGGGCTGAAAGCCACAAAGGCCACACCCAGTTCGCGGCAGGCCTGCAGCACCGCGATCTCGGGGTTGCGTGTCCACAGCGAATACTCGGTCTGAAGCGCTGCAATCGGGTGCACCGCGTGCGCTTTGCGCAGCGTGCCAGCCGACACCTCCGACAATCCAATCGTCTGGATCTTGCCCTGTCGCACCAAGTCGCTCAAAGCGCCCACGCTGTCTTCGATGGGTACTTTCTTGTCCCAGCGATGCAGGTAATACAAGTCAATCACATCGGTCTGCAAGCGGCGCAGCGCGTCTTCGCAGGTCTTTTTGATGGCCTCGGGCCGACCATCGATCACCCTCACCTTGCTGCCATCGCTTTGTTCTACGCCCTGCATGCCGCATTTGCTGGCCAGCGTGAAGCGGTTGCGGTGTGGCTTCATCACCTGGCCCACCAGGGTCTCGTTGGCTCCAAAGCCGTACAGCGCGGCGGTGTCAAAAAACGTCACGCCTTGGTCGAGAGCGGTGAGCAGCACACGCTCGCCCTGTTGGGCCGAAACAGGTGCGCCATAAGCGTGGCTGAGGTTCATGCAGCCCAGGCCGATGGCGCTGACGGAAAAGGAGGCGATTTGGCGGTTTTTCATGGCGCTATCTTAGCGTTGGGCTGCGCTCAAACCTTGCGAGCGTGGAACACGCTCATCGCCCACGGGGTGGGCTCCTACAAAACCAGGGCTTTGGGCAAGACTCGGGACGGACGCCCAGCATGCGCCTCACATGCGCCTCACCCCCGACATGCGCCACAGCGCTTTTTCGAGTTCGATCAACAAGAACAAGGCACCTGCCAGCGTGCCGATGACGGACCAGCTGAGCAGGTCCAGAGCGCGGGTCTGGAACACCGCTTGCATGAAGGGCGCGTAGGTGAACAGCAGCTGCAGCGCCACCATCAGCAGACTCACGCCAATGGCCACCGGGTTGCCTGTCACGGTCTCCAGCCGAAAGGCCGAGCGGGTGAAGTGGCGGGCATGAAACAGGTAAAACAGCTCGCTGACCACCAACGCGTTCACCGCAGCGGTGCGGGCCAGCTCCAGGCTGCTGCCGCGCGAAAGCTCCCACTCGAATACCGAGAACGTGACCGCCACCATGAGCAAGCTGACAAACACCATGCGCAGCACCAAAGGTCGGGTCAGCAAGGGCTCGGTCGGTGGGCGTGGGCCGTGGCGCATCACGCCGTCCTCTGCGGGCTCAAACGCAAAAGCCAGCGACAAAGTCACCGACGTGATCAGGTTGACCCACAAAATTTGCCCCGCCGTGACCGGCAGGGCCACGCCCCAAAAAATCGCCAACACGATCACACCCGCCTCGCCGACATTGGTGGGCAAGGTGAAGAGCAAGGTCTTCTTGATGTTGTCAAACACCACCCTGCCCTCGCGCACAGCGCGGGCGATGGTGGCGAAGTTGTCGTCGGTGAGCACCATGACCTCTTCCACCTTGATTTTTGCGGCGCTCGTGTTCGCCTTGGTCGTGATGCTGAGCCTGGCCCTGCTCAACCGCTGGCTGCCCGATCCCGGGCGCGAGCGCCTGGCCCGCCTGCGCGACCAAAACGCCGCAAACCCTACCCCAATCAACGGCCAAACCGCACCGGGCAGCGCTTGGCATCGGACCCAAGCCCAACTGTTGTCAGGCCTGCTGTGGCTGGGCCCCTGGACATCGGGCCTGTCGGGCGGCGAAGGCGACACGCCATCTGCTGTACGCCTGCGCTTTGGACACGCGGGCTGGCGCTCGCCCGTGGCGCTGCAGATTTACTTCATCAGCAAAACTTTGCTCACCCTGCTGCTGCCCGCCCTGGCCTTTAGCGTGCTCAATGCCCAAGGCTGGCCGGCCAACACCATGCTGCGCATGGCCCTTGTGGTGGTGGCTGCAGGGCTGGGTTATTACCTGCCAGACGCGCTGCTGCGGCTGCGCATACAGCGCCGGCAACTGGCGCTACTGCACGCGTTTCCGGACGCATTGGATTTGCTGCGCCTGTGCGTGCAAGCCGGCCTCGGGCTGGACGCGGCGATCGAACGCGTGGGCCGCGAAATGCGCTACGCCCGCCCCGTCCTCAATGAAGAATTTGCCCTCACCGGGCTGGCCCTGCGATCCGGCTCATCGCGGGCTGAAGCGCTGCGCAACCTGTCGCAACGCGTGGACCTCAAAGACATCGACGCCCTGGTCTCGATGCTCATCCAGGCTGACCGCTTTGGCACCAGCGTGTCCGAATCACTGGCCGTCTACGCCGACGCCATGCGCATCCAACGCCGCCTGCGCGCCGAAGAGGCCGCCGCCAAACTCCCCGTCAAACTCCTCATCCCCCTGATCTTCTGTGTTTTCCCTTCCCTGCTCACCGTGTTGCTGGGCCCGGTGGTGGTGACGCTGGCGCGGCAGTTTGTAAAGATGGGGTGAAGGGCTGAACTTGGCGCGTGAATAAGAGAAGACCCCCGGTTGCGCCACCACTTCACACCACGAAACCCGAATACCATGGGGCTTGAAGGCAGGATGCACCAACACGGGTCCTCGCCACTTTGACGCCCAAATCCGTCCACCCTTAAACCCATCCCTCGATGAAAGCACTCACCGTGACTTACCATTTCTCCACTTGTGCACGTGTCGTCGCAACCGCCTTCATGGGCGTGAGTTTGGCCGCATGTGTCAGCCCATCCCAAGTCATCCCTGAAGTGGCGCCCGTTTCCAAGGTTTGTCCTGAAGGTGTGCCTGCAGGTGCAACATGTCTTCGCGGGCAAGACTCTGCTTCGGCGCATTACCTCATTGTCATGCCCGCCAAATGGAGTGGGGTTTTGGTCGTCCACGCGCATGGTGGGCCCAGCTATGGCCCACCCAAAACGTCACGCAACGACGAGGACATCAAGCGCTGGGCCATCACGGTCAAAGAAGGTCATGCATGGGCGGGATCCGTTTTTAGACAAGGTGGCTTTGCCGTGACCACGGCGGCAGAAGACACCGAACGCGTGCGCCGCATTTTTGTGGACCATGTGGCCAAGCCGCGCACAACGCTGCTGCACGGGCAATCCTGGGGGGCCATGGTGGCCGCTCGCGTTGGCGAGATGTTTCCGAAGTCTTGGGATGGCATTTTGTTGACCAGCGGTGTGGTCGCAGGCCCCACCACCTACGACTTCCGACTGGATATCCGGGCTCTTTACCAACACTTGTGCAACAACCATCCGCTCCCCACAGAGCCGGCCTATCTTCTGTCGATCGGTTTACCCATAGACAGCAAGCTCACGCCTGCGGAATTGGCCAAACGCGTCAATGAATGCCTTGGCACAGCCACCCCTGCGGCCCAAAGAACACCCCAACAAGCGCAAAAACTCAAAACAATTGTGGACGTTCTCAAAATGCCTGAACGCTCTGTGCTCAGTCATTTGAATTGGGGCACGTTTGCGCTGCGGGACGTTGTCAGTAAAAACGACGGGGCTGCTACTTTGGGCAACGCCAAGGTGCAATACGCCGGCTCGTCTGACGATGCCCAATTGAATGCACGTATTCCTCGGTTCCAGCCTGACCCCAAAGCCTCCGCGATGTTTTTTGCGGATGTGGACCACCATGGTCGATTCTCTGTGCCCGTCATCAGCAGCCACGCCATCAACGACTCGACCGTGTTTGTGGAGGGTCAGGCTGCTTTGCGCCAGAAAATGGTGGCCGCAGGCACAGCTGACCGACTTGTTCAGACCTATGTGGACTCCAGCGAGCACAGCTATTGGGGCGATGCACATTACCCACCCCTGTTCAATGCGCTCCTCGACTGGGTCGTGAAAGGTCAAAAACCAACGGCTGAGGGCATCGACCAGCGTTGCAAGCAACTCAATCCGACGCAAGCCAAAGATTGCCGCTTCCTTCCTAATTACGCAGTCAAACCCATCGCGTCACGCATTTATCCGCGTTAATTCTGGCGGAGTGACCTCCAGCCCGAGCATGGCGTTCACCATGCCGGGCACAGCCCCAGGGCGGCGCATGGCCAAAGCGATAAGGTCCCGTTAACATCGGCACCTTAAGCTTTCGGCTCAAAACCATTTTGCCCCGCACATGAACGATAACAACACCGTAGCGCCCAAACGCCGAGGACTGGCCCGCGTCTGGCACGCCTTTTTTTACTCCATTGAAGGTTTACGCGCCGGATGGCACGAGCCCGCTTTTCGCCAAGAGGCGATGCTGGGGGTCGTGATATTGCCTGCCGCCTGGTGGCTGGGCCAAAGCTGGACCGAAGTGGTGCTGCTGGTGGGTGTGGTGGTGGCCGTGCTGGTGGTGGAGTTACTCAACACAGCCATCGAAGCGGCAATTGACCGCGTGGGACCCGAGTGGCATGAGCAATCCAAGCTCGCCAAGGACACGGGCAGTGCGGCCGTGCTGCTCAGCTTGCTGCTGTGTGGCGGGGTGTGGCTGTCGGCCCTTTGGCGTTGGTGGTCAGCCTGAGTGTGATATCTCAGTCCGGGCGTTTTGTGCAAGCCGAGAAAACATCCAGCTCGGGTTTGTGCATGCGGGTTTTGACCTGGGCAAGTGTCAAGACCGAATGAAAGTAGTGGTCGTGCGAGACCGCCTCGGCCGCCTGTTTTTTCCAGCAAGCGCCGTCCCAACCCAGCTGCGACTGCATGGGTTTGGACAGCCACAGCGCCATGGGCACATGGGTTTGCTCTTTGGGGGCCATCATGAAAGGCATGCCGTGCAAGTACAGGCCTTTTTCGCCGAGCGATTCCCCATGATCTGAGACGTACAGCATGGCCGTTGGCCGTGGCTGGCTTTTGAGCCAACGCACAGTTTGCGACAGCAGGTGGTCGGTGTAACGCACCGCGTTGTCGTAGGCGTTGACGATTTCCTGCGATGGACAGTCCTGCAGAACATTGGTGCGGCATTCGGGCTGGAAGACTTTCATGTCGGGCGGTGTGCGCTTGTAATAGGCCGGGCCGTGGTTGCCCATTTGGTGCAACACAACCACGGTGCCCGCTGAGCCAGGCCCCGAAGCACCCGCTTTTTCGAGTTGCGCCAGACGCTCTGGCAAGACACGCAGCATGATTTCGTCAAAACACTCGCCATCCGGGCACAAAACCGGGTCTTTCAATTCACGGGTGTTGGCGTTTGGTATGCGGTCACAAACGCCTTTGCAGCCAGACTGATTGTCCAGCCACAGCACCTGCATGCCAGCACGCTGCAACACGTCCAGCAGGTTTTCATAAGGGATGTCGTTTTTGGCGTTCGCCTCGCGCCCAAGATGCGAAAACATGCAGGGCACCGAGACTTGGGTGTTGGTGCCGCAGGAGGTGACATTGGAAAAGTAGGCCAACTCCCCACTGCCTTGCAGTTGACGCAGCTGTGGTGTGGTGTCGCGCTCGTAACCCGCCAAACCAAAGTTAGCAGCTCGCACGGTTTCGCCCACCACCAGCACGATCAGCGGCGGCTTTTGCGACACCCCCGAGGCCTTCGCCAAAGAGGCATCTTCGCCGATGGTCTGCAAGGGCATGCGGACCTTCGTGGACTGCCCCACCACCAATCGTGTGCTGGCATAAATGGTATTGAAGGGGTTGAGCATGTAACGCAGAGATTTGTGGTTGCGCATGGTCGAGGCCAGGTCCTGGAAAGAGGCCCAGACCACCACCAGCATGAGCATCAGAGCCAAACCCGCCAGGCCCAGCTGGCGCACCAACAAACGCCGGGTGGGCAGTTCTTGCACGAGCTGACGCCACCACCACCATCCCGGCAGCACCACGCCGAGCGCCAACGCCACCAACAAAGACCATGACAACAAATCGCGCACTTCGCGCACATCCGTCTGCACGGTGTTGGCCATCATGGTGGGGTCGATCACCACACCATAGGTGTGCATGAAATAACTGTTGGCTACCGCCACCAGCAAGAGCGACACACCCACGGGTTTGCGCCAGCGAGGCCAGACCAGCAGGCTCAGCAGCACAGTGGTGGCCGCCATCACGATCAAGCCAAAACCGAGCAATCCCAAGCCACTGCGCAGGTGGTGGTTGTCCGTCAAGGTCCACAGTGCCCGCCACAGGGGCAGGTTGCCCGCCGTGCTGAGCCACAAGGCCAGCACCAGCAACAAACTCAAGGGGTGCCAAGGGCGGCGGGCAGGCGCATCAGAAGGAGAACGATCGGCAGAATTGGGCGTCATGGGCAGCAAAAGACAAAAGAACAAAGCGCATTGTAAAAATCCACGCTTATCGCAACATTAAGCCTTGCCCGAAAGCCCTACCATCGCAGGCCAAACCAACGCAAAACGCTTGCCAAAAGGTGCAGCGCCGCCATCGCGCACCAACTGCGCCCCCTGACTTTGGGCAATGCGCTCGACCAAAGTCAGGCCAATGCCCAGGCCCGTGTTGGGGCCAGATGTGGGGGCATCCCCCAAGTCGCCGCCATCGTCGCTAACCGACAGAGCTACCTGCCCTGCCGCATCGCGGGCTACGCGCACCTCCACGTAGGTGCCTGCCGGGTTGTGGCGCAAGGCGTTGTCCACCAGGTTGCGCAAGGCCAGCTCTAGCAAAGTGGACTGTCCGGGCAGCACAAGAGGCTGCTGTGGCGCTTCGAGCGCAATGTCCTGACCCAGCTCATGGGCCAGCGCCGCATGCTCAGACACCACACGCAGGGCCAAAGCGCACAGGTCCACCTGCTCGGACACATCACCCGTCAGGCTTTGGGCCCGCGCCAAGTCCAGCAGCTGCGACAGGATACGCCCGGCACGCAAAGCGCCCTGCTCTACCGCCTGCAAAGCTTGGACTTGTTCGGCACCTCCACTTCCCTTGCGTGCACGCCGGGCCTGCAGCACCAAGGCCGTCAGGGGGGTACGCAGTTCGTGGGCCACGTCGGCGGCAAAGCGCCGCTCACGCACGATCTGGGCCTGCAGGCGCAGCACCAAGGCATTGATGGACTGCACCGTCACGCCCAGTTCCCGATAAGGCTGCTGCGGCACCAGGGTTTGGCCCGCATCGACATCGAGCGCCGCGATCTTGCCCGACAAGCGCTGCAGCGGCAGCAGGCCGCGCCGTATGGCAGAGGCCAGCATCAACGCCACCAGTGGCAAAAACACCAGCGCGGGCAGCAAAATGTGTTCGGAAATGTCGGCGGCCAGCGCCTCCCGCCGAGCCGGGTCCATGAATACCGCCACGCGGCGAACTGCTGAGGCCTCGGTCGATTCGGCCACATACACCCGCCAATCTTGCGAGACGCCCTGCAGCGTCAGGCCCATTGTTTGGTGGCCCAGTGCCAAGCGGGTTGGCAATTGGGCGTGCACGCCATGCGAGTCCCAGACCAATTGATCATCTTGCCAAATCACCACATGAAATTCAGGCACGTAGGCGTTCGGTGGGTGTTGGCTGAGGGCAGCGGGCATCTGAGCCTGATGGGCAGCTGGGGGCTTTGACGCACCGAGCACCGGCCCGGGCGCTCCCAAAGGCTGGCTGAGCAACATTTGTGCGGCCGACACCAGCAGGCCGTCGCTGATTTCTTCGGCCTCGTGGTAGCCCGTGGAATAGGCCAAGCCGGCCAACAACATCCACAGTGCCACCACAGCCCCCAGGGCCCAGGCCCACAGGTAACGCCACAAAGAGCGGTCTTGGGCCTTACCAAGATGGGCTTGAGGGGTCGTCATTTGCGCCATCAAGCCGGCCCTTGGGGTTCTGGCACTGGCACAAAGTAGCCCACGCCGCGCACCGTCTTGACCAAGCCATCGCCCAGTTTGCGGCGCAGGTGGTGCATGTGTACTTCAAGGGCGTTGCTGTCCAGCACTTCGTCAAAGCCATAAAGTGCTTGCTCCAGCCGCTGGCGCGACAGCACCTGGCCGCTGCCACGCAGCAGGGCCAGCAGCAAGGCAAATTCCTTGGCACGCAGCGCCACGGTCTCGCCGTTTCGCACCACCGTGTGAGCCGCCGGATCCACCACCAAGTCGCCATGGCGCAGGAGGGGAGAAGCTCGACCTTCGCTGCGGCGCAAGGCCACGCGCATGCGGGCCAGCAGCTCTTCGGGCTCGAAGGGCTTGACCACGTAGTCGTCGGCCCCCTCGTCCAGCCCGGCCACCCGGTCGGGCAAGGCATCGCGTGCGGTCATGATCAGCACCGGCTTGACACTGCCCGAGCTGCGCACCTGGCGCAGCCAGTCCAGGCCATCGCCATCGGGCAAGCTCAGGTCCAGCAGGACCAGATCAAAAGGCTCCACGCGCAGGGCCGCCGAGGCCAGTGCCAGCGTGGTCGTCACGTCCACCGCATAACCGCTGCCCCTCAGGGTCGCGGCCAAGCCCGTGGCAATGTCCACGTCGTCTTCCACAATCAATACCCGCATGGCTTCATTTCCGGAGGTGTGCCTGATCTGCTGATGAGGCCTGATTGTGTCAGGAGTGGTGTGCATGTTGAGCATCTTGGCAAAGCGAAATTAAGTCAGCCTTAAGGCAATGGCTGTCCAATCACCAACATGCATGAAGACAAGATGGACTGCACGTCAAAACCCCACCAGAGGGCGCACAACCGTTTGGGGGCTGTATGGCCAGGCCTTGGGCTTTGGATCGTCTGTTTGGGCTTGACCCTGGCCTGGGATGCCTCAGGGGCAGACATCCGCGTCATGGCCTGGCTGGGCGATGCGAAGGGCTTTGCGCTGCGCGACCACTGGTGGCTCAGCACGGTTGGGCACGACGGTGCCAAGCGCCTGGCTGTGGTCATTTATCTGGGCCTGGTGTGGATGGCGTTCCGCCCCATGGGGTTCTGGCGCCAGATGCCGCGTCTACAGAGGATCGAAATAGTCGTGGGCATCACCCTGAGCTTGATGGTGGTCACCGCCGTCAAACGTGTGAGCCTGACCAGCTGCCCTTGGGAGCTGCAAGCTTTTGGCGGCATCGCCACTTATGTTTCGCATTGGAATTGGGGTGTCTCCGATGGCGGCAGTGGCCATTGCTTTCCAGGCGGCCACGCCTCCAGCGCTTTTGCATTCCTGGCCCTGAGCCTGCCGTGGTTGGCCTCCACCCAGCCCCATGAGCGACGCACGGGACAAAAACTCTTGGCAATCATCTTGCTGATGGGCCTGGTTCTGGGCGCCATCCAAACCCTGCGTGGCGCCCACTTCCCCAGTCACACGGCATGGACAGCTTTGGTGTGTGCGGCAGTGGCTTGGGTCAATCACCTCTTATTTGCAAGCTATCGGTCCTGGTCAACGCGCCCATCCTGAATCTCAAGCTCCGCGCACCCAATCGGGCAGCGGCGCGGCTTTGTGCAGCACATCTTGGTGCAGCCAGGTGGCACTCTTGCGGGCACGTTCGGCCACGGTCTCCAGCGGCAGTTGTTGGTAGTCGTCGTTGAAGACCTCGAAGCTGTAGTCGCCCCGGTAGCCCAGGCGGTCCAGACGCAGCACGAGATCGGCCAGTTGCTCGCTGTGGACACCCTCGCCTGGGAACACACGGAAAGTGCGGGCGGTGGTCATGCGCTCTTCAAAGGTGGGCGTTTCCTGCCACATGAAGTCCGACAGCTGCACCAGAAAAATCTTGGACGGGTCCAGCTCTTCAATGGCGTCAAGATCAGTCTTGGCGGCAAAGATGTGAAACGAGTCGATGCCGATGCCCAGATTGGGGCAATCGGCGCGGCAGACCACGTCCCAACTGGTGGTGAATTCATGGACAGTGCGGCCCCAAGAAAGCGCTTCATAAGCGATCTTGATGCCCAGAGGCACCGCCAGCATGGCCAGTTTTTTCAGATCGGCGGCAATGAGATCCAGGTCTTGCGTCGCGTGGCGCGAGGTAGACGAGCACACCAGCAAAACCTGGCTGCCAGTCGCCGCACACATCTCGAGCATGGACTTGGCGATGTCGAGCTTGTAACTGTGCAAGTGTCCCGAGAGACCCTCGAAGTCGCGCAGCACCTGAAAACCGGTGGGCCGCATGCCGCTGGCGGCCACCGCCGCCACCGCGGCCTGCACGCCCCCGGGGTGCGTGACCAGATCGCGGGCCATGAGCATCACCTGAGAAAAGCCAGCGCCCTTCATGGCGGCCAGTTTGGCCTCGAGGGTCCCGGCCATGGTGATGGTGTCCATGCCATAACCATCGAGCAAGTTCATGTGCGGCCTCATTGGTGAACGAGTTCAAAAGCGACCGAGCCCAGCGTGGCGCGGGTCAGTGCGCCACGGTCTTCGGGGTGCAAACGGGCGGACTCGACAAACTCCACACCACGGGCCTTGAGCGCGGCCACGGCTTGGCCCACGTCCGCCACACCAAAACCGATGCGCTGCAAACACTCGGGGCTGTCGTCGCCGTCCATCCAGGGCTCGGGCTCGACCAGTTGCCACAAGAAGCTGCCACAAGGGCTTTTCATCAGCTTGCCTTTGGGCAGGATGCCAAAGCGCTCTTCGTCAGGGATTGCACTGAAGTCGAACATGTGTTCGTAGTAGGTTTGCCACTCCGCGCTGCGGGCCGCGCCGATGTACTGCACCACGCCAAAGTAGCGCATGTCCGCCAACGCAGGCGGGTTCGGATCCACCGTCGGGATGGGCTTGAAATCGATGTCGTAAATAGAAAACTCTTGCCAGCGGTCGACAAAGTAAAAGCGGCTGCCGCCCGGGCCATGGATGGCGGGAATGTGCAGCTCCATCGCTTGGGCGTGGCTGCCCACACTCCAAGCACCCAAGTCCAGGCAGCGGGTGTGGGCCTTCAGAGCGTCTTGTACCCTGAACGCCACGGCCGAGATGACCGGCTGGCCATCGACCGTGGCACTCACACGGGCGTCGTCCGGGCTGGCATTGACCACCAGGTTCATGCTCCCCTGGCGGTAAAGCGTGACCTCGCGCGAGCGGTGTCGGGCCACCGGGCGAAAGCCGATGTTCTCCAGCACCTGCCCCAGGGCCTGCGGGCGACTGGTGGCGTATTCGATGAATTCAATGCCCGCGATGCCCAGTCGGTTGGGCATGTCCGGCACAGCTTCTCGGTCAATTTTGTTCAAGGTCATCTCTTCGCTCCAGTTGCAATTTGCAGGTGCGCCCCATGGACGATGGTGTTTGGGGTGTGTTCCACACCCACCGCCCACGGCGGTGGGCTCCTACAAAAAGAGGTTCAGTTCATCGGCCGTGGTGGTGGGTCAAACAGGTTCAGTAACTCAGCCGCGCCAAGCGGCGCAGCACGTCGGCGGTGGTGGTGGGCAAACCAAAAAACTCCAGATAGGCCGGAATCTGTTCGTAAAGCATGTCGGTGCCCACCTGCGTGCGGCAGCCGCGTGCTTGGGCTGCCGCCAAAAACGCGGTGGTCTCGGCACGCATCACGACCTCGCCCACAAAGGTGTCGGGCGACAGGCGCGTCACATCCAATGGCAGCGGGTCGCCCTCGTTCATGCCCAAGGGCGTGGCGTTGACCACCAAATCGTGACCCGCTGGATCGTTGGAGCCGGTGCGCACCTCAATTTGCGGGTAGTTGGCTTGGAGCCGCTGGGCCAGTGCCTCGCAGCAGTCGACATTCACATCGAACAGGCTGATCGCCGCAATGCCCGCGCCCGCGAGCGATGCTGCAATCGCGCAACCCACGCCACCTGTCCCGACAACCAGCACGCGTTTTCCCGTGAGGTCAAAACCCTTGCGCTGCACGCCACGCACAAAACCGGCACCGTCAAACATGTCGCCCACCAAACGGCCATCGGCCAGGCGCTTGACGGCGTTGCAAGCGCCGGCCACACGCACCGTGGCAGTGACTTCGTCGAGCAAGCCCACAGTGCTGACCTTGTGCGGCATGGTGATCAGCGCACCGCGGATGTTGTCCAAGGTGAACACCGACTGGAGGAAGGCCGGGTAATGCGCGCTTTGGCAAGCCATGGGCACCACCACCGCGTTGATGCCCGACGCTTCAAAGTACGGGTTGTAGATCATCGGTGACTTGAAGGTGTGCGTGGGGTAGCCGATGTGCGCGATGAGTTCGGTGTGGCCGTTGATCATGGGCTGATAGAAAGAGGCCCGCATCGCTCAGGGATGCGAGTTGAAAAAAATCAGGAATTTCCCCTGTAGGCAGGGAAGTGAGTCGCTGCAGCAACAGGCTGCAGCGGACTCATTTCAAGCCCGGGTCACGGCGTGTGCCGTGGTCCGGCGGCTTACTTGCGCAGCTTGGCCAGCTCGGCTTGCAGCTCTGCCACGGTGGCCGCGATCGGCTCGCCGTGCTTGGCAATCACGGGCTTCATCTTGTCGCGCAAGATGGCCACTTCGGCTGCGGGCAAGGTGGTCACTTGCATGCCGCCTTTTTTCAGGTTCTCAAGCAAACTGGCTTCCTGGGCACGGGCCTGGGCACGCTGGAACTTGGACGATTCGGCGGCGGCGTCGCTCAGGATTTTCTTGTCAGCAGCCGACAGGGTGTCCCAGAACTTCTTGCTGATGACGATCGACTGGGGGTTGTACTGGTGACCGGTCAGGGTCAGGTGCTTTTGCACTTCGTACAACTTGGCGCCATTGATCGTGGCCACGGGGTTTTCCTGGCCGTCCACCGCCTTTTGCTCCAGCGCAGCGTACAGCTCTGGGAATGGCAGTGGTGTGGGGTTGGCACCCAGGGCCTTGACCCAGTCCACGTTGATCGGGTTAGGGATCACGCGCAGCTTCAGGCCTTCGATGTCCGAGACCTTGTTGATGGCGCGGCGGCCATTAGTCAGGTTGCGAAAGCCCAACTCGTAGTAGCCCAGACCCACCAGGCCTTTTTCTTCCAGCTTGGCGTGCATCTTTTTGCCAAAGGCACCGTCAACCACGGTATCGGCTTCCGGGCCGCTGGCAAACAGGAAGGGGAAGTCAAACACCGCAAAGTCCTTGACCTGCGAGGCGAAGATGCCCGAGTTCATCGACGCCATCTCCAAGGTGCCGCCTTGCAGGGCCGACACGTTGGCCTGGTCGCTGCCCAGAGCGCCACCGGGGAACACATTGACCTTGAGCTTGCCGCCGGACTGCTTCTCGACGATCTCCTTGAACTTCTCCATGCCCTGGATGATGGGGTGACCGGCCGCGTTCTGGTTGGCGAACTTGATGGTCCTGTCTTGCGCCATGGCCACACCGGTCAGGGCCAAAGCTGCCGTGGCCAGCACGGTCTTGATGAACACTCGTTTCATGAACTTGTCTCCGAAAAGGAAAGCGGGACGCCATGGATAAAAAGGTTTGGCGAGGGCGTGCCCAACTCACCGCCAAACCGCTTGAAAAACATCAGGAATAAAAGAACTTGAGCGGCACCATCACGATGGACGGGAACAGCACCAGCAAAATCACCACCAGAATCTGCGCGAACATGAAAGGCAGCACACCTTTGGCCACTTCGTCGATCTTCATCTTGCCCACACCCGCCACCACGTTGAGCACCGTGCCCACGGGCGGCGTGATCAGACCAATGGCACCCACCATCACAAACAGCACGCCAAAGTAAACCGGGTCGATGCCCGCGGCCTTGACCACCGGCATCAGCACAGGGGCCAGAATCAGGATGGTGGGCGTCAAGTCCATGGCCATGCCGATCAGCAAAAGCAGCAGCATGATGATGGTCAGCAGCAAAGTGGGGTTGTCCATGAAGGGGCGCAGCAATTCAATCAGCTGCGCAGGCAACTGGGCCACGGTGATCAGCCAGGCGCTGACCGATGCGGCCGCCACCAAAAACATGATCACGGCGGTGGTTTTGGAAGCCGACACCATGACCTCGTAAATTTGGTGCCACTTGAGTTCACGGTACACCACTGTGGCCACAAAGAAGGCATAAACAGCCGCCACCACCGCGGCCTCGGTGGGGGTGAACACGCCCATCTTCAAGCCCACCAACACAATGACCGGCAAGACCAAGGCCCAGGTGGATTCGCGCAAGGCCTTCCACTGGTCTGCGGTGCTGGCCTTGGGCGGTGTGGTCGCGCCTTCGCTGCGGGCCACCAGCCACCAGGTGAACGCGATGGCCACGCCCATCAAGATGCCGGGCACGATGCCGGCCATGAACAGCTTGCCAATTGACACATTGGCTGCCACACCAAAAATCACAAATGGAATGGAAGGCGGAATGATGGGCGCGATGATGCCGGCCGCGCCGATCAGCCCCCCCGCACGCGCCTTGTTGTGCCCCGCCTTGACCATCATGGGCAAGAGCAAAGCGGCCAATGCGGCCGTGTCGGCCACGGCCGAACCCGACAAGGAGGCCAACATCACCGCCGCCAAAATCGTGACAAACCCCAAACCGCCGCGCACATGGCCCACCAGACTCAGCGCCAAGTTCACAATGCGACGAGACAGGCCACCCACATTCATGATCTCGCCTGCCAGCATGAAAAATGGCACCGCCAGCAAGGGGAAGCTGTTGGCCCCTTCGAGCACGTTTTGCGCCAGGATCTGCGCGTCAAACAAGTCCAGATGCCACATCAACGCAACACCCGACAGCAGCAACGAATAGGCCACGGGGATGCCCATGGCAATGGCCAAAATCAAGGCCCCCAGAAAAATCGCGATGGTCATGTGTGGGCCTTCAGTCTTTTTGTGTGAGCAAAGCCCAGATCTGCATCAAAAACATGACACCAGTGGAAAGCGCAAACACCACGCCGCATCCATATGCCCAGGCCATGGAGTAACCCGTCACCGGCGCTTCCACGTCCCAGTTGATGCGCGTTTGCGCCAAACTGCCCGAAAACATGAGCCAGGTGACCAACAGCATCAACAAGTAGCCCACCAGCAAAACAGCTTTGCGCAACAGGGGCGGCAAACTCATCACCAAACTGTCCACACCCATGTGGGCTTTTTCGTGCACGGCCACCGTGGCCCCCAAAAACACCACCCACAAGAAGGCCCAGCGCGACAACTCTTCGGACACGGTGATGCCCGAGTTGAAGCCGTAGCGCAAAACGACGTTGCCAAACACCATGAACACCATGGCTGCCAGACATATCACCATCACCACCGAGAGGACCCTGCAGTAATGCCCCATGAGCTTGTTGAGCATGTTTTCTCCTGAACAGCCCATAATGTACGAACTGGTTAGTTTTTTAATGATCGGTGTTTACCCTGATGCCAAGACCGTTTGCGGGTCTATCAGGTATGCCGAAATTCAATAGGCCACAAAGCGCTGGATCATGTCGACCACATGCTCGCGCTTGAGGGTTTGGGCTTTGGCGGTGCTGGCCTTGTCCTGAAAAATCACGCCAAAGGTGTGGCGATTGGACACATTAAAAAACGTGAACGCCGAGATGGCCGAGTGGATGTCGACCGGCTCCAGCCCCGGGCGGAAGACGCCTTGGGCCACGCCCCGCACGTACAAGTCGCGCACCGACTCAATGGCCTGGCTGTTGAGTTGCTGGATGTTCCGGCTTTGCCGCAGGTAGTCGCCGCGCTGGATGTTCTCGTTCATCACCAGCCGGATGAAGTCTTCGTTGTCGCGGTGGTGGTCGTAAGTGAAGGCCACCAGCTTTTGCAGCGCGTCCATGGGCGGCAAGTCGTCCAGGTGCAGATCGGATTCAATGGCCCGCATGCGCCGGTAAGCCTCCTCCAGCACCGCCAAGTACAGCCCGTCCTTGCTGCCGAAGTAGTAATAGATCATGCGCTTGCTGGTGCGCGTGGCCGCCGCAATGGCGTCGATGCGCGCGCCGCTCAGCCCCTTGTCGGCAAACTCGTGCGTGGCCACGGCCAAGATCTCGGCCATGGTGCGCGCCGGGTCATTGGTGCGACCTGCACCGCTGGAGGTGGCCAACATGGGCTCTGACGAATGTACCGAAGCGTTCATCGGGCGAAGTATAGAGCGCCTGATTGACCAACAAGTGACGCCCTTGCGCCCTGTTCGCGGCTAAAGTGGGCCCATGACGCTTCAATATAAGGAACTACCATGACCCACATTGGCATGATCGGCATTGGCATGATGGGCCACGGCATTGCGAGCAACCTGCTCAAGCACGGGCACCACCTCACCGTCCTCGAACACGCCGGCAACCAGCCGCTGGACACCCTGCTGGAAGCAGGTGCACACACTTGCAGCACGCCGCAAGCCTTGGCGGCGCAGACAGATGTGATCATCTTGTGCGTCACAGGCACGCCCCAGGTCGAAGCAGTGCTACTGGGGCAAGACGGTGTCTTGAAAGGTCTGCGCCCCGGCACCATCGTGATCGACTGCTCCACGGCCGTGCCCGCGTCCACCGAAAAAGTTGCGGCCTTGGTCATCGCCCAAGGCGGACAGTTCCTCGACTCACCCATGACCCGCACGCCCAAAGAAGCGGCCGAGGGCCGATTGAATTTGCTGGTGGGCGGTGATGCTGCGCTGTTTGAACGCTGCCGCCCCATCCTGGCCTGCTTTGCAGAAAACATCGTGCACACCGGGCCGATTGGATCAGGCCACCGCATGAAGCTTTTGCACAACTACGTGTCGCTGGGCACCGTGACCCTGCTGGCCGAGGCCGCGGCCTGCGCCCAGCGCGCTGGTGTGGATGCCAGCACCTTTGTCGAGGTGCTCAGCAAAGGCGGCGGCTTTGGCGCAGCGCTCGATCGCCTCAAACCCACACTCCTGTCGGGCGACACCTCGGGCCTGCGCTTTTCCATGAGCAATGCGCTCAAGGACTTGAGCTACTACAACCAGATGGCCAGCGACACGCACGCCGACCACACCGTGGCCCAAGCGGTCAAAAACACCCTGGAGACCGCCTGCCGCGAGGGTGATCCCAACGCGCTGGTGCCCGAGTTGATCGCGCTGCTGGCCAAGCGCTGAGCCGCCCTTACACCAGCGGCACCGTCAGCTGAGCAATCACTGCGGCGGTGTCAGGCCGTACCCCACGCCACCAGGCAAAGGCCTCGGCCGCTTGCTCGGCCAGCATGCCCACACCATCGGCCAACTGTGTCACGCCCGCTTGTTGCGCCAGTTGCAAAAACGGCGTGAGGCCTTTGCCGTAAGTCAGGTCGTAGGCCAGAGCGCCAGGCGCAAACACACTCGCGGGCAAAGGTGGCAACTCGGCCGTGAGGCTGGACGAGCTGGCATTGAGCACCACATCAAACGTCTGCCCCTGCAAGTCGGCATAGCCAAGCCCCTGCACAGGCACTTGGCCAGTTTGATGCTGCTGCGCCAAAGCCGCCAATTCCTGCGCCTTGGCCACCGTTCGGTTGACGATCACCAGCTCGGCAGGTTGCTCGGCCAACAGCGGCAGTAAGGCCCCGCGTGTCGCACCACCCGCCCCCAAAATCAACACACGCCGCCCCTGCAGCGGGCAGGCCAGGTTGTGCACCAAGTCGCGCACCAGGCCCACACCGTCAAAGTTCTCGGCATACACCTTGTCGCCCTCGAACTTCATCGCGTTCACCGCCCCCGCCATCTGGGCGCTGGGGGCCAAGTCGGTGGCGTAGGCAAAGGCGTCCATCTTGAAGGGCGCCGTCACGTTCATGCCCCGCCCGCCACTGGCTCGAAACGCGTCCACCGTGGCCGCAAACTCGCCCACGGGGCCAAGCAATTTGCCGTAGTCGATGTCTTGCCCTGTGACTTGCGCAAAAGCGCTGTGGATCAGGGGCGATTTGCTTTGCACAATGGGGTTGCCGATGACGGCGTAACGGTCGGTCATGTGGAGGGTTTTCAAAAATCTTGACAGGGGATCTTATCGTCACCCCAGCACGGCCTCACGAAGCGCCTTGTGAAAGATCGTCGATATACTTTTGGCGTGAAGACCCAGCCGACCAACATTCCTTCCGACGGGTTCAAACCCTCCCTGGCCGTGGCGGCCATTGTTCTGGCCCAGTGCCTGAGCACCTCGCTGTGGTTCAGCCCCAGCGGGGTGGCCGACAGTCTGATGCAGGCCTGGCAACTGAGCGCAACTTCTTTTGGCTGGCTGCTGGCCGCCACCCAGCTGGGTTTCATTGCGGGCACCATGGTGTTTGCCTTCAGCGGGGCGGCCGACCGCTTTCAGCCCACGCGCATTTTTGTGGTGTGCAGCGCGCTGGGGGCGCTGGCGAACGCCGCCGTCACCTGGGGCGTGACCGATTACGGCGTGTTTTGGAGCCTGCGTTTTGTGGTGGGCATGTGCCTGGCGGGCATCTACCCACTGGGCATGAAGATGTTGGTCCAGCGTGTGGGCAGCAAACCGGCCGCCGCACTGGGCTGGTTGGTGGGCATGCTGACCTTGGGCACGGCCATGCCGCACGGTTTGCGGGCTCTTGGCCAGAGCTGGCCCTGGCCCGAGGTGCTGCTGGGCTCATCGGTGCTGGCCTTGGTGGGCGCGGCGCTGGTGGCCTTAATGGGCAAGCCGCCCAAGCAGGTCGCATCGCCGAGTTCCCCCGCTGCCCCCGTCCCCGTTCGGCTAAACACCCAGGCCTTGCGCGAGGTGATTGCGGTGCGCGGCTTTCGCGCGTCGGCCCTGGGTTACTTTGGCCACATGTGGGAGCTTTACGCGTTTTGGAGCGTGCTGCCTTGGCTGAGCCTGCCCATCCACCGCTCACTGGTGGCTGCAGGTTACGGCTGGGCGCCCTCGGTGGCGCTCATCAGTTTTTCGGCCATCGGCATCGGTTTTTTCGGATGCGTATTGGGCGGCATGTGGAGCCGCCGGGTGGGCAGCGCGCGGGTGGCGGCCACGGCCTTGGCCGCATCGGGCCTGATGTGCTTGGGCTACCCCTTCATCCCCGACGCTTGGCCATTGGTCCAGTTGGGGGCTCTGCTGTTTTGGGGCGTTTGTGTGGTGGCCGATTCGCCGCAGTTTTCGGCCATGTCGTCGCAGCACGCGCCGCCGCAATGGCTGGGCAGCGCCTTGGTGCTGCAAAACGGTGTGGGCTTTTTGATCACCGTGCTCAGCATCTTGCTGCTGGGCTGGGCCGTGCAGCAATGGGGCAGCATGGCCTTGTGGCTGCTGGCCCCCGGCCCAGTGCTGGGCCTGTGGGCCTTGCGCCCTTTGCTTAAAGAAACCTGAGCCTTTGAGGCTCAGTGGCGCCCCACCAAGCGGTAGACCAACACCCCCAAACCCGACACGCACACGGCCGCTGCCGTGAAAGCATAGGCCAGCCAGCCCAGGTCCACACTTTGCGCCATGAGCAGCACCCCGGTGGACTGGCCGAAAAACAGTGAACTGGCAAACAAGGTCACAGCCGTTCCCCGAGCGGCCGGCGCCATCTGAGTGGCTTGCACTTGCAAGGTGTTGTGCAGCATGTAAAAGCCAAGGCCCGTGAGGGTGCAGGCCAGCATGCCCACCCCAACCGTGCTGCCCCAAGCCAACAACAAAAAGCCTGTCACGATCAAGCCAGTACCGGTGCGCACCAAGCCCCGCTCGCCCAACCAAGCCAGCCAACGCCGAGCCATCTGGCTGTAAAGCAAACCCCCAACGCCGTAGAGCATCATCACCGAGCCGGCTGCCACCACACTGAGCCCGTAGTGCTGGTGCAAATGCGTGGGCATGAACGCCATCGCCCCAAACACCAAAGCCCCTTCGCTGGCCGTGACCCCCAGTACCCAGCGCACCCGAGGCATGCTGAGCAGTTGACCCGTGGTCCGCACCGAAGCCAGCAAACCCGGTGCCGCTGAAGCAGCGACCAGCGGGTGGCTGCGAAGCAAACGCCACAGCAAAGCAGCGGCCACCGAAAACAAAACCGACAGGACCACAAAGGCGCTGCGCCAGCCCAGCGTGTCGGCTGCAAAACCGCCAAACCACAGGCCACTCATCATGCCGATCACGGTGGCGCTCATCAGCTTGGCCAAGGTTTCCTGTCGCCTTTCATAGGGCACTTGGTCACCCACCCAAGCCATGGCCAACGGAATGATGCCCGCGCCCGCCATGCCCATGAAACCGCGCATCATGACCAGCATGGGCAAGTTCGCAGACATCGCCGTGATGGCGCTGAACAAGGCGCAGGCCAACACGGCCAGAGAAACCACACGCAGCTTGCCGAAGCGATCACCCAGCGGGCCGTACAGGAGCTGAGAAAACCCATAGGCCACGGCATAAACCGAGACCACCGCCGAAGCATCGCCGGTACTGACCTGAAACTCATCGCTGAGCACGACCAGCATCGGATCACCAATGCGCATCGCTGCCATGCTGGCAAAACCCGCCAAGCCCAACACCTTCAGGTATCGGCTCTCAAGACTTGGCGTGAGCTGGGTCATACCGGCGTTTTCAGGCCAATTGCTGCTCCAGGTCGTGCAGGACCTGGTAGCAAGGCAGCACTTGTGCGATGGAGCTGTTGGGCTCACGGCCTTCGCGAATCGCGGCAAAGAACTCGCGGTCTTGCAGCTCGATGCCGTTCATCGACACCGCCACCTGGGACACGTCGATCTTTTCTTCCTTGCCGGTGAACAGGTCGTCGTAACGCGCCAAGTAAGTGCCCGTGTCGCCGATGTAGCGGAAATAGGTGCCCAACGGGCCGTCGTTGTTGAAGGACAGGCTCAGGGTGCAGATCGCGCCATTGGCGGCTTGCAACTGGATGCTCATGTCCATGGCGATGCCGAGGGTCGGGTGAATCGGGCCCTGCACCGCGTTGGCTTTGACGATGGGACTGCCGCACTGGTAGGCGAACAGGTCCACCGTGTGCGCGGCGTGGTGCCACAGCAGGTGGTCGGTCCAGCTGCGGGCTTGGCCGAGCGCGTTCATGTTGGTACGGCGAAAGAAATAGGTCTGCACATCCATCTGCTGGATGTTGAACTCACCGGCCTTGATCTTGTGGTTCACCCACTGGTGGCTGGGGTTGAAACGGCGGGTGTGGCCCACCATGGCCACCAGGCCGGTTTCCTTTTGCACGCGCAGCACTTCCTGGCCGTCCTTGTACACATCGCACAGCGGAATTTCCACCTGAACGTGTTTGCCCGCCTTCAGGCAAGCCAGGGACTGGCTGGCGTGCATTTGGGTGGGTGTGCACAGGATGACCGCATCGACTTCTTTCAAAGCCAATGAATCGTTCAGGTCGGTGGTGACATGACCAATGCCGTATTTGTCAGCCACCTCTTTGGTTTTGGCGAACTCGCGGCCGATCAGCGAGACGACTTCGACGCCATCGATGTTTTGGATGCCGTCCAGGTGTTTGATGCCGAAGGCACCCGCGCCAGCCAGGGCGACTCGGATGGTTTTGCTCATGGTTTGATCCTTGTAGGTTTTTTATGTAGGAGCGGTCTCTGACCGCGATGGGTTTGCCATCAGGCAGGGATCGCGGTCAGAGACCGCTCCTACGAGGTTCAGGTGTTTTCGAGGATAGCGTGACCCACAGCTGTGTTGCTGGCGGGCACATGGTAGAAGCGGTGCTTGACAGTGGGCAACGGGCCTGTGACTTTGCCGTCGCTGACATCGGCCATGGCACCACGGGCGATCAGCCACATGACCAGCTCGATGCCTTCGCTGCCCGCTTCGCGCACATAGTTGATGTGCGGTGTGGCAGCGGCAGCCGCCGGGTCGTTGATGAGCTGGTCCAGCCAAGCGTTGTCCCACTCGCGGTTGATCAGGCCTGCACGCGCGCCTTGCAGCTGGTGACTCATGCCGCCTGTGCCCCAGATGTGCACGTTGATGTCTTCGTCATAGCTTTCCACCGCCTTGCGGATCGCCTGCCCCAAATTGAAGCAGCGCTGACCACTGGGCACGGGGTACTGCACCACGTTCACAGCGAACGGGATCACCGGGCAAGGCCAGGCGTCTTTGACCGGGTCCAGCGAACCGCACATCAACGACAGTGGCACCGTCAGGCCGTGGTCCACGTCCATTTTGTTGACGATGGTCAGGTCAAAGTCTTGCTGAATGACCGACTGCGCGATGTGGCTGGCCAACTCGGGGTGACCTTTCACCACAGGCACCGGGCGTGGACCCCAGCCTTCGTCAGCGGGTTGGTACTCAGCAGCGGTGCCGATGGCAAAGGTGGGAATCAGGTCGGAGCTGAAGGCCGTGGCGTGGTCGTTGAAGACCAGAAAAATCACGTCCGGTTTGTTGTCTTTCATCCATTGCCTGGAGAAGTCGTAGCCCGCGAACACGGGCTTCCAATAGTCTTCTTGCGTCTTGCCCAAATCCATGGCCGCGCCAATGGCGGGCACATGCGAGGTGTAGACGGATGCGGTGATTTTGGCCATGTCTGGTTCTCTCAAAAGAATTGGGATCTGACCCCGATTAAGGTTTTTTTCCGGCTGCGCCTTGGGGCTGGTTGTGAGCTTGGGCGCTGCCGTTTTCGCCGACGTAACGATTGCCCTCGATGCTGCGCCCACCCGCGATCATCATGTTGCGGTATTCCTCTTCGGTCATCCCGGTCATGGAGCCGGCCATCTGCTGGAAGCTCTTGCCATCGGTCGCGCCAATTTTGGCGAGGAAGTAAATGTTGCCGCCGGTGCGCATGCACCAGTTGAGATCTCGCGCCAGCACGGCCTGCTTTTGCTCTTCGCTCATCTGCCACTCGTCCAAGTAGGCGCGCTCGTCGGCCTTGAAGCGCTCGCGGTTCTCGGCCTTCATGAGCGACATGCAAAACTGGTTGAGCCAATAGCCTTTGCGTGATTGCTCGGCATCAAAAATGATCGTGCCGGGCACGTCTTTGTAGGGTTTGTCTAGAGCCATATCTGTCCTTATGTTCAATGGTTCATGAATGCTGGATCGCCACGTCGCTGCGCTCCTCGCGATGACGAATTCGGTGTCATGGCAAGCGCAGCGCGTCTATACAAATTCCTTGTCATTGCGAGCGCAGCGCGTCTATACGAATTCCTTGTCATTGCGAGCGCAGCGCGGCAATCCATGGCGCGCTTCGCTCCGAGTAATGACAACCAAAAGGCCATGGTCACACCTCTGGCCAATACAGCCGCATCGGGTTGTCCACCAGCAGCTTTTTTTGCAGTTCTGCCGTGGGCGCGATGTGCGGGATGAAATCGACCAACAGGCCGTCGTCGGGCATGTGGTCTTTCAAGTTGGGGTGTGGCCAGTCGGTGCCCCACAGCACGCGATCGGGAAACTCCTCCACGATGCGCTTGGCAAACGGGATCACGTCGGCGTATGCGTTTTGCTCGCCATTCAAAGCCTTGGGGCCGGTCACCGACAAGCGCTCAGGGCAGGACACTTTGCTCCACACATTGGTGTGCTCGCGCATGAACTTTTGGAACAACGCAAACTGCGGGCCATCCACCGGCAGCGACACATCGGGCCGCCCCATGTGGTCCACCACCACCGTGGTAGGCAGCGCGGTGAAAAAGTCCCACAGCTCAGGCAGATCAACGGCCTCGAAATAAATGACAACATGCCAGCCCCATTTCTGGATGCGGCCCGCGATCTCCATCAGCTCGTCCTTGGGCGTGAAGTCCACCAAGCGTTTGACAAAGTTGAAACGCACGCCGCGCACACCCGCGTCGTGCATGGCCTGGATTTCTTCGTCGGTGACGCTGCGTTTGACGGTGGCCACGCCACGCGCCATACCGTTTGAATTGACCAGTGCATCCACCATGGCGCGGTTGTCGGCGCCGTGGCAGGTGGCCTGCACCACCACATTGCGCGCAAAGCCCAGGTGGTCGCGCAGCGCATACAGCTGGTGCTTGCTGGCGTCACACGGTGTGTACTTGCGCTCGGGGGCGTAGGGAAACTCGGCGCCCGGGCCAAACACGTGGCAGTGCGCATCAACTGCGCCAGCGGGCAGTTGGAATCTGGGCTTGGACGGGCCGGTGTACCAGTCCATCCAGCCAGCGGTTTTGGTGAAATCACCTGTCGTGGGTTTGCTCACTTGTCTTCTCCTGTTCATGCCAAACGCCATCGCTTCCTGCGATGCGCGGCTGTGGCCGTGTTGGGGCGATTGGCTGGCCGAAGGACTGATGGGCCCCGGCACGGCCGCAGCCGCGTATCGCACCCCCACGAATGGTGGAATCAGTCGATGTACTTCAGGCCCGCTGCTGCCAAGGGCTCACGCATCTTGTACATGTCCAAACCCAGCACGCCCGATGCGAGCTTGGCTCGTTTTTCGCCTTCGTTGGCTTCACGCGCTAACGCTGCGGCCAGCGTTTTGGCGGCCAGTGCGTGGGGCACACACACCACGCCGTCGTCGTCGGCCACGATCACGTCACCGGGGTGGACGATCATGCCCGCGCACACCACCGGGATGTTGACCGAGCCGATGGTGGCTTTGATGCAGCCCTTGCTGCTGATGGCTTTGCTCCACACCGGGAAGTTCATCTTCTGCAGCTCTTTCACATCACGCACTCCGGCGTCGATGATCAAAGCGCGTGCGCCTCGGGCTTGGAACGATGTGGCCAGCAGGTCACCAAAGTAACCGTCGGTGCAATCGGCCGTGATGGCCGCGACCACGATGTCGCCGGGCTGAATTTGCTCGGCCACCACATGCATCATCCAGTTGTCGCCGGGGTGCAGCAGCACTGTCACGGCCGTGCCCGATACCTGCGCGCCGGGGTAGATGGGACGCATATAAGGCTTCATGAGGCCCACACGGCCCATGGCTTCGTGCACGGTGGCCGAGCCGAGTGCGCCCAGACCATCTGCAGCTGCGCGGTCAGCGCGGGTGATGTTGCGGTAAACAACGCCGAGTTCGTACATGGTTTTCTCTCCTGAAATAGTGTGTCATTCAGCGGTCAGAGACCGCGATCAGCCTTGATGTCGGTCCATCGCGGTCGGAGACCGCTCCTACAAGATATCTCTGTGGGAGCGGTCTCTGACCGCGAAAAAAGTTCACCACATTCACTGGCCTTTGGCCTTGAGTTGGTCATCCAGCCGCTTGAACACCCGGCGCGCATTGCCTTCGTAGACCATGTAACGCTCTTCGTCGTTCAGGTTGGCCGTGGCTTGCACATAGCGCTTGGTGTCGTCAAAGTAGTGGCCAGTTTCGGGGTCGATGCCGCGCACCGCGCCGATCATTTCGGAGGCAAACAAGATGTTCTTGACCGGGATGACCTTGGTGAGCAGGTCGATGCCCGGCTGGTGATAAACGCAGGTGTCAAAGAAGATGTTGTTGAGCAAGTGCTCGGTCAGCAAAGGCTTTTTGAGTTCTTGCGCCAAGCCACGGAACCGGCCCCAGTGGTAAGGCACCGCGCCGCCGCCGTGCGGAATCAAGAACTTGAGCGTCGGGAAATCCTTGAACAGGTCTGAAGTCAGGCACTGCATGAAGGCGGTGGTGTCGGCGTTCAGGTAGTGCGCACCCGTGGTGTGAAAGCAGCTGTTGCAGCTGGTGCTCACGTGGATCATGGCAGGGATGTCGTACTCCACCATTTTTTCGTAAATCGGGTACCAGGCCTTGTCACTCAAAGGTGGCGATGTCCAGTGGCCGCCCGACGGATCGGGGTTGAGGTTGATGCCCACGTTGCCATACTGCTCGACACACTTGACCAGCTCGGGGATGCAAGTGGCCGGGTCCACACCAGGCGACTGGGGCAGCATGGCCGCAGGCACAAAGTGGTCGGGGAAGAGTTGACTCACGCGGTAGCACAGCTCATTGCAAATGGCTGCCCAGGTAGACGACACATTGAAGTCACCAATGTGGTGGGCCATGAAGCTGGCGCGGGGGCTGAAGATGGTGATGTCCGAGCCGCGCTCCTTCATCTTGGCCAGCTGGTTGGTCTCGATGCTCTCGCGCAACTCGTCGTCGCTGATTTTCAGCTCGGAGACTTTGGGCATGGACGCGGGGTCTTTGATGCCCGCAATTTGCTTGTTGCGCCACTCTTCCAGTGCCTTGGGGGCGGTGGTGTAGTGGCCGTGGACGTCGATGATCAAGGGTTTCGTTTGGCTCATTTTTTCTATCGGTAGGTGTTATAGATTGCCGCGCTTCGCTCGCAATGACAACGCAACCGTCATAACGCGGTACGAAGCGATCTCTGGATTGCCGCACTTCGTTCCCAACGACAACGCAACCGTCATCGCGCGGTACGAAGCGATCTCTGGATTGCCGCGCTTCGCTCCCAATGACAACGCAACCGTCATCGCGAGGTACTAAGCGATCTCTGGATTGCCGCTCTTTGCTCGAAATGTCACAAAGTGTGGTGCAGATTGTGCGTCGCCCTGCTCCAACCTCCAACCCACTGGGGCATCTACCAGCTAGAACAAATTCTTATAACCAAGCCTTGGGTATGACAAAATCCGTTCAACTGAAAGCCCTTGGCGCAGATACACATGGACCTCAAACAGCTCGAATACTTTGTGCGTGTGGCCGAACTGGGCAGCTTCACCCGGGCCGCCCAAGCCCTGAACATCGCTCAACCGGCGCTCAGCCGCCAAGTGCGCCTGCTCGAAGTCGAGCTTCGGCAAAACCTGTTGGTGCGCAACGGGCGCGGCGCTACCCCCACCCAGGCCGGTCTGCTGCTGCTGGAGCACGGCCGGGGCATCTTGCACCAGGTGGAGCGAGCGCGAGAAGATCTGGGCCGGGTGCGCTCGGGCCTCACAGGCCGCGTGGCTTTGGGCCTGCCGCCCAGCGTGGCGCGGGTGCTGACGGTGCCACTCACCCGGGCTTTTCGCACCAAGATGCCCGAGGCCCAGCTGTCCATCAGCGAAGGCCTGTCGAGTGCCATGCAGGAAAACCTGCAAAACGGCCGTCTGGACATCGCCGTGCTCTACAACCCCAGCCCCATGCCGGGCATCGAGCACACCCCGCTGGTGCAAGAAGAGTTGCTGCTGGTGCAGCCGCGCCCACCCGGCTTGCAAGAAGACCCGCCCCCGCCCGCCATCGGCCTGCAAGAAGTCGCCGCCCTGCCCTTGGTCATCCCCACGCGCCCGAACGCCATTCGCATGCATGTGGAGTCTGAAATGGCCGCCATCGGCTGCCGCCCCCTCATTGCGCTGGAGATCGACGGTGTGAGCGCCATCCTCGACCTGGTGGCCGACGGCGCAGGCTACGCCATCTTGCCGCGCAACGCCGTCATGCGCTCGGTGCGGCCTTCGGCGTTTTCGGTGCGGCCCCTGAAGCAACCGGCTCTGCACATCCAGCTGACCACCGCCATCAGCGCGCAACGCCCCAGCACCCTCACCCAGCAAGCCACCCTGGCCCTGCTGACCGAGATGGCGGTGCAGTGGCTCAGCCCGCCCTGAGGCCAGTGGCGATCACACAGGCTGCAGCTTCAACAGCCACAACAGCGCACTGAGCGTGAAGAACGACAGCACCGTGGTCACCAACAAAGCCGCAGCGCTCACCGTGCCGTGGCCGTGGCGCTGGTTCAAGATGGTGTAAATGCCCAGCATGGGCATGGCCCCTGTCAGCAAGGCTGCGGCCCGCAAAGCCGGGTCTGCAATGGGCACCAGCCACACCAGCACCGCCCACATGGCCAGCGGGTGCAGCACCAGCTTGCCCAGCGCAATGGGCAGCACCGTGCCCTGCAAGCCCCGCGCCTGCAAGCCCACCAAGGAGCCGCCAATCACAAACAGTGCCAACACCGCACTGGACTGCGCAAACAAATTGATGGTGCGCCCCAAGGGTGCAGGCATCTGCAGGCCCGACAGAGAAAACATGAAACCCGCCACCACGCCCCAAATCATGGGGTTGCGCAGCACGTTTTTCACGGTCTGCAGCAGCACACTTTTCCACTGCCCAGGCCGGCCCTGCGCGTCGGCAATGGCCAGCAGCAAAGGCAACAGCAAGAAGTTTTCGACCACCATGTTGAGCGCCAACGCCACGCCTGCCACCGGGCCAAACGACAACAAAATGATGGGGTAACCCACAAAGCCGCTGTTCGGGCAAGACATGCCCATGGCCATCATGCTGCTGTAACTCAGGCTTTGGCCCAGCACCCGGCGTGCCCACCACAGGCCCCCGCCAATCATCACCAAAGAGCCCAAGGCGTAGGCCAACAAATAGTTCAGGTTCAGGATCTCGGCCACGCTGCGCTGCGACAGTGCGTTGAACAGCAAGGCCGGCAAAGCCAGCTGCAAGGTAAAGCGCCCAAACACCTGCATCTCGGCCTTGGCAAACAGCCCCATGCGGGTGCACACATAGCCCAAGGCAATGGTCAGGTAAATGGGGACGGTGATGCCCAGAATGTCGAGCATTGTGTTCATGGATCGGTCTTCCCCATGTCTGTGCAAATCGCGCTCATCGTTTGGCCACCCACAACGTCAAAGCCGTCAGGCTCAGCAGCATGTAGGCCGACAGCCAGGCCATGTGCGTGCTGGCACTCAATGGGATGGCCCAAGGCAGAACCACGCACAAGGCGATGAAGCCCGCGTTCATGGCCACACACAACCATGCGTGTTGGACAGCCAAGCCTTTTTGGAACGGCAGGTGCGCGTGCGCGGCCACAAAGCAGGCGGCCGTTTGCCACAGCACCAGGGGCCATACATAGGACGACAGGCCTTGCCAACGCGCGTCGAGCCAGCCCCATGTGAGCGCCAACTGGGCCAAGGCCCCCACGCCCAGCACCAGCGCCGATGCGGCCCAGGCCACCTTCAGCGGGCGCAGCTGCACCTTGGTGGAGCTGCTGAGCACCACCTGCGCCCAAGCCGTGTGCACCAGCGCCGGGATGAAGCTCAAGATGCGCAGCAGCGCCAACAGCCAACCCGCCTCTTGTGCGCCGTAGTGCGCTGGCCAGCTCAGCGCCAGCGCTGTGGCGGCCAGGCCGTCGCTCAGGGTATGAAGCATCTTGAGCCGGGCGCTGCGCGGGTCCGATGATGGGGGGGCTTCGGCGGTGGCAGTGCGCAAGTCGCTGCCCTCTTTGGCGGCCCCCGCCGCGTCGGGCACAGTCGCACTCTGAAAAGCCAGCCGCATCCACACGGCTCCGGCCAGATAACCCAAGCAGGCCGACACCAAAAGCACGGGCAACTCAAGGCCCTCGCCACGCTCAGGAAAAAGCACTGCCCCCAGCACCGCCGCAGCAGCGGCCAGCACAGGCGGCACCATGCGCACCAGGCCCACGGACCAGCGGCTGCCCAGCCGCAAAGTCAGGCTTTGCGCCAGCAACCAGCTCAGCTGCGCCAGGCCCAAAGCAGCGGCCCAAGCCCACACCTGCACCGCATCACCTAAACCCGACCAGAACGCCCCCAGCCCTGCCACCGGAGCCAGCCACAGCAGACGCCACGCGCTTTGCCGCCAGGCGCGGCGGGCAGCAGCGCGGGGCTCCTGGTGCCGCTCGGCCAGCAGGCTCAAAGGGCTTTGCGCCAGTGCCAAACTGGCCCAGAAAAAGGCCAGTTGGCTGGTGGCAGAAAACATCCCCACCTCTTCGGGGCTGAACAACCGAAACAGCACCAAAGCCAAAAAGCCTTGGGCCGCCAACGAGACCAAACTGCCCAGGGCGGCAGGTGCCGTGGCGCGGGGCAAGGCTTGCCAAAGGCTCGACAGATTCAAACGTCTCACGCAGCGGCCCCCAACAAGGCGGGCCAAACCGGCAGGTTTTGCAATTGCTGCGACCAGCGCAAGGACTGCAGGTGTTGGCGATCGGTCTGGTGAGGGGGCAGGCCCTGCACCGCCGCTTGCCATTGCGCGGCTGTGGCGTGCACGTCCAGCAATTGCACCCGCCCGGCATGGGCCAGCGCGGTGCGTTGCGCCCAGGCATAGGGGTTGCTGATCACGGGCAAGCCCAGGGCCAGGTACTCCAGCATCTTGGTGGAGGTTTGCTCAGACAGCGGCAGCACATCGGGCATCAGGTTCAGGCCCGCACGGGCCCGCAGCAATTGCGCAGGCACTTGGTCTTGTGGCACACGCCCGGTGCTCTGAATGTGGCCCAGTGTGGCCAGGCGCTGCTGCAAAGCCAGGGGCACATCCCCCACCAGCAGCAAACTCAATCCCGCTTGCCCCAAGGTTTGCAGCAGCGGCACAAAGTGCAACAAACGGCTCATCTCACCCAGATAGACCAGATCAAACTCAGGCAGCTGCAGCGCTTGCGCCGTCAAAAAAGCTTCGGGCACGCCCATGTCGCGCAGGGCGTATGGCACAGCGCCAGGCGCGTTGCCACCAAAGCCCATGCGCTGGCGCACCCACTCGCTTTGGAACACCCGAAAGTCGGGCACCGGGTGCTGCCACTGCTTGATGCGGTCCTTGAGCCAAGCCAGCGGGGCCACACTGGCCGAGGCGTATTCGTGCACCTGTACCGCGCCCTTCAAGCGCCGGGCCTGATCACTCGGCACACGGCCACAAATCCACCACACGGCCCGGGCGTCACCCGGCACGGTGTGGGCTTGGGTGTGCATCTGCACGGCATGCCCCAAGCGCTCGATGTGCGCCTGGTAGGCCGTCAGCTCGGGCAAATAAGAGCGCTCGCCATGCACAAAGTGGACGGTGATCATGCCCGCCCTCCTGAAGGGGGGTCTTCGCTCGATGCGTCCGTTGGCTCCGCAGCATGGCCCTGCCTTGGTCCTTGCCTGAGCTCTGGCTTGGGCTGCGTCCCCCGCCGCTGCAGCAAACCTGTGAGCACTTGGTCCCAGGCCTGCACAAAAGTCTCCAGGCGGTGCTGTTGCTGCAACAGGTCGATAGCCGCTTGCCGTTCGGCAGGCGCTTGCGCCAGGCTGCGCTGCACGGCGTGGGCCAGCGCAGCGGGGCTTTCGTCGTGCGCCAGACAAAGCGGGGCCGTTGTGGCCAGCATTTCCTGCATGGCGGGGATGGGCGTGCTCACGCAGGGCACGCCGCAGGCCAGCGACTCCAGCGCCGTCATGGGGTAACCCTCGTAGCGCGAGCACAGCACTGTGGCCCGCCAGGCTTGGTAGGTCTGTGCGGTCACGGTTTGTTGGCCGTGCAGGTGCAAGCGGCCTTGGGCCAGCAGGTCTTGCCCGGCGCTGCGCATGGCACCCATCAACTCGCCATCGCCCACCACATGCAGTTGGCAAGCGGCAGGCAAAAGGCGCAGCATGGGCAGCAATTGCAAGGGCTGTTTTTCGGGGGACAAACGACCGACAAAACCCAAAGCCATCACCTCGGTGGCGGACCTGTTGGCGGGCATGGGTGTGCTCACCCCACCCGCGCCGGGCAAGACCGCCGGGTTGCGGATCACGCGCATGCGGCTTTGCATGGCCCGTGCGGCATCAGGCCTGGCCTGTGTCATCACGCGCACCAAGCTGTCGCACGAGGTCTGTGAAGCGCACACCAGTTGGCTGGCCCTTTGGTACACCGTGCGCAGCCAGCCGATTTTCAGCCGCGAGGCCCCGGCCTGCTGCAGCACCTCTTGCAAAGGGCCGTGCACCCACACCACACTGGGCCTGCGGGCCAACCAAGCCAGGGCCACCGCGACATAAGCCGGCCAGAAGTTGTTGGAGGCCACCAGCACCTGCGCCCGCCGCGCCGCCTGCCAGCACGCCCACAGCGAGGGTCGGCCGCGCCGCACCGGCAGCCGCGTGACCTGCCAGCCGTGCTCAGCCAGGCCCGATTCGAGCCAGTGCAGCGTGGTCTGCACCCCGCCCACACCGGACTCTTCGGTCAACAACAAGATGTAGCGAGGACTGGACATGGGCAGACTCAACGCGCACCGCGCCCAGTCAGCACGGTCTGGATGGTTTTGAAGACGATCAGCAAGTCCATGGCCAGACTGTAGTGCGTGATGTAGTAGAGGTCGTAGCTGAGCTTGATGGCGGTTTCATCGGCGCTGGCCGCATAGCCTTGCTGCACCTGGGCCCAGCCGGTCAGGCCTGGGCGCACCAGGTGGCGGTAAGGGTAGCTGGGCATTTGCTCGGCAAACTGCTGCACAAAGCCGTCTTGCTCGGGACGGGGGCCGATCAGGCTCATGTGCCCCATCAGCACGTTGAACAGCTGCGGAATCTCATCGAGCCGGGTGCGGCGAATCCAATGCCCAAAACGGGTGATGCGCGGATCGTTGGCCTGAGCGAACTGCGGGGCGAGTTGCGTTTCATGGCGCATGCTGCGGAACTTCCAGATCCGGAAACTTTGACCATGCATGCCCGTGCGCCGCTGGCTGAACAGGGCCGGGCCAGGCGAGTCGATCTTGACGCCAAGCGCCACCAAAAGCGCCAAAGGCAACCACAGTGGCAGCAGGGCCAGCAGCACGCTCACATCCATCAGGCGCTTGGCCAGGTCGTACGCCGGGTTGCCATCGGTTTGCCACAGCTCGTTTTGCAAGGCCTCGTTCGACATCCGCCCAGTCAGGCTTTGCTGCAGCGATTCGGGGCTGTACAGGCGGATGTGCTGGAGCTTGAGCGCGGTCAAAAAGTGGTGGCGCTCGGGACTGGGTGGGGCCGTGGGCACAACAGCGCCATCACACGCCAGCGTCGCGCCAAGCGGCATGCCCTGAGAGGGCCAGGGCAGCAAGCGAATGCACGGCAAGGCCTGGCCACCGGGCTCGGGCAACCAAGGCGCCAACAGGTCCGGCACACGCGGGTCTTGGTACACCAAGCGCCAAGGGCGGTGACGCAAAAACCACTGGTCGGCCAGCCAAAACCAGAAGGTGCACAGCACATAGCTCAAGAGCAAAGCGCCTCGTGAATACGGCTGCTGCAGCAAGGCAAAAGCCAGGGGCGTGAGCCAAAACGGCAAGCCGGTGGTGACCAGCAGCAGCGGGCCGCGTTCGGCCGCAGGCATGTGCGCCCCCCGGTACAACAGGTGCGCCGCCAGCGCATAAGGCACCAGGCTGGCCAGCACAGTGCGGCCAAAGTCCACCGTGGCCAGGCCACTGGCCATCAGCGCCTGGCTGATGGCGTAGGCCAGGCCGATCATCGCCAAGCCCAGCAGGCTCCAGACCAGGTGGGCGCTTTGGCGGTGCGCCTGCTGCGAGGCCAGTTGCTGGGTGGGGCGGCTTGGGCGCGTCATAGGCCAGCGCGCGGTATCCATCAAGGGCGCTTGCTGGTAGATGGTCAGCACCGACTCGGCCATGGCCTCAGGCTGAAACTGCGCCTCGTAGCGCGCGCGTGCGGCGCGGCCCAGTCGCTGGCGCAAGGGCGCGTCGGCCAGCAGGTTCTGCAGCGCATCGGCCACGACCTGTGGGCTATTGGGCACCAGCCAGGCGCTTTGCTCGTGCGTGAGCATTTCTTCGATGCCGGGCAAGCGCGTGGCCACGATCGCCATGCCCGCGCGCATGGCCTCCAAAATCGAAATGGGCAGGCCCTCGTGGTCGGACAAGAGCACAAAAATCTGGTGCTGCGCCAAACGCTGTGCCACGTCGCTCACATCGCCCGCCAGCTGGATGTGCCGCATCGGGGCGGCGGCTTGCTGGTGGCGGGCCAGGTCTGGGCCGCCTCCCAAGATGCAAGTGTCGGGGTACAGGCCTTGCTGCGCGAGCAAGGCCAGGGCCTCAATCAAGACATCTGGCCGCTTGGGCGCGGCCATGCGGGCCACCATCACCAGGCGTGGCGGCTGAGCGGTCATGTCGCTGCGCCAAGGCACATCGGCCAGCGCGTTGTGCACCACACTCACCCGCTCGGGGGGCATGGGCAACCGCGCGGCCAATTGTTTTTCGTAGGCCGACACACAAACCATGCGCGTGGTCCAGGCGGCCAGCACCGCCTCGGCCAGCCAGGCGTTGGTGCGGATCAGCCAAGGCGCTTGCGGCTTGAAGCTAAAGCCGTGCACGGTGTAGACCACCGGTATTTGCCGCAGCTTGCCCACCAGACGTGAGATCACCCCCGCCACGGCGCTGTGGGCATGGATGACATCGGGCTGCAACACCCGCACATGCGCCAAGAAAGCACGCACCGAAGCCAAAACCTTCAGGGGGTTGAGCGAGTTTTGCAGACTCGGCAGCACCAGCACAGCGATGCCCAAGTCCTCCAGGGCCTGACCCAACACGCTGTGCGCGTCGTCACCACCGATCACCACCGTGAAGCGCACCCGACCTTGCAGGGCGCGGCACAACTCCAGCACATGTGTCTGCGCCCCGCCGGCTTCGCCTTTGGTGATGACCAGCACCACATGGGGCACTGGCGGTGGACGGGGTGAGTCAACCGACGGGTTGACAGGGGGGTGGACAGGGGCAGACATGCAAAGGCAACAAGAAGTGCCGGTATTGTCACCGCGAATGGGCACAGGCCACATGCCCGCTCGACGGCCCTTCAAGCGGGGGTCGGCTCGCCCAGTTGGCCGAAGCCGTGCGCCCCTCAGTTATGCGGCATGAGCCGGACGACGGGATTGAATGGCCACCCACAAACCCAAAAGGCCAAACAACACAAAACAGACAAACGACCAATTGGCAATGGAGCCACCCAAAAAGGTCCAGTCGATCTTGCTGCAGTCCCCGCTGCCTTTGAAGATCATGGGGATGGCGCGGTTGAGGGGGAAGTTCTCAACCATGCCGTAAAAGTCGCGCCCGCAGTTGACCACCTCGGGCGGGTACCACTGCAGCCAGCTTTGGCGGGCCGCCGTGAAGCCGCCAAAACCGGCCGCCAGCGTCACCAACAAGCCCGCAGCAGTCAGGGCCCAAGTTCGCAAACGCCAGCCGACCAAGGCCAGCAAGACCACGCCGATCAGGGCATAGCGCTGCACGATGCACATGGGGCAAGGGTTCAGGCCCACCACATGCTGCAAGTACAGGCCAAACACCAGCATGCCGATGCCCGACAAAGCGATCAGCAACAGCCAGCGCTGGGGAGAAATCACGGACAGTTTCATGGGGGCTCTTCAAAAAACAAGGGAGCATTGTGCCCCCTTGTCGGTTCAGGTGTGTGCCAACGGGTTCACAAAGCCCCGAGAGCTTCAGGCGTCTGCAAACGCCCGCTCAATGACAAAAGCGCCAGGCGTGCTGGTGTTGCCCTCTTTGAGGCCGCGTTCTTCGCAAATGCGCTTGAGGTCTTTGAGCATTTCGGGCGAGCCGCAAATCATGACGCGGTCGGTCTCGGGGTTGAGCGGGGGCAGGCCCAGGTCTGAAAACAGCTTGCCGTTTTCCATGAGCTCGGTCACACGGCCCTGGTTTTTGTAGGGCTCGCGGGTCACAGTGGGGTAGTACAGCAGTTGCTGGCTGATCATTTCGCCCAGAAACTCGTGGGCGGGCAGCTCTTGGGTGATGTAGTCGTGGTAGGCCAGCTCGTTGACTTGGCGCACGCCGTGCACCAGGATCACTTTTTCAAAGCGCTCGTAGGTTTCGGGGTCGCGGATGATGCTCATGAACGGGGCCAAGCCCGTTCCGGTGCCCATGAGGTACAGGTTTTTCCCGGGCAAAAGGTAGTCGCACAACAAAGTGCCGGTGGGCTTGCGGCCCACGATGATGGTGTCACCCACCTGGATGTGTTGCAGCTTGGAGGTCAGCGGGCCATCGGGCACTTTGATGCTCAAAAACTCCAGATGCTCTTCGTAGTTGGCACTGGCAATCGAATAAGCGCGCAGCAGGGGTTTGCCGTTGTCGCCGCGCAGACCAATCATGGTGAAGTGGCCGTTCGAAAAGCGCAGGGCCTGGTCACGGGTGGTGGTGAAGCTGAACAGGCGGTCGGTCCAGTGGTGAACGCTCAAAACGCGTTCTTCAAGAAATGCACTCATTTGGTATTGCTGTGTGTTGGGAGTCAAGAGACCCAAAGCCCGGGGGGGATGCTGAAAGCTTGCTACAGTTACGGCCTGTCCGGCCACACGAAAACGGGTCAACCCGCATTGTCGTGTGTACCGCTCCCATCTGGAAATACGGAAATTCTATATCCGTATAACCAGCGCTTCTTAAGATACATCAAGGCAAGACACCACCATGGCACGCACCGTTCAATGCATAAAACTCGGCAAAGAAGCAGAGGGTCTGGATTTTCCGCCCTACCCCGGTGATTTGGGCAAGCGCATCTGGGAGGGCGTGAGCAAGCAGGCCTGGGCCGACTGGCTCAAGCACCAAACCATGCTGGTCAATGAAAACCGCCTGAACCTGGCCGATCTGCGCGCCCGCCAGTACCTGGCTCGCCAGATGGAAAACCATTTCTTCGGCGATGGCGCCGATGCCGCCCAAGGCTATGTGCCGCCTGCTGCGGGCTGATGCCCCCTTTCGCTTGACCCCCTGTTTTTGGTTAACTTGAGCTTGCACGCCGACAAGCGCCAAGCGCTGGTGATCGGTGCCGGCCTGTCGGGCTCGGCCGTGGCTTACAGCTTGGCCACTCGGGGCTGGGCCGTCACAGTGATCGACAAGGCCGAAGGCCCAGGCGCGGGTGCCTCGGGCCTGCCAGCAGGTTTGGCAGCGCCGCACGTTTCACCCGATGACAACGTGCTCTCGCGCATCACGCGTGCAGGGGTTCAAGCCACGCTGCAGCGCGCCAAGGCCCTGCTGCACAGCGGCACCGATTGGGCCCTGACGGGCGTTCTGGAACACAACTTGGCGGGCAAACGCCGCCTGCCTGTCAACGCAACCGATCACCACAGTGCCCCGGCCAGTGCGGCGCAAGTGGCCGCCGCAGGCCTGCCACCCGACTCGCCCGCGCTTTGGCACGCACAGGCAGGATGGATTCGGCCCCGCCAACTGGTAGCCGCGCAGCTGCGCGCGCAGGGCGTGCAAGTGCGCTGGGGCCAGCAGGTGCAGGGGATTGAGCGGCGCGGCGATGGGTGGGCCGTGACCAATGTCCAAGGCCAAACGCTGGGCCAAGCCCCCTGGCTGGTGGTGGCCAGTGCCTTTGACAGCTTGGCTTTACTGCGGCCGCTGCCTGGATTGACTGTGCCTTTGAACCCCTTGCGCGGACAAGTCAGTTTTGGCCACTTGGCCGACTTGAACGAGGCCCAGCGCCAGCTGCTGGCGCCTTTTCCGGTCAACGGCCACGGCAGCTTCATCAGCGGTGTGCCCACGCCCGAGGGGCTGCCGGGCTGGTTCATTGGCTCCACCTTTGAGCGCAATTGCGAGCAAGCCCCAGTGCGAGAAGAAGACCATACCGCCAACGAAGTGCGCCTGGCCACGCTGCTGCCCGCTTTGGGCCTGGCCATGGCTGGGCAGTTTGACCCGGAGCGGGTGCAGGGCTGGGCTGGCGTGCGCTGCACCTTGCCCAACCGCCTGCCTGCGGTAGGACCCGTTGACAGGAAGCGCCTACCAGGCCTGTGCCTGAGCACGGGCATGGGTGCTCGCGGCATCAGCTTGGCCGTGCTGTGTGGTGAGCTGACCGCTGCCTGGCTGAACGGCGAGCCCACCCCCCTGCCCGACGCATTGATCAAGCACTTGGCGGCCGATCGGTTTGTGTCGGCTTGAGGGGCTGGCTTTTGTGCCTGCGCGGGTTGGATCAGCCCGCGCCCGACCCGTATACCCAACGCCTTAACCAAAACTTCTGACAGGCGCGCTAGCCACTCGAATCAAATTTCACATTTCAAGTAAATCAAAATTTTTCATTTTGAAGATCATGGGTTGAAATGCCCTGTACAAATTCAACCCATTCGTTCACGATGGCAATTCCTCGCTTCATACACAAACCCGCGTCTGCGTGAGCAGCGGGCAAGCTTGCAGGTATTTCCATGGCCCAACAGTCTTTTTCCCGCTTTCTGCCTTGGTTGATCACGGCACCCGCCGCGATCGTGGCTCTGCCCTATTCGATATGGGTCAGTGGCGGTTTTGGCCTGCTGTTTGTGCTTGGCTGCATGGACTGTGTCCAAACCCGCCAAGCTGTACGTCGAAACTACCCACTCACGGGTCGATTGCGTTATGGACTTGAATACATCCGCCCGGAAATTCGGCAGTATTTTCTGGAGGACGATGAGGAAAAACTGCCTTTTTCACGAAACCAGCGGGCCATGGTCTACGCCCGCTCGAAGTTACAAAACGACAAGCGCGGCTTTGGCAGCATCAAGGACATGTACGCCGCCCAATCCGAGTGGGTGACGCATTCTCTGCAACCCACCGAGTTGGACCCTGCGGATTTCAGGATCACGGTGGGCGCCCACCAGTGCCAGCAGCCTTATGCCTTGTCACTGCTCAACATTTCCGGCATGAGCTTCGGGGCTTTGTCGCCCAACGCGATCAAGGCCCTCAACAAGGGCGCAGCTTTGGGGCAGTTTGCGCACGACACCGGCGAAGGCAGCATCTCACTGCACCACCGCGAGCCGGGCGGCGATCTGATCTGGCAAATTGCATCGGGCTACTTTGGTTGCCGCACGCCAGACGGCCGTTTTGACCCGGTGAGGTTTGCTGAACAAGCCCTCTCGCCGCAGGTCAAGATGATCGAAGTCAAGCTGTCGCAAGGGGCCAAACCTGGCCATGGCGGTGTCTTGCCCAAGGCCAAAGTCAGTGCCGAAATCGCCCAAGCGCGCGGCGTGCCCATGGGTCAGGACTGCGTGTCACCGGCCCGGCACTCGGCTTTCAGCACCCCCTTGGAGCTGTTGGCCTTCGTCGCGCAACTGCACGAGCTCTCAGGCGGCAAGCCGGTCGGCATCAAACTGTGCGTGGGCCATCCGGCCGAATGGTTTTCGGTGGTCAAAGCCATGGTGGAAACCGGCCAAACCCCGGACTTCATTGTGGTCGATGGCGCCGAAGGCGGAACGGGCGCTGCACCCATCGAGTTTGCCGACCATGTGGGCATGCCGCTACGCGATGGGCTGCGGCTGGTGCACAACAGTTTGGTGGGCGCTGGATTGCGCGATCGGATCAGGATTGGGGCATCGGGCAAAGTGATTTCAGCCTTTGACATCGCGCGTTGTCTGGCGCTGGGGGCCGATTGGTGCAATTCGGCAAGGGGCTTCATGTTTGCGCTGGGCTGCATCCAGTCACGCAGCTGCCACACAGACCACTGCCCCACGGGGGTGGCCACACAAGACCCGGTGCGCCAACGCGCCGTGGTGGTGACCGACAAGGCCGAACGGGTGTACTACTACCACGCCAACACCTTGCATGCCTTGGCCGATTTGGTGGGCGCAGCGGGTCTGAAAAAACCGGGCGACATCACGGCGCAGCACCTCATGGTGCGCAATGCCCAAGGACAAGCCCGAACCTTGGCTTCGAGCATCGACACACTGGCGCCCGGGCAACTTTTGCGTCCGGAGTCGGCGCCACCGACACTGCCCAGCCCTTTTGCCGAGTTCTGGCATGCCAGCCAATCCGGGCATTGGGGCGTGCCCGCTGACCTTGTCCTGATGCAAGCCTGAGCCGCAGCCGAGGCATCGGGTGAGCCGCCTTGTTGAGCGACAAATTCGTAGTTTGGACGACACGGGGACCCGCTTGCTTGGTGTTTAATCGGGAATCCTTAACGCATCATTCAGTTTTCAATGCTCACTGGCCCGTCTCTCCCCAACACGCCCGCCCCCTCTCGGCCGCCAAAGCCAGAGGCTGCATTGGAAGAACTGGGCCAGGTCGTTTTAAACGATGATCAAAACCTGATCATTTGGAGCCAGGACGGCGTGGCCTTGGCGCGTGCCGCCCAGACCTTGCAAGACTTTTGGCGAGGTGTGGCCCCTGCTGTCACGTTGGAACACTTCACGGGTGATCAACGCCTGGCTTTGCTCGGCCACATCAACCAGGGCATTGCCGAACTGGGGCTGACCCAGGCGATGCAAATGCCACCGCCTGCGTCCGTGCCCAGGCAAATTGCCCTCATCACCAACGCCCAACATTTGCCCGCCTCCGATGTGCAGATGTTGCAAGACCTCACCCTTCACCTGCCCGGTTTGGGTTGGCGCTGGGTGCTGCTTTGCCAAGAGCCGCCGGACGGACAAAAAAGTGCGGCACTCACCTGCATGAACCCCGCCCAGCCCCATCCCCTGTGGAGGGCTGTGCCCGCACCTTGGGAAAAGTCGGCAGCGGTTGCGCCTGAAGAAAATGCCGAACCCGTTGTCATGGCCAAACCGTCTGACTCTGCTGGCCTTGCTGAAGTCACCGTCCTGGCTTCCTCAACGGCCATTCCCCAGGGGTCCGCAAGCACCGCTCATCGCCAACCAACCCAGCGCTTGGCCTGGCTGGGCATGGCGACCCTGTTGGTCTTGACCGCGTGGGGCACATGGCTTCACTTTGAAGCCCCCAAATCGGTGCCGTCCTTGCCAGCTGAGCGGCCTGCACCTGCTTCAGCAGCGGCCACCGAAGCAGCGCCTGCAACGGCTGAGGCGGCGGCATCTGCGCTTGAGGCACCGCCACTGCCATCGGCATCCGAGCCACAGTCGATCGACCCATCAGCCGACAGCACAGCGCAGAGCCAAGCCGCAGAACGCGTGGCATCCGCCGCCCAGCCTGCTGCGTCTGCGCCTGCGCCTGCAGACAACAACGTTGAATTGCCGGACGTGGCCCTGCGGGGCGTACGCTGGCTGGCCCAGCAATCACCCGAGTTCTTTGTTCTGGAGCATGGCACCTTTCAAACCGCAGCACAGGCCCAAAGCCTGATCCGATCGCGGGACGAATTGACCAATGCCCGCGTGCTCATGCAAAAGAGCACCGCGTCGGGTGGCTGGTTTTTGGTGATCACCGGCCCCTTCCGGTCACTAGAGCGGGCACAGAACTACAAAATCCGGCAAAACCTTCCGCCACAGATCCAGGTGCGCAGGGTCTCCGACGTGCTGCAGGACAGCGTGAGGACTGCACCTGCGCGCCCTTGAAGGATCACCCTGGGCCGTCAGACCATGGCCCCAGGGATGAATCGATTTCAGTCGCAGGCGCCAACTCGCCTTATTTCATCGCATCGGCGGGGCGTCGCGCCTTGACATAGGCGTCGGTGGGCAAATAATTTTTGCCGTCGGCATAGCGCCACTGCACCATGGTGCCCTTGCCTGCGCGCTGCTCGAGTTTGCCCACATAGGCCCCCATGGTGGACTGCTGGTCAATCGCGCGGTACTCTGCCGGGCCAAACGGCGTGCTGAACTTCAGGCCCCGCATGGCGACCACCAGTTTTTCGTTGTCCAAGCTACCAGCTTTTTTGATGCCCGCAAAGATCGACTGCATGGTGGCGTAGCCCACCACCGAGCCCAGCTTGGGGTTTTCGTTGAACTTCTTGTAGTAGTTGGTGGTAAAGCTGGCGTGCTCGGGCGTGTCGATCTGGTCCCAGGGGTAGCCGGTCACGATCCAGCCCTTAGGCGTTTCGTCTTTGAGCACTTCCAAATACTCGGGCTCGCCCGACAACATGGACACCACCGGCGTTTTGGGGAACACATTTCGTTGGTTGCCCTCACGCACCAAGCGGGCCAAATCAGCACCAAAGGTCACGTTGAAAATCGCATCGGGCTTGGCCGCCATGGTGGCTGTCAGGGTGCTGCCTGCATCGATCTTGCCCTGTGCGGGCCACTGCTCGCTCACGAACTCGATGTCCGGGCGCTTGGCCTGCAGCAAGGCTTTGAAGTTGGCCACCGCGCTTTGGCCGTATTCGTAGTTGGGCGCGATTGTGGCCCAGCGCTTGGCAGGCATCTTGGCCGCTTCTTCGACCAGCATGGCCGCTTGCATATAGGTGCTGGCTCGCAGGCGGAAGGTGTAGCGGTTGCCTTTTTCCCAGACGATGGCGTCGGTCAGGGGTTCGCTGGCGATGAACAAGCGCTTGTTCTTGGCCGCATGGTCGGCCAGCGCCAGACCCACATTGGACAAAAAGCCCCCGGCCAGGATGTCCACTTTTTCTTTGGAGCTGAGTTCGATCGCATGGCGCAAGGCCTCGTCGGGCTTGCCCGCATCGTCGCGGTCAATGACCACGACCTGGCGTCCCAGCAGGCCGCCTTGCGCGTTGATTTCTTCGACGGCCAGTTGCCAGCCTTTTTTGTAGGGCATGGTGAACTGTGGGATGGCCGAATAACTGTTGATCTCTCCGATCTTGATCGGGGTCTGGGCCAAAACAGTGGTGGCGGCTGCGCTCAGCAAGCCGGTGGCAATCAAGCGTTTCATCGTTGGGTCCTAGGGCGTCAATGGATCAAGGCAGCGACTGTAACAGCCCCCCGAAAACTGTCGCTCGCGGGACACTCAACAGCCTTGTTACACGTGCAACCAACATGCCCCGGCCCGGCACCCACCAATCCTGGGCTGACCATGAACGGACGTCAATTCACCCAGCATTTGGCTTTTTAGCCATGGCTTGCCTGCATGGCGCCTTGACAGCGCTGGTGACAGCAGCGGAGGTCAGCCCGCTCTTATAAGCCAAACGCATATATACCCAACTTAAAAATCGTTTGTTTTGGCATAAAGCCCCCTTACAGTCGCCGCCATGGTTGATTTGGCTTATGTCTTGGCAGGTTTTTTCGTCGGCATCGTGGTGGGCTTGACGGGGGTGGGAGGCGGCTCCTTGATGACGCCGATCCTGATCTTTTTCTTTGGCGTCAAGCCCTACATGGCCGTGGGCACCGACTTGCTGTTTGCGGCCGTGACCAAGATGGGCGGCACCCTCAGTTTTGCCCGCCAGCGCATCGTGCCCTGGCGTGTGGTGGGCTCACTCAGTGTGGGCAGCATCCCGGCTTCGCTGCTGACGTTGGCGGCTTTGCACTGGATCGGCCCGGCCAACCCGCAGGTCCAGTCCCTGATGACCCACAGCCTGGGCGTGGCCCTGCTCTTGACGGCCGCTGCCATGTTCTACAAAACACTGCGTGGCCAGCAACTGCCCGCCGCCCACTCTGCAGCCGACCCTGGGCACACAACCCAAGCCCGCCACTGGAGCTTGCCCGTGCTTTTGGGGGCGCTGATTGGTGTCTTGGTCACCCTCACCTCGGTGGGTGCTGGGGCCATCGGCGTGAGCGTCCTGCTGCTGCTCTACCCCTTGCTGCCCCTGCCGCGCATCGTGGCCGCTGACATCGCTTACGCCGTACCACTGACCTTGGTCGCTGGCCTGGGCCATGCGTCCATGGGATCGGTGGACTGGCCCTTGCTGGCCAAACTGCTGGCGGGATCACTGCCCGGCATCTGGCTGGGAGCGCGCCTCATGCACCGAACCCCGGAGCGCTTGGTGCGCGCCATCCTTTCCCTCTTGCTGGCCTGGGCTGGCACCAAACTGGTTTTGATCTGAAGACCCCCCATGTACCCATACACCGAATTTGACAAACAGTTCGTGCGCGCCCGCGCCGCGCAGCACCGCGACCAGCTCGAGCGCTTTCAGTCCGGCCAGCTGAGCGCCGACGAGTTCAAACCCCTGCGCCTGCAAAACGGCTGGTACGTGCAGCGCTACGCGCCCATGCTGCGGGTGGCCGTGCCTTATGGCGAAATCTCGGCGCCCCAACTCAAAGTCCTGGCCCAAATTGCCCGCGACTACGACACACCCGACTCCGCGCTGCTGGCCCACGCCCAAGCCACGCAAGACAAGATCGCTGGCCCTTCATCCCCAATGTCACCCAAGCTGACCACGAACTGCGGCCACTTCACCACCCGCCAGAACGTGCAGTTCAACTGGATTCCCCTGTCTCAGTCGGCCGACGTGATGGACCTCTTGGCCAGCGTCAACCTGCACGGCATCCAGACCAGCGGCAACTGCATCCGCAACACCACCACCGATGAGCTGGCCGGGGTGGCGGTGGACGAAGTGGTCGACCCACGGCCCTACGCAGAGCTGATCCGCCAGTGGAGCACGCTGCACCCCGAGTTCGCCTTTTTGCCCCGCAAATTCAAGATCGCCATCACGGGCGCTGCAGAAGACCGCGCCGCCATTGGTTGGCACGACGTGGGCCTGCAGATGGTGAAGAATGCGGCGGGAGAAGTCGGCTTCAAGGTCTTGGTGGGCGGCGGCATGGGCCGCACGCCCACAGTGGGCACCGCGATCCGCGAGTTCCTGCCCTGGCACCAGATCATGAATTACCTCGAAGCCGTGATCCGCGTCTACAACCGCTGGGGCCGCCGCGACAACATCTACAAAGCGCGCATCAAAATTTTGGTGAAAGCCGAAGGCCAGCGTTACTTTGACGAAGTCGAAGCCGAGTACCAAGACATTTTGGTCAAGGACGGTGGCCTGCACACCATCCCGCAAGCCGAGTTCGACCGCGTGGCCGCCTGCTTTGAAGCCCCGACCCTGAACCTGCCCGAAACCAACACCGAGTGGGCTGCCAAGGCCGAAGCCGATGTCGGCATCGAAGCGGCCAAGACGCCCGCCTTTGCCCGCTGGATCGCGCAAAACGTCAAGCCCCACCAAAACCCCGCTTTGCGTGCGGTGACCCTGTCCTTCAAGCGCCCGGGCCAAGCCCCTGGTGACGCCACCGCCGACCAGCTCGATGCTGCGGCCGCCTTGGTGGCCAAATTCTCCTCGGGTGAAGCGCGCGTCACGCACAACCAGAACCTGGTGCTGCCTTGGGTGCGCCTGGACCAGTTGCACGCGCTGTGGCTCCAAGCCAAAGCGCTGGGCTTGGCCCAGCCCAACATTGGCCTCTTGACCGACATGATCGCCTGCCCCGGCGGCGACTACTGCGCCCTGGCCAATGCCCGTTCGCTGCCTTTGGCCGCCGCCATCACCGAGCGCTACCAAGACCTGGACGAGCTGAACGACCTGGGCCACATCGACTTTCACATCAGCGGTTGCATCAACTCCTGTGGTCATCACCACTCGGGCCACATCGGCATTTTGGGTGTGGATAAAGACGGCAAAGAGTGGTACCAAGTCACGCTGGGTGGCTCGGACGGCAAAGCGCTGTCAGGCCCCACAACCCCCGGCAAAGTGGTCGGCCCCTCGTTCTCGTCGTTTGAGGTGCCTGACGTGATCGAAGCCGTTTTGGACACCTACAAAGCGCTGCGTCTGCCGGCCCAAGGCCGCCACGAGTACTTCATTGAAACCTTGCGCCGCGTGGGTCAAGACCCCTTCAAGGCTGCAGCCAATGCCGCCCGTCACCCCGCCGAGGAAACCACCGCATGAACCCCTCTTTGTAGGAGCCTACCCCGTGGGCGATGGCTTGCAAAGCCGCATACAAAAAATCGCCCACGGGGTGGGCTCCTACAAAAGAAAGACCACCATGAAAATCATTTCCTCTCAAGAACACCAGACCGTCGAATCGCCCACGGTCATCACATTGGCCAATGACGCCGATCCCCGCACCCTCGATCTGAACGGCATCACGCGCATCGATTTGCAGTTCCCCAAATTCACCGACGGCCGCGCCTACAGCCAGGCCTTTTTGCTGCGCCGCCGATTGGGCTTTGCGGGCGAATTGCGCGCCACGGGGGATGTGCTGATCGACCAATTGGTGCAAATGCAGCGCACCGGTTTTGATGCGGCCGTGCTGCGCGAAGGTGTGGACGCCTCGGCGGCGCAACGACAGTTCAACCGCTTTGCGGGCTTTTACCAAGGCTCTGCAGTCAACACCCAACCCCCGTTTGCGAAAGCTGCCTGAAGCTTCGCCCACGGGGTCGGCTCCTACAAAAAACCAACGTCATGACCTCCAGCCATTTTTCCCCTCGCAACGCCCAGGCCAAAGCCACGGATTTGCACGCCAAAGCCAGCCCGGACTTTGCCGCCAAACTGGCAGAAACCCAGGCTCTGCTGCGCCGTGCTGCGGCCGAGTTCACCCCCGTCACCCAAGCCTCCAGCCTGGGTGCCGAAGACGTCGTCATCACACACCTCATCAACAGCCTGCAGTTGGACATTCCCGTGTTTGTGCTAGAAACCGGCGCACTCCACACTGAAACGCTGGCGCTGCTGGAACGCACGCAAGCGCATTCGCGTGCGCCCATCGTGGTGCACCGTCCTGCTCACGAATCGGTCATGCAGTTCGTGCGCCAAAACGGCCAGGCAGCGATGTACCAAAGCATCGCGCTGCGCAAGGCCTGCTGCGGCGTGCGCAAGATGGAACCGTTGGCCCGCGCATTGAAAGGTCAACGCGCCTGGATCACCGGCTTGCGCCAAGAACAATCCAGCGCCCGCGCCGAAGTGCCCCTCATCGACGACAGTGAAGTGCAGACTGCGTCCCAGATCACGCCAGCCAGCCCCAGCGCAGGTCTTTGCAAGCTCAACCCCCTTGCCCGCTGGACCTGGGGCGATGTGTGGCACTACATCGCCACCCACAAGGTGGACTACAACCCGCTGCACGACCAGTTTTTCCCCAGCATCGGCTGCGCGCCTTGCACCCGCGCCATCAGCCTGGGCGAAGAGTTCCGCGTCGGGCGCTGGTGGTGGGAAGAAGAAGCAGCCAAGGAATGCGGACTGCACGTCAAACCCTGAAACCGCTGTAGGAGCGGTCTCTGACCGCGATCCGTTCGTCAAAATTTTCGCGGTCAGAGACCGCTCCCACAAAAAACAAACGCACATGACCGCCACCACATCCACCGAACTGCAAACCCTGAGCAATGCGCACTTGGACGCACTGGAAGAAGAAACCATCTTCATCCTGCGCGAAGTTGCCGCGGCTTTCGAGCGCCCCACCCTGCTGTTTTCGGGCGGCAAGGACTCGCTGGTGATGCTCAAGTGCGCCGAAAAAGCCTTCGGCGCAGGGCGCATTCCCTATCCGCTGCTGATGATCGACACCGGCCACAACTTCAATGAAGTGACCGACTTCCGAGATGCCCGCGCCCAAGAGCTGGGGGCCGAGCTGATCGTGCGCAACGTGGAAGACTCGATGAAGCGCGGCACCGTGCGTCTGGCCCACCCAGGCGAAAGCCGCAACGTGCACCAGTCGGTCACGCTGCTCGAAGCGATTGAAGAGTTCCGCTTTGACGCGCTGATTGGCGGTGCACGCCGTGACGAAGAAAAAGCCCGCGCCAAAGAGCGCATCTTTTCGCACCGCGACAGCTTTGGCCAGTGGCAGCCCAAGGCTCAGCGCCCAGAGTTGTGGACGCTGTTCAACCACAAGCTGCAGCCGGGCGAGCACTTTCGCGTGTTCCCCATCAGCAATTGGACCGAGCTGGACGTGTGGCAGTACATCGCGCGCGAACGCATTGCTTTACCTTCGATCTATTACACCCACCCACGCGAGGTGGTCGACCGCCGAGGCCTCTTGGTGCCGGTGACAGAACTGACACCGCCCAAAGACGGCGAAGAGGTGGTGGTGCGCGAGGTGCGGTTTCGCACCGTGGGCGATATCACCTGCACTTGCCCGGTGGAAAGCACAGCCGCCACGCCCGAGCAAATCGTGATCGAAACTCTGGCCGCCGATGTGAGTGAGCGCGGTGCCACCCGAATGGACGACAAGACGTCCGAGGCTTCGATGGAGAAGCGGAAAAAAGATGGCTATTTTTGATCCGCACCTGTCCGTCTTCGCAACCGACGAGCCTGTGTGTCATGGCGAGCAAACCACCTGTGTGGCATGGCGAGCGCAGCAGGAGTGTGTCATGGCGAGCGCAGCGCGGCCATCCATGGATCGCTTCGTTCCTCGCGATGACGAGCTTGCTGCTGAATCGCTCCGCACCTCGCGATGACGAACTTCCTGATGGATCGCTTCGCACCTCCCGATGACGAAACTCCTACGGGAGTGCTTCGTAGCTAACGATGACGAACCTCCTGATGGATCGCTTCGTGCCTCGCGATGACGAACCTCATTCGGGATCGACTTATGTAGCACATCGACAAACCTTCACGACCAAGACCCACACCATGCACAACGAACAAAACCTCCTCTCCAAGTCCACTGCTGACAACACGCAAACTGCCCTCAAATTCATCACCTGCGGCTCGGTCGACGACGGCAAGAGCACGCTGATTGGCCGCCTGCTGGTCGATACCAAAGCCGTGTTGCAAGACCACCTGGCGGGCGTGCAACGCTCGGGTGAAACCGATCTGGCGCTGCTGACCGACGGCTTGAGCGCCGAGCGCGAGCAGGGCATCACCATCGACGTGGCTTACCGGTACTTCAACACCGAAACACGCAAATTCATCATTGGCGACGCCCCCGGCCACGAGCAGTACACCCGCAACATGGTCACGGCCGCATCAAGCGCCGACGCCGCCGTGGTGCTGGTCGACGCCATCAAGCTCGACTGGGCCAACCCCACGCTGCAACTGCTGCCGCAAACCCGCCGCCACTCGCTGTTGGTCAACCTGCTGCGTGTGCCCTCGGTCGTGTTCGCCATCAACAAACTCGATGCTGTGGCCGATGCCACTGTGGCCTACAACAACATTGCAAACGCTCTGCAAAAGTTTGCCAAAGAAGCGGGCCTCACCGTCACCGCCATGGTGCCCGTCTCGGCGCTCAAGGGCTGGAACGTGGTCACCACAGAGAACAATGACCAAGCCGACTGGTGCGGCTACAGCGGCCCCAGCCTGCTCAGCATCCTCGAAGACCTGCCTGTGACACCTGCCGAAGCCGATGTGGCCTTCAGCTTCCCTGTGCAGTGGGTCGAAAAGTTTCATGACTCCGGCGTCACCACCCAGGGCCGCCGCGTGTTCTGGGGCCGCGTGGCCACCGGCAGCATCGCGCCAGGCCAGACCGTCCGCGTCTTCCCCAGCGGGCAGACCGCCGTGGTGTCACAGGTGTTGAGCGCCACCCGTCAGCTACAGGACAAGGCCGCGGGCCACAGCGCCGGCATCGTGCTCGACCGCGAGGTTGATGTGTCGCGAGGGGATTGGCTGTTGGCAGACGTTGGTGCGCCCGAAGGCCAGCGCCAGCTGAGCACCACCATCGCCTGGATGGACGACGAGCCGCTGGTCGCGGGCCGCTTGTACTGGGCGCTGCACGGTCACCGCTGGGTCAAAGTGAAAGTGCAGCGGGTGGAGCACCGCCTGAACGTGAACACCCTGGCCGAAGAAGAAGCCACCGAACTGCCCCCCAACGCCATCGGCCACGTGACGCTTGCCCTGCAGGAGCCTTTGGCCACCCTGCCCTTTGCCCAGTCGCGCATCTTGGGCGCCCTGGTGCTGGTGGACACGGCCAGCCACAAGACCTCGGGGGCCGTGCTGGTCAACTGAAACGCCACCTCAGATCTGCAGCCCAAAGCCCTGCTGACCTCATAGACACAGCAGCCGGGGACCCGGGCGCCCCTGAATCCCCCTTAAAATGCCCAATCTGCGCGGTTTGGCTGCGCAAAACTCCTTCACTCCAAGTCCATCATGACCCACGTTGTTTCCGAATCCTGTATCCAGTGCAAATACACCGACTGTGTGGACGTTTGCCCCGTGGATTGCTTTCGCGAAGGCCCCAACTTCCTGACCATCGACCCCGATGAGTGCATCGACTGCGCCGTGTGCATCCCTGAGTGCCCCGTGAACGCCATCTTTGCCGAGGAAGACCTGCCCGCCGACCAACAGCACATGACGAAGCTGAACGCCGAGCTGGCCCTGTTGCCTGGCTGGAAAAGCATCACCAAGCGCAAAACCCCCATGCCCAACGCCGACGACTGGAAAGACAAGACAGGCAAGTTGTCTGAGCTGATCCGCTGAAGCCTTGGAAGGGCCGAACCACTCGGCCCAAATTTTCGGCCCTTTTTTCTTGCAAGCCGTCCCCATGACCACCCCCATCGACACCGACGCGCTGGTCATTGGCGCAGGACCCGTGGGCCTGTTTCAGGTCTTCCAGCTGGGGCTGCAAGGCATCAAATGCCACCTGATCGACGCCCTGCCCCATGTGGGCGGCCAATGCGCCGAGCTTTATGGCCAAAAACCTATCTACGACATCCCGGGCATCCCGTTTTGCACCGGGCTCGATCTGATCGAGCGCCTTGAGCAACAAATCGCCCCCTTCCAACCCTGCCTTCACTTGGGCCAGCAAGTCGACCGGATTGAGCGCTTGCCCGATCAGCGCATGCAAGTGACCACCAGCACGGGCCAGACGTTTCGCACCACCACCTTGTTCATCGCTGCGGGCGTGGGTGCTTTTGTGCCGCGCCGCATGGTGCTCGACGGCCTGGCAGCTTTTGAGGACAAACAAGTCTTTGCCGAACACCCTGCGCCCGCGCGCTGGGCAGGCCAACACCTGGTGGTGGCCGGCGACGGCGACAACGCTTTGCAGACCTGCCTGGATGCGTGCCAAGGCCCCCAAGCGGCGGCCAGTGTCACGCTGCTGCACCGCCGCGATCAGTTCAGCGCTGATCCCGCCTTGACCACGCAAATGCGCCAAGCCTGCAGCGACGGCCGCATGCGCTTTGTGCCCGGCCAGCCCACCGGCCTGAAGGCAGAGCAAGGCCGACTGCAAGCGCTGGAGCTGCTCAACCCACAAGGCGAAACCGAGTGGCTGAGCCTGGATGTGCTGCAAACCTGTCTGGGCCTGTCACCCAAACTGGGGCCTGTGGCGCAATGGGGCCTGGCCATGGAGCGCAAACAACTGGTGGTCAACACCGAGAACTTCGGCACCTCTGAGTTGGGCATTTTTGCGGTGGGCGACATCAACACCTACCCCGGCAAAAAGAAACTGATCCTCTGCGGCTTCCACGAAGCCACGCTGGCTGCCTTCGGTGCCGTGGCCCTGCTGCGCCCCGAAGAAAAGACCCTGCTGCAGTACACGACAACCTCCACGCTGCTGCACCAGCGGTTGGGCATCGCCTAAAATCCAACTCGCGCCGCTATCATGCGGCGCATTCGCTAGGGGTGTTGGTGACTGCAAAGCCACCGACTGAGAAAGTCCCTTTGAACCTGATTGAGGTAATCCTCGCGCAGGGAAGCTTGTCAAAAGAACGGCGTCCGGTTTCGGCCGCATGACGTTCTCAGTCAGCCGACCTGCCATAACGTTGAAGGAATAACGTCGTGGCATTTTTTTCGCCCATCTTTTCGTCTCGCTCGCGCCGGTCAGCCAACCGCTTGGCTTTTCGCGCCACCCACGTGGCCAGCGCCATCGCACTCTTGAGCGCCACCGGGCTTGCAGCGCAAAGCCTCACGGATATCACCATCACCGCCACCACCCCCTCGCAGGTCAGCGGCTTTGGTGATGTGCCGCTGCGCCAAGCGCCATTCAGCGCCGTCACCATCGACCGGCAAACCCTGCAAGACATCGGTGCGCAACGCGTATCGGACGCCCTGCGACTGGATGCGAGCGTGGCCGACAGCTACAACTCGCCCGCCTATTGGGACATGCTGAGCGTGCGCGGCTACACGCTGGACAACCGTTACAACTACCGCCGCGAAGGCTTGCCAATCTCGGCCGAGACCATGATCGGCATGGACAACAAGGAACGCATCGAGTTGTTCAAGGGCACCAGCGGCATTCAGGCGGGCACCAGCGCCCCGGGCGGCTTGGTCAATTACGTAGTCAAACGTCCGCCCTCGGCCCAAAACACCACCGTGCGCGATGTCAGTGCCAGTTTTGGCCCAGGCCACAGCAGCAGCATCGCGCTGGACCTGGGTGGGCGTTTTGGCCAAGACCAGGCGCTGGGCTACCGCTTCAACGCCGCCTATGAAAACCTGGACCCGTACATCCGAAACACCGAAGGCCACCGCCGACTGTTTGCCTTGGCAATGGACTGGCGCCTCACGCCCGACAGCCGCTTGGAGTGGGAAATCGAGCGAAGCGAACGCCAGCAAATGGGGGTGAACGCCTACAGCTTGTTGGCCAACGCGACCGACCCGCTCAACGGTATGCCCAGCCTGCCCGCCACGGTCAACGGCAAGCGCAACATCACGCGACAGCATTGGTCGGTGCCCGGCGTTTTTGCGGGCACTACGGGCAGCTTGCGTTTCAAGCAAAACCTCGACGGCGGCTGGCTTTGGACCACGCAATACGGCGCTCAACGTTTGGATACCGACGACCGATTGAGCTACGCCTTTGGCTGCACCACAACCAGCGGAGACTGGGTTGGCGACAAGTACTGCAGCAATGGCGGCTTTGACCTGTACGACTACCGCAGCGACAACGAACGCCGCAGCAGCGATGCGCTGCAAACCGAACTGAATGGCTCCATGCAACTGGCGGGACTGCAACACCATCTGGGCCTGAGCCTGATGCGCAGCCGATTGTTGGACCGTCCTTCCCCCATGCAAGCCTACAACTGGGCGGGCACCGGCAACATCGATGGCAGCTCCGACAGCCCCGAAGCCCAGCCCACACCGGGCGACCTGAACACCCAACGCAGCGAATACACCACCGAAGTCGCTCTGCGTGACCGCATTGAGTTGAGCACACAAACCGCCCTGTGGCTGGGCCTGCGTCACACGCGCCTGAACCGCTCCAGCGAGCGCACCGACGGCAGCCGCGCGGTGCAAGACAAACGCAGCTTCAATACACCTTGGTTGGCCCTGACCCATCAGATCACACCCGCTTACCTTGTCTACGGCAGCTACGGTGAAGGCATTGAAACCGATGTTGCGCCCAACCGCAGCCGCTACACCAACGCCGGCCAAGCGTTGCCCGCGCTGCGCAGCGAGCAGTTCGAGATCGGTGTCAAAGGCCAATGGGCTCGCACGCGCTGGCAAGCGAGCTGGTTCGACATCACCCGCCCCGTGGCGGGAGACGAGGGCGCCTGCGACGAGGACAACACCTGCACCCGAAAAATCGACGGTCAAGCCCGCCACCGCGGACTGGAGTTGTCGGCAGCCCTGACCCAAGCCCAATGGCAATGGGACATTGCCACCACTTGGACAGACGCCAAGCGTCAAGACGCTGAAATTGACCCCAGCGTGAATGGCCAGCGCGCCTTGAACGTGCCCCGCATGAGCTTACGGGCCGTGGCGCAATACCGCTTCGCAGACATACCCGGTCTGCGCAGCAGCTTGCGGCTGAACCACGAAGGCACGCGCCATGTGACCGAGGATGGTTCTATCGAGCTGCCCGATTGGACCACGCTCGACTTGGACACACATTACGACACGCGCATCCAAGGCACGCGCACGCAATGGACGCTGGCCATCGACAACCTGGCAGACCGCCGTTATTGGCGCGAGTCCCCCAAGCAATACGGCCACTACTACCTGTATGCAGGCTCACCGCGCACATTGCGTGTGGCGGTCAAGGCCAGCTTCTGAAACCTGGGCTGCATGATTTTCAAAAAATCTGCGCCCCCTCTCAAAACAGACTAAAAATCGCCCTATAATTCAAAGCTGTTCCTCAATAGCTCAGTCGGTAGAGCGCCGGACTGTTAATCCGTAGGTCCCTGGTTCGAGCCCAGGTTGAGGAGCCAAATACAAACCAAAAAGCCCGCTTCTGCGGGCTTTTTTCATGGGTCAAACGTTTGTTGGCCTCAAGCCATCATGGCGCTTGGTTTGGCGTCGCCATCTGTGCCAGCCGCGCCGCCACCTCTTTTTTTCCCAACTTGCGCACAGCCGCTATGGCTTGGAGTTGCGCCGCGCGGGGCTTGGACTTGCCTGTCTCCCAGTGGTAGACCGATTGGTTGGACACCCCCAACAACAAGGCCATCTGCGCCGCCGATACGCCAAATTTTTTGCGCAGGGACGCAAAGCCATCTGCCCGAAATCGCAGACCCTGAGACTCGACCTCTTCCTTGGCGGGAGCTTCGGGACGGACCGCTGATTTGCCCAAGCGGCGCACCACGGCTTCGAGGCTGGCGATGCGCTTTTTAAGATCGGCAATCTCAGCGCGGTGGGTGGTTTGGGCCTTTTTCAGAACCGCCGCTTGTGCGCGCGATTCTTTTTTAGCGATGCGTGAAATCTCGGTTTTCAATTGGGCTGCAAAATTACTCATGTTCTGTCCATCCATTCGGATTGATGATCATACGCAAACCGCATAGCCCCTCATCACGGCCCAACGGCGCAGGCTGAGGTGCCTGTTCTCACCGATGCATCCTCCCATGCCTTGTCACCTGAGCAGCAGCCCATCCCGCAAAGGCTGCTTAAATACAGGTACTGCGTGCCCCATGGGCAGCATTGGCCCCATCGGGCAGTTTCCCCTCAAGCACTTGAACAGGAGCACTCCGTGACCCCATCCCTCCAAGGCCAAATCGCATGGATCACCGGCGGGGGCAGCGGCATCGGACTGGCCGGGGCCATGGCGCTGGCCCAAGCCGGAGCGCATGTGGTGATCTCAGGCCGCAACACCGCCACCAACAACAGCGCTTTGGCAGCGCTGCAGGCCGTGGGCAGTGCCGAGGCCCTGCTGCTCGACGTGGCGGACAAGCACGCCGTCAAGGCAGCAGCCCAGCAAATCCTGGACAAACATGGGCGCATCGACATCCTGGTGACCAGCGCGGGGACCAATGCCACGCAACGCAATTTCGATGTGGTCACGCCAGAAGCTTGGGACGATGTGGTGGCCATCAATTTGTCGGGTCTGTTTTATTGCGTGCACGCCGTCTTACCCGCCATGCGCCAGCAGCAAAGCGGCTTGATCATCAACGTGTCGTCTTGGGCGGGGCTGTACGCGTCCAAGCTCACCGGCCCGGCCTACAACGCCACCAAACGCGCTGTGCTGGCCCTGACCGAGTCCATCAACATGGAAGAGTGCACCAACGGCATCCGCGCCACGTCCCTTTTGCCCGGCGAAGTGGCCACCCCCATTCTGGACAAACGGCCCGTGCCGCCGTCTGCCCAGCAGCGCGAATTGATGGTGCAGGCCGAGGACATGGGCCAGGCCATCCTGTTTGTGGCGCAGATGCCCGCTCGCACTTGCATCAACGAGTTGATCATCTCGCCCACCTTCAACCGCTTTTACACGGGCGGGCTAGAGACCCCGCCCAAGCGCTGAGCCCGGCGGCATCTCACCCAGCCCATGAGCCAACTTTTCAGCGACAGCGCCCGGCACCGCCGCATCGGCATTGCGCTGGTGGCGGTGACCACCTTGATGTTTGCGGTGCTCGATGCATCGGCCAAATGGCTGGTGCTCACCTTGCCCGTGATGCAGGTGGTGTGGATGCGCTTTCTCACGCATTCGCTGTTTTCCATCGCGGTGTTTGCGCCCTCAGTCAAAGGCGATTTGCTGCGCTGGCGGCACCCGCGTTTGCAGATGCTGCGCGGCTTGATGCTGGCGGCCATGACCGGCCTGAACTTCTGGGCCTTGCAGTATCTGCAACTGGCCGAGACCGGGGCCATGCAGTTCTCCGTGCCGATTTTGATTGCCTTGCTGTCGGCCTGGTGGTTGGGCGAGCGGCTGGACGCCAAGCGTTGGCTGGCGATTGCGGTGGGCTTTGTGGGCGTGCTGGGGATCATCCGCCCGGGCAGCCAAGGCTTTCACCCGGCCATCTTGCTCTCGGCCCTCAATGCCATTTTGTATGCGCTCTTCAACATGATGACCCGCTACCTGGCCAGCAGCGAAAACCCGGCCACCACACAACTGACCTCGGCGGTGGTGGCCACCTTGGTGCTCACGCCCGTGGCGCTGTGGCAATGGCAACAACCGGCCACGCTGCTCGAGTGGTTCGTGATGGCGCTGGCCGGCTTGTGCGGCGGCATTGGCCACTACTTTGTGGCCGTGGCGCATCGCTATGCTTCAGCGGCGGTGCTGGGTCCGTTTTTGTACCAACAGATCCTTTACATGACCGTGCTCGGTTGGCTGGTCTTTGACCAGGTGCCTGACCTGGCTGTGGTGCTGGGCGCCTTGGTGGTGGTGGCCAGCGGCCTTTACTTGCTGTGGCGCGAGTTTCAGGGTCAGGGGAAAAAGTGAACGCCCGGGATTTGTTGGGCTGGCATGCACCCAACTGTCCCAAGTCAGATCGGTGACACACAGCCCACCGCCCAGCGCACAAGATGGCGTGTGTGCGTTGTGCGCTTGGGCCGTCATCACAGGAGTTCTGCATGTCTACTTCCCCCCGTTGGAAACACCGTCCTCCCGGCTCAAACTGGGGCGACTTCGGAGCCGACGACCAGTTCGGACGCATGAACCTTTTGACGCCAGAGAAAGTGTTGCAGGGCATTCAAGAGGTGCGCACAGGACAGACCTTCAACCTGAGCCTGCCGCTGGATTTTCCGGGCGGCAACGTGCTCAACCCCAGGCGGCAGCCGCCGGTGCTGCGCCCCACCTTGCGTGAGGGCAAAGCCAACATGAACTACCAGCTTTGGTGCGACGAACCGGCCTGTACCGACGTGGTATGCGACGACCTGGTCATCATGCACTTGCAGTACAGCACCCAGTGGGACAGCCTGGCACATGTGGGCTCGATGTTCGACGCCAACGGCGATGGCGTGCCCGAGCCGGTGTACTACAACGGCTTTCGCGCGGGCACAGATGTGATCGGCCCCAGCAGCGCAACGGGGGCTGGCATTTTTGGTTTTCCCGAGATCGCCCGCGAATCCACGTCAGCGGCCAAGGCCTTGGGCATTGAGAAGATGTCTGAGCGCTGCGTGCAAGGCCGCGCGGTGATGATCGACCTGCATGCCCACGTGGGCCGAGAGCGGGTGCGGGTCGGTTACGACCTGCTGATGGAGATCCTGCAAAAGGACGGTGTGGTGGTGGAGCCCGGCGACATGGTGTGCCTGCACACAGGCTTTGCACAGATGCTGCTGGAGATGAACAAACACCCCGACCCGCACGCGGTGGAGCATTCGTGCGCAGTGCTGGAGGGGCGCGACGAGCGGCTGCTGCAGTGGATCACCGATTCGGGCTTGGTGGCCCTGATCGCCGACAACTACGCGGTGGAAGGCTTGCCTGCCACGCCCCGCCCCGGCAGCTGCGCGGCTTTACCTTTGCATGAGCATTGTCTTTTCAAGCTGGGCGTGCACCTGGGCGAGATCTGGCACTTGACCCCCTTGGCCAACTGGCTGCGCGAGCACGGCCGCCACCGCTTTTTGCTGACCGCGCCACCACTGCGCCTGCCCGGGGCCATTGGGTCACCCGCCACGCCCATCGCCACGGTGTGAGCCATCTGCCCAGTCAGCGTCTGCGGCAGCGACAATCGGGCAGCCGGAAAGCCAATTCCGGAAAGGACGTGGCCGATGGATTTGCAATTGCTGGACTTTGACTGCAGTGAAGACACTGAAGGCGTGGTGTGCTGGGACGCGCTGGCACAACCGCAGCCGCGTCACAACCACGCCTTACTGCACGAAGTGTCACAGGTGTTGGCCTGGGCCCATGGCTTTGATGCCCATGGCCCCGGTTCTTTGGAAGACGGTGCCAACTGGGACTTTGACCTGCAAGCCACCCTGCACCCTGGCAGCCAAGCTGCTCAAGATGCACCCTGGGTGTTCGATGCGAAAAAGGGCCAGATCCACTTGGACACGGCCGACCTCTCGCAGCTTTTGACACACCCCATGGCGCTGAGTTTGAGCCTGAGCGGCACACCCGGCTTTGCACAGGCCTTTCGCGAACGCTGGGGTGCGCCATGAGCGGCAACCCACACGCTTTGCAAGAGCACAACGGCGGTGCCCAACCCACCTGGCGCGAAGCCCTGAAGTTCTGGTTCTGGTTGGGTTGCATGAGCTTTGGCGGTCCAGCCGGACAGATCGCGCTGATGCACGAAGAGCTGGTGGTGCGCCGCCGCTGGATCTCGGAAAAACGCTACCTGCACGCGTTGCATTACTGCATGCTGCTGCCCGGCCCCGAGGCGCAGCAACTGGCCACTTACACCGGCTGGCTGATGTACGGCCCACGCGGCGGCATCGCAGCCGGTGCCTTGTTTGTGCTGCCCTCATTGGTGCTGCTGATGGTGCTGAGCTGGACCTACACCGCCTGGGGGCAACACCCTTGGGGCCAAGCACTGCTGTGGGGCCTGAAACCCGCCGTGACTGCCCTGGTGCTGCAAGCGGCGCACCGCCTGGCCTTGCGCACTTTGAAGGCCCGCTGGCTGTGGGCATTGGCGGCGCTTTCCTTGCTGGGCATGCTTTGGGGCCTGCCCTTTGCCTTGATCATTGGATTGGCAGCGGCCACGGGTTATCACATGTCGCGCCAGACCACAGGGACCACGTCGGCTCACCCAACCCCTGCCCCGGTGCCCGAGCAGGGTGCAGCTCAAACCACACCACACACTACAGCCTGGCTGGACGACGACACGCCCACCCCTTCGCACACGCACTACAGCCATGCGCGCCTGGTGCGAGCGCTGTCCCTCGGGGTCGGCTTGTGGGCATTGAGCATGGGCTTGATCGCGCTGGTGTTCGGGCTGGGCCACACGCTCACCCACATGGGTGGGTTTTTCACGCAAGCGGCCTTGCTCACCTTTGGTGGCGCCTACGCGGTGCTGCCTTTTGTGACACAAGCAGCCGTGGTGCACTACGGCTGGCTGAGCGCCGCTCAAATGATGGACGGCCTGGCCCTGGGCGAGAGCACGCCCGGGCCGCTGATCATGGTGGTGGCTTTTGTAGGTTTTTTGGGCGGGCACAGCCAGGCCTTGTTCGGGCACCCTGTGCTGGGCGGCATCGTGGCGGCCTGTGTGGTGACGTGGTTCACCTTCTTGCCCTCGTTTGTGTTCATTTTGGCGGGCGGCCCACTGGTCGAGTCGACACGCCAAATGCCCTCGCTGGCCGGACCGCTGCAGGGCATCATGGCGGCTGTGATCGGTGTGATCGTGCACTTGGCAGGCGTGTTTGCACGGCAGACCTGGCTGCCCGGCGGCTGGCACATGCTGCCCGACTTGGGCGCCATCGCGCTGACCGTGCTGGCCACTTGGCTGTTGATTCGCCAACAGCTGAGCGTGTTCAAACTGCTGGGCCTGTGCACAGCATTGGGGCTGGTGTGGCAGCTGGTGGTTTGAGCTTTGCGCGTCAGGCCCAGAACGCGCCGCCCTGTCGTGTTTGAACGCCGCTTTGAAAAGACGACAATGACGAACTTTGAAGCCGCAGACACCCCATGAGCACCCTCCCTCCTTGCCCCCAATGTCACGACGAATATGCTTACCCCGATGGTGAGTTGCTGATCTGCCCCAGCTGCGGTCATGAATGGAACCCGGGCGAAACCACCCCCACCGAAGCGGCCAAGGTCTGGAAAGACGCCAACGGCAATGTGCTGCAAGACGGCGATACCGTCACCTTGGTCAAGGACTTGAAGATCAAGGGCTCCTCGGCCGTGGTCAAAGTGGGCACCAAGGTCAAGAACATCCGCCTGATCGATGGCGACCACGACATCGACTGCAAAATCGATGGCTTCGGTCCCATGCAACTCAAAAGTGGGTTTGTTAAAAAGGTCTGAGCCTGCGCACGCCGCCAAACAGACTTGCCCTCATCAGATGGCGTCCATGAAGCAGCGTGCTGGATGCGGGATTGATCTCTTGGGGTAAAAATCCGGATCAAGGTCTCGGGGCATGCTGCTCCTTTCATCAGGGGCCGGTACGGTTGCGCATCGTCCAGTACAGCGCGCACCTGTGTACGGGTTTTCGGCCCACCAGGGCCTTGCCCCAAGGCAAGGGTCAAGGCAGACAAGGTGTTTCATATGAAGACCCCTTTCAAAGTGGGACAAAGCGCCAGCCCAGGCACCGTTCAACGCGACAGATGCCCCTCCAAACCGGCGTTGCCACCCATTTAAAAAACAAGTCCGCCAAGTCTGTGCCTTAATTCACCCCCAGAACGCCTGCCCACACCATGACCGAAGAATTTCAGATCGACATCCCCGGCTCCTTCATGGCGCTGTACGTGCCACCCGGCAAGATCAAGCCCACGCTGGGCCAGCGCGATTTGGCCGCACGCTACGAGCTGTGCGAAGACTTGGCCAACTTGTTGACTGAAAAAGCCGCCAACATGCAGTTCACCCTGGGCATCACCGAAGAGCTGGTGCTGTCGCAATGCGAAGCCGGCCTGTTGACCGAGCCCGCCGTGGTCACGCCTGGCGAGGCGCGCTGGGTGCTCTGCCGCTTGGCCGAGCTGCTGCAGTGGCCCATGGACCAGCTCTTGCAAGCGCCGGCCCCAGGAAAGCCAAGCCAGCCGGATTGAGCCCCAGATGAGCACACCCGACCTGCAACGGCTGCTCGCGGCCCCGATCTTGCCGACCTTGTTGCGCCTGGCCGCACCGAATGTGCTGGCCATGGTGATGACGGTGCTGGTGGGCGTGGCCGAGACCTACTACGTGGGCCGCCTGGGCACCACCCCTTTGGCGGCCATGGCACTGGTGTTCCCGTTTGCCATGCTCACCCAGATGATGTCGGCCGGGGCCATGGGCGGGGGGGTGTCGGCGGCCATCAGTCGGGCCCTGGGCGCTTCGGATCTGGTGCGTGCGCACAGCCTGGTGCAACACGCCTTGCTCATTGGCTTGGGCGCAGGACTGATTTACAGCGCCCTGTTTTTGCAGTGGGGCCCTGACTTTTACGCGCTGCTCGGAGGGCGGGGTGCAGTTCAGCTGCAGGCCGTGCAGTACGGCCAAGTGCTGTTTGCCGGGGCTGTGCTGGTCTGGCTGCTCAACACGCTGGCCTCCATCGTGCGGGGCACGGGCAACATGCGTGCGCCCTCGTTGGCGCTGGTGGCCACGGCCGTTTTGCAAATCGCGCTGAGCGGGGCGCTGTCGCTGGGGGTCGGTCCCGTGCCTGCCATGGGCATGGTGGGGGTGGCGCTTGGCCACAACCTGGCCACAGCGGTGGGGGTGCTGTATTTCCTGTGGTACTTGGTCCGCAGCCAGGGCCGCTTGACACTGCACTTGCAGGGCTTTGCGCTGCAGCGCACGTTGTTCGTCGACATCCTGCGCGTTGGCGCTGTGGCTTGCTTATCGCCCCTGCAATCGGTGCTGGCGATCCTGATTTTTACCGGTCTGCTGGCCCAGTTGGGCACCGAAGCGCTGGCCGGGTATGGCATTGGCCAGCGGCTGGAGTTTTTGTTGATCCCCATCGCTTTTGGCATTGGCGTGGCCGCCGTGCCCATGGTGGGCATGGCCATGGGTGCAGGCCAAGTGGCGCGGGCGCGGCGTGTGGCCTGGGTGGCCGCTGGCGTATCGGCCCTCAACCTGGCAGTGATCGGTGCCGTGGTCACGCTGGCACCGGATCTGTGGGCGCGCCTGTTCACGCAAGACGAGGCGGTGCTGACCTATGCGCGGCAATACCTGGTGACAGCCGGTCCGGCCTTTCCTTTTTTTGGCCTGGGCTTGACGCTGTACTTCGCATCACAAGGTGCAGGTCAGGTCATTGGACCGGTGCTGGCCGGCACGGTGCGGCTGGTCCTGGTGGCGGGTGCGGGTTGGTGGTTGGCACAACACCAGGGCACGGCGGGCAATTTTTATGGGCTGGTGGCCGTAGCCATGCTGCTGTATGGCCTGGTGACGGCTGCGGCCGTGGCCTTCACGCCTTGGGGGGCACGGCAAATCGGCTCAGCCAACTAGGGTAAACACCAAGCACCAAAGCCGCAGGGTCTGCGCACAATATGGTTATCAGTAATAACTTTATTGGCCACTCGGCCAAGATCAGACTAGGACCTCTTGCGATGACCCAACCTTCCCACCCGATCCTGGAACGTGCAGCTGCCAACGGCGTGGCCCTGGAGATGCAAGGCGCTGTGGCCGTGGTGCGCCTGTGCCGCCCCGCCAAGCGCAATGCACTCAACGACGCCCTGATCGAAGCCCTGCGCGATGTCTTCCAGAATTTGCCCCCCGAAGCGCGCGCCGCGGTCGTCCACGGCGAAGGTGACCACTTCTGTGCGGGCCTGGATTTGTCTGAACTGAAAGAGCGTGATGCGGGCGAAGGTATTCACCACTCACGCGGCTGGCATGTGGCCCTGAACGCGGTGGAGCAAGGCAGGGTGCCGGTGGTGGCGGCTTTGCACGGCGCAGTGGTCGGCGGCGGTTTGGAATTGGCCAGCGCCAGCCACATCCGCGTGGCCGACGAGAGCACTTTTTACGCCTTGCCCGAAGGCACACGCGGCATCTTCGTGGGCGGCGGCGGCTCGGTGCGCGTGCCCAAACTGATTGGTACAGCCCGCATGATCGACATGATGCTCACGGGCCGTGTGTACGACGCGAAAGAAGGCGAGCGTGTGGGCTTTGCCCAATATTTGGTGCCCACTGGCGGTGCTTTGACCAAGGCCATCGAGCTGGCCACACGCATTGCCACCAACGCCCCGCTGACCAACTTTGCCCTCACACACGCCATGCCGCGCATTGCCGAGCAACCGGCTGACCACGGCCTGTTCACCGAAGCGCTGATGGCCTCGATCGCCCAAGCAGCGCCCGAAGCCAAAGCCCGTGTTCGCGCCTTCCTCGAAGGCAAGGCGGCCAAAGTGCAAAAAAGCTGACCCGGAGACGCGCATGAACGCCCCCCAATTCCGCCCGCTCAAATTTGGCGTGACCCGTGTCAGCCTGCGAGACGGCACGCCCGGCACGCGCTACCTGCAAGCCGATCAAGCCCTGCAGGCTTTTCCGGATCGCCTGACAGACCGCCTGCAGCACTGGGCGCACCACAAGCCCGACCAAACCTTCATGGCCCGGCGCGAAAAAAACGCCGACGGCACGCTGGGTGACTGGCGGCGCATCACCTATGCACAGACTTGGCACACCGCGCGCAACATTGCACAAAGCGTGCTCGACCGGGGCCTGAGCGCTGAGCGCCCGGTGGTGATCCTGAGCGAAAACAGCCTGGAACACGCCTTGCTGGCCTTGGGTTGCCTGATCGCAGGCGTTCCCTATGTGCCCACCTCGCCACCTTACTCGCTGGTGAGCGTGGACTACGACAAGCTCAAACATGTGCTGCGCACCGTCACGCCCGGCCTGGTTTTCGCCTCGGACGCCCGCTACGCCAAAGCCATTGCCGCCACCGTGGGCGGCGACATGGAAGTCGTGATGTGCGAGGGCGAAGTGCCCGGCCGCACGGTCACGACTTTTGAAAGCCTGTGCGCCACCGCAGCCACACCCGCAGTGGATGCCGCCATGGCAGCCACCGGCCCGGACACCATCGCCAAGTTTTTGTTCACCAGCGGCTCCACCAAAATGCCCAAGGCGGTGATCAACACCAACCGCCTGTGGTGCGCCAACCAGCAACAAATGGCGCAGTCCATGCCCGTGCTGGCCGAGCAAGAATTGGTGCTGGTGGACTGGCTGCCGTGGAACCACACCTTCGGCGGCAACCACAACTTTGGCATGACCGTTTTCCATGGCGGCACGCTCTACATCGACGACGGCAAGCCCACTGCGGCCCTGATGCACGAGACCTTGCGCAACCTGCGCGAGATCGCGCCCACCGTCTACTTCAACGTGCCCACCGGTTTTGAAGCGATTGCCCACGCCATGCAAACCGACGACCAGCTGCGCAAAACGCTGCTGTCGCGGGTGCAGATGTTCTTTTATGCCGGGGCCGCTTTGGCCCAGCCCATCTGGGACAGCCTGTACGCCAGCCAGGAACGCGAGGTGGGCGAGCGCATCGTCATGGGCACGGGCTTAGGCATGACCGAGTCCGGCCCGTTTGGCATCTTCGTGACCAACCCCTTTGTGCAAGCCGGTGACCTGGGCGTGCCCACGCCCGGCCTCGAGCTCAAACTGGTGGACACCGAGGGCAAAACCGAGGTGCGCTACCGGGGCCCGAACATCACACCGGGCTATTGGCGCGCGCCTGAGGAAACCACCGAGGCCTTTGACGAAGAAGGTTTCTTCAAGACGGGCGATGCGGTCAAGTGGATCGACGAAACCGATGTGCACCTGGGCCTGAAATTTGACGGCCGCATTGCCGAGGACTTCAAGCTGGCCACCGGCACCTTTGTGAGCGTGGGGCCGCTGCGCGCCAAGATCATCGCAGCTGGTGCACCTTACATCCAGGACGCCGTGCTGACCGGCATCAACCTCAAAGAGGTCGGCGCCATGATTTTCCCGACCCCCGCAGTGCGCGCTTTGAGCGGCCTGCCGGCCGATGCACCCCTGGCCGACGTGCTGGGCTCAGCGCCGGTGCTGGCCAAGTTCCAAGACGTCGTCAACACCCTGGCCCATACCGCCACGGGCAGTGCCAACCGCATTGCCCGTCTGTGCCTACTGGCTGAGCCACCCACCATCGACAAGGGCGAGATCACCGACAAGGGATCGATCAACCAGCGCTCGGTCCTGGCCCACCGGGCGGGCATCGTGGCGGCTCTGCACGAGGGCACACTGCCCCACATCCTTCAACCCCAATGACACAGCCCCGGCGAATCGCAGTCAGAGACCGCTCCTACACCCCCAGTCTAAGCGGTCACATCTATCCCCCTGTGGGAGCGGTCTCCGACCGCGATGAGCATCCAAATGCCTGAGAGAACGCCAGAACCACCCCCCATCGCGGTCATAGACCGTTCCCACAACAAATAATCGAAAGAACCAACATGAGCTCCAAAGGATTTTTTAACGCGTTTGCCGATGTGTGGATGCACGAGGGCGTGCGCACGCCCATGGTCGATTACTGCGGCGCTTTGGGCCACATTTCGCCCACCGACCTGGGTATCAAGGCCGCTCGCGAGGCACTCAAGCGCGCTGGCATCGCCGCCACCGAAATTGGCTCGGTCATCACCGGCAACATGGCCCCAGGCGACTTCGACCAGTTTGTGCTGCCGCGCCACATTGGCCTGTACGCAGGCGTCCCGCAAGAGGTTCCCGCCATCATGGTGCAGCGCATTTGCGGCACCGGTTTCGAACTGTTTCGCCAAGCGGGCGAGCAGATTGAAGCGGGTGTGTGCGAGGCCGCGCTGGTGGTGGGCACCGAGAGCATGACGCGCAACCCGATCGCCGCCTTTGACCACCGCACCGGTTTCAAGCTGGGCGCGCCCGTGGGCTTCAAAGACTTCATGTGGGAAGCCCTGAAAGACCCGGCTGCAGGCATCAACATGATCCAGACCGCTGAGAACTTGGCCAAGAAGTACAACATCACCCGCGAAGAGGTGGACCAGTTTGCCTCCGACTCGTTCGCCAAGGCTGTGGCCGCGCAACAAGCCGGTTTCCACGCGGGCGAAATCGTGCCCGTGGTGACTGAAAAGTTTGAGCTCGAAGGCTACATCCCTCGCGGCATCAAGCTGCAAGGCAAAGTGACCGAGGTCAGTGCCGACACGCACCCACGCCTCTCGCCCGCCGATGTGTTGGGCAAGCTCAGGCCGGTGTACGAAGGCGGCGTGCAAACCGGTGGCAACAGTTCGGCCCTGGTCGATGCAGCAGCCGCTTGTGTGGTCACCTCAGGCGCCTATGCGAAAGCCAACGGCAAAAAACCTTTGGCCCGCGTGGTCGCAGCGGCTGCGGTGGGCGTGCCGCCCGAGATCATGGGCATTGGCCCTGCGCCCGCCATTCGCTTGCTGCTCGAGCGCACAGGCTTGAAGCTGTCGGACATTGGCCGCTTTGAGATCAACGAAGCACAAGGCGCGCAAACCCTGGCTGTGGCCAAAGAGCTGGGTCTGGATGTGTCCAAGCTCAACGTCAACGGCGGCGCGATTGCGCTGGGTCACCCCCTGGCGGCCACTGGCGTGCGCCTGACCATCACGCTGGCGCGTGAGTTGCAACGCAGCGGTTTGCGCTATGGCATCTCCAGTGCTTGTGTGGGCGGCGGACAAGGCATTGCGCTCTTGATCGAAAACCCCGAGGCCGCCTGATGCCAACGACATCTGTGACTGCAAGGCGCTCACCGATGCAACCGCTCATGGATCGCTTCGTGCCTCGCGATGACACCTTTCCCGTCAAGGCGAGCGCAGCGTGGCAATTCACATTTCCGTCATTGCGAGCGCAGCGTGGCAATCCAAGACCCCGCTCCGTCAGCACATCAACTCAAGGACATTGACATGAACATCCAAGGACAAGCAGCATTGGTAACCGGCGGCGGCTCAGGGCTGGGCGAGGCCACGGCCCGCGAACTGGCCCGCCTGGGCGCCAAGGTCGCGGTGCTCGACCTGAACATGGCCAACGCCGAGCGCGTGGCAGCCGAGATTGGCGGCGTTGCAGTGCACTGCAACGTGTCTGACGCAGACAGCATGGCCCAGGCCATCGAGACTGCTGCAGCGGCCCACGGCCCCGCCCGCATCCTGATGCAGATTGCCGGCATTGGCACCGCCAAGCGCGTGGTTGGCAAGGACGGCAACGCCGCGCCGCTGGACGAATTTGCCAAGGTCATCCAGGTCAACCTGATCGGCACCTACAACGCAGCGCGTCTGTTTGCCGCCGCCTGCGCCAAGCTGGACCCGATTGAAGATGGTGCCCGTGGCGTGATGGTTTTCACCGCATCGGTTGCCGCTTTTGACGGCCAAGTGGGCCAGCAGGCCTACAGCGCCTCCAAAGCCGGCGTGGTCGGCATGACACTGCCCATGGCACGTGATTTGGCGCAACACGGCATCCGCGTGTGCACAATCGCGCCTGGCCTGTTCAAGACGCCTTTGTTGGCCAGCTTGCCCGAGCCCGTGCAGCAGTCTCTGGCTGCCAGCATCCCCTTCCCTGCCCGCCTGGGCAAGCCCAGCGAATTTGCCGAACTGGCCTGCCACATCGTGCACAACGACCACCTGAACGGCGAAGTCATTCGTCTCGATGGCGCTTTGCGCATGGCCCCCCGCTGAAAGACGACCCATGAGCAAAACCGTTGTTTACGAAGTGCCAGTGGTGTTCGGTGACTGCGACCCTGCAGGCATCGTCTTCTTCCCGAATTTCTCCAAATGGATGGACGCGTCATCACTGAACTTCTTCATGAAGTGCGGCATCTTGCCTTGGCGTGAGCTGGTCAAGACGCGCGGCATCATCGGCACGCCGCTGTTGGAGATCAACACCAAATTCATCCGCCCTGCCACTTACGGCGAAACCCTCCAGGTGCACACCAGCGTGCAGGAGTGGCGCGAGAAAGTGTTTGTCCACAAACACGTGGTGATGCGGGGCGAAACCGTCCTGTGTGAAGGCACAGAAGTGCGCGCTTTTTGCATCAAGCACCCCGAAGACCCGGACCGCATCAAAGCCATTCCCGTGCCCGAAGACATCAAAGCCTTGTGCAGCTAAAAGACTGAAAAACCCATGAACACCTACCAGCCCCGCACCGAGGACATGCAGTTTTTATTGTCCCGCGTTTTGAACGCGCCTGCCCAATTGCAAGCCTTGCCCGCCTTTGCCGAGGTGGACGTCGACTTGATGGGGCAGGTGCTGGGTGAAGCGGGCAAGTTCGTGGTCGAAGTCATCGCACCGCTCAACCGCAATGGCGATGAAGTCGGGGCCCAATGGAAAGATGGCGTGGTCACCATGCCGCCGGGTTTCAAAGACGCTTACCAATCCTTTTGGCAAGCGGGCTGGCCGGCCTTGGCCGCCAGCGCTGAAGACGGGGGCCAAGGCCTGCCCAGCGTGCTGGAAGCCATGCTCTACGAAATGTTGTCCGCCGCCAACCACGGCTGGACCATGGCGCCAGGCTTGCTCCATGGCGCGTACGAATGCATCAAGCACCACGCCAGCGACGAACTCAAAGCGCAGTATTTGGAAAAAGTGGCCACCGGCGAATGGCTGGCCACCATGTGCCTGACCGAGCCGCATGCGGGATCTGACCTGGGCCTTGCGCGCACAAAGGCGGTGCCCATGCCCGATGGCCAATACGCCGTCAGCGGCACCAAGATTTTCATCTCAGGCGGTGAACATGACCTGACCGACAACATCGTGCATTTGGTGCTGGCCCGCCTGCCCGACGCACCGCCTGGCCCCAAAGGCCTGTCGCTGTTCCTTGTGCCCAAGTTTTACCCCGACGGCTCACGCAGCCGTGTGCACTGCGACCGCATCGAAGAAAAAATGGGCCTGCACGGCAGCCCCACTTGCGTGATGCGCTTTGACGAAGCGGTATCTTCAATAATTGGCGAGCCAGGCAAGGGCCTGAACGCCATGTTTGTGATGATGAACGCCGCCCGATTGCATGTGGCCCTGCAAGGCATTGGCCTGCTCGATGCGGCATGGCAAAAGGCCGATGCCTATTCACAAGAGCGCCGTCAGATGCGCGCGCCCGGTAAAGGCAAAAGCGTGGGCGAAGCGGATTTGATTGGTGAGCACCCCGCCATGCGCCGCATTTTGGACACGCAGCGCGCCTGGGTCGATGCCGGTCGTGTACTGGCTTACCGCACCGCGCTCGAACTCGACCTGATCAAACACAGCCCCGACGCAGCTGCGCAAGCCGCTGCCCAGCGCTGGTGCGCCCTCGTCACGCCAGTCATGAAATCGGTCTTCACCCACCAAGCCTTTCATGGCGGCAGCGACTGCCTGCAGGTGCTGGGCGGCCACGGCTATGTGCGCGAATGGGGCATTGAGCAGATCGTGCGCGACGCGCGTGTGGCCATGATCTATGAGGGCACGAATGAAATTCAAGCGATAGACCTGTTGGTTCGCAAGGTGCTGGCCGATGGCGGCGCGGGCTTGAACGCGTTGCTGGACACCCTCGCGGCCGACCTGCCCCCATCAGCCAAGGCCAGCAAAGCCCACACCCCAGCGCAGGCCCGCCTGCAAACCCTGCGTGCCATCACCCAGCAAATCGTGCAAGCTGCCCCCAAAGACGCGGCATTGGCTTACCGCGTGTCCGAGGATTATTTGCGCGCCGTGGCGCTGGTGCTGATGGACTGGGCCTGGCTGCGCATCGAAGCGGGCGTAGACACCGACACACCCCATGCCGACTCACGCTGGAGAGCCCCGGCCCAAGCCTTGCGCAGCTGGGTTTTGCCCGAGTTCCAGATGCGCAGCTTCATCATCGTGCAGCAGTGTGCAGCGGCATAATCGCGCCAACTTTCCCGCGCTGTCATGCCCCGCAAACCCTCCTCCCCCACACCGCTCAAATCCCAGAGACACGAGGCGCCCGAGCCAGGCACAACCGTGCAGGATGCGTCCGGCCAGAGCCTGCCCACCAAGCCCCGCCGCTCGCGTGCCTCGACCACCAAAACCTCCGCGCACGCGGTGGACACGGTCGACACGAGCTACCTGCAAACCCTGATGGGTTACAACGCTCGCCGGGCTGCGCTGAGCATCATCGAGCTGTTTTTGGAACGCCTGGCCCCTTATGGTTTGAAGCCGGTGGATTTTTCAGTCATGTCCACCATTGGCCACAACCCCGGCGTGACATCTCGCCAGCTGTGCGCCACTTTGAACCTCTTGCCCCCGAATTTGGTGGGCCTGATCCAGTCGCTGGAGTCACGCGGCCTGATTGAGCGCAAACCCCACCCGCATGACGGCCGTGCCGTGGGACTGCACGCCACCCCCAAGGGCCAAGCCTTGATGCAGCAAGCCGAACAAACGGCTGCGGACCTCGAAGCCGAAAAAACCGCCAAGCTCACGCCCGCCCAGCGCAAAACCCTGTTGGCGCTGCTGCAAAAAATTTACCTCTGACCACGCTCAGCCAAGAAGATGTCGATGCGGCGGTTGCGTGCGCGCCCATCGGCGGTACCGTTGTCGGCCACAGGTTCGCGTGAGCCACGGCCATCGATGCTGATGCGGCTGCTGTTCACGCCCCGGGCCACCAAATAGTCACGGGCGCTTTGGGCGCGGTTGACCGACAGCGGGTTGTTGATCGCATCGCTGCCCGTGCTGTCGGTGTGGCCCACGATGCGCACCTCCATGCTGGTTTGCTGGCTCAGGCCTTGCGCGAACTGGTCCAAGATGGGGCGCAAATTGGGCTTGATGTCGGCGCGTCCCGTGTCAAACGAGATGTCGTTCGGGATGCTCAGCTTGAGTTGGTTGTCAGGCGTTTGTGTGACCACAGTGCCTGTACCGGCTGTGGCTTGCTCCATGGCGCGTTTTTTATCTTCCATGTTTTTGGACCAAATGTAGCCGCCCAAGGCTCCCAAGCCCGCGCCGATGACAGTCGATTGGCTGTCACGGCCCAAAACTTGTCCAGCCACGGCTCCAATGATGGCCCCCGTCCCGACCCCTTTTTGTTCCTGCGTCGCAGTGGCACAACCGGTCAAGAGAACAACTGCGGCGCAAGTCGTGACGCCAAGATGGGTCAAAACAGAATTTTTTCGGATCATGGTCATTCCTTGAAGTGGCTCGTCTAGCCTTCCAATCTAACCGACTCCCGCCAGTGCCTGTGTGGGATTGACCACATTGTTTGAAAGCAAACGTTTCACCAGTCCACGGCCTCCCCATCTCAGTTGTGCCCCAACCCCACAGCTGCCCCATGTCCAGTAAAGCCGGCTCAGCGAGAGCTCGACATGGGTGACAGCGCCCATAGCCCATGTCTGTCAATATGCAGTTTTTAGCCCACAGGTGTTCACCATGCTCCTCAATCAACTGCCACAAGATGCGCACCAGGCCCTGCTGATCGGCCGTTTGTGGGTGCCCGGCCATGGCCCTTTTGTGGTGGCCGTCACCCCCGAAGATGTGCTGGACCTGTCGGGCCTGGCCACCACCAGCAGCGCCTTGCTGGAACGGCCTGGCGTGGCCGCTCAAGTGCGCGCCTGCCTGGCATCAGGCCAGGCCAAGCGCCTGGCCGGGACCGCCGAAGCCTTGGCCAACAGCAATGAAACGCAGCGCAAGTCCGACCAGCCTTGGTTCATGGCCCCCTGCGATCTGCAAGCCGTCAAGGCCGCAGGCGTGACCTTTGTGGCCAGCATGCTCGAGCGCGTGATCGAAGAGCAGGCCCGAGGCGACGCCAGCCGCGCCGAAGCCGTGCGCCAGGCGGTGGTGGCGGTCATTGGCGACAACCTGCGCAGCGTGGTGCCCGGATCTCCTGAATCGGCCAAGCTCAAAGAAGTGTTGCTGGCCCAGGGCATGTGGTCGCAATACCTGGAAGTGGGCATCGGGCCCGATGCTGAAATCTTCACCAAGGCGCAACCGATGAGCGCGGTGGGCCACGGGGCCATGGTGGGCATTCACCCGGGCAGCCAGTGGAACAACCCCGAACCCGAAATCGTGCTGGCGGCCAACTCGCGCGGCGAGGTGGTGGGAGCCAGCTTAGGCAACGACGTGAACCTGCGCGACTTCGAAGGCCGCAGCGCGTTGCTGCTGGGCAAAGCCAAGGACAACAACGCCAGCTGCGCCATCGGCCCCTTCATCCGCCTGTTTGACGAGCACTTCAGCATCGACGAGGTGCGCCAGTGCGAACTGAGTCTGAAAGTCGAAGGTCCTGAGGGTTTTGTGATGCAAGGCAGCAGCGCCATGAACCAGATCAGCCGAGACCCGCTGGACCTGGCGGGCCAGGCCATGGGCCAGTACCACCAGTACCCGGACGGCATGATGCTGTTTTTGGGCACCATGTTTGCCCCGACCCAAGACCGCCACGGTCCGGGCCAGGGCTTCACCCATGAGGTGGGCGACGTGGTCAGCATTTCCACCCCACAACTGGGCACCCTGGTCAACCAAGTCACCACCTCGGACAAGGCGCCCGCTTGGACCTATGGCGTGGGTGCACTGATGCGCGATTTGGCCAAACGCCAAGGGGCGGGCTGAGGCTTGGCGAGGCTGGCATAATTTTGGGTTTTCCACACCCCGGTGACATAGCAATGGCACCGGGTCCTTTCTGACAGGATGCCACCCATGAACACCACCCCCTCCGGCCTGCAATACGAAGACACCGTTGTCGGCGAAGGCGAAGTCGCTACAGCAGGCCAGGACGTCACCGTGCACTACACCGGCTGGCTCTACAAGGACGGCCAGCAAGGCGCCAAGTTCGACTCGAGCCGCGACCGCCGTGACCCCTTTGTGTTCGGTCTGGGCGCTGGCATGGTCATCAAGGGCTGGGACGAAGGCGTGGCGGGCATGAAAGTGGGCGGTCAGCGCACCTTGATCATCCCGGCAGAGCTGGGCTATGGTGCCCGCGGCGCTGGCGGCGTCATCCCGCCCAATGCCACCTTGAAGTTTGACGTGGAACTGTTGGCGCTGAACTGATCGCTCAGGTGCACCACGCGGACCCGGCCCGCCTCTTGGCGGGCTTTTTCTTGGCCCCTGGCCAAACTGTGCTGTCGCCAGCCCACCTGCTGCACCCCCAATTTGGGCACTTTTTTGCGTCCCATCGCCAAGGCCCCCTTGAAGCCTGATCCATCGCCCCTAATTAACAGGGGTATTCATTTTTTGCGGACATTGTTCATGTCAGAAGCCACCCCAAACCAAGACCCCAAGCCCCTGAGTGACGAAGAATTGGCTGCAGCTGCCGCCATGAACCCCACCGATCCACTGGCCGATGCCCAAGCTGAGCTGGCAAACCTCAAGGCGCAAAACGCCGATTTGGCCGACCAGTACCTGCGCGCCCAGGCCGATGTGCAAAACGCCCGCCGCCGCGCCGATGACGAAATCGCCAAAGCCCGCAAATTTGCGGTTGAGGGTTTTGCCGACAGCCTGCTGCCGGTGCTCGACAGCCTGGAAGCCGGTTTGGCCATCCCCAACGTGACGCTTGAGCAGATCCGCGAAGGCTCCGAGGCCACGTTGCGCCAGCTCAAAAGCGCCTTGGAGCGCAACAAAGTGGTCGAAATCGCCCCTCCTGCGGGCACCAAATTCGACCCGCACCACCACCAGGCCATCAGCGTGGTACCCGCCGAGCAGGAACCCAACACCGTGGTCACCGTGCTGCAAAAAGGCTACCAAATTGCCGACCGCGTGCTGCGCCCTGCCTTGGTGACGGTCACTGCGCCCAAGTGAGTTCTGGATTGCCACGCTTCGCTCGCCATGACAAATTTTCCGTCATGACCAGGAGCACAGCGGCGCGGCCATGCACCTCTTGAATTCGCAAAAACCACCACCATTTCTTAATCAGTTTTAAATTTCCTCACTGGAGTAAACATCATGGGAAAAATCATCGGTATTGACTTGGGCACCACCAACTCGTGCGTGGCCATCATGGAAGGCAACACGACCAAAGTGATCGAGAACGCCGAAGGCGCCCGCACCACCCCGTCGATCATTGCGTACCAAGAAGACGGCGAAATCCTGGTCGGCGCATCGGCCAAGCGCCAGGCGGTCACCAACCCCAAGAACACGTTGTACGCGGTCAAGCGCCTGATCGGCCGCAAGTTCAGCGAAAAAGAAGTCCAAAAAGACATCGACCTGATGCCTTACACCATTGCCAAAGCCGACAACGGCGACGCTTGGGTGGAAGTGCGCGGCAACAAATTGGCCCCGCCACAGATCAGCGCTGAAATCCTGCGCAAGATGAAGAAAACCGCCGAAGACTACCTCGGCGAAGAAGTGACCGAGGCCGTGATCACGGTGCCCGCTTACTTCAACGACGCCCAGCGTCAAGCCACCAAAGACGCTGGCCGCATTGCCGGTCTGGACGTCAAGCGCATCATCAACGAGCCCACCGCTGCTGCCTTGGCCTTTGGCCTGGACAAGCAAGAAAAGGGCGACCGCAAAATCGCCGTGTATGACTTGGGTGGCGGCACGTTCGACGTGTCCATCATCGAGATCGCCGATGTGGACGGTGAAAAGCAGTTCGAAGTGCTGTCCACCAACGGCGACACGTTCCTGGGCGGCGAAGACTTTGACCAGCGCATCATCGACTTCATCATTGCCGAATTCAAGAAAGAATCCGGCGTCGATCTGGCCAAAGACGTGCTGGCCCTGCAGCGCCTGAAAGAGGCTGCTGAAAAGGCCAAGATCGAGCTGTCCAGCTCGGCAGCCACCGACGTCAACCTGCCCTACATCACGGCCGACGCCACTGGCCCCAAGCACCTGAACATCAAGCTGACCCGCGCCAAGTTGGAGCAGCTGGTGGAAGAGCTGATCGAGCGCACCATCGCCCCTTGCCGCATGGCGATCAAGGACGCGGGCGTTTCGGTGGGCGAGATCGATGACATCATCTTGGTCGGCGGCATGTCCCGCATGCCCAAGGTGCAAGAGAAAGTCAAAGAGTTCTTCGGCAAAGAGCCACGCAAGGACGTGAACCCCGACGAAGCCGTGGCCGTAGGCGCTGCGATTCAAGGTCAAGTCTTGTCGGGTGACCGCACTGACGTGTTGCTGCTGGACGTGACACCTTTGTCATTGGGCATTGAGACCATGGGCGGTGTGATGACCAAGATGATCACCAAGAACACCACCATCCCGACCAAGTTTGCACAGACCTTCTCGACCGCCGAAGACAACCAGCCAGCGGTGACGATCAAGGTGTTCCAAGGCGAGCGCGAGATCGCCAGCGGTAACAAGGCGCTGGGCGAGTTCAACCTCGAAGGCATCCCGCCAGCCCCACGCGGCACACCCCAGATCGAAGTGTCTTTTGACATCGACGCCAACGGTATCTTGCACGTGGGCGCCAAGGACAAAGGCACGGGCAAGGAAAACAAGATCACGATCAAGGCCAACTCCGGTCTGTCCGAAGCCGAAATTCAGCAAATGGTGAAAGACGCCGAGCTGAACGCGGTGGAAGACAAGAAAAAGTTGGAGCTGGTGCAAGCCCGCAACGCCGGTGAAGCCGCTGTGCACAGCGTGAAAAAGAGCCTGACCGAGCACGGCGACAAGATCGAAGCGGCTGAAAAAGAAGCCATCGAGACCGCCAGCAAAGCGCTGGAAGAGGTGTTGAAGGGAGAAGAAAAAGACGCCATCGAAGCCAAAACCGAAGCGTTGATGACGGCCAGCCAAAAGCTGGGCGAGAAGGTCTACGCCGACATGCAAGCGCAACAAGCCGCTGCGGGCGCTGCCGCCGGTGGCGCGGAAGCCCAACCACAAGACGACAATGTGGTGGACGCAGAAGTCAAGGAAGTCAAAAAAGGCTGATCATCCGAAGACTGGATGGCTTCGTCGTTGCGCTCCTCGCCATGACCGTATTCTTGTCATGGCGAGCCGCGACGATTCATCCGTCATCGCGAGGAACGAAGCGATCCACACCACAGCGTCCCGCGCTTTGCCCGGGACGCTTTTTACATGAAACGGCCTGAAGGCCAAGGTCCACAGTCATGGCGACAAAACGAGATTTTTACGAAGTGCTGGGCGTTGCCAAAAACGCCTCGGACGATGACATCAAAAAGGCTTATCGCAAATTGGCGATGAAGTACCACCCCGACCGCAATCAGGGGGACGACGCCAAAGCCAAAGAAGCCGAAGCCAAATTCAAGGAAGGCAAAGAAGCCTACGAGATGCTGTCGGACCCGCAAAAACGAGCGGCCTATGACCAGCATGGCCATGCGGGTGTCGACCCCAATATGCGCGGCGGTGCCGAAGGTTTTGGTGGTTTTGGTGATGCGTTTGGCGACATCTTCGGTGACATCTTTGGTGGCCAAGGCCGTGGTGGCCGCGGCGGTGGACGCCAGGTGTTTCGTGGCGCGGACCTCAGTTACGCGATGGAAATCACGCTCGAAGAAGCGGCCAACGGCAAGGACTCGCAGCTGCGCATCCCGAGCTGGGACGAGTGCGACACCTGCCACGGCACGGGTGCCAAACCCGGCACCAGCGCCAAGACCTGTTCGACCTGCCACGGCCAGGGCCAGGTGCAAATGCGCCAAGGCTTTTTCAGCGTGCAGCAAACCTGCCCACACTGCCGGGGCACGGGCAAGATCATCCCCGAGCCTTGCGGTACTTGCCACGGGCAAGGCAAGGTCAAGAAACAAAAAACTCTGGAAGTCAAAATTCCGGCTGGTATCGACGACGGCATGCGCATCCGCAGCGCGGGCAATGGCGAACCCGGCACCAATGGTGGCCCACCAGGGGACTTGTTCATCGAGATTCGCCTGAAAAAGCACGACATCTTCGAGCGCGATGGCGACGACCTGCATTGCGCAGTGCCGATCAGCTTTTCCAAAGCGGCTTTGGGCGGCGAAATCGAAGTGCCGACCTTGGGCGGTAAAGCGGCGATTGACATCCCCGAAGGCACCCAAACCGGCAAGCAGTTCCGCTTGCGCGGCAAAGGCATCAAGGGTGTGCGCGGCAGCTACCCGGGCGACCTGTATTGCCACATCACCGTGGAGACCCCGGTCAAGCTGACCGAGCACCAAAAAAAGCTGCTCAAGGAGTTTGAGGAGTCGCTCTCCAAAGGTGGCGGCAAACACCAGCCCAGCGGCGATAGCTGGACTGACAAGTTGAAGGGCTTCTTCGGGGCTTGAGTCTTAACTGACTTGCTGGGCGGTGCGTGAGGGGCTGCGGTGGGTGACGATTTTTGCGTACCCGCCGTGAGGAACCCTCTGCATCCCCGGAGACTGTGCGTGAGGGGCTGCGGCGGGTGACGATTTTTGCGTACCCGCCATGAGGAACCCGCCGCAGCCCCTCACGCACTTTGGGGCAGAAATTTCAGACCGCCCTTTTCGTTGACCCAAGTCAAAGCCAACACCTGCCTCTAGCGTGACCATGGCGGCATGAGCGCCACCATCACCTTCCTCGGCGGAGCCGACACCGTCACCGGCTCCAAGTACCTGATCGAACACAACTAACAACGACTGCTGGTCGATTGCGAGCTGTTTCAGGGCTACAAACAACTGCGCCTTCGCAACTGGAGCCCCCTGCCCGCCAATCCGGCACACATCGATGCGGTGGTGCTCACCCATGCGCACCTGGACCACAGCGGGTATTTGCCTTTGCTGGTCAGAAGCGGATTCCGGGGCCGGGTGCATGCCACCTCGGCCACCTGCGAACTGGCCAGCATCTTGTTGCCCGACAGCGGGCACATCCAGGAAGAAGACGCCTTTTTTGCCAATCGGCACGGCTTTTCCAAACACGCCCCGGCCCTGCCGCTGTACACCCAGAAAGAGGCCATCCACAGCCTCAAACAATTGCACGCGCAGCATCAGGGCCAGTGGTTCGAGCCGATTCGCGGCTGGAAGTGCCGCTTTCAGCCCGCCGGGCACATTCTGGGTGCGGCCAGTTTGCTATTGGATGTGGGCGGGCGGCGCATTTTGTTTTCTGGCGATTTGGGCCGACCCGATGACCCGCTGATGAACCCGCCCGAGCCGCTGCCGCAGGCCGACACCGTGCTGATCGAATCGACTTATGGTGATCGCCAGCACCCCAAGGAAAAACTGTTTGAAGAACTTGGGCCGCTTTTGAAAAAACTGGCAGCTCGCGGCGGCGTGGCCGTGGTGCCGGTGTTTGCTGTGGGGCGTGCGCAGGCTGTGCTGCACACCATCGCGCAACTCAAGGCTGCAGGGGAAATTCCCAAAGGTTTGCCGATTTTTCTGGACAGCCCGATGGCCATCCACACCACCGCCTTGTTTCAGCGTCATCCGGGCGAGCACCGCCTGAATGGGCAGGAAGTGCGCAACATGGACCATGTGGCCACCATGCTGGAGACGCCCGAGCAGTCCAAATCACTGGCGCGTCGGCACGGTCCCATGGTGATTTTGGCGGCCAGCGGCATGGCCACGGGCGGGCGCGTCTTGCACCACTTGGCGCAGTTCGCGGGGGACCACCGCAACATGATCATTCTGACGGGTTACCAGGCTCCGGGCACACGCGGAGCGGCCTTGGCCAGCGGTCGCAGCGCCATCCGCATCCACGCGCAGGATGTGGCGGTGCGGGCCGAGGTGGCACAAATTGAATCGGCCTCGGCACATGCTGACGCCAACCAACTGCTCAGTTGGCTGCACAAAATGCCCAGCGCACCCGGGCAGGTGTATGTGGTGCACGGTGAGCGAGAAGCGTCCGACATGCTGCGCCAGCGCATCGAGCACGAGATCAAATGGCGCGCGCTGGTGCCTGAACAGGGCTCGGTCTGGCCGCTCTGAAGACGCTCACCCTTTGGGGCAGCTCAGAGAAAACGGTCCAGCAATTTACGTGAGTGTTTGTCCATGGCCGCCAAGTCGCGAATCATGTACTGCACGCCATTGGCGTCGTTGATCAGCAGCACGGTGCCGGTCAAGCGTCGGATGTCTTCTTCGCCCTTGAGCATGAATTGCGTGGCACCCCTATCGGTTTGCACCGACCAGGTGCTGGGCGTGACCAAGCTGCTCACCGTGTCCAAGCGCAGGATCTGTGGCAAAAATTCGCGCTCGTCCAGCGCCTCGCGCAGCGTGGCCTGCAAAGCGGGCGCCAGCGCCGAGAGATCGGGTACCCAGTGCAACTCATGGCCCTCGCCATCCATCAGGGCAACGCCTTGGTCTGGTGCCGACACGGGGTAGGCGCGCAGCGCCGTCACCGGGCTGTGGCGCGTGCCGTCGGCCAAAACCAGCACCCAGCGGCCAAAGGCGTCGCGTTGCAAATCAAACGGGCTCATGCGCTCACCTTCTTGTCCTCGTCGCTGCCGCCCAGAACCGCCTCGGCCTCGGCATGTCGCTGCTGTGCTTCGTACAGACGCCAGTAAGCGCCTTGGGCCTCGATGAGCGCGTCATGCGTGCCCTCTTCGACCACCACGCCTTTGTCCATGAAGACCAAACGGTCGGCCTTGCGCAAAGTGGACAAGCGGTGCGCGATGGCAATCGTCGTGCGCCCGCGCACCAGGTTGTCCAGCGCTTTTTGAATCTCTTTTTCGGTCTCGGTGTCTACCGCGGAGGTGGCCTCGTCCAGGATCAGGATTCGCGGGTTGATCAGCAAGGCCCGCGCAATCGAAATGCGCTGGCGCTCACCACCCGACAGACCCTGCCCGCGTTCGCCCACCAGCGAGTCGTAGCCCTGGGGCATGCGCAAAATGAACTCGTGGGCATGCGCGGCGCGGGCTGCGGCCACGATCTCTTCGCGCGTGGCTTCGGGCTTGCCATAGGCGATGTTGTCGGCGATGGTGCCGAAGAACAAAAACGGCTCTTGCAGCACCAGGCCAATTTGGCGTCGGTAATCGGCCACCTTGAGCTGGCGGATGTCGGTGCCGTCGAGTTCAATGACGCCTTCGCTCAGGTCGTAAAAACGGCAAATCAAATTGACCAGCGTGCTCTTGCCTGATCCGCTGTGGCCCACCAGACCGATCATTTGGCCGGGCTGGATGTCGAGGTCGAGCTGGCGAATCACGGCGCGGTTGCCGTAGCGAAATTCCGCATCGCGCACCGTGATGTGGCCTTTGACCTGGGGCGGCAAAGCCACAGGGTGGAGCGGCTCGGGCACACTCGAGACATGGTCCAAGATGTCAAAAATACGCTTGGCCCCAGCGGCCGCTTTTTGGGTGTTGGAGACGATGCGACTCATGCCATCGAGGCGGCTGTAAAAACGCCCGATGTAGGCCAAAAACGCGGTCAGTACACCGACCGTGATTTGGTCGTCCGATACCAGCCAAATGCCAAAACCCCAGACCACCAGCAAGCCGATTTCGGTCATCAGCGTCACCGTGGGCGAGAACAGCGACCAGACACGATTGAGCCGGTCGTTGACTTGCAGGTTGTGCGCGTTGGCGTCCTTGAAGCGCTGGGCTTCGCGGTCTTCCTGTGCAAAGGCTTTCACCACCCGGATACCGGGGATGGTGTCGGTCAGCACATTGGTGACCTCGGCCCAAACGCGGTCGATTTTTTCAAAACCGGTGCGCAGTTTTTCGCGCACCACATGGATCAGCCAGCCAATGAAAGGCAGCGGCAGCAGGGTCACCAACGCCAACGTGGGGTTGATGTAGAACAAGATGACGGCCGTCATCAAAATCATCAGCACGTCGGTGGCAAAGTCCAGCAGGTGCAGCGACAGGAAAACGTTGATGCGATCGGTTTCGCTGCCAATGCGCGCGATCAAATCGCCCGTGCGTCGGCCGCCGAAATACTCCAGCGACAGTTTGAGCAAATGCTCATAGGTGGTGGTGCGCAAATCGGAGCCAATGCGCTCGGACACCAGCGCGAGGATGTAAGTTTTGGCCCATCCTAAGCCCCAGGCCAGCAAACCCGAAGCGAACAATCCCAGCAGGTACAAGGACACCAAACCCGGGTCGATCTCGGCCCCGTTTTGGTAGGGGATCAGCACCTCGTCCATCAAGGGCATGGTCAGATAAGGTGGCACCAAGGTGGCCGCGGTGGAGGCCAGGGTCAACAAAAATCCCACCAGCAAAGAACGCTTGTAGGGCCGCGCAAAACGCCAGAGCTTGAGCAAGGTCCAGGTGGACGGCGGGTTCAGGTCTTCGCGGCTGCAGACGGGGCACTCGTCATCGTCTTCGGACAAGCGCGCTTGGCACACCGGACACACCGACACATGGGCCGACTGCAAAGGCTTGCCTTGCAGATCGGCGGGCACACCGCTCAGGGTTTCGGCACGGCGGCTTTGCTGCGCCTCAAACTGCGCCACCCAGCGAAACACCGCCTCTTGCAGTCCCAAAGTGAAGCGCCAAACCGCCAAGCGGCCTTGCGCATCACTGAGCTCGAGCTGCCCGACCCCGGCGTGGTCCGTCTGGTGCAACCGCTGGCCTTCAGCCAATGGCCAGCTTTGCCAGTTTTTTTCACGCCAACTTGCCGTGAAAATACGCCGATCGGTCAAAATCAAAGCGATTTTTTCGAACTTCAGTGCCCCATTGAGGTCAACCAAAACCCAGGCTGATGCGTTCTCATCGGGTTGCAGCCTAGATTGCACTTCTGCTAGCCAGTCCTCCGGCACAACCGAACGCCTGGATGCAGAAGAAAGTACCAAAGACATGAAGGCTGAACCCTAAATAACCCGTAGCGCCCAAGTGACGCCACGAAAAAAAACACATTGACCCGGTTGAAACCGCCTGCACAAGCCATGCATCTGTTGAACATTGAGCTTCCAGCCCAACTGCTGGCCACCCCCGCGATCGAGCGCCGATTCTATCGCTGCCCCCAAAAAGCATGAGCGCACACCCCACTTCCCACGCGATCCAGTTCCTGCGCATGACCCATCTGCGCGGGCCCAACATCTGGACTTACCGCCCTGTCATCGAAGCGCTGATCGACATTGGCGACTTGGAAGACTGCCCCTCCAACACCCTGCCCGGTTTCGCCGAGCGTCTGGCGGCTTGGCTGCCCGGACTGGTGGAGCACCGCTGCAGCGTGGGCGAGCGCGGCGGCTTTTTGAAGCGCCTTGAAGAAGGCACTTGGCCCGGCCACATCCTGGAGCATGTGGCGCTGGAGCTGCAAACCCGCGCCGGCATGCAAACCGGTTTTGGCAAAGCCCGCGAAGCGGGGCCACGGGGGGTTTACAAGGTCGTCATCCGCACCCGCCACGAAGCCGTGAGCCGACTGGCCCTGCTGAGCGCTCGTGATTTGGTATTGGCTGCCATCGCCAACCAGCCCTTTGACGTGGCCAGCCACATCGCCCAACTGACCCAAATGGTGGACAGCTTGTGCATTGGCCCCAGCACGGCCAGCATCGTGGATGCAGCCGCAGACAGAGGCATCCCCCACATACGTCTGAATGACGGCAACCTGGTGCAACTGGGCTATGGCCAGCGACAGCGCCGCATCTGGACTGCCGAGACCGACCGCACCAGCGCGATTGCCGAAGGCATCTCCAAAGACAAAGACCTGACCAAACAGCTGCTGAGCATGTGTGGTGTGCCTGTGCCCGAAGGTCAGATCGTTGGCAGCCCCCAAGCGGCTTGGGAAGCTGCTCAGGACATTGGCCTGCCGGTCTGTGTCAAGCCCACCGATGGCAACCATGCCCGGGGCGTGTCGCTGGAACTGTCGCGCCAAGAGGACATTGAAGCAGCCTACGGCATCGCCCTGGCCGAGGGCAGCGAAGTCATCGTCGAGCGTTTCATCTTGGGCGAGGAACACCGCCTGCTGGTGGTCGGTGATCAAGTCGTGGCGGCCAACAAAGGCGAGACCGCCAGTGTGGTGGGCGATGGCGTGCTCACGGTGCAAGCACTGATCGAGTTGCAGATCAACTCCGACCCCCGCCGCGGCGAAGAGGAAGACTTTCCGCTGGACACCATCCGCCTGGACGAACACACCACCTCGGTGCTGGAGCTCCAGCGCCAAGGCCTGAGTGCCGACAGCGTGCCCGAGGCGGGCCGCAGCGTGCTCATCATGCGCACCGGCAACATGTCCATGGACGTGACCGACCTGGTGCACCCCGACGTGGCCGCCCAGGCGGTGCTCGCCGCCCGTGTGGTGGGCCTGGACATCGCTGGGGTAGACCTGGTGGCGCAAGACATCTCGAAGCCACTGGGGCCACAAGGCGGCGCAGTGGTCGAGGTCAATGCGGGCCCAGGCCTGCTGATGCACCTCAAACCGGCTACGGGTCAGCCCCGCCCGGTGGGACAGGCCATTTCGAACCATCTGTTCAAGCCCGAAGACAACGGCCGCATTCCGGTAGTGGGCATCATGGGCGATGGCGACACGACCCGAGTCGCACAATTGCTGGCCTGGTTGCTGCACCTCAAGGGCCTGCACACCGGGCTGTCTTGTGCCAACGGCTTCTTCTTGAACCAGCGCCAGCTGCCCACCCCGGACGGCATGGATTGGGCCCAAGCGCAGCGTTTGCTGATCAATCGGGGCGTACAAGCGGCCGTGTTCGAAAGTGATGCCCGCCATTTGCTCGCCCAAGGCCTGCCCTATGACCGCTGCCAAATTGGCATCGTCACCCGCATGCCCCGCGCCACCGGCCTGGACGACCTGTACCCCGGCGGGGATGAAAAAATGTCGGGCTACATTCGCACCCAAATCGATGTGGTGCTGCCCGAAGGCATGGCGGTGCTCAATGCCGCCGAACCTGAAGTCGCCGCACTGGCCGATTACTGCGACGGCAGCGTGTTGTTGTATGCCGACGATGAATACAACCCTCGCCTGCAAGCACACCGCAGTGCAGGTCACCGCGTGGGCTTCTGGCGTGACGGCCAGCTGGTGCTGGCCCATGCCGCCAAAGAACATCTGGTGCTGTCAAGCCAACGCCCGGCCATCGCCAAGCATCTGAAAACGGACAGTCTGAACACCCACGACATGCTGGTGGCCGCCTGCGCAGCATGGGCCTTGGACATTGGCACCGACCTGATCCGAGCCGGGATCAAAAGTTACGGCAGCCTGCCCACGGCCTGAAGCCAAGTCTCACGCCACCCCATTTCCCTTGGACACACCTTTCATGCAAGTCTCTCGTATTCGCGCTTTGCGTGGTCCCAATTTGTGGAGCCGCCACACCGCCATCGAAGCCATTGTCAGCTGCAGCCCTGAAGACTGCGGCCTGTCGGCGCAGCACCCCATTGAGCAGCAGTTGCGTCGCATCTTCCCTGAAGTTGGACCCTTTGACGGACAGCGCCCAGGGCAAGCGGCCACGCTGGCCCATGCCCTGGAAAAAGTCACCCTGAGCCTACAGGCACATGCAGGCTGCCCCGTGTCCTTCAGCCGCACCACGCCCACCGAAGAGCCGGGCATGTTTCAGGTGGTGGTGCAGTACACGGAGGAAGCCGTAGGGAGACTGGCGCTCAGCCTGGCCGAGCAACTGTGCCAAGCTGCATCGGTCGGCGCTGGCTTTGATCTGGAAGCGGCCATTGCCCAACTGCACGAACTCGACGAAGACGTGCGCCTGGGGCCTTCTACCGGGGCCATTGTGGACGCGGCGGTCGCACGGGGCATCCCCATCCGTCGCTTGACCGATGGCAGCCTGGTTCAGTTTGGCTGGGGCGCACAGCAGCGGCGCATTCAGGCCGCCGAGACCGACACCACCAGCGCCATTGCCGAATCCATTGCGCAAGACAAAGATCTGACCAAAAGCCTGTTGCATGCCGCAGGCGTGCCGGTGCCCATGGGCCGCCCGGCCCATAGCTTGGACGAGGCATGGGCCATTGCCCAAGAGATCGGCCTGCCCGTCGTGGTCAAGCCACAGGATGGCAACCAGGGCAAAGGCGTCACGGTCAACATCACCGCTCGTCAGGCGTTTGACAACGCCTATGCCACAGCCGAACGTTATGGCACTGTGTTGGTGGAAAAGTTTTTGCCAGGCCACGATTACCGCCTGCTGGTCGTCGGTGACCGACTGGTGGCTGCCGCACGGCGCGAGCCACCGCTGGTGGTGGGCGACGGCAAACACACGGTGCGCCAATTGGTCGACCAGGTCAATGCCGATCCACGCAGGGGCGAAGGCCACGCCACCTCTCTGACAAAAATCCGTTTTGATGACATCGCCATTGGCCGCTTGAATGCGCAAGACTTGGAGCCCGAGTCGGTGCCCGCCAAAGGCCGCCGCGTGATCCTGCGCAACAACGCCAATTTGTCCACCGGTGGCACGGCCACGGATGTGACCGACGAAGTCCACTCCGAAGTGGCCGCCCGTGTGATCGCCGCGGCGCAAATGGTGGGCGTGGACATCTGCGGTGTGGACGTGGTGTGCGAATCACTCTCGCGCTCACTCGAAGAGCAAAACGGCGGCATCGTCGAACTCAACGCCGCCCCGGGCCTGCGCATGCACATCAGCCCCTCTTTTGGCAAAGGCCGGGACGTCGGCAATGCGGTGATTGACCACATGTTCCCAGACGGTGGCAATGGCCGCATCCCGGTGATTGCGGTGACCGGCACCAACGGAAAAACCACCACCGTGCGATTGATTGCTCACTTGCTCAAAGCCCAGGGTCTGCGTGTGGGCATGACCAACACCGATGGTGTCTACGTCAATGGCCGTCAGACCGATTCAGGCGACTGCAGCGGCCCGCGCAGCGCCCGCAATGTCCTCATGCACCCCGATGTGGATGCCGCAGTGTTCGAGACCGCACGGGGCGGCCTGCTGCGCGAAGGCCTGGCCTTTGACCGCTGCCAAGTGGCGGTGGTGACCAACTTGGGTGCAGGCGACCACTTGGGCCTGAACTACATCACCACCTTGGAAGACCTCTCTGTGCTCAAGCGGGTGATCGTGCTCAACGTGGCGCCCTCGGGCATGGCTGTGCTCAATGCCAACGACCCGGCCGTCGTGGCCATGGCCCGACATTGCCCAGGTGATGTGACCTTTTTTGCACTCGACGCCAACCACCCCGTGCTGGCCACGCACCGTGCCCAAGGCAAACGTGTGGTACACGTGGAAGAAGGCGCCATCGTGGCTCAAAAGGGCAAACAGATGTTCCGCATCCCGCTCAGCCAAGTGCCGCTCACACGCCAAGGACAAATCGGATTTCAGACAGAGAACGTGCTGGCTGCCGTGGCCGCGGCATGGGCTGTTGATGTGCATTGGGATGCGATCGCCCAAGGCCTTGCCAGCTTCATCAGTGACATCCAGGGCGTGCCCGGCAGATTCAACTTGTTCGACTACCGCGGCGCGACCCTGATCGCCGACTATGGGCACAACCCCGATGCGATTGCGGCTTTGGTGCAGGCCGTGGACAACATGCCCGCGAACAAGCGCGTGGTGGTCATCAGCGGTGCTGGCGACCGACGCGACCAGGACATCCGTGATCAGACACAAATTCTGGGCAAAGCCTTCGACGAGGTACTGCTTTACCAAGACGCCTGCCAACGCGGACGACAAGACGGTGAAGTGATCGGTTTGTTGCGCGAGGGCTTGCAAGGGGCTTTGCGCGCCACCCATGTGCAAGACATCCAGGGTGAATTCAATGCCATCGACACCGCTTTGTCGCGCCTGTCATCGGGCGACTTGTGCTTGATCTTGATCGACCAGGTGGAAGAATCCCTGGCCTACATCACAGAGAAAGTCAAAGCAGACCTAAACGGCTGAACGCATCGCCACCAGCGGCTTCCATCTATAACCGTCTCAAGCCATGGCCACGCCCACACTGGCCAAGCAGTGGCCACCACATCCGACATGGGTCCGTAAAACGCCAAGTGGTGCATCACAATCAACAAACAACCTGCAGCCTTGAACGCAGCGATCAAAAAATAACGCCCCGAAGGGCGTTGTGAGATGTTGGACAAGGCAGGCTCAGACAGCAGCCATCACAGGGCTAGGCGGGCGCGGGCCGCTTGGTACTGTGCCTTGAACTGGGCCACCAAATCGGCCGTGCTTTGCACCGACTGGATCGCGCCAATGCCTTGGCCACAACCCCAGATGTCTTTCCAGGCTTTTTTAGCGTCACCACCAAAATTCATCTTGCTGGGGTCCGACTCGGGCAAATTCTCAGGGTCCAGGCCCGCGGCGCGGACGGATGGGGCCAGGTAGTTGCCGTGCACACCGGTGAACAGGTTGCTGTAGACGATGTCATCGGAGTTGCTGTCCACGATGGCTTGTTTGTAAGCGTCGGCCGCACGCGCTTCGTGCGTGGCAATGAAGGCCGAGCCGATGTAGGCGAAATCCGCGCCCATGGCTTGGGCCGACAAAATCGCATCACCTGTGGCGATCGAGCCGGACAAAGCCACCGGGCCATCGAACCACTGGCGGATTTCCTGAATCAAGGCGAATGGGCTTTTCACGCCCGCGTGACCACCCGCGCCAGCAGCTACGGCGATCAGGCCGTCTGCGCCCTTCTCGATCGCCTTGTGCGCATGCTTGTTGTTGATGATGTCGTGCAGCACCACACCGCCGTAGCTGTGGGCGGCGGCATTGATCTCTTCGCGTGCGCCCAGCGAGGTGATGATGATCGGCACTTTGTATTTGACGCACATCGCCATGTCATGCTCAAGGCGATCGTTGCTCTTGTGCACGATTTGGTTGATGGCAAAGGGCGCGGCAGGCTTGTCGGGGTTGGCGGCGTTGTAGGCAGCCAAGGTTTCGGTGATCTCGATCAACCACTCTTCGAGTTGTGCTGCCGGGCGGGCGTTCAAAGCGGGCATGGAGCCGACGATGCCGGCCTTGCACTGCTCGATGACCAGCTTGGGGTTGCTGATGATGAACAGGGGTGAAGCGATGGCGGGAAATGGCAAGTTCGCCAGAACGGGGGGCAGCTTGGACATGGGGTCTCCTGAAAATATGGGTCTATTGTGTGGGGACAAACGCATTAAACAGTGTCGGCGCGGCGACAAGTTGTCGAAGACTCAATCGCACCAGCGCCGAAGGGATTTCGCGGTCTGAGACCGCTCCTACGGAAGTCACACATCACCCTGTAGGAGCGGTCTCTGACCGCGATGGGGTGTGGGGCACGCCCCATGCACCCCGAGCAGCCTCGGCTCAGAAAGCGTCCAGCGCCATCGCCGTCACGCTGCCAGCGCCTTCCACGATGCTGTCACGGATGCCTGGGGCCTTGGACAGGATGTGGTCGGCGTAAAAACGCGCGGTGGTCACTTTGGCGACCATGAAGGCGGCGTCTTGGGCTTGCGCCTCAGGCGTGATCGCCACCAGCAAGGCGCGGCCCATTTGCCAGCCCGCCATCAGGTTGCCCGCCAGCATGAGGTAAGGCACGCTGCCTGCGAATACGTCGTTGGGGTGGGCCTTGGTGTTGCCCGCCACAAACTCGACCACGTCCACAAAAGCTTCGCGGGCGGCTTTGAGGCGACGGGCCACAACCTGCGCGTCAGCGTTGCCAGAAGCTGCGAGTTCGCTCTCGGTCTGGGCCACTTGCGCGGCCAAGGCCTTGGCGGTTTGGCCGCCGTCGCGAGCAGTCTTGCGACCGACCAAGTCATTGGCTTGAATGGCGGTGGTGCCTTCGTAAATGGTCAAAATTTTGGCGTCGCGGTAGTACTGCGCCGCACCCGTTTCTTCGATGAAGCCCATGCCGCCGTGCACTTGCACGCCCAGACTGGTGACTTCCAGGCTCATCTCGGTGCTGTAGCCCTTGACCAGTGGCACCATGAATTCATAAAACGCCAGGTTTTGCTTGCGCACCTCGGCATCGGGGTGGTGGTGCGAGGCGTCGTAGGCGGCGGCGGCCGTGGCGGCCATGGCGCGGCAGCCTTCGGTGTAGGCGCGCATGGTCATCAGCATGCGGCGCACATCGGGGTGGTGAATGATCGGGCCAGCAGCGGGCAAGCTGCCATCGACCGGGCGGCTTTGCACGCGGTCGCGGGCGTACTGCACAGCACGCTGGTAAGAGCGCTCGGCAATCGCGATGCCCTGCACACCCACTGCGTAACGGGCGGCGTTCATCATGATGAACATGTATTCGAGGCCACGGTTTTCCTGACCCACCAAATAACCCACACCACCGCCGTTGTCGCCAAACTGCAGCACCGCTGTGGGGCTGGCCTTGATGCCCATCTTGTGCTCGATGCTCACGCAGTGCACGTCGTTGCGATCGCCCAAAGAACCATCGGCCTTGACCATGAATTTGGGCACCACGAACAGGCTGATGCCTTTGACGCCTTCAGGTGCGCCCAAGACACGGGCCAGCACCAGGTGCACGATGTTTTCGGCCATGTCATGCTCACCGTAGGTGATGTAGATCTTGGTGCCGAAGATTTTGTAAGTGCCATCGGGCTGCGGTTCAGCGCGTGTGCGCACAGCGGCCAGGTCTGATCCCGCTTGTGGCTCGGTCAGGTTCATGGTGCCGGTCCACTGGCCGGAGATCAACTTTTCCAAATAAGTGGCTTTGAGTTCGTCGGAACCCGCCGTGAGCAGGGCTTCGATCGCGCCATCGGTGAGCAAGGGGCACAGCGCAAAAGCCATGTTGGCCGAGTTGAGCATTTCGCCGCAAGCTGCGCCAATGGTTTTGGGCAGGCCTTGGCCACCAAAGTCAGCGGGGTGCTGCAGGCCTTGCCAGCCGCCTTCGGCGTACTGCTGATAAGCCTCTTTGAAGCCGGGCGTGGTGGTCACGCCGCTGCCGTTGTGGAAGGACGGGTTCTTGTCGCCTTCCCAATTCAAGGGCGAGATCACGTCCTGGTTGAGCTTGGCGCACTCCTCGAGCACCGCTTGGGCGGTTTCCAAACCAGCGTCTTCAAAGCCGGGGATCTGCGCGATCTGGTCGATGCGGGCCAGATGCTCGATGTTGAAAAGCATGTCCTTGAGGGGGGCGATGTAGCTCATGGTTTATCTCCTGATTCAAATGGGTGTCGGGATCAATATCGCTGAGAAGGGTGTTTGTTCGCAGCTCAGGCAGGAGCCTGGCGCGGGGCTCGATTCGCCACTCAGGCAGGGGCCTGCGGCGGGGCTCAGAGGCGCTTCGCTTTGCCGCATCGCCCCGCCGCAGGCCCCTGCCTGAGCGGCTGCGTTCAGGGTAATTTGAACGGCTGCTGTTTCCATGGGCGACATCCCAACAGGGCTCCCATGGGTTTGACATTTCACAGTGGGCGCAAAGGGCTTGAAACGCAGTGCGCCGGGTTCGGTGGCCGGGGCTGGCGATGTGGCAAAGCGAAGCGCCTCTGAGCCAGCCCCGGCCACCGAACCCGGCGCACGGAAAAAACGTGGACCCTGTTTCAGCATGAAAGCGTTCCAGGGCCCGTCAAACGATCAAAGTGCCTGTGTCAACTCAGGCACAGCCGCAAACAAATCGGCTTCCAGGCCAAAGTCGGCCACGCTGAAGATCGGCGCTTCGGGGTCCTTGTTGATCGCCACGATCACCTTGGAATCCTTCATGCCCGCCAAGTGCTGGATCGCACCCGAGATGCCTGCTGCGATGTACAGCTGAGGCGCCACGATCTTGCCGGTCTGACCGACCTGCAGGTCGTTGGCAGCGTAACCGGCATCGACTGCAGCTCGGCTGGCGCCAATCGCAGCCCCCAGTTTGTCGGCCAACGGGGTCATGACTTCGTTGAACTTTTCTGAGCTGCCCAATGCACGGCCGCCAGACACGATGATCTTGGCGGCGGTCAGTTCTGGGCGGTCGTTCTTGGCGATTTCGCTGCCCTTGAAACTGCTCTTGCCGCTGTCAGCTTGCGCAGCAGAAGTTTCCACGGCGGCGCTGCCACCGGTTGCAGCTGCAGCGTCAAAGCCGGTGGTGCGCACGGTGATGACTTTGGTGGCATCAAGGCTTTGCACGGTGGCCATAGCGTTGCCCGCATAGATCGGGCGCTCGAAGGTGTCGGCCGAGAGGACTTGTGTCACATCGCTGATTTGACCCACATCCAATTTGGCGGACACACGGGGCGCCACGTTCTTGCCCGCAGCCGTGGCGGGAAACAAGATGTGGCTGTAGTTGGATGCAATGGCCAGCACCTGGGCGGCGACGTTTTCGGCCAGGCCATGGGCCAGCGCTTCGCTGTCGGCGTGGATCACTTTGGAAACACCAGCGATTTGGGCTGCTGCTTGTGCTGCGGCAGCGGCATTGTGGCCAGCGACCAGCACGTGCACATCACCACCGCAAGCGGCAGCGGCCGTGACGGTGTTCAAGGTAGCGCCTTTGATCGAGGCGTTGTCGTGTTCAGCAATAACGAGTGCGGTCATGGTCAGATTACCTTTGCAACGTTTTTCAATTTATCCACCAGCGTGGCCACATCGGGCACCTTGATGCCGGCGCTGCGCTTGGCAGGCTCGGCCACCTTCAGGGTCTTGATGCGGGGGGCCACATCGACACCCAAATCTTCCGGTTTGAAGTTGTCGAGCTGCTTTTTCTTGGCCTTCATGATGTTGGGCAGCGTCACGTAACGCGGCTCGTTCAGGCGCAGGTCGGTGGTCACCACCGCAGGCAAGCTGACGCTCAGCACTTCCAAACCACCGTCGATCTCGCGCGTCACATGGGCTTTGCCATCCACAATCTCGACCTTGGAGGCAAAGGTGGCCTGGGGCAGATCGGCCAATGCCGCCAACATCTGGCCGGTTTGGTTGCAGTCGTCATCAATGGCTTGTTTGCCCAGGATGATCAAACCGGGTTGCTCTTTATCCACCAAGGCCTTGAGCAATTTGGCCACGGCCAAGGGCTGCAGGTCCAGGTCAGCGGGGGTCTCGACCAGAATGCCGCGATCGGCACCAATGGCCATGGCCGTGCGCAGGGTTTCCTGGCATTGAGTCACGCCGCAAGAAACAGCGATCACTTCGGTGGCAAAACCTTTTTCTTTCAAGCGAACGGCTTCTTCGACGGCAATCTCGTCAAAGGGGTTCATGCTCATCTTGACGTTGGCAATGTCCACGCCCGAACCATCGGACTTGACACGGACCTTGACGTTGTAGTCCACCACCCGTTTGACGGGAACGAGAATTTTCATGAAAGCTTCTCCATTGATATCAAAACCCAAGCACCTAGAAACGCCGTGATGTCATTGACGTTACGTAAACGTCAATTGTGCATCAAAACCGCCAAACAGGCACCGCACATTTCTCAAAAAAGCACGGTCGTTCGAATTTTAGACCGGATTTTTGAAAACCATATTGATCACTTGCCTATCCTACCCCCGGGAATTCACCGACCAATCGGTAGGTAAATCAGGGTTAACATGGATTTCCTTGAGGATCGTTCGATATTACGATTATGTTTTGTAACCAAATCAATGGAGCAATTGGATGAAGAAAACTTTGATTTCCGTGGCTGCAGCAGCCCTTGCCAGCTTCAGTGGCTTGGCACAAGCCCAAACCGTCTTGACCGTTTCAAGCTGGGTTCCGCCCACGCACGGTCTGTCGATGTCGCAAAAAGAATGGTGCGCCGACCTGGCGGCCAAAACCACCAACCGCGTGCGCTGCAACATCCTGCCCCGCGCTGTCACGCCTGCACCCGGCACTTTCGACGCTGTCAAAAATGGTCTGGTCGATGTGTCCTTCACCGTCCATGGCTACACCCCTGGACGTTTTGTGCTGTCTCAAATGGCCGAGTTCCCATTTTTGGGCGACCGTGCTGAGCCCCTGTCGGTGGCATTCAACCGCATTGCCAGCAAGTACCCAGAATTCGCAGCCGAACACCAAGGCGTGAAGGTCCTCGGTTTCTTCACCCATGGTCCAGGCATCGTGTTCAACACTAAAAAACCCATCACACGGGTGGAAGACCTCTCCGGTCTGAAGTTCCGTGTGGGTGGCGGCATGGTCAACGAGATCTCCAAAACTCTGGACATGAACGTGACACTCAAGCCCGCCCCAGAATCTTATGAACTCTTGTCAAGCGGCGTGATGGACGGCACCCTGTTCCCCGCTGAGTCAACGGACTCCTTCAAGATCGACAAGATCATCAAACACGCCACGCAGTTTCCAGGCGGCCTCTACAACACCAGCTTCGTCTTCATGATGAACCCTGCCAAGTACAACAGCCTCTCCGCTGCTGACAAAAAAGTGGTGGATGAGTTGTCTGGTGAAGCCGTTGCACGCCGCTTTGGCAAAGCATGGGACCGCGTCGACGCTCAGGCTTTGACCAACATGCAGAAAAACGGCGTGAAAGTCATCAAGGCCGACAACAGCTTCGTCAGCGGTGTCACTGTTCGAGTGAGCAAACTCGAGCGTGACTGGGCTCAAGCAGCCAAAGCCAAGGGCTTGAAGGACCCCTCGGGCACTTTGTCTGAATTCCGTGCTGAAATCGCCAAGCTGCAAAATCAAAAGTGATCTGACATACCCCGGGTGAAATACCCGGGTGTGGGAAACACCAGCGGTATTTGCCCATCAGCAAATACCGTTTTTTTATGGGTGAAAAGTTGAAAAAAACTCTCGAAATCCTTTGCGGAACTCTTTCAGGTCTGGCCTTGTTCGCCATCATGGTGCTGACTTTTCTGGATGTTTCGGGTCGCAAAATGCTCTCGCACTCCATCACCGGCTCTTTGGAGCTGACTGAACTGCTGATGGTGGTCGTGATTTTTGGGGCACTGCCATTGGTGTCGCTCAAAGGCGAGCATGTGGTGTTTGACTCATTGGACGTGTTGCTGCCGCGCCTGGTCAGAAAAATCCAGCAAGGCCTGGTTCACTTGGCTTGTGCCACCCTGCTTTTCGCACTGGCCTATTTGATGTGGCAAACAGGCGGGGAATTCGCGGCCACAGGCGAAACCACGGCCCAACTGAAGATCACCAAATCGCCTTTCATCCAAGGCATGGGGGTGTTGTGCGGCTTGACGGGCCTGGTGCACTTGGTCAAGGCCTTCAGAACCAGTGACGAGACCGCGTCCGAAGGGGGCACGCTGTGACCGAAGCCTTGTTGGGATTTTTGGCCATCTTTGTATTGGCCCTTTTGCGCATGCCTTTGGCTTTTTCCATGGGCCTGGTGGGCGTTGTGGGCATTGGCCTCACACGCGGGTGGTTGCCCGCCATGGCCAGCACCGCGCAAGTGGTGCATGAGACCGGTTTTGCCTACACCTTGTCGGTGATTCCTTTGTTCATTTTGATGGGCAATTTTGTGGCTCGGGCTGGTTTGGCCCATGAATTGTTCCATGCGGCCTACACCTTCATCGGACACCGAAAAGGTGGGCTGGCGCATGCAACCATTGCCGCCTGCGCAGGTTTTGGTGCGATTTGTGGCTCATCGATTGCCACCGCGGCCACCATGAGCAAAGTGGCATATCCCTCGATGAAAAAGCTGGGCTACAGCGATGCCATGTCAACTGGCGTGATCGCAGCGGGTGGCACCTTGGGCATCATGATTCCGCCCTCTACCATCCTCGTCATTTACGGCATCATCACAGAGACCCACATCGGCAAACTGTTTGCGGCAGGGGTGCTGCCCGGGATTTTGACGGCCAGCCTGATGATGTTGGCCGTCGTCTTGATGACGTGGCATAACCCGGAACATGCCCCTGCGGGGGAAAAATTCAGTTGGGAAGAACGGCTCAAAGCCGTGCGCGGCATTTGGGGCGTGCTGCTCTTGGTGGTGCTGGTGCTGGGCGGAATTTATGGCGGATTCTTCACCGCCACCGAAGGCGCTGGCATGGGCGCCACTGGCGCATTTTTGTTCGCCTTGGCACGCAAAGCATTGACCTGGAAGGTGCTTGCTCAAGTTCTGGTGGAGTCGGCCCGCACAACAGCCATGTTGTTCACTTTGCTGATAGCCGCCACGATCTTTGCCAACTTCGTCAACTACACCAGCTTGCCTTTTGAACTCAAGGACTGGATCACCGGCTTGGGCCTGTCGCCCATCATGATCGTGGCCGCCATGATGCTGATCTATGTGCTACTGGGCACCGTGATGGAAGAGCTCACGATGGTCTTGCTGACCATTCCCTTGTTCTTCCCCATCGTGGTGGAGTTGGGTTTTGACCCGGTCTGGTTTGGCGTATTGATCGTGATGGTGATTCAAATCGGCTTGATCTCACCACCCGTGGGCATGAACCTGTTTGTGCTCAACACCTTGCTGCCGAATGTGGGCTTGGGTGCCATCTTCCGTGGCGTTTGGCCCTTGGTACTGGTGCTGGTCATCACATTGGGCATCTTGCTGGCCTTTCCAGCCATCAGCCTGTGGCTGCCTTCGATGATGGATTGACCATGTGCATCACCCGCTGCGGGTACGGGATTTCGATCTTGTGCTCGCGCAGCGCGGCCAAGATCAGCATGTTGATGGTCGAGCGCAGCGCCAGTTGGCCGTTTTCTGGATCGGCGATCCAGTAACTCACGGTGAACTCCAGACCATCTGCGCCAAACTGGCTCAAAAAGGCATTGGGGGCGGGGTCTTTGAGCACCCGATCCTGACTTGCGCAGGCCTCAATCAACAGCCGCCGCACCAATTCCACATCGCTGTCATAAGCCACCGAGACCATTGTCGTCTGAGACATTTGGGGATCCATCAGGGTGAAGTTTTCCACCCGGTTGATGATCAAAAACTCGTTGGGGACGATGGACTCGCGGCCATTCAGCGCCCGGATCACGGTGTAGCGCGCCTTGATGTCGACAATGCGTCCTTCAAAACCATCCACCAGCACCATGTCCCCAATGCGCATGCTGCGCTCGGCCAAAATCACGAAACCACTGACGTAGTTGGAGGCCAGCTTTTGCAAGCCAAAGCCAATGCCCACTCCCACCGCGCCGCCCAGCACCGACAAAGCAGTCAAGTCAATGCCGACCGACGACAGCGCCATCAGCAAACCCACAAACATGAGCAAGGCCCGCACCGTGTTGCTGATCACTTTGCGCAGCGACAAGTCACTGCCCGTGGCCGATTTGAGCAAACGCGACTCGATGGCCGCAGACACCCACAGCGCCACAATCAGCACCGCACCTGCTGTGAGTGCCCCCTCGATCAAGGTGCGCACCGACAACACGCTGCCGCCGATTTTCCAGCTGATCTGGTCGAGCTCATGGAGCACCACGGGCAAAATACCAGTAACCCAGAGCACCACGGCGCCCCAAGCCAGCCAAGAAATCGTGCGCTCGAGCACCCGCACAAAGGGCGCATTGGCAAACGCCACCTGCAGCACCTTGACGCCCAAACGGATCACCGCCAACGAGATACACACCGGCAGCAAGACCGCAAACAACGGCGCAGGTTGCTGCTGGGTCAACACAATACGCGCCACAAAAGTCAGCCCCAGCAGCAGCACCGGAAACAGGACGCCATCGACCAATTTGCGCCCCAGCAAAATGGCCAAGTCTTGACCATGAAAAACACGGCGCACGCCCCATGTCATCAGCCAAGCCAGCACCAAACAAACCGCAAAGGCGCCCAAGGCCATCATCGACTCGGGCCGCACCAAAGCGAGCACCAGACTCATCGGATCGACCACCGCCATGTTGCTCATGTCCGCCATGAGGGAGTCCTTTTCTCAATGAAAGCCTGCACGCCTTCTTGCGCCACGTCGTGGACCATGTTGCAGGCCATGGTTTGGCCTGCCAACTGGTAAGCGGATTCGATGCCCATCTCGCGCTGTTGGTAAAACAAAGCCTTGCCCACCCGCACCGCCTCACGCGGTTTGGCCAGGATGGCGTTCACCAAATCATCGACCTGCGCATCCAGCTCGGCCGCCGTGCACACACGGTTCACCAGCCCACGGCTTTGGGCCTCTGCGGCCGAGATGAAGCCGCCCGTCAGCAGCATCTCCATGGCCTGCTTGGCGTGCATGTTGCGCACCAGGGGCACGCTCGGCGTGGCGCAAAACAACCCCACATCGATGCCGTTCACCCCAAACGTGGCGCTGTCGGCAGACACCGCCAAATCACACTGCGCCACCAGCTGGCAACCCGCTGCCGTGGCCAAGCCCTGCACGCGGGCAATGACGGGCACAGGCAGCTTTTGAATGGTCAGCATCATGCGGCTGCACTGGGCAAAGAGTTTTTGGTAGTAGGCCAGCTCGGGCTGGGCCCGCATCTCCTTGAGGTTGTGCCCGGCACAAAAAGCCTTGCCGGCTGCACCCAGCACCACCACACGGGCCTGCTCGTCTTGCGCTACAACCTCAAGCGCTTGCTGCAGCGCGGTCAGCATCGCCTCGCTCAAGGTGTTGAAGCTGGTGGGGCTGTTGAGCGTCAAGCGGTGCACACCACGCGCATCGCGCTCGTGCAGCAACAAATCTTGGCCAGAGGGGGTGTTTGTTTCGGTCATGGTTTCGATTGTGCCAAACCCTCACCCATGCCGTTTTAAACGTCGGCCAGCACGCGCAAGTGCGCTTCCACACTGCGCCCCAGCGCACTCAGGTTGTAGCCGCCTTCCAGACAACTCACGATGCGGCCTTTGGCGTGGCGCAAAGCCACCTCTTTGATGCGTTGGGTGATCCAGGCGTAGTCCTGCTCTACCAGGCCCATCTGGCCCATGTCGTCTTCGCGGTGGGCGTCGAAACCTGCGCTGATGAAAATCAGCTCTGGCTTGTGCGCCTCTAGGCGCGGCAACCACATCATGTCCACCAACTCGCGGATGTCCATGCCCCGGGTGTAGGCCGGCACCGGCAGGTTGACCAAGTTGGACGCGTTCGATGTCGAGCCGCCTTCAGGGTAGAACGGGTGCTGAAAAAAACTGGCCATCAAGATCCGATCATCACCCGCCACGATGTCTTCGGTGCCATTGCCGTGGTGCACATCAAAGTCCACAATGGCCACCCTCTTGAGGCCATGGCGCTCCAGTGCGTACTTGGCAGCAATCGCTACATTGTTGAAAAAACAAAAGCCCATGGCCTTGTCACGGCAGGCGTGGTGACCCGGTGGGCGCACGGCGCAAAAGGCGTTCTCCAGCTCGCCCGCCAGCACGGCGTCGGTCGCGTCCAACGCCGCGCCGGCCGCGACCAAAGCCGCATCCCAAGTGTGGGCATTGATCATCGTGTCCGGGTCCAGGCTGGTGTGGGTGGGGCCGCCGGCGGCCATGTCCTCTCTTAAGGCATCGCCCAAGCCACGCAAAGCCGCCACGTGCATCCGGCCATGAGCCAGCTCAATATCGGCCAGGGATGCAGGACTGGCCTCGCGCCTTTGCAGCGCCAGGTCAACGCCGCTGATCAGCAGCCGGTCTTCGATGGCACCCAATCGATCCGGGCACTCGGGGTGGCCTGGCCCCATTTCGTGCTTCCAGCAAGCTGGGTGGGTGAAATAACCTGTCGCGCCCATGAGTTTGTCTTCCAGATTCATCACAGCCAACAAGGCTGTTATTTTTGAAGAATTGACCTGTTTTAAGGGTTCCAGCTTAGCACGGGCGAACCGCCACGGCGTTTAAACTCAAGGCAATGAATGTGCCCCCAAACCGCTCCACGCCCTCCCTGCGTAAACCTTGTCAAGGCTTGGCCTCCATGGGTCTGGCGCTGTTGCTGGGCACACTGATCACCTACGCCACAACCACCACCTCCGTCAGCGCGCAGACAGCCTCAACTCCCCCAAAAAAGCAGGCCAAACAGCACTCGGCCTCAAGCGCCAAGCTCGCCAAAGCCAAGCCACAGCAGCGCAAAAAAAGCACTACTCCCAAAAAACAAGCCAACCGTCCTGTTCGCGTGGCAGCCATGACAGGCATCGCGCTGGCAAGCACCGCACAAACTCAAGCATGGGTGGAGGATGCCAGCCAGCGCCTGCAACTGGACCCGATCTGGGTCCAAAACACATTGGCCCAAGCCCAGCGCTTGTCCTCGGTCGAACGGCTCGTGCTGCCCCCCAGCAGCCCCACCGCCAAAAATTGGACCGCCTACCGCGCCCGCTTCATCGAACCCATACGCATCCAGGCGGGCGTGCGCTTTTGGCAAAACAACCGCAGTGCTTTGGCGCGTGCCGAGCGTGAATATGGCGTGCCCGCATCGGTGATCGTCGGCATCATTGGGGTGGAAACCTTGTACGGCCAAAACACTGGCAACTACCGAATCCTCGACGCGCTGGCCACCCTGGCCTTTCACTTTCCGAGCGCCCACCCCCGAGCTGCCGCGCGCCAAGCCTTTTTTCAAAGCGAACTGGAGCAGTTTTTGTTGCTCACCTCACGCAGTGGAGCCGATCCGCTGGCCATCCGGGGCAGTTACGCCGGAGCCATGGGCCTGCCGCAATTCATGCCGTCGAGCTGGGCCAAATTTGCCGTGGACTTCGATGGCGATGGGCGCATCGACCTGTTTAGCAGCCCCCAAGATGCCATCGGCTCGGTGGCCAACTACTTCAAGGCCTTTGGCTGGCAAAGCGGCATGTCCACGCACTACCCGGTCAGTCTGACATCAAGCCAGACCCAAATGGACAACCTGCTGGCCCCAGACATCCTGCCCACCTTCAGCGTGGCCAGCTTTGTGGGTCAAGGCGCCGCCCTGTCAGGCCCCGCGCTGCAGCACCAAGGCCCACTGGCCTTGATCGAACTGCTCAATGGCCCCGATGCCCCCAGCTACGTGGCCGGCACGGAGAACTTCTATGCCATCACACGCTACAACTGGTCCAGCTACTACGCCATGGCGGTGATTGAGTTGGCCGAAGCCGTGGCGCGGGAAATGCAAGGCAAGCCATGAACCCGCTCAACCCCAAAAAACTGCTGCTGAGCAAATGGACCGCGGTCAAACCCGTGGCCAAGCAAAAGCACTTTTTGGTCAGCCGGGTAATTCAACCCGAGCAGTTGTCCGATCCGATTGAATTGGTAGAAATCGAGGCGGTGTTTTCAAAGGCGGTTCAGGTCATTGCCTGGCGGGAGCTGCAAGACGACAGCGTGTGGCGGCAGGGTTGGGTTTGACTACCAAAAGATATTTCTGTATAGCCGATCAGCTACCGAGTCAAATTTTTATCAAAAGCTGATGTTTAGGCTGTTACCCCAGTTTGAGATTTTTTTCACCCATTTCGCCCGGAATTTGAGGAATTGCTCTATCGGCCACCCGCTGCCGCAGAATTTTCATCAATGTGTCACAACACATTTTTAGTCTCGAAGTGTTTATAACCATCGGAGAGACCTCATGAAATCCTTGCGACTTTGTCAAAGCCTCATCGCCACCGCTGTTCTGGCCACCTTGGCCGCTTGCGGCGGCAGCAACGACCCTGTATCGGCAACCCCTCTCCAAGCCACTTTAATTGGCCGCTATGCTTACAGCGTTTCTGAGGGCATGTCTGAAATCGTGGCCTTGCATGCTGCCAGCCAATCGGCATTTATCACGGTAGACACCGCCACAGTGCCTACCTCGTTTCAGCGCATCAGCTTGCGCAATTTGAGCAGCACCGCATTGGCCAACCCGACCACAGCCAGCAACTTGGAAAGCGGTGCCACTGTGCAAGTGGCCACCGATGTCAACGATGCCAACTTCACCGCCGATGGCGTACAGACTTTAGCCATAAGCGGCAACTTGCTGGCGATTGCAGTTAAAGCCACGCCCAAAACTCAAAACGGGGTAGTGGCTTTTTACAGTCTGGACAACCAAGGCAACGCCACTTATCTGAAAAAAGTCACTGTTGGCAGCTTGCCTGACGGCATGGCCTTTAGCCCCGACGGTAGCCGCTTGGTGGTGGCCAACGAAGCCGAGATCGATGGCGACAAAGACTTTGTGCTGGCCTCAGACAAATCCAACGACCCTCTGGGTACCATCTCCATCATTGCCATTGCCAACGGCACGCCTGCCGACACAGCGCAAAATTTGGACTTCACCGCATTTGACGACGGTGGATCGCGTGCCAGCGAGCGGCCAGCTGATGTGCGCATCGGAATTGCAGGCAATGATTTTTCTCGCGATGCAGAGCCTGAATACGTCACCATCACCGCCGACGGCAGCAAAGCTTATGTAACGCTGCAAGAGAACAACGCTGTGGCCATCGTGGACTTGGCCAACGCTCGCATCGAGCGCCTCGTCGCCTTGGGCTTCAAAGACCACGGCTTGGCAGCCAACGCTTTGGCTCCTTCTGACAAGGTTAGTGCAACAGCGCCGTTTGAACTCAAGACTTATGCCAATCTGTTTGGCATTTACATGCCCGATGCGATTGCCAGCTTCAGCATTGGCAACACGCCTTACTTCATCACTGCCAACGAAGGCGATGACCGCGACGATTTCTTGGCGACGAGCGAAACCTCGAAGGTCAAAGACCTGGCACTGGACGCCACCGCATTCCCTAACGCTGCTGCACTGCAAGCCGATGCCGAGCTGGGTCGCTTAAATGTGATCAGCACCTTGGGCAAGAACAGCAACAACCAGTACGAAAAACTCTACGCACTGGGTGGCCGTTCGTTCTCGATCTACAACGCCACAACAGGCGCGCAGGTGTTTGACTCGGGCTCCGATCTGGAGCAACGGGCCTACACCACATTGCCCACGGCTTTGCTGGGCAAGAGCCAAGTGATTGGTCGCCTCGACAACAAAGGTCCTGAACCCGAGAGTGTGGTGGTAGGTCAGATTGGCACCAAGACTTACGCCTTTGTGGCTTTGGAGCGCACCAGCGCCATCTTGATGTATGACGTGAGCAACCCGGCCGCTCCCGTGTTTGTACAGTGGCTGCAAAACACCACCGACATGACCAACGGCGACATTTCGCCAGAGGGATTGCAGTTTGTGCCCGCCGCGCAAAGCCCCACAGGCAAGCCATTGTTGCTGGCTGGCTATGAAGTCAGCGGCTCCATGGCGGTTTGGGAAATCAAGTAATCCAGCAACAGGGCAATGTGGCAATGTAACCACATGGCCCTGTTTTATTTGGTCAGAACTTATGAGGCTGCCCGAGAGCAACTGCAACTCTCTAATTCCCGACCTTGCTATGAACACGATCAGATACTTAGGTTACTGATTCCAAGTTTCCTTTGACCAAGGCGCATACTTTGACTGACCTTATGAAGACGATCGTAAATCAGCAACGAAGATTATTGGCTAACGCCGAAAGCCAACCATTGAGTTAGATTACACCCGATCAATTTGGCCTGACTTAGTCGCGGTAATTTTATTTCGATAAAAGCACTTTTTGATCAGCCGGGTGATTCAACCCGAAGAGCCCACGGACCCGATTGAATGGGTAGAAATCGAGGCGGTGTTTTCCAAGGCGGTTCAGGTCATCGCCTGGCGGGATTTGCAGGACGACAGCGCGTGGCGGCAGGGTTGGGTTTGAATTTGGAGTCAGCCTTGAAGCCCAAGGCTGTCACCAAACGCTTTGCCATCTCAGAATCTTCTGCAAGACGGCGTGTGTGTTCAGCCGAGGTACTGGCCTCAAGGTTGGCGGCTAACGGTGTGTCTACTTTGAATGCTGGAGGGGCAGTGTCAGAGCGCTCACAATCATCGTCATCAATTAAAACAAGATCCGCACCATGTTTTCTGTTCTAGCCTAAACGGGTAACAAAAGAGACGATGGCCGCATTGATCTGCGCGGCGTGGGTGATGGGGCCCATGTGCCCTATGCCTTCAAATTCAATGACCTGTACGCGAGGCAACACGGGGACCAACACATCGGCCACCGCGTGGGCGGGCAAAGGTGAGTCCTTGCCTATCATGTACAGAACAGGACATGCCAACTCGGCGAAGGCGCTCAAAGGGGTTGGATCGTTGTGTAGCGCGCTACCCCAGCGGTCCATGTCACGAATGGCCACCAAAATAGCCTCTTTGTGCCTAGGCGGTGTGTTTTCCCAAGTTCCCTCGCCAGACCATAAATCAATAAACATCCGTGCAGCCGCGTCCAAGTCACCGTCTTCGACTGCTTGAGCGCCGGCTTTCCACACCACGCGCATGGCATCCGCACCGTTGGGAGCCGCATGAACCTGGTTCACCAGGGAAAAAAGTGTGGGCTCATAAACCACGACAGCTTGGACGCGCGCTGGATTGGCCAAAGCCATCATCAGCGCAACAGCTGCGCCATACGAATGGCCCACCAAAATGACCGGCTCTCCTGCCTGAAGCATGACGGCCTCAGCAAGCGCAACCTCGTCTGAGAGGCTGAGGTAGGTGCTGCGCGACCAAGCAGGCGTTTTACCTGCCCCATACGCGTCAAAGGCGAGCACATGAAAATGACTACCCAGCGTGTCCATTAGCTCTTTAAATTGACCTGAGCTGCTGCAATTGGAATGAAAGCAAACAACGCCTGGACCAACACCTTGTTCTCTTACAAACGGCATATTCATGTGCGATACCTAACTTTTTTGAGCTGCTTGAGTCAGAAACCGAGAACCCGCGCGTACAGCACAGCCGTACAGCCAAAGCCAATGAGCCAGGCGATGGTGCGAAACCAAGCAACACCAAAGGCATACAGAAGTACGTAGGCAACACGGGCCAGCAGGAATAGCAGCAAGGCTTGGCCTACCATTTCAGCGCCTTGTTTAGACAGGTGCAGCATGATCACTGCCGGTGCGATCAGCGCCAGTGCAAACAAGGAATTGGCAGTGGCGCGCTCTAAACGAAAGGCCATTCCTGTCAACACCAAGCCTTCACGGTTACCGGCCAGAGCGGACAATCCCACTTGCTGCGCCGCTGCCAATACCTGGACAAGGAGGGTGAGCATGACGAGGATGCCGTAGTACGTTAAAAAGGCAAGTTCGGGGGACATAGATTTCCTTCAGTGTGACCACTGAAGTGGCCGTTGGGTTTCGTGACACGGTCATAAGTCAGTGACCGTGGCGTTTTAAACCAAAACAAAAAACCGACTCACTCTGACCTGTTTTCGCAAGTGGTTGGCGAAGGAGGTCCGGCTAGAAAGACGGTCATGGGTGTTGATTGCTAAGTTGATCAGGTTGAATGCTGAGGTGAATTCAAATTATGGTGTTCAACTATTTCCAAAAAATTGCCAAAACATTGGCGCTTGATGCTGTAACGGAATGACAGCAAGGTGCAAGGCTGGCGCAGCCGGACCAGTGGGCCGTACCCTTTTTACACAAAACGCCCTACGCACTCGTTCAGGCTTTTTAAATCATCGGTTTTACCTGGATTGTTGCCAAGCTTTTACCAATTTTTTGCCAATGGACTACAGCCATAGTGAATTTGATTTTTGAAAACTTGTAACGTTCTCGGGTGTTTTTGGACCAAGGTTTGCGCAACACCGTTTTTTATTTTTTGACCTATTTTTAAGGATAAGACCATGGCCGTTTACATGACAAAAGCCAAGTATTCAACCCAAGCCTTCCAGGGAATGCTTGCTAAACCAAGCGATAGAGAGCAAGCCACACGCGCGTTATTCGACGCCTTGGGGGTGTCCATTCACCACCTTTACTTTGAGATTTCAACCGGAAGTGTGGTTGTCATTTCAGAGGGCACCGCCGACCAAATGGCGTGCTTGGGCATGGTCACGGGCGCAAGCGGTGCTTTCGACTCAATAAATGCCACTGAGCTGATCAGCATGAACGCTATGAGCGCTGCCATGGGCACGGCACAACGCATTGCGCAGGCATACGTTTCTCCAAATAAATCGTAATGCAGCATTAGGGCATGCAGCCAAGTACTGCACGTCCCAGGCTTGAGCAAGATCCGAAAGACATCTTCGCCCAGGCTGATTGCAGTGGCCTCTTCAAACCGCTGCCGGAGCTTGAGAGTAAGGCCTCACAGTCTCAAGCCTGTCAGTGGACTTTTAAACTGTGCCGCCCTTCGCCATAGCGTAAGACAGGTCTGGTCGCTTAGAACCAAGCGGCTGAATCGGCTTGTCCACTCGAGCGCTGCACCCAAGAAAAGTACCAAAGGCCATCTATCTTTTGAAAAAGAGCTGTGACGGTGAAAACGTCATCGTTTGGCTCGCCCTTGTAAGTGAACGTCGCAACTTGCGTAAAGGCCGCAAAGGCACGGTCGCCATACACATCTAGTCGGTGAACCTTGCTCAAGCCGATAGACTGCATGACCAAGTCACCTGATGCGAACATGTTTGCAAAGCCTGCCGCATCAAGTGGGTTCCCGCTCGGGCGTATGAAACGAAAATCAGGCGTCGTGCGGGTCTTAACAACGTCGACATTCTTTCCGACAGAACTAAAATTTTTGATGAGCGCTTGGATGCCATCTTCATTAATTGCTGAACTCATTCTGGGTTTCCTTGATGACGCGTTATAGCGTATACGATTTGAATAAAAGAATCAGCCCTGCACAGGCATGCGTGTGTCAGGCTGACCTTGCCCCCGAAAAACGTACTGCTTAGCTGATGGTTAAAAATCAGTTCAAGGAGAACGAGATGAGTGAAACGAGGAAACGGGCCAAGTACACGCTGGAATTCAAGATGGAGGCGGTCAGGCTG
>NZ_NESH01000019.1 GCF_003063355.1 Limnohabitans sp. Bal53 | reverse complement strand
GTGTTGCCGCCGACCGAAAACTGACCATCTAAACCTAGGAGTGCCGACTCAAAATTGACCAGGGTGTTCAACTGACCTGCTGAAATATTCAGCAGGAGAGATAGAAGGTGATCACCATGGAAATGATAGGCAAGGTCAGGCGCATGAAGTTGCGCGAGCAACTCTCCAACAGCGAGATTGCCAAGCGCACGGGGCTGTCGCGCAACACGGTCAAAAAATGGCTCAAAGCCCCTGGCGACCAGGCTCCCAAATACAAGAGGCAAAGCGGATTCACCAAGCTCAGCGCGTTTGAGGCGACGTTGGTGCAGGCGCTCAAGGCCGACTCCCATCGACCCAAACATGCCCGGCGCAGTGCGCGGGCGTTGTTGGCGCAGTTGCAGGCGCAGGGCTATCGGGGCGGCTACAGCCGATTGACGGATTTCATTCGGGCTTGGCGCGAGCAAGAGGGCAAGGCGGCATCCAAGGCTTATGTGCCTTTGAGTTTCGAGCTGGGCGAGGCGTTTCAGTTTGACTGGAGCGAAGAAGGGCTGCTCATTGGCGGGGTTTACCACCACATGCAGGTCTCACATCTCAAGCTGTGCGCCAGCCGGGCGTTCTGGGTGGTGGCTTACCCCAGCCAGGGACACGAGATGTTGTTTGACGCGCACACACGCAGTTTTGCGGCGCTGGGCGGTGTGGCGCGCCGGGGCATTTACGACAACATGAAGACGGCGGTGGACAAGGTCAAGAAAGGCAAAGGTCGCATCGTCAATGCCCGCTTCAATGCGCTGTGCAGCCACTACCTGTTTGAGCCGGACTTTTGCAACGTGGCCTCGGGCTGGGAGAAAGGGGTGGTGGAGAAGAACGTGCAGGACAGCCGCAGGCGTATCTGGATAGAGGCTAGCACCAAGCGTTTTGGCTCGTTTGTGGAGCTCAATGCCTGGTTGGCTGAGCGCTGCCGCTCGATCTGGGCCGAAACAGCGCACCCTGAGCACAAGCAGTTCACGCTGGCCGAGATGCTGGATTTGGAGCGTGAGCACTTGATGAGCATGCCCGAGCCGTTTGATGGGTATGTGGAGAATCCGGCCCGGGTGAGCAGCACCTGTTTGGTCAATGTGGCGCGCAACAAGTATTCGGTGCCGTGCGAGTGGGCTGGGCAGATGGTGAGTACAAGGCTGTATCCGGGCCGAGTCGATGTGGTGGCTTAAGACGCCATCGTGGCCAGCCACACAAGGCTGACCAATCGGGCGCAAATCAGCTACGACTGGCAGCATTACATCGATTTGGTGCAGCGCAAGCCTGGGGCGCTGAGGAACGGCACGCCGTTTATGGACTTGCCACCTGCGTTGCTGAGATTGCGGCAGTCTTTGTTGCGCCATGCGGGAGGTGACCGGGTGATGGCCCAGGTGCTGGCCGTGGTGCCGCAATCGGGGCTGGATGCTGTATTGGTTGCGGTGGAGGTTTTGCTGGAAGGTGCCACCCCCAACGGTGGCATCAGCGTGGAGCATGTGCGCAACGTGTTGGCGCGCTTGGGCAGTCCACCGATGCCGCAGCAAGCCGAAACATCGCTGCAGCTCAGTCAGGTGCCACTGGCCAACACGGCGCGCTACGACGGTCTGCGCTCTGGTGTGGAGGTGATCTATGACTGAGTACAAGCCAACACAGCGGGACATCCAGGCCGAACTCAAAGGGCTCAGACTGAGCGGCATGGCCATGGCATGGGCGGATTTGGTGGAACAAGGCGGCAATGCCGAGCTGGGGGCATCGCGCTGGCTGATCGAGCACCTGCTTCAGGCCGAAGCAGTCAACCGCCACATGCGATCGATTGCGCATCAAACCAAGGCAGCCCGGTTCCCGGTGCACCGGGATTTGGCGGGGTTCAACTTTGAGGCCTCGCAAGTGGAGCGGGCATTGGTGCACAAACTGGCCGATCTGTCGTTCACGCAGGATGCGCAAAACGTGGTGCTCATTGGGGGGCCGGGAACGGGCAAGACGCACTTGGCCACGGCGCTGGGCATCTCGGGGCTGACGCAACACGGCAAAAAGGTCCGGTTCTACTCGACGGTGGATCTGGTCAACGCGCTGGAGCAAGAGAAGGCGCAAGGCAAGGCGGGTCGGCTTGCGCTGAGTTTGTCGCGCATGGATTTGGTGGTGCTCGATGAGTTGGGGTATTTGCCGTTCAGCCAAGCAGGAGGGGCCTTGCTGTTTCACTTGCTGTCCAAGCTGTATGAACGGGTCAGTGTGCTGATCACAACGAACCTGACGTTTGCCGAATGGTCGAGCGTGTTTGGGGATGCCAAGATGACAACGGCGCTATTGGACCGGTTGACGCACCACTGCCACATTGTGGAAACGGGCAATGAGTCCTACCGATTCAGGCACAGCTCCAATGAGGCGAGGGGCCGAATCAAAGCGAGGGAGCAGGCAAGAAAAACGCAGAGAAAGGAGCTGCAGGACGACAATTGAACGTATAGTTATCCACAGCCAGCGGACATCAAAGCTGGCTCAAGCCCCTGGTCAAAATTCAATCGGCACAGGTGGTCAATATTGGATCGGCGGCAACA
>NZ_NESH01000018.1 GCF_003063355.1 Limnohabitans sp. Bal53 | reverse complement strand
ATCATTTCCATGGTGATCACCTTCTATCTCTCCTGCTGAATATTTCAGCAGGTCAGTTGAACACCCTGGTCAATTTTGAGTCGGCACTCCTAGGTTTAGATGGTCAGTTTTCGGTCGGCGGCAACACCCTAGAACCAAAGATCTTTTGTTGTCGAAAAAACGAAAAGACGACGATGAACTCGTTAGAGCGGGTAAATGTGTGTCTTTGTGAGTTATCACCCCGGCGCTTGCGTAATATCAGTCCCAAGTCACATTCCTTGTGTGTTTCCCGCCGCTGTTGTTCGTATTTAAATTTCCTGATGACTTGAAAATATTACTATGGTTTATTTATTTAAATTTATGTATAAATTTTTAATAAAAAAATACTACTACAGCGTTCCCTGTCGTTTGTTAAACGCCGTTTCAGTCACCTTAACGACTAGAAGCGACCAGGTGTAAATTTTGGGTTTTCCGAAGCGATTTGTCCGGAAGCCATTTGCGGCACGCGTTCGTGATGCCCTAAAAAGCCGCGCGTTCCGCATCGAGCCCTTAGAGCCCAGGGTATTGCTGTCCGGTGATCCTATTTTTGGCTCATCAGCGCTGATGTTGGAGCCTGCCAGGGACGATATACAGGCGCTGATGGAAACATATTCCGCGCAACAACTGGGCGGCACGCCGACTATTTCCATGCCCCTGATGGGGCGCTATGTATCCAGTCAGGCCGCCACTGCTGGGGCGAGTACTTTTCCGGTTGACGCCATTTTGCACGATGCGGCCACTCTAGCCGGTCAATCGGCGCTCCGAAATACCACCTTGCAACTTGGGCCGAAAGAGATTTTGGGTGGCAGCGGAGATCTTTCCATTGACCTGGTAAACACGGGTTTGGTCAGTCCCGGTTACTCACCCGGCGTCCTCGATGTTGATAGTTTTACACAACTGTCTGGCGGATCCTTACTGTTTGAGTTGGGAGGAACGACCCCTGGCTCAGGCAGTGGACACTACGACCAACTCAATGTTCGAGGGGAGGCTGTTTTAGCGGGAACGTTGGAAATTGACTTGCTGGACGGCTTCAAGCCTTCTGCAGGTGAGACGTTCACCATCATGACTTACGGTAGCGTAAGCGGTAGTTTCGACCATGCTTTGGGCCTGTACGTTTCACAAGACGACATCTACTTCGAAATTGAGCAGACAGAAACAGCGCTTTTACTGCGAGCCGTTGCAGAAATAGCCGGTACTGACCAGCTCTCGGTAACGCTGCCAAACGCTTCAAATGACGTGATCGGTGAGGCGTTAAACCTCGACTATTTCGGCGTCAATGGCGCTTACAGTCTGCAATCAGATGTGGTCGTTGACGAGCTTCTGCGACTCAATACGACGACGGTTCAGTTGTCATTTGATGCGTCAACCTATCTAGAGAACCCCATATCGGGTGAAGACGAGGTCTTCAACATTTGGAGCTTCACCGTCGAGGGTGCCGCGGGCTTCGTAGCCAAAGATCCACTAGCCCAAATTCAGGACAACTTTAGGCTAACCCTATCAGGGGTCAATTTGGGTCTGAGTGTTCTTGTGCCGGCAGAGGCGCTGCAAACCTACGGCTGGGTCGTTGGGGCTGGCGTCATCAGTGTGATGGGAAGCGCGGGCGCTCCAGATATGGTTCTCTCGGCCGCTGACACCCTCGTGACGTTTGACCTCGGCTTTGGGTCGGTGGATGGCGAGTTAAACCAGTCCGTGATCAATCTCACCACCGCTAGGAACGCCAATGGTGATGCGATTGGTGGCTGGACGATCGACCGGGATGGGTCAGCCTCTGATTACCGCCTCTCGCACGATGCGGGTGCGAGCAGCGAGATCTCGTTTCTGGGTGAAAAGCGCGTTACGTTTTTCGACTTTTTGACCGTTGACGGGGATCTTAGCTTCGACTTTGGCGACTACTACCGGATGAATATCGCCACAGGCATTTCTGGTAATCAAAATAGTTTGGGAACCACAGAGCTTTTGGGGCGGATGTCAAATGCCTTGCTGGCGGTCGAGGGTGTGCGCGTTGCCAGTGACTTTACCTACCTATACGACGTGCCGCTTTGGAGTCTTGCCATTGGGGGTTCAGGCCTCAGTGCATCGTTTGGTTTCGGTGACTACGATTTCACCAAGTCTTTAGACGAGCAAGATTTCTATGGCTTTGCTGTTTCAGACTTCGAGTTTGGAATGGGTATTTTCGGTAATGCCGAACTACGTGCTCTGGCAGGACTGCCTGTTTTCTATGCTGCATCGGGTTTTGCTGCGCAGGCGGGTTTCGCCACTGGTGGCAGCGAAGCGTTACAAGTCTCGGGGCAAAATCTACAGCTAAACGTGAATGACAGCTCAGGGTGGTTAAACCCCTTGTTGTCGTGGACTGGGACCCCAGTCATTGACTTTGGATCCACTTTTGAGTCGGTCGCAGCATCGGCGCTTGTTGTTCCAGGCGCTTTATTGGTGCGTACGGGCGCTAAAAATAGCGACGGCACGGATACGGCCGTTCAATTGGACTTTGACGGCAATCAACGCTTGGGCGTGTCCGTTGAGGACATGCGCATGGACATCGCCGGCTTCATCCACGCGCAGGGCAGCTTCAACTTTGAGAAGGGCCCCCAGCAACTGGTCACTTTGGG
>NZ_NESH01000017.1 GCF_003063355.1 Limnohabitans sp. Bal53 | reverse complement strand
ACGGGCGCATGACGGGGTGGGGCCAGGATGGGCCGTTGGCGCAGGCCGCCGGACACGACATGAACTACGTGGCCCTCACTGGCTTGATGTCGCTCACCGAGCGGCCGGGCCACCCGCCTATGGTGCCACCCACCGTGCTCGGGGATGCCGCGGGCGCGCTGGGGTTTTCGCTGGGCATGGTGTCGGCGTTGCTGGCCGCCCGAACCACCGGGCGGGGCTGCGTGGTGGACGGCGCCATCGTCGATGTGTTGGCCATGTTGTCGCCGCTCGTGCAACTGATCCGCCAGGGCGGTGGCTTGGAGAGCAGCGCGCCGAGCATTTTCCACGACTCGCCGTTTTACGACCGCTACCTGTGCAGCGATGGCCGCTACATCACCATCGGTGCGATCGAACCCCCGTTTTACGCCTTGCTGCTCAAGCAGCTGGACTTGCCCGATGTGGTGCACGCGCGGCAGATGGTCAAGGCCGACTGGCCTTTGCTCAAGGCGCGGATCACCGAGCGCTTTGCCTCCCAACCCAGTGGCCATTGGACCGCATTGATGGAGGGCACCGACAGCTGCTTCGCGCCGGTGCTGACCCTGGGCGAGGCGGCGGTGCACCCCCACAACGTGGCCCGGGGTCTGTACCGCGTGACAGATCAGGGCGACATCGAAACGGCACGGGGTCTGCGGTTCCTGCCGCTGGGCGGTGCGGCGAAAAATGCGTGATGTTTGAGGGATTTCCCTAGATCAAAATTTCAAAAATTACTCTAAAGTAAAAACTCTGTACAAACAGTAAATTAAAGTCGGCAAAGGTCGCCAAAAACGTTCCCAACAAGGAGAAGCACCGTGGAAGATATCTATGTGATCGGGGTCGGTATGACACCCTTCGGGCGCCATCTGGACAAAGACATGAAGACCCTCACGCGAGAGGCTACGACGGCTGCGCTGATGGACGCTGGGCTGCAAAAAGAAGACCTCGGCGCTGCCTTTTTTGGCAACACCTCGCAAGGCCACATGGACGGTCAGCACATGATTCGCGGCCAGATCGCGCTGCGCGCCATGGGCATCGGGCGCATTCCGGTGGTCAACGTCGAAAACGCTTGCGCGAGCGGTTCGTCGGCTTTTGTACTGGCCTGCAACCACCTCAAATCGGGGGCGGGCGATGTGGCTTTGGCGGTGGGTGCCGAGAAGATGTTCACCACCGACAAGCTCAAAATGTTTTCGGTGTTTGACAGCGCCTGGGACCTTTCGCGGGCGGATGAAATCCGCGCCGAGTTGATGAAGATGGGTCGGGATGTGGAAGTGCCCGAGGGTTCCACTTCGCCGCGCCCCTACAGCGTGTTCATGGATGTGTACGCGGCGTTCGCCCGGTCGCACATGCGCACCTTCGGCACCACCCAGCGCCAGTTGGCCGCAGTGGCCGCCAAGAACCACGCGCACTCGGTGCACAACCCGCTGTCGCAGTACCAGATCGCTTACAGCATCGAAGAGGTGTTGGCAGCGCCCCCGATCACTTACCCCTTGACCCTGCCCATGTGCTCGCCGGTGTCCGATGGTGCAGCCGCAGCGATTTTGTGCACCGCTTCGGCGCTCAAGCGCCTCAACATCGATGCCAAGCGGGCCATCAAGGTGCTGGCGGCGGTGGTGCAAAGCGGCTCCGACCGAACCGAAGACGACTACACCAACCACTGCACGGCCCTGGCTTCCCGCAAGGCCTACGAGCTGGCGGGCGTGGGGCCGGCCGATGTGTCCGTGGCCGAGGTGCACGACGCCACGGCCATGGGTGAAATTATCCAGACGGAAAACCTCGGTTTCTGCGAATTCGGCATGGGCGGTGTGATCGCCGAGCGCGGTGAAACGCAAATCGGTGGCCGCATTCCGGTCAACCCTTCGGGTGGTCTGGAATCCAAGGGGCACCCCGTCGGTGCCACTGGCTTGGCGCAGGTGTACGAGCTGGTCACCCAATTGCGCGGTGAGGCGGGTGCCCGCCAGGTGGACGGTGCCCGCATCGCGCTGGCCGAAAACGGCGGTGGGCTGGAAGGCATTGAAGAAGCCGTCGCCTGCATCACCATTTTGGCGCGCTGAGCGCCGCACCGAACCAGAGAGAAGAACATGGACATCAAGAACACGGTCGCCCTCGTCACAGGCGCAGCTTCGGGTTTGGGCCTGGCCACTTGCAAAGCCTTGGTCGAGGCCGGGGCACGCGTCATGGCGGTGGACCTGGACGAAGAGCGGCTGGCCAGCGAGGTGCTGCCTTTGGGCGCGAATGTGCGCATCCAGAAGGTCGATGTGTCGGACGACGCCAGCGTGAAATCGGCGGTGGACGCTGCCGTGGCCGCCTTCGGTGCGCTGCACGTGGCGGTGAATTGCGCAGGCATTTTGGGCCCTTGCAAAACGCTCTCCAAGGGTCAGCTGTTTCCTCTGGATCTGTGGAACCGCGTGCTCGCCATCAACCTGACCGGCACCTTCAATGTGGTGCGCCACGCATCGCTGGCGATGTCGAACAACGAACCCAATGCCGATGGTGAGCGGGGCGTGATCGTCAACACATCGTCGGGCGCGGCGTGGCAGGGCCAGATGGGGCAGGCCGCCTACAGCGCGAGCAAAGCCGCGGTGATCGGCATGACGCTGCCCATCGCCCGCGATCTGGCGCAAGTGGGTGTGCGCGTCGTGGCGGTGGCGCCGGGCTTGTTCGAAACTGGCATGTCGGCCGGGATGCCCACCAAGGTGTCTCAGCACCTGG
>NZ_NESH01000016.1 GCF_003063355.1 Limnohabitans sp. Bal53 | reverse complement strand
CCGGCGGTTGCACTCCACGTTGGGCTACGTCAGTCCGATGCAGTTTGAAAAACGCTGGGACGCGGCACAGCAATTGAAGGCCGCATAATGAAGTGGCTAAGCGGTACGTCAAACAGGGGCAGGTTCAGGCGCCATTTCAGAAGTAAGCGGCTCGTGAATTGTTACAAACGCTGATTCTTGAACCTTGGCCCAGCATGCGCCATGTTGACACCAACGACCGTCACAAACACAGCAGACCGCATACCGTTGTGCGTTATGCCAAAGACACTTCACGCGCAACATTGCTGCGAACCCAACTGCTCAGACCCGACGCAACGCCTTTGGCATTCCAGGCTGCAAAAGCTGGATCGGCATATACTTTTTCCATGCATGCCCCATAGGCCGAGAAACTCTCAAAGCTGGCTGTAAAAACCATATTACCCACTTCTCCAGCCGATACCGCCCACAGCGACACATCCGCACCATGGCTTCTCCAGATTGCAACAGACTCTTTAACCAACGCCATCAACTTCATCATGTCAGCACCTGGGTTTGGCTTGAAAACGACTTGCGAAACGATACGTTGCATAAATAACTCCTGAACAATTGAGGATCGATGACCGAAGGGTCAACTTGCACCATGCTGAAAGCACGTCTACATGGTTCAGTTTCAACTATTGTGTGCAACCATTGCCAAAACATTGCCAAAACATTGGCGCTTGACGTTGTATCGGAAAAACAGTGTGATCCATCAATCGGCGTGAATTCTCACAACGCCTTTGGACACAACACGCTTAGTTTTCTGTCAGGTAGCAGCATCCGCCTGGAGCTGGACCCGACAAAGCCTGACCCCAGGTATGTTGCCGCTGGCCTTGAGGCAAGGGGTGGAATTGGGACCCGTGAATGTCGCGATTGTTAACCCCCTTGATTTGATCGAACAGATGACGCACTGCAGCGCTGAACAAGAGGCCGATGTTCGGTCTGGGAATAAGTCCATCTTTGAACCAAGCTGCGGTCGTTCACCAATCTATTGCCAATGTTTTGGAAGTCATGGTGCTTAGCATTGACAACACCTCAACCCAAGGAATAAAAATGACAACGCTTGTTAAAAAGTCTTTTGATCACCCGGACGAATTGAAGACGCCAGACAAAGTCCACGCCGCGACCATCAAATTGAATGGCGCGTCCATTTCAAAGCTGACCTTGCAACCGGGTTGGAAGTGGTCAGAAATCATGAAACCCCTGGTGGGAGGCCACAGTTGCCAAGCACCCCATGTGGGTACGCTCATCAAAGGGGTCTTGCACGTTGTTTCTGACGACGGTTCAGAAATCACGGTCCATGCGGGTGATGCTTACGTATTCGCGCCGGGTCACGATGCATGGGTCGTGGGCAATGAAGAGGTGATTGCCTACGAATTCAACACCGAAGCCAAAGACTTTGCCGTTTGGAAAAATTACAAAGCATAAAAGCATTGCAAACCAACCAGCGGCGCAATCTCAGAGTGACATGATGAACGAGATCAGTGCCCTTCACTGATCTGTTGTTCATGCAAGCGTGTCCTATCCAGCGGTGGTCTGATTTTGTAGCAAGCGCCTGTGCACTTCCTGCAAAGTTTCGCTGGGTGCTACGCCCAGCTCTTCGCGCAACAGGGTGCGCATTGCCTCATACAGGTGTAAGGCCTCAGCCCGATTGCCCCGGCTTGCCAGTATTTGCAGCAACAAAGCACAAGTGCTTTCTCGGTAAGGGCTGGCGGCCATGGCCCGCCTTGCTGCGCGCTCAGCGGTCTGCAGCTCAAGGCCCCCCAAATGCAGCCCACTGGTGGCCAGACATTCATTGGCCCGCAATTGCGCATCCATCAATTTGCTGCGAATTTCTTCTACCCATGGGCCTTCAAAACCTGGCATGAAAGTTCTGGCGCTGATGTGTGAAACCGACTGAGAAGGCCCCCAAGCGCCAGCCCAGTCGTGTTGATGGACAGCAGATTCGGCACGGTGCAAGCAACTCCAAACCACATCCAAATCCACCCAAGTGGCGGGGGGCAAAATCAAGCGCACGTCTTGTTTGCCACTCAAACTGTCTTTGCTCAACGATTTTCGCAATTTCGCCAAAAGCGCCGCCAAAGCGGTGTCTGGGTCATTTGGGGGTGCGCCATTCCAAAGTAGCTTGACCATGTCCGAGCGGGTCACGCTGCGGCCTTGCTGGCTCACTAAAAACGCAAAAAGCAAACGGCCTTGTTTGCCGGGCAAGTCGTTTTCCAGGCGCTCGCCCATGATACGAACCGTCAAGGCCCCACAAAGATGTATCCGGGATTCACAATCGCGCATTACGTTTTTATCAATTTTTTCGTTCAGTTGTTGCATGATAAGCGGCTGGCGTGACGGTCTAACTTCTAAAGGGGAAAACGATGAGCAAGGTGATCAATTGCGAGTGTGGCCTGGTGATTCAGGCGCAAAGCGACGATGCGCTCGTTGAGGCGACGATGAATCACGTCGAGCAAGACCACCCCGAACTGGTTGGCAAGATCAGCCGAGAAGACATTTTGAACTGGGCCGAAGAAGCCAGTTGAAGGCCTGCACAGTTTGAGATCGCTGCTGCGCCCGAGCATTCCATGGGTTTTGCCAGGTGTTGGGTACGGTGGGGGTTAGGCAGATTTTGAGAGGCGCCGAGCGCTGGCTTTAGCGCTGGCTGTTTTGCTGACTACAGGGCTGGTTGCTGGGTTGGCTGCAGGGCTGGATTGGGCCACACCAAGTTTTTGCCAACCCTTTGCCAAGGCGGTTGCACTCAAATGGATTGATTCATCTGTTTCAACTCAGCCCATTGAAGGAGCCGCACCATGACCATCATCTCCAGAAGAGTCGCCACGCCCATTTCGGGCAAATCACAATTGGCCCACCAACGCATCAGTGCCTTGGGCGAGGCCATGACCAGGGCGGGTGCCAGGGTGCGAATTGCGCGCGTTTTGTTTGGTGAAGGCGCTGGCAGTGTTCACGTCTACGGAAGCTTTGACACGTTCAAGGACGGCACCCAAACCAGCGAAAAAATGGCCAAAGACCCCCTGTACATTCAACTGCGCGCTGATGCCGATGCCGACAGGGCCGCCACCTGGCAAGGCCCCGAGGTTTGGCGAACGGTGTACGGTGAGCCAACCAAGCACCCCATCGTCGTGCAACGTGAGTACCAAGTCGCACGGGCGCATTTGAAAGAGGCGGTTGCCTTGCTTCCCGAAATTGCGGCCTTGAGTCCGGCCACGCCCATGATGGGCGTTGTCCCTGTGTTTGCGGGCGACTTGGCCCGCCTTTTGGTCGTTTACTACGCGCAGTCTCTGGACGAAATGAGCGATTACTTAGACACCACAGGCAGCAGCAAAGAGTTTCAAGCCCTGGTGTTGCGCGCGCATGCATTTGGCGAACTCAAGCAATCCCGTGTTTTGCAATTGATCTAAGGCAAACAGGCTGTTGACATGACAAGCGTTGTTAAAAAAAGCAACGCCTGAACCTGCCCCTGTTTGACGTACCGCTTAGCCACTTCATTATGCGGCCTTCAATTGCTGTGCCGCGTCCCAGCGTTTTTCAAACTGCATCGGACTGACGTAGCCCAACGTGGAGTGCAACCGCCGG
>NZ_NESH01000015.1 GCF_003063355.1 Limnohabitans sp. Bal53 | reverse complement strand
CCTGACCGCCTCCATCTTGAATTCCAGCGTGTACTTGGCCCGTTTCCTCGTTTCACTCATCTCGTTCTCCTTGAACTGATTTTTAACCATCAGCTAAGCAGTACGTTTTTCGGGGGCAAGGTCAGCCCACCTGCACGCGGTCGATGACGCGTTCGATCACAACAAAACCTAAATCAACCTGAATTGGAGAAATAATGCAAAAACTATCTATTATTAGGTTCAAACCTAAGCCTGAATGTTTTGATGAATTTGTCGCTGGTATCACCGCATTTAATGGAAGTAAGCACCGCATTTTCCATCTTATGCGATCAGGAGATGAGCTTCATGCAATTGTGATAAGAAATTCGGAAATACTTACTCAAGATGCAGCTGACGGTGTAAATTGGCTGGATGGTCAACGGCATCTTCTGCAAGAGTTTGATGCGATCAACCGACACACCATAGCTTTAAGTGGTGACCTAATTCATAGCACCATCGAATAACAGTCTTTGCTGCCTTCCGCTGACTTAATTTTGGTGCCACGAAATGGAGATCTATGATGTTATTTATGATTACGATGACACACGACTATTCAACTTGCCAAACCCATGATCCTGAAAGAGGGCCGCTGTGGAAAAATACGCTCGCAAGTTTATCAGACCACGGGCTTAAGATTCACGCAAATTACGTAAACAGACTTGAGCATAGGGGTTATATGGTTGTTGAAGCAGATAGTTTTGAAGAAATTGATGCTGCTTTTGATCCAGTTTTAGAGATGGCTCACTTTGAAGTAACGCCGGTTATGCAGCGTTAACTACGTTGAGCCAACCGAAATGCTCTACTGCTTAAAGCGATATGCCAGCTTGTCCGACGTCAGCGTGTGTGAGACAAATAGGGGTACTTGATTAAAGGAGGGTTTTGGTTCATCGTTCAACTCAAGGAGTGAAGATGAAATTGAAACCGTTTAAACTTTAAAACCAATGAGCCAATCTCTCCGTTGAGAAATTAACCCATCTGTCTCAAACCATTTGAAGACGGACACCCTGACCTGCATACAATTCCCCTCGGCCTGTAGAACGCAGCCAAATAACTTGCGACTGCCGTATTTATTTATACCAAGCTTAATGAGTAGCAACTAGCACCTGCGTGTCAGAGGCTGGCTCATCGAAATTCTAAGCATCAGATGGCTGATAGCTTCTGACGATGCCCTTCCTGAACACGTATAGAACTATGTGCGTAGCTCCCGAGGCTGAATTTCGGCAGCTCCTTCAGGACATCCGAACCCTCGATTTCGCCGCATAGCGGCCGTTCGTGATCGGCGCGGCGAACGACGACTCTGAGCCGTTCCGGACATGTCCAGCCTTTAAGCTTTGGGTCAGTCCAACTTCGGGACTCTGAAACGGTTGTCTACTCTCAACCTGCGACCCAATATCAATGATATCAAATGGGTAATTCGCAAATGGCGCGGGTCCGCAACAAGGAAATCCGAATGCTCCCGGGGCTTGTTCGGAGCTATCTGCTTCAGAAAGCCTTCGCGGCATAGCTTCCTATCCGGGCATCGCCTGGGACTTAGGCAGGGCCGGATCCATAACGTCCCAAGGCTGTGCACTTTTGACAAAGATGTCGCGACTTGGGGTGTACCAACTCGGATCGTCCAGACTGCCGGCATAGATCACGATCGCACCCTCGCCAGCGCCATTGATCAGAAACAAGGGCGAGCCGCATGTTGCACAGAACCCTCGGCGCATGGCATGTCCGCGATCAGCGGGGCGGTCGAACCAGCTTGGCTCGCCCGTTTCAATCGTAAAGTCGGATTGTTTGACCAGAACCGCCGGGAAATAAGCGCCCCCGGTTGCTTGCTGGCAATGTCGGCAATGGCAGTTGCCCATGTATCGCGCAGGACCTGTTGAGCGGTAGCGGATGGCACCGCAGGCACAGCCGCATGAAAAACTATCTGTCATCATTCCTCCTTGCTGCACGGATCATTTGTTTGTCGCATCAGAGCGACGCAGCCACCGTGATTGTGATCAAAGACCCTATCGATGAATAGAGAATGGCGCGCGCGATGGCGTCAACCCGCACGCCATAGTTCAGCGCCAGCATGAAACACATGGCCCCGCAGGGGGCGGCGGCCACCATCATGGCTGGGTTGCGTACCTCGGGCGTCAGTTGCAACACCCCGGCAAAGATGGCCCAGGCCAGCAATGGGTGAACCACAAGCTTCACACCGGCAATGGCCACTGGCAACATGGCGCGCGCGCCGCTGGCCTTCTGGCTCAGAATAACGCCAAGCGCGAACAACAGCACAGGCGAGGCTGTTGCGCCCAAGAAATCCGCGAAGATATCAAAGCCTGTGGGTACCGAGACGCCCAACAGTCCGATCACTAGGCCAAGTACCATGGCAACCAGCGGTGGATTTCGCGTGATCTTTCCCAGCGTGTGCCCAAGAGAGGCACCTTTGGTGGACAGGACGTCCATCAGGATCAAAGAACCGCTGAAAATCAGGATTCCGTCCATGGAAATGATCGCGACAATCGGCATCGCGGCGGTCTCTCCGAACAGGGTGACCGCAATCGGCAGAACGAAGAGGATATGGTTGGTCAGGGCGATGGCCAGGCCCAGAAGGGCGGCCTCCATAACATCGGTTTTGAAGACCCGCCGCGCGATCAGAAATCCGACCGCATACATCACCACTTCGGTGACGAAATACCCACCCAGCATGGCAAAGTTGAACTCTGCCAGCGGGGCATTGGCCAGCAATTGAAACCCCAGTGCGGGCATGGCGACAAACATCACAAATTTGTTCAGGGCCATGGCCATGTTGAAATCGAAAGTGCCGCGCAGGCCAAACACGTAGCCAAGCGCGCCAATCCCAAACACCGGCAGCACGCCGTTCAGCAATTGGTCGAGCATAGCGTCTCTTTCTGCTTGTCTGGTGGAAGACCGGCCTGTCTGGAACCGCACAGGCTGTCGGCTGTCACCATGTTTCGGCGAAGGGGCGGATATCCAGTTCGTGGGTCCAGCCGTCGCGCGTCTGGTGGTGCAGGGTCCAATAGGCTTCGGCAATGCTGTCTGGGTTCATCAGCGTATCCGGGGGCAGGGTATCGGGATCATTGCCCGCTTGTCGGACCCGGTCGCGGACAAAGGCGGTGTCGACGCCTGCATCAATGACCAAGTGCGCGACATGGATGTTTTTGGGGCCCAACTCGCGCGCCATGGATTGGGCAAGTCCCCGCAGCGCGAATTTGCCAGAGGCAAAGGCGGCATATCCCGAACTGCCACGGACTGAGGCCGTTGCCCCGGTGAAAAAGATCGAGCCTTTCTGTCGCTCCACCATATATTTCGCCGCTTCACGCCCCGAAAGAAACGCAGCATAGGCGCACATTTCCCACACCTTGCGAAAGACGCGCTCGGTTGTGTCCAGAATGGGGAACCGCACATTGCCGCCGACATTGAAGATGCAGATCTCTATCGGTCCGATCTCGGCCTCGACCATTGCGAACATCTCGGTCGCGGTCTCTTCCTTGCGGGCATCCCAAGTGAACCCCTGGGCGCTGCCGCCTTCTGCTTCGATATCGGCGATCAGGGGGGCAAACTTTTCCCCCCGACGGCGACCCATCACAACATGAAATCCGCCTCTGGCAAATCGCCTGGCGATGGCAGCACCGATGTAGTCTCCGGCACCGATGATCAGACAGATGGGCTTTGCGGTCATATTGTTACTCTATGCTGCTTCTGCCGTTTGGAAGGCGGAGCGGGCCTCTAGTCGATCCGCGTAGGCCGAGAGGTTCGGCAGGTTTTCGAACGCCGCACCAAGGCGACGCGACATGACGACTGCGTGTCCGGTGATGGTATCCGCAATCGTGAAATCCCCGGAGAGAAAGTCACGCCCTTCCATATGATGCTCGACCGCCGCGAGCGTGCGGTTCAAAAGCTTGAGCGCGCGCATCGCGATCTCATCGTTGCGCCGTTCAGGGGGGAGAAGGATGGTTTCGACCACATAGTTGTTGATCGGTGGCATGATCATGCCCTCGGCATAGTGCAGCCATTGCAGGTATTCGGCAAAGTTCTGGGCGTCCGGGCCCGGTGCCAAGGCGGGTGCATATTTGGCCGCTAGATACTGGGCAATCGCGGTGCTTTCGCTGATCGTGATATCGCCATCAACCAGTGTGGGCACCCGGCCATTAGGGTTGATCGCCGTGTAGTCCGGACCGCGCATTTCTTTCTGGCCCAAAGTGAATTTCACCAGCTCATAAGGCTGACCCATTTCTTCGAGCAGCCAAACCGTGCGCACGGCGCGTGACTGGGGGGCAAAGTAGACTTTCATTTGAGGCCTCTCGAATATGCGACGGGATTTGTTGACAAGCAGGAGACTTCAACTTTAGAAGTTAGTCAATTTAAAAAAAGAAGTGACTTTTGATGAGCCGCTCTGACCTTCCGTCGCAAACCTGCACCATCGCGCGCGCCGTTGCGCAAGTCGGCGATGAATGGACGCTTTTGATCGTGCGGCAAATCCAAATCCCAGAAAGGCCACCATACACCCAGCCAAAATGGCCGCCCGAAGGCCTGGTGTCTTTTCTTCATCCGTCTTCATTACTGCCCCCTATCGATGTTTGAAACGTTGCCCGATACGCTGTCGCTGAAGACCGGATCACTTCCCCTCGAACCGGGGCGTTTCCTTGGCCAGAAAAGCCGCGATCCCGGCAGGACCATCCGCTGTGCGCATCATGTCGGCGATAGAGCGCGTCTCGCGATCCAGCTGGGTTTCCAAGCCATCTGAAAATGCCGTGTCCAGAAGTCTTTTCACACCGCCAAAAGCCTTGGTCGGCCCGCTGGCGATGCATTGCGCCATTGCTCGGGCTTCGTCCATCACGGTCTCTGTCGGGACCACCTTGTTGACCAGGCCCCAGGCCTGAGCCTCGTCAGCTGTCAGGACGCGATTTGTCAGCATCAGCTCTTTTGCTCGCAGCAACCCGACGTGTTTCGCAAGGTAGTAGGTCGACGATCCGTCCGGTGTCAGCCCGGAGGACGTGTAGGCCGAGACAAACTTGGCCCTTTCGGACGCGATGACATAGTCACCGGATAGCACCATGGAGAACCCACCACCGCCTGCGGTTCCGTTCACAGCCATGATGACAGGTGCGTCGATCCGGGCGAGCCGGATCAACCCTGCATGCAGCAGCGTGGCCATTCGGGTCAGATGCGCGGGTTTGTCGGGTGCGGCATCCATTTCAGCTAGATCACCGCCGCCGCAGAACATCTTGCCCGTGGCGGTAACGATCACGGCGCGCACGTCGGGCGCACCGCAACGTACACCGACATCAAACAGCTCTTCGGCCATCCGCGCGTTCAGTGCGTTGGCCGGGTTGTCCTTACGGTCCAAAGTGATTGTCGCAATGCCGTCGGCAATCTCGAAGCGAAGTGTTTCATAATCCATATGTTTGACCTTTGGCAGATTTTACGGCGCACGCCTTGCGGCCTGTCGTTCCAATTCAAAACTGTGCGAAAGCTGGGGGGACCGGATGCGAACGGCGCGAGCGCATCCGCCAACCCTGTTTCCATGCGCCATTTCATATAGGCTGTTTGGTGACCCAGCGTCTCCCACATTTCAACCAAAACTAGAGACCGCTCACCATCCTCGACGAATGCTTCAACTTTCAAACAGCCGTCGAAAGCTCGTGTCGCGGGTAAAGCCTGGACCACGAACTCTAAGAATGCCCCCATTTTTCCCGCTTGTACGGGTATCTCCACTGTGACCATAACTGACATACAAAACCTTTCTGCAAATACTACGACAGGCTATACGGGCAAATAACGCCCGTCGCCATCAAAGAGCCAGCGTTCAACTGATCAGGCTCATTACTTCTTTTTCCCACCGCTTCCTGACTACATAAAAAGAAAAATCAGCTCAGAAGCGTTGCACCTGTTTCCATTTTGATTATTTTCCCGTCCTTCAGCATATGGACACTCATCACGGCCTCTTTGGTCGCGTCTGGGTAAGACATAAAGTCGTGTTTCACCAGGATGTCGTCGTTTTCATAAACACAGCGGGTTGACTCTTGAACAAATTTTTCGTTGGCAATCATGCCCTCGCACATTTCTCCCCATTGGGCTTTGGAAAATTTACTACCTGATTTGTGAAAGACGATGACAGCATCTTCATGAATAAGTTCCATGTATGCATAGAAATCTTTCTTTGCCATAGCAGCGCTCAGTTTTTCAAAAATAGTCATTGAATATGCCCCTGTAAGTGAGTGGTTAAATTAACCCGATTCGCTCTCTTGCCAATAGCTCGGTTTTCTCGAAAACTACGACCAATATCGAATGCCTAATAATTCGGGTGTTGATTGAAAAGGTGCTTAAGGGGTCGCTTGAGGCTGTAAGTAGCTCGTGCGCCTCCCTCTTCACATCAATCCGGGCGCTGCTTCAGTTAGGCAAACCTTGGTCCCAAAACACCCGAGATCGTTTCATCGTCCATGATGGGAACAATTTTTATTTCTATTAGTCCGTTCCAATCAAGTGCCCACGAAGCTAAAGCGGATGCATCGGTTGATTGACAAATCGCAAATCCGCCTGTTCCGTCCAAATTGTGGTAACGCGACAGCATGTCTATACCCGCAGGTGGCATCCCCCCCGTTGCCATGAATTGCTTTATGGTTACGTCGCGCGCGGCAGGTGTATGGGTCCAAGAAAAAATAAACAACATAAACGCTCCTTATATACATATCAAACAAAAACATTAATGTTGAGAGTAGCTAAAGTCGATTTCACAAACATTGGTAAAAGCTTGGTGTCGTCATAGTTAAAAGTAGACTGAAGGGGGCGCTTGAGGGTGGTGAATCTGCACACCCAACCATTCGCTTGAGGGGGGTAGATTAGGTCTAACGAGGTGTCTAGCCTCGCACTACCTCGAATGAACATGTTATGGGCTAACCACCCGATAACCTATGCTGCCAATATCGACTGAACAGCTATGAGGGGTCTTATGTCTCAGCCAATGATGTTTACTTACCCTCGCATAAATAGGGGTGGAGTTAATGAAGTGGCAACAGACTTCCCAGCTTATTGACCTTGCCCCCGAAAAACGTACTGCTTAGCTGATGGTTAAAAATCAGTTCAAGGAGAACGAGATGAGTGAAACGAGGAAACGGGCCAAGTACACGCTGGAATTCAAGATGGAGGCGGTCAGGCTG
>NZ_NESH01000014.1 GCF_003063355.1 Limnohabitans sp. Bal53 | reverse complement strand
CAGCCTGAGTTGCACATTCGCTCGCATGCGAAGGCGAAGTACGAAGCGGCTGCGGCCGTGATGGCCAATGCACAGAGAGTGGGCTTGACCAAATTGGGCATCGTTGGCTCTGAGCAGTTTGTCAATTGAGCGCGACCCAGCAAGTTGTTCAGTGTGTTTCTTCCAAGGAAACCTTGTGCCTCTACCCTCATGGGTAGGGGCATTTTTTTGATTTAACATGGGTCGAACTTAGAGAGACCGTGAATGGCTAAAGCAGAACCAGAAAAGCGCAAGATCCAGATGGCCGATATTGCCCGTTTGGCGGGCGTGTCGACGGCAACCGTTTCACGATCACTCAATGGCAGCTCGCTGATCAACGACGAAACACGGTTGCGAATCATTGAATTGGCCCGATCGCTCAACTACACCATCAATTTGGGTGCGCAAAATTTGCGCAAAGGCGACAACACAACAATCGGGGTGGTGATTCCCTACGACTCGGCGAATCGGCAAAGTATTTCCGATCCATTTTTCCTGGGCATGCTGGGTAGTTTGGCGGATGCACTGACGGATAGGCAATATGACATGTTGCTTTCTCGTGTTGATGCAGACCATTTGGATCGGGTTTCTGCACTGTATGACTCGGGTCGGGTGGGGGGGATGATTGTGATCGGTCAATGGGGACACCACGATCAACTCAATGAACTCGCAAGGCAGCGCCTTCCATTTGTGGCCTGGGGAGCGCAGTTGCCGAATCAGTTGTATTGCAGTGTGGGCGGTGACAATGCCAGCGGTGGTCAGTTGGCCACCGAACATTTGCTGGGATTGGGTCGCAAGCGCATCGCCTTCATGGGTGAGAAGTCCTTGCCTGAACCCGAAAAACGTTATGCGGGTTATCAGAAAGCCTTGCGCAAGGCCGGCATGAAAATGGACTCGTCTTTGTACATTCCTTCGTCTTTTGCACCGCTTTCTGCACAAGAGGCTTTGCGCTTGCATCTGGACCGACATGGCTTGAATTTTGATGCCTTGGTGGCGGCCAGTGACTTGATCGCCATCAGTGCTTTGGGCGTGTTGCGCGAAAGGGGTTACCGAGTCCCCGAAGATGTGAGTGTGGTGGGGTATGACGATGTCGAGCCTGCAGCTCACAGCTTCCCGCCCCTGACAACGGTGCGTCAACCGTTGGATATGGCCGGAGTCCAATTGGTCGACTGTTTGCTGCGCATCATGGCAGGCGAAAAACCAGAATCGGATCTGCTGCCGACCACGCTGGTGATCCGTGAATCAACGAGAGCTGTTTGAAAGAATCACAAATGGTTGAGGTGGTCGGGTGGCGTCTCCCCATTGCCGTTCACCTGTGATCGTCCAGTTGCAGTGCCGCACTTGCACTTCGCCCAGCCAGGTGGCCGCAATGCGACGGCCGTCGTGGGATTCTTCTAAGGTGAACTCCCCTTTTTCGAGGTCAGCCACCACCGGGTAGCGCTGCGTCCCTTTTGACAGCTCGCCGCGCAGACTGCCCCGGTGTTCAGGGTGGGGGCCCAGTTGCAGGAACCAATCTGGGCCAGTGCCGTCCAGTTGCACCTTCCAGATGCCGTGCAGTTGTTCGGGCTGGACGTCGGCAGAGGCAGGGCAAGCGGGGGGCAAGTTGGTGCAGCCTGACAGGGCAAAAAGTGCGGCCATGCCGGTGATGGCCCAAAGACGCAGTTGAAGTGTGCTCATGTTTTGGCCTGCGCAGCCGCTGCCGTCGCTACGGCTGCGCGTTGTGCAAATTCGGCCCGCAGCGCTTTGAGTTTTTCGCGCGGGTCTTCTTTGACCGTGTTTTCATCCAGCCGCATTTCGGCAATGAAGCGGCTGGGCAGTGCGGCCACGGTTTCGCGGCCTTTTTTGCGGCGTTTGGTCCAGCTGACAGCCAGGCTGCGCTGGGCGCGGGTGATGCCCACATACATCAGGCGGCGCTCTTCTTGCAGGCGCAGCAAGATACCCTCTTGGCTGGCGCCTTCGGTGGTGTCGTCGTCGCCCAGCTTAAAAGGCAGCAGGCCTTCGTTCACGCCCACCAGGGTCACATGCGGCCACTCCAGACCCTTGGAGGCGTGCAGGGTGGAGAGCGTGACCACGTTCTGGTCTTTTTCGCGCTCGCTCAGGGTGGAGATCAGCGAGATGGTTTGTGCCACCTCCAGCAGGTTTTTGGTTTCGGTGGCGTCCGTCCCCGTGGCGTCTTCGATCTCGCCGCCGCAGCGCCCGGCCATCCAGTCGCAAAACTCCAGCACATTGGTCCAGCGGGCCGAGGCCACTTTTTCGTTCTCCTCGCCGTCGTACAGGTGCGACTCGTAGCCGATTTCTTTGAGCCACTCCAGCAAAAAAGCCAACGCGTCTGTTTTGCCCAAAGTGTGGCGGGCGCGGTGCTCCAGGTCGTTGATGTAGCGGCCAAACTCGTGCAAGCCTGCCACCGCGCGCGCATTGACCGCGCTGGGCAGGCTGCCCGCAAACAGGGCCTCGAACAAGCTCAGTTTGTATTGCGTGGCAAAAGTACCCAACTGGCCCAGCGTTTGGTGACCGATCCCGCGCTTGGGGCTGGTGATGGCGCGCAAAAAGGCCGGGTCGTCGTCGTTGTTGATCCACAGGCGAAACCAGGCGCACAAGTCCTTGATTTCGGCTTTGTCAAAAAAGCTTTGCCCGCCCGACACCTTGTAAGGAATGTTGGCGCGGCGCAGCGCTTGCTCAAACGGCCGGGCCATGTGGTTGGCGCGGTACAGGATGGCAAAGTCCTTGAACTCGCGGTGTTTGGAGGGGTTGACCTGGCCGCCGCGGATCGACTGGATGCGTGCAATGGCTCGGTCCGCTTCGTGATCTTCGTTGACTGCATCGATCACGCGCACGGGCTCGCCCTCACCCAACTCCGAAAACAGCGTTTTGGGAAACAACTTGGGGTTGGGCTGGATCACGTTGTTGGCCGCCCGCAAGATGGCGCTGGTGGATCGGTAGTTCTGCTCCAGCTTGATGACTTTCAAATTTGGAAAGTCCACGGGCAAGCGTTTGAGGTTGTCGAGCGTCGCGCCGCGCCAGCCGTAAATGGACTGGTCATCGTCGCCCACTGCCGTGAAGCGGGCGCGCTCACCCACCAGGTGTTTCAGCACTTCGTACTGCGTGGCGTTGGTGTCTTGGTATTCGTCGACCAACACATGGCCCATCTTGGCCTGCCAGCGCTCGCGCACTTCGGGGTAGTCGGCCAGCAACTTCAGGGGCATGCCGATCAGGTCGTCAAAGTCCACACTTTGGTAGGCGGTCAACCGCTCTTGGTACAGCGCCATGATGCGGGCGATCACGCGGGCGTTGTCGTCAGGCGCTTGGGCGGCGGCCTGCTCGGCGTTCAGGCCCATGTTTTTCCACAGGCTGATCGTCCACTGCCATTGACGGGCGGTGGCCGCATCGGTGGTGCCGCCGCAGTCTTTGAGGATGCTGGTCACATCGTCCGCGTCCATGATGCTGAACTGAGGCTTGAGCCCCAGCACCGCGCCGTCCTCGCGCATGATGCGCACCCCCAGGGCGTGGAAAGTGCAGACCGTCACGTCTTTGGCCGGGCGGCCAATGAGTTCCTTGGCCCGCTCGCGCATCTCGGCCGCGGCCTTGTTGGTGAAGGTGATGGCAGCGATGCGCTTGGGCTCCAGCCCGGCTTCGATCAGGCGCCCGATTTTGTGCGTGATCACGCGTGTCTTGCCCGAACCGGCCCCGGCCAGCACCAAGCAGGGGCCGGAGACGTAGTTCACGGCTTCGAGTTGGGCGTTGTTGAGTCCGGCTGACATGGGGCGTGGGCGATCGGGGCAAAGCGGGCCATCATAGCGGGCTTGAGCTGGGCCTTCGTCTTGGGTGAGCCGTGCCCGGCTGCCGTTGGCATGTGGGTTGGTGCTGGCTCAGCCTGTCCGCACTGCGACTGTGGGTGCCCAAGCCGCCTACTGGTTTACCCCGACAATCGGTGCATGCTTGAAATCTTGCGTGTCACCTTTCCCTTTTTCGCCCTGGTCTTGTGCGGCTATGCGGCAGCCCGGCTGCGGCTCTTGCCCTTGGAGGCCATTCCTGGCTTGAATGGCTTTGTGCTGTTTTTTGCGTTGCCTTGCATGTTGTTCCGCTTCGGGGCTGACACGCCGATTGCCCAGTTGCTCGATGCCGGGGTGTTTTTCACCTATTTGTTGTGCGCCTTGGTGGTCGTGGCGTTCAGCATCGCCATCAGTATGAATGCACGCATCCGCTGGAACGATGCGTCCATGGGGGCCTTGGTGGCCGCCTTTCCCAACACCGGCTTCATGGGTGTGCCCTTGCTGGTGGCATTGCTCGGGGCGCAGGCGGTGGGGCCGGCCATTGTGACCATCGTGGTCGATCTGGTGATCACTTCCTCGTTGTGCGTGGCTTTGTCGCGCATGGACGCGGCTGGGCAGCACGGTGCGGCGGTGGCCGCTCGCAAGGCGTTGGCCGGGGTGCTGCGCAACCCCATGCCTTGGGCCATCAGCCTGGGCGCGGCGTTTTCATTTTGGAACTTGGAATTGATCGGCCCGGTGGACAAGACGGTGAGCTTGCTGGCCGATGCGGCCTCGCCTGTGGCGCTGTTCACCATCGGTGCGGTGCTGGCCCGCTCACAAATGCAGGCACACGAGCGCCCGGATGGACCTTTGCGCACCGCCGATTACCTGCCGATTGCGCTGATCAAGCTGGTGCTGCACCCGGTGCTGGTGTTGCTGGTGGGCTTGACGGCCATTCAGTGGGGCGTGCCAATCGAGCCCTTTGCCCTGCAGGTGATGGTGTTGGTGGCCGCGCTGCCCAGCGCCAGCAATGTGTCGCTGCTGGCCGAGCGCTTGGGCGCTGACAACGGGCGCATCGCCCGCATCATTTTGGTCACCACATCGGCTGCATTCTTGACATTCTCAGGCGCAGTGGCGTTTTTCAAAATGTGAAGACGTCCATCGAGGGGTGAGTGCTCAAAAGGAGCCAACGGTTCCCCTGTAGGAGCGGTCACCGACCGCGATGGGTTCGCATGACTTTGCCCCCCGCGGATTGGCGATTGCAATCGTCTCAAATCGCCTGCGGGTCCACGTCGACCAGCCAGCGGATCACGCCTTTGTGTTCGGGCTGGCTGCGCACCTGGTGCAACACGCCATGAAGATGCCACAGCATTTTTTGCAGCGCCATGCGGTTGGGGCTCTCCAGCAGCATCTGGGCGCGCTCCACATCGGCCACACGCTGCATGCTCATGGGCACGGCGGGGTACACACTCACCTGCAAGACCAAGTCTGCGGTCGCCGGATCGGCGCTCAGTTGCGCCTCCAGCGTTTCGCGGGCCGCATTCAACAGCGCTTGGGCGGCTTCTTGCGTGCGAGCGTCGGCGCGCAGCAGGGCCTGGTGGCTGATCGGCGGCAGGTCGGCGGCGGTGCGCTCGGCCAACTCGCTGGCGGCAAAGGCCGGGTAGTCGTGTTTTTTGAGCGCCTCAAACAGCGCGTGGGTGGGGTGAAAGGTTTGTACCCACATTTCACTCGTGGCGCTTTGCGCGGCATCGCGCCCGGCTCTGCCAGCGGCCTGCATGAGCAGCGCAAACAAGCGCTCAGGCGCCCGAAAGTCGCTTGAAAACAGCGCCGTGTCCGGATTGACGGCGGCCACCAGCGTGATGCGCCTGAAGTCGTGCCCCTTGGCAATCATTTGCGTGCCGACCAAGACATCCACCTCGCCGGAGTGCACTTGGGCCAGTTGGCTTTCGAGTGCCCCTTTGAGCCGTGTGCTGTCGGCGTCGATGCGGGCGATGCGCACCGGCATGCCATCTGGGCGCAAAACGTGCGCCAGCAACTCGCCCAGGTGTTCTTCGAGTTGTTCTGTGCCCCGGCCAATGGGCGCGATGTCGGCGTTGCCACATTCGGGGCAGGCGCGCGGCACACGCTCGGTCAGTCCGCAGTGGTGGCAGCGCAGGGTGCGGTCAATTTTGTGGAACACCCGGAATGCGCTGCAGTGCTTGCACTCGCTTTTCCAGCCGCAGTCGGCGCAGTGCAGCACGGGGGCGTAGCCGCGGCGGTTGAGCAGCAGCATGCATTGCTCGCCGCGCTCTACCCGCTCTTGGATGGCGGCCACGAGCTGGGTGGACAGCACGGTGCGGCGCGGTTGTTTGTTCATGTCCACGCGCCGCACTTTCGGCAACAGGCCGGTGCCGATTCGCGAGGGCATGAGCAGGCGCTGGTAACGGCCGCCTGTATCGTCCTCTGTGGCCGGGCGGCTGAGGTGCCAGCTCTCGAGCGATGGCGTGGCCGAGGCCAGCAGCACCGGGGCGTTTTGCAGGCGGCCCCGGTACACCGCCAAGTCGCGGGCCGAGTAGCGGGCGCCTTCTTGCTGTTTGTAGCTGGGGTCGTGTTCTTCGTCGACCACGATGAGTTGGAGGTGCGGCATGGACGCAAAAATCGCCATGCGCGTGCCCAGCACGATGCGGGCGTGACCCGCATGCGCGGCCAGCCAGGCTTTGAGGCGCTGGGCGGGCGTCATGCCGCTGTGCATCGACACCACCGCCTCGGTGCCAAAGCGAGCCTGCACCCGTTCTTCCAGCTGCGGCGTGAGGTTGATCTCGGGCACCATGAGCAGGGCTTGGGCCTGCGGGTCCGCCGCCAGCATGCGTTCCACAGCTTGCAAATACACCTCGGTCTTGCCGCTGCCGGTGCTGCCAAACAGCAAAAAAGGGCCTGTGCCTGAGGCCATTTGGTCCAGCACAGCGCTTTGTTCGGGCGAGAGGGCTGGGCCGGCCGTGGTTTGCACGGCGCGCTCGGTGTTTTGCTTTTTCAGGCGTCGTGCCAGTTGTTCGCTGGTCAAGTCGCGCAGCTGTGGCGGCAAGGCCGACAAGGCCACCTCGCCCAACGAGCGCTGGTAATACTGGGCTGAGAACTGCACCAGTTGCCGCCAAGCGCTGTCCAGCGGTGTCAAGTCTGCGAGCACGCTCAGCACATCGCGCACAGCCGAAGTGGGCATGTCGTTGGGCGCGGCATCGCGCAGGGCCCAGACCACACCCAGCACTTCGCGCTGACCCAAAGGCACGCGCACCAGCTGACCGGGCTGCACCAAAAAGGGGCTGCGGTAGCTCAGCAGTCCCCCGACTTGGCTGTGTGCCGGGGTCTGGACGGCAACGTCAATCCAGTGGTGTGCGCTCACATTGTTCTCGGGTATTTCGGTAAATTTGCCAGTATTGGAGGTTAGCTGAATTCTTGAAAGAGTGGCTAAGTCATTGATTTCAAAGAGCTTTGAGATCAATCCAAAAAATCTGTGGATAACTTTGTTGAAAACTCTGTCGAGATACGCTGGAAGCCTTGAAAATCAAGCCTTCCGTCAAATTGCCCATTCAATATGCAGGAAATAAATCCCAATGAAATCAACAACTTACGTTAGAGGGTGTCGATCGATATTGCTGCTTCGCAACATAGGTGGGCTGTTTGGGGTGATGTTTACTTTTGTGCATAAGTCAAGCGTCAAGCGGCCTTTATTTTTGAAAAAAGTGCTTGTGCGCCTGATTTTTATGCTACCGAAGACCGACCAAGTCAGCCATGCTCACTTTTGGCGCATGGCCTTTGAATGGCTGTGCACCGCTTCCACCAGCGCCGTCACATGTTCGGGCGGGGTGTATTGGCTGATGCCGTGGCCCAGGTTGAAGATGTGGGTGGGGCCGGTTTGGGTGGTGTCGGTGTGTGGCGTGCCAA
>NZ_NESH01000013.1 GCF_003063355.1 Limnohabitans sp. Bal53 | reverse complement strand
CTGTTCCCGCGACGCATGGGGCAGGCGGCGGAGTTCGGCTCAACGGTGCGCCACATCGTGGAAAACGCGTATTTGAACGCCACCACGATCAGCCTCGATGCGGGTGCCCGGCTGTAAGCCCGGGCGGCGTTAAGGCAGCAAGGTGTCGGCAGCAATGGGGTGCGCCCCGCGTGGATCTGAAGAAGGAAGCCCGATGGACAAGGTTATGAATGCACAGCGGAGGCGGCAATGAGCGCTTCCCCTCAGGCCCAGCGCGACGATGTCGTGCTGACGGCCAGCAATGTGTTGATGAAATTCGGCGGCATCGTGGCCTTGAACGAGGTTTCCATCGATGTGCGCAAGAACGAGCTGCTGGCGATCATCGGCCCCAACGGCGCAGGCAAATCGTCGCTCATGAACTGCCTGAGCGGCTTTTACCGGCCCCAGAAAGGCAGCATCTTTCTGGGCGAGCGCGACATCCGCAACATGGCTGTGCATCAGATCGCGGCCCAGGGTTTGGCGCGCACATTTCAGGGCACGCACATCTTCTCGGGCATGACCGTGATCGAGAACCTGATGGTGGGGCGCCACATGCACATGCGCACCAACCTCTTGCAGTCTTTTTTCCATTTTGGCCCTTCCCGGCGCGAGGAAGTGCAGCACCGCGAAGCGGTGGAAGAAATCATCGAATTTCTGGAAATCGAAACCATCCGCCATATGCCGGTGGGCAGTCTCGGATATGGACTGCGCAAGCGCGTCGACCTGGGACGCGCCCTGGCCCAGGACCCCAAAATTTTGTTGATGGACGAGCCTATGGCCGGCATGAACTCCGAAGAAAAAGAAGACTTGGCCCGGTTCATTCTCGATGTGCGCGAAGCCAAGCACATCCCGATTGTGCTGGTGGAGCACGACATGGGCGTGGTGATGGACCTCGCAGACCGCATCGCGGTGCTCGACTTCGGCCGCAAGATCGCCGATGGAACGCCGAAGGAAATCCAGGCCGACCCGGCCGTGCTCAAAGCCTACCTTGGGGAGGACACACCATGATGCTCGACATGGCAACCCTTCCACAGCTGTTGCGCCAACACGCCCGGAAGACACCCGGCCGTTTGTCGCAACGCCACAAGCAGCGCGGCATCTGGCGCGAATACAGCTTTGCCGATGTGCAGCGCAACGTGCTTGAACTGGCGCTGGGCCTGCACCAGGCGGGCGCCAAAGCGGGCGAAACCATCGCCATCATTGGCGAGAATGAACCGCAGCATTACTGGGCCGAGTTTGCGGCGCATGCGCTGGGCTGCAAGGTCGTCTCCATGTACCCCGACCTGACCTCGGAAGAGGTGGCCTATCTGCTGGACGACAGCGAAGCCGTGATCCTTTTCGCGCAGGACCAAGAGCAGGTGGACAAAGGCCTGGATGTGCGCGCGCGGCTGCCCAAATTGCGCCACATTGTGTATTGGGACGACACGGGCATGTGGTCGTACAAAGACCCGATTCTGACCACGTTTGAAGACGTTCAGCAGCAAGGGCAGCAGGTGCAAAAAGCCGATGCGGGCCTGTACGACCGGTTGGTGGACAAGGGCGCCGTGGACGATGTGGCGGTGTTGTCGTACACCTCCGGCACCACGGGTCAGCCCAAGGGTGTGATCCTCACGCACCGGTACCTGATCGACAACGCGCAGCGAATGATCGATGCCATGGATGTCACGCCCGACATGGAGTACCTGAGCTATATCGCGCCATCGTGGGCCACCGAGCAGATGAGTGGCATCACCCTGGGCTTGGGCCTGCCGATGGTGGTCAACTTTCCCGAAGGCCCCGAGCAAGTGCTGGAGAACATCCGTGAGCTCGCGGTGGAGGCCATGACGTTTGCGCCGCGCCAATGGGAAAGCATGGCCTCGTCGGTGCAGGCCCACATGCTGGACGCCGGACCGGTGCGCCGGGGCGTTTACGAGTGGGGCATGAAAATCGGACACGCGGTGAACGTGGGTCGCCTCGACGGCAAACCGGTTGGTCTGCTCGACCGCTTGATGTTCCCTTTGGCCAATGCCTTGGTGTTGCGTCCGCTGCGCGATCTGCTGGGCCTGACCCGCTTGCGCAGCGCGAGCTGTGGCGGCGCAACCATGGCGCCCGATGTGTTCCGCATGTTCCACGCCATGGGCATTCCCCTGCGCAACATTTATGGTTCCACCGAAACCGGTTTGCTGACCTGCCACCAGGGCGAGCGCTTCGACCTCGAAACGGTGGGCCACTGGATGAAGGCACACCCCAAGGCGGGCGCCCCACTGGAATGGCGCCTGAGCGCCGACGGTGAACTCCAGGTGCGCGGCGGCAGTCCCTTTCTCGGCTATTACCGCCGAGAGGGTTCGGTGGCGACGAAAGTGATCGACGGTTGGTACCACACCGGTGACGCCGTGACCAAGACCGAGCTCGGTGAACTGGTGTTCCTGGAGCGCCTGTCCGACCTCAAGCGCTTGCGCAGCGGTGAAACCTTCCCGCCCCAGTTTGTGGAGACGCGGCTTCGCTTCAGCCCCTTCATCAAAGACATCATGACGGTGGGTGACGAGACGCGGGATTTTGTGGCCGCTCTCATCAACATCGACATGGCGGTGTTGTCGCGCTGGGCCGAAGAAAAACGCATTGGTTTCTCGACTTTCACCGACCTGTCTCAGCGGCCCGAGATCGCGGCCTTGCTGAGCCAGGAAATTGCCAGGGTGAACCAGTTCTTGCCGGAGCATGCGCGCGTCAGGCGGTTTGCCAACTTCCCCAAGGAGTTGGACCCCGATGAAGGCGAGCTGACCCGGTCGAGAAAGCTGCGGCGCGAATTTCTGGAGGTTCGTTATGGCCCGCTCATCAACGGCCTGTACGACGGTTCGCGCGAAGTGCGCATCGACATTCCGGTGACCTACCAGGATGGCCGACGCAGCAATTTCGAGGCCTTGGTGTTCATTCATGAAACCGATGCATGCCCGCCCGCCCGCACGGATGCACTCCGGAGCAAAGGAGACAAATGATCGACTTTCTCAGCTACCTGATCAACGGCGCGTTGTCGGGTCTCTTGTACGCGCTGATTGCCATGGGTTTTGTGGTGATCTACCGCGCCTCCAAAGTGTTCAACTTCGCTCAGGGTGAGCTGGTTGTTTTTGGTGGCTACATGGTCTGGTGGACCATCATCCAGATGGGGCTTCCCATGTGGATCGGGCTGCCGATTGCCTTCGTTGCGTCGGCCATCTTTGGCCTCATGATCGAGCGCATTTTCTTTGCGCGCCTGGTGGGCGAGTCGGTCTTCTCGATGGTCATGGTCACCATCGGTTTGCTGATCTTGATCCGTGGCGTGGTACTGGTGATGTTTGGTGCGCAGGTGCGGGCCTTTCCCATCATCTTCCCGCTGGAACCGCTCATTTTTGGCGATCTTGTGATCTCCCGGTCGATGCTGTACGGCGGCATCATGACCATTCTGATCGGCCTGGGTTTGTCCTGGTTCTTCAACAAAACCCGGGCGGGTCTCACCATGACCGCCGTGGCCGAAGACCACCAGGTGGCCATGTCCATGGGCATCTCGGTGCAGCGTTCCATCGCCTTTGCCTGGATATTGGGTTGCGTGCTCTCGACCCTGGGTGCCATGGTTCACCTCAGTGGCCGTTCGATCAATCTGATGAGTTCCGACATTGGGCTGGCCGCTTTGCCGGTGGCCTTGCTGGCCGGTCTGGAATCACTGGCTGGGCTGTTGCTGGCCGGTGTGCTGGTGGGCGTCATCCAGAGCCTGGCCTCGGCCTACCTCGATCCCCTGGTGGGCGGGGCGCTGGGCTCTGTCTTCCCGTTCGTCATCATGTTGATGGTGTTGTTGATCCGTCCTACCGGCATGTTCGGCTGGAAAACCATTGAGAGGGTATGAGCATGGATCCCGCTGGTGTATTTGCGACGTCGTTCGCCAAAGATCAGGCCCTGATCCGCACGCGCAGCCAGGCGGTGGCGCTCGGCTTGTTCATCCTGGCCTTGTTTGCCCTGCCCTTGTACGGTGATGTGCGCACGGTCGCCGTCATGACCTCCATGCTCATCACGGGTGTGGTGGTGGTGGGGCTGCAGATCAACACCGGCATGGCCGGGCAGATCAACATTGGTCAGGCCGCCTTCATGGGGGCGGGCGCCTACGCTACGGCCCTGTTGGCCACCAAAGGCCAACTGCCGTTTTGGCTGGCGCTGCCCATCGGTGGGGCTTGCGCGGCTTTGTTCGGACTGGTTTTTGGTTTGGCCGCTGTGCGCATCAAGGGCTTCTACCTGGCTTTGACCACGATCGCGGCACAGATCCTGTTTCACTTCCTGGTGCTCAACCTGCCGGGCAGCTGGATGGGCGGCTCGAACGGCATCAACGTGGACCCGGCGCAGATTTTTGAGTTTCTGATCGACACCGATAACCGCATGTATTACCTCTGCCTCGTCGTGACGCTGATCATGGTGGCCGGGGCTTACGGAGTGGCCCGCAGCCGCCACGGCCGCATTTTCACCGCCGTGCGCGACGATGACGTGGCTTCCGGAATGATGGGCATCAACGTGGTGCGCACCAAGGCCCTGGCATTTCTGCTGGGTGCTTTTTATGCCGGCATTGGCGGTGGCTTGTGGACCTATTACGTGCGGTTCGTGTCGATTGACCAATTCACCATGATCCATTCGATCTGGTTCATCGCCATGATCATTGTGGGCGGCATGGGCTCGGTCACCGGAGCCTTGATTGGGGTGTTTGTGATTCGCTTGGTTCAGGAAACCATCACCGGCGTTGGCCCCTCGTTGGTCGAGCAATTCCCATTCCTTGGTGGCGACATCATTTTCGCGGCGATGAATATCTTCCTTGGTGGAATCATTGCCGCCTTCCTGATTTTCGAACCCCGTGGCCTGATGCACCGGTGGAACATTGTCAAACGGTCTTACCGGGTTTGGCCTTACCCCTATTGAGTGATTCCCTCGGCCAGCTTTTTACGCTTGGAGTTGGCTGCTTCGTCGATAAGCGGTTTTATGCAGGAGACATTGATGATTGACCCAAAAAAATGCGCCACCGTATTGCCGACCTTCACGCGACTTTGTGCCCTGGCGGCCGCATTGTCTGCATGTGGCATGGCGCAAGCCCAGACCACCTACCAGATCGCCGGTTTGGCGGATTTCACAGGCCCCTATGCCGACGTCATGAAAGACTGGGCGGGCTGCCGCAAAGGCGTGGTGGACTGGTGGAGCGAAGAGGTTGGTAAGAAACAAGGCGTTGCGCTGAAGATCAAGGACTACGACACACGTTACGACGTCGCCCAGGTCGCCAGCCTTTGGCCCGGCATCAAGTCCGAGCTGAATCCGGTGGTGATTTTTGGCGTGGGTGGCCCCGACACGGCCGCGCTGCAGCAGCGCCTGCCGAACGACAAAGTGCCCCTGATCCTGTCCACGGCCGGTTACGGTTTTGCCTGGAAACCCGACAGCTGGGTGTTCAACGCCCGCCCCACCTACACCCACGAAGCCGCGGCTTTCTACAAGTGGATGCAGAAGAAATCCGGTTCCACCGCACCGCTCAAAGTGGGCGTGATTTCTTCCGAGGTGTCACCGGCTTATGTCGACATCCACAAAGGTGTCGAAAAGTTTGCCAAAGACAACCCGGGCGTGATGGAAGTGGTTGAAACCATTTACACCGAAGCGCAACCCACCGATTTGACCCAACAGGTGGGCCGCCTGGTGCGCAAGGGCGCCACCGTGTTGCAGGTGTTCAACAACACGGCATCTGTAGTGGCGGCGCGCCGCGCGCTGCAAAGCCTGGGTAAAAACGACATTCCGATCGTCACCAGCGCCCACAACGGTTTGGTCTCCAGCGGCAAGGCTTTGGGCGATCTGAAGCAATTGGAAGGCAGCTACGAGGTGTATGGCATGGCCATGGCCACCGAAGACGCCACGCCCACGCGCGCTTATTTCGACAAATTGCGCAGCCAGTACAACTTGAAAGCCAATTACAGCTCGGCTTGCATCATGGGCATGAGCCAGGCCATGATTGGTGTTCGGGCGATTGAGCAGGCCATCACGGTCAAAGGCGCCACGGGTGTGACGGGCGAAGATGTGCGCACGGCCTTGCTGTCCACGCCCCTGACCACCGAGCGCAGCTTCGGTATTTTGCCCACCTTGAAATTCCAAGCCGACGCGCCATTCCCCACCCAGGGCATTTCCGTCAACATTGGAACCATTGAGAACGGCAAATACAAAATAATTGAGCACAACGTTCCGGCCCCAACGCTGAACAAGTGGTAATCAAAAACCTGCCTGGGCATTGGGCAACCAATGCCCAGGTGAAACCTTTCGGAGCTTCCTGTGCTTGAACTGAATAACGTTGAGGTCCTGTATAGCGACGTCATTCTTGCCGTCAAGGGTATTACCGCCAAGGTACCTGCGGGGCAGTGTGTGACCTTGCTGGGTGCCAACGGCGCTGGCAAAAGCACCACGCTCAAGGCGATCTCCAACCTGATCAAAACCGAAGACGGTCGCGTGACGGCAGGAAGTATCCAATTCAATGGCGTGGACATCACCGGGGCCAACCCCACCGATGTCGTGCGCCATGGGCTGGTCCACGTGATGGAGGGGCGCAAAGTGTTGCGCCACATGACGGTTGAGCAAAACCTGGTGGTCGGCGGCCACATGGGAACGGCCAGCGAGGCCAAAGAAAAGCTCGACGAGGTCTACAGCCGCGTCAAGCGCCTGGCCGATCTGCGAACGCGCACCGCCGGGTATCTGTCGGGCGGTGAACAGCAAATGCTGGTGATCGGCCGCGCGCTGATGGCCAGACCCAAATTGGTGATGATCGACGAGCCTTCGCTTGGGCTGGCGCCGTTGATGATTGAAGAGGTTTACGGGCTTTTGAACGATCTGAAGAACAGCGGGCTGACGCTGTTGATCGTGGAGCAAAACACCCGCGTCGCTCTGGAATTGGCCGATTACGGCTATGTGATGGAAAGCGGGCGGATTGTGCTGGAGGGGGAATCCAGCAGTCTCAAAACCAACGAAGACGTGCGCGAGTTCTACCTCGGCCTGACCGTGGACGGCGAACGCAAGAGCTTCCGAGACATGAAGCACTACCGTCGCCGCAAGCGCTGGCTGGGTTGATTCCCGCCATGCCTACCTATTGTGTGATTTAAGGGGTATTTGATGAGCATTGTTTCCAACGCGCTGCTGAGTGAGCAGGAAATCATTATTCGAGAGTCGGCGCGCAAGGCGGCCACCGAGATCGTGGGCAGCACGGCCGCCGAGCGCGACCGCACGAGCGAGTGGCCGCGCGCCGAAATCGAAGAGATCGGGAAATTGGGTTTCATGGGCATGCTCGCTCCGGCGAGCCATGGCGGTTCTGAACTTTCGTTCACCGAGTACTGCCTTGCGATCGAAGAGTTTGCCGCGGCCGACGGTGGCTTTGCCACGATGATGCACGTGCACAACTCGGCCGCCCATGTGCTGCGCAATTTCGGCACCGAGGCGCAAATGGCCGCCCACTTGCCCGACCTGGCCAGCGCCAAGCGCATCGGGGCATTCTTGTTGTCAGAGCCCCATGCTGGCTCCGATACCGCCGCCATTCGCACCTCGGCCAAGCGCGATGGCGATCACTATGTGATCAACGGCAGCAAGCAGTGGATCTCGAATGGGAGCGAAGCCGGTTTTGCATTGGTGGTGGCCGCGACCGCCGACAAGAGCGAACGCAACCGCTTCAGCCTCTTCATCGCCGATCCGAAGGACCCGGGTTACCAATGCCTGCGCATTGAAAATAAGCTGGGGCAGCACACCGCCCACACAGCCCAAATTCAACTGGACAACCTCCGCGTGCCCGCCACCGACATGCTCGGAGAAGAGGGCCGGGGATACGCCAAAACCCTCTCCCTGTTGTCGGACGGGCGCATTGCGATTGCGGCGCTTGCGATCGGCATTGCGCGTGCTGCGCTGGAAGCGGCCATTCGTTATGCCAAAGACCGCGAGGCCTATGGCAAGCCGCTCACCGCCCTTCAGGCGGTCAGTTTTGACCTCGCTGAAATGACCATGCAAGTCGAGGTGGCGCACCAATACATGCTGTATGCTGCTCGCCTGACAGATGCGGGCTTGCCCACCGGAAAAGAAGCGGCCATTGCCAAACTCTACGCCAGCGAAATGGCCGAGAAGGTGTGTTCCGATGCGCTTCAAATTCACGGCGGATACGGTTATGTGAACGACTTCCCGGTGGAGCGTTACTACCGCGATGTTCGGGTGACCAAAATTTACGAAGGCACCAGCCACATTCAGAAGTTGATCATTGCCCGCAGCATTTTGGCGGATTGATGGAATGGGGCGCATGTCCAGTGAGGGTGGGTTGCGCCCATTTCACACCATCTGAGTTTGCGCGGTGGTGCAAACACACGCCAAAGAAGAATCCATGAGTACCGCAGCACAAGCCAAACCGAAGACCAAACCCAACAGCCTCGTCAAACGCGCCGTGAAGGGGCCGAAATGGAACAACGCGGCCGGTGGAGCAGACGAGCAGTACCAGCTTAAAAAGCAGGCGGTGATTGCAGAGGCCTCACGTGCCTTTGGCCGGCATGGTTATAAAAACGTCTCGTTGGACGAGATTGCCGCAGCCCTCAATGTGACAAAACCGGCGCTCTACTACTATTTCAAGAACAAGCAGGAGTTGGTGTACGAATGCCACGAACTTGCGATGGAGTTGGGCGACCGTGTTTTGAGCGAATCGATTGCGGCTGAAAGCACAGGCTACGGACGCATTGCTGCATTCATTCGAAACTACATCTCGATGTTGACCGATGAGATGGGTGCACCAGCGATATTGCAAGACTTCTCGGGCATGTCGACCGTGCACCAAAAAAAGATCATTTTGCGCCGCCGCAAGTTCAACCAGGAACTCCGCCAGGTGCTGGAGGGTGGTGTGCAAGACGGCTCTATTGCCCCCTGCAACTCGAAAATGGCGGTGTTTTGGTTCATGGGCGCAGTTAGCTCCATTCCTCACTGGCTTCGCTCCGACGGCGATCTCAGCAGCAGCGAGGTGGCTGAGATATTCACAGACTTCCTGGCCCAGGGTATTCGAGCCAAGTCGGTCAACTGAGGCAACGCCCGCAATCACTGGGGCGTTTTTTTGCTTGGGTTCAGGTGTCGGCCAGATGGCCTGCACGTTGTTCCACCACATAAACCTGCTCCGAACCCATCGGGTAACACATGCGGTTCGGCCGGCAGGTTAAAAGACCGCTGGGCGTTTTTCAAGGAAGGCCTGCACACCCTCGCGCGCCTCTGCACTGTCGGCACACTGCTTCATGAAATGGTGCTCCAAATCGAGGTGCGCCTGGAGATCGCGGCTGGGCAAGCCGGTGAACAGTGCCTTGATGCTCCTCATGGAACCGGGTGCATGGTTTGCCAAGCGCAAAGCCATCTCCGTTGCGGCCATTTCCAGCTCGGCATTCGGGCAGAGCTTGTCGACCACGTGGTGGTCCAGACATTGTTGTGCGTTCAGCGTTTCGTTCAACATGAACCATTGCTGCGCCTTGACCGTGCCCGCGCGGCGCCCCAGAAAATAGGACGCGCCGAGATCGGGCGACAGCCCGATGGCGGCATACCCAGTCCGCAGCTTCATGGACGATGCTCCGAGCACAAAATCGGCGCACAGGGCCAAGCCGATCCCCGCCCCCGCCACTGCGCCATTGACGGCCGAGACCACGGGGCACGGTGCCGATGCCAATCGCACGTAAGCCGGTATGAGAGGCCGCAGAATGTCGTCGGTGAGCTGGGAGAGTTGAGAGCCAGCGGCGATGAACTCGGCAATGTCACCCCCGGCACAAAACATGGGTCCTTTGGCCGAAATCAAAATGGCGCGCGGCTTCGACGCCAACAGAGCATCGATCGCTGCCACCATGAACCGGGAGGCAGCAAGGCTCAACGCGTTGCCGTGATCGGGCCGGTTGAGCACCAGGCGGGCAACGCCGCCATCAATGGGCTCCCAGTAAACGGGATCGGATGTGTTCATGTGCGGATCCTTTGTGAGCAGCGTTGCGGCGGTGGCTTCAGCATCCCCGTGGAGACGCCCTGGCCACCCCAATGTGCCTTTATCCCTTGAGCACCGTTTGCACAAAACGCTGAATTTCCTGGTCGGCGCTTTCATAGGGCTGGGCAGTGCTCCAGTCGGAAATCTTGGCAAAGTTCTCTGCGATGCACTCGGGTGTCAAATCGGCGTCCTTGATGTAGAAAGGCGCCGCTTCCATGATGGTGGCCGCCGCGAAGGCGCCACCGCCCGCCGAGAGAATGGTTTTGGACGGCGCGTTTTCACTGCACAGAAACAGCACGCCGGGTGTCACGCGCTCAGGTTTCAGCGCTTCTTGCACCGCCGGGGGCAGCAGCTCCATGGTCATGCGGGTGGCGGCCAGCGGCGCGAGCGTGTTGATGCGGATGTTGTTCTTCTGCCCCTCTTGGTGCAACACGTTCATCAAACCCACCAAGGCGGCTTTGGCGGCACCGTAGTTGGTTTGTCCGAAATTGCCGTAGAGACCGGCGGCCGATGTGGTCATGACAATGCGGCCGTAATTTTGCGCGCGCATCGTGTCCCAAACGGCTTTGGAGCAGTTCACGGAACCCATCAGGTGCACACCCAACACCGCGTCGAAGTCGCTCATCTCGATCTTGTGAAACGACTTGTCCCGCAAGATGCCGGCGTTGTTCACAAGGATGTCGATGCGGCCAAAGGCCTCCAGGGTTTGGGCCACCATGGCTTGCACCTGGGCGAGATCGGCCACGTTGGCGCCGTTCGCGATGGCGGTGCCACCCGCTTGTTTGATCTCTTCGACCACGGCGAGGGCCGCCTCGGACGAGCCGCCCGAGCCATCGCGGTTGGCACCGAAATCGTTGACCACCACTTTGGCGCCGCGTGCCGCAAAGGCGAGCGCGTGCTGGCGGCCCAAACCGGCACCAGCGCCTGTGACGATGGCAACTTGATTGTCAAATCGGATGTTCATGGCTGTCTTCTGTAAAAGCGGTTGGAGGATAGGGAAAAATCAGGGGAAGAACCGGATGATGGATTCGGCGATGCAGGCCGGTTTTGTGGACTTGTCGCATTCAACGGTCAACTCGAACTTCATCTGCGCACCGCCCCCATTGATGGCGTCCCAGGCCAACAGTTTGAAGCTGCCCCGCAGGCTGCTGCCCACGGGAACGGGCGCTGTGAAGCGCACCTTGTCCAGCCCATAGTTGACGCCAGCCGAACTGCCTTCCACCTTGAAGGCGGTGGCGAGGAAGGTGGGCAACAAGCTCAGGGTCAGAAAACCGTGGGCAATGGTGGTGCCGAAAGGGCCGGTTTTGGCCCGCTCTGCGTCCACATGGATCCATTGGTGGTCCCCCGTGGCATCGGCGAACTGGTTGATGCGGCTTTGCTCAATGAGCGCCCATTCGCTGACGCCAACGACCTCGCCCACCATGGGCTGCAGGTCGGGAATGGTTTTGTAAATGTTCATGGGGTTTCCTGTGAGAGGGTGGCCGAAGCTTGCAGCTCGGCCATGGCGGCGGAATCGTGCTGGTCACCGGTGCCGAACAAAATGTTGGCGACCACAGCGCGTTTGAAATAGTGGCCGACGGCATACTCTTCCGTCATACCAATGCCACCATGCAACTGGATGGCCTGGCCACACACGGCTTTGGCCAGGCGCCCGATCAGCGACTTGGCTTGCGACACCATGCGAAGACGGTCATCAAGGGGGGCGTTCGTTTCGGCGTCGAGCAGGGCATGCAGCATGGAGCGTGAAACCTCCAGATCGCCCGCCATATCGACCATGCGGTGCTGCAGCACCTGGAAGCTGCCGATGGCAACGCCAAACTGCTTGCGGGTTTTCAGGTATTCCGCGGTCATCTCGATCGCGGCTTCCATCACGCCAATCAGCTCTGCACACAAGGCGGTCACGGCGCAGCAGTAGCCTTGTTGCAGCGCGGGCAAGCCCGCGCCGACCGCGCCCACCCTCTGCGCGTCGCTGACCTGCACCTGGTCAAACACCACCTCGGTGGCCTGGCTGCCGTCGTGCAAGCGCAGGCGGCGTTGGCTGAGGCCTGGCGCATCGGCGTTGACCAGGAAGAGAGTGATGCCGGTGGTGTCGGGCACTTGAGCGGATACCAGGAAAAGGTCGGCATCCGCGCCGCCCACCACCAGCGTTTTCAGCCCGCTCAGCCCGTAGCCCCCAGCAGCGGCGTTGGCGACCGCTTTCAAGGTGGTCACCGCAGGGTTGCCGCGCGATGAGGGTTCGCTGTAGGCCACTGAAATGCGCAGCTTGCCTTCCACCAGGGGTGGCAAAAACTGCGTTTTCTGGGCTTCGCTGCCACCCGCCAAAAGCACTTGTGCCGGCATCACGCCCACCGAGGCAAAAGGCTCCATCGCCAGCACCCGGCCCAGCTCCTGCGCGATCAGGGCCACGTCGACCGCATCGCCGCCCACGCCACCGCAGGCTTCGGGAATCCCGGCCGCGAGCCAGCCGTTGTCAGCGAAGGTGGGCCAGTGTGCAAACAACTTGCCTTGTTGGAGTTGGGCGGTGCGGGCATCAAACCCATACGAACGCTCGCCGAACCGGCGCACGCTGTCTTGCAGCATGACCTGGTCCGAATTCAGTTTGAAATCCATGGTGCTCTGGCCCCGATCAAAATTGAAAGAGCAACTTGGCCACGATGCCCCGTTGCACTTCGCTGGTTCCACCGTAGATCGTCGTGGCGCGGCGGAAGAACATTTCAGACGCCACATTGCGGCGCATCGCTTCGTAAGGGGCGGGGGCGTCTGCATCCTGGTCGGCGGGTTCGTGGATGTAAGACACCGCGCCGTCGTCGCCCAAGGCTTCGACCAGAAAATCGCCCATCCTTTGTTGGAGATCGGTCGCCCGCACTTTGAGCAAGGAGCCCAACACGTGGGCTTGTGGGCTGTGGTCCATTTCCAGCGCGACCACGCGCCGCACCATCATCGACAAGGCGGTGAGTTCGCTGTCCATCTGAACGAGACGCAGCGCAAACTCGGGCCGCTCAATCAGGGGCGTGCCGTTCACGGTCTGGCGTTGGCCCAGTTGTTTCAGCTGGCGCATGAAACGCAGCAAGGCCGGCAGCTCGGCGGTGGCGGCGTGTTCGTTGTTGAGCAAAAACTTGGTGATGCCCCAACCCCCGCCATCTTCGCCCACCCGGTTGCCCACGGGCACGCGAACGTTGTCAAAGAAGGTTTCGTTCAGGTGGTGTTGGCCGTCGATCGTCCATATGGGCTTCACCGTGATGCCCGGGGTCTTCATGTCGACCAGCAGGAAGCTGATGCCGGCCTGCTTTTTCACCGATGGGTTGGTGCGCACCAGCAGGAAGATCCACTCGGCCTCGTGGGCGTAGCTGGTCCAGATTTTTTGCCCGTTGATCACATACGCATCGCCGTCGAGCACGGCTTGCGTGCGCATGGAGGCCAGGTCGGACCCCGCATCGGGTTCCGAAAAACCTTGGCACCAAAGGCGCTCACCGCTCAAGATACCCGGCAAGTGCTGCGCTTTTTGTTCGGCGGTGCCAAACTCGTTCAGCACCGGCCCCAAGAGGCGCTGGCCAAAAATGTCTTGAGGCGGGGCGCCTGCGGCGGCGCACTCCTCGTCAAACACATACAGCTGTTGCGGGTTCCACCCCGTGCCGCCATGTTCGAGCGCCCACGAGGGGCCGCCCCATCCTTGCTCGTGGAGCAGGCGCTGCCAGTGTTGCAAGTCCCCTTTGGGGCCCCGCACACCGCTCACGCTGCCCTTGAGTTTGTCGGGCAGACGGGTGCGCAAAAACTGGCGCACCTCGTTCCGGAATGCCGACAAACCATCGTCTGGTCGAAAGTCCATGGTTCCCCTCGTTGACTGGCGGTTGATGGGTTGGAATGGGGGGCAGGCTCAGGCGCGCTCGTACAGCGTGACGACGCACGCACCGCCGATGCCGATGTTGTGTTGCAGCGCCAGCCGGGCGCCCGCCACCTGGCGTTGCTCGGCTGTGCCGCGCAACTGGCTGACCAGCTCAAAACATTGGGCGAGACCGGTGGCGCCCAGGGGGTGCCCCTTGGACAACAAGCCGCCAGAGGGGTTGGTCACGACCGTGCCACCGTAGGTGTTGTTGCCGTCTTCCACAAATTTCTCTGCACCGCCTTCGGGGCACAGGCCGAGGGCTTCGTAGGTCAGGAGTTCGTTCTGGGCAAAGCAGTCGTGCAGTTCGACCACATCGATGTCTTGAGGGCCAATGCCCGCGGCTTCGTACACCTTGTTGGCGGCTTCCCTGGCCATGCTGAAGCCCGCGGCTTCGCGCAGGTCGTCGCCGTTGAAGGCCAGCGGCCGGTCCGTTGTCATGGACTGGGCAATGATGCTGACCTGCTGGTTCAGACCGTGGCGCGCGGCAAAGTCGGACGAGCAGATGATGGCGGCGGCGGCGCCACAGGTGGGCGGGCA
>NZ_NESH01000012.1 GCF_003063355.1 Limnohabitans sp. Bal53 | reverse complement strand
CAGCCTGACCGCCTCCATCTTGAATTCCAGCGTGTACTTGGCCCGTTTCCTCGTTTCACTCATCTCGTTCTCCTTGAACTGATTTTTAACCATCAGCTAAGCAGTACGTTTTTCGGGGGCAAGGTCACTGCGTTGAGTGGGCGGCTCACTGGAATCCTCGTAATGGTGGTGCCTGGTGGGGATCATGACCTGGGCAAGAACTTTGTAGGACTGCTTCTAGACCAGTGGTTGGATAACAGCCAGCTCAAATGAGTTAACAGATCATCGGAAAAGTTCGATACTCGGCGGGTTGGATGAATAAAAATTTGCAAAGAGTTGTCGCTATAGAGCCAAAAACATCTGGATCGCCAAGGCTCTACCCCTGGAAAAATCGTTGAGGTAAAGCACATGAAATTTCTCAAAGCACTGCTTTTTGGCATCTCTCTGTCAGGGTCGTTTTCTGTTCTGGCTCAGTTCGTTCAATTGGATGCCAAGCAGTGCAAACCGGATGCGATCAAGCGTCCAATGGTTGTTGGGATGGCTGTGCAAGGAGAGTTGTCAGGCTTCGATCCATGTCATTCAAGTGTGTCTTTCAAAATTCCTCCAACAAGTGAAGGGGCTAAAAAACCGCCTTTGCTGATTGCGGTTCATGGTGGCGGAGGAAGAGCAGATGCAGAGGCCATCACCAATGCCTTCTTCGCAAGCGGAATGGCCACTCTGATTTTTGATGCCTACAAACACAATGGTGTTCCTCCACGAACGGGCAACGCTTACAGGCAAATGATGCTCTACAAAGTTGCCCTTCAAGCCTATCAGTGGGTTTTAACGCGTGAGGATGTCGACGTTCAACGGATCTATTTTTATGGCATCTCCAATGGCGCATCAGTGGTCATCAACTTAGCGTCTGTTGTAGACCCGAAGCATGTGCAGGGTGTTTTTTCTGAGGCACCAACCCCAGTTGGGATTGGTTATCCGTGGGAGATCCAGGTACCTGTGCTCATTGCATTTGGCAAGGAAGATGATTTGGCTGCTCGCTTGGGCCAACGACGTTGGATGATCTCTGACCCCTGTAGGTTCAATGTAAAAAGTACAGATGTGCCAAGCGGAACGGCTGATCAGTGCAGTCAATCAACCCCCTCAGGAACAATGATGACAACCCTTCAATGGGCTGAAAAAGTCAAATTAAAAAACAGCGCCTTGTTAGAGGTCCAGTACTTTGATGAAGTAGCGCATGGCGCATTTATTGGGCCATTGAAAGTTCAAACAGCTCAGCAGTTTGCCGCAAGTAGGGGCTTTCAAATGCCGGCGGATATGGGATGGAGTGAGGGAGGGACGCCTGTTGGTCAAAAAGCACTTTTGAATGCAGCCTTGAAATTTTTTGGAGTTTCAAGGTGACTCAGCACATAGCAGAAAAGCGAAAGCAGCAAGGCCTGCGCGCAACAGGCTGCCCCTGAGGATGTGCATCCGCATGGTCAGCTATCCTCGACTTAATGTCGAGGCGGTGATGGAGGCTGAACTTGAACCTTGGCCCGCGCCGTCGCTGGCAAGCTCAAGGCCATCAGCGCGCCCAACAGGTTCACGCCAGCGGCAATGCGCATGGCTTGGTCATAACTCTGGGTCTGGTCGTACAGCCAGCCCGCCAGCACCGGCAGACTGATGGCCGCGATGCACCAGGCAATGTATATCTGCCCAGCCACCCGGCCAAAGGCATTGGGGTGCCAGTAGCGCGCAATGGCTCCAGCCGTCAGACCCGAAATGAAGCCATAACCGTAGCCGATCAGCGTCATGGATAGGACCGCCATGCCTGGCCCCGGCCAGCTCAATAGCAGGCAGGACCCACTGAGGGCGATCAGGTGGGCCATGCAGGCCAAGCGAGGCACCGCGAAACGATCAATGAGCCAGCCCCCACCTATGCGGGCAGCCGCAATCGCACCGGTGATGAAGGTGGTGCCTCCAAGTGCAAACAGGCTTTTCGCGCCATAGGCCTGCAAAATGTCAGCGGCCTGGCTCATCACCATCAGGCCCGCCGATGCTGCGAGAAAGAAAACCGTAAAGAGCCGGGCAAACAGCCCCAGTTGCGTGCCTGGCTGTCGGCTGCGCTCGCGCCAGGGTCTTGCATGCGAACCTGCGCACGATGCCAGAGCATGGCAGCGATGGCGCAGCTGGTCAGTACCGTGATCGCGAGACCCGTCAGGGTAGCGCGCAGGCCAAATGCCTCGATGGCCCAGCCAAAGACCGGTGCGCCCAGCATGGCCCCCATGGGGTACAGACTCACCACGTAGCCGTTGGCCAGTCCGCTCATTGGGCTGATGGTCTGATTCGGACCCTGTTGCATCATGATGAAAGCTACCCCGCCGCCCAGTCCGAACAGCACGCCGTAGCCCAGCAGCAAATGCTAGATGCCCTGTGCAGCGGCGCAGATCAGCAGGCCAGAGGCGCTGAGGGCGCCGCAAAACAGCAAAAGGGGCACGGGTGCGAAGCGGCGGTACAGGGCGGGTCCCATGAGCATGCCGATCGTGAGAAAGATCGATGCCATGGAAAACACAATCGCCATCTCGGCCCGGCCAATACCCCGCAATGCCTCCATCGGTTTGAGGAAGACTGAAAACGCATAGACAGTGCCGAATGGCAGATTCACCACAGTGGCCGCCGCCAGGACGAGTGCCCCTGGGCTGATGCCTCGTGAGGTGGGGGAATCGCTCATCGCAGCCCGGAGAAAATGCCGCGATCACGACAAGAGAGATCCGGCCAATTGGACAAGACGGGATGGGGCATGCGTTGCATTTTCATTTTTTCAGAACACCAGTCTATCCGACTGAATGAGGCGTGCATGCTGCATCGCCCCTGATGTCGTGGCGGCTTGTGGGTTGAATTGGCGCCTAGGCATTGGGCAAGACGAAGCCTCCATCGAGCCAACGGCATTCTGGCCAAAGAAGCAGCCGTCTTCCATCTTGTAGGCACTCTTCCAGTATTCTTCGATGCATAGTTTGGAAAAGCGAAGCCAGCGTGACCCACTGCCCACAACACCATTGATGCCGGAGCTATCTCATGCAAGCCCATGAAACCTTTGAAGCCCTTTTGCCCCTGCGCGCCGATCTGGCGCTGGCCTTGCGTGCTGCTGCCCATCAGGGGCTGAGCGAGGGCGTGTGCAACCACTTCAGCGTGGCCGTGCCCGGTCGGGCCGACTGGTTTTTGCTCAACCCGCGTGGCCTGCATTGGAGTGAGGTGCAAGCGGCGGATATCGTGATGTGCAACGCAGCGGGTGAGCAACTGGCGGGCCCACACCCGGTGGAGCCCACGGCCATGTTCATTCATGCGGCGGTGCACCGCATTGCGCGCAAAACGGTTGTGTTGCACACCCACATGCCTTACGCCACCGCGCTCACCATGACAGCGGCGCGTGCCTTGGATACGACCCTCTCGCAGACCGCCATGCGTTTTCATGGTCGCCTGGCGGTGGATGCGAACTACAACGGCTTGGCCTTGGACATGAGCGAAGGTGAGCGCATTGCCCACGCCATGCAAGGGGCGGATGTGGTGTTTCTGGGCAACCACGGCGTCATCGTCTGCGGTGAACGCGTGGACTACGCGTACGACGACCTTTACTACCTGGAGCGTGCCTGCCAGGCGCAAGTGCTGGCGGCCTCAACAGGTGTGACTTTGATGCCAGTGGACCCAGCGCTCGCTGCGCGTGTGGCGGAGCAGACCAACGGCGAGCGACTTCAGTCGGAGCTCTTTTTCGCCAGCCTGCGACGCACGATCAGTTGAGTTTATGACGCGGCACGAAAGAGATGGGTCAGATCGTTCGTTATTTTTATTCTGAATTCTGCGCATGTGCACCAACTTCACGCCAACCCAACGCGCCCCATGGGTCAAGGAAAATCTCGGGGTCGATTTGCCCACGGGCTACCCCGTCGAAGCCTATCCGGGGTACGCCGCACCTTTGGTGGTGAAAAGTCACAGGTCCGGTCGGGTGGCCTGTGGTTTAGCCAGATTCGGGTTGATCCCTGCCTGGGCCAAAGACGACAAGATCAGCCGTCACACCTACAACGCCCGAAGCGAAACGGTGGCAGAAAAGCCGAGCTACCGCACCGCATGGCGACAACGTCAATGGGGCCTGGTGCTGGTCGATGACTTTTACGAACCCAGCTACGAAACAGGCAAGGCTGTGCGCTGGAAGATCCAGCGGGCCTCGGGCGATCCGTTTGGCATCGCTTGCCTCTGGGATCGTTGGAGAGAGCCCGCTACAGGGGCGTGGGTGGTCAGCTTTTCCATGCTCACCGTGAACGCCGACGAGCATCCCGTGATGCGTCAATTCCACAAACCGGGCGACGAAAAGCGTACGCCCGTCATTATTGCCCCTCGTTTACACGATCAGTGGCTTTCAGCCGATGCGACTCAGGCCGCTGAATTGATGACGTGGGCGCACATGCCGGATTTGGTGGCCATGGCCGCACCATTGACCAGCCTTGACCATGTGGCAGCAGAAGGCACATAACCTAACAACATGCGCCCTAATTGGCGTGCCATGCGGCAATGCAGTGCGATGAGTGAATACCCCCAGTCACTGTCTTCAGTAAAGGGATTCAATCTATTTCTTTATGACGTAACCCAAGGAGTTGCAATTCATGACCACTCGCAGCCAAGTGATGCAAGGTGCTGCTGCCAGTATGTTGGGCTTGACCCATTTGCCGAATTTTGCACAAACCCGCCTAGAAAATTTACGCATCATTGTGGGCTTCCCCCTGGGTGGGACGACCGATGCATTTGCCCGCCGGATTGCTGAGAAACTCCGTGGCACTTACGCCAACAATGTCATTGCGGACAACAAGCCTGGTGCCGGTGGCCAGATTGGTGTGACCACCCTCAAGTCCGCGGCGGCTGATGGTGCCCACATTTTGTATTCGCCCGCCTCCATGCTGACGATTTACCCGCATTCGTACAGCCGGCTGAGTTATGCCCAATCCGATGTCGCCCCCATTGGCATTGGTCACTCCACGGACCACGCGTTCGTTGTGGGGCCTGCAGTTCCCGATGCGATCAAGAACATCTTGGACTTCGTTTAATGGGCCAAGGCCAATCCAGGCAAAGCCAGCATCGGTAACCCTGCAGCGGGCTCCATGCCTCATTTGCTGGCGGGTCGCTTGGCCATATTGGGTGGTTTTCAAATCACCAACGTTCCTTTTGCGGGTTCTGGCCCCGCTATTCCACAAGTCATGGGTGGTCAGCTCGCGGGTATGTCTTCGCCCTTGGGCGATTGGGTGCAACACCATAAAGGCGGCAAGATCCGGATTTTGGCTACATCTGGCCCCGATCGGGCGGTGTTCACCCCCGATGTGCCGACTTACCGCGAGCAAGGGTTTGGTGAATTACTGGTTCGCGAATGGTTTGGCTTCTTCGCACCCGCAGGGGCGAGCGAGGCGGTCAAGCAGAACCTGAATGCTGCGCTGCGCCTGGCCATGGGCCAGCAAGACATCCGTGACTTTGTCACTCCGTTGGCGGCTAACTTAGAGGCCAGCACCAACGCCGAACATGCGCGACGTCTTGCCGATGACTCGGAAATGGCGCGGCGACTGGTTGCAGCGCTTTGTTTCAAGGCTGATTCTTAATCTGACTGGAATACGGCCATTCGCGAAGTGGCCGTTGTTGACAGTTGTATTTTGCGCACAAGGCCTGCGGTCAGAATGTCATGGCCGACTTGATCCAGTTCTATAAAAACTGGACAAGTCAGGGCGCTTTGGAGATGAAGGTGCTAGAAGACATGGAGACGGTTTCTGATTGGGAATGCCAACGGGTAAGCATTTCATTGGCCATATGAATTGTTCAATTTGCAAGGGCTTGAAGCGCCGTGGTGTTGAGCACTTCAACCCATTTTCGGCCCAACAACACAATGCCATCGCGCTCCATTTTTTTCAAAGCCAGCGATGTCTTGGGACGGCTGACGCCGCAGCTCGCGGCCAGTTGTTCATGGGTTGCTTGGATCAGCAGTCGCCCATCGGTTCTGCTCGGTAAATTCATCACAATGCGTGACAAACTGGCGCTCAAACGGGCCGGCACGTTGCGGGCAAAACCGGCTCGTTCACGTGCCTGAACTTCGCGCAAACGCAGGCCCAAAAAGCTGACCAAAAGGACCATCATTTGAGGGTCACGAAGCAAGGCTTTCTCAATGTCCTCCACAGGGATCCATTGGATCGTCGAGGCCTGAGCTGCGACCAAATCGCTGCCGCTGGGCAAGCGATTGAACAAGTAGGACAAAAGCGCGATCTCCCCCGGGCCAAATGCAATGGGCACGATTTGCCCGCCTTGCTGGCCTGGAATGTGGACCACGGCATTGAGACGCCCACTCATCACAAAAGGCAAGTGGGCAACCGCATCACGGGTGTTGATCAAGGTTTGCCCCACTGACACGCGGTGTCTAGGGCGCTGTGCCAAGTCCACGGGCCGAGACAGCGCATGGGCCAATTGGCGTGCCAAGCTTTGGCTGTTGCGCCACACCGGGTCATTCATGGACGGTTCAACATTTTCGCTAAGGGTCATCCCTAAATTGTTACCGAAGTAACTGAGCGGGACAACACGCGAATCCAACATCCGTCTGTTCTTTACTTCACGGAAGTTACGCCATGAGCCATCGCCGCCACGCCCTCAGTTTGATTGCCGCCACCAGCCTGCTCGCCATGACCCCAAGTTGGGTGAATGCACAGGCCAAACCGCTAAAGATCTTGGTGGGCTATCCTGCAGGCGGCGCGGTGGATGTGGTGGCGCGACAAGTGGCCGAAGAAATGCGCGTTCTGGGATACAACGCGATCGTGGAAAACAAAACAGGTGCAGCCGGGCAACTGGCCCCAGAGGCCATGCTGGCGGCACCCGCCGATGGCAGCACCGTGGTGCTCATGCCGGGTGGCAACGCGACCATTTTTCCGCACGTCTATCCCAACTTGCGATACAGCATGGCGGATTTGAAACCCTTGGCCAGTGTTTGCTCATTCGCTTTTGGTTTGGGTGTAGGCCCAGGCACGCCAGCCAAAACACTCAAAGAGTTTGTGGATTGGGCCAAGGCCAATCCAGGAAAAGCCAGTTATGGCACACCCGGCGCTGGCACGGCCATGCATTTCATGGGCGTGATGTTCGGTCGACTGGCTGGTATAGATTTTCAGCATGTGCCCTACCGTGGGGGCGCGGCCGCTATGACGGATATTTTGGGTGGCAACATCCCAGCACTGGCGACCACCTTGCCCAATTTGGTGACACACCACAAGTCGGGTAAGTTGCGCATTTTGGCGTTTTCGGGTGACCAGTCATTGCCCGGCTTGCCTGGGGTGAGCACATTCAAAGATCTGGGTTATCCAGATCTGCGCATCACCGAGGTCTTTGGCCTGTTTGCTTCCAGCAAAACGCCTGCTCCGATGCTGGCGGAGCTTGAAAAAGCCATGATGACGGCGGCCAAGTCACCCCGCTTGGTGGCGGCCATCGAAAAATTGGAATTCGGCTCTGAGGTGCTCAATTCGGCGGATTTGAGTCGTCAACTCAAAGCAGACTTTGAGCGCTGGGGCCCCGTGATCAAGGCAACAGGTTACACAGCAGACAAGTGACAAGTGACACCTGAAAACTGAGTCTCCCCGCACATGGAAAAGCCCAATATTTTGTTGATCATGAGTGATCAACACCGTGCTGATTGTTTTGGCTTTGAAGGGCGGGGCGTCAAGACACCGCACCTGGATTTGCTGGCCCAACAAGGCACCCGATTTTCGGCGTGCATCACGCCGAATGTGGTGTGCATGCCTTCTCGCAGCGCATTGCTCACCGGGATGCTGCCGCTCACCAACGGCGTGCATGACAACGGGATCGATCTGGATGAAGCCCTGGCTGAAAATGGTTTTGCAGGTTCGCTGTCCAGAGCGGGCTACGACACCTGCTTCATTGGCAAAGCCCACTTTTCCAGCAATCACTCTTATGGCAATCGCCCCACCGGCCGCTGCGAAAACATTCCCAGCTCACACCAGTTTGCGGACGATTGGCATGGCCCTTACATGGGGTTTGACCAAGTTGAACTGATGCAACTCGGGCACAACTACTGGTTGCCAGAGCGCCCACCTGGCGGCTTGCATTACGAGCGTTGGTACCACGCAGATGGCATGGGCGATGTGAAAGATGCGCTTTACAAGCAAGCGCTCGCCCCGTTTACGGATGCGGCGCAAACCCACAACAGCGCACTCCCAACGGCTTGGCACAACAGCACTTGGGTGGGTGACCGCACCGTGAGTTTTTTAAAACAGCAAGGGCTTGAGCAGCGCCATGCCCGGACTTTGGCCCAAGCGCCGAAGCCCTTTTGCGCTTGGGTGTCCATGGCCGATCCACACCACCCTTTTGACGCACCAGCGCCGTGGTGCTGGATGCACCGCCCCGAAGATGTTGACTTACCTAAGCATCGAAGCCTGGACTTGGACCGACGGCCATGGTGGCATCGTGCAGCGCTCGAAAGCACTCCAGGCGGCACGCCGGAGAGTCGGAAAGTCCGGCAAGAGTATTCGCGCATGAAATTTGAGACTGATGCCCAACTGCGCGACATCACGGCCAATTACTACGGCATGGTTTCACTTGTGGATCACCAAGTGGGCCGGATTCTCGCTGCACTGCAAGAGGAAGGTTTGGCCGACAACACCTTGGTCGTGTTCACTTCCGATCATGGCGAGTTGCTGGGTGACCATGGCCTGATGCTCAAAGGCCCCATGCATTACGAAGGCCTCTTGCGTGTCGGACTGGTGGTGCGTGGCCCGGGCGTTGGCGCAGGCCAGGTGGTGCAGGATCCTGTGTCAACTTTGGATTTGGCGGCCACGTTTGGCGACTATGCAGCCACGCCCATCGGCACTGCTGTGCACAGCAACAGCTTGCGACCCTTGCTCGAAGGCCAGTCCCAGGCGCAGCGCGATCACGCCTTCAACGAGTGGCGCTTGGGCACTTCGCGCTGCGGCGTAGCGCTGGACCTGCGCACAGTGCGCACGCAAACCGCCAAGCTCACGCTCGAAATGACATCGGGCGCCGGCGAAATGTACGATCTGTACAACGACCCCCATGAGTGCAACAACTTGTTCGATGACCTCAATGCACGAGGCTTGCGCGAAGAGCTGATCCAGCGATTAATGAGCCGTCCTGACGACATCTTGGAAAACCTGTCGGATCCCGTAGGACCTGCATGACAAAACAAGTTTGCAATACGTTGATTTTGCTCACCGACGAGCAAGACGCACAGGTCATGGGATGCGCTGGTCACCCCTTTGTCACCACCCCTCACATGGACGCTTTGGCGGCAAGAGGCACACGTTTCACCAACGCTTTCACCCCTTCGCCAATCTGTGTGCCTGCGCGAGCGGCATTGGCCACGGGCCGATGGGTGCACCAAACCGGCTATTGGGACAACGCCATGGGCTATGACGGGCGCATACAAGGCTGGTGCCATGATTTGGCCCAAGCGGGTCAGCGAGTTGAGTCCATCGGCAAGTTGCATTACGTGAGCGAAACTGCGCCCACGGGTTTCACGCGGCAGCATCAGCCCGCTCACCTGGCGGCAGGCATTGGCCAAGTCTGGGGCTCTGTGCGCAACCCTTTGCCCGATGAAAAACGCCCACCGTTCCTTTTTAACGCATTGGGGGCAGGGGAGTCCAGTTACAACCGCTATGACATGGCCAGTGCAGAAATAGCGGTGGCGTGGTTAAAAGAGCGAGCTGCCGAGAAAAGCTCTACACCTTGGACATTGTTGGTTGGTTTTGTGGCGCCACATTTCCCATTGGTGGTGCCACAAAAGTACCTCGATCAAATTGACTTTGACCGTATTCCTGAACCCCGCTTGCATCCGGATCACGGCCATCCCAGACATCCCTGGGTGCAGCGGCATGCCGACCTTTCAGACCCTGACCAAGAGTTGGGCTCGGTTCAGAGACGTCGCGAGGCCTTGGCTTGTTATTTCGCCTTGGTCAACTTCATCGACGAGCAATTTGGCCAGGTGCTAAAGACCTTGAAGGACACCGGATTGGAGGGCGGCACCCGTGTGATCTTCTGCAGCGATCATGGCGACAACCAAGGCGTGCGCGGCATGTGGAACAAATCGACGCTTTACCGTGAGGCCACGCATGTGCCCATGGTGGTAGCAGGTCCGGGTGTTCCTGAAAACCACCTCTGCCACACCCACGTCAGCTTGATTGACGTGGCACCCACTGTGCTGGCCAATGCGGGTTTGGCGCCTGACAAGGACCTGCCGGGTCGCTCTTTGGTGGAGGTCGCCAACTCGCCTGATGACCCTCAGCGCCTGGGATTCAGCGAGTACCACGCTGTGGGCTCTCCCAGCGCAGCGTACATGCTGCGCCAAGATCGCTGGGCGTATCACCATTACGTGGGATACCCTGCAGAGTTGTTTGACATCGTTAATGACCCAGGTCAAACCACAGACCTCGCTTCAAACAGCGTGCACCAAGAAGTGTGCTGGTATTTTGAAAAAATCCTGCGCCAAAAATTCGACCCGCAGGCCGTTGATCGGCAGGCCAAGGAAGACCAAAATCGCTTGGTTCAAAAATTTGGTGGACGCGAAAAAGCTTTGAAAATGGGAACACCAGGGGCAAGCCCTGTACCCGCCAATACCTTGTGAGGCAACACACTGGATCAAATCGTTTTCGGCTTCATCAACTGAAGGTCCAAGCAGCCAAGAAAACGGTCAGCAACACCCCAAACGTCCATCACCGCATGAAGTTGGCTCGAACTTTGTGGGTGCAAATTCAAATGGCTCGATCAACGGCAAATGGCACGAGATTCAACTCGACCTAACTCCGCTCAGGGACGGACGAACAAGAGGGGCGCCGCAGTGTGAAGAATCCCCATCATGTGCGCGCGTGGTGGTGGCCCACCGAAGCCAACCGGCTGGCCTTGAACATCCGGTAGGGTGCTCGGAAGTTGGAAATTAGCAAGGGCAAAACCGCCGTGGAAATTGAGCTTGCTTTGTCAGTACCAGTGTGGTGTGGGTAGCTTGCACTTGGTATTTAGTTTGTTGCCCTTGCAAAATTTATTACATGCCAGCGCCCAGCGCTGATCTGAGTTCGGAAGTCGCTTAAGGCCGGAGTTTGTGTCAATCTCGCATTCAAACCCGTCACACCTGCCTCCAACACGGCAGGTGTGATCGCCAATTCAACGCAAATTGGACAATTTCCCCAGCCGGATGAACTGCGTCTCGCCATTCGTGCCATCCACACCATCGTTGTCTGTGATGAAGAACGCATTGCCTGCGGCATCGATCGCAAAACTCTCCACTTTGTCGAGCACGATACCTCGTGGCTTTTGCAGTTCGGGCACCAAGTCGCTTACCAGGCGTTTGCTGATCACTGGCACTTGTTGGGCACCCACATCGGCTGGCACCAGGCCGGCCACAGAAAAGCTGTGGAGTGTTTTGAAAGATTGGTCGCCAAATTGGTTGTCCCTCTCAATCACCACCAATTCATTCGGGCTGAGTGCCGTGATCTCTGACAATCCGACCCAGCCACCCGCTGCAGCTGATTTGCTCAATGGGTAATGCAGTACCCCCCATGTCTTCTGGGCAGGGCTGTAGCGCAAAATTTTGGCAAAGCCTGAAGGATCGTTCTTCCATTCACGTTGAACAGCAATCCAAACCACCTCTTCTGCGCCAGAGCCAGTGCGTGTGACACCTTCAAATCCAAAGCGAACCGTATGGTTGTTGAGTGACCCTGGCAATTCAATTTCTTCTTCAACGTTGCCTTGGTTAGAAACACGCAAAAGCAGGTTTTTTGTTGGACCTGATTTTTTGTTGGGATCTCCTTCTGATGCAATCCAGAAGCTGCCATCAGCACGTTGAGAAATGCCTTCTGCGTCATAGCTGGCTGGCTTTGCGCCTTTGGTGAGGGTGATCTCTTTGGTGATGAGCGCCGGGGTGGCGTTGGCGTCAATTTGCAAAATACGAGTGGTCGAGTAAGCGCTGTCCGTCACAGCCCACAGTCGGCCAGGCTGTTGGATGTCTGCCGAAGTCCCAGAGATGGCGCCCCAAGCCATCGGTGTCCCTTCAGGTGTGTCTTTCGACATCAGTGTGGGGTAATTCGCCGGCGCGTTGCTGCGCTGGTAAATGGAAACGGACGCGCGTGCAGCACCATCTGTCTCAGATGCCACCACCAAAAGATGACGCTGTGGTATTGCCAGCAGACCCTCTGGGCCTGCGCCAGCGGGCAGCGCTTGCAAAAACTGGGGAGCTTTTCCGGGGCCCATATCCAACCACACGCTGATCAGGGAGGAGCGCTCGGAGCCAATGAAGATCAATCGGTCCTTTCCAAATACACCCACCTCTGCGCTCTCGGGCTCATTGCCTTTCGCGCCAGATCGACGTTCGGGGTAGTGACCCAGACGAATGGCGAGGTGGTCAAGAAATGCGCCGCTGTCAAACTCCACTTTGCCCTCGGTATTGATGATGGAAAAGCCGCGGGAGCCTCCTTTGTAGTCACCTTCATTGGCTGTCACAAAGCGTTTGTCATCGAGCCACGCCACGGCATCGGGCTCGCGCAGCAGGCCCGTGATGGATTCTGTTGGGGAGATAACGCCATCGCGTTTGCGATCGATTTGATTCAAATTGACCGACCCAGCAGAAAAGTGGCGGAACACTGTTCGCTTGGCCACATCGATGAGGACGAGGTGGTTATTTTCCTGCAAGGACACCACAGCGAGCCCCTTGTCATTGACCTTGACAAATTCTGGCTCTGGGTCGGTGGGGGCGATGTCTGCAAGCCCTGTCAGGTTTATGGGGTGCGCTCCAGTGCAGTCTGGCACGCCATTTTTGATGGGAAGAATGGTCACGTTGCCAGCAGGCAGTTGGGGCAGGGCGCCCTTGTTGAGACCCTCATCACGCTGATTTTCCAAGACCACCACAATGTTGCGGCCCAATTTATCAAGCGCGATCGAGTCCGGTTGGCCTTGCAGATTGCATGACTCCACCACCTTGCGGGTGGCGATGTCGATCGTTACCAGATGCCCCTCGGGCTGGAAGAAGAGTTTGGAGGCATCCACAGCCGCCACGATTTTGCGATCCAAGAAAACTACGGAAGTGGGCTCACCTTCCACAGGTATAAAACCAGCGGCTTTAGGGGTGTCAGGCTCGGTGATGTCAATCAGGCCAATGCCCTTTTGTTCGCCATCGGTATAGGCCAAAAGGCGGCCATCCTGACTGGCTGCGACGATTTCGGCGACCGACTTTTTGCTGACAGTCCGGCCAGCCGATACGTTACGAAACGATTCAAAGGTCGCAATGCGATTGAAGTTCTGTGTCTGAGCTTGAGCATGCGCTGGAATAAAAGCCTGCATACAGGCAGCAGCCAATGCTGATGGAATGAATAAATGGATTCGTTTCATCAGATTTACCTCGGGGTGACACATGTCGGGAATTACAAAAAGATCCCGTTCAAACTATCTTCCCAATGTGTCAATCGCATGAACTCGTCAAATCTGTTGGGTCAGCAAGGCACGTCAGCACGAGGTGTTGAGACTTTTGTGATTCAGGCATATGTTCCCTGGGGTGCTCACTACAGGCTGTAATTGATAACGTTGGACAGCATCAAGGACACCATTGCCCGCCAGCGTTTAGGTTTGCTGCAGCCCATGAGCAGGGCGTTGTGGAGCGCTCAGACTTATGTGTCCTGTTGTGCGACAGCGCAAAAAGTTCTGGCCGTGTCTGTTTCGATGGCTGGAACACCAACTAAACGCCCAACAAGCCATTGAGCAATGGACTTGTTTTGTGTTCCAGCACACCTGCGTTCGCCAAAGTTTTGGGCGATAGCGCGAAAACGCGTTCCAGCACTTTGGCGTACACAGCGGTGACATCGATGGTCGCGGGCAAGTCGCGCTCTTCAAAGAGGGCGGATTTTTGCAGGCCACGCCAATCTGCGTAAACCTTGGCTTGCGTCACCAGCCCTCCGGCCAGAAAGCAGCAACTTCCGACGCCATGGTCTGTGCCATTGGTGCCATTTTCGGCAGCTGTACGCCCAAACTCGGTGATGGTCAGCACCAAGGTGTTGTCCCATTGGCCGCCCATTTCGTCTCGAAAAGTCGTCATCAATTGGTCCAGATCGCGTAACCTGTCGGCATGGTTGCCTTGCTCTGCACCCTGGCTCGCGTGGGTGTCGAAACCGTGGGTCATGTCGATCAGGCCCACCTGCGGTCCGCTTTCCAATCGCATGGCAGCTGCGGCTGATCTGGCCAAACCCTGCATAGAACGGGCATTTTGAAAAGATACTCCGTTCATGCTGTTCAAGGATTTGCCCAAATTGGCTTCGCGGATCACCTCGCTGTAGGCATTGAGCATCGGGTCGTTGGCCCACATGTTCGCAACAGCCGCTAGGTCTTGGTCGCGCAGCGCCGGCATCCAATTGGGAAACTGGGTGGTGGCCCTGTCGTGACCGCGCAGGATCAATGGCATGGGAATCGAAATGGCCACACCGCTATCGACTTTGGCTTGCTCCATCGCACGACCGATCCAGCCTGAAGTGGACACATAGGGTTTCATGACCCCGGTTTGCATGATGTCCTGGCCCTCGAAGTGTGAGCGGCCTGTGTATTGAAAACCCGTGCTGTGTACCACGGCCAATTGGCCGGCTTGCCACAGGCTGTGCATACCTTCAAGTTGTGGATGCAGCCCAAAATCGGCATTGAGCCTGAGGGATTTCTGGATCGCAATTTGGGGTCTGATGGTGTTGTATTGCGCATCGCCCACCGGGGGGACGGCAGTCAACCCGTCCATGCCGCCACGCAGCAACACCACCAGCAAGCGGGGCTTGCCAGACTGACCCTGGCCCCAAGCTGGCGCAAACGCAGCAAAGCTCAGGCTGGTCAAGGCAGCGCCTTGTTTTAAGAACATGCGACGCTTCATGATCAACTCCACAGCAAAGTTGGGCTGGCTAAATAGGCGACCCAAGCCAGTCGCATATCGGCCTGTACTTCGGGCTTGAGCAGCAGCTGTGCAGCCGCTTCTTGCGCCGGCACATCCCGCTGGCATCCGGCCACGATGCGGCGCAGGGCTTGCTGGGCCATGCCTGTGCGGCGTGACATGTTTGCCAGAACGCCCAGCACGCGCAATCTGCGGTCGAGCATTTCCTTGGAAATCCAGTCCGTTGATCGAATCGGCCACCCGTTGGGTTGAGGGCACCGGGGTAACTCCTGGCCCAGATCTCCCAGTAAAAACGGCGTCTTGATGCCTGGGGTGCTTTTGGTGATGGGTACAGTTCGCGGAGGCTCCGTGCCTGTCAGTGTCAGGACCTGCAAAAACCAGGTTTCTGGTGAGACAAACTTGCGTGTGTGCTCCAAGTGTGTCCAGCAAGCCTCAATGACGGCCCGGTGCACTGTGGGAAGGTCACCTTGGCTATTGATGAAAGCTTCCTTCACACGGGCAATTGCAGCGGCAGGGGGAGCGTCGTCCAAGAAATACACACACAATTTGGTGGCCAAGTGTTCTGCAGTGGCAGCGTGAATGGCCAAGTCGCTCACCAAATCTTCGAGCTTGCCAGAGGGCTTGAAGAATGCGGTGTACTTTTTGCCCAGGACCTCCTGTGAGCCGGGTTCATGCCGGTCAAAGTCAAAGTAGGTGCCCAACTTTTGCCCTTTGTGCCATTTGTCGGGTTTCATGTCACGCCACCCTGTCAGGATGAGTGTGGCGCCTTCCACATCTTTCTGGGTGTACCCAGCGCGTGGGCTAAGGGTGAACAATTCCAGCAGTTCACGCCCCAGGTTTTCGTTGATGCTGTCTTTGGTCCACTTCTCCCGAGCTGCTTTGGAGTTGGGGCCCGTGTTGCGGTTGTTGTCCAAGTACACCAACATGCCCGGGTGGGTGACCGCATGCAACAGCATCTCCCTGAATTTGCCCAACATCAAGGGCCGCAGGGACCTCTGAAAAGGGCCCACCAGGGTGTCGTTGTTCTGGTTGCCAGGCGCCACCATGAAATGGTTGGACCAAAAATGCCAAAAACGCTCGAAGACAGGGGCCTGCCCGTACAAGGCCGTGGTCTCTCGGGCCTGTACTTCTTTCCAATGCTCAAGGCGAACAAAGGGTGTGAAAACCGTGCGCTCGCGTTCTTCCTGAAAGTCTTTGGTCGAGAGTTCTTTGGCTTTTTCAAACGACAAGCGTTCTGTGCGTTGGTGTTGCTCAAATGTGCGCATCACCTCATCCATCGACCACAACAAACGCATGTCGGCCGGCAAGTCTTGTCGACGCTTGCCATCGGGGTCCAGAACGTCAATCGGAGGCAAAGCGGCAACTTGCGCGCTGGCCCAAGCCACTGGATTGGCAGGCAATGCTTGATCACCGGGCACACCAAACGCCACACGCCTTGTGAATTTGGACACCAAACTGCTTTGCATGTTGAATTGCCTTGGAGTGCTTAAAAGTCAATCGAATGTAGCCATGGCCCGACTCTTTTGAGCGTGTCATGTCAATTAATATAACTGAGCTACATTTTGAATGGTCTTGCTCAGCAAAGACTTGCAAATTAGGGCGACAGATTTTTATCGATGCTTTTGTACGTATTGAACGCCCTGCCATTTTTCAAAAACGATCGTGGCGTCGGGTAAGGCACTCGTTCAGCTCAAGCCCCTTGTAATTTCAAGACCCAATTTTCATAACTTGAATTCGCACTGGCTAACGCAGCCCGCAAAATGGCAGTGGACGCTTCAATGGCATCACGGGTGCCTGCTTGACGTTCCGCGTTCAACATCTGTTGGTACAACTGGGACACTTGAGGCAATGCTTGGCGATTGGGTTTTCTGCGTACAGAAAAATAACCAATGACATTGCCATTTGTGTCGTGTGAAGGGGTCACGTTGGCAAAGACCCAATAAAACGAGCCGTCTTTGCAGAGGTTTTTGACAAAAGCAAACACTTCTCGGCCCGCTTGCACTTCATCCCAAAACAGCTTGAACACCGCCCTCGGCATGTCTGGGTGGCGAACAATATTGTGCTGAATACCTAAATATTCATTTTCGGAAAAACCAGAGTAATCGTTAAATGTTCGGTTTCCGTATGTAATTTTTCCTTTGATGTCTGTTTTGGAAATGATCAGCGCATCATCGGTCATCACTTTTTCGTTTTGCGATGGAACAATATTTTTGTATTTCATAAAAGGGAGAGTCCACAGATGGTGTGGAATTCTCTGAACTTCAATGAACTCGTGTTTTGACGGATATCAACCAGAGTCGATTTACCCTGCGCGGGCTGCGGCCCCAGGGGCATGAATTCGGTCACTGTATTTGGCAGATACGGTGTGGGTGGGTGGATGGCTGAGATGGATATTGGTGCCGCATCTCAATTCCCATTGTTGATCGCTGCTCAGCAGTTTCATCGGTTGAAGCTGATGTACATCACTATGGGCAGCGTCCTGGGAAGTACGAGACCGAGGCCTCAACTTAAACCAACGGGCCTGTATGAAACCCGGGGCGATTCACAGGTGTTCATTGCCTGCTTTGCAAAGTAAATTTGTGCAAATGTAAGATCCACAATTGATTGCATGCTTAAACCCATTTGTAAAAGGTACTTGCTGTGAAAGTCGAAACCAAATCAAAATTTCCATTGCTGCCATTGTTGTTCTCAATCTTTAGCATGATGGTTGTTTCATCCGCTTTGATGCCGTCAGCATGGGCTCAGAGCGGAAAAAAACAAATGTCATGCAAGTTGCAGTCTGACAAAGTCAAGGGCAAAGAGCGAACTTGTATATACGTGTGCGAAGACAAATCGATCGAAGGGCGTACCCGCAAGCCTGAAAGCTCTTGCCCCTCGTCCATAAGCAGTACAAGAAGTTAAAAAACGGGTATTGCTTTCAAGTGGTTGACATTGCGTGAGTCCAGTCAACTGCCCTCAAACCCAACCCTGCCGCCACACGCTGTCGTCCTTCAGCTCCCGCCAAGCAATGACCTGAACAGCCTTGGAAAACACCGCCTCGATTTCGACCTGTTCAATGGGGTCGGTGGGCAGTTCGGGTTGAATTACCCGGCTGACCAAAAAGTGTTTTTGCTTGGCCACGGGTTTGACCGCGGTCCATTTGCTCAGCAGCAGTTTTTTGGGGTTCAGCGGGTTCATGGCTTGCTTTGCACTTCACGCGCCACCGCATCGGCCAGATCGATCACCGCCATGGCGTAGTAGCTGGACCAGTTTAAAGTGTATTAAATAATTCAAAAGTACGATTCTTTCAACATGCCGCAGGGTGCCAGACACTGTCCGCAATATCTTCATTCAAGGTGGTTTAAGCCTGTTGCAGCTTGGCCATTGTGCAGGGCAGGGCGCTCCAGTGCAGGCAGTTCGTGTGTTCCAGCCAGTATCCAATTCGCATGCCATTACTGGTGGTGCATTTGTAGCTAGGCCCCACAATCTTTGTGCTGAAAATATTCGTTCGTTTCTTGAGTCAATTGGCCAGCAACCGCCAACAGCATCCTTCTCGGGTAGTGACTACAAGTCTCCGCTACCGCTCGGAATTTCCGTCCCTGCGAACACCACTGTCCAGGTTTAGGGCGTCATTGCAACTGAGTGACGCAGCTCTTGTTTCTCGGTAGATATCAACGGGCCTCATCTGTGATTCGTGATGCCCGTCACTTTTATTTATCACCGTGACAAAACCCACTACTAAAACTGGCTGTTTTTGATGGGTTGTCCAATGTCCCGCCAAGAGCTCGGGATACCAAGCCCATGCGGTTGCCCTGACCCCGTGGTTGATCACACAATTGTCTGTGCTTTACAAACATTTGAAAGGAAAAGCACATGTCAACTACAACCTCAGCAACAGCCACGTTCCTGCAATCACTCAAGGTCACAGCGGCCAAGAAAACAGTCAGTAACAACCCCCAAGTGCTGCGCCGAATGAAACTGGCCCGTAAGTTGTGGGAGCAAATCCAGTTGGCCAAAAGTCAAGCAGATGGAACTCAATTCACCATGACCCGGTTCCGCTCAGTTGTTGATCCTGATGGCGGTCGCCGCAGTGTGGAAATAGCCCGCCGTGTTCGCGCATGGTGGTGGACCACTGAGGCCAACAAGCTGGCCTTGAACATTCGCTATGGCGCTCGCAAGTTAGAAATCAGCAAGGGCAAAAGTGCTGTGGAGATTGCCACTGTGGCTGACTTGGTACCCACGCTGGAGCTGATCAAACAGGCTGTGGAAGCTGGAGAGTTGGACGCACAAATCGAAGCCGCCGCCCTCAAACTGCGTGAAGGCTTTGTGAAATAAATTGGCCGTGGGGGTGTGACGATAAATATTTGTATGAACAAATATCTCGTCACCCTCCGGATCCGAGGCCAGCTGGTCAAGACTGCTGTGCATGCCAACTCAGCCACTCACGCAAGGCTGCTGTGCCAATACCAATTTGGCATGGACTGCGTACAGGTGGCCCCCACCCAGATTCACAGCGAAGGGCAAGGCTACCCACTGCTGGATGACCTCATAGCCGAGTCACCCCCGAGTATTAATCCTCAGGCCTCCAAGCCCCCCAAGACCGCAGCCATCAAACCCTTCAAGCCACCCACACCTGAGCAGATGAGGGTCACACAGTTAAAGGCCAACGTGGATCGCCAGAAAGAGGCCCTCAAGCGTGAGCGTGATACCCAAAAGCGCAAGCGAGAGGCCGAGCAGGCGCGCCGGGGGCAGGGTGGCTACTGATCAGGATCACTTCGCTGGCCTCAAGGCACTGGCCGAAATGTACAAAAATCGCCGGAAATCAGGGTATTTGCCCCGAAATACGAGCTATTTTGAAAACTAAGGCCACATGCCTGACAGGCTATGCAGAAATACTTTTTTATCAAACCGATACGCCGTGTCATCTGAGCTCTGCTGGAGGCATTCCCGCCAATGTCTTATAGCTAGAGTTTTTAACCCAAAGCCATGCCCAACAATCTCAAAGTCATTACTGACAACTACATCGATACACGCATCATCAAGCGAGTGGCCATCAACGGTGTGGAATTTGATGAGGAATTTCTTGCAGGTCTTTTTGCCAAGCACATGAACCAGCGTGGACATCTCAAGCAGCCACCGCATCGAAGAACGCCGTGGCCGCCTCACCCTGATTGCCAACGAAGTGGCCCGGCTGGCGGGCACCACCTTGCTGGAGTTTGGCGCGGCTACCCGTAAGATCAAAAAAACCAAAAACGCACTCGACGCGAAGGCATACTGCATCCAGCAACTGCAACGCCTGATGCCCAAAAACTTCATGGCCGCCACGCCGTGGCCGCAGCTGGAGCACTGCGCCTGCTACCTGAAGGCCATCACCTTGCGCCTCGATAAATACCGCGCCGACCCCACCCGCGACGCCCAGCGCCTAACCGAGATGAAACCCCAAGAACAACGCTATTGGTGCCTGGTGGCCGAACGCAAAGGCGCGCAAGATGCCCGCATGCTGGAGTTCCGCTGGCTACTCGAAGAGCTGCGCGTTAGCTTCTTCACGCAAGATTTGCGCACCCCCCAGCCGGTCAGCATCAAACGGCTGGAGAAGGCTTAGGGGCAGTTGAATCATTGAGGGGTTTCATTTCCTGAATTTTAAAAATACCGACGATTGAAAAAATACTGATTCTCATTTCATACAAAGAGTCATCAACAAAATGGCTGATAACACTTCGTCAGCAAAATCGCTGCTGGAATTCCAAAGAAGGAGAATGAATTGAGTCAGTTGGCCCAGAATTTCCACCAAGGTTTGGTCTGGGTCTTAGCCAACTCTTCTTCTTCGTCCTTCAAGTGGAAGAAGGGCAGCATCAAGTCTTCCATGGAGTAAAAGCCCTTGCTCTTGTTTTGTAATTGTTTGACCGCAAACAAGATGCCGCTGCCAAAGGCTTCGCGAGAAATGGATTCGTGCTTCAAACGGACCGTTTGAAAAGGAAACCCAAACAAAATCTCGTGCGTACCGATGATGCCGCCGGCACGAATGGTCTTGATCTGGCTTTCAGGCAGCTCCAGCTGCTTGGCGATGACCTTGGCCGTGCCCGACACTTCGGGCTTCATCTTGAAATGTTCTTCAATGATCTCGATGTCGGTGTAGGGCGCGATGGTCTTCAAAATCTTGGCTGAAATCATCAAAAAGTTGATGCCAATGGTGATGTTGGGCGAATGCATGACCACGGTTTGCGACGCGAGTTGTTTCAGCTTGGCCAGATTTTCTGGTTGGTACTGCGACACGGCACTGATGATGATGACACCCCGTTGGGCCGCTTCTTGAGCGTAATAGTCCAAGCCTGTTTCGCCAGAGAAGTCGACGATGACATCCACGGGAAACTGATCGAGCAACTCGGCAGCCGTGAACTCGGTTTTGGAGTAAATCTTGCCGAGGTCACCTGACTTCTGGCCTAAATACTCTGACACCGTTCGGTGCTCGAGCAAACTAGATTGTCTGATCACCCATTGGAGCTGTGTCAACTCTGAGTCCAATAGGACCGATGCTACGGCTCGTCCTGTTTTGCCAAATCCAATAAGGCCTACGCGCATGGGGGCTCCTTGATGCGGGACACCAGTCCCTTTGTTTGTTGAAAAAACCTGAGTCCAGGTCTCGAAAGTGCTGATGGAAAAAGTGTACTGATCAAATCAGAAAAGTACGCATGCGCCGCTTGTGGAGCAAGGTCTATTGGGCGGGTTTTGACAGGACTGCTGGCGTGAATGTGTGTAGTGAGTTATCCATTCATCGCGACCTGCCAAGCTAGATTCAGTTTGCCGACGATCGGAAATTATAAAGGTCGATTTCTGACGTAAATATTTGAATCGCCTTGGATTTGAAAGGTGTTGCTCAAACCCAGCGTTGCCCCCAAACGCCATCCTTGCGAAGGTCCCGCCAGGCAATGGTCCGGGTCGCATTGGCTTCAGTCGCTTCAGTCTTCTCACGCCATGGGATCGGTCGGCAAGTTCGGCTGGATCACCCAGATGACCAAAAAATGCCTTTGTTTGGCCACAGGTGTCACCACAGTCCATTTGGTTAACAGCAGTTTCTTGGGGTTTAAAGGGTTCATGGCCTGAGATTGTGGGTGAAAAACCTGACTGGATGGATTAGCCTGCGTTTACGTTAGATCCCAGTGTTTTGGAAATGTTTTGCTATGAGATCTGCATGAAGTGGCAGCCTGTTGCTTCACCTCCCCCTCATGGAAAACACATGTCTGATGCCATGCTAATCGCCTGAATGACCCATGCAGGCTTCAAATAGAACAACTGGCTTCTGAACCTGCCCCTGTTTGACGTACCGCTTAGCCACTTCATTATGCGGCCTTCAATTGCTGTGCCGCGTCCCAGCGTTTTTCAAACTGCATCGGACTGACGTAGCCCAACGTGGAGTGCAACCGCCGG
>NZ_NESH01000011.1 GCF_003063355.1 Limnohabitans sp. Bal53 | reverse complement strand
TGGTGACAACGTGTCGATCACTGTGAAGTTGATCAACCCCATTGCGATGGAAGAAGGCTTGCGCTTTGCCATCCGCGAAGGTGGCCGCACCGTTGGCGCGGGCGTCGTTGCCAAGATCATTGCTTAAAGAGGTTCAAGTAGGGGTATAGCTCAATTGGCAGAGCGTCGGTCTCCAAAACCGAAGGTTGTAGGTTCGATTCCTACTGCCCCTGCCACCTGAAAAGGTGGATTTTCAAGCCCGCTAGTCTCTAGCGGGCTTCCTTGTCTGATCAGAGCCTTTTAAAACAAGGCTCAACAAAGGTTTTCAGCCGTATGGCAACATCCGAAGTTCAAACAGTCAGTACCGCTGGCGACAAAATGCGTCTGGCCTTGGTGGCTGCGCTGGTCATTGCCGGCTTGGTGGCTTACTACATGTTGTCCGCACAAGGCGTTTGGGTGCAGTGGGCTGGTCTGTTGGTGGGTCTGGTGGCCGCTGTGGTCGTGTTTTTCACGGCAGAAACGGGCAGACAGCTGGTGGCTTTTGGCCGCGATGCGGTGCGCGAAACCAAAAAGGTAGTTTGGCCTGAGCGAAAAGAAGCCTTGCAAATCACTTTGTACGTGTTTGCTTTTGTGGTGGTCATGGCGCTGTTTTTGTGGCTCACCGACAAAACTCTGGAATGGGTTTTTTACGATCTGATTCTCGGGTGGAAAAAATAATGAACGATGTTGTAGTCAATGCGCCAATGGCAGGTTCTTCGACCAACCCGGACCTGAAATGGTATGTGGTCCATGCTTATTCGGGCATGGAAAAGGCGGTCGAGCGCAATATCGTCGAACGCATCACGCGCTCGGGTATGGAATCCAAGTTCGGCCGTATTTTGGTCCCCACTGAAGAAGTGGTCGAAATCAAGAACGGCCAGAAACGAACCACTGAGCGCAAATTTTTCCCGGGTTATGTCCTGGTAGAAATGGTCATGGACGATGAGACTTGGCACTTGGTCAAGCACACCAACAAAGTCACTGGCTTTGTGGGGGGCGCCAAGAACCGACCTGCTCCGATCTCCGAAGCCGATGTGGCCAAAATCGTCAATCAGATGCAAGAAGGCACCGACAAGCCCCGTCACAAGGTGGAGTTTGAAGTTGGTGAATACATCCGCGTCAAAGAAGGCCCGTTCACTGACTTCAATGGCACCGTCGAAGAAGTCAACTATGAGCGCAACAAGATGCGCGTGTCGGTGACCATTTTTGGTCGTGCCACACCGGTTGAGCTCGAATTCAGTCAAGTCGAAAAGACTTGATTCTTTGAATCTTTTTTCGAACCAGTGCTTCCCGACTCGGCACTGGTTTTTGTTCTTGAGTCGTTAACCCCGGGGAGCCGAGGACCTGCCGGTCCAAAGCGTTACAACCCGTAAGGAGAAAAGCATGGCGAAAAAAATCGTCGGCTTCATCAAGCTGCAAGTGCCAGCTGGTAAAGCCAATCCATCACCACCCATTGGTCCAGCACTGGGCCAGCGTGGTTTGAACATCATGGAATTCTGCAAGGCGTTCAACGCCCAGACCCAAGGCGTTGAGCCGGGCCTGCCATTGCCTGTGGTCATCACAGCGTTTGCAGACAAATCCTTCACCTTCATCATCAAGACGCCTCCTGCAGCGACACTGATCAAGAAGTCCATCAAGATCGACAAGGCTTCAACCAAGCCAGGTCTGGAAAAGGTCGGCAAGATCACCCGCGCTCAGCTGGAAGAAATCGCCAAAACCAAGATGAAAGATCTGACTGCGGCCGACCTGGACGCAGCTGTTCGCACCATCGCTGGTACTGCCCGTTCCATGGGCGTGAATGTGGAGGGCGTGTAAATGTCCAAGCTCACTAAAAAACAAAAAGCACTGGTTGGCAAGGTTGACAGCTTGAAGCTGTACGCACTGTCTGACGCATTGACCATGGTCAAAGAGTGCGCCACCGCCAAGTTTGACGAATCCATTGACGTGGCTGTCCAGCTGGGTATTGACGCCAAGAAGTCGGACCAAGTGGTGCGTGGCGCGGTTGTGTTGCCTAACGGCACCGGTAAAACCGCCCGTGTGGCCGTGTTTGCACAAGGCGCTAAAGCTGAAGAAGCATTGGCTGCAGGTGCAGACGTGGTTGGCATGGACGACCTGGCAGCCCGTGTGAAAGCTGGCGACATGCCTTTCGACGTGGTCATCGCTGCCCCTGACGCCATGCGCGTGGTCGGTACCTTGGGTCAGATCTTGGGCCCACGCGGTCTGATGCCTAACCCCAAAGTCGGTACCGTCACGCCAGACGTTGCCACAGCTGTGCGCAATGCCAAAGCCGGTCAAGTGCAGTTCCGTGTGGACAAAGCCGGTATCGTGCATGGCACGATCGGTCGTCGCTCGTTCGACACCGACAAGTTGCAGGGCAACTTGGCAGCATTGGTTGAAGCTTTGGTGAAAGCCAAGCCTGCAACCAGCAAAGGTGTTTACCTGCGCAAAGTGGCTGTGTCGTCGACCATGGGTGTGGGCGTTCGCGTCGACACACAATCCATCTCGGCGTGATGGCAAAGATTTGAGGGGCTCATCCGAGTCCCTCAATGTGGTGGGCCACTGATCTTGCGAAAGACCAGTGGGCCATCCAAGACCGTTGGTGCACACCTTGTGTGCTTAATCAACAAAACCTCAATGGATGTTGAAGTTTTGGGCCAACGCAGATGGCGATCCCGCTGCAGATGGATGAAGATCCAAAACAGTTGGTCGCTGCAAATAGGCGTGTTCAAGGGGCAACCCGGACAACACATATAAAGGAGTAGACCTTGAGTCTGAATCGCAGTGAGAAAGAAGCGGTCATTTCCGAAGTGACCGACCTCGCCGCTAAAGCTCAAACGCTGGTGATGGCGGAATACCGTGGCATCACGGTCGCTGACATGACAAACCTGCGCGTCAAAGCTCGCAGCCTGGGCGTTTCGCTGAGCGTGTTGAAAAACACTCTGGCCCGCCGAGCTGTGGCAGGTACGCAGTTTGAAATTGTTGCTGACCAGATGACCGGTCCGCTGATCTATGGCTTCTCTGAAGATGCAGTCGCCGCCGCGAAAGTGGTGGCCGAATTCGCGAAAACCAACGACAAGTTGGTCATTCGCGCTGGTGCATTTGCAGGTAAAGCTCTGGACGTCAACGGCGTGAAGCAATTGGCAAGCATCCCTTCGAAAGAAGTTTTGTTGGCTCAGTTGTGTGGCTTGCTGATGTCGCCAATGTCCCGCACCGCTGTGGTGTTGGGTGCTCTGGCGGCCAAAAAAGGCGAAGGCGAAGCTGTTGCCGCTTAAGGCCAGCGTTCGTGTTTTAACCAATTGTTAGGAAATAAAAATGGCATTCGATAAAGACGCATTTTTGACCGCGCTGGACAGCATGACGGTCATGGAACTCAACGACCTGGTGAAAGCCATCGAAGAGAAATTTGGCGTGAGCGCTGCCGCTATGGCTGCTCCTGCTGCTGCTGGTGGCGGTGCCGCTGCTGCTGCTGAAGAGAAGACTGAATTCAACGTGATGTTGTTGGAAGCCGGCGCTAACAAAGTGTCCGTCATCAAGGCAGTGCGTGAAATCACTGGTCTGGGCTTGAAAGAAGCCAAAGACCTGGTTGACGGCGCTCCCAAAGCAGTCAAAGAAGGCCTGCCAAAGGCTGACGCTGAAGCTGCCAAGAAGAAGCTGGAAGAAGCTGGCGCCAAGGCCGAGCTGAAGTAATTCGGCCCTGTTCCAAGGCTGGAGTGCCCGAAAGGGCCTCCAGCCTTTGGTGCTTGAAGAGCGCACCGAAAAGTAGATTGATCAAAGTCAGTTTTCCAGTGTTTCAACGAAACACCGGAAAGAAGATTGAGCCCAGTCTGCTTTCCAGTGTTTTCTGACCCGACTGCAGAAAACCCTTGGTACGGGTTGCGTGCAATGCGCAATCGTCCGCCAACGCTGGTAGAGGCCAGCCGCCAAGACCGTTGAAGGGGTGCAAAAGCCCAGTCAACACACAGTTCTGAAAGATCAAGCCCGGAGATCTCATGGCCTATTCATACACCGAACGCAAGCGAATCCGCAAAAGTTTCGGCAGCCGCGAAAGCGTGCTCGAAGTCCCTTACCTGTTGCAAATGCAAAAAGACGCGTACACGTCCTTCTTGCAGGCAGGTGTGGTTTCATCCAAACGCACACATGAAGGCCTGCAGGCCGCATTCGAGTCGGCATTTCCCATCGTGTCCCACAACGGTTTTGTGGAGATGAAATTCGTCGAGTACAACCTGGCCAAGCCAGCGTTTGACGTGCGCGAGTGCCAAACCCGTGGTTTGACCTTTTCGTCGGCCGTGCGTGCTCGCGTGCAACTCATCATTTATGACCGTGACTCCTCCACCTCACAAAACAAGGTGGTCAAGGAAGTCAAGGAGCAAGAGGTCTACATGGGCGAAGTGCCCCTGATGACCGACAAAGGCTCCTTCATCATCAACGGCACCGAGCGTGTGATCGTGTCTCAGTTGCACCGCTCGCCTGGGGTGTTCTTCGAGCACGACAAGGGCAAGACCCACAGCTCGGGCAAGTTGCTGTTCTCGGCCCGCATCATCCCTTACCGCGGTTCGTGGCTCGACTTCGAATTCGACCCGAAAGACATCTTGTACTTCCGCGTTGACCGTCGTCGCAAGATGCCCGTGTCGATCTTGCTCAAGGCCATTGGCTTGAACCCAGAATCGATCTTGGCGAACTTCTTCGTCAATGACAATTTCCGTCTGATGGACAGCGGTGCACAAATGGAATTTGTGGCCGAGCGTCTGCGTGGCGAAGTGGCCCGTTTTGACATCACCGACAAATCCGGCAAAGTGGTGGTTGCCAAAGACAAGCGCATCACGGTGCGCCACACACGCGAGCTGGAGCAGTCCGGCACCACGCACGTCAGCGTTCCAGAAGACTTCCTCATTGGCCGTGTGGTGGCACGCAGCATCGTTGAAGCCGACACCGGTGAAATCCTGGCCAAGGCCAACGAAGAGTTGACCGAAGCCTTGCTGAAGAAATTGCGCACGGCTGGTGTGCAGGACCTGCCTTGCATCTACACGAACGAACTCGATCAGGGTGCGTACATTTCGCAAACCCTGCGCATCGATGAAACCGTGGACGAATTCGCAGCACGCGTGGCCATCTACCGCATGATGCGCCCCGGCGAGCCACCGACAGAAGACGCGGTGCAAGCCCTGTTTCAGCGCCTGTTCTACAACCCCGACACCTACGATTTGTCGCGTGTGGGTCGTATGAAATTCAACGCCCGCGTGGGTCGTGGCGAGTCCACAGGCCCCATGGTGTTGACCAACGAAGACATCTTGGCCGTGGTCAAGATCTTGGTGGACTTGCGCAACGGCAACGGCGAAGTCGATGACATCGACCACCTGGGCAACCGCCGCGTGCGTTGCGTGGGTGAATTGGCCGAAAACCAGTACCGCACAGGTCTGGCGCGTATTGAGAAGGCCGTCAAAGAGCGTCTGGGTCAAGCCGAGCAAGAGCCGCTCATGCCGCATGACCTGATCAACTCCAAGCCAATTTCTGCAGCGCTCAAAGAGTTCTTTGGTGCATCGCAGCTGTCACAGTTCATGGACCAGACCAACCCTCTGGCCGAAATCACCCACAAGCGCCGCGTATCGGCCCTTGGCCCAGGTGGTTTGACCCGTGAACGTGCAGGCTTCGAAGTGCGTGACGTGCACGTGACCCACTACGGTCGCGTCTGCCCGATCGAGACACCAGAAGGTCCAAACATTGGTTTGATCAACTCGCTGGCTTTGTATGCCCGCTTGAACGAGTACGGTTTCATCGAAACCCCGTACCGCCGTGTGGTCGAAGGCAAAGTCACGATGGACATCGACTACCTGTCGGCCATCGAAGAAGGCAAGTACGTCATCGCTCAGGCCAATGCCACCTTGGACAAAGAAGGCAAGCTGACCGGTGACCTCGTGTCTGCCCGTGAAAAGGGTGAATCCATCCTGTGCGGTGCCGAGCGCATCCAGTACATGGACGTGTCGCCTGCTCAGATTGTGTCTGTGGCTGCCTCGCTGGTTCCATTCTTGGAGCACGATGACGCCAACCGCGCCTTGATGGGTGCGAACATGTCGCGTCAGGCCGTGCCTGTGCTGCGTCCTGAAAAGCCCATGGTCGGCACGGGTATCGAGCGCGTTGCAGCGGTCGACTCCGGCACCGTGGTCACGGCCACACGTGGCGGTATCGTTGACTATGTTGACGCCACCCGCATCGTGATCCGCGTGAACGATGCTGAGGCTTTGGCTGGTGAAGTGGGTGTGGACATCTACAACCTGATCAAGTACCAGCGTTCCAACCAGAACACCAACATCCACCAGCGTCCCATCGTCAAACGTGGCGACAAACTGGCCAAGGGTGACGTGATCGCCGACGGCGCATCGACCGACTTGGGTGAAATCGCCATCGGTCAGAACATGCTGATCGCCTTCATGCCCTGGAACGGCTACAACTTCGAAGACTCGATTTTGATCAGCGAGCGCGTGGTGGCGGAAGACCGCTACACCTCGATCCACATCGAAGAACTCGTGGTCATGGCCCGTGACACCAAGTTGGGTGCCGAAGAAATTTCGCGCGACATCCCCAACCTGTCCGAGCAGCAACTGGGCCGTCTGGACGACTCCGGCATCATCTACGTGGGTGCTGAAGTGCAACCCGGTGATGTGTTGGTCGGCAAGGTCACACCCAAGGGCGAGACCACCCTCACACCCGAAGAAAAACTGCTGCGCGCCATCTTCGGCGAAAAAGCATCGGACGTGAAAGACACCTCGTTGCGCGTGGACCAGGGCTCGCAAGGCACCGTGATCGACGTGCAGGTTTTCACCCGTGAAGGCATCGTGCGTGACAAGCGTGCCCAGCAGATCATTGACGACGAACTCAAGCGTTTCCGTCTGGACCTGAACGACCAGTTGCGTATTGTTGAGGCCGACGCCTTTGACCGTATCGAGAAACTGCTGGTTGGCCGTGTGGCCAACGGTGGCCCGCAAAAGCTGGCCAAAGGCACCAAGCTGGACAAGGCTTACATGGAGTCGGTGGACAAGTTCCACTGGTTCGATATTCGCCCAGCCGAAGACGACGTGGCCATGCAACTGGAGTCCATCAAGAACTCGCTGGAGCAAACCCGCCACAGCTTCGATTTGTCGTTTGAAGAAAAGCGCAAGAAGCTCACCCAAGGTGACGAGTTGCCTGCTGGCGTGCTCAAGATGGTCAAGGTTTACCTGGCCGTCAAGCGTCGCTTGCAGCCTGGTGACAAGATGGCCGGTCGTCACGGCAACAAGGGTGTGGTCTCCAAGATCGTGCCCGTGGAAGACATGCCCTTCATGGCCGATGGCACCCCTGCCGATATCGTCCTGAACCCGCTGGGCGTGCCATCGCGCATGAACGTGGGTCAGGTGCTTGAAGTCCACCTGGGCTGGGCTGGTAAAGGCATTGGCCAACGCATTGGCAACATGCTGCAAGCCGAAACCCAGCGCATGGAAAAGGTTGCCGAACTGCGCAAGCTGTTCGAGCAGCTCTACAACAGCATGGGTCGCAAAGAAGACTTGTCGCAACTGAGCGACGATGAAGTGTTGGACATGGCCAGCAACCTCAAAGAGGGTTTCCCCTTTGCCACGCCCGTGTTCGACGGTGCGGCCGAAGAAGAAATCCGTGCGATGTTGCACCTGGCTTACCCAGACGACTTGGCCAAAGCCAAAGGTCTGACAGCCACACGCACCCAAGCCAACCTGTTTGACGGCCGCACTGGCGACGCCTTCGACCGTCCAACCACCATTGGCTACATGCACTTCTTGAAGCTGCACCACTTGGTGGACGACAAGATGCACGCCCGTTCAACCGGTCCTTACAGCTTGGTCACGCAGCAGCCGCTGGGTGGTAAAGCCCAGTTCGGTGGTCAGCGTTTCGGTGAGATGGAAGTGTGGGCATTGGAAGCGTATGGCGCTTCTTATGTTCTGCAAGAAATGCTCACCGTCAAGTCCGACGACGTGCAAGGCCGTACCAAGGTGTACGAGAGCATTGTCAAAGGCGAACACTCCATCGAAGCGGGCATGCCCGAGTCGTTCAACGTGCTGGTCAAGGAAATCCGTTCGCTGGGCCTTGACATCGAGCTCGAGCGTTCTTAATTCACAGGCAAAGGATTTAAACCATGAAATCACTACTCGACCTGTTCAAGCAGTTCACGCCCGATGACCACTTCGATGCCATCCGCATCGGCTTGGCATCGCCCGAGAAGATCCGTTCGTGGTCTTTTGGCGAAGTGAAAAAGCCTGAAACCATCAACTACCGCACCTTCAAGCCCGAGCGCGATGGTCTGTTTTGCGCCAAGATTTTTGGCCCCATCAAAGACTACGAATGCTTGTGCGGCAAGTACAAGCGTCTCAAGCACCGTGGCGTGATCTGCGAGAAGTGCGGCGTTGAAGTCACACAGACCAAAGTGCGTCGTGAGCGCATGGGTCACATCGATCTGGCCGCACCTTGCGCCCACATCTGGTTCTTGAAGTCGCTGCCATCGCGTTTGGGCCTGGTGCTCGACATGACACTGCGTGACATCGAGCGCGTGTTGTACTTTGAAGCGTATGTGGTGACCGACCCCGGCATGACCCCGCTCAAGAAGTTCGGCATCATGAGCGAGGACGATTACGACGCCAAAGTCAAAGAGTACGGCGATGAATTTGTCGCCAAGATGGGCGCCGAAGGCATCAAGGAATTGCTGCAAGGCATCGACATCGAAAGCGAAATCGAGCGTCTGCGCGGTGACTTGACCGGTTCCGAACTCAAGGTCAAGAAGAACTCCAAGCGCCTGAAAGTGCTGGAAGCCTTCAAGAAATCGGGCATCAAGCCCGAGTGGATGGTGCTCGAAGTACTGCCTGTGTTGCCACCGGACCTGCGTCCTTTGGTGCCACTGGACGGCGGCCGCTTTGCGACCTCCGATCTGAACGACCTGTACCGCCGCGTCATCAACCGTAACAGCCGTCTGCGCCGTTTGCTGGAATTGAAGGCGCCCGAAATCATCGCGCGCAACGAAAAGCGCATGTTGCAAGAAGCCGTGGACAGCTTGCTGGACAACGGTCGTCGCGGCAAGGCCATGACCGGTGCCAACAAGCGTGCCCTGAAGTCTTTGGCCGACATGATCAAAGGCAAGAGCGGTCGTTTCCGTCAAAACTTGCTGGGCAAGCGCGTGGACTACTCGGGTCGTTCCGTGATCACCGTGGGCCCTACGCTCAAATTGCACCAGTGCGGCTTGCCCAAGCTGATGGCGATTGAGTTGTTCAAGCCGTTCATCTTTGCACGTCTCGAAGCCATGGGCATCGCGACCACCATCAAGGCCGCCAAGAAGGAAGTCGAAGCCGGTACACCGGTGGTGTGGGACATCCTGGAAGAGGTCATCAAAGAGCACCCCGTGATGCTCAACCGTGCGCCTACGCTGCACCGTTTGGGCATCCAGGCATTTGAGCCCCTGTTGATCGAAGGCAAAGCCATTCAGCTGCACCCCCTCGTTTGCGCGGCCTTCAACGCCGACTTCGACGGTGACCAGATGGCCGTTCACGTGCCTTTGTCGGTTGAAGCGCAAATGGAAGCCCGCACCTTGATGCTGGCCTCCAACAACATCTTGTTCCCCGCTTCGGGCGAGCCCTCCATCGTGCCGTCGCAAGACGTTGTGTTGGGCTTGTACTACGCCACACGTGACCGTATCAACGCCAAAGGCGAAGGCCTGATCTTCTCCGACATCGGTGAAGTTCAACGTGCCTTGGACGCGAATGCTGTCGAGTTGACTGCCAAGATCAACGTGCGCATGACCGAGTGGACCAAAGACAAAGCCACGGGTGAGTTCACCTCGTCGGTGTCGATGGTAGAAACCACCGTGGGCCGTGCTCTGCTGTCCGAGATCCTGCCTAAGGGCTTGCCATTCAGCAACCTGAACAAGGCACTGAAGAAGAAGGAAATCTCCAAGCTGATCAACACCTCTTTCCGTAAATGCGGATTGAAGGAGACCGTGGTGTTTGCCGACAAGCTGTTGCAAAACGGTTTCCGTCTGGCCACACGCGCCGGCATCTCGATCGGTATTGACGACATGTTGGTGCCTCCAGAAAAGCCCGCCATCATCGAAGCCGCCGAAAAAGAAGTCAAAGACATCGAGCAGCAATACGTCTCTGGTCTGGTGACCGCTGGCGAGCGCTACAACAAGGTGGTGGACATCTGGGGCAAAGCCGGTGACGTCGTCTCCAAGGTGATGATGGACCAACTGCGCAAAGAGCGCACCATTGACCGCCACGGCAACGAAGTCGATCAGGAATCGTTCAACTCGATTTACATGATGGCCGACTCCGGTGCGCGCGGCTCTGCAGCGCAGATTCGCCAGCTGGCCGGTATGCGTGGTCTGATGGCCAAGCCTGACGGCTCCATCATCGAGACCCCCATCACGGCGAACTTCCGTGAAGGTCTGAACGTGTTGCAGTACTTCATCTCGACACACGGTGCACGTAAAGGTCTGGCCGACACGGCTTTGAAGACCGCAAACTCGGGTTACCTGACCCGTCGTCTGGTCGACGTGACCCAAGACTTGGTCGTAACCGAACTCGATTGCGGCACTGCCGACGGCTCGCTGATGCGCGCCATCGTCGAAGGTGGTGAAGTGATCGAATCGCTGCGCGACCGTATCTTGGGCCGCACGGTGTCCGAAGACGTTCTGCACCCTGAAAACCGCGCTGTTCTGGCAGAAGCGGGCGTGATGCTCGACGAAGACCTGATTGAAGAGCTGGAAGCTGCAGGCGTGGACGAAGTCAAGGTGCGTACCGCCTTGACTTGCGAAACCCGCTTTGGTTTGTGCGCCAAGTGCTATGGCCGCGATCTGGGCCGTGGCGGCTTGGTCAACAACGGCGAAGCCGTCGGTGTGATCGCAGCCCAGTCGATTGGCGAGCCCGGCACCCAGCTGACCATGCGGACCTTCCACATTGGTGGTGCGGCCTCGCGTGCCGCTGTGGCCTCCAGCGTGGAAGCCAAGTCCAACGGCGCCATCGGTTTCAACGCCACCATGCGTTATGTGACCAACAGCAAAGGCGAGTTGGTGGTGATTTCTCGCTCTGGCGAGATCGTGATCACCGAGCACGGCCGTGAGCGCGAGCGTCACAAAGTGCCCTACGGTGCGATCTTGTCGGTCAAGGCCGACCAGACCATCAAGGCTGGCGCCATTTTGGCCAACTGGGACCCACTGACACGTCCGATCATCACCGAGTACGCAGGTACCGTGAAGTTCGAGAACGTCGAAGAAGGTCTGACCGTTGCAAAGCAGCTGGACGAAGTGACCGGCTTGTCTACGCTCGTGGTCATTGACCCCAAGCGCCGTGGCGCTGCCAAGGTCATCCGTCCTCAGGTGAAGTTGATCGATGCCCAAGGCAAAGAAGTCAAGATTCCCGGCACCGACCACTCGGTGACCATCGGCTTCCAGATCGGCTCGCTGATCCAGGTGCGCGACGGCATGGATGTGGGCCCAGGCGAAGTTCTGGCACGTATCCCTGTGGAAGGTCAGAAGACCCGAGACATCACCGGCGGTTTGCCCCGAGTGGCCGAACTGTTCGAAGCCCGCACACCCAAAGACAAGGGCATGCTGGCCGAGATCACCGGTACCGTGTCTTTCGGCAAGGAAACCAAAGGCAAAGTCCGTTTGCAGATCACCGACCCTGAAGGCAAGGTCTGGGATGAGCTGATCCCCAAAGAGAAGAACATCCTGGTGCACGAAGGCCAAGTGGTCAACAAGGGCGAGAGCATTGTGGACGGCCCAGCCGACCCACAAGACATCTTGCGTCTGTTGGGCATCGAAGAGCTGGCCCGCTACATCGTGGACGAAGTGCAGGACGTTTACCGCTTGCAAGGCGTGAAGATCAACGACAAGCACATCGAAGTGATTGTTCGTCAGATGCTGCGCCGCGTGGTGGTCGAGAATATCGGCGACTCCAACTACATCTCTGGTGAGCAGGTGGAGCGTTCGGAAATGCTCAACACCAATGACGCTTTGCGGCGCGACGGCAAGATTCCCGCAACTTTCAGCAACTTGCTGTTGGGTATCACGAAAGCCTCCTTGTCGACCGATTCGTTCATCTCGGCCGCTTCCTTCCAGGAAACGACCCGCGTGTTGACCGAAGCGGCCATCATGGGCAAGCGCGACGAGTTGCGTGGCCTGAAGGAAAACGTCATCGTCGGACGCCTGATTCCTGCCGGTACCGGCTTGGCTTACCACCAGGCACGCAAAGTGAAGGACGCCATGGACGACGCCGAGCGCCGTGCCATTGCCGAAGCCGAAGCGGCGGACCTGGCCAGCGACACGGCTGAAGACACCGTCACCGACGCTGGCGAAGCCGCCTGAGCGATGCATTCACCGCTTGAGCGGTGAGCCTATTCAGCCCCTGTGCCGCCATATGGACAGGGGCTGTTCTTTTTGGAAAATGAACCTGCGAGGAATCCAACATGGGTGCTCTGGTGGTGGGTGTGGTGCTGGCCTTGTGTCTATTTTGGGCGGTGGGTGCGCACAACCGCTTGGTGCGTTTGCGCGCTGAAGTGGTGCGCCAGTGGAGCAGTGTGGACGCGGTTTGGCTGCGTTTGTTGATTCGCTTACAAGGGGGATTGGCAGCGCGGCAAAGCCTGGTGGGTGAGGCTGAGGCTCAAGAGTTGCAGGCGGTGCAAACCGCCAGTGACCAGATGCTCGAAGCCCTCACGCAGGCTCGCATACAGCCGCTGGACGAAACAGTGCTCAAGCTGGTGATCAGCCAGCATTTGCAGTTGGTTGGCGAAATCCGTTTGTTACAGCAGCAAGTCCATGAGGCCTTCCGCCCTGATCTGGACATCGCTTTGAACCGCATGCGGCAGACCTTGCCTGCGGCCATGATTCCTTACCATGTGGCCGTCGGCGCTTACAACGACGCATTGAGGATGCGCCCGGCTTCCTGGCTGGCGAGGCGATTGAACTTCAAACCCGCTGTGCGCATGGACCTGACCATGGCCTCCACCTGAGAATCGATGCGATGAACCACCAGCCTGCAACGCAGAAATCACCCACACAGATGGCCAAGGGTGCCGCTCAATCTGCGCCCAAACTCAAGAAGAGCGCCAGCAAGCAGCCCACAAACGATCAGGGCAAGACCATGTCCGTGCCTTTGTCGCGGCAACTGCAAGCCACGGCCGCAGTGGTTCAAGCGGTGCTGGCAGGACGCTCTCTGACCGCCGAATTGACCAGCGTCACGCCCGACTTGCGTCCGGGTGTCCAAGCCCTCACTTTCCAGGTGATGCGTCAACTGGGGCGGGCCATGGCACTGCGTGAGCGTTTGGCCACCAAGGCACCGCCCCCAGCGGCCGATGCTTTGTTGTGCACCGCCCTCGCCCTGAGCTGGCAGGGCGAAGGTGCTCCCTACCCTGTGCACACCTTGGTCAATCAGGCCGTCGAGGCAGCCCGGCAACAACGCCAGACCCAGGCCCAAAGCGGGTTCATCAACGCCTGTTTGCGCCGTTTTCTGCGCGAGCGTGAGGCTTTGGTGGCAGATACCGACGGCGACCCCCAGGCACGCTGGAATCACCCGCGCTGGTGGGTGGCGCGTGTGAAGGACGAATACCCCGAAGACTGGGAAAAATTGCTGGACATGGCGCAGGAGCCAGCGCCCATGAGTTTGCGCGTAGACACCCGCCACCAGAGTGTGGCCGATTACCAGGCGCAGTTGCTGGTCATGGGCTTGGCTGCCAAACCGGTCGGTGCAACGGGTTTGCAACTCGGGCGTGCGGTACCCGTGCACCAGTTGCCCGGTTTTGAGTTGGGTCAAGTGTCGGTACAAGATGCCGCCGCGCAAGTCGCGGCGCCGTTGTTGCTGCAAGGCCGCGAGGCGGCGCAGCCCTGGCGCATTCTGGACGCCTGTGCCGCTCCGGGCGGCAAAACCGGACATCTTCTGGCTTGCTACCCCAATGCACAGGTTTTGGCGCTGGATGTGGATGCTGCGCGGTGCCAACGCATCGAGGACAACCTGCAGCGCCTGGGCACTCGCGCCCGTGCTGAAGTTCGCGCCGCCGATGCAGCCCAGCCAGCGCAATGGTGGGATGGTGTGGCTTTTGATGCGATCTTGCTGGACGCGCCCTGCACTGCCTCCGGCATTGTGCGCAGGCACCCCGATGTGCGTTGGCTGCGCCGCCCGGGGGACAGCGCACAACTGGCCCAAACGCAGGCCCAACTGCTCAAGGCCCTGTGGCCTTTGCTGGCCCCGGGGGGTCGTCTGCTGTATTGCACCTGCTCGGTTTTCCGTTCAGAGGGAGATGACACCGTGCAAGCGTTTCTTCAGCGCAACACCGATGCACAAATGCTGCCCTCGCCTGGACATTTGATACCCGGCAAAATACCCACAGGCCTTCCAGTCAAGCACAATGCACTGGGTGAACATGACGGTTTTTATTACGCACTGCTGGAGAAGGATCGGGATTGAGCTTGGCGCTTGGTTGACCCGGGCTTTGCTCATGGCATTGCTGGGCATGGGCAGTGCATGGGCGCAAACTTCCAGCGTGGAGCTGACCGAGCTCATGCCGGTGCGCAAGGACAATGCCTTGTTGCTCAATGCCCAGCTCAAGTTGGAATTGGGCCCGGCCGTGGAAGATGCCCTCATCAAGGGTCTGGCCGTTCACTTTTTGGTCGAGGCTGAAGTGCTGCGAGAGCGCTGGTACTGGACCGATAAAAAAATTGGCGCAGCCAGCCGTTATTACCGCTTGGCCTTTCAGCCGCTGACACGTCGCTGGCGTCTGAATGTCTCCAGCGAGCCGATTTCAGGCACGGGCATGGCGGGCAGCATTTCACAGAACTTCGAAACACTGACCGAGGCGCTCAACTTGATCAGGCGTCAATCGGCTTGGAAGATCGCCGATGCCCAGAGCCTGGACCCCGATGCCCGGCAACGGCTGCGCTACGAATTCAGACTCGATGTTTCGCAGTTGCCGCGCCCGTTCCAAATCGCTGCTGGCAATCAGGCTGACTGGAACCTGCAGGTCGTCAAGACCCTGCGCCTGAGTGAAGAGTTGGTGCGCTGAGATGGCTTGGCTCAAAGCCTCCAGCGAGCCATTGACCGAGCGGCCTTCACGGACCAGCCGCTGGTTGATGCTGGTGGGTGCCTTGAGCGTGGCCGCCATCGGCATAGGCTTGTTGGTGCTCATGACACAGGCGACCGGCAACCGGGACCGATACAACCAGAATTACGAATGGCTGGTGATCATCAACGCGGTGGTCGCCAGCGGCTTGTTGATCACCATCTTGTGGGGCATGCTGCGCTTGTTGCGCAGCTTGTACAAAGGCCAGTTTGGTTCACGCTTGTTGGTCAAATTGGCAGGCATCTTTGCCCTGGTGGGCGTCATCCCCGGTTTGCTCATTTATGTGGTGTCGTACCAATTCGTCTCGCGCTCGATTGAAAGCTGGTTCGATGTGAAGGTGGAGGCGGCCTTGGTCGCGGGCCTGAATTTGGGACGCGCGACACTGGACACCTTGAGCGACGATCTGAGCAAGCAAGGCAAGGCCGCCGCTGCCAACTGGGCAGAAACCAGTGAACTCAACCCAGCACTTGCGGCCGAGAAAATCCGAACCCAACTGGGTGTCAGTGATGTGGCCATCTGGAGTTCGGGCGGGCAAATGGTGGCCAGCGCCGGGCCTTCGCGTTTTCAACTGAGGGCTGACCGCCCCACGCCCCAGCAACTGCGGGAGGCACGACAAAACGGTATCCTGACCTGGGTGGAGGGGTTGGACGAAGCCGTTCCCGGTGGCGACAAGGGCCGCATCAAGGTCTTGGTGCTGTTTCCGCAATGGAGCCTGGCCCTGAGCGAAGACCGGCGCTTGCTGATGGTGACCCAAGATCTGCCCCCCACACTGGTCAACAACGCGCTGGAAGTGCAAGCCGCTTACCGCGAATACCAAGAGCGGGCACTGGCCCGTGACGGCCTGCGGCGCATGTACATTGGCACGCTCACACTGAGCTTGTTCCTGGCCGTGCTCGGGGCCATCTTGTTGGCCGTCTTGTTGGGCAACCAATTGGCGCGGCCCTTGCTGCTGCTGGCCCACGGCATGCGCCAGGTGGCGGCCGGTGATCTGCGGCCCAAATTGGCGCTGCAAGGCAAAGACGAGTTGGGCGGCCTGACCCGCTCGTTTGCCCAGATGACCCAGCAACTGGCCGATGCCCGCGCCAGCGGAGAGCGCAGCCTGAGCCAGCTTGACCAGGCCAGAAGCAAACTGCAAACCATCCTGGACAACCTCACGGCCGGGGTCATGGTGTTGGATGCTCAAGGCACCATCGTGTCAGCCAACCCAGGAGCCACACGCATCTTGCGCGTGCCTGTCAGCGCACACGAAGGCCAGGGCCTGCAAGGGCTGCCCGGCCTGCAAAATTTTGCGCAAGAGGTGGATGCTCAATTCAAGGCCTTGTACGCCGGCACAGACGCGCACGAATTGGACCACTGGCAAAAATCCTTTGACATCCACGCCGCAGGCCAAGGTCTGAGCCAGACCGGCGTGACGCTGCTCGCACGCGGGGCCGTATTGCCTGACGGCATGCGCTTGCTGGTGTTCGACGATATCTCGGAAATCGTTTCGGCCGAACGCGCACAGGCCTGGGGTGAAGTAGCACGCCGCCTGGCACACGAAATCAAGAACCCCCTCACACCGATCCAGCTCTCGGCCGAGCGCCTGCAAAGACGCCTGATCGGCAAACTGGAAGCGCAGGATGACGCGGTGTTGGCCAAATCGGTCAAGACCATCGTTGACCAGGTGGAAGCCATGAAGCGCCTGGTCAACGAATTCCGCGATTACGCGCGTTTACCAACGGCCGATCTCAAACCGTTGCAACTCAATGCGCTGGTCACGGATGTGCTCGCCTTGTACGCCAGCGAGCCGCACGACAGCGTGAACCGCGCCGCGGTGTTGACCGAGCTCGATGAAGACTGCCCCCCCATCTTGGGTGATGAACAACAGTTGCGCCAAGTCATCCACAACCTGCTGCAAAACGCACAAGATGCTTGTGAGGCGCGTGGCCAAAGCCTGAGCCCAGCCCGTGTGCAAGTGCGCACAGAGTGGCGTGCGCAGCGCCAGCGGGTGCGACTGACAGTGACCGATACCGGCCCCGGCTTTGCCCCCAACATCTTGCAGCGGGCCTTTGAGCCCTATGTCACCACCAAGGCCAAAGGCACGGGCCTGGGCTTGGCCGTGGTGAAAAAAATAGCCGACGAACACGGCGCCCGCATCGACATGGCCAACGTGCAAGAAGGCAGCGACATTCAGGGCGCGCAAGTCTCGTTATCATTCGCAGTGGTGCAAACCGCACAGGGGCTAGATCAGCCCTCTTCATGAACAGTGACAAATCAGGCATATGGCAAATATTTTGGTGGTGGACGACGAGCTGGGCATACGCGACCTGCTCTCAGAAATCCTCTTTGATGAGGGGCACCAGGTCGAGCTTGCCGAAAACGCTGCGCAAGCACGCGAGGCCCGCCAAAACATGCGTCCAGACCTGGTGCTGCTCGACATCTGGATGCCCGACACCGATGGCGTGAGCTTGCTCAAGGAGTGGGCCGCCAACGGCTTGCTGAACATGCCTGTGATCATGATGAGCGGTCATGCCACCATCGACACCGCGGTGGACGCCGTCAAGATTGGCGCACACGCCTTTTTGGAAAAGCCCATTACCTTGCAGAAACTGCTCAAAGCCGTTGAGCAAGGCTTGGCCCGCGATCAAGTGCAGCAAGCCATGTTGGCCGCGATCCCGCCCCCGCCGCCCAGTGTGTTGTCCATGTCCACGGTGGTTGCCACCGAAAACGTCTCAGCCCCTGACGTGCATCAAAGTTTTGAACTGGATCGTCCGCTGCGCGAAGCGCGCGACGCTTTCGAAAAAGCCTACTTTGAATTCCACCTCGCCCACGAAGGCGGCTCCATGACCCGTGTGGCTGAAAAAACCGGGCTGGAGCGCACGCACTTGTACCGCAAGCTCAAGCAACTTGGTGTGGACCTCACACGCAGTAAGCGCAACCATTGATGGGTCGCAGTGGCGATGCCATTGCCCCTTGGGCATCGGCAGTGGCGTTGCAACCGGATATTTTTTGAAGCGCGCGCTCTGAAGCACACAAAAGACCTGCTAGAATACAAGGCTCAGGCCCGGTAGCTCAGTTGGTAGAGCAGCGGATTGAAAATCCGCGTGTCGGCAGTTCGATTCTGCCCCAGGCCACCAAGATCAAACGTCGTAGAAATGCAGATTTCTACGACGTTTTCTTTTCAAGTCATCCTTGTTCCTCAATAGCTCAGTCGGTAGAGCGCCGGACTGTTAATCCGTAGGTCCCTGGTTCGAGCCCAGGTCGAGGAGCCATTCGGGCCATGACGAGAAGACTGCCGGGAGTGGTAGTTCAGTTGGTTAGAATACCGGCCTGTCACGCCGGGGGTCGCGGGTTCGAGTCCCGTCCACTCCGCCAAAGTGATGTTTGCGGGAATAGCTCAGTTGGTAGAGCGCAACCTTGCCAAGGTTGAGGTCGCGAGTTCGAGCCTCGTTTCCCGCTCCAGATTCAAGCCCCTCAGGCGCAAGCTCGAGGGGCTTTGTTGTTTGAGCTTCAGGCGTTGTGCAACACGCCGTCCACCTCTTGCATGGCGCCACTGCGCGCCAACTCGGCGAGCATCATGTCCAGCCATGTGCTGAGGCTGTGTCCTTGGCCAAAGCGGTGGTGCAGTTCGCGCATGTAGGGCACCTTCATGGCCCAAGCGCTGAAGTCGGCGCGTGTGATTTGGCCCCATTCGAGCAGTTTGAATTTGAGCAACACCTTGGTGCCATAGCGTGCGTGCCGCTCAGGGTTTTGCGCAAAGCCATCGAGTTTGCTGCGGGCCAAGGCCAGCGCTGGGCTCACTTCGGTAAAGACCGCACCATGCCCCGGGATGATGGTGGCGGGGTCGAGCTGCTCAATCAGATCCAGTGTTTGGGCGACTTCGTCAAATGCGGCCACGCCTGCCAACTCGGGAAACACCACGCCAAAGCCGTTTTGCCAGAGTGCATCGGCTGACATCAGCAGGCGGTGTTCTGGCGCAAACAAGATCACCGAGTGGGGATCGTGACCGGGGGCGGCGTGCACTTGCCAGTCCATGTCAGCCCAGCGGTGGGTGCTTCCCGGTTGCAGCAAGCCGTTAAAAGCAAAGGGGGGGCAGTTCTGGCCGGTAGGTTGGTAACTCAACTCTTCTTCGCGCCAATCCTGCACGGCTTGTGACAGGCCGGGTGGGATCCATGTTTTGAGACCTGGATAGTGTGCTTGCAGGGCCTGATTGCCGCCGCAATGGTCGCTGTGCAGGTGGGTGTTGACCAGTTGGTCCAGCATGCGGCCTTGCAGGCCTTGCGCCACTAAGGCCAGGGTTTGGGCCTGGTGGGTGACGTAGCCGCTGTCGACCAAGGTGGCGCTGTCCGCGTCGAGCAGGAGTACGTTGTTGGCCGACAACCAGCCACGTTCGAACACGCGCACGCCTGGTGGCAGGGTGCAGGATGGATTCATTTGGCGCTGCGCAGGTCGCGGCGCAAAATTTTGCCCACGTTGGACTTGGGCAACTCGTCGCGGAATTCGATGTATTTGGGACGCTTGTAGCCCGTGAGTTTGTCCTGGCAAAAACGCGAGACAGCTTCTTCGGTCAGCATCGGGTCGTTGCGCACCACAAACACTTTGATGGTTTCACCTTGCATGGCGTCGGGAATGCCCACGGCCGCGCACTCGACCACGCCGGGGCAGGTCGAGATCAGGTTTTCCAGCTCGCTGGGGAAGACGTTGAAGCCACTGACGATGATCATGTCCTTTTTGCGGTCCACGATGCGGGTGAAGCCCCCTTCGTCCATGATGCCGATGTCGCCCGTGCGCATGAAGCCATCTTCGGTGAAGGTCTTGGCGTTTTCAGCAGGCTGGTTGTAATAACCGGTCATGACGTTGGGGCCGCGGATGCAGATTTCTCCCGAGCTGCCCAGGGGCAGGCTGTGACCGTCGTCGTCCTTGATGGCGATGTCGATGCTTGGCAAGGGCAGGCCGATGTTGCCGCTGAAGGTCTTTTGCGTCACGGGGTTGTTGGTGCCGATCGCGCAGGTCTCGCTCATGCCCCAGCCTTCGATCATGGCGCTGCCCGTGGCTTTTTGCCAGTTGTGGGCTGTGCCCTCTGACGCGGCCATGCCGCCCGCCTGGGTGAGTTTGAGCGAGGAAAAATCGAGGGTCTTGAACATCGGGTGCTGCATCAGGGCATTGAACAGCGTGTTCACGCCGGGCAGCACATGGAAGGGGCGCTGCTTGAGGACCTCGATGAATTTGGCAAAGTCACGGGGGTTCGGCACCAGGGTCAGGTAGGAGCCTTGGCGGATGGCCAACAAACACAGCGTCAGCGCAAAGATGTGGTACAGCGGTAAAGCCGCGACGTTGTTCACTTTGCGCAGGTCGGGCACATCTGCCAAAGCAGGCGAGAACCAGCCTTCGGCTTGCAGCATGGCGGCCACCACGTTGCGGTGTGTCAGCACGGCGCCTTTGGACAAACCGGTGGTGCCACCCGTGTATTGCAAAAAGGCGATGTCGTCCATGGTTTGCGTGGTGGGGCGCAAGTTCAAGATGCGGCCTTGTGCGATGGCTTTTTTGAACGAGGTGACGGTGCGGCCGTTGCTCAAAGGCAACTCGAAGGGCGGCACCATTTTGGCGAGGTGCCGCACGGCAAAGGTCAGCCAGCGGCCATTGATGGGCCCCAACAAATCGCCAATGGACGCCAACACCACATGCTGCACGGCGGTGCGCTCGACCACTTCTTGCAAGGTGGCGGCAAAGTTTTCCAGAATGACGATGGCGCTGGCGCCGGAGTCCTTGAGTTGGTGCTCCAATTCGCGCGGGGTGTAGAGCGGGTTGACGTTCACGCAGGTGTAGCCAGCCCGCAAGATGGCGGCCATCGTCACCGCAAATTGCGGCAAGTTGGGCAGCATGATGGCCACCCGGCTGCCTGGCTCCAGGCCCTTGTTTTGCAGCCAGGCGCCCAGCGCGGTAGACAACTCATCGAGCTGCTTGTAGCTCATCCAGCGGTTCATGCAGACCGAAAAGGGGTTGTCGCCGTGCTCGCGAAAAGCCCTTTCCATCAAATCCGTCAAACTTTTGTATTGCTCTGTGTTGATGTCGTGGGGCACCCCGGGTGGGTAATTCTTCAGCCAGATACGTTCCATGCGCTTGTCTCCTGTAGCGCTTGATTGTCTCCAGCTCCTGTTGGGCCTGACAGAGGGCAAGTCCTGAGATGGTGGCTTACTGGTCTCAAAGGCGACAAAACCCGTGCCATCCCCGGGCAGGCAAATCGGTGCAAAATGGGGTTAACCCTAGGTGCCACCATGACGCCCCCTTCAGAACCGCGTACCAAGCAACTCACTCGCGTTCTAAGCCAGCTTTGGCGACGTGTGTTTGGCGCTGCCGATGTGGGGCTATCGGCCTCGGGCGGAGTGACCCGCAAGAGCGCCAATTGGGTGCCGATTCGCTCGCTGTCGTCGCGCCACAAGCCGCGCATCGCACGGCATTTGCGGGCCCTGCCTGCTCAAGACCGCTACCTGCGCTTTGGATACGCTGCCACCGATGAGCAAATTGACCGCTATGTGGCGGGTCTGAACTTCAAGCGGGATGAGATCTTTGGGGTTTTTAACCGCCGCTTGGAGCTGGTGGCCATGGCCCATCTGGCTTATTCGGTCGACCCGCAGTGGGCCACGTGTGCCGAGTTTGGCGTGTCGGTGTCCTCGCATCAGCGAGGTAAGGGTTTTGGCGCCAAGTTGTTCGGCCATGCGGTGATGCATGCCCGCAACCAAGGGGTGAATCTGTTGTTTATCCACGCCTTGAGCGAGAACGTGGCCATGCTCAAGATCGCGCGCCACGCTGGGGCTGCGGTGCAGCGCGATGGCAGCGAAAGCGAGGCGTATCTGTCCTTGCCGCAAGCCACTTTAGACAGCCAGATCAGTGGATTGGTGCAGGAGCAAATGGCCGAGCTTGACTACCAGCTCAAAATGCAGGCGAACCAGTTTCGCCAGTGGCTGGCCACGGTGCAAGAAATTCGCCAGGGCGTACGCGATGCCCGTCAAACTTCGCGGGGCCCCTGAAAAGGCTGTTTGTCACCCAAATCCGCTATCCTTGTAGTTTGTTCACTACAGCATGTCCTGCCCGCCTAGACCGTGTCTGACCCCTACCCTGCGCGCCACGCCGAGCGCGAAGACAAACGAAGTTTTCTGCAAAAACTCGCTGAGTTCATCCATCCCGGACCCGATTCGGCCGATGAACTGATCGAGACCTTGGCCGAGGCCGAGGACAACCAGATCATCAACACCGAGAGCCGTTTGATGCTCGAAGGGGTGATTCGCATGGCCGACATGACCGCCAGCGATGTGATGCTGGCTGCGCCGCGCATGGACCTCCTGAACATCGAAGACCCCATGGACGAGTTGCTGCACCAGGTGATCGACACCGGACATTCGCGCTTTCCGGTCTTCGAGGGTGAGCGCGACAACATCATCGGTATCTTGTTGGCCAAAGACCTGCTCAAACTGCAGCGTGCGCCCGAGTTGAACATCCGCACCTTGTTGCGCCCGGCGGTGTTTGTGCCGGAAAGCAAGGCCCTGAACGATTTGCTGCGCCAGTTCCGCGACAACCGCAACCACTTGGCCATCGTGATCGACGAGTACGGCCGCACGGCGGGCTTGATCACCATTGAGGATGTGCTGGAACAAATCGTCGGTGAGATCGAGGACGAGTTCGATATCGCCGATGATGCTGGCGATATTTTTGGGCTGCCCGACCGCAGTTTCAGGGTCAGCGGCGACACCGCCATCGAGCGCGTGGACGAGGCCTTTGGCGTGGATTTGAGGCAAGCACGTCAAGCCAATGACGACCATGATTTCGACACCTTGGGCGGTTTGATCGCCCACGAAATGGGCCATGTGCCGCACCGCGGCGAAAGTTTTGAACTGTCGGGACTGCGCTTTGTGGTCTTGCACACGCGCGCCGGTGCCGTGCGCTGGTTCAAGGTGTCCCCCGTGCCTGCCCCAGGCACCGACCCGCTTGGCGGCGACCAGCCCAGCAGCGCGGGCAACACGCCTGCACCCGGAACCACTCCATGAGGGGTGTACCGCCACGCGAGCGCGGATGGCAGACCGTCTGGCCCGCGTTGGCGGGGGCAGCGCAGGCCGCATCCATCGCCTGGCCGGGCACTGGCCAGGCCCAGGGCTGGTTGCAGGTTTTGAGTTTGACGCTGCTGGCCGCTGGGCTGGCGCGTATGGCCCGCTCAAGCTTGGCGCAGGACCATGGGGGCCCACTACTCAAGCGGGCGGCTTGGTTCGGGGGGGTGTTTGCCACGGCCTGGTTGGCGGGGTGTTTTTGGTGGCTGTATGTGTCAATGCACCATGTCGGGGGCTTGCCCGCCCACCTGTGGCGCCGCCGCCGCCATCATCTGCTCGTCCGACTTTGCCGCGCGCCACGGTCTGAACCAGCAGGTCAGCATCATTGCCCAGTCCATGACAACGGACCGGCCGCTGGCCTTCA
>NZ_NESH01000010.1 GCF_003063355.1 Limnohabitans sp. Bal53 | reverse complement strand
CCATGATTTGTCTTCTCCTTCGTAAAGCCGCCACTTCAGTGGTGTAAGTTTGGAGAATTGTAATTCGATTACATAAAAATCAAAGACTCGAGAAACAAAACTACATAAGGGTAATCCCTTTGAAATCATTGACTGTGTGAAATTGATGGACGCACAGGAGATGACATACGCACGCCTTGTACCGGTGAAGTATGTGAGGGTGATGTCGGGATCTCATTGATTCCCATGACGAGTGCCTCTGAAGTCCGCCCTAATTCAGCAAGACGCATTTCTAGACCTACAACCAAAATGTCCACCAGTAAAAGATGCAGGACACGGCTGATCATGGGTAAATGGGTCGCAGCATGTTCGTTGTGCTCGGCCACAAGTGCAGCATCGGCTTTTTTGGCTAGGATGGATTGATTGGCTGTGATGGCAACGACAGATGCGCCCTGCTCACTGAGAACGTGTTGCAATGAAATCAATTCTGGTAAAGAACCACCACTGCTGATGATGAGGGTGGCGGTGTCACGGTTAACAAGTTTACTGACCAAATGTTGCGTGTGTGGGTCGGTGTGGACGCCGCAGGGAATGCCGAGCCGTAAAAATTTCATCTGCGCATCTAGCGCAACAGACGCGTAGCTACCGACTGCAAAAATTTCAACTCGCTGAGCCGCCATGACAAGATCAATGGCTTTGTCAATGGATTCGCGCTGCAATTCGTTGCGCAGTTGCAATACAGCATTGGCGGTATTGCCCAGAACTTTGGAGCCCAACTCCAGAACAGAGTCCTCGTGAGTAACTTTGGAGTGCGTGATAGGGACTGAAACGCTCAGACCAGATGCAAGACGCAATTTAAAATCAGAGAGTCCTTTGCAGCCCACCGATCGACAGAAGCGGATCACGGTAGGCTGACTGACCTGAGCCGCCAGGGCAATATCATGAATCGGGTCATTCAGTACCGACCGAGGTTGTGACAGAACCAATTCTGCAACGCGCTGTTCGGCGGGCGAGAGCTGTGGACGCAACCGACGGATTTGGGACAAGATAGCCGATCCTATGGAATTCTGAAGAGTCCGTAGTTGTGTCTCCAAGATCGCTGAAACACCCATGAAAGTTGGATTGTCGGCGGTGATCACATAGGTCGGGATGTGTTCTACATACTGCCTGAAACGACCTTTGTCTTCAAAGCGTTGACGAAAACCGGATTGATCGAAATAGGCGCCCAGTCTTGGGATGATGCTTCCGCCAATATAGACGCCGCCAGTTGCGCCTAGGGTCACGGCCAGATCACTGGCCGCCGTGCCTAACATATTGCAGAAAACGTCAAGTGTGGTCCGACACAAAGCATTGTCTTCGTCAAGCGCCAAGCGTGTGATTTCGGGGGCACTCAAAAATTCAGCCACCCCTTTTCGTGTCTGGCTCAATGCTTGGTAAATCAGTTCCAATCCGGAACCAGACACCAAACGCTCAAAAGAGACATGGTCGTAAAGTGTCAGTGCGTGGTGCAAAACAGCAATTTCGTTGGCGTCTCTGGGGGCAAAGCTGGTGTGGCCACCTTCTGATCCAAGAGAAATCCAACCATCACCAGATGGGATCAGTCCTGAAACGCCTAGACCAGTACCCGAACCCAGTAAACCTATGACGCTACTTTTAACCGGCTGGCCTCCGCCTACTTGGCGAATGGCATCGGGCCCTAGCCGTGGCAAGGCCATGGCTAATGCGGTGAAATCATTGACGACAACCAGAGTATCGAGTCCCAAAGCTTGACGTGTTTGCTCTATCGAAAATTGCCAGTGGTAATTGGTCATGCGTACTTGGTCACCATCGACAGGCGTGGCAATGGCTATGGCTGCATGTTCAACCGTTAATGGCTGTACGGATTCCAGATAGGTTCTGATTGCTTGTTCAAGACTCGGGTGGTCAGCGCACCGCAAAGAAGCTTGGTGGCTGTATTGGTCACGCTCGAGCTCTATGGCAAAACGAGCGTAGACGCGCCCAATGTCAGCAAGCAAACGGGGAGATTCGAAGGTAATCATGTCGTGCTTGGTTGTGAGTCAAGGCCATTAAGGGGGTTGTTTTGTAATTCAATTACACCGGAAACAATCGATATTGAACGCATTGTGGGGCACCAGTCTGGGGGATTCAAAAACCCATAAAAGTCGCACGCGCACAAAATCTGACGGTACGGTTCATACATATTCCATTCTAGGCTGAATGCTGAAGAGGAGATGTAGTAATGTTACGGACGTCGGTCGGCGCCATGAATGTAAATCAATGTGGCTTGATCATTTTGGCAAGTGCCTTTTCATGAAATCCACATTTGGCATCTCCAATCACACAGCCATAACCAGTCTCGTTTTCCCCCTGTTGGTTGAACTGTCGCTTGGACTGGTGGTGGGGATGGTTGGCACGGCACTGGCTGCTGGCATCTCTGACGCGGCGGGAGGTGCTTTTGCGCTGTCCCACCACGTGTTTGGTTTGTTGTTCATGGTCTTCCGTCTGGTGGGAGCGGGGGTAAGCGTGGTCATCACGCAAAACCTTGGGGCCGGGCATCGCGCGGAGGCTGACCGGGTCGCACGCGCTGCAAAGGCCTCAGGAACCTGGATGGGGGGGGTGGCAGCCATGCTGGCCTTGTTGTGCGCACGCCCGATGCTGCAGATGCTCAATGCGCCCGCTGATGTGTTGCTGCTGGCCGCACCGTTTTTGCAATCGCTGGCGCTCGCATTGGTGCTGGACGCCTGGAACGCCTGTATGGCCGGGGTCATGCGGGCGCACCTGCGCAACCGAGACACGCTGGCAGTGATGATCGTTATGCATGCCACCCACATGGCGCTGGCCTGGCCCTTGATGACCGGTTGGGGGCCGTTGTCGGCGTTGGGTTTGCCGGGTTTTGCTGTGGCCGTCATCATCAGCCGTTTGGTGGGTATGGCCTTGCACCTGTATTTGTGGCGGCTGCGGCTTGGGCTGCGTCCACAGTGGACAGACTGGTGGCGGGTGCGTTGGACTCAATTGAAGCCGGTGCTGCACATCGGCCTGCCCGGTGCGGCAGAAAACTTGTCATGGGAGGCGGCCTTCATGGTCAGCGTGGCCGCTGTTGGCCTCATGGGCACGCAGGCGTTGGCCACCCAGGCCTATGTCTTGCAGTTCAACATGTGGGTATTGATCAGCGCCTTGGCGATTGGCATCACCGTTGAAATGGTGATCGGCCACATGGTCGGAGCACGCCAGTTTCGGCAGGCACACGATCTGGTGCGCAAGGCGCAAAAGATTGGCTTTGCCGTGACACTGCTTGTGGCCTGTGTGCAGGCGCTACTGGGTACATGGCTATTGGGTTTTTTTACACAGGACCCTGACATTGTGCGGATAGGTAGCCAACTGATGTGGCTGTCGATCCTGCTGGAGACAGGGCGTACCTTCAACCTGATTGTGATCTCGGCCTTGCGCGCAACGGGCGATGCCCGCTATCCGTTTTATGCCGGAGCGGGCTCCAAGGCGGTGGTGCTTGCGGGCGGCAGTTGGCTGCTGGGAGTGCACTGGGGTTGGGGATTGATGGGGGTCTGGCTGGCCTACGCGGCCGATGAGTGGATACGTGGTTTGTTGATGTGGCGGCGTTGGCTCAGGCAGGGCTGGGTGCCTCATGCCCGAGCTACTCACGCACGAATGCGACGTCAAGAGCTTGGGCTTATCGGTTGATATCGAACATTTTGCAATCAACAAAGGGTCAATCTGAATTGGCGCTCAAACAAAAAATTTGGTTGAGTCAATTGCAATGACAGTAGCCTACTCAGGCGTGTTCAGTAATTCATATGAACCATAAAACATCATGCTCAGCCCCAAAGCGAAGCCCCACAGTTTTTGGTCATACCAAGCCGTCATGTTCATAGGAGCTTTTGCAACTTCAAGCCAGGCTTGCACGGCTGTAGGTGCGGATATGACGATTAAAACAACCATGATTAACTGAAAGCCCAGCAACATTCCGCGCTCGCGGGTCAAGTTCGTGTTGACCCTAGGCTTTTGGGGCTTTGCAAGTGCATCGGCGGGCTCAAGCAATTGGCCCATGACTTGCGCCACAAAAGCCGCGTCCTGTTGTAGGCTAGGGTCCCCATGCGCGTCCTGCAACAACAAAGGCGTCAGCCAGTCGTCGGCATTCGAGGTGTCAGCGGTGGTCTTGTTCATGGTGACTCCTGAATGTCTGTGTGCTTCCAGGCGGCCAGCAGCGTTTGCAGTTTGGCGCGCCCGCGCATGACATGGCTTTTGACGGTGCCCAAAGGCAAGTCCAAAACTTGCGCCGCCTCGGCATGGTTCAAACCGCTGTGGTAACAGTACACGATGGCGGCATTTTCCAAAGGGTGCAATTGTGCCAAAGCCTTCTCCAAGTCCAGGCGCAAATCGTGGGCCGAGTGCGTGGCTGCGATGGCCTCATGCTCGGGCGATGCGGTGCTGGCATGCTCATCGGCCCAACGCCTTTGGTGCTGCAAAAATTCGAGGTAAGCAATGCGGTGCAGCCAAGTGCTCCACTGCGCCCCGTGCCGGAACGTGGGCAAGGCCCGCCAAGCTTTGATGAAAGTTTCTTGCGCCAACTCATCGGCCAGGGCCTGCTGGCCCCGGGTGAGCTTGCGCAGCACCGCACGCACACGCCCCTGGTGAAGGGCCACCAGCTGCCCGAAGGCCTGTGCATCGTGATGGTGCTGCGCCAAGCGCAGCCACTCGCGCTCCTGTGCCAAAGAGGGGATGGACACACTCAGTCCGACTCGCCACGCGCCAGTGCCTGTTCATGCCGCAGCTGCCGAGATTCGGCCACCCAAAGAAACAGCCAGCCCAAGCCCAGGATGAAGGGCAACAAGCCCCAGGCCCAGCCGTGGAAACCGTTGAACTCACCGTGATCGAGGTTGACCCAATACACCACCAAGCCCAGCCCCAAGCCCGAACATATGGCCAACACCGCCTTGCGCAGCAAGCTGGCCACGCGCTCGGTTTTTTGTTCTGGTGTGGGGGCAGCCAAGGCGGCGCTGGGCGGATCTTGTTGCAGCAATTCAGGCGGAATGGGCTGCCCCAATTGTGCAAAGTGTCGAATGGTCTCATGCGTCAGCTGGGCCTTGCGGCTTTGCAGCACAAAGCGAAAAACAATGTAAGCCATGGGAATCAGCAAAGCCAGCAGCGGAATCGCCAAAGCCAAGATCGGGGGCCAGAAGTTTTTGTCCATGTCGTTCTCCGAGTTGAAAACCACTTAGATGCAATCTGTATTCCGATTGGATTCACATGTGTCGGTCTATATGCAAATTTCACCGCACCCGTTTGTACCGGCTGTACCCGCCCAAGTCGCGTTCCATGGGTTGCAGCACCATCACGCTTTGTGCGGGCACGGTGACTGTGATCAGGCCGGGGCCCATGGTGGTCACGGCTTGGCGGGGGTCGTCGGCCAGCAGGTTCACCAGGGGGGTGCCGTCCATCAGGGCGGCATTGGCCACCATGATTTTTTCGGTCACGGGCGTGTTGCCGGGGTTGGACAGCACGATGCGGGTGTCCAGTGCTTTGTCGGTGTGGCGTTCAAAGGCGAAAAGGCGCTCGGCTTCGATGCGGCGGTAGTCGCCCACGCGCAGGGCGCGGTGCCCTTGTTGCAGGGCAATCAGCCGTTTCATCCAGACCAGCTCGGCTTGGTCGGGCTGCACTTGGTCCCAGCGCATGGGGCCTCGGTTTTCCGGGTCGCCGCCGCCGGTCATGCCGACTTCGCTGCCGTAATACACATTGGGTGAGCCCGGCAGGGTGAATTGCAGTGCTTGCACCAACCGGCGCTGGCGCGTGTCGGGCAGTTGGGTGTGGATGCGGGGAATGTCGTGGTTGTCGATCACGTTCCAAGACTTGAGCAGCGGCTCGATGCCGGCGTCACGCACCAGGCGTTCGGTCATGCGGGTGGCGGCGGACGTGCTCAGTTCGCCTTGGGCCAGGCCGAGGATGATTTGCCGCAGCGTGAAGTTCATCACCCCGTCCATCGATTGCAGCCATTGGTCGGGGTAGTTGACGATCTCGCCCACGATGAGCGCGTCTTTTTTCTCTTGGCGGGCGGCATGCCGCAGGTCTTGCAGGTAACGGTGGCCCAACTCAAACGCCGTGTCCAGCCGCCAGCCGTCGGCCCCGTCGCGCAGGTAGCCGCGCAGCACTGAGTCGGGCGCTTCATACAGGTACTGGCGCACGGGCGGGTGTTCTAAGTTGAGTTCGGGCAGGTTTTGGTAACCGGTCCAGACCCGTGCCCCGCCTTTGTATTGCGGGCCAATGGCAAACCAGTGGCGCCAAGGGCTGCTCGGCTTGGCCATGGCTTCTTTGAAGGCCGGGCTGTTGCGGCCCATGTGGTTGAACACACCGTCCAGCACCACCTTCATGCCGCGCTGGTGCGCTTCGCGGGCAAATTGTTTGAAGTCTTCGCGGGTGCCGAATTCGGGGGAGATGGCCTTGAAGTCGAGGGCGTCGTATTTGTGGTTGGTCCAGGCCAGGTGGATGGGGTTGAGGTAGACCGCCGTGGCCCCGAGTTGCTGCACATGGTCCAGCCGCGAGCGGGCGCTTTGCAGGTCGCCACCCCAAAAAGCCAGCTCCTGGCTGTTGAGTTTCTGGTCGGGCAGATCCACGCCGCGCTGCGGCACTTCGTGCCAGTCGTGCAGCACTTTGGGGGCCGGGTAGAGGTGCTTTTTGGCGGCCAGATTGGCCGAGGGCACAAAACGGTCCACCAAGATTTGGTAGACCACGGCGCCATTGCGCCAGTCTTTTTCTCGGGCTTCGTAGACCGAGCTTGCTGAAATGGACTGAGCGGACAGCAGGGTGAGAGGGGCAAGACCCAGCCAGAGTGCGGTGCGTTGCCAGCGGCGGTGGTGTGTCATGAAGGACTCAATCGTTGTGTGTTAAAGCTGCACCGGGCAGCAGGTAAGCCCGGGCCTCCCAACCGGCCAGGGTGTCTGGGGCCATGGGCCATTCTTCAAAGGGCAGGTTGCCGATCAGGGGGGTGGCTGCGCGCAGATCGGGCAGTTCTGTCAGCGGCAGGCGCTGGAACTGCCCGCTGAAATTGCACTGCACCACGACGCTGTGTTGTTCGTCCGAGCGCAGGTAGGCAAAAACATGGGGGTGTGCGGGCAGCAGCAGCGTGTAGCGGCCATGCACCAACACGGGCCATTGCTTGCGCAGGGCCAGCAGTTGGCGGTAGTGGTGAAACACCGAGTCGGGCTGGGCCAGCGCTGCTTCGGCGTTGATGTGGTCGTGGTTTTTGTTCACCGACAGCCAAGGCGTGCCGGTGGTGAAGCCGCCATGGGCCTGTGCGGTCCACTGCATGGGGGTGCGGGCGTTGTCGCGGCCTTTGGCGTGGATGCTGCGCAGCACTTTGTCGGGGGACTGGCCTTTTTCTTGGGTGGCCACGCGGTACATGTTGCGGGTTTCGATGTCCTGGTAGTGCGTGATGTCGGGCCAGGCCACATTGGTCATGCCCAGTTCTTCGCCTTGGTAGACATAGGGCGTGCCTTGCATCAGGTACAAGCAGGTGGCCAGCATTTTGGCCGAGCGCTCGCGGTATTGGTGGCCGTCGTCGCCCAAGCGCGAGACGATGCGCGGTTGGTCGTGGTTGTTCCAGTACAGGCTGTTCCAGCCTCGGCCATGCAGGCCGTTTTGCCAGCGGCTCAGGCTGGCTTTGAGGTCGGGCAAGTGCAGGGCTTTGAGCGCCCATTTGCCTTTGCCCGCTTGGCTGTCCAGGTCCATGTGTTCAAACTGGAACACCATGTTCAAGGCCCCAGTGTCGGGATGGGTGATCTCGGCGGCTTCTTCCACGGTAGCGCAGGGTGATTCGCCCACAGTGAGGCTGTTGTAATGGTCCAGCACTTCGTGGCGCATCTCGCGCATGAACTCGACAAAGCGCGGGCCGTGTTTGACCATCTCGAAGGCGGGCTGCAAAAAACCCCGCTGCACCACGGGCGCATCGGCCAGGCTGCCGTCCGCACGCCAGGGCTTGGAGATCAGGTTGATCACGTCCATGCGAAAACCGCGCACGCCTTTTTTGAACCAAAAGTGCATCAGGTCATAGACCTCGGCGCGCACCTTGGGGTTCTCCCAGTTCAGGTCGGGCTGTTTGGGCGAGAACATGTGCAGGTAGTACTCGCCCGTGGCCTCGTTCAAGCTCCAGGCCGAGCCGCTGAAGGCCGACTCCCAATTGGTGGGTTCGCGGCCCTCCACCGGTTCTTGCCAGATGTAGTAATCGTGGTACGGGTTGTCACGCGAAGACCGCGCTTGGCGGAACCATGCGTGCTCGTCCGAGGTGTGGTTGACCACCAGGTCCATCATGAGCACCATGCCGCGCTCGCTCATGCCCGCCAGCATCGCGTCGAAGTCGGCCATGCTGCCGAACTCGGCCATGATGGCGCGGTAGTCGCTGATGTCGTAGCCGTTGTCGTCGTTGGGCGACTCGTACACCGGCGAGAGCCAGACCACGTCCACGCCCAGCGTTTTCAGATGGTCCAGCTTGCTCGTGATGCCCGGGATGTCGCCGATGCCGTCACCGTTGCTGTCGCAAAAGCTGCGGGGGTAGATTTGGTAGACGGCGCTGCTTTTCCACCAAGCTTGATCGGATGAGTTCATGACGGGGGCCAATACGCAATGAAAAAGCAGGGGCTTATTCGGGCAGTTCCACGGTGCGGTGACAGGCGATGCCTTGGCTGTCAAACAGGTGCATCTGATCGGGGATCAGGCGCAGCGTGAGCGCCGAGCCAGCGGTCAGTGCGGCGCTGCCTTCGACCTTGACGGTGGCCATGGGCTGACCTGTGATTTGCACATACAGCAGCGACGCATCGCCCAGGCGTTCGATGTGTTGCAAGCTGGCGGTCACGCCGGTGCCTGCACCTTCGGCACCCAAAGGAATGTGCTCAGGGCGAATGCCCACTTGCACCGCTTCACCGGTTTTCAAATGGCGTGCGTCCACCGCCACTGTGAGCGTCTGCTCGCCCACATTCACCGTGGCGTGTGTGGCCTCGGCGCTTTGCAGTGTGCCTTTGAGCAGGTTCATCTTGGGCGAGCCGATGAACTCGGCCACAAACAGGCTGGCCGGGCGGTGGTACAGGTTCATGGGCGAGCCCACTTGCGCCACGCTGCCGCGCTCTTGGATCAGTGCCCCGGTGTGCAGCAGCACGATTTTGTTGGCCAGGGTCATGGCCTCGACCTGGTCGTGGGTCACGTAGATCATGCTGGCCGAGCCCATGTCTTTGTGCAGCTTGGCAATCTCCAGCCGGGTCTGCACGCGCAAAGCCGCATCCAAGTTGGACAGGGGTTCGTCAAACAAAAACACCTTGGGTTGCTTGACGATGGCGCGGCCAATCGCCACGCGCTGGCGCTGCCCGCCCGACAGGGCTTTGGGCAGGCGGTCCAGCAGCGGGGTCAGCTGCAAAATGTCTGCGGCCTCTTTCACCTTGCGGTCGATCTCGGCTTTGTTCGAGCCCAACACGCGCAGGCCAAAAGCCATGTTTTCACCCACGGTCATGTGCGGGTAAAGCGCGTAACTCTGGAACACCATGGCCACGCCGCGCTTGGCGGGGGGCAGGTCGTTCACGCGTTGGTCGCCGATCAGCAAATCGCCGGAGCTGATGTCTTCCAGACCGGCCACCATGCGCAGCAGGGTGGACTTGCCGCAGCCCGAGGGGCCAACAAAGACACAAAACTCGCCGTGCTCGATGGTCAGGTTGGCGTTGTGGATGGTCATCGGCAAATGCGGTGCGTAACGCTTGCAGATGTTCTTGAATTCGATGCGGGACATGAGGTGTACTCCAGCGCGGTGTAGGTTTCGGTGGGGCCGGTGCGGGCCTATTCAGGCCCATTCAGGTCAATTCAGGCCAATTGAACGATGAGGCCACCAAAGGGCTCAAAGGCCAAAGCGTGGCCCGACAAGCAGCCGCCACTCAGGCCGGGCAGCGTTAAGGTGTGCAGTGCCTGCATGTCGGACGGCAGGGGCAGGCTGGCCGCTTGCGCGCTGAAGTTGAAAGCGCACAGCACGCGTTGGCCCTCGTGCTCGCGCACAAAGGCCATCACCTGCGGGTCCACGGGCAGCAACGTTTGTTCGCCGTGGATGAGGGCCGGTTGCGTGCGACGCCACTGCAGCAGTTGTCGATAAAAGTTCAGGTGTGACGCCGCATCGCGCTCTTGCACATCGGCGGCCAGTGGGCGGTAGGCCTCGGTGTAGGGCAGCCAGGCTTTGGTCGAGCCATCGCCAAAGCCGATGTCGGTGGCTTGGCTCACCCAGGGCATGGGCGTGCGGCAGCCGTCGCGGCCTTTGTACTCAGGCCACATGGCGATGCCGGGCGGGTCCTGCAGGTCTTCAAAGGCGATGTCGGCCTCGGGCAGGCCGAGTTCGTCGCCTTGGTACAGGCAAGGTGAGCCGCGCAGGCACATCTGAAAAGCAGCCGCCAAGCGCAGTTTTTGCAAGTTGCGCTCGGGGCCGCCCCAACGCGAGCCGACCCGCTCCACATCGTGGTTGGCCAGCGCCCAAGACGGCCAGCCGCCCTGGCTTTTTTCGGCGAATTTTTGCATCAGGCCGTGCAAATAAGGAGCGCTCGAATCCTTGCCCAGCAAGTCAAAGCTGTAGGCCATGTGCAGCTTGTCGCCGTCGCTGGTGTAGGCGGCCATGGTGGCAATGCTGTCGTCGGTGCCGATCTCGCCGACCATGGTGGTGTTGGGATACTGGTCGACCAGGGCGCGCAGTTTCTTGAAAAATTCAAGGTTCTCGGGGCGCTCTTTGTCATACACATGCCACTGCCAGCCGTAGGGGTTGACGTCGGACACCGTGTTGTCGCCTTCCTTGGCCCCCCCGCGACCCGGGTTGTTGCGCAGTTCCTTGTCGTGGAAGTAGAACGGCGCGGTGTCCAAGCGGTAGCCGTCCACACCCAGTTCCAGCCAGAATTTGACGGTGCCCAAAATGGCCTCGACTACTTCGGGGTTGTGGAAGTTCAGGTCGGGCTGGCTGGCCAAAAAATTGTGCAGGTAGTACTGCTTGCGGCGGGTGTCCCATTGCCAGGAGCTGCCACCGAACACACTCAGCCAGTTGTTGGGCGGGTTGCCGTCGTCCTTGGCGTCGGCCCACACATACCAGTCGGCTTTGGGGTTGGTTTTGGAGGCGCGACTTTCCTCAAACCAGGGGTGCTGGTCCGAGGTGTGCGAGAGCACCTGGTCGATCACCACCTTGAGACCCTTGGCGTGTGCGCTTTGCACCAAGGTGCGGAAATCGTCCAGCGTGCCAAACAGCGGATCGACGTCGCAGTAGTCGCTCACGTCGTAGCCGAAATCCTTCATTGGGCTTTTGAAAAACGGTGACAGCCAGATCGCGTCCACGCCCAGGCTGGCCACATAGTCCAGCTGGGCGGTGATGCCCGGCAAGTCGCCCACGCCGTCGCTGTTGCTGTCGGCAAAAGAGCGGGGATAGATTTGGTAAATGACGCCGCCGCGCCACCAGTTGTTGTTGGGTGCTTTGCTCATGGTGTTTGTAATGAAAAAAAGTTCAACCTTTGACCGCACCGGCCGTCAGGCCTGACACGATGCGTTTTTGGAAAACGAAGACCAAGAGCAGCAGCGGCACGGTGACGATCACCGAACCGGCCATGATGGTGCCCCAGGGAATTTCAAACGCCGTGGCCCCCGCGATCATCGAGATGGCCACCGGCACGGTGCGCTCGGTGTCGCTCACCACAAAGGTCAGCGCGAACATGAATTCGTTCCAAGCCCCGATGAAGGCCAGCAGTCCGGTGGACACCAGCGCGGGCCACAAAAGCGGCATGAAGACCTGAAAGATGATGCGGATCGGTCCGCACCCGTCCATGATGGCGGCTTCTTCGAGTTCGCCGGGCAGCTCTCGCATGAAGGTGGTGAGAATCCACACGGTAAAGGGCAGTGTGAAGATGGTGTAGGGCAGCACCAGACCCAGGGCCTTGTTGTACAGGCCCAGCGACTGGATCAGCTCGAACATGCCCGAAAGCACCGCCACCTGCGGGAACATGGACACGCCCAAAATGCAAACCAAAAGCAGGCCCTTGCCCTTGAAACGGATGCGGCCCAGCGCATAAGCGGCGGTCACGCCCATCAGCATGGCAAAGCCCACGGTCAGCACCGCCACCATGATCGAGTTGAGCAGGCTTTTGCCAAAGGGCTGCACGCCTTCAAACAAGGCCACGTAGTTGCGCAAGTCGGCGTTGCTGGGGATCAACTGCGAGTTGAACAGGGCGGTGCCGGTTTTGAGCGAGGTCGAGATGGCGTAAATGAAGGGGTAGACCGACAAGACCACCACGATGGCGGAGATCAGGTACAGCAGGGCTGTGGCCAGTTTGGAGCGGTGGTTCATCGGGCGTCCTCGGCAAGTTTCACGCGGGCCAAGCGCAGGAAAAGGATGGCGGTCAGCATGATGATGAGGAACAGCGAGGTTGACGCCGCTGAGCCAAAACCCATGTTGCCGTACTCCACCATTTCGCGGCGCACAAAGCCGGACATGCTGATGGTGGTGCTGCCGTTGGCGGTCAGCACATAAATCAGGTCAAACACCCGCAGCGAGTCGAGCAGGCGAAACACAATGGCCACCAACAGCGGCTGGCGGATCAGGGGCAGTGTGATCTTCCAGAACACGCGCAGCGGGTGCACCCCGTCCACGCGGGCGGCTTCGTAGCAGTCCTTGGGCACGGTTTGCAGCGCGGCCAAAATCAACAAGGCCATGAAGGGTGTGGTCTTCCACACATCGACCATGACCACCGTCCACAGCGCGTAGCTGGGCTCGGCCGTCCAGGCGATTTTTTGGCTGATCAGCCCGGCGTTCAGCAACAGGGTGTTGATCACACCAAACTGGTCGTTGAGCATCCAGCCCCACATCTTGGCCGACACGATGGTCGGGATGGCCCACGGCACCAGCACGGCGGTGCGCACAAAGGCACGGCCCTTGAACTCTTGGTTGAGCAGCAGCGCCAAACCCAAACCTGTCAGGGTTTCGAGGATGACCGAGACCACTGCAAAACTGAAGGTGTTGCGGATCGACACGCCCCAGTCCCCAGCCCAAAAACCCTCTTCGTCGTTGGGGTTGAAGAACAAGCCGTATTCACCGAAGTAGTTTTCCAGGCCCACATATTGGCCTGCGGCGATGTCGTTGATGTTGGTGTCGGTGAAACTGAACCAAATGGAGCGGGCCAAGGGCCACACCGCCACGATCAGCATGAGCACGATCATGGGGGTGAGGAAAAGCCAGGCGGTGCGGATTCTGGAGTTCATGGGGGCTTACCAGTGTTTGCGGCGGATTTGTTTGAGGCGGGATTCAAGTTTTTTGACCGCCTCTTCCCCGGTGGCGCGTTGGGACATGACCTCGTGCGCCGCGTTGTAAAAACTTTGGCTGACCTGCGGGTACTTCAGGCCGGTGGCGGTGGTGGGGCGGGCCACGCTGTTGGCAAACACATCGGCCAAACTCGACATGAAGTCGTTGGCGGTGATGATGTCTTTGTCCTTGTACAGCGCAGGCAGCGTGGGGTTGAAGGAGCCGCCTATGGCGCGGGCTTTTTGCACCTGGGCGCTGGTCATGTACATCACCAAATCGGCGGCAATGGCGGCGTGCTTGCTGTACTTGGACACGCCCAAGTGCCAGCCACCCAAGGTGGCGGCGCTGGGGGTGCCGGGCAGTTTGGCAATGCCCACCTTGCCCTTGACCAAGCTGTCGTCCTTTTGCAGCAAGGACCAGGCATAAGGCCAGTTGCGCATGAACAAGGCGTTGGCGTTTTGGAACACGCCGCGTGCCTCTTCTTCTTCGTAGTTGAGAACGCCCACGGGCGAGATGGTGCCGATCCAGCGGGCGGCGCGGTTCAGGGCTTGTGCCGCCTGTGCGTTGTTGATGGTGATCTGGCCTTGTTCATCGACCACGGTGCCACCGCCGCTGCCGCTGACCCATTCGAGCGCGTTGCAGGTCAGGCCTTCGTAGGCCTTGGCCTGGAACACAAAGCCATGAAAATCATTGTCGCCTTTGGCGCGTTCCCCAGCTTGCACTTTTTGCGCGGCGGCGGTGAGATCTTCCCAAGTGGTGGGTACGGGCAGCTTGTACTTGGTCAGCAAATCTTTGCGGTAGTACAGCAGGCCCGCATCGGTGTACCAAGGCATGGCCAGCAGCCGTCCGGTTACGGTGTTGTTAGCCACGATGGCCGGGAAGTGCTGGTTTTCTAGCCCTTTGCTGAAGGGCTTGAGGTCTTGCAGGTGGTCTTTGAGGATGCCCGGCCAGGCGGTGTCGATTTGCAGCACATCGATGTCCCCCGACTTGGCGGCAAAGAGCTGGCGGTAGAGCGCCAGTTTTTCGGTGGAGCTGGTGGGCGGCGAAAAGTTCTTGATGGTGTGGCCGGTTTTGGCGGCCCAAGCTTGGGCGTGTTTCAGGCAGAACTCCACATCGCTGCCGCTGGGGCCGCAGGTGATGGTGATCTCCACGGCCTGAGCGGCGGTGCCCAGGCCCAAGGCCAGGCCCATGCCCAACATCCAGCGGTGCAGGGTTGGAAGAGGTGGTTTCATTGCAGTCATTGAGGGGAATCCATGGGCTTGGTGTCAGACGTGCTGGCAGGCAAAACATAAACCAGAGCGGTGCGTGCAGGCACCTCAACGCGCCCGGTGGCCGCATCATGGTGGGCCAGCTGTGCTGGCCGTGTGTCGGCGGCTGCCGGGTCCAGGTGTACCGGGTGCAGTTGCAAGGCTTTGCCCTGCAGCGCCGCATCGCTCACGCTGTGGGGGCGGGCGTCGACATTGAGCAGCAGCACCATTTCGTCAAAGCGGGCTCCGCTCAGGCCACGGCCATTCAGGTGCGCGGCGATCACGGCCGGGTTTTGTGTGGGACCGACATTGAAAAATCGCAACCGTTGCTGGATGTCCGCCGCCGTGGGCATGCGCAGCAGCGTGCTGCTGGCGCGGATTTTCAGTAAGTCACGGAAGGCATCACGCGAAAAAACGATGTCGGCGGGGGCCGCTTGCAGCGCCGGGTCTGGCAGCAGGTCGCGCATCAGAGGGTACAGGTGCCCGTTGTCTTGTTGGGGCGGCAAGCCTGTGCCGAAGTGGTTGGTTTGGTAGGTCCAGTCCAAGCGGTTGAACCAGTCGCCCGAGTCGTAGCTGTTGCCGTCAAGCGACTTGGAGCGCAGGATGTCTTGCCCCGCATGAAAGTAGGCCACGCCTTGGCTGAAGGCCACCAGGGCTGCGCCCAGCACTTGCACCCGGGCGCGTTCTGCTGAGCTGGTGGTGCGGGGCAGTTTGAAGGCCAAGCTATCCCAGAGCGTCAGGTTGTCGTGGTTTTCGGTGTAGTTCACCACTTCGCTGGGTTCTTGCACATAGCCCGTGGGCTGTGTGCCGTAGGGGATGTCCTGCAAAGCGCGTGGCTCACCGGTGGCGGTGGTCATGCGGTAAGTGCGCAGTGATCCTGCCAAACCGGCACGCACTTGGTCGGCCACTTTCATCAGGTCTTGTGGGTTTTGTCCAGCGCGGGCCTGGGCGTTGGGCTGCAGCACCAAGCCGCTGATGTAGCCTTGGTCGGCCTGAATGCGCTCGGGGGTGTCGCTGGCGCTGCCGCCACGCACGGCGTCGCGCAAACGGTCATTGAAGGTGCCGATGCCTGTGCCGTTCAAAGACAGCTGCGAGGCCTGCACAAAACGTGCTCCATTGGCCACTTCGCCAAAGTTCCAGCCTTCGCCAATGAAGTCGATGCGCCGTCCCAAGGCCTTCTCGATGCGCTGGTGCATGCGCACCATGGCCTTTTTGGGTTGGTGCCCCATCAGGTCAAATCGGAAGGAGTCCATTTTGTAGTGGCGCGCCCACAGCAGCACCGAGTCGGACATCAGCTTGTCCATCATCACATGCTCGGTGGCTGTGTTGTCGCAGCAGGTGGAGCGCTCGACCACGCCTTGGTCATTGAGCCGCTGGTAGTAGCCGGGGACGATGCGGTCGAGCACCGATTGCGCGTGCTGCCCAGAGGCCGAGGTGTGGTTGTAGACCATGTCCATGCCCACGCGCAGCCCCGCGCGGTGCAGGGCTTGCACCATCTGGCGCAACTCGATCACGCGGCGTGTGCCGTCTTGTGCATCGCTGGCGTAGCTGCCTTCGGGGGCATTGAAATGGAAGGGGTCGTAGCCCCAGTTGAAGCAGTCTTGTGCGGCCACGGCTTTCACTGCGGCTTGTTGGCTGTCGCTGTTGGCGTTGCCCGAGGGCTGTGGGCTCAGGCACGAGGTTTCGGGCACGCTGGCCAGGTCAAACACGGGCAGCAAATGCACATCGGTCAGGCCAGCACGGGCCAAGGCTTTGAGGTGCTGCATGCCCCGCGACTGACCATGGGTGAAAGCCAGGTACTTGCCACGGTCGGCCACGGGCACGGAGTCGTCGCTGATTGAAAAGTCCCGCACATGCAATTCGTAGATCACCATGTCGGTGGCTTGGCGGACGGTGGCCGGGGGCGTGTCACGCATCCAGTTCGCAGGCTGCAAGGCCGGGTCGTTCAGGTCCAAAATCTGGCTGCGCAGGGAGTTGGCACTCAAACTGACGGCGTAAGGGTCGGTGACGAGGTTGCGAACCAAACCCACACCGGGCACATGCACGGTCACGGCAAAACGGTAATACGCGCCAGTGGCTTTGGCGGGCAGCGTGGCCGACCAGGTGCCGCTGGTGGCGTCGCGCTGCAACACTTGCATTTGGCTGGCAGGTGTTGTGGCCCCGGGGTACAGGCACAGCTGCACCTGTTGCGCGGTGGGAGCCCACAGGGCCAGTTTCACTTGTTGGCCGTGAAAGCTGGGGCCCAAGTGCACAGCTTGTGCGCTGGGCGCAAAAAGCGCATCGAGCGCGCCTGCGGCCTGCACGCGTGTGGCGGCCACCACCCGGCCTTGTGCGTCTTCTTCAACCAGCACGGTTTGTTGTGTGTGCAGGGCGCGCTGCGCGGTGCCAGACAGCGGGGGCATCTGCAGCAACACACCTGGTTTGAGGAAGTCAAAGCGTTGTCGCAGAGCTGGCGATAAAGGACCAGGGGAAATGCGCAGGGGCCAGCGCTGCTCAACCCCTTCGGCGGGGCGGCCAAGCTGCACTTGCAAACGGCTTTTTGGCGAAGCCAGTAGGCTGAAACGGTGGCCATTGGTCAGGGCGGTGTGAGCGGGCCACTGCAGCAGTGCACCGTGCAGCCAGTGCGCCTGTGCGGGCAGTGCCTGTGGGTTGGCCTGCAGTACCGTGCTGGGGTCCGTGCTGTTGCACAGGTCAGCCACCGGTGCGGCGAGCGAGGGTTGTGCGGCGTGGGCTGACACCTTGGCAAGCGGGACGAACAGGCACGCGCCCGCGCACACCGAGGTGAACCATCGAAAAGCCGAACGGGTCAATAAACTGGTCATGCGCAAAGGAAGTGGGTCACAGACAAGTTGATTATCGTAATAAAACTACATAAAGTCAGGCTTTTTGACATCTATTTAGGGTAATTACTTAGCAGTGATGGGGCTGTAGCGGGGAAAATCTGTAACTTTCCTACATTTCGGCGGCCTGTTGATTTGAGATATCCCATGACAAAAACACTTCGCGCATTCAGCCTGAAAGGGCTTGGGTTTGTGGTCCTCGTTGTGCTGTTGGCGGCCTGTGGTGGTGGGGGTGGGGTGGTGCCAAGTGCGTCTGTGAACCTGGAGTCGGGCACAGGCCGCAATTTGGCGGTCCCCGATTTGGGCGCTGTGCAGGCCCAAGGGGGGGCCAGCTCGCTGCCCGATGGCTGGATGAACGGTGCCTTCATGCAAATTTATGTGCGGGGCTACAAAGACAGCGATGGCGACGGTAAAGGCGACCTCAAGGGCTTGATCTCGCAGCTGGACTATTTGCAAGATTTGGGTGTTCAGGGTCTGTGGCTGATGCCCGTGACCCAGAGCGAAGATCACGACCACGGTTATGCGGTCACGCATTACCGCAGCATTGACACCGATTACGGCAGCTTGGCCGACATGAGCCAACTGCTGACGCAAGCCCACCAGCGTGGCATGGGGGTGATCTTGGACCATGTGATCAACCATGCCAGCAGCCAGCATCCCTTGTTTTTGAATGCCGCCTCGGCCAAACGCAACCCGCAGCGCCCCTATTTTGTCTGGCAGGACACGGCACCTTCGGGCTGGCGTGTGTGGGGTCAAAATCCTTGGTACAGCAGCGGCAACGGTGTTTACTACGCACCCTTTTGGTCCGGCATGCCCGACTTCAACTGGAAAAACGAGCAGGTCACGACCTTTCACCATGACAATCTGCGCTTTTGGTTGAACCTGGGGGTGGACGGGTTCCGTTTTGATGCGGTGGGCAATTTGGTCGAAAACGGCCCCACGGCCTGGGAGAGTCAACCCGAGAACCACCGCATCATGGGGCAGGTTCAGGCGCTGTTGAACAGTTACGACAAGCGTTTCATGGTGTGTGAAGCGCCTGCGGCCCCCCAGGCTTTTGCGGCCACGGCCTCGTGTGGCCGCGCCTTTGCTTTTGACCTCAAGGACCACATCCTGCGTGCAGTTCGGGGGGACAGCGCGGCCATCGCCTCGCTCAACCAGTACTTTCTCACGGCACCGCCCGGCATGGCCACGTTTTTGGCCAATCACGACAGCTTTGCGGGTGAGCGCGTGTGGAACCAGTTGTCGGGCAACTTGGCGCAGTACAAGCTGGCCGCTGCCAGTTATCTGCTCTTGCCGGGCACGCCCTTCATTTATTACGGCGAAGAAATCGGCATGGCCAATGGCTCGGGCCTGTCTGGGGACTGGGCCTTGCGCACGCCCATGAGCTGGACGGGGCAGGTCAGCGGCTTCACATCGGGCGTGCCGTTTCGCGCCGCGTCGGCCAACATTGCGGTCAACCATGTGCAAGCCCAACACGGGGTCGAGGGCAGTTTGCACAGTTTTTACAAAACCCTGATCGGCCTGCGTCAACGCTTGCCTTCTTTGGCGCGGGGCGACTACAGCGCGGCTTGGGCGCAGGGGACGCTCATGGGTTTTCAGCGCCACTGGGGCAGCGAGCGCACCCTGGTGCTTTACAACTACGGGCTGATGGCGCAGCCCGTCACTCTGAATTCGCTGGGTGCCGCGACCCGGTGGGTCGCTGAGTACCCGTCAGCGCCTGAGATGGTGGCCGGTCTGGATGGCACAGCCACCCTGAGCCTGCCACCCCAATCGGTCACCGTGTACCGACTTCACCACTGAGCACAATAAGTCATGCTTTTATTGTTTTCAAATCATTTGGTCCGAAAGGCCTGTGCCGCCTGGATGCTGGCGCTGTCTGGCGCTGTGCAGGCCCAAGCGCCGGTGGACCTGAGCCCTGTGCCCGCACAACTGCGGCCCAGTGGCTTGCCCGAGGGCTGGCAGCATGGTGCGTTCATGGAAATTTTTGTGCGCAGCTGGCGCGACAGCAATGGCGATGGTGTTGGTGACTTGCGCGGTTTGACGCAGTCCTTGGACCACTTACAAAAGCTGGGCATCCGGGGCATCTGGCTGATGCCCATCACGCGCAGCGCTGACGGGGACCATGGTTACGCCACCACCGATTACCGCGACATCGAACCGGCCTACGGTACTTTGGCCGATTTTGATGAACTGATCCGCGAAGCCCATGCGCGGGGCATCGGGGTGATCATGGACTATGTGGTGAACCACAGCGCAGACACACACCCATTGTTTGTACAGAGCCAGCGTGAGCCCCAAGGGCCTTACCGCGCTTGGTACGAGTGGCGGCAGGAACACCCCCAAGGCTGGGACATCTGGGGGCGCGATCCTTGGATTCAAACCCACAAGGGCAGTTATTTGGCCACCTTTGGCGCACCCATGCCCGACTTCAATCTTCGCCATCCTCAGGTGGTGGCCTACCACCAGGACAGCCTGCGCTTTTGGCTCAACCGGGGGCTGGACGGCATGCGCCTGGACGCGGTGCCCCACTTGATCGAAAACAACGCCAAGGACTGGAACGACCAGCCCGAGAGCCGACAGTTGACGGGCGATTTGACGCGCCTGATTCAATCCTACCCGGGCCGTTATGTGGTGTGTGAAGCAACGGCTCAGCCCCGCGCCTATGCCAACCCAGAGGTCTGTGGCGGCTCGTTTGCGTTTGGACTGGAGAACAAAATCGTCCCGGCCGCCAAAGGGGATGCCAAAGCCATTCAAGAGGTGGTGCAGTACTTTGTGAAGGCACCACACACCCTGGCCACCTTCGTGTCCAACCATGATCAGTTCGCCGGTCAGCGCCTGTGGGATCAGGTGGGCGGCAACGAGATCCACTACAAATTGGCGGCCGCCACCTACCTTTTGTTGCCGGGCACGCCTTTCATTTATTACGGTGAGCACATTGGCATGGGCGGGGTCAAGGGCCTCAGTGATGACCCTAAAATTCGAGGACCATTGAGCTGGACACCCGACCCGAAAAACGCGGGTTTCACCACGGGCCAGCCCTACCGGGCACTGGCCAGCAACCTGGCCACACACCATGTCTTGGGGCAGATGCAAAGCCCCCATTCGATCGGGTTTTTTTACCGTGACATGCTGGCGCTGCGCAACAGCCGGGTGTCGATTGCACGCGGCAGCTACGAGTTTGCACAGGCACAAGGCCCGCTCATGGCTTACCAACGCCGCTTTGGGCATGAGCACAGCCTGGTGCTCATCAACTATGGCGAGCAAGCGGCCTCCCTGACCATCGAAGGTGTAGCAGCCAACGCCAAGCTGCGGCCTTTGTACCCTGCGGGGCGTGTGCAGCAGCTGCGCATGGGTCAAATCACCGTGCCTGCCCAGTCGGTGCATGTGTTTGCTTTGGAGAAATGACGATGTGGTCTGATCGAGTGGGCCTGGCGGCCCTGATGGCGGCAGCCTGTGTGCACAGTGCTTTGGCGCAAACGGCCGTGCCCGATAACCTGGCCCAAGGCAGCAACACCACCTGCAGCGCCGCACCAGCGGGCATGCCGCCCCTGTATTTGCGTGGCAGCATGAACGGCTGGACGGCGCAAGACGACTTTGAGTTTTTTTGGGACTGCAACGCCTACTACCTCAATGTGAACTTGCAGGGCGAGCACGAATTCAAACTGGCCGATGCGCAGTGGAGCGCGGGGCGCAGCTGGTCCATGGCGGTGTCGGGTGCAGCCAAGGAGGTGCTGCTCATGGCCCCCGACAAGCCGGGTGTGCCGGGGGCCAAACACAGCTTTGCGGGCGCGCACACTTTGCGTTTGACTTGGCAGGGGGCGACTGCGCAGCTGCAGGTACAGGCCCCGCATTTTGTGGACCCCCGCCAGCAGCCGGTGACCGACCCGGTGGCGCTCAGCCTGCACCACGACTCGCGGGACCTGGCTTACCGCCGTCCTTTTGGCGCGGTGCCACAAAACCAGACCGTGCACTGGGCGCTCAAAGCCTTGCCCGGTGTGCAGCAGGCCACGTTGGTGCTCGATGTGCGCCGCCTCGAAGGTAACCAAGAGGTGCTGGACTACCGCAACCTGACACGCATCAACATGCAGCGCACGTCAGCGGGTGCGCATGAGTTGTTCAAGGCCCGTTACCGATTCAAAGACAAAGCCATTTACGGCTACTGGTTCGAAGTCCTGATCGGTGGTGTGAAGTACGTCTATCAGAACAACGCCGAGCCGATTTACTGGACCCAAGAAAAAGGCAGTGGTGGGCTGGGCCAGGTGAGCTTGCCCATTGCACAAGATCGGCGTGTGCGGCGCTTTCGCATCACGGTGCACGACCCGGCCTTCAAAGTACCCGCTTGGGCACAGGACGTTGTGTATTACTACATCTTTCCCGAACGCTTTCGCAACGGCAACCCGGCCAACGACCCGAAAGTCGGTGAGCGCAAGTACCAGAACCATGGCATCGAGGTGCATGGCCGCTGGAACGCGCAGCCCTTCAAACCCGGCACAGGTGATGGCTCGGACGCGCATTACAACAACGACTTTTTTGGGGGCGATCTGCAAGGCATCATCGCCAAGCTCGACGACATCCGCGACCTGGGGGCCAACGCCATTTACATGACGCCGGTGTTCAAAGCCGCCAGCAACCACAAATACGACACGGCAGACTACCACCAGATCGACCCGTCTTTTGGCACCAATGCCGACTTCACGCGCCTGACCCAAGAGGCGGCCAAGCGGGGCATCCGCATCATCCCCGACGCATCGCTCAACCATGTGGGGGCCGACTCGCGCTACTTTGACCGCTTTGGCAACTACAGCACACAGGACCAAGGCGCATTTGCCAACGGCCGCATCCAGGCCGATTCGCCCTATGCCCGCTGGTTCACCTTGGATGCTTCACAGGCCGAGCCCGACAAGCAATTCAAAGGCTGGGTGGGGGTGAGCGATTTGCCCGAACTCGACAAAGCCTCACCCAGCTGGCGCAAGTTTGCGTATGGCGACAAGGACTCGGTGACCCGCAGCTGGTTACGCCAAGGCGCGGCAGGCTGGCGCATGGACGTGGCCCCTTGGGTGCCCGATGACTTCTGGCGCGAATGGCGTCAAGCTGTCAAGCAAACCCGGCCAGACGCCATCACCATTGCCGAGACCTGGTTTGATGCATCCAAGTATTTTTTGGGCGACACCTTTGACTCGACCATGAACTACGTGCTGCGCAATGCGCTGCTGGACTTTGCCAATGGCAGTGATGCCCGCAAATGGGTGGCCAACCTGGAGCACTTGCGCGAGGCCTATCCCCCGCAGGCCTTCCATGCCTTGATGAATTTGTTGTCAAGCCACGACCAGGCGCGTGCCTTGCATGTGCTGGGCGGCCCCATCGGCGCTGCGCCCGAAGCCCTGCAGCAGGCCAAGCAAAAACTGCGTTTGGCCACCTTGGTGCAAATGACACTGCCCGGCTCGCCCACGGTCTATTACGGCGACGAAGTGGGGCTGAGCGGGGGGGATGACCCGTACAACCGCATGCCGTACCCCTGGGCTGATCAGGGCGGACAGCCGGACTTGGCCTTGCGCAGCGACTTCAAGGCCTTGCTGCAACTGCGCCAGAAGCGGGCCGTGTTGCGCCGGGGCGTGTTGCTGGCCCCGCTGCTGAGCACTCCCCATGTGGTGGTGCTGGCGCGCCAACACGGCAAGCAAGTGGCCCTTATGGCCTACAACAACAGCGCGCAAGCCCAGACCGTGACGATGGATGTGCCCCCCGCTTTGCGCGGCAAGTCTGGTGCGCTGTGGTGGGGTTCGGGCGCGGTGGCTGTGCAAGGCCAGCGCATGACGCTGACCGTGCCGCCCGTGGGCGGCTGGGTTTGGGGCACGCCCTGAACGCCGCTGTCACTGCGCAGACCCCACTTCTTGTCACTTTTAGAGCACTTTTTTCATGAGCCTCTTTCCCCATGTCGACTGGTCACGCCACGCCAACATCTACGAAGTCAATGTCCGTCAATACACCCCGCAAGGCACGCTGAACGCGATGGCCAAGCACTTGCCGCGCCTGCAAAAAATGGGGGTGAGCATCTTGTGGTTCATGCCCATTCAGCCGATTGGCCAGCTCAAGCGCAAGGGCTGTCTGGGCAGTTACTACGCCATCCGCGATTACACGGCGGTCAACCCCGAGTTCGGCACGATGGCCGACTTTTGCGCCCTGGTGCAGCAGGCCCATGCGTTGGGCATGAAGGTCATCCTGGACTGGGTGGCCAACCACACCGCTTGGGACCATGTGTGGACACAACAGCACCCCGAGTGGTACCTGAAGAACGACCAGGGCGAAATCCACAGCTACCTCTACGACAACGGCACCGAGATCGAAGACTGGTCCGATGTCTGTGGCCTCGACTACCAGCAGCCTGCGCTGTGGCCAGCCATGACCGAGGCCATGCTGTACTGGCTGCGCGAGGCCGATGTGGATGGCTTTCGCTGCGACGTGGCGGGTTTGCTGCCCACGCTCTTTTGGGAGCAGGCGCGCACGCAGATGGAACAGATCAAACCCGTGTTCATGTTGGCCGAGTGGGCCGATCCGGGCTTGCACGCCAAGGCGTTCGACATGACCTATGACTGGTCGCTTCACGAGGTGCTCAAAAAAATCGCCCGGGGCGAAGGCGATGCCCGCGACCTTCGCACGTATCTGGAGCAGCCCGAGAAGCTGTATCCAGCAGACGCCTACCGCATGACCTTCACCGCCAACCACGACACCAATTCATGGCACGGCCACGATGGGGCGCATTACGGCGCAGCCTTCCGCGCCATGGCCGTGCTGGCCGCCACTTTGCCCGGTATGCCGCTGGTCTACAGCGGCCAGGAGTCGGGCTTGAATCAACAGTTGGCGTTTTTCGAGAAAGATGAGATCGACTGGGGCACGGATGCACATGCCGATTTTTATGCGGGCTTGCTGCACTTGAAAAAATCTCACCCCGCCTTGCGCAATGGGGCCCTCGGTGGCTCTGTCGAGATCATGGAGACGGGCCATACCGGCGTGTTTCGTTTTCAGCGTGTCAGCGAAGGTCGCAGCATTCAGGTGACGGTGAACCTGACGGGGCAGGCTCAGCCCTTGCCCGAAGGAGAAAAGCTGGCGGGCTGGTCCTGGTCGATCGTTCAGACCTGAGGTCGGTGCTTGTCATTTGCCCAGCAGAAACAACAGCGGAATTTCCAGCCGATCCGCCCAAGCACGTTCGTTGTGCCCAGTGCCAACAAACACGCGGGTCATGAAGTTGGGGTTTACCCCTTGATCGGTGTAACCCCGGTCGCGAGCCAGTTGGTCAACAAACACTTGGTAGGGGGCGTACAGGGCATCAAGTTCGGTGGTGCCGTGGTCTTGGTAAAGCTTGTGGGTGCGCGGATCGGCCAGTTGATCGCGCAGGTAAATATAGGCCGCCAGCGGCATGTGTGCGTTGGGGCTGTGGCCACCAATCCAGTGGGTTGAAAGGCCAGCTGCAGCACCAAAAACCTGTGGGTACTCGTTCATAGCGTACACCGAAATCAACCCACCCATGCTTGAACCCATGATGGCCGTGTGGGAAGCATCGGTGTTTGTGGGGTAGCGGGCATCGATTGCTGGTTTGAGCTCTTGCACAAGAAAGCGCAGGTAGGCGTCGGATTGCGGTTTGCCTTGGAGGCCTTTTTGAACCAACTGCGCACGAGATTCGGGCAACATGTGCTGCAGGAACTTTTGTGGAAAGTATTCGCTGTGGCGAAATTTGTCGTTGTTCCACACCCCCACCACTAAAGTGGGGGTGATTTGTCCGCTGTTCATCAAACGGGTGATGCTGCGGTCCACATGCCAAGCTTGTTTATTCCAGGTTGTGCGGGCATCGAACAGCATCTGCCCATCGTGCATATAAATCACACGGAACCTTTGGCCAGAAGCCTTGATGGCCTCAAAGTTGGCGGGCAACCAAACGTCCACATGCCGTGCATTGACATGTTGGGACGGGAAACTGGCCAGCCGCTCAATGCGCCCAAACTCGGGTTGGGGCAGTTCTTGAGACAGGACCAATGGTGAAATGAACAGGGCGGTGATCCAGCAAAGACCGACGCGTTTAAATAAATTCATGGCGGTGTGTCCATCTGGAAAATGCGAACAGATCGGGCTGGTAATGTGACCGTGGGTCCCCAAGTCAGGGGTTGGCCCGTGATCACATCCTTGGCCTGGACTTGAACGGGCAAGATCTCGCGAAAGCGGGTGGTGTCCAAGGTGGCCTCATGCACATTCTTGTTGAAGGCCACCACCACACGGGTGTTGTGCTTGTAGCGTATCAGCACATAAGTGCCGTTGTCGGGCACAAAGTGCATCAGCTGGCCGTGGTGGATCACGCTTTGTGTCTTTCGCCAGTTGAGCAATTGACGCAACCATTGTTGGTGCTCTTTTTGCTGCGTCGTCAGCCCCTCGCCCGTGAACGCGTTGACCGTGTCGCCGGGCCAGCCGCCCGGAAAATCTGCGCGAAACGCGTCAAAGTTGTCGTGTTTCTTTGGGCTGGTCATGAGCACTTCGGTGCCGTAGTACAACTGAGGTGTGCGCTTCATGGTCAGCACATAGGCCAGGGCCATGCGTGTCAGTGCTGGGTCTTCGTTGAGCACACTGAACAGGCGCGGCGTGTCGTGGTTGCCGTCAAACAGCATGAGGTCCTGCGGGTGCGCCACAAGTTGGTCGTTGGCCAGAGACTCGTACAGACGCCTGAATCCGGTATTCCACGATTCGGGTTCGGTCAAGGCCTTAAGCAGCTGGCCATGCAGCACGAAATCCATCACGCTGGGAAGGTGGGATTGGTAGCCATTGGCCTGCGTGCGGCCACGCGCCCAATACGATTGCACCGCCGGGTTGTCGGTCCACTCTTCGCCCACGATGCCCAATTGGGGGTATTCCTGCCGGATGCGGTGCACCCATTCGTTTATGAATGATGCATCCGAGTAGCCATAGGTGTCGACCCGAAAACCTGCGATGCCCGCGTACTCGGCCCACCATATGGCGTTTTGGATCAGATAATTGGCCACACGCGCGTTGCGTGAATTGAGGTCGGGCATGGCGCGAGTGAACCAGCCGCTGATGAATCCCTCTCTGTCTATGGAAGATGAATAGGGGTCGCTAACCGTGGTGCGGGCGTGGTTGGTCTGGATGTATTGGTTGTGGTTGCTCAGCCAGTCTTTGGCGGGCAGGTCACGCATCCACCAGTGGTAGTCTCCGATGTGGTTGGGCACGATGTCTTTGATCACCTTGAGACCCTTTTGACGCGCCGCCTGAACCATGTGACGGTAGTCCTCGTTGCTGCCGAAGCGGGGGTCAATTCGGTAAAGGTCTGTTGCGGCATAGCCGTGGTAAGAGTGTTTTGCTTGCCTGTTTTCAACCAGCGGGGTGGGCCAAATGGCGGTGTAACCCATACCCGCGATGTGGTTGAGGTGTGTGACGATGCCCGCTATGTTCCCGCCATGCCGCCCTGTCATGGATTCTCGGTGGATTGGCTCATCGAATCCGGTCAGTTTGTCCTTGCTGGGGGCCCCTTTGGCAAATCGGTCAGGCATCAGGTTCAGCACCACATCGGCGCTGCTGAAACCTTCGCGTTCGGCTGAGCCATTTTTGCGCGCTTGTAGTTCGTACTGGAGGATAAAGTTTTCTTGGCCATGCCGTAAATGGAACTCAAGCCAGCCGGGCTGGGCTGTAGGCTTGATGTGCAGTTGAAGCCAAAGGTAATTCGGGTTGTCTGAGCGATGACTGCCCAAAAGTTGTACATCCCGATGGCTCAGAGACGGCTCCCATTGGGCTACGTTGTGCCCGTGCAGCATGACTTCAACTTGTTGGTGTTGCATGCCTGCCCACCAGTTGGGGGGCTCGATGTGTTGTAGTGTCAAGGCCATGGCTGAGGGACTTGCCTGCATCAGGCAAAGGCTGAGCAGGATGTAAATTTTGGCTTGAAGCCAAGGCAGGATGAATGAGAGCTTTAAGGCCGTAGGCCCAAGCAGAGGGTTAAGTGGGCGGGCCTCGGCTGGCTTAGTCATAATTCGGAAGATTTCAAGGTGTTCACAACTAGGGAGGGCATGCCATGTCCGCGATTGATCTTGCTATTCCGATTTTGCCTTGTCGATCAATTTTAGATACGGTTAATTTTTACAAGCGTCTGGGCTTCGAAGGTGGGCCCCATGGGTTCAACAGCGATTACGCCATCATGACAAGGCAGGGTGTTGAAATCCATTTTTTCAAACATGCTTCGTTGAGGCCTTGTGATTCTTTTTCGGGTTGTTACATTCGTGTGGCCGAGGTCGATCACTTCTACAGTGCGTGCTTGCGTCTGGGTTTGCCTTCGGCGGGTATACCGCGCTTGGACAAACTGGAAGACAAAGCTTGGGGTCTGCGCGAGTTTGCCATCGTGGACGCAGATGGCAACCTCATTCGCGTGGGGCAAATCCTCGCGGTATAGCGAGTTCACCCACGCCCCCAGTGCGAGCCCGATTTCATGAGCCTGGGTTCAAATGGGTGGCTAAAAACTTCTCCACGCGCCGCCAAAAATCAAGCTGTGCCTTGAGGTCCACAAAGCCGTGCCCTTCATCGGGGTATTCCACCCATTCGACACGCGGGTTGTGGGGCTTGAGGGCGTCGCGCATTTTTTCCCCATGTACCAAGGGCACACGTTCATCTTTGCCGCCATAGGCCATGAGCAAAGGGGCTTTGATGCGGGCGGCCTGCTGCAAGGGTGAATGCGTGCGCAGCATGTCGGCGTCTTTGACCGAGTCACCCATCAAGCGGGGCAGGCCATAGGTTTTGGCTTGGTCGGTGGTGTCGCTCCAGCGCACGCTGTACATCAATTGTGGGTCGGTCACGCCCACCCAGTTGATACCGCAGCGAAACAGATCCGGGTCATTGACCAGGCCCATGAGGGTGGCGTAACCGCCGTAACTGGCCCCTATGATGCAAATGCGTTGGGGGTCGGCAATGCCTTGTGTGATGGCCCATCTGGCCCCATCGGCCAGGTCATTTTGCATGGCCTGGCCCCACTGTTTCCAGCCGGCTTCAAAATGCTTGCGCCCATAGCCTGTGCTGCCGCGAAACTCCGGCTGCAACACCGCATAGCCGCGCGAGGCGAGAAACTGCACCTCGGCATCCCAGCCCCAACTTTGCCCACGTACCCAGGGGCCGCCATGGGCGAACACCAGCAAGGGCAGGTTCTTTTTGGCGCTGCCCGCAGGCAGGCTCAGCCAGGCGGGGATGCTCAGCCCATCGCGGGCCTTGTAGTGCACAAAATCCATACCGGCCATGGCCTGTCCGCGCAGGCCGGGGCGCACATCACCCAAGCGGATGAACTTTTGCGTGTCGCGGTTGTAGACCAGGGTGCTGCCCGGATTGCGGTCCGAAAAAGTGTGCACCAGTACATGGGGCGAGGTAGAGCGCAGCCCGGTGGACAGCACATTCACGGTGTGCGGCAGGGCTTTGTCGATGGCGTCTTGCAGGGTTTTGGCGGCGGGGTCTGTCCACTGTGTGAAGGGCGCATCGACGGTGTAGCGCCAGCCTTGCACTTGGCCTTCGCGCACCACGGGTTGGGGGGCCAGGTCAAATGCCTGGCTGTGCAGCACCGGTTTGTCGCTGGGCTTGTTCGTTTCAAAGTTCCAGGTGTAGAGGCCCACGGTGTTTTGCCCTTGGTCGCTGTTGACGTAGAGCGTGCCTTGGGCGTCCATGTGGGCGGGGTAGAGCGTGTGCTTCAGGCTGTCCAGGGTGGCCACGGTTTTCCAGGCCTGGCCGGGTTCGCGCAGCCACATTTTCAGTTGGCCGTTGCGATTTTCGGAGGCGGCACGCAATTCATCTCGTGTGTCAAAGACCCAGTGCGCCGCATGCTGAGGGGCATCGACTTCGCTCCAGCGCCCGGTGACGGTGTTGAGTTTGCGCACCCTGCGGTAATCCGCACCGACCTTTTGGTCGTAGGCCTCGGTCACCGTGATCCAGATGTCATCGCCGGTTTGGCGGGAGGATGTTCTCAGCAGCTGGGTCCACTGCGGTTGCAGTTCGGCGTTGTCGCTGTTTTGCACCCAGCTGCCACGGGTTTCAGCCAGTTGTCTGTAGCGGTCGCCATTGGCGTCTACCGCAAACATGCCTGGATTGATGTCGCGTTGCTCACCCGTTTTGAGCCAGGCCGCCAGATTGAACACCAAGCGTTGCTCGTTGACCCAGGCAAACGAGCCCACCGACTCCTGCTCGAAAGCGGCCACCACCGTGGGTTTTTGGGTGGCCAGGTCCAGCACCACCAGCTTGGCCGGTGTTTGGGGCTCTCGCAGTTTGAACGCCACTTTTTGCCCATCGGGCGACAACACGGCATTGCTGAACAGGGGCTGCTGGAAAAAAGCCTCGGCAGACAAGCGCGGGCTGGGTGTGGGTGTACTGGGGGCTGTTTGTGCATTGGCCCAAAGGGGCAAGCAAACGCTTGCCAGACATAGCGCTTGATGGCGCCATTTTTGGATGTGGAACATCGATCCTCCCTGGTTGAAAAAATGGGCGGCGGCTCTGTGTCCGCTTGTGCCCGGCGGCTTTCACATGGTGATTTTGGGGGCGGCGCAGTGCTGGGCAATGAAGTCTGCATGGTCCGGCATCACATCCACACATTTGGCAATGACTTCGCGCACGCTTTCCAAGTATTCGTGGATGTTGTCTTCGGATTGCAAGTCCACCAGCGGATGGTGCTGCTGGGGGTGCAGGTTTTGTCCCGCCATGACTTGCAGCCAGCCCGCTTCGGTGAACAGCTCACCATCGGTGCGCAGCACGCGGCCAGTGGCTTTGAACAGGTCGATTTTGTGTTGCAAAGTCTCTGGAATGGCCATGTGGGCACAGGCCTTCCAAAACTCCGAATCCGTTCTTTGGTTGAGGTGGTAATGCAGGATGATGAAATCCCGGATGCGCTCAAAATGGAAACGGCTTTGCCGGTTGAATTCGGCGATGTCTGTGGGGTTGAACCCTTGATCGGGGAAGAACTCGATCAGTTGCGAAATGGTGCTCTGAATCAAATGGATGCTGGTCGATTCCAGCGGTTCCAGAAAACCACTGGACAGGCCAATGGCCACCACGTTTTTGTTCCAAGCTTGTTTGCGCATCCCCGTGGTGAACCGGATGAGGCGCGGGTCTGCCAGCGCTTTGCTGTCCAGGTTGGCCAGCAACACCGAGGCTGCTTCGTCCTCGCTGATGTATTGGCTGCAAAACACATGGCCATTGCCGGTGCGGTGCTGCAAGGGGATGCGCCACTGCCAACCGGCCTGATGGGCGGTTGAGCGCGTATAGGGGGTCAAGCTGGCCGCCGAGGTGCATGGCACAGCCATGGCTTTGTCGCAGGGCAGCCAATGTGTCCAGTCTTCGTAACCGGTTTTTAAGGTTTGTTCAATCAGCAAGCCACGAAAGCCCGAGCAATCGATGAACAGCTCGCCTTCGATTTTCTCGCCGCTCTCCAAAACGACCGCCGTGATGTGGCCGTCATGCTCTCTCTGGGTGACTTGGGTGATCTTGCCCTCGGTGCGCAGCACGCCGCGTGACTCGGAAATTTTGCGCAAATACTGCGCATACAGACTCGCATCAAAGTGGTAAGCGTAGGCAATGTCGTTCAGGGGGGAGTTGGCCAAGTCATGCCGTGGCGGCATGAACTTGTTGGCTTGGGCGGCCATGCGGGTGATCGAGTAAGCCCCCAGTTCATGGGCTTTGCCCAGGGCCTTCATCTTCTGCCAATATTGGTCGAACCGGACCGTCCACAGGTCTTGCCCGATGGGGCCGAAGCCATGCATGTAGCGGTCACCTTGTTGGCCCCAGTTGACAAATTCAATACCTAGCTTGAAAGAGCCTTGGGTGGCTTGGATGAATTCGGTCTCGTCAATGCCCACGATGGTGTTGAAGCGTTGAATCATCGGGATGGTGGCTTCACCCACGCCCACGATGCCAATGTCCTCGGATTCGACAAGCCGAATTTTGTAGCGCCCCCGCAAAACGGTGGACAAGGCGGCGGCTGTCATCCACCCTGCGGTGCCACCGCCAACAATCACGAGGGTTTGAATCAAGGGGTTGTGCATGTTCTGTCGATAAAAAAGAGGGGGCAAAAGGCCCCCTCCATCTTAAATCCCAGGATGGTCCTGGGGTGGGAAAAGTACGTTTAATCAGTACTTGTAGGTCAGGCCCATGAGGTAGGTTTTGCCGTACTTGACACGTTCAACGATGTTGTCGGGCGTGCCGCTGTAGCGCTTGAATTCGGCGTTGGTCAGGTTGATGCCTTGGAACAAGACAGACAAGCCTTTGAGTTGTCCGGTTTGGAACTCATAGCCAATTTGGGCGTCCACCACGTTCTCGCCTTTGATGAAGGTCAGCTGGCGGTTGTCTTGGTAATCGCTGATCTCGCCGAGGAAGTCAGAGCGTTTGCGGCTGGCCAAAGAGACCTGGAAACCGCTTTTTTCGTAGTACGCCCGCAAGTTTGTGACGTTCTTCGACAGGCCTGGCAGTGGGATGCTTTCAGCACCAATTTCTTGGGTGCTGAAACCTGCGGTGGGCAGGCTCACGCTGCTGCGGGTGTTGGAGACGTTGGCTTGCAGGCCAAAACCATCGAGCTTTTCCGTCAACATGGAGAATGGCAAATTGACCGCCAATTCAATACCTTGGATTGAGCCGCCTTGTCCGTTGATCGGCAGGGTCATGGTGCCTTGTGTGGGGTTACCCAAGCCTGCTGGGACATAGTCCTTGAAGTCATAGGGGAGGGCAGTCTTCAGGATGTATGAGTCCAGATCCTTGTAAAAACCCGCCACGCTGAAGTAGGCTTTTTTGCCAAAGTACTTCTCGTAAGAGATGTCATAGGACTTGGCACGGAAAGGTTCGAGGTTAGGGTTGCCTGCTTCACCGGTGTAATAACCTTTGGTGCTGTCGAAGCTAAAGCCCCCGCTTGCACGCATATCGCCCATGTTTGGTCGAGCCAAAACTTTGGCAACGCCCACACGCACCACTTGGTCATTACCGGCGTCAAAGTTCAGGTTTAGGCTTGGATTCACATCGGTGTACGACTTGCTAAAGCCAACAGTATTGCTGGGGCATGTAGCCTCTGTATTGCCTGTGCAGGTGGCGGTATCCACGCTGGTGCCGGAAGAACTTTGGCGTGTTTGGACCACTTGGGCACCCACGTTGCCACGATAACTCAGACCAAAAAGTTGGCCATCAAGATCACCTTTCACGTATGTTGTGGTGACTTTTTCGTTCACTGACCAACCTTTGTTCAAGATGTTGGCATCCACTTTTTTAGCCAAGTCGTAAATCGTGTCTAAAGAGCCCCGTGGGTCCCATGATGCGACTGCCAGACCTGTTGTACCTGCCACGCCTACGGCCGAGCCAGGGATATCTGCACCCGCATAAGGGTCGCCGCCTTTAATCACCAAGCGACCTTCTTCTACGCTGCGGACCTTGCTGCGGTCGGCAAAATTGATCCCGACTTCTGCGCCGATCAGATGTCCCATGTCCAGGTTGCGGTAGGCATTTAAGCGCAGGTTGTCCACTTTGTCGGTTACGAGAGGCAGCGCGACATATCCGGCTTGAGGCGATGATGCGCCACCACTCCAGCCGTTCACGTCGGTCAACTTCATGACCGAGCGGTCGGCATAGTTCAGGCCGGTGACAAATTTCACATCTGCCAAATTGGTGCCATTGAAACCCGACCATGACATGGTGTCGGTGGCGGTGCCGTTATTTTTGGCATCACCGGGCAAACCGGCCGTTGTCTCATAGCGGCTGCTTTCCCGGGTGACTTTGGATTGGGCGAGGTCGGCGGCCAATTTCCAGTCACCGGCCTTAAATTTGGTGTTCCAGCCCCATGAGTTGAGTTTGTCGTCGCCAGACTCCAGGTGGTTGCGGATCACGCCTTTGTATTTGTCCACGGTGCCACTGGTGACAAAACCGTCCGCGACTGTGGCGTTGGTCACGGTGCCTGTCGGGTCGTAGTTGGAGTTGTCCAGGAAAGCGCCTTCCAGACCCGTCTTTTTCAAGGCGAATGTGCCGGTGGAGCGGAAAACATCCAAGGTCGATTCGAAATCTTTGTTGGGCTTGAATTGCAACACGCCCATCAGGCCTTCGCGCTTGGAGCTACTTTGCTCTGTGTCGGCGGTGAAACCACCGGGGATCTTGCCTTGTGGGGTGTCCACATTCCAGCCGCCCCATGTATTGAATTTTTGTTGCTCTGCGCCTTTGTCGGACAACTTGGTGAAGCCCAAGGCCACACCAATGGTGCGGTCAGCAAATTGGTCGATGTAGGAGAAGGACTGGCGATCACCCGAACCCTCACCTGCACCGGAGTCGATGCCCGATGTTTGCTTGCGCAAAGTGGCGGTCATGGTGCGCTTTTTGAAATCCAGGGGGCGCACGGTGCGCAGGTCAATGGTCGAGGCCAAGCCTTGACCGACCAGGGCTCCATCGGGCGTTTTGTGGATCACGATGGAACTCAAGAGTTCTGCTGGGAATTGGTCGAATTCCACACCTCGGCTGTCACCGGTAGAAGCTTGCTCCCTGCCGTTGAGCAAGGCTCCATTGAAGTCAGGGGACATGCCACGCACACTGACCGATTGCGCCCGGCCTGTGGATTTGCTGCGCTGTGAAGCAACACCAGGCAAGCGCGATATCGATTCGGCTACTGTTGTATCGGGCAATTTACCGATATCTTCTGCGGAAATGGCTTCCACAATGCCCTCGGCGTTTTTCTTGGTCGAAATTGCGCTTTCGATCGACGCGCGAATGCCCGTTACGACAACATTGTCTGAGGCTTGTTGGGCTTGTGCGGCGCTCGCTGCCAGAAGCAGCACAGCGCAACCTGCTGCAACAGGGTTGACCCTGAAGCCACGTTGTTGAATTGTTTGTTTCATGTTTGAACCTTGGAGAATTGAAAATGGGCACATACCTTGGATGGGTAAGCACAATTGAATTTTGTAGTAAAACTAGATGTTGGCCATACTGGTGAAAACCCTTTGACGCGCATTTTTTTAATCGTTTTGGGGTTCCATCAAGGTTTTTGAGGTATTTTTTGTGGTTTTTTCACACTTCTTTGATGTTCCACGTCTTGATTTGTATCAAAATTACAGACTTTTTGGTTTGCGTCGTACGGCGCTGTAGTTTGCGTAAACTCTGAGTGCGATTCTTTTTTCTGTGTTTCATATTGGGTACCAAATCTAGCTTTGCTGCGAGGTATTGGAAATTTATAGCGACAATTCAAGTCTAGGAGACCACTCATGCAATCAAAAAAATCTTACAAAGCTAATTGGGTTAACCAACTGGCATTCCAGATAGGATTGCTTTTTACCGTGGCTGCAGTGCAAGCTCAAACATCGGGTTCTATTGCTCTGAGAGCGGAGTTGCACCAGCCCTTAGTGGCTGCCCAAGAGGCTCTCAAGAACAACCAAGCCGAACAGGCGCTCAGTCGAATCCGAGAAGCTTTGGCCGTGGCTGAGTTGACGAGTGCAGAGCGAACCCTGGTTTTACGCACCCAAGCTGTTGCTGCACTTAAGGCCCAAAACTGGAATCTGGCCATCGAGGCCTTGGAGCACTTGCTGAGTTCGCCTGAAGTGACTGCAGCGGATCGCTTGCCCCTGCTTGAATCCTTGATCTCTGCCGCACAGCAGAAAAAAGACCACGCCAAGGTGGTCAAGTCGGCTCGTCAGTACCTCAAGGAAGGCGGGCCAAAGCCGGTTGTCCGTTTGGTGATGATTCAGACCCTGGCGGTCATGGGTGATCACAAGCAGGTCGTGAACGAGATGCAGGAAAAAGTGCGTCTCGATGTTGCGGCTGGCCTCAAAACGCCCGAGCAGGAATTGCGCTTGCTGGCCGTGAGCCAGCGACAGCTCAAAGACAATGCGGGCTATCAGTCGACCTTGCGGCGCCTTCTGGAGGCTTATCCATCCAAGGCTTATTGGGCCGAAGTGATCCAGCGCTTGGCGCAGCAAGTCAGTCTGAATCCTCGCCTGGAGCTCGACCTGTACCGATTGTTAGACCAAACCGACAACCTGGAAGAGGCCGGCGACTACACCGAGATGGCCCAGTTGGCGCTGAAGGCTGGACTGCCAGCCGAGGCCCTGCGTGTGATGGCCAAAGGGTTTGACGTGGGCATTTTGGGGCAGGGTGCAGAAGTTGCCGCCCACAACAAGTTGCGCACCGAGGCACAAAAAAAGGTGCAGGAAGACGAGCGCAGCTTTGCGCAGTTTGAACAATCGGCCCAAGACAGTACCGCATGGGCTGGGGTGGGGAATGTGTATGCCTCGCAGCTGAACTGGGCAGCCGCCAATGTGGCTTATGCCAAAGCCTTGGCCGTGGGGGGTGTACGACGCGAACCAGAGTTGCGCTTGCATCATGCGATCAGCTTGATCAAAGCAGGCCAGAAGGATGCCGCTCGCCAGCAATTGGCAGCGGTGCAAGGCGATGCGTTGGCCGTTGAACTGGCCAGCTTATGGGGGCTTCTGGCCCGTTGAGTGCGCATGGCCTGGGTCCCGAACCCCAACATCCGAACAATCAGTCAAGTTCAGCAGAGCAGCTGAGGCCAAGACGGCGTTGATGAGCATCTGAGCATTTATCAGGTTAAACCCTATTGCAATCGATTGCAATAGGGAGTAAATTGACATGATTAATTCCCTGTGCTGCCTTTGCACACCATTGATTCAAGTCCTATGACCACACCCTTGAGCGCCCCACCCCCTCGCTTATCGATCTTGCAAATCCTCCAAATGAACATTGGTTTCCTGGGGTTGCAGTTCAGCTTTGGTTTGCAGCAAAGCAATATGAGCCCGATCTACAGCTACTTGGGGGCAGATGAAGCGGCATTGCCCTTGCTGGCGTTGGCGGGGCCTGTCACCGGTTTATTGGTTCAGCCCATTGTGGGGGCCATGAGCGACAGAACCACTTCACGCTGGGGGCGACGAACGCCTTATTTTTTCATTGGGGCGATGCTGTGCTCATTGTGTTTGTTGGTCATGCCCTACAGCTCGGCGCTGTGGATGGCGGCCAGTTTGCTTTGGATTTTGGACGCGGCCAACAACATCACCATGGAGCCCTATCGGGCGTATGTGAGTGATCGCCTGCCCAAGGACCAACATGCCTTGGGTTACTTGACCCAAAGCGCATTCACCGGCTTGGCGCAAACCTTGTCCTATTTGGCGCCGTCCATCATGGTCTGGATGGGCATGAACAAAGACGCGGTGGGTGGAAATCACATTCCTCAAATCACCCAAGTCGCTTTCATTATTGGGGCCTTGTTGTCTGCGTCAACGATGGCATGGTCCATCTGGAAAGTTCCTGAATTGCCTGTTTCGCAAGAAGCGATGGCGGCCATGAAGGCCAAAAAACAAGGCTGGCTCAGTACGCTGCGCGAAATCGTAGATGCCCTCAAAGAAATGCCCCAAGCCATGCGTCAGTTGGTCTGGATGAAATTGTTTCAGTGGTACGCCATGATGTGCTACTGGCAATATGTCACCTACGCCATTGCGAGGAACTTGTTCGACACCTCCGACCCCACCAGCACGGGTTTCAGGGACGCAGTATTGGTCAATGGACAAATTGGCGGCTTCTACAACGCAGTGGCATTTGTGGCGGCGCTGGCCATGGTGCCATTCACACGCAAATGGGGCGCCGGGAAGATGCACGCACTGTGCTTGGTGGCGGCGGGTCTGGGGATGATGGCCATTCCACAAATTAAGAGCCAAGCTTTGCTGTTCATTCCCATGATCGGTATTGGCCTTGGATGGGCCAGCATCATGGGCAACCCCTATGTCATGTTAGCCCGCAGCATTCCAGCTGAACGAACGGGCGTCTACATGGGCATCTTCAACATGTTCATTGTGATTCCCATGTTAATTCAGGGTCTGACATTGCCTCTGATTTACCGCTCCTTGTTGGGCGGGGATCCCCGAAATGTTCTCATCCTGGCAGGTTGCTTGCTGATCTTGGCAGCTTTGGCGACATTGCGAGTCAAGGTGCCTGAGTCCGATACATCCAAGCCTGCCTAAAAGTCAAACAAGTTTCCGTTGAATCCAGAAGTAGAAAACAAAAACCATGCGCAATGAAGTCCAATTGATCACCTATGTGGACCGTTTTGGCGGCCAGACATTGACTGAACTACAAGAGTTGTTGGCCGGGCCATTAAATGGGGCATTTGGCGGTGTGCATTTGCTGCCCTTTTTTTACAAAATAGACGGCGCAGATGCTGGTTTTGATCCCATTGACCATACGCGTGTGGACGACAGGCTGGGGGATTGGAATGACGTGAGAAAACTGTCAAACAACATCGCGGTGATGGCCGATGTGATCGTCAACCACATGTCTTCAGCATCTCCTCAGTTTCTGGACTACTCGCAAAAGGGCAGCGCCTCGGAATACGACGGATTGTTTTTGACGATGGATGCGGTTTTCCCGGATGGTGCAACGGAAAAGGATTTGTTGGCGGTGTACCGTCCACGCCCTGGCATGCCCTTTACGGTGACGACACTGGCCAACGGCGAGCGGCGTTTGCTCTGGACGACTTTTACACCTCAGCAAATTGATATTGATGTTCAAACGCCAGTAGGACAGGCCTATCTGGAATCGATCTTGCAAAAACTCTCGCAAAGCGGCGTCACCATGGTTCGCTTGGATGCGGTGGGTTATGCCATCAAGAAAGCGGGCACCAACTGCTTCATGATGCCCGAAACCTTTGATTTCATCAAAGCCTTCGCGCAGCGTGGCCGAGAGCTGGGCCTTGAGGTGCTGGTGGAAATCCACTCGTACTATAAACGCCAGATGGAAATCGCCAAACAGGTGGATTGGGTCTATGACTTCGCTCTGCCTCCCCTTGTTTTGCACGCATTGGAGTTTGGCCGCAGTGGTCCATTGATGAATTGGCTTGCTCAGCGGCCCAACAATGCCGTGACAGTGCTGGATACGCATGACGGCATCGGTATCATCGACATTGGTGCAGATGCAGCGGACCGTGTGAACAACCCCGGCTTGGTGCCTCCGGAAGAACTCGATGAGTTGGTGGAGCGCATGCACCACAACTCACAAGGCCAAAGCCGTCAAGCCACAGGTGCTGCCGCCTCCAATCTGGATTTGTACCAAGTCAACTGCACCTTCTTTGATGCACTGGGTCGCAACGAGGCAGCCTACCTGGTAGCGCGTGCGATTCAATTCTTTGTGCCGGGCATTCCACAGGTTTATTACGTGGGCTTGCTCGCGGGTGAAAATGACATGGAGTTGTTGGCGAAAACCCAAGTGGGTCGCGACATCAACCGTCATTACTATTCGCGCGAAGAGGTGTTGGGCGATCTGAACAAGCCCGTTGTTCAGCGATTGATCGATTTGATGCGGTTTCGCAATGCCCACCTGGCCTTTGCTGGAACTTTTGAAAGTGCCGCGCCTGCAACCCATTTGTTGACCCTCAGCTGGCGTCATCAGACGGCCTATGCCCGACTCGAGGTCGATTTGTTGGACAAGTCAGGTCGAATCATCGCTAGCGCAGAGGATGGTGGACCGGAGTGGCTGTTTGAGCTGAAGTGATCCGGGCATTCAAGCATTTCGAAAGCCAGTCAAGCATGACTGGTTTTTTTTCGGCGCACTGAACTTCGATCAGGAGCAAGGTTTGACGAGGTGTGCAATGACTCACAGTGCATCTTGAAATGGAGCCGATGAAAGAGTTTGTGGATTTGATCTGTTCGACTGGATCAGCCATGGCTCAAAGCAGAGAGGTTCTGTTGCAAATTTTTCACTCAGCAAATTGACCCCTCAAAAAAAAGACCACCCGAAGGTGGTCTTTGAATTGTTAAACCTTGCTGAAATTGAAGTGGTATCAGAACTGGTACTTCAAACCTACTTTGGCTGAACGACCGTTGATGGAACGTGCGGCCATGCGACCATCATTGATCTCGGTGTAGCCCAGCGTGTTGGTCAGGTTGTAAACACCCAAAGAAGCGATCAAATCCTTGCTGATAGCGTAATTGGCAAAAGCGTTGACGACCGTGTAAGCAGGCAAAGTGGCTTCAAAAGGTGTGCCTTGTGCGTCCTTGGCGCTGGAGGAGCCCACGATGGCCGCGCCCACAGTGACTGCGCCAGACGAGTAAGTGGGACTCAACTGGTACACCACTTTGGCCTGACGGTTGGGGGTCAGGCCGCTGCTGACAATTTTGGCATCGGTGACAGTGACGCCGCCATTGATGCGGAACGATCCCATCTTGTAACCGGCTTCGAGTTCGATACCGGAGGCATCGTACTTGTTGGCTGTGCTCTTTTGGGTTGTCGCGTCGAAGTTGCTTTCGTCGGTCTTGGCCTTGAACAGGGTGATGAAGGTGCTCAATTTGCCTTGACGCATTTTGACACCGCCTTCGTACTGCTGAACGGTGTTGATCGGAACAACGCCAGCACCACCGGCCATGGGCACAGCGGCTGAACCAAACATGATGCGATCAGCATTGAATGCGGCGCCTTCACTGACGCGTGCAAACACAGCCATGTCCTTGTTCAGCTGGTAGTTGGCTCCAAAGGAGTAAGACGTGTTGTTCTTTTTATAGTTGATCGTTTTGGCGTTGCCTGGAAGGAACTCGTTGTCAACAGCTTGGTTATAGGAACCAGTGGCCACTTGACTGTCCTGTCGGATACTGCCGTCCAGCGCCCATGGACCTTTTTCCCAACCCAGAACGGCGTATGGGGATGTGGTGTTGTATGTGGCGTCGATCGCACGGGTGCAGCAACCACCCCACACAGCAGAGCCCAAGGCCGTGGCACCGTAGCTGTTGGTGTTGCTATTGGCCAGCAAAGCTGGGTTTTTGTCAGTGGCTTGCATCAAGTATTGGTTGAAGTTCCAAGTCAACCCGACTTTTTGAACATTCAGGAATAAGCCAAATGTCGTGTTGATTTTGGCGCCATCGGCTTGAGCGAAAGATTTGCTCAACTTGATGTCGTTGGTCGTGCTGCCCATGTCATCCATGGAGGTGTTGAACACGGTGTTGGTGAAGGCATTGCCAGAGTAGCTTTGGCCGGCGTTGGGACCTGTGGCGTAAGTGGTGCCTGCAGCGGCTGGGGCGACATCGTCAGCAGGGAACAAGCCAATGAAACGTCCACTCATGCTGGCGTGCCGGAACTTTTCGCTCATTTTCCAGCCGTTGGCCAATTTCAATTCGGCTTCAACACCGAAGGAGTTTTGTTTGACACGTAGACCATCGTTCACATCGGTGTTGGTGAAGGTGTTGTCTTTTGTCAGGGTGCGATCCTTCACCCAGTAAGGTGAATACATGCTAGCAACACGGGGATCGATGCCTGGCAATTCGCTGACTTTGCCATTGCTGATCCGAACTGGTACCGGCATGTACAGTGGGCTCTGGTCATCCAAAGATTTGAAATTCAAACGAACAAAGCCGTTGTCCAATTCTTGGGTGATGTTGGCCTTGATTTGACCGCCTTGTTTGCTGTTGCCAGTGGCATTGCGAGGACCTTCACCATTGTGGGTGTAGCCACCCACAAAGAAACGTGTTTTGTCGCTGAGCTTGCCGCTGTAGTCGAAGTCAAGACGCTTTTCGTTGTAATTCAAGCCCGTTGTGATGCCAATGCTTCCTCCAGGCTCATCACCGGTTTTGCTGATGAAGTTGATAATGCCGCCGGGCGCGTTGGTCGCCAAGGTCGAAGCGGAGCCGCCACGAACCACTTCAAGGCTTTCAACGGAGTTGTCGGCGCGGAGGAACATGTCTGGAGTGGAAAAAGCCACATCGCCAAACAGCATGACGGGCAAGCCATCTTCTTGGAATTGAACATAGCGGGAGCCGCCAGCCGAGATGGGTAAACCACGTACGGTGACGTTGGCGTTACCACCACCGCCACTGGATTCCGCGCGGATGCCGGGAATTGAGCGGAGGATGTCCGAGGCGTTGGTAGGTTGGCCTTGCAAGATCTGCTCAGAAGCGACGGTGGAGATGGAGCTTGACTGCTTCATTTTGCTGGCGCCGGTGGCGGTGCCTGTGACAACAACTTCGTCCAATTTGAGCGTGTCATTGTTGTTCTGAGCTTGGGCGAAACTCAGTTGGAATACTGCCAAGGCAGCTGCGGTTGCCACTTTGGTCGGAGTGGCGAATTTTTGCTTCTTCATACAAGGGTCTCCAAAACATTGAAACGATTGCAAAAACCGTGAATCGATTGTTGCAGATGATGATCCATAAGCGTCACAGGGGGTGATCGCACTTTGGATAGCTTCTATTTTGCAAATCTTTGAAAACGATTGCAAATAAAGTTTTTTGATCTTGGCGAGTTTGACTGTCTTGGTGGAGGGTCCTTCTACTCGAGAAATTACCGAAATATAGGACTTTCCCTAGTGTGTATGATCAGCAACATGTTTGAAAGTTGCCGTGTTTTCATATCGCTAGTGTTTTCCCTAGTATTGTGAAATGGGAATACGGGTATCATGCAAACGATTGCATAGATCGCAACTCAACAAGAGGAGATTAAAAACAATGA
>NZ_NESH01000001.1 GCF_003063355.1 Limnohabitans sp. Bal53 | reverse complement strand
GGCTGTACATCAGGGACTTCACATGCCGGTAGTCGTCGGAGCCAGCGCCTTCGACCATGTAGCACGCCAGCGTCCAGGGGCTGCCGGAAAAGCCGATCAGCGGCACACGGCCGTTCAGGGCCTTGCGGATGCTGGTCACCGCGTCGAACACGTAGCGCAGCTTGTTCATGTCGGGCACGGCCAGCTCGGCCACAGCGGCTTCGTCGCGCACGTTCTTGGCAAAGCGCGGGCCTTCGCCCTGGGCAAAAGACAGACCCAAGCCCATGGCGTCGGGCACGGTGAGGATGTCGCTGAACAGAATGGAGGCATCGAGCGGGTAGCGCTCGAGCGGCTGGAGTGTGACTTCGGTGGCGTAGTCGACGTTGGTGGCCAAACCCATGAAGCTGCCGGCCTTGGCGCGTGTGGCGCAGTACTCGGGCAGGTAGCGTCCGGCTTGGCGCATGAGCCACACGGGCGTGTGGTCGGTGGCCTGGCGCAGGCAGGCGCGCAGGAAGGTGTCGTTTTGGAGTGGGGCGAATGAGCTCATTGCCTTATTGTGGCAGGCCCAGGCCGGGCTTTTTCCGCATCACTTTCAGGCGCATTCTCAAGCCGGGGCACTCTGGAACAGGGGCTCAAGGTGCAGGGAGTCCCTTGAGGGCGGTTTGCACTTCGGCCACGCTCGGCAGCTCCGACAAGAGAACGGGCGCACGGCTGGCGGCGTACAAGGCATAGACCGGCACCCCGCTGCGGCCCAGTGCTGTGAGCGCCTGCGTGATGGCCGGGTCGCGCCGCGTCCAGTCGGCCCGCATCAGCACCACCTGCCTGGCCGCAAAGTCGGCCAGTACGCGGGCATCGGCCAACGTGGTTTTCTTGTTGTATTGGCAGGTCACGCACCAGGCGGCGGTGAAGTCCACAAATACCGGACGGCCTGCGGCCAGCTGGGTTTGTAAGGCGGCTTCAGACCAGGGCTGCCAAGAGCCCGTGGACAAGGTGCCGGGCGTGGTTTGGCTGGCGCTGGCCAGAGGTTGCGCGGGCGCTTCACGCAAAGCCAAAGGCAACCAACTGCTGCCCAGCCACAGCAAGGCGGCCAGGGCCAAACCGCTCAATACCCAACGCGTGCGGCCGCTCAGCCCCAGCGCCCACACCAGCCATGCCACCGTGAGCAATAAAGCCAGCAGGCTGCTGGCCCCGTCGATGCCAGTTTGTTGACCCAGCACCCACAACAACCAAATGACGGTGGCAAACATAGGAAAGGCCATGGCTTGGCGGAAAGTTTCCATCCAGGCCCCAGGGCGAGGCAGGGCGCGGGCGATGCCCGGCCACCAGCTGGCCGCCAAGTACGGCACAGCCATGCCCAAGCCCATGGCAGCAAACACCAGCAGGGCTTGCCAAACAGGCAGCGCAATCGCCAGGCCCAGCGATGCCCCCATGAAAGGCGCGGTGCAAGGCGATGCCACGGCCACGGCCAGCACGCCCGACAAACCGGCGTTCACCGTGGGGTGGCGACTTTGCAGCGTGACCAGGCTGCTGGGCAGCATCTGTCCAAACTCGAAAACGCCCGCCAGGTTCAGGCCGAGCAGGGTGAACAAAAGCGCCAGACCCGCCACCACAGGGGGCGATTGCAATTGAAAGCCCCAGCCCAATTGCTCGCCCGCAGCCCGCAAGGCCAGCATCAGGCCGCCCAGCAGCATGAACGAGAGCACCACGCCCACGGTGTAGGCTATGCCCGCCGCGCGGTGTTGGGCCTGAGAGGTGTCGGCTTGCGCAAAACCCATCACCTTGATGGCCAGCACAGGGAAAACGCAGGGCATGAGGTTGAGCAAGAACCCGCCAACCATGGCCCCCAAAACGGCCAGCGTCAGGCCCAGCGCGGTGGTGCTGGAGGGCGCTGGCATTTCGGCTGAGCGAGCGTTCTCGGCCAGCGCCTTGGCGAGGGCCGGGGAAATCTCTGCGGGTGCGGCTTGTGCCAGCGCGGGCCAAATGCCTTGCACAGGCGTTTCGATGTCAAAAGCCGGGGCTTTGGGGGCCGACTCTGGTCCGACTGCAACCACCCAGCGCATCGATTTTGGGCTGTCGCCACGTTCCTCAGACACTGGAATCTGGGCGCTCCAGACCGCGCCTTGCCAGTTTTGCGTCCAGTCTTGGCCCTGCACGGCCGCGTTGTGCACCACGCTGGCCGTGACCGGGAAGGCGCTGAGCGTCTGGCCGCGCCAGCTGGCGGGCAGGCCGTGCACGCGCAGGCTCAGTTGCTGGCCGTCCGCTGACACGGTGGTCTGGCCACCCGTGATCCAGGTGCCGCCTTGCTGCAGCTGCGCCATGGGCTGGGGGCTGAGCTGTTGAGACGCTTCAAACGATCGGGCGTGGGGTGTTTGTGGCGCGGCTGAGGCCAGCTTCAAGCTGAAGCGGCCCTCTTGGGGGATGCATTCTTTGCGGCACACCAGCCAGTCGGCCTGCAAGGCCAGGGCCAGGGGCCCGGTGTCGGGCAAGCGGAAGTCCGCGCCCACCGTCACGGGCACGGTCAGCAGCAAGCGGCCTTCGTAGCCGTAGTTGGCCAAGGTGCCGATGGGGAATTTTTTGGGAAGGGGCCAGGCGATGTCACCGGCCTGCAAGCCTGCAGGCAGCTGCCACTCCAGCCGTGTGGGCAAGCCCGAGTCGCCGGGGTTTTGCCAATAGGTGTGCCAGTCGGTCTGGTGATCGATCTGCAGGCCCAACCAAAATGTTTTTCCGGTGCGAATGCCTTCGGGGGCATGCACCAGCAGCTCGGCCCGCACCTGCTCGGTGTTAACCACATGGCTGTCACCGCCGAGCAAGGCGGCCGTGTCCGACACGCTGGCCGAAGCCGCCTTGGATGAAAACAGCGGACCGGTTTGCGTCTGGCCGGGCAGCGGTGTGAACAAGAGGGCGCTCAGGCCCAGCCCCACCAGACCCAAACCCCAGCTTTGAAGCGTGGACCAGCCACGCGAGAACACGGAAACTTTCACGCCAATCCTTCTTTCTGACCCCCAGCGCATCGGGCGGGGGCTTATGCATCTCATTGCGAAAGGCACTGTACACGCCCGGGCTCCATTAAGATGCCGAACATGCAAAACCCTTCGCGTTTTTGGGCCGACTGGACCACCCTCGATTTTCAGGCCTTGGGCGCAGGTCGGGCCATTGCGGTCCTGCCCGTGGCCGCCACCGAGCAGCATGGGCCGCACCTGCCGCTGTCAGTAGACACCGATCTGGTCAACGGCGTGGTGTCCGCTTGCCTGCCGCACTTGCCTGCCGAGTTGCCGGCTTTGTTTTTGCCCACCCAAACGGTGGGCCTGAGCCCTGAGCATGCGCGTTTTGCGGGCACTTTGACACTCAAGGCCGAAACCGTGATCCGCCTGTGGACCGACATCGGCGAGTCGGTGGCGGCCAGCGGTGTGAAGAAACTGGTGCTGCTCAACGCCCATGGCGGTCAAGTCAGTGTGATGGACATCGTGGCGCGGGATTTGAGGGCCCGGCTGGGCATGCTGGTTTACAGCGTGAGCTGGTTCAATTTGCCGCTGCGTGATGCACAAGGCGGGGACGTGAATGCGCTCTTTCCGCCCGAAGAGCACCGCTTTGGCGTGCATGCGGGGGACACCGAAACCTCGATGATGTTGGCGCTGCGCCCTGAGTGCGTGCGCATGGATTTGGCGCAAAACTTCCGCTCCACCTCGCAAGACCGTGCCGAGCGGTTTGAAATTTTGGGCAACGGCAAAAGCGCCAAGCTGGGCTGGCAAATGCAGGACTACAACCGCCACGGTGCGGCGGGCCATGCCTCGGCTGCCACCGCTGAAAAAGGCCAAGCTTTGCTGGATGCCTCGGGCCGGGCGCTGGCGAAGTTGCTTTGTGAAATTGACCAATTGCCGCCCGACACGCTCACCGATCAGGTGGGCTGATCCCATGAGGCCCAGTCATCAGAACGCGGGCAACACCAGGTCGCAGTGCTCGCGAGTCACGTTCTTGGGGTATTCGCGGGTTGTGTCGATGCAGCCGCCTTCTGCATAAACCCCTTTGGGGTCGCGCATGCGCAACATGCGGTCAAGTACGCGGGCGCGGGCTTGTGGGTCGGCCTGGGTTTGCGCCACCAGCCGCTCCACCACCGTCTCGTCCATTTGCAGCTCGCCTTGGGCGTCGGTGTAGACGCCGTCTTTCCAATGGAAAATTTCAATGGCTTTGGACTCGAGGGTGAAAGGCGTATCCCGCTTCCAGAAGTTGCTGAAAAGGCCGCCGCCCATGTACATGACCCAGGAGCCCTCGTAGCCCGTGACGTCGGCGGAGCGCTCGTCGGGGTTGCGAAACCACAGCCGGTCACCCGGGACATAAAAGCGGGCCGGCAAGGGGGCTTCCATGCTGCCGTACTCGATCAGGAACACCTCGTGGAACTGGCCCGAGCGCACCGCATGGCGTTCGTTGAGTTGCTGCAACTCGGCCAGCAAAGCGGGGTGGTGCGCCTGTAGCTCTTGCGCGATGCCCAGCAAGATCACGTATTCGGTGGCGCGGTAGCACGAGAAGTCATACAGCTTGCCGGTGGCCTCGGGTTGCGTGGCGGCAATCAGGGCGTTGATCAAGGGGCGACCCGGCTTGAGGATGAAGCCGGGCTCTTCTTCATAGTGCCAATCGGCCTCGGGGCGCTCGGCCGCTTCGGTTTTGAAGGCCAGCGCGGTCAATCGTGCGGCCAAGGCCATGTTGCGCCGCACCCGGACATGCGACTTCAGCGCTTCCAAATTGTGGAACACAAAGCGGTGGGGAGAGCCCAGCAGGGCCACCCAGATCTCGCGCTCCAATGCCCAGGCCTCATCGGCGTGGGTGGATGGGGCAGTGGCGGCCAAGCTGCTGTACAAGTTCAGGCTGTTGTGCCCGGGCATGTGGGATTGCTGGAATTCGGGCTGCAAGCTGGCGATCAGGGCCACCGTGCCGTCTTCAAGTGGCACATTCAGCGTTTGCACCACCGATTGCAGCCCCCATTCACCGAGGTCAGAGCTCAGTTGTGCAGCCAGATGATCGGCTTGATCGGCGGGTGTGTGGGTGAGCTCAATGCCACCCTCCAGTGTTTGAAGGGCAAGCCAGGCGGTCGAACAATTCATGCCGCCAATTTTGCCCTTGAATATTTACGGTTATTCCTAGGGAATACACCCGGTTTTCATGGGGAAATTCACCGTTTCAGGCGAAGGTGACCCAGTCTTTGTGGGCGTCGCTGTCCAGGTGTGGCAGGGTGTTGTAGGTCAGCAGCATGTGGCGCTTGGGGGTGAAGACGAACTCGGTGAGCGCCGTGTTGCGGATGCGCAGGTTCAGCTCGATGGTGGTCTCGGGCGGGGTGCCCAGTACGCGGCCTACGGCAGTCGAGATGGGGCCACCGCTGGAGACGATCATCACGTCGCCCGAATGGCTTTGCCGCACATGATCGAGCGCGGCTTCGATGCCACCCACAAAGTCGGCATAGCTGGGCATGCCACGCGGCTGGGTGCGTCCGGCCATCCAGGCTTGCAGCGCGTCGCGCAGCAGGCGAAAGTGGTGGCGGTACAGCTCGGGCGTGTCGGGCTTGGCCAGCGGCTCGGGGTGGATGGACTCGATCAGCGCGTGGCTGTCGTATTCGTTCAGGCCTGGCCACACGGCCGGGGTGTGCGGCAAGCTCGCGCCTTCGGCAATGCCTTCCCAAGTTTGGCGGTGGCGCTTCAGACTGCCCATCATCACGGCCTCGATGGGTTTGTCCTGCAGTTTCGGCCGCAGGTATTCACCCAAGCGCACGGCTTGCTGGCGGCCCAGTGGGCTGAGTTGATCGTAGTCATCGGCCCCGAACGAGGCTTGTCCATGTCGGACCAGATAGAGGGTTCCCATGGACTGAGATTGTGGTGGCGCATGGGCATTGGTTTTGTCCCACGAGCGACCAGGTCTCTGGGCTGTGGCCGGGGGCAGGCATTCGAAATCCGAGTGCGCTGTTGTGTTGGAGCCCTCGCCTTGATGGCCCAAAGGCCCGGGCAGTCTCAGAGACTGCAGCCTTTTTCACGGGGCCAAAACGCCAGATCCTGTGGTTTTCAGTCGCGGTTCTGCAGCACTTGGCACAAGGTGCTGGCGTCCACATTGCCACCGCACAAGGTGGTGCCCACCACTTGTCCGCGCAATTGCTCGCGCTCAGCCCAGGCCGCAGCAAAGCTCGCTGCGCCGGCACCTTCAGCCAGATTGTGGGTGTCGGTGTACAGGTCGCGCATGGCTTGAGCCACTTGCGTGTCGGTGACTTGCACGATGCGTTCCAATCCATGCTGCAAGATGGCCAGCGCATGGGGGTCAGCACGGCGCACTGCCATGCCATCGGCCAGCGCTGTGCTGACCGGTGCCTCGACCACGCAACCTGCCGCCATCGAGTCGGCGTAGGTCGTGGCGTGTGCACTCACCACGCCAACCACCTTGACAGGGTGCCTCAATGCTTGTTTGGCGGCCAACGCAGCGCAGGCGCCCGAGCCAAGGCCTATTGGCACATAGAGCACGTCCAAAGAAGGAACTGCCTCGAAGAATTCGAGCCATCCGGTGGCCACGCCGAGCACCAATGCCGGGTGGTAGCTGGGCACCATGTGCGCGCCTCTTGTCTGGGCCAGGCTTATGGCGTGTTCGCGTGCGGCCTGGAAGTCGTGACCATGTTCGATGAGCTCAGCACCCAGCGCCCGCATGGCGGCATTTTTTTCGGTGGAGTTGCCCTGCGGGACCACAATGGTGCAGGCCACGCCGTGACGTCCGGCCGCATAAGCGATGCTTTGCCCGTGGTTGCCTCGCGTGGCGCTGATCACTTCTTGAGGCATCAGGCCTGATCGGGCCAAATGTTCAAAATAGGTCAAGCCGCCGCGTACCTTGAAGGCACCAACTGGGGTGTGGTTTTCGTGTTTGACCCAGCAGTCGGTGCCCAGCCGCTGGCTTAGCTTGGTCCAGCGGTACTGTGGCGTGGGGCCAAAGGCTGCATAAACGGTGTGCGCTGCCTCTTTGATTTGGTCCAAGGTGGGCAGATCGGTGTGCATGGGGGCTCCGGCAGTTCAGGGCTTGGGGTTCAGGGGCTTACAAACTGACATTGCCTTGGATGCAGCCGACCACATCGCCACCCACCCAGACTTGGCCGTTGTCGTCTTGCGACAAAAATACCTGACCGGCTCGGCCCAATGCTGTGCCTTGGCGGGCACTGTAGCGGCCCGGCATGTGGCCCTCGGCCATCAGCCATTGGGCGAGCGACGCGTTCAAGCTGCCGGTGACCGGGTCTTCGGCGATGCCCACCGGTGCGGCAAAGGCGCGCACTTCCAGATCGGTCGGGTCGTGGGGGATGCGGGTGGAGGGCGCAAAAGCGCGGGCCTCGCGGTTGGCGCGTCGGATCAGGCTGCCTGCGGGGGCCTCGCGTTTGGCCGCGACGCCCACTTTGGTGTTGAGGCGTTTGAGCGCAGCATGGTCCGGTTTCAGCGCGAGAAGGCTGTCCACCGAGTCAATCAAAATGCCGAGCCAGTGTGGGCCGTTGTTCAAGTCTTGTGCGGCCAGCACCTCGTTGGGCTGCAGGCCCAAAGCGGCCAGCACCTCGGCCAGCAGCGCTGGCGCAGGCGTTTGGCGCTGCAAGGGCGGCGCGGCAAAAGCCCAGCGGCCATCGACAGATTTCAAGTTGACCAGACCGACGCCACATTCCTGCACCAGTTGGCCGCTTTGCCGGGGCTGCCCGCCTGCCTTCAGCCAAGCATGGGCGGTGCCCAGCGTCGGGTGGCCCGCGAACGGCAGCTCAGCGCCGGGTGTGAAGATGCGCACCCGGTAGTCAGCACCGCCCGCAACCCCTTCTGGCGTGGGCGGCAGCACAAAGGTGGTTTCGCTCAGCTGCGTCCAGCGGGCAAAGGCCTGCATTTGCGCATCGCTTAGGCCCTCTCCGTCCAGCACCACGGCCAGCGGGTTGCCCAGAAAAGCGGTGTCGGTGAAGACGTCGACTTGTTGGAAGTCGCGGGTTTTCATGGTGGCGTCTTAATCCAGGTTGATCAAAGCGATTCTTGGATCGCTGCGGCCAGTGCCTTCATGCCGGTGTTGATCTGGTCCACCGTGGCGGTCACAAAAGACAGGCGCAGCGTACTTTCATCGGCACCCTCGGCGTAAAAAGCCGAGCCGGGCACAAAGGCCACGCCTTTTTCGACCGCCTTGGCCAATAAGGGAATGGCTTTGAGGCCTTTGGGCAGTTGCACCCACAAGAACATGCCGCCCACAGGTCGGTTCCAACTCAGGCCCAGGCCCGCCATTTCGCGGTCGAGCGCGGCCAGCATGGCTTCGCACTGTTGTTTGTACAGGGCGCGGATGGTCGGCACATGGCGTTCGATGAAACCGTCTTTGAGCACTTCAGCCACCACGCGCTGGTTGAAGCTGGGCGTGTGCAGGTCGGCCGCTTGCTTGGCTTGCAGCAGTTTGGGGTAGAGCGCAGTGGGGGCGACCAAATAACCCAAACGCAGTCCGGGGGCCAGGATTTTGGAGAACGAACCCAGGTACACGCTGCCCTCAGGATGACGCGAGCTCAGCGATGGCGCGGGCGGCGTGTCAAACCACAGGTCGCCATAAGGGTTGTCTTCGATGATCGGCAAGCCACATTCGACAGCCACCTGCGCCACGGCGGCGCGGCGCGCTTCGGTCATGGTGCGGCCGGTGGGGTTCTGGAAGTTGGGCAGCAGGTACACAAAGCGGGCTTTGTCCGCACCCGTGCCGACCTTGGCGCGCAGGTCGTCGGCATCCACACCGTGGTCGTCGCTGTTCACACCCACGGCCACAGGCTCCATCGGGGTGAAGGCCTGCAGTGCGCCCAGATAAGTGGGCGTTTCCACCAAAATGCGGCTGCCCGCATCGATCAGGATCTTGGCGATCAGGTCCAGGCCTTGCTGGCTGCCAGTGGTGATCAGCACTTGGTCAGGGCTGACGTTCATGCCTTGCTTGAGGAGGTCTTGCGCGACCCATTCGCGCAAGGGGGCGTAGCCCTCGCTGGCCGCGTATTGCAAGGCGGCCTTGCCGTCGTCCCTGAGCACGCGCTCGCTGGCTTCGCGCATGGCGTCGATCGGGAAGGTCTGGGGCGAGGGCAGGCCTCCCGCAAAGCTGATGATGCCGGGCTTTTCAGTGACTTTCAGGATCTCGCGGATCACCGAGGGGTTCATTTTTTCGGCGCGTTGAGCCATTTGCCATTGCATGTTCTGTTCCTCAATTTTTTGTTCAGTTCGATTGTCAGTTGGCTTTGGGGGCGTTGGCCATGCGTCGCCCCATGAAAACCGTGGTCACCACCAGCAGGGCAAAGCCCAAGGTCATGGCATCCAGCGATTCTCCCAGCAAAGGCACGGCCGCCAAAATGGTGATGAAAGGTTGCAGCAATTGCAGTTGGCTCACCCGCAGTGGGCCGCCCAGCGACAGGCCGCGAAACCAGGCAAAAAACCCCGCCCACATGGAAAACACGCCCACGTACAGCAAGGCCAGCCACGATGTGGGTGCCACAGCGTGTTCTGGCCATGTGAGCCAGGCGCCTGGCAGCGTGATGGGCAAGGCCATGACACACACCCAGCTGATGACTTTTTCTGCACCAAGGCTGACCGTGACCTTGGCGCCGGCGACATAGCCCAGCGATCCGGCTACGACAGCCCCCACCAGCAGGGTGTCGGCCCAGGTCAGGCCAAAGCCCTGCGCCACAGCATCGGCCATTTGTGATGCACGCAGCAGGCTGTAGACCGCCACCAGGGCGCTGCCTAAGGCGGCAAATACCCAAAACCCCAAGCGTGCGCGTTGGTGCATCAGCCAGGCGGCAGCGGCGGCCGTGGCCAGCGGCATCAGCGAGGTGATGACTGCCGCATGACTGGCCGTGACGTGGCGCAGCGCCCAGCCCAGCAGCAAGGGGTAACCGATCACGTTGCCTGCCAGCGACAAAAACAAAGGCCCGCGTTGATCAGCCAAAGGCCATGGGGCCCGCACGGCCAATAGGTATATGGCCGACAGCCCGCCCGCCAGCGCGGCCCGCGCCCAGGTGACAAACCAGGGCGACATTTGCGGTGCCTCTACCGTGCCCGTGGCCAGACGGGTCATGGGCAAGGTCAGCGCAAAAATAAAGATGCCCAGAAGCCCCAACCAAAGGCCCAGGTTATCGCGGTGTTGAGGGGTGTTGTTCATGCGGGCATCAAGCTGCGCTTTGGCGCAAGCCGTTCAGAATCCACAAGGCTGTGGCCACCAGCGCCACCGACATGCAACGGTTGAACATCAGCAAGCGGCGGCCGTGCGCCAGCCAGTGCCGCAGCATAGAGCCGGCCACTGCGTAGGTCAGGTTGCTGAAAAAACCATAGGCCACCATGATGGGCAGCAGCACCAGCGTGCGGGCCGTGGCATCTTCGCGCCCTGCCACCCAGCCCGCCACGATGGCGAGCGCCAGCATCCAAGCCTTGATGTTGAGGAACTGCAGACCCACGCCTTGTACAAAGCCCACCTGCAGTTGGGTGCTGTCGGCCTGCTGCAAGCGGCCGCTTTGCCACAAACGCGAGGCCAGCCACAACAAATAACCGGTGCCCAGCGTCACGATGCCCCAGCGCAATGGCGGAAAAGCCACCACCAAACCACCCAGACCAGTGGCGCACAGGGTGAACAAGATGCCCCAGCCAACGGGCACCGCGCACACAAAGCGCATGGCACGGCGCAGGCCGTGGTTGGCGGCCATGGCGGTCGATAGCGTGGTGTTGGGCCCGGGCGTGAAGCTGCTCACGGTGGCCAGCACCAACAGGGCGCTGAGTTCTGAAGAGGTCATGACTTTGAATGTAGTGTCGAAATGAGTACAGTATCGGTACAGTTTGAAAGATCATTTTAAAACTGTATTGCTCCGTTTGTCGGCACACTTTTTGTCTGAACGCTCCCCATGTCATTGCTCAGCCGTGAATCCAGCCAACCTCTGACCGACCAGCTTGCGCAGCGCTTTGTGACGCGCATGCGCGATCAGTTGCTGGTTTCGGGTGCGCGTTTGCCTTCGGTGCGGCAATGCGCGCAGATGCATGGTGTGAGCGCCTCCACCGTGGTGGCCGCATACGACTGGTTGGTGGCACAAGGCTGGATAGAGGCGCGTCCCAATCGGGGGTTTTTTGTGCGCGATCGGTTGCAGCGCACGCCGCCACCCGCTGTGGCTGCCGTTGGCGGTGTGGCCAGTCCGCCGCCTGTGAATGCCGCGAGCTTGATCCGGGGCATGTTCCACCAGCCGAGTGCCCAGCCACAACCCGGCATGGGCGTGTTCCCTCCGGACTGGCTGGATGCTGACTTCTTGTCGGCGGCCTTGCGCAAGGTGGTGGCCAACCCGGCTTTGCGCGAGTCGTCCTTGCGCTATGGCGAGCCGCAAGGGGACACCGGTTTACGCGAATCCCTCTCGTCCAAGCTGGCCAGCATGGGTTTGCACGCCGCGCCAGACCAGCTCATCACCACCGTGGGAGCCACCCATGCGCTGGACATCATCAGCCGCACCTTGTTGCGCCCTGGCGATTGCGTGATGGTGGAAGAGCCGGGCTGGGCCATCGAATTTGCCCGGCTGCAAAATTTGGGTGTGCGCATCCTACCTGTGCCGCGTCTGGAAACGGGTCCCGATTTGGAGGTGGTGGAGCGTTATGCGCAAATGCACGCGCCCAAGATGATGGTGAGCGTGTCGGTCTTGCATAACCCCACAGGTTACGGCTTGTCGTTGCCCTTAGCGCACCAGCTGGTCAATTTGGCGCACCGTTACAACTTCCATGTGGTCGAAGACGACACCTACGGGCACATGGCTGCGTCGCATGCGGTGCGCTTGTCGGTGCTCGATGGTTTGCAAAAAACCATTTATGTCAGCGGTTACGCCAAAATTCTCGCGCCGAGCTGGCGGGTGGGTTATCTGGCTGCTCCGGTGAATTTGAAGGACGCATTTTTGGACACCAAGCTCTTGTCCACGCTGACGACGCCGGTACTGTTTGAAAAGGCGCTGGCCCTGTGCTTGGAGCAAGGGGCTATTCGCCGGCATACCGATCGTTTGTCACAACTGTTGGACGCCGCCCGCAGCCGCAGTGTGAAGATGGCGCTGGCACACGGTTGCCAATTGGTAGCGCCACCTCAGGGCCTGTTTGGCTGGGTGGATGTGGGTGTGGATACCGATGCGCTGGCGCTGCGCATGCACGATGCCGGGTACCTCTTGGCACCCGGATCTTTGTTCCATGCCGACCGCAGGCCAGGCTCCTTGATGCGGGTGAACTTTGCCAGCACCCAGCAGGAGACGTTCTGGAGAGCCCTGGCCAAGACCCGCGCCGAACTGTTGTGAGCGCAGCCGCGCTCAGCGGGCCGACAAAATTTCCCAGCGTTCCATGGCCGCCAGCAACACTTCGTCGATTTCGGTATCGCGCTTGAACAGTTTTTGTGCCAAGCCCGGGTCGCGTTGGTAAATGCTGCCGTCCGCCAGCTGCGCGCGGGCTGAAGCTTGCTCTTTTTCCAGCGCTTCGATTTTGGCGGGCAACTCGGTCAGTTCGCGTTGCTCTTTGTAGCTGAGCTTGCTGCGGGCCGCAGCGGCCGGTGCGGCAGCCGTCGTGGAAGCGGGTACCGTGGCCGCTGGCGTTGAGCCACTGCGCTGAGCGGCCTGGGCCCTGATGGCCTGAGCGCGTTGTGATTGCACCAGCCAGTCTTGTACCGATCCTTCGTATTCGCGCCACAGGCCCGGTTGGTCCGGGGCGCTTTCGCAGGCGATGATGCCGGTGACCACGTTGTCCATGAAGGCGCGGTCGTGGCTGACCAGGAACACGGTGCCTTCGTAAGTCTGCAGCAACTCTTCAAGCAACTCCAGGGTTTCGATGTCGAGGTCGTTGGTGGGTTCGTCCAGTACCAGCACGTTGGCGGGGCGGGCAAACAAACGCGCCAGCAGCAAGCGGTTGCGCTCGCCCCCTGACAGGGAGCGCACTGGCGAGGTGCCGCGTGCGGGCGAGAACAAAAAGTCGCCCAGGTAGCTTTTGACGTGTTGGCGCTTGTTGCCAATTTCGATCCATTCGCTGCCGGGGCTGATGAAGTCTTCCAGCGTCGCGTCCAGATCCAGCGCGTCGCGCATCTGGTCAAAGTAGGCCACTTCCATCTTGGTGCCGCGACGCACTTCGCCGCTGTCGGCTTCGAGTTCGCCCAGAATCAGTTTGAGCAGGGTGGTCTTTCCCGCGCCGTTGGGCCCCAGCAGGCCGATCTTGTCGCCGCGCAGCAAGGTGCCGGTGAACTTCTGGATGATGGTGCGCACCGACCCGTCCGGCTGGGTGAAGCTCTTGCTCACATCGGTCAACTCGGCCACCAGCTTGCCGCTGGGCACGCCCGAGGCAACTTCCATTTTCACGTTGCCGACCTTTTCACGGCGAGCGGCGCGTTCACTGCGCAGGTTTTGCAGGCGCGTGATGCGGCTTTGGCTGCGGGTGCGACGCGCTTCCACACCTTTGCGAATCCACACCTCCTCTTGGGCGAGCAGCTTGTCGGCTTTGGCCTGAATCACGGCTTCTTGTGCGAGCTGCTCTTCCTTTTGAACCTGGTAAGCGGCATAGTTGCCTGGATAAGGGCGCAGTTTGCCTCGATCCAATTCGACAATGCGCGTGGCGATGCGGTCCAGAAACGCCCGGTCGTGCGTGATGGCGATCACGCTGCCTTTAAAGTCAATCAGCAGGTCCTCCAGCCAGGTGATAGCGTTCAGGTCCAAGTGGTTGGTGGGTTCATCTAATAAGAGGACATCAGGGCGGGTCACCAAAGCCTGGGCCAAGGCCACCCGTTTGCGCATACCGCCAGACAGCGATTGCACGATGGCGTTCGGGTCCAGCTTCAGGCGTTGAAGGGTTTCCTCCAAGCGTTGCTCCCAACCCCAGCCGTCGCGCGACTCGATCAGCCCTTGCAGGGTGTCCAGATCTCCACGGCTGTGGGTGTAGTCGTCGATCCACTGCACCACTTCGGCCAGACCTTCACGAACCGACTCAAAAATGGTGTGCTCTGGGATCAACACGGGCTCTTGCGCTACGTAGGCGATGCGAACGCCTTGTTGTATGTGCAGCGCGCCGTCATCTGGGCGTTCCATCCCAGCCAAAATTTTGAGCAGAGACGATTTGCCTGTGCCGTTACGACCGATCAAGCCAATGCGCTCGGATGTCTCCAGGGAGAAGTCCGCGTGATCGAGGAGTGCAACATGGCCAAAAGCCAGAGAAGCGTTTAATAGAGTGAGTAAAGCCATAGGCCCATTATCCGGGTGGGATCAGCAAAAAATGCTCAACGAATACAAAAAACCCACCAAGGACGAAAAATCTATGCAATAATCGAGGGCTTCGCTGCAGTGAAGTGAGTTTTCGAAAGAAGCCAAGCAAGTGCAGCGGTGAAGTTGGCGAAATGATCTTGTTGATCAAGAAAATTTTCAAAAACTTGACGCAGAGTTAAAAACTGTGTCATAATTCAAGGCTTCGCTGATCGCAGCGAAGCAAACGAAGTAGCTCTAAGCTGCTTGGGTTCTTTAAAAATATACAGCCGATAAGCGTGGGCGTTTGATGGTGATTGCCAAGTTCTTCGGAACTTAGCTTTAATTAGCTAACAAACGCTCATGAAGTAAAAAAGATGTGGATATCAGAGATGATGTTCGCGTCGATTCCAATTTATGAGTTGCTCGAGAGAGCGAAAAAAATCAAGATCGAACTATAGAGTTTGATCCTGGCTCAGATTGAACGCTGGCGGAATGCTTTACACATGCAAGTCGAACGGTAGAGGGGGCAACCCCTTGAGAGTGGCGAACGGGTGAGTAATATATCGGAACGTGCCCAGTCGTGGGGGATAACGTAGCGAAAGTTACGCTAATACCGCATACGATCTAAGGATGAAAGCGGGGGATCGCAAGACCTCGCGCGATTGGAGCGGCCGATATCAGATTAGGTAGTTGGTGGGGTAAAGGCTCACCAAGCCAACGATCTGTAGCTGGTCTGAGAGGACGACCAGCCACACTGGAACTGAGACACGGTCCAGACTCCTACGGGAGGCAGCAGTGGGGAATTTTGGACAATGGACGCAAGTCTGATCCAGCCATTCCGCGTGCAGGATGAAGGCCCTCGGGTTGTAAACTGCTTTTGTACGGAACGAAAAGGTCTCTCTTAATACGGGGGGCTCATGACGGTACCGTAAGAATAAGCACCGGCTAACTACGTGCCAGCAGCCGCGGTAATACGTAGGGTGCAAGCGTTAATCGGAATTACTGGGCGTAAAGCGTGCGCAGGCGGTTATGTAAGACAGAGGTGAAATCCCCGGGCTCAACCTGGGAACTGCCTTTGTGACTGCATAGCTAGAGTACGGTAGAGGGGGATGGAATTCCGCGTGTAGCAGTGAAATGCGTAGATATGCGGAGGAACACCGATGGCGAAGGCAATCCCCTGGACCTGTACTGACGCTCATGCACGAAAGCGTGGGGAGCAAACAGGATTAGATACCCTGGTAGTCCACGCCCTAAACGATGTCAACTGGTTGTTGGGTCTTCACTGACTCAGTAACGAAGCTAACGCGTGAAGTTGACCGCCTGGGGAGTACGGCCGCAAGGTTGAAACTCAAAGGAATTGACGGGGACCCGCACAAGCGGTGGATGATGTGGTTTAATTCGATGCAACGCGAAAAACCTTACCCACCTTTGACATGTACGGAAGTCGCTAGAGATAGCTTCGTGCTCGAAAGAGAGCCGTAACACAGGTGCTGCATGGCTGTCGTCAGCTCGTGTCGTGAGATGTTGGGTTAAGTCCCGCAACGAGCGCAACCCTTGTCATTAGTTGCTACATTCAGTTGGGCACTCTAATGAGACTGCCGGTGACAAACCGGAGGAAGGTGGGGATGACGTCAAGTCCTCATGGCCCTTATAGGTGGGGCTACACACGTCATACAATGGCTGGTACAAAGGGTTGCCAACCCGCGAGGGGGAGCTAATCCCATAAAACCAGTCGTAGTCCGGATCGCAGTCTGCAACTCGACTGCGTGAAGTCGGAATCGCTAGTAATCGTGGATCAGAATGTCACGGTGAATACGTTCCCGGGTCTTGTACACACCGCCCGTCACACCATGGGAGCGGGTCTCGCCAGAAGTAGTTAGCCTAACCGCAAGGAGGGCGATTACCACGGCGGGGTTCGTGACTGGGGTGAAGTCGTAACAAGGTAGCCGTATCGGAAGGTGCGGCTGGATCACCTCCTTTCTGGAAACTGCAATCTAAATTGAACGCTCACACTTATCGGTTGTTGGAAGGTTGTCGCTGACGGCTGAGGCGTAAGCCCAAGTCATTGGTGACCGGCTTGGGTCTGTAGCTCAGTTGGTTAGAGCACTGTGTTGATAACGCAGGGGTCGTTGGTTCGAGACCAACCAGACCCACCAATCCTTCTGAAGAGTGAGCGCTACTTGTGTGCTCCGGACAAGATAACGGGGGATTAGCTCAGCTGGGAGAGCACCTGCTTTGCAAGCAGGGGGTCGTCGGTTCGATCCCGTCATCCTCCACCATCACTTATCGAAATGTTGAGCGGGTCCTGCAAGGGCCTGGATAAATCTTCATTCAAAACAAAAGTTGCTTGGCAAGAGATTGCAGAGGCTGCTTTTGTGTTGATTGATATTGATCGATTAACAAGTGTCGCAAGACACACGGCTGTTCTTTAAAAATTCATAGAGTCGAATCAGAGTTGCCAGGGGAAACCGCACATTCGTAAAGGTTTAGTGCGGACCGTGCCCCTGGTGACAATTTTTTGATTGCGTCAAAACGAATATTCAAACGACGTTTGAAATTCAAGTAATGACGAATTGTTCTTTTGATATTGGATGGAAACATCCTGTGTTGAGGAATTATTCATATTACGGCATAACGCGTCAGGTGAAAGACCTGACAGACATTCCTTGAAAACAACGATGGAGTCTCGCAAGAGAGTTCAAAGTTATAGGGTCAAGTGAATAAGAGCATGTGGTGGATGCCTTGGCAATGATAGGCGACGAAAGACGTGAAAGCCTGCGATAAGCTTCGGGGAGCTGGCAAATAAGCTTTGATCCGGAGATTTCTGAATGGGGAAACCCACCCTTAGGGGTATCGCATGATGAATACATAGTCATGCGAGGCGAACCGGGTGAACTGAAACATCTCAGTAGCTCGAGGAAAAGACATCAACCGAGATTCCGAAAGTAGTGGCGAGCGAAATCGGAAGAGCCTGTTAGTGATAGCGCAACTGTTAGCAAAGCGGCATGGAAAGGCCGGCCATAGTGGGTGATAGCCCCGTATGCGAAAACAGATGTGTGGTACTGAGCTAACGACAAGTAGGGCGGGACACGAGAAATCCTGTCTGAATATGGGGGGACCATCCTCCAAGGCTAAATACTCATCATTGACCGATAGTGAACAAGTACCGTGAGGGAAAGGCGAAAAGAACCCCGGGAGGGGAGTGAAATAGATCCTGAAACCGCATGCTTACAAAAAGTAGGAGCCTCGAAAGGGGTGACTGCGTACCTTTTGTATAATGGGTCAGCGACTTACATTCAGTGGCAAGGTTAACCGAATAGGGAAGCCGTAGAGAAATCGAGTCCGAATAGGGCGATCAGTCGCTGGGTGTAGACCCGAAACCAAGTGATCTATCCATGGGCAGGATGAAGGTGCCGTAACAGGTACTGGAGGTCCGAACCGACTAATGTTGCAAAATTAGCGGATGACCTGTGGATAGGGGTGAAAGGCTAAACAAACTTGGAAATAGCTGGTTCTCTCCGAAAACTATTTAGGTAGTGCCTCAAGTATTACCATCGGGGGTAGAGCACTGTTTTGGCTAGGGGGTCATGGCGACTTACCAAACCAAGGCAAACTCCGAATACCGATGAGTACAGCTTGGGAGACAGAGCACCGGGTGCTAACGTCCGGACTCAAGAGGGAAACAACCCAGACCGCCAGCTAAGGTCCCTAAAATTGGCTAAGTGGGAAACGAAGTGGGAAGGCTAAAACAGTCAGGATGTTGGCTTAGAAGCAGCCATCATTTAAAGAAAGCGTAATAGCTCACTGATCGAGTCGTCCTGCGCGGAAGATGTAACGGGGCTAAGCCAGTTACCGAAGCTGCGGATTTGCAATTTATTGCAAGTGGTAGGAGAGCGTTCTGTAGGCCTGTGAAGGTGGTGGTGTAAACCCTGCTGGAGGTATCAGAAGTGCGAATGCTGACATGAGTAGCGTTAAAGGGGGTGAAAAGCCCCCTCGCCGTAAGCGCAAGGTTTTCTACGCAACGTTCATCGGCGTAGAGTGAGTCGGCCCCTAAGGCGAGGCAGAGATGCGTAGCTGATGGGAAACAGGTCAATATTCCTGTACCGATGACAAGTGCGATGTGGGGACGGAGAAGGTTAGCTCAGCCAACTGTTGGATATGTTGGTTCAAGCCTGTAGTCGTGCTCGGTAGGCAAATCCGCCGGGCTTAGATGAGGGGTGATAACGAGGGTGCTTGCACCTGAAGTGAGTGATACCCTGCTTCCAGGAAAAGCCACTAAGCTTCAGCTTGTCATTGACCGTACCGCAAACCGACACTGGTGCGCGAGATGAGTATTCTAAGGCGCTTGAGAGAACTCAGGAGAAGGAACTCGGCAAATTGATACCGTAACTTCGGGAGAAGGTATGCCCCAAGTAGGTGAACTCGAACAGAGGGAGCCCAACGGGGTTGCAAAAAATCGGTGGCTGCGACTGTTTAATAAAAACACAGCACTCTGCAAACACGAAAGTGGACGTATAGGGTGTGACGCCTGCCCGGTGCTGGAAGATTAAATGATGGGGTGCAAGCTCTTGATTGAAGTCCCAGTAAACGGCGGCCGTAACTATAACGGTCCTAAGGTAGCGAAATTCCTTGTCGGGTAAGTTCCGACCTGCACGAATGGCGTAACGATGGCCACACTGTCTCCTCCTGAGACTCAGCGAAGTTGAAATGTTTGTGATGATGCAATCTCCCCGCGGAAAGACGGAAAGACCCCATGAACCTTTACTGTAGCTTTGTATTGGACTTTGAACAGATCTGTGTAGGATAGGTGGGAGGCTTTGAAGTGAGGACGCTAGTTCTCATGGAGCCGACGTTGAAATACCACCCTGGTGTGTTTGAGGTTCTAACCTAGGTCCATTATCTGGATCGGGGACAGTGCATGGTAGGCAGTTTGACTGGGGCGGTCTCCTCCCAAAGCGTAACGGAGGAGTTCGAAGGTACGCTAGTTACGGTCGGACATCGTGATAATAGTGCAATGGCATAAGCGTGCTTAACTGCGAGACTGACAAGTCGAGCAGATACGAAAGTAGGACATAGTGATCCGGTGGTTCTGTATGGAAGGGCCATCGCTCAACGGATAAAAGGTACTCTGGGGATAACAGGCTGATACCGCCCAAGAGTTCATATCGACGGCGGTGTTTGGCACCTCGATGTCGGCTCATCTCATCCTGGGGCTGTAGCCGGTCCCAAGGGTATGGCTGTTCGCCATTTAAAGAGGTACGTGAGCTGGGTTTAAAACGTCGTGAGACAGTTTGGTCCCTATCTTCCGTGGGCGCTGCAGATTTGAGGAAGCCTGCTCCTAGTACGAGAGGACCGGAGTGGACACACCTCTGGTGTATCGGTTGTCACGCCAGTGGCATTGCCGAGTAGCTAAGTGTGGAAGAGATAACCGCTGAAAGCATCTAAGCGGGAAACTCGTTTCAAGATGAGATCTGCCGGGGCCTTGAGCCCCCTAAAGAGTCGTTCAAGACCAGGACGTTGATAGGTCGGGTGTGGAAGCGCAGTAATGCGTTAAGCTAACCGATACTAATTGCTCGTGCGGCTTGACCCTATAACTTTGATCACACATCGAAAGGTGTGCATTGGTCGAGGAAGTTATGCCAAGTTGACGCATTCAAAAATGGCTGAAAAGCCGAAATCTGATTCGAAACTCTATGAATTCGTTGTCTTGATTTGATCAAGATGACAACAAGTTATGCCTGATGACCATAGCAAGTTGGTCCCACTCCTTCCCATCTCGAACAGGACAGTGAAACGACTTAGCGCCGATGATAGTGCGGGTTCCCGTGTGAAAGTAGGACATCGTCAGGCTTCTAACAGCCCAAAACGCCCCACCGTTCGGTGGGGCGTTTTCTTTAGAAGACATAAAAATCTTTTAAAGAAAGCGCAAAAGCGTGATACAATGGAAGGCTTCGCTGATCGCAGCGAAGCAAACGAAGTGGCTCTAAGCTGCTTGGGTTCTTTAAAAATATACAGCCGATAAGCGTGGGCGTTTGATGGTGATTGCCAAGTTCTTCGGAACTTAGCTTTAATTAGCTAACAAACGCTCATGAAGTAAAAAAGATGTGGATATCAGAGATGATGTTCGCGTCGATTCCAATTTATGAGTTGCTCGAGAGAGCGAAAAAAATCAAGATCGAACTATAGAGTTTGATCCTGGCTCAGATTGAACGCTGGCGGAATGCTTTACACATGCAAGTCGAACGGTAGAGGGGGCAACCCCTTGAGAGTGGCGAACGGGTGAGTAATATATCGGAACGTGCCCAGTCGTGGGGGATAACGTAGCGAAAGTTACGCTAATACCGCATACGATCTAAGGATGAAAGCGGGGGATCGCAAGACCTCGCGCGATTGGAGCGGCCGATATCAGATTAGGTAGTTGGTGGGGTAAAGGCTCACCAAGCCAACGATCTGTAGCTGGTCTGAGAGGACGACCAGCCACACTGGAACTGAGACACGGTCCAGACTCCTACGGGAGGCAGCAGTGGGGAATTTTGGACAATGGACGCAAGTCTGATCCAGCCATTCCGCGTGCAGGATGAAGGCCCTCGGGTTGTAAACTGCTTTTGTACGGAACGAAAAGGTCTCTCTTAATACGGGGGGCTCATGACGGTACCGTAAGAATAAGCACCGGCTAACTACGTGCCAGCAGCCGCGGTAATACGTAGGGTGCAAGCGTTAATCGGAATTACTGGGCGTAAAGCGTGCGCAGGCGGTTATGTAAGACAGAGGTGAAATCCCCGGGCTCAACCTGGGAACTGCCTTTGTGACTGCATAGCTAGAGTACGGTAGAGGGGGATGGAATTCCGCGTGTAGCAGTGAAATGCGTAGATATGCGGAGGAACACCGATGGCGAAGGCAATCCCCTGGACCTGTACTGACGCTCATGCACGAAAGCGTGGGGAGCAAACAGGATTAGATACCCTGGTAGTCCACGCCCTAAACGATGTCAACTGGTTGTTGGGTCTTCACTGACTCAGTAACGAAGCTAACGCGTGAAGTTGACCGCCTGGGGAGTACGGCCGCAAGGTTGAAACTCAAAGGAATTGACGGGGACCCGCACAAGCGGTGGATGATGTGGTTTAATTCGATGCAACGCGAAAAACCTTACCCACCTTTGACATGTACGGAAGTCGCTAGAGATAGCTTCGTGCTCGAAAGAGAGCCGTAACACAGGTGCTGCATGGCTGTCGTCAGCTCGTGTCGTGAGATGTTGGGTTAAGTCCCGCAACGAGCGCAACCCTTGTCATTAGTTGCTACATTCAGTTGGGCACTCTAATGAGACTGCCGGTGACAAACCGGAGGAAGGTGGGGATGACGTCAAGTCCTCATGGCCCTTATAGGTGGGGCTACACACGTCATACAATGGCTGGTACAAAGGGTTGCCAACCCGCGAGGGGGAGCTAATCCCATAAAACCAGTCGTAGTCCGGATCGCAGTCTGCAACTCGACTGCGTGAAGTCGGAATCGCTAGTAATCGTGGATCAGAATGTCACGGTGAATACGTTCCCGGGTCTTGTACACACCGCCCGTCACACCATGGGAGCGGGTCTCGCCAGAAGTAGTTAGCCTAACCGCAAGGAGGGCGATTACCACGGCGGGGTTCGTGACTGGGGTGAAGTCGTAACAAGGTAGCCGTATCGGAAGGTGCGGCTGGATCACCTCCTTTCTGGAAACTGCAATCTAAATTGAACGCTCACACTTATCGGTTGTTGGAAGGTTGTCGCTGACGGCTGAGGCGTAAGCCCAAGTCATTGGTGACCGGCTTGGGTCTGTAGCTCAGTTGGTTAGAGCACTGTGTTGATAACGCAGGGGTCGTTGGTTCGAGACCAACCAGACCCACCAATCCTTCTGAAGAGTGAGCGCTACTTGTGTGCTCCGGACAAGATAACGGGGGATTAGCTCAGCTGGGAGAGCACCTGCTTTGCAAGCAGGGGGTCGTCGGTTCGATCCCGTCATCCTCCACCATCACTTATCGAAATGTTGAGCGGGTCCTGCAAGGGCCTGGATAAATCTTCATTCAAAACAAAAGTTGCTTGGCAAGAGATTGCAGAGGCTGCTTTTGTGTTGATTGATATTGATCGATTAACAAGTGTCGCAAGACACACGGCTGTTCTTTAAAAATTCATAGAGTCGAATCAGAGTTGCCAGGGGAAACCGCACATTCGTAAAGGTTTAGTGCGGACCGTGCCCCTGGTGACAATTTTTTGATTGCGTCAAAACGAATATTCAAACGACGTTTGAAATTCAAGTAATGACGAATTGTTCTTTTGATATTGGATGGAAACATCCTGTGTTGAGGAATTATTCATATTACGGCATAACGCGTCAGGTGAAAGACCTGACAGACATTCCTTGAAAACAACGATGGAGTCTCGCAAGAGAGTTCAAAGTTATAGGGTCAAGTGAATAAGAGCATGTGGTGGATGCCTTGGCAATGATAGGCGACGAAAGACGTGAAAGCCTGCGATAAGCTTCGGGGAGCTGGCAAATAAGCTTTGATCCGGAGATTTCTGAATGGGGAAACCCACCCTTAGGGGTATCGCATGATGAATACATAGTCATGCGAGGCGAACCGGGTGAACTGAAACATCTCAGTAGCTCGAGGAAAAGACATCAACCGAGATTCCGAAAGTAGTGGCGAGCGAAATCGGAAGAGCCTGTTAGTGATAGCGCAACTGTTAGCAAAGCGGCATGGAAAGGCCGGCCATAGTGGGTGATAGCCCCGTATGCGAAAACAGATGTGTGGTACTGAGCTAACGACAAGTAGGGCGGGACACGAGAAATCCTGTCTGAATATGGGGGGACCATCCTCCAAGGCTAAATACTCATCATTGACCGATAGTGAACAAGTACCGTGAGGGAAAGGCGAAAAGAACCCCGGGAGGGGAGTGAAATAGATCCTGAAACCGCATGCTTACAAAAAGTAGGAGCCTCGAAAGGGGTGACTGCGTACCTTTTGTATAATGGGTCAGCGACTTACATTCAGTGGCAAGGTTAACCGAATAGGGAAGCCGTAGAGAAATCGAGTCCGAATAGGGCGATCAGTCGCTGGGTGTAGACCCGAAACCAAGTGATCTATCCATGGGCAGGATGAAGGTGCCGTAACAGGTACTGGAGGTCCGAACCGACTAATGTTGCAAAATTAGCGGATGACCTGTGGATAGGGGTGAAAGGCTAAACAAACTTGGAAATAGCTGGTTCTCTCCGAAAACTATTTAGGTAGTGCCTCAAGTATTACCATCGGGGGTAGAGCACTGTTTTGGCTAGGGGGTCATGGCGACTTACCAAACCAAGGCAAACTCCGAATACCGATGAGTACAGCTTGGGAGACAGAGCACCGGGTGCTAACGTCCGGACTCAAGAGGGAAACAACCCAGACCGCCAGCTAAGGTCCCTAAAATTGGCTAAGTGGGAAACGAAGTGGGAAGGCTAAAACAGTCAGGATGTTGGCTTAGAAGCAGCCATCATTTAAAGAAAGCGTAATAGCTCACTGATCGAGTCGTCCTGCGCGGAAGATGTAACGGGGCTAAGCCAGTTACCGAAGCTGCGGATTTGCAATTTATTGCAAGTGGTAGGAGAGCGTTCTGTAGGCCTGTGAAGGTGGTGGTGTAAACCCTGCTGGAGGTATCAGAAGTGCGAATGCTGACATGAGTAGCGTTAAAGGGGGTGAAAAGCCCCCTCGCCGTAAGCGCAAGGTTTTCTACGCAACGTTCATCGGCGTAGAGTGAGTCGGCCCCTAAGGCGAGGCAGAGATGCGTAGCTGATGGGAAACAGGTCAATATTCCTGTACCGATGACAAGTGCGATGTGGGGACGGAGAAGGTTAGCTCAGCCAACTGTTGGATATGTTGGTTCAAGCCTGTAGTCGTGCTCGGTAGGCAAATCCGCCGGGCTTAGATGAGGGGTGATAACGAGGGTGCTTGCACCTGAAGTGAGTGATACCCTGCTTCCAGGAAAAGCCACTAAGCTTCAGCTTGTCATTGACCGTACCGCAAACCGACACTGGTGCGCGAGATGAGTATTCTAAGGCGCTTGAGAGAACTCAGGAGAAGGAACTCGGCAAATTGATACCGTAACTTCGGGAGAAGGTATGCCCCAAGTAGGTGAACTCGAACAGAGGGAGCCCAACGGGGTTGCAAAAAATCGGTGGCTGCGACTGTTTAATAAAAACACAGCACTCTGCAAACACGAAAGTGGACGTATAGGGTGTGACGCCTGCCCGGTGCTGGAAGATTAAATGATGGGGTGCAAGCTCTTGATTGAAGTCCCAGTAAACGGCGGCCGTAACTATAACGGTCCTAAGGTAGCGAAATTCCTTGTCGGGTAAGTTCCGACCTGCACGAATGGCGTAACGATGGCCACACTGTCTCCTCCTGAGACTCAGCGAAGTTGAAATGTTTGTGATGATGCAATCTCCCCGCGGAAAGACGGAAAGACCCCATGAACCTTTACTGTAGCTTTGTATTGGACTTTGAACAGATCTGTGTAGGATAGGTGGGAGGCTTTGAAGTGAGGACGCTAGTTCTCATGGAGCCGACGTTGAAATACCACCCTGGTGTGTTTGAGGTTCTAACCTAGGTCCATTATCTGGATCGGGGACAGTGCATGGTAGGCAGTTTGACTGGGGCGGTCTCCTCCCAAAGCGTAACGGAGGAGTTCGAAGGTACGCTAGTTACGGTCGGACATCGTGATAATAGTGCAATGGCATAAGCGTGCTTAACTGCGAGACTGACAAGTCGAGCAGATACGAAAGTAGGACATAGTGATCCGGTGGTTCTGTATGGAAGGGCCATCGCTCAACGGATAAAAGGTACTCTGGGGATAACAGGCTGATACCGCCCAAGAGTTCATATCGACGGCGGTGTTTGGCACCTCGATGTCGGCTCATCTCATCCTGGGGCTGTAGCCGGTCCCAAGGGTATGGCTGTTCGCCATTTAAAGAGGTACGTGAGCTGGGTTTAAAACGTCGTGAGACAGTTTGGTCCCTATCTTCCGTGGGCGCTGCAGATTTGAGGAAGCCTGCTCCTAGTACGAGAGGACCGGAGTGGACACACCTCTGGTGTATCGGTTGTCACGCCAGTGGCATTGCCGAGTAGCTAAGTGTGGAAGAGATAACCGCTGAAAGCATCTAAGCGGGAAACTCGTTTCAAGATGAGATCTGCCGGGGCCTTGAGCCCCCTAAAGAGTCGTTCAAGACCAGGACGTTGATAGGTCGGGTGTGGAAGCGCAGTAATGCGTTAAGCTAACCGATACTAATTGCTCGTGCGGCTTGACCCTATAACTTTGATCACACATCGAAAGGTGTGCATTGGTCGAGGAAGTTATGCCAAGTTGACGCATTCAAAAATGGCTGAAAAGCCGAAATCTGATTCGAAACTCTATGAATTCGTTGTCTTGATTTGATCAAGATGACAACAAGTTATGCCTGATGACCATAGCAAGTTGGTCCCACTCCTTCCCATCTCGAACAGGACAGTGAAACGACTTAGCGCCGATGATAGTGCGGGTTCCCGTGTGAAAGTAGGACATCGTCAGGCTTCTAACAGCCCAAAACGCCTCACCGTTCGGTGGGGCGTTTTGCTTTGTGCGTTCGATTTCCGCACCAATTCCACCTCCTTTTCTCTTTCGTATGCTACGGGTTACTCCCTGATTGACCGTCTCTTTTTTCGCCTTAATACTTGAGGTTTGAAATATATAGGCCTTAATCAACGGCTTGATGGGTCTTTAGCAAAGAGAATGAGCATGAAAATCGTCTGTATTGGTGGTGGACCTTCGGGGTTGTACTTTGCGTTGCTGATGAAAAAGCTCAACCCACAGCACGACATCACTGTGGTTGAGCGCAACAAGCCCTACGACACCTTTGGTTGGGGTGTGGTGTTTTCTGACCAAACCTTGGAGAACATGCGCCAGTGGGACATCGAAACTGCTGCTGAGGTCGAGCAAGCCTTTAATCATTGGGATGACATCGAGCTGCATTTCAAAAGCCGTGTGATTCGCTCAGGTGGTCACGGCTTTGTGGGCATTGGACGCAAGAAGTTGCTCAACATCTTGCAAGACCGTTGCGAGCAGGTGGGTGTCAAACTCCTGTTCGAGCAAGACGTGAACTCGGATTTGGACTTTCCCGATGCCGACCTCATCATTGCCAGTGATGGTGTTAACTCACGAGTGCGAAGCCGAACACCTGAAATCTTCAAGCCAGACATCGTCACACGACCCAATCGCTTCATCTGGCTGGGGACCAACCGTCAATACGACGCTTTCACTTTTTTGTTTGAAAAAACCGAACATGGTTGGTTTCAGGCGCACGTCTATAAATTCGATAGCCAAACTTCAACTTTCATCGTTGAGTGCCCCGAGCATGTGTGGCTGGCGCACGGACTGGACAAAGCAGATCAAGACGCGTCGATCGCTTTCTGTGAAAAGCTTTTTGCCAAGAATCTTCTAGGCGAGAAACTGATGACCAATGCACGTCACCTGCGTGGCTCCGCATGGCTCAATTTTCAACGTGTCAAATGCGCCAACTGGTCTCACTTCAACGGACACAGCCATGTGGTGTTGATGGGCGACGCTGTGCACACCGCCCACTTTGCGATTGGCTCGGGCACCAAGCTTGCGCTTGAAGACGCCATTGAATTGGTTCGCCAGTTTAAGGCGCTGGGCGACACTGCCGACCGGATACCCGAGGTGCTGAAACAATACCAAGCCGTGCGTGAGATAGATGTGATCCGCTTACAAAACGCCGCTTGGAACGCGATGGAGTGGTTTGAGGTGTGTGGCGAGCGTTACTGTGACCAACTTGAACCAGAGCAGTTCATGTACTCCATGTTGACCCGCAGCCAGCGCATCAGCCACGAGAATTTGCGTCTGCGTGATAAATCCTGGCTGGAAGGTTACGAGGCGTGGTTCGCTGGCCGCACAGCAAATCCGGGTATTCGCCCCCCCATGTTCACCCCGTATACACAGCGCTCGGTCACGCTCAAAAACCGTGTGGTGGTGTCACCGATGGCGCAATACATGGCGGTGGACGGTCGTGCGGGTGAGGACCATCTGGTGCACTTGGGCGCACGCGCCATGGGCGGCGCAGGGTTGGTGATGGTCGAGATGACAGCGCCGAGCGCCGATGGCCGCATCACGCATGGCTGCCCTGGGCTGTGGAATGACGTACAGACCACTGACTTTGCAAAAATTGTGGAGTGGGTTCATGCCAAGACGGACGCCAAGATCGGTCTGCAGATCGGTCACGCCGGGCCCAAAGGCTCAACCTGCCGCCCTTGGCAAGGCGAAGGCATGGACCAGCCTGTACCCGCTGACGACGCAGAAGGCAACTGGCCGTTGATAGCGGCCTCAGCCATCCCCTATTTACCCCACGGCGATGTGCCTCGGGCCATGACGCGTGAAGACATGGATCGCGTGACCTCGGAATTCGTGGCCAGCACCCAGCGCGCGGCCCAAGCAGGATTTGACTGGTTGGAGTTGCACTGCGCCCACGGCTACTTGCTGTCGAGCTTCATCAGCCCGCTCACCAACCAGCGCACAGACGAATACGGCGGCTCACTCAGCAATCGCTTGCGTTACCCGCTCGAGGTATTTGCTGCGGTGCGTGCCGCTTGGCCCAAGGGCTTGCCCATGTCGGTGCGCATCTCGGCACACGACTGGGTTGAGGGGGGCATCACGCCTACTGACGCGGTGGAGATCGCCCGTGCCTTCAAGGGCGCTGGCGCCGACATGATCGACTGCTCATCGGGCCAGGTCAGTGCACAGCAAAAACCCACTTACGGCCGCATGTACCAGACCCCGTTTGCCGACCGCATCCGTCAGGTAGCGGGGATCGCCACCATTGCAGTGGGCGCCATCAGTGAGGCCGACCACGTCAACAGCATCTTGGCCGCAGGCCGCGCTGACCTGTGCGCTGTGGCTCGGCCACACTTGGCCAACCCGGCCTGGACGCTGACCGAAGCCGCGCGCATCGGCTTCAAAGACATCGCTTGGCCGCGTGCTTACGTGTCGGGCAAGCCGCAGCTCGAAGCAGGTTTTGCCCGCGAGCGTGCCCAGCAGGCTGCGACAAAGGGGGATTGAGATGTTGCATCCAAGTGAAGGAGCGAAGCCCAGGTCGCGCTCGGGGATCCATCGCGTTGAAGGGGCGGCATACAAAGGTGGGAAAACATGCTGAGCAATCGTCATGCCCTCATCACAGGTGCGGGCACAGGCATTGGCGCAGCCATCGCACTGCAGTTCGCGCAAGCAGGTTGCCGTTTGACCCTGTGTGGCCGTTCACAAGACAAACTGCAAGATCAGGCCGAAGCCCTGCGTGCGCAAGTGCCCGATGTGGCCGTGCTGATCGCGCCCATGGATGTGGGCGATGAGCAAGCCGTGCAAGCAGCAGTGCAGCAGGCTCAGGCCCGCTTTGGCCCCGTCAACATCTTGGTCAACAACGCAGGCCAGGCGAGCAGCCAGCCCTTTGCCAAGACCGATGCTGCGCTGTGGCAGCAGATGCTCAACGTCAACCTCACGGGTACCTACCATTGCATTCAGGCGGTGCTACCGGCCATGCTCGAAGCAGCAAAGACTGGTACCCCAGGCCGCATCGTCAACATCGCCAGCACAGCGGGGCTCAAAGGCTACGCATATGTGAGCGCTTATGTGGCCGCCAAGCACGGCGTGGTGGGCCTGACCAAGGCACTGGCGCTCGAGTTAGCGCGCAAAAATGTCACCGTGAACGCCATTTGCCCCGGCTACACCGAGACCGACATCGTGCGCGAAGCGGTGCAAAACATCGTGGGCAAAACCGGCAAGAGCGAGGCCGAGGCACGGCAAGCCCTGGCAGCCAACAACCCGCAACAGCGCTTGGTGCAGCCGCAAGAAGTGGCACAAACCGTGCTGTGGCTGTGCGCGGCGGGCAGCGACGCGATCAACGGGCAGGCGATTGCCATCGACGGTGGAGAGCTGGCAGGATGAATAAGCATCACACCGACATGGAGGTGCGCGCCCACGCCGACCACCACGCCTCGCTGCGCCTGTGGTTGCGCTTGCTGTCATGCACCACCCGCATCGAAGACACCATCCGCCAACGCTTGCGAGAGCAGTTTGACATCACGCTGCCGCGTTTTGACCTGATGGCCCAGCTTGAACGCGAGCCGCAAGGTCTGTCAATGAGCGAGCTGTCGCGCCGAATGATGGTCACGGGTGGCAATGTCACAGCAATAGTCGATCAGCTTGAAAAAGAACAACTGGTGCTGCGCCAAACACAAGTCGGCGACCGGCGTTCTTTCACCGTCAGTTTGACCAGCGCCGGGCGCGAAGCGTTTGCCGCCATGGCCCTTGCCCACGAGGGCTGGGTGGTCGAGCTGCTGTCGCCGCTGGCCGACCAAGAACAAACACAACTGCACCAACTGCTGGGCACCTTGAAGTCCGGTCCCCCCACACAACCGAAGGAGAAGACATGAGTCAACGCTACCTGCCCGGTCAGCCTCACCAACTGCCTCGCCACAACCAACCGATGGCGCTCTACCAGCCCGAGCATTTTCTGCTGTCCGTCAAAGACGGTGTGGCCACAGTCAGCCAGAACCGCCCCGAGCGCAAAAACCCGCTGTCGTTTGATTCGTACGCAGAGCTGCGTGACTTTTTCCGCGCCTTGCCCTACGCGCCCGATATCCATGCGGTGGTCATCACGGGCGAGGGCGGCAACTTCTGCTCAGGCGGCGACGTGCACGAAATCATTGGTCCACTCACCCAACTCGACATGCCCGGCCTATTGGCCTTCACCCGCATGACAGGTGACTTGGTCAAGGCCATGCGCGCCTGCCCACAACCCATCATCGCGGCGATCGACGGCGTGTGCGCCGGTGCAGGCGCCATCTTGGCCATGGCGTCTGACCTGCGCTACGGCACCGAGCGCAGCAAAACCTATTTCTTGTTCAACAAGGTCGGCCTGGCCGGTTGCGACATGGGCGCTTGCGCTTTGTTGCCGCGCATCATTGGTCAAGGCCGTGCGAGCGAGCTGCTGTTCACCGGGCGCGGTCTGGGCGCACTGGAGGCTGAGCGTTGGGGTTTTTACAACCGGGTGTGCGGCGCAGACGAGGTGCTGAGCGAAGCGCAAGCCATGGCCGCCCAATTGGTGGCAGGCCCCACCTTTGCGAACGGCATCACCAAAAAGATGCTGCAACAAGAATGGAACATGGGCGTGGACGAAGCCATCGAGGCCGAAGCCCAAGCTCAAGCCATCTGCATGGCCACCAACGACTTCCACCGGGCGTACCACGCCTTTGTGGCCAAGCAAACGCCCATCTTTGAAGGCGACTGAGCTATGTCAGACCACTCAGCCACTCACCCGCCAGAACTCGACTGGCCTTTCTTTGACAACAGCCATCGTGACTTCAAAGTACGGCTGGATGCTTGGTGCAACGAGCACCTGGCCCACGCGCACCACGACGAAAGCCGAGATGCGGTGGATGCCGAATGCATCCGCTTGGTGCGCCTGCTGGGCGCAGGCGGCTGGCTCAAACACGCGGTTTCGGGCACGGCCTATGGCGCAGCGTCGGACGTGATCGACACCCGCCAGCTCTGCCTGCTGCGCGAGACGCTGGCTTTTCACAACGGCTTGTCTGACTTCGCCTTTGCCATGCAGGGCTTGGGCACAGGCGCCATCAGCCTGATGGGCACAGCCGATCAAAAGCAGCGCTACCTGGCGCGTGTGGCGTCGGGCCAGGCCTTGAGCGCCTTTGCCCTGAGCGAACCCGATGCAGGCTCCGACGTGGCCGCCATGCAGTGCAGCGCGACGGCCACGGCAGACGGTTATGTGCTGAACGGCCGCAAGACCTGGATCAGCAACGGCGGCATCGCCGACTTTTATGTGGTGTTCGCTCGCACAGGCGAAGCGCCCGGCGCACGCGGCATCACAGCTTTCATTGTCGATGCAGATACGCACGGACTGTCGATTGAAGAGCGCATCGATGTGGTCGCGCCCCACCCGCTGGCCACGCTCAAGTTTGACAACTGCAAGGTGGCTGCGAACCAGCGCATTGGTGAAGCAGGCCAAGGCTTCAAGGTCGCCATGGCCACGCTCGACGTGTTCCGCACCTCAGTGGCGGCGGCCGCTTTGGGTTTTGGGCGGCGTGCGCTGCATGAGTCCATCAGCTGGGCGCGTTCACGCAAGATGTTTGGGCAGAGCTTGGGCGACTTTCAGATCACCCAAACCAAGATCGCGCAGATGGCCACGATGCTGGATGCGGCCACGCTCTTGACGTATCGCGCAGCGTGGCTGCGCGACCAAGGCGGGCGCATCACCCGTGAGGCGGCCATGGCCAAGATGACCGCCACAGAAAACGCCCAGAAGATCATCGACATGGCGGTGCAGATGCACGGCGGTATGGGCGTCAAAAAAGGCGTGATGGTCGAGTCGCTGTACCGCGAGATCCGGGCGCTGCGCATTTACGAAGGGGCGACGGAGGTGCAGCAGTTGATCATTGGCAAGGATGTGTTGAAGGGCTGATGGTTCGTTCTGGCTGATCGGGTGAGCTGGCAAGGGGCATGGGAATGTGCCGGAGTACTGGGTGAGCTGCCGAGGAGCCCCGGGGGCGGGGGCCTCATGCTGCGGGGGTACGCAGAAATCGGCCCCCGCCCCCGGGGCTCCTCGACAGCGTGGTGCCGCTAGACCTGCACACCGCAGCACAGAAGAAACAAAAAAGGAGACAAGGACATGAAGGACTGGAATGAACTGCTGCCCAGCAGCCACACCGACAGCTTTGCGCGGGACCGGCTGCCGCCGCAGGATCAACTGCCGGTGTTCATGGCAGAACGGCCCGAGTTGGATTACCCGGAGCTGATCAACTGCGCGGTGGAATTGGTGGACCGCCATGTGCAGGCAGGCCGAGGCGATCGCATCGCGCTGCATGGGGTGAGCGACTTGAACAAGGGCGGTGGTGACTTCAGTTGGACGTATGGGCAGTTACAAGACAAGAGCAACCGCATCGCCCAGGTGCTGACCCATGACATGGGCCTCGTGCCCGGCAACCGCATTTTGCTGCGCGGGGGCAACAGCCCCATGATGGCCGCTTGCTTGTTGGGCGCGCTCAAGGCGGGCCTGGTGGCGGTGCCCACCATGCCGCTGCTGCGTGCGGGCGAGTTGGCACAGATCATCGAAAAAGCCCAAGTCAGCGCCGCCCTGTGCGACAGCCTGCTGGCCGATGAATTGCAGCACTGCATGACGCCCGGTCACGCCAGCCACATGGCCAGCTTGCAGCAGCTGGTGCAGTTCCGCAGCGATGCCCCTGATGGCTTGGAGCAGCGTATGGCGCGCCAAAGCGACGCGTACACGCCTCACGCCACCAGCCGCGACGACGTGTGCCTGATTGCGTTCACCAGCGGCACCACAGGCAAGCCCAAGGGCACAATGCACTTCCACCGCGATGTGCTGGCCATGTGCGATTTGTTCCCGCGCCACATCTTGCAGATGAACGGAAATGATGTGGTGTGCGGCACGCCGCCCATTGCCTTCACTTTCGGATTGGGTGGTCTGCTGGCGTTTCCGCTGCGCTATGGCGCGAGCACTGTGCTGCTTGAAAAGCACACGCCCGAGACCTTGATGCAGACCATTGCCAAGTACCGCGCCACGCAGTGCTACACCGCGCCCACCATGTACCGCCAGATGGCGACGCTGGCCAAAGGCATTGACCTGTCGAGCCTCAAGCACCCCGTCTCGGCTGGCGAGGCCTTGCCCGACGCCACCCGCCAGCTGTGGAAGCAGGCCACGGGCATCGAGATGACCGACGGCATTGGCGGCACCGAAGTGATCCACATCTACATCTCGAGTGCATGCGCGCAAGTGCGCCCCGGCAGCATTGGCCAAGTGGTGCCCGGCTATGTGGCGCAGATCGTGGACGACGACATGCAGCCCGTGCCGCCCGGCACCGTAGGGCGGCTCGCGGTGCGCGGCCCCACAGGCTGCAAATACCTGGCCGACCCGCGCCAGCAAGACTATGTGAAAGACGGCTGGAACCTGCCCGGCGATACCTTCGTCATGGACTTGGACGGGTACTTCAGCTACCAGGCGCGCAACGACGACATGATCATCTCGGCGGGCTACAACATCGCTGGCCCCGAGGTGGAAGGCGCTTTGCTGCAACACCCGGCCGTGGCCGAATGCGGCGTGGTCGGCATGCCCGACGAAGACCGTGGCCACATCGTGCAGGCTTATGTGGTGCTCAAGCCCGGCCACACGGGCGATGCGGCCATGGAAAAAGCCTTGCAAGAGCACGTCAAGCAAACCATCGCCCCTTTCAAGTACCCGCGCAAAGTGGTCTTTTTAGACGCCTTGCCCCGCACCGAAACCGGCAAACTGCAGCGCTTCAAGCTGCGTCTACTGTGCTGACCGTCATGGCGAGCGCAGCGCGGCCATCCATCAACGGCTTAACATGTTTCGCGTCGTACACAGCCACCCATTATTGAGGAATTTTTCATGTTCAACGTCTTGCAACCCGAAGGCTGGGCACCCGCCAAAGGCTATGCCAACGGCATCGAAGCGCGTGGCCGCATGGTGTTCGTCGCGGGCATGATCGGCTGGAACGGCCAAGCCCAATTCGAGACCGACGACTTTGTGGCCCAGTGCCGCCAGGCCCTTCAAAACATCGTCGACACGCTCGCTTGCGCAGGCGCAGGCCCACAGCACATGGCCCGCATGACCTGGTATGTCAAGGACAAGCAGGAATACCTGGCCCGTGGCCGAGAGCTGGGCAAGGTCTATCAGGAAGTCATTGGCAAAAACTACCCGGCCATGACGCTGGTGCAGGTGGCTGATCTGGTGGAAGACCGGGCGCTGGTTGAGATTGAGGTCACGGCGGTGGTGCCGGATTAAAACGCGCTAAGCCCGCGCCTCGATCAACTGCTCCAGCGCTTGCTTGAGCTGATGAACTTGGTCCGATCCCATGTCTTTCATGATCTGCGTTTCATGAGCCCGTGCCTGAGCCAGCAAAGGCTTGACCTTGCGTTGCCCCGTGGCTGTGAGGCTGACCAGTGACTGGCGCTTGTCGTGCGGGGCGTCAACGCGATTGACCCAACCTGCTTCAGCCATGCGGCCCACCAGCTTGGTGACAGTGGGTTGCTTGGCCAGCACGATGTCGGCCAAATCGCCCACACTCAATGCGTCTTTGCCCGACAAGCTGGCCATGACGCGCCACTCCATCAGGGAGAGGCCGCTGGCCTCGACCACGGCATGGAATTCACTCGAAATCAAATGGCTGGCGCGGGCCAGCAAATAGGCCAGGTAGTCGTCGACAAAGCCTGCCGGGTTGCTCATGCTAGAGGCATGGTGGTGCTGAACTGACCGCCTTGGTAGATCAGCGGTGCCGTTTCATCGCTGAAGCCGCAGCGTTCCACCTCGCCCACAAAAATCACATGGTCGCCTTCTTCGTGGCGGCTGCGGTTGTGGCATTCAAACCAGGCCAGCGCCCCCTCCAAAATGGGCAAACCCGACTCGCCCAGCTTGTAGGCGGTGTCGGCAAAGCGGTCGCCCTTGCCGAAGGCAAAACGGTTGCAGACATCCAGCTGATCGGCGGCCAGCACATTCACCACGTAATGCGTGCCCGCATGGAACAGCGGTGCGCTGCTGGCGCCTTGCCCCAAGCTCCACAGCACCAGCGGCGGCGTGAGCGACACCGAGTTGAATGAGCTGGCGGTGATCCCCACAAAGCTGCCGCTGGCCGAATCGCCTTTTTGCGCACCCGGCGCGAACGTGGTGATGACGGTCACCCCCGTGGCAAAGCGCGACAGGGCTTGCTTGAAATGCGGCGTTTCAAAGTCTGGACTCAGCGCTTTGATGTGAGATGGGGGGGCTTGGTGCATGGGTGGATGATAGTTGAATTACATGAATTTTCATATAAACTGACCATTCATGTCTGCAGGAGAACTGTTCGGAGCTGCAGGCCAAGGAGACAAGCATGCTGGTGGAACGAATCGAAAACAGGTGGCTCGCGGCCTTTACCCGCACCTTCACGCTGTGCAAGGTGCAGCCCGGTGAGGTGGTGGCCATTTTGGCCGAAACCCAATCACGCCGGGTCAACGTGGACTTGGCCCGCCTCGCACTGGAGGCCATGGGCGCCCGCGTGTTCGAAGTGACGTTGACAACGCCCGCACTGACAGCGCCTGCGCCCGTGCGCTCCACAGGCGCCAGCGACGCCATTGGGCAACTCGGCCCCGTGGTGGCTGCATTGGCCCGCGCCGACATGGTGGTGGACTGCACCGTGGAAGGCCTGCTGCACGCGCCCGAGTTGCCCACCATCATGAAGGGGGTGGACGGCCACATGCCGCGCCTGCTCATGGTGTCCAACGAGCACCCCGAAATTTTGGAGCGCACTGTGCCCGATCCGGCGCTCGAAGGCGTGGTGCGCTCGGCCATGAAGAAGCTGCGTGGCGCACAGCAAATGCACGTCACGTCTGCCGCAGGCACCGACCTGTGCGTGAACCTGAAACATGGCGACAAACAAGCGGTGGTCGGTGGTGTGTGGGGCTTTTGCCCCAAGCCGGGCATGGTGTCGCACTGGCCCGCTGGGCTGGCGCTGGCGTTCCCCGCAGCGGGCAGTGTCAACGGCACGCTGGTCATGGCCCCGGGTGATGTGAATCTGACCTTCAAAAGCTATTTGCGCGACACGATCCGCCTGACCATTGAGAACGACAGCGTGGTCGCCATCGAGGGGCAGGGCGTGGACGTGGACATGATGCGCGGCTACTGGAAAGCCTGGGAAGACGCCGAGGGCCACCGCGCCGCTTATGCCGTCTCGCATGTGGGCTTTGGCCTGAACCCGGCAGCGCGTTGGGACGCCATGGCGTTTTACGACAAGCGCGACTGCAACGGCACCGAGCTGCGCGCTTTTGCGGGCAACTTTTTGTATTCGACCGGGGCGAACGAGGTGGCAGGCCGCCACACGCTGGGCCACTTTGACCTGCCCATGCGCGGCTGCACCATCCGGCTGGACGACACGGTGGTGGTCGATGCGGGCCAAGTTGTGAGCGCGGCGCTGGCATGAAGGCCTCCGCCTTCACCGACGTGGGTTTGCCCACACAACCCGCCGTGGTGTTTTTGCACGGCGTGGGCGGCGGCCGACACGGCTGGTCACCGCAGCAAACGCATGTGGCCGCTTTGGGCTGGCGCAGCCTGGCTTGGGACATGCCCGGTTATGGCGACAGCCCCATGGTCACCCCCTATGACTTTGCGCACCTGGCGCAAGCCCTCTGGCAGATGCTGGACGCGGCGCACATCGACCAAGCCGTGTTGGTGGGCCACAGCATGGGGGCCATGGTCGCCCTGCAAGCCTGGACGCAAAAACCTGAGCGCATCCGTGGCCTGCTGCTGGCCGCCAGCAGTCCGGCTTTTGGTAACTCCGATGGTGATTTTCAAAAACAGTTTTTGGCGCAGCGCTTGGCTCCACTGGAAGCGGGCAAAACCATGGGCGACATCGCCGACAAGCTGATCCCCACCATGGCAGCACCCGGTGGTGATGCCGCCCAGTTGATCCCGGCGCACCAAAGCATGTCGGCCGTGCCGCCAGCCACTTACCGCGCCGCGCTGCATGCGCTGGTGAAGTTTGAGCAACGCGCCGCCTTGCCCACCCTCACGGTGCCCGTGCTGTGCCTGGCCGCAGAACATGACCGCACCGCACCGCCCTCTGTGATGGAACGCATGGCGCAAAAGATCCCCGGTGCGCGCTACGCCTGCCTGGCCGGAGCAGGACATTTGCTGCATTACGAACAGCCCGAGGCGTTCAACGCCGAACTCGAAAAATTTCTGAAGGATGTGAAACCATGACCGACGTGCAAACTCCCTCTAAATCAGACGTCATGCCCATCTGTGGCGACGATTACCCCCTGACCGAAAAACAGCAAAAGCTGATGGCCTTGGCCCGCCAGCTCGGCCGCGAGAAGTTTGCCCCCCGCGCTGCGCAGCTCGACCGCGACGCGCAGTTCCCGTTTGCCAACTACGACGACATGCGCGACTCGGGCCTGCTGGCGCTGTGTGTGCCCGAAGCGCATGGCGGCCAGGGTGCCGATTACGCCACCTATGCGATGGTGTCGGCCGAGATTGGTCGCTACTGCGGCGCCACCGCGCTCACCTTCAACATGCATGTCTGCACCATGCTCTGGAGCGGCTTGTTGTCTGAAGACCTGGACATGACGCCCGAGCAACGCGCCTCACACCGCCAGCACCAGGCCACCCACTTTGCACGGGTGGTGAAAGACGGCGCGATTTACGCACAACCTTTCTCGGAAGGCGGTGCAGCAGCGTCAGGCGCTCAGCCCTTTGGCACTCTCGCCGTCAAGGTCGATGGCGGCTGGAAGATCAACGGCAAAAAAATCTTCGCATCCCTGTCAGATGCTGCCGATTACTTTGGCGTGCTCTGCACCGAAAAGAAAGAGGGCGCTGACCTTTCGCGCCGCGACACCTTGTACCTGGCCATACCCCGCACCGCGCCGGGCCTGACGATCGAAGGCGATTGGGACCCGCTGGGCATGCGCGCCACCGTGTCGCGCAACCTCATCTTCAAAGACGTGTTCGTGCCCGACGACGCGGCGCTCATGCCGCAAGGCCTGTACTTCCAGGCCGCCAGCCGCTGGCCGCACATGTTCATGACGCTCTCGCCCACCTACATGGGTATTGCGCAGGCGGCGTACGACTTCACCGTCGCCTATCTGCGCGGCGAGATTGCGGGCACGGGCCCCGTCAAGCGCCGCCAGTTTGCGACCAAACAAATCGCCGTGGCCGAGATGTTCATCAAGCTCGAACAAACCCGCAACCTGTTTTTGCGCGCCATTGAAGACGCCAAGGTCGACCCGAGCAAATCCACCCGCCTGCGGGCCTATGCCGCGCAGTACACCATCATGGAAAACGCGCAAGACATCGCCCGTTTGGCGATCCGCACCTGTGGCGGTCAGTCCATGCTCAAAAGCCTGCCGCTCGAGCGCCTGTACCGCGATGCGCGTTGCGGCTCGCTCATGCTGCCTTGGACGGCCGAGCTGTGCATGGACCGCATCGGCCGCGAAGCCCTGTACGAACCCGGCGAAAAAGACGAGTGATGGGGGCGGAAGAAACCAGCCCCCTCGCGGCCCGCTTTGCGCAGCTGGCGCAGGATTGCGGCACGTTGCCCGCCATGACCTTCCGGGGCGATGAGCGCAAAGCCACCCAGACGGGTGACAGCACCTTCGCCTACGACTTTGCTAAGTTCTGGCGGCGCGTCGAGCGCGTCACGGCCCACCTGCAGTCGACCTGGGGCGTGCAGCCGGGCGACCGCGTGGCTTGGCTCGGGTTTAACCACGAGCTGCAGTTGGTCACGCTGATGGCCTGCGCCCGTTTGGGTGCGGTGTTCTTGCCGCTCAACTTTCGCTTGGCCGTGCCCGAGCTGCAGCAGGTCATGCAAGACGCACTGCCGCGCCTGCTGGTGCACGACAGCCACCATGCTGATACAGCCCGTGCGCTGCAAGGTGCATACCTGCAACACACCCACCACGACAGCCTGATCGCCACCGCCTCGCCTCGCGCCTTGCCACTGCCCGCCGTGCATGGCGAGCTGCCTCTGCTGCTGGTCTATACCTCAGGCACCACGGGTGTGCCCAAGGGCGCAGTGCACACGCAGGCGGCGCTGCTGGCCAATGCCCGCGCCAGTGCCTGGGCGCATGATTTCGTGTCCGGCGACAAGGTGCTGTCCACGCTGCCCCTGTTCCATGTGGGTGGCCTGTGCATCCAGACACTGCCCGCGCTGCTGGCTGGGGCGGAGGTGGTGCTGCACCCGCGCTTTGACCCATCGGCTTGGTTGGACGAAATGCACACGAGCCGCCCCACGTTGTCGCTGCTGGTGCCCGCCACCATGCGCGCGGTGTTTGAGCATTCGCGCTGGGCCGACACCTCGCTCGCTTGCCTGCGCGGCATCATGACCGGCTCGTCCACTGTGCCTGTGGCTTACCTCGAAACGCTGCACGCACGCGGTGTGCCCGTGGGCCAGGTCTATGGCACCACCGAAACCGGCCCCGTGTCCATCGTGCTGCGTTTGCCCGATGCCATGGCCCGCGTGGGCGCATCGGGCTGGCCGCACCCGCAGGCGCAGGTCAAACTCATCGACGCGCAAGGCCAGGAAGTCGGCCCCGGTGAAACGGGTGAAGTCTGCATCCGCGCCGCCAACCTGATGCGCGGCTACTGGCGTGCGGACGGCGAGCCCAACATGGGTCTGCAAGGCGGCTGGTTCCATTCCGGTGACCTGGGCCAGCGTGCTGAAGACGGCTGCGTCACCATCGTCGGCCGCAGCAAAGACATGATCATCTCGGGCGGTGAGAACATTTACCCGGCCGAAATTGAAAACCAGCTCGTCACCTTGCCCGGCGTGGCCGAGAACGCGGTGGTCGGTGTGGCCGATGCCCGCTGGGGCGAAGTGCCCGTGGCGGTTTTGGTACGTAGCCCCGACCCCGCAGGGCAAGACCTGAGCGCCGAAGCCGTGCTGGCCCACCTACAGTCGCGTATTGCCCGCTTCAAACTGCCGCGCCGCGTGGTCTTCATGGACAGCTTGCCTAAGAGCGCTTTGGGCAAAGTGCTCAAGCCCGCCTTACAGGCCCAGTTGGTAGGGGCCAACCCTTCACATGTGACAGGGATAAACCCTTAAAAATGGGCTTTTCTTCGCCTGCGTGACAGTGATTGCGCAGGCTGGTGGCATCATCGTTTGCATCTTTTACGAGGAGACAAGCATGGTTCATTTTTCGAAGTCATTCACACGCCGCCCAGTGCTGGGCATGGTTGCGGCCGTGGTGTTGTCCACCACCACTGCAGCATGGGCGCAAACCGCCTGGCCCAACAAGCCGGTCAAAATCGTGGTGCCCTTTGCACCCGGCGGCACCACCGACATCTTGGCCCGCGCCATTGCACCGGACCTGAGCAAAGCGTTTGGTCAGCAATTCGTCATCGAAAACAAGGGCGGTGCAGGTGGCAACCTGGGCGCCGAACAAGTGGCCAAGTCGGCAGGTGACGGCTACACGCTGCTCATGGGCACCGTGGGCACACACGGCATCAACCGCGCGCTGTACAGCAAGCTCCCCTACGACCCCTTCAAAGACTTTGCCCCCATCTCGCTCGTGGCGGGCGTGCCTAACGTGATGGTGGTCAACGCCGAAAAAGCCGCGGCCAACAAAATCAACACCGTCAACGACTTCATCCAATACGCCAAAGCCAACCCCGGCAAGCTGAACATGGCATCGAGCGGCAACGGCACCTCCATCCACTTGGCGGGCGAGTTGTTCAAGTCGCAGACCGGCACTTTCATGGCGCACATTCCTTACCGGGGTTCGGCCCCTGCGCTGCTGGATTTGTCGGGCGGCACCATGGACGTGATGTTTGACAATCTGCCCTCTGCCATGCCCCTGATCAAAGGCGGCAAGCTCAAGGCCCTGGCCGTGACCAGTTCCCAGCGCTCGGCGGCTATGCCTGAGTTGCCCACCGTCGAAGAAGCTGCTGGTCTCAAAGGCTTTGAGGCCAGCAGCTGGTTTGGTCTGTTGGCCCCCGCTGGCACACCGCCTGATGTGGTCAGCCGTATCCAGCAAGAAGTGGCCAAGTCGCTCGCCACCCCGGCCATGAAGGAACGCCTGGCTACTTTGGGCGCTATTCCCAGCGGCAACACGCCAGCGCAATTTGTCGAGCACATTGACCGCGAGCACAAGAAGTGGGCCGAGGTCGTCAAAGCCTCGGGCGCCAAGGTCGACTGATGGCCTGGTTTGAAGGCTTCGAGCAGAAAACGCTCACAGTGGCGGGCTTGCCAGTCTGCTTTCGGCAATCGGCCGATTGGGCTGCGCAAGCGCACCTGCCTGTGATGGTGCTGCTCCACGGCTTTCCGCAAACCCATGTCATGTGGCATCGCGTGGCGCAGCGTCTCAAGAACCGCTACCGCCTCGTCATGCCCGATCTGAGGGGCTATGGCGATTCGTCGCACGCCGTGGGCGATGCCCAGCACGCGCACTACAGCAAACGCGCTATGGCGCAAGAAGTGGTGGGCTTGCTCGACGCCTTGGGCGTGGGTGATTTTTTCCTGTGCGGCCATGACCGGGGTGGTCGCGTGGCGCACCGTTTGGCGCTGGACCATGCCCAGCGCGTGAAGAAGTTGTGTGTCATCGACATCGCGCCGACCTTAGACATGTACAGCGGTCTGTGGGGCAAAACACCTGAGGTCACCGGCCCTGTGGCCGACCCGTACTTTGCCTTTGCGCAGGCCTACTACCACTGGTTCCACCTGACGCAGCCTGCACCGCTGCCCGAGTTCATGATTGGCGGCAACCCGAAGGCCTACTTGCACGCCAAACTGGGCGGCTGGGGCAGTCAAGGCTTGGGCTACATCGAGGCTGAGGCCTTGGCTGAATACGAGCGCGCCTTTTGCAATCCTGCGCTGAACGACAAGGGCTGGTCAGCCGCCATCCACAGCGCGGCTGAGGACTACCGTGCCAGCGCAGGCATTGACTTGCAGCACGACCGCGAAGGCCGCGAGCGCGGCGACCAAATCGTCTGCGACACCTTGGTGCTCTGGGGTGATCGCGGGGTGGTCAACCGCATGTTCAAGCCGGTTGAGCTGTGGCAAGCGCAATGCGCGGGGCGAGTGGCAGGTCAGGTCATGACCTCGGGCCACTTCATCCCGGAAGAGTTGCCCGAAGCCACCAGCGATGCGCTGGTCCAGTGGATGGTCTGAAGTGGATGACTGTGTAGGAGCGCACCCCGTGCGCGAAGCACGACCTGCAGCAGGCGGCCCGATCGCCCAAAGGGTTGGGCTCCTACAAGGACAGGACAGGTTTTTGTAGGAGCGCACCCTGTGCGCGTTGGCTGGTGATCTGCGGCGACTTCAAGCTCCGCAGCACTTCTTGTACTTTTTCCCGCTGCCGCAGCTGCAAGCATCGTTGCGACCGGGCGTGGCTTCTTTGATAACTTGGGCCACACGCGGGCCGATGTTGCGCCAGATCTCGCGCAGGTCATACACCGCCCAAAGTGCTTCGCCGTAGGCGTTCAAGCGCTCCTCGCTCACACTGGGCGGGCCGTCTTCAGACAAAGCCGAGAGGGTGGGCACCGCGTCGTCGTCTTCGGTCAAGGCCACGATGGCTTCGAGGGACAGGTCGTACCACTTGGCAGCGTCTTTGTCTTTGGGTGTGGCCCATTCTTCGGGCCAGTTTTCCACCGCAAACATGAAGCCCAGCGCCCAAACCTGCGCAAACGAAGGGATCTCACTGTCTTCGATTTCTTCGCGCTCTTCTGGCGGCAATGATGCGATGGCGCCGCGCACATCCATCACTTCGGGGGCGTAGGCCTTGTCATCGTCCAGCGCCTCAACAGGGGTGTCGAGTGCGAGTTTGATTTCGTCAAAACGGCGCTGCCACAAGGCCATGAACTGCTGGCGCTGGGCGTCGTCGGCAAAGCTGCCACCTTCGGCCTCGTCCGGGTCAATGCCCAACAACATGGGCAGCCACTCGCTGTCGGGAATGGCACGCCGGCAGCACACCAGCGCCGCCATGAAGCCCTCGCAAAACTCCCACTGCGGCGTTTCTTCAAAGCGCTCGCGCAGGTCGTCCAGGATGTTGTCCAGGGTGTCAAAGTCTTCGGCTTCCAAGCCAGCGGTCGTGTTCATGCGGTGTTCCTATTGCAATGCGGAGATTGTAAGGAGGAGCGCTGGACCGCCATGCCTCCGCCCACACAGTGCTTGTCTAACAAGTGGGAGCGAGCCCCTGCTCGCGAATGTGTGCCGCTGCCACAAAGGGCATTCGGCCGCAGGGGCGGCCTCCCACTGAACAGCCGATTGGCTAGTTGTCAGCAGACGGTCGGGTTCAGCGCCACGCCGCAGCGCTCCAAGCGCTTTTTCATGCACAGCACTTGCGCGTCTTTGCTGTGCAGGGCGGCGGTATGCTGGACGGCCAAGTCGATGAACTTTTGGTCGTCGGCGTCTTTGCAGGCGTAGGGGGCTTTGGGGGCGTCGGGTTGCAGTTGGGCCCAGTGGTCAAAGTGGCCCAGTACGGTGCTGGCGGGCAGTTGGCGGTACGTCAGGCGTTTGGCGATTTGTGGGTAGGCCAGCACGCGGGCCAGCTCTTCGCGCATGGCGGCGGTGGCCAGCCACTGCGTGCTGCCGCTTTCCACGCTGGTGCGCAGTGGTTGGGCTTTGGGTTCGTCAAACACCCACAGGTCGAGCACGATGTTGGTGTCGAGCACGCGACGCACGGGGGCTTGGGCCAAGTCTGCGCCCGTACCTCCATTGACGGCCGTACCCAACTCCATGCGCCCCTGCGCGCCCTCGTCCAGGCTCATGCTGCAGACGTTCCCGATGTGTCGGTGCCGGGCGTGCCCGCTGGGGTGTTGGTGCTGTCACCAGCCACGCGTTTTAAGCTGCCCTTGATCATGTCAAAGCGGAACAGGCGGCATTCGATGGGGCCGTTCCACATGGGCACACGGCGCGATTCTTTGAGGCGCATTTTGCTGGGCAGCTTCAGATCGGGCGTGAGCATCCAGGCGCTCCAGCCGCTGTAATTTTTCTTCCAGTGGCTGGCCAGTTGGGCAAAGAAGTCGCCGCCGTCGTCGGTTTGGGCGGTTTCGCGGTGGTGGCTTGGGGCGGCAGCTCGGGAGCTTGCCAGCGCCCCCGGCTGGAAGTTGTCACGCCCACGCCCGGCCACACCCGCTGCGGCAATGCGCTCGCCATAAGGCGGGTTGAGCAGCATGACGCCAGGGGTCTCGCTGGGGGGCATGCGTTGCAGCGCATCGCCGCCCCTGAACTCGATCACACCCGACACGCCTGCGCGTTCGGCATTGCGCTCGGCAAAGTCGACCATGCGGAAGGCCACGTCGCTGCCAAAAACCGGCGCGGTGGGTTCGTGTTCGAGGTCACGGGCTTCTTCGATCAGGCCTTGCCAGACGTGGTTCTGGAAGGGCAGCAGTTTTTCGAAACCAAAGCGGCGCTGCAAACCGGGCGCGATGCCGCAGGCGATTTGCGCCGCTTCGATCGGGATGGTGCCGCTGCCGCAGCAGGGGTCGTACAGGGGCACGGTGGCGTCCCAGCCACTGGCCGCGATCATGGCCGCGGCCAGGGTTTCCTTCAGGGGCGCGTCGCCCTTGTCGGTGCGCCAGCCGCGCTTGAACAGTGGCTCGCCCGAGGTGTCGATGTAGAGCGTGGCCGTTTCGGGCGTCAGGTGCGCGTAGATGCGCACATCGGGCCAGCTGGTGTCCACGCTGGGGCGCTCGCCACGTTTGGCGCGAAAGCGGTCGGCCACCGCGTCTTTGATTTTGAGCGCTGCAAAGTTCAGACTGGTCAACGGGCTGTGCTGCGCGGTGATGTCGATCTTGAAAGTCTGCTTGGGGGTGAACCAGATTTCCCAGGCGACTTCGCTGGCGGCGTTGTACAGGTCGTTTTCGTTGCGGTAGTCGGTGACCGACAGCTGCACCAGCACGCGCTGCGTCAAGCGGCTGTGCAGGTTGATGCGCATGGCGTCGCGCCAAGAGGCGCGGGCCATCACACCGCCGCGTCCGGTCATCAGGTCGTGGCCTGTCAGGCCCGTGATGGCGTGGACCTCGTCGGCCAAAAAGCCCTCAACGCCAGCGGCGCAAGGCATGAACAGGTTCAGTGAATTCACTCAAATACTCTCAAAGGGTTTTGCGCAGGTTCGCAGGCGCGATCTTCAGGGCTTCGCGGTACTTGGCTACCGTGCGGCGGGCGCAGTCGATGCCTTGCTCTTTCAGCATCTCGGAAATTTGGTTGTCCGACAGGGGTTTGGCGGGTTTTTCGGCAGCCACAAATTGTTTGATGAGGGCGCGCACGGCTGTGCTGGACGCGGCGCTGCCGCTGTCGGTGCCCAGGCCCGAGCCAAAGAAGTACTTCAGCTCAAAGGTGCCTTGCGGCGTGGACATGTATTTGGCGGTGGTCACGCGGCTGATGGTGGACTCGTGCATGCCCAGCTCGTCGGCGATCTCGCGCAGCACCAGAGGGCGCATGGCCAGCTCGCCGTGCGTGAGGAAGTTTTTCTGCCGCTCCACGATGGCGGTGGACACGCGCAAGATGGTGTCAAAGCGCTGCTGGATGTTCTTGATGAACCAGCGCGCTTCTTGCAGGCGCTGCTGCAGGCCCGCATGGTTGTCGCCCTTGCCGCCGCGCATGGCGTTGGCATAAATGTCGTGCACGCGCAGCTTGGGCATCACGTCGGGGTTGAGCTGGATGCGGAATTTGGGCGTGGCCGACTTGCTGGTGTTGATGACCAGCACGTCGGGGATGATGATGTTTTGCTCGGCCTGCACAAAGGGGCGGCCGGGTTTGGGTTCGAGCCGTGCGATGAAGGGGATGGCGGCCTTGACCAAGGCTTCGCTCAGTCCACAGGCCAGCGCCAAACGCTTGTAGTCGCGTTTGGCCAACATCTCCAGCGGCTGGGTGCAAATGGCCAGCGCGGCTTGGGCCACTTCATCTTGAGGGTCATCCTGCAGCCAGGCTTTGACCTGGATGCGCAGGCACTCGGCCAAGTCGCGTGCGCCCACGCCCACGGGCTCAAGCGATTGCAGCAAACCCAGCGCCACGGTGAAGCGGTGCACCAACTCGTCGATTTGCTCGTAGTCGTCGCTGCCCGCGAGACTCGCGGCCAGCTCGGGCAGGGTGTCGGTCAGGTAACCATCGTCATTGAGCGACTCGATCAAAAAGCGAAGTGCGGCGCGGTCCACTTCGGACAAGCGCAGCGACAGCGCCTGGCGGTGCAAAAAGTCGGTCAGAGACCCGCTGCTGCGGGCCAGGTCGATGGCGTCTGCGGTCTCCTCGCCGTTGTTTTGGCGTGGGGTGGCATCGCCGCCCCATTCGCTGTCATCGGGGCGCATGTCCACGCTGCCGTCGCCATCCCAGCTTTCGGCCACATCGGTCACGGCTTCGTCGCGGGTTTCGCTGGCGCTGTCGTCGCTGCTGCTGGACGTGCTGGCGCTTTCGCTGACCCGGTCGCCCAAACTCATAGGGGTGTCGGTTTGGTCTAAACCAAAGGCTTCGGCTGCGGCTTCTTCTTCGGCGCGTTCCAGAAACGGGTTGTCGTCCAGCATCTGGTCGACTTCTTGCGACAACTCCAGCGTGGATAACTGGAGCAGGCGAATCGATTGTTGCAGCTGGGGCGTGAGCGCCAGGTGCTGGGACATGCGCAGTGACAGACCGGGTTTCATGGCTGTGCTCTCATGTCAAAGATGTGGGTGGTGTTCATCACATCCGGAAGTGTTCGCCCAGGTACACCCGGCGCACATCGGCGTTGGCCACGATCTCGTCGGGCGTGCCTTCGGCCAGAACCCGGCCTTCGCTGATGATGTAGGCGTGATCGCAAATGCCCAGCGTCTCGCGCACGTTGTGGTCGGTGATCAGCACACCGATGCCGCGCTGCTTGAGGAAGGCGATGATGCGCTGGATCTCGATCACAGCGATGGGGTCGATGCCGGCAAAGGGCTCGTCCAGCAAAATGAAACGTGGGTCGGTGGCCAAGGCACGGGCAATCTCGACGCGGCGGCGTTCACCGCCCGACAGTGCCACTGCAGGTGAGTCGCGCAGGTGGTCCACCCGCAAATCGGCCAGCAGTTCGCTCAGGCGTTTTTCCACTTCAGATCGGCTCAGGGCGCGGCCTTGTGCGTCGGTCTGCAATTCCAAAATGGCGCGCACGTTGTCGGCCACCGAGAGCTTGCGAAAGATGGACGCCTCTTGCGGCAGGTAAGACAAGCCCATGCGCGAGCGCTTGTGGATGGGCATGCGGGTGACGTCTTCGCCGTCGATCAGGATCTGCCCACCATCGGCGCGCACCAGGCCCACGATCATGTAAAACGAGGTGGTTTTGCCCGCGCCGTTGGGGCCGAGCAAGCCCACAACTTCACCCTTGTCCACCTGCACCGACACGTCGAGCACCACCTTGCGGCTGCCGTAGGCTTTTTTCAGGTGCCGCGCTTGCAGGCGGCTGTCGGTGGCAGCGGCTGTGCTCATGGCTTTTGGCTGGGCTTGAGGCCGGGGCTGGTGCGCAAGGCGGGAGCGCTGGCTGAGTTGGCTGCTGGCGCTGGCGTCGTGTTGCGGGGCGTGAGGATGGCGCGCACGCGTTGGCCCGATTCGTTGGTGGCCTGGCCGTCCACGGTCATGACTTCGCTGGTGTTGTTGAACACGATGGTGTGCCCGTTCAGTTGGTCTGCCACCTGGTTGCCTCGCAAGATGCGCACTTCGGCGCGTTGGCTCAGTGTGATGATGTCTGTCTGGTTGTCGTACGTGACCTGTTCGGCCTCGCCTTCGGTGAATTCGTTCACGCCTTCACGCTTTTGCCTGAAAAAAACCCGATCGGACGGGGCCGCCCAGAGCCGGGCCACTTGACGGCCTTGCGCGTCTTGCTGAACCTCCATGCGGGCAGCACGCAAGAACAGGGTGCCTTTGGTCGCTTGCACCTTGCCGGTGAACTGGGTCAGCTGTCGCGCTTCGTCGTGGCGCATGCTGTCGGCTTCGATTTGCATGGGCTGGTCGCGGTCTGCTTTTTCGGCCTGACTGGGCAGGGCCAGCAAGTTGGCGCAAACGGCCAATAGGCACCCAAGGGTCAAGCGAAGGAAGGATTTGGTTTTATGGGGCATGAATCTTGCTGTGAATCCGTTCCATTGTAGGTGCAAGCGTCACGCCTGGCGCCCGCAGCGCGGCAAAAAAGCAAAGGGTGATCACAAAAAAGCCCGCACGGGTCAGCGGCGGGCTTCAGGGATGCTTCAAGCAACAGGGGCCTGCGGGGTACGCAATGCCCCGTGGCTCAGCGGCCCTGGCGGGTCTGAGTGATCAGTGCATCTGCCACTTGCAAGGCACGAGGCATGCTGCCAGCGAGGGTGCCGTCAATGTAGTAACGGCCTGCCACGCCCAGCGAGGGCACGCCTTCGATCTTGAAGTCGTTTTGCAGCTGTACGGCACGTTTGGCCTTGGTCGCCACGCCAAAGGACTTGTAGGTTTGCTCAAATTTGGCTTTGTCGATGCCTTGCTTTGCAGCCCAGGCCAGCACAGCCGCGTCGGTATTGAGCATTTGTTTTTCGCCATGGATGGCGGTGAACACGCGGTTGTGCATCTTCTCCACCAAGTTCATGGCTTCGAGTGTGAAGTACAGGCGCTGCTGCGGCACGAAGTCGTCCCGGAAGGCCACAGGGACGCGGCGGATCACCACATCTTTGGCCGCATTTTTGGCCCACTGCTCGAACGCTGGTTCAAATTGATTGCAGTGGGGGCAGCTGTACCAGAAGAACTCCAGCACCTCGATCTTGCCGTTGCCCGCTTCGGTGGCCACGGGGCGGTCCAGGGTGATGTAGTCCTTGCCCGAGCGGAAAGCTTGTTGTGCCCAAGAAGATGCAGCGCCCAGCAAGGCGGTTGCAGACAGCATGGCGGTAGAGAAAAGGCGTCGTTTCATGAAAGCTCCTTAGACGGTGCACCCCGGAGGATGCGGAGGGTGTGGTCAGCGTTGCATGCGAACCAGGGTGTTCTCGATGCCGTTGCTCTCGAGCTGTGCGCGCAGGCGTTCGGCAGCGTTCTTGTCGCTGAAAGGCCCCAAGCGTACGCGGTATACGACTCGCCCGGCTTGATCGCGCTCAGAAACCTTGGCGTCCAGGCCTAATAAGGCCAGCTTGGCTTTTTGGGCGTCGGCATCGGCGCTGGTGCGGTAAGCGCCGGCCTGCACCACATAGTCAAAAGGGTCGTTGGCATCGGCGGGCGCCGCAGGCGAAGCGGAAGTGCTCAGCCCCGATTTGGCCTTGGCCAAATCGCCCAAGGGGTCGGCCGTTACAGCGGGGCGGTGCGGTGTGACTGCATTGTCCGTGGCCTGGGGCGTGGTCACTGCCGCACTGGCATCCGGCGCCACAGGCGGCTCAGCCGGTGCTTTGGGTTGCAGCACGCTGTTGGGGTTCCAGCCTTTGTTTTTTTCGCTTTCCTGCACGTCTTGTGCGTTGGTGCGGGGCTGGTTTTTGTTGGAGAAGGGTGTGGGCACCTTGGTCACGTAAACGGCCACGGCCAAGGCCACGCCCAATCCCAGCACCAAGCCGATGATGAAGCCCAGAAAAGTACCGCCGCGTTGGCTGTGGAGTTGCATGACCCGTCCCTTTACATTTTTTGTGGGGCCGACACGCCCAGCACCTTCAGCCCGTTACGCAGCACCTGCGCGGTGGCCGCGACCAAAGCCAGGCGTGCTTTTTTGACCGCTTCGTCATCGACCAAAATGCGTTCGGCATCGTAGTAGCTGTGGTACAGCGAGGCCAGGTCGCGCAAGTAAAACGTCACGTCGTGCGGCGCAAAGTCGTTGGCGGCTGACGTCAGCATTTCGGGATACTTGGCCAGGGCCAGCATGAGCGCGTGGGCCTGCGGGCTTTGCAGCGGTGACAGGCCGGCGTGTGTCAGGCTGGCGGTGTCACCGCCGTCTTTTTCTTTCCAAGCCGCCAGAACCGAGCAGATGCGGGCATGGGCATATTGCACGTAGTACACCGGGTTGTCGTTGTTCTGGGCCAGCGCCAAGTCGATGTCAAAGATGTATTCGGTGTCGGGCTTGCGCGAGAGCAAGAAGAAACGCACCGCGTCTTTGCTGGTCCACTCGATCAGGTCGCGCAGCGTGACGTAGCTGCCAGCACGCTTGGAGATTTTGACCTCTTCACCGCCACGCATCACGCGCACCATGGTGTGCAGCACGTAGTCGGGGTAGCCCTCGGGGATGCCCACATTGGCCGCTTGCAATCCCGCACGCACGCGGGCAATCGTGCCGTGGTGGTCGGTGCCCTGGATGTTCACCACGCGCGAAAAGCCGCGCTCCCATTTGGCGATGTGGTAGGCCACATCGGGCACAAAGTAGGTGTATGTGCCGTCACCTTTGCGCATGACGCGGTCTTTGTCGTCGCCGTAGTCGGTGGATTTGAGCCACAGGGCGCCGTCTTGCTCGTAGGTCTTGCCCGCGTCCTTGAGCTTTTGCACGGCCGCATCGACCTTGCCGCTGGTGTAGAGGCTCGACTCCAGGTAGTAATTGTCAAACCGCACGTCAAAGGCTTTGAGGTCCAAGTCTTGCTCGCGGCGCAAGTAGGCCACGGCAAACTCGCGCATGCCGTCCACATCGTTCACATCGCCACTGGCGGTGCAGCTGCGGTCGTCGGACTGCACGGTTTTGCCCGCCAGAAAATCGGTGGCGATGTCCTGGATGTAGTCGCCGTTGTAGAAAGCCTTGCTTTCGGGGTTGTCCGGGTCGGTGGGCCAAGTGGCATCGCCGGGTTGGATACCTTGGGCCCGCATGTGCGTGCTCTTGGCCAAGGTGCCGATCTGCACGCCAGCGTCGTTGTAATAGAACTCGCGGTAGACCTGCTGGCCTTGTGTGGCGAGGAGGTTGCAAATGGCGTCGCCCAAAGCCGCTTGGCGGCCGTGACCCACATGCAAGGGGCCAGTGGGGTTGGCCGAGACGAACTCAACCAGCACTTTGTTGGGCTGGGCGGGCTGCTCGCCAAAGCATTCGGCCGCTTGCAGCACTTCGTGCACCACGGCCTGTTTGGCTGCGTCTTTCAAGCGGATGTTGATGAAGCCGGGCCCGGCGATCTCGATGGCGTCGACCCAGCGCTCAAAAGCGGGCGTGGCCAGCAAGGCGCTGCGCAAGGTTTCGGACAGCTGCCGAGGGTTTTGCTTGAGGGCTTTGGCCAGCTGCATCGCGGCGGTGCAGGCCAAGTCGCCATGGGCGGCCACTTTGGGGGATTCGAAGGCCGCACGCGCACCCGCGCCGGTTTGGAGTTTTTCAAGCTCAGCGGCCAGGGCCGCGAGCAAATGTTGTTTGGCAGAAAGCATAGGGCGCAATTTTACGGCTTGGACCCGAGGACGCTGGGTGCCAGTGCCGGTCGCCATGGCTTTCGGGTTCAGTGGTGGGCCGTTTGCCAATAACCGGGCTGCGCGTAGTGGTGTTTGAGGTGGTCGATCCACAGCCGCACCCGCAGTGGCAAATGCTTGCGCTGAGGGAAAACCACAAAAATCCCGTTGGGCGGCGCTGCAAAGTCTTCCAAGACAGCCACCAATTGACCCGAGCGGATTTCGCCCTCCACCTCCCAGGTGCTGCGCCAGGCGATGCCGTATCCGGCCAGGCACCACTCGTGCAGCACCTGTCCGTCCGAGCAGTCGAGCGGCCCGCCCGGGCGCAGGTGCATCACATCCTGGCCGCCGTCGGCCAGATTGCGAAAAGCCCAGCCCCGGGTCTGCGAGGCGTCGCTCGACAAAGTCAGGCAATCGTGCTGCAGCAAATCGGAAGGCTGCACAGGTGTGCCGCGCCGCGCCAAATAGGCCGGGGTGGCCACGCACAGGCGACGGTTGTCGGCCATGCGTACGCTCACCAGTGAGCTGTCGGGCAGGTCGCCCACACGCACCGCGCAGTCAAAGCCTTCGGCGGCCAGGTCCACCACCCGGTCGCTCAAATTGAGCGAAATTGACACATCGGGATGCAGTTCGCGAAAGCGTGGCACCAGCGGAGCAACATGGCGGCGGCCAAACCCGGCCGGGGCGGTGATGCGCAAATGACCGCTGGCCTTCACGCCGCCCGCTGACACACTGGCTTCTGCATTGGCCACATCAGAGAGCAAGCGCTGACAATCTTCCAGAAAAGCACTGCCTTCATGGGTCAGGGTGATGCGCCGTGTGGTGCGCACCAGCAGCTTCACGCCCAGGCTTTCTTCCAGTGCATCGAGCCTGCGGCCGATGATGGCCGGGGCCACGCCCTCCGCCCGTGCCGCAGCGGTCAGGCTGCCTTTGGTGGCAACCGAGACAAAGGTTTCGAAGGCTTTGAGCTTGTCCATGCGACCCGATTATGAGGGTGCAAGTTTGCAATCGGGCTGGAGGAGGGGGTGCAGGGTCGTGTTTTTGTCGGCAATCAGCAGGTCGTTTGCCGATGCGCAGGCTACGGTGGATTCAGTGGACCACGACAGGTTGCTGGGCCAGGCCCGTGTAGCCTTCGAGCGTGTCTTCGACTTCTTCCTGCGTGGGCGTGTGCTGCTGCCAGGCCTGAATTTGCTGCTGGAACATCTCGGCCCAAGAGCCGTCCAGGTAAACCTCTTTGCCAGAGCGTTTGTCCACGATTTCGAAACCATGACGCTCCAACTGGGGTGGGCTGCTGGCGGCCGATGCTTCGATCGGCGCATTGGCCAGCATGTGCATCACGGCAAAGGTTTCAGATTCGTACAACAGGTTCATGCGTTCATTCTCCCTCAACTTGTGGCCTGCAAGTGGGTTCACATGTAACAACTTCAAGTGGGTGTGGTTTTTGTCGGTTTTTCACCTGGGGGCCGAATCATTGGGCGGGCGACAAATCGGTCAAGGCTTCACGCCCCGTCAGTTGCAGGTCGATGAAGCTACCGCTGACTTGTGTGATCCGGATGCGTGCGGGCAGCCAGTCGTGCGCGGCCGAGACCCAGAACTCGACCTGTGCATCGAAACGGTTGCGCGGCTGACACACCCATTTGACCGTTTGAAGGCTTTGGCCACCCACTTGCAAAGTTTCCAGTTTGTCCAGCGTCAAGAGCCAGGGCAAAGCGTCACGCACGGTCGCCGTCTGGATTTGCAAGCGTGTGCCGGGCGGCATCTGCTGGCCTGACTGGGCCATGGCGGCGGCCAGCTGGACGTACAGGCTGACCTGGTCTTGCGCGCCGGGCTGCAGAGGCACCGTGGGTGCGTTGTTGCTGAACACAATGCGCTGGTTCGGTCGGTCAAAGTGGGCGGCTCGTTCGCTGCGCCAGCTGTCTGAAAAGCGGGTCGGCGCCAGTCCGGTGGTGTTGATCTGGCCCACGCTGCGCCAATGGCGGGAGCCCAGCAAAAAAGCTTTGACCGACAGGCTCATGGCATATGCGTTGTCATTGCGTTGCCAGCGCAGCTCGCCCGACGCTTGGTAGTTGAGGCCCTTTTCTTGGCCACTGAGGCTGTAGCTCAGCAAGACCGAAGGCGGCAGCGAGGCCAAGGCCAGCTCGGGCAAAGCCAAGGTGGCGCTGGCGATGCGCTCGGGCGTGGGCGTGGGCGCGGGCGCGGGCGTGGGCGTGGGCGTGGGCGCGGGCGTGGGCGTGGGCGTGGCAGTTTTGTCGGCGGCGTCGCCGGTGGCGTCGGGCGCTGTGGAGTCGAAGCTCGCCGGCTCTGTTGCAGGGGGCGTTGGTGGGTTGGCCGCTGTCGGGCTGGGCGCGGTGCTGTTGCTGAGCTGGGGTTCGCCGCTGGGCAGCGGCGTGGGGGTGAGCGTTGGGTCCCCGTTTGATGGGGCCGCTGCGTCAGGCGCTGAAACAGAAGGTGCGGTATCTGGTGATGCCTGTGCCGTTGATTCTGTTGGGGTTGTGGGCGCTGGCGCTTTGGCCAAAAGTGTGCCCGAGGTCTGCGGGCCAGGGGCGGCAGCAAGAGGGTTGTCGGTGCTGTGTTCGGCCGGGGGGGCGGTTTCGATGGCGGCAACGGTTGGGGGCTTTTGAGGGGCCGTCACCGTTGTTGGTGTGGTGGGCTTCTGGTTTGTTGCGGGTTTGGGTTTTTCGACCAAGGCGACGCGGGTGCTTGCTGCAGGTGTGGGTTTCAGCTCGCTTGCCATGGGCGCAGCCGCAGGTGATGCGATGGTGCGTGTCTGCATCGGCCCCGTGCGCAGCGTCTGGGACGGGCTCAGCTGCCAGTTCAGTGTGCCCGTCAGACTCAGCAGCACAAGCAAGTGCAGCAACAACACCAGCGCTCCCCAACGCAGCAAGCTGCGCGTCTGAGGCCGACCGGACAGAGATGCCGTGTGTTGCGCAGGAGAGGCCGTGCTCATGGGGTCACAAAGCGTTGGTCAAGTGGAGGGTCTAGGGTGAGGGCAGGCGGGACACCATGAAGGGTCACTTGGGCGGGGTCGCACACGGGCCCATTCAGGCCGGTCGCCAACCCAAGTCTGCCGACAACTGCCCGGCAAATGCGCGCAGCGCCCGGGCTACTGGGCCTTGCCAATCGGCGTCCAAGGTGGCCGACGATCCCAACGACACCACCCCCAAAGCCAGGTGTCCGTCTGCATCGAACACGGGCGCACACAGGCCTGAAATGCCCGGCAGCAGCACATTGACCACACGGCCCAGACCTTGCGCACGGGACTCGCTGATCATGGCTTGCACCTGCGCTGGTGTGGATGGCAAATCGCTGCGGCCCAGTTTGCGGGCCAGGGCCAGCTCGGCTTCGATCATGGGCAAAGCCTTGTCGGCCGCACCACCATGGCTGATGAAGGCGGCAAAACACCGGCCGGTGGCTGAGGATAAAAGCGGCATCACATCGCCCAAACGCAGGCTGACGGGCATGGCCAGCGGCGTCTCCTGCCAGTGCACCAAGGTCGGGCCCCGGTTGCCCCAGACGGCCAGTGCCAGAGTGTGGCCGGTTTGGTCCATCAAAGTTGGCAAGCGCTCACGCGCCAGTTTGACAGCGTCCAGCCTGGACAGCGTGGCCAAGCCCAGCCGCAAAGTGGCCGGGCCCAGTTCATAGCGGGTATTGGCGTCCTGCACCACCAAGTTCAGGCGCTGGAAGCTCACCAGGTAGCGGTGCGCCTTGGCGGCGCTCATGCCGGCGGCACTGGCCAGGTCGCGCAGCATCAAGGGGCCAGGGGCCTGAGCCAGCACGTCCAGCAGGGCAAAACCCACCTCCACAGACTGGATGCCCGCGCGTGCTTTGTCCCCATCCGGGGTCGTGTCCAAGGTGCTTTCGGTGGCCATATGCTCTAGAATCAGGTTTCGTTTAGTTAAACGAGTTTAACAATGCGTAATTTGATGCCCCATTGAATGCATGGCTCGGCCCCGCTGCATGCGGCTTTGAATCACGGGACAAACAGGCAAACATCATGAAATTGGCGACCTACAAAGACGGCTCACGCGACGGACAACTGGTGGTGGTCTCGCGCGACCTGAGCACCGCACATTATGCGACCGGCATCGCCAGCAAACTCCAGCAAGTGCTGGACGACTGGAACTTTCTAGCCCCCCAGTTGGAAGACCTGTACAGCACCCTCAACCAAGGCAAAGCACGGCACGCTTTTCCTTTCGACCCAGAGCGCTGCATGGCCCCGCTGCCCCGCGCCTACCAGTGGGCCGATGGGTCAGCCTACATCAACCATGTGGAGCTGGTCCGTGCGGCGCGCAACTCCGAAGTGCCCAGCAGCTTCTACACCGACCCGCTCATGTACCAAGGCGGCAGCGATGACTTCATTGGCCCTTGCGACCCGGTGGTCTGTGCCAGTGAAGCTTTTGGCATCGACTTCGAGGCCGAAATCGCCGTCATCACCGGCGACGTGCCCATGCAAACCAGCGCCGACGACGCCATCGAGGCCGTGCGCCTCCTCATGCTGGCCAACGATGTGAGCCTGCGCAACCTGATTCCGAACGAGCTGGCCAAAGGCTTTGGTTTCTTCCAGAGCAAACCCGCCACCGCCTTCAGCCCCGTGGCCATCACCCCCGACGAACTGGGCGACGCCTGGCAAGGCGGCCGCGTGCACCTGACGCTGCAGTCCACCTGGAACGGCCGCAAAGTGGGCATGTGCGAAGCTGGCCCCGAGATGACTTTTCATTTCGGCCAACTGATCGCCCACATCTGCAAAACCCGCAATGTGCGTGCTGGCTCCGTTGTGGGCAGCGGCACGGTGAGCAACAAAAGCGAAGAAGTCAACGGTCAAAAAACTTGGCCCAAAGGTTACAGCTGCATCGCCGAAAAACGCGCCATCGAAACCATCCTGGACGGCAAACCCAGCACCGAATTCATGAAGTACGGTGACACGATCCGCATCGAGATGAAGGGCCAAAACGGGGAGAGCTTGTTTGGGGCGATTGAGCAGGAAATCGTGCCATTGGTTCAGCCGTGACGCGTTATTGAAGCAGCGTGAAGCGTAAAAAAGCCATTTACGCTTCACGATTGAAGCGCAAACGGCCCATGGTGAAGATATCGGTTAGCCCAGCTTCTTCATCAACAAGGCATTCACCTGCCCCGGATTGGCCTTGCCCTTGCTGGCTTTCATGATCGGGCCGACCAAGCCGTTCAGGGCCTTGGCGTTGCCGGCCTTGAACTCTTCCACGTTCTTGGGGTTGGCGGCCAGCACCTCGTCGATGATTTTTTCCAGCTCGCCGGTGTCGTTCATCTGCTTGAGGCCTTTGGCTTCGATGAGGGCGTCGACTTCGCCTTCTTGGTTCCACAGACCTTCAAACACCTGACGCGCTGCGTTGTTGCTGATGGTGTTGTCGCTGATGCGGCCAATCAATGCCGCCAGTTGGGTGGCGCTGACGGGCGATTGATCGATGCTCAACTCGCTGGCGTTCAAGCGGCGTGAGACTTCGCCCATGATCCAGTTGCTGGCCAGTTTGGCTTGGCCGCAGGCTTTGGCCGTGGCTTCAAAGTAGGCCGCGACCGCCTTGCTTTGCGTCAGCTGGGTGGCGTCGTATTCGGGCAGTGCGTAGTCTTTGACGAAGCGCTCGGCCATCACACGAGGCAGCTCGGCCATCTCACCTTTGACACGTTCAACCCAGTCACGGTCGATCACCAGGGGCGGCAGATCGGGGTCTGGGAAATAGCGGTAGTCGGCGGCGTCTTCTTTGGTGCGCATGGCACGGGTCTCGCCCGTGTCGGGGTCGAACAGCACGGTGGCTTGCTGGATGGTGTGGCCGTCTTCGATCTGGTCGATTTGCCAGCGCACTTCAAAGTCAATCGCCTGCTGCATGAACTTGAAGCTGTTGAGGTTCTTGATCTCGCGGCGGGTGCCCAAAGGAGCGCCAGGCTTGCGCACCGACACGTTGGCGTCGCAGCGGAAGCTGCCTTCTTGCATGTTGCCGTCGCAAATGCCGATCCAGGTCACGATCTTGTGCAGCTCTTTGGCGTAGGCCACGGCTTCGTCGCTGCTGCGGATGTCGGGTTGGGTCACGATCTCCAGCAGCGGGGTGCCTGCACGGTTCAGGTCAATGCCGCTTTGTCCAATGAAATCTTCGTGCAGCGATTTGCCCGCGTCTTCTTCCAAGTGAGCGCGCTCCAAGCGCACGGTTTTACGCACCGTCTCTTTGCCTTCTTCAAGGAAGAAAGACACCTCACCGCCTTGCACCACCGGGATCTCGAACTGGCTGATCTGGTAGCCCTTGGGCAGGTCGGGGTAGAAGTAGTTTTTGCGCGCAAAGATGCTGCGCTCGGCGATGTGCGCGTTGATGGCCAGCCCGAACTCGATGGCGCGTTCGACGGCACCGATGTTCATCACGGGCAGCGTGCCGGGCAGGGCCATGTCCACCGCACAGGCTTGTGTGTTGGCTTCTGCACCAAAGGCGGTGGGCGCGCGGCTGAAGATTTTGCTGTGGGTCGAGAGTTGGGCGTGTGTTTCAAAGCCGATGACGACTTCGTAGCCTTGTACGAGTTTGCTCATGGTGTGTTTATCCGGTGAATCACAAGTGGCCATTGGCCGTCATTGCGAGGAGCGCATGCGACGCGGCAGTCCATGGATCGCCACGCTTCGCTCGCGATGACGAAGCAGTCATCGATGGGCGGGCGAACGCTGAGAGGGGGCAGGGCATGGCTCAAATGCCTTGCGGCTTGCGCAGGTGGAAATCGGTGGCTTGTTGCAGTCGGTGTGCGGCGTTCAGCAACTGGGCTTCTTTGAAGTAGTTGCCGATCAGCTGCAAGCCCACAGGCATGCCACCTGCGCCAAAGCCTGCGGGCACGCTCATGCCGGGCAGGCCGGCCAGCGAGGCGGGCAAGGTGAAAATGTCGGCCAGGTAGTCGGCCACCGGGTCGTTGGCGTTTTCACCAAACTTCCAGGCCACAGATGGCGCCACGGGGCCAGCGATCACGTCGCATTCCTTGAACGCGTTTTGGAAGTCGTCGGCGATCATGCGGCGGATTTTTTGCGCTTGCAGGTAATAGGCGTCGTAATAGCCGTGCGAGAGCACATAAGCGCCCGTCATGATGCGGCGTTTGACCTCGTTGCCAAAGCCTTCGGCGCGGGTTTTTTTGTACATGTCCACCAAGTCGGTGTAGTCCTTCGCGCGGTGGCCGAACTTCACGCCGTCAAAGCGGCTGAGGTTCGAGCTGGCTTCGGCCGGGGCAATGATGTAGTAGACGGGAATTGACAACTCGGTACGCGGCAGGCTGATGGGCACGAGTTTGGCGCCGAGCTTTTCATATTCGCGCAAAGCGCCATCCACGGCGGCACGCACATCGGCGGCCAGGCCTTCGCCAAAAAACTCTTTGGGAATGCCAATGCGCAGGCCTTCAATCGAGTTGTTCAGCGATGCTGCAAAGTCTTCTGTGGGCATGTCCAGCGACGTCGAGTCGCGGTCCAGGTCAGCGCCGCACATGGCGCTGAGCAGCAAAGCGCAGTCTTCGGCGCTGCGGGCCATGGGGCCAGCTTGGTCCAGGCTGGAGGCGTAGGCGATCATGCCGTAACGGCTGGCGCGGCCATAAGTGGGTTTGATGCCAGTGATGCCGCAAAAGCTGGCCGGCTGGCGGATCGAGCCGCCGGTGTCCGTGCCTGTGGCTGCAGGCGCCAGGCCAGCGGCCACAGCCGCTGCGCTGCCGCCAGAAGACCCGCCGGGCACGCGGGCCGTGTCCCAAGGGTTTTGCACCGGTCCGTAGGCCGAGTTTTCGTTGGCCGAGCCCATGGCGAACTCGTCGCAGTTGAGCTTGCCCAAGCTGACCATGCCCGCCGAGCGCAGGCGCTGCACCACGGTGGCGTCAAAGGGTGAGCGGTAGCCGCTCAGGATTTTGGAGCCGGCGGTGGTGGCGAAATCGCGGGTGACGAACACGTCTTTGTGCGCTACAGGCACGCCTTCCAGTGGGCCGGCGGTGCCGTCCGCCAGTTTGGCGTCCGAGGCGCGGGCTTGGGCCAGCGTGACTTCGCTGTCGATGTCCAGATAGGCGTTGTGCGGGTTGCCGCCCATGCGGGCCAAAAAGCGGGTCGCTACTTCGACGGCGCTGACTTCTTTGGTTTGTAAAAGGCTGGCCAGCGCTTTCACGCTGAGGTTGTGCAGTTCACTCATGGCTTACTCGATGACTTTGGGGACCAGGAACAAGCCGCGCTCAACGGCTGGGGCGCTTTGCTGGTTCAGGTCGCGTTGGTTGGGCTCGCTGCCCACGTCGGGTCGCAGGCGCAGCGTGATGTCCTGAATGGCTGCCACAGGGTGGGCCATGGGGGTGATGCCGGTGGTGTCGACAGCCTGCATGGCTTGCACGATGCCGAAAAAGCCATTGATTTGCGTGAGCATGCGCTCACTTTCTTCGGGCTTGAGTTCCAGACGCGCGAGATTCGCAATCCGGGCAATATCCTGTGGGGTCAACGACATGGTTAAAAAAGGCTTTTGATGGGGTGTATTTCGGTGCATTGGGCAGGCTTTGGCCAGTCCAATGACGGGGGTATCGGGTATTATCCTGTGTTTGCTGAAGGGCTCAGAATGCCCTGCTAAGCACCCATTTCGATACACCTCATTTGACCGCTGTGCCGCCCCCTTGCAGTTTTGTTTGGCTGCCCCGGGTTGGAGCACCAAAGGACTCCCATGTTTTCCTCATTCCGTCGTTATTTTTCCAGTGACCTGGCCATCGACCTGGGCACTGCCAATACCCTGATTTTTGTGCGTGACAAGGGCATCGTGCTCGATGAGCCATCGGTGGTGGCCATTCGCCATGAAGGTGGCCCCCAGGGCAAAAAGACCTTGCAAGCCGTTGGCCATGAAGCCAAGGCCATGCTGGGCAAGGTGCCCGGCAACATCGAAGCCATCCGCCCGATGAAAGACGGCGTGATCGCCGACTTCACTGTGACTGAGCAGATGCTCAAACAGTTCATCCGCATGGTGCACCCCCGCAGCACCTTCCGCCCCAGCCCTCGCATCATCATTTGTGTGCCTTGTGGCTCGACCCAGGTGGAGCGCCGTGCGATTCGCGAATCGGCGCTGGGTGCCGGTGCCTCGGATGTGTACCTGATTGAAGAGCCCATGGCCGCAGCCATCGGTGCGGGCCTCCCCGTGTCGGAGGCATCGGGTTCGATGGTGGTCGACATCGGCGGCGGCACGACCGAAGTCGGCGTGATCTCGCTGGGTGGCATGGTCTACAAAGGCAGTGTGCGCGTGGGTGGCGACAAGTTTGATGAAGCCATCATCAGCTACATCCGCCGCAACTACGGCATGTTGATCGGAGAGCCTACGGCTGAATCGATCAAGAAGAACATTGGCTCGGCCTTCCCCGGCAGCGAAGTCAAGGAGATGGAAGTCAAGGGTCGCAACCTGTCCGAAGGCGTGCCGCGCAGCTTCACCATCAGCTCCAACGAAATCCTCGAAGCCCTGACCGATCCGCTCAACCAGATCGTCTCGGCCGTCAAAACCGCCCTGGAGCACACCCCACCGGAGTTGGGCGCTGACATTGCTGAGCGCGGCATGATGCTCACGGGTGGCGGCGCTTTGTTGCGCGACCTGGACCGCCTTTTGGCTGAAGAGACCGGCTTGCCGGTGCTGGTGGCTGAAGACCCGCTGACCTGCGTGGCGCGTGGGTGCGGTATGGCGCTGGAGCGCATGGACCAGCTGGGCAGCATTTTCACCAGCGAATAAGCCCTTGTCGGGTGCGGCGAGGCCGCATCCTCACCCTTTCATTTCACCACCATCCGGTGCAGTTGAACCATGGCCCTGGATACGCTTGAACGCAGTGCGCCACCGATCTTTCGGCAAGGCCTGTCTGCGACTTCCAAGATGCTGTTGCTGGGGCTTCTGGCCGTGTTGCTGATGGCGGCAGACCACCGGATGCACATCTCTCAGCCGATTCGCTCGGGTGTGGCTTTGGTTCTGTCGCCCTTGCAATGGCTGTCGCTGCAGCCGGTCAATGCTGTCAATGCGCTGGCGCGTTACTTTGGCGATCTTGAAGAAGCTCAGGATGCGGCCTTGACTTTTCAGACCCGCACCATCGGTCAGGCCCAACGTTTGCAGCAGGTGGAGCAGCTCAGCCAGGAAAACGCCCATTTGCGGCAGTTGCTCGATTTGCGCGCCCAAGTGGCGGGCCCGGCCAAAGCTGTTCAGGTGCTCTACGACACTTCCGACCCCTACACCCGCCGCGTGGTGGTGGACAGAGGGCTCCTGGCCGGCATCGCGCAAGGCTCGGCGGTCATTGATACGGCCGGGGTGGTGGGGCAGGTCACCCGTGTTTACCCCTTGGTCAGCGAGGTCACGCTGCTGACCGACAGAGCGCAAAGCATCCCGGTCATGAATGCCCGCACCGGCAGCCGGTATGTGGCCAATGGGGACCCGCAAACTCTCGGTGGCTCACTCGACTTGAAGTTTGTGCCCGCGGGCGCAGACATGCAAAAAGGCGACTTGCTGACCACCAGCGGTATCGATGGGGTGTATCCAGCTGGTTTGCACGTGGGGCGCATTGCCCGCATTGACCGTCGCGTGGACTCGTCGTTTGCCCGGGTGCATGCCGAGCCCATGGCCACGGAGCGGGGACGTCATTTGCTGGTGTTGCTGCCTTTCAAGGATTGGCCAGCACCTCCAGCGCCGGAAGTGGGCAAAGGGGCCAAACCCAAGGGCGCAGCACCCGCGATGCCCGCAACAGGAGGCAAGCCATGATCATGCCCGCAGGGCGGCCCCTGCTCTTGCCGGCCAACCCCCAATTCATCGCGTTGAGCTTCGTGCTAGCCATCTTGCTGCACATGCTATTGGGCTTGCTGGGGTGGTATTGGGTGCCGGATGTGCTGGCGATTGTGATGGTCTTCTGGACTGTGCACCAGCCGCGCCGTGTGGGGTTGGTGCTGGCCTTTTTGCTGGGTTTGGCGCTGGATGTGCACGAGTCGGCATTACTGGGCCAAAACGCGCTGTCTTATGTGGTGCTGTCGTGGCTTGCCACGGTCGCGCAGCGGCGCATGCTGTGGTTTCCTTTGCGCGAACAGGCGTTGCAAATTTTGCCGCTCTTTGTCGTGGCGGCTGTGGTGGAGTGGCTCACCCGCTTGGTGGCGCACGGTGTGTGGCCCGCATGGAGTCAGTTGCCTGCGCCTTTGCTGCAAGCGGCCTTGTGGCCTTTGCTGGGCGCCTTGCTCTTGGCTCCGCAGCGGCGCGCGTTCGATCGCGATGACATCCGGCCGCTTTGAGCATGTCATTGAACCTGCCCTCGCTTGCGGAATTGCGCGACTCCCGCGCCGAGATCCAGCGCTTTCAAGGCCGGGTGGTGGTGGTGCAATGGGTGGTGCTGTGCTGCTTTTTGCTGCTGGCCAGTCGACTGGCTTATTTGCAAGTGGTGCGCCATGAGGACTTGTTGGCTCAAGCCGAAAACAACCGCACGGCCATCTTGCCCACAGTGCCGCCGCGGGGCACGATTTTGGACCGCAATGGCGTGGTATTGGCCAGCAATTATTCGGCCTACACCTTGGAGATCACGCCCTCCAAGGTCAAGGACCTGGAAGCCACGATCAACGAGTTGTCGGAGTTGGTGGACATCCAGACCCGCGACCGTCGCCGCTTCAAACGCCTGCGCGAGGAGTCCAAAAGCTTTGACTCGCTGCCCATACGCAATCGCTTGACGGACGAAGAGGTGGCCCGCTTCAGCGCGCAAAGCTACCGATTTCCGGGGGTGGAGATCAAGGCCCGCTTGTTTCGTCAGTACCCGTATGGCGAGTTGGCCAGCCACGTCATTGGCTACATCGGCCGCATCAATCAGCGCGACAAGGATCGCCTGGAAGAAAACGACGATGCGGCCAACTACCGGGGCACCGAGTACATCGGCAAACTGGGGGTAGAGCAGCGCTACGAGCGCGAGCTCCATGGCATCACGGGCGTCAACGAGGTAGAGACTTCCGCTGGGGGGCGGGCGACGCGCAGCTTGTCCAACCGTCCGGCCATACCGGGTCAAAACGTGGTTTTGTCCATCGACATTCAGTTGCAAAAAATGGTCGAAGACCTGTTTGGAAACCGGCGCGGTGCCTTGGTGGCGCTGGACCCGAACAATGGCGAGGTGCTGGCCTTTGTGAGCAAGCCCACTTTCGACCCCAACTTGTTTGTGGACGGCATCGATGTTGAAAACTGGCAGATGCTCAACGAATCGATCGACAAGCCTTTGCTCAACCGGGCCTTGCGAGGCACCTACCCGCCGGGCTCCACCTACAAGCCTTTCATGGCGATGGCAGCTTTGGCGACGGGTAAAAGAAGTGCCTCGGCCATTACCTACGATGCAGGTTCCTGGACTTATGGTGGGCACACTTTCCGCAGCCACGGCGACCAAGGTTTGGGGCCGGTGGACATGGTGCGATCCATCGTGCTGTCGAGCAACGTTTATTACTATTCGCTGGCCAATGACATGGGTGTGGATGCAATCCACGATTTCATGAAGCCCCTGGGCTTTGGCCAAATCACTGGCATCGACCTGCCCGGTGAGGTGCGTGGCATCTTGCCCAGCACCGAATGGAAGCGCAATTACTTCAAGCGACCCGAGCAAAAGAAGTGGTTCGGTGGCGAGACCATTTCGCTGGGCATTGGTCAGGGGTACAACACCTTCACCATGGTTCAATTGGCTTCGGCCACGGCCACACTGGCCAATGGCGGTATGCAGTTCAAGCCCCGCGTCGTCACTGCCACGCAAGATGCGTTGACCCATGCGCAGTCGCAAGTGGGGGCGCAGCAGCCCTTGAGCCTGGGCTACAAACCCGAACACGTTGATGTGATTCACAAAGGCCTGGTTGGGGTGGTGACCTCGGGCACCTCGCAGCGTGTATTTGCGGGAGCCGCGTACACCAGCGCAGGCAAAACCGGCACGGCGCAGGCCGTGACCATCGGGCAAAAAGACAAATACGACGCGGCCAAGTTGTCCGAATACCAGCGCGATCACGCCTTGTACATGGCCTATGCACCTGCCGAAAAACCGCAAATTGCGGTGGCGGTGGTGGTGGAGAACGCGGGCTTTGGTGCGGCGTCAGCTGCACCCATTGCGCGAAGAGTGTTTGACTACTGGCTGCTGGGGCAGTACCCCAGCGAAGAAGACATGGCAGCCACACAAAAAGGCCAGACCGCCAGCCCGATCGGCCAGCCAAGGAGCAAAGCTGAGGTGCCCTTGATGGCCCCCAAAGTCCTGCCCGCAGGCAAAGCCGACAAGCCCTGAGTCATCGCAGGGTCCGGTTGTTCAGCTGGCGTAGACCGTGTCCAGGCTGGCGAAGCCCTTGACTTCGATGGGGTTGCCAAACGGGTCCATGAAGAACATGGTCCATTGCTCGCCAGGCTGCCCCGCAAAGCGCAGGTGGGGTTCGACGACAAACTTCATTTGACGGGCTTGCAGGCGATCGGCCAGCGCTTGCCAAGCGGTCTTTTGCAAGACCAGACCAAAGTGCGGCATCGGCACCAGGTGATCGCCCACGTGGCCCGTGAGGGTGGTTTTGAAAGGCTCGCCCAGGTGCAGTGAAATTTGGTGCGAAAAAAAGTCAAAGTCCACCCAGGTGTCGGTGGAGCGGCCTTCTTGGCAGCCGAGCACGCCGCCATAAAAACGGCGGGCCTCGTCCAGGTCGGTGACGTGAAAAGCGAAGTGAAACAGGCTGTGCATTCGCCAAAGCATATCAGCCCACAGCACCGACGGGCAGCCGTCAGAACCTGAGGTGAGGGCGTTTCAGCGGTGGTGCTCGGACAGGCTTTGGCAGTCGATGCAACGCTTGGCTGTGGGGTAGGCGTTCAGGCGAGCAGGGGGAATGCTGACGCCGCAATCGGTGCAGGTGCCGTAGGTCCCCGCTTGGATGCGTTCGAGCGCTGCATCGATGTCACCCAACTCGGCGGTTTCGTGTTCGTTGATGGCAAATTCGGTTTGCCGCTCGGTCTGAATCTGGGCGCGAGATTCCATGGCGTTGCCAAAGTGATCGACGGCCACTTCGGCGCGTGAGAATACGCCGCCGCGCTCATGGGCCATGCGGGCCAGCAGCTCGGTACGCGCTGCGATCAGTTGTGTTCTGAAAATGTCGTGGGGTGTGGGTGTGGCGGTATTCATGGTTTCATCATGAAACCGCCCGGCGCTCGCGGGGTTGACGCAGGTCAACCCTTACTGACTTGGCGCTGGCGCAGGGCCACGCCAGGGGCTGGATGAGTTTCAGGCCTTGGCTTTGGCGCGCGCCATCAGTAATTCGGTGTTGGCCTTGCGGTCGGCATTGACCTGTTGCATGGTGGCGCGCTCGTTCATGCGCTTGAGGTAGTCACGTACGGGCAGATCGGCCAGAAAATCGCGGCCATAAACGAGTTTGGTCGCCGCCGATACCAGCGGCAAATGCACCACTGCCGCGCAGTCGGCTAGGCTCAGGGTGTCGCCGATCAGGTAAGGCTCAAATTGAGCCAATTGGGCGAAAGCGGCTACGTTCTTCTCAAGCTGGTCGGCGGTCTTTGCCTTGACGCCATCGCTGACTTGCCCGCCAAAAAAGGCTTGCGGATACAGGTTGCGTGCCACCAGCTCCAGGTGCAGCTCCAAAAACGTGACCAGCTCGCGCACCTTGGCCGCAGCAAAGGGGGCGGCGGGCAGCAGGGGGTTCTGGGGGTACTGCTGCTCGATGTACTCCATGATCACGGCCGACTCGCACAGGGAGCCGGTGGGCGTCTTGATGTAAGGCACTTTGCCCAAAGGGCTGCAGGCCGCTTCAGTCTGACCCACCCAGGCCAACTCTTCGGTGAAGGGCACGCCTTTTTCAAGCAGCGCGAATTTGACTTTGTTGTAGTAATTACTGGCAGAAAAGCCGCAGAGTGTGAGCATGGTGAGCCTCAGATGGGAGTGGGAAGGTGCCAGCGTAGTGCCGCTGTGCATCTGTGGCGGTCGCCAAGATGACGGCTGGGCCAGAGGGTGAATGAAATCAAGCCCGTGTCAGGCTCAAAAAAGCGGATTGCAAATCCGCTTGACCTGTGTCGGCCAGCAGGTCTCCCACCCGACCTTCATGGCGCATGTGGCCTTTGTGCAGCACGATCACCCGGTCAGCGTGCGCCACTTCTTCTACCAGGTGTGTGGCCCACAGTGTGGCCACGCCCTGAGCGCTCTGCAGGTCTTGCACCGCTTGTAAAAGCTGCACGCGCGAGGCGGGGTCCAGGCCCACCGTGGCTTCGTCCATCAATAGCACGGCCGGGCGGTGCAGCAGAGCGCGCACCAGTTCGATTTTGCGGCGGTTGCCGCCCGACAAGGCCCGACAAGGCTGGCGAAGGTTGGGCAGCAGACCCAAGCCCTCCAGACCTTCGTGGATTCGTTGATCGGCCAAGGCGCGAGGCAGGCCATGCAGGTCGGTGTGAAAGCGCAGATTGGCTTGCACGCTCAAGTCAAGATCTAGCGCCGGTTGTTGGAACACCACGCCCAAGTGGGCCAGTGCCCGGGGCGCGGCGTAGCGCAGGTCGTGCCCCATGATCTGAATGCTGCCGCTGTCAGGGGCAAACAAGCCCGTGAGCAATTGCATCAGCGTGGATTTGCCCGCACCGTTGGGTCCGAGCAAGGCGACCCGCTCGCCCGGGACCAGGTTCAGACTCAGCTCGCGCAAGGCCACATGGCCTTGGTAAGCCTTGGTCAGGGATTGAGCTTGCAGGGGCAGGACTGATGGGGGCATGGTGTTGCGGAGTTGGGGGCTCATTCGGCCAGCAGTTTCATGCGCTGCAGCAGTTTGCGTTCGCGTTGGCTGATTTGTACCAGCATCTGTCGGTAAGACGGGCCGTCGAGGTAATCGGCCTCCTGGTCATAGCGCTGCAACTCGCTCAGGTGTCTGGGGCTGAACAGGGCCGCTTTGAAGGCGTCGTGCAACTGGGCAAGCACGGCAGGCGGTGTACCCGCAGGTGCAGCCAAGCCCCAAGGCGAATGGAAAACGGCTTGTGGAAAGCCCAGCTCTTTCATGGTTGGCACTTGTGGCCAGCGGGCGCTGCGTTGGTCGCTGAAAACCGCCAGCAGGCGCAGTTTGCCTTGTTCGACCCAAGGGGCAAAACCCGTCGAGTTCATGCCCGCCATGATGCTGCCGCTGGCCAAGGCCAGCATTTGGTCGGCCGTGCCCTTGAACGGCACATGGGTGTAGCGGATGTGGTGGGCGCTCAGCAGGTCTTCCATGGCCAGGTGCGGGGTGGAGCCGATGCCGGTGGAGCCCATCATCAATTCACCCGGACGGGTGCGTGCCCAGTCCAGCAAGTCTTGCACTTTTTGCCAAGGACTGTTGTTGGGCACCAGCAGACCAAAGGTGGTGCCTGAGACCTGCAAGATAGGACTCAGGTCGGTCAGGGGGTCCCAGGGCACTTTGTGCATCAGGGCGTGGCGCAACACGGGCAGGGGCAGTTGGCCGATGGTGTGGCCGTCAGGTGCCGCCGCTTTGAGCAGGGGGGCCACCAGTGTGCCGGCTGCCCCGGGGCGGTTGATGACCACCACCGTCTGTCCCAGACGCTGCCCGGCCTCTTCGGCCAGCACCCGAATGCTCAGGTCAGTGCCGCCGCCCGCTGGCCAGGGCACGATGAGCTGGATGGGCTTTTGTGGCCAGCCGCTGCTGGCCTGGCTCCAGCCGGGCCAGCTCCCCATGCCCAGTGCCATGGCCAGGAGCAGGCCTTGACGGCGTGTGATCGGGGTCGGGTTTTTTCGGAAAGACATCATGTCAAAACATTAGCAAAATGCACGCCAGTGTCGTTACCTTTTCAAGCGACAAAAACAAAGAGACCTCAGGCCCAAACCCGCCATGAGGGCCGTTTTTGGCACAAGACTTGCGGGAAGCTCAGCAGAACCTCTGCCAAGGGTGTGTCAAAACGGAACACTTGTTCCTTCAACCTAGGAGACATCTTCCATGACGTCAAATCCACTTCGTGTTGCACGCCCGAGCGCATGGCGCAGTTTGACGGTTGCTGCGCTCTTGTGCTGTGCCACTTGGGCGCAAGCCTCCAGCGTTTATGTGTCCTCTGAAAAAGACAACCAGGTGCTGGTGTTCGATGCCGCAGGCAAGTTGCAATCCAAGATCGATGTTTGCAAACGCCCGCGCCACATGATGTTCAGCAAAGATCAGAGCAAAATTTATGTTTGCTGCGGTGACAGTAACCAGTTGGGTGTGGTGGACCGCGCCAGCGGCAAGATGGTCGACACTGTGGCCTTGGGCGACAGCCCTGAAATTTTTGACCTGAGCCCGGATGGCAAGGTGGCGTATGTCTCCATTGAAGACGACAGCGTCCTCGCGGCCTATGACTTGGCCAGCAAAAAACCGCTGTTCGAGGTCAAAACCGGAGGGGAGCCCGAAGGTGTGATGCTCAGCCGCGATGGCAAATTCGCGTATGTGACTTCCGAGGAAGCCAATTTGGTCCACTTGGTTGATCTGAGCAGCAAAAAAATCATCAAAGACATCAAGGTGGGCAACCGCCCACGGCGATTTGCGGCATCACCCGATGGCAGTGAAATCTGGGTCAGCAATGAGTTGAGCTCGAATGTGTCTGTGATCGACGCCAAGACCCACACTGTCAAGGGCACCGTGGCTTTTGAGATCAAAGGCATGCGCGCCAGCGACATCACCCCAGTGGGCGTGGTCATGACGCGAGACGGCAAGACCGCCTGGGTCAGCCTGGGCAAAGCCAACCATGTGGCCGAGGTCGATGTGGCCACACGCAAGGTCCGCCGTACCGTACTGGCGGGCAAGCGGGCTTGGGGTATGGCCTTGAGCCAAGATGAAAAACAGCTGTACGTGACCAATGGCTTGTCCGATGACATGACCTTGGTGGACACGCAGGCAGGCAAAGCCATCCGCACCGTGGCCGTGGGTCGCGTGCCCCATACACCCTTGGTCAGCCCATGATACCCAGTCCTGATGCCCGCGTCAGAGGCGACAAGTCAGGCGTGTTGATGCGGACTGTCCAAAGTCTGGTGCCGCTCATTTTGGCCACAACGGCTTGGGTCGTCAGAAGCTTTGCTTTCACGGGGGGGCTGGCCATGGTGGTCGGCCTGAGCGGGGCACCCGTGGCGCAGGCCGCCACCCACACGGTGGCCCTGGTCTCCTTGGCCGACGATGCCCGTTACCAAAGCCGCCGCTTGGAGCGCCGTTACCCGGGTCATCCTGCCGGGCGCTTGGTGCAAGCGGCGCAATTGGGTGCCAGCGATGCCGAAGTTGGTTTGCGCGCAGCTGGGCACTCGATCAAAGTGATCGCTGTCACAGCGGGCAGTGCCGCCGATCTGGGCAAGGTTTTTCAGCAGCTCAAGAGCGACCGCGTGGCCTATTGGGTGCTCGATCTGCCCGAAGCCCAGTTGGCCCAAGCGGTGCAGGTCGCGGGCACCAGTGCTTTGCTGTTCAACGCCAGCGCTGCCGCAGATGCTCTGCGGGGTAGTCAGTGTGCTGCCATGCTGTTTCACAGTTACCCCAGTCAAGCCATGTTGGGCGATGCCCTGGCCCAGTACCTCGCGGCCCGCTCATGGCGCAATGCACTCGTGCTGCAAGGCCCCGAAGCCGCCGACCAGTTGCAAGGACAGGCCTGGCAACGGGCGGCCAAACGTTATGGCATCAAAACAGTGGACACCAAGGCCTTCAAGCTCTCGGGGGATCCGCGTGAACGCGATTTGGCCAACACCCGCTTGCTCACCAATGACCGCAGCCACGATGTGGTGGCGGTGATGGACGCCGATGGCGAGTTTGCACGCACGCTGCCCTACGCCACTCAGCAACCCCGCCCGGTGGTGGGGGCCAATGGTTTGGTGGCCTTGGCTTGGCACGCTCAGTGGGAGCGCAACGGCGGCCCACAGGTCAATCGCCGCTTTGCTCGCCAGGCGCAACGCCCCATGGTCGGTCAAGATTGGGCCGCTTGGGTGGCCGTCAAATCCATCGCGGCCCTGGTCAGCGATCACAGCAAAGCCGCTTTGCCCGACCAAGCCCGCTTGCTGCGCAGCGGCCAGGTGTTTGTGGACGGGGCCAAAGGGCCGCGCCTGTCATACCGCAGCTGGGATGGCCAGTTGCGTCAGCCCCTGTTTTTGAGCCATGTGGATGGTGTTTTGGGGACCGCGCCGCTGGACGGCGTCTTGCACCCAGTTGAAGTGATGGACACCTTGGGTGTCGATGAAAAAGAAAGCACATGCAAAGCCAAGCCCTGACCGCCCCACCGCCCTTGTCGCCTGCGCCAACCTATGGCGTACATTTGCTGCGCGCCATGCGGGCCGTGGTCGGGCGCGAGATCCATAAGTTTTTGCGTCAACCCGCACGCTTAGCCTCGGCCCTGGTGCGGCCGCTGCTGTGGTTCGTGGTGTTTGCCACGGGTTTTCAGAATGTGTTTGGCGTGTCCATCATCCCGCCGTATGAAACCTACATCGAATACAAGGTTTACATGCTGCCGGGCTTGCTTGGCATGATTGCGCTGTTCAACGGCATGCAAAGCTCACTGTCCCTGGTCTATGACCGCGAGATGGGGCTCATGCGCTTGTTGCTCACAGCGCCCCTGAACCGCGCATGGCTGCTGGCCTTCAAGCTGCTGGCGGGCACCAGCCTGTCGGTGCTGCAAATGGTGGTTTTTTTGGGCGTGGCTTGGTTGTTGGGCGTGGATGTCGCCCCGCTGCACGCCTTGCTGGCGCTGCCCGCCATAGTGCTGGCCGCCGTGCTGATGGCCTCGATGGGCTTGGTGCTGTCGGTGTATGTGCGCCAGTTGGAAAATTTTGCGGGGGCCATGAACTTCGTGATTTTCCCCATGTTCTTCATCAGCTCAGCGCTCTACCCCTTGTGGAAGTTTGAAGAAGCCGGGGCCGTGTGGCTTTACCAATTGGCGCAGTTCAATCCCTTTACGCAAGCGGTGGAGACGATGCGCTTTGCCTTGCAAGGGCAAACCTACGGCATGGGCTGGTTGGTGGGTCTGCTGGGCACCTCGTTCTTTTTTGCGCTGGCGGTGCGTGGCTATGACCCGCAGCGTGGCTGGATGAAACAACGCGGCGCATCCTGAAAAAATGTTGGGAGACAAAAATGAACAAGTTATGGAGCCGCCGCCGGGCCCTGGCAGGGCTGGGCGGCATGTTGGGTGGTGCGGCTTGGGCCCAAGGGGCTGACCCCACAGGGGGTGATCCTTTGGGGTCGATGCAGTGGCCTGTGCTGATCAAAAAACATCTGCTGGGGGCGAATTGGCGCTTCACGGATGACGTGGTGGTCAAGGGCCCCGAGTTTGCCGAAGATGCGATGAATGTGCCGATCCTGGTCGATGCGCGAGCCTTGGCGCTTTCGGCAGGCCCCATCGACATGATCCGGCTCGTTGCAGACCGCAACCCGATCCAGCACATCCTCGACTTCGAGCCCCTGGGCAGCTGGCCAGTGCTGGCGTTTCGTTTTCGCATGGAGCAAGGCTCGCCCGTGCGCGCCTTGGTGCGCACCCGCGATGGGCGCTGGCATGTGGGCCAGACCTGGGTGAACGCCTCTGGCGGTGGTTGCACTGTGCCCGGCATCACGCGGGCTGATGGCTCCTGGAGCCGCACGCTGGGCCAAGTGCAGGCCCGTGTGTTCCGCAACGTGATCGACGGCGGCACGCGCTTGCGCCTTCGCGTGATGCACCCGATGGACACCGGGCTGGTGGCGGGCATCCCGAGTTTTCACATTGAGCAGCTGGCCTTGCACAATTTCCAGGATCAGGCCGTATGGCGGCTGAGCTTGCACGAACCGGTGTCAGAAAACCCGCTTTTGACCTTGGAGCTGGGCGATGCAATGCGCGGCCCTTGGCAGATCAAAGGGCGTGACAACAACGGCAACCGCATCCAAGCGCAGGTGACAGCATGAGGGCGCAGCGCATGCCACGGGCGGCGGTTTGGCTCTGTGCCATGATCGCCAGCCCAGCGGGGGCGGTCGATGTGGCGCGACTGGATTACCAATTGCAGCCCCGCCAGATTGCACCAGGAACCTGGGTCATCGAAGGCGCAGTAGATGATTTCAGCCATGCCAACGGCTGCAACATCATCAATACAGCCATGCTCAGCAATAAGGCAGGCTCTTTGGTCATCAACACCGGTCCTTCTCGTTTGTATGGCGACCAGCAACGCGCCGCCCTCGGCCGCCTGACGCCTCATCCAGTTAAAAAAGTGGTAAGCCTCAATTTGCACCCGGACTACTTTTTAGGTAACCAGGCCTGGGGCGATGTGCCCACCGCTGCCCTGCCGGGCAGCCGTACAGGCATGCAGGCCGAGGGCAAGGCCTACGAGGACAACCTGTACCGACTGTGTGGCGACTGGATGCGTGGCACCGAGTTCCGCCCTTCGCGTGAGGACATTCAGCCCGGACGCTTCGAGTGGGGTGGGCACACGCTGGAATGGGTGCGCTTGCAAGGCCATACCGACCATGACTTGGTACTGATCGATCGCACCACAGAGGTGTTGTTTGCTGGGGGGCTGGTGTTTGCCGACCGGGTGCCCACTATGCCCCATGCCAACTTGGCGCAGTGGATCGCCAGTTTGCAAATCATGCGCCAGTGGATTACCCAAGGACAGGTCAAGACGGTAGTGCCCAGCCACGGCCCGGTGCACACCGGCACCTACGGGGTGGACCAGACGTTGGATTGGTTGCAGTGGTTGCACACGCGCATGCAAACCAGTGCCGCACAAGGTTTGGACCTCTCAGAGGTTTTGCGTCTGCCCATTCCTGAACGCTTTGTGCCTTGGGCGGCCTTGCGGGCAGAGTATGCGCGCAACGTGACCACGCTGTACCCGCGTTATGAGACTGAACAGTTTTCATTTCAGACTGCGCCGACTGTGACATCCAAGTGATCCGAAATTGAACAGCGCGACGGGCCTGTAGCGGCAAGCTGTTGAATTGGACTCCTGAAAGCAACAGATTCATTAGGGTTATGCCTGATCTTTGGATGTGTCCGAATAGCCTTGCAGGTGGCACGGTATTTGCCACTGAAAAATTACGACGCAAGTCAGTTCAGCTTTACCGGCTGGCAAGTCGTTCCTTTTCTTCAACGCTCTGCCCCTTCTTTCAACAGGAGACAACACTGTGAAACTCAAACTTTTAAGCCTGCTCGTCATGATGGCCGCAGCTCAAGCTGGTGCTCAAGTCACGAACGACATGATCAGCAAAGACTCCGCCACGACCAACGACGTCCTGTCCTCGGGTCTGGGCACACAAGGCCAGCGCTACTCGCCGCTGACCGATGTGAACGCCAAGAGCATCAACAAACTGGTGCCCGTGTGGTCCATGTCTTTTGGCGGTGAAAAGCAGCGCGGCCAGCAATCGCAGCCCTTGATTCATGGCGGCAAGATGTTTGTCACGGCTTCTTACTCGCGCATTTTTGCGCTGGACGCCAAGACCGGCAAAAAACTCTGGAAGTACGAGCACCGGCTGCCCGAAGGCATCATGCCCTGCTGCGACGTGATCAATCGTGGTGCAGCGCTGTTTGACAACCTGGTCATCTTTGGCACGCTGGACGCCCAGTTGGTTGCGCTGGACCAGAACACAGGCAAGGTTGTTTGGCGCGAGAAGATCGACGACTACTCTGCAGGCTACAGCTACACCGCTGCGCCTTTGATCGCCGATGGCTTGTTGCTGACCGGCTTGTCCGGCGGTGAATTCGGTGTGGTGGGCCGCGTGGAAGCGCGTGACCCCAAAACGGGCAAGATGGTCTGGGTCCGCCCTGTGGTCGAAGGCCACATGGGCTACAAGGACGGCAAGGAAAACGGCATCTCTGGTACCACCAACGCCACCTGGCCTGGTGACACTTGGAAGACCGGCGGCGCAGCCCCCTGGCTGGGCGGCACTTATGACGCCAAAACAGGTCTGGCCTATTTCGGCACCGGCAACCCCGGCCCCTGGAACAGCCACCTGCGCAAGGGTGACAACTTGTTCTCCACCTCCACCGTGGCCATCGATGTCAAATCCGGTCAGATCAAGTGGCACTACCAGAACACCCCCAACGACGGCTGGGACTATGACGGTGTGAACGAGTTCGTGACCTTTGACATGGACGGCAAGCGCATGGGCGGCAAGGCCGACCGCAACGGTTACTTCTATGTGAACGATGCCACCACCGGCAAGCTGGTCAACGCCTTCCCCTTCGTCACCAAGACCACTTGGGCCAACGGCATTGACCTGAAAACAGGCCGTCCCAACTTTGTGCCTGAAAACCGTCCAGGTGACCCCACCGGTTCTGGTGGTGACGGCAACAAGGGCAAGTCGGTGTTCGCTGCCCCCGGTTTCTTGGGCGGCAAGAACCAGATGCCCATGGCCTACAGCCCCAAGACCAACTTGTTCTATGTGCCTTCCAACGAATGGGGCATGGAAATCTGGAACGAGCCTGTGACCTACAAAAAAGGTGCAGCCTTCCTGGGTGCGGGCTTCACCATCAGACCTTTGTACGACGACTACATCGGCTCCATGCGCGCTGTGAACCCCAAGACCGGCAAGATCGAGTGGGAAGTCAAGAACGAAGCCCCTCTGTGGGGTGGCGTGTTGGTGGCAGGCGACCTGGTGTTCTGGGGCACGCCTGAAGGCTACCTGAAGGCCGCTGACGCCAAGACCGGCAAGGTGGTGTGGCAGTTCCAGACCGGTTCGGGCATCGTGGCACCTCCCATCACCTGGAAAGAAGGCAACGACCAATACGTGTCTGTGGTCTCTGGCTGGGGTGGTGCTGTGCCGCTGTGGGGTGGTGAAGTGGCCAAAAAAGTCAACTTCCTCGAACAAGGCGGCTCCGTCTGGACCTTCAAGCTGATGAAGTGATTTTCTGACTGTACCCTGCGGGTGGTTCGTGTCAGCGATCACACTCAAGGGCACAGCCCACAGTGCAAGGCCTGATATGGCTTTTTGCTGAGGGCCCACAACCAGGGCAGTCTTCTGCGCACAGGCAGGCGGCTGCTCTTTTTTTTGCCGGTGCCATGTCGGCATCTGCTGAACGCAACACTTGCATGCTGATTCATTGGCCTGAAAGAAAGACATGAACATGAAAACCCGACAAAGCCTCGTGCTGCTGGCCGTGAGTTGGGCCGCTGCCGGATGGGCGCTAGCGGCGGATGCACAAGCCGTGCTCAAAGACAACGGCTGCCTGTCCTGCCATGCCAAAGACGAAAAAATCGTAGGGCCCGCTTTTTTGAGCATCGCGGACAAATACCGCAACGACAAAGATGCCGTCGTCACCTTGGTCCAATCGATCCAAAACGGCTCCAAGGGCAAGTGGGGCCGCGTGCCCATGCCTGCCCATCGAGGCATGAGTCAGGATGATCTGAAAACCGTGGCAACGCACATCTTGGCGAGCAAGCCCTGATCCCTTGGCGGGACTGCGCATACCGACATGGACCTGCGCACAACACTCTCCACCTGACTGGCTGTGGCTTTTGCGTTCTTGCTGGTGTTGGGCATGGTTTGGCAGCAGGACGTGCGCGAAGACGCGCAGTTCGAGCAGCAGGCCACCATGCTAATTGGTGGCATCTATAGTGACCTCCTGTAAAAACATCTACAGCTCGGCCACCGGGGCCGTTTTTGACACCTTGGAAAGTAGCTTGACCAATAGTCAGTTGCAAGCATTGCTTGGTCTGGTCTGGTCTGGACCTGGAACGGTCTCAATGACGCTACGGTGTTTTTGCGGCATCCATCGCTTTGCACCCCAATGGCCAAACCGCGACATTGACAACAACACGCTGCAAAAGGTGACGCCTGAGTAGTCGAACACCACCGAGCTGGGCGTGCGCACGGGCTTGCGCAATAGCGGCCAACTGGAGGTCATGGTGTTCAGCATGGACATCATTTACCACGTCGGGCAGTCCAGTGGGGTTTTTACGAACGAAGGTCGGGCGCAGCAGACGGGCATTGAAATCAGTGGCAAGCTCAACTTGGGTGAACTTGCGGGTCAGAAAACCCATGACTTTGCCAGCCAAGCCTTCACGCACTTGATGACCGCCAAATTAAGGACAGCGGTCAGGTGGGCGGTGAGGGTGAAGATGGTTACGGCTATTACCAGGCAGGTAACCGCTTGCCTTATGCACTCAAGTATGCACTGGCCATGAACCTGTCCTACGAGGGTCCACAAGGGCCGCTAGCGCGAGTGGGCGTCACCTAAGTCAGCCGCATTTTCAAGTACCGACAACTACCGGGGCAGCTCTGCAGAAGGCCTTTGCGGGGACGTTGGTGGTGACGGGCAAACCGATTGCGGCCTGTTTGGGGAAACCCCATCTTTGTCTCTTTAGAGTGCATCCATCGGCTTCGCCCCTAAGGGGCAAAAAGTTTCCTAATTCCTCTATGGTGAAAACGTGCTCGACAACAAGTATTACAGTGCCCGAACCAAGGGTTTGCAAGCTGGCCGTGGTCGCATGGGGATGACAGGTTTGCGTTATCGCTTCTGACGCGAAAGTCCCTTTGTCATTTTTGCGCTTGCTGTGACAAGACTTTGCAAGCGCTGAAGTGGCATGTGTTTTGCGTGTTTTTGCGATCACCGGCTAGGGCCGGATAAAAGGGGAGAACAAAGACATGCTGATCAAACGCCAAGATTTGAGGGGTGCAATGTTGTGCTCATTGATGGTGCTGCTGCCTACGGCGCAAGCCTTTGAGCTACAGGGCGAAAAGACCCTCGTGGCCGAAACACGCGATGGCCAATACACCCGAATAGGCCGCGTCGAATTCACACCCGCTGAGAAAGGTCAAGCCAAAATCCGTGTACACATGGACCATGCCGTGATGCGCGACCACTTTTTATCGATGCGTGAGTTCAAATGTTTGGCCGCGGCATTGGAGGTGACATGCCATGTGCCATACCCCTACGCCAATCCGGCCACCGTGTCTCAGGACAATTGGCAGTGGTTGGACCACCACCTGTTGTTCCTCTACAAAAAACCAGCGGACTTTGGTGCCAAGCTGTGGAATGGGATCATTTTCCGTTGGCGCATGTCGCCCACCGGACTGGAGGGCTTGCCGCAGGCGGTGGACCTGAACCTCATCAGTGCCCCGCCGGACAAGCTCGACCTGCCGCCATATGGCCAAGCAGACAGCGAACCTTTTGCACCCGATGCCCGCTGGATCCGCAAGCTGCGCATCGAATAAGGTTTCGGATTTGATCTCTGGGTGTCCGTTCAGCGTATGCGCTCTGCCGTCAAAGTCCCGCCGATCAGGAAACCAGCCAGGACTTTTTCTTCGCGGGTGAATTTGACCAGGCCGTGGCCTTGGCAATACCACTCGTGGCTGGTCAGGGGCACGTCGGTGAAGCCGTTGACCGGGTCGGTGTAGAGGTTCAGAAAAGCCTCGCCCACCACATGCAGGCAGGGCTCCAAAACCTCGCCACTGCCCAGCTTGAGTTGCTCTTTGTCGGACACGATCCGCCAGGTCATGGTGGTTTTGTGGGTGTAGCGAAGATCCCGGGGGTACTCGTTTTTGCGCATCAACAAATATGGCACCGTGGTTGTGGTCCATTCGGTCCCGGTTTGGTAGGGGGCCTTGAGCACCCACATGGCAGCTGGGTCCGCTTGCGGTTCGCGGTCGATGTCGGTTTGGTGGGCAACACGGCGCACGCCTTGCTCATCCACTTGAAACAAATAGGCCACGCCCTGCGAATGGTGGCGCACAGCGTGGGTCTTGTCGCGCCAAAGAACGGGTTCGCGGGTGCGCAAGGTCCAGACTTCGTTATCTTTGCCTGCCTCTGTTTTGTAGCGCACCTCATAGTGCGTGACGTCGCCTGCGCGCAGAGGAAACCAATCCGGGCCTGCCTGGGGCGAGCAGGCACTGAGCAGTAAAGCGCACAGCGATGCGCCAGCCAAGGCAATGGGTTTCATGGTGGTCATTTCTCGGGCAATTGCGCACGGGGCAAGTCGCTGAGTTTGATCTGGACTTTGTCGTCGCTGCCCGGCCTCAGCCAAGGCAGTCCGCCTTGGCCCCGGCGCGGCTCGGTGGTGCCGATCTGGGTGTTGCCGTCACGTGCTTTTTTGATGCCGTCGCCCAAGATGCGGTGCAGGTCTTTTTCATAGGGCAAGCGGTGCACGCGGGGCAGATCCAGCGCTTCGTGGTCTTTGAGTTCATTGACCCAGATGTAAATGGCACCCGGATGCTGGCGAGCCGGGCTGGGTTCGTCAAACACGGCCGACAGCAGCACAAAACGGGGGGGCAGGGCATCGTCGGCCGGCCAGCCCGCGATGCCGCGCAAGACTTGGTTGTGCAACAGGAAAAAGGCACTGACGACAACGACCATCAGGGCCTTGACGAGCCAATGCCATCGTGTGGCCAAGCACAGGCACAAAAGCAAGAAGGCCAGCAGCGCGTAGGCGATGCCCAGCCAAAGCAGTTCGGTGGTGGTGGTCGGGATCATGATGAGGTGATTTAAAAAAGTTTCAGATGCCCGATCGCAGCACGATGGGCTTGGGCTGGGTGTTCACATCGAGCACCTGGCCACTGTCGTCGATAGAAAAACGCACCAAGGTACGTTCTTCGCCTTTGGCACCTATTTGCTGGGTGCCCGTGAACACGATTTGGGCTTGCGGGTTGATCTTGACCACGGTCACCGTGGCATCTACGGGCAACTGGTTGCGGCTTTCGTAGTAGTGCGCGTTGACCACGTATTCGCCGGCCACCAGACCACGGAGGGTCACGATTTCTTGGCGTGCCGCGCTGGTGATGGTTTTTCCGTTGACCACCACCGAGTTGTTTTTGTCGCCACGGTCATCGCGGTCCAGGTGCAGCATGCCCACATCGCGCTGGCGAAACCAGAGCACTTTGCCACCAGGCTCCATCACCCAGGTGTCCAGGTCGTTGGGGTTCTCATCCGGCCAAGATACGGTGATCATGAACTCGGCCTTGGCGGGTACATCGCCAGCCTTTTTGGCCAGGGGGTTGAAGGCGAGCAGTGCGATGACAAAACAAAAAACGAAGGCGATCAACATGTTGAACAACATGTCATAAAAAGGATCGGTTTCGGTGTCGCGTGTGCTGCGGCCGATGCTCATGCGTTGGCCTTACCCGGCGTCTCGCGCATGGCCTGGGTTTCACCGCGCAGCAGGATTTCAGCGACCAGGCCGTCGGCAAAGCGGTCGATGCGCATGAGTTGCAAACCGAGCAGGATGTTGGCTGCCAAGCCTGTGATGGTGGTCAACAAGGCGATGCCCAGACCACCCGTTAGACTTTTGAGCATCTGGGCCGATTGTTGGGAGTCAAACCCGTCCATGCGACCCAGTTCCAGGGCCAATACGGAAAAGCCGATCACCTTGCCCAGCAAGCCTAACTTAAGCTGGATGCCATTGAGCCACCAGGCCATCTCTTGGGGGCCGTGGGCCCGGTCACTCAAAACCTGTTGCAGCACACCTTTGTCGGTGGCGCTGTGGGTACGGGCAAGCAGGTAATCGCTCGCCCAACTGGCGCTGCCCGCCAGCGGGGTTTGGGCCGAGAGGTGCAAGGTCTGCCACTGCAAGCCCAGTTGCCAGCTGCGGGCTCCCGCCCAGAGCGAGCATCCGATGAACAGCAGCACGATCGCGATGGTCAAGCCTGTGGGGTCGGCTTGTACCAGTCGCAGCCACAGACCGTGTTGCGCCATGACGCTGGCAGCAAACACCAGCAAGCCCATGAAGGCCAGCCACAACAGGAACAGGCCTTGAGGGGATTGCTCCAGCGCCATGCTGGGCCGGGCGGCGCCGGGCAGACGCTTGACCAACAAGGCACCCCACATGCGCTGGTGCCAGCGGCTGACCGGATGGGTGAGTGAGTTCATGCTTGCGATCGTCTCCAGGAATGAGGGGCTGGCATGCCAAGTGCAGCATGTGCGAACATACCAGCCACCGTGTGCCAACCGTTTTCATTAGCAACATAAGTGCCACCTCTTTTGACCGTTTCTACCCTCCACCCAGCCAAGGTCAGGCCCATGACGGGACGAGGTGTTCCAGTTTGGAACAGTGCCGACGTTTGTGTTGTGACAAAGCGGACATGGCGACATGGGTTCAAGTGGGCTCTTTTGGGGCTGATGTGGGGGCTGACGGTACAGGCCCATCCGCTGCTTGGCATGCCAACAACACAAAAAGCACGTAATGCCTGTGCGCCCGATGAGGCGCTGGTGTTGCAACAAGTGCTGCCCGATGTGGCGGTGGTGCATGGGCGCTGGCCTGTGGCGCTGTCCTCGGCCGCAGACGCTGTGCATGCCGAGCCTTTGGCCACCACGGTTGTGTTGGGGCAGGGTGCAGAGCGCACCGTGGTTGACCCTGGGCCCAGCCACCATGTGGGTCAGGCGCTGCACAAGAGTTTGTGGTGTCAGCAAGGCGCACGCGTGACGGCATTGATCAACACCCATGCGCACGCCGAGCAGGTGCTCGCCAACAGCGCGATGGCGGTCCCGGTCTCGGCCTTGGCAGGCACAGCACTGGCCATGCAAAGGCGTTGCCCCCAGTGTTTGGCTTCGCTCACCCGTGAATTGGGTGAGGCCGCGATGCAAGGCACGCGCATTGTGTGGCCCCAAATCGTTTTGCATGAGGGGCAGTGGTTGCAAATCGGGGAGCGAGCGTGGCGTGTGCAGGAGATGCGCCAGGCGCACACGGAAAACGATTTGGTGCTGTGGTCGCCCCCCCAGGGCATGTCGGTGAAGGCCCAACGCCAAGGGGGTGTTGTTTTGGCTGGAGGTCTGGTGGATGGGCGTTGGCCCGTGCTCGCCCAAGGCAGTGTGCTGGGATGGTTGGCGGCGCTGGACCGTTTAAAGGCCATGCAGCCCGACTGGCTGATCGGGCAACACTTGGTGGCCGGGCCTCAGCAGGTGCAGCCTGCGCTGCAGCGTCAGTTCCACTACTTGTGCCGCATTTTGGGGCATGCATGGAGCCGACTGGAGCTGGGGCAGTCTGAGGCCGAAGGGGTGCAAGACTTGGTGCCGCCCTTAGACTGGCCTGCACCCGATGCGGGGCAGATGCAGGCTTGGCGACAACAGCACCTGTTCAACCAACGCCGCGCCTGGCGCGAGGCCGAGCAGCTTTGGTTGGACCAGCAAGACTGGCCGCGTGCCTGTGGTTCAGTCCCAGACGTCCGGCGGTAAATGGTCTTTTTTGCGGTAGATGGTGTTGCGTGAAACCCCCAGCAATTTGGCTGCCGCAGAAACGTTGCCACGACATTGCCGCAAGGCATCGGTCATGGTTTGCAGGGCGACATCCTGCAAGCGGGGCGCTCCCGCGCTGGTGGGTGCAGCCGCTGCCATCGGCTGTGGTGGTGCGGCTTGGGGGGGGCGGTGTGACCAGGGTGCTGTGACGCCCCCAGGCGCAGCAAGGGGTGATTCGGCCGCCACAGGGGGGTGTGCATCCACGGTGCTCAGGGGCATGACCAGCGCGGCTTCTTCACAAGGCAAGGGTTCGGGTTGCAGGCGCACGGGTGCTTGCTGCACCTCTTCCAAAAAGTCATCGGGCAAGTGTTCCATGCCAATGCCACCGCTGTGCCCGACCATGACCACCGCAGTGCGCAGCAGGTTGTGCAGTTGGCGAAAATTGCCAGGCCACCGGTACTGCAAGAACAAGGCCATCACTTCGTCGGAAATATGGATTTTATGATCTTCTTCGCACAGGTTGAACAGTATTTTGTTGGCCACAATTTCGAAATCTGAGCGTTCACGCAGCGCCGGCAGGCGCACCACCAGACCATTGAGGCGGTAATACAAGTCTTCGCGGAACTGGTTTTGGGCAATCAGGGTTTTGAGGTTCTTGTTGGTGGCGCAAATGAGCATCACGTCCACGTCGTATTCCTTGCCTGAACCCAAGGGGGTCACGCGCCGCTCTTGCAGCACGCGCAGCAAACGTGCCTGCAGCTGGGTGGGCATGTCGCCGATCTCGTCCAGAAACAGGGTGCCGCCATGCGCCATCTGGATTTTGCCGGGGGCACCTCGGCGTTTGGCCCCGGTAAAGGCCCCTTCTTCGTAGCCAAAGAGCTCTGACTCGATCAGGGTCTCGGGGATAGAGGCACAATTGATCGAAACAAAGGGCTGCCGTGCGCGTGCAGAGTCGTTGTGAATGGCCTGGGCCAAAATGTCCTTGCCTGTGCCGGTCTCGCCGAGGATCATGATCGGGATATCGCTGCCTTGCACGCGCTGCAGCTTGTGCAGGACGGCCGCGATTTGGGGGTCGCCCGTGTTCAGGTAGTGCAAGCTTGACAAGCTTGCCCGTCCAGCGGCAGCAGCAGTGGTAGCGCGGGTTGCAGGTGTCGGCTCGGGCGTCACGCTGGCGGGTTTATTGGGGTACGCCTTCGGCTGTGGCGACGGCGCGCTCGATGGCGCATGGTGCAGACCGCCAAACCAGGCACTGCTGGATTTGAGCCGCGCCTGGCAAAACACCGAAACCCCGTTGTGCATGCACAGACTGACAGGTTGCCCGGCCGAATGGCGCAGTCGGTCATGAAACTGCGACACCGGTAGGTTAAACAAGGAGGAGAAGGTGTGCGCCTTCATGGCGTTGACCGATAGTCCCAGTTGGAACTGGGCACTGCGGTTGGCCGACAAAAAGCGACCATCCAGGGTGAACACCACAATGCCTTCGACCAAAGTATTGAGGAACTCCGGGCGCGAATGGAAGTGGATGCGCATGGCGTCGGGGAACACATTCTCGAACATGTGGTTCTCGATCATTTGCGCCGACATACGCACCAGTGCCATAGTGTGCTGGTGGTAGCTGCGTTCGTCACCCGTCACATCCAGCGCCCCCATCACCTTGCCATAGGGGTCAAAAATGGGTGTGCAAGAGCAGGTCAGGAACTGGTTGGATTGAAGAAAATGGTCACGGCCATGGACCACCACGGGTTGGCCCTCGGTCAACGCTGTGCCGATTGCGTTGGTGCCTCGGCTTTGTTCGGACCACTCGACCCCGGGCATCAAGGCCACTTGGGTGGCTTTCTCCAAGAAGTCTGCATCGCCCAGTGAGTGAAGGATCAAGCCGTTGCTGGAGGTCAGAAGCACCATGCTGTGGGTGTTGGCGATCTGTTCGTATAGCGTCTCCATCACCGGGCTGGCGTGCTGATAAAGCATGTGGTTTTCAACACGCGCATGCTCAACACCGCGTTGGTTCAGCGGTGAAAAATCGGGTTTAACCCAGGAATCTAGTCCAAAAGACAGACTGCGTCCGTGGGACTCCCGGATCAGGTGGCGGTGTTGGTCACTGTTGAGCGCATAAATCCCGCTGTTGGGCGGGGTGCGTGTGTGCATGCTGAGCATGTTGTCTCCTGACAGGTCCGTCAAAGCCCAAATGTGGCTCTGCGGCGCGTCTATTTTTTGTGGATGGGCTGACTCATCCGAATCAGCGCCTAACTCATGTTCTGACGCGAAGCTTTCAGTTTGATTACGCACAACGACTCTTTACAGAAAAATGTACCTTTTGTGCGCACATGCAAAACATCGGCCAGGCCTGAATGTGTCAAATATGTCGTAATTGGGGTGGTGCGTACTAGGTGGTGTATCTTTTTGAAACATCTGGGCCCGAGTTGCAAAGACTTGACTTGGCCATGTGGCACATTGTCCGAATTTGCAACAGTGTGCTGTATGGCACGCTATTTGCCAGTACATCCGCATTGTTCAACCCCATGCGAGTTCATTACATGTCCACCACACGTTCCTCACTTCGCGCTTTGCGCACCACCTTCTTGTTCGGTAGCTTGGTCTTGGCCGGCTCCCATTTGTGGGCCCACGGCGATGTCACGCCCCAGGCCGTGGACACCCACACCCTGCCACAACTGGGTGCCAAATGGTTGCCTAGCAACCCTTACACCACAGGCCCAGCCGCCAAAGAAGCGCTTCGCATTGGCACCTCGGCCTACAACCAGAACTGCGCCCGCTGCCACGGACTGGAAGCCATCTCGGGCGGCATCGCCCCTGACCTGCGCAAAATGGACGCCGACTGCACAGGCATGGCCGATGAGGCCAAGAAAAACGCTTGCCTGGCCGAAATGGACGAGTATTACGTGGCCACCGTGCGCCGTGGCCGCACCCGTGACGGCCGTGTTTACATGCCCCCGTTTGAGAGCACCTTGAGCCAGGAAGCCATTTGGGCCATCCGCACTTACCTCGAAACCCGTCGCGAAAAATAAGCCACACTGAGCGCGCTCGGCCTCACATGCCAATAAAGGAGACTTCATGACCAAAGACTTGCCGCAGACGCCACATACAACCCCGTCCACACGCCGCCAATGGCTGCAAACCGCTTCTTGGGCATGTGCTGGCGCTGCCCTGGGCCTAGGGCATGCTGCCGTGCAAGCACAGGAGTTGTTTGATCTGGACAAAGTGCGCGCCAGTGGTGTGCTCAAGGTGGCCTTGTACAAAGACAATGCCCCCTATTCAGATGGCAAGGGTCAGGACATGGAGGGCGTCGATGTGGCGTTGGCGCAAGCCTTGGCCAGCGAGATGGGCTTGAAGCTCAGTTTGCTCCCCTTTGATGCGGGCGAAAAAATGAACGATGACCTGCGCAACATGGTTTGGCGTGGGCATTACTTGGGTTACGGGCCAGCTGACGTCATGCTGCATGTTCCCGTGGACAAATTTCTCATGGTGGCCAACAAGCAGGTGTTGATCTTTGCGCCTTATTCCCGCGAAGTGCTGACCGTTTTCCATGCGCTGGAGCGTTTGCCCACCGTTCAGTCGGGCCTGGACTTGCAGGATTTACCCTTGGCTGCCGAACGTGGCAGTGGTGCTGCCAGCACTTTGCTGGGTTTTGGGGGGGGGCGCCTGCGCTCGCAGGTCAAGATGTTCAACTCGGGCATCGATGCGGCTCACGCGGTGATCAAGGGCGAGGCCGTTGCAGCCTACGTTTCGCGGGCCCAGGCCGAAACGGCCTTGCGTGCAGCAGGGCGTCCAGCTGCCGGGTTTGGTTTGACACAACTGACGCTGCCTGGTCTGGCCGACAACGGTTGGCCCATCGGCATGGCTGTAAAGACAAGTCATAAGCAATTGGCGATGGCTTTGGAGACGGCCTTGAACAAAATTCGCGCCGATGGCCGTTTGCTGGCCATATACCGTGACAGGGGCATGACCCTTGTGGCACCGTGAATAACCCATTCGAACAACATAACCCATGAGCCTCTCACACCTATCCAGTTTGAACTCTACCCATCCCGCGCGGCTGGCTCCAGTGGCTTGGGCCATTGCCTTGATGTGTGCCGCTGGCGCTCAAGCGCAGTCGGTGCCCGCTTCTGCGGCTGAGGCCGATACCGACGCCGGGGCCTTGTCGCCCGTGGTGGTGGTATCTGCTCAGCGATCAAGTGGCGGGGTCTGGCGTGGTGCGGCCTCGGTCGATGTGGTGGGGGGTGATGAGCTGCGTGAGGGTCAAGCCCAAATCAACCTTTCTGAGGGTTTGGGACGCGTTCCGGGCCTTGTGATTCGTAACCGGCAAAACTACGCCCAAGATTTGCAAATTTCGGTGCGCGGCTACGGCGCTCGCGCCACCTTTGGTGTGCGCGGTGTGCGCCTGTTTGTGGACGGTATTCCGGCCAGCGCGCCTGATGGTTCTGGCCAGGCCGCGAACTTCCCGTTGGGCAGCGCCGACCGGATTGAAGTTGTGCGTGGGCCCATGGCTGCGCTCTATGGCGCATCGTCCGGCGGTGCTTTGCTGCTCTACACCGAAGACGGTCAGCAGCCCGCTCAGTGGCGCACGGGTGTGGTGGCAGGCTCTGACGGCTTGTGGCGCGCATCCACCCAGCTCACGGGCCAAACCGGCACAAAGCAGGCCCCGGGCTGGTCGTATGCGCTGGACGTGAGCGGCTTTGCCACCGATGGCACCCGCCCGCAGTCTGAGGCTGACCGCAATACGGCCAACATGAAACTCTCGCGCTCGCACGAAGGCGGGCGCACGGTGCTGGTGTTCAACCGGCACAGCAGCTCCGCGTTGGATCCGCAAGGCCTTGACCGCGCCGCATTTGACGACAACCCAGACCAAACCAATGCCGGGGCGCTGACCTTCAACACCCGCAAAACCGTCTCGCAAACTCAGCTGGGCTTGGCCTTTGAGCAAGCGCTCGGCAATGGTCACAAGCTGGAGCTGATGGGCTATGGCGGCCAGCGCCAGGTTGTGCAATTTCAGTCCATTCCGCCGGGCGCTCAAACGCCGCCACGCAGCTCGGGCGCGGTGATCGATCTCGACCGTGACTACTGGGGCTGGAACGCCCGCTGGCGCCACGAGGGTGAATGGCAGGGCGGTCGCCTCGCGCTCAGCGCGGGCTTGGCTTCTGACCACCAAAGTGACAAGCGCAAAGGCTACGAAAACTTCGTGGGCAGCACGCTGGGCGTGCAAGGCAAGTTGCGACGCGATGAGGTCAACCGCGCTCAAACGCTGGACCCTTATGTACAAGCCGAGTGGCGCACACAAGACCTGACGCTCATGGGCGGCGTGCGCCAGGCCCGCACCGAATACGAATCGAGCGACCGTTACATTGTGGGTGCCAACGGCGACGACAGTGGCAGCAAAAGTTTCAAAGGTACCTTGCCCGTGGTCGGTGTGCGTTGGCAGTGGAGCCCAACAGTGCAGGCTTTTGCCAGCATCGGCAAGGGTTATGAAATCCCCACACTGAATGAAGTAGCCTACCCAAGCGGTGGCGTTTCGGGCTTCAACACCGAACTCATCGCCGCCCGTAGCACCAGCGCCGAACTGGGCATGCGTGGTCGCGCAGACAAGCTGCGCTGGAGCGCGACCGCGTTTGACATCCGCACCGACGACGAGATCGTGGTGCAAAACAACACGGGCGGGCGCACCACTTTCCAGAACGCCGGACGCACTCTGCGCCAAGGTCTGGAGCTGGCGGGCGAGTGGCGCATAGGCGACCTCACCCTGACATCAGCCTACACCTGGATGGATGCAAATTACCGTGATGCCTTCAAGACCTGTGTTCAAACCCTTTGCCCCAACGTGAATCCGCAGGTGGAGGTGCCCGCAGGCAACCGCATGCCGGGCCTGCCCAAGCAGCAGCTGTTTGCGCAAGCAGCCTGGGACACGGGCTGGTTGGGCAGCCGGGTGACGCTGGAGGCGCGGCATGTGGGGAGCGTGATGGTCAATGACCTGAACACCGACGCAGCGGCCGCGCACACCGTGTTCAACCTGGGTGTGCAGTTCGAGCAAGAGCGTGGGGACTGGACGCTCAAGGAGTTCGTGCGGGTGGACAACCTCACCGATCGCCAGCATGTGGGCTCCGTCATCGTCAACGATGGCAACAAGCGTTTCTTTGAGCCGGGCCCGGGGCGCAAGTTGTTGCTGGGGTTGGAGGCGCAGCGCCGCTTTTGACGGACGGTCAGCACCCTCTCAGACAGGCCCTTCGGGGCCTGTTTCTTTGGGGGATGGGGCGTGCATGGCCTTACGATCGGGCATTGGCACCTATGAAATCATTTGCCGTACCAGTTTGGCGCAGTGTCACAGAGGGTTGAGACAGTGGCCTCGCATCAGGAGCCCAAGTTGCTTCAAGCTGGCGCAAAAAGTCGGTGGGCGAGCGTCATTTGGCATTGGCATGGTTGCTGCAAAAAGAAAGTACGTCCTGCAAGACGTTCATCACTTTTCTGGAGACACCATGATTTATGCAGCACCCGGCGCCGCTGACGCCAAAGTTCAATACAAAGCCCGCTATGACAACTTCATTGGCGGCAAGTTCGTGGCCCCGGTCAAAGGCCAATACTTCGATGTGATCACGCCCATCAGCGGCAAGGTCTATACGCAGGCCGCACGCTCGGATGCTGCCGACATCGAGTTGGCGCTGGACGCTGCCCATGCCGCATCGGACGCTTGGGGCAAGACATCGCCCACCGAGCGCGCCAACATCTTGCTCAAGATTGCCGACCGCATCGAAGCCAACCTGGAAATGTTGGCTTACGCCGAAACCGTGGACAACGGCAAAGCCATTCGCGAAACGCTCAACGCCGACATCCCACTGACGGTGGACCACTTCCGTTACTTCGCAGGCTGCGTGCGTGCACAAGAAGGCGCGCTGTCTGACATCGATGAAAACACCGTGGCTTACCACTACCACGAGCCGCTGGGTGTGGTGGGGCAAATCATCCCCTGGAACTTCCCGATCTTGATGGCCGCATGGAAACTCGCCCCTGCCCTGGGCGCAGGCAACTGCGTGGTGCTCAAGCCCGCCGAATCCACCCCCATCTCGATCTTGGTGTTGGTGGAATTGATTGCCGACCTGCTGCCACCAGGCGTGCTCAACATCGTGAATGGTTATGGCCGCGAAGCCGGTATGCCTTTGGCCACCAGCAAGCGCATCGCCAAGATCGCTTTCACCGGCTCCACCTCCACAGGCCGTGTGATCGCACAAGCCGCCGCCAACAACCTGATCCCCGCCACGCTGGAACTCGGCGGCAAGTCGCCCAACATCTTCTTTGCCGATGTGATGGACAAAGACGATGGCTTCCTGGACAAAGCCATCGAAGGCATGGTGCTGTTTGCCTTCAACCAGGGCGAGGTCTGCACCTGCCCATCGCGTGCCCTCATTCAAGAAAGCATCTACGACAAGTTCATGGAGCGTGTCTTGAAGCGTGTGGCCGCCATCAAGCACCAAAACCCACTCGACACCGACAGCATGATGGGTGCACAAGCGTCCAAAGAGCAGTTGACCAAAATCTTGTCTTACCTGGATTTGGGCAAGCAAGAAGGCGCTGAAGTCTTGGCCGGTGGCGAACAAGCCCACCTGGGCGGTGACTTGGAAGGCGGCTACTACGTGCAGCCCACCTTGTTCAAAGGCCACAACAAAATGCGCATCTTCCAAGAAGAGATCTTTGGCCCCGTGTTGGCCGTGACCACCTTCAAGGACGAAGCCGAAGCCCTGGAAATTGCCAACGACACCCTGTACGGTTTGGGCGCTGGCGTGTGGAGCCGCAACGGCAACGTGGCCTACCGAATGGGCCGTGCGATCAAGGCCGGTCGTGTGTGGACCAACTGCTACCACGCTTACCCCGCACACGCTGCGTTTGGTGGCTACAAAGAGTCCGGCATCGGCCGCGAAACCCACAAGGTCATGCTCGACCACTACCAGCAAACCAAGAACCTCTTGGTCAGCTACAGCGAGAGCAAGCTGGGCTTCTTCTGATCGATTGAATCGGTCATCCTCACAGGGGCGGCGCAATCCGCCCCTTTTTGTCTTGGCATGTCAGGAGATGAACATGGTTGAACGTGTGGTGGTCACGCCCGAAGCGCTGGCCTTGATCGATGAACTCAAAGCCCAATACGGCGAGCTGATGTTTCACCAAAGTGGCGGCTGCTGCGACAACAGCGCGGCCAATTGTTATTTGCCCACCGACCTGACGATTGGGCCTTACGACGTGTTGTTGGGCCATGTGGGCGGGGTGCCTTTTTACATCAGCAAATCGCAGTACGAGTATTGGAAGCACACCCAGCTGATCATCGATGTCATCGAAGGCTCGGGCGGCACCTTTTCGCTGGAAGGCAATACCGGCAAGGCCTTTCATACCCGCTCGCGCCTGTTCACCGACGAAGAGTGGGCTGCCATCGAGCCTCAGGTGCTGCGCGATCTGGCCTGATGACGGGGTGTGGGGGCAAACCCGCAATTGATGGCATTTTGTAAGGCTCGCATCAAGCCCGTCGACAAAAATACCCGGTTGGTCCTGGAGGCTGTATGTTGGAACGCTTGGTTTACCGCTCAAAAGCCACCCACAAATTGGGCAGCTTGCATTTGTTCAATTTGCTGGTGCAGTGTCGCAAACGCAACCTGAGCTTGGGCATCACGGGGCATTTGCTCTACACCGAGGAGATCTTTGTTCATTGCATCGAAGGCCCCTCTGGCTCGATCGATGCATTGTGGAAAAGCCTCCAGCGCGATGAGCGGCACCACAATTTAGAACTGTTGGCGCGAAGCCCGATCACCGATCGGCAGTTTGCAGATTGGGCCATGGCCTTTTCCTCTTATGCGCACTTCGATAAATACGACATTCCTGGTTTTTTTCCGGTGGATGCCCAAGGCATGTCCAGTGCGGCTGATCGTTGCACCCAGTGGGCAACCGAACAGGTCACAGACGAAAAAGCTGATACAGCCATGTGAAAAGACGGGCGCATTGACCGGGTGTGCCGACAGGTCTCAGCCTTCGATGCCATAATTCTTCACATGTTCAGTCTGCAATCCCTGCGCAACGCTAACCACCTCACCCGCCTCGTGCTGGTGTGGTTTGTGTTGTTTGTGGGGGCGGCCGTGGCTTCTCCGCTGGTCAACCCTGAGGGCGTGCAATTGGTGTGCACCTCAGCGGGCAGCGTCAAGTTGCTCCAGCTCGATGCCGACGGCGAGGAAGCGCAAGGCAGCCACAACGGCCTGCACTGCCCCTTGTGTTTGCCGGTGGCCGCGCCCCCGGTGGTGTCGGTTTCAGCGCCAGTCCATGCCGGGCTGTCTCATGCGCTGCTTCCCTCAGAGCAGGCCCGACTGGCCTCGCTCATCGGCCTGCCTTGGCAGGCCCGCGCTCCCCCCTCTTTTTCTTGATCACGGCAGCTGTTTGACGGCCAAGTGCGGCGTGCCCGCATGAGCCGCTCACCGTGCCCGTGACCGATGCGCTGGCTTTCAAGCGCCGCCACACCCCTTTCCTATCGTGTCTTTTTTTAACTGGAGTTCGCCATGAAACGCGTTGTTGTCTCTTTTGCCGTCCTGATGTCGGCCTTTGCCGCCCAAGCCCAAGTCACTGTCAAAGATGCTTGGGTGCGTGCCACCGTGGCGCAGCAAAAAGCCACGGGTGCTTTCATGCAGCTGCAGTCGGCGCAAGATGCCAAGTTGATCTCGGCCCAGTCGCCAGTGGCGGGTGTGGTTGAGGTGCATGAAATGAGCATGGACGGCGGTGTCATGAAAATGCGTGCGATCCCCAGTCTGGCCTTGCCTGCTGGCAAAGCGGTGGACCTCAAGCCCGGTGGCTACCACGTCATGCTGATGGACCTCAAAGGTCAGGTCAAAGACGGTGACACCGTGCCCGTGACGCTGGTGGTGGAAGGCAAAGACGGCAAGCGCCAGAACATCGAGATCAAAGCCTCAGCCCGCATGGCCGCCGCACCCGCCATGAAGCATGGCGACGGCAAGATGCACAAGCATTGAGCTGACGGCTTGTCCCTCGACTGACCCATCCATGACCTGGACTTCTGCCCAACTGCGCAGGCTCAGCCTGTGGCTGCTGTGCGCGATGCTGCTGGCGGCTTTGGCCCCCACGGTCTCGCGTGCGCGGGCCTGGAGCCAGGGCAGCGCCGTGCCATGGATGGCGGTGTGCACCACCGAGGGCACACCACAGACGGCGCTCAACGAACAGGGCAATGCACAGAGCGGCGAAGGTTCTGTACCGGGTGCGTCCATGCTCGACCATTGCGCCTTGTGCGTGTTGGCCAGTGACCGCATGGCGCCGCCGCCTACACCCTTGTCGTGGCAGGCATTGCCACAAGCGCCGCCTCTGTTGGCGCAGTTTGATCAACACATTCCTCAAGCCGTCCTGCACTGGACGGTCCACTCCCGCGCCCCGCCTGCCCACGCCTGAAGTCAGCCGTGGCAGGCTGGGCCCATGCCCGCCTGCTGTTTGCCGGGTGCCCGCTTTTCAGCGGGTGCTCTGGCCGTTTCAGTCAGGAGCAGCGTGTGCAATTTCTCAATCAAATTCCGGTGGGTGAACCCATCAGCGTGAGCCGTGGCCAAAGCTTGTTGGCCGCCGGCGGTGTCGGTCCCGTGTGGCGCGTGACCCAAGGTGTTTTCAAGCTGGAGCGCCATGGCCAAGACGGCCCAATTCTGGTGCAACTGGCCCAGGCCGGTGACCTGATCGGCGTGGAGTCGCTGTGTGCCGAGCCCTATGCCTTCACGGCTGTGGCCTTGGTGGCCGCACAAGCGGTGCCCCACCCGGTAAGCCAAGATCTGGACCGCTACACCACCATGACGCAGGGCTTCATGCAGCAGCAGCGGCAGACCTGCGACATGCACCTTTTGCGCACCGGCCCCATCGTGCAGCGACTGGCCTATTTGTTGACGGTGTTGGGCAAGCAGGCCGATGGCCGTGTGTTGACCGTTCAGCGCAAAGAACTGCCCACGCTCAAAGAAATGGCCCGCGTGGTCGACTCCACCTTCGAGACCGTGTGCCGCGAACTCAACACCTTGTTGCCCGAACGCAAGCAGCCTCGACTGCGTGTGCCCAGCGTGTGGGCGGTGGACCAGCCCTTTGCCATGGCGGCCTGAAAGGTCTGGTATGCAACAAGTGATTTTCAGGTTCTGGCAGAGCGCCCCAAAAACCGGCTTTGGCCTGGGCTTTGTGACGGGTGGCTTGTTCATGGGGCTGGTGGCCCTGGCGCTGTTGGGCATGGGCTCTGCCCACGCACACGACTTTCGCCAAGGCGATGTGGTCATCGACCACCCCTACGCCACGCCCAGCCTTGCAGGCACTACGACCGGCGCGGTGTATTTCAAGTCCATCCGCAACAAAGGCAAAACGCCTGACCGACTGCTGTCGGCCCGCACCGCTGTGGCTGCGCGGGTCGAAATCCACCACATGCAGATGGACGGCAACGTCATGCGCATGCGCCAAGTCCCTGCGCTGGAGCTGCCCGCGCAAACCGAAGTGTCCTTGCGGCACGGCGGCGCAGGCACGCACCACCTGATGCTGCTGGACGTGGCCAAACCCCTCCAAGACGGTGACCGCTTCGATCTGGAGCTGGTCTTTGAAAAAGCAGGCACCCGGCGTGTGAACGTTTGGGTGCAAACACCGCGTGCAGGTGCGCCTGCGCACAAGCATTGATTTTTGAAATGGAGAACACGATGAAAAATATTTTCACCCTGACGGCAGTGGCCTTGACCGTGAGCGCCTGCAGCACCTTGCCCAGCCCACCCACTTCCCAAGCTGTTGAGCTGAAATTTGCTGCCCAAATCAACGGCCAGCCCTTTGCCTGCGGCCAGCGTTACGAAGGCGTGGGCAGCACGCGCTCGACCATCACGCCCAGCGACTTTCGCATGTACGTGAGCGAGGTCAAGCTGGTGCGCCAAGACGGCAGCACCGTGCCCGTGCAGCTCGCACAAGACGGCGTGTGGCAACAGCAATCGGTGGCGCTGCTGGACTTTGAAAACGGCGCAGGCCCTTGCCGCAATGGCACAGAAGCCACCAACACCAGCGTGCGCGGCCAAGTGCCTGCGGGCGAGTACACCGGGGTGGAACTCACCGTGGGCGTGCCCTTTGCACAAAATCACCAAGACCCCACGGTCGCCCCCGCGCCGCTCAACTCCACAGCCATGTTCTGGAACTGGCAAGGCGGCTACAAGTTCATCAAGTTCGACACCGCCAGCAGTGGCATCAGCACAGACAAACCCGCAGCAGCCAACGCCATGGGCCCGGTCACGCGCTACTCGGTGCACCTGGGCAGCACGGCATGCGCGGGCGAGAGCAAAACCCAGGCCCCCAGCGCTTGCCAAAACCCCAACCGCATGACGGTGCGCTTCGATGGCTTTGACCTGCGCAAAAACACCGTGGTGGCCGACATGGGCGCGTTGCTGGCACAGGCCAATGTGGACGTGAACGCCAAAGGCACATCGCCCGGCTGCATGAGCTTCCCCAAAGACGGCGACTGCCCACCTGTGATGCAGGCGCTGGGCCTGGCCTATGACGGCGTGGCCGCTGCAGGCCCTCAACGCCTTTTGTCCAAGCGCTGATCTGCACCCCAGAGCTCGGCCATGAATCCTTTGAGCAAAACCCTGAGCACCTGCCTGCTGGCCTTGGCTGGCTGGGCTGTGCTCACGGGCAGTTCCACAGACGTTTTTCATTGGGACCTGCCTGCCTGGGTGCCACGCCCTGTGGTGCCCGCAGACAACCCGATGAGTGCGGCCAAGGTCGAGCTGGGGCGGCACCTGTTTTACGACCAACGCCTGTCGGCTGACAGCAGCATGTCGTGCGCCACCTGCCACCACCAGGACAAAGCCTTCACCGACGGACTGGCCGTGGCCAAGGGCGTCACCGGGCAAGCGGGTCAACGCAGTGCCATGGCGCTGGCTAATGTGGCCTATCTGCCAGTGCTGACTTGGGCCAACCCCAACCTCACGGCTTTGGAGGTGCAGGCGCTCATTCCGCTGTTTGGTGAGCATCCGGTCGAGATGGGCATGGCAGGGCGAGAGAAAGAACTGTTTGCACGCCTGCAAGCCGATGCGCGTTACCGCGACTTGTTTGCCAAAGCCTTTCCATCCGAAGCCGCAAAAGGCAGAGAGGCTTTGTATTCGCTGGGCACGCTGACCAAAGCCTTGGCCAGTTTTCAGCGCAGCCTGCTCTCGTTTGACAGCCCGTATGACCGCTACAAATACGGCGGCCAGCCCACGGCCATATCCCCAGCGGCCAAGCGCGGAGAAAGCCTGTTCTTTGGCGAAAAGATGGAGTGCTACCACTGCCACGGCAGCTTCACCTTCACCGACAACATCCGCCACAGCAAGCTGCCATTGGCCGAGCGCGGCTTTCACAACACGGGCATGCACAACCTGGATGGCCGGGGTGCTTACCCCGCAGACAACCCGGGCATCAGCGAGTTCACGGGCGACCCCGATGACATGGGCAAGTTCCGCACGACCAGCCTGCGCAACATTGCGCTGACCGCGCCCTATATGCACGACGGCTCGATGGCCACGCTCGACCAAGTCATCCGCGAGCACTACGCCCAGGCCGGCCGCGCAGGCGGCACGGCCAACGGGCCCAGCCCCTTGCGCAGTTCATTGATCGGGGGCTTCGAGGTCAGCGAACAAGAAGTCAGCGACCTGGTCGCTTTCTTGAACACCTTGACCGACCACACCTTTGTTCACAACCCTCGCCACGCCAATCCGTGGAAAACGCGCCCGTGAAACTGGCTGGGGCCCGCTCTGGCATCATCGGGAAATGACATTTTTCACTGCTCGGATGCCCGACTACCAAAGCTTTGTTGCCACGCCCTTTACCCCCAACATCGGGGCCACGCTCCATGGTTTGGATTTGTCGCAACCCTTGAGTGATCTGGCACAAACCGAGCTGAAGGACGCTTTGGCCCGGTTCGAGGTGATCTTTTTTCGGGATCAAGTGCTCACCCCTGCTCAGCAGGTGGCCTTCACCCGCAGTTTTGGCCAAGTCAACGAAGTCAAAGCCTTCTTTCCCCGAGTGGAGAGCCAGCCCGAGATTGAAGTTGTGGAAAGCACCGCCGAGCGCCCGGCGGCCAACAACAATTGGCATTCCGACATCACCTGGCAAGCCAATCCGCCCATCGGCACCAGCCTGTATGCGCAAGTGATTCCAGCCAGCGGTGGCGACACCGTCTGGGCCAGCATGACCACCGCCTACGAGGCCTTGCCTGCTGACTTCAAAGCCTATCTGGAAACCTTGAGTGCCATGCACACCTGGGAGGTGACCGGCTGGACCGAATACTTGCTGCGCCAAGATGCCACGGGCGAGCAGCTGCAGGCTGCTCGCGCCAAATACCCACCCGTGACGCACCCGGTGGTGCGTGTGCACCCCGTCACAGGCAAAAAGATTTTGTACGTTAACCCGACCTTCACCACCCACATCCACGGCCTGCCGCGTACGCAAAGCGACGCATTGTTGGCGCAGTTGTTTGGGCTGATCACCGCCCCCGAAGTGCAGGCCCGGTTTTGCTGGCAGCCCCATTCATTGGCGGTGTGGGACAACCGCTCGACCCAGCATTACGCCGTGGCCGACTTTTATCCGCAGCACCGCAAGCTGCATCGCGTCACCTTCACGGCAGACCCAGCGTTTTGAGTGCGTCAGACTGATTGAAAGCGTCTTCGGGTAAGCTTTGCTCAGTCCTTTTTCAGGAGACACCATGAGCGATTCATCCGCCTTCGGCTTTGGCAAATTCGTACCGGGTTTTGACTTTTTACAAAACCTGTCCAAAACGGCAGCGCAGGCCGCGCCTGGTGCCAGTGCGGGTGCCGTGCCCGGCATGGCCAGCTGGGTGGCGCCCACGCTCAGCATCGAGGACATCGACAAACGCATTCAGGAGTTGAAGTCGGTGCTCTTCTGGTTGGAGCAAAACACCACGGCGCTCAAGGCCACCATCCAGGCGATGGAGGTGCAAAAAATGACCTTGTCCACGCTGCAGAGCATGAATGTGAACATGGCCGATCTGGCCAAGGCTTTCACGGTCAAAGCGCCTGCACCAGCACCTGAGCCGCAAGCTGCTGCGCCCCAGCAGGCCGCACCACAGCCCGAACCCGTTCAGCCAGAACCTGATGCGGTGAAAGAGGAGCCTGAAGCGACTTCGGCAGGGCCTGCGTCCGCCAAGCCTGCGGTGGACCCGATGCAGTGGTGGGGTGCCTTGACCCAGCAGTTTCAAAACATTGCCGCAGCGGCCGTCAAAGACGTGGCCGCCGAAGCCATGAAGACGGGGATGACGGCCAAAGGGGCCAGCACGTCAGCACCTGGCAAAAAACCAAGCCCAGCCAAAAAGCCCGCAGCCAAGAAGTCTGCTGCTGCCAAAACCAAACCGGTTGCCCCATCTGCGCCGCGCAAGGCGGCTGCCAAGCGCAAAGCATCATGAAGCTGTTTCCCTGTGGCCACGCCACCCACCCGCAGTGGCGTATGGCCGCAGGCCTGGTGCTGGCGCAGCTGCGTGCCCAGATGGGTCTGCCAGACTACGCCAGCCAGCCGCGTTTGGGATTGCTCTACATCACTGACCATTACGCGCCCGAGGCGCAAGCCCTGCTGGACCACCTGCGCCAGGCCTTGCCAGAGGTGCCCGACTGGGCAGGCACGGTCGGCATTGGTGTGGCGGTGAACAATGCGGAGTATTTTGACGAACCCGCCATGGCGCTCATGTTGTGCGACCTGACGCCCGAGCAATACCGCGTGTTTTCTGGGGTGTCGCCGCTGCCAGCAGGCTGGGCCGATGCGGCCTTGGTGCACGCAGACCCGCACACGCCCGACCTCGCCGAGCTGATCAAAGAGATGGCCGAGCGCACGCAGCAAGGCTATTTATTTGGCGGTCTGAGCGCCAGCCGCACGCGCAGCGTGCAGTTTTCAGTGCGGGCCGAAGATGCAGGTGGCCAAGAGGTGAATGGCGGTGTTCTCGAAGGCGGTTTGAGTGGGGTGGCTTTCTCGCCCGATGTGTCGCTTTTGTCGCGCGTGACACAAGGCTGCCAGCCTGTGGCCCCCGAGCGCGAGGTCACCGAAGCCGAAGGCCATGTGGTGCTCAAGTTGGCGGGAGAGCCTGCGCTGGATGTGATGCTGGCCGATCTGGACATCAGCCTGAGCGAGCCGCAAAAAGCCATTGCGGTGGTGCGCTCCACACTGGTTGGCCTGAGTGCGCCCGGGCAGTCGGGCGTGGGCCGTGCGGGCAATCTGGGCAACGACGTGCGGGTGCGTCACATCATTGGCCTGGACCCTTTGCGCCAAGGCGTGGCCATTGCCGAGCACCTGGAGCCCGGCATGCGTTTGACGTTTTGCCGCCGCGATGTGCAAGCGGCCCGTGCCGATTTGATTCGGGTGTGCGCCGAAATTCGCGAAGCTTTGGAGCCCGAGATGTTGTCCATCGAGGCGATCAATGCGTTGACCGACGACCCGGTGCCGACCTTGCCCCAAGCGGGTCAGCGCATCGCGGGCGCGGTGTATGTGAGCTGCACCGGACGCGGTGGCCCCCACTTTGGCGGGCCCAGCGCCGAGATGCAAATCATTCGCCACGCTTTGGGCTATGTGCCCTTGGTGGGCTTCTTTGCGGCGGGCGAAATTGCCCGCAAGCAGTTGTACGGTTACACCGGGGTGTTGACGGTGTTCACGACCGATTGAGGGCGAGCCGCTCGCACAGGCCATGCAATGAAATCGCCTGAGTGTCTGCCGCAAGAGGGTAGGTCTCCTTGCCCGGATAAACCACCCATTTTTGGCTGGGCTTCAGGTCATCGCAGGCGCTGTGAAAACCACGCTCCAATTTGGGTGTGCTGCTGCGTTTGATCTCGATGGCCCAAAGCTCACCGCCTGGCCAAACCAGCAGCAAATCAATTTCTGCACCCCCGTTGGTTCTGTAAAAGTAGCCCGTCGCGCCAGCAGGTGCACAGGCCAGCAAGGTTTCAATGCAATACCCTTCCCAGCTGGCACCCACCACCATGTGCGAGAGCAGGCTTTCTTTGGATTCGATGTTCAGCAGCGCATGCACCAGACCACTGTCACGCACATACACCTTGGGTGCTTTGACCAAGCGCTTGCCGGTGTTGTTGTGCCAAGGGGCGAGCCTGCGCACCAACAGCAAGTCACACAAGAGATCGATGTAGCTTTGTGCGGTTTTGACATCCACCCCCAGGTTGCGCGCCAGTTGGGCCACGTTGAGCAGGCCGCCTTGGTGGTGGGCCAGCATGGTCCAGAAGCGGCGCAATGTCTCGGCGGCGATGCGCGGGCCGAATTGTGGAATGTCGCGTTCCAGATAGGTGCGGATGAAATTTTCTCGCCAGCGCAGGCTGCGGGCATCTGAGGGGGCGGTCAGACTTTGCGGAAAACCACCCCGCAGCCACAAGTCATCCATGGTGCCCTGGCCTGTTTCCAGGACAGTCAAGGGGCCCAGTTCCAGATAAGCGATGCGACCGGCCAGGGTTTCGCCTGACTGCTGCAAAACATCCAGGCTGGCCGAGCCGAGCAACAAATACTGTCCGGATGCCCGGCCTGAGCGTCGGGCCTGGTCAATCAAGCCGCGCAGCACCGGAAACAGGCCAGGTGCCCGGTGCACCTCGTCCATGATGACCAATTTGTCCAGGTGACTTTCCAGATACAACTCCGGCTGGGCCAGCTTGCCGCGATCTCGATCCGATTCCAGGTCGAGATAGACGTGCGGAATCTTGCGCGCCACTTCCAGTGCCAGCGTGGTTTTGCCCACCTGACGGGGGCCGAGCAAGGCCACGGCCGGTGAAAACTGGAGTTCTTCACCCAGTAAAGATTGCAAATGGCGTTTAAACATCCTTGCAATTATGGAGTTTCATTCCATGATTTGCAAGGATAAATACCTCAGACTCCGCGTGCCCGATCCGTCTTGAACTGAGCCCGGAAGGCGCTGAACTGGCTCGCGTCCAGCGATTCGCGCACTTCGCGCATCAGGTTCAGGTAGTAGTGCAGGTTGTGGATGGTGGTCAGCATGGGACCGAGCATTTCGCCGCAGCGGTCCAGGTGGTGCATGTAGGCACGGCTGAATCCGTCGCGTCCGCCTTGGTCCCATGACACGCCGGACGTACCTGCACAGGCGTGGCAGGTGCAGCTGGTGTCCAGTGGCTGCGGGTCGTTTTTGTGTCGGGCGTTACGCAGCTTCAGGTCGCCAAAGCGGGTGAACACCGTGCCGTTGCGGGCGTTGCGGGTGGGCATCACGCAGTCGAACATGTCCACGCCATCGGCCACGCCTTGCACCAAATCCTCAGGGGTGCCCACGCCCATCAGGTAGCGCGGTTTGTTTGCGGGCAGGCGGTGGGGCGTGTGCGCCATGATTTGCAGCATCAGGTCCTTGGGCTCGCCCACGCTCACGCCGCCAATCGCGTAACCCGGAAAGTCCATCTCGACCAGCGCGTCCAGCGATTCCTGGCGCAGGTTTTCAAACATGCCGCCTTGCACGATGCCAAACAGCGCGTTGGGGTTTTCTAACCGTGCAAACTCGTCCTTGCTGCGCACGGCCCAGCGGCGGCTCATTTCCATTGACTTGCGGGCTTCTGCCTCGGTGGTCAAGTGCCCCTTGGTTTCGTAAGGCGTGCACTCGTCGAGCTGCATCACGATGTCGGAGTTGAGGATGGTCTGGATCTGCATGCTCACTTCGGGCGACATGAAGAGTTTGTCGCCGTTCACGGGGCTGGCAAAGGTCACGCCTTCTTCGGTGATCTTGCGCATGTCGCCCAGCGACCAGACCTGAAAACCGCCCGAGTCGGTCAAGATGGGCTTGTCCCATTTTTCAAACTGGTGCAGGCCGCCAAAGCCTTTCATGATGTCCAGACCCGGGCGCATCCACAGGTGGAAAGTGTTGCCCAAAATGATTTGCGCGCCCATCTCGTGCAGGCTGCGCGGCATCACGCCTTTGACGGTGCCGTAGGTCCCCACAGGCATGAAGATCGGCGTTTGCACCACACCATGGTTCAGGGTCAGCGTACCGCGGCGGGCGTGGCTGGAAGGGTCGGTTTTGAGCAGGTCGAATTGGAGCATGTAAGGCCTAAAGCTGAGGCCTGAATTGTAGGAGCTCACCCTGTGAGCGATTTGGCAAAAAACTCAGGCCAAAAAATCAGGCTATTTGTTCTGCGCTGGCTTTGCTGCCATCACCAAAGCATTGCGCGACCAACTCGCGCAGCCACTGGTGCCCCGGGTCTTTGTGCAGGCGGGCGTGCCAGAACTGGTGAATCACACTGCCGTCTACCGCCAAAGGCAGGGCGCGGGTGGTCAGGGCGTAGGGGTGTGTGACGCGCTGCGCGAAGCGTTCGGGCACGGTGGCGATCAGGTCGGAGTGGCCCAGCACGTCGCCCAGCGCCACGTAGTGGGGCACCGTGAGTCGAATGCGTCTTTGCAAGCCCTGGCGCTCCAGGGCCTCGCTGATGGCCTCGTCTATCCGGCCGTGGCCCGTTCCCGCTGCGATCACCCGCACATGGTCGGCAGCGGCAAAGTCGGCGAGGGTCACGTTAGGCGCATGGGCGAGTGGGTGACTTTTGCGCATCAGGCACACATAGGGTTGGCGAAACAGCGCTTGCTGGAAGAAACCCGCCTGCAACTGCGGCAGCAAGCCCAGCGCCAAGTCGGTGCGGCCCGTGGCCATGTCTTCGCCCAGGCTGGCGCTGGTCACGGCCACCACGTTCAGCGTGACGCCTGGTGCGTTTTGGGCCAGTGCGTCCATCAGCACCGGCAGGAAATACATCTCGCCCACATCGGTCATGGCCAGGGTGAAGCGCCGTTCGCTGGTGGCCGGGTCGAACGAGGCGCGCACCTGCAGCGCTTGCTGCAAGCCATCGAGCGCGATGGCCACGGGATCGGCGAGCTGCAAGGCATAGGGCGTGGGCACCATGCCACCTTGGGTGCGCAAAAACAGGGGGTCGTCCAGACTGGTGCGCAAACGGCCTAAGGCGCTGCTGACGGCGGGCTGGCTCATGCCCAAGACCGTGGCCACTGCCGAGACGCGTTTTTCGCGCAACAAGTGGTGAAACACCAGCAGCAGGTTCAGGTCGAGGCGGGCGAGGTCCATTTTGGGTGATATTTGAAATTTGAATAGTGATTATCTTTGAAATTCGATTTACGAAATTCCAGCCATTGCCCATGATCCGCATCAAGAAATTCGAGGAAACGCCATGCACGAACAAACCATCCACTGGGAAACGCCCGGCACCAGCAGCGTTCCGTTTGCCGTGTACACCGACGAGGCGCTGCACAAAAAGGAGCTGGAGCGTTTCTTCTACAAAGGCCATTGGAGCTATGTGGGCCTGGAAGCCGAGATCCCGAACCCCGGTGACTTCAAGCGCACCGTGGTGGGCGAGCGCTCGGTCATCATGACGCGGGCCACCGACGGGCAGATCCATGTGGTCGAGAACGTCTGCGCCCACCGGGGCATGCAGTTTTGCCGCGAACGCCATGGCAACAAGAAAGAATTTGTCTGCCCCTACCACCAGTGGAGCTACACGCTTAAGGGTGACTTGCAGGGCGTACCGTTTCGACGTGGTGTGCGCCAAGACGGCAAGGTCAATGGCGGCATGCCCGCCGACTTTGACCCCAAAGACCACGGCCTCACAGCCTTGAAAGTGGCCACGCGCGGCGGCGTGGTGTTCGCGTCGTTTGACCCTGCTGTGGAGTCGCTCGAAGACTTCATGGGCCCCACCATCCTCAAGTACTTTGACCGCCTGTTCAACGGCCGCAAGCTGGTGGTGCTGGGCTACAACCGCCAGCGCATTCCAGGCAACTGGAAGCTGATGCAAGAGAACATCAAAGACCCGTACCACCCCGGCCTCTTGCACACCTGGTTTGTGACCTTTGGCCTTTGGCGGGCCGACAACAAGAGCGAGCTGCGCATGGACGCACACCACCGCCACGCCGCCATGATTTCCACCCGGGGCAGCGCGGGCCAGGCCACGGGGCAGGCGTCGCAGGTCACACAGGTGAGCAGCTTCAAAGAAAGCATGCAGCTGCACGACGTCAGCTTTCTGGACATCGTGCCCGAAGGCTGGTGGCAAATGGAAGAGCAAATGCCCACGGCCGTGATGATGACGCTGTTCCCCAGTGTGATTTTTCAGCAGCAGGTCAACAGCGTGTCCACCCGCCACATCCAGCCTGACGGGCATGGTGCGTTCGACTTTGTCTGGACGCATTTTGGTTTTGAAGACGACACGCCTGAGATGACCGAGCGCCGCTTGCGCCAGTCCAACCTGTTTGGCCCCGCAGGTTTTGTGAGTGCGGACGACGGCGAGGTGATCGAGTTCTCGCAGCAAGCCTTTGAGACCAAACCCGAGCACCGCATGCTGGTGGAGCTGGGCGGGCGCGATGTGGGCGAGACGGACCACATGGTGACCGAGACCCTGATTCGGGGCATGTATGAATACTGGCGCAAAGTGATGGAGGCCTGAACAAGATGAGCACAATCACCATAGTGAATTTTGAAACCCACATGGCATTGACCCGCCTGTACGCCGATTACGCCCTGGCTGTGGACAGTGGCCAATGGGATTTGTGGCCCGAGTTTTTCACCGAGCAGTGCGTGTACAAACTCATCCCTCGTGAGAACCACGAGCGCGGCTTTCCGTTGTGCACCCTCTCGTTCACCAGCAAAGGCATGTTGAAAGACCGGGTCTATGGCATTCAGGAGACGCTGTACCACGACCCCTATTACCAGCGGCATGTGGTGGGCGCGCCGGTGGTGCAGCGTGTGGAGGGTGATCGCATTCATTCACAAGCCAATTACGCGGTGTTTCGCACCAAGCTCGACAAGGAAAGCACCGTGTTCAACGTGGGCCGTTACATCGACACCATCGTGCCAACACCCGAAGGTTTGAAGTTCGCCGAGCGCCTGTGCGTGTACGACAGCGAAATGATCCCCAACGCCATCATTTACCCCATATGACCATGACAAACTGGATTGACGTGGCCGCCGAGGCCGACCTGTTCGAAGGCGCGGGCATCGCCGTGACGCCCGAAGGACAAGACATTGCCCTGTTCAGCGTGGACGGCGAGGTGTTTGCCATCAACAACCAGTGCACCCACGGCAACGCCAAGCTCTGTGACGGCTTTGTCGAAGGCGACCATGTGGAATGTCCCTTTCACCAGGCCCAGTTCAGCCTGCGTGACGGCTCAGTGGCCTGCGGCCCGGCCACCGAAGCGGCCAAGACTTGGCCGGTCAAGGTCGAGGGTGGGCGGGTGTTCTTGCAGCTTTAAGGTTTGGACGCCAGCAGTCGGTCCAAGGTGGACTGGTACACCCTGCTGTTTTCGCGGCGGTCAACCGCCATGACCATGACGATCAGAACATCATCTTCAACACCGTAAACCAAGTGGACGCCTTGCTTGAGCAGCTAGATCTTGTAGTAGCCCTTTAAGTCCCCATGCAATGCACCGCCAGGGACGTGTGGGTTGTCGAGGCGTTTTTTCAGCAGTTTGCGCAAAGGCTCTTTGACGGAGCTATCCAGTGCCTGCCACTCGGCCAAAGCCTCAGGCAAGAATTTCAAGGTGTAAGCCACCGCTTAAACCGTGTCGATGTCTACCGAAATGGCTTGCGCCTTTTGCTCCAAGCGAGACCTGACCAGATTTTCCAGATCACGGTCTGCCATTTGATCCAGCATGGCCTCAAACAATGCAGGTTCGACCATGTAGAACGCGGCCTTGTTGTGGCTGAGTACGGCCACGGGGCGTCGGTTGGCAGAGCGCAAAACCGAGGCCGGATTGCGTTTGAACTCAGACATGCTCACCGTCTGTTGGGTCATCAAGGTTTCCATAGCGAAACTCCAATGGGCGCTAAATAAAGAGCTAATTTTAGCGCCGAATCAGCAGCATCGCATCCCCGTAGCTGAAGAACCGGTACTTCTGCGCCATCGCGTGGCGGTACAGGCCCATGATGTGTTCGTAGCCCGCAAAAGCGCTGACCAACATCATCAAGGTGCTTTTGGGCAGGTGGAAATTGGTGATCAGCCGGTCGATCACTTTGAACTCAAACCCCGGGGTGATGAAAATCTGCGTGTCGCCGCTGGCCTGACCGAACTTGGCCCACGACTCCAGCGTGCGCACGGTGGTGGTGCCCACCGCCACCACTTGGCCGCCGCGTGCCTTGCAGGCCGCAATCGCTTGCTGTGTGGCTTCGGGCACTTCATACCATTCGCTGTGCATGTGGTGTTCGGCAATGTTCTCGGTCTTGACCGGCTGGAACGTGCCCGCGCCCACATGCAGCGTTACGCTGGCCGTCTGCACGCCGCGTGCCGCCAGGGCGGCCAAGACGCCTTCGTCAAAATGCAGCGCCGCCGTGGGCGCGGCCACCGCACCAGGCGCTCGTGCAAACACGGTCTGGTAGCGCTGGGCGTCTTCTGCCGAATCGGTGTGGGTGATCGCGCCCGCAGGGCGCTCAATGTAAGGCGGCAATGGCATCACGCCGTGCTTTTCCATCAGGGCGTGCGGCTCGTCGCTCAGTTGCAGGTGAAACAGCTGGCCGTTTTCGTCGGGCCAACGACCCAGCAGCACGGCGTCAAACCCGCCGTTTTGGGCGCCGCCCATCATGAACATCTTGCCGTCGATCAAAGGCTTTTTGCTGACCTTCATGTGCGCCACCACTTGGTGGCCAGGCAGCACGCGTTCGATCAGCAATTCGAGTTTGCCGCCCGAAGCCTTCTCGCCAAAGATGCGGGCCTTGACCACCTTGGTGTCGTTGAACACCAGCAGATCGCCCGCATTCAGCAAGCCAGGCAGTTCATGAAAAATGCGGTCCACCACCGTGGCCGATGTGCCGTCGAGCAAGCGCGAGCCGCTGCGCTCGGTGGCGGGGTGCTGGGCAATCAGTTCGGGGGGCAGCTCAAAGTCGAAATCGCTGAGCGTGAAGTTGCGCGTGGTGGCGCTGTTGTCAGAAGTCATGGGGCTTCAGGGCCGGACAGGCCCGTACAAAGTGAAAGACAGACGCCACACTTGCTGGTGTGGCACGAGGGCACCGCGTCGCACGTACCGCTGGTGCGGCGCGGTGGTTTCGCTAAAGCGAGAACACTCAGATGTCGATGTTGCCCGCCCGCAGCGCGTTGCTCTCGATGAAGTGGCGGCGTGGCTCGACTTCGTCGCCCATGAGCATGGTGAACACGCGGTCGGCTTCGATGGCGTCGTCGATCTGCACGCGCAGCAGGCGGCGCACGGTGGGGTCCATAGTGGTTTCCCACAGCTGGGCGGGGTTCATCTCGCCCAAGCCTTTGTAGCGCTGGCGGCTGGTGGTGCGTTCGGCTTCGCTGATGAGCCAATGCATGGCTTGGCGGAAGTCGCCCACTTTTTCTTCTTTCTGGCGCTCGCCTTCACCGCGTGTGGCTTTGGCGCCTTCGCCCAGCAAACCGCGGAAGGTCTCGGCCGCTTCGGCCAAAGCGCCGTAATCCGCACCGTGCACAAAGTCTTGCGTGATGATGCTGCTCTTGATGTTGCCGTGGTGGCGGCGGCTGATGCGCAGAATCGGTTTGTCGGTGCGCACGTCAAACTCGGCGGTCACTTCGGCGGGAATGCCTGTGGTGTTGAGTTCGCGCAGCTTGGCTTGCAGCGCGGGGGCGCAAGCGGCGGCTTGTTCCATGCCATCCAGGTTCAGTGACACGCCGTCGGCCATGGCCCGCAGGGCTTCGGCGTCCATGAAGTTAGACAAACGCGCAATGACGTGTTCGGCCACTTGGTGCTTGCGCGCCAGGGCTTCGAGGGTCTCGCCTGTGAGCACTTGCGGTGCAGCGCCGCCCGTAGAAATGCTGGCGTCTTTGAGCGCGATGCGCAGCAAGAAGCCGTCGAGCGCCGGACCGTCTTTGAGGTACAGCTCTTCTTTGCCGGCCTTGACTTTGTAGAGCGGTGGCTGGGCAATGTAGATGTGGCCACGCTCGACCAAATCAGGCATCTGGCGGTAGAAGAAGGTGAGCAGCAAGGTCCGGATGTGCGCGCCGTCCACGTCGGCGTCGGTCATGATGATGATGCGGTGGTAGCGCAGTTTGTCGACGTTGAAGTCGTCGGTGCCGCTCTTGCCCGATTCGGCGCTGGCCTTGCCAATGCCGGTGCCAAGCGCCGTGATGAGGGTGACGATTTCGTTGCTGGTCAGCAGCTTTTCGTAGCGGGCTTTTTCCACGTTCAGGATCTTGCCGCGCAGGGGCAAGATGGCCTGGAATTTACGGTCTCGGCCTTGCTTGGCCGAGCCGCCGGCGGAGTCGCCCTCGACGATGTAGATTTCGCACAGGGCGGGGTCTTTTTCTTGGCAGTCGGCCAGTTTGCCGGGCAGGCCCATGCCGTCGAGCACGCCTTTGCGGCGTGTCATTTCGCGGGCTTTGCGGGCGGCTTCGCGGGCGCGGGCCGCTTCCACAATCTTGCCGCAGATGATTTTGGCGTCGTTGGGGCGCTCTTCCAAAAAGTCGGTCAGTGCCTTGGCCACGATGTCTTCCACCGGGGCACGCACTTCGCTCGACACCAGCTTGTCTTTGGTTTGGCTGGAGAACTTGGGCTCGGGCACTTTGACGCTCAGCACGCAGCACAGGCCTTCGCGCATGTCGTCGCCGCTGACTTCGACTTTTTGTTTTTTGGCGATCTCGTTTTTCTCGATGTACTTTGCAATCACGCGTGTCATCGCGGCACGCAGGCCGGTGAGGTGAGTGCCACCGTCACGTTGCGGGATGTTGTTGGTGAAGCACAGCACGTTCTCGTTGTAGCCGTCGTTCCACTGCATGGCCACTTCCACACCGATGCTGGTGCCGGGGATGCCGCCGTAGCTGTCGGCCGGGCGCTCGCCGTTGGCGTGGAAGGCGTTGGGGTGCAACACTTTTTTGTTGGCGTTGATGAAGTCCACAAAGCCTTTGACGCCACCGGCGCCAGAGAAGTCGTCTTCTTTGCCGCTGCGCTCGTCTTTGAGGCGAATGCGCACGCCGTTGTTGAGGAAGGACAACTCGCGCAAACGCTTGGCCAGTATTTCGTAATGGAAATCGGTGTTCTGCGTGAAGATTTCGGTGTCGGGCAAGAAGTGCACTTCGGTGCCGCGCTTGTCGGTGGCTCCTGTCACGCGCATGGGTGAGACTTCCACGCCGTCCACGGTGTCGAGCAAACGGTTTTGCACAAAGCCTTTGGCAAAGTCGATCTGGTGCACTTTGCCCTCGCGACGCACCGTCAGGCGCAGCCACTTGCTCAAAGCGTTCACGCAAGACACGCCCACGCCGTGCAGACCGCCGGAGACCTTGTAACTGTTTTGGTTGAACTTGCCGCCCGCGTGCAGTTCGGTCAAAGCGATCTCGGAGGCGCTGCGCTTGGGCTCGTGCTTGTCGTCCATCTTCACGCCCGTGGGAATGCCACGGCCGTTGTCGGTCACACTGATCGAGTTATCAGAGTGGATGGTGACGACGATGTCGTCGCAGTGGCCCGCCAGCGCTTCGTCGATCGAGTTGTCCACGACCTCGAACACCAGATGGTGCAAACCTGTGCCATCGGATGTGTCACCGATGTACATGCCGGGGCGTTTGCGCACCGCTTCCAGGCCTTCCAGAATCTGGATGGAGCCTTCGCCGTAGCCTTCGGATGCGCCCGCTTGGTGGGCGTCGATCTTGGGTTGCGCGGTGGTGAAAGCTTCTTCGCTGGGGTTGATTTCGTCGGTCATGTTCAATTTTCTCTGTCGCTTGAATGGCCGAAACCCGCGAGAGGTCGCGGGTTTCGATAAGGGAGTCCTTGTGGGCTTTCGCCTTAAATGCGCATCGGCATCACCACGTATTTGAAGTTGTCGTTTTCCGGAATGGTGATCAGCGCTGAGCTGTTGCCGTCGGCCAGGTCAATGCGGACCATGTCTTGGCCCATGTTGCTGAGCACATCGATGATGTAGGTGACGTTGAAGCCGATCTCGATGGCGTCACCGCCGTAGTCGATATCAAGTTCGTCCACGGCCTCTTCTTGCTCGGCGTTGGTGGACGCCACGCGCAAGCTGCCGGGGTCGAGGTTCAGGCGCACGCCCTTGAACTTGTCACTGGTCAAAATCGCTGTGCGCTGCAAGCAAGACAGCAGGGCTTGACGGCCCAGCGTCAGGTTGTTGCGGTGGCCTTTGGGGATCACGCGGTTGTAGTCGGGGAACTTGCCCTCGACCAGCTTGGTCACGAACTCCATGCCGTCAAAGCTGAACTTGGCTTGGTTGTTGGCGAATTGCATCTCGATCGCGCCGTCGGCGTCCGACAGCAAACGCTGCAGTTCCAGCACGGTTTTGCGCGGCAAGATGACTTCTTGTTTGGTGGGCACTTCCACGTCGAGCGTGGCCGCTGTAAAGGCCAGGCGGTGGCCGTCGGTGGCGACCAGGCTCAGGCGGTTGCCTTCGGCCACAAACAAGATGCCATTGAGGTAGTAGCGGATGTCGTGCACGGCCATGGCAAACGAGACTTGCCCCAGCAATTGCTTGAGGGTCTTTTGTGGCACGCTGAACACGGGGCCGAAGCTGGCCGCTTCTTGCACCAGCGGGAAATCTTCTGCGGGCAAGGTCTGCAAGGTGAACTTGGATTTGCCGCCCTTCAAGATCAGCTTGGCTTGTGACGATTCGAGACTCACCGTTTGGTCGGCAGGCATGGTGCGCAAGATGTCGATGAGTTTGCGTGCACCCACGGTGGTGGTGAAGTCGCCTGGGTCGCCTTCCATCTCGGCGGTGGTGCGGATCTGGATTTCAAGGTCGCTGGTGGTCAGCTGCAAAGCATGGCCTGTTTTGCGGATCAGCACGTTGGCCAGTACGGGCAATGTGTGGCGACGCTCAACGATGCCGGACACGGATTGCAGGACCGACAGCAATTTGTCTTGGGTGGCCTTCAGGACGATCATTTGTCTACCTTTGGTGGTTTTTGTCACCGCAGCTCAACGCTGGGTGAATTTTTCGCAACAGCATGCATTTTCGCTGTTTTTTGGAGGCAAAACGGCCCGCAAGGGGTGCAAATCACCTAAAACCGAGGTGCGTGATGGGTTCATGGCGACTTAGCCCTTGAGAGACTGTTCCAGAACATGCAATTGTTGGTTCAGTTCGGTCAGCTGCTGGCGTTCGGCGCTGATTTTGCGCACGGCGTGCAGTACGGTGGTGTGGTCGCGCCCGCCAAACAACTCGCCGATCTCCGGCAAGCTCTTTTGGGTCATTTCCTTGGCCAAGTACATGGCAATCTGACGCGGGCGGGCGATGCTGGCCGGGCGCTTCTTGCTGTACATGTCCGCCACTTTGATCTTGTAGTAGTCGGCCACCGTTTTCTGGATGTTCTCGACACTGATTTGGCGATTCTGGATGGACAGCAGGTCGCGCAAGGCGTCGCGGGCGAGCTGGATGGAGATGTCTTTTTGGTTAAAGCGCGAGTAGGCCAGGATTTTGCGCAGTGCGCCTTCAAGTTCGCGCACGTTAGAGCGCACGTTCTTGGCCACAAAAAATGCCACGTCCTCGGGCATTTCGCTGCCCTCGCTGATGGCTTTGTTGATCAAAATGGCCACCCGCATCTCGAGTTCGGGCGGCTCCATGGCCACCGTCAGGCCCGAATCAAAGCGCGACACCAGGCGCTCGTGGATGTCGGCCAAGCCCTTCGGATAGGTGTCGCTGGTCATCACGATGTGTGATTTTTTGGCCAGCAGGGCCTCAAAGGCGTTGAAGAATTCTTCTTGCGTGCGGTCCTTGTTGGCGAAGAACTGGACATCGTCGATCAGCAGCAAATCGAGCGAGTGGTAGTGGTGTTTGAACTCGTCAAAAGTCTTGCGTTGGTAAGCTTTAACCACATCCGACACAAACTGTTCAGCATGGATGTACAAAACCTTGGCCTCGGGGCGGTCGGCCAGCAGCTTGTTGCCGATGGCGTGCATGAGGTGGGTCTTGCCCAAACCCACGCCACCGTAGATGAACAAGGGGTTGTAAAGCTGCCCCGGCGAGCCCGAGACGTGCATGGCCGCTGCACGCGCCATGCGGTTGGCCGTGCCTTCGACCAGGTTGTCAAAATTCAAGGCGCTATTGAGTCGACTGCGGAAGGAGTTAGTGATTACTTCTTCAGGCGCAATGGGGGCTTCGGTTGCCGTCTCCATCGATGAGGGTGTGGATGCTTTTGCAGGTCTGATGCCGCTTTCACGAGGAGTGATTGCTAACTCAATTTTGACGGGGTGGCCTTGCAGGTTTTCCAGCAAAGCGGCCAGACGGCTGGCGTATTGGGCGCGAACCCAGTCGAGTTTGAAGCGGTTGGCAACAAACAAAGTGACGCTTTGCTGGTCGTCCGAGACCTGTGCGCTGAGCGGTTTGATCCAGGTGTTGAACTGCTGCTCGGGCAGTTCGCGGGCGAGCTCTTCGACGCAGGCTTGCCACAGCGATTGGCCTGCATCCATCTGAAATTCTGGGGTGATTCCCTCGGGCATGTAGTACTTTTTATTGTGGACAGTGGGGGTCTGGGACGGCTGGATGTGGGGCTTTATCAAGAGCTTATCCACATGCCGATTCGGGTCGGGAGGGCGATCATAAACCACATCGATCCGATTGACCCCCGGGCTCACCCTGATGGAAGAAAATACAGTTCATTTGCCGGGCTTGCGAAAGTTTGCGATAATCTTGGGTTTCGCCCAAAGCTGATTCATGGCCCCGGGCACAAAGGAAGAGTTATGAAACGCACCTACCAACCATCCAAGACACGTCGCGCCCGTACCCACGGCTTTCTGGTTCGCATGAAGACCCGTGGCGGTCGCGCCGTGATCAATGCACGTCGCGCCAAGGGCCGCAAGCGTCTGGCCGTCTAATACAGGCGCCTTGATGCCCATTCGACCGTCTGGCTGTGGCCCGAGGCCACTGTGGGCGGTCAATGCCGGGGTTTGGCCATCGTGCAGCGTTTGAAAACACGCCCACAATTTCAGGCCGCCTTGGCGGGTGGCACGGTCTCGCGGACGGCGCATTTTGCGCTGCACCGCCTGAGCTTGGTTCAGCCCGAAGACACCTCATTGGCACAGACCGAAAAGAACGGGCCTGCACCCTCATCGGAGCAGGCCCTTTTTGGCTTGTTCGATGTCTGGCTGGGGGCCATGGTGCCCAAACGCTGGGCGCGTCGCGCCGTCACGCGCAATGCCATCAAGCGTCAGATTTACAACGTGAGCGAGCACTTTGTGGATCGCTTGCCTGTGGCCGCGCATGTGGTGCGCCTGCGCACGACCTTCGACCGCAAGCAGTTCATCAGCGCCACTTCCGAGCCCCTGAAGCTGGCCGTGCGCGAAGAGTTGCTGCAGTTGTTCGAGCGTGCCGTGCGCCAAGAGGTGCGGTCATGATCGTTCAGCGTTTGCTCATGGGTGTGGTGCGCGGCTACCGCCTGCTGCTGAGCCCTTGGCTGGGCTCGTCTTGTCGCTTCGAGCCCACCTGTTCGGCCTATGCCTTGGAGGCCCTTGCGCAGCATGGCGCGGCCAAGGGTGGCTACCTCACGGTGCACCGCCTGGTGAGATGCGGTCCGTGGTGCCAGGGTGGCCATGACCCCGTTCCCGCGCAAGCCCCGCGCTTGTTCACTGCTTTGTTTTCCCCTACTTCCTCAAAGAAGACCCCATGACTGATATTCGTCGCACCATCCTTTGGGTGATTTTTGGTTTTTCCCTGGTCTTGTTGTGGGACCAATGGCAGCTGTACAACGGCAACAAGGCCACGTTTTTCCCCAAGCCCGAAGTGGCCGCTACCGCGTCTGCGCCTGCAGCCGCTGCCAGCGCCAACGGCGTGCCTGCTACCTCAGCGGCCGTGACGGCCACGCCAGGCCAGGTGCCCACCTCGGCACCTGCGGCCTTGGCCGCCCCGCGCGAGAAGATCGAGGTGGAAACCGATGTGCTCAAACTCAGCTTTGACTCCGAAGGCGGCTCCTTGGTGCGCACCGAATTCACCCGGCACCGCGACTTCGTCGATTCGAACAAAAACATGGTCTTGCTGGACCAAAGCAGCAGCCGTGTGTACATGGCCCAGACGGGTCTGATCGGCGGTGATTTCCCGACCCACAAAGCCCCCATGAGCTTCAGCGGCGAGCGCAGCCTCAAGGACGGACAGAACGAGTTGAATCTGCGTTTCGAATCGGCCGAGATGAATGGCGTCAAGCTGGTCAAGACCTACACGCTCAAGCGCGGCAGTTACGTGATCGACGTGAAGCACGAAGTGGTCAACAACGGCCAGTCCAGTGTGTCGCCTCAGCTGTACATGCAACTGGTGCGTGACGGCAACAAGCCCGAGGGCGAGTCGTCCTTCTACTCCACCTTTACCGGCCCGGCGATTTACACCGATGCCAAGAAGTACAACAAGGTGGATTTCGAGGATATCGAGAAAAACAAGGCCGAGATCGACAAGACATCGACCAATGGTTATGTGGCCATGGTGCAGCACTACTTCGCCAGCGCCTGGTTGTTGGCCGATGGTGTGCCGCGCGAAAACTTTGTGCGCAAAGTCGACACCAACCTGTATGCCGTGGGCATGATCACCCCTGTGGCCGATCTGGCTCCGGGCCAGTCCAAAACCGTGAGCAACCAGCTCTACAGCGGCCCGCAAGAAGAAAAAGTGCTCGAAGCCTTGACGCCAGGTCTGGACTTGGTCAAAGACTACGGCTGGTTGGCCATGTTGTCCAAGCCTTTGTACTGGCTGCTGGACCAACTGCACAGCGTGCTGCAAAACTGGGGCTGGTCCATTGTGGCCTTGGTGCTCTTGCTCAAGATCGGTTTTTACTGGCTCAACGCCAAGGCATATTCGAGCATGGCCAAGATGAAGGCCATCAACCCCCGCATCATGGAAATGCGCGAGCGCCTGAAAAACAACCCGCAGCAGATGCAGCAGGAGATGATGAAGATCTACCGCGAGGAAAAGGTCAACCCCATGGGTGGCTGCTTCCCCATCATGATCCAGATCCCGGTGTTCATTGCCCTGTACTGGGTGCTCTTGTCCAGCGTCGAGATGCGCAATGCGCCCTGGATCGGCTGGATCCACGACCTCTCGGCACCTGATCCGTTCTTCATCTTGCCTCTGGTCATGACCTCGACCACCTTGCTGCAGACCGCGCTCAACCCCGCGCCACCAGACCCGATGCAAGCCAAGTTGATGTGGCTCATGCCGCTGATCTTCTCGGTGATGTTCTTCTTCTTTCCAGCGGGCCTGGTGCTGTACTGGATCACGAACAACATCTTGTCGATCGCCCAGCAGTGGATGATCAACACCCGCATGGGCGTGCCGCCGCAGTTCAATCTGCCCAAGTTCAAGTAAACCGTCTTGACCCAAAAGGCCGCGAAAGCGGCCTTTTTTTGCTTCACACCCACTGACACCATGCTCGCCAGACACCAAGAACCCATCGTCGCCATCGCCACCGCACCCGGTCGCGGTGCTGTGGGCATCGTGCGGGTGTCGGGTCAAAATCTGTCATCGCTGATTCAGGCGCTGTGCGGGCGGCCATTGAAGCCGCGTGAAGCCACCTACCTGCCTTTTTCAGATGCCGATGGCAGCCCCATCGACCACGGGTTGGCGCTGCACTTTGTGGCCCCGCATTCGTTCACAGGCGAAGACGTACTGGAATTGCAGGCGCACGGTGGCCCGGTGGTCTTGCAGTTGCTGGTGGCGCGCTGCATGCAAGCGGCTGCCGAAGTGGATCCGGCCACAGACAAGCCCCTTTTGCCGGGTCTGCGCGTGGCGCAGCCGGGCGAGTTTTCTGAACGCGCTTTTTTGAACGACAAGATCGACTTGGCCCAAGCCGAGGCGATTGCCGACCTGATCGACGCCAGCACCGAGGCTGCTGCACGCAGCGCGAGCCGGTCTTTGGCCGGAGACTTCTCGAAAGAAATCCATGGGCTGCGCGATGCCCTGATTCACCTGCGGATGCTGGTGGAGGCCACGCTGGACTTCCCGGAAGAAGAAATTGACTTTTTGCAAAAGGCCGATGCGCAGGGGCAGTTGACGCGCCTGCAAGCCGCACTGCAGACCGTGTTGGGCAAAGCCCGGCAAGGTGCATTGCTGCGCGAAGGCATCAAGGTCGTGATTGCGGGCCAACCCAATGCGGGCAAGAGTTCGCTGCTCAACGCGCTGGCCGGGGCCGAGCTCGCCATCGTCACGCCCATTGCAGGCACCACCCGCGATGTGGTGCAGCAGACCATTCAGATTGAAGGCGTGCCGCTGCATGTGATCGACACCGCCGGGCTGCGCGAAGGCGAGGGTGTGGACGAGGTGGAGCAAATCGGCATTGCCCGCGCTTGGGGCCAGATTGAAGGGGCCGACGCGGTGCTGTTTTTGCACGACCTCACACGCGTGGGCCAAACCGATTACGACAGCGCAGATGCCGACATTGCCGCCGCCCTGCAAAGCCGTTTGCCCGCCAGTGTGGCGGTGATCGATGTGTGGAACAAAGCCGACGCCGCACAGGTTTCGGGGGAGCGCTCTGGCTTGACGCTTTCGGCCCGAACCGGTGAAGGTCTGCAAGCCTTGCGCCAGCAACTGTTGCAACAAGCCGGTTGGCAACAAGCCAGCGAAGGCTTGTTCATCGCCCGAGAGCGGCATGTGCAGGCGCTGCACCGGGTGCGTGAGCATTTGGACATGGCCGACGCCCATTTGGCAGCGCAAGCGCAAAACCTCGACCTGTTGGCCGAAGAGTTGCGCCTGGGCCAAAACGCGCTCAACGAGATCACGGGCGAATTCAGCGCCGACGATTTGCTGGGCGTGATTTTTTCGAGTTTTTGCATCGGTAAGTAGGCGCTCACCCCTTGGGCGATGGACGCGGCCCATGGGTTCAAAAAGACGTTTCATGAATGGCAGGGCGGGTGATTGGGGAAAGCCCCCAAAAGGTCACGCCTGTGACTATCTGTCCGGGGCCATAGGCACAAGATAGGCCTTTTGCCGAGCCCCTTGACCATGACCACCGACAACCCGCCCAGCCTGAGCCCCGAACAAGACGCGTATTTGCGCGAACGCTCGGACTGGATGGGCGCATATCTGGTGTTGCACGCTTGGGGCGTGATCGCCTTGGCCATGGCGTTTTTCATTGCCTGGCCCAACCCTTTGAGCTTCATCGTCGCCGTGGTCGTCATTGGCGGCAGGCAGCTGGGCTTGGCGATTTTGATGCACGACGCGGCGCACCGCGCCTTGTTCAAAAACACGCGGCTCAATGACACGCTGGGCGCATTTTTGTGCGGCTGGCCTGTGGGAGCCAGCCTCACGCTCTACCGGCCTTACCACCTGAGCCACCACCGCCATACACAGCAAGCCGAAGATCCCGACCTGATTTTGTCGGCCCCTTTCCCGATCACGAAGCAAAGCTTTTGGCGCAAGATGCGGCGCGATATTTTGGGCATCACCGGCTACCAAAGGCGCATGGCGTTTTTCCGCATGGAAATGGGCAGCAGCCCCAGCCGCTTGCAGCGCGTGAAGAACCTTTTCGCTGCAGAAAAATACTTTTTCTTGAGCAACCTGGCCATCTTCGCGGTCACGGCCGCAGCGGGTGTGTGGTGGGCCTACTTTGCGCTTTGGCTGCTGCCTTTGTTGACTTGGTACCAAGTCATCAGCCGAGTGCGCAACATCGCCGAGCACGCGGTGGTGGGCGACAACAACGACCGCCTGCGCAACACCCGCACCACCATGGCGAACTGGGGTATGCGCATGGTGCTGGCCCCTTACTGGGTCAACTACCACCTGGAGCACCACCTGTTTGTGTTCACCCCCTGCTGGAAGCTGCCTGCAGCGCACCGCATGCTGATCGCGCAAGGCTTTGGGCCACGGATGGAGCTGGCCCCTGGCTACTTGGCGGTGCTGCGCCAAGCCACCGCCAAAAACCAGGACGGTCCGGGCACGCCTGCTGGCGAGCTACGCAAAACAGCGGCCATGATTTGAGGCGCACAGCCTCATGACATGCTTCCCAACCCGACAGGCAAGGGCCGGTACACAGGCAGCTTGCCGGAAAGCTTGAACCGACATGAACATCGCCCTTTGGCTGGCACGCAGCGCCGATCGTTATCCGCATCAAGCGGCCATCGCGCATGGCACCGAGCTCTGGTGCGACTACGCCGAATTTGCCCGCCGCGCCGCACGCACGGCACATTGGTTGCACAGCCAAGGTGTGCAATCCGGCGACAGGGTCATGCTCTTCATACACAACGCGCCCGAATACCTGCCCCTGATGTGGGGCATTTGGTGGTGTGGTGCTGTGGCTGTGCCGGTGAACGCCAAGTTGCACGAACGCGAAGCGGCCTGGATTGCCGGGCACAGCCAGGCGCGTTTGGCGCTGGTGGATGCGGAACGCGCCAGTGGCTTGAAGCAAGCCTTGAGCGAACGCCAGGCCACCACCCAGGTGCACGCTGACCACGCTTTCATGCTGCAAGGCGATAGCCCGCAGTTGGCTTTGCAATCCCGTGAAGACGACGACCCAGCCTGGCTGTTTTACACCAGTGGCACCACCGGCAAACCCAAGGGCGTGGTGCTGTGCGCCCGCCAGTTGTGCGGCAGCACGCTGGCGTATTTTGGCTCAGTGCAGTCGGTGCAGCGCGGCGACACCATGCTGCACCCCGCGCCACTCTCGCACGGCGGCGGCATGTACCACCTGCCCTATGTGCTGAACGCGGGCTTGAACGTGGTGCCCCGCTCGCATGGCTTTGACCCGCACGAAGCCCTGGCGCTGGCCGCTCACTGGCAGCAGGCCTCTTTTTTTGCAGCGCCCACCATGGTGCGGCGGCTGGTGGATGCAGCACGCACTTTGCCCGAGCGCCCGCAAGGCTTGGCCACCATCGTCTATGGCGGTGGCCCCATGTACCTGGCCGACATCGAAGAAGCCCTGCAAGTCATCGGGCCTCACTTTGCGCAGATCTACGGGCAAGGCGAATGCCCAATGACCATCAGCGTCTTGCCCAAGGGCGATGTACTGGACACCGACCACCCGCGCTGGCGCGAGCGCCTGGCCTCGGTGGGCCACGCACAAGCCATGGTCGAATTGAGGATTTGCGATGAAGCTGGCGCTGAACTGCCCGCGGGTGAAGTGGGCGAAATTTGCGTGCGCAGCGAGTTGGTCATGGCCGGCTATTGGCGCGACCCCGAGGCCACAGCCAAAACCATTCGCAACGGCTGGTTGCAGACTGGCGATGTGGGTCGCCTGGACGCGGACGGTTACCTGAGCCTTCTGGACCGATCCAAAGACATGGTGATCAGCGGTGGCACCAACATTTACCCGCGTGAAGTCGAAGAAGCGCTGCTGACGCACCCGCAAGTGGCCGAGGTTTCGGTGATTGGCCGGCCTGACCCCGAGTGGGGCGAGGTGGTGGTGGCCTTTGTGGTGTGCCGTGAAGCCTTGAGTGTGGCCGAGCTGGACGCGCACTGCCTGGCCCAAGTGGCACGCTTCAAGCGCCCCAAGCACTACCACCTGGTGCAGAGCTTGCCCAAGAACAATTACGGCAAAGTGCTGAAAACCGAGTTGCGCAAGCAGGATGCACAAACCCTCAAATGAAGCGGCTCCCTGTGACAGCGCTATGAAAACCTGATGGTTCCAAAGGTGTTTGCCCCAGCAGCAGACATTTGCGGGACAAACCCAAGACCTCATCAAAGTTCAAAGGATTTATCGCCGTCGATGGCGTTAACTTGCAGGTCAAGCGCGGACAAATTCACGCGCTCATCGGACCCCATGGTGCGGGCAAGACAATGGTCTTCAATTTGTTGTCCAAATTTCAGCCACCTTTCCTAACCTCACTGTGGTGAAAAACGTGCGCATTGAGTTGCAACTCAGCGCGAGCTTGTCCATGCATGTTGTCGCCCGAAAAAGCGCTGTCTCAACTCAGCCAAATTCAGCGGCACGAGGAGCGGATCAACAACGCGCAGCCGATAGAAGGGATATCGAGCATCAATGAACTGCAAGCGCGGGTGCTGAAGCGTTTGATCATCAAAAAACCGACGCAAGACGCCCAGATGACCCTCGTGTAGTGGCTTTTTGAAGCTGGCCTTAAATGAAACAACAACTGACGTCAGTTGGTGTCGAATTCTGGTGTTCTGGCCCTTGGGATCGGTGCCAGACAGTGTTGTCGATATTTGCTCGATCCAAAGCCGCTGCATCGCCAACACCAACAGCGGCGCGTCTGTGCAACTTCGCAGCGACAAACAAACCCTCAACAAGGGGGTGTGGCCAACGGCCAATTGGCAAGCACTGACCATTGATGAAATGCCGTTCCCCTGTTAAGTATCAGGCAAAGCCTTGATCGTAGCGCTGTTCAGTGCAGAAAGTCACGAGGCCCAAGGAGTGCGGGCCGAGCGTGGTAACTTCGGCGCGCATTGATCCTTCAGGCGATGCGGCTGGTTGATGCCGTCATGATTTCAGCGGCCAAAGCGATCAAGGACCGGTCGGACCCGCGTGGTCCCATCAACGAGAGGCCCAGCGGTGCTCCATCGCGACTGGCCATTGGCAGGCTGATTTGCGGCAAGCCGCTCAAACCTGAAACGCACAACATGCGGATCGCCCGATTGCGGTAGTCCTCAATTGCGCTCTCACTTGTGGTTTTGAGTGGCGCGATATCGGGCATGCTGGGCAGCATCAAGACCCCATCGTGGCCGAGCAGTTGTTCAATGTGGGCCGTGAACAGTTCACGGAACTCCGACGCTGAGCGGGCTTGTTCGGTTGTGACAGTGGCAGACCAATGCATGCGCTCGGCCACCGCATGGCCCATGGTGGGGGCGTATTGGGTGATGAAGGACCCCCAGCTTTGCCAAGCTTCTTGCCCTTGCAAATAGCGAAAGGCCCAATACATTTTTTCAATGTCTTCAAGCGCGACTTGCACGGGCAGGTCTGCGCCGAGCACGTCATTGACCCTTTGCTTGGCCTTGTCCAAAGCGTCCAAAGCCTGCACAGTGGCGAGTGACCAAAGGTCGGTGGGCGACATCAAGCGTAGCCGTGCAGGCAAGGGCTTGTTGTCAGGTCCCAAAAGCACGTCACCGACACGCGCAAACATTTGAATGTCACGGGCAAACCAGCCGCAGGTGTCAAAACTCGGGGCCAAGGGCAGGCCTTCGGCCAAGCTGACCCGGCCATGCGTTGGGCGCAGGCCCGTCAAGCCACAGTGGCTGGCTGGCGCACGCACAGAGCCGCCGGTATCTGTGCCCAGCGCAAAGTCCACCATGCCATTGGAGACGGCCGATGCCGAACCAGAAGAAGAGCCGCCCGCAATCCTCGTTGGTGCCGCGCCGTTGCGTGGCGCGCCGTAGTGAGCGTTGTCGCCCGTCATGGAAAAGGCGAACTCGTCGCACACTGTTTTGCCCGCCATGGTGGCGCCAGCGTCCAGCAGTTGTTGCACCACAGGCGCTGTTTTTGTCTGAAGACCGAGCAAAGCGGCCAGCACGGGCTGCCCCATGCTGGTAGGGTAGCCGGCCACATGGAACAGATCTTTCACCCCAAAGCGTGAACCGGCAAGAGGACCGTCTTTGGCTGAGTCGGACGGCACCGCAGGATAAGGCATGAATGCATGGGGGTCGTGCTGGGCCATGATGGCTTCCTTTCATTGGCGATTGTTTTGAGCGATCGCAGTGGCTTTAACCCTTGCTGGGATTGATCAAAAATTTGGTCGCTGTGGCTCGCTTGTTGTAAGTCGCTATTTGAGCAAGGTCCACTACATCGCTGAGGCTGATTTCACGGGCGTAATGGCTGGAAAAGGTGGTGGTGAGCTCGTCCATGACGCGTTGGCGCAAGGCGCGGTTGGTGTCTTCGCCCAGCTGCTCCAAGTAAGGAAAAACCAGCCAGCCACCGACACCCCAAGCCATGCCATAGCTGCGGGTGATTTCTGTCGGGCGCATGTCCAGGTTGCCGTACAAATACACCTGCTTTTTCACGGAAGAACCGTAACGGCTGTAAGTCGTGGCCTGGCGACTCAGTGCCGCTTCCATGGCCATGAGGATTTGGTTGGCCAAAGTGCCGCCGCCAGTGGCGTCAAAGCCCAAAGTGGCCCCCGTGGCAACGAGTGCTTCGGTCAGATCCGACATGAAGCTGGGTGCGCTGCTGTCACAGATGTGGCGTGCCCCAAGGCCTTGGAGCAAGGCGGCCTGGGAGGGTTTGCGCACGATGTTGACCAGCTCTATGCCGTCGGCCTGACAGATTTTGTTGAGCATTTGCCCCAGGTTGGATGCCGCTGCAGTGTGCACCAGCGCACGATGGCCCTCACGCTTCATGGTCTCGACAAAGCCCAAGGCGGTCAACGGGTTCACAAAGCAAGACGCCCCTTGCGCAGGCGTGGCTCCATCAGGCAGCACCATGCATTGGACGGCTTTGACCAAGCGGTATTGGGCGTACATGCCCCCAGCAATCACCGTCACGGTTTTTCCGAGGAGCGCCTGCGCGGCAGCATCGCTTCCCGCAGCTACAACGCGGCCTGCGCCCTCGTTGCCTACAGGCATGGCTTGGTTCATGCGACCTGCCATGGCTTTCAGCGCGGACGCGGAGACCGGTGCTTCTATGCCGGTTTGTCCCGGCAAAGCACAAGCCTGCCCCATGTCAGCGGGTCCAAACAGCAAGCCAATATCTGACGGGTTGAGTGGCGTTGCTTGGACTTCAATCACCACCTCGTCAGCAGCTGGCGCAGACAGCGTCTGGGGTCTGACGACAACAGCCAACGTGCCGTTATCACGAACGGTGGAGATCAACTGCAAACCTACTAGGGGCGTCGTCATGGCAGATCTTTCAGTCAGTGGTGAACATGTTATTTAAGCCAACAAGGACTAGGCAGCTCAGTTTAGGGATGATGCCTTTTTGAACGTGCCGCGAAGGTGACCGCAACGTCCAAAGCAAGACAGGACAAGTAGCGCCTACATGACACCTTATTGGTGTTTAACCTAGGATGACAATTGAAATCGGCACCTACACTTTTCAGAATGAGCCACTTTGTTGCTCGCAAGGAGATTCTGATTTGGTTGTCGATGAAACAAATACCTTGCTACAGGTCAAGGGAATCACTGTTCGATTTGGCGGTATCACGGCATTGGATAACGTCAGCTTTAACCTGCCCAAAGACAAGGTCTGTGGTTTGATCGGCCCCAACGGGGCAGGAAAAACAACCTTGTTCAATTGCCTGAGCCGTCTGTACGACTACCAAGAGGGTGACTTGTTGTTTGATGGACGGTCCATCACACAAACCCCAGTTCACGAAATGGCCAACACCGGTATTGGCCGCACCTTTCAAAATTTGGCCATGTTCAAAACCATGAGCGTTCAAGAGAACATCATGGTGGGTGCGCACAGCAAATCCAAGACGGGCTTTTGGGGTGGTATGTGGCCAACCGCCAAGACACGGGCAGAGGAAACCGATCTCAAAAAACGTGCAGACGAGCTCATTGACCGCCTGAAGCTGAAAGACGTTGCACATCGGCCCGTCGGCGACTTGCCCTTCGGCTTTCAAAAGCGGGTGGAGTTTGCGCGTGCTCTCGCCTCCCAGCCTCGTTTGCTCTTGCTGGACGAGCCAGCTGCGGGACTCAACCACGAAGAACTCAGCGATCTGGCCGATTTGATCAAGCTGGTGCGCGATGAAATGGGCATCAGTGTTTTGCTTGTCGAACACCATATGCACTTGGTGATGAACGTCTCTGATTGGATTGTGGCGCTGAACTTTGGTCGAAAGATTGCCGAAGGCACACCGGAACAAATTCAAAAACACCCTGAAGTGATCCGCGCATATTTGGGAGGGGCGTGAGCATGAATTTGTTAGAAGTGAAAAACCTCAACGCCTGGTACGGTGTAACTCAGGCTTTGTTCAACGTCAGCTTTGACCTTAAACAAGGCGGCATCACCACCATTTTGGGGGCCAATGGTGCAGGCAAAACAACCACTCTGCGCAGCATGTGTCAGACGGTCAAGACCTCGGGTGATGTGGTGTTCGTGGGCAAAACGATTGGTGGACTGGCCACCGACAAAATTGTCCGCATGGGTATGGCGCACGTCCCGGATGGGCGTGGCACCTTCACGGGGCTTACGGTCGAAGAAAATTTGCGCTTGGGTGCTTACACGCGTAAAGACAAGGATGCCGTCGGTCAAGACATGGAGAAGATTTTTGAACGCTTCCCCCGACTGAAGGAACGTCTGTACCAACAAGCGGGCACATTGTCGGGAGGTGAGCAGCAAATGCTGGCGATCAGCCGTGCCTTGATGCTCAGGCCGAAACTGCTTTTACTGGACGAGCCCTCTTTCGGCCTGGCACCACTGATCGTTCAAGAGATATTTGAAATCATGCGCAACATCAACAAAACCGATGGTGTGAGCATGTTGCTGGTCGAGCAAAACGCGTCTTTGGCGCTGAACCTTGCTGACCACGCCTACCTTTTAGAAACTGGGAATGTGGTGTTGTCCGGCCCAGCCGAAGACATCCGAGCAGACGAGTCTGTTCGCCGCACCTATCTCGGTTATTGAGCATCAAGGATCACATCGATGGACGGCTTTATTCTTCAAATATTCTCAGGCTTGGCCAACGGCAGCATCTATGCGGCCGTGGGTTTGGCGCTGGTGATGATTTACCAGTCAACGCACCACATCAACTTTGCACAAGGAGAGATGGCCACGTTTGCGACCTTCATTGCATGGTCGCTCATTGAAAATGGCATGTCTTATTGGCTGGCATTTTTGCTGACGGTCGGCATCGCATTTGTGGGTGGACTCGTTGTGCAACGGGTTTTTATCCGCCCCGTCGAGCGCGCCCCAGTGCTCAACAACGTGATTGTTTTTGTTGGCTTGCTGGTGATTTTCAACGCCATGTCGGGTTGGATTTTTGACCACACGGTGAAGGCCTTTGCCAGCCCGTTTCCGACGAAGAGCGCTGTGTTCCCACAGTACATCTCTGGCCACCAACTGGGTTCACTGGGCGTCACCTTGGCGGTGCTGCTGGTGGTCTACCTGTTTTTCCGTTACACCCCCATTGGCCTGGCCATGCGGGCGGCCGCGCAGAACCCTGATTCTGCGAGCTTGGTCGGTATCCGTGTCTCGTGGATGCTGGCTTTGGGCTGGGGGCTGGCATCGGCGATCGGGTCCGTCGCCGGCATGATGATGGCACCCGTGATGTTCCTTGACCCTAATTTGATGGCGGGAATTTTGCTCTATGGCTTTGCAGCCGCACTGTTGGGTGGTATCGACAATCCGTGGGGCGCTGTGATCGGCGGCTTCATCGTGGGTGTGCTTGAAAACATTTTGGGGGCCTACGTCATCGGCTCCGATCTCAAGCTCACTGTCGCTTTGGTGCTCATTGTGGGCACACTTACCCTCAAACCCAACGGTTTATTTGGCCGAAGAGTCGTTACACGCGTCTAAGCGCCAAAGGAAAACTTTATGAAGATTCGCACGCTCATCACCATTGCCGTGGGTCTGTTGGTCCTGGTTTTACCCTGGGTCTTGACGGATTTCCGCGTCTTCCAACTCAACCTCATGATCATTTACGCGATTGCGGTGCTGGGGCTCAATCTGCTGACGGGATACGGAGGCCAAATCTCCCTAGGCCATGGTGCTTTCTATGCCATTGGCGCCTACACCGCTGCGGTGCTGATGGACCAAGCGAGCTTTTCGCCTTATGCCACGATTCCCGTTGCCGCTGTGGTGTGTTTTATCTCGGGTGTTTTGATGGGATTTCCTGCCTTGCGGTTGGGTGGCCACTACCTTGCTCTGGCCACCTTTGCATTGGCTATGGCTGTGCCTCAGTTGCTCAAATACAAAGGGATCGAAGCCTACACGGGTGGTGTACAAGGCATTGTTCTGAGCAAGCCTGAGCCTCTGTTTGAAATGGAATTTTTGGGCCAGCCCTTGTCAGAAGACCGCTGGATGTATTACTTCGTTTTGATCGTCGCGGTGTTGATGTTCTGGCTTGCCAACAACCTCATCAAAGGACGTATCGGTCGCGCCATTGTGGCCATTCGTGATCAGCCCATCGCCGCCAGCGCCTTGGGTGTGCAATTGGCAACTGTGAAAACTCTGACATTTGGGGTTTCAGCCGCTTACACAGGCGTTGCCGGTGCCTTGGGGGCAATCGCGGTGGCCTATGTGGCCCCTGATAGCTTTCATTCTTTTTTATCCATTTCGTTCCTCGTGGGTGCGGTTGTGGGTGGTTTGGGGTCGATTCCGGGCGCATTGTTCGGCGCGGCATTTATCCAATTCATCCCCAACGTCGCCGATGAGATTTCGAAGTCCGCGCCATGGGCTGTCTATGGCGCGATTCTCATAGCACTCATCTATGTTGCTCCTGGCGGCGTGATGGGCATGCTCAACAAACTGAAAAAAGGAGACGCTAAATGAACCGCAAATTGAAACTGCTTAGCCTTGCGGCAAGTCTTGCATTGAGCCTGTCTGGCACGCACGCCTTGGCCGCAGGCAAGTATGGCCCTGGGGCCAACGACAAAGAAGTGAAGGTCGGCAACATGGTGCCCTACTCCGGCGGTGCATCGGCTTACGGCAACATTGGCAAGGCCTTGACCGCCTACTTCAAAGGCATCAACGAAGCTGGCGGCATCAACGGACGCCAAATCAACTTCATCTCCTTGGATGATGCCTACTCTCCTCCAAAAACAGTGGAGCAAGCACGCAAATTGGTGGAGCAAGAACAGGTGCTGTTCATCACCGCGCCCTTGGGTACGCCGCCCAATAGCGCCATTCACAAATACATGAACCAGAAAAAAGTTCCGCAGCTTTTTGTGAACACCGGCGCCCACAAATGGGGTGACCCTAAAAATTTCCCATGGACCATGGGGTTGCAGCCTGACTATCAGGTCGAGGGCAAAATCTATGCAGATCACATCTTGAAGAACAACCCCAACGCCAAAATCGCGATTCTGTATCAGAACGACGACTACGGCAAAGATTACGTCAAGGGTATGGAGGATGGTCTGGGGGCCAAAAAAGGGATGATCGTCTCCAAGGCCAGTTACGAAACGACAGACCCCACCGTGAGCAACCAGATGGTGACTTTGAAGTCGTCTGGCGCAGACACCTTCTTCAACGTGACCACACCCAAGTGGGCTGCTCAAGCGATCAAGATTGCAGCGGAATTGGGCTGGAAGCCCACCCACTACCTCAACTCGGTCTCGTCCTCGGTGGGCTCAGTGATGATTCCCGCTGGTGCTGAGAATGGCATTGGCGTGATTTCGTCCAACTACTTCAAAGACCCCGCTGACCCACTCTGGGCCAACGACAAAGGCTTCCTTGAGTACAAGGCTTGGTTGGAAAAGAACATGCCTGGGGCGAACATCACAGAAGGCTTCTACGTCTCTGGCTACATCCACGCTGCGGCAACTGCGCAAGTCATTCGGCAAGCTGGTGATGACCTCACACGTGCCAACATCATGAAGCAAGCCGCCAATTTGAAGAACTTTGAAAATGGCATGCTGTTGCCTGGTGTCAAGTTGAACACCTCACCCACTGACTTCTACCCTGTAGAGAACAAGCAGCTGATGAAGTGGAACGGCAAATCGTGGGAAATGTTTGGCGAAGTTTTGGGACCTAAATAATCTCGGCCTTAACGCCTGCGTTCCAAACGCATCCCAAAACCGCCAGCTCTGCCTGGCGGTTTTTTTACGGGCAGTCAAGCTGTTCAGCGCATGAAGTTTTTCACGTAATCTGCGCCCAAGCCCACGTCCTCAAAGTGGGCGCGGTACTTGTCGATGCGTGTGAACACATCGTCGTAACCGGTGGCATTGCCTTGGGTGTCCACGTACATCAAAGCACCGTGCACGGTGAACATCGTCACCATGTCCTGGCAATCGTCGGGCACCACCAGGGTGTGGGTCTCGCCCGGAGGCTCGAACACATAGCTGCCTTCTTCGGCCACCCAGTCGTGCTCCAGATACAGCCATTTGCCGCGCAGCACATGCGCGTGCACCATGCCGGAATGGCGGTGGCGCTGCAGCAGGCCCGAGCGCTTGACTTTGAGCAGGTGCACATAAAAGCCACCTGTCACGTTCAGGTGCAGCGGGCGCGACCAGATGCCGGGGGCGACAGGTGCCCACAGGCGCTCATCTTCAGTCTGCACGTCGTGCACCACCATGTCGGGGGCCATGCCCCAAGGCTGGGGTTTGGCATAAGGCACGCGGTCGTCAGCGGCCGCTGGAGGGGTGTGGTTTGAGCTCATGAGGCGGTCCTGGGCCAAGTGGAAAGGATCCAGCTTATGCCGGGTCGATTGACTTGTCAGCGCCGGGGGTGACAGCGGGCCGCAGGTGTGCCTTGAACCCTCAATGCCCTTCGAAAGACACCAGTGTGAACAGCTTCAAGCCTGTGGCCTGAATCCGATCCGACCCGCCCAGTTCCGGCAAATCGACGATGGCAGCACCTTCGATGACCGACGCGCCCAGCTTTTCGAGCAGCTTTTTGCCCGCCATCATGGTGCCGCCTGTGGCGATCAGGTCGTCGATCAGCAGCACGCGCTGGCCGGGCTTGACGGCGTCGGTGTGCAGCTCCACGGTGGCGCTGCCGTATTCCAGCTCGTAGGTTTCTTCCACTGTGGTGAAGGGCAGCTTGCCTTTTTTGCGGATGGGTACAAAACCCAGCCCCAATTCGTAGGCCACGACCGAGCCCAATATGAACCCCCGTGCATCCAGACCTGCGACCACGTCAGGCCGCAAAGCCGGATGCATGTAGCGGTGCACAAAGGCATCGATCAGCACGCGGAACACACGCGGGTCTTGCAAGAGCGGTGTGATGTCGCGAAACTGCACCCCCGGTGCAGGCCAATCGGGCACGGTGCGGATGTGGCTTTTCAAATAATCGTTGACGTTCAAATCGTCCATGCCATTAACCTCGTAATAGTTTCTCTTCGGCCACTGCCAGCGTTTGGGATTTACCGGACAGAACCAGCGTGTCGCCCGAATGCAACACGGTGTCATCGCCCACGGTTTCGGGTTGGCCATTGGCGCGGCGCAGGTTCACCACTCGCACGCCCATGGCGTGAAAAGCCAGGTCCTTGATCTGCTTGCCCAACCAAGGGGAGGCCAGGGGCAGGCCCACGGTGGTCAAACGTTCGTGGTCGATTTCGTCCAGTGTGTCGTCGTCGGCGCCATGGAAGTAGCCGCGCAGCAGGTTGTAGCGCGCGTCGCGCTGGTCTTGAACGATGCGGATCACACGCCGCATGGGCACGCCCACCAGCGCCAGTGCATGGCTGGCCAACATGAGTGAGCCCTCCAGCGCCTCGGGCACCACTTCGGTTGCACCCGCGAGCTGCAGCTTTTCCAGATCAAGGTCGTCCTTGGTGCGCACGATCACCGGCACTTGCGGCGCATGGCTGTGGGTGTGGTCGAGCACCTTCATGGCAGCGGGCACATCCAGGTAGGTGATCACCACCGCGCTGGCGCGGGCCAAGCCTGCGGCCATGAGTGACTGCAGGCGTGCAGCATCACCAAACACCACCGAATCCCCGGCCGCAGCCGCCTGGCGCACCCGGTCCGGGTCCAGGTCCAGTGCCATGTAGGGCATATTTTCTTTTTCCAGCATGCGGGCCAGGTTTTGGCCGCAGCGCCCATAGCCGCAGATGATGACGTGTTTGCTGGTGTTGATCGACTTGCGGGCGATCGTGGTCATTTGCAAGGATTGCTGCAACCACTCGCTGGCCACCACTTTGAGCACGATGCGTTCGCTGTGCATGATGATGAAAGGCGTGGCCATCATCGACAACACCATGCTGGCCAGAACCGGGTTGAACAAAGTGGGCGGAATCAGTTGGTTTTGCGAGCCCAGGGTCAGCAGCACAAAGCCGAACTCCCCCGCCTGTGCCAAATACAGTCCGGTGCGCAGGGACACCCCGTTCGGTGCGCCCGTCAACTTGGCCAGCACCGTCACCAGCACCAATTTGAACAACACAGGCAATGTGGTCAAGATCAGCACCAAAGGCCAGCGCTCGACCACAATGTGCCAGTCCAGCATCATGCCGATGGTGATGAAAAACAGGCCCAGCAATACGTCGTGAAAAGGCCGGATGTCCAGCTCCACCTGGTGCTTGTATTCGGTCTCTGAAATCAGCATGCCCGCAATGAACGCGCCCAGTGCCAAGCTCAGGCCGGCCATCTCGGTGATCCAGGCCAGACCCAGCGTGACCAGCAGCAAGTTGAGCACAAACAGCTCTTCGCTTTTGCGCCGCGCAACCAGGGTCAGCCACCAGCGCATCACGCGCTGCCCGCCAGTCATGAGCAAGGTGATCAGCACGGCCGCTTTGGCTGCGGCCATGAGCAATGCCGTCAGCATGTCTTCAGCCGGGGCGCCCAGGGCGGGGATCATCACGATCAGCGGCACCACCGCCAAATCTTGAAACAGCAAAACACCCACCACCCGTTTGCCGTGCTCGGACTCCAGCTCCAACCGGTCGGCCACCAGCTTGATCACAATCGCCGTGCTGCTCATGGCCATGGCGCTCGACAGCGCCAGCGCGGTTTGCCACTCCATTTTCCAAAGTGTGGGGGCCATGGTGGCCACCAACAAGGAAAACACCGTCACGATCACCAGCGTCAGCAATACCTGCAGCAGGCCCAGGCCAAACACATGTTGGCGCATGGAGCGCAGCTTGGGCAGGTTGAATTCCAACCCGATCACGAACATCAAAAACACCACGCCGAATTCGGCCAGGTGCCGAACGCCCTCGGAGTTTTGTGCCAGCGCCAGCGCGTTGGGGCCAATCACCACGCCCACTGCCAAATAGCCGAGCATGGGCGGCAGCTTGAGCATGCGGCAGCCCACCACGCCCAGCACGGCCGCCAGCAAATACAACAAGGTCAACTCCAAAGCACTCATGCATCAATGGTAACAAGCGTGTGTGATCGCCATCACCATGCGGTCGATTCATGGACCCGAGGTTCGGACTGGGACAGACCCGTGGTGGGGCATGGCACGCCGACCGATAAAATGAGACCATGCTTGCCCACCCCGACCTCACCCTGCAGCTTGCCCGCGAAACCCTCGACATCGAGGCCGCCGCCTTGCGCCGCATGCAAGACCGACTGGACCAGCGCTTTGTCCAGGCCGTGAACATGGTGCTGGCCGTGCAAGGCCGCGTGGTCGTCACTGGCATGGGCAAAAGCGGTCACATTGGCCGCAAGATTGCCGCCACCCTGGCCTCGACTGGCACCCCGGCCATGTTTGTGCACCCCGGCGAGGCCAGCCATGGCGACCTGGGCATGATCAAAACCGTGGACGTGGTGCTGGCCATCTCCAACAGCGGCGAAAGCGACGAACTGGTTGCCATCTTGCCCGTGCTCAAGCGCCAGGGCGTGCCCCTGATCGCGCTGACTGGAGGCCTGCAGTCCTCCTTGGCTCGACACGCCGACGTGGTGCTCGACTGCTCGGTCGACAAAGAAGCCTGCCCCCTGAACTTGGCCCCCACCGCCAGCACCACAGCCCAACTGGCCATGGGCGACGCGCTGGCCGTGGCCCTGCTCGATGCGCGAGGCTTCAAACCCGAAGACTTTGCCCGCTCGCACCCGGGTGGTTCGTTGGGCCGCAAGCTGCTCACCCATGTGGGTGATGTGATGCGCAAAGGCGCCGATGTGCCGCAAGTCGGGCAGGATGCCGAATTCACCACCCTGATGCGCGAAATGAGCAGCAAAGGCCTGGGTGCCACCTCGGTCACCGACGCCGATGGCCGTGTGCTGGGCGTCTTCACCGATGGCGATTTGCGCCGTTTGATTGAGAAAGGCGTGGACCTGCGCAGTCTCAGGGCCCGCGACGTCATGCACCCCAATCCGCGCACCATCCGCCACGACGCACTGGCCGTCGAAGCTGCCGAGATGATGGAGCTGCACCGCATCACCAGCATCTTGGTGGTGGACGCGCAAGGCTTGCTGTGCGGGGCCATCAACTCCAACGACCTGATGCGGGCCAAGGTGATCTGAGATGCAAGTTCTGACACCAGCGCTGCATTACCCGCCCGAATTGCTGCTGCAAGCGCAAGGCATCCGAGTGGCCTTTTTCGACATCGATGGCGTGCTGACCGACGGCGGGCTGTATTTTTCTGAAAGCGGCGAGACCCTCAAGCGCTTCAATACGCTGGACGGCCAAGGCCTGAAACTGCTGCAAAAGGCAGGCATCACACCCGTCGTCATCACCGGCCGCGACTCGGCACCCCTGCGACTGCGCCTGAAGGCGCTGGGCATTACCCACGCCCGCTTTGGCACCGAAGACAAGCGCCCGGCAGCCGAAGCTTTTTTGAGCGAACTGAACCTGAGCTGGGCGCAAGCGGCTGCCATTGGCGATGACTGGCCCGATTTGCCCGTGATGCAACGCGCTGCATTTGCTTGCGCTCCGGCCAACGCCCATGCCCAGGCCAAAGCGCTGGCCCACCACACTACCGCCGAACGTGGCGGCGAAGGTGCGGCCCGCGCCTTTTGCGACCTGCTGCTGGTGGCGGGCGGGCACTACGCCGCCTTGCTCGCGCAAGTGGGGGTGAATGACCACCCGGGCGCGTCGGCATGAACATGCTCACTCGCCTGCGCCGAACCTTGGATCGGTTGACGATTTACCTGCCCTTGTTCCTGTTTGCTATGTTGGCTTTGGGCAGCTGGTGGCTGGTGCGCAGCGTGCCCGAGTTGATATTGCCCCGCATTGACCCCCAACTGCGCCAAGACCCTGATTTCCGGCTCGAACAATTCACGGTCAAATCCTTTGACACCTCTGGCCGTCTGACGCGCGAAATCAGCGGGCAAGGCGCCACCCACTTTCCGGCCTCAGAAAGCTTGCACATTGAAGGTGTGCGCATCTTGGCCGAAAACGAGGTGGGCACACGCCTGACGGCTCAGGCGAAAAAAGGCATCTCCCGCGAAGCCGAACAACAGGTGATCCTGAGCGGTGATGCGGTTGCGGTGCGACAGGCTGACGCGCAGAGCCCGCGCATCGAGCTGCGTGGTGAAACACTCACGGTTTGGCTAGAAGAAGAGCGACTGGTCTCGGATCAACCCGTGCGCATCACCCACGGCGCAGACGTGTTCAGCGCCCAAACCATGAACTTCGACACCCGCAGCGGCCAGTACGAGCTGCAGGGCCGGGTGCGCGCGGTTTTGCCGCAACGTCAGACTCCCTGAGCCAACCGCCACAGATTACAGGGCATATCGGTTTCGCCCACCCCGTGGGTAGGACGCCCCCAACCTGAGGCCACGCTGACCTGGGGTAGGGTTCAAAAAACGCTCAACAAACGCCAGAAACAACAAAGCCCTGCAATGCAGGGCTTTGGACATTTTTGGGCTGAGTGATCAGCCCAAGACAGTTGCTCGATCAGTAGCCGCCGCCGTAGCCGCCGCCACCGCCTTCGCGACCACCTTCACGGCGACCGCCACCGCCACGGGGACCTGCGCCGTAGGGGCTGCGGAAACCACCGCCGCCGCCTTCGCCACGGCCGCCGCCGCCATAACCGCCGCCACCTTCGCGGCCACCGCCGTAGCCGCCACCGCCTTCACGGCCGCCGCCATAACCGCCACCGCCGCCTTCACGACCTCCGCCGTAGCCGCCGCCACCGCCGCCGCCGCCGCCGTAACCACCACCGCCGCCTTCACGACGACCGCCACCAAAGCCGCCGCCACCACCAAAGCCGCCGCCACCTGAGCGGGGAGGGCGCGCTTCCATGGGACGTGCTTCGTTCACGACCACATTGCGGCCGCCCAAAGGCTGGCCATTCATGCCGTTGATCGCGGCTTGCGCTTCGTCGTCGCTGCCCATTTCCACAAAGCCGAAGCCTTTGGAACGACCGGTGTCGCGCTCCATCATGACTTTGGCGCTGGTCACTGCACCGAATTCGCCGAAAGCTTGTTCCAGATCGCCGTCACGAACCGAGTAAGGCAGGTTGCCGACGTAAAGTTTGTTGCCCATGAAAGGGACTCCTCAAAACACAGAGATAAAAGCGATGGAGCTCCGAAAACGCATTCAACAAACCTGAAATCATCGGAAGGAAAGCGAAACTGATCTGGTCACCGCAGACTGGACTTCAGGGTTTTTGCACTGAAGTCAAGTCATTATCTGCGATATCAACAAAAAAATTGCAAGGCGTTTTCCCTAAAAGCCCGTCAAATCGTGCTCTTGATCACCTTGTTGTTGTTTTACCAACTCACTTCGCGGTCAGGGGTGGCGCTGATCTTGTGGACGCTCAAGTCGGCGCCGTCGTACTCTTCTTCTGGGCTGAGTTTCAGGCCCAGCGTGATTTTCAAGATGCCGTAAATCGCCAAGCCACCCACAAGGGCCCACGCCACACCCATGGCGGTACCGATCAACTGCGCTGTCAGGTTGATGCCCCCCAAGCCGCCCAGACTCGTGGCCCCAAAAATGCCCGCAGCAATGCCGCCCCAAGCGCCGCAAATGCCATGCAAGGGCCACACACCCAGCACGTCGTCGATCTTCCACTTGTTCTGGGTCAGTGTGAACATCACCACAAACAGGGCCCCTGCCACGGCACCCGTGATCAAGGCACCAAAAGGGTGCATCAGGTCGGAGCCTGCACACACCGCCACCAAACCGGCCAAGGGGCCGTTGTGCACAAAACCGGGGTCGTTCTTGCCCAATACCAAGGCAGCCAATGTGCCGCCCACCATGGCCATCAGGGAGTTGACCGCCACCAGACCCGAGATTTTGTCCACGGTTTGCGCGCTCATCACATTGAAACCAAACCAGCCCACGATTAGGATCCACGAACCCAAGGCCAAGAAGGGGATGCTCGAGGGGGGGTGCGCCGACACCACGCCGTCCTTGCGGTAGCGGTTGTAGCGGGCACCCAACAAGATCACTGCCGGCAGCGCGATCCAGCCGCCCATGGCGTGCACCACCACCGAGCCTGCAAAGTCATGGAACTCATCGCCCGTGACGGCCTTGATCCAGGCCTGTACACCAAAGTGCTGGTTCCAGACAATGCCCTCAAAGAAGGGGTAGATGAAGCCCACGATCACCGCTGTGGCGATCAATTGCGGCCAGAACTTGGCCCGCTCGGCAATGCCGCCCGAAATGATGGCGGGAATGGCTGCGGCAAAGGTCAGCAAAAAGAAGAACTTGACCAGGTCATAGCCATTTTTGGCGGCCAGTTGCTCGGCCCCCACAAAGAATGTGGTGCCATAAGCCACGCTGTAGCCCACCACAAAATAAACCACGGTCGACACTGAAAAATCCACCAAGATTTTGACCAGCGCATTGACCTGGTTCTTTTTGCGGACTGTGCCCAGCTCCAGAAAAGCAAATCCAGCATGCATGGCCAACACCATGATGCCGCCCAACAAAATAAAAAGCGCATCTGCGCCCTGTTTTAGTGCTTCCACGATCGTCCTTTGAGAATTTTTGAGTTGATTTGGTGCATTTCGGGGGCGATCCACCCTCGCGCACCAAAGCAAAGCAAGAAACGCACCCAAAGTGGCTCGCGCGTGCCGGTAACCTCCAGTACCCCAAATTGGTGCATGCAGCCCTCACGTAAGATGCGCACCTCTGATCTGATCAAGTGTTCAGGCTGACGCACATATCCCTATGGAAGCTTTCCTCGTCTCTACTGGCATCGTGGCTTTGGCCGAAATGGGTGACAAAACCCAGCTTTTGTCACTCGTGCTGGCCGCCCGTTTTCGCCAACCTTGGCCCATCGTGCTCGGCATTTTGGTGGCCACCTTGGCCAACCATGGCCTGGCCGGTGCCTTGGGCAGCTGGGTCACCACCGTGCTGGGGCCCGATGTGCTGCGCTGGGTGCTGGGTGCGTCCTTCATCGCGATGGCGGCGTGGATGCTGATTCCCGACAAGCTGGACGACGAAGAGGGCGACAGCGCCCCGCGCATGGGCGTGTTTTTGACCACCGTGGTGGCCTTTTTTCTGGCTGAGATGGGCGATAAGACCCAGATTGCCACGGTGATGCTGGCCGCGCAATACAACGCTTGGTTCATGGTGGTCGCAGGCACCACACTGGGCATGATGCTGGCCAACGCCCCGGTGGTGTGGCTGGGCGACGCCATCACCAAACGTGTGCCGCTTCGCTTGGTGCACCTGATCTCGGCAGGCATCTTCGCCGTGCTGGGCGTGATTGCCTTGTCGGATTGGGGCAGCTGAAGCGTCTGCAAAGCGACCTAAACAATGGAAACCTCGGCTGGGCGAAGCCTTGCGCTGCTTCGGTGCAGGGCCTGATTTATCGCCCTTATACTTAGGCCATGCGCCGATTTGAACCCGATTGCGGGCGCCGAAACCACGATGGTTTCGAAATTCAGCTAAATGGCGTGTGTTTCAACCCACTGAAGCCCGGCCCAGCTGACTGCGAAGCCGGGTTTTGTTTTTTTGCACACCTGAACACATTCGATGCTGATCGCCGAATCCCAAAGCATGCTGTTTGAAGCCCCTTTGCCTTTGCAAAGCGGCGCGTCCATCCGTGGCTACTCGCTGAGCTACGAAACCTACGGCACGCTCAATGCCGACAAATCCAACGCCGTGCTGATCTGCCACGCGCTCAACGCCTCGCACCATGTGGCGGGCGTGTACGCCGACCAGCCCAAAAACCTGGGCTGGTGGGACAACATGATCGGCCCCGGCAAGTCGCTCGACACCGACCGCTTTTTTGTGATCGGCGTGAACAACCTGGGCTCGTGCTTTGGCTCGACCGGCCCCATGCATGTGAACCCCGACACCGGGCGCGTGTACGGCGCGGACTTTCCGGTGGTCACGGTGGAAGACTGGGTCAACGCACAAGCCCGCTTGCTCGATGCATTGGGCATTGAAAAATTGGCCGCCGTGATGGGCGGGAGTCTCGGCGGCATGCAGGCGCTGTCTTGGACGCTGCAATACCCCGAGCGCGTGAAACACGCCTTGGTGGTGGCGAGCGCCCCCAACCTGAACGCCGAAAACATCGCCTTCAACGAAGTGGCCCGCCGCGCCATCGTGACCGATCCGGATTTCAACGACGGTCACTTTTACGCAAAGGGCGTGGTGCCCAAGCGCGGCCTGCGCATCGCCCGCATGATTGGCCACATCACGTACCTGAGCGACGACGTGATGAACGAAAAGTTTGGCCGCGAGCTGCGCGCGGCGGTGACGCACAACGCCACCGGCTACAAATATTCCACACAAGAAGTGGAGTTCCAGATCGAGAGCTACCTGCGCTACCAGGGCGACAAGTTCAGCGAGTACTTTGACGCGAACACCTATTTGCTGATCACACGGGCGCTCGATTACTTTGACCCGGCCCGCGCCTTTGGCGGCGACCTGTCCAAAGCGCTGGCCCGCGCGAGCTGCAAGTTCTTGTTGATCAGCTTCAGCACCGACTGGCGCTTCTCTCCCGCCCGCAGCCGCGAGATGGTCAAGGCCCTGCTCGACAACCACCGCGACGTGAGCTACGCCGAAATCGATGCACCGCACGGGCACGACGCTTTCTTGCTCGCGGATGCGCGCTACATGAGCGTCGTGCGCTCTTACTTTGACAACATGGCCAAGACTTTGGAACAAGGAGGTGCCGCATGAGCGACCCCCTGATCATGCAAGCCATTGCCCGCCTGGTGCCACAAGGCGCCCGCGTGCTCGATTTGGGCTGTGGCGATGGGGCCTTGCTGGCCTATCTGCAGCAACACAAGGGCTGCACCGGTTACGGTGTGGAGCTGGACGACGCCAATGTGCACGCCTGCGTCAAGCGCGGCGTGAACGTGATCCAGCTGAACCTGGACGAGGGCCTGAGCCTGTTTGCTGACCAGTCGTTTGACGTGGTGCTGCAAATCGACACGCTGCAACACCTGCGCAACGCCGAGACCATGCTGCGCGAGACCGTGCGCGTGGGCCGCGTGGGCATCGTGGCCTTTCCCAACTTTGCGCACTGGTTCAACCGCCTGAGCGTGTTGCAAGGCCGCATGCCGGTGACCAAGCGCCTGCCTTACCAGTGGTACGACACGCCCAACATCCGGGTGGGCACCTACGCCGACTTTGGCGACTTGGCCCGCAAAAACCAGTTGCGCATCATGGACGCTTTTGGCCTGCAGCAAGGCCAAGAAGTTCGCCTGTGGCCCAACCTGATGGCGGGCACGGCGGTTTACAAACTGCAGCGCAGTTGACATGGCCACTGCGCCAGGCTCCGAGGCCCCGGTTGGCCACAGCCCTTGGCTGATCGCCAACGTGCTGGCGCAAATCTCGTTTGGCCTCTTGGCCATGACCTTGTGCCTGCCGTCCATGCAGGAGTGGGGCGCCATTTTTAACACCCACCAAGCCGATGTGCAGCTGACCTTCAGCGGTTATGTGGTGGCCTACGGTGCCTTGCAACTGGTGTATGGCCCGCTGTCCGATCGGCACGGGCGCAAACCCATCTTGATGCTGGGCCTGGTGGTGGCGGGGCTGGCCTCGGTCATGGCCGCGCTGGCCACCGACATCACCCAACTGACCGCCGCCCGTGTGCTGCAAGGCGCAGGCAGTGCCGCCAGCATGGTGGTGGGCCGCTCCATGGTGCAAGACCTGTTTGCCGGACCACAACGCACCCGCGTCATGGCCTACATCGGCATGGCAATGGGCATGTGTCCGCCGCTGGCCACGCTGATCGGCGGGCAGATCCATGTGCGCTTGGGTTGGCAAACCAACTTTGAGGTGTTGGCTGTGTTGGCTTTGTTGCTTTTGGTGGCGGCCTGGCTGGGCTTGCCGCGTGTGGCCAAACCTGCGCCCGCTGAGGGTCACTGGCTGAGGGCCATGTTGAGCGCTTATGCCCGTCTGCTGCGCGAGCCGCGATTTTTGCTCTATGTGGCCATCCTTGCCGCCACGACCGCCACGTTTTACGCCTTCTTGGCGGGGGCGCCCATCGTGCTCAAGGGGTACGGCATCGGTCCAGACGGCATTGGCTGGTTCATCATGGCCGTGCCCGTGTCCTACATTCTCGGTAACTTCATGACCTCGCGGCTGATTGCGCAAGCGGGCGAATCGCGCGTCATGGCTTGGGGTCAGGCCCTGACGCTGGGCGGTTTGGTGGTGATGCTGGCGCTGGGCCTGGGTGGGGTGAAGACCGCTTTGGCTGTGGCCCTGCCGCTGCTCCTGCTGGGCTTTGGTCACGGTTTGCTCAATCCGCCTGCGCTGGCGGGCACTGTGGGCGTGCTGCCTGCACTGGCTGGTTCGGCCGCTGCGGTGGCAGGCCTCATGCAGCAACTCACCGGAGCCACGGGCGGCTATCTGGTGGGGCTGGTGCCGCACGAAGGCGCGGTGAATCTGGGCTGGATGATGCTGGCTTTTGCCGTGACGGGTGCCGTGGCGCAGTTGTTGCTGCGCAGGCGCTGAAGCACAGCAAGGCATGGGACGCAGTTCAGACAGGCGCAGCGTTTGTCACTGAAGCGTTTGTGTTGCACCCTTGGCCCTTTTCAAGCGCATGAAGCGCTGGGCACCTGAACACCTTGGTGTCACGGGTGATATGCAGTCAATTTGTCAATTCAAAGTTACACTGATTGCGACTCACGGCATTGGGTCGGGCCAACCGCCCATCCAGCCGAGCCTGATGGCTTTCAACCAGGAGATGGCCTTGAACCTCTACATCTGTCTGTTTCTCTTGTTTGGTGCTGTGTTTGGTCTTGCGACTTATTCTTACCAGCACATTTTCAGCGAGGGGCCTCACAAGGTGGAGAAGCCCGAAGGGGGCTCTGCGCTGGGCAGTCGCCTGTTATGGGCCTTGGTCTGCACTTTCTTGTGGCCCATCATGGTCCTCACCGGGCTCAACTCGGCCCGGATCCTGGCCAAGCGAAAACGTCAGGCGGCTGCAGCCAGCGACTGAGGGGGCTTGGGACCGGATGGGGGTCACGCAGGCCCATCCGATGCGCTAGCTGCGCTTTAGCTTTGCATCTCGGTCTCGTGCATCCAGGCTGCATGTTTGGGGGCGCGTTTGGTTTGGGCCCATTCATTGAGCATGTCCCACTTGCAGGCGTCGAGCTTGGCATGCATCTCGGGCGTGCCCACGTCTACGGCCAGCTCCAGCCGGTGGCCGTTGGGGTCAAAAAAGTAAATGCTTTTGAAGATGGTGTGGTTGGTCGGGCCCAGTACGTCCACGCCATTGGCTTGCAGGCGGGCTTTGGCGTCTTCCAGGGCTTGCAGGCTGTCGACCTTGAAGGCGATGTGCTGCACCCAGGCGGGGGTGTTGGGGTCACGGCCCATCTCGGGTGAGTTGGGCAGTTCAAAGAAGGCCAGCACGTTGCCGCCGCCTGCGTCCAGAAACACATGCATGTATGGGTCGGGGGCCTTGGTCGAGGGCACCAGGTCTTCGGCGATGGCCAGCACGAAATCCATGTTCAGATTTTTCACGTACCACTCGACGGTGGCTTTGGCGTCTTTGCAGCGGTAGGCGACGTGGTGGATGCGGTCGATTTTCATGGGGTTCTCCAAGGGGGGCTCAGTCAGATTGGCGGGCGGCCTGCAGGGCCTCGCGCAGCACACGCAAGTCGCCAATGTGGTTGGCCAGCAGCAAAATCAGGCGGGCGTTGAGCGCCTCGCTTTGTTCGTCGCTCAGGCCGTTGTGCGCATCGATCAGGTTTTCATAAAACTCGTCGCCGGGCGAGAAGTCGCGAAAAAAACGGCGTCCGGCTTCGTGAAAATTCGGCGCGGTGTTCAGGGCTGTGGGGGTGTCGGTGGGCATGTCTGTTCTCTCTTCCGTTCAGGCCTGTGTAACCACTTGCCCCAAGGCACGGCCCATGGCCGCTTGCAGGCAGGCGCTGTCCAGGCTGCGCCTGCGGGCCAGCACATGCTGGTCGGGGCGCAGCAAATAGGTGGTGCCGGGCTGGGCGTCGTAGCGCTTGGCCATCCAGCCTTGTGCGTCCACCAAAACTGGGAAGCCGGGTACTTGCAGGGCTTGGCGGGCAACGATCAGGCTGTTCACCGGCACCGCGCTTTGCTTCAAGGCCTGCAGCGTGGCCAGCGTCTGGGCATCGGGCGCAGCATCCACAAAATGCAAGGCCGCAAAGCCGCGACCGACTTGATCAAGCAGCCAGGCGTCTTGGCCATCCACCTGCACCGGTGCATCGTCCATCGGTGCGCCAGGCACCATGTTCCCTTCAAACGCGTCGGTGTCGGGCGTGTTGAGCACCGATCCGGTCAAGAAAGAGGGCACCGACAAGCGCCCCGAATTGACCAGCTTGCGGGCAAAGGGGTGGTGCTTGGCCAGTGCCAGCACCTGGTTGCGGAAGGTCTTGCTGGTGCGGCTCTTGGGCGTGATGAAGTCGGTTGAGCGCGTCGAGTTCATGATGTTTTCGTCGGCGGCAAACTGGCGGTCGTGCGCGTAGGTGTCGAGCAATTTTTCGCTGGCTTGGCCCTGGATGACCAAGCCCAACTTCCACATCAAATCGTCCGCATCCTGAAAACCCGAGTTGGCCCCGCGTGCGCCAAAGGGCGAGACCTGGTGCGCCGCATCGCCCGCAAACAGCACACGGCCATGGCGGAAGTCGGTCATGCGGCGGCACTGGAAGGTGTAGATGCTGACCCACTCCAGCTCAAACGGGCGGTCATCGCCCAGCATGGCCTTCAGGCGCGGGATGACTTTTTCGGGCTTCTTTTCTTCTTCGGGGTCGGCGTCCCAGCCCAGCTGAAAGTCGATGCGCCAGACGTTGTTGCTTTGTTTGTGCAGCAGCACGCTTTGGTTGGGGTGAAAGGGTGGGTCAAACCAGAACCAGCGCTCGGCGGGGTAGTCGGCTTTCATGATCACGTCGGCGATCAAAAAGCGGTCCTGGAACACGCGGCCTTCGATGTCCAATCCCAAGTGGCGACGGATCGGGCTGCGTGCGCCGTCGGCCACCACCAGCCAATCGGCCTCGATGTCAAAGGTGCCATCGGGCGTTTCCACCGTGAGCGTGGTGTGGTCGTCATGACGCGTGACGGCCGTCACTTTGTGCTGCCAGCGGATGTCGGCCCCCAATTCGAGGGCGCGTGCAATCAGCATCTCTTCGACGTGGTATTGCTGCAGGTTGATCATGCCGGGGCGCTTGTGGCCCGCGTCGGGCACCAGGTTGAACTGGTAGACCTCGTCTTCTTCCAAAAAGGTGCGGCCAATGTTCCAGCTCACGCCCAAGCCACAAGCTTCGTTGGCAATGCCCAGGCGGTCCAGAATTTCGAGCGAGCGCTTGGCGTAGCACACCGCCCGCGAGCCGACCGAGACGGTTTTGTCATCGTCCAGCACCAGCACCTCCAAACCCTGCAAGCGGGCATCGATCGCTGCGGCCAGGCCCACCGGGCCTGCGCCAATCACGATCAGCGGTTTGCGCTGCGGCGGTGTGGCCATCAAGTCGGCTGGTGATTTGTAGGGGTAAATCGGGTTGACGTAAGCACCCATGTGACGAGCTCCAAATTGGTCAAAAAGCACCTTCCGGTGCTCAGGCTGTAATTTACCATTGATAAATCAATTTACCTAAACGTAATTTTATTCGGCGCTTTCAAGGCGAGCCATGGACTGCCACGTCGCTGCGCTCTTCGCCGTGACCAGCGATGGGTCGCCCAACGCAACGACCTGCCCAACGACACCTGTTTGACAGCACCCCCTTGCCCGGCCCGTTATGCTTGTATTAGTTTCTTGTATGACAACTCCATGAGCCAGCATTTCACCCCTGTTTCCAGCGGTGCCCGTTTGTCTGATCGGGTGGCCGAGCAATTGAGCGCCGAAATCAAGCAAGGTCGTTTGGCACCGGGCGACAAACTGCCCACCGAGGCGCGCTTGGTGGAGCAGTTCCAGGTCAGCCGCACCGTGGTGCGCGAGGCGGTCTCGCGCCTCAAATCGCTTGGGCTGGTGGATTCGCGCCAAGGCAGCGGGGTGTTTGTGAGCGCGCAGCAGCCTTTTGCGCCCCTGAACTTCGAGGCACGGCACGCCGCTTCGCAAGAGGCCGTGGTCCAGATGGTGGAAGTGCGTCGCGCCCTGGAGGCCGAGGTGGCGGCATTGGCGGCCGAGCGGCGCAGTGCCAGCGACTTGCGGGCCATCGAGCAAGCAGTCCAGGCGCTGGACCAGGCAGTGGCGTCGGGCGGCGACGGCGTGGCCGAGGACGTGAACTTTCACCGCGCCATTGCCGAGGCTACGCGCAATCCTTTTTTGATCCAGACGCTGAGTTATCTCAGCCAGTTTTTGCACGGGGCCACGCAGGTGACCCGGGCCAACGAGGCCCGGCGCGGCGACTTCGCGGCCGCTGTGCGCAGCGAACACCAAGCCATCTTGCAGGCCGTGCAGGCCGGTGATCCCATTTTGGCCAGGCAAGCCGCCGCCGCCCACATGGGTAACGCCATTGCCCGCATTCGCAAAGCAGACCCGGTGTTCTGGACCCAAGAAGGCGAGCGGCTGGCGCAGCCCCTGGTCAATGGGCTGCGGGGCTGAAAGCTCATTCTGCGTCACCATCTAGCCCATTCATCACGTTCATTCAAGGGCCTCCATGGACCTGCACCTAAGCGACAAGCACATCCTCATCACTGGCGGCAGCAAAGGGATTGGCCTGGCCTGTGCGCGGGGCTTTTTGGCCGAAGGCGCCCGCGTGAGCTTGGTCTCGCGTGACAGCGCCAACCTCGATGCTGCACGCGCCCAGTTGCAAGCCACATTTCCCGCCGAGCGCATCCACACGGTGTCGACCAATTTGCGCGACGCATCGGCCGCACTGGTGGCCTTGAACGCTGCCGAAGCCGCGTTCGGCCCCGTCGACGTGCTGGTCAATTCAGCAGGCGCGGCCAAACGCACACCGGCCTCCGAGCTCACGCCCGAGGCCTTTGCCGACGCCATGCAGGCCAAGTACTTCACCACCATCCACATGCTCACACCGTGCATCCAGCGCATGGCCGCACGCGGTCAGGGCGCGGTGGTGAACGTGGTGGGCAACGGCGGCAAGGTGGCCAGTCCCATCCACCTGCCCGGCGGCGCGGCCAATGCGGCGCTGATGCTGGTGAGCGCTGGCATGGCCGCCGCGTATGGCGGGCAGGGCATCCGCGTGAACGCGGTCAACCCGGGCTTGACCCTGACCGACCGTCTGAATGAGGGTCTGGCCGCTGAAGCCCGACTTCAGGGTGTCAGCCCCGAACAGGTCAAGGCACAGTCGGTCGCCAAAATCCCGTTGGGCCGCATGGCCGAGCCCGAAGAAATCGCCAACGCGGTGCTGTTTTTGGCCTCGTCCAAGGCCAGTTACGTCACCGGCATTTGCATGAGCATGGACGGCGCATTGACCCCGATCGTGGTGTAACAGACAGAACTGCAGCGGGCGCTGTGGCAAGCTCACCGCAGCCACACCGCCGCTTTGCGACGGTCCAGACACACCACACAGGACAAACCCATGAACCCCAACCCCCTCCCGATGAACGCAGCTGGCCGAGGGGCCGGTCCATTCGCTGCGAACAAAATGGCTGCAGGATGGCTGGCCTTGGCTTTGATCGTTGGTGTGGCCACGACGGCCGTGCAAGCCGAGCCCGTGCCTTTACAAACCGTGCCCTCGGTCGATGTGCCGCGTTACATGGGCACCTGGCACGAGATCGCCAAGTACCCCAACTGGTTTCAGAAAAAATGCGCCAGCAGCACGCAGGCCACCTACACGCTGCAAGCCGACGGTCGGGCGCAGGTGCTCAACCGCTGCAAAACCGACAAGGGCGAATGGAGCGAAGCGCTGGGCGCGGCACGCCAAATCGGTGGGCCCAATTCACCCCGGCTCAAGGTGCGCTTTGCCCCTGAGTGGTTGTCCTTCATCCCCATGGTCTGGGGTGATTACTGGATCATCGACCTGGACCCGGACTACCAGTGGGTGGTGGTGAGTGAGCCTGATCGAGATTACTTGTGGATCTTGTCGCGAACGCCGCAAATGCCGACAGCCACCTACCAGGCATTGCTGGGCAGACTGCACGACCGGGGCTTCGACCTCCAACGGATCGAGCCCAGCAAACCTTGAACAAGTCCCGCTGGGTATTGTTTTTCGTAGGAGCCCACCCCTGTGAGCGATGGCTTGCAAAGCGTGTGCCACGCCCATCGCCCACGGGGTGGGCTCCCACAACAGCCAATCTGTCTGGCTGTTCAGTGCGCGGCTTCGGTCTCGCGCACTTGCTGCGCTTCGCTCGCGTGCAGCCAGCCTTGGCCCGCAGCGTCTTGCGCCAATTGGGCGATCAGGGCGCGGGCGTCGGCGTTCACCATGGCCACGGGTTGCAGGCGCAGCGCGGCGTCCGAGAAGTGGTGCACCACTTCGGCCACGTCGTCAGCGTCCAAGGCGGTGGGTTTGTACACAGGGCTGCAAGAGACTTTTTGGCCCAGCGCGCGGTAAAACACCGCAGCCAGGTGGCTTGACGCGCCGTACACGCTGCGCTGCTGGCCAGCGGCCGTCACACGTAGGGTGTAACCGTATTTGCCTTTGACGCACTCGGCCTGGGTGATGTCTTTCAGGGCGAAGTGGTGCACCAAAGTGCCCGTGTCGTTTTCTGAGACCAGCAGCTGGCGGTCGGTCAGCAGCCACAGGCCACGGCCTGACAACACCACGCGGCCCAGCACATAGCCCAGCACCCGCTCGTCGGGCTGGATGTGGTTGCGCATCTGGTCCACATCGGCTTGCTTGAGCAACTGAGCGCCGTAGGGGTTATTGCCCTCAATCAGCAGTTCGCTCAGTTCGTTGCCGTTTTTCAAAAAGTCCAGCCAGGCCATAGAAGTCTCCAAAATTTAGCCCTGCATGTTCGGCCATGGCCCGGGCTGCAGACCCGTGTGCCACGCAATGGGCTTGTTTAGTGCCGGGTTATTCACTCGGCGCGGAGCGATGCGGCCACGGCCATTGCCCTTTGTTGTGCACGGCAGCGCCCGCTGAACCACACTGGGGTTTTTCCAAACCCACAGGCCATGGCCAGACCGTCGTTTTTTCAATCCCCCTTGATCAGCCAGCTGCAAACGCAGCTCGAAGCGCAGATCAAGGACCAACTGGGCCAGCGCGTGCGGGCCATGACCGGTGCCACGGGCGATGCACGGGACTTCTTGCAGCCTGCGGGCGACCCGGGTCTGTTTGGCCCCGACTCGGCCGCTTGGCAAGTGCACGCGCACTTTGTGGCCATGATGACCGGGGGTTTGTCGTCGCTCATGCTGCAGGCCCTGCACCCGAGGGCGCTGGCCGCCGTGTGGGATCACTCCAGTTTTCGCACCCAACTGCAGGCGCGGCTGGGCCGCACCGCCTTGTTTGTGGCCACCACCACCTATGGCGGCACGGCAGCTGCGTTGCAGACCATTGAGAGAGTCAACCGCATCCATGCGCACATTCGCGGCACGCTGCCCGATGGCACACCCTATGTGGCCAACGACCCGCAGCTGATCCGCTGGGTGCACCTGGGCGAGACCACCAGCTTTTTGCGGGCCTACCAAGACCTGTCGCTGCAGCCGCTGCGCACAGACAGGCAAAACCTGTACTTTGCCGAGATGGCGCAAATCGGCGAGCGTCTGGGGGCGACCGATTTGCCCCAAACACGCCACCAAGCCCTCATGCAGCTGCAAGCCTTTCGGCCCGAGCTGCGGGTGGACGAGCGCACGCGAGAGACGATTGCACTGATCGAGCATTACCCGTGTGCACCCTTGGACCGACCCTTGGTGAGCCTGATTGTGCGTGCGGCGTTTCAGATGTTGCCCGATTGGGCGCTGGAGATGCTGGGGCGCGAACGCAGCTGTCCGCTGGAGCAAGCTGCGGTGCGCACGGCCTTGCAAGGCATGGGCGCGTCGCTGGCCTGGGCTTTTGCCGACACGGGTGTGGCGGCCAGGGCAAGACAACGCATGGACCCGACGTTCACGGCTGCTGGATCGTCTCCAGGTACTTGAGCAAGGACACGATGCGGTTGCGTGCCGACCACTCGGCGGTGATGGCCGAGTCGCCCGGCATCGTCATGGCGCGGGCCTTGAATTCCTGGCCCCACACCGGCATTTCGCGCGAGCCATGTGGCCCGCCATCGCCCGACCATCGGCCGTCGATCACCTCCCACATCAGTTCTTGTGGAAACTTGCCCCCGTGGCGCTGCGCAATTTGTGTCAGATCGGAGGGTGGCTTGACCAAAAACGAATGCACCGGCCCATCACCCTTGCCTGATGTCCCGTGGCAGCTGGCGCAGTTGTCCTTGTAATCGGCGCGGCCCAAACCCACGGATGTTTGTGCCCAAGCGGTGGCGGTAACGCTCAGGATGCTGGCGATGACGCAGCGGCAAATGCTTTGTTTGTTCATGTGGGCTCCTCTTGTTTTGACAGAGCCTCATGATCGTGAAAACCGCAGCCAGGGTCTGTGCGTTGGCACGCCAAAACCCAGATACACATCGACCTCTTGGCCTGTCATGGGTTCGGGTGCACAGGCGGGGCCCTGGATGAACAGCCCCTTCGTAGGTGCCCACTCCGTGGGCGATGGGCGTGGAGCGCGCCCTCAATCCATCGCGGTCGGAGACCGCTCCTACACAGTCTTGCAACGGTGTGAGGATGTAGGAGCGGTCTCCGACCGCGATGACCGTGCGTGCAGCCGGTAAACCTCAGTTCAGCGTGCCGCCACCGATGGCCGCATCCGCCAAGTCCGCAGAGCCCGGCCCATGGGTCATGGGTATGGAGCGCGCACTCAATCCATCGCGGTCGGAGACCGCTCCTACAAAGTCTTGAAACGGTGTGAGGGTGTAGGAGCGGTCTCTGACCGCGATGACCGTGCGTGCAGCCGGTAAACCTCAGTTCAGCGTGCCACCACCGATGACCGCATCCGCCGAGCCTTGCTGGCGCTGGGCCAAGAGCAAAGTCAGGGCCTGCGCTACGCCGGCGATTTGAAAACTGGCCGGCCAGCTGGGCAGGGTGGGGCCTTTCCACTGCGCGGCTTGTTCGGGCAGCAGCGGCAAGTGCATGAAACCGCTGTGCACCCCCAACCCAGCGAGCGTGTGCTGCAGGGCATAAAACACCTGGTTGCAGACAAAGGTGCCTGCCGTTTGCGAGACCGAAGCCGGGAAACCCGCCGCCTTCAAGCCCGCCACCAGCGTCTTGATGGGCAAAGTGCTGAAGTAGGCCGCCGGTCCCCCCGCGATCACCGGCACATCGATGGGTTGCGCTCCCGCGTTGTCGGGGATGCGGGCGTCTTGCACATTGATGGCCACACGCTCGACCGAAAAATCGCAGCGCCCCTCGGCCTGACCCAGGGCCAGCACGATGTCTGGGCGGTGTTGTGCCAGGGCTTGCTGCAAGGCGGGCAGGGCTTGGATAAACACGCAGGGCAGCTGCACCGCCGTGACCTGCGCGCCCTGCTCATCCTGTGCACCCTGCAGTTGCAGACCGTGCAAAGCACGCGCCACCTCCCAAGATGGGTTGAGGCTTTGCCCGCCAAAGGGCTCAAAGCCGGTGACCAGGATGCGCATCACCGCCATGGTGCTCAGGCGTTGAAGATCGACACCGTCTTGCTGTTCAGGTAAGCCTCCAGCGCCTCAGGGCCGCCTTCGGAGCCGTAACCCGAATCCTTCATGCCGCCAAAAGGCAGCTCAGGCCAGGGCGCGGCAGGCTGGTTGACCCAGAGCATGCCCACGTCCAGACGCTGGCTGAGTTGGTGCATGGTTTTCATGGAATTGGTGAAAGCGTAACCAGCCAAGCCAAAAGGCAGGCGGTTGGCTTCGGCAATCGCGTCTTCGATCTTCTCGAAGCTGCGGACCGCGGCGATGGGGCCAAAGGGCTCGTTGACCACCACATCGGCGTCCAGCGGCACATGCGACAGCACCGTGGGCGCAAAGAAGTTGCCTTGTGTGCCAATGCGCTCACCACCGGTGAGCACCTTGGCACCCTTGGCGCGGGCGTCTTGCACGATGGACTGCATGGCGGCCAAGCGGCGATCGTTGGCCAAGGGGCCCATTTGTGTGCCTGCGGCCAGGCCATCGCCCACCTGCAGAGCCTGCGCTTGCGCGGCAAATTGTTCGGCAAAGGCGTCGGCAATGCTGTGGTGCACCAAAAAGCGGGTGGGCGAGATGCAGACCTGGCCCGCGTTGCGGAACTTGGCCGCACCGGCCGTCTTCAGGGCCAAGGCGATGTCGGCGTCTTCGGCCAGGATGACCGGGGCGTGGCCGCCCAGCTCCATGGTCACGCGCTTCATGTGCTGGCCCGCCAAGGCGGCCAGTTGCTTGCCCACGGGGGTGGAGCCAGTGAAGGTGATCTTGCGGATCAGCGGGTGCGCGATCAGGTAGTTCGAGATCTCGGCGGGCGTGCCGTAGACCAGACCGATCACGCCCGCAGGCACGCCCGCATCGTGAAAGGCGCGGATCAACTCAGCGGGCGCAGCAGGCGTTTCTTCCGGGGCCTTCACGATGATGGAGCAGCCCGTGGCCAAGGCAGCGGACATCTTGCGCACGGCCTGGTTGATCGGGAAGTTCCAAGGCGTGAAGGCGGCCACAGGCCCCACCGGCTGCTTGAGCACTTGCTGCTGCACGTGGATGTTGCGCGGCGGCACGATGCGGCCATAGACACGGCGGCCTTCTTCTGCAAACCACTCGATGATGTCGGCGGCCGACATGGCTTCGACCTTGGCTTCGGCCAAGGGTTTGCCTTGCTCTTGTGTGAGCAGCTCGGCAATTTGCGGGGTGCGTTCACGCATCAGGGCAGCGGCTTTGCGCATGATGGCGCTGCGCTCGTTGGCGGGTGTGTCGCGCCAGATTTCAAAGCCCTTGTGCGCGGCTTGCGCGGCACGCTCCAGGTCAGGAATGCCCGCGTGCGCCAAGCGGCCGATTTCGGTGCCGGTGGCAGGGTTGAACACCGGCAGGGTGCGGCCGCCTTCGGCATCGCACCATTGGCCGTTGATGAAGAGTTGGGTATTGGGGTAGGTCATGTCGGTATCCAGTTGAAAAAACAGGCGTTCAAAGTGGGGGAGAAAAGGATGGGGAAAACCAATGAGCTGATTGTGGCTTGAAACGCCGGGGATGCCGTCAACACCGTGACAGCGGCTGCGCCGATCCAGCCTCGGTCATGAAGTCCGACAAGTAGTCGACCTGCACATGCAAGCTGTTTGGACCCAAAGTCCAGCACAATGCCACGCCATGTCTTATGCAAACACCCAGTCGAATGCCCGCGCCGTTCTGTTCGTGCCCCATGGCTCACCCATGTTCGCCCTGCACCCCGGCGCAGCGGGCGCGGCCATGACGCAGATCGCGGCACAACTGGCCAGGCCCCGCGCCATCGTGGTGGTCAGCCCGCACTGGGACACGGCGGTGCCCACCGTGGGTTTTGCCGCTCGGCCTGAAACCATTCATGACTTTGGCGGCTTTGACCCGCGCCTGTACGAGATGCACTACCCCGCCACCGGCTGCCCCGAAGTGGCCGCGCAGGTGGTGGCTGCCCTGCAAGCGGCGGGCCTGCCGGTGGCGAAAAGCGTCCAGCGCGGTCTGGACCACGGCGCCTGGATTCCGCTGCGACAGATGTTCCCCGCTGCCGATGTGCCAGTGGTGCCCCTGTCGGTGCAAAGCCACTTGGGCTCGGAGCACGCTTACCGTGTGGGCCAGGCACTGGCCGGTTTGGCGCAGCAAGGCATCTTGGTGTTGGCGTCGGGCAACATCACGCACAACCTGCGCGACCTGATGGGCTTGCGCATGAATGGTGGCACGACACCAACCTATGTGCAGGTCTTCGCTGACTGGGTTCACACCCACATGGTGGCCCGCGATGTGCACGGCTTGCTGGCTTACCGCCAGCAAACGACCGGACAGCAGGCCCACCCCAGCGACGAACACTTGCTGCCCCTGTTCACCGCTTTGGGCGCAGCGGGAAGTGATGCACAACCGGAGGCGTTTTTCCGGGGCATCAGCGACCAGGTCATCGCGATGGATGGCTACGCCTTTTACTGATCAGGCTTCAGTCACTCGTCGGTTTGGTCAGTGCCGCAGGCAAGATCAAGGAAACACGCAAACCCCGATCCTGCGCCGGGGTTTGCAATTGCAGCGCACCCCCGTACAACGTCACCAGCTCCTGCACGATCGCCAGCCCCAGGCCGCTGCCGGGCACCGATTCGTCCAGGCGCACGCCTCGCTGCAGCACACGGGGCATCTGCTCGGCGGGCATGCCTGGGCCGTCGTCTTCGATGTCCACCCGGCATTTGCCCGGCGCGCCCCGTGACGTGGTGCCGGGCACGGGCTGTACCCGGATGCGCACCGCGCTGTGCGCCCATTGGCAAGCGTTGTCCAGCACGTTGCCCAGCATTTCCTGCAGGTCTTGGGCCTCACCAGCAAACTGCACGTGCTCATCTGGCTCCTCCAGCGTGATGGTCAGCTGGCGCTCGGCGTGCACACGCTGCATCACCCGAACAAGACCTTGCAGCGTGGGCACCACCGGCACCCGCTGGCCAGGCAGGCCGCTGGAGGCGGCCATGCGCGAGCGGGCCAGGTGCCAGTCGACGTGGCGCCGGGCCAGTTGCACCTGCTCTTGCACCAGCGGGGCTAAACCAGCCGTGTCGGTTTGGCGCGAGGCCTGGTCCAGCACGGTGAGCGGGGTTTTCAGGGCGTGGGCCAGGTTGCCTGCCTGTGTGCGTGCACGGCCTACCACCTCGTCGTTGCGGTCCAGCACGCTGTTGAAGTTGTCCACCAAGGGCTGAACCTCGCTCGGGAAGTCGCCTGTCAGGCGGGGCGTGCGTCCTTCGCGCAGTGTGTTCAGGGCCTGCTGCAAAGCCAGCAAAGGCCGCAGGCCCAAAGCCACTTGCGCCCAGGCCGCCGCCAGCAAGAGCAAAAGCAGCACTGCGAGCGATGTCGCCAGCACCCGCTGAAAACCCGCCACCGCCTCGTGCGTGTCTTTCAAATCAGCTGCCACACTCAAGCGCCAGCGCACACGCTCGTCCGGCCGCACCGTGCGCTCCAGCACGCGCAAGCGGCTGTCGCCGGGGCCGGGCAACTCGTGCGCGTGGATTTCGCCATCGCGCAGCACATCGGCGGGCAAGGCCAGCTGCGTGTCCCATAAAGAGCGAGAGCGCAAAACGCCCGGGCGCGGCGTTGCAGGCGTCACATCGTCCAGCTGCCAATACAAACCCGAGTAAGGCCGATGCCAGCGCGGGTCTGACAAGGACTGCGCATCGATCAGGGGCTGGCCTTGCGCATCGGCCGACAAACGGGCGGTGACTTGGTCGAGCTGCTGGGCCAGACCTTTTTCAAACTGGCGCATCACATGCTCATGGAACAAGCCATTGAGCACCACGCCCGCTAAGACCATGGCCAGCGACACTCCCAGCACGGTCGCGGCCAACAGCCGAAAGCGCAGCGAGCCCATCAGGCCTTTGACGCCGTGCTTCATCGGACCTTGTCCTTGAGCAGCCGATAACCCAAACCGCGCACGGCCTCGATCGTCAACGTGGGCAGTTTTTTGCGCAGACGGCCCACAAACACCTCGATGGTGTTGGAGTCGCGCTCAAAGTCTTGCGCATAAATGTGCGCGATCAAATCGCTGCGCGACACCACCGCATCCTGGCGGTGCATCAAATAGTCCAGCACTTTGTATTCGTGGCTGGTCAGGGGAACGGTTTGTCCCTGCACCGTCACGCGCCCGCTGCGTGTGTCCAACGCCACATCGCCCAGCCGCAGCACCGCAGAGGCCACGCCGTTGGCCCGCCGGTTCAAGGCACGCAAGCGGGCCAGCAGCTCTTCCATGTGAAAAGGCTTGGTCAGGTAATCATCTGCCCCGGCGTCGATGCCTGCCACTTTGTCGTGCCAGTTGTCACGTGCCGTCAGGATCAGCACCGGCATGCGGCGGCCCTGCTCGCGCCAGCGCTGCAGCACCGTCAGGCCATCCATCAGGGGCAGGCCCAGGTCCAGCACCACGGCATCGAAGTCTTCGCTCTCGCCCATGCAGTGGGCATCGCGCCCGTTGTCGGCCTGTTCCACCACATGCCCGGCCTCGGCCAGGCCTGCGTGCAACTGCGCACGCAAAGTGGGTTCGTCTTCAACCAGCAAGATGCGCATGGGACTTTTTTAACGGGGTTTGCGTTTCAAGACCTCGCCCGTGCGGGCGTCGACCTGGAGCTTCATCAAGCGGCCATCGGGCTGCAGCAGTTTGATCTCGTATTGCCATTGCTGTTTGTGGTTTTCCAGCTCCACCTCCAGCACCTGGCCGGGATGGGCCTTTTCGACCAGCGCCAGCACCCTGGGCAGCGGCAAGACCTGGCCCGACTGCACCGCCTGCCAGGCGCGTTCATGGTCGCCCTTGTCACTGGCCAGCGCGTTACCGCTCCAAATCGCAGCGCACACCGCCAGCGTGGTCAGCATGGCACAAGCGGCCCAGCGCCATTTGAGCATGGGGTTATGGGTGGTGCGGGTGTTTTTCACCCCTTGATTGTCCTGTACGAAAGCTGAACGGCCGATGAACAAACGCTTCAGCCAAGGTTCAAGCAGGGCTTCACACAATCGAGCCACACCCCCCTTCACATACACCCCTTGAAGCCTTGAACGGAGAACGCCATGAAACGGCTAACCCCCAACACTTTCGGCACTTTTGCCACCCGCCGCCATTGGGCTTTGGTGGGCCTGTGCACCCTGCAAGCCTTGGTCATGCACACCGCCCACGCTGCAGACACCAGCCCGGCGCAGCAGCTGAACCACTGGACCGCCCAGGCCGGTGCCCCGGCCAAGGCCGAGCGAGGCCAGGCCCTTTTCAACCAACGCCAAGGTGGCGAATGGTCGTGTGCCTCCTGCCACGGCACGCCACCCACCGCCCAGGGCAAGCATGCGAGCACGGGCAAAGCCATCGCGCCTTTGGCCCCTGCCTTCAACGTCAAAGCCTTCACCGACACCGCCAAGGTCGACAAATGGTTCAAGCGCAACTGCAAGGATGTGTTCAGCCGTGAATGCAGCGCACAGGAAAAAGCCGATGTGCTGGCTTACCTGATCCAGCTCAAGCCCTGAAGCATTCGAAGCATCCATGATGAAAGCGCCACCCATGACCCTCCTTCTTCAAGCCACACATCGGACCATGCGCCGCTCGCTTTGGCAGGCTACGGCCTGCATCCTTGGTCTTGGCCTAGGCCTGTCCGGCGCCAATGCCAACGCCGACGGCACCCGCATGCCAGCGAAAGTTTTGCCGTCTTACACCGCCGAGTGTGCGGCTTGCCACACGGCTTACCCGCCCGGCATGCTGCCAGCCAAGTCGTGGCAACGCGTCATGAAAGGGCTGGACCAGCATTACGGCAGTGATGCCTCGCTCGATGCAAAAACTGTGGCCGAGATTGGCCAGTGGCTGCAAACCCATGCGGGCACCTACAAACGCGTGGCCGAAGAGCCGCCACAAGACCGCCTGACGAAGTCGGTCTGGTTCGAGCGCAAGCATCGCAAGATCGAGCCCGCAGTCTGGCAGCTGCCCAGCGTCAAGTCGGCCGCCAACTGCGCCGCTTGCCACACCGGCACCGAACAAGGCCTGTTTGACGACGACCACCTGAAACGGCCCACAGGCCTGAGCGCCCGCCAAAGCCGCGCTTGGAACGACTGAAACACCTCGGCACCCAGAAAGCACACCATGAACACCTTGACGTCCCCCCATCCAAAACCGAGCGCAGCCAGCGGTCCAATCGTCACGCCCGCCCCACCCGCCAAGCCGGTGGCCCCCCAGGGCCCCGGCCGCCTCGTGACCGATGCGCCCATGCGCATGTTCCATTGGCTGTTTGCCTTGAGCTTTGTCGGGGCCTACATCAGCGCCGACAGCGAGCACTGGCGGTTGGTGCATGTGGTGTTGGGCTACACCCTGGCGGGCTTGCTGGTCTGGCGTGGGGTTTACGGCTTGGTCGGCCCCCGACCTGCCCAGCTGTCGGCACTGTGGCGCAAAGTCAGCGGCACGCGTGCTTGGCTAAAGACCGTGGTCAGCAGCTTGCGTGTGGGCTCGCCCGTGCCTTGGCGGCAAGGGCAAGGCCTGCTCATGGGGCTGGCCTTGGTGGGTTTGTTGTTGGCTGTTATCCCCTTGACCTTGACCGGCTACGCCACCTTCCATGAGTGGGGGGATGTGCTGGGCGGCGATGTCTTTGAAGACTTGCATGAATTTTGGGGTGATGCCTACCTGACAGGGGTGCTGGTGCACTTGGCCTTGCTGGCCTGGTTGAGTTTCACGCGGCGCAAAAACCAGGCCCTGCCGATGCTGACGGGCCGCATACCCGGTCCGGGTCCCGATTTGATACAAAACGAGCGCCGCTGGCTGGCAGCGCTGGTGTTGGCCAGTGTGCTGGCTTATTGGGTGTGGGAAGCGGTCAACCGTTGGGCCATGGTGAGTGGTTGAGCGCACAGTCACACCGAGATCTCGGCATCAGCCATCCCAAAACAGACCGTTCGATAGATGGCGCGACGGCGCAGGCCGGCCTAGCATGAAGCCTCAGCCACCCCCCATGGTGTTCGTGGGTTTAGCACAGAGGGGCACATGCATCTGGCCACAGCATCGACCATGGACCAGTCAGCTCCTTTGACGCAGACCCTCACGCACCGTGTCCACGCTCACTTGGAGACCTGAATGCCCCTGTTCAGAAAAATCTTGGTGCCCATCGATGGCAGCGACACCAGCGATAAAGCCATGCGCACGGCGCTGGACATGGCCCGTGAAGCCCTGGGCACCGTGCGCTTTGTGCATGTGATCGATGACGACCGGCACCTGACAAGTTATGAGTTTTCGGCCGATTTGCGCACCTACGCGCATGACAACGCCAAGCAATTGCTGCAAAAGGCCATGGACGCGGCCTCGGCCATGGGCGTGAACGCCGAATCGCATGTGGTGGACAAGCCGCGCCAGCGTTTGGGTGAGTCGGTGGCCGACGAGGCAGCCGTTTGGGGTGCGGACTTGGTGGTGCTGGGCACACACGGCCGCAGGGGCTTGGGCCGCATGCTCTTGGGCAGCGGGGCCGAACAGGTGATTCGGCTGAGCCCTGTGCCGGTGCTGGTGGTGCGAGGGGATTGAGCGCGAAGAGGGCGCTATGGGTGCCCGAGTCACGCGCCTGACAGGACTTTATGCCTCTCAGGCTAGAGTGAGGTGTCAAAACTTCACCCCTTGAGGAAACCATGGCCATTTATGAGCTGCGCACCTATTCCGTGATCGTCGGAAAAATGTCCGAAGTTATCTCGCACTACAAAAACGAGGGCTGGCCTGCGCTGGCCAAGCACCCGCAAAAACTGGTGGGCTACTTCACGGGCGATGTGGGCGCGATCAACGAGCTGATCCATGTCTGGAAGTTTGACGACGACGCCGACCGCCGCGCCTTTTGGGCAGGGGTGTTTGCCGATCCGGAATTCATGGCCTTTGCCGCCAAGATCCGCCCGCTGATGCGCGAGCAAAACAACAAGCTCATGCTGTCCGCACCTTGGGGCCCTCAGCCCTGAGCAGGCGCCAGAGGGGCATTGCGCAGGGCCCCTCCCTTGGGCTTCATTGGATCAGGTAACCGCCATCCACAGGTAAAACCACGCCCGTGATGAAGCGCGCGGCTGGACTGGCCAGAAATAGCACCGGGTCGGCCACGTCTTCGGGCTGACCCCAGCGTCCCAAAGGCGTTCGGCCCAATATCTGAGCCGATCTTTCAGCATCGTCTTGCAAGGCCTGTGTCAAAGGCGTGGCAATCCAACCCGGTGCGACCGCATTCACCCGGATGCCATCGGCCGCATAGGCAATGGCCAGCGATTTGGTCAGTTGCGCCACACCCCCTTTGCTGGCGCTGTACCCGGGCACCAGGCCGCCGCCAAAAAAGCTCAGCATTGAGGCGGTGTTGATGATGCAACCTTGGCGTGCTTTGAGTCCTTCGCGCGCTGCTGCGCAAGACCGCATGGTGCCGTTGAGGTTGATGTCCACCGTTTGAGCAAAAACCTCGGGGTCCAATTCAGCTTGCCTTTGGATCACGCCTGCGCAATTGACCAGCACATCCAGTTGCGTGAATTGCCCTATGTGGGCGCGAACGTGGGCATCCTGGCGCACATCCAGAACATGAAAAGCCACCAAGCGGTTGGCCGGCAGGGCTTGTGCAGCCTCCACTTCGGCGGATGTGGCGCCAGTCGCGGTCACACTGGCGCCTGTGGCCGCGAATGCGCGCGCAATGGCGGCGCCTATGCCGCTGGTGCCGCCGGTGACGAAGACTTTTCGCTCAGTATCCATGACAGTCTCTCCCTCAGGGTTTTTAAAAATCGAGCGCGATCACGCCCCCGGCGTCTTTGGCGCGTGAGCAACACAAAATGACCTTGTGCCGTCTCTCTTTTTGACTCAGCACAAAGTCGCGGTGCTCCACTGCATCGGAGGCTTGCGCATCGTAAGGCAAGGCGCATACGCCACACAGGCCATCGCTGCACTTCACGCTGATGCCCAGCCCTGCCTCGGCCAGCACCTCGGTGGCGTTGCGCTCCGCGGGCACTTGCAAGCGGCGGCCAGATTTTTGCAGCACCAGTTCAAACGGCTGATTCACCCAAGCGTCGGCTTCGGGCACGCTGAAGTATTCGCGGTGCAGCGCGTCTTGTGGCCAGCCGTGGGCAGCAGCCGCTTCAAACACACCGTCCATGAAGCGCGGTGCACCGCAGGTGTAGACATGCTGGCCTGGCGTGTAGTTGGGCAAGAGCTGCAACAAATCAGCCCGCTGGCCTTCGTCTTTGAAGTGGTATTGCACCCGATGGCCCCAAGGCACCTCGGCCAGGTCTTTCAAAAAGCCCGCTGTCTTTCGGCTGGCCGCGCTGTAGTGAAAGTCAAAAGGCTTGCCCAAAGCGTGCAGGCGGTGCGCCATGGCGATCATGGGTGTCACGCCAATGCCCCCGGCCATCAGCCAGCTGTGCGTGGCCTCTTCGTGCAGTGCAAAGTGGTTGACCGGGCGTGACACAAACACCCTGCGTCCTTCGCGAAAGGCCCGGTGCATGAGCGCCGAGCCGCCGCGTCCGCCAGACTCGGGCGGCTCACGCAGCACGCCCAGTACATAACGGCTGCGGTCGGCCGGGTCGCCTGCCAGGCTGTAGGGGCGCTGGTATTCGGGTGCGATCACCACGTCAATGTGCCCGCCTGCGGTGAAGGGTGGCAACTCGCGGCCATCGGGCGCTTTGAACTCGTAACGCGCCAGGCCCTCGGCCATCTCTTCACGTTTGTGCAGCACCACCGGAAACACCGGCGGCTCGGCAGGCAAAGGCTGCGGTCCCGGGGCCAGACCCTCGGTCTGGCCTGCCGCCAGACGCGCCTGGTATTGCGCGGGCGTGAGCAAGGCCTGGTAGCGGGCAATCCCTTCTTCGCGGTTGACCGGGTAAGTGACCGGGTAGGGCTGCGGCATTTTGTCGGCCGGGTACACGGCCAGGGTCTGGTCTTCGTAGCGCAGGTCCAGGTCTTTTTGCAGGGTGCGTTGGTGGGTTTGTGCGGCCCGTACATAGCGGCCCGTGCGCTTGTCCAGCTCGATGTCCCACCACCATTTTTTGACCGGGTTGATGCTGCCGCGATCGAGCAGGTCATCGAGCCGCGCCAGCGCTGGTGCAGCAGCAGGCAGCTTCATGGCCACTTGCCGCCACAGGCTGTCGGCCAGCAGGCCTTCGAGGTTCCAGGGGCAGGTTTTCATGCAGCGCCCGCACATGCCGCCTGCCGCGTTGGTGATGCGGTAGCGGGCGCACTTTTCGGCGTCGCTTTTCCAGATTTCGTAGCCGTTGTACATCAGCTTGGGGCCCGCAGTGATGGCTCCAGACGGACATTCGCGGGCGCACTTGTTGCAGCTTTCGCAAAAGCTTTGCAGGCCAAAGTCGATGGGCCGGTCGGGGGCCATGGGCATGTCGGTGGTGACGCTGCCGCTTTTCAGGCGCGGGCCCAAAAACGGGTTGAGGATCACCTCGCCGATGCGGCTGACTTCGCCCAGGCCCGAGAGCAGCAACAAAGGCGGTTGCAGCACGTCGCCGTCGAGCACCGAATGCACCCGGGCCGAATAACCCAGGCGCCGAATCTGCTCGGCCAAAATGCCGCCCATCAGCGAAAAGCGCAAATAAGCCCGCATGCTCTGCGCCACCGAAATCCAATCGTCGCCGCTGGCGCCCTCCATGGTTTCGTGGCCTTGGTCGATCAGCAGGTTCAGCGCATTGGCGTGGTAAGCCGGCATGGGGTTGCCCCCCGCGTCGTGCGAGTAATAGGCCCACTCGGGCACGGCGCACAGGCCCACCGCGTCCACCCCCAAATAGTAAGAAGCGGCTTTCAGGTTGTCGGCGTTGCGCTGCGGGTCTTGTGTGCTGGCGGCCACTGGCCCACGCGCCTGGCCAAACTGCAAGAGCAGCAAAGCGCCCAGCGCCCGACGCGCACAAGCGCCGATGGGGCTTTTAATCACGTAGTGCGCGTTCTTGGCGTCGTCTTGCACAGACTTGCCCAGGTCGCCAAACAAAGCGCGCGCAAAAAAGTCGGCCCGCTTCGGGAATCGAGGCACGCGGTCGTGGTCGATGAAGGTGGTGGGCGTGTCTTGGCGCTTGAGCGTTTCAAACGGGTGCGCCCCTTGGCGAAACTCGCGCCGGGCATAAGCGTCGCGGTGAAATGCGCCTTTGAATGTGCCTTGGCCAAGCCACCACGCCGGGCCGTGGCTTTGCCAGCGGTTTTGTTGCGGTGCCAAGGCTTGATCAGGGGTCAGCGCCAAGGTGGTGCTGACGGCGGCCAAGGCATAGCGCTGACCCACATAGGGGTTGCCGCCATCGGGCAGGGTCAGGCCTGCGGCCAGGGCCAGGCGGGCCAAATTCACATCGCTGCAGCTGGCGCTGTGGGCGCGGGCCTCGTGGCCCAACATGCGCAAATAACTCGACAGCAGCACGGCCGTTTGCGCGGCCAGCACAGCAGCGCGGGGTTCTTGTGTGCCCCCCAGCCAGTCGCAGCCGGGCTCACCGGGTTTGGGGTCCCGCGCAAACTCCACCAGGATCACGATGGCGTGGCTGTGGTGTCCAATCGGCCCGTGCACCGTGCGGGCCGACTCCAGCACATCGGCCAAGATCATGTCCATGCCCGCCGCAAAACTGGCCGGTTGGCTCTTCGCCAGCTCTTCGCCCAGGGCGGGCACAGCGGGGTTGCGGATCGGCTCGGCCAGCCAGGCGTTGGCGGGCAGGGCGCAAATGCCCATCATCGACGCATCAAAGTAATAACCCGCAGCCTTCAAGTGCCGGGCGCGTTCGTCGGGCTCGGCCGGAATCTCCCCCATTTGCGGGTTCACGGCCCCGTCGCGCACCAGATCAAACATGGCCATGTAACGCGCCATGGCGTGGGCCATCGACTCGGGGTCATCGTGCTCAAAACGCAGCGCCTGCATGGGTGGCACGGCGCTGTCCTCGGGGTTGGCGGTGGTTCGGCGCAGGCGCTCCAGCGGGTAGGGCCCCAAGTGAACGGGACGGTCGCGGTAAGAAAATAAGCGCATAGGCAAGCCAGTGAGGGGTCGATGGGTCAGCTTACAGGCTGCATGCGCGGTGGCGCTGTCACCTTCGCATGAAGGATGGCCGTCGCATGGCGACTGCATGCCCACGCATGATGTTGAGGTGTTTCCCAGTGATCACCCTGATGCCAAGGCGATTCAAAATTTGTATGATGACCTGACTAATTAACACCAGGAGACTCCCCATGCAACGCAGAAATTGGATCGCAGCAGCCGCTGCCCTGCTCGCCATCACCCCATTAATGGCCACTACCGCTTTGGCGCAAGCCTGGCCAACCCGGCCCATCAAACTGGTGGTGCCCTTTCCGCCCGGCGGCCTGATCGACAACATGGCCCGCTTGGTCGCGCCCAAGCTGGCGCTGGAGTTGGGGCAGCCCATCGTGATCGACAACAAGCCCGGTGCCGGTGGCAACTTGGGTGCTGCCGAGGCGGCGCGTGCTGCCGCCGATGGCTACACCTTGCTGATGGCTTCGCCACCGCTCACCATCAGCCCGGCGCTTTACAGCAAACTGCCCTACAAGCCCGAGCAAATTGCCCCAGTGGCCCTGCTGGGCCGTGTGCCCAATGTGCTGATGGTCCACCCGAGTTCAGGCATCAACTCGGTCGCCGAACTCACGGCGTTGGCCAAATCCAAGCCCGGCCAGCTCAACTACGCGTCCAACGGGCAGGGCACCTCGCTGCACCTGAGCGCTGAGTTGTACAAGAGCCAGTCGGGTGCGTTTGTCACCCACATCCCTTACCGTGGCGCCGCTGCCGCGCAAACCGGCCTGATGGCGACCGAAGTGAATATGATGTTTGACAACCTGCCCTCGGCACTGGGCCTGATCAAGGGGGGCAAGTTGAAAGCTTTAGCGGTGACCACCCCCATGCGCAGCAGCGCCTTGCCCGATGTGCCCACCATGGAGGAAGCTGGCATGAAGGGCTTCCAGGTGTTCTCTTGGTTTGGTGTGGCCGCACCTGCGGGCTTGCCAGCCCCCATACTGCAAAAGCTGGAGCAAGCGCTGGAGCGCGTGGCCAAAATGCCCGAAGTGAAGGCCGCCATGCTCAAGTCGGGCGCAGAGCCCGCATGGGCCAACAGCCAAGGCCTGGCCAGCTTCATGCAAGCCGATACCGCCAAATGGAAAAATGTGGCGGCGTTCGCCAACATCAAATTGGATTGAGAGCACAGCCATGACCACAGTCGGATTGATTGGTTTGGGCGCCATGGGCTCGGGCATGGCCGCATCGCTGCGCCGCGCCGGGCACAGCGTGCAGGTGGTTGACGTGCGCCGCGAGGTGGCCGAGGCTTTCACGAATGCCGGTGGCACCGCACACGACACACTGGCCTCTTTGGGCGCGGCGTGTGATGTGGTCGTGTCGGTGGTGGTCAATGCTGCGCAAACCGAAGCCGTGTTGTTTGGCGATGGCACCACGCCCGGGTGTGCGGCCAGCATGAAGCCCGGCAGTGTGTTTGTGATGTGCTCCACTGTCGACCCCAATTGGTCGGTGGCCCTGGAAGCGCGACTGGAGGCCTTGGGCCTGCGTTATGTGGATGCGCCCATCTCTGGCGGAGCAGCCAAAGCGGCCAGCGGCCAGATGACCATGATGACCGCAGGCAAGCCCGAGGCTTATGCCGTGGCAGAGCCGTTTTTGAATGCCATGGCCGCCAAGGTTTACAAGCTGGGCGACAGCGCCGGCGCGGGCAGCAAGGTCAAGATCATCAACCAGTTGCTGGCGGGCGTGCACATTGCCGCTGCGGCTGAAGCCATGGCGCTGGGCCTGCGCGAGGGCGTGGACCCAGCGGCGTTGTACGAAGTCATCACCAACAGCGCAGGCAACAGCTGGATGTTTGAAAACCGCATGGCCCATGTGCTGGCGGCCGACTACACACCGCTGTCGGCCGTCGACATTTTTGTGAAGGATTTGGGCATCGTGCTCGACATGGCCCGTGCCAGCAAGTTCCCGCTGCCGCTGTCTTCCACCGCGCACCAGATGTTCATGCAGGCGAGCACAGCGGGCTTTGCCAAGGAAGACGACAGCGCCGTCATCAAGATTTTCCCGGGCATTGAACTGCCGAAAGGCAAAGCATGAAGATCCAACTCGGTTGTATTGCCGACGACTTCACCGGCGCCACCGACCTGGCCAACAACCTGGTGCGCTCGGGCATGCGGGTGGTGCAGACCATCGGTGTGCCCGCAGGGCCGCTGGCTGCTGATGTTCATGCCGTGGTGGTCGCGCTCAAGTCGCGCACCATTCCGGCCGCTGAAGCCATTGCCCAGTCGCTCGACGCCTTGAAGTGGTTGCAGGCGCAAGGCCACAATGGTCAATCACCGCAGATTTATTTCAAATACTGCTCCACCTTTGACAGCACACCTGAAGGCAACATCGGCCCGGTGACCGAGGCGCTGATGGACGCGCTGGGCACCGACTTCACCATCGCCACGCCCGCCTTTCCTGACAACGGCCGCACTGTGTTCAAGGGCTACCTGTTCGCGGGCAACGTGTTGCTCAATGAATCGGGCATGCAAAACCACCCGCTCACGCCCATGACCGATGCGAATTTGGTGCGCGTCATGCAAGCGCAAACGAAGCGCAAGGTGGGCTTGATCGACTACAAAACCGTGACGCAAGGTGAAACCGCGATCCGTGCACGCATCGCTGCTTTACGTGCCGAAGGCGTGGGCGTGGCCGTTGTCGACGCGACCAGCAACGATGACCTGCACTTGCTTGGACCTGCCTTGAAGGACATGCCGCTGGTCACTGCGGGCTCGGGCGTGGCGATTGGCCTGCCCGCCAATTTTGGTCTCAAGCCTTCGCTGCAAGCCAGCCAGTTGCCTGCAGCCACTGGCTTGCAAGCCGTGGTGTCGGGCAGCTGCTCTTTGGCCACCAACGCACAAGTGGCGCACTTCAAAACGACAGGCCGCCCCGCGATGGTGATCAACCCTGCGGCGCTGATGCACGGGCAAAGCGATGCCGTGGTGCAGCAGGTGCTGGCTTGGGCCGCGCCGCTCTTGAAAGATGGCCCGGTCCTGGTGTACTCCACCGCCGAGCCCGATGCCGTGAAAGCCGTGCAAGCCCAACTGGGCGTGGCCGAGGCAGGTGCTTTGGTGGAGCACGCACTGGCCGCTGTGGCGCGTGGCCTGGTGGATTTGGGTGTGAAGCAACTGGTGGTGGCCGGTGGCGAAACCTCGGGCGCTTGTGTGCAGGCGTTGGGCATTGCCCAGTTGCAAATTGGCCCGCAGATTGATCCGGGCGTGCCGTGGTGTCATGCGCCTTCTGAAAACGGCGGCGTGCACATCACGCTCAAATCGGGCAACTTCGGCACCGAAGATTTCTTCAGCAAAGCTTTTACAGTCTTGGCATGAACCTGACCGAATCCCAAGCCCGTGAAGAGATCTGCCGCGTGGGCCGCAGCCTTTTTGAGCGCGGTTATGTGCACGCCACGGCGGGCAACATCAGCGTGCGTTTGGACGATGGCTTCCTCATCACCCCCACCGATGCGTGTTTGGGTTTTCTGGACCCGGCACGCTTGGCCAAGCTCGATCTGCAAGGCCAACAAGTCAGTGGCGACAAGGGCAGCAAAACCATCGCCTTGCACCGCCAAATTTACGCTGCGGCTTGTGAGACGGATGCCCACACCCGCTGCGTGATCCACACCCACAGCACGCACTGCGTGGCGCTCAGCTTGAACGCCGGCGGTCCTGAATTGCTGCCCCCCATCACGCCTTATTTCGTGATGAAAGTGGGCCATGTACCGCTGGTGACTTACCACCGACCCGGCAGCCCCGATGCCGCGCAAGAAGTGGCTGCGCTGATCCGCCACCATGCTGCGCAGGGGGCGCCGATCCGCGCCGTGATGCTCACGCGCCTGGGGCCCAACGTCTGGCACGACACGCCAGCCGCCGCCATGGCCACGCTCGAAGAGCTGGAAGAAACGGCGCGTTTGATGCTCTTGCAACCCAACACGCCACCCCTGCACCCCAAGGATTTGGACGATCTGCGCCAAGTCTTTGGCGCGAGATGGTGAGCCCACCCATGGATCGCTTCGTGCCTCGCGATGACAACGGTCTGGGCGTTGATGCCCCACTGATCATGGCGAGCGAAGCGCAGAACTCCATGGCTGCTTCGTGCCTTGCGATGACAACGGTCTGGGCATTGACGCCCCACTGGTCATGGCGATCGAAGCGCAGAACTCCATGGATCGCTTCGTGCCTCGCGATGACAACGGTCTGGGCGTTGATGTCCCACTGGTCATGGCGAGCGAAGCGCAGAACTCCATGGCTGCTTCGTGCCTCGCGATGACAATGCGTAGGGTGTTGACCTCCCATTTGTCATGGCGAGCGAAGCGCGGCCATCCATGCTTGCAGCCCAAGTCCTTCTTTACTGACTGAAAGAAAACCATGCCTCGTTTTGCCGCCAACCTCTCCATGATGTACCCCGATATGCCGTTTTTAGACCGTTTTGAAGCGGCGGCCAAAGACGGTTTCAAGGCCGTGGAGTATTTGTTTCCTTATGCCTTTCCAGCGCCAGAGTTGGCTGCCCGCTTGAAAGCCAACGGCTTGCAGCAGGTGCTGTTCAACGCCCCGCCTGGCGGCACCGATACCGACAGCTTTGCAAAGGCTTGGGAGACGGGCCAACGCGGCACGGCCAGCGTGCCCGGGCGCGAAGCCGAGTTTCGCGCCGGTTTTGCCCAAGCCCTGGTGTATGCCGAGGCGCTGAACTGCCCGCGCATCCACGCCATGGTGGGCTTGCGGGCCGAAGGTGCCAGCCCAGAAGCGGCTGATGCCACGCTGATCGGCAACTTGCAATGGGCCGCCGTCGAAGCCGCCAAGGCTGGACGCGACGTGCTGGTCGAGCCCATCAACACCCGCAGCGTGCCGGGCTTTCACCTGAACCGCCAAGACCACGCGCACCGCATCGTGCAGGCTGTGGGCGCTGCCAATGTCAAGGTGCAAATGGACCTGTTTCACTGCCAGATTGTGGAAGGTGATTTGAGCGCCAAGATTGCCCAATACCTTCCGACGGGCCGGGTGGGGCATTTTCAGATTGCCGAAGTGCCGCACCGCCACGAGCCGGGCACAGGCGAAGTCAACTGGACACACATCTTCCAGGTCATTGACAAGGTGTCGTCCGAATGCGGCTGGGAGGGCTGGATTGGTTGCGAGTACAACCCAGCCGATGCGTCTGCGGGTGGCACTTCACGCGGCTTGAGTTGGGCGCGGCCTTACCTTTGAGGCCTCAGGCGCTGACACCACACACCGTCTTGGAGCCTTGCCAATTGCTGAGCGCCTGTCTCAAATCTGTGCCCCGGCGCATGGCGGTCATTTCGGCCACGATGCTCAGCGCGATTTCGGGTGGCGTCAGAGCGCCAATGTTCAGGCCCACAGGGCCGTGCAGTTGGCGCACTTCGGCTTCGCTCACGTCAAAGTCGAGCAAGCGTTTGCGGCGCTGTGCGTTGTTATGCAGCGAGCCCAATGCGCCCACATAAAAAGCGGGGGTGCGCAGTGCTTCCATCAGCGCCAGGTCGTCCAGTTTGGGGTCGTGTGTCACGGCCACCACGGCGCTGTTGTGGTCCAGCCGCATGGCCAGCACCAGGTCGTCGGGCATCTCTTTGGACAAGGTCACACCGCTCATGGCTTCCCAGCCTTCGTGGTATTCCACACGCGGCTCGCACACCGTGACCTGGTAGTCGAGCATGACCGCCATATTGGCCAGATAGCGCGACAGTTGACCGCCACCAATGATGAGCAAGCGCAGGCGCGGGCCATGCACCGTGGTCAAGCTTTGGCCGTCAAACTGCAGCTTGTCGCCCTCGGTGGCTGCAGCCATGCGCACCAAGCCCGTGGCCATGTCCATGCAGCGCTCTACACGTTGGTGTTGCTCGATCAGCACCAGCAATTCGCGCAGCTGCGATTGGGCGCTCAAAGGCTCCAGCACCACCTGCACCGAGCCGCCGCAGGGCAGGCCAAAGCGGCGCACCTCTTCGGCGGTCTGGCCGTAGGTGGTGGTGTCGGGCAGGCGCAGGGCCAGCTCGCCTGCGGCCACGCGGCGGATCAAATCGTCTTCGATGCAACCGCCCGAGACCGAACCGGCCACTTGGCCGTCGTCACGGATGATCATGAGCGAGCCAGGGGGGCGTGGTGCCGAACCCCAGGTGCGCACGACCGTGCCCATGACTACGCGGTGGCCCCTGCTTTGCCAGTCAAGTGCGGTGCGGATGACGTCAATGTCGATGCTGTTCATGGGGGGCTCTCTGTTTAAAGCACCAAATCGGGCGGCCAATGGAGGCTGCGCCCAGTCGACGCCTCAACGGCTTGCCGGTCAGCTTCATTGTCCACATCCAGTCGGTAAAGACTATGGGGTGTTTCCCAGCGGAACACGGCTTCGGGGTGGGCCTGCTGCCATTGGCGTGCGCCTATGTGTTCTTCGCCCGCCAAAATTTGCGCCATCACCTCGCCAGAGAACACCACCGGGTTGCCGGGCAAGCCTTTCACACTCGGTTGCAGCATCTGCGTGCCAGCAGGGCGCTGCGCAAAGGCTGCCAGCAGCGCTTTCACCGCCTGCACATCGATCAAGGGTTGGTCAGCCAGTGCCACCACCACCGCGTCCAGCCCTGTGGGCAAGTCCTTCAAGCCGATACGCAAGGAGCTGACATGGCCGTCATCGGGCCGCAGGTTACGTACCTGTTGGGCTGCCCAGCGGGTCAAAATCCCTTCTTGCAAGATGCGCTCGCCGTGGTGCCCCAGCACCACCCCCACGGGCCTTACGCCCGCCAGCGACAAGGCCTGCAATTGCCGCTCCAGCAGGCTCATTCCGTTCAGCTGCAACAGGCATTTGGGGCGGTTCCCCATGCGGCTGCCCGCGCCCGCGGCCAGCACCAACCCGCCCACGCGCAGGGCAGGCTCTGTGGTGGGCTGAACCAAGGTTGTCACGTTCAATCGGGCGCTCCGTGTGGGTGGTGGATCGGCCATTGTGCCGAGGTCCTGCGCCAGTGCTGCCGCTTTGGCGTCACCTCTGTGAATGCCCGCCGTGGTCAGTCAGTTCCAAACGCGCTACAGTGTTTTTCTTTTGTGTCGCCCCGAGGAGCCCCCACCATGAACGCCCCCTTGCACCGCGAAATGCCCGATGGCCTGCTGGACAGCGCCCGCGCCTTGAGCGATGTCACCCAAGCCTGGGACAGCACCATCGTGCCCGAGCTGAAAAATTACATCGAGATCCCGGCCAAGTCGCCCGCTTTTGATGCCGACTGGGCCGCGCACGGCCACATCGAGTCGGTGTTGCGCCGCGCCGCCCAATGGGTCGAGGCGCAAAAGGTCGAGGGCCTTGTGCTCGAAATCATCCAGCTGCCCGGTCGCACACCGGTCATGTTTTTTGAAGTGGCCGCCACCCGCGCCGCCAGCGAGGGCTCGGGCCAGACCGTGCTGATGTACGGGCACTTGGACAAGCAGCCGGAGTTCAACGGCTGGCGCAATGACCTCGGCCCATGGACCCCGGTGTACGAAGACGGCAAGCTCTATGGCCGGGGCGGCGCAGACGACGGTTATGCGGTTTACGCCAGCATTGCCGCCGTGCAGGCCCTCAAAGCCCAGAAGACGCCCCACCCGCGCATCGTTGGCCTGATCGAGACTTGCGAAGAGTCTGGCTCGTATGACCTGCTGCCCTATGTAGACGCGCTGCGCACCCGCATGGGCGATGTGGGCCTGGTGATCTGCCTGGACAGCGGCGCGGGCAACTACGACCAGTTGTGGCTCACCACCAGCCTGCGCGGCATGGCCAGCGGCACGCTCAAGGTGCAGGTGCTGACCGAAGGCATCCACTCGGGCGACGCCTCGGGCCTGGTGCCGTCGAGCTTTCGCATCATGCGCCAGGTGCTCGACCGCCTCGAAGACAGCGCCACGGGCCGATTGCTGCCCGCCAGCTTCCATTGCGAAGTGCCTGCCGAGCGTTTGGCGCAAGCGCAAGCCACAGCCGCCATCCTTGGCGACGAGGTCTACAAGCGGTTCCCCTGGGCCCACTACGACTGCGGCGGCTCGACCAGCTTTGCCCTGCCCACCACCACCGACCCGACACAAGCCCTGCTCAACCGCACTTGGACACCGACGCTGAGCGTGACCGGAGCGGAAGGTTTTCCGGCGCTGAAAGACGCGGGCAATGTGCTGCGCCCCTACACCGCCTTCAAGCTCAGCCTGCGCCTGCCCCCGCTGGTGGACGCGGCGCAAGCCGTGGCCGAGATGAAGGCCTTGCTGGAAGACAACGCGCCCTACCAGGCCAAAGTCACGTTTGAGTCAGGCGGCGGCGCCACCGGCTGGAATGCCCCCGACACCTTGCCTTGGTTCGAGCAGGCGCTCAACAGCTCCAGCCAAGCGCACTTTGGTGCAGGCGTAGGCTACATCGGCCAAGGCGGCACCATCCCACTCATGAACATGCTGAGCGCCGGTTTCCCCAAAGCGCAAATGATGGTCTGCGGCGTGCTCGGCCCCAAGAGCAACGCACACGGACCGAACGAGTTTTTGCATGTGCCTTATGCCAAAAAACTCACGGCGGCGGTGGCCGAAGTGATGGCGCGGATGCCTTGATGACCATCAGTGCGCGCCCCTCGATCGCTCACCCAAGCCTTTCGGCTTTGCCGGGCGAGGCCGGGCAGTTGGCGGTCTACGACTGGGCCATGCCCGCCAACCAGCCCCTGGGCACGGTGCTTTTGGTGCACGGCCTGGGTGAACATGCCGGGCGCTACGCTGAGGTGGCGGCGCACTTGCGCCAGTGGGGCTTTGCGGTGCGGGCTTACGACCAGCATGGCCACGGCCAGTCCGAAGGCCCGCGTGGTGACATGCTGCGCCCCGGCAGCTTGCAGGCTGATGTGTGCCGCGTGATCGAAGACACGCGCCAGCGACCGGCTTTGAAGGACGCGCCCCTCATTTTGCTGGGCCACAGCATGGGTGGCCTGGTGGTGGCCCGCACGCTGGCCGAAGGTTTGGGCGCGGTCGATGCGGCCGTGTTGTCGTCTCCGGCTTTGGGGGCATTTCCCAATTTCTTGCAAAAAATGCTGTTGGCCACTTTGCCCCGCGTGGCGCCGCACTTGTGCGTGGACAACGGCTTGCAAGCCGATTTTGTGTCACGCGACCCCGATGTGGTGAAGGCCTACAAAGCCGATGCGCTGGTGCACCGGCGCATTTCAACGGGCCTGGCTGCATGGATTTTGGACAACGGCGAGAAGACTTTGCACGACGCTTCGGAGTGGGCCGTGCCTACTTTGCTGATGTACGCAGGACAAGACAAACTGGTGAACGCGCAGGCCACCGCCGACTTTGTGCACGCTGCACCTCAGGCCGTGGTGCAGGCCCAATGCTTCGAGGCCATGTACCACGAGATCTTCAACGACCCGGACCGCGCCCAGGTGTTTGCCGCGCTCAAGCGCTGGTTGCTTGCACGCTTTTTTGCTTGAGCACCATCCACATCAGTGCCAGCCCGGTCAGAGCCACTGGGAACAGCGAGCCGATGTTCAGCCACATCCAGCCCTGGGTGGTGACCAGTGCGCCTGAAGCGAAGGAAGTCACGGCCATGGTGGCGAACACAAAGAAGTTGATAGCCGCCTGACCCCGGTCTTTTTCGGCGGGGGTCCAGGCCTTCATGGCCAGTGTGGTGCTGCCTGTGAACAGGAAGTTCCAACCCAGTCCCAGCAAGAACAGCGAGATCAGGAACTGGTGCAACTCCACGCCCGACAGGGCAATCGCGATGCACACAAAGTTGATCACCACGCCAACGCCCATGATCTGCAGTGTGCCGAATTTCTTGATCAAGTGGCCCGTGAAAAAGCCTGGCGCGAACATGCCGATCACATGCCACTCCAGCACCAGCGCCGCATCGTCAAAACTGAAGCCACACACCTGCATGGCCAGCGGGGTGGCCGCCATCAGCAAGTTCATGACGCCATAACTCAAGGCCGCTGCGGCCGCCGCCACAATGAACACCGGCTGGCGCATGATCTCGCGCAAAGGGCGGCCCGCGCTGTCGCCCGGTTTTTTGGCGGGCACAGCCGGGAAGCGGATGAAGCTCATGCACACCATGGCCAAAATGGCGACGATGCCCAGCGCCAGGTAAGCGCCCAAAAAAGGCACCTCGTACAAAGTGCGGGTGCGAGAAGCCAGGTTAGGGCCGACGATGGCGCCAATCAAACCACCCGCCAAGACCAGCGAAACCGCTTTTTCCTTGAAACCGTCCGCCGCCAATTCAGCGGCTGCAAAACGGTACAACTGGCCATTGGCACTGTAATAACCCGCAATCACCGTGGCCGCCACCAGCAACCAGAAGTTGTGGCTCCAGGCGGCATACGCGGCCAACAGCGCCGAAAACAAAGCCACCACCAGCCCCAACTGGAACGACACCTTGCGCCCCCAGCGCGACTGGCTCTTGGCCACCAGCCCGGTCGACAGTGCTCCGCCCACCACATAACCCATGACGGGCAACGTCGCCATCCAGCCCAGCGGCGCCATGGACAAACCCACCAGCCCGTTGATGGCGATGAAGGTGACGTTGTTGGTGAAGAACAGCCCTTGGCAGAGCGTGAGGAGAATGAGGTTCGGATTCATACCCTGCAGTGTATCCCCGGCCTACACGGCGGGTCCGCGCTTTGGCGACTGATGCCCATCGCCCGGTAAAATCACCGCTTTCGCCAGCCCGCACGGGCTCGGCCAGCATTGGACCCCCTTGGCGGTCCACACGATCTTCAGGACCCCTTGTGACCTACGCCCACGAAACCCGGCGCCGCCGGACTTTTGCCATCATTTCGCACCCCGACGCGGGTAAAACCACACTGACCGAAAAGCTCTTGCTGTTTTCGGGCGCGATCCAGATTGCCGGCTCGGTCAAGGCCCGCAAGGCTTCGCGCCACGCCACATCCGACTGGATGGAAATCGAAAAGCAACGTGGTATCTCGGTGGCTTCGTCCGTCATGCAGATGCTCTACCGCGAGCACGTCATCAACCTGCTCGACACGCCCGGCCACAAAGACTTCTCCGAAGACACCTACCGCGTGCTCACCGCCGTGGACTCGGCGCTCATGGTCATTGACGCGGCCAACGGTGTGGAAGCCCAGACCCGCCGACTGATCGAAGTCTGCCGTCAGCGCGACACGCCCATCATCACCTTCGTCAACAAGATGGACCGCGAAGTGCGGGACCCCCTAGACATCCTCGACGAAGTCGAACGCGAGCTGGGCATGCCTTGCGTGCCCATGACCTGGCCTGTAGGCCAGGGCAAGAGCTTTGGCGGCATCATCAACTTGCGCACGCAGGCCATGACGGTGTTCGACTCCGGCAGCGAACGCCTGCCACAAGACTTCGAAACCATCCCGCTCACCGAGCAAGCCCAACTGGCCGAGCGCTTTGGCCTGGAGTGGCAGACCGCCATGGACAGCATGGAGCTGGCCACCGGCGCATCGCCTGCATTTGACATGGCTGCGTTTTTGGCAGGCAAGCAAACCCCCGTGTTCTTCGGCTCCGGTGTGAACAACTTCGGTGTGATGGAAGTGCTCGACGCCTTGGTCGACTTGGCCCCCGCACCCAAGCCCCGCACCAGCAATCTGCTGGTCAACAAGCAGCCCGTGGTCAAAGAGATCCAGCCGGAAGACAGCGCGTTCTCGGGCGTGGTGTTCAAGGTGCAAGCCAACATGGACGCCAACCACCGCGACCGCATCGCCTTCGTGCGCATGGCGTCTGGCAAATACACCCCTGGCATGAAGCTCAAAGTGCAGCGCACTGCCAAGGAACTGCGCCCCACCAGCGTGGTGACCTTTTTGAGCCAACGCCGCGAAGCGGTGGACGAAGCCTACGCGGGCGACATCATTGGCTTCACCACCCATGGCGGCGTGCAGCTGGGCGACACCATCACCGACGGCGCGAATTTGCAATTCACCGGCCTGCCCTTCTTTGCGCCCGAACTCTTCATGACCGTAATCCTGAAGAACCCGCTGCGCACCAAGCAGCTGCAAACCGGCCTCGACCAACTGGGCGAAGAAGGCGCGATCCAGGTCTTCAAACCCGAAATCGGCGGCCCCATGCTGCTGGGCGCGGTGGGCCAGCTGCAGTTTGAAGTGGTGCAACACCGCCTCAAAGCCGAATACGACTGCGACGTGCGCCTGGAAGGCTGCCAGTACACCGGCGCCCGCTGGATCACCGCCGACACCCCTGCCGAGCTGCGCGAATTCACCAACGCCTACCCGCAGCGCATGTCACTCGACGCGGCAGGCACCTTGGCCTATTTGTGCACCAGCCCTTACGACGTGCGGCTGGCCCAAGAGCGCTTTCCCAAGATTCACTTCCACCCGCTGCGTGAGCACGCGGGCTTGGCCTTGGGGTCTGCGGGTTAAATGCTGGAGGCGTGTCGTTTGGACCCTCAAGCCGACCCCATGCGCTGAAACAGCCCACCCGGCAGCCGCCCGACTTGGCCCATCAACTCCAGCTCCAAAAGCTGAGCCTGCAGTTGCGCCGTGGGCCAACCGCAGCGCACTTGCAGGGCGTCCAGTCCCACGGGGTCGTGGCCCATGGCACGCAGCAGGGCGCGTTCGGGATCGTGGCCTGACGGCTCATCCTCTGGCGGTGGCGCTGGCAGGTCCAGCGCCTGCTGCACGTCGGGTGTGGGCAGCTGCAGCTCTTCCAGCACATCTTGCACCGTCTCCACCAGTTTGGCGCCCTGTTTGATCAGCGCGTGGCAACCTTTGGATTGGGCTGAATGGATGGAGCCGGGGATGGCCAACACGTCGCGGCCTTGTTCCAAGGCTTGTTTGGCGGTGATGAGCGAGCCCGATTGCACAGCAGCTTCGACCACCAGCGTGGCCTGCGACAAGCCCGAGATCAGGCGGTTGCGGCGCGGAAAGTTGGGCGACAGCGGCGGGGTGCCCAGTGGGTATTCGCTCAGGATCAGCCCATTTTGTGCAATGCGGTGCGCCAGTTCGCGGTGCTGGCGCGGGTACACCCGGTCCAGCCCAGTGCCCACCACGGCGATGGTGGCCAGTTGTCCTTTTGTGGCGCCCTGCAGTGCGCCTTCATGGGCCGCACCGTCCACCCCGAGCGCCAGGCCCGAGACCACGGTCAGCCCACTGGCGGCCAAGCCGAAGGCAAAGGCGCGGGCGTTCTCGGCACCTTGGGGCGTGGGGTTGCGGCTGCCCACCATGGCCAACGCTTGCTCGGCCCGCAAAGTTGCCAGCTGCGCCGTCTGGCCCAAGGCATAGAGCATCAGCGGTGGGTCGGGAATGTCGAGCAAGGGGGCAGGGTAGTCGGCATCGCCCAGGGTGATCACGCAGCGGCCCGGTCCGTTGGCGGTCTGCAGCCAGTCGAGGGTATTTTGGATGAGGTCCACGCAGCCATCGGGCATGATGCGCAGCGCCTGCGCCTGTTTGGCGTTGACCACTTGGCACAAGGCGGTTTCGGTTTGCGCAAAGAGGGCTTGGGGCTCGCCAAAGGCCGCCAGCAGCCGCCTGGCGCTTTCGGGGCCCACGCCGGGCGTGAGCACCAGCCGCAACCACGCGCCCAGTTCTTCGGGGGTGTTGACCATCTTTGTCTCCCTGTGCAGCCTGATGGCTGTCGAATGCATGTTGTGCCAAGCATTGTGGTTCAAAGCCCGGTTTGCGCCAAGTCCATAAAATCACGCCATGCAGAATCCCACCCCATCCACGACCGCGCACCTGCGCCTGTGCATCCTCGAAAACGACGATCTGGACCCGCCCTTGGTGCCGCGTTACACCCGGGTGGCGGCGATGTTTGAGCAGTTGTTTGCGCAAGCGGGTTACCAAGGTCGCATCGACACCTTCAGTGCGCGGCATGGGCACTATCCAGATAGTTTTGAGGCCTACGACGCGGTGCTTTTGACCGGCAGCCGCGCCGATTCGTTTTCGGACGAGCCCTGGGTGGTGGCCTTGCGCGAGCGGGTGACGCGTTTGCTGCATGACCAGCACAAGTTGCTCGGCGTGTGTTTTGGCCACCAGCTGATCGCGCATTGCCTGGGAGCGCCTGTGCAGCGGGCACCCCGGGGGTGGCGGGTCGGGCGGCAGGCGTATGACTGGCTGGGCGCGCCCGAACACCTGGGGCTGGCACCCGACCCATCGCCCCAAATGGCCTTGTTGGCCAGCCACCAGGATCAGGTGCTGGCCTTGCCGCCTGGGGCCACCTTGCTCGCCACGCAGCCCGATTGCCCGGTGGCGGCCTATGCGCTGGGTGACCAGGTGTTTTGCATCCAGCCTCACCCGGAGTTCACGCCCGAGGTGTCGGCCTTTTTGCTGAACAAGCGACGGGTCATGCTGGGGGAGCCGCTTTATGAGCAAAGTATCGAAAGTCTTTCAGACCCACATGACGGTTTGGCGCTGGCGCGTTTCATGATCCGTTTCGTGCAATACGGTCTCTCGGCTTGATGCTGGGTGGCCCCGGGCCGAAATGATCGAAAATAAGCCTATTCACATTTGATTTTTAGACGTTATGGCCCTGCTCCCCATCCTTTGCTACCCCGACCCTCGCTTGCACAAGGTGGCTAAACCTGTGCAAGCGGTGGACGCCCGCATCCACGCCCTCATCGACGACATGCTGGAGACCATGTACGACGCCGGTGGTATTGGCCTGGCCGCCTCGCAGATCGATGTGCACGAGCGCTTGGTGGTGATCGACACGTCTGAAGAGCGCAACCAGCCCATGGTGCTGATCAACCCCGAAATCAGCTGGATGAACGACGAGCGCGTCAAGGGTGAAGAGGGCTGCCTGTCGGTGCCCGGCATTTACGACGGCGTGGAACGTGCCACCCAAGTCAAGGTCACGGCCTTGGACCGCGATGGCCAAAGCCGCACGATCGAGGCCGATGGCATGCTGGCCATTTGCATCCAGCATGAGCTCGACCACCTGTTGGGCAAGGTGTTTGTGGAGTACCTCTCGCCACTCAAGCAAGGCCGCATCAAGACCAAGATGGTCAAAGCCCAAAAAGCCGGGCGCTGATTCCTTTTAAAGAACCTTTCATGCGTTTGATTTTCGCGGGCACGCCCGAATTTGCCCAAGTGGCGCTGGCCGCCTTGCATGCGGCAGGTCACGAGATCGTGCTGGTGCTGACCCAACCTGACCGGCCCGCAGGGCGCGGCATGAAGCTGCAGCCTTCGCCCGTCAAGCAATGGGCCTTGGACCATGCGGTGCCTGTGGCCCAGCCGCGCAGCCTGCGGCTCGATGGCAAATACCCCGAAGACGCTGCCGCTGCCCGCCAGACGCTGCTGGACGCCAAGGCCGACGCCATGATCGTGGCCGCTTATGGCTTGATCTTGCCGCAGTGGGTGCTGGACTTGCCGCCCAAGGGTTGCCTGAACATCCACGCTTCTTTGTTGCCACGCTGGCGCGGTGCGGCGCCGATTCACCGCGCCATCGAGGCGGGCGACACACAAACCGGCATCACCATCATGCAGATGGACGCGGGCTTGGACACGGGCGACATGCTGCTGGTCTTGCCTTGCGCCCTGGCGCCCACCGACACCACCGCCGTGCTGCACGACCGCTTGGCCGAGTTGGGCGGACAAGCCATCGTGCAGGCTCTGACCCACTTGAGCGACCTGTCTCGCCAGCCTCAGCCCTTGGCGGGTGTGAACTACGCGCACAAGATCGACAAAGCCGAAGCCGCACTCGACTGGGCCCTGAGCGCCGAGGTGCTGGCGCGGCGCATCCGCGCCTTTGACCCGTTTCCGGGCATGACCGTGCCGCTGGCCACCGCCTCCGGTGTGGAAACCCTCAAGCTTTGGCAAGCGGAGGCCGAAGCGGCCGAAGAGATGGCTCAGCCGGGCACCGTGCTCAGCGCCGATGCGTCTGGCGTGCGGGTGGCCTGTGGTGAGGGCCAGTTGTGCCTGACCCAGTTGCAGCGTCCCGGTGGCAAGCGCCTGGGTGCTGCCGACTTTTTGCGCGGTTGCCCCTTGCAACCTGGCCAGCGCTTGGTGGCCTGATGTTTTTTCGGCCCACGCTCTACCGCCGTGCCGAGTTCTGGCAAGGCCTGCGTGACTTGGCCCCGCAAGCGCCCGGTGTGGCGGCTTGGGGCTTGATGACCGGGGTGGCCATGGTCAAGTCGGGTATGAGTGTGTTCGAGGCTGTGGCCATGACCATGCTGGTGTTCGCCGGCAGCTCGCAGTTGGCGGCCATTCCACTTTTGGTGGCGGGGGCCCCGGCTTGGGTGATTTTGGCGACCGGGTTTTGCGTGAACCTGCGCTTTGTGGTGTTCAGCTTGCACCTGCGGCCGTATCTGATGCACCTGCCGCGTTGGCAGCGCATGTGCCACGGCTACTTCACTGCCGACATCACCTATGTGCTGTTCACCCGGCACTACCCTCAGCCAGGCAGCACCGACACCGAGCGCACGGGGCAAGAGGCTTATCTGGCGGGCAATTATTTCCTGAACTGGGGCAGCTGGATCGTGGCCAGTCTGCTGGGCGTGGGCTTGGCCAATCTGATCCCACCGGAATGGGGCTTGGGCTTCGCGGGCATCTTGTGTTTGCTGGGTATCCAGTGCTCGCTGGCCAGCTCGCGCATGCGTATCCTTTCAGCCGCTGTGGCGGGTGCAGCAGCAGTGGCCGCTTACAACCTGCCGCTCAAACTCAACATCGTGGTGGCGATTGCCGTGGCGGTGATCCTGTGTCTGACGGTTGAAAAAATCCGGCCTGCACCGAAGGCGGCGGCATGAACGAAACCGATCTGTGGACGCTGGCCGTCATCGTGGGCCTGGCCGTGGTCACGGTGGTGGCCCGAAGTTTCTTTTTCATCTCCAGCCAGTCCTGGCAGTTGCCCGGCTGGGCGCAGCGCGGTTTGCAGTACGCGCCCATTGCAGCGCTGTCGGCCGTGGTCATTCCCGAAATCATCACGGTGCAGGGTGATTTGATTAACACCTGGCAAGACGCCCGTTTGTACGCGGCTGCTGCGGGTGTGGCCGCTTACTTTTGGCGGCGCGGTGTGTTGACTACGATCCTGGTTGGCATGGCGGTTTACCTGCCTTTGCGCCTTGGACTGGGTTGGTAAGTCTCGTTGGGGCATTGTTCGGGTTTCGTATCTGCCCCGCATGTCAGCCGTTGTCAGACCTGGCTTTTAAAATCGGTGGGAATTCTTCCCTTCACTCTTCTTCACACCATGAACGTCATCCGCTTTTCCGATCTTTGTGCCAAAGGCCAAGCCGCTGGTCAGCGCGTCTTCATTCGCGCCGACCTGAACGTGCCACAAGCCGATGACGGCCGCATCACCGAAGACACCCGCATCCGCGCCAGCGTGCCCTGCATCCAGATGGCTTTGGATGCAGGCGCTGCTGTGATGGTGACCTCGCACTTGGGCCGCCCCACCGAGGGCGAGTTCAAGCCCGAAGACTCGCTGGCTCCCGTGGCCAAGCGCTTGGGCGAGTTGCTCGGCCGCGATGTACCGCTGGTGGCCAACTGGGTCGGCGGTGTGGACGTGCAGCCCGGCCAGGTGGTCTTGCTCGAGAACTGCCGTGTCAACAAGGGCGAGAAGAAAAACAACGAAGACTTGGCCCGCAAGATGGCCCAGTTGTGCGACATCTATGTGAACGATGCTTTTGGCACGGCCCACCGCGCCGAAGGCACGACCTACGGCATCGCCCAGTTCGCCCCCATCGCCTGTGCAGGTCCTTTGCTGGCCGCCGAGATCGACGCGATTGGCAAGGCGCTGGCTGCGCCGAAGCGCCCATTGGCCGCCATCGTGGCGGGCAGCAAGGTCAGCACCAAACTGACCATCTTGAAGAGCCTGTCGCAAAACGTGGACCAGTTGATCGTGGGCGGCGGCATTGCCAACACCTTCATGCTGGCGGCGGGTCTGAAGATCGGCAAGAGCCTGGCCGAAGCCGATTTGGTGGATGAGGCCAAAGCCGTGATTGAAGCCATGAAGGCCAGGGGCGCAGAAGTGCCGATCCCAACTGATGTGGTGACCGCCAAGACCTTTGCCGCCGACGCCGTGGCCACGGTGAAGAAAGCTACCGAGGTGGCCGACGACGACATGATTTTGGACATTGGCCCTGAGACGGCTGCCAAGCTGGCCGCGCAGCTCAAGCAGGCGGGCACCATTGTGTGGAACGGCCCGGTGGGCGTGTTCGAGTTTGCGGCTTTTGAAAACGGCACAAAAGTCATTGCGCAAGCGATTGCCGAGTCCAGCGCCTTCAGCATCGCGGGCGGTGGCGACACGCTGGCGGCGATTGCCAAATACGGCATCGAAGCGCAAGTGGGCTACATTTCGACCGGCGGTGGTGCGTTCCTGGAAATCCTGGAAGGAAAGACCTTGCCCGCTTTCGAGATTTTGGCCAAACGGGCTGCGGCCTGAGGGCCTGTCGAACCTGAGGGGCGAGCTGCAGTTTCTCAGGCAGGTCGATAGGCTTTGGCCACGACATGAATTTTCAGAACCCACTTCACAAAAAACCCCGCATTGCGGGGTTTTTTGTGGTCGGCGATGGCCTCAGATCAGGCCTGTGCAGCAGGCGGCAGGTTGCCACGCACCGGGCTGGTCATGTTGCCTTTGAAGTCGGTCCAGCACTCACGGGTGAAGTCGTACATCTTGCAGTTTTTGGCGGTCTCGAAATACCACTTCCATGAGAAGGGCTGCACGATGATGCGGCCGGGCAGCATTTCTTCGAGTTTGGCCTGCGCTTGCTTAAGGCGGTACAGCGGAATGCTCATGTCCACATGGTGGGCGGTGTGCTCCATGATGTGGTGCATCATGCCGCCGATGTTGAACGGGAAGGTCAGGTGCACCGTGGTCGAGACAAAGGGCGCGGCCTTGGTCCAGGCGGCTTTGTTGTCGTGCCAGGAGACCTTGACGTGGGTGTGGTGCACATAGACCACAAAGCCGATCATGGTGTTCCAGAAGAAGAAGGGGATCAGCACGCCCATCAGCAAGGACAGCCAGACCGACTGCCCGGTGTAGACAGCCGCAGCGGCGATGGCGGCGATCCACAGCACGCCAAAAGCACTGGCCAGCAGGCTGTCCTTGAAGAAGATCGGGCGGCGCGTGGGCATGTGGGTTTTGTTGGGGAAGAACTCGCGCTTCCACCAAATTTCGATCATGTAGTACAGGCCAGGGGCCCAGCCGCTGCGGTAGGCGCGTTGCAGCAAGCGTTGCATGGGGCTCAAGGCGGCAAATTCTTCGGCCGTCAGGGGGGTCCAGACAAAGTCCACGCCTTTGAGGTTGGTGTAGCCGTGGTGCACCACGTTGTGGCCAGTGTCCCAAAGGCTGTAAGGCGTGAGCGAGGGCAAAAACGCGATGCGACCCAGCACTTTGTTGAGTTCGCGGTGGGGCGTGAGACTTTGGTGACAAGCGTCGTGACCGATCACAAACAGGCGGCCGATGACAAAACCCGCCACCATGGCGCACAGCAACTTGGCCCACACGGCTTCGAGCATCACGGTGGCTGTGATCAGGGCAAAGAACAAGGCGTAGTCAAAAGCGAGCAACACAAAAGCGCGCGCTGTGCTGCGCTCTGACAAAGGGATCAGCCACTCACGCAAAGTCTTGCGGTGGGGCAGGGCTTGGTCCAAGGAGATGGGCTGATCGGCGTTGGGGGTGTGTAAGGCAGTCATGACGCTTGAATGTAAATCGCTCAGGATGGAGTTTAGTCGGCTTGGCGTTTCACTGGGCTGACAAAGATCAATTCAAGGGGATTGGTAAGGGAAACCGGCGGTAACGGGACTGATCTGGCAGCAACTTGTCGTTAAAAGTCAGAAATTGACGGGTCTTTCCGACAGGGATTGACGGTTATTGATCGCAAGAATGCCCTCGAAAGATCCCGTCATGTAACCGATTTCGTGTGAGAATTGAAACCAAATTACATTGGAGATTTCCTGATGCCCCGTCGCGCCACCAAGATTGTTGCCACTTTAGGCCCTGCTTCCAGCGATCCCGCAATGCTTGAAGCCATGATCCGAGCAGGCGTCAATGTGGTTCGCCTGAACTTCAGCCACGGCAAGGCCCAAGACCATGTCGACCGCGCCCGCTTGGTGCGCGAAGCCTCGCAGCGTGCAGGCCGCGAGGTGGCCATCATGGCCGACCTCCAAGGCCCCAAGATCCGGGTGGGCAAGTTTGCCGAAGGCAAAGTGATGTTGGAGCCCGGTGCTCCCTTTGTGCTGGACGCCTCGCGCGCCGAGCTGGGCGACATCGAAGGCGTGGGTCTCGACTACAAAGAGCTGCCACGTGACGTGAAAGCAGGCGATGTGCTCTTGCTCAACGATGGCCTGATCGAGCTCACGGTGAACGCCGTCAAGGGCGAGCAGGTCCACACCACAGTCAAGTTGGGCGGTGAGTTGTCCAATAACAAGGGCATCAACAAACAGGGCGGCGGCCTGACAGCCCCGGCCCTGACGGCCAAGGACATGGAAGACATCAAAACGGCCATGAGCTTCAATGCCGACTATGTGGCGGTGAGCTTCCCCAAAAACGCGACCGACATGGAAATGGCGCGCCAGCTGTGCAATGTGGCTTGCAGCAGTGGCCACAAGCCCGGCCTGATCGCCAAGATCGAACGCGCTGAAGCGATCCCCGAGCTGGACCGCATCCTCCAGGTGACGGACGGCATCATGGTCGCACGCGGTGATTTGGCGGTGGAGGTGGGCAATGCCGCCGTGCCAGGCCTGCAAAAACACATGATCAAACGCGCCCGCGAACTGGACAAGCTGGTCATCACCGCCACCCAGATGATGGAGAGCATGATCGTCAACCCGGTGCCCACCCGCGCCGAAGTGTCGGATGTGGCCAACGCCGTGCTGGACGGCACCGACGCAGTGATGCTCAGTGCCGAAACCGCTGCAGGCAAGTACCCGCTGGAGACTGTCGAAATGATGGCTGCCATTTGTCTTGAGGCCGAAAAAACCGACCACGACCCACTGGAAGATGACTTTGTGGGGGCGCACTTTGACCGCATCGACCATGCCATCGCCATGGGCGCCCTGTTCACGGCGCACCACCTCAAAGCCAAGGCGATTGTGGCCTTGACCGATTCAGGTTCAACCGCGCTGTGGATGAGCCGCCACAGCGTGCGCATGCCCATTTATGCCCTCACGCCCAAGGTTGCGACCCAGCGCAAGATGGCCCTGATGCGCAACGTCAGCCCCTTGCTGATGGACACCAGCGCTGACCGCGACACGGCCTTGGCCGATGCCGAAGCGCACCTGAAAAAGCGCGGCATTGTGCACTCGGGCGATGTGTACGCCATCACCGTGGGTGAGCCCATGGGCACGCCTGGCGGCACCAACACGCTCAAAATTTGCCGGGCAGATTGATCATGAGGCCATCCCACCACGTCAGCGTGGTGGGGCTGTTGGCCAGAGTTTGCTGCCGGGTGGTGGACCAAAACCTATAAAATCAGGCCAGTTACAAGCCGGTTACAGCCCGGCGCCGCCGAATTTTTAACTTCCCCGGGAAATCACCACCATGGCACTCGTTTCTATGCGCGAGCTGCTGGACCATGCGGCCGTCAACCGCTACGGCATTCCAGCTTTCAACGTCAACAACTTGGAGCAAGTCCAGGCCGTCATGATGGCCGCCGACGAGGTCGGTGCGCCTGTCATCTTGCAGGCCAGCGCGGGTGCCCGCAAATACGCGGGTGAGCCCTTCATCAAACACCTGATCCAGGCCGCCACCGAGCAGTGGCCGCACATTCCGCTGGTCATGCACCAAGACCACGGGCAAAGCCCAGCGGTATGCCAAGGCGCGATCAACCTTGGTTTCTCGTCGGTGATGATGGATGGCTCTTTGCTGGAAGACGGCAAGACCCCGGCTGACTTTGCCTACAACGTCGACGTGACCCGCCGCGTGGTGGACATGGCACATTTGTTGGGTGTGTCGGTGGAAGGCGAATTGGGCTGCTTGGGCAATTTGGAAACCGGTGAAGCCGGTGAAGAAGACGGCATTGGCGCCGAAGGCAAACTCGACCACAGCCAGATGCTGACCGACCCCGAAGAAGCCGCTCAGTTTGTGAAAGCCACAGGACTGGACGCTTTGGCCATTGCCATTGGCACCAGCCATGGCGCTTACAAGTTCAGCCGCAAGCCCACGGGCGACATTTTGGCCATCAGCCGCGTCAAAGAAATTCACCAGCGCATCCCCAACACCCACTTGGTGATGCACGGTTCGTCCAGCGTGCCGCAAGAGCTGCTGGCCATGATCAACCAGTACGGCGGCCAGATGAAGGAAACCTACGGCGTGCCGGTCGAGGAAATCCAGGAAGCCATCAAGCACGGCGTGCGCAAGATCAACATCGACACCGACATCCGTCTGGCGATGACCGCCGCTTGCCGCAAGTTTTTGTTTGAAAACCCAGACAAGTTCGACGCCCGCGAATGGCTCAAGCCCGCCCGCGAAGCGGCCAAACAAATCTGCAAACAGCGCTACCTGGAGTTCGGTTGCGAAGGCCAGGCCCCCAAGATCAAGGGCGACAACCTGCAGGTGGTGGCCGCCCGTTATGCGCGGGGTGAATTGGCGCAAGTGGTGAACTGAGCCTGCGATAATTGACCCGAATGGCCCGTTGACTGTTCAACGGGCCTTTTTCTTTTTTGCTGTTGCCTGATTGTTTTGCCATGACCTCTGCACTCCATACCTCGGCCCTGACCTCCTTGCCCCTGCTGGCGCGTGGCAAAGTGCGCGACAACTACGCGGTGGGCGAGGGCCGCATCTTGATGGTGGCTTCGGACCGCATCAGCGCGTTTGACGTGATCATGGGCGAGCCGATTCCCGGCAAGGGCGTGCTGCTCACGCAAATGGCGCTGTTTTGGTTTGACCAACTCGGACCCAAGGGCCTGAACATTTGTCCGATCCATTTGACAGGCGAAGGGCCCGAGAGCGTGGTGAGCGCCGAAGAGGTGCCGCAGGTCACGGGCCGCTCCATGCTGGTCAAGCGCCTTCAACCCATCCCGGTTGAGGCTGTGGTGCGCGGCTATTTGGCTGGCAGTGGTTGGAAGGAATACCAGGACAACCAGGCCGTGTGTGGCGTGCCACTGCCCGCAGGCCTGAAAAACGCAAGCCGTTTGCCCGAGCCCATCTACACGCCCGCAGCCAAAGCGGCAGTGGGTGAGCACGACGAAAACATCACTTTTGAGCAAACCGTGGCCATGATCGGCACCGATCTGGCCACCCGCATTCGCGACATCAGCATCCAGCTCTACAAAGCCGCCCGCGACATCGCGGCCACCAAGGGCATCATCATTGCCGACACCAAGTTCGAGTTTGGCCTGGATGCCGATGGCACGCTGGTGTTGATGGACGAGGTGTTGACGCCCGATTCATCCCGTTATTGGCCTGCCGACAGCTACGTGGAAGGCGCCAACCCGCCCAGCTACGACAAGCAGTTCTTGCGCGACTGGCTGGAGACCGCCACGGTCAATGGCAAGCCTTGGGACAAGACCCCGCCTGCGCCCCGCTTGCCGCGCGAAGTGATCGAGAACACCGCCGCCAAATACGAAGAAGCCATGAAGAAGTTGATGGCCTGAACCCCACCGCAGGTTGGGCACAAAAAAGGCGCTGCATGGCAGCGCCTTTTGCTTGGAGATTCAGAAATCAGCCGGTGAACGCCAGCAGTGTCATGGCATCGAGCAGCAAGGTGGTGCTGGCCACCAGCAAGCTGGCCCAAGTTAGAGTTTGGCCGCGTGGGTGCAGGGATGCGCCCCAGAATGCGGCCAGGCAAACCATTTCCAGGCTGCCGCGCATCCACAGGTAGCGGCTGCTGTCGACCAGCTTGGCTGCATCGGGGCTCATCAGCACGGCATACAGGAAAATGCCTTTGACCAGCCAGAGTGCAGCGCCCCAATGCAGGGTCGGCAGTTGTGCCGCAAGTGAGCGCTTGGCCATGTTTGAACGCAAAGGGACACCACCGAGCAGGGATTGCAGCTCTTCAGGGGTGATCAGGGGCTCAGCGCGTGGCATGGTTTCAAAATGAGTTCAAAAGTGATGGTTAAATTTTAGGTTGCAACAACTTGCAAAAGCGCGGCCATGCCCCGGTTGATGGGCTGAAACCGGTAAATGTCTGTAACGACAAGTATTACATTGGGGGTGGATCGCCAAAGTGGGTGCATGAGGGCACTCACCAGCCCGTGGTGGCTGAGCCGCGCAGTGAGGCTTGGCGGCGCAGCCGTGAAAAAGCCCGGTCAGTTTGCATCGCTGCAGCTGAACCGGGCTACGGGTTGGGGGGCGGTTGTGTTCAGTTGAGCGCCATGCTCAGCTTGCGGCGGTAGCTGGAGATCATGGCCAAGAGCGGGTCTTCTTGTAGGGCCGCTTTGCCCATCAACTCAATACCGCCCGCTGATTTGCCCGTGGCGTCTTGGGTTTTGGGCTTGGGCGGTGTCATCAGTTCCAGCAAAGCCACAAAGGTTCTGCGCGGGGCTTCGTTGTCCCACTTCTTGTCGCGCATGATGATTTCGAGCAATTCGTCCATGGCCGCTTCCCATTGGCCAATGGCGATCAGCAAGCGGCTTTTGGCAAAACGGGCCTCAAAGTCGCGTTTATTTTGGGCAATCAAGGCGTCAAACTGGTCAAGGTCCCATTCGCCGCGGGGATCTGTGGTGATGAATTCCAAAGCGTTGAGCCACTGGGTTTGCGCCTCAAAGCGCAGTGGCACCGGGATGCGGGCCATGGCCGGGGCCAACAAAGCGGAGGCTTCGGCCAATTCACCCAAGCCAATCAGCAGCTTGACCAGGTCAAAACGCGCATCGTCGTTACCGGGGTCGGTGGCCAGAGCCTGTTCTAAGGCGGCGCGAGCGCTGTCTGCGTCACCCGCTTGCAGGTGTTCTTCGGCTTCTTGGGCGGCTGCTTGTGCTTGCAGCTCGCCTTCGGCGGGCAGGTGTTTGTCCAAGAACTGCTTGACTTGGCCTTCGGGCAAAGCGCCCATGAAGCCGTCGACCGGCTGGCCGTTCATCAGCAGCACACAGGTGGGGATGCTTTTGATGCCAAAGGCCTGGGCCAGTTGCTGCTCTTGGTCGGAGTTGATCTTGACCAGCTTGAAGCGGCCTTCGTAGGCGGTTTCCACTTTTTCGAGGACGGGGCCCAGCGATTTGCAGGGGCCGCACCAAGGGGCCCAAAAGTCCACCAGCACGGGCGTGGTCATGGAGGCTTCAATCACCTCGGCTTCAAAGTTTTGTATCGTGACGTCCATCATGGCGGGCAGTGTTCCGGGTTGTGTTTCGGCTCCGAGCGAAGCGAAACCTTAAAATTCAAGATTGATCACGAAAAGCACCCAATGACTCAAGCGCTCATCGGCGTCGTCATGGGTTCCAGCTCTGACTGGGACACCATGCAGCACGCAGTCCAGATTCTCCAACAGTTTGGCATCCCTCACGACGCCCGCGTGGTTTCGGCCCACAGAATGCCGGACGATATGTTTGCCTATGCACAGAGCGCGGCCGAGCGCGGCCTGCAAGCCATCATCGCGGGCGCAGGCGGCGCGGCGCATTTGCCTGGCATGATCGCGGCCAAAACCGTGGTGCCGGTGCTGGGTGTGCCGGTGCAGACCAAGGCGCTGTCGGGGGTGGATTCGCTGCACAGCATTGTGCAAATGCCCAAGGGCGTGCCCGTGGCCACTTTTGCAATTGGCGCAGCGGGTGCGGCCAACGCGGCCCTGTTTGCGGTGGCCATGTTGGCCAACAACGACCCGGCTTTGCGTCAAAAGCTTGAAGCTTTTCGGGCCGAGCAAACCGCCATGGCCCGCGCCATGACACTCCCAACCGGAGGTGCCGCATGAGCCGCGCCATTTTGCCGGGCTCCATGGTCAATGGCCAGATGGCCACTTTGGGCGTGATGGGGGGCGGCCAGTTGGGCCGCATGTTTGTGCACGCTGCGCAGGCCATGGGTTACTTCACCGCGGTGCTTGACCCCGATGCGGCCAGCCCCGCCGGACTGGTGAGCCACCACCACATCCAAACCGATTATTTGGACGAGCAGGGCTTGGCTCAATTGATGCAGCGCTGCGCTGCCATCACCACCGAATTTGAAAACGTGCCCGCGCCTGCGCTGATGACCTTGGGCGCACACCGCCCGGTAGCGCCTGCCTCAGACTCGGTCGCCATTGCACAAGACCGCGCCGCCGAGAAGGCCCACTTTGTGCGCTGCGGCGTGCCGGTTGCGCCGCATGCCGTCATCGAGACGGCGGAGCAGTTGGCGGTGGTGGGCGAGGATTTGCTGCCTGGCATCTTGAAAACCTCGCGCATGGGCTACGACGGCAAAGGCCAGATCCGCGTCAAGGCGCGTGAAGAATTGGCAGCGGCTTGGGCCGAGTTGAAGGGCGTGCCCTGCGTGCTCGAAAAGATGCTGCCGCTGCAGGCCGAGTGTTCGGTCATCGTGGCGCGTGGGGCCGATGGGCAGATGGTGAATTTTCCGGTGCAACTGAACCTGCACCGCGAGGGCATTTTGGCCGTGACCAGCGTGTACGAAGGTGCCGTGCCGACCGATGTCGCCGCCCAAGCCGTGGCTGCGACCCGCGCCATTGCCGAGGGTTTGAATTACGTGGGCGTGCTGTGCGTGGAATTTTTCCTGCTCGAAGGCGGCCAGCTGGTCGTGAACGAAATGGCCCCGCGCCCGCACAACAGCGGCCACTACACCATGAACGCTTGTGACCAGTCGCAGTTTGAGCTGCAGGTGCGCACCTTGGCGGGTTTGCCGCTCACCCAGCCGCGCCAGCATTCGAGCGCCATCATGCTCAACCTGCTGGGCGATCTGTGGCCCGAAGTCACACCCACAGGCAAAGGCCCAACCAGCCCCGCTTGGGCACAGGTGCTGGCGCTGCCTGGCACGCACTTGCATCTGTACGGCAAGTTGTCGGCCCGGCCCGGTCGCAAGATGGGTCACCTGAACATCACGGCTGAGACGCCTGAGGCTGTGCGGGCTACGGCCTTGCAAGCGGCCGCTTTGCTTGGCATCGAAGCCTTTTAAGGTTGGGCATGATCCTCCGTGCCAACGAAGCGGCCATCGCGCAGGCTGCACAAGCTTTGTTTGACGGCCAGTTGGTCGGACTGCCGACCGAGACCGTGTACGGCTTGGCGGCCAACGCGAGCGACGACGGGGCGGTCGCAAAAATCTTTGTGGCCAAGGGCCGCCCGGCCGACCACCCGCTGATCGTGCATGTGGCCAGCGCCGCGCAAGTACCCGTGTTTGCCGCGCAAGTGCCTGACTTTGCGCAAGCGCTGATCAATGCCTTTTGGCCCGGCCCGTTGACCTTGATCTTGCCGCGCCAAAGCGGTGTGGCCAAGGCCTCGGCCGGGGGGCAAGACTCAATCGGTTTGCGGTGTCCTTCGCACCCGGTGGCCCAACAGCTTTTGCAAGCCTGTGCGGACCTGGGTGTGCTGGGCGTGTCCGCCCCCAGCGCCAACCGCTTTGGCCGCGTGAGCCCCACCAGTGCTGCGCATGTGCAGTCCGAGCTGGGGCCCGATTTACTCATTTTGGATGGCGGCGAATGTGATGTGGGCATCGAGTCCACCATCATCGACTGCACCCGTGGGGAGCCCGTGTTGCTGCGCCCTGGACACATCACGCGGGCGCAAATCGAAGCGGCATGTGGCCGCACCGTGCTGGACAAGGATGCCCCCCAAGCGGCGCTGGGCCAGCCTGCGCCCCGCGCCTCGGGCACGCTCGAATCGCATTACGCACCCCGCGCGAAGGTGCGCCTGATGTCGGCGGCCGACATCGCCTCCAAATTGCAAGCCCTGGGGCCACACGCCAACAACCTGGGTCTGTGGTCGGCCAAGCGGCCTGCAACCGACGAAGGCTTCGGGTCAGGGGTGCTATGGCTTGAGCAAGCCACCACGGCAGAGCAAGCCGCGCACGACTTGTTCAGTGTCTTGCGCGACCTGGACGCCCGGGGCGTCACGCAAATCTGGGTCCAGCTGCCCCCTGATACACCCGAGTGGGAAGGCGTGAGGGACAGGCTGCAGCGGGCTGCGGCTTAACGCTGTAGCGCCAAATGCCCGCAGTTGCAGGTGTTTGGCCGATGGCCGCAGTGATCAGAAACGTGTGCCTAAACTCAAGCTGAATGAAATAGGGTCAAGGGTTGTATCAATGGTTTGTCCTGTAGAAAATGAAGTGCGGTTCTTCAACAAGGTTTTGCTGAACGACGTATCGAGCACCCATTTTTCATTCAGGACAAAGGTGAAGCCCAATTGAGGGGTCAGCGCAAATTTGGACTCCACGCGCAAGGATGTGGGCGTACCCCCCGGGTTGGTGGTGGCGGTCAAAGCGCTGGAGCCTTGTTCATCGAAAAAATACGCGTAGGTGATGCCCAAGCCCAGATAGGGCCTGAATGTGGAGGTGGCCTGGTTGAACCGGTATTGACCAAAGATCGTGAAAGGTAAGGCTTTGACACTGCCCAATTGACCAGATCCCGCCAAGGCACCCGCCCCATAGAGTTTGTGGGTGAATGGCAGAGCCACTGGAATATCGAAGGACAGGTTGTCGGTATACATGTAAGTGATGCCACCACTGAACTGAGTGTCTTTGCCAACATCCGTTTGGGTGTTCGCAAAACTGGGGGCTGTCATGTCACCACTGGTTACCTGGGGGGAAATCTGGGTGGCTCCGAAACGAATCAATCGGGTGCCAGCAGTTTGCGCATGGACTTGCCAATGCGTCACAACCAAGACTGCCGCAGCAATGATTTTCAAACTTGTTTTCATGATGGGTTCTCCGTGCGGTTCAGGGGTCAGAGCCAACCAGCCAAAATCAACTCTTTGGTGACCAGTTGGGCCAGCAGTTTGTGTCCATAGGGGGTGGGGTGCACACTGTCCGCAAACAAGAAGCGAGAAGTATCGCCAGCAATCAGGTTGTTGGTGTTGCAAACCAGGGAGCTGCCACTGGAAGGCACCCCATCGGTGGCAAAAGCGTTGTTCGGGTAATTCAAATTACAAGCCATGCCGGTGACATTGCTCAAACCAAACTGCGCTGGATTGGCGATTTGCCTTTGGTTTTCGGTGAATACATCTACAAACAGTACATTGGGCAGGCCTGTCAAACCTACTTGCAAACGTTCATTGAAGGCCCTAGTCATCGCCAGTACGAGCTGCTGTGTGGAGTTGTCTGAGCCCTTGATGGTGCCAAGCGCATAGGGCGTCAAGCTAACGTCGGGCAAATTCGTCACCACCACCCGTTTGGCGCCTTTGTTGATCATGTTGTTGACGCTGTCGCTCAATTGCGCTGCTGCCGTGACCATTGCGGCTATGGCGTTGGGCGCACCGGTGTTAGCGATGAATTGTGCGGCTGCCAAATTGCCTGCATCCGTGGCTGCAGCCACTATTGGTTCGTAAACAACAGATTGCCCTACAGCAGCATTACCTGGTTGCGAGGCAGCTGCTGTCACGGCGGCGAACACAACGGTGTTTGGGGTGTTTCCAGTTCTGTTGGATTCCGTGGCCATAGCCGTAGCAATGGCCAGAGCTGCAGTCTGGGGGTCGGTGGCGTCAGCGACAAGCAATTCGACCAGTTTGGTGCTAAAAGCCGATGTTCCAGCGTTGGTTGCCGCCGCATTCAAGATGCCGGCTTGGGCGAAAAGTTCATTGGCCCCGCCTTGCACCGTGACCAGTTCATAGCCTGTGAACACGCCGTTGTTGCGACTCAGGTAATTGGCCACTTGGGTCACGATGGGCTCCGTCAGCGCGGCACTGCCATCGGCCGCATGGCCAGTTCCGATCGGATTGGTCACACGCGAGCCACCTTGAGCATAGTTGGTACAAGCTGCGATGTCGCTCACAGCCACCCCAAAACCGCCGGTTCTGGCGGCGCAAGAGACTTGTCCGATGGCGGCTGCGGAAACCAGTTGGGCCCATGAGTAGCTGGGAACGGGCTCAGAGCCTGCTTTGCCTGCGATGCCATTGACCGTGAAAAGCCCCCCTCCCAACTGTGCGACCGGTCCGACTTGGTAAGCGCCGGGGTCGCTCAGACTGTCGCCAAATGATACGACCGAGGCGTAGGCGACCTTGGGTGTTTGACGGGCCTCATCTTGACCGCCACACCCTGTCAGGCCGAGTACCAGCGAAGCTATCAAGCTTGTCGTCAGCACCCATTTGTTTTTTTGCCGCATTTGTCGTCTCCAAGATTGAAAAAGAACGAGTGTTCTTTTAAGTCAATGTATATGGGCGCTGGGATTCAAACCATGGGGTATATACCGATTTTTCGAAGGTCTTTGCAGACCGTCAGCGGTAGCGCAACTTCATCACCAAAATCATCAGCGCCAAGCTGGTGGTGATGGCATTGGCGATGATGATGGGCCAGGCCACCAGCAAAATGCCATACACCAGCCACAGGGCCACGCCCACGGTGAACAGGCTGTACATGCCCAGCGAGATGCCGCTCACGTTGCGGGTGCGGAAGGTTTGCCAGGCTTGCGGAATGAAGCTGGCGGTGGTCAGGAAGGCGGCCACGGAGCCGATCCAGTCGATGAGGTTCATAGGTGCCGGGATTTTGTCATCGCGAGGAGCGAAGCGATCCATGGTTTTGACGGTTTCGGGTTGCTGCCTGCGAGGGGCCAGCGGCGTCACGCACCGTCCACTCCAGCAATTGGTCGAGCGCGGCGCGGGCCTGGTGCGCGTTGGGGTGGTGCAACACGGCCACCAAGGTGTAGCGCTGGCCGCTTTGCCCCTGCACGTAACCGGCCACAGAGGCCACATCGCGCAGCGAGCCGGTTTTGAGCCATGCGTTGCCGATCACGGGCGACTGCGGGCTGCGGTCTTTGAGGCGGGCAGCGGTGCCGTCCACCCCGGCGATGGACAACGAGTCGACAAAATGCCGGGCATGCGGGCTGGCGTGTGCGGCCTGCAGCAAGGCTGTGAGAGCTTGCGCAGTGCTGCGCTCGGTGCGGGACAGGCCTGAGCCGTTGTCCAGTACCGGCTCGGCGTGCCCGGCAAAGCCTTTTCGCCACCACTGCGACAGGCGCAGGCGCGAGGCCTCAAAGCGCCCGGGAGCGCCCAGCTCGCTCGACAGCGTCAGGTACAGCTGCTGCGCCATCACGTTGTTCGAGAATTTGTTGATGTCCTGAATGATCTCGGACAAGGGCAGGGAGGGCGCTTCCAGCAGCAGCTTGGCCGATGCTGGGCGCGAGCCGTAGCGAACTTGTCCCGTGAGTTGCCCGCCCGAACCTTGCCACAGGGCTTGCATGACGCGGGGCGCATAGGCTTCGGGCTCGGGGTAGGCCACAGGCCATTCGCGTTCGCCGCAGCTGGTGGGGTAGCGGCCAGAAAAACGCACTTGCTGGGCTTGGCTGAAATCGGCCTGCAGCTGGCGTCGCCAGTCGCTGCAGGGGGCCTGGCTCAGCGGCAGCTGCGTGGGGGCCGAGAACCCGGCCAAGGGCGGCTCAAAGCGCACCTGCACCTGGCCGCTGGCGGCGTCGGGCGTGAATGTGTAGACCACCGCCTTGAAGTTGAGCAGCAGCCCGTCAGGGCCCACGTTGTAGGGCCGCAGGGGTTCGTCGTCAAAGGGTTCGCTGCGTTCGCGAACGTCGAATACGCTGCGGTCGAGCACGATGTCTCCGCGCACTTCGCGCACACCCGCCGCCCGAATTTGCACCATCAGATCTTGCAAGCGCTCGACCACCAGCTTGGGGTCGCCACTGCCGCGCACGACCAGGTTGCCCTGCAGCACGCCGTCGCGCACGGGGCCGTCGGTGTACACCCGGTTGCGCCAGACGTGGTCTGGCCCCAGCAGGCTCAAACCGGCATAGGTGGTGAACAGCTTCATGACCGAGGCCGGGTTGACGCTGGCTTGCGCGTGGTGCGATAAGTGCCGTGGCTGGGCGCTGCTGGCTGCAGGTCCATGGGGGAGGGGAGCGATGAGCACGCTCAGGGCCGAAGGGGGAACTTGGGCTTGGTGCAGGGTCTGCAGGATATGGCGGGGCAGCGGGGTGTGGGTGTGGCCAGGATTGGGCTGACGGGTCATCGACTCAGCGCTGCTCTGGGCGAGGGCAGGATTGGCCAAGGCGGCACCCAGCGCGAAGGCGGCACAGGCGGCGTAGGCCATGGTGAACAAAAGTGGGCGCGGGACGCGGGAGCGATTCATCGGGTGAGTCTAACGGTCACACAGGTTGGGCAGGGTGCTGCCTTGGGCAGTCAATAGGTCGCCAATAGGCAGCCAAGCCCGCGCTGGGTTGGCGGCCCCGTATGATTCAGGCCATGCGATTTTCTTCAAAAACGGTGGGGCTGGCTTCGGCGGTCATCACGGTCCTCATTTGGACGGGTTTCATTGTCATTGCGCGGGCCTCGGCGTCTCGGGGGCTGTTGCCTTTGGACATTGCGCTGGCCCGCATTTTGGGCGCCAGCAGCATCTTGCTGCCTTGGGCTTGGTGGTTGATGCGCTCCGCACGCCAGGCTGGACAAAAAGTGGGCTCCTTGGGGGGACTGTCGCCTTTGCCTTTGGCCCCGACTGTGCAGGCCGGCTTGTTGGGTGGCTTGCTTTACGCCGTGTTGGCTTACACGGGTTTCTTTTTTGCGCCGGCCTCACATGCATCGGTGCTGTTGCCTGGCAGCTTGCCTTTGTGGACCACCTTGCTGGCCTGGCTTGTCTTGCGTGAGCAAGTCTCATCGGCCCGTGCCTTGGGGCTGGGCTTCATTGTGCTGGGCGATGTGCTGGTGGGCGGTGCCAGCTTGCTGATGGCTTTTGACGGTGGCGAGGTCTGGAAAGGCGATTTGCTGTTCATGACGGCCGCTTGCTGCTGGGCGGGTTACAGCATCACGGTGCGCCGGCATGGTCTGGATGCTGTGCGAGCGACCATGGCCATCACCGCGTTTGCCTTTGTTACTTTTGTGCCCGTGTACCTGACCTTGATTGGCGTGGGGCTGTTACCCACCCATCTGATGCAGGTGCCCTGGACCGAGATCTTGTTTCAAGCCGTGTTCCAAGGCATGGGCTCGGTGGTCATCTCGGGTATTACCTTCACCCAGATGGTGCGCCACTATGGCCCCGTGCGCTCAACCATGATCACAGCCTTGGTGCCGGGCTTGTCGGCGCTGGGGGCGGTGTGGTTTTTGGGTGAGCCCATGCACTGGAATTTGCTGGCTGGGCTGGCGCTGGTGACCAGTGGCATTTTGTTTGGGGTGCGGCAAGCCAAAAAACCTGTGGCCGCCGCCACGCCTTCCGCTGCCACTTCTTCGCCCGGAGGTCAGCCATGAGCACCAACTCCGAGCGCCGCTGGCTGGCCTTTGACACCAGTACCGATGTGCTGTTTTTGGCCGTGGCACGCGGCGAGCAGGTCTGGACCCAAACCCTGCCCGGAGGCGCACAAGCCTCCAGTGGATTGATCCCGGCGGTGCTGGCGCTGCTGGCCGAGGCCGACATGCCGCTGGCTTCGCTCGACGCCATCGTGTTCGGTCGGGGGCCGGGCTCGTTCACGGGCTTGCGCACCGCCTGCGCCGTGGCCCAGGGCCTGGCTTTTGGGGCCGATGTGCCGGTGCTGCCCGTCGATACTTTGCTGGCCGTGGCCGAAGAGGCCCGCTGGACACAAGTGCAAGCCGGGGCTATTGCGCACGATGCCGGGTTGACCGTGCTGGCGCTGTTGGACGCCCGCATGGACGAGGTGTACAGCGCCGTTTACCGTTGGGAGCCTGTGTTGGGGTCTCAACACGGACGCTGGCAAGAAGCGGCACCATTGACAGTGGGTGCGCCCGAAAAATTGCACCTGCACGATGACCGTCCGATGCTGCAAGCGGGCAACGCGTTTGCCGCGTATGGCGAGCGCTTGCCCTCTGTGGCCCCTGGTGGCTTACGCTGCGAGGCCCTGCCCACGGCCGCCGCTTTGCTGCGCTTGGCCCCGGCCTTGTGGGCGCAAGGCCTGGCCGTACCGGCCGAGCAGGCCATGCCGCTCTACATCCGCGACAAAGTGGCCAACACCACCGCCGAGCGCGAGGCCATGAAGGCCCAGACCGCCTTGGACAAAGCCGCAGCGCAGCCATGAGTCTGTCCATGAATCCTGCTTCATCTGACGAAGGCGCCCAGCCGACAGAGGCCACGCGCAACCGCGTCACGCTGCGCCCCATGACGCAGGACGACCTGGACGCGGTGATCGCCATCGAGCAAACCGCCTACAGCCACCCTTGGACGCGGGGCAATTTTCGTGACTCGCTCAACCCCCTTTTTGACGCCCAATGCCTGTGGCTGGATGGCGAATTGCTGGGGTACTTTTTGGCCATGCACGGTGTGGAAGAAATGCACCTGCTCAACATCACCGTCGCCCCTGGCCGGCAAGGTCAAGGTTGGGGCCACATGATGTTGGACGCCTTGTCGCTCATGTCGCGCCATGCTGGGGCGCAATGGCTGTGGCTGGAGGTGCGGCAAAGCAATGTGCGGGCTCTGAAGGTTTACGAGCGCTACGGCTTCAAGCAGGTCAGCATCCGCAAAGATTACTATCCCGCAGGCCGCCAGCAGCGTGAGCATGCGGTGGTGATGAGTTTGAAACTGTGAGCCTGAACATGAGCGACCCCACCCGATTCGACCTGGACGACCGCCAACGCGCCATGCTGGCCGAGATGGGCGTGCGCGTGTGGTGGCCCCAACGCAGCGATGCCGCGCCCCCATTGGTGGCGGGGGATGCACCCACCATGACGAACGTGAGCGTGGCGCCAGCGACGGGTGGGATGGGTGCTGCAGGCTCTGCAGAGGCTGCAAGCCCTGTGCCTTCTGCACCGCTTGCGAGGCCCGATCTGTCAGTGCCTGTGCAAGCGCCAGCGACCCGCTCCACCATCCGTCAGCCTGTGGCACCTGCCCCTGCCCCTGCGCCGGTGCAGGCCCAGGGCCAAGTGTTTGCGCCCTTGCCTGAGGGCCTGTCCAGCATGGGCTGGGCCGAGCTGCAAACGGCCGTGCAAACTTGCCAGTCGTGCGGTCTGTGTGCTGCACGCCAAACGCCAGTTTTGGGGTCGGGCCAGGGCACCGCCCGCTGGATGGTGGTGGGCGATTTGCCTTTGGACACCGATGCCCAGCAGGGCCAACCCTTTACCGGGCCGGAAGGTGTGCTGCTCGACAACATGCTCAAGGCTGTGGGTGTGCGCCGCCAAGGCTTATCTGGCACAGCAGACGCCGGAGATGACACGCCCGAGGCCTGCCTGACCCACGCCGTCAAATGCCGCCCCCTGAACGGGCGCAACCCCGAGACCACCGAGTTGTCCACATGCGCGGGCTATTTGTCGCGCCAGGTCGCACTGGCGCAGCCCCGGGTGATTTTGGCCATGGGCCGTTTTGCCATCCAGACCCTGCTCGGCAGTACCGAGCCCATGGGCAAACTGCGCGGTCGTTTGCACAACTTTCAGGGCGTGCCGGTGGTGGTGACTTACCCCCCGTCGAGCTTGTTGCGAACCCCGGCCGACAAGGCCAAGGCCTGGGCCGATTTGGTGTTGGCTTTGTCGGTGACCCAAGGCTGACCACGGCTTTGCCCGAGCAGTGGCTGGGCGGGTGTGCAATGGCGTGGCCTTCGGCAGGTCGGGTAACTTGCGCCATGCACGCTTGGGGCCGTGGCAACGGGCATCATGCTGCGGCGGGTGCTTGCCCGACAACCGCTAAAATCTCGGGTTTACCAGAATACTTCCCCGGAGTTGCCCCACATGGCCAATCAAGCACAAATGGCGAACGCCATCCGCGCCCTCGCAATGGACGCCGTTCAACAAGCCAACTCCGGTCACCCCGGCGCCCCCATGGGCATGGCCGACATGGCCGTTGCACTGTGGGGCGATCACCTGCAGCACAACCCCACCAACCCACACTGGGCCAACCGCGACCGTTTTGTGCTGTCCAACGGCCACGGCTCCATGCTGATTTATTCGGTGCTGCACCTGACCGGCTACAAGCTGCCGATTGACGAGCTGAAGAACTTCCGCCAGCTGCACAGCAAAACCGCAGGCCACCCTGAAGTGGGCGTGACCCCCGGTGTGGAAACCACCACCGGCCCGCTGGGCCAAGGCATCACCAACGCCGTGGGCATGGCCCTGGCCGAGAAGATGCTGGCCGCTGAGTTCAACCAAGAAGGCCACAAAATCGTCAACCACCACACCTACGTGTTCTTGGGTGACGGCTGCCTGATGGAAGGCATCAGCCACGAAGCCGTGGCCTTGGCCGGTGCCTGGAAGCTGAACAAACTGATTGCCCTGTACGACGACAACGGCATCTCGATTGACGGCCAAGTCGCCCCTTGGTTCATCGACAACACACCTCAGCGCTTTGCCGCCTGCGGCTGGAACGTGATCGACGCCGTGGACGGCCACGACGCTGCGGCCGTGTCGGCCGCCATTGCCAGCGCCAAACACAGCGCCGACAAGCCCACCCTGATCGTCTGTAAAACCGCCATCGGCAAGGGCTCGCCCAACCGCGCAGGCACTTCCAAAGCCCACGGCGAGCCTTTGGGCGCTGAGGAAATCAAACTCACCCGCGAAGCCCTAGGCTGGACCGCCGAGCCCTTCAAGATCCCCAAAGAGGTTTATGCCGATTGGGACGCCAAGGCCGCCGGCAAAGCCCGCGAAGCCGAGTGGAACACCGCCTTTGCCGCTTACAAAGCCGCCTTTCCTGCACAAGCCAAAGAGTTTGTGCGCCGCATGAAGGGCGACTTGCCCAAGAACTTCAACCAGGTGGCGTTTGACGCCGTGGTCGCCGCCCACACCAAGGGCGAGACCGTCGCCAGCCGCAAGGCCAGCCAGCTGGCGCTGGAAGCCTTCACCGCGGCACTGCCCGAAATGCTGGGTGGCTCGGCCGACCTGACCGGCTCCAACCTGACCAACACCAAGAGCACGCCCGCCTTCCGCGTGGACCTGGCCGGTGACGTGGTCAAAACCGAAGACGGAAAAATCGGTCGCCACATCAACTACGGCGTGCGCGAATTCGGCATGGCCGCCATCATGAACGGCGTGGCCCTGCACGGCGGGTACATCCCCTACGGCGGCACCTTCCTCACGTTCTCTGACTACTCGCGCAACGCCATCCGCATGGCCGCGCTGATGAAGCAGCGCGTGGTGCATGTGTTCACCCACGACTCCATCGGTCTGGGCGAAGACGGCCCGACCCACCAGTCGATCGAGCACGCTGCCAGCCTGCGCCTGATCCCGGGCTTGGACGTGTGGCGCCCCGCCGACACGGCCGAAACCACCGTGGCCTGGGCCGTGGCGCTGCAAAATGCGAACCGTCCATCGGCTCTGCTGCTCAGCCGCCAAAACCTGGCTTACTCGCCCAAGAGCGATCTGGGCGACATCAGCCGTGGCGCGTATGTGCTGTCCGAGCCTGAGCACGTTGGCATCAAGAAGACCCACGGCGTGATCATCGCCACCGGCTCCGAAGTGCAACTGGCCCTGGCCGCGCAAAAGCTGCTGGCCGAACGCAAGATCGGTGTGCGCGTGGTCTCCATGCCCAGCACCAACGTGTTTGACCGCCAAGACACCGAATACAAGCAAAGCGTGCTGCCCGCAGGCATCCCCCGCGTGGCGGTCGAGATGGGCTCCACCGACGGCTGGTGGAAATACGGCTGCGCTGCCGTGGTCGGCATCGACACCTACGGCGAATCTGCACCTGCTCCTGTGCTGTTCAAACACTTCGGCTTCACCGCCGAAAACGTGGCCGACACCGTCCACGCCGCACTGCTCAAGGCCTGAAAAGGCCGCTGACCGGCCGGACCTCTTCAGCGCCCACAAGGCGCTGAAGCCACGTTCGGGGATCAGGATCCTGAAAGGGTTTTGGTTTCAAATCCGGTTACGTAACCGTTTAGTAACTTTTCCCCAAGGCTCTCACCATGACCATCAAGTTGGGCATCAACGGATTTGGCCGCATTGGCCGTCTGGCTCTTCGCGCCGCCCTCAAGCACGGCTACGACGACATCCAGATCGTCGGCATCAACGACCCCAAGCCGTCCGACTACCTGGCCTACATGCTCAAGTACGACAGCGTGCACGGCCGCTTTGATGGCACTGTCGACTTCACCGATGACACGCTCATCGTCAATGGCAAGAAAATCAAGCTCTCGCACGAACGCGACGCGCACAACCTGCGCTGGGGCGAGATGGGTGTGCACACCGTGCTCGAATGCACCGGCCACTACTTGACCGAGCCCACCAGCCAAATGCACTTGGCCGCAGGTGCCAAAAAAGTGGTGATATCGGCCCCGTCCAAAGACAGTATCCCCATGTTCGTCTACGGCGTGAACCACAAAAATTACGCAGGCGAAGCCATCGTGTCGAACGCGAGCTGCACCACCAACTGCCTGGCCCCCGTGGCCAAGGTGCTCAACGACAAATGGGGCATCAAACGCGGCTTGATGACCACCGTGCACGCCGCCACCGCCAGCCAGATGACCGTGGACGGCTCCTCGCGCAAAGACTGGCGCGGTGGCCGAGGCATCCTTGAAAACATCATCCCCAGCAGCACCGGCGCGGCCAAGGCGGTGGGCAAGGTGATTCCCGAGCTGAATAAGAAGATCACCGGCATGGCTTTCCGCGTGCCAACGTCTGATGTGTCGGTGGTCGACCTGACCATCGAGCTGGAAAACGAAGCCAGCTACGATGAAATCTGCGCCGAAATGAAGGCCCAAAGCGAAGGCGCGCTCAAGGGCGTGCTGGGCTACACCGACGAAAAAGTGGTCTCCACCGACTTCCGTGGCGAACCCTGCGCCAGCGTGTTCGACGCCACCGCCGGCTTGGCCTTGGACAAGAGCTTCGTGAAGATCGTGGCTTGGTACGACAACGAGTGGGGCTATGCCAAGCAGTGCCTGGAGATGGTGCGGGTGGTGGCTAAGAAGAAGTGAGTTTTGGCTGAGTCGGTCGCAGGTGCATGCGGCAGACTCAGATGCCGATGCCCCGCAGGGCTCAGAGGGGCTTCGCTTTGCCACATCGCCCCGGCGGGGCAACGGCATCTGAGTCATGGTGTTTACATTCAAAGCGCCTTCGGGCCCTTTTTTCATGGCCGACTGGCGCGTATCCAGTCCACCTCCTTATCCGCAATCATGTTGGTTGGCGCATTGGTGTTGGCGCTCACGATGCGCGGCATGACCGATGTATCGATCACCAAAGAGTCGCCAAAGCTACCCGTGAATGGGCTCGGTTACTCCAAATGACCTTCCGCAAAATGGCTCAGACGAGCCCAATCTGGGATCATGAATTGACCGTATCCCGGAACAATCAATCCCTCTTGCTCTAGTTGCTGTAGCAACTGATTGGCCGTTTGCCGTGAACACCGCGCTTGGCTGGCCAATCGGGCTTGTGTCACACGCAAAGTCACACCGTTTTGCTCGGTTTGCCTGTTTTGCTCCTGCGCCAAAACACTCAACAATTTGGCCATCCGTTGCACTGGCGTGGCCAAGACGGATTGACCGGTCCATTCAATGAGCAATCGCATGCGATGGCCAATCATGCGGATAACCACAGGGTAAATCTCGGGGTGCTGGATGCAAAACGTCTGGACATCTTTGACGGGCAAAGCCAAGCAACTTGAAGATGCGCTGATGTAAAAATCATGCGTGGGCGCCTGGGTCATGAATACGGCCAACCATGTGACCCACCCCCCTGCGGCGATGTGGCCCACAACAATTTCCGAACCCGAAATATGGCGTGTCACAAATTCAACATGCCCAGAAATGACCAAACGCAAATGCGTTGGTGACTCCCCCGCAGCACTCAGCAAAGTCGGCAGCTTGAAGTGTTCAATGCGGGCCACGCGGACCAAGTCTTCCATGGCTTCTGCACCCACGGCGGCGAAGACAGTCTGGGCCAATATTTCACGCACATTCGCCCCAGATATAGGGTTTGTCATAGTGACTCTGTTCTCTATTTGTCGGCTGGCCGACATTCATCGGGCGACTAATCTTTCAGACTCGTGAGAGGCCATGCGCACAGTTTGACACAGGCGCTGGTAGAAAAATCAACAAGGAACTTTGCGCTCATGGGTCTTATTCTTTACGCCATTCCATTTTTTCTGGGGTTCATTGCCCTTGAATACTTCGTGTCCAAAAGGAGGGCTGTACAGGTTTATCGTTTTCACGATACGGTGACCAGCCTGAACATTGGCTTTGTCAGCGAGACGATACGCTCCGTCTTGAAACTGATGTCCATCTTTGTCTACGCCATGGTGGTGGACCAAGTTGCTGCTTTTGAATGGGACATCGGACATCCGGCCGTTTGGATCGTGGCGTTCTTTATGTATGATTTTTTTTACTACTGGGCCCACCGAAGCGGCCACGAGGTGAACTTGCTGTGGGCATCTCACGTGGTCCATCACTCCAGTGAAGAATTCAACCTGTCTACGGCTCTTCGGCAATCTTGGACAAACCAGGTTTTTTACTGGATTTTTTATCTGCCGATGGCCATTGTGGGCATCCCCGTCAAGGTCTTTGTGATCACGGCATTGGTCAGTGCTTTGTATCAATTTTGGAGCCACACCCGATTGGTCGGCAAACTCGGTTGGGTGGATCGTATTTTCGTGACCCCCTCCAATCACCGCTGCCACCATGGGCGCAACGACTATTGCATCGACAAAAATTATGGCGGCACACTGATCATCTGGGATCGAATTTTCGGCACCTACACCGAAGAGCGCGACGACGAACCTGTGGTCTACGGCACCTTGACGCCATTGAACAGCTGGAATCCTGTTTGGGGAAATTTCAAAAACTACACCACACTTTGGCGTGACATGCGCAACGTCACAGGCTTGCGCAAAAAACTCCATGTCATGTTTGCACCACCTGGGATGGTGGGTGGCAAGACTGAACCTCTCTCAACGGCGCAGACTTCAAAACGATTTGAGACGCCCGTCACCCGCACGCAGATGGTTTACGGCTGGATCGCCTCGGGTGTTGTGTTGGCCATGGTCATTGAGCTTTTGCGGGTGTCTTCTCATTTGAGCTGGGCCGACCGGGCAGCCTTCACCTTGATGATCGTGATCAGTACGGCTTTTCTCAGTCGCGTTTTTGAAAGCCGCATGCGTGCTGCCAAGCTCGAAGCCCTACGCTGTCTTATAACGCTAAGTCCTCTGATCGCAGGGTTATGGTTCTATCCGGTCCCGCTTGTTGTGCGCGGTCTCGCCTTAGCGCTCCTGTTGATTTCATTGACGCTTTTGCGCTCACTGCAACAGGAAAGCACCGCGGCCAAACTGTCGAACACATTGGAAGTCGCATGAACCTGCAAGCACTTTTTGATGCTGTCTTGGCGGTGGTGTGTTTGGCGTTGGCCTTTGATGCCAGCAAGGCCCGACCTGCATGGCGACTGAGTCAATTGCTTTTGGCTGCTGCGGCCATTTTGGGGGCTTTGCGTTTTTCGCAACTGTTGCCCATGCCTTCACTCCACCAATTCTTCTCCATGCTGGGCGCTGGAGTGGGCTTGCCACTGCTGGCCATGGCCGTCATTCAGCCTGACAGTGCGGTGGCGACGCAACGCCGATTTGCGTGGATTTATGCCATCGTTGCAGCGACTGCCTGCATTTTTCTGGTCATGGTGGCCCAGATCAAAGCCTGGACGGCAGTTTGTGCGCTGCTTTCTGCACTGAGCATTGTGGTCTTGGGCGTCAAAAATCAAAAGAAACTCACCGCGTTGGGCGGCCTGCTGTTGCTGATGACATTAACGGCATTTGCTTTGAAACTGAATGCGCCGCCGTTGTTGCCTGGTGATGTGTTGCACATCGGTATGAGTTTGAGCTTGCTGGTGTTGTGGATGGGTTCCAAACGATCGGTCTCAATCACGTCAACCAGCGCTCTCACAAACTGAAATACATCGGCCCATAGATCATTTGTGCAGGGCTTTGATCCAGTCCGCCGCCTTCTCCGCAATCATGATGGTTGGCGCATTGGTGTTGCCGCTCACGATGCGCGGCATGACCGAGGCGTCGACCACGCGCAGGCCCGGCACGCCGTGCACGCGCAACTGCGCGTCCACAACGGCCATGTTGTCCTGGCCCATGCGGCAGGTGCCCACCGGGTGGTAAACCGTGTCGGCGTTTTGGCGAATCCAGTGGTCCAGTTGTTCGTCGGTGCGGGCATCGGCGGATGCTGCCCACTCTTTGCCATACGCGGCCAAAGCGGGCTGGGCCAGGATGCGTTGGGCTTGTCGCACGCCATCTCGCAAGCGCTGCAGGTCACGCGGGTCGCTCAAAAACTGGGGGTCGATCAGCGGTGCGCTGTTGGGGTTGCGGTCGGCCAGTTGCACACGGCCTCGGCTGTCCGGTTGCAACAAACACACATGCAAAGAGTAGCCGTGGCCCATGGTCAGTTGGCGTCCATGGTCGACCAATTTGGCCACCACAAAGTGCAGTTGAATGTCCGGGTGCGCTTCCTCGGGTCGGCTTTTGTAAAACGCACCGCCCTCGGCAAAGTTGGTGGTCAGGCGTCCCTTTCGGTGTTTCTGCCAGGCCCACAGGGCCTGCAAGGTGTGCCACACACCTTGGGCTGACAAGCCGATCAAATCGGTCTGTCCCGGCGCATCGGCCACCAGCACCGCGTCAGGGTGGTCGTGCAGGTTTTCACCCACGCCGGGCAGGTCGTGCAGCACCTCAATGCCCAAGCTTTGCAAATGCGCAGCAGGCCCAATGCCTGAGCGCATGAGGATGGCGGGTGACTGGAAAGCGCCCGCGCTCAAAATGATTTCGCGTCGGGCGGTCAAGGTCTGTGCCTTGCCACCCTGCAGGGTGTGCACCTGCCGCGCCACGCCGTCCACCAGGCCGATCCGGTCCACCGTGACGCCGGTCATGACGTGCAGGTTGGGCCGACCCCGATGGGGCGTGAGGTAGGCCTTGGCCGCGCTGAAGCGCTCGCCTGCCTTTTGCGTGACTTGGTACAAGCCCACGCCTTCTTGCGTGGGGCCGTTGAAGTCGGTGGTGTGCGCCAAACCCGCTTGCACGCCGGCCTCGACAAAGCGTTTGGAAAACGCATTGGGGCTTTGCAAATCGGCCACGTTCAAAGGGCCGTTTTGGGCATGCCACTCGTTATGGATGCGCTCGTTGTGCTCGGCCTTCAGGAAGTAGGGGAAGACCTCGGCCCAGGACCAGCCTGTGCAACCCATCTGGACCCAGGTGTCGTAATCCACAGCTTGGCCTCGGATGTAGGCCATGGCATTGGTCGAGCTGGAGCCGCCCAGCGTGCGCCCACGCGGCTGAAAACCGATGCGGCCGTTCAAGCCGGGTTGCGGTACGGTGTTCAGGCCTTGCGACACGATTTCGGTGCGGGCCATGAGCGCGATACCGGCCGGGCAATGGATCAGCGCGCTGGAGTCGGGTGGCCCGGCCTCGAGCAGGGCCACCTGCACGTTGGGGTCTTCGCTCAGCCGGCTGGCCAGCACACAACCGGCCGAACCGCCGCCCACGATCACGTAATCAAATTCCATGAAATACCTCGCAAAATACTTTGTGACGCCAATGTAAGGGCTCCAGCGTGCCTTGGCCTGTCTTGTGTGCATCAGGGTTTTTCCCGGTAAACCCCTCGTCTTGGCAGCATCTCTTGGGTCCAAACACCCCTCACAATGAAGCCACATTTGGAGACAAGTTATGCGGACCGTCGTTGAGTTTGTGGGCCCAAAATGCTTAGGCAGGCCTCTTTCATGAAAAGCCCAAGCATCCCACTCGATGAGGCTTGGCAAGACAAGCGCTGGTGGTGGCTGCTCAGCCCCGCCATCCCTCTGGTGTTCACGGGCTCCTTGGTGGCTTTTTTGTGGAGCGCTCATGTGTGGTGCATGTTCTTGGCCCCCATGGTCATCCATGTCTTGTTGCCCATGCTCGACCGGGTGTTTGGCGAAGACTTCAGCAACCCACCCGAATCTGCGGTGGGGCAACTCGATGCCGATGTGTTTTACCGGGCCTTGGTGTGGGCCTATGTGCCCCTGCAACTGATTGGCACGGTCTTGGGCGCCTGGATCGCAGTCACCCAGTCGTTGCCCTGGTGGGGCCATGTCGCCTTGTTGCTGACGGTGGGGGCCATCAATGGCATTGGCATTGGCACCGCGCACGAGTTGGGCCACAAGAAAGAAACCTTGGACCGGTGGCTGTCCAAGATCGCTTTGGCGCCCAGCGCTTACGGTCACTTTTTTGTGGAGCACAACCGCGGCCACCACAAACGTGTGGCCACCCCGGAAGACCCGGCCAGCGCCCGCATGGGCGAAAGCTTTTGGGCCTTTTTGTCACGCTCGGTGTGGGGCAGCTGGCAATCGGCTTGGGCGCTGGAGCAAGAGCGCTTGAACAAACAAGGCATGAACGTGTGGCACCTGCAAAACCACAACCTGCAGGCTTGGAGCATGACCTTGCTCTTGTATGGTGCGTTGGTGGTGTGGCTGGGCTGGGTGGCGTTGCCGTTTTTGGTGCTGCAGGCCGTGTACGCCGCCTCGATGCTGGAGGTGGTGAACTACGTGGAGCACTACGGTTTGCTGAGGCAAAAAGACGCGAGCGGCCGCTATGTGCGCTGCGAGCCTGAGCATTCTTGGAACAGCAACCACTTGGTGGGCAACCTCTTGCTCTACCAACTGCAAAGGCATTCCGACCACCACGCCCACCCCAGCCGGCGCTACCAGGCGTTGCGGCACTTCGAGTCCGCGCCGCAACTGCCCGCGGGCTACGCCACCATGATCTCAGTGGCTTACTGCCCGCCTCTGTGGTTTGCGTGGATGGACCGCCGCGTGATGGCGCACTATGGCGGAAATTTGAACCTGGCCAATGTCCAGCCATCAGTTCGGCAAAAACTCATGAGGCGCTGGGCCTGAATGATCTGCACACTTGAAGACTGTAAAAACATTCAAGAGATGGTTTTTTTGTAGGAGCCCACCCCGTGGGCGATGGGCGTGGAGCAGGCCCTCAAAACCATCGCCTACGGGGTGGCCTCCTACAAAGACAAAAATAGCCGCATGGCCTAAAAAACACAAGCCATTCAAAATTGATCAGGCCAGATCAATGAGATTCGACAAACGCCAAGACGGCCTCCAGCATCTTGCGCACATGCGGCTGCACGCCTGCTGCCACGTCGGGCAAATAGTCGAACGGCCAGCTTTCTTGCATGTAGCTGCATTGCGTCATTTCCAGCTGTACCGCGTGCACGCCTTGCGCCGGGTTGCCGTATTGCCGGGTGATGTGCCCGCCTTTGAAGCGGCCGTTGAGGACCGCTGTGTAGCCGTTGGCTTGCTTGCCAATGGCCAGGAGTTGCACAGCCAGCGCCGGGCTGCAGCTGGCCCCGTTGGCCGTGCCCAGGTTCAGGTCGGGCAGTTGGCCGTCAAAAAAGCGAGGCACCACAGAGCGGATGGAATGCGCGTCCCACAAAGCCGCCACGCCATGTACCTCGCGTAGCCGCGCCAGCTCCTGCGCCAACTGCGCGTGGTAAGGCTGCCAAATGGCTTCGCGCCGCTCGGCAATCTCGGCCTCATTCGGCAGGTCTTCCGGGTCGCGGTACAGCGGTTGGTCGTCAAACAAGTCCACTGGGCACAGGCCCGTGACGCTTTGTCCCGGGTACAAGCTGCTCCCATCCGGCGGGCGGTTCAGGTCGATCACAAAACGCGAATGTGTGGCCACCAGCACCGAGGCACCAAATTCATCGGCAAAGTCGTACAGGCGTTCCAGGTGCCAGTCGGTGTCGGGCACGCGCTGGGCTTCATCGGTCAGGCGTGCGGCCAATTCGGGCGGCACATGTGTGCCCACATGCGGCATCGAGATCAATAACGGGCGTGTGCCTTGGCGAAAGCGGAACGGGGGTTCGGTGGTTTGAAACGTCATGCTCATTTGTCTGGCCTCTGTCACGAAGTATGCGTCGAGAAGAAGGGCCTGATGCCTAGAAGTGTTGAGGGGTTAAAAGCAGGGGTGCTCAAGCAGACAGAGAGGTGACAGGAACTCTCAATGGTTGCTATGACAATACACCCGCTTGAACAGGCTAGAACGAAGGATAGAACAAGATGCAAGCCATGGACATCGGCCTCGTGGGCCTGGGCGTGATGGGGGAAAACCTCGCCCTGAACCTGGAGCGCAACGGCTTTTCGGTATCGGGCTTTGACCTCGATGCCCACAAGCGCGACAACTTTGCACAACGCACCCAAGGCCTGAAAGCTCAGGCCAGCGAGAGTTTGGCCGAACTGGTGGGCAGCCTGTCGGTACCCCGGCGCGTTTGGTTGATGGTGCCCGCTGGTGCGGCCGTTGACCAGGTGCTGGCGCAGCTCACCCCCCTTATGTCGCCCGGTGATGTGCTGATTGACGGCGGCAACACGCTGTTCACCGACACCGAGCGGCGCATCGACGCCCTGCGTGCATCGGGCATCTTGTATGTGGGCTCGGGCGTGAGTGGCGGCGAGGAGGGCGCTTTGCGGGGCCCGGCCCTCATGCCCGGTGGATCGCCCGAGGCCTGGCCTTTGGTCAAGCCCCTGCTGCAGGCGATTGCTGCCAAAGCCGAAGACGGTCAGCCCTGCTGCGAGTGGATGGGGCCGGGCGGTGCGGGCCATTTTGTGAAGATGGTGCACAACGCCATCGAATACGCCGACATGCAGATGATTTGTGAGGCCTACGCCTTCATGCAAAAGTTGGGTTTGTCGGCCACAGAAATGGGTGAGGTGTTTGCCACCTGGAACGAGGGCGAGCTGGGCAGTTACCTGATCGACATCACCGCGCACATCCTTCAACGCACCGACCCCGAGACCGGCGCGCCTTTGGTGGACATGATTTTGGACACCGCCGAACAAAAAGGCACAGGCAAATGGGCCAGCCAGGTGGCGCTCGATTTGGGCGTGCCCGCGCCCACCATTGCAGAGGCGGTGTTCGCCCGAACCTTGAGCGCCATCAAGACCGAGCGCGTGGCAGCGGCTCAGGTTTTGCACGGTCCTGAAACCACACCTTGGCCCGAGCGCGCTGCCGTGTTGGCCCAGCTGCGTGGTGCACTGATGGCCGCCAAGGTCTGCGCCTATGCCCAGGGTTTTGCCCTGATGCGGGCCGCCGACCGCGAGCAGCAGTGGCAGCTGCCCATGGCCCAAGTGGCCCAGGTTTGGCGGGCCGGGTGCATCATCCGCGCCCACTTGCTCGAAGACATTCGACGCGCCTACAGCGGCCAGGCTGATTTGCCCAATTTGTTGGTGGACTCGCACTTCGCCCGCGTCATGGCCGACAACCAGCAAGACCTGCGCGAAGTGGTGGCCCAAGCCGCGTTGCACGGTGTGCCCATGCCCGCTTTCATGAGCGCCCTGAGTTATTACGACGCCTACCGCTCAGCGCGTTTGCCCGCCAACTTGCTGCAAGCCCAGCGCGATTTTTTTGGGGCCCACACTTATCAGCGCACGGACCGTGCGGGCAAGTTCCACACACGCTGGATGGATTGAAACAAGGCGGCTGGCCCCTCAAGCCAGCCAACCAATGCGGTCCAGTGTCCAGAAAAGGCCCAACACCACAATGGCGGCCGAGCCCCCCGCGACGATGACCCAGCGGTAAAAGCGGGTGTGGCGCAAGAGCCAGGCAATGGGCAAGAACACCCCCACGATGGCCAGCTGGCCCAGTTCCACACCCACATTGAAGCCGCCCAAGGCTGCGACCAAGGCACTGGCAGGCAAGCCCAAGTCCAGCAGCACGCTGGCAAATCCAAAACCGTGCACCAGGCCAAACACAAAAGCCAAGCGCCAGCGCTTGAGCGAATTGATGCCCAGCAAATTGTTCAAAGCGGCCAGCACCACCGACAGTGCAATGGCGGGCTCCACCAGATCGGGTGGGGGCGTGAGCCATTCCATGATGGTCAAGCCCAGCGTGATGGAGTGCGCCACCGTGAAAGCCGTGACCACGGCCAGCACATCGATCAGCACAGGCCTGGCCTGCTGCGCCGCAGGCCACTGTGTGATCCTTTGGCGCGAAGGCAACAAAGGCGCCAGCACCAACAAGCTGAGCAAAAACACGATGTGGTCAACGCCGATCCAGATGTGCCACACCCCTTCAACGATGTAGCGGCCGAACACCCGCCAGGCGCTGCTGTCGGCCTGGCTCAGCTGCGCCTCGGGGCGCTCGGGGCTGAGCAAGGCGCTGCTCTGAAAGCCCGGCAAATCCACCTTCAACAGACCACGGTGCAGGCTGTCTTGATCAAACATCAGGCCATAGCGCAAGGCCAAACTGACATTCGAAAGATCGGAGACGCCGGGGCAATCGGGTGTCCACAGCGCACTCAAATAAGTCCCGTCGGCGTGTTCGCTGGCCTGCAGATCGGGCACACCCAGCAGGCACTTTTGCCCGGACGCACTCAGCTGCAAACCCTGATCGAGCCAACTGCTCAGTTCAGCCCTGCGCATGTGGGTTTCGCCCCAATTGACTTGGCCGTCGCGGTCGGCATCCAGATCGAAGATCAGGTCCACATCGCGCAAATGAAGGTCGGCACGCAAAGTCAAGCGCCCATCTGGCGCGCTGAGCGTCAGGTAACTGTTGCTGCTGGAATGCGCCAAGGCTGCGCCAGACCCCAACAAAGCAGCGACGAAGGTCAATACACCGAGCCAGGCGTGCCAGTGCTGGCGCATGGTTGGGCAGCTCATGGGCGCTCCTTGGACCAGCTCGGGTGAGCCTTCAGTTGTAAGAGGAGTGGGGCCAATTGCGGGTCGGTGTAGCCCGTGGTTTGGGCCCACTGGACCACCGGTTCGGCCGCGCGTGCCTGGTTGAGCGCGAGCGCGGCCTGTGCAAAGAGCACCGCATCAGGCGGCTCTTTTTGTTGTTGCCAGTTCTCGATGGACAGGGCCAAGCCTGCCGCCAGATCCTGCCCATAAGCAATCTGGTAAATCAGTTTGGGCCGCTCAATCAGCGACTCCTGGCGCAGCGCTTGCGACTGCAGACGCGCGGCCATCTGCTGGGCCAAGGCAGCTTCATTTGGCGCTTTCAGGCCGCGACTGGCCAGCAGGGCCTGCATCAGCAAAGCGTCGGTCAAGTTGCTGTTGGATGGGGTCGCTTGTGCGGTGGCCACGGCCTTGGCCTGACGGAATCCCCCTTGCTGGTTGAGCAAATCGGCGAGAGACAGCCTGAGTAAATGCGATTGGGGATGGGCCTGCAGCAACCGCTGCCAAAGGGCGATGGCCTGCTCGGGCTGCTGGGCCACACGGTGTGCCTCGCCCAGATGAAAGCCGATCCAGACTTGCGAGGCGGCATCTTGGTAGTCGGGCAAGCGCATCGACGCGTTCAGCTTTTGCACGGCCGTCAAGGCTTGGCCCGTTCGGTACGCCAACACGGCGCTGTAAATGTCGCCTTCTTGTGGGCCAAAGCGCCGCGCAATTTCTTCGGCATCTTGCCGGGCAGCGCCCATATTGGCCTGGAGCAAATGCAGGGCAAAGCGCCACGACCAGAACTCCGCACGCTCGGGGTTCAAAGTGATGGCTTGGTGGATGTCTTGCAAGCCGCCATCGAAGTCGTGAAAGCCCTGTTTGACCAAACCCCGCATGAAATAGCCATCGGCGGGCAAATCAGTCGCCTGCCACCAAGGCATCAAAGCCGCTTTGGCCGAACCAAACCAGCGCAAATCGCCTTCGTTGAAACCCAAAGTGAACACCGCTCGGGCATAGGCCAGTGCGGCTGGTGAGTCTTGAGGTTGGGCTCGCCAAGCTTGGTCCAGGGCACGCAGTGCACTGGGGCGGCCCCCCGCCGTGTGCACCGAAGCGGCCAGAACGACCGCCGAAGCCTGGGGCAAAAAGCGCTCCTGGGCGAGTGTGCTTTGGCTTGTCAGCACCCATCCAAGCGCCAGTGCGACGCTGCGCCAGTGGGTTGAAAGCCTTGCAGCTTTAAAAGGCGACCCAAGTAAAGGGGTTTTGGCCATCTTGGAGGGCCTTTCAAGGAAAGTGACTAGGATGATGATGTGCCCGAAACCGCAGGCACTCGATTCTGAATCTTTTCGACAACCTCATTCCCAGAAGGTGTTTCTATGAAAACCGTGATGACTGCCCTCGTTTCCGCAGTGATGCTGATGTCCGCGCCCGCCTTCGCAGGTAGCCATGGCGGCGGCAAAATGGACGACAAAAAAGTCGACTGCTCGAAAAAAGAAAACGAGAAAAACCCAGCTTGCGTCAAGAAGTAATTTTTCTTGGCTCTGTGCAAAAACCCCTCTTGAGGGGTTTTTTTACGCCTGTCTGAAAACCCATCTTCTTCATGCTGACCGAGGTTACAAAACCAAAACAATCCAACACGCCAGACAGATTTTGTAACAAAGTTTCATGATTTCGCGTAGCATGGTTACATGCAGGGCTGCCCATTTCAGGAAGCTGCCGCCCATAAACCCAATGAAAGTGAGACCCCCATGACCCTCAAAATCGGCATCAACGGATTTGGCCGCATCGGCCGCATGGTGCTGCGTGCTGCAGTCCAGAACTTCAAGGATGTCCAGATTGTCGGCATCAACGACTTGCTCGAGCCCGAGTACCTGGCCTACATGCTGGAGTACGACAGCGTGCATGGCCGTTTTCAGGGCACCTTGTCGGTCGAGGGCAGCACCTTGATCGTGAACGGCCAACGCATCCGCCTCACGCAAGAGCGCGACCCGGCCAACCTCAAGTGGAACGAGGTGGGCGCGGACGTGGTGATCGAAGCCACCGGCTTGTTTCTGGACAAGGACAGTGCAGGCAAACACCTGGCAGCCGGTACCAAAAAAGTCGTGATGTCTGCGCCGTCGAAAGACGACACACCCATGTTTGTGTACGGCGTGAACCACGCGTCCTATGCCGGACAAGCGATCATCAGCAACGCCAGCTGCACCACCAACGCGCTGGCCCCCATCACCAAAGTGCTGAACGACAAATGGGGCATCAAGCGTGGCCTGATGACCACCGTGCACGCCACCACCGCCACCCAAAAAACCGTGGACGGCCCGAGCAACAAGGACTGGCGCGGCGGACGTGGCATTCTGGAAAACATCATCCCCAGCAGCACCGGCGCGGCCAAAGCCGTGGGCGTGGTGATTCCTGAAATCAAAGGCCGATTGACGGGTGTGGCGGTGCGTGTGCCCACCAGCGATGTGTCCTTGGTTGATTTGACGGCCGAGCTCAACCACCCGGCCACCTATGCCGAAATCTGCGCCGAGATGAAGGCGCAAAGCCAAGGGGCACTCAAGGGCGTGTTGGGTTACACCGAAGCCAAGGTGGTGTCGACCGATTTCCGTGGCGAGGTGTGCACGAGTGTGTTCGATGCCGAAGCGGGCATGGCGCTGGACAGCACCTTCATCAAGGTAATGGCCTGGTACGACAACGAGTGGGGCTACTCAAACAAGTGCCTCGAGATGGCACGGGTGGTGGGCCAGGCATAAGCCCACCCGTTCGTGTGCAAGGGCGTGGGTCAAGTCACTGCGCCATGACCGACAATCGACAGAAAACGCCCATGCTTTTCATGGGCGTTTTCATTGGCTGATGGATAACCATGCACACCCTGGAACAATTGCGCAGCGGCGCTCTGGCGGGCACGCGCCGCCTCGATCTGTCTTGTGGCCTGACCGAACTGCCGCAAGAGATTTTTGAGTTGGCCGACACGCTGGAGGTGCTCAACCTCAGTGGCAACCGCTTGCGAGAATTGCCGCACCAGCTGACACGCCTGCACAAGCTGCAGGTCTTGTTTGCCTCAGACAACGACTTTGAGGTGCTGCCCGAAGTGCTGGGCGACTGCCCGGCTTTGCAAATGGTCGGCTTCAAAGCCAACCGAATTGCAGAAGTGCCCGCCGCCGCGCTGCCGCACGTTTTGCGCTGGCTCACGCTCACCAACAACGCGATCCACCGCTTGCCCTCTGAACTGGGCCAACGCCCGGCTTTGCAAAAGCTGATGCTGGCAGGCAACCGGCTGCAGGCCTTGCCAGAAAGCCTGCAGCGCGCGCACCGTCTGGAATTGCTGCGCGTTTCGGCCAACCGCTTGACCACGGTGCCCGCTTGGCTCACGGAACTGCCGCGCCTGTCCTGGCTGGCGCTGGCGGGTAATGCCATGGGCTGGGTTGGTCCGGCTGTTTCCGAGCTGCCGGGTATGGCTTGGCACGATTTGACGTACGGCCCATTGCTGGGTGAAGGCGCTTCGGGCCACATTTACCAAGTGCACGCCAAAGATTGGCCGCAGCCTTTGGCACTCAAATTATTCAAAGGCGAGGTGACCAGCGACGGCCTGCCCGAAGACGAACTGGCCGCTTGCTTGGCAGCCGGGCAGCACCCGGTGCTCACCACGCCTGTGGCGCGACTCACAGGTCACCCCGCGCAAGCTCAGGGTTTGCTCATGCCGCTGATTCCTGCGGCGCACATCAATCTGGCAGGGCCGCCCAGCTTAGAGAGCTGCACCCGGGACGTGTACCCGCCGGACTTTCAGCTCTCAGTCACTTTGGCCTTGGGCATCGCCAGTGATGTGGCCGGTGCCGTGGCACACCTGCACCAGCGGGGCGTGATGCACGGCGACCTGTACGCACACAACATCTTGATCGACCCTGTGCATGGCCTGACCCGCTTGGGTGACTTTGGCGCGGCCACGCGGCTGCCGACTGCCCAGCCCGAACTTCGCCAAAGCCTGCTGGCGCTGGAGGTGCGGGCCTTGGGCTGTTTGCTGCAAGAGTTGGGCGCTGCGGTGCCGGCACATGCACAACACCCAGCAGTCCAGGCCATGCAAGCACTGGCCCTTGACTGCTTGTCAGAGCAGCCGCGTCAGCGGCCCATAGCAGCCGAAGTGGCCCAAGCCCTTCAAACCCTCAAGCCTTGACGATCGTGACCTGGTTGAGCTGGGCCTGCGCCTTGACCAGCGAAGGCACCATTTCGCTGCCATAGCCCAAAGCCACGGCGGTGTTCAGGGCTTGGTGCACGCTGGTGCCAATGATGGAGGGCACCTTCATGCTCTCGGTCAGGTGCGAGTAGTAGCGCAAATCCTTGGCCGCGTTGTTCAACTCGAATTTCATCGCGCCATAGTCGCCCTGCAGGGTTTTGCTCATCAGCTGGAACAGCCCTGAGTTGACCCCGCCGGCCGAGATGACCTGCACCACTTTGTCCAGGTCCACGCCCGCCTTGGCCCCCACCGCAAAGGCCTCTGCTGTGGCGGTGCAAATGGCTTGTGCCACAAAGTTGTTGAGCAGCTTGACGACGTGGCCCGAGCCCATCTCGCCCACATGGAACACGTTTTCGCTGTAAGCGCGAATCACAGGCTCGATGCGCGCGAACACCTCGGGTGACGCCCCCACCATGGAGTTGAGCTTGCCCGCCTCGGCCTCGATGGGCGTGCGTGTGAGCGGCGCGTCCACATAAATCACGCCCTGCGCGGCACACAGCGCGGCCAGGCGTCGGGTGGATTCGGGCTCGCTGGTGGAGGTGTCGATGACGATCAGGCCCGCGCGTGCCTTGGACAGCAAACCGCCTGGTCCAGCCACCACCGCCTCGACCTGGGGCGAGCCGGTCACGCAAATGATCACCGCATCGCAGGCCGCCAGGTCGGCGTAGGCGCTGACTTGTCGCGCTCCAGCAGCGAGCAGGTCCTGCACGGGCGCGGTGCGCTGGTGCACCGAAATCGACAAGTCAAAACCCTTGGCCCGGAGGTTCTTGGCCATGCCATGGCCCATCAAACCCGAAGCGCCGATAAATCCGATGTGTTGCATGTGAGTCTCTGCGGTGTGGTGAAAGAAAAGCCTATTTTGGAAGAAATGGCCAGACCATGGTGTCGCCTGAGCAGCCTTGAGACCTGCAAACCCTGGCTAACATGGTGCATGCACCTGACCGTTTCATCTCCCGTTCAATCCCTCGCAGACGTTCACCGCATCGAGGCCACATCGATGGACGAGGCCATGCCTTGGGCCAGCACCTATGACCTGATCCGCGCCAGCGCCCAGGTTCATGCCGAGCGACCTGCGCTGACTTTTTTGCACACGGGCCAGCCCGGTGGCGCGTCCACCACCTGGACCTACCGCAGCTTGTTGCAAGGCATTCACCAGACGGCCAATTTGTTGCACAGCCTGCAACTGGGCCCACAAGACGTGGCAGCCGTTCTGTTGCCCGGCGGACTGGCCTACCACTTGGCCCTGTGGGGTGGCGAGGCGGCGGGCATTGTGCAGCCGCTCAACCCGCTGCTGAGCGAGGACAAGCTGGTGTCTTTGTTGCAGGCCAGCGGTGCACAAGTGCTGATCGCCCACGGGGTGGACGACGACAGCCAACTGCGCACCAAAGCCCTGCGCCTTCAAGCCCAATGCCCCGCTTTGCACACCGTGCTGCTGGTTCATCCCGATGGTGGCCCGCTGCCTGCAGCCGATGTGCTGCCGGCGGGCGTGCAAGACTTTCACGCTGCACGTGCTGTGCAAGTCGGTGATCGGCTCATCAGCGGCCGTGTGTTTCACCCGCATGACATCGCGGCTTACTTTCACACCGGCGGCACCACCGGTGCGCCCAAGCTGGCCCGCCACAGCCATGGTGCGCAGGTCTTCACCGCCTGGGCCAACGCGCAGATGCAGGGCTTTCAAAGCACCGACGTCACGATCAACGGTTACCCGCTGTTCCATGTGGCGGGCGTGCTGCCTGGGGCGCTGTGTTCACTGGCCATCGGCATGCATGTGATCATTCCCACGTCCAGCCTGTTTCGCAACCGCGAGGTGGTGCAGAACTACTGGCGCTTGGCCGAGCACCACGGCTGCACGCTCATGTCGGGTGTGCCGACGGTGCTGGCGGCCTTGGCAGGTGTATCCCTGAACGGGGCCAACATCTCGCGCATGCGCTCGGTACGCACGGGCGCAGCACCGCTGCCGCCCGAATTGGCGCAACGCTTTGAACAAACCTTGGGCCTGCAGATCAACGAAAGCCTGGGCATGACCGAAACCGCTGGCCTGAGCACCGTGGCCCCGCCGGGCCTGAGTGCACCTGCAGGCTGCGTGGGTTGGCCACTGCCGCATGCGCGTGTGCGCATCGTGGCGCTGAACAGCGATGACCAGGCCACAACGCAAACCCTGCCCGCAGGCGAAAAAGGCATGGTGCTGTACCAAGGGCCTAATTTGTTTTCCGGCTATCTGGATGCCGCAGAGACAGCGCGCAGTTTCACGCCCGACGGCTGGCTCATCACGGGTGATGTGGGCTTCATCGACACGCAAGGCCGTCTGCACCTGTCGGGCCGGGCCAAGGACCTGATCATCCGCAGCGGCCACAACATTGACCCCAAAGTGATTGAAGACGCGCTGGGTGCGCACCCAGCGGTGGACTTGTGCGCTGCCGTGGGTGCGCCCGATGCCTATGCGGGTGAGTTGCCAGTGGCTTTTGCCACCCTCAAACCGGGCCGTCATGTGACCGAAGCCGAGTTGCTCGCTTTCACGGCCGAGCGGGTCGACGAAGCGCCTGCCCAACCCAAGTCCATCACGGTGCTGGACCGCATGCCGGTGACCAACGTCGGCAAAATTTACAAACCCGAATTGCGCACCTTGGCCACAGCGGCCGTGGTGCAACGACTGATCCACAACACCTTAGCGCCCTTGCAGCTCGAACCCGTGCAATGGCCGCAGGTGCAAGCGGCTGGCGATGCACCGGTGGCGGTGGACGCCCGCGCCACGCCTGCCGATGCTTGGACGGCCCTCAAGCCCCTGCTGGACGCTTTGCCTGTGAAGCTGGTGCTGCACGCGCCTTGAGGGTTTGAGCGGCCTGCGCATGGCCCACAAAAAACGCCACGAATGGCGTGGCGTTTTTTGTGTTCGTGGTTGCAGTCTCAGCTCAAGTGCTTGCCGATGATGCCGGCCAGCTCGAACATGGTGGCGCTGTCCTTGCCAAACACCGCTTGCAGTTTGCCGTCGGCCTTGATGGAGCGTTTGTCTGCCTGGTCTTGCAGGTTATTGGCCTTGATGTAGTCCCAGATTTTTTTCACGACCTCGGTGCGGGCATACGTGCCATCGCCAATCACAGCCATCAAGGCCGGGCTGGGTTTGAGGGTGCCCACGGCAGCTTTGCGCGGGGCTTTTTCTGCTGCAGGTTTGGCCGCTTTTTTGGCGGCAGGCGCTTTGGCTGTTTTGGCCGTGGTCTTTTTGGCGGCCGCTTTGCCAAACGGCGTCTTGGTGGCCGCTGTCTTGCGCGGCGGGTATTTCTTGCCGCCTTCACGGGGTTCGAACTCGAACGTCACCTTGCCCTCTTCAGGGTTCCAGGCCAGCATGGCCTTGAAGCTGCGGCGGGTGCGGTTGCTGACGAACTTGTCGAGTACATCGGTTTTGCCGCTGGTCAACAGTTTGACGACCTGCTCACGCTCCACCGGTTGCTGCAAGATGAGTTTGCCGGTCTTGAAGTCGCAACTCGGTGTGGGTTGTTCGTTCGTCGGTACGGCTTTGCTACAGACGTAGTTGCTGCCATGCTCGTGCACCGGGCTGCCGCACTTGGGGCAAGCGCCCAAGGCCTCGTCGCTGAACTCGACGATCTCGCCACTTTCTTCGTTCTTTTTTTCGTCACCGAAGTCGAACTCGAGCTTCCAGTTCTTTTCTTCTTCGTTGTACTTGAGCGCCATCTCGGCCACGAAGGGCCAACCGGCCTTGGAGCGGAAGCCTTCCAGCGGGCCAATTTTTTTGTCACGCATGAACTGCTCGACCTCGGCTTGTTCAAAGGTGCGGCCCGCAGGAGACTTGCCAAACGAGAAGCCACAGCCGTCGCTGGCGCCGTCAGCGCCCGCGCAGGTGTAGCGGCGGTAGTTTTCTTTCACGACGCCGCCGCAATTGGGGCAGGGGGTGCTGAGCGTGGCGTAGTCGCCCGGCACGGTGTCGCGGTCGTACTCTTTGGCTTTTTTGACGATGTGCTCTGTCATGGCCGCGATCTCGGCCATGAAGGTGGCGCGGCTCAGTTTGCCTTGTTCCATTTGCGCGAGCTTGTATTCCCATTCGCCCGTGAGTTCGGGGCGAGAGAGTTCTTCCACCTGCAAGCCGCGCAGCAGCGTCATGAGCTGGAAAGCCTTGGCCGTGGGGATGATCTCGCGGCCTTCGCGCAGCATGTATTTTTCGTTCAGCAGACCTTCGATGATGGCCGCGCGGGTGGCAGGTGTGCCCAGACCTTTTTCCTGCATCGCTTCGCGCAGCTCGTCGTCGTCCACCAATTTGCCTGCGCCTTCCATGGCGCCCAGCAATGTGGCTTCTGAATAGCGGGCGGGCGGGCGGGTTTTCAGGCCCTTGGCCTCGACCGACTCCACGCCAACCATCTCGCCTGGCTGCACCGGCACCAGGTTCTGGCCCTTGTCGCCGTCTTTGGCGTCTTCCACCTCATTGGCTGCTTCTTTGCCATAAATCGCCAACCAACCGGGTTTGACCAAGACTTTGCCTACGGTCTTGAAACTGTGGCCTGCGGCCACGCTGATGCGGGTGGTCACTTGGTATTCGGCGCTGGGGAAGAACACCGCCATGAAGCGGCGCACCACCAAGTCGTACAGCTTTTGCTCGGCCTCGGACAAGCCGCTGGGCGCTTGCAGCGTGGGGATGATGGCGAAGTGGTCCGACACTTTTTTGTTGTCGAACACGCGCGGGATCTTGCGCACGTAGTTGTTGTTCAAGGCCGTGAGCGCGTGCGGGGCCAGGTGGCGCATGCCGCTGTCGGCCAGCATTTCAAAGGTCTGCTTGGCCACAGGCACATAGTCTTCGGGCAGGTGGCGCGAATCGGTACGCGGGTAGGTCAGGGCCTTGTGTCGCTCGTACAGGCTTTGGGCCAGGGCCAGCGTGGTTTTGGCCGAAAAGCCGAACTTGCCGTTGGCTTCGCGCTGCAGGCTGGTCAAGTCAAACAGGCCGGGGCTCGCTTGCGTGGTGGGCGTGGCTTCTTCGGTCACGCTGGCCGTTTTTCCACGCACCGCGTCGACGATGGCTTGGGCTTCGGCAGCGGTCCATTTGCGGTCGGCTTTCTTTTCGGCGTCTTCTTCTTTTTTCCAGGCGGGGTCGAACCATTTGCCGGGGTAGGTGCCGGCAGCAGCGCCGAACTCGGCGTGGATTTCCCAGTAATCGCGGCTGATGAACTTGCGAATCTGCTCTTCGCGCTCCACCACCACGGCCAGCGTGGGGGTTTGCACCCGACCCACGGTGGTCAAGAAGAAGCCCCCATCGCGTGAGTTGAAGGCGGTCATGGCGCGCGTGCCGTTGATGCCCACCAGCCAATCGGCCTCGGATCGGCTGCGGGCCGCGTCGGCCAGGCCCTGCATCTGGGTGTTGGTGCGCAGGTTGTCAAAGCCATCGCGAATGGCTTGCGGCGTCATGGACTGCAGCCACAAGCGCTGCACGGGTTTGTCCAGCGACTTGGTGCCACCGGCGTACTGCTCGATCAGGCGGAAGATCAATTCCCCCTCGCGGCCCGCGTCACAGGCGTTGATGAGGGCGTTCACGTCCTTGCGCTTGGCTTGCCTGACCACGGCCGTCAAGCGGCTCTTGGTTTTGTCCACGGGCTTCAAGTCAAAGTGCGGCGGGATCACGGGCAGGTTGGCAAAGCTCCACTTGCCGCGTTTCACGTCGTATTGCTCGGGGGCCTGGATCTCCACCAGGTGGCCCACCGCGCTGGTCACCACGTATTTGTCGTTTTCAAAATGGTCGTCGTGTTTTTCGAACTTTCCCGAGGTCGGGGTCAAGGCTTTGACGATGTCTTGAGCCACTGAAGGCTTCTCTGCAATTACCAAGGTTTTCATGTCATTACAATCCGTTGTCTCGCGTGTGCGCACGCGCCCGGGCACACGCTCACGCGCACGCCCACATGAATTCACCATAACAAATTTTTAACGCCGTGGCCAAAACACCAGTTTCATCCCCCAGCCGCGCCAAACCCAGCGCATCCGGTAAACGCATTCAGGTGCGCCGCTCTGGCGTGCACGGCAAGGGTGTGTTTGCGCTGCAGGACATCGCCGAAGGCGAGACCCTGATCGAATACGTGGGTGAGGTCATCAGCTGGGACGAGGCGCAAGACCGCCACCCGCACGACCCGGAAGATCCGAACCACACGTTTTACTTTCATGTGAACGAAGACCGGGTGATCGACGCCTTGTACGGCGGTAACTCTTCGCGCTGGATCAACCACAGCTGCGACCCCAACTGCGAAGCCGATGAAGACAATGACCGCATCTTCATCAAAGCCATTCGCAACATTGCCGCTGGTGAAGAACTCAATTACGACTACGGCCTGATCATCGACGAGCCCTACACCAAGAAGCTCAAGGCCGAATACCCTTGCTGGTGCGGCAGTGACAATTGCCGGGGCACCTTGCTGGCCCCCAAGCGCCGCCCGGCCACGCCCAAAATTCCTGGCCAGAAAAAATAAGACCCACCGGGGAGGCGCTGCGATTTTCTGTAGGAGCGGTCTCTGACCGCGATCGATTGTGAAGTGACGTTGATCGCGGTCAGAGACCGCTCCCACAAAGAACCAAGTCCACCGAGACCCAAGTCCACCGAGACGGACGCCCACCCCTGTGACGCTTGCAAGGATGTATTCACCCATGACCCGTTGGCCCGCTGAAACGATCTGGGAGCAGGTCTACCCCTTGTTGCCCGACTTCACCGTCGAGGTGCTGCCCGAGATCGATTCGAGCAACAGTGAGCTCATGCGTCGCGCCCGCGCAGGCCAGCATGAGCCGACCTTGTTGGTGGCTGAGCGTCAAACCGCAGGACGCGGCCGCATGGGGCGCGTCTGGCAAAGCCAGCCCGGCGACTCGCTCACTTTCTCGCTCAGTCTCCCGTTGGCGCCGCAAGACTGGTCGGGTCTGTCGCTGGCCGTGGGCCTGAGCTTGGCCGAGAGCCTGCATCCCGATGTGGGCCTGAAGTGGCCCAACGATTTGTGGTTTCAGGACCGCAAGCTCGGCGGCATCTTGGTCGAGGCGGCCAGCATGGGCGGACGCAGCCAGGTGGTGGTGGGCGTGGGCCTGAACATCCGCCCCCGAGCCGCAGACGGGCTGAACACGCCGCCAGCGGCCCTGACCGAGTTGCTGCCTGAGCTCACGGCACCCGCTGCTTTGGCGCGTGTGGCATGGCCCCTCATCCAAACCTTGAAGGCTTTTGAAGCCCAGGGTTTTGCGCCGTTGCAAAGCCGTTTTGCAGCGCGTGACGTGCTGCAAAGCCGTGCTGTACACACCAGCGATGGCCAACAAGGCGTGTCGCTGGGGGTGGGCCCCGGGGGTGCGTTACGATTGCAGACCGAGCTTGGCGTTCAGGACATCCACAGCGCCGAGATCAGCGTACGCCCCAAGACCTGACGGAACCCTGCAAGATGTTGAAATACTGGTTGGCACTTTTGCTGGTGCTCAATGCCGCTGTGTTGGCCTGGCAATGGGATGCTTTTGCTCGCTGGGGCCATGGCCCCAACCAAGAGCGCGAACCCGAACGCTTGCAGCAGCAGGTGCGCCCCGAAGCCCTGAAATTCGTGGTCATCCCGCCGACTGCCAGCACGGCCGAGTCACCCGCCGTGGAGGCCAGCGACCCAGCCAGTGCAGTACCCCAAGATGCGAGTGCCCCGAGTGCCCCGACTGCCACCATCCCGGTCCCGGCCTTGCCCGCACCCGCCCCAGCAGCCCCGCCCGCTGCACCGCGATGATTGCTTTGCCACGGAGATGATTCCCATGAGTTTGAAACTTTACTTTGCCCCCGGAGCTTGCTCCTTTGTGCCCCATGTGCTGCTGGAGATGAGTGGTGCCGAGTTCGAGCCCAGCATGGTCAAGCTGCACAAGGGTGAACAAAACAGCGCCGAATACCAGGCCATCAACCCGCGCGCTCAGGTGCCTGTGTTGGTCAATGCGGGGCAGCCGATCACGCAAATTGTGGCCATCGTGCTGCACCTTGATCAAATCTTCCCGCAGATGGGTTTCTTGCCCACCGATCCCATGGCCCGCGCCCAAGCCTTGTCCACCTTGGCCTGGATGAACAACACGGTGCACCCGACCTTCACGCACATCTTCATGCCGCAAAAGTTCTCGGACCAGCCTGAAGTTCAAGCGGCGCTCAAGCCTTACAACACACAGCTGTTTCGCAGCATGTTGGGCGAGTTGCAAGGCTTGGTCCAAGCTGCTGAAGCCCAAGGCCAGCCTTGGCTCAGTGGTGAGCGCTTTGGCCCGCTTGACGCCTACAGCCTCACGCTCACCCGATGGGGCACCATCGCAGGCATTGCGCCTGAGGCGCATCCCGTCTTGTGGGACTTTGTGCAGAAGGTGGCTGCTGAGCCCGCCGTGGCCCGCGTGATGGCCCGCGAGCGCTTGCAGCTGAACATGAGCGCGCCGGCCTGATCGAAGGTCTATCGCCCCCAGGGTGGGCGCTTACAAGTGGTGGGCTGTCCAAGGGCGGTGTTTTGCCGCCTTGGCTTGAGGCTTTTGAGCGAAAGCTGGGTGCGATGTGACTCAGCTCACCCCAAAGCGCAAAGTGAAGCAGGCCCCGGGTGGCGTCTGGCCTGGATGGGCGGCGTCGATGCTGACGGTGGCCCCGTGCTGCTGGGCAATTTCCTTGACGATGGGCAAGCCCAGCCCGGAGCCGTCCACGTTGGTGCCCAGGGCGCGGTAAAAGGGCTGAAACACCAGCTCACGCTCGGGCAGGGGAATGCCGGGGCCGTTGTCTTCCACCTGGATCACCAAGGCTCGGCTGTACGGGTCTACCAACACCCGCAAGGTGATCACGCCTTGCCTTTCGGGTGGGCTGGGCGTGTAGTGGATGGCGTTTTCCACCAAGTTGCGCAGCATCTCCTTGAGCAGTGTGGAATTGCCCTGCACCTGGGCCCCAGGTGTGCCTGCTGTCACCCCCTCAAAACCCAAGTCCAGCCCTTTGTCCATGGCGCGGGGCAGGCAGTCTTGCAACACCTCGCTGGCCAAACTCACCATGTCGCACGATTGCAAGGGCAAGTTGGCCCCACCACCCTCGGCGCGTGCCAGTGACAGCAGCTGGTTGACGGTGTGTGTGGCTTGCACACTGGCGCGGCCAATTTGCTGCAGAGATTTTTTTAGATCTTCTTCGCTGGAGCCTGAACGCTGCGCGAGGTCAGCCTGCATGCGCAAGCCCGCCAAAGGCGTTTTGAGCTGGTGCGCGGCATCCGCCAAAAAGCGTTTTTGCGTGACGATGGAGTCCTTCAGGCGTTCGAGCAAGTCGTTCACCGAGACCACCAAAGGGGCCACTTCCATGGGGACCGCTTTGTCGTCCAAAGGGCTCAGGTCATCGGGCTTGCGCTCTCGGATGCGCTCTTCCAGTTGCGACAAAGGTTTGATGCCACGCACCAAGGCGAGCCAAACCAGCAACACCGCCAGCGGCAGCAAGGCGAACTGGGGCAGCATCACGCCCTTGATGATTTCAGCGGCCAGCACCGAGCGCTTTTCGCGGGTTTCGGCCACCTGCACCAAAGCCGGGCGCTTGCCGTCGGAATCGAGCCGTATCCAGGTGAAGGCCACCCGCACTTCCAGGCCACGCATTTCATCGTCGCGGATGTGCACCTCGTAGCTGCTGCCCTTGGGCTCATTCGGTTTGGGTAAGGGCAGTTCGCGGTCGCCACTCAGGTGCTCGCCCAAGTTACCGGTGACTTGGTAATAGACCAGATCGGTTTCGTCGGCGCGCAGCAGTTCACTGGCCGGTTGCGGCAGGCTGAACTCCACACGTTTATCGGCCCCCAGCCTGACCTGTTGGGCCAGCGCCTGCACGTTGTAGACAAGTGCCCGATCAAAAGGCTTGTTGGCCAAGCCCTGTGCAACCAACCAAGTCAGCGCCAGACTGATGGGCCACAGCAAGAGCAGTGGCGTGAGCATCCAGTCCAGAATTTCGCCAAACAGCGAGCGTTGTTCGCGCTTGAAAATCCGCATGGTTCAGCCCTTGGATTGCATGGCTTAAGGGGACTGCCGCATGCCAGGCGCGCCCTCAGCCCGGGATTTTCTCGAGGCAATAACCCAGACCCCGCACGGTGGCGATGCGGATGGGGCCTTTTTCGATTTTCTTGCGCAGGCGGTGGATGTACACCTCGATCGCGTTGTTGCTGACCTCTTCGCCCCATTCGCACAGGCGCTCGACCAGTTGGTCTTTGCTGACCAGGCGACCCGCGCGTTGCAGCAGCACCTCCAGCAAGCCCAGCTCGCGGGCCGACAGCTCGACCATCTTGCCGTCGATCGTGGCCACACGACCGGACTGGTCGTAGATCAACGGGCCATGCTTGATTTGCGAAGTCGCTCCACCCATGCCACGGCGGGTGAGGGCGCGCACACGGGCTTCGAGTTCTTGCAGGCTAAAGGGTTTGGCCATGTAATCGTCTGCGCCGTAGTCCAGGCCTTTGACGCGCTCTTCCACGCTGTCGGCCGCTGTCAGGATCAGCACGGGCAACGTGGAGCCCCGAGCGCGCAAGCGCTTGAGTACATCCAGGCCATGCATTCGGGGCAGGCCCAGGTCCAGGATCAGCAAATCGAACTCGTTGTTCGTCATCAGTGCCGCATCGGCCTCGCTGCCGCTGGCCACATGGTCCACGGCCGCCCCCGCGCTGCGCAAGGTGCGCAACAAACCATCGGCAAGCACCTGGTCATCTTCGGCTATCAGAATGCGCATGGCTGTCTCCTGTTGTTTTTGGGGGGTTCTCGGGGGCACAAGTTTGTGATCTTTGTCGATTCTAGTGTCTGCAAGCACTTGTTATGGGCAGATTGGGCTTCTGGCGCATGGTTCTGCGTTTTGCCTGATGCCGCCAGCTCAATTGGCATAAGCCTCCAGCCCCAAGGCCACTACGGTGGCCACATCTTTGCCCACTGCCTCGCGAAACTCAGCCTCGGCTTGGGCCACGGCGTCCTTGAAGGCTTGCAGCCAGGCCAGACCCACGGGCGTGAACACCACGCGCCGGGCGCGGGCGTCCAGCGGGTCGGCCTCGCGCTGCACCAGGCCCCAAGCGGCGCATTGGCCCACCAGGTCGCCCATGGCCTGTTTGCTCATGCCTGCAGCACGCGCCAGGTCGGTCAGGCGCGAGCCCTCCAAGGCCAAGTGGCGAGTGATGTGCACATGCGCGGCGCTGATCTGGTCGCGCGCGGCCAGATTGGCCAAGGCCAGGGGCACGCCCTCGTTGCCCGCCATCAGGTGCAACACGCGTTCATCAAACCGCCGCATGGCGTGGCCCAGCAAGCGGCCCAGGTGGGTTTCGCGCCAGCGATCGTCTTGCAAGTTGGGGTTGCCCGGAGCGCTGAAATGGGTGTTTTCTGACATGGTTAAATGATAAGGCAAACTGACCAAAAATTTGCTTTAAAGCTTTGTACAGTTCGTTTACAGTACTGTTTGCGCATCCAGTAAACAGCGCATCACTGCTGAGCCCGGTGCCCCAACCCATTGATATTCAAGGAGATTCCCATGAGCGACGACAACACCGAAAAGTCCAAAGCCCTGCAAGCCGCCCTGGCCCAGATTGAAAAACAATTCGGCAAAGGCACCATCATGCGCTTGGGTGAAGGCGAGGTGATCGCGGACATCCAGGTGGTTTCTACCGGCTCTTTGGGCCTGGACATCGCTTTGGGTGTGGGCGGCTTGCCCCGTGGCCGCGTGATCGAGATCTATGGCCCCGAGTCTTCCGGCAAAACCACGCTCACCCTGCAAGTCATCTCTGAAATGCAGCGCCTGGGCGGCACCTGCGCCTTTGTGGACGCCGAGCACGCTTTGGACGTGCAATACGCCCAAAACCTGGGCGTCAACCTGCAAGAGCTGCTGGTCAGCCAGCCTGACACCGGCGAGCAGGCCTTGGAAATCGTGGACAGCTTGGTGCGCTCCGGCGCGGTGGACCTGGTCGTCATCGACTCGGTCGCGGCGCTCACGCCCAAGGCCGAAATTGAAGGCGACATGGGCGACAGCCTGCCCGGCCTGCAAGCGCGTTTGATGAGCCAGGCCCTGCGCAAGCTGACCGCCACCATCAAAAAGACCAACTGCACTGTCATCTTCATCAACCAGATCCGTATGAAGATCGGCGTGATGTTCGGCAGCCCCGAGACCACCACCGGCGGCAACGCGCTCAAGTTCTACGCTTCTGTGCGCCTCGATATCCGCCGCACCGGCACCATCAAAAAGGGCGACGACGCGATCGGCAACGAGACCAAAGTCAAAGTGGTCAAAAACAAAGTCGCCCCGCCCTTCAAGACGGCCGAGTTCGACATTCTGTTTGGCGAGGGCATCAGCCGCGAAGGCGAGGTGATCGACATGGGCGTGACCGCCAAAATCGTCGACAAATCGGGTGCTTGGTACGCCTACCAGGGCGAGAAAATCGGCCAAGGCCGCGACAATGCCCGCGAGTTTTTGCGCGAGAACCCAGCTTTGGCCCGCGAGATCGAAAACAAAGTGCGTGAATCGCTGGGCATTCGCTTGCTCGAATCGGCGATTGCAGAACCCAAAGGCGATTGATTTTGAACAAGCCCGGCTTTCAGCCCACGCTCAAAGGCCGTGCCCTGCGGCTTTTGAGCCAACGAGAGTACTCGCGTGCTGAGCTGGAGCGCAAATTGGCCGCACACGAAGAAGTGCCTGGCGAGCTGGCCAAAGCCCTCGATGAGCTGCAAGCACGGGACTTCATCAATGACGGCCGGGCGGTGGACTCTTTGGTCAACCGCCGTGCTGGCAAACTCGGCAGTGCGCGAATCAAACAAGAACTGGCCACCAAGGGCTTGTCAGGCGAGGCGGTGGCCGAGGCCTTGGAGCAGCTCAAAGACACCGAACTGAGCCGGGCGCAAGAGGTCTGGCGCAAGAAGTTCGCTGCGCCCGCGCAAGACCCACAGGCGCGCGCCAAGCAAATGCGTTTTCTGATCACCCGGGGCTTCAACGCCGAAGTGGTGCGGCGAGTGGTCAAAGGCGATGGTCTGGGTGACGATCTCTTAGATTGAGACTGGACTCAGATTCTTGTCGGCGCAAGGCCCACGCCATCCATTGAACCTTCAGTCCACCACCGGCAGCTGCAATTCGACCACGGCACCGCCCGAGGGGCTGTTGCCAATGCTCAAGCTGCCACCATGCTGCTGGGCAATCGATTTGGAAATGGACAAGCCCACACCCAAGCCATCACTTTTTGTGGTGAAAAAAGCGGTACCCACCTGGCTCAAGGCTTCAGCAGGCAAGCCCGGTCCATTGTCGGTGAGGGTGATGTGCGCCATCGGCCCTTCTCGCCAGACGCGGATTTGCAATTGCCGTGATGCTTGCCCTTGTGTGGCCTGGATGGCGTTGCGCAGCAAGTTCATGAAAATTTGCGACAGCTGAACCGGATCGGCCCAGACAGCCAAGGTCTGAGGCGGCAAAGAGACCTGCAGTTCCACCGATTCGTTGTAGGCCAGATCGTGGATCAACGCGCTCACATCGGTGATCACCTGGCTGAGTTCAACGCGCTCAGAACGCGTGTTCTTGGACTGAATGAAGGTGCGTATGCGACCCAGAATGTCGCCCGCTTTCTGGGTATTGCGGTTGAGGTCTGCAAAGTACTTGTTCAGTGACTCGTCTTGGATCTGCTGAAGGGACAACTCTATGCGGTCGGTAATCAGGTAAATGTTGGTCAGTGGCTGGCTCAACTCGTGCGCCAAAGAAGCCGCAATTTCGCCCACACTGCGACGTCGGTCGAGCTGGGCGATTTGCTCGCTCAGGCGTGCCGATTCTTCTTGACGGGCCTGCACTTTGGCGGACTCGAGCGCCTCGGAGTTCATCCGTTCAATGAACACGCCCAAAAAGCCAATGTTCCCAATAATGGAGGTCACCACAGCACATGTGATCAACACAAAGGACAAAAGGTCGGTGGTCATGGCTGTAGGTTGGGACCAACCGAACAGGACACTGACTACGCGCAAACACAACAGCACCGCCAAAGCGAAATAAAAATAAAAAATCCATTGAGCACTGATGCTGAGGTCGCGCTTGTAGAGCGCTCTTGCCGACAGGGCCAACCAAGCAAATGCGGCCGCAGCCCCGAAAGATGACCACATGAAACGCAGACTGGCGTCATTCAACACCGCATGGAACACCGTGTACAAAGCGATGAAGGCCACAGACAGAATCAGCATCCAAGTCAAATGGATGGGCTTTTGTAACTCGTGTCGCAAGGCACACGCGCGCAACAAGGGCCCCAACACCAGCAACCAAACGGCAAAGCCGTACGTGAGTGCATCGGGCCATTTGTCGCGCATGCCCAGCAAGATCAAACTCAGGCCAAAAGACAGTCCACCCAGGTACCAAAGCGTGTTGCTGAGCGCATGTTGCTTGCGCAGCATCAGCCACACCACCAAGGGCATGATCAAATACAAAATACCGGCGATCAAATAAGCCGTTGGCAAATGCAAGGGCGTCATGGCCTGACTGTGAGTGGAGGTGAGCGGCGGGTCAGCAGACCATCACATCAGGCGGCAGCGACAAAGCTGCCCGATTTGCCGCCATGTTTTTCCAGCAGCTTGACGCCGTTGATGGTCATGCCCCGGTCCACGGCTTTGCACATGTCGTAAATGGTGAGCAGGGCCGCCTGCACGGCCGTGAGGGCTTCCATTTCAACGCCCGTTTGGCCATTGACTTCGGCGGTGGCGGTGCACACCACACATGACAGCTCTTCTTGCACTTCAAAATCCACCGCCACCCGCGTCAGGGCAATCGGGTGGCACAAAGGGATCAGGTCGCTGGTTTTTTTGGCACCTTGGATGCCCGCGATGCGGGCAATGCCCAGCACATCGCCTTTTTTGGCGGTGCCCGAGGTGATCAAGGCCAAGGTGGCCGGCAGCATCTCGATGCGGCCAGTGGCCACCGCCACGCGCCGTGTGCTGGCCTTGCCCCCTACATCGACCATGTGGGCCTGGCCTTGGGCATCAAAGTGGGTCAGTGTGGCGTGGTTCTGGCTCATGGAAGTCAGCATCAAAAGGGTTTACAGAGAATTCACAAGAAGAGGGCATCATACGAGGCTTGAACCTGGCAAGGACAGCTTTGAAACACAAATACCGTGATCGCTTATGGCATGGCCTGTTGGTCGCTGCGCTGGTCTGCCCGCTCGCACAGGCGCAGTCGGTTGGTTTACCCGGCTTGGGCGATGGTGAAAGCATTTCGCTCAGCGCCGAGCGGCAACTGGGCGACCGCATCGCCCGCGAACTTTACCGCGACCCCGATTACATCGAAGACCCCGTGCTTGACGAGTACATCCAGCTGTTGTGGGCTCCTTTGGTGCAGGCGGCAGCGGCCAGGGGCGAGTTGTCTGCCGAATTGCAAGAGCGTTTTGCCTGGCGCATCCTGCTTGGGCGCGACCGTTCGGTCAACGCATTTGCCCTGCCGGGCGGCTACTTGGGGGTGCACCTGGGTCTGATTGCGGTGGTGGGGTCGCACGACGAGTTGGCTTCGGTGCTGGCCCACGAATTGAGCCACGTCAGCCAGCGCCACATTGCGCGCGGCATCAGCGAGCAAGGCCGGATGACGCCTTGGTTGGTGGGGGCCATGATTTTGGGGGCTTTGGCCGCCAGCAAAAGTCCGCAAGGCGCCCAAGCCCTGATCGTGGGCGGGCAGGCTGCGGCGGTGCAGTCCCAGCTGAGCTACTCGCGTGATATGGAGCGCGAAGCCGATCGCGTGGGTTACGGCATTTTGGTCGATGCAGGCTACGACCCCCGCGGCTTTGTGCGCATGTTTGGCAAGCTACAACAGGCCGCGGGTTTGAACGACAGTGGCGCTTTTCCTTATTTACGCAGCCACCCCCTGACCAGCGAGCGCATCGCCGACATGCAGGCCCGCCAGCAGCTGAACACGCCCGCCGCAGCCCCAGCCGTCGACATGGCCCAAGCGCTGATGGCGGCGCGCGCGCGGGTTTTGTCGCAAAACACCCCCGATGCGCTCAAGGCCTGGACCCAAGAGGCGCAACAGCCTTCGCCTCAAGACGGTCCGGCCCAACGGGCGGGCAAGCTCTATGCGGGCACGCTGGCCTATCTGCAGCAAAGAAACATGTTTGCTGCGGAACAAAGTCTTCATCAATTGCAAGATTTGGTGAAAAAGTCAGTGCCCACATACAAGTCATCCAACCCAACTGTCTCTTCACCTGCAGCGCTGTCGGTCGAGCGTTGGTTGCGCCTGTTGGCGGCCGAAGTGGCCATGAAGCAAGACCGATTTGAAGCCGCACTGCAGCAGCTGCTGCCCGGCGGGGCCGTCGCGGAATGGGGGCGGCCAGAGCTGATGGCCGCTGCGCAAGCCGTGCAGCGTTTGCCCGGCCATGCGCTGCAGGCTGAGATCACGAGGCAATTGCGCCAGCGGGTGTTTGTCGCCCCCCATGACGCCCAAGCCTGGAACTTGTTGGCGGGGTTGCTGGCCGCGCAAGGTCAGGCCCTGGCGGGTTTACGGGCCGAGGCCGAGGCGCAGGTGGCCCGGCTCGACTGGGAAGGCGCACTGGACCGCTTTCGGGCTGCGCAAGATCTGGCCAAGCGCAGCCGATTGCAGGCGGGCGAGCACATCGAAGCCTCGATCGTGGACACCCGCTTGCGCGAAGTGCAGGCCCAGTTGCGTGCTCTGCAGCAGCCATCGTCAGGGTCGCGCTAGGCTTGTTGCCCAGGCGTGCCACGCCAACAGCGTTCAGGGGCTATGATCGCCCTCCTTGCATAAAACACACCATGGCCGGAATCCACATCACCGACATCGAAGCCGCCATCAACCATTGGCGCGCCAAGAGCCCTTCGCCGGACGGCGTCTCGCTCGCGCCGCCACTGCGTGCGCTGGCCGAGGTGTATGGGCTCATGGTGTATTACAAGCAAGACTTGGCCGATGAATTCAGCTTGCCATTGGCCGCGGCCGAGGCCTGGCAAGATTGGTATGCCACCACCCCTGACACGCCCTGTATTGCCATCTGCTCGACCAGCCAAGGCGACGAAACCTGCAAAGGCTGCGGCCGCAGCTTTGAAGAGGTGCAATTGTGGATTGAGATGAGCCCCGGTGAAAAGCGCAGCATTTGGCATCGCATCACCATGGAGGGCAGCTCCTGGCGCTTCAATCGCTATGCCGAGCGCGCTGCTGAAGACCGTCTCTTGGCCAAAGCTGCCGCAGACGCGCAGGTGCCACTGGACCTCAAGCTCTGAACACTGGCTTTGCGTGCCAGCTGGCGCGCAAAGCGGGGCCAATGGCCCGCTTGTGGCGTCAACTTGGCGGTGCTTTTAGACCACCGCGCCCGCGTTTTCGTCGTCCGGGTCGTTGTCTTTCTTGACTGGCTTGACCATGTCTTCGCGGCTGATGCCCAGCCACATGGCCACGGCCGCACCCACGAATACCGACGAATAGATGCCAAAGCAAATGCCAATCGTCAAAGCCAGTGCGAAGTAGTACAGCGTTTCGCCACCAAACAGCAGCATGGACAAGACCATGATTTGGGTCGAGCCATGGGTGATGATGGTGCGGCTGATGGTGGAGGTGATGGCGTTGTCGATGATCTCGACCGTGTTCATCTTGCGGTAGCGGCGGAAGTTCTCGCGAATGCGGTCAAAAATCACCACCGATTCGTTGACCGAATACCCCAGCACCGCCAGCACCGCCGCCAGCACCGCCAGTGAAAACTCCCACTGGAAGAAGGCAAAAAAGCCCAAGATGATGATCACATCGTGCAAGTTGGCGATGATGGCCGAGACGGCAAACTTCCACTCGAAACGGATGGCCAAGTAAATCATGATGCCGATGACCACAAAGGCCAGCGCCATCAGGCCGTCCTCCACCAGCTCGTTGCCCACCTGCGGGCCCACAAACTCGGTGCGGCGCAGCGTCACATCGGGGCTGGCGGCTTTCAGGGCGCTCAACACGGCTTCGCTTTGCTGGGCAGTGGTCACACCTTTTTGCACCGGCAAGCGGATCAGCACTTCACGCGCCGAGCCAAAATTTTGCACCTGCACATCGTTGTAACCCAGACCCGAGATCACGCCACGCACCTTGGGCAGATCGGCCGGTTGGCTGTAGCTGACTTCCATGACGGTGCCGCCCGTGAACTCCACCGACAGGTGCAGCCCTTTGCTGAACAGGAAGAACACCGCCAACAAAAAGGTGATGAAGGACACCGCGTTCAGCACCAGCGCGTGGCGCATGAAGCGAATGTCTTTTTTGATTTTGAATAATTCCATGATCCGTTCCCCTTAATCGGCTTTGACCGCAGTTTCCGTTTCCGGACGCCAAACAGTGCCGATGGACACGGTCTTGAGTTTTTTCTTGCGGCCATACCAGAAATTGACCAAGCCACGCGAGAAGAACACCGACGAGAACATGCTGGTCAAGATGCCGATGCAGTGCACCACGGCAAAGCCGCGCACCGGGCCGGAGCCAAAGGCCAACAAGGCCACACCCGCGATCAGCGTGGTGATGTTGGAATCCATAATCGTGGACCAAGCACGGTCATAACCCACATTGATGGCAGCCTGTGGATTGGCACCGTTGCGCAGTTCTTCCCGAATGCGCTCGTTGATCAGCACGTTCGAGTCAATCGCCATGCCCAGTGCCAGCGCCATCGCGGCCATGCCCGGCAGCGTGAGGGTGGCCTGCAGCAAAGACAGCACCGCCACCAGCAGCAGCAAGTTGAAACCCAGCGCCAAGCTGGAGAACACGCCAAACATCGCGTAATAAACACACATGAAGGCCACGATCACCAGGAAACCCCAAGTCACGCTGTTGAAGCCCTTGGCAATGTTCTCGGCACCCAGGCTGGGGCCAATGGTGCGCTCTTCGATGATCTCCATCGGCGCGGCCAGCGATCCGGCACGCAGCAGCAGCGCGGTGTCGTTGGCTTCGGCCGTGGTCATGCGGCCCGAAATCTGTACCCGTCCGCCACCGATTTCGGCGCGGATCACCGGAGCCGTGACCACTTCGCCCTTGCCCTTTTCGAACAAGAGGATGGCCATGCGCTTGCCCACGTTGTCGCGTGTCACATCCTTGAAGATGCGCGCACCCTTGCCGTCCAGCGTCAGGTTGACCACGGGCTCTTGGGTCTGGCTGTCGAAGCCAGGCTGCGCGTCGGTCAGGTTGTCACCAGTGAGCACCACTTGTTTCTTGACGATCAAGGGGCGGCCGTCGCGCTCCAGATAGCGCTCGGTGCCAAAGGGCACCATGCCGCCTGCTTGCTCGGCTGCGCGCGCCTCGGTGCTCTCGTCGACCATGCGCACTTCCAAGGTGGCGGTGCGGCCCAAGATGTCCTTGGCCTTGGCCGTGTCCTGCACGCCGGGCAACTGCACCACGATGCGGTCCAGGCCCTGCTGCTGAATCACCGGCTCGGCCACGCCCAGTTCGTTGATCCGGTTGTGCAGCGTGGTGATGTTTTGCTTGAGCGCCTGCGCCTGCACAGCGCGGGCTGATTCGGCCTTCACCGTGACCAGCAGGCGGAACTCGGTGCCATCGGCCTGCGAGGTGCTTTGCAGGTCGGCAAACTGGGCGGTGATCAGGTCTTGTGCCGCTTGCAGTTGTTGGGCGTCACGCAGACGGACCTCAATCGTTTGGCCATTGCGGCTGATGCCGCCGTGACGCAAGTCTTTTTCACGCAAGGCGGTGCGCAGGTCGCCAGTCAAGGCTTCCACGCGCTGCGTCAAGGCCGCCTGCATGTCCACCTGCAGCATGAAATGCACGCCGCCGCGCAAATCCAGGCCCAGGTACATGGGTGCGGCGCTCAGCGAGGTCAACCAAGCGGGCGAACGCGTCACCAGGTTCAGCGCCACCACAAAAGAGGGGTTGCTGGCGTCCGGAATCAAGGCCTTTTCGATCGCGTCCTTGGCTTTGAGTTGCTCGTCCGTGCTGTCGAGCCGAACCCGAATGGAGCTGCCTTCGAGTGCCAAATTTTGCGGGGTGACCCCGGCCGCTTTGAGCGCTTCCTCTGTTTTTTGCAAGGTCGAGGTGTCTACTTTGACAGTGGCCTTGCCCGAAGACACCTGCACCGCAGGCGCCTCACCAAAGAAGTTGGGCAGGGTGTAGACCGTGCCCAACAACAAAGTGATCACGATGACCACGTATTTCCAGACCGGGTAACGGTTCATAAAGACTCGCCTGCAGGAAGAAAAACAGGGGCCTTGAAAAACCAAGGCCCCTTGAAGGAAAAAACCGGTTGAATTACTTCAAAGTGCCTTTGGGCAGAACTTGCACCACGGCGCTGCGCTGCATCTGCACTTCCACGCCTGTGGCCAACTCGATCCCCACGTAGGCGTCACCCAGCTTGCTGACTTTGCCCAAGAAGCCACCAGCGGTCACGACTTCGTCACCCTTGGCCAGTGCGTCGATCATGGCGCGGTGCTCTTTTTGTTTTTTCATCTGGGGGCGGATCATGACGAAATACAGCACCACAAACATCAGCAGCAACGGCAGCATGCTCATCATGGTGGATGTCATGTCGCCACCCGCGGCGGCCGGGGCGGTTTGGGCAAAAGCAGAAGAAATGAACATGGAAACTCCACTGAAAGTCAAATTCGGGTTGGTGCGGGTGACATTGAGGTGTCGCCGCGGGCGAAGCCGCCATTGTATGCGGCGCTATGATCACTTCCAAAAGCCCCGGCCACAAGGGGGCAGACCCCTTTCAGTAGCCCATGAATGGCCACTCCAGTGCAGCCAAATCGGGCCATGCAGGGCCACCCCAGACACCCTGACAAGGAGACCGCGATGTCAGCTGACCACCCCCACGCGCACGACCATGCACATGACCACGCGCACAGCACCCTGGGCGAGATGGACTTGCGCGTGCGCGCTCTGGAAACCCTGCTGACGCAAAAAGGCTATCTGGACCCCGCCGCCGTGGACCGCATCATCGAAACCTACGAGGTGCATGTCGGGCCACACAACGGCGCCAAAGTGGTGGCCCGCGCATGGGCCGACCCCACTTTCAGAGACTGGCTGCTCCAAGACGCCACCGCAGCGATCGCCTCGATGGACTACACCGGCCGCCAGGGCGAGCACATGGTGGCCGTGCCCAACACCCCCGACACCCACAACATGGTGGTCTGCACCCTGTGCAGCTGCTACCCCTGGCCGGTGCTGGGCCTGCCTCCGGTTTGGTACAAAAGCGCGGCTTACCGCTCGCGCGCTGTGATCGAGCCGCGCGCCGTGCTGGCCGATTTTGGCGTCACCCTGCCGCCGGGCCAAAACATCCGCGTCTGGGACTCCACCGCCGAAGTGCGCTACCTGGTGCTGCCCGAACGCCCCGCAGGCACCGAGGGCTGGACTGAAGCACAACTGGCCCAACTGGTGACCCGCGACGCCATGATCGGCACCGGTTTGGCGCTGAATCCTCATGACATCGCCAAGGAGGTCCCATGAACGGCGTGCACGACATGGGTGGCCAACAAGGCTACGGCCCGGTTCAAATCGAGGCCAACGAGCCCCTTTTCCATGGCGAATGGGAGCGCCGGGCGCTGGGCGTGACGGTGGCCATGGGCGCCAGCGGTCTGTGGAACATTGACCTGGCCCGCTCGGCCCGCGAATCTTTGCCCCCGCTGGACTATGTGCAAGGCCCCTATTACGCCATCTGGACCAAGGCCTTGCAAAAGCTGTTGATCGAGCGCGGCCTGATCACCGAACAGGAACTGGCGCAGGGCCAAGCCCTCACGCCACCCGTGGCGGGCGTGCGAGTCCTCAAAGCCACAGAGGTAGACGCGGCTTTGGCCAAAGGCAGCCCGGCAGACCGCCCCAGTACGCAAGAACCACGCTTTGCCGTGGGCCAACGCGTGCGGGCCCTGAACCTCAACCCCCAAGGCCACACCCGCTTGCCGCGTTATGTGCGTGGCCACGTGGGCACCGTGGTGCTGCACCACGGCAGCCACGTGTTGCCCGACCAGCACGTCAACAGGATGCTGCCGCCTTTTGACGGCACGGCCGAGCACCTCTACACCGTGGTGTTTGATGGCACCGAGCTGTGGGGCCCGCAAGCCGAAGCCGGCCACCAAGTGAGCGTGGACGCCTGGGAGTCTTATTTAGAGGCCGTACCAGAGACGGTGCCCGCATGAACCCCACCCTGAACGATCTGGCCCAAGCCTGTGGCGACGGCTTTCCCATGCCCCCCACGGCCAACAACGGGGCTGTGTTTGAAGAACCCTGGCAGGCCCACGCCTTTGCCATGACCTTGCAGCTGCACGAAAAAGGCGTCTTCACCTGGCCGCAGTGGGCCGATGCCCTGACCCGCGAGATCCGTGCGGGCCAAACGCGCGGCGAAGCCGACGACGGCAGTCTGTACTACACCCACTGGCTCAATGCGCTGGAGCAGCTGGTGATCGAGCGCCAACTGGGCACACCCGATGAAATCCATGATTTGGAACACGCGTGGGAAGCGGCCGCCGAGCGCACCCCGCACGGCCAGCCCATTGTTTTGAACGCTGAATAAAGAGGCCTGGATTGAATCTCCGTTTGTGGGCCATGCTGGCCTTGTTGGGCAGTCTGGTGTCGCTGGCAGTGGGCACCTCGTTTGCCAAGAGTCTTTTTCCAGCCCTGGGGGCCGAGGGCACCACCGCTTACCGCATCGTGTTTGCCATGCTGATGCTCATGGCCGTGTTCAGGCCCTGGCGCCGCAAGTGGGTTTGGGCCGACGCGCTGCCGCTGGGCCTGTATGGCGTCACACTGGGTGTGATGAACCTGCTGTTCTACAGCTCGATCAAGACCATCCCCTTCGGTGTGGCCATCGCCATCGAGTTCACCGGGCCGCTGGCTGTGGCCGTCTGGACCTCCAAAAAAGCCAGCGACTGGCTGTGGGTGACGCTGGCGGTGGTGGGACTGGCCTTGTTGCTGCCTTTCCCGGGTGCCAATGCGGCCACTGCGCTCGACCCGATGGGCATGTTCTTCGCCTTCTCAGCCGGCATTTGCTGGGCGCTGTACATCGTGTTTGGCCAGCGCGTGGCCCTGCGCTACGGCGCCATGGCCACACCCATGGGCATGCTCGCGGCCGCTTTGGTGGTGGCCCCGATCGGCATGTGGCATGCGGGCAGCGCCTTGCTCGATCCGCAATGGCTGGTGGCAGGGCTGGCCGTGGCTTTGTTGTCCAGCGCCATCCCTTATGCGCTGGAGATGTTCTCGCTCAACCACTTGCCCAAAAACACCTTCAGCATCTTGCTCAGTCTGGAGCCCGCCGTGGGCGCACTGGCGGGCTGGCTGGTGCTGGCCGAGCACCTGACGCTGGCGCAAGGCCTGGCCATTGCGCTGGTCATGGCCGCCTCCATGGGCACCGCCTGGTCGGCCGGTCAGGACAGGCGCGTCACACCCGGCAGCGGGCAGGCATAAATGGCGTTGCGCATGGCGGCAATCGCCTCGTAGCGGGTGTAGCTGCGCCGCCAGGCCAGCACCACCCGGCGGGTTGGGGGCTTGCCACCCTCCGGGTCCACGATGGGCAAATAGCGCACCGGTGAATCGTGGGGCCCGCCCGTGCGCTGGCGTACAGGCTTGAGGTCTGGCACCGACATGCGTGGCACCAGCGTCACGCCCATGCCTGCGGCCACCATGTGTTTGATGGTCTCGAGCGACGAGCCCTCAAAAGTCTTGCGGATGCCCTCGGTCTGGCTGGCGTAGCGGGCAAACTCGGGGCAGACCTCCAGCACATGGTCGCGAAAGCAGTGACCCGAGCCCAGCAGCAGCATGGTCTCGTTTTTCAGCTGCTCGGGGGTGATGAACGCCTCTTGCGCCAGCGGATGGTTCAGCGGCAAGGCGGCCATGAAGGTCTCGTCGTACAAGGGCGCCACCGCCAAACCCGACTCGGGGAAAGGCTCGGCCAGGATGGCGCAATCGATCTCACCCGTGCGCAGCATTTCCAGCAAACGCACCGTGAAGTTCTCTTGCAGCATCAGCGGCATCTGCGGCATGTCGGTGATGATCTGGCGCACCAAATCGGGCAGCAAATAAGGCCCGATGGTGTAGATCACGCCCAGCCGCATGATGCCGGCCAGCGGGTCCTTGCCGCGCTTGGCAATTTCCTTGATCTCGGCGGCTTGCTCCAGCACGCTTTGCGCTTGGCGCACGATCTCCTCGCCCAGCGTGGTGACCGACACCTCGCTGGCGCTGCGCTCAAACAGCTTGACTTCCAGCTCTTCTTCAAGCTTCTTGATGGCCAGCGACAGCGTGGGCTGCGACACAAAGCAGGCCTCGGCCGCCTTGCCAAAATGTTTTTCTCGGGCCACGGCCACGATGTATTTGAGTTCGGTCAGGGTCATAGGTGTTATTTAAACATCAAGCCTTGAGGTATTCGGATTTTCCGCCCAACCAGCGGCCAATGTGACGCTCGGCCAAACCCGCGTGCCGGTCCAGCATCTGCGGGGCCAGGGCACGCGCCCAGTCCAGCAAATGGCTGTCGGTCTCCAGATCGGCAAAACGCAGCAAGGGCGCACCCGACTGGCGTGCCCCCAAAAACTCGCCCGGCCCGCGGATCTCCAAATCGCGCCGGGCGATCTCGAAACCGTCGTTCGTCTCCACCATGGCGCGCAGCCGCTCGCGGGCGGTCTCGCTCAGGCGCCCGCCTTCTGGCGTGCCATATAGCAGCACACAGGCCGACGCCGCCGCGCCACGCCCCACCCGGCCACGCAGCTGGTGCAGCTGGGAGAGGCCAAAGCGCTCGGCGTGCTCGATCACCATCAGCGACGCATTGGGCACGTCCACCCCCACCTCGATCACGGTGGTGCTGACCAGCACGCCCATCACCCCTGCGGTGAAGAGTTCCATCACCGCCTTTTTCTCGGCCACGGGCATGCGCGAATGCAGCAGGCCCACCATCACACCCGGCAGCGCCTCGCTCAGGTCGGCGTGGGTCTCGGTGGCGTTGGTCAGGTCCAGCGCTTCGCTTTCTTCAATCAGCGGGCACACCCAATACACCTGCCGCCCCTGCTGTATTTGGGCCCCAATGCGCTCGACCACCTCGTGGCGGCGGTGGTCCGACACCACACGCGTCACGATGGGCGTGCGCCCGGGCGGCAGCTCGTCAATCACCGAGACATCCAGATCCGCGTAATAGCTCATGGCCAGCGTGCGGGGAATGGGCGTGGCCGTCATCATCAGCATGTGCGGCTCCATGCCGTCGGCTTGCATCTTGCTGCGCAAGGCCAAGCGCTGGGCCACACCAAAACGGTGCTGCTCGTCAATGATGGCCAGCGCCAGGTTTTTGAACTTGACGTGCTCTTGAATCACCGCGTGTGTGCCCACCACCAGCGCGGCCTCGCCCGACTCGATCAGGGCCAGCATCGCGGCGCGTTCTTTCTTCTTTTGGCTGCCAATCAGCCAGGCCACTTTCACGCCCAGTGGCTCCAGCCAGCCCACCAATTTGGCAAAGTGCTGGGTGGCCAAAATCTCGGTCGGCGCCATCAAAGCGCATTGCCAGCCCGCATCGATCGCCACCATGGCCGCCAGCGCCGCCACCACGGTTTTGCCCGCGCCCACATCGCCTTGCAGCAAACGGTGCATGGGCACGTTGCGGGCCAGGTCTTGGGCAATTTCGCGGCCCACGCGCTGCTGGGCCTTCGTCAGGCCAAAGGGCAGGGCGGCCAGCAACTGGTCGTGCGAAGCGCCACGCTTCATCTTCAAAGCCGGGGCACGCAGCAAATCGCGCTCGCGCTTGGCTGTGAGCTGCGACAACTGTTGCGCCAGCAACTCCTCGCACTTCAGGCGCACCCAGGCCGGGTGGCTGCGGTCCTCTAAGGCGGCCAGTGACACATCGGGTGTGGGGTGGTGCAAAAACTGCAGCGCATCGCGCAGCGACCAGGCCCCTCGCGGATCGGGCCATGCGATGCCCGCAGGCATGGTCTCGCTCAGGTCGGCATGGTTCAGTCCGGTGATCACGGCGCGGCGCAGATAGGCCTGCGCCAGCCCGGCCACGGTCGAATACACCGGGGTCAGCGCCTCGGCCAGATTGCCGCCAGCGGCCTTGAAGGTCGGGTGCATCATGGTCAGCCCCATGAAACCGCCCTTGACCTCGCCCCGCGCCCGGATGCGGTTGCCCACGGCCAGCGCCTTTTGGTGCGAGGGGTAGAAGCTGAAAAACCGCATCACACAGGTGTCTGAGCCGTCGTCCACCGTGACCAACAACTGGCGGCGCGGGCGCATCGTGATCTCGCAAGCCGTCACCGTCGCCTCAATCTGCGCGGTATCGCCCTCACGCACATCGCGCAGCTTGACGATGCGGGTCTCGTCCTCGTAGCGCAGCGGCAGGTGCAGCGCCAGATCAATGTCGCGCTTGAGCCCAAGCTTGATCAACGCCTTTTGAGGGGCGCTGAGCGTCTTGGCGGCAGGCGAGGGGGCTTTGGCTGGCATGGCCTGATTGTGCCGTGTGTATCCCGGCTTGCCACCCGGTACAGGACCTGTTTTGGATAAGGGTGTACTCAGACGCTAATGTCTAGAAATCAAACCGCACTTTGCCATTCGAGTCACTCGGATGCATCCAGAGCGCTTGGGCCAAAACCCACGGGTGTTACAACAAATCCAAAGCACACCCTTGTCATGTACCCAAAACCAGATTTTTGCGACATGAGTTGGTTGTCATGGACTTGAAATCGGGTTTTAGCGACACGTTATCTTGTTGTTTCGTTGATAAACCCCGCAAAAGTTCAAAAAATCGCGGATTTAAGAGTCAACCAATGGATCGCCCCGCAGTGAGATCGGCGGTCATGACTTACCGCCTTCCACGCCCGAACTGCTCAAGATGCTGCCATAGGTCAGGCCCAGCTCAGCCCTGTTGGCTGCGTTTTCGGCGTTGACTGGCTTCTTCATAGCGCTGCTTGGCCTGTACATCATCGGCGGCATAGGCCATGTTGTCGTCTGTGGAATTTGCACCATCGAGTCCGGGTAAGGCTTTGATGTGGTCCATCCATACATTGCGGGCAGGCAACTTCTGTATCAGTGGTTTGAAATAACCATCCAGCAAACCTCGGTCAGGCGTTGTCAGCTCTTGTGTCAACGCTTGGAGGTAGTCCATTTTCTTGGAGCTGGACCAGTCAATCGAAAAATTGGCACGCGAACAAAGCTCCGTGTGAACAATCAGCATGGTCCGGCCATTGCCATCCAGGAATGGATGGCCCCACGCAAATTGCCCCATCACCACGCCGGGTTTTTTGGTCAAAACTGCCGGGTCATTGCCCAACTGCAAACCCCATTCAACGGCCCGTTGCGCCAGTGAAGCCTCTTCAAACTGGAAGTTGCCTTTTTCGACAAATTGACCCACCCCGAGTTGCAACCTGTCTTGCCCAGCCCATGAGTAAAAGTCGCTGAACAAAACATGGTGCACCTTGAGAAAGTGCTTGTAGGTCAGCGGCCCTTTGACCGCCCCCAAAAAATGAAACGCATCCTCGAGGTTGGCCTCGAAAAAAGTGTGCTCAAGCACCTTGACCTCATCCATTCTTTTGAGGCCCTCGAAATTTCGCAAATAGCCGCGGGTTTCGAAGTCGCCAAATGGATCAAACACCGCGATGCTCACTCAAGTGGTTGGACATCAAGCGTGCCATCTGACGGCCATTGATCAAATGTTTCTTTTTCAGCGCGACCAAGAGTTTGCCGGTTTCGTCCAGCGTGACATCGTCGCCCGATGCCCTCGTGACCGCCTCTGCCCATTGGTCCAATCCTGAGCGCTTGAAGTGCACATCGCGTGACATCGCAAAACGCTGGACAAATGCGCTCACATTTTTCAACGGCAAGGCATTCAAGTCTTCGGGCAAGCTGATGGGCCTGCTGGGTATGGTTGGTGCCTTGTTTGGCGCTGCATATTCGACCGTGGCATGGCTCCATGTGAATTGACGGCTCAGGCGATGACGTCCACCGTCAACCAGCAACACATCCTGGTTTTGATCTGAATGGGCTCTGGTACTTTGGATGGTGCGCCCCAGCTTTTTGAAAGCCTCGTGGGTCAATTGCTCGACCTCTGCGCTGTAAAGTGCGGCATCGTTGGCACCTGCCTGAGCTTTGGCGTAAACCCCAGAGCTGATCCGCACCAACAAGCCCTCTTTGAGCAGCTGATTCAAGGCATTGGTTAGCTGCGAAGGGCTGCACATGCTCGCCCACTCCGAACGAAGAATCACCCGGTCACGCCGCTGACTGAGTGATCTTTTCAGCCTGTCTATGATCTTCATACAACCTCGATAATGCAGATGTCACTTGACATTGATTTTAATAAAAAAATCAATAAAGTCAATGACTTAAAGATGCAGTATATGCCAATCTAGTTGCAACTCCTGCAGCGTGAAACCCGTCATGCCGCCCCACTTTGCAGCCCAAACACAATGCTCATGGGCCTGCTGCCCTGGTGCGACTGGTAGAGCACCCGGCCGTGGTACGTGAACGGTGCGGCCTTGCCGACGGCCAGCTTGGTGTCGCGCACAAAGAGGTGGATGTCGATGCCTAAAGCGGCGTGGCGGATGATGTCGTCGCCGCGTTTGCTGGTCGGGTCGGTGGCGTTCTGGCTTTGCCAGTGAAAGTGCGTGTCATCGATCCAGTGGTCCATGTACTTGTGCTCGTCAGCCCGGCCTTGTTTGTTGAGCGTGACCAGCAGGATGTGCGCCTTTTTGGGGGCCAGCACCACATGGCCGACATTCAAATTGCCGGGGTTGTAGGCCTCGCCAAACAGCGCCGGAATGTCTTCGCGCATGAAAGACTCACCGAGCGCCAGATCCAGTGGATCGATGATGTTGCGCAGGCGTGCGAGCGTGCGCATGTCGTCGGTGGTGGGCCGATCTGGGGCCTTCAACTGGCCAGACCAGACTTATGCAATGGTTCGGTTTCGGAATGCCACTCGCGACAGCCGCATTTAATGAGGTAATTCGCAATGTCGTCATACATGAGCGGATCACGCGTTTCATCATCACCAGTCATATCGCCAAGTGGAACAAAAATGATCATCCCCTTCCTCGCACGCGTAAGAAGTACGCGATAGCCATTTGTGGCAATGGCCAGCTCTTTGTCTTTTTGCCAATTAGACCCCGACATCTTCCAGGCCTGCCACTCACTGGTGTTACGTCGCAAATCACCATCCCAGCAGACTACTGTGTAGTCCATTTCCAGGCCTTGCACTTGATACTGGTTCTGCACGGTTTCAAGCATGTTCGAAGATCGGACATCACCGCTTGGTTCAAGCATCCATTTTGCGATGTCTGGTTTGAGGTCTACGAACAAACCTTCCGCTGCGAGTCGCCTAGCTTGTCCCGAGGCGATGATTCCGGCGCGCTCTTGGGCAACCCGGTGCTGACGAACCCAGTGCCTTGCAGTTTGTAGACTGCGCGTAATCCAAACCGTATCACCCCTTTCGTCAAGTTCATCAGCTAATTTGGCCGCAGTGTCGACATTTCCGCTCAGGATGTGGTCAGCCCAGCGCTCAATATCGCCATTCCTGTAGTAACGCATCGAATGCGGAAGGTGACCAGTTGTCAAATGGTCGCGCAACGGATGTTGGGACCATTGGCCACTTGAGGTGACTTCATCGAGCGACAAGGTTTGTTCGCTTATGGCAAAACGCCATCCACACACCTCAGCCGCTGTGAACCAAGCCTTAATACCCATTTCACCACTATTGATGGCCTGGTTATGGCCAATTAGTGCGACCACGATCGCGCCTCGAGGATGAGTTTTTTGAACAGACTCGAGAATCAGTTGAGCCTCATCGGCTGCCAATGGTTTACGTAAAACGAGACGCCCTTTGCGATACGTCCGTTGCGCTTCATCGAAGATCACAACTCGACCATCTGCACTGTCTAGATGTTTACCGCGTTCACCGAGAAATGCGTGCGCCTTTACTAATTTGAAGGTCGACATGCTCATGACGCGTGCCGCATCCTCACGTGCATAACCGCTCGCCACGACGGCTTGCATCGCTTGTTTGCTGCGACGCTTATACGCCCCTTTGAGTGCTTCACCGAGGACCTCTACCAGAGGGCTGTTGCCAGTGACGAAAACTGCATCGCTACGTAACCGCTTGTCGAATGCGAGCTTCAGTCCAACGAGAGTCTTACCAGCGCCTGGTGCGCCCGATACAAAAATAATTCGATTCGTACCATCACGTTGTGATTGTTCTGCAATTTCAGCGACTTCACGGGCACATTGATCAATCATCTCGACCGGTGCGGCATGCGCTGCTATGGCGCTCACATCGTGTTGGCCGTAAAGTGATATGGCAGCATCAAGGATGGAGGAGGATGGTGAAAAGCGTGCAGATAACCAGCGCCGACAATCGATAGGTATCCGGCTTTTGCGCTGTTCAAGAGAAAAATGCAATGCTGCATGAAGGGTGGTGCTGTCACACTCCAATGGGCGGCCAATGACACTGGCCCATGGTTCGCGAAGAAACCCACCCTTAAAGCCAGAGGACTTGCCAGTCCTAGTACCTGTTGTGAGCGTCAGCAGAGGTGCGACGATGCATTGATCTTCCTTAATTAGCCTTCGCGTTTCCTCATGGAATTCAACGAGATTAACGGCATAGTTGGTGACCTGCTCACGGTCCGCTGCGCTCAGTTTTGTCCGTTTGAACTCCACGATAGCGACTATCCCATCGCCAAGAAGAACGCAGTCCATGCGAAGACCGCGACGTTTGAAATCAAACTCAAGTAAAACGTGACGGAAATCAATCAACTCATCGGACGCTAGTGTTGACTTGAGGAGCTCAATTTCGGCTGTATGTTGATGAAGCTGACGTTGAAGCACACCAACGCTCGCACGCCACTCCTCGTGCTGATCTGCTTCGACATGCAAACCCTCTGCAGCTGCACTGCTTGCCAGTTGACCGACAACGGTCTGTATGGGATCGCGAACAAATGCTTCCCGAGCATTAACATACCAAGCTGCACCTGCACTCAAAATTAGCTCCTAAATTACTCGGTTTAGTTTATCGGAGGATTCTTGAGTAGTCTTCGCCAGGGCAGATATTTTGCTTCGCTCCCGTTAGTGTCGATAACCTTTGTTGTTGCGATCGGCAAGGCAATTGGGTTTTAAAAGGTGATGGAGGCGGCATCGGTCAACCATTTGTAATGTTGCTTGCGCTGTTGGGCGCGATGTATTTAAATCGCTTGCCGTTTAGCTGCCCAAAAGGCAGTTGCAGGTAAATGTGAAACGCCGCCAATGTTTCCTTGCGCGTCCAGTTGGTGGATCGTGGCATGTGTTGTTCTCCCTGATGGCAGATATTAGCTGTCCTCGTCCCACGGGATCGGTTTGGCTTGTCTGCGCAAATCGTTGGGGCGGGTGTTTTGCCGGAAGGTGTCGGTCGGCCTGAAGCATTCTTCGGGCGAGACCCAATACACCGTCCAGTCGCCATAAAGCTTGCCGTCAAAGCACAGCAGGTCACCGTCGAGTTGCAGTTCCAAAAACGTGTCGTTGTTGCCGGTGAGCAAGTGGGCGTCGCTCGGGCTGGTGAACTGGACATGCACGTTGCTCGCGTAGGTGGTGTGAACGTGTTGGAGCGGGCCAAGGGCGGGGCCATCAAAACCCCAGTCGTTCATGACTTGGTTGGGTGTGTCGCGGCCATGAAACAAGCCCAAATACATGCCGGGTTTTTGGGGCCGAATGCCGTAAACGGGTGCATCGGCTGCTTTTGTTTGGTTGGGCATATCGCGACCTTGCTGAAAAGGCGCTCAGCTTACGAACGGGGCGGGGCTTTGTGTACCAGGGCTTTGCCTGGGGCAGTGGGTTGTTCAGGCTCTGATTCAGAATGCATCCCGCACACCCTCGTTGGCACAATAAGCACTGCCTGTTAAAAAAAGGAGTCCAGCATGGCCACCCGAAATTTTGTGCTGACAGATGATTCAGCTTCGCTGATGGAGCAAGGCCAATCCGAAGACGCTGACCAGTTAGCGGTTTTACGAAATGCTGCCCAAGAGGGCATTGCCGATATCGATGCAGGGCGTTACAAAACTTTTGAATCCAGACAAGGCTTGCGCAATCACCTGCAGGGCATGGCTGCCAAAGTGCGCACTGTCAAATGAGTCCGGATGTTGATATGGGGTGACGATCAATCCAATCCATCCACCACCATCACCCCCCGCAGTCCAACCCCAAAGCTCTGAAAACCTTGCGCGTCCCATTGGGCGCTGCTGTCGATGTTGTCGTGTTGGTGGCCGTGCACCGTCATGCGCACGCCCATGCGGCGGGCCAGTGAGTCCAGCTCTTTGAATCCGTGTTCGTGGTAGCCGGGCGCTTCGTGGGTGATGAGGATGTCGGCTTGTTGCGAGGCCAATTGTTCCACCTCGTCGGGGTAGATGGTGGACCAGTGCTTGAGTTGCACGCCGCCTTGCCAGCGGTCTTGGCGCGGCGTCACGCGGGCGTGCGCTTCACGGTTGCGAAATTTGGGCGCTTGCTGGTCTTTGGGGTACCACACCGCACCACGAAACACACCGCCCAGCCCAGCGATGCGCGTGCCGCAGGGCAGCGTGACGACGCGGCCGTGCAGGCTGCGCTCGCTCATTTCGTCGTGCCACACGTTGCCAAAGTTGCCCGCATGGTCGGTGTCGTGGTTGCCGTGGATGAACCAGACCCGCTCCCAAATCGTTTCCAGCTCGATGTGCAGCGGCTGGGCTGGCTCCAGGTCGCCCAGCAAGATCACGGCGCGGGCGTGGGTTTGCTCAGCCGCATCAATGATGTGCTGCCATTGGCCGTGCGGGTCGCCGCAGAAGAGGAGAGGGCCGGTCATGTGTGCGCAGCTTGGGGCGGTCAGTGTTGAACTGTCCAAGGGTTGATCAAGTCCAGTTTTCAAGCTGCAGGCCTGCGACTTGCACAAAGGCTTTGTCGCTGCTCACCAAGGTGGCTTGGGCATGCAGTGCATGGGCTGCAATTTGGGTGTCCAGCGGCGCCAACGGTGTACCCAGGCTTTGCAACTGTGCGCGAACGGTGCCGTAGGTGTGGGCCACGGCGGCATCCCAAGGCAGCACTTCGACACGGCGCAAAAACTCTGTGACGGCTGCTTTCAAGGCCATGGCCTCGGGGCGCTTGGCCAGACCAAATGACAATTCGCCCGCCGTGATGGCCGAGATGCAAACGGTGTGCATGGGCACAGCCAGCAAGCGCTGAATGACTTGCGGGTGTCGTTTGATGATGTGGCTGACGGTGTTGGTGTCCAGCATGTAGCGCGGTGACATGGGCGTGCTCGCTGGTCAGTGATTGAGTGAAGGGGGCATGTCTTCAAATGGGTCTCGCTCGGGAGCTGGCGCGTGGCCTTGTGTTTGGCGTTCTTCGCTGCCCAAAAAGTCATCGGGCACTTGGGCTGCCAGAGCGGCGGTTAAAAAACCCTGCCAGTCTTCGGGCCGCCGAGACAAGATCACGTCGCCCGTGGCGGGGTCTTGTCGGATGAAGACTTCTGGGGTGTCAAACCGAAATGCGGCTGGCAGGCGCACAGCCTGGCTTCGGCCGTTGGCAAAAAGTTTGGCAGTTTGTGACATGGTGGCCTCCCTGGGTGCGAGCATATACCAAAGTATATGACGTGTATTGAGCATGCGCTACCCAAGGGGCATATCCAACGCCATGCCCACCCGCAGCCCCTCCCAAAAACTCTAAAAGCCTTGCGCGGCCCGTTAGGCGCTGCTGGCTGGGCCTTCGGATAAGCTTGAACAGTTCCTCCGAATGACTGCCGCTGTGCCACCAATGACCCCCATCGCCATCATCGACTTCGAAACTACGGGCATCTCGCCCAACATGGGTGACCGCGCCACCGAGGTGGCCATCGTCATACTCGAAGGCGGCCAGGTGGTGGACCGTTACCAAAGCCTGATGAACGCTGGGGTGCGGGTGAACAGTTTCATCACCCAACTCACGGGCATCACCAACGAGATGGTGCAGGCCGCGCCGCCTGCCGAGGAGGTGATGCGCGAGGCGGCGCGCTTTGTGGGCGGGCGGCCCATGGTGGCGCACAACGCGGCCTTTGACAAAAAGTTCTGGCAGGCCGAGCTGGCGCGTTGCGGGCAAGACGGCTCGCACGCTTTTGCTTGCACTTTGCTGCTGTCGCGCCGCCTGTACCCGCAAGCGCCCAACCACAAGCTGGGCACGCTGGCCGCGCTGCACCATTTGCCGTCGTCTGGTCGCGCCCACCGGGCCTTGGCCGATGCCGAGATGGCCGCGCATTTGCTGGCGCAGATGCAGCACGACCTGAAAACCCGCTACGGCTGCAGCCAGGCCGACCACGCTTTGCTGATGGGCCTGCAACGCACCAGCCGCCACATGGTGGGGCCGTACTTGAAGGCGCGTGCGCAGGGCTGAATAAAAGCGCATTTCAAGTCGAATTCGAAGTCGCATTCAAAGTCGCAAAATTTCCCGCATGATTTGGTAAATATCTTTACATGACATAGACTTGTGTCTTATGTCAAAGTCGCAAAAATTTCAGCTGTACGACGATCCGGCTCAGATGGAGCCCTTACTGCCCGCTGAGCACCGCATGGGTCCCCTGCTGGAGCGTTCGCATGACCTGATTCGCAAGGCGGACCGTTTGTCGGGCTGGTGCCCGAGCGGGGCGCTGCCGGGGCTGCGCTCATCGTTGCGGGCCATGAACTCGTATTACTCCAACAAGATCGAGGGTCAGCACACCTTGCCGCTGGAGATCGAGCAAGCCCTGCGCAACGATTACGCCCAGGACGCCGACAAGGCCCGACGCCAACGCATGGCGCTGGCCCACATGGCCACCGAGTCGCAATTAGAGGCGTTGTGGCCTGCGTGGGGCGGTGCCCAAGTCTGGTCGGTGCAGACCGTCTGCGATATCCACCAGGATTTGTTTGCCCGCTTGCCCGAAGCCGATCGCCAGCTTGAATCACCCTCTGGCCCCCAAACTTTGCAGCCCGGTGCTTTGCGTGAACGCGAGGTGAGTGTGGGGCGGCATGCTGCACCTGCTGCGGCGGCTTTGCCGGCTTTTTTAGCGCGGTGGTCCTCTGTGTATTCGGGGCTGCGCCGAGGCGAGCTGCAGCTGGTGGCCATGGCGGCGGCGCACCAGCGGCTGGCCTGGATTCACCCCTTTGCAGACGGCAACGGGCGTGTGGCGCGGCTGCACAGCCATTTGGTGTTGGGTCATATGGGATTGACCAACGGTTTGTGGTCGCCTTTGCGGGGCTTTGCCCGCACACACGAGGTGTATTACGCCAACTTGGCAGCAGCCGATGAACCCCGGGCAGGCGATCTGGATGGCCGGGGCAACCTGACTGAATCGGGTTTGATTCGCTGGATCGATTACGTGTTGGGCGTGTGTATCGACCAAGTCGACTTCATGTCGGGCTTGCTGTCGCTTGGTGGCATGAAGGACCGTATGGCGGCGTGTTTGGCCTACGAGGAAAACGTGGTCAAGCAAGGCGTGCGCGCCGAGGCTTTGCGGGCGCTGCATTACCTGTTTGCCTCGCAGGCCGAGCTGGACCGGGCCGACTTCAAAGCCATGCTGGGTTTGGGCGAACGCTTGGCCACGGCGCAGGTGTCTGCATTGCTCAAAAGGGGTTTGCTGGAAAGCGATTCGCCCCACGGCAAGCTGCGCTGGGGCGTGCCGCAGCATGCGCTGCGCTTTTACTTTCCGAGTTTGTGGCCAGAGGCCGAGGCGCAGGGCTAAAAGCCAATCAACAGACGTGTTTTATGACGTCACATTGATGAACGAGAACTACGCCCAGCCCGACTTGCCTGCGGGCGTGGATGCCGCTGTGCTGCGCCGCTTCTTGGTGGTGGACGCGGCCAGCATTGCGCAGGCTGCAACCAAAAGCATGAATTTTTGAGTTGTTTTTTTGCTCTGCGCAAACAAAGTCATGGTCAAATCGAACTCGTTTCCATGAGCTGTAGGAGCGGTCTCTGACCGCGATGAATCGCTAGACCCAGTCATCGCGGTCAGAGACCGCTCCTACAGCTCATGGCGGTTGGCGTGTTTTTTGAGCTCACACCCTTGTGCTTGAGGCGGTCGAAAAATCAGGCATCTCATCAAGAACATCCAACACGCAACCAGGCGCCTACATGGTGGCCAACCAAACCCTTTCATCCCAATCGCTGCGAAGGAGCTACCCGTCATGAAGTTCAAAAAAATTGCACTGGTCGGTCTGGCCGCCATCTTGGGTGCGGGTGCCTTGGGTTGGCAAAGTCTGGACAAGGAAACACGGGGTTTCTTGGCGGCGTTCCCCACCAACACCGACCTGCTGTTTTGGAGCACATCGCAGCGCGATGCAGCATTTCGGGCGCTGGACCGTTTGCCTTTTTTGGCCAAGCACCGCGTGGTGCCTGCGGGTGATAAGCCATCTGCTTTGCCCCCCGGCGCGCCGCTGGCGCTGCCTCTGGACGTTGATGCTTACATGCAAGGCCAGCGCAGTGCGGCGCTCATGGTGCTGCACAACGGCCAGGTGCGGCTGGAGCGCTACGGGCTCGACTTTGACAGCGAAGGCCGTTGGACCAGTTTTTCTGTGGCCAAGTCTTTGACCTCGACCTTGGTGGGCATGGCCGTGCGCGATGGCCACATCAAAAGCATGGACGACAAGGTCAGTGATTACATTGCCGAAATGAAGGGCTCGGCCTACGACGACGTCAGCATCCGCCAGTTGCTCACCATGACCTCGGGGGTGGCTTGGAACGAGAACTACGACGACCCGAAATCCGATGTGGCCCAGTTCAACAACCATAAGCCCAAAGACGGCGAGGACGCCGTGGTGAGTTACCTGCGCAAGCTGCCGCGTGCCGTGCCCGCCGGAACCCGCTGGCTGTACAGCACGGGCGAGACCAATTTGGTGGGTGTGCTCGTTGCGCGGGCCACCCAAAAAACGCTGTCGGACTATTTGTCGGAAAAAATCTGGCGGCCCGCTGGCATGGAACAACAGGCCACCTGGATTCTGAGCAAATCCGGGCAAGAGATCAGCGGCTGCTGCCTGCAAGCGGCCACGCGAGACTTTGCCCGTTTCGGGCAGTTCATCTTGAATGGCGCGCAAATCAACGGCCAGCCCACTTTGCCCGAGGGCTGGCTGCCAGAAGCCACCACCTCGCGCACCGGCATTGGCCAGCCCGGGCGCGGCTACGGCTACCAGTGGTGGACCTACGATGACGGCAGCTTTGCCGCCCGTGGCATCTTCGGCCAGGGCATCTTCATTGACCCGGCGCGCAAGCTCGTGATTGCCTCCAACGCCAACTGGGGCAACAACGCCACCGATCCGACGGCCACTGCCGCTCGGGAGGCTTTTTACGTGGCGGTGCAGCAGGCCGTGGATGCCGAAGTTGCCGAGGCTGCAGCCAAACGCTAGTGGGGGGCCTTCAAACACAAACGCTCAGGCTCGCGCAGCACCAAGCCCGCGTCGACCATGTCGGCCAAGGCGCGGTAGAGCGCTTCGTGGCTCACGCCCAGCTCAGCCGCCAGCGATTTGTAGCCCGCCGTCACGGCGCAGCAGCCGCCCTTGCCTTCGGTTTCCAGCCAGTGCAGCACCCGCGCTTGCACGCCCTTGAGGTTCAGGCGTTCGCATTGCAAGCGCAAGCGGCGCACCTCTTGGTTGAGCATACCGATCCAGCGCAGGGCAAAGGCGGGGTCGTGCGTGAGTGCTTGCAAGAGCGCGGGCACGGGCACTCGGGTGATGTGTGCGTCCACCACCACCACGGCGTCGCAGTGGTAGCGGGGCGACTGGAGGCTGGCTTCGCTCACAAAACCTTGCTGCGTGCGCTGTAGCACCACACTGCTGCCGTTGGCAGCGACCCGCTCCAGCACGACTTGGCCGGCATGGACCCAGAACAAATAGCGTGGTTGTTGGCCTGTCGTGAACAGCTTTTCGCCTTTGCGCAGCTGCAGTACCTCGCAGTCGGCCAACAGGGCCGGGGGCAAGAGGTCGAGCAAGCGCGGGTCTGTGGGTGTGGTGTTCATGTGATTGAAATCATATGAGAAAGCGCCGCCGCACCGCATACTGCCCGCATGAAATCCCCCTTCTTTGCCTTTGGCCAAACCCTGCCCGACTACGCGGTGCCTGTCTTCAACGAACGCGCGGTGCGTGCCAGCGCCGGCATTTTGTTTGTGGTGGCCTTCGCCGCCTTTGCCCAGGCTTTAATGCTGGGCCAATTCCAAACCACGCAGGTGTTTGTGGTGGCCTTTGTGATCGAGTTCGGCATTCGCCTTTTCATCAACCCGCGCTGGGCCCCGGCCATGATCATCGGCCAGTGGGTTGTGCGCGGCCAGGAACCCGAATATGTGGGTGCGCCACAAAAGCGCTTTGCCTGGGGCATTGGCTTGGCGCTGGGCCTGTGGATGCTGTATCTGCTGGTGATCGAGCGCAGCATTGGGCCGCTCAACATGCTGGTGTGTGGTACCTGTTTGTTGCTCATGTTTTTTGAAACCGCTTTTGGCATTTGCATTGGCTGCAAGCTGCACGACCTGCTCCGCCCCGAGCAAGCCCAGCTGTGCCCCGGTGGCACTTGCACCTACACACCACCGTCTGGCGCGGGCGGCCACTGGGGCCAAGCCTTGGTGCTGGTGGGTTTTGTGGCGGTGATGGTGGCGGTGGCGGGCTGGGTCAAGCAAGGCCCCGCCTTGCGCGGCATGCACCATCCGGGCATGCACAGCGCACCGAGCCAGCCCACGGGCAACGAGGAAGAACGCTGCCGTGTGCCCGATTTCGCCAAGGCCATGGGCCACGAAACGATTTGGAAACAACACAACGGCTGTCTTTGAAAGGACCCCACATGAACACCACTTTGACCTTTGACGTTGAGAACATCAAATGCGGCGGCTGTGAGAACTCCATCCGCAAAGGCCTGAGCAGCATTGCGGGCGTGAGCGAGGTGCAGATTGACCGCGAGCAGCAACGCATCACGCTATTGGCCAACGAGGCCGAGCGCAGCGCCATCGCCGACAAACTGCGCAGCATGGGCTACCCCGAACAAGGTTCGGTGACTGGTTTTCAGTCGGGCTTGGCGCAGGCCAAGTCGATGGTCAGCTGCGCGATCGGCAAAGTCAGCGCTTAAGCGTTTTCACTTTGAGGGCTCGGGCCAGTCCCGACAAGCTGTGCGCGTTGACATAATGGATGGCGTTTCTCTACCGATTCCCTCAACACCCACCGTCCGGAGTGCCCATGCTCGACCCGCAAGCCCAAGACCTGATGAACTTGATGATCGACAAGGGCATTCCCCCGGTTCACACCCAAACGCCCACCGAGGCGCGGGCCTCTTACCGGGCGCGGCGCAGCTTCACACAGCCCGATGCGCCCGAGGTGGGACGGGTGCAGGAACTGTCGTTTCAACATTCGGGTGTGGACATTGCGGTGCGTGTGTACCACCCGGCCGCGGTCAGCCCGGCCCTGCCTGCGCTGGTGTACTTGCACGGCGGCGGCTGGACCATTGGCGACTTGGACACCCACGATGTGCTGTGCCGCAGCCTGTGCCAGCAAGCTGGGGGTGTGGTGGTGGCGGTGGACTACCGGCTGGGGCCGGAGCACAAATTTCCGGCCGGCTACGACGATGCGGTGGCCGCCTGGCAGTGGGTGGCATCGCAAGCCGCGGCTTTGGGCATTGACCCGGCCCGCATCGCCATCGGCGGCGACAGCGCGGGAGGCAACCTGGCCGCTGCGGCATGTTTGGGCTTGCGTGACTTGGGCCTCAAGCCCGTCTTGCAGTTGTTGATTTACCCCAGCACCCTGATGGCCCCAGAGACCGCCTCGTACCAGACCAACGGCCAAGGCTACATGCTCACGCGCGAGTCGATGGCCTGGTATTCGGGCAACTATCTGCGCGGCCCGCAAGACACGCTGGACTGGCGAGCTTCACCCCAGTTGGCCACCAGCCACGCCAACTTGCCTCCGGCCTTGGTGTTGACGGCAGGTTTTGACCCATTGCGCGATGAGGGCCTGATGTACGCCGATGCCCTGAGCCGGGCGGGCGTGCCTGCGCAGTACATTTGTTTTGAGCGACAGATCCACGGCTTCATCACCATGGGCCGGGTGCTGCAAGAGGCCAACACGGCGGTGGCTGTGTGCGCCCAAGCGCTGCGCACCGCTTGGACGCAGGGCTAATCAGGCCTGATCAGCCCTGCACCACGGCCAGATAGGCTTGGCGGGTTTCGGGGCTGACCGCGTCGAGCGCTTGCTCGTAGCGGGTCTGGTGCTGGGCCACCATGCGGGCCGAGGCGATGGTTTTGGCGCGGCAAAACCAGTGGCAGCTGTGCTGCATCAAAAACATCTCGCCCATCATGCGAAAGGACCGCTCTTTGGGGGCCAGGCCCTGCGGGTTGCGCACGGTGCGCTCGATGCCTTGGGCGTGCACTTCCAGCAGACGGCGCATGTCAAACGTGGCTTTGGGTGAGAGCTGGTCGATGTAAGGCAGGGCCAGCTTGAAGCCACGCGTTTCGGGGGCGGGCAGTTTGGCAAATTCTCGCGCCAGATTTTTGAACTCGCTGGCCAGTTGATGCTCGGCCGCGTCCTGCAGTTGCAGGATGTGCTGCTGGCGCTCGGGGTCAGATTCGCCCAAGGCCCGCATGTAGGCACCGGTCAGCTGGGCCATGTTTTTTTCGATCTGAAAGGGGCGCAATTGCTCGGCCAGCAAGGCCGTGCGTTTGCGCTGTCCTTGGATGTTGAGCCAGTGGATGCCCATGGCCAGGATGAAGAGCAGACTGATGAATTCCATACGTGCAAAGTGTGCGGGCCGGATTGGCCAAGCCGACAAGTGTAGTGAGCTGGATGCACGCTCCTCTCAAAGGCCTTGCCGGGCACATGAAACACGGCCTTTATGACAGGCATTACGTGGTTTCGCCCACCAGTGCAGCAATTGGAGAGCGGACTCTAAAGTGCGGGTTTTCCCTTGTCACGGGCAGGGTGTGCTGTTCAAATTGCTGCATTGCAACAAAACCTCTCCAAGGAAACACCATGAACTTCAACACTGAACAATTCGCCGCTGCACAGCAAGCCAACCTGAACGTGGCCGCTGGCCTGTCGCAATCGGCTTTCGCCGGTTTCGAGCGCCTGGTCGAGCTGAACATGGCCGCCGGCAAAGCCGCTGTGGGCGAGTCTTTCGCCAACATGCAAGCCCTGATGGCCGCCAAGTCGCCTCAAGACCTGATGGCTGTGCAAGCCGCATTGGTGCAACCCGCCTTCGAAAAGTCGGTGTCTTACAGCCGTCACCTGACTGACATCGCCAACAGCACCGGCGCCGAGTTCACCAAGGCCGTCGAGAGCAAAATGGCCGAGTCCGAGCAAGCCGTCAAAAGCCTGGTCGAAAACAGCCTGAAGAACGCCCCCGCCGGTTCTGACGCTGCTGTGGCCGTGTTCAAAACTGCCTACGAAGCCAGCCAAAGCGCTGCCGAGACCCTGAAAAAAGTGGCCAAGCAAGCCGCTGACAGCGCCGAAGCCAGCATGAAGGCCGCCACCGCCCAAGCCGAAGCTTCGGTCAAGGCCGCCATGGGCAAGGCTAAAGCCAAGGCTTGAGCTTTGACTTCATGAGCCGGCCCTGAATACAGGGGCGGCTTTCTACAATCAGGGTGTCTTCGGACACCCTTTTTGTTTTGGATTGCCCATGTCACCTGCTGCCCCGCCCGCTTCTGTTCCCGTTTTGCACATCGAAGGCGGTGTGGCCACCATCACCTTGAACCGCCCGGCCCAGCGCAACCGGCTGGAAAACGCCGATCTCAAGGCTTTGCTGGTGCACTTTGACACGGTCAACCGCGATGAGGCTGTGCGGGTGTTGGTGCTCACCGCCAACACCAGTGGCCAGCCCAGGCCGGTGTTTTGCGCGGGCTACGACATTGGCGGTTTTGACGAGCCTGGGCATGGGTCGACGTTTTTTGAAGAAATTCCGGATGCCCTGGCCGCGATGCGACCGGTCACGGTGTGCGCCTTGAATGGCAGCGTTTATGGTGGGGCCACGGATGTGGTGCTGGCCTGCGACCTGCGCATGGGCCTGCTGGGCATTGAGTGGCGCATGCCGGCCACGGCGCTGGGCCTGCATTACTACCCCAGTGGCTTGCAGCGCTATGTCAGCCGTTTTGGCCTGGCGGCGACCCGGCGGGCTTTTTTGACAGCCCGGCCTTTCACCGATCGTCAACTGGAGGCTCTGGGTTTGTTTGAAGCCCTGGTCGGCCCGAGCGACTGGGCCGCGACCCAGCAGGCGCTGGTGCGCGATCTGTTGGCGCTGGCCCCCGTGGCCGTGCAGGAGACCAAACAATCGATTCGGGAAATCGAGGTCGGGCTGGGCGACGTGGCCCGCATGCGCGAGCGCGAGCAGCGCAGCAGCCAAAGCGAAGACTTTGCTGAGGGCAGGGCGGCTTTTGCTCAGCGCAGAGTGCCGGTTTTTACCGGCCGTTGAGGCTCTGGCGCACCCGCAGCGCCAGGCGCATCCACAACCCAGTTGCGGAGCCCAAGCGCTGCGCTATCAAGTTGGGCGCTTTGCTGTCGATACCTTTTGTGGAATGTCTTTTTCTGTGGACGGGTGCGCAATGAGATCAAGTGTTGGGTGGGCTGGTTTGCTGTGGCTGTGCGCTGCGCCTTTGGCGTGGGCGGGTCAGTACGTGCTGCAAGCCGGACAAACCCAAACCGTGCCCGTCGCCGCCCGGGTGGTCAATGGCGAGACGCGTTGCAATTTGCGCATCAGTGTGCCGGGTCAGGCCGATGTTGAGCGCGTGGTGCAAGCCCCGTTTTTTGACACGGCTGTGGCCATCACACCGCAAGATGAGGAATCCGTCACGGTGCGTTGGCAGGGCCAGGCCCGGCGCATCAACGACCAGGTGGTCAATGGCTGCCCCACCCAAGGCGAAACCCGCTTCATGGTGGTCAGCAGCAACGCCCTGACGCGGGCTGTTTGGGCGGGCATGCAGGCTCAAATGCCCCCAGCCAAGGCCGACTGTCTGCGCACCGCATTCGAGCTGGACCGGGTGCGACCCGAATGGTTTGACTTCAATGACCCGCAGCCCAGCGGCGAGGACGCCAAAATTGACCGGGCCTTTGCCCAATGCGAGGCATTTTTGGCCCGCCCCAAAGCTTGGGGGGCCCAAAGCCCGCAAGGCCATGCCTGCACCGTGGCGGGCATCAAAACCCGATGCGAGGGCTTTTTCACGGCCAACGTGAACGGCAAGGTGCAGACGATTTCGCGCGAAGCCGCCATCCAAAGGCAATTGCAAAATTTGCCTTGGAGCACTGGGGTGCGTGAGATCGCGTCCGTCAGGGCCTCGCGCATCCAGCAGGAAAAAGACCGCGTGGCCCGTGCTGCAGCCGAAGAGGCCGCCAAACTGCAGGCCATCGAAGACGCCAAGTTGCTCGCCGAGCGCCAGGCCCAAGAGGCCAAGGCCGCCGAGCAGCGTGCGCTGCAAGACAAGATCGCGGCCTTGAAGGCCCAGATTGCCGAAGAAAAAGCGCAGGCTGCACAAGAGAAGAATTGGGTCTTCCAGCAGATCGACAAAATCAGGGGGGTGCCAGCACCCGAAGCCAAGCCCCAAGAGGCCCCTCAACCCGCCAGCCCTGCTGCATCGGCGCCCCCAGCTGCGCCCGCATCTGCTGCACCACCGCCGGCACCACCACCGGCACAAGCGCCAACAGCGGCGAGCCCAGCCGCACCTAACGCGCCAGTGCCAGCGACGGCATCGACTCCAGCGCCGCTGCCGCCGCCCGTGGCCCCACCCGCCGCTGCGGCCACGCCTGGCTCCAACCCGGCAGCCAGGTCCTTGCCGCCTCTGCCGCCTTCTTGAATCCCTGCCTCAATGACAGCCTGAACCGGTGAACAAGGCGGGGGCAGGTAACACAAGCGACCGGCCCGGATGCGCCTTGCCCCTAAGATGAACGGGTGATTTACCCCTTCAAAAGCGCCGCGGCATGAAACCGCGCAAGCCTTGGTCCCCCACTCGCCAGTGGTCGCTCGCGCAGCACCGCAGCAGGCGAACCTTTGCCGCCTGGCCCGTGGCGGTGCGGGGCATGGTCTGGATGGTGCTGGGCGGGCTGCTGTTTTCTTTCCTGAACACCATCGCCCGTGAGTTGACGCTGCACCTGGACGTCTACCAATCGCAGTTCTTGCGGTATTTGTTTGGTTTGCTGGTCATCTTGCCCTGGGTTTGGCGTGACGGCTGGCGGGCCTATATGCCGGTGAACATGACGGGCCAGTTCTGGCGCGGTGGGGTGCACACGCTGGGGTTGGTGTTGTGGTTCACGGCTTTGCCCAAAATTCCCTTGGCCGACATGACGGCCATTGGCTTTACCGGCCCGATTTTCATCATGATCGGTGCGGCCTGGTTTTTGGGCGAGCCCATGCGCAAAGACCGCTGGATCGCCGCCATCATTGGCTTTGCAGGCGTGCTGGTGGTGGTGCTGCCCAAAATGTCAGGGGAGGGCGGCTGGTTTAACCTGGTCATGCTCGCCTCGTCGCCCGTGTTTGCGGCGTCTTTTCTCATCACCAAAGCCCTGACCCGGTACGAAAAAGCGGGCGTGATTGTGCTGTGGCAAGCGCTGACGGTCACGGTGTTGAGCCTGCCGATGGCGCTGCCCAACTGGCAAGCGCCCACCCTGATGCAGTGGATCGGCTTTGCTGCCACGGGCGTGCTCGGCACGCTGGCCCACTATTGCCTCACGCGGGCCTTCGCGCTGGCCGACATTTCTGCTACCCAGTCGCTGCGCTTTCTGGACCTGGTCTGGGCTTCTTTGCTGGGTTGGCTGGTGTTTGGTGACGTGCCCAGCCAATGGACCTGGGCCGGCGCCTTGGTCATCCTGGGCGCCACCGTCTGGATTGCCCGCAGGGAAAGCCTGAGAAAGCCTTCTTAGATGGTTTTGACGGGTATATTGATCACTTTATTTAACAAATCTGTGTTGGCCACTAGGCTGTGACGGGGGTTTTTCGTCATCGCGAGGGACGAAGCGATCCACGGGTTTAGAAGGCATGGATTGCCGCGCTTCGCTCGCAATGACGGGAGATTTTTTTGTCATCGCGAGGGACGAAGCGATCCATGGGTTTAGAAGGCATGGATTGCCGCGCTTCGCTCGCAATGACGGGAGATTTTTTTGTCATCGCGAGAGACGAAGCGATCCATGGTCTGCTGCGTCGCTTGGCGTTTTCAGGTGCTTGCCTTCATGCGTTCGACAAAGCAGTTGGCCAATACATCCAAAGGGAATTTTCGTGATCGACATCGAGCCTTTGCGCTTTGCCTGGACCCGGGGCGGGCCTGACACGCTGGTGCTGGGCCGCTTGCAGGTGGACCGTGGTCAGACTGTGTTTTTGCATGGCCCCAGCGGCTGTGGCAAGAGCACTTTGCTGGGTTTGTTGTCGGGTGTCTTGTCACCCCGCCAAGGGCGCGTGTCATTGCTCGGGCAAGACTGGGCCACTTTGAAGCCCGGCCAGCGCGACACTTTCCGGGCCGACCATGTGGGCGTGGTGTTTCAGCAGTTCAATTTGCTGCCCTACCTGAGTGTGTTGGACAACGTGACGCTGCCTTGCCGCTTTTCCAAACTGAGGCGCGAACGGTGTCAGGCCGCTGGTGGCCCCGAGGCCACAGCCCAAACCTGGTTGCAGCGCATGGGTTTGCCCGCGGCGCTTTGGAGTCGCCGCGCCGACGCCTTGTCGGTGGGTCAGCAGCAGCGTGTGGCCGCTGCCCGCGCCCTGATGGGTCAGCCCGAATTGATCTTGGCCGACGAGCCCACCTCGGCCCTGGATGCGGCCTTGCGCCAGGGTTTCATGGACTTGTTGCTGCAGGCCGCACGCGATGCGGGCAGCACCTTGGTGTGCGTGAGCCACGACGAACAACAGGCGGTGCGATTTGATGTGCAATGGTCTTTGCCCGCCTTGCAGCAAGCGGGGGTGAGCGCATGAACAGCCTTTGGCACATGGCGCGCAGCAGCGCCTGGAACCGGCGCAGCACGCTGGTGTGGGTGGTGGTGTCGCTGGCGCTGGCCACCGCCTTGTTGTGGACGCTGGAGCGTTTGCGCCACGACATCCGCCACAGTTTTTCGCAATCGGTCAGTGGTGTCGATTTGATTGTGGGCGCGCGCAGCAGCCCCGTTCAGCTGATGCTTTTTTCGGTGTTCCACATCGGCAGCGTGCCGCAAAGCATGTCCATGGACAGCGTGCACAAATTGGCGCAGCACCGCTCGGTGTCTTGGGTGGTGCCCTTGAGTTTGGGGGACTCGCACCGCGGCTTTCCGGTGCTGGGCACCACGCCCGCGTTTTTTCAGCACTTTGCCTATGGTGACAAACAGCCGCTGGTCTTGCAGCAAGGCGCGCCGTTTGCGGACACGCTCGATGGTTTGTACGAGGCCGTGATCGGGGCCGAGGTGGCGCGCAAGTTGGGCTATGGCTTGGACCAAAGCATCACGCTGGGACACGGCATGCACGACCACGGTCATGATCACGAGGAAGCAGGCGAAGAGGCGGATGAACACGCCGACAAGCCCTTCAAGGTGGTCGGCATTCTGGCCCCCACCGGCACCCCGGTGGACCGTTCGGTGCAAGTGAGCCTGAAGGCCCTCGAAGCCATCCACTTGGACTGGGTCGCGGGCACGCCCATGCCCGGCGGGGAGATTCCGGCCGACCAAGCGCGCAAATTCAATCTGGAGCCGGAAGAAGTCACGGCCGCCCTGGTGGGCCTGAAAAGCCGTGCGGCGGTGTTCAATGTGCAGCGTTTTGTGAATTTTTACGAAGCAGAAGCCCTGATGGTCGTGATGCCCGGTGTGGCGCTGGGCGAGCTGTGGTCGGTGCTGGGCGTGGGCGAAAACGCTTTGTTGGCCGTGTCTGCCCTGGTGGCTTTGGTGAGTGTGGTCTCGCTGGTGGCCGTGGTGTTGGCGGGCCTGAACGAGCGCCGCCGCGAACTGGCGGTGTTGCGCGCCGTGGGGGCCGCGCCGCGCCATGTGCTGGGCTTGCTCACTTTGGAGGGGGTGTGGGTCACCTGCGCCGGGGTCGTGTTGGGTGTGCTGCTGGCGCACGCGGGCATGGCGCTGGCCACGCCCTGGCTGCAGCAGTCGCTGGGCATTCGCTTGCAACTGGCAGCGCCTTTGCCCACGCAGTTGGCGCTGGCGGGCGCGGTGTTGTTGGCCGGGTTGCTGGCCAGTCTGGGGCCCGCCTGGCGGGCTTACCACTTGTCCTTGGCCGATGGCTTGTCGCCGCGCGTGTGAGGTGCAGGGTCAGCGGTCAATCTGTTGTTGCAAAATCAGTTGAAACGACAACAGGAATGGGAGTTCAGGGATGAAACAAGTCACGAGGTCTTGGCCAGTGAGCCTGCTGCTGGTGGTGCTGTGCGCCTCGGCGGTGCAGGCGCAAAGCGTGCGCGAGACCGCGCGCGAGACGGTGCCGCAGGTCCAGCCCGCCTTGTCGGCCGAAGCCCCACCGCCCGGTGCCAGCTTGCCTGGCCGCACCCGCACCATCGGGTGGGAACAGCTGATTCCGGCGGGCTGGGACCCCTACAAAGACCTCAAGGCACTGAACCTGGACAAACTCCAGGACAACGACCCGAAGGCCGAGGAAGCGTTGAAAAAAATGCGCAAGATGTGGGACAACGCGCCCATTAATCCGCTGATCTTGGGTGAAAGCGTGCGCCTGCCGGGTTATGTGGTGCCGCTGGAAGACCTGGCCACAGGCATCAAGGAATTTTTGCTGGTGCCTTACTTTGGCGCATGTGTGCATTCGCCCCCGCCCCCGGCCAACCAGATCGTGCATGTGCTGCTGGACAAACCCGCCAAAAACCTGCGACTGATGGATGTGGTCTGGGTGTCGGGTCCCTTGAGTGTGACCAAAACAGACTCGCACATGGGCGTGGCCAGTTACCGCATCGATGCCAAAGCGGTGACGCCTTACCAAGAAAAAAAGCGCTGATCAATCCGGGTTGGATACACCCGAGGCCACATGCCCTGAGGGTACATGCCGCGCCGCCGACTCGATGTGCCCAGTCTGGTCGTCAAAGAAAAAGTCCGGCTCGAACTCGCGCAGAAATTCGCCCTTGGGCAAACCGCCCAAGAACATCGCTTCGTCCACCTCGATGTTCCAGTCCATCAGGGTGCGGATGGCGCGTTCGTGCGCCGGGGCGCTGCGGGCTGTGACCAGCGCGGTGCGGATGCGCATGGCGGGCGTGCCCGCTTGCTGCAGTTGGTGCAGCGCTTGCAGCACAGGCTTGAATGGTCCGGCCAGCAGGGGCTGGCCAGCCTTGTCGCTTTCGTGCTTTTGAAAGGCCGACAGTCCCTCGGCTTGGAACACCCGCTCGGCTTCGTCCGAAAACAGCACGGCATCGCCGTCAAAAGCGATGCGCACCTCGTGCGGGTGCGCTTCGGAAGCCAGCGCCGAATGCGGGTAGACCTGCGCTGCGGGCACACCGGCGTCAAGGGCGGCGCGCACATCTGACAAATGGGTGGACAAAAACAGGTTGGCATTGAGCGGACGCAGGTAGCGCCACGGCGGCTGCCCGCGTGTGAAGCTGCCGCGCTGGATGGGCAGGCCGTAATGCTGCGCCGAGCGGAACACCCGCATGCCCGAGACCGGGTCGTTGCGCGAGAGGATCACCACCTCCACGCGCTGCGCATCGGCGGTGTTGAATGCCAGCAGCTTGCGCACCAAAGAAAAGGCCACGCCGGGTTTGGCGGGCGCCTCCAGGCGATCGAGCTGCAGCTTCATGTACGCGCGGTCGTCGCCTTGTTCGAACACCTTGTTTTCTTCTTCAAAGTCGAACAGGGCGCGAGACGAGATGGCCACGACCAACTGGCCTTCAAGGGATGCGGGCATCGAGGGCTCCTTTGGACACGGTGAGAGGCATGGGTTGGTGGTTCATCGGACCCACTGGTTCAGTTGCATGATGGGCATCAGCACGGCCAGCACGATCAGCATCACCATGCCGCCCATGGCCACGATGAGCAGGGGCTCCAGCACCGTGGCCAAAGCCATGGCGCGGCGCTGCACCTCGCCCGACAGTTGCGTGGCGGCCCGCTGCAGCATGACAGGCAGTTGGCCGGTTTGTTCGCCCAGCCGCGCAAACATGGACAGCAGGCCCGGAAAGCGGGCGTTTTGCGCCAGCGCCGTGCCCAAGGGCGCGCCCTCGCGCACGCGCACCAGAGCCTCCAAAGCGTCGGCCCGCAGGGCCTGGTTGGACAGGGTGTCGGCTGCCGCTTGCAGCGCTTTGAGGATGGGCACACCCGCGGCCGTGAGCATGGCCAGTGTGGAGGCGAAGCGGGCGCTGTTGTAGCCCCGGGCCAGGCGACCGATCAGGGGCAGGCGCAGCCAGGCCGCGTCAAAACGCAGACGCAGCGCCGCTTGGCGCATGGCGACCCGAAAAGCCATCACGCCGCCCGCGATCGAGAGCAGCATGAACCAGCCCCAGGTGCGCACAAAGTCGCTGATGGCCAGCATGGCGACCGTGAGGCCCGGCAGCTGCCGTTTGGTGCCCGCAAACACCCCGGCCACTTGCGGCACCACCGAGGTGACCAAAAAAATCACAATCGCCAGCGCCACCAGGCTCACGATGGCCGGGTACAGCGAGGCCGACAGCAACTTGGCCCGCAAGACCTGCTGGTCTTCCAGGTCGTTCGCAAGCTGGTTGAGCACATCCGACAAGTGGCCGCTTTGCTCGCCCGCTGCGATCACCGCGCGGTCGATGGCGGGAAACTCTTGTGGAAATTGCGCCAGCGCCCGGCCCAGTGTGCTGCCCGAGTTGATGTCGGCGCGGATGGCGGCCAGCAGGAGGCGTTGTTTGTCGTCATCGGCCTCTTCGCTCAGGGCGGCCAAGGCGCGTTCGACCGGCAGGCCGCTGCCCACCAGGCCCGCCAGCTGGCGTGTCCACACGGCGCGTTCGCTGGTGCTGAAAGCACGCCCGCCGCCGATGGGGCGTTGCCACCAGGGCAAGTCACGGGTCGCTTCGCTGGCCGAGCCCGAGGCGATGGCTTCGACCAACAGCGGCACCAGTTGTTGCCCACGCAATTGCGTGCGTGCGGCTTTCAGGCTGTCGGCTTCGAGCGTGCCTTTGCGCAGGGCACCATCGGTTTGCAGGGCTTCGAATCGGTAAGCAGGCATGCAGCATCAGTCCCGTGTGACGCGCAGCAGCTCTTCGGCGCTGGTGATGCCTGCATCCACCAAGCGCTGACCGTCGTCACGCATCAGCACCATGCCTTGGGCCAGGGCCGTGGCGCGCAGGTCGGCTTCGGCCGCGCGGTGGTGGATCTGGGCACGGATCTCGTCGGTGGCCACCAACAGCTCAAAAATGCCGGTGCGCCCCGAGTAACCGGTTTGACCACAGGCCTCACAGCCCGCGCCATGGCATGCGGTGCAGCGCTTGCGCACCAGGCGCTGGGCCAGCACACCCAATAGGGAGGAGCTGAGCAAAAACGGCTCCACGCCCATGTCGATCAGGCGGTTGACGGCACTGGCCGCATCGTTGGTGTGCAGCGTGGCCAGCACCAAGTGGCCGGTGAGTGAGGCCTGAATGGCAATTTGTGCGGTCTCAAAGTCGCGGATCTCGCCGATCATGATCACATCCGGGTCTTGCCGCAAGATGGCGCGCAGCGCCTTGGCAAACGTCAGGTCGATCTTGGCATTCACCTGGGTTTGACCCACGCCGGGCAACTCGTATTCGATGGGGTCTTCCACCGTCATGATGTTGTTGCGCGTGGCGTCCAGGCGCTGCAGCGCTGCGTACAGGCTGGTGGTTTTGCCCGAACCCGTGGGGCCGGTCACCAGCAAGATGCCGTGCGGTTGCTGGATCAACTGGTCCACCTGCTGGAGCACTTGGCCTTGCATGCCCACGGCTTCCAGGGTCAGGCGTGCTTCGCTTTTGTCGAGCAAGCGCAGCACGGCGCGTTCGCCGTGCGCACTGGGCAGGGTGGACACGCGCACATCGACGGCGCGTGCGCCCAATCGCAGGCTGATGCGGCCGTCTTGGGGGAGTCGTTTTTCGGCAATGTCGAGTTCGGCCATGATTTTCAGGCGCGAAATCAGTGCGGCATGCAGCGCCCGGTTCGGTTGTACAACCTCACGCAGGGTGCCGTCTATGCGAAAACGCACACTCGAGTGGCGCTCATAGGGCTCGATGTGGATGTCGCTGGCGCCGTCGCGTGTGGCCTGGGTGAGCAAGGCGTTGAGCATGCGGATGATGGGCGCGTCGTCGCTGGCTTCGAGCAGGTCTTCCACGGCGGGCAACTCCTGCATCATGCGCGAGAGGTCGGCTTCGGACTCGACCTCGCTCACAACCGCTGCAGCGGTGGATGCGCCATGCGCCTGGCCACCCGAATAGGCTTCGTGGATGCGCTGGGCCAGCTCGGCGGGGCTGCAGTGCTGCATCTGCAGGCCTTGGTGCTGGCCGGGGGCGGCGTATTTGCGCATGACCTCGGACATCGCTTGGCGCTCGCTCTCGTTGCACCAAAGCAGGCACAGGCGCTGGCCATCGTCTTCCAGCAGCAAACGGCTGGTGCGGGCAAAGGCGTAGGGCAGGGGGTGGCGCATGACGGGCTCAGGGCTGGCGGGTGGGCGTTGCGGGCGTCACGGGTGGAGCAGCAGAGGGGGACGCATCGGCAGAAGGCGCCACAGGTGTCACAGTGGGCGACGTGTCCACGGGCGGCAGCACCGCCGAGCCCGCCACAGGCAGCTGCCCGGTGGGCAGCGGCTGAAAGCCTTGCTGCTGCAAACGCATTTGCTCGTAGCGGCCCATTGACAGGGCTTCGGCCGCCGCGCCGTCGCGCACCACCACCGGGCGCAAGAACACCATCAGGTTGGTCTTTTTGCGGCTGCGGGCCTCGGACTTGAACAGGTTGCCAAACAAGGGGATGTCGCCCAGGCCCGGCACTTTTTCCTGGCTGTTGGTGGTGTCGTCTTGCAGCAAGCCCCCCAGCACCACGATGGCGCCATCGTCCACCAACACGGTCGATTCGATCGAGCGCTTGTTGGTGATCAGCCCCGCCGAAGACGAGCTGCGTGTGTCGATGCTGCTGACTTCCTGGAAGATTTGCATCTTGACGGTGCCGTTTTCGCTGATCTGGGGTTTAACGCGCAGCGTCAGGCCCACGTCCTTGCGCTCAATCGTCTGGAAAGGGTTGACCGCACCGCTGTTGCTGTTGTTGGCCGTGTACTGGCCCGTGACAAAGGGCACGTTCTGCCCGATCACTATCTTGGCCTCTTCGTTGTCCAGCGTGAGCAAGTTGGGCGTGGACAGCACGTTGGAGTCGCCATCGGCTTGTAAAAAGCGCGCCAGCGCACCCAAGGCCAGCACGCCGTTGCGCCGTTGGCCCAGCGCCAGGTTGAAGCCGGGTGCGAGTACGGGGGTGCCTGCTGCCACGCCAGCGGCCAGGTCGAACACGTTGGCACCACCCACCCGGAAGTTGGTGCCCAGCAAGCCCACGGCGCTGCCGCTGTTGCCGGTGCCGCTCATCCACTGCACGCCAAACTCGGCGGCCTTGTCGGCGTTGACTTCGGCGATCAGGCTTTCCACAAACACCTGAGCGCGGCGCTGGTCGAGCATGTCGATTACGTTGCGCAGTTGGCGGTATTGCGGCTCGGGCGCGGTGATGATGAGGGCGTTGGTGGCCGGGTCGGCCTGGATCTGGCCGCCAGTGGACGGCTGAGCCGAGGCGCTGAGGCTGCCAGCCGCAGCGCCCCTTGCAGCCGGGTTGCTGGGCGAAGTGCTGGCGACTGCACCGCTGCGCGCCTCGCCTGCGATGGCGGCGCGCAAAGTGGTGGCCAGTTGGGTGGCGTCGGCGTTTTTCAGGTAGACCACATGGATGTTGCCGCTGGCTGCGCCTGCGCCGGTGGCACTGGGCTGGTCGAGCTGGTCCACCAAGCTGCGCACCAGGGCCAGCCGTGCCGGGTTGGCCGCCCGCACGATGAGCGAGTTGGTGCGCACCTCGGGGATGACCGTGGTCTTGAACCCGTTGTCCGATTGGCCTTGGGCCGCCGGGGCAGCGGCCGCGCCCGATTCGATCAGGCGTTGCACCATGGGGGCCAGGTCGCCTGCGATGGCGTGGCGCAAGCGCAGCACCTCGACGCCTGTGGCGTTGGACACGTCGAGCGCCGCGATGATGCGGCCCAGGCGCTGCAGGTTGTCGCTGTAGTCGGTGATGACCAAGGCGTTGGTGCCGGGGTTGACGTTGATGGTGTTGTTGGGGCTGATCAGGGGGCGCAGCACCGGCACCAGGTTGTTGGCGGTTTCGTGGTTGAGCTTGAAGATTTGTGTGACGATTTGCCCGGTGCCGGTGGGCACGGCCCCGGCCGACACGGTGCTGGTCTGGAGTTTGGCCTCGGCCTCGGGCACCACGGTGTAGAGCCCGGCCGACTCCACCAGCGCAAAACCCTGGGTGCGCAACTGCGCAGCAAACAAGCGCAGGGCTTGGGCCGGGGGCACGGGCACGTTGCTCGACAGTGACATGGTGCCTTTGACGCGCGGGTCCACCACGACATTGGCGCCCGACAAGGTGGCCAAGGTGCGCGCCACGGCTTCGATTTCGGCGTTCACAAAATTGAGTGTCACCGGCTCCCGGCGCGATGCCTTGAGGGCGGGCGGGTTGGCGATCGGATTGGCCACCGAGTTGGCGACGGGCTTGTCCGCGTTTTGGGCATGCGCTGCGGGCGCGAGCCAGCCCATGGCTGCCAAACAGGCCATGGCCAAAGCGCTGTGGGGCCAGCGGGCACGGTTCAAGGGGCGCATGTGAGCAAAGTCGTTCATGGTGTTCAGGTCTTGAATCGGTGGGGTCTGAAGATGAAACGTGGTCATCCCAAAGACAACAGGCTGCGCGCGCCTTGGCGGCGGCCCAGGATATTGAGCAAATTGTCGAACGCGGCTTCATGGCCTTCGGCGGCGCGGGCCTCTCCGGTAAAGCGCAGGCGCTGGCCCACCCATTGGCCCTGGCCCGACAGCAGCAAGGGGCCTTGCAGTGTGCTGAGCGCCAGGCCAGGCGTGGGCGTGCCTTCGGGGGTGCCGGTCAGGGCAACGCGGTAGCTGCCCATGGGCTTGATGGGGCTCAGGCGCGAGGACATGCCTTGCAGGTTCAATTCCAGCAGGCCCTGCATTTGCAGGCGGCCTTGCGCCCAGTGCAGTTGCAGCGCCTCGGTGCGCAGTTGCAGCTGGCCTTCGGCTTGCAAGGTGTTCCAGGGTGCGCCCAGGCCTGTCAGCAATGCGGCAGGCCAGTTGGATGTGTGGTCGCTGGCTTGCAGCTGCAGGGTGTTCCAGCCCAGGACCGCTTGCACGCTGGCGGCTTCGGTCATGCAGCAGTCGGCCCGCCAGCCCAGGCGAAAGCCGGTCCAGGTGGGGGACAAGGTCCAGTGCAAGCGGCTGGGCAGGGCCTGCGGCTGGCGGCTGCCCACGCCGCCGCTGAGCAGCAGCTGAGCCGAGCCTTGCCACACCGTACCTCGGGGGTTGAGCCATTGAACCTGGCCTTGGCTGGCCTGTGCCACGCCCCACGCCAGCCAGCGGGCAGGGGCCCACACCAGCAGCGCCAGGCCCAGGCCCAAGAGCGCGCCGAGCAGGGCCAAAGACCAAGGCGAATGCACGGGTCGGGCCGAAGGAGCGTTGGCGCGTTGCAGGGATTTCATGGCGTGCATCGCATTCACGGCAGGCGCAGCACCAGGCTGCCGCGCCAGGTGGGTTCGGGGCTGTTGATCTGTTGGCTCGGGCCTGCTGGGCTGACTTGTTGCAGTTGGGCTTGTGTGGGCAAGGCCTGTGCGATGTCACGCGCTTGGCTCAGCCAACGGGCCAAAGTGGCAGCCGGGGCGGCTTGCAGGCTCAGGGTGGCGCTGTCGTCTTGGATGCTGATGCGTGCGTTGGGGCCCAGCTCGGTCAGGTTTTTTTCCAGCCACAGGGCGGCATCGGTGCGGGCGATGGCGCGGGGTTTTTGCAGGCCCTGGGCCTGCGCTTGCAGCTGGCGCATGCGTTGGCTTTGGGTGTCGAGCAGGGTCTGGCGGGCCGGGGCCTCTTGCCAGGTGCGCAGCGCCGGGGCCAGGGCCAGCAACCACAGCGCGGCCAAGACCAGCACCCCAAAGCCGATGCCCAGCAACTGCCGCTCACGCGGGCTGCGCCGGGCCCAGGCGGTTTGCCAGCCTTGGCGCAAGGTGGCCGTCCAGCTGTGCAGGCTCATGGCTTGGCCTCCGTTTGGGCACTCATCAACCAGCCGTCGCCTTGGGCGCGCCAGGCGTAGCCCAGGGCGCTCAGGCGTTGTTGCAAGGCTTGCTGCTGGGCCACATCGGGTTGAAAGTCTTGCAGGCGCATCTGGCCTGTTTGGTAAGCCCATTGGCGCGGCGCGGCCAGCCCTGGCGGCAGGGCTTGGCCCAGGGCGGCCAGCATGGTTTCGAGGTCGCCCGCGCCGAGCTGGCCCGAGCCTTGGCGCAGGCGCTCGACCTGTTGGGCCATTTGCAGCGGCGCATCGACCACCAGGCTGGTTTGTGGGAAGGTTTCGCGCAGCACCTGGGCCCAGCTGTTTTGTTGGGCTTGCCAGTCGGCGCGGGTTTTCCAGGCCCAGGCGTTCAGGCCCACCAATTGCGCGGCCAGCAAAAGCCAAAAGCCCCAGCGCGCCGGACGCCAGGCGGGGCTGTGCCACAGATGGCTGGCGGTGCGTTGCCAGTTTTTCAGCTGGCGGCTGCGGGCGTTGGCGCGCAGCTCAAATTGGGCCAGGTCCCAATCACCGGCCAGGGCGGCCAGCCAGTGCTGGGCCGGGGGCATGAGGCGCACGCCAGAGCCCAGCAGCTCCGATGCCACGGCCACCGCGCCGGGTTCGGCCTGCAGCGTGGCCGTGGCCTGCTCGGGCTCGGACAGTCCCAGGCGCTCATGGGCGGCCAAGCCGGCTTGGCGCAGGGCAGGCCAGGGCTGGCCCCAGACGCCGCGTTCGGGGTGGCTGACCCACAGCCAGCCGGTGTCGGCATCGCCCAGGGCCGTGAGCTGCACCGGGCTGCCGGGCGTGCCCGGAGCGAGTTCGGGCACGATGCGGTGCACGGGCAGTCCGGCTTGTTCGAGGGCTTGCAGGTGGGCACCGAGCCAAGCGCGGTCGCACACCGCCACCCAAGGGCTGGGGGTGTTGGCCCAGTTGGTTTGCAAGGCCAGGTGCATGTGTTCAGGGTCGTCGAGCAGGCGCTCTTCCAGCAGGCCTTGCAAGGCCGCTTGCACCCGCTGGGCTTGTTTGTGCAGACCTGCGGGCAAATCAACGCGGTGCCACGACAAGGCTGCCGCAGGCACCAGGGCCACGGTTTCGGTTTGGCGGTCGGCAGCAGGCAACAAAGCGGCTGCGGCCCACTGCAGCGCCAGCGGGCGTGTGCCGGGCTCGGCCATAACCTGGGCATGGGTATAGGCCAAGCTGGGGCTGGGCAGGCCTGGCGGCAGTTGGATGATCAGGGTGCGCATGTGCGGCTCATTGTAGAGGGGCATCAAGACGCAACTGCGGGCTGCGCACGCGCCAGAGCATGCGCACCTGGCCGCCATAGCGCCTCACCAGCGCGGTCTCTTGCTGCACCACGTTGTCGATGCGCATGCGCCCCTGCACCTCAAAGTAACGGCTTTGCACGCTGTGCTGTTTGTCGTCCAGCAAGCGGCCACTGGCGCCCAAAGCCTCTTGCGCGGCGTTCAGGCTGGCCCAGTGCCCGCGCTGGCGCTGGGTCACGGCTTGCCGGGCCGAGGCCAGGTCCAGCCCGGGCAGCACGGCCGAGAGCACCTCGGCCGAGGCGGTGTTCAGGTTCACGGGCGTGGCCTCGGGCAATACGGTGATGTGCGCCTGCAAGGCCGCCACCGTGCCGGGGCTCAGGCCCAGCCAGACGAGTTGGGCCGTTTGTTGGGGCATCAGCGCGGCGGGGCCAGGGTTGGGGCTGGATGCGCTGGATGGGTTGGCCCTGCTGGCCTGCAAGCTGGCCTGCAGCTGCTGGGCCAAAGTTTGCAGCTCGCCCAGGGGCAGGCCCAGGCGCTCGAACAAGGCGGCAAAACGGGCCAGCGCCGGGGCTGAGACTTGCCCGTTTTCAACCAGGTTCATCACGTTCATGCGCGACTGCGCGTCGGTGACCTGGCCCGATAAAAAGACCTCGGCATCGCCCTCGCGCCACTGCTGGTCTTGTGACAAAAAGGTGGACAGTTTGGATTCTTGCACCGCCAAGGCCCAGGGCTCGCCCAGGTGGTCGGCGGCAGCGCCTTGCGCCGAAATCGCGTCTTCACGCAGGATCAGCCGCGTCCAGTCCAGTGCACCGGTCATCATCCATGCGGTTTGGCTGCGCCCGCGCTCAGCGATCTCGATCTCGACTTGGCGCCACTGCTGCCACAGCGCGGCACTGGCCAATGTGGCCACCAGGGCCACCGTGAGCATGGCCGTGAGCAAGGCCGCGCCGCGCTGCTGGTGTGCGGGGCGTGTCATGACGGCGCGCCTGACAAGGTGGGGCGCACCCAGTCCAGGGTGAGTGAGCCCGCGCCCGCGGGGCCGGGGGGCAGCGTCAGCACCAGGCGCACGCCGTCGGGGGGGGTGGCGGTGGGCGCTGTGTTGGAGTTCGGGGTGGTGTTCGGGCTGTCCGGTGTGCCCGCGGTCACGGCATCGCTCGACAAGGGGTTGGTCCAGCTGCCGCCCCGGTGCACAAACAGCTGCCAGCCCGACAAGGGGTGGATCTGAATCTGTCCGGCTCGCGTGCTGTCGTTGGCGGTCTGGCCCCATTGTGCGGCCAGGGCCCAGGCGTTTTGCCAGTCCTGGCGCTGGCTCAGGGGGGGGGATTGCCAACGCTGCCAATCGCCGCCGCCGGGCCGGCCTGGGTTGCTGCGCCAGGTCCAGGCCACCACACGCACGCTGGCGGGCACGGGGGGGGGGGTTGTATTGGGGCTGCTGTTGGGCAAGGGGGCATCGGCGGTGCGTCGGGTCAGGCGCAGCACCTGACCATTCCAGTCCCAGCTGGGTGTGCCGCTCAGCTCGGCCAATTGGTCCAGATCGGTTTGCCACTGCGCCAAGCCCGCTTGCAGGCTGCGGATCTCGTCCGAGCGGCTTTGCAGGCTGCTTTGGCTGCGCAGCATGCCGTCCAAACCGCGCCAGGCCATCAGGCTCATCAAGGCCATCACGCTGATGGCCACCATCACCTCGATCAGGGTGAAGCCGCGTGTGGCTTGTGGGGGGGGCCTCATCCTTTGCATCGTCATCAGTTGCGCCCCATCACGGTGGATACCTGCAACACGAAAGCGCCTTGGTCCAGCACCCGTGCATCCACGCGTCTGAAATTGGGGTTGGGCGTGGGCCGAACTGACACCTCGACCTGCAACGGTCGCCCAGCCTGCAGGCACTCGACGCTGGTGTTGCCTGTGTCTGGCAGTTGCCTGCGCAGGCGCAGAGCGATCAGTTGGTTGTCGGCGCAGATCTGGCCCAGCATGCTCACGGTCTGTCGCTCGGCATTGCGGCTGAGTGAACCTGTGGCCTGGAGCCCCGCCATGAGCGCCACCGCCGTGATGCCCAGAGCCACCAGCACCTCGATCAGGGTGAAGCCGCGCTGCTTCATGGCAGCGCCTGTTCAAGCGTGTTTTGCACTTTGAAGGGCCGCAGGCCGTCTGTCACCACCCACAGCGTCTGGCCGGGCGACTGCGGCGCCGACAAGGCCACGGCTTGGGGCTCGATCAGGGGCTCTGGCCCCAAGGTGACGGCGCTGCCGGGGGTGGCGCGGGTGCTGGCGGCCAGCCAGTTTTGCGGCAGGCCGGGCGGCGGCAGGCCTTCAAATACAAAGCTTTGCAATGCGTTTTGTGCGTTGTCTTGCGTGCGCCAGACCACGGGCAGGCCGTTGGCGCGGGCCTGTGCTCGCCCGGTTTCGAGCAGCACGGCCAAGCGTTCGGCATCGCGCTGCAGGGCGCTGTGCGCGCTGTCGCGCAGAGACAAGCTCACACCTGCAGTGGCCACGGCGATCAAGGCCACCACCACCAGCAGCTCCAGCAGGGTGAAGCCCGTGGGCAGGGCGGTGGGGCGTTTACTGCCAGCTGCCGAGGTCGGCATTGTTGCCCTCACCGCCGGCCTGACCGTCAGCGCCAAAGGACAGCACATCCACCTCACCCTTGATGCCGGGGTTCAGGTATTGGTAAGGACGGCCCCACGGGTCGCTGGGCAGTTTGTCCAAATAAGGCTTCCAGTTGCCGGGCACAGGCTCGGTGGTGGGCTTGAGGACGAGCGCGTTCAGGCCCTGCTCGGTACTGGGAAAACGCTGGTTGTCCAGCTTGTAGAGCTTGAGTGCCTGCATCAGGTTGCCCACGTCGGTGCGGGCGGCGGTGATGCGGGCGTCGTCAGCGCGGCCGAGCACATTGGGCACGATCAGCGCGGCCAGCACGCCGATGATGGCCAGCACGACCATCAGCTCGATCAGGGTGAAGCCGCGTTGGCGGGCTGGCGCTGGGCGAGCCGCAGCGGTCACAGAACTTGGGGCGGGGAGTGGGGCGATGTCTTGCATACCTTCGATCATAATCCGCCCATGTTGCAAATCTCCCCCACCCCACAAAGCGCCAAGTTCTGGCCCGGCGCTGGCGCGGCCCTGCTTTGGTGTGCGGCCGCTGCCAGCGCCGCCTTTTGGGTGCTGAATTTTCCTTCAGGCAGCACGGTGCAGGGCGTGCCTGTGGTGCACAGCGCAGGCCAATCCACAGCCGCATCGGCCTTGCAACCCTCGGTGTACCTGGCCCGGGCTTGGGGCGTACAAGCACCAGCACCGGAGGTCAGCATCGCCCAATCCTCACGCTTTCAGCTCTGGGGTGTGGTGGCCGGGGCTTCGGGTCAGGGCAGCGCCCTGATCGCGGTCGACGGCCAGCCGCCCCGGGCTTTTCGGGTGGGGCAGACCGTGACGGAGGGTGTGGTTTTGCAGGGCCTGGGACCCAAGCAAGCCCAGCTGGGTGCCAGCGCACAAGGCGCGGGCCTTTTTTCACTCAGCTTGCCCGGCACCGACAAGGCGCCTTGAAGCATCCGGAATGGCCAGCCGAGCTGGCTTGTAAGGCGTCTCAGGCGCGCAAAAACAAGCGGTACACCGGGTTGTCCGTCTCTTCCGCATACGGATAACCCAGTGTTTTGAGGAACTTGTCAAAGGCTTTATCGTCCTTGGGTGGCACCTGCAGCCCCACCAGAATGCGGCCGTAGTCGGCGCCTTGGTTTCGGTAATGGAAGAGGCTGATGTTCCAGCCCGGGCGCATCAGGCTCAAGAATTTGAGCAAGGCGCCGGGGCGCTCGGGGAACTCAAAACGCAATAAGCGCTCGTCTTGTGACAGCGCCGAATGCCCGCCCACCATGTGGCGGATGTGTTCTTTGGCCAGTTCGTCGTGCGTGAGGTCAATCGCCTTGAATTGCTGCTTGTTGAATTTGGCCGCGATCTTGGCGCTTTCGCCCTTGCCGTGGGTGCTCAGGCCTAGAAACACATGGGCTTTGTCCGAGTCGCTCATGCGGTAATTGAACTCGGTCACGTTGCGTGGGCCGCCTGGCAGGTTACCGATGGTTTCCAAAAAGCGCTTGAAGCTGCCGCGCTCTTCCGGAATGGTCACGGCAAACAGGGCTTCTTTTTCTTCTCCCACGTCGGCGCGTTCGGCCACAAAGCGCAGGCGGTCAAAGTTCATGTTCGCGCCGCACAAGATGGCCGCAAAGGTCTGGCCCTTGCACTTGTGCGCGGCCACGTATTGCTTGATGGCGGCCACCGCCAGTGCGCCAGCGGGCTCCACAATCGAGCGCGTGTCCACAAACACATCTTTGATGGCCGCGCACACCGCGTCGGTGTCCACCGTCATGTACTCGTCCACCAAGTTGCTGGCCACGCGGAAGGTCTCTTCGCCCACCAGCTTCACGGCCGTGCCGTCCGAGAACAGGCCCACGTCGGGCAGTGTCACGCGCTGTTTGGCAGCCACCGACTGGATCATGGCGTTGGAGTCGTTCATCTGCACGCCAATGACCTTGACGCCGGGGCGCACCGCCTTGATGTAGTTGGCCACGCCGCTGATGAGGCCGCCGCCGCCAATGGCCACAAACACCGCATCGAGCGGCCCTTGGTGCTGGCGCAGCATCTCCATCGCAATCGTGCCCTGGCCTGCAATGACATCCGGGTCGTCAAATGGGTGAACAAAGCTCAGGCCCTGCTTTTTCTGCAGCGCCACCGAATGGTTGTAGGCGTCGGAGTAGCTGTCACCAAACAGCACCACTTCGCCGCCCAGCCCTTTGACGGCATCGATCTTGACCTGGGGTGTGGTGGTCGGCATCACGATCACGGCGCGAGTGCCTAGGCGACTCGCGCTGAGCGCCACGCCTTGTGCGTGGTTGCCGGCCGAGGCGCAGATTACGCCTTTTTGGAGCTGCTCAGGGCTCAGGTGCGCCATTTTGTTGTAAGCCCCGCGCAGCTTGAAGCTGTGCACGGGCTGCTGGTCTTCGCGTTTGAGGAGCACCTGGTTGCCCAAGCGGCGCGACAGGTTTTTGGCGGTTTCAAGGGCCGATTCGCTGGCCACGTCATAGACCTTGGCGTTAAGGATTTTGATCAGGTAATCGGCGGGGGTCAGGTGTGGGGTCGTCATGTCCGGTGCGATGGCAGACGTGCCGCATCGCCTAAAAAAGTATGGGCTTGATGATAACGGCCAAAAAAAATGCCCCAAATCTTGCGACTTGGGGCAAATCCACCTTTTCAGAGGGTGGAGGAGACAAACGGTGCGGGCTAAAAAAGCACGCTTGTTCGCAATTGTACGGGTCTTTTTGTTGCATTGCAGCAAGGTGACGGTCTCAAAGTGCAAAAACTTGTAAAGTTGACCACCTTAACGACCTCTCAAGATCCCTGCGTTGAGCAGCGACGACCCATAAGGAAACCAAAAAAATGGAATGCACAGTCACCTGGACCGGCGCTGCCGGCACCCGCTCGGGCATGGGCTTTGTTGCCGAAACGGGCTCGGGCCACATCGTCAACATGGACGGTGCGCCTGACGCAGCCAAGCCCGAAAACGGCGGCCAGAACCTCGCCCCACGTCCGATGGAAATGCTGTTGGCTGGCACCGGGGGCTGCACCGCTTACGACGTGGTGCTAATCCTCAAGCGTGGACGCCACGACGTTCGCGGCTGCAGCGTCAAAATCAGCAGCGAACGTGCTGAGGTAGACCCCAAAGTGTTCACCAAGATCAACATGCACTTCACCGTCACGGCCAAGGGCGTGCCGGCCACTGCCGTGGAGCGCGCGATCGCCATGAGCCACGACAAATACTGCTCGGCCAGCATCATGCTGGGCAAAACGGCCGAGATCACGACCAGTTTTGATGTGGTGGAAGCGGGCTGAATCCGTTACGCTCAGCCTCTCTGATGAGACACCCCCACCCATGAGACTCTCGGCACAATCGCAAACCATCATTCACCAAGCTGTTGTACAGCGTTTTGGCGATCAGGCGCAGGTGCGCTTGTTTGGCTCGCGTCTGGATGATGCGGCCAAAGGTGGCGACATTGATCTGCATGTTCGAGTTCAGGGTGAAGTGAACAACCCAATCTGGGAGGCCTCATTGTTGGCTGCGCAATTACAGCGGCAGCTTGACGGGCGCAAGGTCGATGTTCGTTTGCAGGTCGACACGCACAACACCTTGCCTGTGGACACTGTGGCGCTGTCAGAAGGTATTTTGTTGACATGAGCGCGCATCCCCCAAGTTTGAAAGACAAACTCACCCAAGGCGATCGTGAGCGTTTGTCAGGCTTGCTCAAAACGGCGCAGGCTGAGTTTCTGCATTTGCAGCAAACGGATCAACGGCTTTTTGGCAAACCCTTCAGTCCCGAAGGCTTGGTGATCCATCTTGCGGACATCGATTTTTCAGAACGTGTTGACGCTTTTGTGGCGCGATTTGGTCGGCTGCAAGATTTGTTGGGTGACAAACTGCTGCCCGCCTGGCTCAAAGCCATGGAAGAGGGGGTTGGCGCAGTTCTGGAAAATCTGGACCGTGCTGAGCGATTGGGTCTGATTGATGGTGCTGACGAATGGTTGGCTGTGAGAAAGCTGCGTAACTTGATGGTGCACGAATACATCGACCGCGCTGAAACCTTGCACATGGCCCTTTACGCAGCGCATGCGCACGTGGCCATGCTGGGGACGACTGTCGATAGATTCAAACAGAGAACGCAAAACCTGCTGGACTGACGTTTCTGTTTGATGCTTTCTTTGCTCGGCAGCATCATTCTGGACCCAAGGTTCAAAACCAAGAACAGTATTGAGGTGGTGAAAGTGGCTTAAAACCCGAATTTATGGAATCGCATTCCATAAATTCGGAAAAGAGGTGCGTCAGGTTTTCTGGTTGCAGCGCGTGCAAAGCGCAAAACTTCAGGCTAAAAAATTTTCTATCCGCATAGAAGTGGGCGACAAATCAAGCCAGTTGCGCACGTCAAACCCGGTTAGCCACCGTGGTCATCACCTTGGCCGCCGCTTGCATCAGGGTCTTGACGGGCGCGGGCAGCTCCACCGCACCTGCATGCATCGCCATCTGGGCGTGGGCGATCTCGTCGGCTTTCATTTGCGAGACGATGGCGCGTGATGCTGTGTCTGCGGCGGGCAGCAAATCCATGTGGCTTTGCAGGTGGGCTTCGACCTGGCGTTCGGTCTCGACCACAAAACCCAAGCTGACTTTGTCTCCGCCGATCTTGCCCGCTGCAAAACCAATGGCAAAGGCACCCGCATACCAAAGGGGGTTCAGCAACGAGGGGCGGTCGTTCAGATCGTTCAGGCGCTGCTGCGTCCAGGCCAAGTGGTCCGTTTCTTCGCGGCTGGCCTCCGCCAACTGGGCGCGCAAGGCCGGATCGCGGCAAGCCAAGGCCTGCCCGGTGTACAGCGCCTGGGCGCAAACTTCACCCACATGGTTGATGCGCATCAAAGCCCCGGCCTGGCGGCGCTCGGCATCGTTGAGCTGCAGCTCAGTGACAGACGAGGCGGGGTTAGGCCGACTGGCGCGGGGTTGTGCAAACAGAGTGCGCAGGGCACTGTCGGTGGCCAAAAGCAGGGCATTCATCATGCCAACAGTTTATACAGGCACAGAACAGGCACGTCTCATCCAAGGCTTTTGAGTGGGATGGGCCGCACATCCACAGACACGGTTGCCAAGGATTAAGTCATTTTTTAGATTCAAAACGGCTTGGATGTTGTTGAATTTATTAGATAAATCTTCAAAAATTCTGAAAACAAGGGTCCGATTCCCCGTTGTTTGTTGCATCCGTGCAACGAAATGGCGCTTATTTGGGCAAATTCCTTGGAATTGACGCAAGCCTCTGGTGCAATAGCTTCAACCACCCGGTATCGGGGGTTGGCTCAGGGTCTCGACAGGTGTTGAACATCTTTCTGATTCGGGCCCTTGTTTTAACCTTGGAGAAATTTGCAATGAAAAAAACTCTGATTGCTATGGCTGTTTTGGCAGCTTCCGGCGCCGCTTTCGCTCAATCCACCGTGACTTTGTACGGCGTTGTTGACGCTGGCTTCATCAACGACGGCACCGACACCAAATTCAAGAGTGGTGTCAACGGCACCCCACGTTTGGGCGTGAAGGGCACCGAAGACTTGGGCGGTGGCTTGAAAGCTTCTTTCACCGTCGAAACTGGCTTGAACAGCGGCAAAGAAACAGCTGCTTCTTTGGGTGACCGCGGTGCACACATCAGCTTGTCTGGTAGCTTCGGAACAGTGCAAATTGGCTCAAGCATTCTGAGCCCTTCGTTCTTTGCCCGCGCCAGCTCTGACGCTTCTGCTGCCAACAACTACAGCATCGCCACATACGGCGGTGCCACACGTAACGACAACAGCATCAACTACAGCAACACAATCGGTGCTCTGACCATTCGTGCAGCCATGGTTCAAAAAGCTGACAACGGTGGTGCCAAAGGCGCAACTGACTTGTCAGTTGTTTACGCTGCTGGTCCTTTGACACTGGCAGCATCTTCTGCTGACAACGGTGCTGCTAACGGTAAAGGCACTTACATGGGTGCTTCTTACAATCTGGGCGCCGCTAAGGTTTCCCTGAGCAGCGTTGATACAGATGCTGATGGTCAAACAACCAACGTTGGCGTTAGCGCACCCATGGGTGCTTTGACTCTGCAAGCTGACTATCGCATGGTTAAAGACACAGACGTCAACACCTACGTTTTGTCTGCACAGTACGCTTTGAGCAAGCGCAGCAGCTTGACTGCATACACTTCCAAAGCTGACAACGCTGATGCAGCTGTTGGCTTCGGTATCCGTCACAACTTCTAATCCCTCGCTGGGGTAACCCAGCTTGAGATTCAGAAGAACAAAAACCCACCGTGGCAACACGGTGGGTTTTTTGTCGCCTACACGATGGTGCTGAAGAGACGACACAACTGCACACAAGGGAAAACACTGGTGCTGCACAGTGTGCAAGCTGATGAATTTATCAAATCAAGAACTGCAACATTGGAGCAAAGACATGGCATATGCACAACAAGATTCCCAGCGACAATTTGAAGAAATGATTGTTGCTCAAAAACTGCTGGAAGATCAGATCAAGCTGGATCGTGAGAATTTTGTCAAACGTTGACTCAATCCACTCAATGACTTTTCAACACTCGCCCCAAATTCACACCACTGCGTGGCAAGCGATCTTGATGCCTTTGAAGTCGCGCAAAGCGGGGCGTTCGGCGCGGCAGATGTCAGTAGCCTGTGGGCAGCGGGGGTGGAAGGTGCAGCCGCTGGGCGGGTTGAGCGGGTTGGGCACTTCGCCTTGCACTGGGGTGCGGGCGCGGCCGGTGTCATGCATCTTCGGAATCGCGTCCAGCAACATGCGGGTGTAGGGGTGCTGCGGGTTGTCAAACAAGGTGTGCTTGTCGGCCAGCTCCACCAGTCGGCCCAAATACATTACGCCCACCTGGTCGCTCACATGGCGCACCACGGCCAGGTTGTGGCTGATGAACAAATAGGTCAGGCCCCGTTCGCGTTGCAGGTCTTTCATGATGTTGAGCACCTGCGCCTGCACGCTCACATCGAGCGCCGAGGTCGGCTCGTCACACACCAAAAACTCGGGCGCGGTGGCCAAGGCGCGGGCGATCGAGATGCGCTGGCGCTGACCGCCCGAGAACTGGTGCGGGTACTTGACCATGTCGAGCGGCGACAAACCCACCGACTTGAGTAATTCGGCCACGCGGGCTTTGAGCTCTTCGGCGTCGCTGATCAGGCCATGCTCTTTGAGCGGCTCGCCAATGATGTTGTCCACCGTCCAGCGTGGGTTCAGGCTCGCATAGGGGTCTTGGAAAATCATCTGGATGCGTTTGCGCATGGCTTTGGCATCGCTTGACTTGAAAGCCGCGTGCGCGTCTTGGCCATCAAAGGTCAGGCCGCCGCGTGTGGGCTCGTAAAGTCCCACCAGCAAACGTGCCACAGTGCTTTTACCGCAGCCGGACTCGCCCACCAGCGCCAAAGTTTTGCCGCGCTCGATCTCAAAGCTCACGCCGTCCACGGCGTTGAGCATCTGGCGTGGCTTGCGCTCGATCACGCGGTTGAGCCATGGGGCCGACACGTCAAAGGTTTTGGCCAGGTCATGTGCGACGACCAAGGGCTGGGTCTTGTGTTCGCTCATGCGGCGCTCCCATCGTGCAGCCAGCAAGCGGCCCGAGTAACACCTGCTTGGACCAAATTGGGTCGGTCTTGGCGGCAGCGGTCAAAGGCTTTGGGGCAGCGCGGGTTGAAGGCGCAGCCTTGCGGGATGGCGTTCAGGCGCGGCATCGTGCCGTCAATTTGGTTCAGGCGTTCGCGGTCACTGTCCATGTCGGGGATGGAGGCCATCAGGCCTGCGGTGTAAGGGTGGGCCGGGTGGTTGATGACCTGGTGCACCGGGCCGATTTCGGCAACGCGCCCGGCGTACAACACGGCCACGCGGTCACAGGTCTCGGCGATCACACCCATGTCGTGCGTGATCAGCATCACGGCAGCGCCCCGGTCTTTGCAAACCTTTTTGAGCAAGCTGATGATCTGCGCCTGGATCGACACGTCAAGCGCCGTGGTCGGCTCGTCGGCCACAATCAGCAGCGGCTCAGCGGCCAAGGCCAGCGCAATCACCACGCGCTGGCGCATGCCGCCAGAGAACTGGTGCGGGTAATGGTCGATGCGCTCTTCGGCGGCCGAAATGCCGGTGTCCTTGAGCAGTTGGATGGCGCGCTGGCGAGCTTCCTGCGGCGACACAGGCAGGTGGGCCAGGATGGTTTCGGTCAGCTGCCGCCCGATGGAGTACAGCGGGTTGAGCGAGGTCAGCGGGTCCTGAAAAATCGCGCCGATCTTGCGTCCACGGATGTGGCGCATCTCGTCGTTGTTCAGGTGGTCGATGCGCTGGCCTTCGAGGCAAATTTCGCCGCTGGCCACTCGACCCGGCGGCTCCAGCAGGCCAATGATGGCCGCGCCTGTGAGCGACTTGCCCGCGCCCGATTCACCCACCACACCCAGAATTTCACCGGGGGCGATGTCGAAAGAAATATCGTCCAGCGCACGCAGCGTGCCGTGGCGGCTGGGGAATTCCACCACCAGGTTTTTGACTTGTAAAAGACTCATCGCAATCTCGGATTGAGCGCATCGCGCAACCAGTCACCCAGCAAGTTGACCGACAGGGCGATCAGCACCAGCATCAGACCCGGAAAAATCGTGATCCACCACTCGCCTGAGAACAAATAATCGTTGCCCACGCGAATGAGCGTGCCCAGCGATGGCGAGGTGGGTGGTGCGCCCACACCCAGAAACGACAGCGTGGCTTCGGTGATGATGGCGGTCGCCACCTGGATGGTGGCCAGCACCATGACCGGGCCCATCACATTGGGCAGCACATGCTTGACCATGATGCGCAAGGGGGCCACGCCCGTCACGCGGGCGGCCTGCACGTATTCCTTGTTGCGCTCCACCAAGGTGGTGCCTCGCACCGTGCGGGCGTATTGCACCCAACCGGTCAGTGAGATCGACAAAATCAACACACCAAAGGCCAGTGATTCGTGCGCGTTGGGAAACAGGGCACGCCCCACACCAGCGATCAGCAAAGCCACCAAAATGGCGGGGAAGGACAGCATCACGTCGCACAGGCGCATGAGCAAGGCGTCGATCCAGCCGCCTTTGAAACCCGCCAGCAAGCCCAGACCCACGCCCACCACCACCGACAAGACGACCGAGGCCAGCCCCACCACCAAGGAGATGCGCGAGCCGTAGATGATGGCCGACAAAATGTCCCGGCCTTGGTCATCGGTGCCCAGCAAGAACTTGGTGCTGCCGCCCTCCATCCAAGCCGGAGGCAAGCGGGCATCGCTCAGCTCCAGCGTGGCCAGATCAAACGGGTTGGTGGGCGCGACCCAGCCGGCAAACACCGCAGCGAAAAGACACACAAAGGCAATGGCCGCCGCCACCATGGCGGTGGGCGACTGGCGAAAGCTGTAGCCCACATCGCTGTGAAGCCAACGGGTCAAGACATTGCTCATGGTCACTTCACGGTGATGGACTTGAAGGGCATGTAGTTGTCACCACGCTGGACCAGCGTGACCTTTTTGCTGGTGCCCCAGGCCAAGGCCTGTTGGTGCAAAGGCAGGTGGCCAATGTCGGCGCTGTGCAGTTCAAAGGACTCGCGGATCATGGCGTTGCGTTTGGCCTGGTCGGTCTCGCTTTGCACCTTGATCATCAGCTCATCGACCTTGGGGTTGCAATAGGAACCCAGGTTGAACTGGCCTGCACCCTTGTCGTCCACGCAGCGCATCAGCGCGTTCAGGGCGTTGTGCGCGTCATAGGTGCTGGGGGTCCATCCCAGCAAATAGAAGCTGGTGTCGCGGCGCAGCACTTTGGGGAAATAGGTGCCCTTGGTCTCGGCCTTGAGGTTGACCTTGACGTTCACGCGAGCCAAGTTGGCGGCCACGGTTTCACAGATCTGGCCGTCGTTCACATAGCGGTCATTAGGGCAGTTCATGTCGATGGTGAAGCCTGTGGGATAACCGGCTTCGGCCAGCAACTTTTTGGAGGCTTCGGGGTCGTAGGGCAGGCGCTTGTTCAGTTCGGGGTTGAAGCCGTTGATGCCCGGGCCCACCATCAGGGCGCTGGGGTTGGAGGCGCCGCGCATCACCACGCGCTTGATGCCTTCGATGTCAATGGCTTGGTAGAAGGCCTGGCGCACGCGCTTGTCCTTGAAGGGGTTTTTGCCCTTCACGCTGGAAAACAACAATTCATCACGTTTTTGGTCCATCCCCAGAAAAATGGTGCGCAATTCTGGCCCGACGAGTGCAATTGTGTTGGCGTTGTTATTGACGCGTGGGACATCTTGCACAGGGACCGGCTCAATGATGTCCACCTGACCTGAAAGTAAGGCCGCTACACGAGTCGCATCATTGGCAATGGGCGTAAAGATGACCTCTTCCACGTTGCCCTCAATCTTGCCCCAGTAATTGGCATTACGGACAAAGGTTGTACGCACATCGGGCTGGCGCTCACGCAAGCGATAAGGCCCTGTGCCGTTAGCGCGGAAGGAGGCGGCGTTTTCAATGCCTTTGCGGCGGTCCACCGGGCGCGTGGCTTGGTTGTCTTCGCACCATTTCTTGCTCATGATGAACACTGTGGACAAGACATTAGGAAGAATGGGAAACGGGGATTTGGTCTCGATCTCGATGGTGTGGCTGTTGATCTTGCGCACTTCCTTGATGTCGTTGGTGTTGCTGCGCATGTCCGAGCCTTCGCCTGCGGCGCGGTTGAGCGAGAACACCACGTCATCGGCGGTAAAGGGCGTGTCGTCATGGAATTTCACGTTCTTGCGCAGCTCAAAGCGCCACACGGTGGGCGAGGTCTGCTTCCACGAAGTGGCCAGGCCCGCTTCAAACTTCAGGTCTTTGCTGACACCGACCAGCGATTCGTAGATGTTGTTGGTCACGCTCAGTTGCAGCGACTCGTTGAGCGAATGCGGGTCCATGGAGTTGGCGTCGCCCTGGTTGGCCACACGCAGTGTGGCGGCATGGGCGCTGCCCACAGCCAAAGCCGAAACCACGGCCAAAGCGGTCAATGTGCGGTTGAAGGAATGCATGCGCATGAAAAACTCCTGTTAGTGGTGAGTGAAAGGGGCTGAAAAAATCATGAACTGCGCAAGGCAGAACTCAGTGGCAAAGCCTGCTCGATCAAGCTGGCATGCAAGGCGGCACCCAAGGGCAGGATGTCGTCGTTGAAGTCGTAGCGGCTGTTGTGCAGCGGGTGCGGGCCAGGGCCGTGCGGCAGGCCTTGGCCAATGCGGATGTACGCGCCGGGCTTGGCCTGCAACATGAAAGAGAAATCTTCGCCGCCCATGCTGGGCAGCATGTCGCGCCAGACCTTGTCTTCGCCCACCAACGCGGCTGCCACGTCGCAGGCAAACTGCGCTTCAGGTACGGTGTTCACGGTGGCAGGGTAGACGCGCTCGTAGGTCAATTCGGCCGAGGCCCCAAAGCCTTGCGCCACACCATTGCACAAGGCGCGCAGGCGGTCTTCGATCTGGTCTTGCACGCGCTCGCTGTAGGTGCGCACTGTGCCCACCAACGTGGCTTCGCCCGGAATCACACTCATGGCACCGGGATGACCTGCCTGCATCGAGCAGATGCTGATGACCGCCTGGTCAAAAGCCGACAAGTTGCGCGAGACCACGCTTTGTGCGGCCGTGATGATGTGGCCGGCCACCAGAACCGGGTCAATCCCCTGGTGGGGGCGGGCACCGTGTCCGCCTTTGCCAATGATGCGGATCTCGATGCGGTCTACCGCCGCCTGCATGGGTCCGGGGGTGATGCCGATCACGCCCAAGGGCGTCTCGGGGGAGTTGTGCTGGGCATAGACCTGCTCGCAAGGAAATCGGTCGAACAGGCCATCTTGCATCATGGCGCGGGCACCCGCGTAGCCTTCTTCGCCGGGCTGAAAAATCAGCACGGCCGTGCCATCAAAGCGCCGGGTTTCGGCCAGATAACGCGCCGCACCCATCAGCATGGCGGTGTGGCCGTCGTGACCACACCCGTGCATCAAGCCAGGCGTGCCAGATTTCCAGTTGCATTCGTTGTGCTCGGTCAGCGGCAGCGCGTCCATGTCAGCCCGCAGGCCTATCATGCGGCCCGGGTTGTCCGCCGTGCGACCTTGGCCATGCACCAAAGCCACCACGCCGGTTTTGCCGATGCCGGTGTGGATGCTGTCCACGCCGCAAACTTTGAGCATCTCGGCCACGCGGGCCGAGGTGTACACCTCTTCAAAGCCCAACTCGGGGTGGGCATGCAGGTCTCGCCTGAAGGCCGTGAGTTCAGGATGGAATTGGGCAATGCGTGCAAACGCTGCGCCCCGCCCCAACACCGATTGCAAAGAAGCGCCCACGCTCAATGCCCCCCAGGTTTGCCCACGCGCAGGCGCGGGTCCACCACAAAGTAGAGCAAATCGACGATCAGGTTGATGACCACAAAGATCAGCGCGATCAGGCACAGGTAGGCGGCCATGACCGGGATGTCGGCAAATGTCACCGCCTGAATGAACAGCAAGCCCATGCCAGGCCACTGGAACACGGTCTCGGTGATGATGGCAAATGCGATCAATCCGCCCAGCTGCAAACCGGTGATGGTCATCACTGGCACCAGTGTGTTTTTGAGCGCATGGCCAAAATGAATGGCGCGGTTGGACAGGCCACGGGCGCGGGCGAACTTGATGTAGTCGGTGCGCAGCACCTCCAGCATCTCGGCCCGGACCAAGCGCATGATCAGCGTGAGCTGAAAAATGGCCAGCGTCACGGCTGGCAGCACGATGTGGTGCCAGCCCTTGGCCGTCATCAAACCGCTCGACCACCAGCCCATTTGCACCACGTCACCGCGGCCAAAGCTGGGGAACCAGCCCAGGATCACCGCAAACACCAAGATCAACAAGATGCCGATCAGGAAAGTTGGCAGCGACACCCCCAGCAGCGACACCGTCATGATGAGTTGGCTGGCCCAGGTGCCCCGGCGCAAAGCCGCGTACACCCCCATGGGAATGCCAATGATCAAGGCCATGCCAGCGGCCACCATGGCCAACTCCAGCGTGGCGGGCAAGCGCTCGGCGATCAGGCGCGAAACTTTCGCACCTTGGCGCAGGCTCAGACCAAACTCGCCTTGCACCGCATTGACCAAAAAGTGGCCAAACTGCACAAAGAAAGGCTGGTCCAGACCCAGGTCAGCCCGCAGCAGGTCGATCTGCTCTTTGGTGGCGTCTTGCCCCAGCAGGAACACCACCGGATCGCCCACGTACTGGAACAGCAAGAAGGCGATGAAGGCGACCGTGATCATCACGATCACGGCCTGGATCAGCCGCTGCAAGATGAAAGCGAGCATCAGTTGACCTTGATCAGTGTCCAGTCGAGGCGGTTGTCAGGGCGGTGCACCACATCGACGTTTTTCTTCATGGCCCAAGGGATCACCTGGTTGTGCAGCGGGATGTGCGCCACGGTGTCGTTTTGCAACTGCAGGCCTTCGGTCAGCAAACGGTCACGGACCAACAAATCGGTCTCGGTTTTCACGCGGTCCACGATGTAGTCCATGCGGGTGTTGCTGTAGCGGCCCACGTTGTAGTTGCCGTCGCCACCTGTGCCCACCGAGCGAGTGAGCGACTGCAGGCTGTAGAGCGCGTCAAAGGTCGGCACGCCCCAGCCCAGCATGTAGATGCTGGCTTCGTAGCGCTGGATCATGGGGAAGTAAGTCACCAGCGGCTGTGTACGCAGTTTGGCCTTGACACCCACTTTGGCCCACATGGCCGTGATGGCCTGGCAGATTTCTTCGTCGTTGATGTAACGGTTGTTCGGGCAGGCAAAGTCCACCTCAAAGCCATTGGGGTAACCGGCATCGGTCAGCAGCTTTTTGGACGCATCCAGTGAGTAGGGGAAGCGGGTGTCCACGGCTTTCGTCCAGCCATTGACCTGCGGAGCCACCAAGGCGCCCGTGTTTTGCGACAGGCCGCGCATGGTCACGCGGTGGATGGTGTCTATGTCGATGGCCTGGTAGAGCGCCTTGCGAACCTTCACGTCCTTGAGAGGGTTCTTGCCCTTGATGTTGGAGCCGGGCAACTCGGCACGGTGCTGGTCCATACCCAAGAAAATGGTGCGGTTTTCAATGCCGTCGATCACCTTCAGGTTGGCGTTGTTGCGCATGCGGCCCAAGTCTTGTGGGCTGGGGTCGAGCACAAAGTCGATCTCGCCCGAGAGCAAAGCGGCAGCGCGTGTGGCTTCGTTCTTGATGGGGGTGTAGATGATTTCGGTCACGTTGGTGGCGGCATCAGACCAACCCCACCAAGCGGGGTTCTTCACCAGAACCAAGCGCTGGTCGGGTTGCCACTCTTTGACCATGTAAGGGCCGCTGCCCATGGCGTTGCGGTGGGCGAAGTTTTCTTCTTTGGTCTTGGCGTCTTTGGGCTCCATGGACTTGTTCTTTTCGGCCCAGGCTTTGCTCATGATGCGCAACTCGGTCATCTGGTTCAGGACCACAGGATTGGGCCCGCTCAAGATGACGTCCACCGTGTTGGCGTCGACCTTGACGATGCGGCTCATGCCTTGGGTGTAGACGTTGAAGTTGGAGGTTTTGGCGCGTGCTCGCTCGAGCGAAAACACCACATCGTCGGCCGTCAGGGCCGAACCGTCGCTGAACTTGACGCCCTTGCGCAAGTTGAAGCGGTATTGCGTGGGTGATACCTCGCGCCAAGAGGTGGCCAGGCGAGGTTCCAATTTGAAGGTCTTGCTGTTGTAGTAGACCAGCGAGTCAAAGATGGCCGCGTGCACGCCGTTGCCCAAAGCGTTGTTTTGCGAGTGGATGTCAAGCGTGGGAATATCACTGGCGCTGGTCCATTTGAAGGGCTTGGCCTGCACCAGACCTGCGGTCATTACACCGGCCAACAGCAAAGCAGCGCTCAGGGCGCTGGGCAATACGCGGGATGGGGTCATCTTCTGCATCAAAACACCTCGGTAAAAAAAGTTGGGTAATTATGAGTATGCAATATTCGAACCCGCTGAGAGGGCAGGGAATTCCCCCAAACACGCTGTCGCGCACCGGACTGGTGCATGGTGAGGGTTTCGATTGGCCCCCATCAACCTGTGGTAACTACGCTGTTGTTGGCTCAGTTTTTGGCTTACCCATTCGGCTCGATTATTTTGAAAGTACGCTCTATGCTCAACCGTCGCCACCTGATTCAAGCCGCCGCCCTGTCGGGCATTCCCATGGGAATGGCATGGGCACAGCCTGCATTTCCATCCAAGCCTTTGCGCATCGTTGTGCCGTTTGGCGCCGGGGGCGTGGCCGACCTGACCGCCCGCGCCGTAGCGCAGCAGCTGTCGATGAACTTGGGCCAACCGGTGGTCATCGACAACCGACCCGGCGCAGGCGGCATTGTGGCGGCCGAGTTGGTGGCCAAGGCCGAGCCCGACGGCCACACCCTGCTGCTCATGTCCAACGGCACAGCCGTGAGTGCGGGCCTGTTCAAGTACTTGCCCTTCAACCCACGCACTGACTTCGCGCCCGTGTCTTTGCTGGGCCTGTTCGACATCGCCATCGTGGTGCCCGAATCCTCGCCCCACAAAACCTTGGCCGAGCTGGTCAGTTTTGGCCGCGCCAACCCGGGTCTGCTCAACATTGGCACGATCAACATCGGCAGCACCCAACACTTGGCAGCCGAGTTGCTGCGCACCCAGGCCAACCTGATCGCGCAAATCATTCCCTACAACGGCACGCCTGCCGTCATCAACGCGTTGCGCGGCGGGCAAGTCGATGTGGTGGTGGAGATTCTGGGACCGGTCAAACCCCAAATCAATGCCAAGGCCGTGCGACTGCTGGGCGTGATGGGTGCCAACCGCCCCAAAGACCTGCCGCAAGTGCCGGTGGTGCGCGAGTTGCCGGGCCTGAGCAACTTCAATGTCTCGTCATGGAACGCCCTTGCAGCCCCAGGCAAAACGCCCCAAGCTGTGGTGGCGCGCCTGAGCGCTGAAGTGGCCAAAGTGCTGGCCGATCCCGCCATGGTGCAGCGCCTGGCCGGCTTCAATGTGCAAGCACAGTCCAGCACATCCTCACAACTGGCGCAATTGCTCGACTCGGACATCAAGCGCTGGACCGAAGTGATTCAAAAAGCGGGCATTCCCCAGCAGTAACAAAAACCCACCGTGTCATCACACAGCAGACGACCCACCACGCGTCGTCTGTCCACCCGGTGCCATGTCAAGGAGAGCGGCTACCGGGTGCCTATTGGAAAATTGAACTGCAGCATCACACCTTCCAGTAATAAAAAATTCAACTGAGCGCTGTAGTTCTTTTTTTGCAGACCAATCGCGGGGATCACGCCGGGGGAGAACCCGTTTTTGTTGTAAGGCACCTTATCCTGATATGGGCTCAGATAACCGTAAATGAGACCGGCAGACCATTTGAAGTACAAATCCTGCACATTGAAAATATCTTTGTAGATTTGTCCAAAGGGATAGATGTAAGTACTGGGCTGGCCAAAGGAGTTGGAGAAAAAAGTTGCCCCGGCTACGCTTTGGTCTGGATAGGCCGCCTCAATGCCCACCAGCCAGACGTATCGGTGATCGCTGCTTTGAGAAAAGTGGTGCGTCAACGGGCCCCACATGAAGCTCAGCTCACGATTTTTTTCAGGCAGCGCCATGGCCACAGCAGGTGCCTCGGTGGATTGCGCCAAACTACAAAAGGGTAAACCCACGCCAGAAAGAGCACACAAAAAAGCCAAGCAGTGCTTGGCCATTTGTGAGCGGCTCAAAAGGGTGGCGAGTCCAGGCATCAATCGAATTTCATTTCAAAAGACGCACCAAAAAAGTTGGCAGCGTTGTTGGGCAACTTCAATCCCAGATTGCTCAGGTGCCTGAAAGCGAAGCCCACACGCCAATCGCGCTCTGGGCTTGAAACCCCAAAACCAAAGTGATCGGTGAATTGAAATTGCGTGGATTTCTCACGTGAACCAATGTTGACGTCGTTGAGGTAAGAGAAACCCACACCCATCTCAAAATCCATGGGGTAAGGCGTGAAGCCAAATGTTTTTTCCCAACGGATCATGGGAATGGCCGCAATGTCAAAAGTCGAGCGTGAATTTTGAGAAGTCGAATCGCCCGCCCAGTGCGTGACGTTGAGCATGGGCGTGTGAGACAGGCGCCAGGTGTCGTATTGCCGGATCAGACAATTGTGGGTGTACAGCCCCACCGTTTTGACAGTCAACTCCTCGTCGACACCGTACTCCACTCGGGCATGGGAGCCCACAGGCTCGCAGCGGGTCACCGGTGCACCCGTTGCCAGGGCATAGGTCCAAGTAAAGACCGAGCCAAAAATGGCGGCTTGTTTGTAGGGGACGTGCCTCTTGGGCTGAGCGTGCGCCATGTTGGCGCCCAACAATAGCCCTGAGGCCAGCAAAATGGACGTCCAAGCTGGGCGCTTGGACGCAGGGATTCGTTTCAACATCTTCAATGACGCCGTCTTTTTCAATTGATCGTTCGGGTGTAAACCACGCCGACCACATCTCGGCCAAGCATGGGGGCAAAACTTGATTTGGAAGGTAGGGAGCGGCTGTCGTTCACGGCAGAGGCCGACTGGTGCGCAAAGTACCAACCCAGCATGATTTGAGAAAAGTAATGCTGGTTGTCATTGAGTCGGGACAACGGCGCTGCGAACGAGGCGGCCAAGGCCGCGTAGCGCACGCCCGGATTGTCCTGATTCATCTGTGCCAAGGTCAAAAATGGCAGCGCGCCGACAAAGGCGTGTCCACTGACGCCATTGTTGTCATCAAACGGCTTCCACTTCGCCCCTTTGGGATCGTTGTCATTGGGGCGTGAGGCCCCGGTCAGCATTTGCGACGCCACCACAGCCGGCCCGCCCACCGCGAGCCCCCGCAAAGTACGGTTGCCCCATTCACCCAGGCCGTGGTCGCCTGGCTGGCTCAGGAAGCTGGCCGCCATCGATAAGGGCAAAATGATTTTCCATTCACCAAAGAGCTTGGCGGTTTTGGACAAATCATCGGTGGCGCTGCTGCGCCAGTGCGCTTGGTATTTCTGAGAAATGCCCTCATCAACGAACTGGGCCGTTGCGGCGCCGGCCCCCATGGCCAAACCGAGTTTGTACAGGTTGTCTTTGGCATAAAAGTGGCTGTAGTCACTGCGAATTTGGGCGGTGCTCACCGCGTTCGAAAAGCCCTGGGCCCAAACTGAGGTGCTGCACAGCGCACTCACCCACAACCCCAGACACGCAGCGGTGTGTCGCTGGCGCAGCTTGGGCAGACATTGAAATCGCATGAAATTCATGGTGGGCATCTTTCGGTAGAAGTGGGCAAGTCGCAAGGTTCAGAACTGGGCACAGCGGCGCGGGACAGACCAGAAGGAGTATTTTTTCACAGATCAGGGTTGCCGAGCGTCGATGCGCGCGCGCCACTGCGGCGGCAACTCCGAGTAAGGCGTGACACGGCCATCGGCCCATTTCACGCTTTGCTGGGTGAAATCAATTTCGTGGCGTTGACCGTCGGGCAAGACAATGGCGGCTTTGGGGTCGTTGTGCAAAGTGATCATGTAAGGCGACACAATGCGCATGCGATCAGCTGGAATGGGGCGGCGCAGGCTGATGCCATCGATGTCCGTGACGTTTTGTTGGCCCATGAGGTCCAGCACTGTGGCCATGATGTCGGCCTGAGACACAGGAGAGCGGGTATTGATGGCCATGTCTTGGCCCTTCGTGGCAGGCGGGAACACCAACAAAGGCACATGGGTCACGGCTTCGCCCAGGTCGCCATGAAACCGGGTTTCGCGGTCGCTCACGTATTGACCGTGGTCTGATGTGTAAATCACCCAGGTGTTGGGGCTGCGCGATCGCACTTGGGCCAACAAGCGGGACAAATAAAGATCGGTGTACCAGACGGTGTTGTCGAAGGCATTGACACTGTTGGGCCCAGTTTCGGGCAGAAACTGCTTGAAGGCGGCGGGCACCTGGGCATCAAAAGGCGGGTGGCTGCCACTCATCTGCGTGACCAGAAACACAGGTTGTGCCGATGCGCGGGCGCTGCGCTCCCAATACGGCAAAACACCTCTGTCCAGAACACGCAAATCGTCTGCATCCACCGACACGTTGACCGAGGATGAGAAATCAATGCCCTGTTGGAAATGTCCCAAATCCTTGTCCACAAACAAGCGGTCAATGTTGCGCCATTGAAAGTCCTGGGCCGTGATCAGGGCTGTTTGATAACCCGCGCTGCGCGCGTAATTGAAAATGCTGGGCGTTTTGTAAATAAGGCCCCGCGGGTCAATGCCCTGCAGGCCATGCAGCATGTAGGGCACCGACGTCATGGTGCGGGTGCCAATGGAGAGCACATTGTCAAAAACGATGAGCTTCCCTTCTCTTTGCATGCGCGACAGCTGCGGCGTGGTGTCACGGGCGTAGCCGTAAATCCCCATGTGCTTGGGCTTCAAGCTTTCCCCAATCACCCAGATGATGTTCGGCGCATCGGGCGCTGCGGCCCGTTGGGGCAGAGCCGGGCGGTCAATGACGGCATCGCTGTTTTTGCCGCTGCCCAGGTCCAGGGCGCGCACCACATTGCCTGCATAGGCCAAGGGTGCCAATTGAAATGCGGGGGCGCTGTACCAGTTGACCGTCAGCAGTACAAACAACAGCACCGCCACCAGCCTGGCGAACCACCGCCACCAGCGCGGTGGTCGTTGTTGCCAGCGCATCACCCAAACCAGCACCGCCGAGGCCGCCAGCGCCGCCAGCAGGGGGCGTCAGACTGCACCGTTTTCGGCATACAGGGACAAAGACATCACCGGGTCTGCCGCGAAAAATCGCAAATCAAACACGCCCACGTATTTTTGGTAAATGCCGAAATAAGCCGTTTGCACGTTGTAAACGAGCGCCGTGCCCACCAGCACCAGCACAGAACCGGCGCGGCTGCGCAGCCACAAACCTGCCAACCACTGCAACAAAACGCCCAGCACCGCCAGACTCAAGCCAAAGTTCACCTGAAAACGAATGCCGCCAACGTTGTCCCGCAGTCATTGCACATCGCGCACAAGCAGCAGGTCGATCAGACCCAGAGCCAAAGTGGCCAGACAAATGAGGGCAATGCGGTAGGTCATGGCAGTGTTTGGCGCGGCGCAATTAGACAAAATCCCAGATGGCAGACGGTGATGGGGTGCACGCAGCCCTTGAATCGAGCCTTGGAATATACCCGCTGGCAGGAAGCGGCCTACCCCGACCGGCGTGTTCTAGGCGTTGGTTCAACAAAAAACCCACCGTGTTGCCACGGTGGGTTTTTGAACTTTTAGACCTCTGTTGTCCAGCCTTGTTGGGCCTGAAGGCGTGTGTCGGTTGAATCTGCAACTTTTAAATTTAACCGGGTCTGATTTGTGCCTTGATCACGACCTCTTTCCAGCGTGCTTGTTCGCGGGCTACAAAGGCACCGTATTTGCTGGGCGTTCCGCCACCCGGGATGGCGCTTTCAGCGGCGTTTTGGGCCACCACTTCGGGTGACTTGACCACTTTGGCGCATTCTTGCTGCAGCTTGGTGATGATCTCTGGTGGCGTGCCTGCACGGACGTGAATACCAAACCACTGAACGGTTTCGAAGTCCTTGAAGCCCAACTCCTGCACAGTGGGGACGTCAGGCAAAACCGGGATGCGTTCGGTGGTGTCCACGGCAATGCAGCGCAATGCGCCGCTCTTGATGTGGGGCAGCAGCGCAGGCGTTGCCAGCGCAGGCGTAGTTGAGTTGACCAGGACGGGATTTGACGCAGGCGATCAAGGATTTCATGTCGGTGGCCGGCACGTCTTTGTGCACCACAAACAGGCTGGGCACGCGCGACAGCAGGGTCACGGGCACAAAGTCCTTGTTCAGGTCGTAGCCGCTGTCGGGGTAGATCAGGGGGGTTGACCGCCATCAGACCGATGTGGCTCATGATGATGGTGTAGCCATCTGCAGGGGCGCGGTGAAGCTCTTATATGGCGGGCACACCACCGCCGCCGCTTTTGTTGTCGATGACAAAGGACATGCCCATCGGCTTGGTCAGCTGAGCCGCAATGCCACGCGCCACAATGCTGGAGGTGTCGCCGGGTGCAAAGGGGATGATCCAGCGGATCGGCTAGTTGGGCCAAGCCGATTGGGCGTGGCCCGAAACAGCCAGTGGCTGCTAAGCTTGCAGCGCCCATCCACTTGAGGTAGCCACGGCGGGGAATGAGGAGGGATTGTGCGTCTTAAATGTCTCCGAACTTTTGTGGTGGAAATCGAACTCGTATCAAAGCAAATAAAACAAACGCTTTGAAAAGAGTTATTTCATATCAAGTTTTCGCATGGCGGCGAAACTGTCGCCATAGTATCGGTGCCACCAGCAGCAACACCGATACCGCCATCAAACTGCCCGACAAAGGCCGTGTGAAGAAGGTGGACCATTCGCCTTGGCTGATGGTCAGCGCCTGTCGCATGGACTGCTCGGCCATGGGCGCCAGGATGAGGCCCACGATCAGTGGTGCAGCCGGGAAGTCAAAGCGTCGCATCAGGTAGCCCAAGAGGCCAAACAGGAACAGCATGCCCACGTTGAACACCGAGTTGCCCGCGCCATACACGCCAGCGGTCGAGATGACGATGATGCCCGCGTACAGCCAGGGTGGTGGGATCTTGAGCAGTTTGACCCAGAGGCTGACCAAAGGCAGGTTCAGGATCAGCAAGATCACGTTGCCAATGTAGAGACTGGCAATCAGGGTCCAGACCAGGCCGCCTTGCTGGCTGAAAAGTTGCGGACCGGTCTGAATGCCGTAGCCCTCAAAGGCCGACAGCATGATGGCGGCAGTGGCCGAGGTGGGAATGCCCAAGGTGAGCAAGGGCATCAACACGCCAGCTGCTGCCGCATTGTTGGCCGCCTCGGGGCCGGCCACGCCTTCGATGGCGCCGTGGCCAAATTCTTCAGGGTGTTTGGAGAGTTTTTTCTCGGTGTAGTAAGACAGCAGCGTGGGCAACTCGGCACCGCCTGCAGGCATGGCCCCAATGGGAAAACCATAAAACGCGCCTCGGAACCAAGCTTTCCATGAGCGGCCCCAGTCTTTTTTGCTCATCCAAAGGCTGCCAGAGAGTTTCATGACCTCGCCGCCTCTGGACTCGCGGCCTTGCCAGGCCAGGTACAAGGCCTCGCCCACCGCAAACAAGCCCACAGCGGCCACGGTCACTTCGATGCCGTCAAGCAATTCGGGGCGGCCAAAAGTAAAACGTGGCTGGCCAGTTTGCAGGTCGATGCCGATCATGCCCAGCAGCAGACCCAGGCCGAGCGCCACCAGGCCGCGCAACATGGAGTTGCCCAGCACGGCAGAAACGGCCACCAGCGACAGCACCATGAGGCTGAAGTATTCAGCCGGACCAAAGGCGAGGGCGGCATCGACCACCAATGGGGCGAAAAAAGTCAGCGCCAAGGTGCCGATGGTGCCGGCCACAAAGCTGCCAATGGCGGCGGTGGCCAGGGCTTGTCCTGCACGGCCGCGACGGGCCATTTTGTTGCCCTCCAAAGCGGTGACCACTGCCGCCGATTCTCCGGGGGTGTTGAGCAAGATGGAGGTGGTGGAGCCGCCATAGGCCGCGCCGTAATAAATGCCCGCAAACATCACGAACATGCTGGTGGCGGGCACATGGTAGGTCAGGGGCAGCAGCAAGGCGATGGTGAGCGCTGGGCCGATGCCAGGCAGCACGCCCACCAGTGTGCCGACAAAGCAGCCGATGAAACCCCACATCAAGGTGGTGGGTTGCAAGGCAATGGCAAAGCCACCCAGAAGGGCGTCAAAAGCTTCCATGAGGTATCCGTTGGGGTTGGGCGTTCAGGGTTGAACGTGCGTGGACGGTTCAAATCCACCAGGGCAGGGCGGGGCCAAGTCCGACGCCCAACAGGCGGGCAAAGACGACCCAGAACACGGCGGCGATCAGGCCGCAAACCAGTGCTGATTTGGCATTCAAAGGCGCATCAAAAGCGCGAGCGATCCCCATGCCGCAGAGGGTGGCGGGCAGCACAAAGCCCAAGGGAATGACCAAGGTCATGAAGGCCACGCCACCGCCCAACAAAAACAACAAGCGGGCGTTGGCACCGGGCAGCGCCTGCTGTCCGTCGTCCTGGCTCATGTCCACCTGGCGGCCGCGCCAGGCGCTGATGCCGTACAGCACCACCACCAGGCTCAGCGCCGCCACGATGGCGGCGGGGGCGAGCACTGGGCCCACGGTCATCTGCATCAGTGATTCAGGAATGACCGTGACTTGCCAGGCAGCCACGCCGCACAGCGCGATCAGCAAAAAAGCCAGTCGCAGGGGACTCATGCCAGACCCAGGTCTTTCATGATGACTTCGGTGGCCTTGATGTTGGCTTCGATCTCGCGCTCAAAGGGGCGCTCTGTCATGAACACATCGGTCCACTTGCGTGTCTCGAGTTCTTTTTTCCAAGCTTCGGAAGCGTTCACTTTTGTGATGAAGTCGATCAATTTGTCGCGCTGAGCTTGGCTGATGCCTGGAGCGGCGAACACACCGCGCCAGTTGGCGGCGGTCACGTTGACGCCCAACTCGGTCAAGGTGGGCACGTTCACGCCAGGGATGCGGCGGTTGCCCGACACGGCCAAGGCGATCATGCGGCCGGCCTTGATCTGCTCTTCAAATTCGGAATAACCCGAGATGCCGGCCGTCACCTGGCCACCCAAAATGGCCGCGTTGGCGGGGCCGCCGCCAGCAAAGGCGACATAAGCGGCTTCGCGTGGGTTGCGGCCCAGGGCCTTGATGATCATGCCCAGCAAGATGTGGTCGGTGCCGCCTGCGCTGCCACCGGCCACCGAGACGGCTTTGGGGTTGGCTTTGATGGCCGCTTCCAGATCTTTCCAAGTCTTGATCTTGCCGTTGGTGGGGATGGCGATCACGCCAGCTTCTTCCGTCAGTCGGGCGATGGGGGTGACGTTGCGCATGGTGATGGGGCTCTTGTTGGCAATGCCAGCACCCACCATGACCGAGCCACCAACCATCAGGCTGTTGCCCTGGCCTTTGCGCTGGTTCACGTAACGGGGCAGGCCGACCATGCCGCCAGCGCCGCCCACGTTTTCAAACTGCATATTGCCCACCAGGCCTGCGGCTTTGGCCGCACGCTCGATGGCGCGTGCCGTGCCGTCCCAGCCGCCACCGGGGGCGGCGGGCACAAACATGTTCAACGTGTCGAACAGGGGTTTGCCTTGGGCCCAAGTGGGCAAGGCCATGGAGGCACCAGCGGCAGCGCCGAGGGCCAGGAAGTCGCGTTTGGAAATGGACATGCAGGTCTCCTGTGTGAAAATGAAAAACACACTGCCGGGCGCAGTCACAAGGCAGTTGTGCTCATTTTGGGCCGTGCACACGCGCCAACCTGTCAATCACCTGTCAAAGCTCTTCAGTGAATACCCTAGCGCCTCGCATCCTGTTGGTAGAAGACACGCCAGACATCGCTTTGTGGCTGGGCACCGCCCTGCGCCAGGGCGGCATGGGGGTTGAATTTGCCACCGACGGCCACGAGGCCGAGCGCTGTTTGCAGCCCGGTCACCCGTTTGATGCAGTTCTGCTCGACCTGCAGTTGCCGGGGCAAGACGGTTTGAGTGTGCTGCAAGCGTTGCGTGCGCGCGGTGATGCGGTGCCGGTGATCATCTTGACGGCACGCGCTAGCGTGCCCGATCGGGTGCTGGGTTTGAACATGGGGGCTGACGACTATTTGCCCAAGCCCTTTGATCTGAGTGAACTCGAAGCGCGTTTGCAGGTGCTGCTGCGGCGTCACGGCCGCGCCAAAACCACAGCCCTGCGTTGGGGGCCGCTGGAAATGCAGGCCGACACAGGCACGGTTTTTTTGCAGGGGCAGGTGCTGGCACTGACGCAACGCGAGGCCGCTGCGCTGCGTGTGCTGCTGGCCTCGCCAGGACGCACCGTGAGCAAAGAGCAGCTGCACGCCGAGGTGTTTGCCGATGAAGCCGCAGGCTTGGACGCGGTGGAGGTGCTGATTTACCGTTTGCGCAAAAAATTTGAAGCCGCATTGCCCGGGGCGGCACCCGAGGTGGCGATCACCACCTTCCGTGGCATGGGCTACATGTTGACCGCCCCCGCGGTGCGTGGCCAAAGCGGCTGAGCGCAACATGTCTTCCGAGCCCATGCTTGACCATGCTGTCGTCGATCACCCCGTGCCCTTCAGCCGTGCTGCTGCGTCATTGCGCAGGCGTTTGCTGGGCTGGATCTTGTTGCCCCTTGCAGCCTTGATTGGTGTGAATGCTTGGGTGGCCTACGGCAACGCGGTGCAAGCGACCAACGAGGCGTATGACCGATCGCTGTATTTGGCGGCCCGCACCCTGGCCGAGGAGATGCGCTGGCAAAACGGCCGCATCGAGCTGGACCTGATGCGGGCCGCTGGCTATCTGTTTGAAAACCACACAGGCTCGCGTCTGTTTTACAAAGTCAGCACGCTCGACGGGCAGCTGCTGGCCGGGGTGTCGGCCTTGCCCGATGCGCCCATGCGCAGCGAATCGGCGGTGCGGTACTTTGCTTTGGTGCAGTTTGACGATGGTCAATACTTGGATTTGCCGGTGCGGCTGGCGCAGCTGACGCATGTGGTGGACGGCGCGGCGCTGCAGGACCCGATCGTGCGCATCACAGTGGCCGAAACCCTGGAAGCACGTCAGCAATTGATTCAGCGAATTTTGTGGGACACCTTGGGCAGCCAGGGCTTGCTGCTTTTGGCCGCTGCGCTCTTGGTGGTGTGGGGCGTGCAGCGCGGCATCCGGCCGCTGGAGGCCTTTCGCCAAAGACTCGCGGACAAAGCCGACGACGATTTTTCACCCATCCACCCGCCAGATTTGCCGCGCGAGTTGCGTCCCTTGATTGAGACGCTCAACAGTTACCTGGACCGTTTGGGCCGCTTGATCGACATTCGCAAACGCTTTTTGGACAACGCCGCGCACCAGCTGCGCACGCCCCTCACGGCCCTGAAAACCCAGCTCACTTTGGCCCAGCGCAATACCGAACCCGCACAAGCCTTGGCATTGCTGCAAGCGGCCCGCCAGACCACCGAGGACGCGGTGCGCCTGACTGAGCAGATGCTGGCCATGACACGGGTGGAGCATGCCCGCGAAATGCACAGCCCGCACACGGTAGACCTGGTGGCGCTGGCGCGGCACGTGACGCAAGAGCACCTGATGCGAGCCCACCAACGCGGCGACGACTTGGGCTTGGAGGCCCAGGTGGACCAGGCCCAAGTGCAGGGCGTGGACTTGCTGCTGCATGAGGCCTTGAGCAACTTGATTGACAACGCCATGCACCACTGCCAGCCGGGTGCGCACATCACCGTGCGTGTAGGCGATACGTGGCTGGAGGTGGAAGACGACGGCCCGGGCATCGCCCCTGACCACCAGGCCCATGTGTTCGAGCGCTTTTACCGCGCCGCACCTTCGAGTGTGAGTGGCAGCGGTTTGGGCCTGGCCATCGTGAAAGAAATCGCCAGCCAACATGGGGCGGTGGTGGGGGTGACAAGCCCGGTGAACCAAGGGCGGGGGACGCTGATTCGGATGGATTGGCGTCCTAGCTGATGTCGCGTCAAGTTGCCGGCTGGCTCAGGTGTACCGCTTGCTGCTCAGGTTTTTCTTCATGTCGCGCAGCACGGGTTGGAGTTCTTCGCCGATGCGCAGGGCCACCGTGGTGGCCAAGATGTCGATGATGAGTAAGTGCAGCAGGCGCGAGACCATGGGGCTGTATTTGTCGTAACCCTCGGGATGGTCGGCCGTCAGATGAATGTGCCCGGCGCTGGCCAAGGGAGAGCCGCTGGCGGTGATGACGATGGTGGTGGCGCCTTGCTTTTTGGCGATGTCGCAGGCGTCCATCAGGTCGCGGGTGCGGCCAGAGTTGGAGATGATGACCGCGCAGTCACCGGGGCGCAGCATGGAGGCGCTCATGACCTGCATGTGGCCGTCGCTGTAGGCAATGGCGTTCACACCCAGTCGGAAAAATTTGTGCTGCGCGTCTTGCGCCACGATGCCGGAGTTGCCCGCACCATAAAACTCGATGCGGCGGTTGGTTTTTTGTGTGGCGGCCAGGGATTGAGCGGCGTGTTCCAAAGCGAATGAGCTGGCGTCGTTGCGGTACTTTAAAAAAGCGGCCACGGTGTTGTCGATGACTTTGACCGCGATGTCGCTGGTTTTGTCGTCCACATCCACGCTGCGGTGGATGAAGGGCACGCCTTCGCTCACGCTGCCGGCCAGCTTGAGCTTGAAGTCAGACAGGCCGTCATAACCCACGCTGCGGCAAAAGCGCACCACGGTGGGTTTGCTCACATGGGCGCGGTCGGCCAATTCGGTCACGGGCAGCTTGGCAAAAGCGCGGGGGTCTGCGAGCACCAGCTTGCCCACGCGTTGCTCGGCCGGGGCCAGGGACGGCAAAGAGGCTTTGATTCGGTCGAGCATGGGGTATCTCCTGAAGTTTTTTGTAGGAGCGGTCTTTGACCGCGATGGCGCTTGCAGTGGTGGGTTCGCGGTCAGAGACCGCTCCTACAAAGGGGTGTGCGTTGGTGGGTTCGCGGTCGGAGACCGTTCCTACAAAGGGGTGTGCGTTGGTGGGTTAGCGGTCGGAGACCGTTCCTACAAAGGTGGTGTGCGGTGGTGGGTTTGCGGTCGCAGACTGTTCCTACAGAGGGGAGGGGTCATATTTCTTCGGACCAGCAAAAGCTGTCACGGGCGATCATGGCGCTTGAGGCGCTGGGCCCCCAGGTGCCTGCGGCGTAAGGGCGTGGGCCGGTGGGGTCGTTTTTCCAGTGTTGCAAGATGGGCTCGACCCAGCGCCAGGCTTCTTCTTGTTCGTCGCTGCGCACGAACAGGTTCAGGCGGCCGTCGAGCACATCGAGCAGCAAGCGCTCGTAAGCACCCACGCGTTGACTGCCAAAACGTTTGTCAAAGTCCAAATCAAGATGCACCGGGCTCAGGGTGGCGCCGCCGCTGCCCTCGCCGCGTTTGCTTTGGCCTTGGGCGAACAGGTGCAACTCCAGCCCGTCTTTGGGCTGCAGGTGGATCACCAATTTGTTGGCGTGGCCCATGGGGCTTTTGAAAATTTCGTGCGGCGTGGGGCGGAAGTTGATCTCAATGTGCGCTTCGCGTGCGGCCATGCGTTTGCCGGTGCGGATGTAAAAGGGCACACCTGCCCAGCGCCAGTTGGCGATCTCGGTGCGCAGCGCCACAAAGGTTTCGGTGCTGCTGCTGGGGCTCACGCCTTGTTCTTCGCGGTAGCCGGGCACCGCCTGGCCAAACACATTGCCTGCGCAGTATTGGCCGCGAATGACGTGTTGGCTCAGGGTTTCCGGGGTCCAGCGCTTGAGGGCTCGCAGCACCTTGAGCTTTTCGTCGCGGATCGCGTCGGCGTGGGCGTTGATGGGTGGCTCCATGGCGATGGCGCACAGCAGTTGCAGGGCGTGGTTTTGCACCATGTCGCGCAGGGCGCCGGTGGTTTCATAAAAGCCGCCGCGCTTTTCCACGCCCAACTCTTCGGACATGGTGATCTGGATGTTGGCGATGTGCTCGCGCCGCCACAGGGGCTCAAACAAGGCGTTGCCAAAACGCATGGCAAACAGGTTTTGAACCGCAGGCTTGCCCAAGTAGTGGTCAATGCGAAAAATCTGCTGCTCTTTGAAGACCCTGCCCACGGCTTCGTTGATGCTGCGGTTGGAGGCCAAGTCGTGGCCCAGCGGTTTTTCGAGCACGATGCGGGTTCTGGGGGTGTTCAGACCGTTCGCTGCGAGCTGCTCGCACACGGTGGTGAACAGGCTGGGCGCGGTGGACAAGTACATGACCACGCTGTCGGTTTCGCGCTCGGCAAGGCGGGCCGACAGGGCGGCATAGGATTCGGGTTTGGACAGGTCCATGCGCACGTAGCACAGCATGGCCGCAAAGTGGGCAAATTCTTCGGGATTGGGACGCTTGTCACCTTCGACCTGTTCAAACCGCGACTGGATTTGTTGGCGGTATTGCACGTCTGTCAGATCGTCACGTCCCACACCGATGATGCGACCGCCTTCGGGTAAGGTGTCGTGTCTGTAAGCCTGAAACAGGGCAGGCATGAGTTTGCGCCAGACCAGATCGCCCGTGCCGCCGAAGAAAACCAGATCAAAAGCCATGTTGTTCTTGAGTTACATGAAAAATTGATTTGTAATGTAACTTTGTTTCACTGATAATTCAAGCCTCTTTTGAAAAACCCCATGAACCAACTCGACGCCCTCAAACAATTCACCACCGTGGTGGCCGATACCGGTGACTTCAAGCAACTCGCCCAGTTCCAGCCACAGGACGCGACGACCAACCCGTCCTTGATCTTGAAGGCCGTACAAAAGCCCGAATACGCCCCTCTGCTGGCCGAAGCTGTGGCCGCGCACCGGGGGCAGCCGCTGGACGTGGTGATGGACCATTTGTTGGTGCGGTTTGGCTGCGAGATTTTGAAGACCATTCCAGGGCGCGTGTCGACCGAAGTCGATGCCCGTTTGAGTTTTGACACCGCCGCCACGGTGGCGCGGGCACGTCGCATCATGGCACTCTACGAGGCACAAGGCATTCCCCGCGGGCGTGTGTTGATCAAGATCGCCTCGACCTGGGAAGGCATCCAGGCCGCTGCCGAACTGGAGCGCGAGGGTATTCGCTGCAATCTGACGCTGCTGTTCGCGTTTTGCCAGGCGGTGGCCTGTGGTCAAGCCAAGGTGCAATTGATCTCGCCCTTTGTGGGCCGCATTTACGACTGGTACAAGAAGTCCGCAGGCGCAGCTTGGGACGAAGCGGCCATGTCGGGTGCGAACGACCCCGGTGTGCAGTCGGTGCGGGCGATCTTTAACCACTACAAAAAACACGGCATCCAAACCGAAGTGATGGGCGCTTCATTTCGCAACATCGGCCAGATCACGGCGCTGACGGGGTGCGATTTGCTGACCATTAGCCCCGAGTTGTTGGCCCAGCTGGCTGCGACCGAGGCCCCGCTGGGCCAGGCGCTCAACGCCTCTGCCGCGCAGGCCATGGACTTGCCTGCTGTGCGGTACGACGAAGCCGCTTTCCGCTTGGCCCTGAATGAAGACGCCATGGCCACAGAAAAGCTGGCCGAAGGCATCCGCGCCTTTTGCGCCGATGCGGTCAAGCTTGAAGTGTTGATGCAGTCGGCATGACGACTGAGCAGCTGCACCGTTTGGGACATGGATGGCCGCGCTTCGCTCGCCATGACAGTTGGACAAGCTTGGCCCTCCATGACGGCGAAACAGGCCTGCTGCGCAATGTCGGCGAAACAGCTGTGCTGCGCATGACGGCGAAACGGCTGTGCTGCGCAATGACGGCGAAACAGATATGCGTCGCGGTGACACCCAAACACCCGTCACTGCGAGGAGCGAAGCGACGCGGCAGTCCATGGATCAATTCGTTCCTCACGATGACAAAGGTTAAGAAAGTAGACGATGCGTTGTGACCTGACCCCCGCCTGGAAGAATTTGCAACAGCATGCCCAGGAATTTGCCAGTTTTGATTTGCGCACCGCTTTTGCAGCCGATGTGCAGCGTGTTCAAGCATTGAGTCAGCAGGCGCCCTGTGTGTTCGCTGACCTGTCCAAAAACCACACCGACGCCGCCACCGAAGCCTTGTTGATGGAATTGGCCTGCCAAACCGGCCTGGCCGAGCACCGCGACGCCATGTTCCGGGGTGAGCCCATCAACAACACCGAGGGTCGTGCCGTGATGCATTGGCTGCTGCGTCAGCCAGAGGGCTCGCTGCCCGGCGCACTGGCCGAGCCTTTGCAACAAGTGCACGACACCTTGAAGCCCATGCTCGCCTTTGCCGAGCAGGTGCGAGCCGATGCACAGATCACAGACGTGGTCAATATTGGCATTGGTGGCTCGGACTTGGGCCCGCAAATGGCAGTGCTGGCGCTGCAAGATTTTGTGATCCCGGGCAAGCGCTTTCACTTTGTGTCGAATGTGGACGGCCATGAACTGGCCGCGGTGCTCAGAGGCCTGAAGGCCGAGAGCACGCTGTTCCTCATTGCGTCCAAAACTTTCACCACCATCGAGACCATGACCAATGCCCGATCGGCACTGGCCTGGTTTCAGGCGCAGGGGGGTACCGATGTGTCGCGCCATTTTGCCGCGCTGACCACCCATGTGGCCGCTGCAGCGGAGATGGGCATCACCACCACGTTCGGTTTTTGGGACTGGGTGGGTGGGCGGTACTCCATGTGGTCGGCCATTGGCTTGCCCGTAGCCATCGCCATCGGTGCGCAGGGTTTCAGGGATCTGTTGGCCGGTGCGCATGCCATGGACCAACATTTTCAGAGTGCGCCGCTGCAAGCCAATCTACCGGTCCGACTGGGTCTGCTGGATGTTTGGTACCGAAACTTTTTGAACTACACCAGCCGAAGCATTGCGCCGTACCACAGCGCTTTGCGCCGCGTGCCAGCATATTTGCAGCAGCTCGAGATGGAGAGCAATGGCAAGCGGGTGGACCGCAACGGCCATGCGCTGCCCTATGGCACTTCGCCCGTGCTCTGGGGCGAGCCGGGCACGAACGGACAGCACGCCTATTTCCAGATGTTGCACCAGGGCACGGATGTGGTGCCGATGGAGTTCATCGCCGTGAAAAAGCCCACGCACAGCCTGAAAGACCACCACGAACTGCTGCTGGCCAATGTGATCGCGCAGGCGCAGGCGCTGATGTTGGGCCAAGCCGATGAGGGCGGCCACAAGCACTTTCCCGGCAACCGACCCAGCACCTTTTTGCTGCTCGATGAACTCACACCCACCAGCTTCGGGGCGTTGATTGCCTTGCAGGAGCACCGTGTATTTGTGAGCGGCGCGGTCTGGGGCATCAACAGCTTTGACCAATGGGGCGTGGAGCTGGGCAAGGTGCTGGCCAAAGACATCCATGCGCGCATGGCTTCGGGTGATGTGACCGGGCTGGACCCGTCTACGGCCGCCCTGCTGGCGTCCATGAATTCGATGCGCTGAGGCGTCACAGCCCCATGGCGTCCTTGGTTGGTATTAAATTTAACACTTTGATACGATTAAATTACCAATTTATATACAAATAAGGTATTCCAATTCCATAATTCAAGCCATGGACAAGACCATGGACCTTTATGCCGAGTTGGGGGTTGCACCCGAAGCCGAGCCGGATGTCATTCGGGCGGCTTACCGCGCTTTGGCCAAACGCTACCACCCGGACAGGCAAGAGGGTGCGGGCTGGGCTGCAGCGGCCAAGATGGCCCGGCTCAATGGCGCTTGGGAGGTGCTCGGTCATCCAGAAAGCCGCCGCCGGTATGACCGGCAGCGTTTGCAAGCACCAGCCAAGCCATTGATGCCCTTGGTTCACCGCAGTTCTTGCCAAGACCGCTTGCCCAGTGCCCTGCCATTTTTGACCACTTACGATCAGCGCGGCCGTTTGCACGCTTATGTCTGAATGAAAAAAGCCCCGCAAGGCTTTCACCTTGCGGGGCTTTGTTGTTGGCCGGGTGAGGGCCTGAGCCCTCAGTCCAGACAGCGGGGCAGTTACATGCCCATGCCGCCCATACCACCCATGCCGCCCATGTCAGGCATGCCGCCGCCGCCAGCGCCGGACTCGTCCTTCGGGGCTTCGGAAACCATGCACTCTGTTGTGAGCATCAAAGAGGCCACAGAAGCGGCGTTCTGCAAAGCAGTACGGGTCACTTTTGTAGGATCCAGAATACCCATTTCGATCATGTCGCCGTAGGTGTCGTTGGCGGCGTTGAAGCCGTAGTTGCCCGAACCGGCCAACACAGCATTCACCACCACCGATGGCTCGCCGCCGGCGTTGTACACGATCTCGCGCAAAGGCGCTTCGATGGCTTTCAACACCAGCTTGATGCCGGCGTCTTGGTCAGCGTTGTCGCCTTGGATGACACCAGCCATCTGACGTGCGCGCAGCAGAGCCACGCCACCACCAGCCACGATGCCTTCTTCCACAGCAGCGCGGGTGGCGTGCAGGGCGTCTTCCACGCGGGCTTTCTTTTCTTTCATCTCGACTTCGGTGGCAGCGCCAACCTTGATCACGGCCACACCGCCAGCCAACTTGGCCACGCGCTCTTGCAGCTTTTCGCGGTCGTAGTCGGAAGTGGCTTCTTCGATTTGCACGCGCACTTGTTTGACGCGGGCTTCGATGTCACCAGCAGCGCCAGCGCCGTCGATGATGATGGTGTTTTCCTTGCCCACTTCGATGCGCTTGGCTTGGCCGAGGTCAGCCAAAGTCACTTTTTCGAGGGTCAGGCCGACTTCTTCAGCGATCACTTTGCCGCCGGTCAAGATGGCGATGTCTTCCAACATGGCTTTGCGACGGTCACCAAAGCCAGGAGCCTTGACCGCCACAACCTTCAAGATGCCACGGATGGTGTTGACCACCAAAGTTGCCAAGGCTTCGCCTTCGACTTCTTCGGCAATGATCAACAAAGGACGGCCAGCTTTGGCAACGGCTTCCAGTGTGGGCAGCAGATCGCGGATGTTGCTGATCTTCTTGTCGAACAACAACACGAAAGGGTTGTCCAACAAAGCGGCTTGCTTTTCGGGGTTGTTGATGAAGTAGGGCGACAGGTAGCCGCGGTCGAACTGCATGCCTTCAACGACGTCGAGTTCGTTGTTCAAAGACTTGCCGTCTTCCACAGTGATCACGCCTTCTTTGCCCACTTTGTCCATGGCGTTGGCGATGATTTCGCCGATGCTGGCGTCAGAGTTGGCAGAGATGGAGCCGACTTGGGCGATTTCTTTGCTGGTGGTGGTGGCCTTGGTGGCCTTCTTCAGCTCTTCGATCAAAGCAGTCACTGCTTTGTCGATGCCGCGCTTCAGGTCCATCGGGTTCATGCCAGCGGCCACGTACTTCATGCCTTCGCGCACGATGGCTTGAGCCAGCACGGTGGCAGTCGTTGTGCCGTCGCCAGCGTTGTCAGACGTCTTGGAAGCGACTTCCTTGACCATCTGGGCGCCCATGTTTTGCAGCTTGTCTTTGAGTTCGATTTCCTTGGCCACGGACACACCGTCTTTGGTCACGGTGGGGGCGCCGAACGAACGCTCCAGAACCACGTTGCGACCCTTAGGGCCCAGAGTCACTTTGACCGCGTTGGCCAAAATGTTCACGCCTTCAACCATGCGTGCGCGGGCTTCGCCGCCGAAAATTACGTCTTTTGCTGCCATTTTTAAGCTCCTAAATTCAAATTAATCAGTTGAGGACAGAGCGACTGGGCGCTTCGCGCGTCAGTCGGTCTGTCCCGCAAATCACTCGACCACTGCGAACAGGTCTTCTTCTTTCATGACCAACAGCTCGTCGCCGCCGACCTTGACGGTCTGGCCGCTGTACTTGCCGAACAACACGCGGTCGCCGACTTTGACGCTCAGGGCTTTGGTCTCGCCTTTGTCGTTGGTTTTGCCAGGGCCGACGGCCAGGACTTCACCTTGATCGGGCTTTTCTGCAGCCGAGTCGGGGATCACAATGCCCGAGGCTGTTTTGGTTTCGCTTTCGATACGCTTGACGATCACGCGATCGCCCAAAGGACGCAGTTTCATGGAATCTCCTGGATTTGAAACAAGGGTTGAAAAACAAAAGCACCAAAAGGGTGCTGCTGAAATCTGAGGAGAGGAATGCTGTTAGCACTCAACTCCATCGAGTGCTAATGATAAGGGCAATTCAGGCCGTTTCAAGACCTGATCCCTGAATCACCTCAATGGCGCGCGGCCGGGTCCTCGTGCTCATGACGGTTGCACAGCAAGTAGCCGTAGACCAGGTCGGTGCTGATGTCGCCCTCGAACAGGCTCAGTTGTTGGCTAGAGGTCAGTGGGCTGTCTGCGGGCAGGTGGGTGCTGTTGTAGACCACCAGGTGGGTGTTGTGCAGGCGGGCCGAGTCCAGGTGCAAGGGGGTGGTGTGCAGCCATGGGATGCGCGCGTCGATGAAAAGGGCGCTGACTTCCGCATCCAGGTCCATCAGGTCCAGTGGGTGTGTCATCACGGTGATCTGGGGCCAATGCACCAGCGTGTCCAGGGGCGGTGCCAGGTGCGTGCTGTCGTGCAGGATGCAGATTCGTCCCACTTCGGTGGCGGGGCGCGGGCTGGCTGGGCTCAGGCCTTGCTGGGTGCAATAGTCCTGCAGCGATGTGGACAGGATGCGGCGGTGCCCGCCGTGGGTCACGAAGGCTTTGAACACCCCGTTTTGGACCATGCGCTGCACGGTGCCCACCGACAAGCCCAGCATTTTGGCGGCCTGGCTGGTGCTCACATAGGTTTGGTTATTTTGTGGTGTTTTCATGGTGCAGGGGCCTTGGAGGTCAATTCAATCGGATGGGGGGTTTGTGCCATTTCAATGCTAGGCGGCCCAGGCGAAATTGGGGCTCTGGGTGAACCGGTAAAAGGTGGGTCATAAACCGGTAGTGCCGATCAGCGGCAGCGGCAGGTCCAGGCCGCGGCGTCAAGGTGCGCAGCTTCAAGGCAAAATCACCCCCCTATGCTGCGCTGGTTTCGTTTTTTCTCACGTTGGCCCTTGTGGGCATTGCACGCCCTCGGATGGTTGGGGGGGTGGGCTGCGTGGCTGTTGTCGGGGCGCTATCGCCGCCGTTTTCTAGACAACGCCCGGCAAGCCGGGCTGGGCTGGCGTGCTGTGCTCGGTGCGGTGGGGCAGGCCGGGTGCATGTCGGCCGAGTTGCCGCGTTTGTGGCTGGGCCGCACGCCGCCGCTGGTTTGGGCCGATGACCGGGCTGCAGCGCAGGCCTATGCCCAAGGCCAAGGCGTGTTGTTCCTCACGCCGCACATGGGCTGCTTTGAGATCACAGCCCAGGCGCTGGCGTTGCGCTTTGGGGCGCAACATGGGCAGTTGACGGTTTTGTACCGCCCGGCACGCTTGGCGGCCTTGAATGAGGTGATGGCCTTGGCGCGCAACCGGCCGGGTTTGCAGGCCGTGCCGACCACGCTGGCAGGGGTGCGCCAGATGATCAAGGCCTTGCGAGCGGGGGAGGCCGTGGGTTTGTTGCCCGACCAGGTGCCGCCCGAGGGCATGGGCCAATGGGCCCCTTACTTTGGAAAGCCGGCATACACCATGACACTGGCGGCCCGGCTGGCCTTGCAAACCGGGGCCAAGGTGGTGCTCATTTGGGGTGAACGTTTGTCCTGGGGCCGTGGCTACCGCTTGCACACCCAGCCTCTGGGCCACGATTTGTCTGCCGACCTGGAAACGGCGGTGGTGCAGATCAACCAGGCCATGGAGGCCATGGTGCTGGCTTGTCCGCAACAGTATTTGTGGGGTTATGCCCGCTACAAAGCACCGCGCAAGGACGCCTGATGCACCCAGTGGTTTTGCTCATGCGCTTGTTGGCGCCTTGGCCCTTGGGCGCCTTGCGCGCTTTGGGCTGGGCATTGGGTCATGTGCTGTGGGCCTTGGCCCTGTCTCGGCGGCGCATTGTGCAGGTCAATCTGGCCTTGTGTTTTCCGCAAAAAACGCCCCGCCAGCGCGCTCACTTGGCCCGCAGACACTTTGTGGGTGTGGCGCAGTCGCTGCTTGACCGGTCATGGCTTTGGCACGGCTCGCCGACGCAGCTGCGCAGGCGTTTGCAGCTGCAAGGCGATGTGACGTCCTTGCTCGGGCCCGAGCCCGTGGTGATGTTGGCACCCCACTTTGTGGGGCTGGACGCTGGCGGCAGCGCCCTGACCCAGCTGCATGGCGTGCACATGGCCAGCATTTATGTGCGCCAGCGCAATGCAGCCCTCGACGAGTGGGTGCGCCAAGGGCGCAACCGGTCCGGTCAGGTCAAACTGTATTTCCGCCACCAGGGGGTCAAGCAGATCGTGTCGGGCTTGCGCCAAGGGGACAAGCTGTATTTGTTACCGGACATGGATTTCGGACGCAAGGAGTCGGTATTTGTGCCCTTTTATGGCGTGCAAGCGGCGACGGTGCCATCGCTGTCGCGCTTTGCGCGCTTGGGGCGGGCCCGGGTGATGACGGTGGCCACGCGCATGACCGCGCAGGGCTACTGTTTGGAGCTGGGGCCGCTGTGGGCGGATTTTCCCAGCGATGACGCTGAGGCCGACACCGCCCGCATGAACCGAGAACTGCAGACCCTGATCGACACCATGCCCGAGCAGTACTACTGGGTGCACAAGCGCTTCAAGACCCGGCCCGAGGGCGAACCGGGTTTTTATTGAGTTGGCCGAGGGGCTTGTGGCTGAAGAAAGCCCGCGATTTCGGCGATGACGCGTTCGGGTTGCTCGTGCACCACCCAGTGCGTGGCCCGCTCGATCGGTACCCGTTTCAGATCAGGGATGTGCGCGTCCAAGCCTTCGGTCAGGCAGGGCAGCAAGGCCACATCGTCCTGGGCCCAGAGCACCAGCGTGGGCACATCAATGCGCAGCGCCTCAGGCGGAATCTGCACGGCGCTGGCACCCGGGTCATCGGTGGTCGCCGGGCGCAGGGGTGATGCGCGGTAGTAGTTCAGGCCGCCTTGTAGCCCGTGCTGCCAGACATCGCGGTATTGCGCTCTCACGGCAGGTGTGAGCCAGTGGGCAGAGCTGTCTGTCGTTGGCGCGGTGAGGGATGGCAAAGACGTGTCTTGGCCCGTTAAAAAGCCGAACAGACGCTCAAAATCATTGGCTGCCAACTGCGCCGCCGCTTCGGGTTGGACCAGAAAATTCATGTAGGCGCTGGCCGCTTGCTGCGCCGTGTCGTGTTGCAAGGCCTGCAGGAAGGGGCCGGGGTGGGGCGAGTTGATGATGACCAGTTGGCGCAGGCGATCCGGGTGCTGGTTGGCCAGGCTCCAGGCCACTGCGCCGCCCCAGTCGTGGGCGATCAGGGCGGCCAGGGGTTGGCCGTCCGGGAGGGGGCCGCATTCGCTCTCGATCAGGGCCACGATGTCCTGTACCAGGTGTTTGGCGCGGTAGGCCTTCACGTCATCGGGGGCGCTGGAGCGTTCGTAGCCGCGCAAGTTGGGGGCCACACAGCGGTAGCCGCCGTTTTCGGGTTGGGAGAAATGCAGCAGCAAAGGGTCCCAGACCCAGGCCCCTTCTGGAAAACCGTGTAAAAAAAGCAGCACCGGGCGGCCCGGCTTGCCGCAGGCACGGCAGCTCAGCGTGATGCCGTGGGGCAGCGCTTGCTGCCAGGTCTGGATGTGGGGATTCACGGCGGATCACTCCTTGAGAGGCGGTGGGCCGTGGCTGTGTTCAGCGCAGGCTCACTCGTCCAGGGCTTCGGGTTCGTCTTCGGGTGGCTCGGCGGCTGGGGCTGCTGCCGCAGCGCCGCCAGCAGGGTGGGTCCAGTCCCACAGCAGTTGGGCCACCTCGTCCACACCTTGTTTTTTCAGGGCTGAAAAGAGTTTGACTTCGCCACCGCCGGCCTGCAGTCGCGCAATCGACAAGGCCTTGGCCTGCTCGGCGCGGGTGAGTTTGTCGGCCTTGGTCAAGATGATCAGGAACTTCAGGCCCTCTTCGACGCGGGGGCGGATCACTTCCAGCAGGATGTCATCGAGCTCGGTCAGGCCGTGGCGCGGGTCGCACATCATGACGATGCCGGTCAGGTTGTCGCGGCTGACCAAATAGTTGGCCATGACCTGCTGCCAGCGCAGCTTGTCCATCTTGGCCACGGCAGCGTAGCCGTAGCCGGGCAGATCGGCCAGCACCGCGTCGGTGACGCCTTGCTTGCCCAGCGCAAACAGGTTGATGTGCTGGGTTCGGCCGGGTTTTTTAGAGGCAAAGGCCAGCTGTTTTTTCTGCGTCAAGGTGTTGATGCAGGTGGATTTGCCGGCGTTGGAGCGGCCCACAAAAGCAATTTCGGGGGTGTCCATCGCAGGCAAATGGTGCAGTTGCGCGGCGGTGGTCAAAAAGCGAGCAGTGTGCATCCAGCCCATGGGCGTGACGGCGGCAGGGGAGGCAATGGTTGGCGCTGCGCTGGCCACGGCCGAGCTGGCGCTCGGGGCTTTGGGGGGGCGGGCAGGCACGCGAACGTGGGGGCGGGAGCTCATAAATCAGGGATACCTTGGGTCGTCAGGAAACTGACGCGGACCTCATTGTAGAATCCTTGGGTTTTGCGCCAACTCTTGGAACACGCCATGAAGTCGATTTCCTCTCTCTTGATCACCGTCCTGTCGGCCGCTTTCGTGGCCGGTTCTGCCTTGGCTGCTGGCCCGGCCCCTAAGGCCGCTAAACCCGATTTGGCAAAAGGTGAAGCCATTTTCAGTCAGGCTTGTGTGGCTTGCCACGCGGCAGACGGCAACTCCAGCACGCCAGCCAATCCCAAGTTGGCCCAGCAGCACCCCGAATACCTGCTCAAGCAATTGCAGGAATTCAAATCGGGCAAGCGCGCCAACGCCGTGATGAGCGGCATGGTCGCCGCCTTGAGCGATGACGACATGCGCAACATCGCTTTTTGGTTGGCTTCCAAGCAAGCCAAACCTGGTTTTGCCAAGGAAAAAGACACAGTGGCATGGGGCGAGCGCATCTACCGCGGTGGCATCCCTGACCGTCAAATTGCCGCTTGCGTGAGCTGCCATTCGCCCAACGGTGCAGGCATGCCCTCGCAGTACCCCCGTTTGTCCGGTCAGCACGCTGAATACACAGCCGCTCAGTTGATCATGTTCCGCGAGGGTGTGCGCAAGAACAACCTGCAAATGACACAAGTTGCCGCCAAGATGAACGACCGCGAAATCAAGGCGGTGTCGGATTACATCGCTGGTCTTCGCTGAGTGTCTGGCCGGGCTTGACCCTGCGTGTGTCGGTTTTGCCCTGTGGACTTCAAGGGGTTTTCAGCCCAATGTCGCAACCCTGGGGCACAATTAAGGACCGGCTGATATGACATGTTCCAAGGCCGGTTTTCCGGTCTTGATCGTTTGTGGCGGGCACTGCCCGCCATTTCCTTGTCTGCATCATTTTTTTCCATCCCATGACGACTGTTGCATCCAGCCCTGAATCCGAGCGCAGCTCGCCCCGAGGGCAGGTTGTGATCGAGTTGCTGTCGTCCATGCGGTTTGCCATTTCCTTGTTGACGATCATCTGTATCGCCTCGGTGATCGGCACGGTGCTCAAGCAAAACGAGCCCACCAACAACTACATCAACCAGTTCGGGCCGTTTTGGGCCGAGTTGTTTGCCACCCTCAAGCTCAACACCGTCTACAGCGCCTGGTGGTTCTTGTTGATTCTGGCGTTCTTGGTGGTCAGCACCAGCTTGTGCATCGCCCGCAACACGCCCAAGATCCTGGTGGATCTGAAGAACTACAAGGAAAATATTCGCGAGCAAAGTCTCAAGGCCTTCCACCACAAGGCCGAAGGCCATTTGAACGAAGCGCCTGAGGCTGCCGCCAAGCGCCTGGGGGCCCTGCTGGCCACTGGCGGCTGGAAGGTCAAGCTGCAAGAGCGCGACACCCCCTCGGGCAAAGGCTGGATGCTGGCGGCCAAGGCGGGAGCTGCCAACAAGATCGGTTACATCGCGGCGCACTCGGCCATCGTGCTGGTGTGTGTGGGCGGCTTGCTGGACGGCGACCTGGCGGTGCGCGCTCAGATGTGGTTTGGTGGCAAGGAGATCTACAACGGTGGCGGCCTGATCGCCGATGTGCCCGCCCAGCACCGCCTGTCCGAACGCAACCCGGCCTTCCGCGCCAACTTGCTGGTGGCCGAAGACACAGCCTCGGGCACGGCCATCTTGAACCAATCCAATGGCATCTTGCTGCAAGACCTGCCCTTTGTCATTGAGCTTAAAAAGTTCATCGTCGAGTACTACTCGACGGGCATGCCCAAGCTCTTTGCCAGCGACATCATCATCCACGACAAGGCCACGGGCGAGAAGCGCGAAGCGCGGGTTGAGGTGAACCACCCGGCCAGCTTCAAGGGCATCAACATTTACCAGTCCAGCTTTGACGACGGTGGCTCCAGCGTCAAGCTGCAAGCCGTTCCCATAGCGGCTGCCACCCAATCTTTTGAGGTGGAAGGCACCATTGGCGGCAGCACCGACCTGACCAATGGCAACGAAAAAATGAGCCTGGAGTTCACCGGGCTGCGCGTGATCAACGTGGAAAACATGTCCAGTGGCGAAGGTCTCAATGGCACGGCGGTGGATGTTCGCAAGGTCGATTTGCGCAGTTCTGTGGAGGCGCGCTTGGGCGCGGGGCATAAAACCACCCAGACCAAAGAACTGCGTAACGTGGGTCCGAGCGTGAGCTACAAGCTACGCGACGCCGCTGGCCAAGCGCGTGAGTACAACAACTACATGCTGCCTGTGGATGCGGGCGATGGTGTGCCGGTGTTTTTGTTGGGCATGCGCGAGGTGCCCAGCGAGCCTTTCCGATACCTGCGTCCCCCGGCCGATGAAAACAGCGAACTGACGGGTTTCATTCGCCTGCGTGCCGCCCTGGACACGCCTGAGTTGCGTGATCGCGCGGTTCAGCGCTATGCCCGCAAGGCCGTTGATCCCAAGCGCCCCGAGCTGACCCAACAACTGGCAGATTCAGCCGCGCGTTCGCTGGGTCTGTTTGCCGGGCTTGAACAAGTGCAAGGCAAACCGGTGTCTGGTTTGCAGGCCTTGGCAGACTTCTTGGAAGCCAATGTGCCCGAGGCTGAACGTCCCCGTGCTGGTGAAATGTTTGTGCGCATTTTGAACGGGGCTTTGTACGAGCTCGATGCCGTGGCCCGCGAGCAAGCCGGTGTCAAGCCGCTGCCAGATGCGCAGGTCCAGGGCTTCATGACACAAGCGGTGCTGGCCCTGTCCGATGCGCCGTTTTACCCCGCACCGATGACTTTTTTGCTGAAAGACTTCAAGCAAGTGCAAGCGAGCGTGTTCCAGGTGGCCAGGGCCCCGGGTCAGTCCATCGTGTATCTGGGCTGTGCCCTTTTGATCCTGGGTATTTTTGCAATGCTGTATGTTCGGGACCGTCGCTTGTGGGTTTGGCTGTCGCCTCAGGGCGAAGGCTCCCAGGCAAGCGTGGCCTTGTCGTCCAATCGCAAGACCATGGATGTGGACCGTGAATTTGACCAACTGAGTGCCCGCTTGCTGGGCCGCTCCGAGAAAACACCATGACAACTGTCACTTTGAATCCTGGCTATTTTTCCAGCCGTTCGGCCATCGACTGGGGTTTTGCCCTGCTGGCGCTGCTCGGCACGGTGTTTGCCTTCACCCGTTACCAGCACGCGATGGATGTGTACGAGCAGTCCATCCTGATCGGCAGCTTGCCGGCTGTGATCTGGCTGGGTTGGTTCTGGCGCCCGCTGCGTACTTTGATGCTGGTGGTTGCGGGATTGTCTTTGCTGGCCATCAACCTCTACCAAGGCGACCTGGCAAGGGCTGAGCAGGTCTTTTTATTGAAGTACTTCCTGTCCAGCCAATCGGCCATCCTGTGGATGAGCATGCTGTTTTTCATCAGCACCGTCTTTTATTGGGCGGGGGTGTTCATCCGTGGTCAGGCAGACGCGATGGAGTCTTTGGGCTCGCGCATGGCCTGGGTGGCGGTAGGTTTGGCCCTGATCGGCACCTTGGTGCGTTGGTACGAAAGCCACCAGTTGGGCCCGGACATCGGCCATATCCCGGTGAGCAACCTGTACGAAGTCTTCGTCATGTTCTGCTGGATGACGGCAGCGTTTTACCTGTACTACGAAGAGCAGTACAAAACCCGTGCTCTCGGCGCATTTGTGATGCTGGTGGTCAGCGCGGCGGTGGGCTTTTTGCTTTGGTACACGTTGGTGCGTGAAGCCCACGAAATCCAGCCCTTGGTGCCCGCCCTCAAGAGCTGGTGGATGAAGGTCCATGTCCCCGCCAACTTCATTGGTTATGGCACCTTTGCCTTGGCCTCCATGGTCGCCTTTGCCTACCTGATCAAGCAGCAGGCCACCGAGACCCGTTGGTACAAGCTGGCGCCTCTGTGGCTGCTGGGCATTGTGCTGTGCTTTGAGCCGGTGGTGTTTCGCCAATCGGCCAACGACCAGACCAGCAGTTACTGGATGGTTTACTTTGGGGTGTCGGCATTCATTGTGGCGGGCATTTTGCTGGGCCGTCGCCGCATTGCCGAGCGACTGCCTTCTTTTGAAATCCTAGACGATGTGATGTACAAGTCCATTGCCGTGGGTTTTGCCTTCTTCACCATCGCCACGGTACTGGGTGCCTTGTGGGCAGCTGAGGCTTGGGGCGGCTACTGGAGCTGGGACCCTAAGGAGACCTGGGCACTGATCGTTTGGCTGAACTACGCAGCCTGGTTGCACATGCGCCTCATGAAGGGTCTGCGCGGCACCGTGGCCGCTTGGTGGGCGCTGGTGGGCTTGGGTATCACGACCTTTGCCTTCTTGGGCGTCAACATGTTCTTGAGCGGTCTGCACAGCTACGGCACGCTGTAATTTCGGGGGCGATGCCCCTGCTGCCCGTCAAGGCCTTGGCCCCTTAGCCTGACTGCTGGTCGTACAGCGTCAGGCCTTGGCTGACCGCATCAAGCAGGGCTTCGGTTCTGAAGGGCTTCCACAAGAAAGCGACCGCGTTCGATTGCTGCGCCGCCATCTTTTCATGGGGCAGGCTCTCGCCGCTCATAAAAATGACCGGGATGCGGTCCCCTGTTTTGACCATCAAGGCCTGCAGTTCGACGCCGGACATTTTGGGCATGCGCACATCGAGCAACATCACGCGCCGCTCGGTCGTGGGCTCTGCAGCCAGATAAGCATGAGCGCCATCATGGGTGCGGACCTTGAAGCCACGCGCCTCCAAAACCAGCTTGAGCATGCGCCGGACGTCTGCATCGTCATCAACGACTTCGATCAGTGCTGGGTTGGACATGGGCTTGGTCAAGACAAAATGGGCCTTCATTTTAACGACAGCTTCATGGCCTTGGCGCGGGCGCTGGCCTTGAATGCGTCTGTGCGAGCGAACATCCATTGTGCAGGTATGCCCATCGTGGGCATCACCCGGATGGCATCGTGCTTCAGGGTGTTTGGCCCTTGTGTGCAAAAGTGATTGGTACCGTTCACAATGGCTTCAAGGCATTTCACAGTCAGGTCCGTCCCATGATCATCCGCACTTCTTCATCAGGATTTTTGCATCCTCTGTCCAGCGAAATTACCAGTCAGGCGGCTTACCAATCCCGTCGAGACCTCATGCGTCAGCTGGCAGCGGGCTCGGCCGGTCTGGTCTTGGCGGGCTGGGGTTTGCGCGACGCCCAAGCGCAAATGGCCCGGCCCGGGCAGCTGCCGCCGCTGGCCTCGGTGTCGAGCAAGCTGGCCGGGGCCATGGTTCTGGACAAGCCCACACCCTACAAAGACGCCACCACCTACAACAACTTCTACGAGTTCGGTACCGACAAGTCCGATCCGGCTAAGCGGGCCAACACCCTCAAGACCGATCCCTGGAGTGTGGACATTGAGGGTTTGGTGAAGAAGCCCGCCCGCGTGAATTTGGAAGACCTGATGAAGTGGGGGGCCATGGAAGAGCGTATCTACCGCCTGCGTTGCGTGGAAGGCTGGTCGATGGTGATCCCATGGGTGGGCTATTCCATGGCCGATCTGATCCGGCGCGTGGAGCCCTTGCCGGGTGCCAAGTTTGTGGAGTTCGTGACCCAGGCCGACCCCAAGACCATGCCGGGTTTGCGCTCCAGTGTGTTGGACTGGCCCTACGTCGAAGCCCTGCGCATGGACGAAGCCATGCACCCGCTGACCCTGTTGGCCTTTGGCATGTATGGCGAGGTCATGCCCAAGCAAAACGGTGCTCCCCTGCGTCTGGTGGTGCCGTGGAAATACGGTTTCAAGAGTGGCAAGAGCCTGGTCAAAATCCGTTTCACGGACAAGCAGCCGGTCACATCCTGGGAAAAATCTGCCCCACAGGAATACGGTTTTTATTCCAACGTGAACCCGAATGTGGACCACCCGCGCTGGAGCCAGGCCACCGAGCGGCGCATCGGCGAAGACGGTTTGCTGGCCAAAAAGCGCAAAACACTGATGTTCAACGGTTATGAAGCTCAGGTGGGCCAGATGTACGCCGGGATGGATCTGAAAAAGTTCTTCTGATGCCGCTGCGGGCCAAGGTCTTGAGAGGATGAGGGCGGCGCTGCGTCATCCCGCCGCTTGGTGGGCTTTGTTGGTGCTCGGCTGTATGCCTTGGGCTTGGTTGCTGGCGCAAACCCTGTTGGATCAGCTGGGTCCCAACCCCGCCGAAGCCCTGATCCGCGCCACGGGAGACTGGACACTGCGCAGCCTGTGTGTGGTGCTGGCCGTGACTCCTTTGCGCACTTGGCTGGGCTGGCCCGAGTTGCTGCGGTTTCGGCGCATGCTGGGCTTGCTGGTGTTTGGCTATGCCAGTTTGCACATGTTGTGTTACATCTGGTTTGACATGGGCTTTGACTTGGCCGATACGCTGCAAGACCTCTTCAAGCGCCCCTTCATCTGGTTGGGTTTCAGTGCTTTTGTGATCTTGTTGGCGCTGGCCGCCACCTCTTTTAACCAGGCCGTGCGTTGGCTGGGCGGCAGGCGCTGGCAACTGCTGCACCGGGGCGTTTATGCGGTGGCCGTGCTCGCCGTGTTGCACTTTTGGTGGATGCGTGCGGGCAAACAGGACTTTGACGAGGTGCTGGTGTACGCGGGCATCTTGGCGGGTTTGCTGGGCTGGCGCGTGCTGCGTTTTGCACGGCGACCCTGAAACGGGCCATCAGGCCCTGTGCAGCCGGTTCAGGCTGCACAGGGCATATCAGACCAGCTGCTCCAGCGCAAAGGTGTCAAACGCCGATTCGCGCTGGCGGATCAGGTGAGCTTTTGTGCCATCGACCAGAATTTCGGCCGCGCGTCCGCGGGTGTTGTAGTTGCTGGCCATGCTCATGCAGTAAGCACCCGCTGACAACACGGCGAGCACGTCACCGGCTTGCACCAGCAGCTGGCGGTCACGGCCGATCCAGTCGCCGCTCTCGCACACGGGGCCCACCACGTCATAGACTTTGCCATCGCCTGAACGCGGAGTCACCGGCACGATCTGGTGAAAGGCCTGGTACATGGCGGGGCGGGGCAGGTCGTTCATGGCGGCGTCAACGATGCAAAAGTTCTTTTGTTCGCCGGGTTTCAGATACAGCACCTCGGTCAGGCACACACCGGCATTGCCCACCAGTGAGCGGCCAGGCTCAATCATGAGCTGGCGCTGGCCGTAGCCGCGCGCATCGAGCTTGGCCAGCAGCTGTGCCCACAGTGCATCGGCCTCAGGCGGGGTATCGCCGTTGTAGTTGATACCCAGGCCACCGCCAAAATCGATGTGGTGGATGGGGATGCCGGCAGACTCGACATCGGCCACCAGGTCGAGTACGCGGTCCATGGCGTCCAGATAGGGGGTGCTGTCGGTGATTTGCGAGCCGATGTGGCAGTCGATGCCCACGACTTTCAAGCCCGGCAGGCTGGCCGCGTGGCGGTAGGCGCGCAGCGCGTCTTCGTGGGCGATGCCGAACTTGTTGCCTTTCAAGCCGGTCGAAATGTAGGGGTGGGTTTTGGGGTCCACATTGGGGTTCACACGCAGGCTGACCGGGGCCACTTTCCCCAAGTCCACCGCCACGGCGCTGAGCACATCGAGTTCGGCTTCGCTTTCGACGTTGAAGCAGCCGATGCCCACCTGCAGGGCTTGCTTCATCTCATGGCGGGTTTTGCCCACGCCCGAAAAAATCACCTTGGCCGGGTCGCCACCGGCAGCCAGCACCCGGGCCAGTTCGCCGCCCGAGACGATGTCGAAGCCGCAACCGGCATCGGCAAACACTTGCAAGATGGCCAGGCTGGAGTTGGCCTTCATGGCGTAGCAAATTTGCGCCTGGCGGCCTGCAAAGCCGCGCTGGTAGGCGGCCAGGGCCGAGAGCATGGCAGCTTTGGAGTACACGAATAAAGGAGTGCCGTGAACACGTGCCAGATCGGACAGGCGCAGACCCTCCACATGCAGCTGGTCGCCCGCATAGGCGATGTGGGGTTGTCCGGGGAGTGTGGTGATGGCGGTCATGGGTTATGAAGGCGTGGGGTAAATGGCACCACGAAGTGGTGCTTGATGAGGTGGCTGTGAGAGGGCCCTGTGATCGATCTCAAGGCGCAGCCGCAGTGGGCGGCTGTGGCGTGGTCCTTGGGGCAGAGGGTGCCGGCGCGCTGGTGGTGGCGGGCGCAGCCGAGCGAAAAGGGTTCAGTGTTTGAGGCAAGGTGGCGCGCTCGGCTGAAGCGGGTGTGGTGGGCAGGACCAGCGGACCGCGTTGACCGCAAGCGCTCAATACGGCCGCACCGCCAACAAGGGCATGCAGCATGACTAGAATCTTCATCACCTTCAACATGCTGCGATTGTAATGACCGACCTTGAATTTTTGGACCAAGCTGAACGCCTGCTGGCGGGCGTAGAGATCAGCTGCGATCGCTTGAACGACGACACCGACGCCGATGTGGACAACCAACGGGTGGGGGGCATGATCACTTTGACCTTTCCCAATCGCAGCCAGATCGTGATCAATTTGCAAAAGCCACTGCACGAAGTGTGGCTGGCTGCGCGCTGCGGCGGCTTTCATTACAAGTTCGACGGCACGCACTGGCAAGACACCAAGGGTCAGGGTGAGTTTTGGCAGAGCTTGTCACGCTATGCCTCGGAGCAATCGGGTCAAAGCTTGAACTTTGCCCCCTGAATGCACAGGGCCCAAGCCTGCCACTTGGGCCAGCCTCACTCAGTTCCTGAACAGCTCCAAAATCCGGTTGCGCTCTTCTTCCGGCGGCATGGTTTCAGCATTTCCGTTGACGTTGCTGTCCAGTGAGGAAATGCCGTTGCTGCCAGCAAATTCCGGGTAAACCCAATCGCCACCCGTTTGCACCAAATCGTCGGGACGCGCAGGCTCGGCGATCGGCAAATTGCGCAGGGCGGTTTCCATGTATTTGATCCAGACAGGTAAGCTCAAACCGCCCCCAGTTTCGCGGTCGCCCAATTTGCGGGGGGTGTCGTAGCCAATCCAGACCACAGCAGCCAGTTGGGGGTGATAGCCCGCAAACCACGCGTCCATGGCATCGTTGGTGGTGCCGGTCTTGCCGTAAATATCAGGCCGCATGAGCGTCGCTTGAGCGCGAGCTGCTGTTCCGGAGCGTGTGACTTCCTGCATCAGGCTGGTCATGACGAAAGCGTTGCGCTGAGGGATCACGCGTTGTGAAGTTTCGTTGATGGCAATGGGCGGGCTGTCGACCAACAGGCGGTCTTTGTAGTCGGTGATGCGGTTGATCAAGTGAGGGTTGACTAAGTAGCCGCCATTGGCAAACACCGAATAACCCGTGGCCATTTGCATGACGGTGACCGAGCCTGCACCCAAGGCCATGGTCAGGTAGGGCGGGTGCTTGTCTGCGTCAAAACCAAAACGGGTGACCCATTCTTGGGCTGGACGTGTACCCACTGATTGGAGCACTTGAATCGAGACCATGTTCTTGGACTTGGCCAAGCTGGTGCGTAAACTCATCGGGCCATCAAATTTGCCATCGTAGTTTTTGGGCTCCCAAGGTTGGCCGCCGGTCACGCCACCATCAAAAAACAAAGGCGCATCGTTGACCATGGTCGCTGGTGAAAAGCCTTTTTCGAGGGCCGCTGAGTAGATGAAAGGCTTGAAGCTGGAGCCAGGCTGTCGCCAAGCCTGGGTGACGTGGTTGAACTTGTTTTTGGCAAAGTCAAAGCCCCCGACCAGGGCTCGAATGGCACCGGTTTGTGGGGTCAAGGCCACAAAAGCGCCTTCGACCTCGGGCAATTGGGTGATCTCCCACTGGCCATTTGGCAGTTGGACAATGCGAATCACAGCGCCTTTGCGGATGCGTTTGGCCGCGGGTGCCTTGTCCGATAGGCCCGATTTAACAGGGCTAAGGCCTGCGCCGGTGATGGTAATTTGTTCGCTGTTTTGTCGGACCACCACCACCTTTTTGCTGGAAGCCTCCAGCACAACCGCCGACATCACGTCGCCATTGTCGGGGTGATCTTCCAGGGTCTCGTCGATGAGGTCTTCGGCCTGTTTGGGGTCGAGGGGCAGGGTGATGAATTTTTCAGGCCCACGGTAAACCTGTCGGCGCTCGTAGTCCATCAGGCCCTTGCGCAAAGCATGGTAAGCCGCCATTTGCTCCTGGGACTCAATGGTGGTGTAAACATTCAGTCCACGCGTGTAGGTGTCCTGCCCGTATTGGGCAAAAACCATTTGTCGGACGGTTTCCGCAACAAATTCGGCGTGGAGGGTCTTTTTGTTGCCCGATGACTTCAAAGCCAAAGGTTCGGCTTTGGCTTTCACAGCCTGTTGGGCGGTGATGTAGCCGTTTTCCTCCATGCGCTCGATGATGTAGAGCTGGCGTGAGCGGGCGCGCTTGGGGTTGGCGATGGGGTTGAAGGCCGAAGGCGCTTTGGGCAGTCCGGCGAGCATGGCCGCTTCGGCAATGGTGATGTCCTTGAGCGGCTTGCCAAAGTAGGTCTCTGAGGCTGAAGCAAAGCCGTAGGCCCGGTTGCCCAAGAAGATCTGGTTCATGTAGATCTCCAGGATCTGGTCTTTGGTCAACAGGTGTTCAAGTTTGTAGGTCAACAGGATTTCATAAATCTTGCGGGTGTATGTTTTTTCGGAAGACAGGTAAACATTGCGTGCCACCTGCATGGTGATGGTGGATGCACCTTGGCTTTTCAAGCGCCCGATGTTGGCGATACCTGCACGCAAAATGCCCACGTAGTCCACGCCGCCGTGGTCATAAAAGCGGTTGTCTTCAATGGACAGCACCGCGTCTTTCATGATTTGCGGGATCTCCTGGATGGGCGTGAGGTTGCGCCGCTCCTCACCAAACTCGCCCATCAGCTGACCATCGGCGGTGAACACGCGCAGAGGCAGTTTGGGCTTGTATTCGGCCAGGTCCGTGATGTCGGGCAAGTTGGGGTAGGCCGTGACCATGGCCACACCCACAACCATCAGCAAACAAGTCAGGCCAGCGGCAAGCAAGCCCATGGCCCAGAAGGCCAGCTTCAACAACCATGTCCAAAGGCCAGAGGCGCTTGACTTGGCTTGTGGTTTGCGGGGGGTGTCCGGTGTGGTGTCTTGTTGGGGCATAGGGCTGATTTGGGCGGCGCCCAGAGAATGGTCGGACGCCTTGCATTATAAAAATTCTGTCCTGTCACAGGAGTTTTGCGTCTTAAATTTGAATACTTTAAGTATAAAAATGGATTGTTCACTCTGAAAAATCATGTTACAAAACTTTTCAATACAAGCCATTTCTGGCTTGGACAGGGGGGATCATGCCATCTTGGTCTCGGTTTTGGCAGCATGTGGCCCATCGTCCGGTGCGGCAGGCTTGGGGCTTGGCCTGCGATGGCTCGGGTTGGGCTTTGGTGGGCTTGTCGTGGCACAAAGCGGCAGGTGTGCGCGTACACACCTTGGAAAAAATCGCCCCCAATGATTCAGATCAGGAGGGGGCCGGTTTTGGCTCAGGTTTGAGGCAGGTGGCCGTGCGCTCGCGTCAGCGGGTTTCGGTGGGCTTGGCCGAAGACGAGGTGATCGCGGGCGTGCTGGAGTTGCCTGCGCAATTGCCTCGCGATGACTGGGCCGCAGAGGTGCAGATGGAGGCGGCGCAGCTTCTGGGCTTGGCGCCCGATGAGGTCAATTTTGATTTTCAACCCGACCCTGTCTGCGAGGGCTTGCTGTCCCGCGTGCATTGGGTGGGGTGTGATCAGGCCCGAATCAGGGCGCTCAGGGATGGGGTGCGCCTGGCCGGTTGGCGGCTCGACAGCGTGGAGCCCGCCGTGCACGCAGCCCAACGGGCGGCCTGCCATCTCAAAGGAGGCGTGGACAGTTTGCTCACCCAAGCCCCGCAAGACTGGCAATTCGATTTGACGCCCCCTGCCGTCCTCGGCCAGCGTTTGCCATGGGTTGGGGGCGATGCGGGTGCGAATTGGGCGGTCATGCAAGCCCTGCAATCGGCTGCAGGACCACGTTTGGTGGCCTCGGGTCTCGCGCTCAAAGCCTGGCTGTGATGAACGCCTTCAACTTGTTGCAGTACCCGGCTTTAGCCAGCCAACGGCGAAGATTCCACAGCCGATGGACCTCTTTGAGCGGTTTGCTGGTGGGCAGCCTGGTGGCCCTTTGGCTGGGCGCGCTGGTGGAGGAAAAGCGGCAGCAACAGGTGCAAGAGGCCGCCGCGCTGGCGTCCCGTTTGAAGCAGGTTCAAAACCGCCTGGCGGCCGACAAGGCCAGACAGGCGCAGCAAAACACATGGCTGCAGCAAGCCGCGCATGTGCAGGCGCTCAGCGTGAAGCAGCGCAACTGGGAGGCTTTGCACCAAGTGCTGCTGCAGGAGGCCGGGCCTGAGTCGGTTCAGTTGCTGAGTTTGCTGTTGGATGGGCAGACGCTGGAGTTGCATGGCCAGGCCAAGGATGTGCAGCGCATGGCGCAAGCGCAAGTGCGTTGGTCGTTGCCATTGGCTACACCTGAGGCAGACGCCGCCTGGTCCTTGGTCAGTCTGGTTCATCTGTCTGCTGCTGAAGGTGTGGGCTCATCAGCGCCACTGGAGTTCGTTTGGCAGACCGCTTGGCCGCTGGTGGGCTCGGACCTCATGCCAGCGTCCAAGGCACCCGACCCACAGTCGTACCAAGCCGGCAAGGCGCGGCCATGATGCCGTGGCGCTCATGGTCCTTGGCGTCTTTGGCAGCCGCTTGGCGGCCGGGTTGGCCCAGCCTGTGGCGTGACCGATGGCGTTGGCTGGCGCGTCGCTGGGCATTTGCTTTGGCTGGCTTTGGGGCGGGCTTGCTGGGGGTGGTCGGCTGGCAGTTCGAGGACTGGGAGGCACTGTGGGACAGCGAGGCGCAGATGGAAGAACTGCAGGCGAAGCTCCATGCGCAAGAACGGCCAGCACAGGTCAAGTCAGAGCACGAACCTGCTGCCATGGACAGCCCCATTGGCCCACCTCCCGTCCTGGCTTGGTGGCCAGTTCAAGGCACCCAGGCCTCGGTCTGGCCGCAACTGGAGCGTTTGCTGGTGCAGCATGGACTGCGTTTGCTGTCTTTGCGGCTTGAGCCTCCTCGCGCCGTGGGCACTTGGCCCAGCCAGGCCGTGGCGCTGCGGTTGCAAGGCCGTTTTGACGATTGGGTGGCCGTGTGGACAGCGCTGAACACGCGAGGCCCGCTCTGGAGCTTGGAGCGTTTACGCATCACGCCCCAGGATGAGGGTGTGGCCATCGACGCTGTGCTTCGGCTGTGGTTATCACCTGTGGCAAGCGCAACGCCAAAACCTACTGAAACCACCGATCCCGCAGAGTTGTTGCCGGGATCTGCTCGGCTAGCGTTGCGAGCGGGAACGGGTGAACGCGTCTTTGTGTCATCCACTTTGGCTCCAGCGGCTTCGCTCGGTGAGGCTGCTGGATTGAAGAGCAAGATTCCGTTGCCCGTGCCTGTCGATGCTGAGCTGAGGTCCAGCGCTTTGACGCTGCAAAGCCGCGTACCCGCCCTGCCTATGGCAACGCTGTCGCCCGACCCTGCCACCTGGCCTTTGGAACAGGTCCGTGTGGCTGGCGTGTGGCAGCAAGCCCAAGGTGTGCAGCTGATTTTGATGGCGGGGCCACACTGGGTGAGCGCCCGTGTGGGGCAGCGTATCGGCTCGCAAGGCCATGTGGTCGACAGCATTCATGCCCAGGAGGTGCATTTGCGCGTTGCGCAAGGCCCGGTTTGGGTGATCGGTTTGGAAAAGGCGCAACCATGAGATCCAGTCCACTCTCCTTGCCTGCATCCTCACACCCGATGTGGCGTGTCTTACTGTGCTGCTGGTGCTTGTGCTTGGCACCCGGTTTGGGGGCGCAGACGCCCTCGTTGGCCAAGCCTCAGGGGCCTGAGGAGGTGCCCACCTTGAAAAGCGATTCGCCACCCAGTCCTTTGGACGATCTGCGTCCCATCAGCTTGAATTTCCAAAATATCGAGGTCACCGCTTTGCTGCAGGTGTTTGCCGAGTTCACCGGCTTGAACCTGGTGGCCACTGACAGTGTGAAAGGTCAGGTGACGGTGCGACTGACCGATGTGCCCTGGCCACAGGCTTTGCAAATTGTGTTGCAGTCCAAAGGATTGGCTTCACGTCAGGACGGGCGCGTGCTGTGGGTGGCCCCACAAGGCGAATGGGCCCTGCGCGAAAAAATGCATCTTGACGCCCAAGCCGCGCTGGAGGCGGTCAGCCCGCTTCAAACGATGAGCATGCGCCTGCAATATGCCCGGGCCACCGATGTGGCGCAGCGCTTGCAAGGGGCCGGATCGGGTGGTGGTGGCCGCTGGCTCAGCGGTCGGGGCAGTGTGCTGGCAGAGCCGCGCACCAACCAGTTGTTCATTTCCGACTTGCCGCAACGCCTGATGGCGGTGCAAAAACTCCTGGCCCAACTGGACATTCCGGTGCGTCAAGTGCTGATCGAGGCCCGCATCGTCGAGGCCGATGACCAGTTCGGGCAATCGCTGGGTGTGCGTTTGGGGGCGGGACTGGCAGTGCCTTTGCGTGTGAACCAAGGTGCCAGCACGCTCGCGGTGGGCGCGGGCAATGCTGAAACGGGCGCTGGGGTGACAACAGGTAACCAGGTCACGCTGCCAGCGGGCTCGGCGGGTCAGACGCTGAACATCCCTGCCAGTTTTGCTGTGTCTTTGTTCAATGCCGCAGCCGACCGGTTCATCAATGTGGAAATTTCGGCGCTGGAAGCCGATGGCCGGGGCAAGGTGGTCTCGCGACCCCGGGTGGTCACGGCCGATCAGACCAAGGCCTTGATCGAGCAAGGTACCGAATTGCCTTACCAAACCGCATCGGCCAGTGGCGCGACTTCGATCACCTTTCGCAAGGCCAACTTGAAATTGGAGGTCACGCCGCAGATCACCCCCGATGGCTCGGTGGTGCTGGAAGTGGATGTCAACCGCGACAGCGTGGGCCAAGTCACCCCAGCCGGGTTTGCCATCAACACCAAGCACGTCAAGACCCAGGTGCGGGTGGAGGACGGCGGTACCGTGGTGTTGGGCGGCATTTTTGAAGAGACCAACCGCAACAACGAAGCCAAGGTGCCGGGCCTGGGGGACGTGCCGGGCTTGGGCTGGTTGTTCAAGAACCGCGACCAAGCCCAGCGCAAAAGTGAGTTGCTGATTTTTCTGACGCCTCGCATCATGGCCGATGGCCCGGCCACTGTCACGCCCTGAGTTCAGCGCCGCTCTTTGCGGGGGGCTTGATGCCCCAGACCATGTGGCATCCCCGTTGCAAAGCCCCCAAATCTTGTCGAATACACTTGCAAACCCTGAACCCCAGGCACCAGGCTTGGGGGTTGACGCCGTTTTTTCTGCAAGAGACTTTCCTTGAGCATCATCTTTGTGGGCCTTCCTGGCTCGGGCAAAACCACCATTGGCCGCCAGTTGGCTCGCCGTCTGGGTGTGCCGTTTGTCGATTCTGACCATGTGATCGAGCACCGCCTGGGCTGCTCCATCCGGGAGTTTTTTGCACGCGAGGGTGAGACCAGTTTCAGGGATCTGGAAGAGCAAGTGCTCGACGAGTTGACCCAAACGCAACAAGGCGTGATCGCCACCGGAGGCGGGGCTGTATTGCGCGAAGCCAATCGACGCCACTTGCATGAGCGCGGGCAGGTGATTTACTTGCGTTCGACGCCCGAGGATGTTTTCAGACGTGTGCGCCACGACAACGCCCGCCCTTTGCTGCAAGTTGACGATCCGCTCGGCCGTTTGCGTGCCTTGTTCGAGGCGCGTGACCCGCTCTACCGCGAAGCGGCCCACTTTGTCATTGAAACTGGCCGCCCGTCGGTGGCCATGTTGGTCAACATGATCTGCATGCAGCTGGAGTTGGCGGGGCATTTGCCGCTGAAAGATCAGGCTGGGTCTTAACGTTCGGCGTTGTGCACAAAAAAGCTGGCCACGTCACTTCTGGCTGAATGCTCAACCCCTGATTTACCCTGATTTGAGCGGGTGCATGGGTGCAGGCCACAAAATTGGTGCAAAATAGAACGGTCGTTCTTTTTTAATGCACCATGACCGATCCTAAAAACCCTTCAAAAGTTGATGGCTTGCATGCGCCAGAGCCGGGTCGGCGCGTGCTCATCAAAGGCCAGCAAACCAAAACTGTGATCATCGACGCCGCCCTGGGTTTGGCCTCGCAAATCGGTTTGGAGGGTCTTTCCATTGGCGCAGTGGCCGAGGTCACGGGCATGAGCAAGTCGGGCGTGTTTGCCCACTTTGGCTCAAGAGAAGAGCTGCAAATTTCCGTCATCCGCGAGTACCACGACCGTTTTGAGGCCGAGGTGTTTTACGCGGCCATGCAAAAGTCCAGAGGTCTGCCAAGACTCCAGGCTTTGTTTGACAACTGGATGGTGCAGACCTCGGCCGAGATCGACTCGGGCTGTATTTACATCAGTGGCGCGGTTGAGTTTGACGACCGCACGGGTCCGGTGCGCGATGCACTGGCATCTTCGGTGTCCACCTGGCAAACCGCTTTGCGACGGGCTGTAGAGCTGGCCCAGGACGAAGGCCATCTCAGCCGTGCGTCCGACGCCCATCAAATTGCTTTTGAAATTCATGGCCTGATTTTGGCGCTTCATTACGAAGCCCGCTTTTTGCGCAACCCCAGCGCCACCGACCGTGCTCGCCAAGGCTTTCAGCACATTCTGGCCCGCTACGCAGGGCCGGATGCACCGCCGGACCCAGAAACCTCAGGCGCATCTTCACGTGCGGCCAAACGTCCACAGCTCGTGGCCGTACCCAAGACCCGTCGCAAGACGTCGAGCGACTGATCTGCCTCAATTTTTGACCCACACACCGACTCAAGGAGCCATTCATGCCCGTCTACAACCCACCCCTGAGAGACATGCAGTTTGTCTTGCACGAATTGCTCAACGTGAGCGCTGAACTCAAGGCCTTGCCCAAGCATGCCGACACCGACGTCGACACCATCAATGCGGTGCTCGAAGAGGGGGGCAAATTTGCGGCCGAGGTGGTCTTCCCGATCAACATCTCGGGCGACACGCAAGGCTGCCAACTCAACCGCGACACGCACGAAGTTAAAGCACCGGACGGCTTCAAAGAAGCCTATGCGCAGTACGTGGCCGGTGGCTGGCCCGCGCTCAGCTGCGACCCCGACTTCGGTGGTCAGGGTTTGCCTTTTGTGGTCAACCAGTGCTTTTACGAGATGCTCAACTCGTCGAACCAGGCCTGGACCATGTACCCGGGCTTGAGCCATGGTGCTTACGAGTGCTTGCACGCCCACGGCACGCCCGAGCAAAAAGCCCTGTATTTGCCCAAGCTCACCAGCGGCGAGTGGACAGGCACCATGTGCCTGACCGAGCCGCATTGCGGCACAGATCTGGGCATGCTGCGCACCAAGGCCGAGCCACAGGTCGATGGCACTTTCAAGTTGAGCGGCCAAAAGATTTTCATCAGCGCTGGCGAACACGACCTGGCCCCGAACATCGTGCACCTGGTGCTGGCCCGTTTGCCCGATGCGCCCCCCGGCAGCAAAGGCATCAGCCTCTTCATCGTGCCCAAATTCAACGTGGCGGCCGACGGCAGCATGGGTGAGCGCAATGGCATCTATTGCGGCGGCTTGGAGCACAAAATGGGCATCCACGGCAACGCGACTTGCCAGATGGTGCTCGACGGCGCGGTGGGCACCTTGGTGGGCCAGCCCAACAAAGGCTTGGCCGCCATGTTCGTCATGATGAACGCCGCCCGTCTGGGTGTGGGCAACCAGTCGCTGGGCCTGACCGAAGTGGCTTACCAAAATGCCTTGGCCTACGCCAAAGACCGCGTGCAAATGCGCTCGCTCACAGGCGTCAAAGCGCCCGGCAAACCCGCCGACCCGATCATCGTGCACCCCGATGTGCGCCGCATGCTGATGACCGCCAAGGCCTATGCCGAAGGTGGCCGTGCACTGGCCTGCTACTGCGCCTTGTTGCTCGACAAAGAACTCAACCACCCCGATGAAGCTGTGCGTGCCGAAGCCGCCGAAGTCGTGGCCCTGCTCACGCCTATCGTCAAAGCCTTCACCACCGACAACGCCTGGGAAGCCACATCCGCCTGCCAGCAGGTGTTTGGCGGCCACGGCTACATCAAAGAGTGGGGCATGGAGCAGTACGTGCGCGATGCCCGCATCAACATGATTTACGAAGGCACCAACACCATCCAGTCGCTCGACTTGCTGGGCCGCAAAGTGCTGGGCAACCAGGGCGCCACGCTCAAAAAATTCGGCAAGTTGGTGGAGCAATTGGTCAAGGCTGAAATGGCCAACGAGGCCATGGGCGAGTTCATCAACCCGCTGGCCGATTTGGGCCAAAAGCTCACCCAGTTGACGGGTGAAGTCGGCATGAAAGCCATGAGCAATGCCGACGAAGTGGGCGCGGCCGCGGTGGACTATTTGCGCGTGGTGGGTCACCTGGTGTTGGGTTACTTCTGGGCCCGTTCGGCCCAAATTGCATTGGCCAAATTGGCCGAGGCCGAAGAAGAAGCCCAGCGTCCCGATCCGTTTTACCAAGCCAAGTTGCAAACGGCGCGTTTTTACTTCACCCGCCTGATGCCCGAGACGTCGAGCCTGATGCGCCGCATCCGTGCGGGCAGCGATGTGCTGATGGACACCGATGCCGCGCTGGCCTGAACCCCAGATTCAAAAAGGAAGACACCCATGATCAAAGCCGCACTGACCCTCAGCCTGGGCTTGGTAAGCCTGGCCGCCCACGCCCAAATGAGCCCGGTGGGACTGTGGCGCAGCATCGACGACGAGAGCAAGCAGCCCAAAGCAGAAATCCGGATCAGCCAGACAGCAGCGGGCACCCTGTCGGGCGTGGTCGAGCGCTCTTTGCTCACCACCCCCAGCACCGAGCCCAATTGCAACTTGTGCACCGACGACCGCAAAGACAAGCCCAAAATCGGCATGGAAATCATCCGAGGCGGTCAACAAAGTGACGGCAAAGCGGTGTGGGAGGGTGGGAAAATCCTTGATCCTGAGAACGGCAAAAACTACAGCCTGCGCCTGACCCCCATCGATGGCGGCAAAAAACTCGAAGTCCGTGGTTTCATTGGCGCCCCCATTTTGGGTCGTACCCAAACCTGGATTCGGGTGCAGTAAGCCTTCTCGTCCCTACGACACACCAAAAGGACCACCATGTCTGACATCCTGACCCACCTTGACGCGGGGGTGATGACCATCACCTTCAACCGCTTGGACAAAAAGAATTCGATCACCTCTTCCATGTATGCCGCGATGGCCGACGCCGTGGCCGAGGCTGGGGCCGATCCCGCCGTTCGGGTGGTGGTGTTTCAGGGGCACGAGAGCATTTTCAGTGCGGGCAACGACATCGGTGACTTTTTGAACCAACCACCCAGCACGCAAGAGTCGCCTGTGTTCCGTTTCCTGCGCGGCATCGCCACTTTTGAAAAGCCTGTGCTGGCCGCTGTGGCCGGGCCCGCTGTGGGCATCGGCACTACCATGTTGTTCCATTGCGACTTGGTTTATGCCGGCGACAACGCAGCGTTCTCCATGCCGTTCGTCAACTTGGGCTTGTGCCCTGAAGCGGCCTCCAGTCTGTTGGCGCCGCGCATGTTCGGCTACCACCGCGCCGCCGAAGCACTGCTCATGGGTGAGCCCTTTTTTGCCGAAGCCGCGCAAGAAGTCGGCCTGGTCAACCGCGTGGTGCCGCCCACCGAGGTCAACGGCTACACCCAGGCACAGGCCCGCAAACTGGCTGCCAAACCTTTGACCTCACTGATCGCCACCAAGCGCCTCATGAAGGGTGGCCAGCAGCAAGAAGTGCTGCAAAAAATGGACGAAGAAGGCCAAAGCTTTGGCCGCATGCTGCGCGAACCCGCCGCCAAGGAAGCCTTTGGTGCATTCATGGAAAAGCGCAAACCTGATTTCTCCAAGATTTGAAGCTTGCCCCGTAGGAGCGGTCTCCGACCGCGAAGCACCCGGCCAAGTAGGAGCGGTCTGTGACCGCGATGAAACCAATCGCGGTCGGAGACCGCTCCTACAGTGGACGATCAGGGCATTTTCGGCGTTGCAGACGGCCATGGGCAACCTGTCCAAAAGCTGATGTCTGCGGTTGCCTGGCCATCGATAAAATCACCAGATGCCCCATCGCCCAACCCCCATCGTTCTGGAGCCCGAGTACATCGAAGGTTTTCGCCAGATCTACGAAGAAAAAATCGTCTTCAACAAAACCTTGGGCCTGAAGTTGGTCAAGGTCACACCCGAGGGCGTGGAGGCCCGCATCGAGATGCGGCCTGAGCTGGTGGGGCACTTTGCCTACAACCGCATCCACGGCGGCGTCATCAGCGCGGTGCTCGACGCCATCGGCAGCGCGGCCGTCATGGCGGCGCTGGCCGCCAAGCACATGGACGAGGCGCCTGCCAAGCGCCTGGAGCGCTTTGCCAAGCTGGGCACGATCGATTTGCGGGTCGACTATCTGCGCCCCGGCATTGGCGAGCACTTCACCATCACCGCCAACGCCTTGCGCGTGGGCTCGCGTGTAGGTTCGTCGCGCATGGAGTTTTGCGGGCCCGACGGCACCTTGATGTCGACAGGCGCTGCGGCTTACATCGTGTCCTGAGCGCCACAAGCCGAATCACTCGGCGGGCACGGGTCTGGGTTTGCCTTGGTCGTCCACCGCCACATAGGTCAGGTTCGCTTCGGTGACCTTGATGTACTGGCCCTGCAATTGAAAGCGCTCGGCAAACACTTCGACCTTGACGGTGACCGAGGTGCGACCCACCCGCACGATGCGCGAGAAAAACGACAAGATGTCGCCCACCTTGACGGCTTGTTTGAAGATGAATTCGTTCACCGCCACGGTGACCATGCGCCCACGCACACGCCTGGCGGGTAAAACGGCTCCGGCCAAGTCGACCTGGGCCATGACCCAGCCGCCAAAAATGTCGCCGCTGGCATTGCAGTCGGCGGGCATCGGGATGACCTTGAGCACCAATTCCTGGTCGGTGGGCAAAGAGACAGTGTTGAGGTGTGAGGCGTCAGACATGTGCACAATCGAAGGTTAACGTCAAAATCGGATTGTCCCTTATGCGCCACCACGGCGAGCCTGCTGCCCCTGCTTCACCCCATTCCGCCCGGCCCGGCGCGTCCTCAGGCGCTGCTTCACAGCCTGCGGCGGGTGGCGATTGGAAAACCTTGTCCCGCCTCTTGCCCTATTTGTGGCAATACAAATGGCGTGTGGTCATTGCGCTCAGCCTCATGGTGTGTGCCAAGCTGGCCAACGTGAGCGTGCCCCTGCTGCTCAAGGAGTTGGTGGACGCCATGAGCCTCAAGCCGGGCGATCCTCAAGCGGTGTTGGTCGTGCCAGTGGCCTTGTTGGTGGGTTACGGTGCCTTGCGTTTGCTAACGTCCGCATTCACCGAATTGCGCGAACTGGTTTTTGCCAAAGCCACGCAGGGGGCCTCGCGCAGCATTGCCTTGCAAACCTTTGAGCACCTGCATGCACTCAGCCTGCGCTTTCATTTGGCGCGACAAACCGGCGGCATGACACGCGACATTGAGCGCGGCGTGCGCGGCATCGAGTCGTTGATTTCGTATTCGCTCTACAGCATCATCCCCACGCTGATCGAGGTGGGCCTGGTGCTGACCATTTTGGCCGTGAAGTTCGATGCGTGGTTCGCAGGCATCACGTTGGCGGCCTTGGCGTTTTATATTTTCTTCACCGTGCGCATCACCGAGTGGCGTACGCAGTTTCGCAAACAAGCCAACGAGTTCGATTCGGCCGCCCACACCCGCGCCATCGACTCGCTCTTGAACTATGAAACCGTCAAGTATTTTGGCAACGAACGCTTCGAGGCGGGTCGTTACGACGAAAGCCTGGAGCGTTTGCGCCTGTCGCGGCTCAAGGCGCAAACTTCCTTGTCTGTGCTCAACACGGGGCAGCAGCTCATCATCGCATCGGCCTTGGTGGCCATGCTCTGGCGGGCCACTGAAGGTGTGGTGGCCGGGCGCATGACGCTGGGTGATTTGGTCATGATCAACGCCTTCATGATCCAGCTGTACATCCCGCTCAACTTTTTGGGGGTGCTGTACCGCGAGATCAAGCAAAGCCTGACCGACCTGGACAAGATGTTTGTGCTGATGGACCGCGAGCGCGAAGTGGCCGATGCGCCTGGTGCGCCTGCGTTGGCTTTGAAAGGTGCGCCCGATGTGGTGTTTGACCGCGTGTCGTTTGCGTACGAAAGCGACAGGCCGATCCTCAAAGACATCAGCTTCACCATCCCGGCGGGCAAAACGGTGGCGGTGGTTGGGCCTTCGGGTTCGGGCAAGTCCACGCTGGCGCGTTTGATGTTCCGTTTTTACGACGTGCAGCAGGGCTTCATCCGCATCGCGGGGCAAGACATTCGTCAGGTCACCCAAAACAGCGTGCGCCAAGCCTTGGGCATCGTGCCGCAAGATACGGTGCTGTTCAACGACAGCGTGGCCTACAACATCGCCTATGGCCGCCCTGGGGCCAGCCAAGCCGAGATCGAGGGTGCTGCACGTTCGGCCCGCATCCACGACTTCATCGCTTCCACGCCAAAGGGTTACCAAACTTCGGTGGGCGAGCGTGGGCTGAAATTGTCGGGCGGTGAAAAACAGCGCGTGGCCATTGCCCGCACCTTGCTCAAGGACCCGCCGATTTTGGTGTTCGACGAGGCCACCTCAGCGCTCGACTCGGCCAACGAACGCGCCATCCAGTCTGAGTTGGCCAGCGTGGCGCAAAACAAAACCACGCTGGTGATCGCGCACCGCTTGTCCACCGTAGTCGACGCGCACGAGATTTTGGTGATGGAAGCGGGCCAGATCATCGAGCGCGGCAACCATGCCGAGCTGCTGGCCCAACAAGGCCGTTACGCCAGCATGTGGGCGATGCAGCAGTCGAGCGAGTGAGTGGGCGCTTTTCAGCGCTCGTCGAAACTGATCACCACGCGATCGCTGGTGGGGCGGGCTTGGCAAGACAAGATGAAGCCCTGCTCGACTTCGGGCTTTTCGAGGGTGAAGTTCTTCTCCATCTCGGTTGTGCCTTCCATGACCTTGCAGCGGCAGGTGCAGCACACCCCGGCTTTGCACGAGTAGGGCAGGTCCAGGCCCAGGGACAAAGCGATGTCCAGGATCTTCTCATTGCGGTTCATTGGCATGTCGTAAGGCTTGCCGTCCAGCACCACGGTGAGTTGAACCTCACCCTGCTCGCGCGTGGCGGGGTGGCCCAGTACGGCTTTGGCGCGGACTTCGGGAGCCAGTGCATCCAGTGTGGGCGAGCTGAAACGCTCGGTGCGGATGCGCTCGGCTTTCACGCCAGCTGTCAGTAAGGCTTGTTCGGTGGCTTCGATCATGGCCTCTGGACCGCACACGAACACCTCGTCCATGCTGCCCACAGGCAAAAAGGCGTCGATGATGGCTTGCACTTTGGCGCCGTCGATGCGGCCCTCGAGCAATGGCACTTCTTGCGCTTGGCGCGAGAGCACATGGATCAAGGTCAGGCGTGAGGGGTAGCGGTCTTTCAGGTCCTGCAGCGCTTCGTTGAACATCACGCTGTCCATGCGGCGGTTGCCGTAGACCAGGGTGAATTTGCTGTCGGGTTGGTCTTCCAGGGTGCTGGACAGGATGGACAAGATGGGCGTGATGCCCGAGCCAGCCGCAAAACCCACGCGGTGAATCGCTCGGGGGCGCTGCACGACAAAACGACCATCGGGCGGCATCACGCGCAGCGTATCGCCTGCTTTGAGTTGGGAGGCAGCCCAGTTAGAGAACACGCCACCTTCCACAGGGCGAATGCCCACTTCGAGCACACCGTTCTTTTGCAACTGGCTGCGGGCCGAGCTGATGGAGTAGCTGCGGCGCACATCGGCGCCGTTGATGTCCGCACGCAGGGTCAAGAATTGACCAGGCTGGAAGTCGAAGCTGCTGCGCAGATCGGCGGGCACGTTCAGCGTGATCGCCACGGCACCAGCGGCTTCGGGGTTAACGCGTGCGATCGGGAGGTCATGAAATCGGGATGCGGACATGGTGCTTCACGGCGGCAAGGCCGCTCAGTAAGGTTTGAAGTAATCGAAGGGCTCCATGCAGGCCAGGCACCGGTAAAGGGCCTTGCAGGCGGTCGAGCCGAAGTGGGAGGTTTCGGTGGTGTTGGCCGAGCCGCATTGTGGGCAGTTCACCACCTCGGCTTTGGCTCCGCGCGCTGCAAACTGCACCACGTTGGCCGCGCCTTTGGCGCTGCTCGCGCAGGCATGCGGCGGGGCGATGCCATAAGCGCGCAGTTTGTCCTTGGCGGCGTCGGTCATCCAGTCGGTGGTCCAGGCGGGGGCCAGTTGCGTGACCACACGGCCCTGCAGTCCATGGGCTTGCAGAAGGGCTTTCACATCGTCTTCGATCGCGCCCATGGCTGGGCAGCCGCTGTAAGTGGGCGTGATGACCACCTCCAGACCTGCATCCCCTGCGCGCACGTCACGCAAGATGCCCAGCTCGCGCAAAGTAACCACTGGAATTTCCGGGTCGGTCAATTGCTCCAGCAGTGCCCAAGCGCGAGAGATGTCTTGTTCGTCATCGTGGGTAGCAAAGCGAAGTGGCGATCCAGTGGGGTCCATGGACTGCTTCGCTTCGCTCGCAGTGACGGGGGGGAGAACCGAAGTGACAGGGAGGTGGCCCGCAGTGGCAGGGAGGAGGCCCGCAGTGATGGGGGAGGGAACCGCACTGACGGGAAATAGGCTCGCGGTGACGGAGGAGGGACTCTCTGTCGCTTGGACGGTCTTCATGTTGAGCTTACCAAGTGGCTTGCGGGTGGGCGCGGGCCAGGCTTTGCATTTCGGCCAAGACAAAGCCCAGGTGCTCTGAATGGATGCCTTGTTTGCCTGTGGGCACAAAGCCGCCATCGGCTGGGCGCTGCAGGGTGGCTTCTTGCAGCGCTTCATTCACGATCTGGTTCCAGTCGTTTTGCAAAGCGGCCATGTCGATGCCCGTGCCGTTGGCCAGGGCGGCGGCTTCATGCGGGCTATTGGCCCAAAATTCCTGGGTGTAGGGCAACAGCTGATCAACCGCCGCTTGCACTTTGGCATGGGACTCGTCGGTGCCATCGCCCAGACGCACCAGCCAGTCGCGTGAGTGGCGCAGGTGGTAGCGCACTTCCTTGAGGGACTTGGCGGCAATCGCGGCCAGTTGGGCGTCCTTGGAGTTTTGCAGCTGGTCCCAGACCAGGACCATCAGGCTGCTGTACAAAAAGTTGCGCGCCATGGTCATGGCGAAATCGCGGTCGCCTTGGGCAGTGGCCGACATGAGCGGCATGTGCGGCAATTCGCACAAGGTGTAGTTCTTGAAGTCGGGCACATCGCGGAAATACGCCAGCGTGTCTTCGGTGGCACCACCGCCTTGCAGCTCGGCCGCGTGCTGGTAAAGCATGCGGGCTTGGCCCACCAAGTCCAGGCTGTTGTTGGACAGCGCGATGTCTTCTTCGAGGATGGGGCCGTGGCCACACCATTCGGCGTTGCGCTGACCGAGGATCAGCGCGTTGTCGGCCAGGTGCAGCAGGTAATCGATGGGGGCATTCATGGGGACACTCATGTTCGTGCTCACATGTGGCCCACTTCATCTGGAATCACGTAGAAAGTGGGGTGTCGGTACACCTTGTCGCTGGCCGGGTCAAAAAATTCGGGCTTGTCGTTGGGCTCGCTGGCTGAAATATTGGCCGAGGGCACGACCCAGATGCTCACGCCTTCTTGGCGGCGGGTGTAGACATCACGCGCCATTTGAAGGGCGTGCTCAGAATCGGACGCGTGCAAACTGCCGCAGTGCTTGTGTTCCAAGCCTTGCTTGGAGCGGACGAAGACCTCCCACAGAGGCCATTCTTTCAATGCGGCGTTGCTCATGCTGCTTCCTTCATCTGACGTTGCTGTTGTTTCTTGGCGTGGGCCAGTGCCGCTTCGCGCACCCAGGCGCCGTCGTTCCAGGCCTTGACGCGGGCGCCCAAGCGTTCTTTGTTGCAGGGGCCGTTGCCGTTCACGGTGGCCCAGAATTCGTCCCAGTCGATCTGGCCGTAGTCGTGGGCTTGGCGCGCTTCGTTCCATTTCAGGTCGGGGTCGGGCAGGGTCACACCCAGCACTTTGGCTTGCGGCACGGTGGCGTCCACAAACTTTTGGCGCAGGTCGTCGTTGCTGATGCGCTTGATGCCCCAGCGCATGCCTTGCGCGCTGTTGGGACTGTCGGCGTCTGGCGGCCCGAACATGGCCAGGCACTTCCACCACCAGCGGTTCACCGCGTCTTGCACCATGGCTTTTTGCTCGGCCGTACCTTGCATCATGACCAGCAGGGCTTCGTAGCCCTGGCGCTGATGGAAACTTTCTTCTTTGCACACACGCACCATGGCGCGGGCATACGGGCCATAAGAGCAGCGGCACAGGGGCACCTGGTTCATGATGGCCGCGCCATCGACCAGCCAGCCCACCACGCCCACATCGGCCCAGTTGAGCGTGGGGTAGTTGAAGATGGAGCTGTACTTGGCTTTTCCGGAATGCAGTGCGTCGAGCATTTGGTCGCGGCTGGTGCCCAAGGTTTCGGCGGCGCTGTACAGGTACAGGCCATGGCCGCCTTCGTCTTGCACCTTGGCGATCAGAATGGCCTTGCGCTTGAGGCTCGGGGCGCGACTGATCCAGTTGCCTTCAGGCAGCATGCCGACGATTTCGCTGTGCGCGTGCTGGCTGATCTGGCGCACCAGGGTTTTGCGGTAGGCGTCTGGCATCCACTCGCGGGGTTCGATGCGGCCGTCGGCGTCGATGCGGGCGTCAAATGCCGCTTGCAGGGCGGCGTCCTGTGCGTTCAGAGCTTTGGGAACGGCCTTCAAGCCGGGAGATTTGACGTCCTCGGTTCCGTCAGGGACGCTGAAAGATTGCGTGTACATGGGCTTCTCCTGCGCCAAACAGGATGGAATGATCGCGGCGCAGGTGCCAGTATAACCATTAACCGACCGTACGGTCGGTTAATTTCAACAGCTTGCGCTCAGGTATTTCCCTGATGCCGTATGTGGCGAAGGAAAAGCCTGTTTCAGCGCCGCAATGCCCAGTGGCTGTTCAAGACGACTCGACGGCCCAATTTTTGCCAGAGCCCCTGGCCAAGGCGGGCCCGACCACATCCAGCGCCTGACGGATTTGGTCTTTGAGGGTGAAGGGTGGGTTGATGACAAACATGCCACTGGCCACCAGGCCGCCTTCGTCGCCGGGTCCCCGGCCAATGGCCAAGGTGGCGTTGAGCCAGGGTTTTTGGGATTGGTTGGCCAAGGTGCGCAAGCGTTTGGGCAGGTCGTGTGCCTCCGGGCGCGGAATGATGGGGTACCAAACCAGGTAAGTGCCGGTTGAAAAGCGCTTGATGTATTCCTGGATGACGCTGGCGACTTTGCTGTAATCGGATTTGATCTCGTAGCTGGGGTCGATCAGCACCATGGCGCGCTTGGAGCCGGTGGCCGATGGCGGCGGGGGTAGCAGCTTTTTGAGGGCCTCAAAACCGTCTTCGCGACTCACCGTGACCGTGCGTCCAGCTTCAAGTTGGGCGATGTTGGACATCAGGGCTTTGCTGTCGGTGGGGTGCAACTCGAACAGGCGCAGGCGATCTCGGGATGCGTGACGCATCAGACGTTGCATCAAAAACGGCGAGCCAGGGTAAATTTTGGCTTGTCCGTTGGGGTTGAAGCTGGCGATCTGTTCTAGGTAGTCTTGCAGGGGTTCAGGCAGCGCGTTGAGCTTTTCTGTCGCCTCCAAAAGCTTGAAGAGACCGTCTTCGGCCTCGGCCCCTTTTTGAGAATAATCGCCGTCGAGGCGGTACAAACCGGCCCCGGCGTGGGTGTCAATGAGTGTGATGCCGGCCTCTTTTTGCATGAGGTGGCGCATGGTCGCGAGCAAGGTGATGTGTTTGAGTACATCGGCATGGTTGCCAGCGTGGAAAGCGTGTCGGTAACTGAACATGCGTCGATGGTAACCAATAACTTCTGCAAGTCCTTGATTTTTCGTATAATGGCAGGCTTCGCAGCGATTTAGTGGTCCCGCGGCGAAGACGCCCAAGCCTGAAAAGGTTCAAGCAATCTCCCACCTAAGAGGTTCCCAAAAGAGGAACACCGACCGTGGAAAAGGACCCGACAAACCTTTCTTTAAAGAGAAAACTCATGACAACAACTTTCAGCGCAAAACCCGCTGAGGTCGTGCACGAGTGGTTTGTGATTGACGCGACCGACAAGGTCCTCGGACGAGTAGCCAGCGAAGTTGCTCTCCGTTTGCGCGGCAAACACAAGGCCATTTACACGCCTCACGTCGACACCGGTGACTTCATCGTCATCATCAATGCTGCCCAGCTCAAAGTGACTGGCACCAAGACACTCGACAAAGTGTATTACCGTCACTCGGGCTATCCCGGCGGTATCACTGCAACCAACTTCCGCGACATGCAAGCCAAGCACCCTGGCCGCGCACTCGAGAAGGCTGTCAAGGGCATGCTGCCCAAGGGCCCACTCGGTTACGCCATGATCAAGAAACTCAAGGTGTATGGCGGCGCAGAGCATCCACACACCGCCCAACAGCCTAAAGTGCTGGACATCTAAGGAGCCTTGAGATGATTGGTGAATGGAACAATGGCACAGGCCGTCGCAAATCCAGCGTCGCCCGCGTGTTTCTGAAAAAAGGCACTGGCAAGATCACGGTCAATGGCAAGGACATCCAAGCCTACTTCGGCCGCGAGACTTCGATCATGATCGCCAAGCAACCCCTCATGTTGACCAACCATGCCGAAACTTTCGACATCATGATCAACGTGCACGGCGGCGGCGAATCTGGTCAAGCCGGCGCATCGCGCCACGGCATCACCCGCGCCCTGATTGACTACGACGCTTCGCTCAAGCCGGTGCTGAGCCAAGCTGGTTTTGTCACCCGCGACGCCCGTGAAGTTGAACGTAAAAAGGTTGGCTTGCACTCCGCTCGCCGCCGCAAGCAGTTCTCCAAGCGTTAATCCGCTTTGCCTGTTGGCCAAAAGCCGCTACGGTTCGCCGCAGCGGCTTTTTCTTTGGTCCTTTGGCAGTTGCAAAGCCCATGAGCCCAGTAACGTTACTGGATTGGCTGGGCGGTAATTCCCGACCAGCGCGCTATACTATTTGGCATTAAACCGGAGAAACACCATGAGCGCTGTTGCTGAAAATATCCAGACCGAAATGCCAGAACCGATCGTCTTCACCGACAGCGCCGCTGCCAAAGTGGCCGATTTGATCGCCGAAGAGGGCAACCCTGATTTGAAGCTGCGCGTGTTTGTCCAAGGTGGCGGCTGCTCAGGCTTCCAGTATGGCTTCACCTTCGATGAAATCACCAATGAAGATGATACGACCATGAGCAAAAATGGCGTGTCTTTGTTAATCGACGCGATGAGCTACCAGTACCTGATCGGTGCCGAGATCGATTACAAAGAAGACCTGCAGGGTGCTCAGTTCGTGATCAAGAACCCGAACGCCACATCGACTTGCGGCTGCGGCTCTTCTTTCTCGACCTGATTGCAAGGTGCGGCCAGCTGGGCTGGCCAGACATCACCGGGGGTAAATGGCCCCCAAGACACGGGCGCCTCTGGCGCCCGTGACGCTTGGCAGGCTCGATGTTTCACGACGTACAGTTTTGAAAGCTAGCCAGGCAAAGGCGGCAGCCTCCACTTGCAGCGGTGGCAGGCCCAAGGCCTCACTGTTCAAAACAGGCACACCTGGCAAGTGTGCTGACATTTGGCGCATCAATTCACCATTCAAGGCCCCACCACCACACACGACCAGTTGGCTGGCCTCTGGGGCATACCGCAAGAGATCCTGACTGCTGGCGTAAGCCGTCAAGGTGCAGAGTGTGGCCTGCACATCGGCATGTTTCAGGTCTTCAAACAAAGACAAGTGATGTTGCAGCCAAGCGGGATTGAACAGGTCGCGTCCGGTGCTCTTGGGTGGCGGCTTGCCCAGAAAAGGGTCGCTGGCCAGGTTGAAAAGCAGCTCAGGATGCAACTGGCCACTGGCCGCCCAAGCGCCGTCGCGGTCAAAGATTTGTCCGGTGTGGCGATGGCACCAGAAATCCATCAGGGCATTGCCCGGGCCGCAATCCCAGCCCAACACTGTCCCATCGGCCTTGAGAACGCTCAAGTTAGCGATGCCTCCAATGTTGAGGACAGCCACACAGCGCCCGGGCTGGCCAAACACGCCTTGGTGAAAAGCAGGCACCAGAGGTGCGCCTTGCCCTCCGGCTGCCAGGTCCCTGCCTCTGAAGTCCGCCACCACATCGATACCCGTCAGTTCGGCCAGCAAGGCGGGGTTGATCAGTTGCAAGGTATAGCCCACAGCCGGCCAATGCCGCGCTGGATCTGCGTCGAATTCCAGGGGCCGATGCCGTACGGTCTGGCCATGAGCGCCGATGGCGCTGACCTGGGCGGCCTGAAGTCCAGTTTGCTGCAGCAATGCGGTCACCACGTCGGCGTAATGGCGAGCGATGGCGTTGCCGACCAGGGCGCTGCGGTGCAGTTCGTCGGGGCCGCTTTGGTTGAGCGCCAGCAATTCGCTGCGAAAAGTCGCAGCGAAGGGCACAAAGTCATGGGCCAGCACTTCAAGTTGTCCATCGCTGCCCAAACGTGCAAGAACGCCATCTACCCCATCCAAGGAGGTGCCAGACATGAGGCCGATGAAATAAGAGGCAGGCATGGAGAGCGGCAAAACGGTAGGCCTCAAGCAGGACTGAGGCAGATATCAACAGGCCTCACATGGCCCTTGGTTCCACCCGCTTATTGACTGCTGATATCCCTCATCTGAGATGCAGCTTGCAACTGAGATTGGGCTTGACCTACCAAGGCCACGAAACGGCCCATGGAGGTGGGTGCAATGGGGCCGCTTTGGGCTTGTTGAATGATTTTTTGTGGGTCAACGTGCACGCCATTGACGCGGAATTCAAAATGCAAATGGGGTCCAGTAGACCAACCTGTGGAGCCCACGGCACCAATGACTTGACCTTTTTGGACTGTTTGACCGTTCCGAACATGGATCCGGCTCAGGTGCGCGTACAAGGTGGAGTGGCCGTTACCGTGCCGAATTTCCACCACGTTGCCGTAGCCACCTCGACGACCCGCAAAAGTGACCACGCCATCACCCACGGTCATGGTGGATGTTCCAGTAGGGGCAGCATAGTCAACGCCTCGGTGCGCTTGTTGGGTCTTGAAAATTGGGTGCAGCCGCATAGCAAAACCACTGGTCCTTCGAGAGAAGGTCAGTGGGGATGCCAAATAAGAGCGGCTCAAACTTTTGCCGTCCATGTCGTAATAATTGCCCTTTTGACCCGGCTCCTGGAACCAGACGGCATCGTATTGCTTGTTGTCATTGTGGAATTCGGCGCTGAGCACACGGCCCGTACGCAAGGGCTCGCCGTCAGCTTCAAGCACTTCATAGACAACAGAAAAACGAGCACCTTTGCGCAAGGTGCGGTGAAAGTCAATCTGGTTCGAAAAAATCTGTGTCAGCTGATGAATGACAGGGTCAGGCAGTCGGGCTTCATCGGCTGCATCGTAGAGCGAGCGAGACACCGTTCCACCCGTCATGCGGATGCTGGTGTTCATGGGGGAGGTTTCAAGCGCCGTTTGAAAACCTTGTACGGAGCGTTCGACCCGAAGACGCTGGAAAAAAGTGTCGCTTTCGTTTTTGAGCCAGCGCACGCTCAATGAGCGAAGCAATTGTTGGCTGGTGACTTCAGCAGACACGGCACGCCCACCCTGCTGCAGTGCCTGACGTGCCAAAGGATTTTTGCGCAAGAAAGCAGCAGCTTCAGCATCAACAAGGCCCAATCGACGCAGCAAAGATTCTGGCGTATCGGAAGGGCGGGTGTGCTCTGTTCGGGTCAGGTTGATTTCAAACTGGTCGAGCAACTCGGCTTGAGATTCAAGCTGAGCGATCTCGACAGGCACTGTGATGTTGACCACAGGTTGGTCGGAAATGTCTGGGCCCAGATTGGCCACGGCAAAAGCGCCACCGCCGCCCACCAACAAGAAGCTGGCCAAGGTGGCAGCGATGGTTTTGGGGTGGCGCTTGAGCCAGCCATTCAAAACCTGATGGGCCTGGTTCAGCTGTGGGTGGTAGGCATCCAGCCAAACCAAAAATCTTTGCGCGGCAATCAACATTGCGCCCAGCACAGCCGTGCACAGGAACAAAACGTTGAGCAGCAAAGAAATCAGTTTTGACTGAATGGTGGAAAAGATCGGCATGAAAAGGGGATAGGGGGCGATGTCCGCCGTGAAAGAGCAGGGCGATCAACGCCAAGGTTCTTCAGGCCGCACATAAAATGCGTATCAAACAGCAAGGCCAATTGTATCGGTCTATACCTCGTTCAACACAGAAAAAACCCTTATGAATCAAGCGCTTGTTACAAAATATCCAGTGAATGACCGTGTTTTGAATTCTTTGGAATTAACTTTGAGGGGCTGTGAAGAGCTGATTCCGAAAGAAGACTGGTTACAAAAGCTGGCCAAGTCAGAGGCCACGGGTGTGCCATTGCGCATCAAGCTGGGTCTGGATCCGACCGCGCCAGACATCCACATCGGCCACACCGTGGTGCTCAACAAGATGCGCCAGTTGCAGAACTTGGGGCATCAGGTGATCTTTTTGATTGGTGACTTCACCAGCTTGATTGGGGATCCGTCAGGCCGCAACAGCACCCGCCCGCCGCTCACGCCTGAGCAGATCAAGGCCAACGCTGAGACCTATTACAAACAAGCCAGCATGGTGCTGGACCCCACAAAAACCGAGATCCGATACAACAGTGAGTGGTCGTTGCCACTGGGCTCGATGGGCATGATCCAGCTGGCGGCCAAATACACCGTGGCGCGCATGATGGAGCGCAACGATTTCCATGACCGCTTCAAGGCTGGCACACCGATTTCGGTGCACGAGTTTCTGTATCCGTTGATGCAGGGTTACGACTCGGTCGCGCTCAAAAGCGACCTGGAGCTGGGCGGTACCGACCAGAAGTTCAACCTGCTGATGGGCCGTCACCTGCAGGCGGAGTATGGTCAGGAGCCTCAGTGCATCTTGACCATGCCGCTGCTCGAAGGCTTGGACGGGGTGGACAAGATGTCCAAGTCCAAGAACAACTACATCGGCATTGCTGAAGAGCCCAACACCATGTTCGCCAAGGTGCTGAGCATTTCAGACACCTTGATGTGGCGCTGGTACACCCTGCTGTCCTTCAAGTCGATGGCCGAGATCGAGGCGCTGAAAAAAGAAGTCGAAGGGGGGCGCAACCCCAAAGACGCCAAGGTCATGCTGGCCAAGGAAATCACCGCCCGTTTCCACAGCGCAGGTGCCGCCGACGCGGCTGAGCAGGATTTCATCAACCGCAGCAAGGGCGGTGTGCCGGACAACATTCCTGAGGTGACCCTGTCGGGTGCGCCCATGGGCATTGGGGCCTTGCTCAAGTCAGCGGGTTTGGCGCCGTCGTCCACGGAGGCCGGACGCCTGATCGACGGCGGCGGTGTGCGTGTGGACTCCAGCGTGGTCAGCGACAAGGGCCTGAAACTCGAAGCGGGCACTTATGTGGTGCAGGTGGGCAAGCGCAAATTTGCCAAAGTCACGCTGTCTTGACAGGTGGCTGGCGCACGGTAAGGCCATCCACTGAGGGTATCCTGAGCCTATGAAAAAAGTGGATGCTTGGATGACGCCGTCGCGCATGCTGTCGGCATCGGTGGTGGTGGCCTTGCTCACCATCGCCCTCAAGACCGGGGCTTGGTGGTTGACGGGTTCGGTCGGTTTGCTGTCGGACGCCATGGAGTCGCTGGTCAACCTGGCCAGCGCGGTGTTCGGTTTGATGATGGTGACGATTGCGGCACGCCCCGCCGACGATGACCACCCTTACGGACACCACAAGGCCGAGTATTTTTCTTCCGGCTTTGAAGGCATCCTGATTTTGGTCGCCGCCTTGGGCATCATGTGGGTGGCGGTTCATCGTTTGTTCGATCCGCAGCCCATCGAGCAGGTCGGCTGGGGCCTGGCCTTGTCGGTGGTCAGTTCGTCCCTGAACGGTTTGCTGGCCTGGTTGATGTTTCGCGCCGCCCGGCAGCACCGCTCGCTGGCGCTGGAAGCGGATGCCCGGCACTTGGTGACCGACGTCTGGACATCGGCAGGCGTGGTGGTGGGCATTGCTCTGGTCAGTGCCACCGGCTGGCTGTGGCTGGATGCCGTTGTCGCCATTGGCGTGGCCCTGAATATTCTGAAAGAAGGCTGGAGTCTGGTTTGGCGGTCTTCGCAGGGTTTGATGGACGAGGCGCTGGAGCCTGAGGTGTTGGCCGATGTGCAGCAAGTGCTCGATGGCTTTGCCCACCAGCGCGGCCAGACCGAGATCATCCGCTTTGACCACTTGAACACCCGCAAGGCCGGACAACGCCGTTTTGTGGACGTGCACATGCACATGCCTGCCAGTTGGACGCTGGGCCGAGCCGCTGCCTTGCGCGCCAGTGTGGAGCAGGCGCTGATGAGCGAAGTGCCTGGCTTGCGGGCCACCATCCAGCTTTTGCCCAGTGATGTGGAGGCGCATTTTGACGATGCGAGGGACTTGAAATGATCGCGGTGTTGCAAAGAGTGAGTGAAGCCAGCGTGCGGGTGGATGGGGCGGTGATCGGCCAGATTGATGCGGGCTTGTTGGTGCTGCTGTGCGCCGAAAAAGGCGACACCGAAGCGGTGGCCGACAAACTGCTGGCCAAGATGCTCAAGCTGCGCATCTTCAGCGACGAGGCGGGCAAGATGAACCTGAGCGTGCAAGACGTGGGCGGTGGCTTGCTGGTGGTCAGCCAGTTCACACTGGCCGCCGATCTGGCCGGGGGTAACCGCCCGAGCTTCACGCTGGCGGCGGCGCCCGAAGACGGTCGGCGTTTGTATGAGCATTTTCTGGCGCGGGCCCGAGCCGCGCATCCGGTCGTGCAGACGGGGCAATTTGCGGCCGACATGAAGGTGTCGCTGGTGAACGATGGGCCGATCACCATTCCGATGCGCATGAGCGCTTGAGCCATTGAAACCGATGTGGGTGCCGCAGACTTGACACGAGCCTGCAGCGCAACGGCGATTTCCAAGCGCTGCCACCGATAATCGGTGGATGACTGCCAAAAACCAAGACGCGACATCCGTTCGCTTTGACCAGCTTGCGCTGGCCCCCGCCACCCTTCAAAACCTCGAACAACTGGGCTACACCCAGATGACGCCCATCCAGGCGGCCAGCTTACCTGTGACGTTGGCAGGTCAAGACCTGATCGCCCAAGCCAGCACGGGCAGCGGCAAAACGGCCGCCTTTGGCCTGCCTTTGATTGAGCGCTTGCAAAGCGCGGGCTCGCCCAGCACCGCCATTCAGGCCGTGGTTTTGTGCCCTACCCGCGAGTTGGCCGACCAAGTCACGCAAGAAATCAGGCGCCTCGCCCGTGCCCGTCAAAACGTGAAAGTCGTCACCCTGTGTGGCGGTGTGGCTCTGCGCGGCCAGACGCTGAGTCTGGAGCACGGTGCCGATGTGGTGGTGGGAACGCCCGGTCGCATCTTGGACCATTTGGAGCGCGGTTCGCTGAGTTTGGCGGGCGTCAATACGCTGGTGTTGGACGAGGCCGACCGCATGCTGGACATGGGCTTTTTCGACGACATCGCCAAAGTGGTGCGTCAGTGTGCCAAAGACCGCCAGACCCTGCTGTTTTCGGCCACCTACCCCGAGGGCATCGCCAAGTTGGCTGCGCAGTTCATGCGTTCACCGCAGACCGTGAAAGTGCAGGCGCAGCACAGTGCTCACAAGATCCGTCAGGTGTTTTACGAAGTCAGCGAAAGTCAGCGACTGGACGCTGTGTCGAGACTCTTGGCGCATTTCCGCCCCGAACGCACGCTCGCGTTTTGCAACACCAAGCAGCAGTGCCGTGATCTGGTGGCGGTGCTGCAAGCCCAGGGCTACAGCGCGCTGGCGTTGTTTGGCGAGTTGGAGCAACGCGAACGCGACCAGGTGCTGGTGCAGTTTGCCAACCGCAGTTGTTCGGTGCTGGTGGCCACCGATGTGGCCTCACGCGGGTTGGATGTGGAGGGCCTGGAGGCCGTGATCAACGTGGACGTGACGCCCGACCCCGAAATCCACATCCACCGCATTGGCCGCACCGGCCGGGGTGATGCCGAAGGCCTGGCGCTCACGCTGGCCAGCATGGACGAGATGGGTGCGGTCGGCAAGATTGAAGTCATGCAAGGCCGAGAGTCGACTTGGGCCCCGTTGGCCGATGTGGTGCCCGCTGCGGGTGGCCTTTTGAAGCCGCCCATGCGCACGCTGCAAATCGTGGGCGGTCGCAAAGAGAAGATTCGGGCGGGTGACGTGATGGGGGCGCTGGCGGGCGAGTGTGGTTTGACCCGCGAGCAGGTGGGCAAGATCAATGTGAACGAGTTTTCGACCTATGTGGCGGTGCAGGCGGAGTTGGCCAAAAAGGTGGAGGCACAGTTGTCACACGGCAAGATCAAGGGCAAGAGCGTGAAGGTTCGGTTGCTCTGACGGCTTTGCTTTTGCCTGTGCTTGGGCTGTGTGCCTCTTTTGCTTGGGCGGTGTGTGCATTTTGTTGGGGCGGTGTGTGAGGGGATGCGGCGGGTTCCTCATAACGGGGTACCGAAAATCGTCACCCGCCGCATCCCCTCACACACCTGGGTGGTCTGTTTGGCAAAAAAATGCCAATGAACGAGTGGCCTTCTTTTTGAAGTTTTCCCGTGGGTTTTGACGCGACTCAGAGATCAGGGGCGTTAAAACGCACCACGGCCTTGAATGGGGTGGGGCCGGGTGACGATTTACGGTACCCCGTTATGAGGAACCCGGCCCCACTCTATTTGAGGCCTCCCAGCACAAGCTTTTCGGGGCCTACCCGAAAAACAGGATGCTAGAGAACTCAAACGTAGGGGTTCTTGAGACCCAAACCCGCCAAAATCACCACCTCATAGGCCTCCATCTCCTCGGCATCGGCGGTGCTGGTCTCATGGTCCCAGCCCTGGGCGTGCAAAGTGCCGTGCACCAGCAAATGGGCGTAATGCGCCGCCAGCGTCTTGCCTTGCTCCTTGGCCTCACGCGCCACCACCGGGGCGCACAGCACCAAATCGGCCATCACCACGGGTTCTTGTTCGTAATCGAAGGTCAGGACGTTGGTGGCGTAGTCTTTTTTGCGGTAACTGAGGTTCAATGCCCGGCCTTCTTCTTCGCCCACGATACGCACCGTGATTTCGGCGTCATCGGCCAGCGCGTGGCGGATGCAACGGGCCACGGTGTGGCGGGGCAGGGCGGCGCGGTGGCGGGCTGCATAGGGGATGTCGCCAAATTGCAGGGACAGTTGAAGCTGTTTCAGGGCCATGGGGGTATGAGGTTTGGATTTCAATCGTCGGACGGCAAAGGTTTGCGGCGGGTCGTGATGCCAGAGCGCATGGCGGCGCTGCCTTGCGCGTCGTAGGCGTCCACAATGCGGGCCACCAGCGGGTGGCGCACCACGTCGGCACTCGAAAAGCGCGTGAAGGCAATGCCCTTGACGCGCTTGAGCACGCGCTCGGCGTCGATCAGCCCGCTCAGCTGTCCCTTGGGCAAGTCGATCTGGCTCACATCGCCCGTGACCACGGCTTTGGCGCCAAAGCCGATGCGGGTGAGGAACATTTTCATTTGTTCGGTGGAGGTGTTTTGCGCCTCGTCCAGGATCACAAACGCGTTGTTCAGGGTGCGCCCGCGCATGAAGGCCAGCGGCGCGATTTCGATCGCATTGCGCTCGAAAGCCTTTTGCACCTTGTCGTAGCCCATCAGGTCGTACAGCGCGTCGTACAGCGGGCGCAAATAGGGGTCGACCTTTTGCGACAGGTCACCCGGCAAAAAGCCCAGTCGTTCACCGGCTTCGACGGCCGGACGCGTGAGCACGATGCGTTGCACACTGGCGCGCTCCAGCGCGTCCACCGCACAGGCCACCGCCAGGTAGGTCTTGCCCGTGCCGGCTGGCCCGATGCCAAAGGTGATGTCGTGTGAGGCGATGCTCTCCAGGTAGGCGGCCTGGACCGGGGTGCGGGCCTTCAGGTCGGCACGGCGAGTTTGCAAGGCGGGCAAGTTGGCTTCTTCGCCCCCGCTGTCGCCCACCAGCATGAGTTGAACCATGTCGGGTGAAATTGGGCGGTCAGCCCGCTCATAGATCGCTTGCAAGATTTCCATGGCCCGCATGGCCACGGCCTTGGGTCCGTCCACCTTGAACTGCTCGTGTCGGTGCGCAATGCTCACCTGCAAGCCAGCTTCGATGGTGCGCAGGTGCGCGTCCATGGGGCCGCACAGGTGCGACAGGCGGGTGTTGTTGTGCGGCGTGAAGGTGTGTCTGACGATCAAGTTGATAATCCTAGCTGCGCGAAGTTTGTGGCCAGGACGGCCAGGACAAATGCGCATTTTCTCCCATCACAGGCATTTAAGGCGTCACCCCCCATGATTGGCAAACTCACCGGCATCTTGAGCGACAAGAACCCCCCCGAGGTGATCGTGGACTGCCATGGCGTGGGCTACGAGGTGAATGTGCCCATGAGCACGTTTTACAACTTGCCCGCCACGGGCGAAAAGGTCAGTTTGGTCACACACTTTGTGGTGCGTGAAGATGCGCAAATCCTGTATGGCTTTGCCACACTGGCCGAACGCGAGGCCTTTCGTCAGCTCATCAAAATCTCTGGCGTGGGGCCCCGCACCGCTTTGAGCGTGTTGTCGGGCATGAGCGTGACCGATTTGGCGCAGGCCATCACCACCCAAGAAGTCGGCCGTTTGGTCAAAGTGCCGGGCATTGGCAAAAAGACCGCCGAGCGCCTGTTGCTGGAACTCAAAGGCAAGCTGGGCGGTGACCTGGGCGGTTTGTTTGCGGTGAATACAAGCGACGCCCAAAGCGACATCCAACAAGCCTTGCTGGCGCTGGGCTACAGCGACAAAGAAGCTGCTGCAGCCCTCAAGAGCCTGCCCGTGGACGTGGGCGTGAGCGAGGGCATCAAGCTGGCGCTCAAGGCTTTGAACAAATAAGTGAACTGAGCCATGAGCATCCGCACCGACGACTTCGCTCCGCAGCCCGAACCTCGGGTGATTTCCGCCGCTCCTGTGTCGCACCAGGAAGAGGCCATTGAACGCGCCTTGCGCCCCAAACTGCTCGACGAATACGTCGGCCAAGTCAAGGTGCGCGAGCAGCTGGAGATTTTCATCAGCGCGGCCAAGATGCGCGAAGAGCCGCTGGACCATGTGCTGCTGTTTGGCCCGCCGGGCCTGGGCAAGACGACGCTCAGCCACATCATCGCCGCCGAGTTGGGTGTGAACCTGCGCCAGACCAGCGGCCCGGTGCTCGAAAAGCCCAAGGATTTGGCTGCGCTTTTGACCAACCTGGAGCGCAACGATGTGCTCTTCATTGACGAGATCCACCGCCTGTCGCCCGTGGTCGAAGAGATCTTGTACCCGGCGCTCGAGGACTACCAAATCGACATCATGATCGGTGAAGGCCCGGCGGCGCGCAGCATCAAGCTCGATCTCCAGCCTTTCACGCTGGTGGGTGCGACCACGCGGGCGGGCATGCTCACCAACCCCTTGCGCGACCGCTTTGGCATCGTGTCGCGCCTGGAGTTCTACACCCCCGAAGAGCTGACCCGCATCGTGACGCGCAGTGCTGGCTTGCTCAAGGCGCCGATTGACCCGGAAGGCTCGTTCGAGATTGCCCGCCGCTCACGCGGTACGCCACGCATCGCCAACCGCTTGCTGCGCCGGGTGCGTGACTATGCGGATGTGAAGGGGGACGGCACCATCTACAAAGGCATCGCGCAAAAAGCCTTGGTCATGCTGGACGTGGACCCGGAAGGTTTTGACCTGATGGACCGCAAATTGCTCGAAGCGGTGATCCACCGGTTTGATGGTGGCCCGGTCGGTTTGGACAACATCGCCGCCAGCATTGGCGAGGAGCGCGACACGATCGAAGACGTGATCGAGCCGTATTTGATCCAACAAGGCTATTTGCAGCGCACCCCACGCGGGCGCATGGCCACCTTGGCGGCGTTTCGGCATCTGGGTGTCACGCCGCCCAAATCCTTTGGTGAGAAATTCTGAAGCGGAGGACTTCGTGCGTTGGCCGGCGTGAACGCTGGGCGCTTGGCCTGGGGCTGAACCGATAATGCGCGCATGGAAACCAAATGGCTTGAAGATTTTGTGAGCTTGGCTGAAACGCGCAGTTTCAGCCGCTCCGCGCAACTGAGGCACGTCACGCAACCGGCGTTTTCCCGGCGCATCCAATCGCTGGAGGCTTGGGCTGGTGCAGACTTGGTCGACCGCAGCTCCTACCCGACCCGGCTCACCCCTGCGGGCGAGACCTTGTACGCCCAGGCGCTGGAGATGCTGCAGTCGCTGCAAAATACCCGGGCCATGCTGCGCGGCCACAATGCGGCGGGCCAGGACATCATTCAGTTTGCTGTGCCGCACACCTTGGCGTTCACGTTTTTTCCAACCTGGGTGGCCAGCTTGCGCGAGACCTTTGGACCCATGAAAAGCCGACTCATGGCGTTGAACGTGCACGACGCGGCGATGCGTCTGGTGGAGGGCGGGTGCGATCTGTTGATCGCTTACCACCACCCCTCGCAGCCCCTGCAACTTGACCCCGAGCGTTATGACATGGTGGTGTTGGGGCATGAGGTCATTGCGCCCTATGTGCAAAGCACACCCGATGGGCGGGCGTTGTTCAGTTTGCCCGGTCATGCTGCACGCCCACTTCCGTATCTCGGCTACGCACACGGTGCTTATTTGGGGGGTGTGACCGATTGGATTTTGAAGCAGGCAGGTGTGCCCGTGCATCTGGACCGTGTCTATGAGACCGACATGGCCGAGGGGCTCAAGGCCATGGCGCTGGAGGGCCATGGCATCGCATTTTTGCCCCGCAGCGCCGTGAAAAAAGAGATTCTTTCGGGGGCCTTGATCGAAGTGTCCTTGCCCGATGGCCCCAGCTTGGCCCTGAGCATGGAGGTGAGGGCTTACCGTGAAAAGTGCTCCGCCCAGGCCCAAGGCCAAAATGCCGCACAGGGTTTGTGGCAACACCTGACGCAAAGCACTTCTTCGGTGCATTCTTCACGTTGAGGAGCCCTTGCCTTTTGGGGCCTCGGGACTTTGAAGGTCATCCGATGGGGCGCAGGGGATACACTGGCGGCTTTCACGACCACCAAAGTATGCGCAAGATGAGCGCCTGAACGGGTGGGCACATTTTGTGCAAGTGATGAAGGTCCCCATCACAGGGTGTCAAGTTGGTGCAAACCCGTCCATCTGAGGGGGTAAATCCTAGGGAAGCTCCTAGGCCGTGCATTGACAAAATTAGCATTTAATCAGCCTGTGGCATTTTGCTACTGACCATTTCACAAGAGGATTCATACCATGAAGAAAATGACACAAACCTTGATCGGCACTTTGCTGGCCACAGCCGGCTTGTTGGCGGCCACATCCGCCATGGCGGGTAAAACCCTGGACCAGATCAAGCAGCGCGGCCAAATCGTCTGCGGTGTCAACACCGGTCTGGCCGGTTTTTCCGCCGCTGACTCCAGTGGCAACTGGTCGGGTCTGGATGTGGACCACTGCCGTGCCGTAGCTGCTGCCGTGCTGAGCGACGCGACCAAAGTCAAATACGTGCCCCTGACCGCACAGCAGCGCTTCACCGCCTTGCAGTCTGGCGAAGTCGACGTGCTGGCCCGCAACACCACCAACACCTTGAACCGTGACGGCTCCTTGGGCCTGCACTTCATCGGTGCCAACTACTATGACGGCCAAGGCTTCATGGTCAAAAAGGGCAAGATCACCAGCGCCAAGCAGCTCAAGGGTGCCACCGTGTGCGTGCAGTCTGGCACCACCACCGAAAAGAACCTGACCGACTTCTCCCGCGCCAACAAGCTCAACTTGAAGCCTGTGGTGTTTGAAAAAGTCGAAGCCGCTACCGGCGCATACTTCGCTGGCCGCTGCCAGGCGTACACCACCGACGCATCGGGCCTGGCCTCGGTGCGTGCCAAGGAAGCCAAAAATCCTGCTGAGCATGTCATCTTGCCCGATCTGATCTCCAAAGAGCCCTTGGGCCCGATGGTGCGCCGTGGTGACGACGAGTGGTTTGCCATCAACAAATGGGTGCTGGCCGGTCTGGTCGAAGCCGAAGAGTACGGCATCACCCAAGCCAATGTGGACCAGATGAAAACCAGCGACAACCCCCAAATTGGACGCCTGTTGGGTGCCACCGAAGACTTGGGTAAGCACCTGGGCCTGGACAAGGAGTGGTTGGCCCGCGCCATCAAGACAACCGGCAACTACGGCGAAATGTTCGAGCGCAACGTCGGCCCCAAGACCGCCATCAACCTGCCACGTGGCCTGAACAACCAGTGGAACAAGGGTGGCCTGATGTACGCCGCACCGCTGCGTTGATCACCTGCCTTTTTTGAAGGTTCTGAATACGCCCCTTCATGGGGCGTATTTTTTACCCCTCCATCATTTTTCAGGCAGTTCCCATGTCCCACTTTTCCATGATCGAGGCCAGGCCTTTGCCTGGTAAGAAAAACCGATCGATTTCGTGGCGCAGCCGCGAAGGGCGTTCGGTCATCTACCAGGTCGTCGCCATCCTCTCAGCGCTGGCCTTGGTGGCCTTGCTGGTGCGCAACACGCTCACCAACATGCGCCTGCGCGGCATTCAAAGCGGCTACGACTTTTTGTTTCAACCGTTTGGCTTTGACATCAGCGAAACGGTGATCGAGTACGCGCACAACAGCTCCTACTTTGTCGCTTTTGCCATTGGCATGCTCAACACGCTCAAGGTGGCGGTGATCGGCATTGTGTTGGCCACCGTTTTGGGCGTCTTGGTGGGTGTCGGTCGTTTTTCAGCCAACTTTTTGGTGCGAAAAATTTGTTACGCCTATGTCGAATTTTTCCGCAATGTGCCGGTTTATCTGCAGTTGCTCATCTGGTATCTGGTTTTCACCGAGGTGCTGCCTGACCTCGACAACGCTTGGAATGCAGGATATTTCTTTCTGAGCAAAAACGGCATTTCCTTCCCCTGGCCTGTGTGGCAATTGGGTCAGACCCTGGCTTTGGTGGGGGTGGGCTTGGGTGTGTTGTTTGCTTGGTTTTACCGCCGCTTGGCGCGTGCGCATTTTGAGCGCACAGGCCACACCCGACCGGTGTGGGTCGTGTCGCTGGCGGTCACGCTGGTGCTGGCTGTGCTTGGTTGGCTGGTCGGTGGTGCCCCCAACGAATGGGACTTGCCCAAAAAGGGTGACTTCCAGATCGAAGACGGTGGTGCGTTCAGTCCTGAATTCATGGCCTTGCTCTGTGGCCTGGTGTTTTACACCGCTTCATTCATTGCCGAAGTCGTGCGCTCGGGCATTGCTTCGGTGTCACAGGGCCAGCATGAGGCCTCGGCCTCTTTGGGCCTGAGCAAAAGCCAATCGATGCGATTGGTGGTGCTGCCGCAGGCCTTGCGTGTGATCATCCCGCCGCTGACCAGCCAGTACCTGAACCTGACCAAGAACTCGTCCTTGGCTGTGGCCATTGGCTACCCCGAATTGGTCTCGATCGCCAATACAACGCTCAACCAAACTGGCCGCGCCATTGAAGCCTTGTCGATTGTCATGCTGGTGTACCTTACCCTGTCCCTTCTCACTTCGGCCCTCATGAACTGGTTCAACGCCAGTGCCGCCATCCAGGAGCGCTGACATGAACGTTTTCAAATCCATCGAAGCCCGGCCCATGCCCGGGCGCAGCTCTGGCCCTGTGGCCTGGTTGCGCAGCAACCTCTTCTCCACTCCTGGCAACAGCCTGATGTCGCTGGCGCTGCTGGCCGTGTGCCTGTGGGCGCTGGTCTCCTCGCTCGACTGGGCCGCGTTGCAAGCTGTCTTCGGCAGCAACTTACAAGCTTGCAACGACGTGCGTGGCGTGGGGGCTTGCTGGGGCGTGATCTCCGAAAAAGGCCGCTTGATCGTGATGGGCCGTTACCCCGAGACCGAGCACTGGCGTCCGGTGATCGCCACTGCCCTCATGTTGGGCGTGGTGGTCATCAGCTGCATGCCGCGTTTTTGGAGCAAGACACTGCCGCTGATCTGGGCCGTGATGCTGGTGGTTTATTTCGTGCTGATGAAGGGCGGATTTTTCGGCCTGACCGAGGTCGACACCGACCAGTGGGGTGGCTTGCCGCTCACGGTCATGCTCACCGTGATTTCCATGACGCTGGCCTTTCCGCTGGCCATCTTCGTGGCGCTGGGCCGTCGCTCCAACATGCCCGCCATCAAGACCCTGTGCACGCTCTATGTGGAGCTGGTTCGCGGCGTGCCGCTGATCACGGTGCTGTTCATGGCCTCGTTCATGCTGCCGCTGTTCATGCCCGAGGGCGTGAAGATCGATGTGCTGGTGCGCGTGGTGGTGGGCATCACGCTGTTTTCTGGGGCCTACATGGCCGAGGTGATCCGCGGTGGCTTGCAAGCTTTGCCCAAGGGCCAGACCGAAGCGGCCGCCACCTTGGGCCTGAGCTACTGGCAGACCCAGCGCATGATCGTTTTGCCCCAAGCCTTGGCCACCGTGGTGCCGTCCATCATGAACACCTTCATTGGCCTGTTCAAGGACACCTCTCTGGTGACCATCGTGTCGCTCTATGAGCTCACGGGCGCATTGGGCTTGGCGCTCAACTCGGACGCCGACTGGCGCCCCTTCAAGATCGAAGCCTACCTGTTCATCACCTTCATTTATTTCGCGTTCTGCTTTGCCATGTCGCGCTACAGCCTGTGGATCGAAGAGCGCACGGCCGTGAGCAAAGTCCGCTGAACGAAAGACCCCCTATGACCTCCAACGCTACCCCCCTCATCGAGTTCAAAGGCGTCAACAAGTGGTACGCCAGCAACGGCTACCACGTGTTGCGTGACGTCAACCTGCAGTTCGCCAAAGGCGAAAAAGTGGTCATTTGCGGCCCTTCGGGCTCGGGCAAATCCACCTTGATCCGCTGCATCAATGCCCTGGAGGAATACCAGGAAGGCACGCTCACGGTGGACGGCACCGTGCTCGGCGATGACCTCAAAGGCATCGACAAAGTGCGCCGCGAAGTCGGCATGGTGTTCCAGCAGTTCAACCTGTTCCCTCACCTGACGGTGATGGAAAACCTGATCTTGTCACCCACCTGGGTGGCCAAGATGCCGCGCAAGGAAGCCGTTGACAAAGCCATGGTGCAGCTCGAGCGTGTGCGCATTGCCGAACACGCCAACAAGTACCCGCTGCAGTTGTCCGGCGGTCAGCAGCAGCGCGTGGCGATCGCGCGAGCGCTGTGCCTGACCCCCAAGATCATGTTGTTCGATGAGCCCACGTCGGCGCTCGACCCCGAGATGATCAAGGAAGTGCTGGACGTGATGATCGAGCTGACCAGCCAGGGCATGACCATGTTGTGCGTGACGCACGAGATGGGTTTTGCCAAGGCGGTGGCCGATCGCGTGATCTTCATGGACCAGGGCCAGGTGGTTGAACAAGCGCCTCCCCAGCAGTTCTTTGATGCGCCGCAGACCGACCGGGCGCAGGATTTCCTGTCCAAGATCCTGGGGCATTGATTTCATTGGGGTCATTTAATTGGGGTCAGATCCCGATGAAATGTTGGGTGCTTTTGAGCGTCCTTGGCCGGGATTGCGCCCGGCAGCGCACTCACTTTCTTTGCTTCGCCAAAGAAAGTAAGCAAAGAAAGGCGAGCCGCAGTCAGGGCCCTTCGGGTTCCTTGCGCTGCTCGCAGCGGGCGGGGTCGGGTGCAAACTCGCTTCGCTCAAACAAGCACCCGCCCTGATCCGCCCGCTGCTGCGCTGCTCAGCCCTGCCAGAACGGCATGAAGTCCTTGCGGGGCATTGCTTCGCTCGCCCCCGGAATTCAAGACCCGACGTTTCGCTGGTCTTGTAAATAGGCTTGGCTTCTTTCTACCCGTTCACCACCAACGCTCTCACCAGAGGTGGGGCTGCGGGTTGGGGCGATTTGGCGAGCTTGCGAGTATGAGCCCCGGCCCGCAGCCCCACCTCTGGTTCTACGAGCCGTTCTCCCAGGAGCCCCGGCTTCTGCATGCCCCCACCGCAGGTTCAAGCAACCTTCACTCAACGCCCCGGCCCACAGGTTTGAGACAATACACCCCATGACCCAAGAACTCACCCTCATTCGCCCCGACGACTGGCACCTGCATGTGCGCGACGGCGCCGCCCTGAACGTGGTGGTGCCTCACACCGCCGCCCAATTCGGCCGTGCCATCATCATGCCCAACCTCAAGCCGCCCGTGACCACCGCCGAGCAGGCGCGGGCCTATAAGCAGCGCATCCTGGCCGCTGTGCCAGCGGGCATGGCCTTTGAGCCACTCATGACGCTGTACCTGACAGACAACTTGGCCCCGGCCGAAATTGCCCGCGCCAAGGCCGCAGGCGTGGTGGCCTGCAAGCTCTACCCGGCAGGCGCCACCACCAACAGCGACGCGGGCGTGACCGACCTGCGCAAAATCTACCCCGTACTTGAAGCCATGCAACGCGAAGGTGTGCTGCTGCTGGTTCATGGCGAAGTCACCTCGTCCGACATCGACCTGTTCGACCGCGAAGCGGTGTTCATCGAACAACAGCTCAAGCCACTGCGCCGTGACTTTCCAGGCCTGAAAATTGTGATGGAACACATCACCACGAAAGAAGCCGCCGAGTATGTGGCCGCTGGTGACGCCAACCTGGGCGCCACCATCACGGCACACCACCTGCTGTACAACCGCAACGCCATCTTCACAGGCGGTATTCGCCCGCATTACTACTGCCTGCCCGTGCTCAAGCGCGAAACCCACCGCCTGGCGCTGGTGCAAGCGGCCACCAGTGGCAACGCCCGTTTCTTCTTGGGCACCGACAGTGCCCCCCACCCGGCGCACCTCAAAGAGCACGCCAGCGGTTGCGCCGGTTGCTACACCGCACACGCCGCCATCGAGATGTATGCCGAGGCTTTTGAGCAGGCCAGTGCACTGGACAAGCTCGAAGGCTTTGCCAGCTTCTTTGGCGCCGACTTTTACGGCTTGCCGCGCAACACGGACCGGGTCACCCTGCGCCGCGAAAGCTGGACGCCTGCTGAAAGCTTTGCTTTCGGCGAAGCCGAACTCAAGCCCCTGCGTTCGGGAGAAAGCCTGCCGTGGCGTCTGGTGGCGGGCTGAACCCCAACCGGGCCGGGCACCGCTGCGCGCACGCCTCCAGCTTGGGGGTGTCCGACATCGACTGGGCCGCGCCTTGGTTGGCCGACTGGCGAGGGGTGGGTGAGTCCATCGCACGGCAAGTGGCGGCAGGCGTGCCCCAGCCCGAGGCCTTGAATGCGGCGGGCCGTGCCCCCGTGCGCTTTGTGCCGCAAGCCGACTTGCCCGAAGGCCAGGCCTACGAAGACTTTATTTTTGCCATGGGCCAGGTGCCCACCCGCGAAGGCCTGCACGACTTCTTCAACGCCCTGTGTTGGATGCATTTCCCGTTGGCCAAAAAGCGCTTGAACCAGTTGCAGGCCCGCGAAATCGCCCGCGCTGGGGTGGGCCAGGTACGGGGCCCGGTGCGCGACGCCGCCACCGTCTTCGATGAAAACGCATTGCTGATCCAGCCCTCCGATGCGTTGTGGGCCGCCTTGACCGAGCACCGCTGGTTGGATGCCTTTGGGGGGTTGCGCAGTGAGTGGGCGCACACGCGGCTGTGGGCTTTTGGTCATGCGGCCCTCGAAAAAGCGGTGCAGCCCTACAAGTCGATCACGGTGCACCTGTGGCGTGTGCCGCAAGATGTGGCGCAGCCCGACCTTGATGCTTGGCTGGCGCGGGACCTCACGCCCGAAAAATTGGCCCACAAACCCTTCAGTCCCTTGCCCTTGCTGGGGGTTCCGGGCTGGTGGCACGCCAACGAAGACTTGACGTTTTATGCCGATGCCAGCGTGTTCCGGCCCCGCAGAGCGCCACGCCTGCCGGAAAAACCGTACGCCAGTCCGGAAATCATGCCCACGGCTTGATTTTGGATTCTGACGCCCTAATATCCGTCCCAACGTGCCCGCGTCTTTCGGGTGAAAGTGAAACTCAACATGAAACGCATTTTTCTTTTTGTGGTGACCAACTTGGCCGTTGTGGTCGTGCTGGGCATCGTCGCCAACTTGCTGGGCGTCAATCGCTTTTTGACGTCCAACGGACTGAACCTGGGCGCTTTGCTCGGTTTTGCGCTCATCATGGGCTTTGGCGGCGCCATCATTTCTTTGCTGATGAGCAAGTGGATCGCCAAAATGTCCTCGGGCGTCAAAGTCATTGACCAACCGGCCAACGCCGACGAAGCCTGGATTGTGAACACAGTGCGCAAACTGTCCGACAAAGCGGGCATTGGCATGCCCGAAGTGGGCATCTTTGAAGGCGACCCCAACGCCTTTGCCACAGGTGCTTTCCGTGACTCGGCCTTGGTGGCCGTCTCAACCGGTTTGCTGCAAAACATGACGCACGAAGAAATCGAGGCCGTGTTGGCCCATGAAGTGGCGCACATCGCCAACGGCGACATGGTCACCATGACCTTGATCCAGGGTGTCATGAACACCTTCGTGGTCTTCATCTCCCGCGTGGTGGGTTATGCGGTGGACAGCTTCTTGCGCAAGGGCGACAGCGAAAACTCTGGCCCTGGCATTGGCTATTACGTGACCACCATCGTGATGGACATTTTGCTGGGCTTTCTTGCCGCCATCATCGTGGCCTGGTTCAGCCGTCAGCGCGAGTTCCGCGCCGATGCCAGCGCCGCGCAGCTGATGGGCCGCAAGCAGCCCATGATCAACGCCTTGGCTCGCTTGGGCGGCGTGCACACCGCCGAGTTGCCCAAGACCATGGCCGCCATGGGCATTGCTGGCGGCATCGGCCAGCTGTTCAGCACCCACCCGCCCATCGAGCAGCGCATCGCCGCGCTGCAAAACAGCGCCTTATAAAGACGACTCGTCTTTGGCCAATGTGTCCAGGTGGGTGGTGTCACCCCAACCCACCAGCGACAGGCCTTGAGGTGTCCACAGCAGGCGATTGACAGAGGTGTTGGTCAACTGCCAGGTGCGGGGTGCTTGCAGCTCAAGGTGGGTGGCGGCTCGGTACAAAATGTCCAGCACGCCCCCGTGGGCCACCATCACCACTTGTTGGCCACGATGTTGGGCGGCCAGCTCGTCCACGGTGGCCACAATCCGTTCACGTAAGGTGATCAAAGACTCACCACCCTCCGGCGGCGTCCAATCCGGCGTACGTTTGCGCCAGTGCCAGGCGTGTTCGGGCAGCTCAGCTTCGATTTCGGCATACGTGCGGCCCTGAAATGCGCCAAAGTGCCGCTCTCTCAGACCAGGATGTATTTTTACGGTTAGACCCAGGGCTTGCGCAATGGCTTGTGCTGTGGTGTGAGCACGCGACAGATCGCTCGCATAAATGGCATCGATGGTTTCGCGATGTGCCAGTGCTTGGGCCAGGTGCTGCGCTTGGCGCAGGCCCACCTCGTTGAGTGGGATGTCGAGGTGGCCTTGCAGTCGGGTGTCCACATTCCAGGCGGTCTCACCGTGGCGTATCGCCAAAATTCGTGTCGGTTCCATAAATTCCTGAAGTCAGCGCGGCAATTCGATGTTGACCCGGCGTGGGCCTGCGGGTGGGTTGGGGAAATTCGCCAACGCAGCCTGGAACAAGGTGGCAAAGATCGGCACGCTGTCGCTCCAGGGTCCGGCGTGGCTGGCTCGGGTTTCGTAGACCACCTGGCCTGATTTCAAGTCGCGCATGACCACGCTGACTTCGCGCCGGTAATGTGTGGGCGGCGGGAAGCGCATGCCCACACCCAGTCCGACGTGCGAGCCCAAGTTCCGACCAAAACCCGAACCGATGGCGATGCTGCCGTAAGGTGTCCAGCCCGGCCCGAGGGGGCGGCCCCAAGGGTCGGCCTCGTATTGCGTGCCGCTAAAGCCCACCATCACGCTCAGGCTGGCTGCGGCATCGTCTCGCACCAAACCCACTGCCGTCATGGCGGCCTGAGCTTGCTGTTCGGCCAGACCAGCTTCGGGGTTGTGCACTTGCGAGGGCAGGCGCTCGAAACGGTACTTGGCCCCTTGCAAACTCATGCCGGGCGGCGCGGCCGCCACCGAGACCACATCGCTGTCGATCAGCCGCATCGAGGCGCAGCCCGACAGCCAACTCAAGGCCAGTGCAGCCGAGGCCATCAAAAACCACCGCGTGAGATGCTGAGTTGTTGTGCGCATGCGTTGTTCCCAAGAGGTTCACATGGAGATGACCTGAATGCCCGGCAAAGAGGGCTCCTTGAACTCCTCCTCGTCAAAGGCTTTGTCGCCGTCATCCGATTCGACGCCCGTGATTTTCAGATCCTTGAAGCCGTGCAGCTTGGCGTCCATCAAATGCGAGGGCACCACATTTTGCAAAGCGGCAAACATGTTTTCAATCCGGCCGGGGTGCTTCTTTTGCCACTCGCGCAGCATGTTGCCCACTTGCAGGCGCTGCAGGTTTTCCTGGCTGCCACAGAGTGTGCACGGAATGATGGGGAACTGTCGGTGCGCTGCCCAACGGATCAGGTCGGACTCTGCCACATAGGCCAGCGGGCGGATCACCATGAACTCGCCGTTGTCGCTCACCAACTTCGGGGGCATGCCTTTGAGCTTGCCGCCAAAAAACATGTTCAAAAAGAAGGTCTGCAGCATGTCGTCGCGGTGGTGGCCGAGCGCCAACTTGCTGCACTTCAATTCACGCGCTACGCGGTACAAAATGCCCCGGCGCAGGCGCGAGCACAGGCTGCACATGGTCTTGCCTTCGGGGATCTTGTCTTTCACGATCGAGTACGTGTCTTGTGTCTCGATGTGGAACTCCACCCCCAGCTCTTTGAGGTAAGCGGGCAGGATGTGGTCTGGAAAGCCAGGTTGCTTTTGGTCCAGGTTGACCGCGACCAGCTCGAAGTCCACCGGGGCACGGGCCTTCATCTTGAGCAAGATGTCCAGCATGCCGTAGCTGTCTTTGCCGCCCGACATGCAGACCATGATGCGGTCGCCCGCTTCGATCAGGTTGAAGTCACTGATGGCTTGCCCCATCTGGCGGCACAGGCGTTTTTCGAGCTTGTGGGTTTCGCGTTCGATCTTGACGGCTTTGGCTGCCTCTGATTCGGCTTGTGCTTGTACCCAGGCGTTGTCTGCTTCTGTATCTGTGTTCATGATGTTCACCACTGTCCGGTTTCCATGCGAATGGCCACTTCGCAGTCTTCAAAAATTTCAAGTTTGGCAATCTTGACGCGCACGCCCAACACGCCGGGCAACTGCATCAGGCGGTTCGAGAGTTTGCCGATCAATGTTTCCAGCAGGTTGATGTGCTCAGCCGTGCATTCATCGATGATGATCTTGCGCACTTTGCGGTAATCCAGCACCGAGTGGATGTCGTCGTCGCTGGGCAGCAGGGGCTGCGTGCCCAAGTTCAATTCAGCATCCACCTGAATCGGTTGCGGGTCGGTTTTTTCGTGTTCCAGGATGCCGAGGTTGGCGTCAAAGCGCAAACCGGTCAGCTCCAGGGTTTGGTGTCCGGCTGGGGTTTTCATGGCGCGGGTTTGATTTGGAAGATTTCGACTCCGACGGCTTCGCAGTCCGGGTACACATCGGGTTTGCAGCTGGACAGGCGCACCGCCTGCACCTGCGGGTGCGCGATCAGCTCGCGCATCAGGTCGTCGCACAAAGTCTCTTGCAACACGATGTGGCCAATGGCCACCCGGCGCGCAATCACCTCGCGGATGAAGTCGTAGTCCACCACCTCGGCCAAATCGTCTTGTGTGGGGGTGGACGCGCTGTAGGGCACGAACAGTTCCACATTGAAGACGATGCGCTGGGGGCCCAGCTTTTCAAAGTCGTGCGCACCAATGCGCACGTCCACCGTGTGGTTGCGCAAAAACAGGCGGCGGCAATTCAGCGCCAAGTCGGTCATCAGCTCGCTCATGCAGGGTCTTTCGGTTCACCCAAAAACATCACGTCGCGTGCCAAAGGCACCAGGTGCTGGCCGTTGTCCACACACACCGTGGTGCCCGTGATGCAGGGGTTTTGTGCCAAAAACAGGCAGGTGGCCGCCACCTGTGCCGGGTCGATCGGCTCGCGCAGCAGGTTCACACGGCTGTTGCGGTCAAAGTTCTCTTGGGTTTGCGGGCCGCTCAAAAACATCAGGCCCGGGGCTACGCCGCACACACGCAATGGGGCCAGGGCTTGGGCTTGCAAAGCCACAGCGCGCTCTAGCGCCAGTTTGGAGACGGTGTAGGAAAAATAATCCGGGTTCAGGTTGAACACCTTCTGGTCCAGGATGTGGACCACGCTGCGCTGGCCGGGCTTTGATTCGGGCGCGGCTTGTTGGGCCATGAGGGAGGCCAACGTCATGGGGGCGATCAAATTCACTTCGAGTTGCAGGCGGGCACCGGCCAAGTCCATGTCGCTGCCCTCGTCCGGCTCGAACAGCGAGGCGTTGTTCACCACGCAGTCGAGCGGCCCGGTGGTTTGCGAGATGTGGCTCACCATGCGCTCGACCTCCAAGCCTTGCGCCAGATCGGCTTGCACCAGTTCGATCTTGGCGCCCTTTGACTGCAGTTCGGCCTGCAGGGCCTGCGCCGCAGCAGCCGAGCGTTGGTAGTGGCACCACACGCGCCAGCCCGCCGCCGCAAATTGGCGAACGATCTCTGCGCCCAGGCGGTGAGCGCCTCCGGTGACCAGAACTTGTTTCATGAATGTGAGCAGCTTGTGGTTAGAGCGATGATGGATTGTCAGGAAAGTTGGGTTCAGGAAGCTTGTCACACCGGACTTGATCCGGGGTCCATATTTGCGCAACCCCGGATGCAGGATCAAGTCCGGCATGACAGCCGTTCAAGCCAACCATCAATTATCGGCCAAGCCATGAATGCCGATCCCGGTGCCCCGGCAAACCCCTGCTCGCCTTCGGCGACAATTGCCGCGTGACCACGTCGAACCTCAAGCCCTCATCCGAGCTGAACCCACTTATCCACCAGGCCATCGCCCGGGCAGGGGGCTGGATCGGTTTTGACCGTTTCATGGCCATGGCCTTGTACGAGCCGGGCCTGGGGTACTACACCAACGCCCTTCAAAAGTTCGGCGCCATGCCATCCTCGGGCAGTGACTTTGTCACCGCACCGGGCATGTCCCCCCTGTTTGGCCAAACCCTCGCCGTGCAGCTGCAAGAGGCCCTGGCGGCCACAGGCACAGATGAAGTCTGGGAATTTGGCGCGGGCACCGGTGCACTGGCCTTGCAATTGCTGGACAGCTTGGGCGACGCGGTGGCGCGTTACAACATCATTGATTTGTCGGGTACCTTGCGCGCCCGCCAAGCCGACACCTTGCTCCAACACGCGGGCAAAGTGCGTTGGCTGGACACCTGGCCCGAGGCCATTGAGGGCGTGGTGGTTGGCAACGAGGTGTTGGACGCCATGCCGGTGCAGCTGCTGCAGCGTACACAAGGCGTCTGGCACGAGCGCGGCGTGGTCAGTGCCGGTGAGGATTTTGCTTGGCAAGACCGGATCACCGATTGGCGCCCGCCTGTCGAGATCGAGGGTGAGCACGATTACCTGACCGAAATTCACCCCCAAGGCGAGGCCTTCATCACCAGTTTGGCCGAGCGGCTGCTGGCCGGGCGGGGTGGAGCAGCGTTTTTCCTGGATTACGGCTTTCCCGAGGGCGAGTACTTTCACCCGCAGCGCCACATGGGCACTGTCATGTGCCACCAGCTGCACCAAGCGGACGACAACCCCTTGGTGGCGGTGGGCCAAAAAGACATCACTGCGCACGTCAACTTCACAGGCGTGGCCTTGGCTGGGCAAAACGCAGGTTTGAATGTGCTGGGTTACACCAGCCAAGCCTGGTTTTTGCTGAACCTCGGGTTGGCCGAGCGCATGGCCGCTGCCAGTTTGGCCGAGCGCAGCCAGGCCCAGCGCCTGATCAACGAGCACGAAATGGGCGAGTTGTTCAAAGTCATTGGGTTTTCCACCACCACCGACTGGTCTGCCCAGGGCTTTGCCCGGGGCGACCGCTCTCACCGCCTGTAGACGGCACCCAGGCAAGCTATGTTGCGTTGGCTCATCGTGGTGTTTCTCGCTCTGATCATTTTCAGTGGCCTACAAAAGTGGCTTGAAAAAATTGGCATCGGCCGCCTGCCCGGAGATTTTCGCTTTCGCCTGTTCGGCCGCGAGTTTTTCATCCCCATCACCAGCACCTTGCTGCTGAGCATGGTGGCGGCAGGCATTGCGCGTTGGGTCTGAGGCGTGCTTTAAGGGCTTGTTAGCCGAACGTGTTACAGTGCAGCACGCCATTGGCGACTTATGCCCATCTCGCTCTAGCCGAGCCGATAGCGCATCCCGGCAGAGGGATGCCAGTCTTGTCCTCCACTGTGCACATCGCCCGCCATGCTTTCCTAAGCTGGGCCCAGACGATTTTTTGCTTCCTTTTTTAACGCACCTCTGCACGGTGCTGTTGTTGGGCAGGCCTTCAGGGCTGCTTATGGGGGCGCTTTTTTGGCAGCAGGACATGCCAAGACCCGTGCCGCTGCACAGCCCCCAAGAGGGCCGAAAAAAGCGGTTCGACCCCCTCCGTTAAAATACATGACCATTTCATATTGTTCACACCAACCCATCTCCATGGGAAAATTCCGAATTCAGCCGTGCTCCAGGGCTTTGCCCAATGGCGCATTTGGCGCGCAAGTGTCCGTGGCCAGTGGCCGTGGCAGCGCCAGCACCGACCGTGTGATGCGGTTTGTGCCCGAATTCGCCACCCCGGCCGCCGCCAGCCAATACGCCCTCGATGAAGGCTTGTTGTGGGTAGAGCGCCAGACGACAAAACCGATCCTGCTTTGAGAAAGACGTTTTAAATGGCTAAAGAAGAACTGATTGAACTGATGGGCGTTGTCAACGAGGTGTTGCCCGACACCCGTTTTCGCGTGACCCTGGACAACGGCCACCAACTGATTGCTTATTCGGCTGGCAAGATGCGCAAGAACCACATCCGCATTTTGGCGGGTGACCGTGTGACCCTTGAGCTCTCGCCTTACGACCTGAGCAAAGGCCGCATCAGCTTCCGTCACCTGGCGGGTCGTGCCCCCATGGCGCCGCGCCGCCCACCTGCACGCTGAGTTTGTCCGGCCCTTCGCCTTGACCTGAATCAGGGCGATTGGGCCTTGAATCGTGCAGCATGACCCCCAAGTGATTTTGAAACACAGGGGATTACATGACCGATTCAGCCAGCGCTTTGCACATTGTTTGTCCGCATTGCCACACCACCAACCGCGTGCGTGTGGATGATTTGCACAATGCACCCGATTGTGGACAGTGCCACAAACCTCTTTTTGACGGCCGCCCACTGGAGCTGGATGCTGCCAGCTTTGACAAACACATCGGCCGCAGCCATGCGCCGGTGTTGGTCGATTTTTGGGCCCCTTGGTGCGGTCCTTGCCGGATGATGGCCCCGGCTTATGAGCAGGCCGCTGGCCTGTTGGCGCCCCAAGTGCGGGTGGCCAAACTCAACACCGAAGAAGCGCAGGCCATCGCCGCCCGCTTCAACATCCGCAGCATCCCCACACTTGCCTTGTTTGTCGGCGGCAAAGAAGTCGCCCGACAGGCGGGTGCATTTCGCACCGCGCAAGACATTGCCGACTGGACGCGTTCGCATCTTTGAAGGTGTGTTCAGGACCGACGGCGAGGTCTCAGATCTGAGAGAGTTACTACGACCTTGAGATTTTTCGGATCAGCCATCCCAGCAATAGCCATTGAATGGCGCCCAGAGTGAAAAATGGCATCCAAATCAACAACATGTGGATAGCGTGAGATGGGTTGTTGACCGTGCCCAAAGTATTCAGGCCTATGCCTGTCAAAACGGATGAGGGCATATTCAGCAAATACATCAGCATGGCCAACTCACCGCCACTGGAGGGCGTTTCTCGAGCCAGTATGGCTTGCGCCAGCACCAATACGTTGACGCTGAGCCAGGCACGAACGAGCCATTTCATAAGGGGCTCGAATCTATGTCTGCCAAGGCGCGAGCTCTGGCTTTAAAAATTCGTTGGCCTATGTCCTGACCTTTCAAACCTTCTTGCTGAGCCAACGCAGCAATTTCGGCTGTTTTGACGCCCAAAACAAGGTGCTGGACTTTCAACAAGCGCCCAGCCTGCGGGTAAGCCGCTTCTTCAAACCCCAGCCGTCCCCGTGCATCGCACTCACACGCTTGCAACACCCGCGCAAAGCGCTCTGGCTGGCGAATGGCGTCGCAACGGTCGAGCAAACGCATCAAGGCCTCTGGCCCGAGCTCGGCGCTGCGGTGGATGTTGCCGTGTTCACGTGCCACCACCTCGGCCAGTTCCTTGCAGTCGGTCGGCACGCGCAGGCGCTCACACACTTTTTGCAGCAATTTGACGCTGCGCCCTTCGTGGCCGAGGTGGCGTGGCAGCACGTCGGCAGGTGTGGTGCCTTTGCCCAGGTCGTGCATCAGGCAGGCCATACGCACCGACAGCGGCATGTTCAAGCGTGCAGCCATGTCCATCACCAGCATCATGTGCACGCCCGTGTCGATTTCGGGGTGGTATTCCGGGCGCTGGGGCACGCCCCACAAACGGTCCATTTCGGGCAGCAGCACCTTCAGGGCGCCGCATGTGCGCAGTACCTCGAACATGCGAGAGGGCCGATCGCTCATCATGCCTTTGACCAACTCTTGCCAGACGCGTTCGGGCACCAAGTGGTCCACCTCGCCGTCCTCGACCATCTGGCGCATCAAGGCCATCGTTTCATCGGCTACAGAGAAGTCGGAAAAACGCGCAGCAAAGCGTGCCAGCCGCAGGATGCGCACCGGGTCTTCGGCAAAGGCCTCGGTCACGTGGCGCAGCACCTTGGCTTGCAGGTCACGCTGGCCACCGTATGGGTCAACGATCTTGCCTGTCCAGGCGCTGGGGGCTTTGTGCGCCAGCGCCTCGGGCACGGCCATGGCGTTGACCGTGAGGTCGCGCCGGGCCAGGTCTTCTTCGAGCGTGACGTCGGGCGCGGCCTGCACCGCAAAACCTTTGTAGCCCCGCGCTGTCTTGCGCTCAGTGCGGGCCAGTGCGTATTCCTCGCGGGTCTGCGGGTGCAAAAACACCGGAAAGTCCTTGCCTACTGGTACAAAGCTCTGCGCGGTCATGGCCTCGGGCGTGCTGCCCACCACCACCCAGTCGCGGTCGTTGACGGGCAGGCCCATCAAAGCATCACGCACCGCACCGCCGACGACAAAAACCTGCATGTCCGTGTCTGCCTTCAGCGAGCCATCCGGAAAGGCTCTTCGAAGTCGATGAAGTCCTGCTCGGCCAGCGCCTCATCGATCCAGGCTTTGACGCCGGGCAGGGCGCACACGCGGTCCATGTAAGCGGCCACATCCGACGGCACCGGCAGGGCGTAGGTTTTCAGGCGCATGACCACTGGGGCAAAGTAGGCGTCGGCGACTGTGAATTGGCCAAACAGCATGGGGCCGCCGTGTTCTTGCAGCAGACCACTCCAGAGGCTGCAGATGCGTGCCAGGTCTGCGCGTACGGCGGGTTTGTCGCGCAGGGCCAATGCGCCAATTTCAGGCAGGTGCGCCTCGATGTTCATCGGGCAGGCGCTGCGCAGACCCGAAAAGCCGCTGTGCATTTCGGCGCAGACGCTTCGCGCGCGAGCCCGGGCGGCGCGGTCTTGCGGCCAGACTTGTCTGTCGGGAAACTGCTCGGCCACGTATTCGGCAATCGCCAGTGTGTCCCACACGGCCAGGCCATCGTGCACCAGCACGGGCACCTTGCCCACCGGGTTGACGTCTTTGAGCGCGGCCTTGAACTGCGAATCGGGCGCGAAGCTGTCAAAGCGCACATAGATCTCTTCAAAGTCGATGCCCGCTTGGCGCAGCAGCACCCAAGGGCGCATAGACCAGGACGAATAGTTTTTGTTGGCGATGTAGAGCTGGATCATTGTTTTCTCCCGGAAATCAGACCCTGCATGTTAACGGCCAAGGTCAGGAAACACGACCAGATACCGGCAAAGTGTTGGTAACAAGTAAGGGGAGGGAAGAGGCAAGGCCGGGCAAGGCTGGGCAAGACCGGGTAAGGCAGGGCAAGGCAGGGAAAGGAGTTGTAAGGGTCGATCACCCAAGGTGTGTGAGGGGATGCGGCGGGTGACGATTCACGGTACCCCGTCATAAGGAACCCGCCGCATCCCCTCACACACCCTCAGCTGAGACCACCAAAGCTCAAACGACCAGCACAAAAACCTCTCAAGAACGCACCGCGAAGGCAAGGCCAGAACTCAGCGCCCAGCCCCCGCACGCCAGCGGTTCAACTTGCTGCGTGGACCGCGGTGGCCCAGGTAGGTCGGTGCCACGCCCGCAGCAGAGGCTGCAGCGATGCCCAGCGCCGCCAGACCGGGCAGCTGGCCCGTGGCCACGTTGTCCACCTTCATCGATGCCAGGTTGTCCCGACTCATGAGTGGCTCGCCCGGGGCCAACTCCATGGCTGCAGCTTGCAGCCAGCCCATCCACATGGGCAAGCCGATCACCGGGCGGCCTCTGCCGTGGTTCACGCCCGCCCACTGACCGGCTCGTTGGACCAGCTCGCCCAGTGTCAACACATCCGGGCCGCACAGCTCGTAAGTCTGGCCGATGGTGTCCGGTTTTTGCAGGCAGACCGCCACAGCGCGGGCCACATCGGCCACCCACACGGGCGCAAAACGGGTGCCGCTGCCCGCCAGTGGCATGAAGGGCGCCACGGCCTGCAGGTCGGCAAACAGGTTGAGGAACTTGTCTTCGGCACCAAAAATCACGCTGGGGCGCAACACCGTCAACTGCAGGCCAGCATTGTGCAAAACCGTCTCGCCCCGCGCCTTGCTGCGCTGGTACATCGAGGGGCCTTGTGGGTCGGCGCCCAGAGCGCTGACGTGCACCAAGCGTTGCACGCCCGCTTTTTTCATGGCGCTGGCAATCTTTCCGGGCAAATCCACGTGCACGTTTTCAAAGCGATCTTCGTTGCCATGCAACACGGCCACCAGGTTCACCACCGCGTCGTGCCCCGGCATCAGCCGGGCGAGATCGGCAGGTTGATGAACAGAGGCCTCTATCACCGTCAGCCCGGGCAGGCTCTGCACGCTGGCCGCATTCACGGCGCGGCGCGTGGGCACGGTGATGTGCCAGCCCAAACGGGTCAGTTGCTCGCACACGTGGCGGCCGACAAAGCCGCTGCCACCCAAGACCAGAACACGCGGGGTACTCATGCTGCGCTCAATCCACTGACGGCCTGGTGCATGGCGTCCATGGCTTGCTCAATGATCTGGCTGCGCCACGCGTCTGTGTCGACATAGAAAGCCTCCATCAGCGCTTGCTTGATGTGTTGGCGCAGTGGTTCGGGGGCCTTGGGGTGCAGGTGCAGCCAATGGTCACCGCGCAGGGCGTGGATGACTTGTTCAGGCGGTTGCGTGCCGTATTCAAGGGCAATACCGGTGTATTGCGCTTGCTGGCATTCCTGGTAAGCCGCCATCCACATGAGCCCCGTGAGCATGGGGGAGCTGGAAGATCCGTCATAAATCGAGGTGATGCCTTGACCCCACCAGGCTTTGGCGCGGGCAAAGGCCGCTTCGTCGTCGGCGCAAGCAAAGATGCGCTCGCCCATGCCACTGGGTCCCAGACCTGTGTGCAAGTCGATCCAGGCCATTTTTTGGCAGCGCTGGCCGTATTTTTTCAGCACCGATCGCAAAGTGAGGTTGCTCCAAGTGGGCGCTTGGCCCCCAAAAAACAAGCCATCCGGAAACTCATGCTGACCCTTGGACACGGCCGCTTGGTAAGTTTTCATGCCGCGTTCGGCGATGTACCGTGCTGTGGCCGTTGCATTGGCGGCATCTGGTGGCCAAACTTCGGGCAGCAGCAGGGGGTGGATTTCGCGGTAGGCCGGGTTGTCGGGAAGGGGCTTAGAGAAGTCTTGGAAGTTGCGGTTGATGTCCACGTTTTCGTGGGTCACGCGCCGCATGTGAGAAAACCCGTGCGGGTTGAGGGCGTGGATGTAAAGCACCGCAACACCCCTTGCACGGGCAGCTTCGCGCCAGCCGGTGTTGTGCAGCGCATGGACTTGCACACCGGAGCCGCAATAACCTTCCACACCATGGCAAGCGCTGCTGATGACCAGCAAAGCGTTGGCATCGGGTGCGCCGTCCAGCACCACGTCCATGGCCAAAGTTTCACTGTCCCGACCGGGCAGGGGGTGGATGTTGGAGTCCACCTGCAGGCCTGCGGTGTGGGCAGCGTTCAAGAATTTTTCACGGGCCTGCGCGTAGCTTTGGGAGAAGCTACTTGGGGTATCGGTCATGCACTTGTCCTGTCAGGCGGTTTGAGTGGGCTTGGCCAGCCACTGCGTGGCCAATTCCACCCAATAGGTGCCGCCCAACGGGATCAGGTCGTCGTTGAAGTCGTAGCTCGGGTTGTGCAGGGTGCAGGGGCCGCCGCCGTGGCCCATTTCTCGGTGCGCGCCATCGCCGTTGCTGATGAACACATAAGCGCCCGGCTTGGCCTGCAGCATGTACGAGAAGTCTTCTGCGCCCATGGTGGGCTCTTGGTGCAGAACTTGCTCCGCACCCACGATGCCGTTCATCACCTGGCGGGCGAAATCCGCCTCCAAGGGGCTGTTGATGGTGGGGGGGTAGTTGCGCTCGAACTCGAATTCGCATTGCGCACCAAAAGCGGTGCAGATTGACTCGGCCACCAGTTTCATGCGGGCCTCGATCAGGTCGAGCACTTCGATGCTGAAAGTGCGCACCGTGCCCTGCAGTTCGCAAAAATCGGGCACCACATTGGTGGCTTCGCCCGCGTGGATCATGGTGACCGAGATCACGCCCGCATCCACCGGCTTTTTGTTGCGGGTGATGATGGTCTGGAAACCTTGCACCATCTGGCAAGCAATTGGCACCGGGTCGATGCCGTTGTGGGGCAGTGCGGCGTGGCTGCCCTTGCCGCGGATGGTGATCTTGAATTCGTTGCTCGACGCCATGACCGGGCCGGGGCTGACAGCAAAGGTGCCGACAGGCGCGCCGGGCCAGTTGTGCATGCCAAACACGGCCTGCATGGGGAACTTGTCGAACAGGCCATCCTTCATCATCTCGCGGGCACCGCCGCCGCCCTCTTCGGCCGGTTGGAAGATCAGGTACACCGTGCCGTCAAAGTCGCGGTGCTTCGAGAAATGCTTAGCGGCAGCCAGCAGCATGGCCGTGTGGCCGTCATGGCCGCAGGCGTGCATCTTGCCTTGGTGCTTGCTGGCGTGGGCGAAAGTGTTGAACTCCTGCATGGGCAGGGCGTCGATGTCGGCGCGCAGACCAATGCCGCGCCCGCAAGCGCCGCCGTCACGCCCGTGCACGATGCCCACCACCCCGGTGGTGCCCATGCCGCGGTGGATGGGGATGCCCCAGTCGGTCAGCTGCTGGGCGACCACATCGGCCGTACGCACTTCTTGAAAGCACAGCTCGGGGTGGGCGTGAATGTCTTTGCGAATGGCCGCAATGCTGGCCGCGTCGGTGAGGATGGAGTCGAGGATTTTCATGGTTACAGTCTAGCCACACTTGAAGGGGATTGCCAACACCCCTGTGCACCTGGGGGACAAACAGAGCCCACGCCAAGGCACAGGTTTGAGCCACAATCAACTGAACATTTGCCTGCAGCCTGACTTTCCCCCTTCCCATCGCCTCATGACCGACACCCTTTTGGCCTCCCAGACCGTGCGCGGCGCATGCCCGCACGACTGCCCCGATACCTGCGCACTGCTCACCACGGTCGAAAACGGCCGAGCCACCAAAGTGCAAGGGAACCCGGCGCACGTCCCCACCGACGGTGTGCTGTGCACCAAAGTCTCGCGTTACACCGAGCGCACCTACCACCCCGATCGCCTGCTGCAACCCCTGCGCCGGGTCGGCCCCAAGGGTTCGGGCCAGTTTGAACCGGTGAGCTGGCATGAGGCGCTGGACGCGATCGCCGCCCGGCTGCAAACCATCGCCGCACGCGACCCGCAGGCCATCTTGCCCTACAGCTACGCGGGCACCATGGGCTTGGTGCAAAGCGAGTCGATCGCGGCGCGGTTTTTTCACCAATTGGGCGCATCGCTTTTAGATCGCACGATTTGCGCCTCGGCCGGGGCCGAAGCCCTGACGCAGACCTTGGGCAACAAGGTGGGCATGAAGAATGAGTTTTTTGCCGAATCCAAGCTGATCGTGATTTGGGGCAGCAACTCGATTGGCAGCAACTTGCACTTTTGGCGCATTGCCCAAGAAGCCAAGCGCAACGGGGCCAAGCTGGTCTGCATCGACCCCCGGCGCAGCGAGACGGCCGAAAAATGCCACGAACACATCGCCCTGCGCCCCGGCACCGACGCCGCGCTGGCGCTGGCGCTCATGCACGAGTTGATCGTGCATGGCTGGCTCGACCAAGACTACATTGACCGCTACACCCTGGGCTGGGAGGCCTTGAAGGCCCGCGCTTTGCAATGGCCGCCCGAACGTGCGGCCGAAGTCTGCGGCGTGCCGGTCGAACAAATCCGGCAGCTGGCCCGCGACTGGGGCACCACCCAGCCCGCCGCCATACGCTTGAACTACGGCATGCAGCGCGTGCGCGGCGGGGGTAACGCAGTGCGGGCCATCGCTTGCTTGCCCGCGCTCACGGGCGCTTGGCGGCACCGGGCGGGCGGGGTCTTGCTCAGCAGCTCGGGACATTTTCCGGTGCGGCGGGCGGCCTTGCAGCGGCCCGACTTGTTGGGCGAGCGGCGGCCGCGCACCATCAACATGAGCACCATTGGCGACGATTTGCTGCGCCCGGCATCGCCCGCATTCGGCCCGCAAATTGAAGCCTTGATTGTTTACAACAGCAACCCGGTGGCTGTGGCCCCCGAGTCGGGCAAGGTGGTGCAGGGTTTTGGCCGCGAAGACCTGTTCACCGTGGTGCTCGAGCATTTTCAGACCGACACAGCCGACTACGCCGATTTCATCTTGCCTGCCACCACGCAGCTGGAGCACTGGGACATCCACACCAGTTACGGCCACACCGACGTGCTGCTCAACCGCCCGGCGATTGCGCCCGTGGGCGGTGCGCGCACCAACACCGACATCTTCCGGGCACTGGCTGCCCGCATGGGTTTTGACGATGCGTGTTTCGCCGAGAGCGACGAAAGCCTGTGCCGCAGTGCCATTGGCGACGAGAATGACTTTGAGCAGCTGCTGGCGCACGGCTTTGCTTCTTTGCCCGTGCCCGATGCGCCCTTTGCGCAAGGCGGCTTTCCCACACCCTCGGGTCGCTGCGAATTTTTCAGCCAGCGCCTGGCCGACCAAGGCTTGGATGGCTTGCCTGACCACTTGCCCAATTACGAGCTGGCAGCACCGGGTGGCCGCTACCCGCTGGCCATGATTTCGCCGCCTGCGCGCAACTTCCTCAATTCGACCTTTGTCAACGTGCAAAGCCTGCGCGACATCGAGGCCGAGCCCGTGCTGGAGATGCATCCCGAGGATGCGGCCCAGCGGGGCATTGCCGACGGCGCGGTGGTGCGCGTCTTCAACGACCGGGGCACTTACCACTGCAAGGCGCGTGTGAACCAGCGGGCGCGCCCCGGCGTGGTCAACGGCTTGGGCATTTGGTGGCGCAAGCTGGGCCTGAATGGCACCAATGTGAACGAGCTGACCAGCCAGCACCTGACCGATTTGGGCCGTGCGCCCGTTTTTTACGACTGTCTGGTGGAAGTGTCTTTGGATCCCGAATTCGCTGCCCCTCAAGCTCAGAAAGAGTCCCATGCCTGAACTCAAGATCGAACGTGAACACACACTGGGATTGGCGGGTGCACGCGCCGTGGCCGAACGCTGGCGTGAGCAGGCCGAGCAAGACTGGGGCATGAGCTGCGAGTCCGAGCCCGGAGAGTCCGAAGACCACATGCGTTTTGCCCGCAGTGGTGTGAGCGGCGAGCTGACGGTGACCGAGACCCGGTTTGATCTGCACCTGAAACTGGGCTTTTTGCTGGGTGCCTACAGCGGCAAGATTGAACAAAAAATCAATGCCAACCTGGATGCGTTGCTGGGCCCAGTGGCCTGAAATCAGGGGCGGGCCTGATTCAAGGCAGGTCTGTGTTCACCCCCGCCACAGGCGAAGTGCGTGGCCCCACGGTCCCCAATCGGGCTTTGAGTGACTGCGGCTGGCGTGTCAAGATGGCGGCGTAGTTGGTGGTGTTGGCGAGCACCTTTTTCACGTAATCGCGCGTTTCGTGAAACGGGATGTTCTCAGCCCAGATGGCCGCCTCGAGCACCGGGCCGTTGCGCCATTGGCGCGGGCGGTTGGGGCCGGCGTTGTAGGCGGCGGTGGCCATGGGCATGGAGCCTTCAAAATCATCCAGCACCAGTTTCAAGTAGCCGGTGCCAATGGCCACGTTCACCTCGCGGTCGGTAATCTGGTCTGGGGTGAAGTTGGCCAGGCCTATCTTTTTGGCGGTCCATTTGGCGGTGGCGGGCATGACCTGCATCAGGCCGGATGCCCCCACATGAGAGCGGGCGTCCATGACGAAGCGGCTTTCTTGCCTGATCAAACCGTACACATAAGCCGGGTCGAGGCGGATTTCGCCAGCGCGGCGCACCACCGTCTCGCGCAGCGGCGTGGGAAAACGCTGCTCAAAGTCGATGACGTGTTTTGTGCGCTCACTGGTGTTGATGCAGCGGTCCCAGACCTGGCGCTGGCAGGCCATGTCAGCGGCCGCCAGCAGTTCGCGGTCGTTCATGACGCCGGGCTGATGCCAATGGGTGCTGTAGTTCCATTCGCGGTTGCCTTCGGAGCGCAGGCCGATGGCCATGGCGTACAAGGCGCGTTGCAAGCCGGGGTGGCTCAGGGCCGCAGCTTTTTCTTGTGGCGTCAGGGCTGTTGGGCGTTCTGGCACGGTGATGGCCTGGCCCAGGTCTTCCAGTGCCAGTTGCTCATAAAAGCCCCGCACGCTGGCGATCTGGCGCAGCAGACTTTGGGCTTCGATGCGTTGGGCGTCGCTGTGGGCCGTGCTCAGCAGGGCGCGCGCACGCCAATAGACCCAGGTCGAGTCTTTGCGGGCTTCTGCGCTCATGGCCTGGGTGGCGCTCAGCACCTGAGGCCATTGGCCTTGACGCAAGGCGGCACGCACTTTCCAGGCCAGCAAGTCGTCGTTCAGGTCACTGTCTTTTTGCACCTTGGCAAAGTGGCTGGCGGCGTTGTCTTGCAGTTTTTGGGCGGCTTGTTTGCCGATCACGGCCCAGGTCCAGTTTCGCTCCTCTGGGCTCAGTTGAATGGACCAGCGGCGAGTGAGCAAATCCGCTGCTTGGTCTGGGTCTTTGGCCGCCAGTCGGATCAAGGCCAGCACGGCCAGCTCTTTGCGGCTGCGGGTGATGGCCAGGATGCGCTTGTCCAGGTACTTGGCCGGGTCGGCGTGGATCAGGGCCACCTGTTCGGACAGGCGGGGTGCCTCGATGTCCACCGCTGTTTGCGCAGCGCGTGGGCGGTTGGCGTCCATGGCGATGCGTGCCTTGCGCCACAGGTCCAGCGCCTGAATCTGGCGGACCGAGTGCAGGTGTTCGGCCACATAGGCGCAGCCGTCGTCGGCTTCGCGCTGCGAATACCAAAGGCGCAGGGCTTCTTCGGCCACGTCGGCCTTGCTGTTCATGGCCTCGGTGGCCAGGGCGTAGCAGCGCACTTCGCGGTCATCACGCATGCGAAAGCGGGGGTATTCGGCGGTGAAGGTGGCCCAATCGCGGCGTTTGCCCAGCTGTTGCAGCCAATCGTTGCGCAAACGGTCTTCGTAGTAGCTGCCCGCGTAGGTGTTCAAAAAGCTGCGGATTTCTGAGGTGGGCGCAGTGTCCAGCCGGGTGCGCATGTCCCAATAGGCGGCCAGGGGCTCCAGCACATGGCCACGGGCTTGGGGCAGCAGGGTCGAGAGCCTTTTGGCATCATTTTTGCGAAAGGCTTGCTGCATCTCCAGCAGCACCTCGTCGCCCCGGTTTTGGGCCTGGGCAGGCCAGCCCCACAAGCCTGTCACGGCCATGGCGCTCAGCAGTGTCAAAATGCGTCTGAATTTCATGGGTTGATTATGGACAAAGCCGAAGCAAAACGCGCCTTGAGAAAAGCCTTGGTGGAAGAAAGGTTGAACCTGCCGGATCGCCTGGCGCGGGCCGAAGCCTTGCAGCGCGTCATGCGCATCTGGTTGTTTGACCGCCCCGACACGGTGATCGGCGCTTACTGGCCCATCAAGGGCGAGTTTGACCCTCTGCCCGCGCTGCACCGCTGGAAAGAAGACGGCGAACTGCACGGTGAGCCGCAGCGACGCCAAATTGGCTTGCCCGTGGTCAACAAGCAGCACAAAACCCTGACCTTCCACACCTGGTACCCCGGCTGCCCGATGGAAGAAGACGCCTACGGCATTCCCAAGCCCAAGGACACCGAAGTCATCGTGCCCACCTTGTTGTTTGTGCCCTGTGTGGGCTACGGCATTGGCGGCTACCGCCTGGGCTACGGCGGCGGCTTTTACGACCGCACCCTGGCCACTTTGCAGCCCAAGCCCTTCACGGTGGGCCTGGGCTACACCCACGGTTTTTTGGACGATCTGGAGCCCGAAGACCACGATGAGCCACTCGACGCGATCTTGAACGACAACGGGGTGGTGTGGCCCGTTTGAGGCCCATGCGTCATGGCCAGACCCAAATCCGCAACCCACGACATCAAACGCGACGCGATCCTCGACATTGCGGCGCAATGCTTTGCCCAGCGCAGTTATCCGGCCGCCAGCATGAACGAGATCGCTGCGGCTTGCGGCACCTCCAAGGCGCGGCTCTACCACTATTACGACAGCAAAGAAGCCATTTTGTTTGACCTGCTGGACCGCCACACCCAGCGGCTGCTGGGGGTGATTGCGCAGACCGAGGCCACTGCCCAGCGCAAGGACCTGAACGAGCGGGCCACCTTGCACGAGCTGGTGCGGGCGTTTTTGCAGGAATACGAAAGCTCAGCCACCCGGCACGCGGCCTTGCTCAATGACACCCAGTTTTTGAGTGACGCACCCGACCCGGTCCTGGGCGGGGCATCTGTGTCACCGCGTGAGCTGATCTTGAACCGCCAGCGCGACATCGTGGCCGCCATGACCCGCTTCATGAAGCGCGCCTACCCCGAGCGCCTGACCCCCACCAACCAGACGGCCCTGACCATGATGCTCTTGGGGATGATCAACTGGACCTTCACCTGGCTGCGCCCGGGTGGTCCGATCAGTTATGCGGCCTTCGCCGATGAGGTGATCGGGATGCTGGAAAAGGGTTTGGGTTGAATGTGCATGGAATTCAACAATCCGTAATGCATTTCGTTTAGGTAAAATCACGCCCTTCACAGACCGGAGAAATTTCGATGTCCAAAGCAGCCCCCCAGGCCCCAGTCAAAGCCTTTGCCAGCCAGGCCGATCTGACCGAAAAGAAGATCACTTTCGAGCAACTCAGCGAGCACTGCTGGGCCTACACCGCCGAGGGCGACCCCAATTCCGGCGTGATCATCGGGGACCGTTTCATCATGGTCAGCGACGCCACCGCCACCCCGGCCATGGCGCAAGACCTGATCAAGAAGATCCGCACCGTCAGCGACCTGCCCATCAAATATGTGCTGTTGACCCACTACCACGCGGTGCGTGTGCTGGGCGCCTATGCCTACGCGGCTGAGGGCGCGACCGAGATCATCGCCAGCGAAGGCACTTTGGACCTGATCAAAGAGCGCGGCGCACAAGACATGAAAAGCGAGATGGAGCGCTTTCCGCGCCTGTTCCGTGGCGCAGACAGCATCCCGGGCCTGACTTGGCCCACCATTGTGGTCGGCGGCGGTAACCCGACAAAAGGCGAGGTCCCCGGCAAGCTGAGCATCAACCTGGGCGGCGTGGTGGTGCAAATCTGGCACCCGGGCCCGGGCCACACCCGTGGCGACACGATTGCCTGGGTGGAAGAAGAGAAAGTGCTGTTCTCGGGCGACCTGGTCGAGTACGAAGCCGGTGTGTACACGGGCGACGCGCAACTCGAGGAGTGGCCCGCCACGCTGGAAGCACTGCGTGCCCTGAACGCCGAGTTCATCGTGCCCGGTCGTGGCGAAGCCATGAAGGGCAATGCCAACGTGAACAAGGCGTTGGACTACACCCAGCGCTGGGTGACCACCTTGTTCCAGGCCGGCAAGGAAGCCGTGGCCGCCAAGATGGACCTCAAAGCTGCGATGGCTCACGCCCGCAAGAGCATGGACCCGGTGTTTGGCCATGTGTTCATTTATGAGCACTGCCTGCCTTTTGACGTGACACGCGCTTATGACGAAGCCAGCGGCATCAAGAACCCCCGCATCTGGACGGCCGAGCGCGACATGGAGATGTGGAAAGCCTTGCAAAGCTGAGCCCTGTTGGGAGGCACCCACTAAAAAACCCGCCTCGTTATGGCGGGTTTTTTGTGGACGCTGTCCAAACGCGCTGATTTTCAGGCGAGGTTTTCAGGGCAGATGATCACGACAGGACATCAGGGTCGGTTCAGGTCCAGCAGATCCCGTTCGTAGGCACGCAAGCGCCGCGCCACGCGCACGCGCTGCTCGGGCGTGGCGGTGTTGTGCAGCTGCGCCAGATTCTCGCAAGCGAGTTGCGACAGGCTTTGGGCCACGGCGCGCTGCCCCGCATCGGGCGGTTGAAGCCAACGCTGCCAAACACCCCACAACTGCGCTTCGGTCTGCGCCTGCGTCAGGTTGCCTTGTGTGATGCGTTGCAGCGTCGAGAGCAAATCCTGCTGGCGGCGCTGGCGGCGCTGGCGGTCGCGTCGGCCCCATTCGGCCGTCCAGGGGGATTGCGCCAATTGCGTCTTGATCAGGGCGGTTTGTGCTGCGTTCAAATCACCGTAAAACGAGTTGTAGCGGCCCAGGGCCTTGTCCAGGCGGCGTGCCATGCGGGCATCGGCGTCGCCCTGCAGCCACTCTTTTTCCCATTCTTCGTTTTGTTGCTCCCAGTGGCGCGCCATGTGGCTGAGCTGGCGCGGCCCCAGCGCCATGGCCACGGGTGCGGCCTGTGTCACCGCTTGGCGCATCAGGGTGTCAAGCCGGGCTTGCACTTCCTCGACCACGCGGCACAGTTGCTCCGGCTGCACGGGCCCTGCACTCAGATCGGCGGTGCGTTGCAGCAGCGCAGCATAACCGGGCAGCTCTTCGCGGCGGTGCCATTGGAAAAGCTGGTCAATCGCTTCCTTGGCCGCAGGCGTCTGGTTGCCGCTGAACGAGACCGTGTTGTCGAGCCACCAATAAGACAGTGTGGGCAATTGCTGGTAACCGAGCTTGATGGCGCTGCATCCTTGTAATACCAGCAAGGTCACCAGTGTGAGAAAAGTTCGGATCATTTGAGACCTTCTACTTGCATGGACCAGCCCACCAAAAAACCTCGCGGATTCGACTCGTAAGTTTCGTCCGTTTCGGTGACGCCGACCGTCCAATTTCCGCTACCGCTGTGGGGGAGAGGCAAGCGATTTGCCGGCAAAGGCACGTTGAAAAGAGTTCCACCGGTCAAGCAGGCCGGTCCAGAAACAGTTGTTGGCAAGGTCAAGCTCAGTGTGCTGTTGTCGGGCAAGCGCAATTGGGCTGTGAGATCTGAAATTTGAGGATGGTCAAGACACAAAGCCACGGAAGCGGAAGTGATGTTTTGAAGTGGGCAGGGGTTGAAGTGACGTGGCGCTGATTCAGTCAGGGTGGTTCTGATGGGGGTGCCGGTACCCGTTGCAAATCCGTTGGCGTATAAAAGTGAGATTTTGCAGCTTTCATGGATGCTTGCTGTGTAGGGGCTTCCCCCGCCACAAGCGGTCAGCAAAAAGGCGACCAACAAGCAAGCTGCTGTTCGTAAACGGGTTCTCATCCAAAGCTCCGCAGGTTCATGACGCGCATCGGTTGTGGTTCGGGTTGGGTGACCCGTGAGGACCGATTGTCTCCCAATGTCCGATTGGCCCTCAGCCCAAGGCCAAGCGGGCAGGTTCGCGCGTGAAAAACAGCCAAAACGTCTGGCGATAATGGCAACTGGCGAACGCGGCCTGTACACAAGGCCATTTTTTGCACATTCATCGCACGACAGAAAGCCCCGCATGAGTTCTTCCCCCTATCCCATCGACGTTGTCATCATGGCCGCCGGCAAAGGCACCCGCATGAAAAGCCGCCTGCCCAAAGTGCTGCAGCGTCTGGCGGGCGTGCCACTGGTGCAGCATGTGCTGAACACGGCCGCGCAGCTGAACGCCCGTTCGGCTGTTGTCATCACCGGGCACGGTGCCGAACAGGTGGAGCCGGTGCTGTTGGCCCCGGGCCAGGCCTTGGCGGTGCAGTGTGTGCGCCAGGAGCCGCAGTTGGGGACAGGTCACGCCGTGCAGCAGGCTGTGCCGGTGCTGGCCGACGACGGTGTGGTGGTGGTCTTGTCGGGTGATGTGCCTTTGACCCAGGCGGACACCCTGCAAGCGCTGATCGCCCAATGCGGTGGCCATCAGCTGGCGCTGCTCACCCTCGACATGGCCGACCCCACTGGTTACGGCCGCATCGTGCGAGAAGGCGCCCAGGTGCAGGCCATCGTTGAACACAAAGACGCCAGCCAGGCGCAGCGACAGATCCAAGAGGTCTACAGCGGCATCATGGCCGTGCCTGCTCGGTTGTTCAAAGGCTGGCTGGGCCGCATCGACAACCAGAACGTGCAAGGCGAGTACTACCTGACCGACGTGGTCAAGCTCGCCGTGGCCGATGGTGTGGCTGTGGTGGCGCACAAAATCACAGACCCGGTGCAAGTGGCTGGCGTCAACAGCCCGGTTCAACTGGCCGAGCTGGAACGTGCCCACCAGCTGCGCCAAGCGCATCGCCTGATGGAACAAGGCGTGCGCCTGAAAGACCCCGCCCGCTTCGACCTGCGCGGCCAACTCGACTGTGCGCAAGACGTTGAAATCGACGTGAACTGCGTTTTTGAAGGCCGGGTGTCTTTGGGCGAAGGCGTGAAGGTGGGCGCGAACTGCGTGATCGCCAACTGCACCATCGCAGCGGGCGCGGTCATCCACCCCTTTACCCACATCGACGGCGAAAAACTCGGCGTGTCGGTCGGCGAGGGCGCACTGATTGGCCCCTTTGCCCGACTGCGCCCGGGTGCGCAGTTGGCCGCCGAAGTGCACATCGGCAACTTTGTGGAAGTGAAAAATTCCACCCTGGCCCAGGGCGCCAAAGCCAATCACTTGGCTTACTTAGGCGACGCCACGGTCGGCGAGCGGGTGAACTATGGCGCGGGCAGCATCACCGCCAACTACGACGGTGCCAACAAGCACCGCACCGTGATCGAAGCCGATGTGCACATCGGCAGCAACTGCGTCTTGGTGGCTCCGGTCACCATTGGTGCAGGCGGTACGGTGGGCGGCGGCTCCACCATCACCAAGAGCACCGAGCCGGGCAGCTTGAGCGTGGCACGGGGCAAGCAAGTCAGCATCGCGAACTGGAAGCGGCCAGAGAAAAAGCCGAAGGTTTGACCCAGTCGGGCATGTCGGCCTGACCTGTCAATCTATGAAAAAACCGGCCAGGTGGTGGTGAACTTGGCCCGTTTGGTCGCAAAAAAAGCCTTCACATTGCGCACATTGGCGTCTTGTGTGAACAGGGTTTGGCTGATGGTCAAGTAGTGGGGCATGTCGCGGGCCTGCACGACCAGCATGAAGTCGGGGCCAGGTGACACGCGCCAGCACTGCTGCACCGCATCGTGCGCCACGGCGCGGGTTTCGAAGGTGGCCAGGTGCTCGCTGCCTTGCTTGTCCAAAGACACTTCGACCAAGGCCGTTAGACCATGGCCCAGTGTGGCGGCAAGGCGGTCGGTGCTGAGCACGGCCACCTGCCGCTCAATCCAGCCGCCCTCGGTCAGCCGTTTGACACGGCGCAGGCAGGTGGGCGGTGAAACATTCACCCGCTCGGCCAGCGCCACATTGCTGATGCTCGCATCGCGTTGCAGGGCGTCCAGCAATTGCAGGTCAATGGCATCAAGTTCGTTGTATTCCATAATTTTTATTTTAATGAAATTTAATTTCAATAGTCGATTTATATGAAATTTTTAAATCATAAAACCTTAAATATTGATCTGAAATTTTAGATTGGCAGGCCTAACATCGCACCAATTTGTGAAAACACCCCATTCAGGAGCTTCAACATGTGTGGCATCGTCGGCGCCGTTTCTTCCCGCAACATCGTTCCCATCTTGGTGCAAGGCCTACAGCGGCTGGAATACCGGGGTTATGACTCTTGTGGCGTGGCCGTGCACGCGGCCAGCCTGAGCGGCGGCACGGGCGGCTTGCAGCGCGCGCGCAGCACCGCCCGTGTGGCGGAGCTGATGGACCAGGTGAGCGCCGACCACATCGAAGGCGGCACCGGCATCGCCCACACGCGCTGGGCCACACACGGCGCCCCCGCCGTGCACAACGCGCACCCGCACTTCAGCCACGGCACGGGTGCGGCCGATGGCAAGCCTGGCAAGGTTGCGTTGGTGCACAACGGCATCATCGAAAACCACGACGAGCTGCGCGCCGCCCTGCAAGCCAAGGGCTATGTGTTTTTGAGCCAGACCGACACCGAGGTCATCTCGCACCTGGTGGACAGCGTGTACGACGGCGATATTTTTGAAGCCGTCAAAACCGCCATCCGCCAACTGCACGGTGCCTACGCGATTGCCGTGTTCCACAAAGACGAGCCGCAGCGCGTCATCGGCGCTCGCGCCGGTTCACCACTCATTCTGGGTGTGGGCCCAGGCGAAACCTTCCTCGCCAGCGACGCGATGGCACTGGCCGGTGTGACCGACCAAATCGTTTACCTGGAAGAGGGCGACGTGGTCGACATCCAGCTTGGCAAATACTGGGTGGTGGACCGCGAGCACAAGGCCGTGACCCGAGCCGTGAAAACCGTGCACGCCCACAGCGGCGCGGCCGAACTCGGGCCCTACCGCCACTACATGCAAAAGGAAATCTTCGAGCAACCGCGAGCCATTGCCGACACGCTCGAAGGCGTGGAGGGCATCACGCCCGAGCTGTTCGGCGACGGCGCGTACAGCACCTTCAAGGCCATCGACAATGTGTTGATCTTGGCCTGCGGCACCAGCTTCTACAGCGGTTGCGTGGCCAAGTACTGGATCGAGGCGATCGCCAAAGTGCCCTGCCAAGTCGAGATCGCCAGCGAATACCGCTACCGCGAATCGGTGCCCAACCCCAACACGCTGATCGTCACCATCACCCAAAGCGGTGAGACCGCCGACACCCTGGCCGCGCTGCGCCACGCGCAGAGCTTGGGGCAACTGCACACGCTGACCATCTGCAACGTGTCCACCAGCGCCATGGTGCGCGAGTGCAAACACGCCTACGTGACCCGCGCCGGTGCTGAGATCGGTGTGGCGTCCACCAAGGCCTTCACCACGCAGTTGGCCGGTTTGTTTTTGCTGACGCTGGCCTTGGCGCAGACCAAAGGCCGCTTGAGCGATGCCGACGAAGCCATGCACATCAAGGACATGCGCCACCTGCCCGCCGCGCTGCAAGCCGTGCTGGCGCTGGAGCCGCAAATCATCGCCTGGGCCGAAGAATTCGCCAGCAAAGAAAATGCCCTGTTCTTGGGCCGCGGCACGCACTACCCCATCGCGCTGGAAGGCGCATTGAAGCTCAAAGAAATCACCTACATCCACGCCGAAGCTTATGCAGCGGGCGAACTCAAACACGGCCCGCTGGCCCTGGTGACCAGCGCCATGCCCGTGGTCACCGTGGCCCCCAACGACCAGCTGCTTGAAAAACTCAAGAGCAATATGCAAGAAGTGCGCGCCCGCGGCGGCGTGCTCTATGTGCTGGCTGATGGCGACACGAAAATCGAAAGCAGCGAAGGCGTGAACGTGATCCGCATGCCCGAACACTACGGCGTGCTGTCACCCATCTTGCATGTGGTGCCGCTGCAGCTGCTCAGTTACCACACGGCTTGTGCAAGGGGAACGGATGTGGACAAGCCGAGAAATTTGGCGAAGTCTGTCACCGTGGAGTGAAATTTTGACCTCACGTCTTCCATCCCTTCATCCATGAGTCATGCCCAAGCTGGTTATGCTCACACCCTCATTTCTTTCAGTGTGAAGTTCCCATGATCCACTTGTTCTTGTTCGTCGCTGGGCTGGTGAGCTTGGTGCTGGGAGCCAATGTGTTGGTGCGTGGTGCGAGCAAGCTGGCGCTGTCTTTTGGCATTTCGCCTTTGGTGGTGGGGCTGACCATTGTGGCGCTGGGCACCAGTGCGCCCGAGATCGCGGTGTCGGTGGCTTCTGTGCTGGAGGGTAAGACCGACATGGCGATTGGCAACGTGGTGGGCAGCAACATCTTCAACGTTTTGTTCATCTTGGGTTTGAGTGCTTTGATCGTGCCGCTGGTGGTGCACCGCCAGCTGATTCGGCAGGAAGTGCCCATCATGTTTGGCGTGACCTTGCTCATGGTCTTGATGGCGATGGATGGCCAGCTGACGCCTTGGGAGGGCGGTTTGCTGGTGGCCTTGTTGGTGGCTTACACCAGTTTTTTGGTGGTGCAGTCGCGCCGCGAAACCGCAGCAGACAGGGCCGCAGCCCAGGCTTCGGCATCGGGTTCGGATGAGTTCGAAGCCGAGCTGCAGGCCTCGCCCCCGGGCGCGTGGGATGCCAAGCTGCCTGCGCAATTGGCACTCATGGCAGTGGGTTTGGCTTTGCTGGTGCTGGGCTCGGACTGGCTGGTGAACGCGGCGGTGGTGTTTGCCAAGGCCCTGGGTGTGAGTGATGTGGTGATTGCGTTGACCATCGTGGCGGCAGGCACGTCCATGCCGGAGGTGGCCACTTCGATTGCGGCGGCCCTCAAGGGGGAGCGCGACATCGCCGTGGGCAATGTGGTGGGCAGCAACATCTTCAACATTTTGGGTTGTTTGGGCATCAGTGGCGTGGTGGCAGGCGGCGCGGGCCTGGTGGTGGCACCATCTTTGCTGGCTTTCGACATCTGGGTGATGCTGGCCGTGGCGCTGGCTTGCCTGCCCATGTTTATCACCGGGGGCGAGATCGCCCGCTGGGAAGGCAGCGTCTTCGCCGGCTATTACGTGGCCTATGTGTCTTATTTGATTTTGGCGGCGCAGCAGCACGATGCTTTGGGCGCTTTCAGCAGCGTGATGCTGAGTTTTGTGGTGCCGCTCACCGTCATCACGCTCGTGGTGTCGGTGGTACGCAGGCGGGCATGATGGGGCTTGATTGGGCATGAAGCCACTCTTGGCCGACTCTGTTGACAGCCCGATCCGTGTGGAGCGGTCTGGCGTGCATGGCCAAGGTGTGTTCGCTGCGCGGCACCTGGCCGCAGGCGAGCGGCTCATTGAGTATGTGGGCGAGGTCATCAGCATGGCCGAGGCCATTGCCCGCCACCCGCACGATGCGGCCAACCCCGACCATACCTTCTACTTTCACCTGGACGATGGGCGGGTGATCGATGCGCTGCACGGTGGCAACGCTTCCAAATGGATCAACCACTCATGCCGCCCCAATTGTGTGCCCGACGAGGACCGGGGCCGCATCTTCATCTTGACGCGCAGGCCCGTGTTCAAGGGCGAGGAGCTGACCTTCGATTACGGCTTGGTGAGTGACGAGCCCATGAGTGTTGCCTTGAAGGCCCGTTATGCCTGTCGATGCGGGGCCAAAAAGTGCCGGGGCACGATGCTGGCTCTTTGAAGAGCTTGGCGCAGGCGGTTAAAAGCCTTGGCGCTTTTGATCGCGCAGCATGAACAGGTACAGGCTTTCCACTTTCTCACGTGCCCAAGGGGTTTTACGCAAGAACTTCAGGCTGGAGCCCACGCTGGGTTCGTGCGTGAAGCAGCGAATCGGGATGCGCTGGCCCAGATCGTCCCAACCGTAAAAGTCGGCCAGTTGCGTGACGATGGCCTCCAGCGTGAGGCCGTGCAGCGGGTTGCGCGGTTGGACCGCACGCGCGGTGGTGGCGGGCTCTGTTGGAGGATTGGGGGGCGTGGGCACAGAGGGGCGGTCGTCTTGCATGGCCTGATTGTCCATGTAAAACAGACCGCAGCTCTGGATCGGGCAGCAGCGCGCTCGTTCGCGGCTGACGGGTGCTTGCTCAACATCAAGCGCGGCCCCATCCTTAACAAGGGGGTGATCCTGCACAGTTGCCTGGCCGCCTTGTTTGCGCACATCGCCCCCTTGTCGATGAACGCGGCGGTGGTGTTTGAGACGAAGCATGGCGAAGTCGAAGGTGATTCGGCCTCGTACGCCGTTTACTCGTTTGGCAGTAAGGACTTCACTGTTTACGGGGATTTCAGACTTGCGCTCGCAGGCCTATCGTGGTGCAGAAGGTTTTTTTCATGATTGCCGAGCCACCCAAGTTGGGGCGGTGGGGCAGTTGTTTCCACTGCAGAAAGAACACACCCCATGAGCATTGAAATGGTTTTGGCCGACCCCCATCCAGTGATGCTGGACGGCCTTGCGCATGACTTTCAACAGTCGCCCGACTTTTCGGTCAAAGCCTGTGTGAGCAATGGCAACGATGTTTTGGCGGCGGTACGTAAATACCAGCCCGATATCTTGGTGATGGACTTGTCGCTCACCCAACGCAGCGGACTGTCTTTGATTGAAGAAATGCAGCACCACCAGTTGCCCACCAAGCCCGTGGTGTTCACGGGGGCGCCCATTGGCGAGGTCATGCGCGTCATCGACATGGGCGTGCCCGGTCTCGTGTCCAAAGACAAGTCCAGGCAAGTGCTGGCGCGTTGCATTCACACGGTGCACCAGGGTGACAAGTGGCTTGATCGCGACCTGACCATGAAAACCATGTCCTTTTTGCTGGAGCAGCAAAAGAAAAGCGCCAAGGCATCGAGCCTGTTGACTCCGCGCGAAATGACGGTGGCCCGCATGGTCACCGAAGGCTGGCCCAACAAGAAGATTGCCAGCAAGCTCTTTATCAGCGAAGGCACGGCCAAGCTGCACCTGCACCACATCTACCAAAATCTCAACTGCCCGGGCCGCATGTCGCTGCAGCGCTACATGCAGGAAAACGGTTTGACGTGATCGCCCACAAAGACTGCAAAAAGCCCCTTTGAGAAATCGCCATCAACGCAAGAAGGAGAACCCATGAGCGACGAAAACCAACTCATCGAAACGGCCTATGTGGAGCACATGAGCGACCATTTTCGGCGTGCGTCGGAGGAGTTGTTGTACGCCTACCAGCGCAACAAGGAAGCCGCGCGTCATCACCAATCCGGTGCCTTCAAAGCTGCTTTGCACCACGCCAAACTGTCCAAGCACCACAGCTTCAATGCGCACGAGCACCTGAAAGAAGCCTTGGGCATTGCCGAGCGCATCGATGCGGTGCGGCCCGTGCATGGCCAACTGCGTACCCCCTTTGTGCCCTCAGGGGTTCAATGAGTGAGCCACGTGCCCTTGTGACCGTCTGTGTGCTGAATCGAACAGTGACGGCGCACGATTCTTTTTAAACTGGCTTGGCAAGTGGTGCTGTCAGTGGATGCGCTCTGTATGGCGCGACACGTGGCTGGCATGGCGCTGATGCTTGAAATTGATGAGATCTGAGCGCTGCAGGGACGAAGGCCTGTGGTCGTCCGCCATGCACTGCTGCTGCACGCGCTGGGCATTTCTGTCTATGGTGCTTGATGGCACCCACAGGCTCAAGTGGGCGACGTCAGAGCCCGCGCCATCGACTCGGCCACCTTGATGCCGTCCACGCCCGCCGACAAAATGCCGCCCGCGTAACTGGCGCCTTCACCGGCCGGATACAGGCCTCGGGTGTTGGTGCTTTGGTGGTCGTCGCCGCGTGGAATTCGCAGGGGCGAAGAGGTGCGCGTCTCCACCCCGGTCATTACTGCATCCGCCATGTCGTAGCCCTTGATCTTGCGGCCAAACACCGGCAGCGCTTCGCGCATGGCGGCCACTGCGTAGTCCGGCAACACCTCGGCCAAGTCAACCAATTTCACGCCGGGTTTGTAAGACGGCAGCACGCTGCCCCAGGTGGTCGAGGGGCGCTGCGCCAAAAAGTCGCCCACCAGTTGACCGGGTGCTTCGTAGTTGCTGCCGCCCACTTCAAAGGCGCGTGTTTCGAGTTGCCGCTGCAACACGATGCCGGCCAGCGGGTGTGGCACAGGGGGCTGTTGCGCTGCTAAGGCGTGTGCTTCTTGAGCCAGTTGGGCGCCATCTTGCTCGCCAAAGGCGGCTTGCCAGGCGGCTGTGTCCAGCGGGTAGTCGGGCGGGTCAATCGCCACCACCATGCCCGCGTTGGCGTTGCGCTCATTGCGCGAGTACTGGCTCATGCCGTTGGTCACCACACGGCCCGGCTCGCTGGTGGCTGCCACCACGGTGCCGCCGGGGCACATGCAAAAGCTGTAGACCGCGCGGCCGTTTTGCGCGTGGTGAACCAGTTTGTAGTCGGCCGCGCCCAGCAGCGGGTGACCCGCGTGGCGGCCCCAGCGGGCTTGGTCGATCACGCTTTGCGGGTGCTCGATGCGCACGCCGATCGAAAACGCTTTGGCCTGCATGGCCACGCCCCGACGGTGCAGCATGACGAAGGTGTCGCGCGAGCTGTGGCCCAGGGCCACAACGGCATGGCGGGTGTGCAGGGTTTGGTTTTCGCCCGTGCGCAGGTCTTGCACCTGCAGCCCGGTGAGTTGTTGGCCGTCTGCGGTGGGGGCGAGCAGCACATCGCTCACGCGCTGCTCAAAACGGATTTCACCGCCCAGCGCAATGATTTGCTCGCGGATGTGCTCCACCACCTTGACCAACTTGAAGGTGCCGATGTGCGGGTGTGCGGCGTACAGGATGTCTGCAGGCGCGCCAGCTTTGACGAATTCGTCCATCACCTTGCGGCCCAGGTGGCGCGGGTCCTTGATTTGGCTGTAGAGCTTGCCGTCACTGAAGGTGCCTGCGCCGCCTTCACCAAACTGCACATTGCTTTCGGGGTTGAGCACCTTTTTGCGCCACAGGCCCCAGGTGTCTTTGGTGCGTTCGCGCACGGGTTTGCCGCGCTCCAGCACGATGGGCTTAAAACCCATTTGCGCCAGCGCCAGGGCCGCGAACATGCCGCAAGGGCCAAAGCCCACCACCACCGGGCGCTCGCCTTCTTGCGCGCCGAAACTGGCCGGGGCCTGGCAGGGCGCGTGCCACGCCATGTCGGGTGTGGGCTGGATGTGTGGGTTTTTCTCGAACTGGTGCAGCAAGGCAGCTTCGGTCTGCTCATCGGCCAGCGACAGGTCCACGATGTAGACCGCCAGCAAGTCGGCCTTGCGGGCGTCAAAGCTGCGTTTGAAGACGTGCAACGTGGCGATGTCGGTGGCGTTGATGCCCAAGGCTTGGGCCGCCAGTTGGCGCAAGGCCGCGATGGGGTGCGGTGTGGGCAGGCGGTCTTCGTCGGTTTCGGACGGCGCGTCGGCAGCGCGGCGCGATTCAATCGGCAGGGCCGACAAGGGGAGTTTGAGTTCTGAAATCCGGATCATGGCAACCTCTGTGGCTTGTGGTTATCAAGCAAGAAGCGGTGATTATCCTTGAGGCAGGAAGCCATCGACCGACAAATACCGCTCACCCGTGTCGTAGTTGAAGCCCAGCACCGTGGCGCCGGCAGGCAAGTCGGGCAGTTTTTGGGCAATGGCCGCCAGCGTGGCGCCCGATGAGATGCCAACCAGCATGCCTTCTTCGCGGGCTGAGCGGCGGGCGTATTCGCGGGCCGCTTCGGCGTCGACTTGGATCACGCCGTCGAGCAGGCGGGTGTCCAGGTTTTTGGGTATGAAGCCCGCGCCAATACCTTGAATAGGGTGGGGTGCAGGCGCGCCGCCCGAAATCACAGGTGAGGCTGCAGGCTCGACCGCAAATACTTGGAGATTCGGGAACTTGGCCTTGAGCAAGCGGGCTGTGCCCGTCAGGTGGCCGCCCGTGCCCACCCCCGTGATGAGGGCGTCAATGCCATCCGGAAAGTCGGCCAGGATTTCTTGCGCCGTGGTGCGCACATGGACATCGATATTGGCCGGGTTTTCAAACTGCTGGGGCATCCACGCGCCGGGCGTGCTGGCCACCAAGGCTTGGGCCCGGGCAATCGCCCCTTTCATGCCTTCGGCGCGGGGTGTCAGGTCAAAGCTCGCGCCATAGGCCAGCATCAGGCGGCGTCGCTCGATGCTCATGCTGTCGGGCATGACCAGCACCAGCTTGTAGCCCTTGACGGCGGCCACCATGGCCAAACCGATGCCGGTGTTGCCCGAAGTGGGCTCCACGATGGTGCCTCCTGGCTGCAAAGCACCTGATTGTTCTGCCGCTTCGACCATGGCCAGTGCGATGCGGTCCTTGATCGAGCCGCCGGGGTTGCTGCGTTCGGATTTGATCCAGACATGGGCACCCGTGCCAAACAGGCGCTGGATGCGCACATGGGGCGTGTGGCCGATGGTGTCGAGAATGGAGTGGACTTTCATGTGTTTTCCAAGGGGTGGCGGGAGGCTTGCATTGTGCGCGAGGGGGCTTGGCTTGAATGTCTTGTGCGGCACAAACTGGGCATGAACGTGGCACCAAGCGCCCGCTGAAAACACCCCGGGGCCCGCGCCCTGCGCTCAGGCGATAATCACCCGGTGAAGCACGCCAGACCGTCGCTGGTGCAATCTCCGAAAGGAGGCACTGGAGGAACGTCCGGACTGCACAGGACAGCGTAGGAGGTAACACCTCTCCACCGTGAGGTGAGGATCAGAGCAACAGAGACGAGCCGATTGAGTTCGGGTGAAACGGGCAATCTCTACGCGCAGCAATACCAAGTAGGCCTTCCTGAAGGGGCGCGGTTCGCCGCATTCTTTCTCCCTGTGGTTCCGCGGGGTGAGTTGGCGGGTAGGTAGCACCGAGCCGGGTGGGCGACCCCCGGCCCAGAGTAATGGCGGTCACACAGCGGGCAACCGTTGTGCACAGAATCCGGCTTATCGGCGGGCTTCACACTTTTTTCTCAGGGCGCAGCCCATTAAAAAACCCGCCGAAGCGGGTTTTTTAATGGGGGCATTAAACCGTCAGTAGCTCAGCCGCGAGAAGGCATGAGACTGCCTGCCAGAGCAAACACCGAGTTGGGCGCAGTGATCTTCAAAGTGCTTTTGGGCTTGGCAAACACGCCGCGCTTGACGGCTGGTTGCGGTGCAGGCTCGACGGTCACGCCTTTGGTGCGTTGCTCGGCCACCAGTTGGCGCAAGGTGATCGACTGCAGGTGGGTCAGCATTTTTTCGTTCAGGCTGGCCCACAGCTCGCTGTTCATCCAGCCGCCTTCGGCCGCGGCTTCTTCTTCTGTAGGGGCGTCGACCGCACCCACGATGTCGGCCATGGTGATTTTTTCAGCATTGCGCGACAGCGAATAACCGCCGCCGGGGCCACGGGTGCTCTCGACCAGGCCATGCTGGCGGAGTTTGCTGAAGAGCTGTTCCAGGTAGGACAGGGAAATTTGGTGGCGCGTGCTGATGGCGGCCAGCGAAACGGGTCCACGGTCTTCGCGCAACGCCACATCGATCATGGCGGTGACGGCAAATCGGCTTTTGGTGCTCAAACGCATGGTGGGCTCCTTTCTGCGTTTTGGTGACCTGCAAAAGCAGGCCATCCTGTGGGGTCAAGACTGCATTGTGTGCAGGGGTGACTGAACGGTCATTTTCTCAGACTGTAGTGTCAGGTGGTGATAAACCGGGCTTATTCAAGGGTAAATCCGCCTTTTTTAACCCTTTTGGCAGATTAAAAACAGATTAAAACCGTTCATGGCTTTCCGTCTGCCGCCATTGCCCCGGCTCCAAGGGGGCCAAACCGATGCGGCCCACGCGTTGGCGGCGCAGGTCCTGAAGGGGGCATTGTTCGTCCAGCCAGCGGCCCAGGTCCAGTCCATCGATGTCTTTGCCCGCGATGCGCAGCACCGTGAGTTGGTCGGTCTGGCGGTTGATGCTGGCGCGGATGCCCGGGCCGTTCAGGGCCTTGATCAGGCCTTCGGGCACTTCGCCGCTCAGGGTGGCCATCCATTCTTGCTCCATAGGGCTGCGGCGGTCTTCCAGGTGGCGCAGCACACCCACATCGTCGGTGAAGATGCACAGCCCGCTGGCCGGTTTGGCCAGTGGCAGGGGCATTTGCATTTTGGCCAGGCGCTCGGGGCCCCACAGGCCGGGCTGGGGGGCTTTGAGGCCCACGGTGTCCTGCAGCCAGGCCAGATTGGCCACCCGGTGCGCGGGTTTGAACAGCACCAGCGTCATGGGGGCCAGCGCCGCCATGGAGACCAGGCGGTTGACTTGAACGGTTTGCTCGGGCCGCACACGGCGTGCCGGGTCGGTGACCACTTTGCCCGCCACCTGCACGCCACCGGCCACGATCAGGGCTTCGGCTTCGCGGCGAGAGCAGTTTTGCTCGGCGGCCACGCGTTTGGCCAGGCGAATGCCTTCTTCAGAGGAAATCATCGATGCTTTCAAAAATGCTCAAAGCGAATCAAGACAACGCTTGTTCGCGGATGTGGTCCACATGCGCTTGCAGCGAACGTGCCGCCACGGGCCACAAGCGAGACGGCACGTCGTCGTAGGCTTTTTCCACCCACTCTTGCAAGCTGCCCTGGGGCAGGGCCTGCATGGTGGCGGCTATTTTGGCTTCGCGCTTCAAGCGGTGGGCCTTCAGATGCGTGATGGCTTGGTGGGCAAAACCCAGCACATGGCCGTGCGCGGGCAAGATGAATTCAATGCCTCCGGCTTCGCACGCCGCAGCCAGTTTGTCCAGTGAATCCAAATAGTCGCCCATGTGGCCGTCGGGCGGGTCGATCACGGTGGTGCTGCCGTTGAGCACATGGTCACCTGAAAACAGCAGGCCGTCTTCTTCGAGCACCAGGCACAGGTGGTTGGCCGCGTGACCGGGGGTGTGCACCACGCGCAGGGTGTGGGTGATCTCGCCATCCACGCCGATGCCTTGCAGCACCAGTTTTTCGCCATCGGCCAGCTCGCGCTCCGGGGTGAAGCGGCTGTTGGCGCGGGCGGTCGGTTGGGAGGCCAGGCCCAGGATCGGGGGCTTGTTCGTGCAAAGTGCCTGCAGCGGGGCCGCGCCGGGTGAATGGTCCGGGTGGGAGTGGGTGCAGACGATGGCTTTGATTTGCCCGCCCGCCGCACGCCAGATGCGTTGCAGGTGGTCGTTGTCGGCCGGGCCGGGGTCGATGGCGATGTAGCCCGTGTTCGGGTCGCCCACCAAATAACTGTTGGTGCCGGGGCCTGTCATCACGCCGGGGTTGGGGGCGGTGAGGCGCTGCACGTTCTGCAGTAGCGGCACGGCTTGGTCGGTCTTCCAGTCCAGGTGGTGGTGGATTTGCCCGTCGGGCGTGACCAAGGCCAATTCGCCAAAGGGCGCTTCGTGCTCCATATATCGCGCTTCGTTGCCCGCCAGCCAACCTGCGCGGGGGCAGCTGGTCCACAGCGGCTCGTCGTTGACGGCGCAGGCTTGCAAGATGGCATCCACATGGGCAAAGGCTTTGAGGCGATCGAGTGTGCGGATGGTCGGGTAGACCATGAAGAAATCACCCGCTTCGTGGCGGGTCAGCGCGTCAGATGGGCGCATCCAGACGGGCTCAAACTGCTCAGCCTCATCGGCCACCGGGGTTTGGCCTTCGGGCATGCGGGCCACCAAAAAGGGCACATCAAAGCGGCGTGGCAGGTCGCGGTCGGTGATCCAGTGGGCCAGCACAAAGACTTGCTCGGCGGCGAGGCGCAAGCCTTTGGTCTGGCATTGGTCAGCAAAAGGGCCTTTTCGGTCGATCGCTGCAATGTCACTCGCGTCAGCCCAGCGCCCATCGGCATGGCGGGCGAACAAAATGCCCAGCTCTTCAAAGCTCTCGCGGATGGCGGCAATCGCTTGCGTCAGGTGCAGGTCGCTTTGGCTGGGGCGGCGCTGCGCCAAGCTGTGCGCCTGGGCATCGGCGGCGTCAATCATGCCGCCGGGAAACACATAAGCACCGGGCGCGAAACTGGCCGTCATGGCGCGGCGGGTCATCAAGACTTCGACGCCGTTGGGACCATCGCGCAGCAGCAGCACGGTGGCGGCTGGGCGCAGGGGCGCGGGTTCACGTTGGGGGTAGAGGAGTTGGGAGGTGCGTGCCATGCCCCATTATCAGGCGGCTGAGGCCCTACCGACCGGGCCATAATCGCGGCCATGCACATTCGCTTTACCAAGATGCAAGGAGCCGGCAACGATTTTGTCGTGCTCGACGAGACGCAAGGCCGATTGGGCCTGACCACGGCCCAATACCGCTTTTTGGCCGACCGCCACTTTGGCGTGGGCGCCGACCAAATCCTGACGGTGCGGCCATCGCCCGCGCCCGGGCTGGACTTCGAATACGTGATCCACAACGCCGATGGCGGTGAGGTGGAGCATTGCGGCAACGGGGCCCGCTGTTTTGTGCGCTACGTGCGTGACAAGGGCCTGACCGACAAAAGCAACGTGCGCGTGAAGGTGCAGCAAGGCGAGATTGAGCTGCGCATGAACCCCGATGGCCGCGTCACGGTGGACATGGGGGCGCCAGTGTTCGACTGGGAGCGTGTGCCTTTCGTGCCCGTGGGCCTCATCAGCGACCAGGTCAATGGCTGGCCGGTATTCGATTTGGTGCTGGGCGAGTTGGGTACGGCCCGTGTTGGCGTGGTGTCGATGGGCAACCCGCATGCGGTGCAGCGCGTGGACGACGTGGACACCTTTGCGGTGCTGGCCCAAGGGCCGCTGATTGAAAAACACCCCGCTTTCCCCAACCGGGTGAACGCGGGCTTCATGCAGATCGTCTCACGCAGCCAAATCAAGCTGCGGGTGTTTGAGCGCGGCGCGGGCGAGACCCTGGCCTGTGGCACGGGCGCTTGCGCGGCCGTGGTCGCGGGCATTCGCCAAGGTTGGCTGGACAGCCGTGTCGATGTGCAGACCCACGGCGGTGTGCTCACCATCGAGTGGGCCGGCCAGGCCGACAGCCCGGTGCTGATGACCGGCCCGGCCACCTCTGTTTTTGAGGGCAGCATCGACGTGCCTGACTCACTTTGAACTTTTGAATTTCTGGAGCCTTCCCATGACCACGCCCGAACCCATGAGCCCGATCACCGAAGACGACATTGCCGACTATTTGGTCAACACGCCGGACTTCTTTGAGCGCCACGCTTCGCTCTTGGCCACGGTGCAGTTGACGCACCCGCAAAGCCACCGCGCCGTGGGCCTGCAAGAGCGGCAGGCGCAAATGCTGCGCGACAAGATCAAGGCCTTGGAGCATCGCATCATGGACATGATCCGGCACGGCAACGAGAACATGATCCTCACCGACAAGCTGCACCGCTGGTCGTGTGAGTTGCTGGTGACGCCCCAAGACCAGCTGGTCGCTTCGGCGGCGGACAACATCCGCGAACTGTTTCAGGTGCCACAGGTGGCTTTGCGTTTGTGGTCCCTGCAGGGCGTTCACGCCCAGGCGGCATATGCCCAGGGCGTGACCGAGGCCATGCAGGTGCTGGCCACCTCGCTGGACCGGCCTTATCTGGGGCCGAACACGGGCTACGAAGCCGTGCAGTGGCTGGACGAGCCGACCCAAGCGGCTTCTTTGGCGCTGCTCGCTTTGCGTGCGGCACCGGGCCAGCCGGCTTTTGGCTTGCTGGTACTGGCCTCTCCAGACGCCCAGCGCTTCAACAGCCAGATGGGCACCGACTTGCTCGAGCGCCTGGCCGAGTTGGCGGGTGCTGCTTTGTCGGTCTTGCAAAAGCAGGCTTGAACCGTGGCGGACGCGGCCATGGCGGACGCGGCGGCTACCGACCCGCTGGTGACCCGTTACCTGGACCATGTGCGCTTTGAAAAGCGCTTGGCCGAACGCACCTGCACCTTGTACCAGTTGGATTTGAGCCGTTTGACCGAGATGGCGGCGGCGTCCCAAGTGCCCTTGCTGCAGGTGCAAAGTGGCCATGTGCGCCGTTGGGTGGCACAGATGCACAGTGCCGGGCGCAGCGGGCGCGGCATTGCGCTCATCTTGTCGGGCTGGCGCGGGTTTTACACCTGGCTGGGGCGCGAGGGCCTGATCCCGCTCAACCCGGTGGCCGATGTGCGGGCCCCGCGTGTGGCCAAGCCCTTGCCCAAGGCACTGGGTGTGGACGAAGCGGTGCAACTGGCCGAGCACGAAGAAGACAACGACGACCCTTGGCTGGAAGCCCGCGACGCGGCCATGGTGGAGCTGCTGTACGGCTGTGGCCTGCGCATTGCCGAGTTGACCGGGCTGGACGTGGTGGCCAGCACCGAAGCGGCGCGTGCCGGGCGCGGCTGGATTGATTTACAAAACACCGAGGTGCAGGTGCAGGGCAAAGGCAGCAAGCGCCGCAGCGTGCCTTTGGGGCGTGCGGCCATCGAGGCGCTGACACATTGGCTGGCCGTGCGGCCGCAGTTGACCGGCATGCTGACACACCCTGTCCCTGGCGCATCCCCTTTGGCGCTGGCGCTGTTTCCCGGCCGCCACGGCACGCGCCTGACGCCACGCGGCGTGGCGCAGCGCCTCAAGCGCCGCAGTCTGCTGGCGGGCTTGGCCACCCCGGTGCACCCCCACATGCTGCGCCATTCCTTTGCCAGCCATGTGTTGCAGTCCAGCGGCGACTTGCGGGCGGTGCAAGAGTTGCTGGGCCACGCCAACATCAGCACCACCCAGGTCTATACGCGGCTGGATTTCCAGCACCTGGCCAAAACCTACGACGCAGCCCACCCCCGCGCCAAACGCAAATGAAGCCCCGTGCGGGCCAAGCGACGGCGGTTTGGGGCCATGCCCGGTGTGCTGGCTCAGTGCTTGAATTCGTCGCTAAACTCCCCCATCTTGTTGTCTTGTCCTGAACTGGAACCGCGCCATGTCCCTGATCCCCACCACCATCCTGACCGGCTTTTTGGGCTCGGGCAAAACCACACTGCTCAAGCGCGTGCTGACCGAGGCCCACGGCCAAAAGATTGCCGTGATCGAGAACGAGTTTGGCGAAGAAAACATCGACAACGACATCTTGGTCTCGGACACCGATGAGCAGATCATTCAGATGAGCAACGGCTGCATCTGCTGCACCATCCGTGAAGACCTGCGCGTGACCCTGCAACTGCTGGCGGCCAAGCGCCGCAAGGGCTTGCTCAGTTTTGACCGCATCGTGATCGAGACCACCGGCTTGGCCGACCCTGGTCCGGTGGCGCAGACCTTTTTCATGGACGACGAGATCGCCGAGACCTTTTTGCTCGATTCCATCTTGACCTTGGTCGACGCCAAGCACGCGGCCCAGCAACTCAACGACCGCCAAGAAGCGCGCCGTCAGGTGGGCTTTGCCGACCAGATCTTCATCAGCAAGGCCGACTTGGTCTCCCCCCAAGAGCTCGATGCCCTGCAGCACCGCCTCAAACACATGAACCCCCGTGCACCGCAAAAAGTGGTGCACTTTGGCGAGGTGGCCTTGTCCGAGGTGTTTGACCTCAAGGGCTTCAACCTGAACGCCAAACTGGACATCGATCCGGACTTTCTGAAAGACGACGACCACGGCCACGTGCACGGTGAGCATTGCGATCATCCGTCGCACCAACATGAGCATGCGCATGACCATGAACATGGTGAGCACTGTGACCATCCTTCGCATGCCAAAGAGCAAGGCCACCATCACCACCACGATGACGATGTCAAAAGCTTCGTTTTTCGATCGGAAAAAGCCTTTGACCCCGCCAAGCTGGAAGACTTTCTGGGTGCCATCGTCAACATTTATGGCCCCCGCATGCTGCGCTACAAAGGCGTCTTGAACATGCGTGGCACCGAACGCAAGGTAATTTTTCAGGGCGTGCACCAGCTCATGGGCAGCGATTTGGGCCCCATGTGGGCCGATGGCGAGACCAAAATGAGCAAGATGGTTTTCATTGGCATTGATTTGCCCAAAGACATTCTGTTGCAAGGCTTGGAGCAATCCCTGGTGTGAGGGCGCACACACGGGGCCGCAGCGGGGCGATGCTTTGGGGATGTTCTGGCTTTTAATCCACCTCCGGGCAAATTTTGACCGTTCTAGTCGCTACAATCGCCCGCCGACAGCAACGCCTTTTGGGCGAAGCTGGCGAACCCCACAAGGTCTATAACAAGGGTTTGAAAAGCACATGAACAGGTTTCGGGTCGGCTGCGCAGGGACAGACGGTCAGGAGTCTGCCCTTTGACACGGCTAGGAGACAAGACGTGAAGACCCCGAACAAAACAAAGCCCCTTGGCAAATCTGCAGTGGCCCCTAAAACCACTGCGCCAGCTGCCAAGGCCAAAGTTTCGACCGTCAAAGCGGCCGTCAAACCTGTTGCCAAGACCAAGCCCATTTCGAAACCGGCTGCGCCTGCCAAGGCAGTGCCAGCCAAAACTGCCGCGGTGTCTGCGGCTGCATCCAAACCGGCTGCGCCTGCCAAGGCAGTGCCAGCCAAAACTGCCGCGGTGTCTGCGGCTGCATCCAAACCGGCTCCCAAAGCCAGCCCTTCCCGAACGTCTGCTGCACCCAAGGCTGCAACGGCTGCCCCGCCAGCCCAGACACCCCCAGCGAAAAACATGAGCGTTACCAAAGTGGAATCAGTCCCATCTCCCGTCGAATCGAACCCCGCCAGCACCACACCTGCTCCCGAGCAGCTGGTTCGCGCCACACGGCCTTCGGCCCGCTTGGCCCAGATCACCGTGCCTTCCTTGCCGCCCGCCGTGGCGTCCACGGCAGCCAAGTCCAGTTTCTTGCCCAGTGCCGCACCTGCACCTGTCTCGGTGCCTTTTGCGCCGATCAAGAAGGACCCCAAGCTGGCCAACAACTGGAAGACCAAAAAAGTCGAAGAGCTGTCGGACGCCGAGATCCTCGCCATGTCTGACGATGAGTACATGAACGACAAGCAAATGGCGTATTTCCGCCTGAAGCTGACCCACCTCAAACAAGACATTTTGGCCAGTGCCGGCCAGACGACCGAGCACCTGCGCGAAGACACCGTGGTGGTGCCCGATCCAGCAGACCGCGCCACCATCGAAGAAGAGCATGCACTGGAGTTGCGCACCCGCGACCGCGAACGCAAGCTGCTCAAGAAGATCGAGCAATCCATCCAACGCATCGATGCGGGCGATTATGGGTTCTGCGACGAAACCGGGGAGGCCATTGGTGTGGGCCGCTTGTTGGCACGCCCCACAGCCACTTTGTCGCTGGAAGCCCAGCAGCGGCGTGAACTCAAACAAAAGATGTTCGGCGACTGAGTACAGCGGTACCGATGCCAACCCATAAAAAAACCCCTGCAAAGGGGTTTTTTTATGGGTGTTTGACCGGGCACGGTTGTTGTTTCGACTTTAATGATTTTAAATTTTCTGCCTTTATTGTTACCTGAGATGTTACTTGCAGTGTGACGCGTAAGTGTTTAATTTAGAACGAAAATCAAGTTCTTTCGAGATTTAAAATGCGTGCTAAGCCTTTGATTTCATTGAAAAAAATCGATCTAGACCCATGATCACGCCCCTAATTCCTGATACAGTGCAAAAAAGTGCAATTAAGTGGGATTTGGTGCCACTGACGTGCTTTTTCATCACCAAAGGGTCTTCGTCGTGTTTCAAGGGGCTTCATCGCTGAGTCTGGATGCCAAGGGGCGGCTGTCTGTGCCGACCCGGCACCGTGACGTCTTGAGCGCCACGGCGCTGGGCCAGCTGACGATCACCAAACACCCGCATGGCTGCCTGATGGTGTTCCCCCGCCCCGAGTGGGAAAAGTTCCGTGAGCGTATCGCCGAGTTGCCCATGTCTGCCCAGTGGTGGAAGCGCATCTTTTTGGGCAATGCGATGGACGTGGAGATGGATGGCACAGGCCGTGTGCTGATCTCGCCTGAGTTGCGCCAGGCCGCCGGTATTGCCAAAGACACCATGCTGCTTGGCATGGGCAACCACTTTGAGTTGTGGGACAAAGCCACCTATGACGCGCAAGAGGCACAGGCCATGCAAGGCGAAATGCCTGATGTGTTCAAAGACTTTTCTTTCTGAGCACCATGACCGACAACGCGCTGACCCACACCACCGTGCTTTTGAACGAAGCCGTAGACGAGCTGCTCGAGGCTTCGGCTGGAGCCGACGGTGCTTATGTGGACGCCACATTTGGCCGAGGCGGCCATTCGCGCCTGATTCTTTCCCGTTTGTCGGCGCAGGGCCGACTGCTGGCCTTTGACAAGGACCTTGAGGCGATTGCAGAGGCCGCGCGCATCGAGGACACCCGTTTTGCTATCCGACACGAGGGCTTTTCGCACCTCGGTGAACTGCCTGCAGGCAGTGTCGATGGTGTTTTGATGGACTTGGGCATCAGCTCTCCCCAAATCGACAGCCCCGAAAGGGGTTTTTCTTTTCGTTTTGAAGGCCCTCTAGACATGCGCATGGACACCACGCGCGGACAGAGTGTGGCCGACTGGCTGGCCACCGCAGAGGTGGATCAAATCACGGAGGTGATACGTGACTATGGCGAAGAACGGTTTGCTTTTCAGATTGCAAAGGCGCTTGTGGCTCGCCGACAGGAACGGGGCCCAATTTCAAGCACCTCCGATTTGGCCCAGCTCGTGGCTGACACGGTCAAAACCCGCGAGCCGGGCCAGAACCCTGCAACGCGGACATTTCAGGCTTTTCGGATTTTCATCAATGCCGAACTTGAAGAGCTCGAACAGGCGCTAGAGGGCAGCTTGCGGGTGTTGGCGCCAGGTGGTCGATTGGTGGTCATCAGCTTCCACTCGCTCGAAGACCGCATCGTCAAACAGTTCATGGCCAAGCACTCCAAAGAGGTGGTGGATCGGCGCGTGCCATTTGCTGAGCCGGTCAAGATGCGCCTGAAGACCCACGGCCGTGTGCGACCCAGCGAGACAGAGGTGCGCGGCAACCCCCGCTCGCGCAGCGCCATCATGCGCATGGCCGAGCGCACCGAGGTCCCCGCATGACCCGCGTTAGCCTGCTCTTGCTGGTGGCCACCGTGGCAAGTGCCTTGTGGCTGGTGCACAGCCACTACGAATCGCGCCGCTTGTTCATGGGGTTGGAGACGGCCCGCAAAGAGACCAAACGCATCGAGGTGGACCTTGATCGCCTGGAAGTGGAGCGTCGCGCACAAGCCACGCCTTTGCGGGTGGAGAAAATTGCCCGTCAGCAATTGAACATGCGCACGGCATCTCCTGCCATTACCCAGTACGTCAATGCGCAGGGTGCCTCCGTTGGCGCAGTGCCCACGCCTGCTGCGGGAGTTGCCCAGTGAGTCGCAGCCGCAGCGTCCAATTGACGTCCAGCCCTTTGCTGGCCAGTAAGACCCCTGTCTGGCGCAGCAAACTGATCGTGGCCGCCATGGCGCTGGGTTTTCTGGGCCTGGTGGGTCGTGCGGCCCATGTGCAGGTGATTGACAACGACTTTTTTATTCGCCAAGGCGAGGTGCGCTTTGCACGCACTTTGGAGTTGCCCGCCAACCGCGGCCGCGTCCTTGACCGCAACGGGGTCTTGCTGGCCTCCAGCGTGCCGGCGCCGAGCATTTGGGCCAATCCAGAAGATGTGGAGCGCGACCCGGTCAAGCTGCGGCAATTGGCCCGGTTGTTGGAGATGACACCCGCCGAGCTGGAATACAAGCTCAAGGACGAGGAAAAAACCTTTGTCTGGCTGCGCCGTCAGATGGATGAGCCTGTGGTCAAGGACATTCGGGCGCTGGGCATCAAGGGTGTCTACGACATCAAGGAATACAAACGCTTGTACCCCGAGGGGGAGGCGGCTGCACACATCGTGGGCTTCACCAATGTGGAAGACAAGGGCCAAGAGGGTGTGGAGCTGATTTTTCAAAAGCAGCTGGCGGGCCAGGCCGGTTCGCGCCGTGTGATCAAGGACCGACTGGGCCGCGTGGTGGAAGCTGTGGGAGAAACCGTGCACCCAGTCGACGGGCAGGACCTGCAGCTGAGCATTGACAGCAAGGTGCAGTTTTATGCCTACCAGACCCTGCGCGATGCGGTCAAGGAGCACAAGGCCAAGGCGGGCAGTGTGGTGGTGCTGGATGCGCAGACCGGCGAAATTCTGGCGCTGGCCAATTACCCCAGCTATTCGCCATCGCGGCGCGTCAACCTCAGCGGTGAGCAATTGCGCAACCGTGCCTTGACCGACAGCTTCGAGCCAGGCTCGACCATGAAGCCCTTCACTGTGGCCCTGGCCCTGGAGCAGGGCTTGGTCAAGCCCGAGACGATGATCCAGACCGCCCCGGGGCGCATCAACATCACCGGCTCGACCATCAGTGATGTGCACCCCTACGGCATGCTGAGCGTCAACGAGGTGATCCAGAAGTCCAGCAACGTCGGCACCGTGAAGATCGCCATGCAAATGGAGTCCCGCGAGATGTGGGAGATGTTCACCGAGTTGGGTTTTGGGCAAAAACCGGCCTTGCCCTTTCCCGGCGTGGTCAGTGGCCGTTTGCGGCCCTACAAATCGTGGCGCCCTGTAGAACAGGCGACCATGAGCTACGGCTACGGCGTGTCGAGTAGTTTGTTTCAAGTGGCGCGCGCCTATACCGTGTTTGCGCGTGACGGCGAAATCGTGCCAGCCACCATGATGAAAGCCGAGCAACAGGTGCAGGGCACGCGCGTGATCAGCGCTGCCAATGCCAAAGCCATGCGAAAGATGCTGCAGATGGCAGCAGGGCCTGGCGGCACCGGACAAAAAGCCCAGACCATGGGTTATTCGGTGGGGGGCAAATCGGGTACGGCCCGCAAGCAAGAGGGCAAGGGCTACGCCAGTAAGAAATACCGTGGCTTTTTCGTGGGCATCGCTCCAGTAGAGCAGCCTCGAATTGTGGTGGCCGTGATGATCGATGAACCTTCGAACGGCGTTTACTTCGGCGGTGCCGTGGCTGCGCCCGTGTTCAGCCAGACGGTGCAGCAAACCCTGCGCCTGATGGGCGTGCAGCCCGATATGGCGGTCAAGCCCCAGATCGTGGCCCAAGCGGTCGAGGAGTCGTTCTGATGCGCACCCTGCACAGCGCTCAGGAAGCAGCCCGCTGGTTGCGCACCCGCGTGACGGGCGAGCTGCGCACCGACAGCCGCTTGGTGCAGCCGGGTGACGGTTTCATTGCCTGGCCAGGAGCGGCCAGCGATGGGCGGCGGTACCTGGCGCAGGCCTTGGCGCAAGGCGCCAGCGCCTGCCTGATGGAAGAGGCTGGACACGCGCCTTGGCTCAATGCGTTGCAGAGTCCCGACCCAGAGGCCATGGCTTGTATGCCCAGCCTCAAGCCTCAAACCGCTTGGGTGGCCGATGCCTACTACGAACACCCCAGCCACGCTTTGCAGGTGTTGGCGGTCACAGGCACCAACGGCAAAACATCGACGGCCTGGTGGCTGGCGCAGGCGCTGTCTTCACCCGTGTTGCAACAAGCCTGCGGGCTGGTGGGCACCTTGGGCGTGGGGCGCCTGCCTGATCTGGTCAGCACCGGCATGACCACGCCCGACCCTGTGCTGCTGCAGCGTCAGTTCTGGCAGTTCGCGCAGGACGGCGTGACGCACTGCGCGATAGAGGCTTCTTCCATCGGATTGGCCGAGCACCGTCTGGATGGCACCCGTATTCGCGTGGCGGTGTTCACCAACTTCACCCAGGACCATCTGGACTACCACGGCGACATGACCAGCTATTGGTCGGCCAAGGCGGCTTTGTTTGCTTGGCCCGGTTTGCAGTCGGCCGTCATCAACATCGACGATGCCCAAGGCGCTTTGTTGGCCCAGCAGTTGCAAGGCGGACCGCTCGACGTCTGGACTTGCTCACGGCGCGGCCCTGCCCGTTTGCAAGCGCGCGCCTTGTCCAGTGGACAGGGTTTGGCTTTTGAGGTGATCGAAGGTCAGACCATTCAGACCCTGCACACGGGTTTGATGGGCGACTACAACATGGACAACCTGCTGGGCGTGATCGGCAGCTTGCGCGCTCTGGGTTTTGATTTGGCGCAAGCGGTGCAGGCCTGTGCGCAGCTGACGGCAGTGCCTGGCCGCATGGAGCGCGTGGCCTTGGATCTGTCGGAGGATCGACTGGACGTGACAAGCCCGCTGGTGGTCGTGGACTATGCGCACACGCCCGACGCCATCACCCAGGCGCTGGCTGCATTGCGTTCACATGCCGCGCTGCGGGGTGGTCGACTGTGGTGTGTGCTGGGCTGTGGTGGTGACCGCGATGCCAGCAAGCGGGCCTTGATGGCTGCAGCCGCCGAAGCGGGTGCCGACCAAGTGGTGTTGACCAGCGACAACCCCCGCACCGAATCGCCCGAGGCGATTGTGGCCGCGATGGTCCAAGGTTTGAGCCGCCCACCATCGGCCCGTATTCAACTCGACCGTGCACAGGCCATTGCCGAAGCGGTGGCCCAGGCTGCCGCGCAAGACGTGGTGCTGGTGGCAGGCAAAGGCCACGAGAGCGAGCAAGAGATCATGGGCGTGCGCCACCCGTTTTCGGATGTAGCGCAAGCCCGCGCCGCTTTGCAGCAACGCGCTGCTCAGGGCCAGGAGGTGAGCGCATGAACGCCGTTGTGTCCATGAAGCTGAGTTTGACGCTCGCCCTGAGTTGGCTGAGTCAGGCGCGCGGCGTGAATGTGCAGGCAGTGGTGGCCGACCGGGTGCACACCGACAGCCGCAGCCTGCAAGCGGGCGACCTGTTTGTGGCCTTGCGCGGTGAGCGATTTGATGGCAATGCGTTCATGGCTCAAGCCAAGGCGCAAGGCGCAGTGGCCGTGGTGTGCGAAGCCTCTGGCGAGGCGCAAGCTGCGGCGCACGGCTTGCCCGCGCTGGTGGTGCCCGATGCGCGCATCGCTTTGGGTGAGTTGGCCGCGGGTTGGCGTGCGCAGTTCAGTTTGCCGCTGATCGCTGTGACCGGCAGTAACGGCAAAACCACCGTGACGCAAATGATCGCAGCCATCTTGCGCGCCCATGCAGGGGACGACGCTTTGTCGACCCAGGGCAACTTGAACAACGACATTGGTGTGCCCTTGACCTTGTTCAATTTGCGCGCCCACCACCGCATCGCCGTGGTCGAGCTGGGCATGAACCACCCAGGCGAAATCGCCTACTTGGCCAAATTGGCCCAGCCCACTGTGGCCTTGGTCAACAACGCGCAGCGCGAGCACCAGGAGTTCATGGGCACGGTGGAGGCGGTGGCGCATGAAAACGGTGCCGTCTTGCAAGCCTTGCCACCTGAGGGGGTGGCGGTGTTTCCAGCCGACGAAGCATTCACCCCTGTGTGGCGCGCGCTGTCAGGTCAGCGGGCGCAGCGCTGCTTTGCCATGGCCTCAGCCTCTGACGCCGATGTGCGGGCCGCTGTGGTGGTCTGGCAGTCGGGTGCATGGCAGTTCACCCTCAAAACCGCTGAGGGCACTGCGCCCGTGCACCTGCACATCGCCGGGCGCCACAACGTCAAAAATGCCTTGGCCGCTACGGCTTGCGCCTTGGCCGCAGGGCTGCCCCTGGCCGCCGTGGCCCAGGGTCTGGTGGCGTTTGAGCCGGTCAAAGGCCGCTCGCGGGCGTTGGTCCTGCCATCGGCTGCAAACGAAATCACCTTGGTCGACGACACCTACAACGCCAACCCCGACTCGGTGCGCGCCGCCATTGACGTTTTGGCCGAGTTGCCTGCACCGCGTTTGCTGGTGCTGGGCGACATGGGCGAAGTGGGTAACCAAGGCCCCGAATTCCATGCCGAGGTGGGGGCCTATGCGGCCGAGCGCGGCATCGAAGCGTTGTTCACCCTGGGTGACTTGTGTGTGCACAGCGCGCAGGCATTTGGTGCAGCACGGCACTTCGAGGACATGGACAGTTTGCTGTCTTTTGTCACGGCGCAAGTGGATGGTTTTCAGAGCGTGCTCGTCAAAGGTTCGCGTTTCATGAAGATGGAACGCGTGGTGCAAGCCCTGCTGTCACGGGGCGAAGACAAGAACAGTCAAAACAATAAAAAAGGGGGGTTCCATGCTGCTTAGCTTGGCCCAATGGTTGCAAAGTTTGTCCCCCGAGTGGGGCTTTTTGCGTGTTTTTCAATACATCACCTTCCGCGCGGTGATGGCCGCCATGACGGCGCTCTTGATCGGCCTGGCCGCAGGCCCTTGGGTTATACGCCGCTTGACTTCGCTCAAGATCGGCCAACCCATCCGCGGCTACGGCATGGAATCGCACCTGTCCAAAAGCGGCACACCCACCATGGGTGGTGTGCTCATCTTGTTGTCGATCGCCATCTCCACTTTGTTGTGGTTTGACCTGTCCAACCGATTTGTCTGGATCGTATTGATTGTGACCCTGGGCTTTGGTGCCATTGGCTGGGTCGACGATTGGCGCAAGGTGGTCAACAAAGATCCCGAAGGCATGCGCTCACGCGAGAAGTACTTCTGGCAATCGGTCATTGGCCTGATGGCCGCATTGTGTTTGGTGTTCAGCATTTCCGAAAACTCCAATGCGCGGGTGTTGGACTTGTTTGTTCAGTGGGTCATGTCGGGCTTTGAAGTGAGCTTGCCCCTGAAGGCCGGCTTGCAGGTGCCCTTCTTCAAAGAGATCACCTACCCGCTGGGCGTGCTGGGCTTTGTGGTTCTGACCTATCTGGTCATCGTGGGGTCCAGCAATGCGGTCAACCTCACGGACGGTTTGGACGGCTTGGCCATCATGCCGGTGGTCATGGTGGGCTCGGCGCTGGGTGTGTTTGCCTACGTCACGGGCAGCGCCGTGTATTCCAAGTACTTGTTCTTTCCTTACATTCCGGGTTCGGGCGAGTTGCTGATTTTTTGCGCTGCCATGGCGGGTGCGGGTTTGGCGTTTTTGTGGTTCAACACCCACCCGGCCCAGGTCTTCATGGGTGATGTGGGTGCGCTGGCGCTGGGCGCAGCACTGGGCACCATTGCGGTCATTGTTCGGGCCGAAATCGTGCTGGCCATCATGGGCGGCATCTTTGTGGTCGAAGCCCTGTCGGTGATGGCGCAGGTGACTTACTTCAAATACACCAAGAAAAAATACGGTGAAGGCCGCCGCATCCTGAAGATGGCGCCCTTGCACCACCATTTTGAAAAGAGCGGCTGGAAGGAAACGCAAGTCGTCGTGCGTTTCTGGATCATCACCATGCTGCTGTGTCTGGTCGGCTTGTCGACCCTGAAGCTGAGGTAAGCCATGCAGCTCCAAGGTCAACACGTTCTGATTCTCGGTTTGGGTGCTTCGGGCCTGGCGATGGCCCGTTGGTGCGCGCACGACGGGGCTGACGTGACCGTGGCCGATACGCGTGAGACGCCGCCACAGTTGGCCGCTTTGCAAGCTGAGTGGCCTGCGGTGCGTTTTGTGCCGGGCACCTTTGAGGCCAGCCTGGTCGAAGGCACATCGGTGCGTGCGGTGTTCCGCAGCCCGGGCCTGGCCCCTGAGGTGGTGGCCCCCGTGGTGGATGCAGCCCGCAGCATGGGCTTGTGGCAAGGCGGCGAGCTGAGCTTGTTCGCCGCGGGTTTGCACGATTTGAAGGCCCGTTTTGGCTATGCCCCACAGGTTCTGGCCATCACCGGCACCAACGGCAAGACCACGGTCACGTCTTTGACGGGGCAACTGGTCGCGCGTGCGGGTAAAACCGTGAAAGTGGCGGGCAACATTGGCCCCACGCTGCTCGACACCTTGACCGAAGCGATGGCGCAAGCGCAAGTTCAAGTCGAGCAAGAAGCAGCTGAGCGCGCTGCCGCTGAACTTGAAAACCAAGATCTGCTCAGTGAGCCGCCATCGGTGACCATTGCCCAGCAATCGGTCAGCCCCGTATCACCTCAGGATGCGTCCACAAGCGAGACGGCCGATGCAGGCGAGACGCTGGACAGCCTCGACGGCGAGACCGAGGCAGAGCAGCCGCTGCCTGTACCTGCGGTCGTGCAAGACCCCATGGCCCGCGCGCTGCCCCAGGTGTGGGTGTTGGAGCTGTCGAGCTTCCAGCTCGACAGCAGCGAAGGTTTTGAGCCGACCGCCGCCACGGTGCTGAACATCTCGCAGGACCACCTGGACTGGCACGGCAGCATAGACGCCTATGCCGCTGCCAAAGCCCGCATTTTTGGCGCACAGGCCCTGATGGTGCTCAACCGCGAAGACCCACAGGTCATGGCCATGCGGCCCGAGCCTGTGCGCGTGAAGTTGCAAAAGCCTGTTGAGCGCGCTGCAGTGCTGTTTGGTGGTGACATGCCCCAGCGTCCGGGTGACTTCGGCATCGAAGTCACGCACGGCATGACCTGGCTGGTACGCGCCCTCGAGGCCGATGAAACACGCCGCCGCCGCAAAGATGTAGCCGAAGAGCTTCACATCCAGCGCCTGATGCCCGCTGACGCCTTGCGCATCCGCGGCCGCCACAACGCGGTCAATGCGCTTGCCGCTTTGGCCTTGGCCAGCAGCGCGGGTTGCGCCTTGGGTCCCATGCTCTATGGCTTGCGCGAATACCGGGGTGAGCCGCACCGTGTCGAGCCGGTGGCCATCATCAGTGAAGTGGAATTTTTTGACGACAGCAAGGGCACCAACGTGGGCGCCACCGTGGCCGCCTTGCAGGGATTGGGCGCAGACCGTCGCGTGGTGGTCATTTTGGGTGGGGACGGCAAGGGCCAAGACTTCTCGCCCTTGGCCGAGCCCGTCAAACGCTTTGCCCGGGGCGTGGTCTTGATTGGACGTGACGCTCACCTCATCCGCGAAGCATTGCAAGGCACGGACGTGCCGTTGCACGACGCCGCCGACATGCACGCCGCTGTCACGCAAGCTGCGGCCATGGCCCGCAGCGGCGATGCGGTCTTGATGTCGCCCGCTTGCGCGAGCTTTGACATGTTTGACAACTACGGCCACCGTGCCGAGGTGTTTGTCCAGGCCGTTTCCAACTTGGCCGAAGCGGCAGGTGTGGCCATGGAGGGGGGGCTGTGAGCGAAGCCATCACATTCCCGCAACGCCTGCAGCAGTCGGCGGCTGGCCTGCTCCAGCGCGTCACAGGCGGGTTCCTCGGCGGGGCATGGTCGGGCGCGCAAGGTTTGCCGGTCAACCTGGGGGACTATGGCGCGGGTGGCCGCGCCAATGGTCGTCCAGCCCGCATACAAAGCGTGGATCAGGCCTTGGTCTGGGTGGTGGTGGCCTTGTTGCTGTGGGGCATGGTCATGGTGTACTCGGCCTCGATCGCGATGCCAGACAACCCACGTTTTTCGCGTTACAGCCACACCCATTTCCTCACCCGCCATGTGATCTCCATGACGGTGGGCTGCATCATGGCCTTGCTGGCCTTTCAGGTGCGGATGGAGACTTGGGAAAAAGTCGCTCGGCCCTTGTTTGTGTTGTCGCTCATCTTGCTGGCGTTGGTGCTGATTCCCTTTATCGGCAAAGGTGTCAACGGCGCACGCCGCTGGATTTCCTTTGGCGTCATGAACTTCCAGCCATCTGAGTTGGCCAAGCTGGCCACCATCATTTATGCCGCCGATTACATGGTGCGCAAGATGGACGTGAAGGAAAAATTCTTCAAAGCCGTGCTGCCGATGGGCGCTGCGGTGGGCCTGGCGGGCGTGTTCTTGCTGGCCGAGCCGGACATGGGCGCGTTCATGGTGATCGCCACCATCGCCATGGGCATTTTGTTCCTGGGCGGCGTGAACGCCCGGATGTTCTTCCTGATCTTGGGCATTCTGATCCTGGCCTTCGTGATCATGATCGCTGAGTCGCCTTGGCGGCGGGAGAGGATTTTTGCCTACCTCGACCCCTTCAGTGCTGAGCACGCCTTGGGCAAGGGCTACCAGTTGACACACTCTTTGATCGCCATTGGACGAGGTGAAGTCTGGGGCGTGGGCTTGGGCGGAAGCGTGGAAAAGCTGCACTGGTTGCCTGAGGCGCACACCGACTTTTTGTTGGCCGTGATCGGAGAAGAGTTTGGCCTGGTGGGCTTGACGCTGGTGATTGGCTTGTTCCTGTGGCTCAGCCGACGCATCATGGTGATTGGGCGCCAAGCCATTGCGTTGGAAAAAGTGTTTTCTGGCCTGGTTGCGCAAGGCGTGGGCATCTGGATCGGTTTTCAGGCCTTCATCAACATGGGCGTGAACTTGGGGGCCTTGCCCACCAAGGGCCTGACCTTGCCGTTGATGAGCTATGGCGGCTCGGCCATCATGCTGAACCTGATCGCGATTGCGATCGTACTGCGCATCGACGCCGAGAACAAACAAATGATGCGTGGAGGCCGGCCATGACAAACAAGGTCAAAACGGCATTGGTCATGGCGGGCGGCACAGGCGGCCACATTTTCCCGGGTTTGGCCGTGGCCGAAGCTCTGCGCGACGCGGGCTGGCAAGTGCATTGGTTGGGAGCGCCGGGCAGCATGGAGCAAGCCTTGGTGCCCGCGCGTGGCTTTGCCTTCGAGCCGGTCGCTTTTGGCGGCGTGCGAGGCAAAGGTCTGCAAACGCTGGCCTTGTTGCCGCTGCGGCTGTTGCGTGCATTCTGGCAAAGCTTGCAGGTGGTGCGCCGGGTCAAGCCCGATGTGGTGCTGGGTCTGGGCGGCTACATCACTTTTCCAGGCGGCATGATGGCCAGCTTGTGGAGCAAGCCTTTGGTGCTGCACGAACAGAACTCGGTGGCGGGCTTGGCCAACAAGGTGCTGGCCCAATTGGCCGATCGCGTGTTCACCGCCTTCCCTGGCGTCTTCAAAACCGGGCAATGGGTCGGCAACCCCTTGCGCCGTGCTTTCACGCAGCAGGCCACACCCGCCGAGCGCTTTGCCGGACGCAGCGGCGCCTTGCGTGTGTTGGTGGTGGGCGGCAGCTTGGGGGCCAAAGCCCTGAACGACATCGTGCCGCAGGCCCTGGCCTTGATGCCAGAGGCCTCACGCCCACAGGTCATTCACCAAAGCGGGGCCAAACAAATTGACGCGCTGCGGGCCAACTACGCGGCTGCAGGGGTGCAGGCCGAATTGACCCCGTTCATCGACGACACGGCCACAGCGTTTGCCCAGGCTGATCTGGTGATCTGCCGCGCAGGGGCCAGCACCGTGACCGAGTTGGCGGCAGTGGGTGTGGCCGCCTTGTATGTGCCGTTTCCGTTCGCGGTCGATGACCATCAGACCACCAATGCGCAGTTTTTGGTGGCATCAGGTGGCGGCTGGTTGGTGCCTCAAGCCGAGTTGACCGCGCAAAACCTGGCCGAGCGCCTGACGGCCTTGAGCCGCGACACATTGCAAGACGTGGCACAAAAAGCCCACGCACAGAAAAAAACAAATGCGACCAGGGAGGTTGTGATGGCTTGTGAGGAGTTGGCGGCATGAAACACGCCATCCGAAAAATTCATTTCATCGGTGTGGGCGGCTCCGGCATGAGCGGCATTGCCGAAGTGTTGCTCAATCTGGGTTACCAAATTTCCGGCTCCGATTTGTCCGACAGCGCCACGCTGCAGCGCCTGTCGGCTTTGGGCATTGCCACCCATGTGGGCCACAGCGCGGGCAACGTCCAAGACGCCGATGCCGTGGTCACATCGACCGCTGTGAAAGCCGACAACCCCGAGGTTCTGGCCGCACGGGCGCGCCACATCCCCATCGTGCCGCGCGCCGTGATGCTCGCCGAGCTCATGCGCATGAAGCAAGGCATCGCCATTGCAGGTACACATGGCAAAACCACCACCACCAGTTTGGTGGCCAGTGTGTTGGCCGAGGCCGGGCTGGACCCGACCTTTGTGATTGGTGGCCGCTTGAACAGCGCAGGCGCCAATGCCAAGCTGGGCACGGGTGACTACATCGTGGTGGAAGCCGACGAGTCGGATGCTTCGTTTTTGAACCTGTTGCCCGTGATGGCGGTGGTGACCAACATCGACGCCGACCACATGGAAACCTATGGCCACGACTTGGCCAAGCTCAAGGCCGCCTTTGTCGAATTCCTGCACCGCATGCCGTTTTACGGCACAGCCATTGTGTGCTCGGACGACCCCGGTGTTCAGTCCATCGTGGACAACATCGCCCGCCCCGTGACCACCTATGGCCTGAACGAAGGCGCCCAAGTGCGCGCAGTGGACGTGCGGGCTCAAAACGGACAAATGCACTTCACGGTGCAAAGACGCAACGGCGTGACCATGCCCGACTTGCCCATCGTGCTGAACTTGCCCGGTGAGCACAACGTGCTCAATGCCCTGGCAGCGATTTCCGTGGCTGTTGAGTTGGGTGTGGAGGATGAGGCTGTGCAACGCGCTCTGGCCCAATTCAAGGGCGTGGGACGCCGTTTCCAGCGGTATGGCGAAGTGGCTACGGCCGATGGTCAAGGCCGCTTCACGGTCATCGACGATTATGGTCACCACCCGGTCGAGATGGCGGCCACACTGGCCGCAGCCAGAGGCGCTTTTCCGGGCCGCCGTTTGGTACTGGCTTTTCAGCCACACCGCTACAGCCGCACGCGAGATTGTTTTGAAGACTTTGTGAAAGTCATCGGCCAGGGCTGCGACAGCGTGCTGCTGTCCGAGGTCTATGCCGCAGGCGAAGCGCCCATCGTCGCCGCCGACGGGCGTTCGCTGGCCCGGGCGCTGCGCGTTGCAGGCAAGGTCGAGCCCGTCTTTGTGGACGCGATTGCCGATATGCCGCAAGCTGTGATGAACAACGCACGCCATGGCGATGTGCTCATTTGCATGGGCGCGGGCTCCATTGGTGGCACGCCTGCGCAGGTGGTGGCCTTGGGCGGTGCCGTCAAAGATGCGGCCAAAGAGGTGATCGCATGACACACAACGCCATGCTGATGAACTGGGGCAAAGTGGCCGTGCTGATGGGCGGGCGCTCTGCGGAGCGCGAAGTTTCCCTCATGTCGGGCCAGGGCGTGCTCCAGGCTTTGCGCTCTGCGGGGGTTGACGCCCACGCCTTCGACCCGGCCGAGCGAGAACTGAGCGAACTCAAAAAGGATGGCTTCAAGCGCTGCTTCATTGCGCTGCATGGCCGCTTTGGTGAAGACGGCACAGTGCAGGGCGCGCTGGAGTTGATGGGCATTCCCTACACGGGCTCCGGTGTGATGGCGTCAAGCATCGCCATGGACAAGGTCATGACCAAGCGTGTTTGGCAGGCCGAGGGTTTGCCGGTGCCACGCCATGTGCTGGTTCACCCCACGCAAATCGACAACTTGTCGGCCGAAGACCTGATCGAAACCTTGGGCTTGCCCCTGATCGTCAAGCCCGCTCGAGAAGGCTCGTCCATTGGTGTGAGCAAGGTGGTGCGGGCCGAAGAGCTGCACGCCGCTTTGCGCGCTGCAGCCGCTTGCGATCACGACATCCTGTGCGAGCAGTGCATTGTGGGCGACGAGGTCACTTGCCCAGTGCTGGGCGCAGGCGATGAAGCCCGCGCTTTGCCCGTGATCCGCATCGTGGCCCCCGAGGGCAATTACGACTACCAAAACAAGTACTTCACCGACGACACGCAGTACCTGGTGCCCTGTGGCTTGCCCGCTCAGGAAGAAGCGGCCATTCAGGCCCTCGTGGTCAAGGCTTACCAAGCGCTGGGGTGCAGGGGCTGGGGCCGCATCGACGTGATGATCGATGGCCGCACCCGCCAGCCCTATTTGCTGGAAATTAACACTTCGCCCGGCATGACGGGACATTCGCTGGTGCCCATGTCGGCAGCGGCCAACGGCATGCCTTACGAAGCGCTGTGCCGCCATTTGCTGGCCGATGCTGCGCTGGATTACGCGGGGGCTGCTGCGTGAACAAACCCATGCCCTTGCCTGCCGATGTCCGGCTCATGAACATGGCCACCGCTTTGCTGGTGACTGTGTTTGTGCTGTTGGCTTTGGGCAGCGGGGCATGGTGGCTGATCCGTCACCCCAGCTTTGCTTTGCAAACGATCACGGTTCAAGGTGAGGTGAGTCGAAACAATGCGTTTGCGTTCCGCACGAATGTTTTGCCCAAGTTGGAAGGTAATTTTTTCACCATCGATCTGGCGAAGACCCGCCAAGCTTTTGAGGCGGTACCTTGGGTGCGTGTGGCGGTGGTGCACCGCGAATTTCCGAACCGTTTGCGGGCGGTCTTGCTGGAGCACCGACCCATGGCCTTGTGGGGCGATGAAGATGCAGGCACCTTGATCAACGAGCAAGGCCAAGTGTTTGAGGCCAGTTTGGACGATGCCGACGCGGAGCGTCTGCCGCGCATGAGGGGACCTGAGGCCGAGTCGCACACCGTGGCTGGAATGTACTTGGCTTTGAGCCCGCGTTTTCAGGCGATGGACATGCAAATCGAGATCTTGGAGCTGACCCCCCGGGGAAGTTGGCGGGTGCAAACACAACACGGCGCTCAGATTGAGCTGGGCCGAGGCGGCAGCGCTGAAATTTTGCAAAGACTGGATGTGTTTTTGACAACGCTCAAACAGGTCACGGCACGCTATGGGCGCGGGTCATCTGCTTTGGCGAGTGCGGATTTGCGCCACAAGGATGGTTATGCCTTGCGTTTGCACGGCGTGAGCACGGTGGATGCAGACAACAAGAAAAAGCCTTGAGTGATCAAGGCACAGGAAATAAACGGAAACGGTGGTTGAAATGGCAAAAGAGTACAAAGATCTGGTCGTGGGCCTGGACATCGGAACGTCCAAGGTCATGGCCGTTGTGGCCGAGGTCATGGCCGACGGTCAGCTCAAGATTGCCGGGCTGGGCATCGCCCCGGGCAATGGTCTCAAGCGTGGTGTGGTGGTCAACATCGATGCGACGGTGCAAAGCATCCAGCAAGCGCTCAAAGAAGCCGAGTTGATGGCCGACTGCAAGATCACCCGTGTGAATGTGGGGATCACGGGCAGCCACATTCGGGGCATCAACTCCAGTGGCATGGTGGCCATCAAGGACAAGGAAGTCACCCAGGCCGATCTGGCCCGCGTGATGGAGACGGCACGGGCCATCAACATCTCCAGCGACCAGCGACTGCTGTTGGTGGCCCCCCAAGAGTTCGTCATCGACAGCCAAGAGGTCAAAGAGCCCATCGGCATGAGCGGCATGCGCCTGGAAGCCAAGGTGCACATCGTCACCGGCGCCCAAAGCGCTGCCGAAAACATCATCAAGTGTGTGCGCCGCTGCGGCCTCGAAGTGGACCAGCTGCTGCTCAATCCCCAGTCGTCGAGCCTGGCCGTGTTGTCCGAAGACGAGCGCGAGCTGGGTGTGGTGTGTGTGGACATCGGCGCGGGCACGACCGACGTGGCGATTTTTGCCAACGGCTCCATCCGCCACACGGCCGTCATCCCGATTGCCGGTGACTTGATCACCAGCGACATTGCCATGGCCTTGCGCACGCCAACGAAGGATGCCGAAGACATCAAGGTCGAAAGCGGTTACGCCAAGCAATTGCTGGCCGACCCGGACGCCCAGGTGGAAGTGCCGGGCTTGGGTGATCGGGGACCACGCATGCTCAGCCGCCAGGCCTTGGCTGGCGTGATCGAGCCGCGCATCGAAGAAATTTTCTCGCTGGTGCACCAGGTCATCCGCGAGTCGGGCTACGAAGAAGTGCTGTCTTCGGGCATTGTGCTCACGGGCGGCAGCGCGGTCATGCCGGGCATGATCGAATTGGGCGAGGACATTTTCCTCAAGCCGGTGCGCCGGGGCTTGCCCAAGTATTCAGGCGGTTTGGCCGACATGGTCAGCCAGCCGCGCGCAGCGACTGTGATGGGGCTGCTCGAAGAGGCTCGCTTGGCCCGCCTGCGCGGCTACAAGGTGACCCAAAAGAAGAGTTCGGTGAACAACGCTTTTGGCCGATTCAAAGACTTTATCGTGGGGAACTTCTGATGAACTGGACACAGATTTTTCAGGCCAGAAGCAGCCCACCTCTGACCAGGCCGCTGCGATGTTGATAACACACCCCAACAACAAAACGAATTTAGAAAATTTTCAGGCAACTGCAAACCATTTAGGAGAAGTAACATGACCATCGAAATGATCCAAACAGAGGAATTCAACCAAGGCACCCAGATCAAAGTGATCGGGGTGGGCGGCGGCGGCGGCAATGCCGTGGAGCACATGATCGAGCGCCAGGTTCAAGGCGTGGAATTCATTTGCGCGAACACCGACGCACAAGCCCTGGCACGCAGCGCCGCACACCGTTTTGTGCAACTGGGCCAAACCGGTCTGGGCGCAGGCAGCAAGCCTGACAAAGGCCGTGAAGCCGCGCAAGCCGCTGAAGCCGACATCCGCTCGGCCATTGAAGGTGCGCACATGTTGTTCATCACGGCTGGCATGGGCGGCGGCACCGGCACCGGCGCAGCGCCTGTCATTGCCAAGATCGCCAAAGAGATGGGCATTTTGACTGTCGGCGTGGTCACCAAGCCTTTCGACTTTGAAGGCAAGCGCCGCATGGACAATGCCGACGAAGGCATGAAGGAACTCGAAGCCAGCGTGGACTCGCTGATCGTGGTGCTCAATGAAAAGCTGCTGGAATTGCCCGGTGGTGAAGACATGACCCAAGACGAGGCCTTCTCGCACGCCAACGATGTGTTGAAAAACGCCGTGGGCGGCATTGCCGAAATCATCAACGTGCCCGGCCATGTGAACGTCGACTTTGAAGACGTGCGCACCGTCATGGGTGAGCCGGGCAAAGCCATGATGGGCACCGCAGCCGCCAGCGGCCCTGACCGCGCACGCATCGCGGCCGAGCAAGCCGTGGCTTGCCCGTTGCTCGAAGGCGTCGACCTCAAGGGCGCCCGTGGCGTGCTGGTTTTGATCAGCGCCGCCAAGGGTTCCTTGAAGCTGTCTGAATCCAAGCAAGCCATGAACACCATCCGCGACTGTGCCTCGGAAGATGCGCATGTCATTTATGGCACCGCTTACGACGAAAGCCTGGGCGACCAGATCCGCGTGACCGTGGTGGCCACAGGCTTGGCCAAGGCCGGTGCGCGTCGCACAGCGCCTCCTTTGCAAGTGCTGCGCACCGGCACCGACAACGCCCCCTTCATGATGGGTGGGCAAGAGGCGGTGGCCTCGCCAATGGGCGTAACTGCTGCCTTGGGCGCTGCAGGCATGAACACCCCGGCCATCTGGCGCAGCAACCGCACCCATGCCGCCGCGCGTGTGGACGGCATGGCCAATGCCGGCATGGATGACATCGAAATCCCGGCTTTCTTGCGCAAGCAAGCAGACTGATCCATTCGCCCGGCGGGCGATGTGGACCCGGGCCAGACCAGCGACCTGCTGGTCTGGCTTTTTTTTTCGGCTGATGGCCGCCTGAATGGACAAGTCCCAAGATTTCTTGAATACCTTGTCCGCACACGACAAGATCGTCCGAATTAAAATGCCCCAATGCTCGCTCAACGTACCCTCAAAACCCTGACCCAGGCCGTTGGCGTGGGTTTGCACAGTGGCCAGCGGGTCGAATTGACCCTGCGTCCGGCTGCGCCCGACACCGGCATCGTCTTTCGGCGGGTGGACTTGCCCGAGCCGGTGGACATCCCCGTTCGGGCTGAATCGGTCACCGACACACGGCTGGCCTCGACCATCTCGGTGGGCCAGGCCAAAGTCTTCACGGTGGAACACCTGATGTCGGCATGCGCTGGTCTGGGCATTGACAACCTGTATGTGGACATCACCGCCGAGGAAGTGCCAATTTTGGACGGTTCGGCCTCGTCGTTTGTCTTCTTGTTGCAAAGCGCGGGCATCGTGGAGCAGAACGCGCCCAAGCGCTTTTTGCGTGTGCTCAAGCCCGTGCAGGTCAGCGAAGGCGAGGGCAACAACATCAAATGGGCCAAACTCGAGCCCTTTCATGGCTACAAACTCAGCTTTGAGATCGACTTCAGACACCCCGCCGTCGACTCGACCGGCCAGCAGGTGGTGTTCGACATGTCTGAGGGCGTTTACTCGCGAGACATCGCGCGTGCCCGCACCTTTGGATTCACCAAAGACGTGGAAATGATGCGCGCCAACGGCTTGGCCTTGGGCGGTGGTTTGGACAACGCCATCGTCATGGACGACTACAAAGTGCTGAATTCAGACGGTTTGCGCTACGACGACGAATTCGTCAAGCACAAAATCCTCGACGCCATGGGCGACCTGTACATCGTGGGAAAACCCCTGCTGGCCGCCTACAGCGCCTTCCGCTCGGGCCACGCCATGAACAACCAATTGTTGCGCGCGATGCTGGCCCAACCCGATGCCTACGAGATCGTGACCTTTGACAAGTCCAGCTTGGCCCCCAAAGGTTTTGCTGCACTGCAACCGGCTTGGTGAACGGTTTGGCGCTTGCTGCGCCGCGATCGGCCTAGAGACATCAGATCAGACCGATTGTTTTTTGGCGGGCCACAGCACAAAAGCAATGGAGGCGGTCATCAAGCCCACCGCCGCCCAGTCTTGCCAGTGCAAAATTTCGTTCAGCCAAAGCGCCCCACTGAACACGCCCAACACCGGAATCAACATCACACTCAGCGTGGAGGCCACGGGCGGCAAACTGCGGGCCAGATAAAACCAGGCGGCATGCGCAAAGCCAAAGACCAGCACCGCATTGAACACGATGGCAAACCAGTTGCTGGGCGATGGACTGATCCAACGCTCACGCTCCAGCCCCACGGCCAGCAAGCTGATGACCACGGCCGTCATCAGCGTCATCCAAAACGAGATGGCCAAAGTTGGCACAGGTATGCGGGTGCGCCGCAGCAATTGCGTGCCCAATGCCCAACTGCTGGCAGCGGCCAAGGCCAGTAACACGCCCGCTGGGCGGCCGCTGAGGTTGGACAATTCATGCCAGAGCAGCAAAACCACCCCCAAGCTGGCCGCAGCCACCCCAGCCCACGACCGCTTGGCCAGCTGATCGCCAAACACCCAGGCCCCCAATAGGGCCGAAAACATGGGCATGGTGTAACCCAAAATTGCCGCCCGTCCGCTGGAGAGCGATTGCACCGCCACGATGATCAGCGCTTGCCAAATGAACATGTTGAACACCGCCAGCACCAACAGCTCCCGCCAGTGGGCGCGCGGAATTCGAAAAGGCACCTTCATGATCACCAGCGCCATGCCCAAAATGGGCACGCCCAGCCACAAGCACATCATGCGGAAGGTCAGTGGTGGGAAACCCGTGACCCCCAGCTTCATGACGGGCCAATTGACCCCCCAAACTAAGGTGAGCAAAACCAGAAGGGTCCATTGACGCGGTGAGAGCTTGTGCATGGGCAGCATCTTAGACGGGCTTTAAAATCGATACATGACCTTCCTCGACATGCTGCGCGCCGCTGAGCGCCAAAACGGCTCCATGCTCTGCGTGGGCCTGGACCCCGAACCCACCAAGTTCCCCGCCGCCTACAAGGGCGACGCCAACAAGATCTACGACTTTTGCGCCCGCATCGTCGACGCCACAGCCGATCTGGTCAGCAGCTTCAAGCCGCAAATCGCCTACTTTGCGGCGCACCGTGCCGAAGGCCAGCTCGAACGCCTGATGGAGCACATGCGCCGTGTGGCCCCCCATGTGCCCATCATCCTGGACGCCAAGCGCGGCGACATTGGCTCCACGGCCGAGCAGTACGCCAAAGAAGCCTTTGAACGCTATGGGGCCGACGCCGTGACCCTGTCGCCCTTCATGGGCTGGGACTCGGTGGCCCCTTATCTCAAGTACCACGGCAAAGGCGCGTTTTTGTTGTGCCGCACCTCCAACCCTGGCGGTGATGATTTGCAAAACCAGCGCCTGGCCTCGGTGGATGGCCAGCCACGTTTGTACGAACACATCGCCCAACTGGCCCAAGGCCCCTGGAACTTGAACGGACAGCTGGGCTTGGTGGTGGGTGCCACTTACCCGGCTGAGATCGAGCGCGTGCGCGAACTCGCCCCCACCGTGCCCTTCTTGATCCCCGGTGTGGGCGCACAAGGCGGCGACGCAGTCGCCACCGTCAAGGCGGGCTGGCGTGCGAATGCCGATGGCTCCAGCGCAGGGGCCATCATCGTCAACTCGTCGCGTGCGGTGCTGTATGCATCGAGCGGTGACGATTTTGAGCAAGCCGCTCGCCAAGTGGCACTGCAGACGCGGGACATGCTGGAAGCGGCCAAAGGCTGAATTCAGGGCGAGCCCGGGTGATCTGACATGCATTGACGCTGAATGGCGCTCGTGCGTGACTGAAAAACCCATCGCAGCGGGCTGGGGTGTTGGCCCTGCTGCGTGCCCATCTGCTCTCCTGCTGTCACCAACATGCCCCCCCGCCGCACGGTGTTCGGTGCAGAATGGGTTTTTGATTTCAGGCGGAGCGCACCATGCAACCTTTCCATTTGGCATTCCCCGTCACGTCTTTGGCCAAGGCCAGGGCGTTTTATGGTGATTTGTTGGGCTGTCCCGAAGGCCGCTCCAGTGAGCACTGGATTGACTTCAATTTTTACGGCCACCAAATCGTGGCGCACCTGAGCCCCTCAGAGGCCGGTCACCACAACACCAGCGCGGTCGACGGTGACAACGTGCCTGTGCGCCACTTTGGGCTGGTGATGGAGATGGGCCAGTGGGAAGCCATGGCCGACAAGCTCAAAAAAGCGGGCACCCAATTTGTCATTGAGCCCCATATCCGCTTCAAGGGTCAGGTGGGCGAACAGGCCACCATGTTCTTTCTGGACCCCTGCGGCAACGCGGTGGAGTTCAAGGCCTTTGCCAACCCCGAGAGCCTCTTCGCCAAGTAAGCTTCAGCACCTGTTTCAGGGCTGCAACGAATGCATCACCTGGGCGATGCAGTCGTTGGTTTTGCCGGCATCAATCCAGCGCATGATGCAGACCAATTGCAGCTCTGGATCGACCCAGGTGATGGAAGAGCCCGCGCCAATGGCAAACCAGGAGGTGCGGGGCGCATCTTTGAAGAGTACGCCATCTTGGTTGAGCCAAATCAGGTAGCCGTAGTAGGGCGCGACGTCGCAGGGCTGCTGCATCCTCTGCAGCCATTGCTTCGACAAGATTTGTTGGCCCTTGAACTGGCCTTGCCCCATGAGCATCAGGCCAATGAGCGCTTGGTCCATGGCCGAGATGGACACGCCGCCCCCCCAGTGACTGCCGCCTGGCACCGACATCATCCGTTGGCCGTTGACCTCGGTCCAGCCTTGCTCGTAGCCCACCCATTGAAATGGGTCAGCGCAACCCAGGGGCTGTCGGAAAAATTCTTCAAACACCTCGGGCAGCGGGCGCTTGAACAGGTGCAGCAAGGCCAATGACAGTTGGTTGATGCGCACGTCGTTGTATTCATACCGCGAACCGGGCTCGCCCAGTGGCCTGGCATCGCCTTTTTGGCCGTCGGCTTGGCCGGTTTGGTAGGTCAGCCAACGGTAGCGGTCGACTTGTTCAGGTATGCCCAGACAGGTGCCTTCCCATTCGCTGGTTTGCTGCAACAAATGGTGCCAAGTGATGCGCGACAAACGATCGCCCTCGAAGCCAATGCCGGGGCATTGCTGAACCACGGGGGTGTGGACGTCTTGGATCAGCCCTTGGTCAAAGGCGAGACCAGCCAGCAAGGCCAGGTAGGTTTTGGCCACACTGAAGGTGAGGTCCGCCTTGTGGGGCTCACCCCATTGGGCCAGCAGCTGGTGCCGGTGAAACAAAACACCCGACACCGGCCCCCGGCCATGGACTGGGCCATACAAGCGGTTGTAGGGGGGTGGGTCCACGTCGTGGATGCCCCAAGGCGGCGACGTGTCACGCGACCAGGGTGTTTCGCACGATTGGATGAATGCCAGGGCCGATTCAAGTGAGGGGGTCATGGGCATGCTCGTTTCAAGAAAGGGGGGGAGGGGTCCTGACGCTTAGCCCAACGCGGCTTTGGCGGCCTGCTGTGATTTGTAAACCAGTTTGCGCGCTATGCTCCAGCGGTGCACTTCGCTCGGGCCGTCGTAAATCCTGAAGGCGCGCATGTCCATGAAAATGCGCATGACGGGCGTCTCGGCCGTCACGCCCTGTCCACCCAGAATCTGCACGCAGCGGTCCACCACGCGCCACTCGGCTTCGGAGCAGGCCACTTTGGCGCGGCTCGATTCAAAGCCACCTTTTTGGCCTTGGTCGAGCAGCCAGGCGGTGTGCCAGATGTGCAGGCGGGCGGTGTGCAGGTCGATGTCATTGTCGGCCAGCATGAAGCCCACACCCTCGTGTTCGGCCAGCGGCTTGCCAAAGGCGTGGCGGCGGCTGGCGTAGTCGAGGGCGATGTCGTGTGCGCGCCGCGCCTGCCCCAGCCAGCGCATGCAGTGCGTCAGGCGTGCCGGTGCCAGCCGAATCTGCGCGTAGCGAAAGCCCTGGCCCACTTCGCCCAGCACGTCGGTGGCGGGCACACGCAGGTTGTCAAAGCGCAGCACGCCGTGGCCGCCTGTGAAGCAGTTGTCCAAGGTGTCCATGCTGCGCTCGTGGTGGATGCCGGGCTGGTCCATGTCGGCCAAAAACATGGTGGCCGTGCCGTCTTCCATGCGCGCCATCACGATGACGTAATCCGCCCCGTCGGCGCCTGTGATGAACCATTTACGGCCATTGATCAGGTAGTCGTCGCCATCGCGCACAGCGGTGGTTTTGAGCATCGACGGGTCGGCGCCCGCACCGGGGTCTGGCTCGGTCATGGCAAAGCACGAGCGCGTGAGGCCCGCCACCTGCGGGCGCAGCCAGCGCTCTTTTTTCGACGGGGTCGCGACGGCTTCCATCAAATGGATGTTGCCTTCGTCGGGAGCGTGGATGTTGAGCGCGGTAGGCCCCAGGTTGGAGTAACCGGCTTCTTCAAACACCACCGCTTTGGCGATGTGGCTTAGGCCAAGGCCGCCCATTTCAACAGAGGCGTGCGGGGTGAGCAGGCCCGCAGCGCGTGCGCGGCCGATCAATTCCTGGCGCAGGTCTTCGGACGGGCCGTGCGGGCCGTGGCGCGGGTCGCCTTCCAAAGGGATCACCTGTTCGGCAATGAACTGACGCGTGCGCTCGCGCAGGGCAACCATGTCGGGTGGAATGTCGAAGTTCATGCTCGGGTTTTCTCAAAGGGTTGATCCATGTTTCCAGGGACGATTGGAAAGCCTGCGTCGGTCAGACTCTGTCCGGCCTGTGACTGGGTGTCGCCCGTGTGTCTGCGCCCTGGCCTTGGTGGGGCCTGTCATCTGCGTGGCATGCGCCAGATCAGGCGGGTGCTAGTCTTCCGGGCATGGGCATGCAACGTGAACATGCCCCAGCCCGAAACGGAAAACCATGAAGCTCTATACCGCCCACCGCGCCCCCAGCCCTCGCCGAGTCTTGATGTTCTTGGTCGAGAAAAACATCACCGGCATCGAGATGGTCAACATGGACCTGAACGGTGGTGAGCACCGCACACCCGAATACCTGGCCAAAAGCCCGCTGGCCAAGGTGCCTGCGCTGGAGCTGGACGATGGCCGCGTGATCACTGAGACGCGGGCGATCTGCACCTTGCTGGAGGGCCGCTACCCCGAACCCAACCTGATGGGCGTGGGCGACGAGCGCGGTTTCATTGAGATGGCCGACCGGCAGGTGGAGTTGTATTTGCTGGGTGGCATAGCGAACGCGATCCGCCACAGCCACCCGGGGCTCGCGGTTTTAGAAAAACCGCAGTTCCCCGAGTTCGGCCGCTCTCAGGCCGAGAAGGTGCGCGAGGTGGCACGCGGTTTTGACCAGCGCCTGCAAACCCAGCCTTTCATCGCAGGTGATCGTTTCACCATCGCCGACATCACCGCGTTTTGTGCATTGGAGTTTGCGCGGGGCTTGATGAAGTTCGTGCCCGGCGACGAGGGCATGAGCGCCCTGCAAGCTTGGCGCGACCGCATGAGTGAGCGTCCCAGCGCCAGGGTTTGAGGATCCGTGCATTGCCTCCCCGCAACCTGTCATTGCGAGCGAAGCACGGCAATCCATGGATCGCTTCGTGCCTCGCGATGACGGCTCAAAGGTCAATGGGGATGACGGCCCAAGGTCAACGGCGATAAGAGTCCTATCGTCATTGCGAGCGAAGCGCGGCAATCCATGGATCGCTTCGTACCTCGCGATGACGGCTCAAAGGTCAATGGGGATGACAGCCCATGGTCAATGACGATGAGGGGCCAATCGTCAATGACGATGACGATGACGGCCAACCGTCAATCGCGATAAGCTTCCCACCGTCATTGCGAGCGAAGCACGTCAATCCCTGGATCGCTTCGTACCTCGCGATGACGGGAGAGGGCACGGTGTCGTTTTTACCCGTCATTGCGAGCGAAGCGCGGCAATCCATGGATCGCTTCGTACCTCGCGATGACGGCTCAAAGGTCAATGAGGATGACAGCCCAAGGTCAATGAAGATGAGGGGCCAATCGTCAATGGCGATGACGATGACGGCCCAGGGTCAATGGCGATAAGCGTCCTATCGTCATTGCGAGCGAAGCGCGGCAATCTGGGCTGGGGCATCAGCTGAACACGCCGCCGTAATCCTTGCGCAGGTCGTTCTTTTGCACCTTGCCCGTGCCGCCCACGGGCAGGGATTCGAGGAAGACCACGTCGTCGGGCACCCACCACTTGGCGACCTTGGTGGCCAAAAAGTCCAGGATCTCTTGCTTCTCAACCTTTTGGCCCGGCTTGCGCACGATGAACAGCAGCGGGCGCTCGTCCCATTTCGGGTGCTTGACGCCAATGACGGCGGCCATGGCCACAGCCGGGTGACCGACGGCGGCGTTTTCCAGGTCGATCGAGCTGATCCACTCGCCCCCAGTCTTGATCACGTCCTTGGTGCGGTCGCGGATTTGCATGGTGCCTTGTGCATCGATGGTGGCGATGTCGCCCGTGGGGAACCAGCCGTCCACCAGCGCGGTTTTTTCGGCCTTGAAGTACCGCTCCACGATCCACTGGCCGCGCACCATGAGCTCACCCTGAGATGAGCCGTCGCGGGGCAGGGTGGCGCCGTTTTCATCCACGATTTTGATCTCGATGCCCGAAACCGCGCGGCCTTGCTTGGCCACGATGGCGTGTTGATCGGCCGCAGGTTTTTGGCGGTCGGTGCGGGTGAGCAAACTCATGGTGGCCACGGCGGTGGTTTCGGTCATGCCCCAGCCGTGGCGCACTTCTACGCCATAGGTGTCCATGAACTTGGCGATCAGCGCCATGGGCATGGCCGAGCCACCCACGCAGGTGCGCTTCATGTGGGCAAAGCGCAGGTTGTTTTGCTCGACGTGCTGGATCAGGCCCATCCAGATGGTGGGCACGCCCGCGCTGATGGTGACCTGCTCGGCATCCATCAGCTCGTACAAGCTGGGGCCGTCGAGTTTGGGGCCAGGCAAGACCAGCTTGGCGCCTGCAATCAGTGCGGCGTAAGGGATGCACCAGGCGTTGATGTGGAACATGGGCACCACGGGCAAGATGGTCTCTTGGGTGGACAGGCCCAGCACATCGGGCATGCAGCCGGTGGTCGCGTTCATCACGATGGCGCGGTGCGAGTACAGCACGCCCTTGGGGCTGCCGGTGGTGCCCGAGGTGTAGCACAGGGCTGCGCCCGTGTTCTCATCCAGCTCAGGCCAAGCAAAGGTGGTGGAATGCGCTGCGATCAGATCTTCGTAGTTGAGCACGCTCACGCCCTCGATGGCGGGCGTGTTGGCCGCATCGGCCAAGCACACCCAGGCGCGAACCTGGGGACAGTGCGCCGCAATGCCTTTGACCAGCGGTGCAAAGGTGGCGTCAAACAGCACCACTTCGTCCTCGGCATGGTTGATCACATAGATCAGCTGTTGCGGGTGCAGGCGCGGGTTGCAGGTGTGCATGACCATGCCGCTGCCCGAGACCGCGTAATAGGCTTCCAAGTGGCGGTGGTTGTTCCAGGCGATCGAGCCGACCGCGCTGCCCGCCTGCAGGCCCATGTGGGCCAGGGCGTTGGCCAGTTGGCGTGAGCGGCGAGCCACCTCGACATAGGTGCTGCGGTGCAGCGGGCCGTGGGTCTCGCGTGAGACGACTTCCTGTTCACCAAACTGTGCAGCGCCGTGTTCAAGAATGCCCGAAATGAGCAGGGGGCGGTTCATCATGAGGCCGGATTGAGGCATGGTTTTGTCTCCAGTGTTTTGAATGATTTACAGCAGCGCCGCGTACACCAAGTCGCGGAACAAGGGCCGATAGTAATCTCGTTGGTTGGGTGCCTGGACCATCAGCATGGCATACATGTCGAGCGCAGGGTCCACAAAGAAAGTGGTGCCCGCGATGCCGCCCCAGTAATACAGTCCCACCGAGCCGGGCACGGGCGAGAGGCCCAAGTGCGTGCGCACTGCAAACCCGAGACCGAAGCCGTGGCCCGGGGGCAGCAGCGTGCCATCGGCCGGGATGTTTCCTAAGTGGTCGGCGGTCATGAAGTCCACCGTGTGCGGGCCCAGCAGGCGCACGCCGTTCAGCTCGCCCCGGTTGCGCAAGCACTGCAAAAAGCGGATGTAGTCGATGGCGGTGGACATGAGGCCGCCGCCGCCGCCTTCCATGGCAGGCGCTTGGCGCGGCTCCAACACCTTCATCGGCACACCGCCGTCGGGGTCGTGCGCAAAGGGTTCTGCGATGCGGTGGTGGTGTTCGGGCGGCACGGCAAAGCCGGTGTCCACCATGCCCAGCGGGCCAAAAATTTCGGTTTGCAGGAACGCCCCCAAGCCTTGACCGCTGACCACCTCGACCAATCGCCCCAGCACATCGGTGGCGCGGCTGTAGGCCCACACGCTGCCGGGCTGAAATTGCAAAGGCAGCGCCGCCAGCGTTTGCGAAAACTCGGCATTGGTGCGCTCGCGTGAGGCAATCTTCACTTGGCCGTATTGCTGCTGCACGGGCGATGTGCCCAAAAATTCATAGGTCAGCCCGGCCGTGTGGCGCAGCAGGTCTTGCACGGTGGCAGGGTTGCGCACCGGCTCCAGCCCGTGGGCGGTGGCCACTTGTTGGTGGGCAAATTCAGGCAACCAGCGGCTGACCGGGTCGGAGAGCAGCAATTTTCCGCGCTCGACCAGCATCATGACCGCCACCGACACCACCGGCTTGGTCATCGAATAGATGCGGAAAATACTGTCGGTCTGCATGGGCGCGCCCGTTGCCGGGTCTTGCTGACCCACAGCTTCCAACAAGGCGATCTGTCCACGCCGCGCCACCATGGCCACAGCTCCCGGCAACCTGCCGCTGTCCACTTCGCGCCGCAGCACGTCCATCAGGCGCTGCGTGCGCTCGGGGCACAGGCCCACATCGGTGGGTTGGGCGTGGGGCAAAGCGGTGTGAATGGTCATTGGGGGCTCCGGTTGAAGGTGTTTTGTACACCAGTCTTGTGGTCTGGGGTATCACTTGCGGCGCAGCGGGCGCTTTGGCTTGTCTCCGATGCGTCAAAGTCCTTAACCCTCGTGCTGTGCGAGCCTTGCTAGACTGAATTCATGCGCATTTCAGAACTCTCTGCCAAGACCCAGGTGTCGGTGCACCGCTTGCGTCGCTACGAGGCCGACGGCCTCATTGAAAGCCAGCGGCTCCCCAATGGTTACCGCAAGTACGACGAGAAAACCGTGAAGTACGTCATCTTCATCGCCATGTCTCGTGAGATGGGTTTCTCGCTGCCCTTCATTGCCGAGTATTTGCCGCGCTTCAAAGCGGGAAAGCTGTCAGCGCAAGACATGATCGAGGCGATCCATCAGCGTGTGGCCGAAATCGACCAACTCATGAGCGAGCAACAAGCGCTTCGCCAAAAGCTGATGGACCACATCGGGTGGTTCAAAACCCAAGCCAGGAAAAAACCATGACCCCATTGGAGATGCTGAAAAAGATCAACGCCATGGCCGAGTTCAACCGCTGGTGCGGCATCGAGGTGACCGTGGCCGAACCCGGATTTGTGGAAATCCAGATGCCTTGGCGTGCAGAGGTGGGGCAGTATTCAGGCTATTTGCATGCGGGCCTGATCGGCACACTCATCGACACCGCGTGCGGCTTTGCAGCCGGCACCGTGGCGGGGCCGAATTTGTTGGCGGCCCACTTTTCTGTCAACTGCCTGCGCCCTGCGGTGGGGCAAAAATTCATTGCTCGGGCCCGGGTGGTCAAACCGGGCAAAGCGCAGGTGTTCACCAGCTGTGATTTGTTTGCGGTGGATTCAGAAGGCGAGAAGCTGGTGGCCAACGGCCAGACCTTGCTCACGGTGGTTGCCGCGTGACCCATACAGCCGCGAATGCCCTTGAGCGTCCATCGCCACCAAGGGGTTTAAAAAGCTACAATACTTGTCCAATATATTGAACAAGTCACGATCATGCGAATCATCAGTTATTCCGAAGCACGCAACGGACTGAAGTCCGTGCTGGACGGTGTGGAAGACGACGCTGACATCACCATCATCACCCGCCGAGATGGCGGGGATGCGGTGGTCATGTCCATGGCGCACTACCAGAGCATGGCCGAAACCTTGTACTTGCTCTCCAGCCCCGCCAATGCCGCCCACTTGGCTGCATCCATTGCTGAGCACAAAGCCGGCAAAGCCAAACGCCGTGAACTGATCGCCCCATGAGCCGAGGGATTGCCTTCACGTCGCCTGCCTGGCGTGATTACCTGTACTGTCAAGGACAGGACAAAAAGACGCTCAAACGCATCAACCTGTTGATCGATGCTGCCCGGCGTGATCCTTTTGAAGGCATCGGCAAGCCCGAGCCGCTGCTGGGCAATTTGTCTGGCTACTGGTCGCGGCGCATTGATGACGTCCATCGACTGGTCTACGCTGTGGACGATGTGGAATTGACGGTGATTGCCTGCAGGGGGCATTACCAGTAATCGTTTTTCAAGCCGTGGTGGCGGTCTTTGCCCACAACGCCATGCCTCTTTGCGCCTTGCTCGCATCGCTGGGCGTGAGGCCCACGGGGCCTTGTGGTGCCTGGCGCAGCACATAGGCCAAAGCCATCAAAGCGGATTCGGGCCCGCTGAGCAATTCAAGTTCCAGCTCCAGCAGTGGCTCACTCAAATCGGTGCCGGGCACATGGATGTGGCCTTGGTCCAGCGCCACTTCAATTTGTGCGCCATCGTGAGTGAGGACCCAGCGCTGGCGTTGGAAATCGGTGCAAAACAGCGCCCGCAGGTTGGGGCGCAAAGCCATCAGGTTTTGCGCCAATGTGGCGTCATCTACCAGCGTATCGAACTGCAGAGCACCCGGCGTGGTCGACTCTTCCCACTCTTGCCTGCGCGAGAGACCGTTTTCGCTCTGCCCCGCGGTCTTGACGGTGAGCAGCCACTGATCGCCTGCCAGCCGCTCACGCACCGCCATGCGGCGTTGTTGCAGGGCCAGGTCGGGCGTGTCGAAATAGGTGTTGAGCAGCCGCTGCGTGCTGCCTGCTCCCGCCAGCAGAGGGTGAGACAACAGGCGAGGCAGGTCTGTTTTGTTCAGACTGAGTTTGAGTTCGGTTTCCATGGACTGCTTTTCAATCTGGCATGTCGGACTTGAAGGCGACTTGCAAATGACAGGGTTTCACGCAGGTTGGGCCATCAGATCGCAGAGGCATCAGGCCGCAAAGCGCTCGCGAAAATAAGCCACGATGGCGGACGATTCTTTGAGCCAGCGGGTTTGGCCGTTGCTGTCGGTGATTTTCAAGCAGGGCACTTGGGTGCCGCCGCTGCCTTGCTGCAGTTCGCTGCGGTGGGCGCTGTTGTTTTGTGAGTCGCGCAGCTCAATCGGCAAAGCCAAGCGGTGCATTTCCTGGCGTACCTTGATGCAAAAAGGGCAAGTGCTGAATTGGTAAAGCACCAGGCTTTGGCATTGCAAGTCCACGGCGCTTTGTGCAGCAGGAACTCGCTCAATGGCGGCGGGCCGCGTCAGGCGTTCTTTGAGCAGCATGACGGGGCCGAGCACGATGCGCAGGGTTCGGAAAAAAGCACGGATCAGGGTTTTCATAGGGGTCTCAAAAAATCAAAAGTGGTTAGAAAAAATAAGGGCAAGCGGCGCCATCAAAGCAATCGCGCCAAATAGTGGCCCGTGAAGCTGGCCTTGTTTTTGGCCAGTTGCTCGGGCGTGCCTTCGCCCAGCACGGTGCCGCCGCCTGCGCCGCCTTCAGGGCCCATGTCAATCAACCAGTCGGCGGTTTTGATCACGTCGAGGTTGTGCTCGATGATGACGATGGTGTTGCCCGCGTTGCGCAGCTGGTGCAGCACCTTGAGGAGCAAATCGATGTCGGCAAAGTGCAGGCCAGTGGTGGGTTCGTCCAAGATGTACAGCGTGCGGCCCGTGTCGCGTTTGGACAGCTCCAGCGCGAGCTTGACGCGTTGCGCTTCCCCGCCCGAGAGTGTTGTGGCGCTTTGGCCGAGACGAATGTAAGTCAAGCCCACGTCGAGCAGCGTTTGCAACTTGCGCGCGATGTTGGGCACGGCGCTGAAGAACTGGTGCGCAGCTTCCACCGTCATGTTCAGGATCTGCGCGATGTTCTGGCCTTTGTATTGCACTTCCAGCGTTTCGCGGTTGTAGCGCATGCCGTGGCACACGTCGCAGGGCACGTACACATCGGGCAAAAAGTGCATCTCCACTTTCACCATGCCGTCGCCTTGGCAAGCTTCGCAGCGGCCACCACCCGACGATGCACTCACGTTGAAGCTGAAACGCCCCGGGCCGTAGCCGCGTTCGCGTGCAGCAGGTACCTCGGCCATCAGCTCGCGGATGTGGGTGAACAGGCCCGTGTAGGTGGCGGGGTTGCTGCGGGGCGTGCGGCCAATGGGCGACTGGTCGACGTTGATGACCTTGTCGAAATGCTCCAGCCCTTTGATCTCTTCGTGGGCTGCTGCTTCGTCGTGCGCTCGGTGGATCTGGTGTGCGGCGGCGGTGTAGAGCGTGTCGTTGACCAAGGTGGATTTGCCTGAGCCGGATACACCCGTCACGCAGGTCAGCAGACCGACGGGGAATTTCACATTCACGTTTTTCAGGTTGTTGCCACTGGCCCCAATGATCTCGATGCAGTCCTTGCCCGCCTTGTGGCGTTTGGGGATCTCGATCTTTTTGCGACCCGACATGTATTGGCCGGTGACCGAGTCGGGCGCTGCCAAAATGTCGGCGCAAGTGCCTTGCGCCATCACGCGCCCACCGTGCACGCCAGCACCCGGTCCCATGTCGATGACGTGGTCGGCCACGCGGATCATGTCTTCGTCGTGTTCGACCACCAGCACACTGTTGCCAATGTCGCGCAGGTGTTGCAGCGTGCCGATCAGGCGGTCGTTGTCGCGCTGGTGCAATCCGATGCTGGGCTCGTCCAGCACATACATCACGCCAGTCAGCCCTGATCCGATCTGGCTGGCCAGCCGGATGCGCTGCGATTCGCCGCCACTCAGGGTGTCGGCGCTGCGGTCCAGGCTCAAATAATTCAGGCCCACATCGTTCAAAAACTTCAGGCGCAGCGCGATCTCGCGAACCACCTTGTCGGCGATCTCGGCCTTGGCCCCGTGCATTTTCAGGCCCTGAAAATACTGCTGCGATTCGCCCAGGGTGATGTGGCTGATCTCGTAAATGGCGCGGGCCTGATCGCCTTCGCCAATGCGCACATGTCGCGCCTCGCGCCGCAAGCGCGTGCCGTGGCAGCTGGTGCAGGCTTGTATGTTGCGGTAACGCGCCAGGTCTTCGCGCACCACGGCCGAGTCGGTCTCCCGGTAGCGCCGCGTCATGTTGGGGATGATTCCTTCAAACGGGTGCTTCTTGCTGACCTTCTTGCCCTGCGAGGCGCCGGACTCCATGGTGTAGCTGAACTTGATTTCTTCATCGCCCGAGCCGTGCAGCAAAACTTGTTGGTGCTTAGGTGTGAGTTTCTCAAACGGGGTTTCGATGTCGAACTGGTAATGCTTGGCCAGGCTTTCGAGCATGCTGAAGTAAAAGCCGTTGCGCCGGTCCCAGCCCTTGATGGCGCCACTGGCCAAACTGAGCGAAGGGAAGGCGACGACCCGCTCCGGGTCAAAAAACGCCATGCTGCCAATGCCGTCGCAAGTCGGGCACGCGCCCATGGGCGAATTGAACGAGAACAAGCGCGGTTCCAGCTCGCTGATGGAATAAGTGCACACCGGGCATGAGAACTTGGCGTTGAACAGGTGTTCTTTGCCCGTGTCCATTTCGAGTGCCACAGCGCGAAATTCGGCCAAGTGCAGCGCGGCTTCAAAGCTCTCGGCCAGGCGCTGTCGCAGGGCGTCTCTGGCTTTGGCGTCCTCCTCAGATCGGACCTTGATGCGGTCCACCACCACGTCGATGTTGTGCTTCTCGGTTTTCTTGAGTGTGGGCAGGTCTTCCACCTCCACCGTCTGGCCATTGATGCGAAAGCGCACATAGCCCAGGGCCTGCATTTGCTCGAAGACTTTTTCAAACTCGCCTTTTTTCTCACGCGCAATCGGCGCGAGGATCATCAGCTTGGTGTCATCGGGCAGGGCCAGCACGGTGTCCACCATTTGGCTCACGGTCTGCGCTTGCAGGGGCAGGTTGTGGTCGGGGCAGTAGGGCGTGCCCGCGCGGGCGTACAGCAGGCGCAGGTAGTCGTGGATCTCGGTCACGGTGCCCACGGTGGAGCGCGGGTTGTGGCTGGTGGCTTTTTGTTCGATGGAAATCGCGGGCGACAAGCCCTCGATCAGGTCCACATCGGGCTTGTCCATCAGCTGCAAAAACTGCCGGGCATAGGCCGACAGGCTTTCTACATAACGGCGCTGGCCTTCGGCGTACAGCGTGTCAAAAGCCAGGCTCGACTTGCCCGAGCCTGACAGCCCAGTGATCACCACCAGCTGGTTGCGCGGGATGTCGAGGTCGATATTTTTGAGGTTGTGCGTGCGCGCCCCGCGCACGCTGATGTGGGTCTGCCTCAGCGCTGAGGCCAGATACCGCGCGGATTCGGGTTCGTCGGGCAAGAGAGAAGGGTCGGCAAATTTCACGTGGGGCAGCCAGATCAGCAAAACCTTTGATTATCCCCTTTGACCTCTTGCGGGGCGCTGGGGCCCGCCAATCAGGGACAATTCGGCTTTTGCATTTACCCGTTTTGGGGCTTTTTGAGTTCTTTTGTGGCCGATACTTCAACTTATTCCGCTGCTGACGCTTTGCGCATGACGCCCATCGAGCGCCGTGCCAGCGCCTCGCTGGCCAGCATTTTTTCGCTGCGCATGCTGGGTTTGTTTTTGGTTTTACCCGTTTTTGCCCTGGAGGCGCGCCGCTACCCTGGAGGTGAAGACCCGGTGTGGCTGGGCCTGGCCATGGGCATTTATGGCCTGACGCAGGGCTTGCTGCAATTGCCCTTTGGCGTGGCCTCGGACCGCTTGGGGCGCAAGCGCGTCATTGTGCTGGGCTTGGTCATCTTTGCCTTGGGCAGCTTTTGGGCGGCAGCGGCCACCGACTTGACCGGTTTGCTGATTGGGCGCAGCCTGCAGGGGGCGGGGGCGGTGTCTGCGGCGGTGACGGCCTTGTTGGCCGACCTGACGCGGGACGAGGTACGCACCAAAGCCATGGCCTTGGTGGGTGGCAGCATCGGTTTGATGTTCGCGCTGTCCTTGGTGGTGTCGCCCTTGCTCACGGCCTGGATTGGTTTGTCCGGCCTGTTTTGGCTCACGGGTGTGCTGGCCCTGTTGGGTGTGGGGGTGGTCATTTGGGGGGCACCCCCTGCGCCAGAGCCGATGCTGGGGCAGGGCCGCGGGCGACTGCGTGATGTGTTGGCCCACGCCGACCTGATGCGCCTGAATGTGGGTGTGTTTGTCTTGCACGCGGTGCAGCTGGCCATGTGGGTGTCGGTGCCGGCCTTGCTGGTGCAGGCGGGTTTGCAGACGGCGCAGCACTGGCAGGTGTATCTGCCGGCGGTGTTGCTGTCGTTTTTGTTTTTGGGTGTGGTGTTCGCTATGGAGCGCCGTGGACACCTGAAGAAAGTTTTTCTCTTATCGATTGCTTTGATGGCGTTGGTGGAGGCGGGTTTGCTGGTGCAGTCGGCCGGCACCACCAGCCTGAGCGCGATGGCGTTGCTGCTGCTGGTGTTTTTCTGCGGCTTCAATGCCCTGGAGGCGACGCAGCCGAGTCTGGCTTCGCGCATCGCGCCCCGGGCCATGCGCGGCACGGCCATGGGGGTCTACAACACACTGCAATCGCTGGGTTTTTTTGCCGGTGGGCTTTTGGGCGGCTGGCTGGTCAAGTCCTGGGGCAGCCCGGTGCTGTTTTTGTGTTGCGGCCTGGCCTTGCTGGTGTGGCTGTGGGTGGCCTGGCCCATGCAAACGCCCGGTCGTGCTGCCCCCGTTGGCCAGGCGGCCTGAGGGGCGGGGCAGGGTTCGCCATCAGCCCTGAACGAGCCGGAATGGCCCCATAATTGGTGGATCTATCGAGGAGTTTTCATGGCATCCGTCAACAAAGTCATCATCGTCGGCAACTTGGGTGCCGACCCCGAAACCCGCTACCTGCCCTCGGGCGATGCGGTCACCAGCATCCGCGTGGCCACCACCGACCGTTACAAGGACAAGGCCACGGGCGAGATGCGCGAGGCCACCGAGTGGCACAGCATCAGCTTTTTTGCCAAGCTCGCCGAGATTGCTGGCCAGTACCTGCGCAAAGGCAGCCAGGTGTATGTGGAAGGCAGCTTGCGCACCCGCAAGTACACCGACAAAAACGGCGTTGAAAAGTACGCCACCGACATCCGCGCCGACAGCATGCAGATGCTGGGCAGCCGCCAAGGTATGGGCGGACCGTCCGAAGATGGCGGCAGCGGTGGTGGCGGTGGCGGGTATGCGCCTCGCCAGGCTCCTGCGCGACCAGCGGCTGCGCCCGCTCAGCGCCCGGCCGCTGCGCCCAAACCAGCAGCCAGCAACTTTGACGACATGGACGACGACATCCCCTTCTAAATCCGGACGCAGTTCCAAGCCCCAACCCGTGGCTCACCCCACGGGTTTTTTAACGACCCGATTTGCCTATGACCGAACAAGCGCCCGCATCCTCCGTGCAGCACCTGGGTTTTGCCTGGTTTGCCATGGTCATGGGCCTGTGCGGTTTGTCGCTGGCCTGGGCGCGTGCCGTGCCCCATTCGGGGTCTGTGGCGCTGCAGGTGTCGCAGGGGCTGGGCGTTGTGGCTGCGGGGGTGTTGTTGCTGTTGTTGCTGGGCCAGGTGTGGCGGCTGGTGCGGCACCCGGCGGATTTGCTGGCGGACGCGCGGCATCCTCTGAGGCATGTGTTTGTGGCGGCACTCCCGTCCTCGTTGGTGTTATTGCCCACGGTGTGGGTGGTGCACCAGGGTTACAGCCTGTGGGCCGATGCGTTGTGGATGCTGGGCGCAACGGGTTTGTTGCTGGCCACTTTGGGTGTGGTTGGGCGTTGGCTGCAGCCGGGTCTGACAGGGCAGGATTTTTGGCCGGCGATCACCCCCGCCTTGTTCATTCCTGTGGTGGGTAATGTGTTGCCCGCACTGGCTGGAACAAGCTTGGGGCACCCGGTGTGGGCGGCTGCGCAATACGGGCTGGCGGCGGTACTCTGGCCGGTGGCCTTGGCGCTGGTTTGGGTGCGCATTGGCATGTGGGGCTTGTGGCCGCAGCGGCTGTTGCCGACCACTTTCATCATGATCGCGCCGCCTTCGGTGCTGGCCTTGTCGGGACATGCCTTGGGTGCACCTGACTTGGTGGTGCACATGTTGTCGGGCGTGGCTTTGTTTTTCACGGCGCTGTCTTTCACAGTGCTCAAGCGCTGCCTGCAGCAACCTTTTGGCATGCCTTTTTGGGGGATGTCTTTTCCCTTGGCGGCCTCGGCGGCGCTGGGCTTGCACTTGACGCCAGCGCCTGGCCTGGCGCACTGGCTGGCCGGGGTTTGGCTCTGGTGCGTTACGGGGGTCATTGGCACTTTGTTGCTGGCGACCTTACGCGGCTTGATTCAGGGGCGGCTGTTGCAGCCCGAAGGGCCTGCACCGTTGCCCAATGTGGGTGCAGACCCAACTCAAACCGCAGGCGGCTGACACCATGGAACTGAGGCAACTGCGTTATTTTGTGCGGGTGGTGGAGCTGGGCAGTATCAGCCGCGCCGCGTTGGATTTGAACCTGGTGCAGTCTGCCTTGAGCCAGCAAATCACCCGTTTGGAAGGCGAGTTGTGCACTCGCCTTTTGCAACGCCGCCCAAGGCGTGACGCCCACTGAGGCAGGCGTGGCTTTTTTCACAAAGGCGCAGTTCACGCTGCGCCATGCGGAGCAGGCCATACGAGCTGCTCAGCAGGCTCGCTTGACGGGCACAGCGAGCGTGGGCCTGGCCCCCACCACGGCGGCGGTTTTAGGTTTGCCCTTGATGCAGGCCATTCGAGAGCGCTATCCGGATGTGCGCCTGCACATGGTCGAGAGTTTGTCGGGCCATTTGTCGACCATGCTCAATGCACGGCAGCTGGATTTGGCGGTGCTGTTTGATTTGCCGATGGCGGGTGGCCAATCCTTGCAGGCAGCTAGGCGCTGGAGTGTGCTGCCGCTGATTGAGGAGGATATTTTCCTGATCAGTGCACGGCACGCCATCAAGCCTGGCGTGCCGACGGCTTTGCGCATGGCCCAACTCAAAGAGCAGCCCCTGAATTGGACGGGGACCGTTTTGTGGCCGCTTCGGTCATGCACAAGCTGCCCGATGGCAGTGTGCGGCGCGAATGCATGACCGCCCGCACTTGCTGGAACAGGGGGCTGATCGCATCGACGATCCGACGCAGGCGCACATGGTGGCGATTGACGCTCGAGCGCCCTTGTACGACGGCGGCATTTGTACCCGCATTGACTGCATGTCTTTGGGCTTGGTGGTCAACCGCGAGGCGCGACGTTTTTACGACGAGGGTAAAGACTTCTGGCCCAAGCGCTACGCGATCTGGGGCCGTTTGGTGGCGCAACAGCCGGGGCAGGTGGCGTATTCCATCATCGATGCCAAGGCGGTGGGCCGCTTCATGCCGCCAGTGTTTGAGGGCACGCAGGCCAAGAGTCTGCCCGAGCTGGCCCGCAAGCTTGGCTTGGATGAAGCGACCTTCATGCAAACCCTGAACGATTACAACGCCGCTTGCCGCGAAGGCACGTTTGACCACACGGCGTTGGACGACTGCCACACCGAAGGGGTCATACCCGTCAAAAACCACTGGGCCAGGCCGCTGGACACCGCGCCTTGTTGCGCCTATGCCGTCAGGCCTGGCGTGACTTTCACCTATTTGGGATTAAAAACCGATGAGACCACTGCTGTGCGCTTCAACAACCAGCCCAGCCCCAACCTGTTTGTGGCGGGTGAAATGATGGCGGTCAATGTGCTGGGCAAGGGATACACCGTCGGGGTGAACATGACGATTGGCACGGCCTTTGGCCGCATTGCAGGTGAGCAGGCGACCAAAGCCGTTCAAGCCCAAAAGGAAGGAGCGCCTCATGCAAACGCTTGAAGCCTTGACGCGCGATGCCCGTGCACTCGCACGCGGTGAGATAACCGCGCCCGATGCCGAATTGGCCCGGCAGATGCAAATCTGCAACGGCTGCCGCTACTGCGCGGGTTTTTGTGCGGTGTTCCCGGTCATGACGCGGCGGCTGGAGTTTGGTAAGGCCGACATCCACTACATGGCCAATCTGTGTCACAACTGCGGCGCTTGCCTTCCTGCATGCCTGCCAATACGCGCCGCCGCACGATTTCGCCATCTGTTGTTCCTGGTCAGCGTGACGGGTTTGCTGCTGTGGCTGCTGGGCGCAACGGCGGCCATGCCTTTGATGTTGGCGGTGCACTTGGGTGCGTTGATGGCTTTGTTCTTGACCTTGCCCTACGGCAAGTTTGCACACGGTGTTTTCCGCACAGCGGCTTTGCTGCGCTTTGCCATCGAAAAACGCCAACCCAACCGCTTGGAGCTGGGCGGGGAGTGAAGCAAAAGGGTAAACCCCCATTTATGTAGGGGTGAATTCCGGCACAGAATCAAGAAAGCCCTCGGTTAGGGGACTTTTTCTTTTTTTGATGGTTTTGCCAGGAGTCATTCATGCGTTATCCGGTGATCAAAAGTTTGTTGACGGCCTCTGTTTTGGCGGCCTTGGCCAGCACCCCTGCCTGGGCTGCAGATAAAGTCAAAATCGGTTTTGTCAGCACCCTGTCCGGTCCTTCGGCCGCTTTGGGCGTCGACATTCGGGATGCCTTCATGCTGGCCGTGAAACTCAATGGCGGCAAACTCGGTGGCCTGCCAGCGGATGTGTCGATCTCGGATGACCAATTTAAACCCGATGTGGGCAAGCAACTGTTTGAGCGTTACGTCAAGCGCGACAAGGTGGACTTTCTGACGGGTGTGGTGTTTTCCAACATCATGTTGGCCGGTTTGCCCGAGGCGGTGAACGGTAAAACCATTTACCTCAGCCCCAATGCCGCACCTTCGCCCATCGCGGGTGCGCAGTGCACCCCCTACTTCTTTGCGGTGTCTTGGCCCAACGATGCCTACCATGAGGCTGCTGGTCAGTACGCCACCAACTTGAAGGTCAAGTCGGCTTACCTGCTGGCACCCAACTATCAAGCTGGCAAGGACTCCTTGGCGGGTTTCAAACGTTTTTACAAAGGCAGTGTCTCAGGCGAGGTCTATACCAAGCTGGGGCAACTCGATTATTCGGCCGAATTGGCCGAGATCCGCGCCGCCAAGCCCGAAGTGGTCTATACGTTCCTGCCTGGGGGCATGGGCATCAATTTCATCAAGCAGTTCATGGCCGCTGGTCTGAACAAGGACACCCGCTTGATTCAGCCCGGTTTTGGCGCCGACCAGGACGTGATCCGGGCTGTGGGCAACGACATGTTGGGTGTGTTTGACACGTCGCACTGGGCCATGGACTTGCCCAACGAAGCCAACAAGAAATTTGTGGCCGAGTTCGAGAAGGAATACAAGCGCCTGCCGACTTTGTACGCAGCCCAAGGCTACGACACCGCTTTGTTGATTGATGCCGCTGTGCGTGCGGCCAACGGCAAGATCGAAGACAAAGAGGCGATGATCAAAACGCTCAAGACGGTCAAGTTCAATTCGGTGCGCGGTGATTTCCGATTCAACACCAACCAGTACCCGATCCAGAACTATTACCTGCGTGAGATTGTCAAGGATGGCCAAGGCCGATTGGTGAACCGCATTGTTGGACAACCCATTTTGACCAACCATGGCGATGCCTATGTCAAAGATTGCCCCATGAAGTAAGGAACGTTCGCGTTATTTCATGACTGGTATTTTGATGTTGGAGCAGGCCTTGAATGGCCTGCAGTTCGGTTTGATGTTGTTCCTGCTGGCCTCCGGGCTGACGCTGGTTTTTGGCATCATGGACATGATCAACCTGGCCCACGGCGCCCTTTATATGGTGGGGGCGTTTATCACGGCCTGGTTGGTTCAGATGACGCAGTCCTTTTGGCTGGGTGTGTTCTTGGCCGTGCTGCTCACGGCGGTGGTGGGCATGGTTCTGGAGGCGACGCTGCTGCGAACGCTTTACGCCCGCGACCACCTCTCACAGGTGTTGGCCACATTTGCCCTGATTTTGATCATCAACGAATCTGTGCGCATGATCTGGGGCTCTGACCTGGCTTTGTCGGCACCACCCGGTCTGACCGGTCCGGTCGAGTTGGTGCCTGGTTTGCTTTATCCCAGTTACCGCTTGGTCATCATTGCCGTGGGGCTGGGCATTGCCTTGCTCTTGTATTTGCTGGTCACTCGCACACGCATGGGCGCCTGGGTCCGCGCCGGGGCATCGAATCGCGAGATGGCCATGGCCATGGGCATCAACATCCGTCATTTGTTCACCGGGGTGTTTGGCATTGGCGCTGCCTTGTGCGCTGTGGCGGGCGCCATGCTGGGGCCGCTGTTGGCGGTGCAGGTGGGCATGGGTGAGAACATCCTGATCCTGGCTTTTGTGGTCATCGTGATCGGGGGAATCGGCTCGGTCTGGGGGGCATTTGTGGGGGCCATTTTGGTGGGCTTTGTGGACACGTTGGGCCGCACTTTGTTGCCGTTGCTCTTTCGCGAAATTTTCTCGCCTCAGTTTGCCAGCGCCGCTGGGCCTGCGGTGGCCTCGATCGCGGTCTATTTGCTGATGGCTGTTGTGCTGTTTGTCCGTCCGCAGGGACTTTTTTCCGGTCGTTGAAGCAGGCTTGTCATGAACCACAAAACACCGGTCTGGGTTTGGGCGATTGTGCTGGCGGTGGCCATCGCTCTGCCTTTGGTCCTGCATGCGCAGGACATGGATTTTTACGTCAGCATGCTCAGCCGCATGATGATTTACGGCCTTGCCGCGTGCAGCCTGAACCTGATTTTGGGTTACGGGGGCTTGGTGTCATTTGGGCATGCGGCCTTTTTGGGGATCGGGGCGTACACGGTGGGCATTTTGATCACCGAAGGCTTCACCAATGGCTGGGTGGGTTTCGCCATCGCCATGGGTTTGTCGGCGTTGGTGGCTGCCATCATCGGTGCCATTTCGCTGCGCACACGGGGTGTTTATTTCATTATGATCACCCTGGCTTTTGCCCAGATGATTTATTACCTGGTCAATTCCATCAAAGCCTATGGGGGAGACGAGGGCTTGAACATCAAGCAGCGCTCTGACTTTGGTTGGGGCCTGGACCTGAAAAACGATGTGACTTTTTACTTCGTGGTCCTGTTTGTGCTGGTGCTGAGCTTGGTGCTCATTTCTCGCATCATGGCCTCGCGATTTGGTCGTGTGATTTTGGCGATACGCGATGACGATGTACGCGTTGATGCCATCGGCTTTGCCTCTTACCGCTATAAGTGGGTGTTGTTTGTCATTGCCGGTACTCTGGGTGGCTTGGCTGGAGCCTTGATGGTCAACCACCAAAACTACGTCAGCCCAAATTTGATGCATTGGACTCAATCGGGCATCTTGATGGTCATGGTCATTTTGGGCGGTGTGGGCACGCTCACGGGCGGGCTTTGGGGCGCTTTGGTGTTGCTGATTGTGGAAGATGTGCTGGCCGAGTACACCGTGCATTGGCAGTTTTATGTGGGCTGGTTCCTGCTTGCTGTGGTTTTGTTGGCCCCCAAGGGTCTGGCTGGTTTGCTCAGCCGCAAGGCCGCCAGCCAAGGAGGGCACACATGAGCGCCGGTGCCTTGCTTCAGGTCAATGACTTGGTCAAACAGTTTGGGGCCTTGCGGGCGACTGACCATGTCACCCTCGACGTGCAGCCGGGAGAAATTCACGCGCTCATTGGCCCCAATGGTGCAGGCAAGACCAGTCTGGTGGCGCAGTTGTCAGGTCATCTTCCCAGTGACAGTGGACAGATTGTTTTTGCTGGCGAGGACGTCACGGCCTTACCCACACACGAGCGTGTGCGTCGCGGCTTGGCCCGCTCGTTTCAGATCACGCGTTTGTTCAAGTCCTTCACGGTGCTGGACAACGTGGCCTTGTCCGTGCAGGCCCGCAGCGGGCACAGCTTTTCTTTCTGGCGTCCAGTGCGTTCAGAAAAAGCTTTGACGGACCAGGCCATGGCCGTGCTGCAGGATTTGGGTTTACAGGACCGAGCGCATGCCCCAGCCAGTGAACTGTCACACGGCGAGCAGCGGGTTTTGGAGTTGGGCTTGGCTGTGGCCACCCGGCCCAAGTTGTTGTTGCTTGACGAGCCCATGGCCGGTGCCGGGCCGGTGGAGTCCGAACGCATCGTGGAGCTGATCCAGCAGCTGCGCAGCCAAGTGGCGATTTTGTTGATTGAGCACGACATGGACGCGGTGTTCAGACTGGCCGACCGCATTTCGGTTTTGGTCAACGGCGCTTTGATTGCCACCGGAGCGCCAGAGGCGATCAGGCACAACCCGCAGGTGATTGCGGCCTATCTGGGGGAGGAACACGCATGAGCTTGTTGCAAGTGCGCGATGTTCAGTCCGCTTACGGTGAAAGCCAGGTCCTGTTTGGCATGGATCTGAGCCTGCAGCCGGGTGAGGTCATGGGCTTGCTGGGCCGCAATGGCATGGGCAAGACGACTTTGATTCGCAGCATTTTGGGGCTCAAATCGGTTCAGTCTGGGCAGGTGGTGTTCGATGGCCGCGACATCACCAACCAGACCGCCGACCGGGTCGCCCGCCTGGGCTTGGCGGTGGTGCCAGAGGGGCGCCAAGTGTTCCCCAATTTATCGGTGGACGAGCACTTGACGGCTTTTGTCAGCAACCGCCATCAGAGCCGCACGCCCTGGACGCCCGAGCGTGTCTACGAACTGTTCCCCAGATTGGCCGAACGTCGGGCCAACATGGGCTCGCAGTTGTCGGGCGGAGAGCAGCAAATGCTGGCCATCGGCCGGGCACTGGTTACCAACCCGCGGCTGATGATTCTGGATGAGGCCACCGAAGGTTTGGCCCCTTTGATCCGCGAGGAAATCTGGCGTTGTTTGCGTTTGCTGCGTGAGGAGGGCCAAACCTTGATCGTGGTCGATAAATACGTCAACCGACTGGTGGACATAGCCGACCACCATGTGATCGTGGAGCGCGGTCAGGTGGCTTGGGCCGGTGACTCACAAGCCCTCAAGGACAACCGCCAGCTGTGGACACGTTACTTGGGCGTGTGACACAGAGCAGGTGGCACTGGGCGAGCAACTCAGAACGACTTGGCCACTGACTTCACCGCTGCCAGCAGCAGCTGACTGGCCGGACTCATGGAGCCCTTGCGCCTGCGCGTGATGCCCACTTGCCGTGCCCATTGGTTGCCTGTGGCTTGCAGGGGCTGGAGCTGGCCTGCACGGACTTCCCAGTAAATCAACTCCGTTGGGATGAAGGTGAGGGCGTCGCTTTGCATCACCATGGACTTCATCAGCACGGTGGAGGTGGTCTCGACCTGCGCTGAAGGCGGCTCCAGCCCATGCGCCACAAAGTAATCGTCAAACGCCAAGCGTTCGAGTTCGCGTTGTCGAGGCAGCACCCAAGGGTATTGGGTGAGCATGTCGGGGGTGACCACTTTATGTTGTGTCAGGGGGTGGCCAGCGCGGGCCACAACCGTGGCCGTTTCGCTCAGCAGGGCTTCGTGGGTCAGGTCACTGTCGGTGGCGCGCACGGGCACCGATGACAGGGCGAAATCCACCTCGCCTTGTTTGACCCAGGGCATCAGGGCCTCGTTGAGTCCGTACAAAACAGTCACCTGGATGTCAGGGTTTTTTTGGGCCAAAGCTTGCAGGGCCAAGGGCAGCAAGCGGGTGGCTTCGGTGGGGCCGCAGCCCATCAGCACATGGCCGCGCTGGGCTCCGCGCATGGCTTGAATTTCGCCGATGGCATTGCGCATTTCTGCTTCGATCACCTGCCCGTGCTGCATCAAGGCCTGGCCAAAGGGGGTGACGCTGACGCCAAAACGTCCCCTCTCGAGTAAACGAACACCCAGGGTCTTTTCCAGCGATTTGATGCTTTTGGACAAGGCCGGTTGAGATATTTCGAGCGAGGCGGCGGCTTCGGTCAGGTTGCCGAGGCGGGCAGCCGCCAAAAAGAGTTGAACTTTTCGGTAATCCATAACCAATGGTAATGGAAAAAGCATGATGGGTTGTTGGTCAAGGCCTTGGGCTTTGTTAACTTGGAGCTTGTCATCCACCCTGAAGTCAGCCAAGGAGTTTTCATGCAACCGATCGATTTGGCGAACTTGGTTCAACCGGACCGTGTTCATAAAAGTGTCTACACAGATCAAGCGCTGTTTGATCTGGAGATGGCGCATATCTTCGAGAAAGCTTGGGTCTACTGTGGCCACGAATCACAGGTGAAAGAAGTCGGGGATTACTTCACCATGCAGATTGGGCGTCAGCCCATGGTCATGGTGCGTGACACTGACGGGAGTGTGCGCGTGCTCTACAACCGCTGCCCCCACCGGGGCGTGGAGTTGTGCGGGAACCAAAGTGGCAACACCGGCAAGGGCTTTGTGTGCTCATACCACGCCTGGAGTTTTCACCTCAATGGCAAAGTCAAGGCCATCCCCTTGGTCAAGGGCTACGACGGCACACGCATGCACACCGACGACGCCGATTGCAGCATGGTGCCTGCGGCCCGTGTCGACAGTTACCGCGGCTTTGTGTTTGCCAGTCTTTCCAAAGAAGGCCCGAGCCTGATCGACTTTCTGGGCGAAGCAAAAATAGCGTTTGACGACATGTGCGACCGTTCACCGGTGGGCGAGGTCGAGGCTGTGCCGGTGTGCCACCGGGTGGTGCAGCATTCGAATTGGAAGTTCTTCATGGAGAACCAGCTCGACGCGTTGCACCCCTCGGTCACGCACCAGTCCACCGGGGTTTCGGCCCGTCGCGTGGAGCAACGCCTCAAGAAAGACCAAGGCTCGGCCCCCTTGTTTTTCCACTACCTGTCGACTTTTGCCTCCAGCTTTGACCAGTGGGACTCGGTTCAGACGGTCAACTTCAAGTATGGCCATGGCATTTTGAAGGCCTACATGGGCCTGCGCCCCACCGACCCGGACACGGTCGAATACGAGGCCTTGATCAAGCAGGCCTATGGGGAAGAAAAGGGCGAGGAGTACCTGGCGCGCAGCATCCACCATGTGCTGATTTACCCCTATTTGTCGGTGCAGTCGCCGCTGCAGCAGCTGCGCTGCCTGCGCCCGATAGCGCCCAACAAGACGCTGTCCGAGATCTGGCATTTCCGGCTCAAGGGTGTGCCCGAGGCGATCTACGAGCGCTCGCTGTGGTACTTCAATCTGGTCAATTCACCCGCCACCATGATCAACGCCGACGACCTGGAGAACTGGACCAAGGGCCAACTGGGGTTGGAGTCCAATGGCGGCGAGTGGGTGAGTTTTCACCGCAATTACGGGGGCGACACCGAAAAGGATGGTGTGCTCTATTCCAACAACGGCACCAGCGAAGTGGTCATGCGCAACCAGTTCAAAGCTTGGGAGTCGTACATCCGCGCCGCTATTCAACCCACGGCCAAGGCCTGAAAAGGAGTCATGATTCATGCAACCCAAAGAAGTCAAAGAGGCCCTGGGCACGGGTGTGGTGATCGAAGCCATCCAGTCCATGTCGGGCGCCGAATCCATCGCGCCCGATCACATGGGGCGCGGGCGCATGCCCAGCCAGGGCTACATTCCCCAAGCCATTGCCGTGGATGCGGCATTGCGCCGCCAGGTTGAAGAATTGCTGTTCCATCAAGCGGCATTGCTGGACAACAAGGCATGGGGTGAATGGGCAGAGTTGTTCAGTGAGGATGGGGTGTACTGGATGCCCTCAACCCCATTGCAAACGGACTGGCGGCGCGAAGCCTCCATCTTTGCGGAAGACCGTTTGCTGATGGAAGTGCGCATGGGCCGTTTGTTGCACCCCAACGCTTGGTCGCAAGCCGCGCAATGGGGCACCAACCACTTGGTGGGCAACATCGTGATCGAAGCGGCCACACCCACCACGCTGGAGGTGTATTCGCGCTTTCAGATGATGGAGATGCGCCGTGACCAGGTTCGCCATTTTGGTGGCAGTTATCGCCACAGCCTGGTGCTGCAAGGCGGCGCCTGGAAGATCAAGTTGCAGAGGGTGGACATGACCAATGGGCAGGCTGCTTATGACTATGTGATTCAGGCTTGGGTGTAAACCCACAGGCGCGGGTCAAAGCTGAACAAACGTTCAGCCGACTCAGGTCTGGGCGGTATCCCGGCTGTCAATGACGCCACCGCCCAGACACACCTCGCCGTCGTACAACACGGCGCTTTGTCCTGGGGTCACCGCCCACTGTTGTTCTGAAAAGCCCAGCTCAAAGCCCGCTTGTCCCTGGGCTGTGGACCAGGGGCGGTAACTGCAGGGCGCATCGGCTTGCCGGTAGCGTGTCTTGGCAGCGTAGGCTCCGGGCTCGGGTGCCTGGCCTGCGCACCAACTCACATCCGTGGCTTGCAGCTGGGGTGACAACAGCCAAGGGTGGTCGTGGCCTTGCACGACCCATAAGGTGTTGTTCGGGATGTCCTTGCGGGCCACAAACCAAGGCGTGTGTTCGCCGCCGCCTCTTTGTGCGCCTTTGGTTTTGATGCCGCCAATGCCCAAGCCTTGGCGCTGGCCCAAGGTGTAAAAGCTCAACCCCACATGCCGGCCAATCGTGCGGCCCGACGGGTCCTTGATGGGGCCGGGCTCTTTGGAGATGTAGCGGTTCAGGAATTCGCGAAAAGGACGCTCGCCAATGAAGCAGATGCCCGTGGAGTCTTTCTTTTTGGCGTTGGGCAGACCGATTTCTGTGGCAATGCGGCGCACTTCGGTCTTGTGCAACTCGCCCACCGGAAACAGGGTTTTGGACAGCTGTGCCTGGTTCAGGCGGTGCAGGAAATAGCTTTGGTCTTTGCCCGTGTCCAGGCCCTTGAGCAGTTCAAACAAGCCCGAGACCGTGTTTTGCCGCACGCGGGCATAGTGGCCTGTAGCGATTTTTTCGGCCCCCACGCGCAAGGCGTGGTCCAAAAACGATTTGAACTTGATCTCGGCATTGCACAGGATGTCCGGGTTGGGGGTGCGTCCGGCTTGGTATTCGCGCACAAACTCAGAAAAAACCCGGTCTTTGTAATCCGCTGCAAAATTGACATGCTCGATCTCGATGCCCAGCACATCGGCCACGGCAGCGGCATCGACAAAGTCGATGTTGGACGAGCAATACTCGCTGTCATCGTCGTCTTCCCAGTTTTTCATGAAAATGCCAACCACCTCATGACCCTGCTGTTTGAGCAGATGGGCGGTGACGGCTGAATCGACGCCGCCGGACAAACCGACGACTACGCGTGCAAGATGAGACATGTTCGAATTATCCCGTGCACACCGCCCCGGTCGGCGGATAGCGAAAATTTATAATGGATGACTGGTTTCCATTCATGACCTTGCATTGCACATGGTGCACCCCCATCCGAACTTTCTTGCGCGACACGGCGCGAGGCCTGTTCATCGTGACCCACAGTGGCTTGGCCATGGTGGGCTTGGGTGCGGCCGCCCTGGTGTTGGCGCTTTGGTGGCAGCCCCAATGGTTGCACCAGGCAGAGGGTGCGCTGTTTGACTGGTTGCGTGAGCGCCAAGTGTTGCTGTCCTGGTTGCCTGAGAACGCGGCCGATCGTGCCACAGCGGTCTATCTGCAAGACCTGCCCCGACCGCAGGCTGCCGTGGCCGTCTGGCTGGGGCGCAAATACAAAGTGGCGCCCGAGCCTTTGGCGGCCTTGGTGGCCGAGGCCCATGTGTTGGGCAAAAAGTACAAGTTGTCACCCCACCTGATATTGGGCGTGATGGCCACCGAGTCCAGTTTTCATCCCTATGTCCAAAGCCAGGCTGGAGCCCAGGGTTTGATGCAGGTCATGACGGGCATCCATGTCCAGCGTTATGAAGCCTACGGGGGCAAATTGGCCGCTTTTGACCCCATTACCAATTTACGCGTGGGCGCGGGCGTCCTGGCCGATGCCATCAAGCTGCGCGGTGGCTCCATCGAAGACGGCCTCAAGTTTTACTTGGGTGGCTATGAGCTGACCGAAGACGGCGGCTATGTGGGCAAGGTCTTGGCCGAGCAGGCCTTGCTGGATCAGGTGGCTGCAGGTGTCAATGTGCCAGTGCAATGAGGCAGCTTCGGTCAATGAGGATCCAAACTGCTCACCAGGGTTGTGAGCGCTTTACGACATGAAGCCTGCACGCGCAAAAAACACCACGCTCATCACCAAGCCCGTACCGATCACCAGCCATCGCACCCAGCGCACGGGCAGGCGCTTGGCCAGGCGAGCCCCGGCCCAGCCGCCAGCAGTGGCCAGCGCCATCATCCACAGCGCTTGCGGCCAGACGATGGCACCTGCCACCGCAAAGGCGGCTACAGACAGCAAAGACAGCACAAAGGAGTTGAGATTTTTCAGCGCGTTGACCGTGTTCAGACGGCTCTCGCCCGTCAATGTGTACAGCGCCATCAGCAAAATGCCCAGACCGCCGTTGAAGTAGCCGCCGTAAACGGCCACGCCCATCAGGCCTGGCAGCCGCCAGGCGGGGTGGCCCAAGCCTGCATTGCGACGGGCCAGCCAGGGGCCGGCCGCAAACAGCGCCGTGGCCAGCAGCAGCAACCAGGGCACCAGACCTGAGAACACCTGCGCCGGAGTGACCAACAGCAAGCCTGCGCCGATCAAGCCGCCTGTGGCGGCAATGGCCACTTCGCGTTGCAGCAGGGCGCGGGGCAGGGTTTGCAGTTCCGCGCGAAACCCCAGCACGCTGCCCAGGTAACCCGGGCTGACGGCCATGGCGCTGGTGGCATTGGCGGCCAAGGGGGGCACACCGGCAAACACCAAGGCGGGAAAGGTGAGGAAACTGCCGCCGCCCGCGATCGCGTTGAGCACGCCTGCAGCGAATGCGGCCGCTCCAGTGAGCAGCCACAGGGCTTGTGTGGGCAGATCGGGGCTCATGTGGAAGACAGGGGCGGCAAATCGGCCACGGCCGGGTCGGTGTGGATCACCTCCAGCGGGAAGCGCTGACCGGCCAGGTGGTCTTCGATGCACCGCAAGACCAAGGGGCTGCGGTGGCGCTCGGCACTGGCACGCACTTCTTCTGGTGTCATCCAAAGCGTGCGCACGATGCCTTCGTCCAGGCTCAGATGGGGCTGCAGTTCACCGATGTCGCCGCAAAAAGCCATGCGCACATAGGTGATGTCTTCGCCGGTTGCCGGCCGCTGAAAGCGCGAGAGGTAAATGCCCACCAAGGCGCTGGGCGTGAAGGGCTGGGCAGTCTCCTCCAGCGCTTCGCGCGCGCAAGCTTGTGCGGGCGATTCGCCCGGGTCCAGGTGCCCAGCGGGGTTGTTCAGTCGCAAACCTTCTTGGGTGTGCTCTTCGATCAACAGGTAGCGGCCATCACGCTCGATGATGGCGGCCACGGTGACATTGGGTTTCCAGCGTGTGTCCATGACCCAGATTATCGGTGTGCCAGCGAGCCAAACTGTCTTGCCGCAACACTTTGGCACCAACAAGGTGCTTGGGTGGAGCCAATTCGATCTTAATATCAGTATTAACTGATATTATTGGGTTTTGAAGGCTTGAGCACGTTCAAGAAACACTTGCACTGAGCTTGAATAGATTGACTTCGGTTAAGCTTTGGAATTAGCCGTATTTTTTTTGTGGATTGAGTGAGGAGACATTCATGCAAACAGGCGATCACGCCCCCAGGCCTCAGCGCATTGGCGTACCCCGAGAGATTTTCCCCGGTGAAAAGCGAGTGGCCACGGTCCCTGATGCGGTGACCAAGCTGGTCAAACTCGGTTTTGCCGTGGTGGTGGAAGAAGGTGCGGGTGAACTCGCCGATTTGTCGGATGCGGCCTATGTGGAAGCGGGCGCCACGATTGCGCCGAGCGCAGCGGCGCTGTGGAGCGATAGCGACATTGTCTTCAAGGTGCGCGCCCCCACGTCCGACGAAGTGGCGCTGATGCACGAAGGCCAGACGCTGATCGGCTTCTTGTGGCCCGCCCAAAACCCCGATTTGATGCAGCAGCTGGCGGCTAAAAAGGTCACGGCCCTGTCGATTGATGCATTGCCTCGCACATTGAGCCGCGCCCAAAAGATGGACGCATTGACCTCGATGGCTGGCGTGAGCGGCTACCGCGCTGTGGTCGAGTCGGCCAACGCGTTTGGTCGGTTTTTTAATGGACAGATCACGGCCGCGGGCAAAGTCCCTCCTGCCAAAGTGTTCATTGCCGGTGCCGGTGTGGCCGGTTTGGCCGCCATTGGCGCGGCCGCCAGCTTGGGCGCCATCGTGCGCGCCAACGACACCCGCGCCGAAGTGGCCGACCAGGTCGTGTCGCTCGGCGGTGAGTTCGTCAAAGTCGACTACGAAGAAGAAGGCTCGGGCGGCGGCGGTTACGCCAAGGTCATGAGCGAAGGCTTTCAAGCCGCGCAGCGCGAGATGTACGCCAAGCAGGCTAAAGAGTGCGACATCATCATCACCACCGCGCTCATTCCCGGCAAACCCGCGCCCAAGTTGATCACCGCCGAGATGGTGCAAAGCATGAAGCCCGGCAGCGTCATTGTGGACATGGCCGCTGAGCAAGGTGGCAACTGCGAATTGACCGAACCCGGTAAAGCCGTGGTCAAGCACGGTGTGACGATTGTGGGTTACACCGACCTGGCTTCGCGCATGGCGCGCCAGTCGTCCACGCTGTACGGCACCAACCTGTTCCGTTTGACCGAAGAGTTGTGCAAGACCAAAGACGGCGTGATCAACGTCAACATGGAAGACGACGCGATCCGGGGTCTGACGGTCATCAAAAACGGTGAAATCACTTGGCCTGCGCCGCCTTTGGCTGCCGCGCCCAAACCCGCTGCCAAGCCGGCCGCAGCCCCTGTGGCCAAAAAAGGCCACGGCCACGGCGAGCCCTCGGGCCCCATGCCGGTGGGCCAGTTGCTCATCGTGTCGGCGGTCGCTGCTGTGTTGTTGGTGCTGGTGGGTGCGTATGCGCCAGCGGCCTTCCTGTCGCACTTCACGGTGTTTGTGTTGGCCTGCTTTGTGGGCTACATGGTGGTCTGGAACGTCAAGCCCGCGCTGCACACCCCGCTTATGAGCGTGACCAATGCGATCAGCTCCATCATCGCCATCGGCGCGCTGGTGCAGATCTCGCCCATGGCTGCTGCCGGACGCCCCAACACCCTGATCGGCATCCTGGCCGCTTTGGCCTTGGTGCTCACGGCCATCAACATGTTTGGCGGCTTTGCCGTCACCCAGCGCATGCTGGCCATGTTTCGAAAGTAAATAACTTTGGGGACAGATCTTTAGCTCTGTCCCCAACTGATTAAAGAGACACTTATGAACTCAAGTCTGGCCACGGTCGCCTACATCGGCGCGACCATTCTTTTCATCCTCAGCCTGGGCGGTTTGTCCAACCAGGAAACCGCACGGCGCGGCAACCTCTACGGCATGATCGGCATGAGCTTGGCCGTGCTGGCCACCATTTTTGGCCCGCAAGTCACGGCCGAGGGCATCCCCATGATCGTGGGCTCGGTGCTGGTGGGCGCGCTCATTGGTCTGTACGCTGCACGCAAAGTGCAGATGACGCAAATGCCCGAACTCGTGGCGCTCATGCACAGCATGGTCGGTATGGCCGCAGCCCTGGTGGGTTACGCCACTTATGTGGACCCCGAGGCATCCAAGAATTTGGAAGGTGCGGCGCACGCCATCCACGCGGGTGAAATCTACATCGGCATCTTCATCGGCGCGGTGACCTTCTCGGGTTCGGTGGCCGCGTTTGGCAAGTTGTCCGGCCGCATCGGTGGCAGCCCCTTGTTGCTGCCCGCTCGCCACTGGCTGAACCTGGTGGGTTTGATCGCGGTGATTTATTTTGGCCGTGAGTTCATGAACGCCCAGACGGTGGAAGAAGGCATGGTGCCCTTGTTCATCATGACCGCCATCGCCTTGTTGTTTGGCATCCACATGGTCATGGCCATTGGTGGCGCCGACATGCCGGTGGTGGTGTCCATGCTCAACAGCTACTCCGGCTGGGCCGCAGCGGCCACGGGCTTCATGCTCTCCAATGACTTGTTGATCGTGATTGGTGCCCTGGTGGGCTCAAGCGGCGCGATTTTGTCGTACATCATGTGCAATGCCATGAACCGCAGCTTCATCAGCGTGATCGCTGGGGGCTTTGGCACCACGGCCGCAGCGCCTAAGCCCACAGGCGAAGCGGCCGAGCCGCAAGGTGAAGTCAGCCCCATCTTGGCCGCAGAGACCGCCGAGATGCTGCGCGACGCCAAAAACGTGATCATCGTGCCAGGCTACGGCATGGCGGTGGCGCAAGCCCAGCACACGGTGTTCGAGATCACCCGCACCCTGCGCGAAAAAGGCGTGAACGTGCGCTTTGGCATCCACCCCGTGGCGGGCCGCATGCCAGGCCACATGAACGTGTTGTTGGCCGAGGCCAAAGTGCCTTACGACATCGTGTTCGAGATGGATGAACTCAACGATGACTTCCCCGAGACCGACGTGGCCATCGTGATCGGCGCCAACGACATCGTGAACCCGGCCGCCCAAGACGATCCGACCAGTCCGATCGCTGGCATGCCGGTGCTTGAAGTCTGGAAGGCCCGCACCAGCATCGTGATGAAGCGCTCCATGGCCAGCGGCTACGCTGGTGTGGACAACCCGCTTTTCTACAAAGACAACAACCGCATGTTGTTTGGCGACGCCAAGAAGATGCTCGACGAGGTGTTGGTGGCTTTGAAGTCCTAAGTCCTCAGCGCTTGTTTGACACAGGGGGGTGAACGATGTTCACCCCCTTTTTTTTGGCGTAAACCCCAAGATGTTTTGCGTCAGTCAGGTGTCAGATTTCAGTTAGACTGAACCTTAGGAGAACATGATATGAACTTGAATCCCGTTTGGCTCAACAGTTACCCAGAGGGTGTTCCAGCCAACATCGATCCCACCGCTTACAACTCCTTGGTGGGCTTACTGGAAGACAGTTTTTCCCAATTCGCTGACCGACCTGCTTACAGTTTTTTGGGCAAGGACATCAGTTTTGCCCAGACCGACCAAGAAAGTCTGGCCATGGCTGCCTACTTCCAGTCATTGGGGTTGGACAAGGGTGATCGCGTGGCCATCATGATGCCCAATGTGCCGCAGTACCCGGTGGCGGTGGCTGCTGTTTTGCGTGCGGGTTTGGTGGTGGTCAACGTCAATCCCCTCTACACCGCCCGCGAACTGGAGCACCAGCTCAAGGATTCGGGTGCCAAGGCCATTGTGATCATCGAGAACTTTGCGGCGACGCTGGAAAAATGCATCGCCCAAACCCCTGTGCAGCATGTGGTACTGGCCGCCATGGGAGACCGCTTGGGCCTGCTCAAGGGCAGCCTGGTTAACTATGTGGTGCGCAACGTCAAGAAGATGGTTCCCGCCTTCCATTTGCCCAAAGCCATCCGTTACAACGAGGCCCTCTCCAAAGGGCGTCAACAGGCGTTTCGCAAGCCTGAGTTGTCGGCCGACGACATCGCGGTGCTGCAGTACACGGGTGGCACCACTGGCGTGTCCAAGGGCGCGGTGCTGTTGCATCGCAATGTGATTGCCAACGTGCTGCAGTCCGAGGCTTGGAATGCACCCGTCATGCAGCGCATACCCGCCGGCGAGCAGCCTACCAATGTGTGCGCTTTGCCGCTGTACCACATCTTCGCTTTCACGGTGAACATGATGCTGGGCCTGCGCATGGGCGGCAAAACCATCCTGATCCCGAACCCGCGTGATCTGCCTGCTGTGCTCAAGGAGTTGTCCAAGCACACTTTCCACAGTTTCCCGGCGGTGAATACCCTGTTCAATGGTTTGGCCAATCATCCGGACTTTGGCACCGTCAACTGGTCCAATCTGAAGGTGTCTTTGGGTGGCGGGACGGCCGTGACGCCCAATGTAGCCAAGCTTTGGCTGGAGAAAACGGGCTGCCCGATCTGTGAAGGCTATGGTTTGTCTGAAACCAGTCCGTCGGCCAGCTGCAACCCGACCACCAGCACCGAGTTCACCGGTACGATTGGCGTGCCTTTGCCTGGCACTTGGATGAAACTGCTCGACGACGAAGGCAACGAAGTCACGACCCACGGCACGCCAGGCGAAATCGCCATCAAAGGCCCGCAGGTGATGGCGGGTTACTGGCAGCGCCCGGATGAAACCGCCAAGGTCATGACCGCCGACGGCTATTTCAAGTCGGGTGACATCGGCACCATGGATGCACGAGGCTACTTCAAGATCGTGGACCGCAAGAAAGACATGATTTTGGTCAGCGGTTTCAACGTCTACCCCAACGAGGTTGAGGAGGTCGCTTCGGCCTGCCCGGGCGTGCTGGAGTGCGCAGCCATTGGTGTGCCGGACGAGAAAACCGGCGAGACGGTCAAGCTGGTGGTGGTGCGCAAAGACCCGGCACTCACAGAGGCGCAGATCATCGCTTACTGCCGCGAGCACATGACCGCCTACAAGCAGCCCCGCGTGATCGAGTTCCGCGATGAATTGCCCAAAACGCCGGTGGGTAAAATTTTGCGACGCGAATTGCGCGCCAAGGCTTGATGGCGCAGCTTCGGGGCTGAAGCCCCGGACGCGGTTCGGCGGCCACCTGTTCCAAGGTGGCCGTTTTCTTTTTTAAACACAGAACAAGGGTGACCCATGGCAGTGATTGGCATCATGAGCGCCATGCACGAAGAACTGGCGGCCGTGTTGGCGGTGATGCCCGATGAGCAGCGGGTGCAGGTGGCCGGTCGCGACTTTTGGGTGGGCCATTGGCAAGGCCACTCGGTGGTGGCGGTGCTCTCGCGCATCGGCAAGGTGGCCGCAGCGACCACGGCCACGGTGCTGCTGGAGCGCTTTGGGGTCGATACCCTGGTTTTCACGGGTGTGGCCGGCGGCCTGGGCTGCGGGGTGCGGGTGGGCGATGTGGTGGTGGCCGATGGCTTGGTGCAGCACGACATGGACGCTTCGCCACTGTTTCCGCGTCATGAGGTACCGCTGTACGGCCGTGCCCGTTTTGCGGCCGATGCCGATTTGGCGGTCCAACTGGCAAAGGCCAGCGAACAGGTGTTGGCCAATGCCGCGCTGCACCTGGGGGCGAGCACCTTGGCCGAGTTCCAACTGCATGCCCCCAAGGTGCACCAAGGCCTGATCCTCAGTGGCGACCGTTTTGTCTCGACCTCTGACGAAAGCCATGCGCTGCGACAAGCATTGCCCGAGGCTTTGGCGGTGGAGATGGAGGGCGCTGCGGTGGCACAGGTGTGCCACGATTACGGTGTTCCCTTTGCGGCGGTGCGCACCATCTCTGACCGGGCGGATGATGCTGCGCACACCGACTTTCAGCGCTTCATCCGCGAGGTGGCCAGCCGCTACAGCCTGGCCATCGTGTCACAGTGGCTGAGCCAGCGCGCACTGGGCTAAAGCTGCGCCTTACTTGAGCCAGCCCCGGCGACGGAAGTACCACATGGGCACCACCGCACTGGCGATCATGAGGCTCAAAGCAAAGGGGTAACCCCACTTTTGCGACAGTTCGGGCATGTACTGGAAGTTCATGCCGTACAGGCTGGCGATCAGGGTGGGCGGCAGCAATGCTACGCTGGCCACCGAGAAGATCTTGATGATCTTGTTCTGGTTGATGTTGATGAAACCGACGGTGGCGTCCATCAAGAAGTTGATTTTGTCGAACAAAAAAGCGGTGTGCGAATCGAGCGAATCGATATCGCGCAGGATTTGGCGGGCTTCTTCGAACTGCTCGGCGTTGAGCATTTTGGAGCGCATCATGAAGCTCACGGCGCGGCGCGTGTCCATGGCGTTTCGGCGGATGCGGCCGTTCAAGTCTTCCTGGCGGGCAATGGCACCCAGCACTTCACCGGCCATGGCGTCTGTCACATCGCCAGACAGCACTTTTTTGCCCGCTGTCTCCAGTTGGTCGTAAATGCCTTCGAGTGTGTCGGCCGAGTACTCGGCGTCGGCGTCAAAGAGCTTGAGCAGCACATCCTTGGCGTCTTCGATGAGGCCAGGTGCGCGTCGAGCGCGCATGCGCAGCAAGCGGAAAACAGGCACGTCTTCGTCGTGGATGGAAAACAGCACGCCCTGGCTTTTGAGCTCTGCGTTGTGCTGGTTCAGGATGAAAGCGCAGCGCACGGTGCGGGGTTGGTCTTCTTGAGCGATTAAAAAGTCCGAGCGGATGTGCAGCTCGCCGTTGTCCTCTTGGTAAAAGCGGGCCGACTCCTCGATGTCCTCGTCCATCGCGTCTTCCGGGATGGACAGGCCGAAGTACTGTTTGATCCAGCGTTTTTCTTCGAGCGTGGGCGACTCCAAATCGACCCAAATGGGCTGGAAGCGTGAGAGCTCTTCCAGTGACTCGATCTCTTCCTGAAAGAGGCGACCGTTGACCAGGGTGAAGATGTTGAGCATGGCGAATCCAAAAATGGCCAGGTGCCAAAGGTTCTAAGGGGCAGCGAAGGGGGGTGCGGCAGCTTTCGAACGATGGGCAGGGTGCTCAGGGTGTTCGAAAGCTACCCACTCGGGGTAGTTTCCACAGCAATGTGTCTCCAGAATGAATCGGGTGATTATCGCACTGCCGCTGTAGCGTTTTCGCCCAAAAAGGCCCGTATTTCGTCGGCGCGAGCTTGTACATCGGCACGCCCCAGGGCCATCAGCGCGTTCACAAAGTCCGGCTCGAACAACAAATAGCTGGCCAGTGCCGCGCCACTGCCGCGCAGGGCACCGAGCCCCTCGAGCACCCGTCGAATGGGCCTGGGCAGGGTGTGTGCATGCTCTTGAGCCAACGCGTCCAGCGAGGCGCTGGGTTGCAGTGCCAGCACCTGTACCGGGCGAAACGGCAACTGTGCGCGCAGCGCAGGGGGCAAGGTCTGCAGCGACTGGTTGATGTGCCCGATTTGTTCCACATCAGCTTCCAGCGTGTCGTGGAACACGCTGGCCATGGCGTGTCCGGCAATCGTGCCCAAAGACGGCCTTCCCGGGTTGTGTGCACCCTGACCGACCCTCGGGGGTTGTCCCACGCCAATGGCCAAAATCCGGTCGGCCCCCAAGTGCACGGCCGCTGAGAGGGGGGAAATCTGGCGCATGGAGCCATCCCCAAAAAACTCCATGCCGCCATCCACCCACAGCGGTGTGGACGGGAAGATGAAGGGGATGGCGCTGGACGCCATCAGATGCTCGATGGTGATGGGTTGTTGCTCGGCGCGCCGTCCCGGGCGGCTCCAGGGGATCGGCTGGCCATCGCGGGTTTGGCAAAACGTCCAGTGCACCCCGCTGGAGTAGCTGGATGCCGTCACGGCCAGGGCCTGCAGCACGCCGCTTTGCAATGCGGTGTCGATTTTTTCAAGGGCAATCGCTTGGTGCAAGGTGTTGACCAAGGCCAAACTGTCCATCGCGGCAGCATGGGTGCGAGCCGAGCGCAACAAACCCACTGCTGTGGCCCATCGGCTGAACTTGTCCAGTGGGGTCTGGGGCAGGCTGTAGACGGCTTCTGTGCGGATCTGGGTCCAAAAATTGGCCAGATCGTCCAGCCCGGCCAGGCCCTGCAGGGCTTTGCTGGCCAAGAAAGTGGCGTTCAGTGCCCCGGCCGAGGTGCCTGTCAGCACCTGAAATGGAAAAGGCCTCGCGCTTGCCTTGCCACCGAGCAAGCGACCGATGGCCTCCAGCGCTCCGGCCTGGTAGGCGGTGCGTGCACCACCACCCATCAGAACCAGACCGTTCAGGGGCGATCGCAGGGGGTGGTTGGCGGCGTCGGTCAAGGTGTCGATGTGCATGGTGCGAGAAGGGGCAGGGCCTGGGTGTTAGATTCAGACAATTGCACGGCATTGTTTCATGACCACTCCCCATCTGACCCCACGGCGCGAGCGCTGGCTGCTTTTTACGCTGGCCGGCATCCAGTTCACCCACATCCTCGATTTCATGATCATGATGCCCCTGGGGCCTCAGTTCACGGCTCTTTTTGGGATCAGCAATGCCCAGTTTGGGCTCTTGGTCTCGGCCTACACCTTGTCGGCAGGCTTTTCGGGTTTGATGGCGACCACCTACATTGACCGCTTCGGGCGCAAGCAGCTGCTGCTGGGCATGTACAGCCTGTTCGGGTTGGCTACGCTCGCTTGCGCCTTGGCGCCCGACTATGTCTGGTTGATGGTGGCGCGTGTGGCCGCAGGTTTGTTTGGCGGCGTCCTGTCGGCCCTGTCGCAGACCATCGTGGCCGATGTGATTCCTTTTGAGCGCCGAGGCCGCGCCATGAGCGTGGTGATGACCTCTTTTTCCGTGTCCACCGTGGCGGGCGTGCCGCTGGGTCTGTTTTTGGCCGCACATTTCAACTGGCATGCGCCTTTTGTGGGCATCGCCGCACTGGTGGGCCTGCTGGCGCTGGGCGCCTGGCAAACATTGCCCCGGCTGGACGCGCACTTGCACCACCCTGAGCGGGTGAGTGTTTGGCGTGGTATCGGCCAGGTGCTGGCCGAGCCCAACCACCTCAAGGCGTTTGCCGTGTCGGGTCTGATGATGTTCGCGGCGTTCACGGTCATTCCTTACATCACCATTTACCTGCAGTCCAATGCGGGCATGCAGGCCTCTGAGGTGCCTTGGATTTACCTGTGCGGTGGCGTGGCCACCTTGCTCAGCGCTCGCTATTTTGGCCGTCTGACGGACCGGGTGGGCAAGGTGAAGATGTTCCAGCGTCTGGCTTTGGCGGTGACCGTGCCATTGATGGCGACCACCCTCTCGCAAGGGCTGCCCTTGTGGGGCTTGCTGGCCATCTCGACGCTGTTTTTTACCATGATGAGTGGGCGCATGATTCCTGGCATGGCGATGATTTCTTCGGCAGTTGAGCCCCGTTTGCGTGGCACCTTCATGACCCTGAACTCGGCCGTTCAGTCGGCCTCCATGGGCATGGCTGCACTGGTGGCAGGGCTCATCATCGGGCGCGACGCGCAGGGGCAACTCACCGGATATTGGGTGGCGGGTTTGTTGGGGGTGGTGGCCAGTTTGCTCAGCGTTTGGCTGGCCGGGCATTTGCGCTTGCATGGGGCGCCTGCGCAGGCGGCAGGCTGAGGAGTTCAGGGGCCCGTGATGGTCTAAGGGGGCCTGCCCGAAGCCCTGATTCAATCCGTACGATAGCACCGAAATGAGGCTTTGGGGACAAAAGAACGGGTCTTTGCAGGTTTAGTTGGTGGCGTATTGCTTTTCCATTTTGGGGCGCGCATAGTGGGGTCGAGCCACCCCTCAAAGGTGGTTTCAGGGTCCCGCGAAGGCGGGGCTTTCTTTACCCTGAATCTATGGAGGCGACGATTATGAATTTAACCATCAGCGGGCACCATTTGGAAGTGACCCCGGCTTTGCGCCAGTACGTCACGGGGAAACTCGATCGCATCACCCGGCATTTCGATCAGGTGGTCGATGTGAAAGTGCTGCTGACCGTCGAAAAGCAGAAGGAAAAAGACAAGCGCCAACGCGCCGAATGCAACATCCACGTCAAAGGCAATGACCTGTTTGCCGAGAGCGCTCACGAGGACCTGTACGCGGCGGTGGACGATCTGGTGGATAAACTCGATCGTCAGGTGGTCAAACACAAGGACCGCATCACCGACCACCACCACAGTGCGCCCAAGCGCATGATGTGATTTTTTCATCTCTCATTCTCTAGGGCCGCTTCAAGTGGCCCTTTTTTTTGCCCCTTGAGCGGCCAGCAGACACGAGCTGTCGAGACCCGGTCAGGCTGGCGACAAAGCCTGTTGGCGGATCGGGTGCATAATCCGGCCTCGACCATGAACCGACTCTCATCCATATTGCCTGTTGCCCAAGTTCTTGTGGGGGTGGAAGCCACCAGCAAGAAACGTGCATTCGAAGAAGCCGGACTTCTCTTTGAGAATCTGCATGGCTTGTCGCGTGCCCTGGTCACCGACAGCCTGTTTGCCCGCGAGCGATTGGGCTCGACCGGCTTGGGCCACGGTGTGGCCATACCACACGGTCGCATCAAGGGCCTCAAAGCCCCGATGGCCGCTGTCTTTCAATTGGCCCAGCCCATTGGCTTTGACGCACCGGACGAGCAGCCGGTCAATTTGCTGATCTTTTTGCTGGTGCCCGAAGCGGCGACCCAAAAGCACCTTGAAATTCTGTCCGAGATAGCCGAGCTGCTCAGCGACACCGCTTTGCGCGAAAGCATCAAAAGCAGCACAGCCCAAGTGGGCCTGCACCAGTTGATTGCCCAATGGCAATCGGCCCAAACCGCCTGATTTATCCTTTCACAGCCTGCAGGCGATGAAACCCACCGTCATCAGCGCCGATGTCCTTTTTGAGGACCACCGCCATCAACTCAAGTGGCAGTGGCAAGCCGGGCTGGGTGCTTCAGAGCGGCGTTTTGATGAAGTGGCCGTCCGCCAAGCCCGCTCCGGCGCAGACTTGGTGGGCTACCTCAACTACATCCATCCTTATCGCGTGCAGATTCTGGGGCCACGCGAAGTCGCTTACCTCACGAATGGCACGCCGGACGACTGCTCGCGGCGCATCGCACGCATCGTGACGCTGGAGCCGCCTGTGCTGGTGTTGGCCGATGGCCAGACCGCGCCCGAGGCCTTGCTGGCCATGTGCGAGCGTGCGCAAATTCCGATGTTCGCCACCGAGCACTCCTCGGCTTTTGTGATCGATGTGCTGCGTGCGTATTTGTCCAAACACTTTGCCGACCGCACCACCATGCACGGCGTGTTCATGGATATTTTGGGCATGGGCGTGCTGATCACGGGCGAATCGGGTCTGGGCAAAAGCGAGCTGGGGCTGGAGTTGATCTCGCGGGGGAATGGTTTGGTGGCCGACGACGCCGTGGACTTGTACCGCATCAACCAGACCACCATCGAAGCGCGCTGCCCCGATCTGCTGCAAAACTTGTTGGAAGTGCGCGGCATTGGACTTTTGGACATCCGAGCCATCTTTGGCGAGACCGCAGTGCGCCGCAAGATGCGGCTCAAACTCATTGTGCATTTGGTGCGGCGTGAAACCCTGGAGCGCGATTACGAGCGCCTGCCCTCCGAGCCTCTGCGGCAAGACGTCCTGGGCATTCCGGTGCAGAAGGTGGTGATCCAGGTCATGGCCGGGCGCAACATCGCGGTGTTGGTAGAGGCCGCTGTGCGCAACACCATCTTGCAGATGCGTGGCATCGACACTTACCAGGACTTCATCGAGCGCCAGCGCCGCGCCATGGGTTGAGCGCGGAGCCAGCGCTTGTTCAACGGGCGTTGCGGTGGGGGCAGGGCTTTTGCATGCAGTGTGCGTAAAGGCTCAGCGCATGGTCGGCGATCACAAAACCCTTGGCTTGGGCCACAGCCTGTTGGCGTGATTCAATTTCTGCGTCATAAAACTCTTCCACCCGACCGCAGTCCAGACAAACCATGTGGTCGTGGTGCTGGCCTTCGTTGAGCTCGTAGACCGCCTTGCCACTTTCGAAGTGGTTGCGGCTGAGAATTCCCGCTTGCTCGAATTGGGTCAGCACCCGATACACGGTGGCCAGGCCGATGTCAGCGTTGTCCTTGAGCAGTTGACGAAACACATCTTCGGCGGTCATGTGGCGCATCGTGCCGCTTTGGAAAACCTCCAGGATTTTCATGCGTGGCAAGGTGGCTTTGAGTCCGTTGTTTTTCAGTTCGTCGATCTGGCTCATGGGCTGTCTGGTTAGGGGGCTGGTGGCAGTCCAGCGGCAAGGCAGCCGCTACAATGACCCGATCATATCGGCACACCCTCAACCATGACAGCTTCCCTGACTTTTCGTCTGACCGCTCAAGGCTTGGCCGCCCTCTTGCTGGGCGCGAGCCTGGCCGGTTGCGGCAACTTGCCCAGCGCTGTGAATCGCGACACCTTCAAGCCCTTTGTGCCCGAGGTGGTGCAAGGTAACTTTGTCTCGAATGAACAGCGCAAAGCCTTGCGCCCCGGCATGACACGTGCCCAGGTGCGCGAAATTTTGGGAACCCCCCTGATCGCCAGTTTGTTCCATGCCAGCCGTTGGGACTACGCCTTCAGCATCCAGCGCCAGGGCGTGCCAGCGCAAAACTTCAGGCTCACGGTTTACTTCAAGGGCGATCTGCTCGAACAAGTCGACAGCGATGTGTTGCCCAGTGAGTCGGAGTTTGCCGGACGTTTGGTGCGTCCCCAGTCGGTGGGCAAATTGCCCAAATTGCAAGCGAGCGAAGAAGAGTTGAAGGCGTTCGCCCCGGCCCAGGCGCCAGCTACCCGCGCTGATGCACCTGCATCAGTCGCCGCGCCTGCGGCTTTGCCGCGCAGCTACCCACCTTTGGAGCCGGCCACCCGCTGAACACCCCGTGCTGGATGTCTCCTGACGTGATCCCTAAGGCCCAGCCCTTCATATTTTGCCCATTCAAGCCATGACCTCAACCCACCTCTTGCCCATCACCGTCGCCGGCGCGTCCGGTCGCATGGGGCACATGCTGATCGAAGCCATCTTGGCCACCGACGACTGCCGCCTCTCGGGTGCGCTGGACATCGCGGCCAGCCCCGCTTTGGGTCAAGACGCCGGGGCCGCGCTGGGCCGGGTCACCGGCACCAGCGTCACCGCTGACTTGCACGCAGGCCTGCAAGGCGCATCCTGCTTGATCGATTTCACGCGCCCTGAAGGCACACTGGCCCACCTTCAGGTCTGCCGCGAGCTGGGCGTCAAGGCAGTCATTGGCACCACGGGGTTTACCGATGCGCAAAAAGCCGAGATTGCCGAGATCGCCCGCGACATCGCCATCGTCATGGCGCCGAACATGAGTGTGGGCGTCAACGTCACCCTCAAACTGCTGCAAATGGCTGCGCAAGCCATGTCGACCGGTTACGACATCGAAATCATCGAAGCCCACCACCGTCACAAGGTGGACGCGCCCTCAGGCACTGCCCTCAAGATGGGTGAAGTCATTGCCGAGGCCATTGGGCGCGACTTGAAAGACTGCGCCGTGTACGAGCGTTATGGCCACACGGGCGAGCGCGACCCTTCCACCATCGGTTTTTCGACCATTCGTGGTGGTGACATCGTGGGCGACCATACGGTGCTGTTTGCCGGTATTGGTGAGCGCATCGAGGTTACGCACAAATCCTCCAGCCGTGCCACCTACGCGCAGGGCAGTTTGCGGGCCGTGCGCTTTTTGGCCAATCAGCCGCGTGGCCTGTTTGACATGTTCGACGTGCTGAACCTGCGCTGACGCGCCGCTGCCCGAAAGCCGCCCATGAGCTTGAACGACTTCCTGCTGCACAGCGATGTCGTCAGCCGTGTGCTGGCGCTCTTGCTCTTGGCTTTGTCTGTGGGCAGTTGGGTGGTGATCGCCTGGAAATGGCGTTTGCTCTCCCGTGTCACGCAAGACGTGCCGCGCAGCGTGGCCGCCTTTTGGCAAGCCGCAGGTTTTGACGATGCCCGCCAGCGCGTGGCCCAGTTTGACCGTGAAGCCTGTGTGCTGCCCTTGCTCGATGCCACCTTGCTGCCTTTGGGGGGCACTTTGGCTTCGGCGGGCCAACGCCACCACCAACTCACCCGCGTGCTGCGCGAGGCCATGCAATCGGTGCTGCGCCGCTTGCAATGGGGGCAGGTGTTGCTGGCCACGGCCGGTTCCACTTCACCCTTCATCGGTTTGCTGGGCACTGTTTGGGGCATTTTTAATGCCCTGAGCGGTATGGCCGAGGGTGGTCCTATCCGCATTGAGCAAATTGCCGGGCCTGTGGGCGAGGCCCTTGTCATGACAGCAGCCGGTCTGGCGGTGGCGATTCCGGCGGTGCTGGGCTACAACCTGCTGGGGCGGCGCATTGGGCAGATCGAGGCCGAGCTCGAAGGCTTTGCCCATGATGTGCGCGCCTTGCTCGCCGGCCCCCGGGACTGAGCGGCCATGTCTTTTGGACGCCTGCCCAGCCGCCCAGCTGATGCGCCCATGAGCGAGATCAACGTCACGCCGCTGGTGGACGTGATGCTCGTGCTGCTGGTCATTTTCATCCTGACCGCCCCCTTGATGACCAGTGCCATTCGCCTGGACCTGCCCCAAAGCGAGGTTGGAGAGGCAGGAACTGCGCCACAGGCCTTTGTTCTGGTGGTCGATGCGCAAGGTCAATGGTTCCTGAACGACCAGCTGATCACCCAAGACGCCTTGCACGAACAACTGTCCAAAGCTGCACGCCGTAACCCACTGACCGAGCTGGAGCTGCGTGCCGATGCGTCCGTGCCCTACGGCCGGGTGGTCGAAACCATGGGCCTGGCCCAAAAAGCCGGTTTGAGCCGGATCGGCTTTGTGGCCGAGGTGGTTTCGCCCTGAAGTTGCCCTCGTCCGAGCGGCGTGGGCCTGGCTGCGCCTGCCACAAGCCAGAGCCCGCCCAGCCCCTACAATTTAGCCCTATGCAAGACAAGTACAACCACCTCGAAGTCGAACCCGCAGCGCAGTCCCGTTGGACGGCTCGCGATGCCTACCGCGTCACCGAAGACGCCAGCAAAAAGAAGTTCTACGCCTGCTCCATGCTGCCTTACCCCAGTGGCAAGCTGCACATGGGCCATGTGCGCAACTACACCATCAACGACATGCTCACGCGCAGCCTGCGCATGAAGGGCTTCAATGTCTTGATGCCCATGGGCTGGGACGCGTTTGGCCTGCCTGCTGAAAATGCCGCCCTCAAAAACGGCGTGCCCCCGGCCAAATGGACGTACGAGAACATCGCGTACATGAAAAAGCAGATGCAGGCCATGGGCCTGGCCATCGACTGGTCGCGCGAAGTCGCCACTTGCGACCCGACCTACTACAAGTGGAACCAGTGGCTGTTTCTCAAGATGCTGGAAAAAGGCATCGCCTACCGCAAGACCCAGGTTGTCAACTGGGACCCGGTGGACCAGACGGTGCTGGCCAACGAACAGGTGATCGACGGCAAAGGCTGGCGCACCGGTGCGCCCGTGGAAAAGCGCGAAATCCCCGGTTACTACCTGAACATCACCCAGTACGCGCAAGAGCTGCTGGACCATGTCCAGATCGGCAACGACAAGGCCACACTCAACGGCTGGCCCGACAAAGTGCGCCTGATGCAGGAAAACTGGATCGGCAAGAGCGAAGGTGTGCGTTTCGCGTTTCCGCACGAAATCCAAGGTGCTGACGGTCAGCTGATTGGCGACGGCAAGATGTACGTGTTCACTACCCGTGCAGACACCATCATGGGCGTGACGTTTTGCGCGGTGGCGGCTGAGCATCCTCTGGCGTTGCACGCTGCGTCCAGCAACCCCGCTTTGGCGGCGTTTTTGGAAGAGTGCAAGAGTGGCGGCACAACAGAGGCCGAAATGGCCACCCAAGAGAAAAAGGGCGTGGCCACAGGCCTGTTTGTGACGCATCCGTTGACGGGTGCTCAGGTCGAGGTTTGGGTTGGTAACTACGTGTTGATGTCTTATGGCGACGGCGCCGTGATGGGTGTGCCTGCACATGACGAGCGCGACTTTGCGTTTGCCTTGAAATACGCATTGCCCATCAAGCAGGTTGTTGCTGCACGTGCCCCGGCCTTGTCTTCGCCTGCGTCGGGCGCCTCAGACGCAAGCTCAACATCGTTGCCCAACGCAGGCAAAGCCAAGGCCTCTGAGGTCTTCGATGCAACCGCATGGTCCGAGTGGTATGCCACCAAAGACGGCGTCTGCATCAACTCCGGTGAACTCGACGGTTTGAATCAAAAAGCCGCTGTTTACAAAGTGGCCGAGTTACTGGCCGCCAAAGGCTTGGGCGAGAAGAAAACCACTTGGCGTCTGCGCGATTGGGGCGTGAGCCGCCAGCGCTACTGGGGCACGCCGATCCCGATCATCCATTGCGACGAACATGGCGCGGTGCCGGTGCCCGAAAAAGACCTGCCCGTGGTGCTGCCGCAAGACTGCATCCCCGACGGCTCGGGCAACCCGCTGCACAAGCACGAGGGCTTTCACGCCGGGGTGACCTGCCCGGTGTGTGGCAAGCCCGCCCGCCGCGAAACCGACACCATGGACACCTTCGTGGATTCGTCCTGGTATTTCATGCGCTATTGCGACCCCAAGAATGACCAAGCCATGGTCGCCGATGGTGCCGATTACTGGATGCCGATGGACCAGTACATTGGTGGCATCGAGCACGCCATCTTGCACTTGCTGTACGCCCGCTTTTGGACCAAGGTCATGCGCGACCTGGGCCTGGTCAAGGTCGATGAGCCCTTCAGCAAGCTGCTCACGCAGGGCATGGTGCTCAACCACATCTACTCGCGCCGCACGGCCAAGGGTGGCAAGGACTATTTCTGGCCACACGACGTGGAGCATGTGCTGGACGAGACCGGCAAGGTCATTGGCGCCAAGCTCAAGAACGAAGCGGACAGCGGCGACGGTCGCCTGCCGGTGGGTACTGCCATCGACTACGAGGGCGTGGGCACCATGTCCAAGTCCAAGAACAACGGCGTCGACCCACAAGACCTGATCGAGCGCTACGGCGCCGACACGGCACGTCTGTACACCATGTTCACCGCGCCGCCCGAAGTCACGCTCGAGTGGAACGACTCGGCCGTGGAAGGCAGCTACCGCTTTTTGCGCCGGGTCTGGAACTTTGCTTTCAAGCACCACGAGCTGTTGCGCTCGGCCACGGGTCAAGATCTGAGCCAAGCTGTATTGGGCGACTCGGCCAAAGCGCTGCGCCGCGAAATGCATTTGGTGCTCAAACAAGTGGGTTACGACTATGAGCGCATGCAGTACAACACGGTGGTGTCCGGTTGCATGAAGCTGCTCAACGCGCTGGAAGACTTCAAGCCCGATGCCAGCGCAGGCGACACCGCCGCCCTGTGTGAAGGGCTCTCGCTTTTGATGCGCATGCTCTACCCCGCTTGCCCACACATCACCGACGAAATCTGGCAGCAGCTGGGTTTTGCTCAAGCTGCAGGCGAGTTGCTCGACGCGCCTTGGCCCACTGTGGACGAGTCGGCCCTGGAGCGTGACCAGATTGAGCTGATGCTGCAGATCAACGGCAAGTTGCGTGGTGCCATCTTGGTGCCCGCTGCAGCCGACAAAGCGCTGATCGAGACCACTGCCCTGGCCCATGAAGCCGTCGTCAAGCAAGCGGCTGGTGCCGTGCCCAAGAAGGTGATTGTGGTCCCTGGCCGTTTGGTCAACGTGGTGCTGTGAGCCCACGGACTGATGCCCGCACACCCCGATGATCTCCCTGTGATGAACACTTCACGCCGCCGCTGTTGGCAGTTGCTCGGTGCTGGGCCTGTGCTGGTGGGTCTCTCGGCCTGCGGCTTTCAGCTGCGCAGCGCGGGCGATTACCCGTTCAAAACGCTGTACGCCAATTTTTCGACCAGCTCGCCCTTGGGTGTGGAGTTGCGCCGCAACTTGCTGGGCACGGGCCGCATCACGCTGCTGACCGAGCCCGCACAAATGGCCACAGCCGATGCGGTACTGGACATTCTGAGTGAAGAACGCCAGCAGGCGGTGGTCGGCGTGAACGCCTCGGGCCAGGTGCGCGAGCTGCAATTGCGCTTGCGTGTGCGGTTCCGTTTGCGCATGCCGCAAGGCCTGGTGCTGATCGAACCGGTCGAGCTGGCCCAGCAACGTGACCTGAGTTTCACCGAAACCGCAGCGCTGTCCAAGGAAATCGAGCAAGCCACCCTGTACCGTGACATGCAGACCGACATCGTGCAGCAGATCATGCGGCGACTGTCGGCGGTCAAGCCGCGTGCCGCGGCGACAGCCCAACCCTGAGACGCGCCATGCAACTGGCCCTGCCCCAGCTCGGTGCGCACCTGCAAAAAGGCCTGCGCAGCCTGTACATCCTGCACGGCGACGAACCCCTGATGCAGCAAGAGGCGGCCGACGCCATCCGCGCCAGCGCACGCGCGCAGGGCTACACCGAGCGCAGTGTGCACACCGTCTCCGGGGCCCATTTCGACTGGAGCGAGGTGCTGGCCGCAGGGGGTTCGCTGAGTCTGTTTGCCGACAAACAAATCGTGGAGGTGCGCATTCCCTCGGGCAAGCCTGGCAAGGAGGGCAGCGCGGCCATCCAGCAAATGGCTGCATCCACCCAAGGCAATGACAGCACATTGACCCTGGTCATGCTGCCCAAACTGGACGCGGCCACGCGCAAAGGGGCCTGGTTTGCGGCCCTGGAAAACCATGGCGTGCTGATCGCCACCGACCCGGTCGAGCGCAATGCCTTGCCTCAATGGATCGCCCAGCGCCTGCAAATGCAGGGCCAAAGCGTGGCCGCAGGCGAAGAGGGCCAACGCACGCTGCAGTTTTTTGCCGACCGCGTGGAGGGCAATTTGTTGGCTGCGCACCAGGAGATCCAGAAACTGGGCCTGCTCTACCCAGCAGGCGAACTCAGCCAAGCGCAGGTCGAGTCGGCCGTGGTCAATGTGGCCCGTTATGACGTGTTCAAGTTGTCCGAATCGGTCTTGTCGGGCCAGGTGGCCCGGGTGCAGCGCATGCTCGACGGCTTGCAGGCCGAGGGCGAGGCCGCTGTGCTGGTGCACTACACCCTCGCAGAAGACATTCGTGCCATGAAGCGCGTGAAAGACGCCATGACCGCCGGCAAACCCTTGCCCATGGCCCTGCGCGAGCAGCGCGTTTGGGGCCCGCGCGAACGCTTGTTCGAGCGCGTGTTGCCACGCATGAGCGAAGCCCGCTTGAATGGCCTGCTGCAAGCGGCCCACCAGGTCGACGGGATCGTCAAAGGCCTGAAAGTGCCCGATTGGCCGACCGACCCCTGGCAGGCCCTGCAACGCTTGGCTGTGCGATTCTCGCGTTTTTGCGTCGTGCGTTGATTGCACCAGCGTCCGATGACTGCCCATGCACATGGCAGGTTGGCTCCAAAGCGTCATTGGCTTCTGCGAAAATGGCCACATGACCGAAATGAACACCGCTGAACACATGCAGTCCTTGGGCCAACAGGCCAAAAAAGCGTCTGCGCTGATGGCCAAAGCCTCTGCGGCCACCAAAAATCAGGCTTTGCGCCATTTGGCTGCCTTGTTGCGTGAGAACACTCAGGCTCTACAAGCTGACAATACCAAAGACTTGGAGCGCGCCCGCGCTGCCGGGCTGGCTGAGCCCATGGTGGACCGCTTGAAACTCACACCCCAGGTGTTGGAGACCTGTGCCCAAGGCTGCGAGCAATTGGCGGCCATGCCCGATGTGATCGGCGAGATCATCGGCATGAAGCAGGTGCCGAGCGGCATCCGTGTGGGCCAGATGCGCGTGCCGATTGGCGTGTTCGGCATGATTTTCGAGAGCCGCCCCAATGTGACCATCGAAGCGGCCAGTTTGTCCATCAAAAGCGGCAACGCCTGCATCCTGCGCGGCGGCTCTGAAGCGATTGAGTCGAACAAGGCCTTGGCCAAATTGGTGCAGCAGGCGTTGACCGAGAGCGGTCTGCCTTTAGATGCAGTGCAACTGGTGCAAACCACCGACCGCGCCGCGGTGGGCCAGCTCATCACCATGCCGCAGTTTGTTGATGTGGTGATTCCGCGAGGCGGCAAAGGCCTGATCGAGCGCATCAGCGCCGAAGCCAAAGTGCCCGTCATCAAGCATTTGGACGGCAATTGCCACACCTACGTGGACGACCCGTGCGACATCGACATGGCTGTGAAAGTGGCGGACAACGCCAAAACCCAGAAGTACAGTCCTTGTAACGCCAGTGAGAGTCTGCTGGTGGCGCGCAGCGTGGCCGCTGAATTTTTGCCCAAGATCGGCGCGATTTACGCAGCCAAAGGGGTTGAAATGCGCTGCTGCCCCAAGGCCAAGGCGATTTTGAGTCAAATTGCCAAAGCCAACCTCAAGGACGCCACCGAGCAAGACTGGTTCGAGGAATACCTCGCGCCCATCATCAGCATCAAGGTGGTCGAGGGGGTGGATGAGGCGATTGCCCACATCAACCACTACAGCAGCCACCACACCGACGCCATCCTGACGCGCGACCACATGCACGCCCAGCGCTTTTTGCGCGAGGTGGACTCGGCCAGCGTCATGGTGAACGCCAGCACCCGTTTTGCCGATGGTTTCGAGTACGGGCTGGGTGCCGAAATTGGCATCAGCACCGACAAGTTCCATGCCCGTGGCCCGGTGGGCATCGAAGGCCTGACCTCGCTCAAGTACGTGGTGTTGGGCGAAGGCGAGGTGCGCGGCTGAGTGCCGCGCTTTCCGTGCACAGGCGCACAAGCGGCTGGCACAGTGTCCGGTTGGCGCTTGCAATGGCGCAGGCCGGCCCCATATGATTTTTAATTTTGATCTGATTTTCGCGATAAAGGATGCCCATGGTTCCCCACCTCATCACCGCCCTGAATGGCCCCATCAATGAGTTGGAGCAGCGCATCCTCGACTCCATGCCCGCCATTGAGCGCTGGTTCCGCCTGGAGTGGATGGAACACACTCCGCCGTTCTACACCTCGGTGGACATCCGCAACGCGGGCTTCAAACTGGCCCCGGTGGACACCAACCTCTACCCCGGCGGCTGGAACAACCTGACGCCAGAGATGCTGCCCTTGGCGGTGCAAGCGGCGCAGGCGGCCATCGAAAAGATCTGCCCTGAGGCCAAAAATCTGCTGATCATCCCCGAGAACCACACCCGCAACACTTTTTACCTGACCAATGTGGCGCAGTTGCAGCGCATCTTCCACATGGCGGGCCTGAATGTGCGCATGGGCTCGATCAACCCCGAGATCAAAGAGCCAACCACCATCGAATTGCCCAACGGCGAAAGCGTCACGCTTGAACCCGTGGTGCGCAGCCAGCACCGCCTGGGCCTCAAAGACTTCGACCCCTGCACCATCTTGCTCAACAACGACCTGTCGGCCGGTGCTCCGGGCATTCTGGAAGAGCTTCATGAGCAGTTTTTGCTGCCGCCCCTGCACGCGGGCTGGAGCGTGCGCCGCAAGACCAAGCATTTCCAGAGCTACGAAGAGGTGGCCAAGCGCTTTGGCAAGCTGCTGGGCATCGACCCGTGGCTGATCAACCCGATGTTCAGCCAGTGTGGCGATGTGAACTTTGCCGAAGGCACCGGCATGGACTGCCTGCGCAGCAACGTGGACGCGCTGCTGACCAAGATCAAGCGCAAGTACAAGGAATACGGCATCAACGAAAAACCGTTCGTGGTGGTGAAAGCCGACAACGGCACCTATGGCATGGGCATCATGACGGTGCGTGATGTGTCTGACTTGGATGCTTTGAACCGCAAAACCCGCAACAAAATGAACATCATCAAAGACGGCCAGACCGTCAACGACGTGATCATCCAGGAGGGCGTGCTGACCAATGAGCGCATCAACGACGCCGTGGCCGAGCCGGTGGTCTACATGATGGACCGCTATGTGGTGGGCGGCTTTTACCGCGTGCATGCCGAGCGCGGTGTGGACGAGAACCTCAACGCCCCGGGCGCGAGCTTTGTGCCTTTGGCCTTTGCCGACACCCCGCACCTGCCCCAGCCCGGCGTCAAACCTGGCGCCAGTGTGCCCAACCGCTTTTACATGTATGGCGTGATTGGCCGCTTGGCCATGTTGGCCGCCAGTTATGAGCTCGAAGCCACCGACCCTGAGGCCGAGGTCTACGACTGAAGAGGGCCCCGGGTCAAACGACCAGTTGTTGCACTGCAACATTTCTAAAAATGAGCCGTGACAGTGCGGAAAAAGAGGGCGCACAATAGCCCTCTTCGCAGCTTAGCGGCCCCATGCGGGTGCCGCCCCTTCGTGTGGCCTCTACCCGTTCTTCACTTGCCGCCCTGACTTTGGGGGCCATTGGTGTGGTTTATGGCGACATCGGCACCAGCGTGCTGTATGCCATGAAAGAGGTGTTTGGCTCCGGCCATGTGCCTTTCACCCCCGACAACGTCTACGGCATCCTCTCGATCTTTTTTTGGACACTGACCACCATCGTGTCGGTCAAGTACGTGGTGCTGGTGCTGCGCGCTGACAACCATGGCGAGGGCGGGTTGGTGGCCATGCTGGCGCTGGCCTCGCAATCGGTCAAAGATCGGCCACAGCTGCGTAAGGTTTTGCTGATCGTGGGCATTTTTGGCACCTGCCTTTTTTATGGCGATGGGGTGATCACCCCCGCCATTTCGGTGCTGTCAGCAGTCGAAGGCCTGGAGGTCATTTCTCCCACTTTCAAAAAGTACGTGATTCCGCTCACGCTGGTGATCCTGTTTGGCTTGTTCTGGGTCCAAAAACGCGGCACGACTGGCATCGGCAAGTTCTTTGGCCCCATCACCCTGGTCTGGTTTGCCACCATCGCGGTGCTGGGCGTGTCGCACATCGCCCACCACCCCGAAATTTTGCTGGCCATCAGCCCGCACTATGCGTTGGGCTTCATGTGGCACAACCCGGGCACCACTTTCATCATCTTGGGGGCGGTGGTCTTGTGCGTCACGGGTGGCGAAGCGCTGTATGCCGACATGGGGCACTTCGGTAAAAAACCGATCCGTCTGGCCTGGTTCAGCGTCGTCATGCCTTGTCTGACATTGAACTATTTCGGCCAGGGCGCTTTGCTCTTGGCCGAACCCGAGGCCGTCAAAAACCCCTTCTTCATGATGGCCCCCGACTGGGCCTTGCTGCCGCTGGTGGGCCTGGCGACCATGGCCACGGTGATCGCCTCGCAAGCCTTGATTTCCGGCGCGTTCAGCGTGACCAAACAGGTCATTCAGTTGGGTTATCTGCCTCGCCTGCAGGTGCAACACACCAGCGAGACCGACACGGGTCAAATCTACATGCCTTTTGTCAACTGGGGCCTGTTTGTCGCCATTGTGCTGGCTGTGGTCATGTTCAAGTCGTCGAGCAACCTGGCTGCAGCGTACGGCATTGCGGTGTGCACCGACATGCTGATCACCACCGTGCTCACCTTCTTTGTGATCCGCTACGCCTGGAAGCTGCCGCTGGCGCTGTGCATCGGCGCCACAGGCTTTTTCTTTGTGGTCGATCTGGCATTTTGGGCGTCCAACCTGCTCAAGCTGCTCGACGGCGGCTGGTTCCCGCTCTTGATCGGTACGGCGGTGTTCACCCTGATGCTGACCTGGCACGATGGTCGCCGCTTGCTCAACGAATCTTTGCGCTCGGACGCCTTGCGCCTGACGGATTTTCTGGAGGCCGTGTTCATTTCGCCGCCCACACGGGTAGAGGGCACGGCTGTGTTCCTCACGGCCGAGTCCGGCAATGTGCCCAACGCCTTGCTGCACAACTTGAAGCACAACAAAGTGCTGCACGAACGCAACCTGTTTGTCACCGTGCGCAGCCACGAAGTGCCGCGCATCGATGCCCAAGAGCGTCTGGATGTGACACCGCTGGGACATGATTGCTGGCAAGTCATCGTGAACTACGGTTTCAAGGACAACCCCGATTTGCCGACGGCCTTGACCAAAATCCGGGGTGAGGGCTACAAGCTCGATCCGATGACGACCAGTTACTTCCTCTCGCGCGACATCGTGATCCCCACCATCGGCGGCGGCATGGCGCCCTGGCGTGAAAAAATCTTTGCCCAGATGCACCACAACGCCTCCGGCGCGGCTGCGTTTTTGAGCCTACCCACCAATGCGGTGGTTGAGCTGGGCTCGAAAATCGAAATCTGAAGCCCCGTGCACACCACCCATTTGCTTTACTTGCATGGTTTCCGGTCGTCGCCGCAATCGGCCAAGGCCCAAATCATGGCCCAGCGGGTGCAAGCCCTGCACCCCCGTGTGACCTGGTGGTGCCCACAGTTGCCCGCATCGCCCGCCCAAGCCATGGACCTGTTGCTGCAGGGCACTGCCACCTGGCCGCGTGGGCAGATGGCGGTCATGGGTTCTTCGCTTGGGGGCTTTTATGCGGCATGGCTCTCGGCGCACTTGGCCATCCCAGCGGTGCTGATCAACCCAGCCGTGCACCCTTCGCGCGATTTGGCGCGATACATCGGCGAGCACCCGGTCTGGCAAGACCCCGCGCAAAGCATCTTTTTTGAGCCCGCTTATGTGCAAGAGCTCAAAGTGCTTGAAAGTCAGCCCCCACTAACACTGCCCACTACGCTGGCCATCATCGCCAAGGGTGATGAGGTGCTGGACTGGCGCGAAATGCTGGCCTGCCACCAGTCTGGACAAGTGCGCCTGATCGAGGGCGGCGATCACGCCCTGAGCGATTTTGAATACCACTTGCCGCAAATCCTTGAATTTCTGCAGCTGGCTTGAAGCCTGACAGGCCGAATGGCCGGGTGGCATGGGAAAATCCCACCATGTACGTATTATTTGAAGATGCCGGCAAATTCATGGCCGGTCGGATCATGTCCGAAGCCGAGGCCTCTGCGCAGGTCGAACTCGACTCCGGCAAACGGGTCAAGGTCAAATCGGCCCACATGATGCTCAGGTTCGACAAACCGGCCCCGGCCGCTTTGCTGAGTGATGCCGCCGCCTTGAGCCAAACCATCGAGTTGGAGCTGGCCTACGAATGCGCCCCGGACGAAGAGTTCGGCTTTGGCGACTTGGCCAAAGACTATTTCAGCACCAACGCCAGCACCACCGAGCAGGTGGCGGCTTTGCTGCGCTTGCACGAAGCCCCGCATTACTTCCGCCGGGGTGGTGCCAAGGGGCGCTTTCGCAAAGCCCCCGCCGAAATCGTGCAACAGGCCTTGCTGGCCATCGAAAAGAAAAAGCAGATCCAAGCTCAAATCGAGGCTTGGTCGGCCGATCTGGTGGCGGGCACTTGCCCCGAGCCGATCCGAGAGCAGCTCTACAAAATCCTGTTTCGCCCTGACAAGAACACGCCCGAATACAAGGCCGTGGTCGAGGCCAGCAAGAGCAGCCAGACCGCGCCTTTGGACCTGCTGCAAAACGCGGGGGCCATCGCCTCAGCTTGGGATTTCCATTGGCAGCGTTTCCTGTTCGACCTGTTCCCCAAGGGCACGGGCTTTCCCCCTTTGCAAGCGCCGGCCATCACCGACGACTTGCCGCTGGCCCCGGTGCAGGCTTTTTCGATTGACGACTCGCACACCACCGAAATCGACGACGCCCTGTCGCTGCAGGGTCTGGGCACGGGTACGGTCACCGTGGGCGTCCACATTGCCGCACCGGGCCTGGCCCTGAGCCCTGGCAGTCCGATTGACCAGCTCGGCCGTGCCCGCCTCTCTACCGTCTACATGCCTGGCTACAAAATCACCATGTTGCCCGACAGCGTGGTGCAGGCCTACACCTTGATCGAGGGGCGCGACTGCCCGGCGGTGTCGCTGTACGTCACCTTTAGTGAAGACACGCTGGAAGTGCAAAGCGCCGAGACACGCCTGGAGCGGGTGCCGATCTTGGTCAACCTGCGACACGACCAACTGGACGATCGCATCACCCGCGAATGGCTGGAGGGCGAAGACCAGAGCGACCACGCAGACGTGCCCGTGAGCCGCGACACCCTGGCGTTTTACTGGCGCCTGGCGCAAACCCTCAAGGCGCGGCGAGAGGTGGTGCGCGGCAAGCCCGAAAACTTCAACCGCCCGGACTACAGCTTTAAGCTCGAGCGGGACAGCAATGACACGCCGCCCACGGGTGACGAGACGGTGGTGATCGGCACCCGCAAACGCGGCGCGCCGCTTGATTTGATGGTGGCCGAGGCCATGATCTTGGCCAACAGCACCTGGGGCCAGTGGATGGCCCAGCTGGGTGTGCCCGGCATTTACCGCAGCCAAGCCAGTCTGGCGCCCGGTGTGAAAGTGCGCATGGGCACCAAGGCGCTGCCGCACGCCGGCATTGGCGTGCCCAGCTACGCCTGGAGCACCTCGCCGCTGCGCCGCTACACTGACTTGGTCAACCAGTGGCAAATCATCGCCTGCGCCAAGCATGGCGCCACCGCTGCACTGGCCGCGCCCTTCAAGCCCAAAGACGCCGAGTTGTTTTCCATCATCAGCGGTTTTGACGCGGCCTACAGCGCCTACAACGGCGTGCAGTCCAGCATGGAGCGTTACTGGACGCTGCGCCATGTGCAGCAGCACAGCCTCGAGGAGCTGGACGCCAGCCTGGTCAAGGAAATGGGCGGCGGAGCCTGGCTGGTGCGCGCCGACACCTTGCCGCTGATGTTCAGCGTCATGGGTGCGAACAATCTGCCACGCGGTGCACGCGTGCGCGTCAAGTTGGCCGATGTGGACCTGATGGCCCTGGATGTGCGCGGCACCGTGATCGCGCACTTGGACGCTGAAGGCCAGGGCGCTGGCACGGACGAGGCCGAACAAGAGGCCGAGGATGAGGACAACCTGCCTGCGGGTCCGGTGACCATCGCGGTGGACCTGAACGACAGCACACCACTTCATGCGGCCTGACAAGAAACCACCGCTCGCCAAGGAGACCCGTCACACCGCAGGTCCTTTGCAGCAGTCCTCCCACAGGGTTTTGAGCTGGACATTGGGCTTGTCCGTGGCCGTTCACGCGGGTTTGGTGGGTTTTCGTTTTGCTGCACCTGAAACCTATAACCGGGTTTTTCAGGACACACCGCTGGAAGTGATTTTGGTCAACGCGCGCAGCCAGGAGCGTCCCCAGGAAGCCCAAGCTTTGGCGCAGGTCCGTTTGGCCGGTGGCGGCGAGGTGCCCGAAGTGCGCATTTCCAGCTCGCCCTTACCGCCCGCGATGAATGCTGCTGCGGGCACGGACCGCAGCGAGGTTCAGCAAAAAATCGAAGTGCTCAAAATGCAGCAAATGCGTTTGCTGACCCAACTCAAGGATGAGCTGGCCGTGCTCACCCGGGAGAATGCAGGCGACAAGAGCGACAGCCCCGATCGCGAGGCCAAGGTGCAACGCCAGCAGCAATTGGCGCGTCAGTTGGCGCAAATCGAGCAGCGCGTAGACCAAACCCAAGGGGCGGCCCGCAAGCGCTACATCAGCCCGGCCACTCAAGAGGCGGTGTATGCGATTTACTACGACAAAATGCGCCACAGCATCGAGTACCAGGGGACATTGAACTTCCCGGAGGCAGCCGGTGAAAAACTCTACGGCGAATTGACCATGGTGATCACGGTCGACAGTCGGGGACAGTTGCTCAGTACCGAAGTGGCCCGCTCGTCAGGCAATCCATTGCTCGACGAACGCGCGGTGGCCATCGTGCGGACCGCCGCACCGTTTGGCCTTTTCAACCGAAAGATGCGGGCCCAGGCCGATCAAATCGTGGTGGTCTCGCGCTTCAATTTCTCGCGGGACGACACATTGGCCACCCGCATGATGGCTTCTGAGTCCTTCAAACCGTGAGCTGCTCAATGCTTTGTCCCTTAGAGGTGGTTGCATGATGCGTGCTTTAGGACGCTGGTTGCTGCTTTTGGCCTTGGCCTGTGTGGGCTTGCAGCTGTTTTTTATCCTGCGCATCGCTGCCATGGCTTGGATCGCCCCCGAATCCACCAGCTTCCAACGCTCGCAGGCTTGGCAAATTCTCAAGCAGCAAGGGCAATTGCCTTGGCGGCAGGACTCTGTGGCGTTCAAAGCCATGTCCACCAATTTGCAACGCGCCGTGATCGCCTCAGAAGATTCGGCCTTCACCCAGCATCACGGCATTTGGTGGCAGTCCCTTGAAAAAGCCTGGGAAAAAAATGCCCGTGCCAAAGCGCAAGCCGAAAAACGTGCCCAGCGCCAACCGGACAAACCGGTGGACGTCAAAATCGTGGGCGGCTCCACCATCACCCAGCAGCTGGCCAAAAACCTGTTTTTATCGGGTGAGCGCACGCTGCTGCGCAAGGGCCAAGAGATGGTGCTGGCGCTGACGCTGGAGGCTTTGCTCAGCAAAGAGCGTATTTTGGAGATCTACCTCAACAGCGTCGAATGGGGAGAGGGCGTGTTCGGTGCCGAGGCGGCGGCGCAGCACTACTTTCGTAAAAGTGCGGCCCGGCTCAACGCTTGGGAGGCCGCTCGCCTGGCAGTGATGCTGCCGCGCCCGCGTTATTTTGAAAAGCTGGCGCAGTCGGCCTACTTGGCGCGGCGCGCCGAGACCATCATGGCGCGCATGAACGATGTGGTGCTGCCATGAGCCTGAGTACCCCAGCCCCCGCCAGCATTCGCATCCTGGGCATCGACCCGGGTTTGCAAACCACCGGCTTTGGCGTGATCGAGATCACCGGCTCGCGCCTTCAATACGTAGCCAGTGGCGTCATTGAGACCACGCGTGGTGAGATGGGCAACCTGCCCGCCCGGCTGAAAATCATCTACGACGGCGTGCGTGAAATCACCGCGCGCTACCAGCCCGATGTGGCCTCGGTCGAGATCGTGTTCGTCAACGTCAACCCGCAAGCGACTTTGCTGCTCGGTCAGGCCCGGGGTTGTGCGGTCACGGCCTTGGTGTCGTGTGACTTGCCAGTGGCCGAATACACCGCTTTGCAAATGAAGCAATCGGTCACCGGGCACGGGCGCGCCGCCAAATCTCAGATCCAGGAGATGGTCAAGCGCTTGCTGCAGTTGCCCGTGCTGCCCCGGCAAGACGCGGCCGATGCCTTGGGCATGGCCATCACCCATGCGCATGCCAGCCCTTCGATGAACAAGCTGGCCGCGCAAGGCGTGCTCAGCCGCAAAACCCATGGCATGTTCCGCAGCGGTCGCAGCCATTGAGCCGGCTGCGCAACCATCAAATTTCGAAGTTGTCGATCAGGCGCGTTGCACCCAATTTCGCGGCACCCAGCACCACCAGCGCATCACCGGCCTGAGGGGCTTGCAGGTCGCTGCGCCGGCGCACTGTCAAGTAGTCGGGCTGCCAGCCGCTTTGGCGCAGACCTTCCATGGCTTTCGCCTCCAGCGCGGGCAAGTGTCGGGTCAGCGCCTCGGCGGCAGCCAAGGCGTCGCGTCCCAATTCGCGCAGGGCCATTGACAGCTGCAGCGCTTGGTTGCGCTCAGGCTCACTCAAATAACCGTTGCGCGAACTCAGGGCCAGGCCGTCTTCGGCGCGGCAAGTTTCCACGCCCAAGACCTCGATGGGCAGCGCAAACTGCCGCACCATCTGGCGAATCACCATGAGTTGCTGGTAATCCTTTTTGCCGAACACGGCCACGCCCTGGACCTTGCCTGCAAACACAGCCGTGAACAATTTCATGACGACAGTCGAGACGCCCGTGAAAAAGCCGGGTCGAAATGCACCCTCCAAAATATCACCCAGCGCAGGGTCGGCATGCACCTTGAAGGTCTGGGGCTCAGGGTAGAGATCGGTTTCGCGCGGCGCAAACACCACGTCGCAGCCCGCAGCTTGCAGCTTGGCGCAGTCGGCTTCCCAGGTGCGGGGATAGCTGTCAAAGTCCTCGTGCGGTAAAAATTGGAGTCGGTTCACAAAAATGCTCACGACGGTGCAGTCACCCAAGGGCTTGGCGCGCGCCACCAGTTGGATGTGGCCGTCGTGCAGATTGCCCATGGTGGGCACAAAAGCGGGGCGTTGCGAAGGGCTCAGGGCTTGACGGAGTTCGTCGATGGAGCGTGCAATGATCATGGGTCAAAAACGCCTTACCAGGCGTGCAGTGTGTTGTCGGGGAACTGACCGGTCTTGATGGCGCGCACGTGAACGCCCATGGCCCCCGCTTGCATCAGCTCGGTTGCGCTGAGCAGAGCTGGCTCTTTGGACGCCTGGTCACTGCCAAAGGGCAGGTCGCCCATGATCCATGCCGTGCCTTGTGCGCGACGAATGCCGCGTGCGACGCTTTCGGTGTGGCAGCGCATGGTGTCCAGTCTCACGCCCACGGTGCTGGGCAAACCTTGACAAACCATGCCCAGCGAGTTCCCCACGAGGAAACAGTCCACGCCAGCGGCATCGGCCGCAGCAGCAAAGGTGGCGTCATAGGCGGTGAGCATGGTGCTCTTTTCACCGCGCTCGCGCAGCGCGTTCAGGCGCGGCAAACGGATGCGTTGGCGGGCAGCCACAGGTGAAGCAGGTGGCGATGTGCCGTAGGGGGTAGCGTTGAAGGTGTTCAAGGCAATCGCTAGTTGTTCTCAGGGCGTGAAAGTCAGCGGCTCAGGATGGCCCTGACGGGCAGCCCTGCAGACTTCAGGGCGTGTGCGGGTCAATTGGGGGTGTAGGCCAGGCGCACGTAAATCGGCGCAAAGGCCTCGGCCTGGGTGATCTCGATCAGGGTTTCCTTGGCCAGCTCCAGCAAGGCGATGAAGGTAACCACCAGCACCGGCACACCCAAACTTGGATCGAACAGGTTTTCAAACTCCACAAATTTACGCCCTTGCAGGTGCTTGAGCACGATGCTCATGTGCTCGCGCACGCTGAGCTCTTCGCGGCTGATCTTGTGGTGTTGCACCAGGTTGGCGCGTTTGAGGATGTCACGCCAAGCCGATTGCAGCTCGTCCATGCTGACATCGGGAAAGCGCGGCTGCAGACTTTGCTCGATGAACACTTGGGCCTGCAAAAAGTCGCGGCCGTATTGCGGGATCACGTTCAGTTGCATCGAGGCCAGTTTCATTTGCTCGTATTCGAGCAGGCGGCGCACCAGTTCGGCACGCGGGTCTTCGGCCTCCTCGCCCTCGGCCACTTTTTTCGGGGGCAGCAGCATGCGCGACTTGATCTCGATCAGCATGGCCGCCATGAGCAGGTATTCGGCCGCCAGCTCCAGGTTGCGCTGGCGGATCTCTTCGACATAGCTCAGGTACTGGCGCGTCACGCCCGCCATGGGGATGTCGAGGATGTTGAAGTTTTGTTTTCGGATCAGGTACAGCAGCAAGTCCAGCGGGCCTTCGAAGGCCTCCAGAAACACCTCCAGCGCATCTGGCGGGATGTAAAGGTCGCTGGGCATGGCAAACAGCGGCTCACCATACAAACGCGCCAAGGCCACTTGGTCGATCACCGAAGGCATGGCCGCATTGGCCGCGACTTCGGGCAGCTGCAAGGGTTCAGGCTGGGGGGGCGTGGTGCTCACGGGCGTGGGGACCTGGAAAGTCGGGCCATCAAGTCGTCAGGGTTTGAGTCAATGCCGCTCAGGCCTTTGTTTGGTAAACGTAGGGCTTTTGCGCCACACGGCCTTGCTTGAACTCGGCTTGGATGTCGCGATCGATCGGTTTGTCCCACAGCAGACCGCGGCCTTGGCGCTGTTCGGCTTCGAGCTCGGGGCGCTGGGCCTTGAGTTGGTCAATGAACTGGGTCGTGTCAGAGCTGTAATCGGGGCGGCGAAAAATGGACATGGCGGGCAATCTGTGCAGGGCAAAAACAAAAGGCTTTTGGCAGTCCCTGAAGACAGTCAAAACCTGAGTGGAACCATTTTAGCGGGCCGGGTCTGCGCTCAAGCTGACGGCCAGGGCCAAGCTGCTGCTCAGGTCAGGCTGCAGGTGGTCTTTGATGTGCTCCAGCAGGCCGCTGCGCTGGGCCATGTCGAGTGGCTGGTGCGTCAGTCCGCACACAATGAGCTGAACTTGTTTTTTGCGGCAGGTCTCGATCAGGTTCAACAGCGCGTCCGCGCCCGAGGAGTCGATGTAGATGACGTTTTTCAGGTCCAGCACCAGTGTGGGCGTGTTGATTTTGTCCTCGATGGCCTCGATCAGTTTGACCGCCCCAAAGAACAGCGCGCCGTACATGCGCCAAGCCTGCACCCGGTGCTCAAAACCGGCCAGGCCTGGCTGCTCGACGCGGGTCACGCCTTCGCAGCGTGTCAAGCTGGAGATGCGGTAAATGAATGTGAGGCAGGCCGCGATCAGGCCGACCTCGACCGCCACCGTCAGGTCAAACACCACGGTGAGGAAAAACACCGCAAGCAAGGTGATGCGGTAGGGCATGCGGTACTGCTGCAGGTGCATGAATTCACGCCACTCGCCCATGTTCCAGGCCACAAACATCAAGATCGCGGCCAGCGCCGCCAGGGGGATGTGCCCGGCCAGGGGGGCGGCCACCAGCACCACGACCAGCAAGGTCAGCGCATGCACCATGCCCGAAATCGGGGTGGTGCCACCGCTTTTGATGTTGGTCACAGTGCGGGCAATGGTGCCTGTGGCGGGCATACCGCCAAAAAACGGCGTGACAAAGTTGGCCACGCCTTGCGCCATCAGTTCCTGGTTGGGGTTGTGGCGGTCGCCGATCATGCCGTCGGCAATGCGGGCGCACAGCAGCGATTCAATGGCCCCCAACAGCGTCAGTGTCAAGGTGGGCATGAGCAAAAAACGGGCGCTGTCCCAACTGAACTCGGGCCAGGCAAAGCCGGGCATGGACGAGGGGATCCCGCCAAACTTGCTGCCAATGGTCTCTACGGGCAAATTCAGAATCCAGGTGACCAGGGTGGCAAACACCAGCGCCACGATGGAGCCTGGGACCATGCTGGCCCAGCGGTATCGGGTGTCCGTCAAGCGGCGGGTCATGCTCAACCAACCCACCACCAAAGACAAAGACGCCAAGGCCAGCAGCAAGGCGGCCAGGTTGGCAGTGTGCAGGTTCAGCCACAGGGTGTTCAGGATGCCAAAGAAATCGGCGGGCATGGCAGCCACTTTCAGGCCCAGAAAGTCCTTGATTTGCGACAGCATGATCAGCACCGCGATGCCGTTGGTGAAACCAATCACCACCGCCACCGGGATGAAGCGGATCAGCGTGCCCAGTCGGAACAACCCCATCAAGAACAACAAGACGCCCGACATGGCGGTGGCCAAAATCAGGTTGGCCAAGCCATAGCGCTCGACGATGCCGTAAACGATCACGATGAAGGCCCCGGCCGGTCCGCCGATTTGCACCCGGCTGCCACCCAAGGCCGAGATCAGAAAGCCCGCAATGATGGCGGTGAACAGGCCCGCCTCGGGTTTGAGGCCTGAGGCGATGGCAAAGGCCATGGCCAGTGGCAAGGCCACCACCCCCACGGTCAGACCCGCGCCCACGTCTTGGGAGAAGCGCTCGCGGTTGTAGCCGTGCAGACTGTCGAGCAAACGGGGACGAAAAAAATGCGTGGCCTGCATCCAGTTCATGGGTGTCTCGTGTTTATTTTTATAGGCAAATTATGCGACACGCCAACATGCCATGTGCACGGGGCTTGGCTGCACAGGCGTTCCTCGGTTGATCTGGAGGACGTGTGCAGCGAGCCATCGGGTCAGTGGATGCGCATGCCGGGCTTGGCGCCGGGCCAGGGCTGCAGCACGTAAATGCCAGCGTCCGCCTTGTCGTCAGCGTGGCTGGCGGCCAGCACCATGCCCTCGGAAACACCAAACTTCATCTTGCGAGGGGCCAAGTTGGCCACCATCACGGTGAGCTTGCCCACCAAGTCTTCGGGCTTGTACATGCTGGCGATGCCGCTGAAGACGTTGCGCATGCGGCCTTCGCCAACGTCCAGCGTCAGGCGCAGCAGCTTGACCGAGCCAACGACTGCCTCGCAGTTCACGATTTGGGCGATGCGCAGGTCCACCTTGGCGAAGTCATCGATGCCAATCGTCGGGGCGATTTCTTCGCCGCCAGGGATGACTTTTTCTTCGACCACGGCAGGCGGCTCGAACAGGGCGTCGAGTTGTTCGGGTGTGACGCGTTGCATCAGGTGTTGGTAGACGTTGATGGTGTGACCCGCGCCCAGCAACTGTTTTGCTTGCGCAAAAGTGAAGGGGCCTACGTTCAAGAAGGCCTCGACCTGCGACGCCAATGCGGGCAGCACGGGTTTGAGTTGCAGGCTGAGCAGGCGGAAGGCCTCGATGCAGGTGGTGCACACGTCGTGCAGTCTGGCGTTCTGACCTTCTTGTTTGGCCAAGTCCCAGGGTTTGTTTTGGTCCACATAGCTGTTGACCTTGTCGGTCAGCAGCATGATTTCGCGCAGGGCTTTGGCATATTCGCGCTGGTCGTAGAAAGCGGCGATGCTCGGCGTGGCGGCTTGCAAGGCCGAGAGCAGGGCTTGGCCGTCGTCGCTCACCGCGCCGAGTTGTCCGGCAAAGCGCTTGGCGATGAAGCCGGCCGAGCGCGAAGCGATGTTCACAAACTTGCCGATCAAATCGCTGTTGACCCGCGCCATGAAGTCTTCGGCGTTGAAGTCGATGTCTTCGTTGCGGGCCGAGAGTTTGGCAGCCAGGTAGTAGCGCAGCCACTCGGGGTTCATGCCCAGGCTCAGGTACTTGAGCGGGTCCAGGCCCGTGCCGCGGCTCTTGCTCATCTTCTCGCCGTTGTTCACCGTCAAGAAGCCGTGCACGAACACGCTGTTGGGCGTTTTGCGGCCCGAGAAATGCAGCATGGCTGGCCAAAACAGCGTGTGGAAGGTGACGATGTCCTTGCCGATGAAGTGGTACTGCTCGAGCGCCGGGTTGGCCATGTAGGCGTCGTAACTTTCGCCTCGCTTGTCCAGCAGGTTTTTGAGGGACGCCAAGTAGCCCACGGGCGCGTCGAGCCAGACATAAAAGTACTTGCCCGGTGCGTCGGGAATTTCAATGCCGAAGTAGGGTGCGTCGCGCGAGATGTCCCAATCGCCCAGGCCTTCGCTGGTCGTGCCGTCGGGGTTGGTGCGCACAGAAAACCACTCTTTGACCTTGTTGGCCACCTCGGGCTGCAGCTTGCCGTCTTGTGTCCACTGGCTCAAAAACTCGACGCAACGTGGGTCGGAGAGCTTGAAGAAAAAGTGTTCCGAGGTTTTGAGCTCGGGTTTGGCACCGGACAGGGCCGAGAAGGGGTTGATCAGGTCGGTGGGCGCGTAAACCGCGCCGCAGCTCTCGCAGTTGTCGCCGTATTGGTCTTTGGCGTGGCACTTGGGGCACTCGCCTTTGATGAAGCGGTCGGGCAAAAACATGTTCTTTTGCGGGTCAAAGAACTGCTCGACCGAGCGCACCTCGATCAGCGAGCCACCATGGGCTGCCGAAATGTCGCGCAGGTCACGGTAAATCTGGCGCGCCAATTCGTGGTTTTCGGGTGCGTCGGTGCTGTGCCAGTTGTCAAACTGGATGTGAAAGCCGTCCAGATAAGGCTTGCGACCGGCCGCGATGTCGGCCACGAACTGCTGGGGCGTCTTCCCGGCTTTTTCGGCCGCGATCATGATGGGTGCGCCGTGTGTGTCGTCAGCGCCCACAAAGTTGACGTGGTTGCCCTGCATGCGCTGGTACCGCACCCAGATGTCGGCCTGGATGTATTCCATGATGTGGCCGATGTGGAAATTGCCGTTGGCATACGGCAAGGCGGTGGTGACAAAGAGTTGGCGGGGCGCCTCTAGAAGACCGTTATGGGCAGACATGGTGGGACAGTTTGTAGGGGGAATCGGTGATTTTAGGGTGTACGGCCTGTCTTGTCGGTAAACTCCGCCCCATTCTAGAAAGAGACCATGGCGACCACCGAACAACTCCTCCAAGCCCTGCAAGCCGTCATTGACCCGAACACGGGCAAAGATTTTGTGTCCACCAAAGCCCTGAAGAACCTGCAAGTCGAAGGCGGCGATGTCGCCTTTGATGTGGAGCTGGGTTACCCGGCCAAGAGCCAGATCCCGGCGCTGCGCCAAGCGCTGATTGCTGCGGCCAAAGGTGTGGCGGGCGTCTCCAACGTGTCGGCCAACGTGACCAGCAAGATCACGGCCCACGCTGCCCAGCGCGGTGTGGCCCTGCTGCCGCAGGTCAAAAACATCGTGGCCGTGGCCTCTGGCAAGGGCGGCGTGGGCAAGAGCACCACCGCTGTGAACCTGGCCCTGGCGCTGGCTGCCGAAGGCGCTAAAGTGGGCTTGTTGGATGCCGACATTTACGGCCCCAGTCAGCCCATGATGATGGGCATCGAAGGCCGCCCCGAGAGCGAAGACGGCCAGACCATGGAGCCGCTGGAAAATTATGGCGTTCAGGTCATGTCGATTGGTTTCTTGGTCAATGCCGACGATGCCATGATCTGGCGCGGCCCCATGGCCACCCAGGCGCTGGAGCAGCTGCTGCGCCAGACCAACTGGAAAGAACTCGACTATTTGATCGTGGACATGCCCCCGGGCACCGGTGACATTCAGCTGACGCTGTCACAACGCGTGCCCATGACGGGTGCCGTGATCGTGACCACCCCGCAAGACATTGCCCTTTTGGACGCTAAAAAAGGCGTGAAGATGTTCGAAAAAGTCGGCGTGCCGATTTTGGGGCTGGTTGAAAACATGGCCGTGCACGTGTGCACCAACTGCGGCCATGTGGAGCATATTTTTGGCGCCGATGGCGGCAAGAAAATGGCCGCCGAATATGGCATGGACTACCTGGGCGCGCTGCCTTTGGACATGCAAATTCGCCTTCAGGCCGACAGCGGCAAGCCCACTGTGGTCAACGACCCCGACGGCGAAGTGGCGCAGATCTACAAGGCGGTTGCCCGCCAGGTGGCGGTCAAGATCGCGGCCAAAGCCAAGGACTTTTCGTCCAAGTTTCCGACCATCAAGGTCAGCAAGGACACCTGAGTGCCCAGTCAGGGCCGCCTGAGCCAGTAGCCAGGCGGGCCTTGAACCCTGGGTTTCTTGGGATACCCACTGTAAAGAGTCCATAGGTATTCGTTGTTATCATGCGTCCAGTATCAAAGGCGTCATGTGAAATACCTCCTTTTACCTGTTTATTGGATTCGTCAAGCCCTTCAGCGTTGGCCATTGTGGTGGTTGGGGCTGCTTTTGGTGGGCATTTGTCTGTGGGTGGTGCTCTACACCTACCAGGCCAGCGAGCGGATGGTCCGGCAATACGCCACCGAAAGTGCACAGGCCCACGCTGTGAGCCTCACGCAATTTCGCAATTTCTACACCGATCAGATCGTGCCCCGCGCCATGGAGGCGGGTTTGCACGTCACGCACGACTATAAAAATCGGAAAAATACCCTGCCTTTGCCTGCCACCTTGACGCTGGATTTGGGTCACTACCTGTCCAAAGTCGATGGGGGCACCCAGGTGCGGCTTTACAGCGAAAAGCCTTTTCCCTGGCGCGAGCAAGAGCGCGAGCTGGATGACTTTCAGCGTCAGGCCCTGCAACATTTGAAAGAAAAGCCGGATGTGCCTTTTGTGCGCGAGGAGATCCTCAACGGCGAAAGGGTCTTGCGTTTCGCTCAGGCCGACCGGATGACGTTGCGCTGCGTGGCCTGCCACAACAGTTATCCCAGCTCACCCCGAACCGACTGGAAAACTGGGGATGTGCGCGGTGCCCTGGAGGTGGTGTTACCCGTTTCGCAGTGGCAGACCACCAGCACCGGCATCCTCAACCGCACCTTTGTGGTCCTGCTGGCACTGCTCTTTTTGGGGCTGCTGCTGGTGTGGTTGACGGTGCGGCGATTCCGCCAGGCTTTGCTCACGTCGCGCAAATTGGCGACCGAACGGCGCGCAGCCATCGAACAACTGAACGAAGAAATCAACGAGCGCAAACAGATAGAGCGGCAAATGCGCTTGAGCGAAAGCAAGCTGCAAAGCATTTTTAGGTCGGTCCCTGAAGCCATCGTGGTGACCGATGCCGAAGGCCAGATTGTCCAGTGCAATAACGCCACAGAGGCGATTTTTGGCTACACCTTAGAAGAACTCAAGGGTCAGAAGGTGGACATGCTGATGAGGGCCGAAGATGGGCAGCGGCATGATCACTACATGCAGGGTTACCAACGTACAGGGGGTAACAAGATCATCAACCAGCCGCGTGTGCTCCATGGTCGGCGTAAGGACGGCCAGTTGTTCTCATTGCGTTTGACCATCAGCGAAATGCGGGTGGACGATGAGGTGCATTTTGTGGGCGTGATGCAGGATTTCACGACCATCGAAAATGCCCAACGGATGCTCATCGAGGCCAAGGAAAAGGCCGAGCAGGACAACCGCATGCGGGGTGAATTCCTGGCCAATATGAGCCATGAGATCCGTACCCCCATGAACGGCATCGTGGGCATGACCGAGTTGGCCATGGACACCCAGGACAAGGTGGCGCAAAAGGAATACCTGACGTTGGCGCGCGATTCGGCCAACCATTTGCTGCACATCATCAACCAGATTCTGGACTTCTCGAAAATCGAAGCCCGGGCTCTGGAGCTGGAATTGCTCAAGGTCAGCCCGGGGCAATTGATCCACGACACCAGCCGCTCCCTGGAGCAGTTGGCCCGTGTCAAGGGCATCGATCTACAGGTGGACATCGCGTCGGCGGTGCCCGAATGGGCCTGGATGGACCCGGTTCGCATGCGCCAGGTGTTGACCAATCTGATTGGCAATGCCATCAAGTTCACCGAAGTCGGTGCGGTCACTGTGGCCGCGCAAGCCGTCCCGGGCCATGATGCTGAGCATTGTGTGCTGCGAATCAGCATCACCGACACTGGCATTGGTTTTGATCCATCGCGTACTGCGGCGCTCTTCAGCCCCTTCACGCAAGGCGATGGTTCGGTGACACGCTCGTTTGGCGGCACTGGCCTGGGCTTGGCCATCACCCGTCGGCTGGTGCATTTGATGGGCGGTGAGATCAGCGCCAACGCGCAGCCCGACCTGGGCGCATGCTTCACGGTGACTTTGCCGGTCGAAAAAACCAGTTTGGATGCCAACGACCAAAGCGCTGCAGCCGCTCAGAGTTCAGATCTGAGTGAGAGCCCGAGGTACCAAAAGCTGATTTCGGTTTTGCTCGTGGAGGACCACGACATCAACCGCAAACTGGCCGAGATCATGTTGCAGCGCATGGGTTACCGCTACGTTTCGGCTTGCGATGGTTTGCAGGCCTTGGATGTGCTGGAAAAGGACCGTTTCGACGTGGTTCTGATGGACGTGATGATGCCGGTCATGGACGGCATCACTGCCCTCAAACTGTTGCGAGAGCGCGAGGGTGAGCGAGGCCAAAGAACGCGCGTCTTGATGGTCACGGCCCACGCCATGACCGGCGACCGGGAGCGCTTCTTGGGCGCGGGGGCGGATGGCTATGTCTCCAAACCCATGTCGCAGGCGGCGTTGCAAAAGGAAATTGAGCGGGTGCTGAATGTGCCCCATGCGGACGAGGACGAAGCACCGAACTGATCTTTGGGTACCCATGGGGCAAATCCTCAGCGCAAGCCAGCGCTGGAGGTTTTCCTCTCGCCTGATCGGTGGTCAGGACGCTGATTTTTCCAGATCACGCAGGCGAAAGCGCTGGATCTTGCCTGTGGCTGTTTTGGGCAACTCGGCCACAAAGTCGATGAAGCGCGGGTACTTGTAAGGGGCCAGGCGCTCCTTCACGAACGCCTTGACCTCGTCTTGCGTCATGCTCTGGCCTGCTTTGAGCACGATGAAAGCCTTGGTCTTGGTCAGGCCATCGGTGTCTACTTTGCCGATCACGGCCGCCTCCAAAATCGCGGGGTGTTGCACCAAGGTGGACTCCACCTCAAAAGGCGAGACATAAATGCCACTGACCTTGAGCATGTCGTCGTTGCGCCCCGCGTAGGTGTAGTAGCCATCGGCATCGCGGGTGTATTTGTCGCCGCTCTTGGTCCATATGCCCTGAAAGGTGTCGCGGGTTTTCTCGCGGTTGTTCCAGTACATCAAGGCGCTGCTGGGGCCTTGGATGTAGAGGTCGCCAATCTCGTCGTGGCCGGTGACCACGCTGCCGTCTTCATGGCGCAACTGAACTTCGTAGCCAGGCACGGCCTTGCCTGTGGTGCCATAGCGCACGTCGCCTGGGCGGTTGGACAAAAACACGTGCAGCATTTCGGTGGAGCCGATGCCGTCGATGATGTCGCAGCCAAAGTGGGCAGACCAGCGTTCGGCGATGTCGCGCGGCAGGGCTTCGCCCGCCGACGAGCACAGGCGCAGGGCGACCTGACTTTTGGCGGGCAGTTCGGGGTTGGCCAACATGCCGCCGTAGCCGGTGGGCGCGCCGTAAAACACGGTGGGCTGGTGCTGAACCAGCCGTTTGAAGGTGGCTTGTGGGGTGGGGCGCTCGGCCATCAACACCACTGTGGCGCCCACGCTCAATGGGAAGGTGAGGGCGTTGCCCAGACCGTAGGCAAAGAACAGCTTGGCGGCCGAGAACACGGTGTCGCTTTCTTTCAGCTCCAGCACACCCTTGCCGTACAGCTCGGCTGTCCAATACAAGTTGCCCTGGCTGTGCACGGTGCCCTTGGGTTTGCCTGTGGAGCCGGACGAATACAGCCAAAACGCCGGTTCGTCGGCCAGCGTCTGCGCAGGCAGAACGGGCTGGTTTTGCGCCACCAAGTCGGTCATGTTGAATTGGCCCTGTGTCAAAGCGCCTGTGGGGCGCGAGACCAGCACTTGCCGTACTTCGGTTTTGACCAGATCCATGGCCGTTTTCAGCGTGGGCAGCAAGGACCCCGATACCAGCGCCGCTTGCGCCCGGCTGTTGCTCAGCATGAAGGCATAGTCCTCGGCGGTGAGCAAGGTGTTCACGGCCACTGGCACCACGCCCGCATAGAGCGATCCCAGAAAGGCCACCACCCAGTCGCAGCTGTCTTGCATGAGCAAGAGCACGCGCTCTTCGCGCCGGATACCCATGGCCTGTAGGCCACCTGCAAAACGGCGGATCTGGTCGGTCAGCTCGCCATAGGTCAGGGTGCCCACATCGTCGATCAACGCGGTTTTGGCGGCGCGCCCGGCGTTGGTGGCGATCAGGTGTTGGGCAAAGTTGAAGTTCGTGCTGGGGGCAGTCACGGAGCGTGTCATGTGGGTCTCCTCGGATGTCTCTGATGTTGTTGGAATGTGGGTGGCTTGTGAAGGGGGTTTACAAGGACATGGCGGTGCCTTGCGCGGCCAGCTGATCCAGTGCCAGCGAGCTGCCTTGCACCGCAGTGCGGCGGTGGTAGAAGTTGAGCGCCCTGAGGCCCCCTAACTCTTCGCCGCCACCGGCGCGGCCTGGCCCGCCGTGCAAACTCATGGGCATCACATTGCCGTGGCCGCTGTGCAAGGCCGCCACGTCGGGCGAGATGGCGTGCACGCGGCCGTGGCTGCTGGCCAGCTCTACCGAGGCCTGAGCCGTGAGGGCCGGGTCTTCGCTGTAGACCGAGCACACCAGCGAGCCTTCGCCTCGGCGGATCATGGCGTAGGCCTCGTCGATGCTGTCGTAAGGCATCAAGGTGGAGACGGGGCCGAACACCTCGACCGCATGCAAGACCTTGGCCGTCATGGGCGATTCGGTGCCTAACAGAACCGGGGCCACGCAAGCGCTCGAAGCGTCGGCGTCCACCAGACCAGCGCTGTTGCCATCAAACAGTACAGTGGCTTCAGTTTTGAGCTGGGCCAATCCGGCCAGCACGCTGGCTTTTTGTTCCTGGCTTACCAGCGCGCCCATGCGCACCGATTCGCTTCTTGGGTTGCCCACAGTGGTTTTGGCCAGGCGCGCGCCAATGGCTTCGGCCGCAGCTGGGTACAGCGCACGTGGCACAAAAACGCGGCGAATCGCGGTGCACTTTTGCCCCGACTTGACAGTCATCTCGCGGGCCACTTCGGCCACCAGCAGCTTGAAGGCTTCGCTATCGGCTGTGGCGGCGGGCGAGAGAAGGGCGCTGTTGAGGCTGTCGGCTTCGATGTTGCAGCGCACCGACAGCTCGGTCACGGCGCGGTGGCTGCGGATGATTTGGCCCGTCTCGGCCGAGCCGGTGAAACTCACCACGTCAAAGGCCTGCAGTTGGTCCATCAGACCTGCGGACGAGCCGCAAATCACCGACAGCGCGCCCACAGGCAGCACGCCCGCGTCGACCACGTCTTTGACCATGCGCTGGGTCAGCCAGGCGGTCGCGGTGGCCGGTTTGATGATGACCGGCACACCCGACAGCAAAGCCGGGGCGGCTTTTTCCCACAAACCCCAGCTGGGGAAGTTGAATGCGTTGATGAACAGCGCGACGCCGCGTGTGGGCACTTGGATGTGCTGGGTCTGAAAGGCCGGGTCTTTGGCCATGCGGATGCGCTGGCCATCGAGCAGCAGCTTGGCATCGCCCAGGGCCGCACCTTGCTTGGCGTAATAGCCCAGGGTGAAGATCGCGCCGTCGATGTCCACGCCGGAATCCTTGGCCACGGTGCCGCTGTTGGCGGTGGCGATTTCGTAATACGCGTCTCGATTCGCTTGCAGGACATCCACGATTTGGGTCAGCAAGGCCGCGCGTTGGCCATAACTCAGGGCGCGCAGGGCCGCGCCGCCTTGTTCGCGGGCCAAGGCAAAGCCTTCGGCCAGGTCGATGCCGCTGCTCGACACGCGGGCCAATTCAGTGCCCAGCACCGGGTCAAACAGGGGCGTGCCTGGGCCGGTGCCAGTTTGCCAGCGGCCTGCGAAGAAGTTGGGGAGCAAGGAGGTGGTCATGTGAAAGATCTTTTGGGGTGCGCACTGGGGCGCTGTGGGGGTGTTGACATGCTCTGATGTGCAACAAAAAACTGTTCCAAGGGGGCAGTTGGCGGTATAAACACGGGTTAATGCATTATTTTGCGTGTTGGTGAGTATGCAATAAAGTGCATGTTTTAGGTTTGTAGAAATTAAAGGGTTTTCCCTAATTCGGGACAAAATTTGAGCATGGCAACACACGAAGAATTTGTGCAGACGCAGGCAAACGCGCCTGACGTGGACGGCAAGCGCAGCCCGTTTCTCGAGTCGCTGGGCGAGCGCGTGCGCACGCTGCGATCGCGCAAGGGCATGACGCGCCGCGCCGTGGCGGTGGCGGCCGATGTGTCTGAGCGGCATCTGGCCAACCTCGAATACGGCACAGGCAATGTCTCTGTGCTGGTGCTGTTGCAAGTGGCCAATGCTTTGCAATGCTCGCTGGCCGAGTTGTTGGGTGACGTGACCACCACCTCGCCCGAGTGGCTGTTGATCCGCGAGTTGTTGGGAAAGCGCAGCGAAGCCGATCTGCGCCGTGCCCGAGTGCAGCTGGGCGAGATGTTTGGCGAAGGCGGCAATGCGCAAGAGCGCAAGAACCGCATCGCCCTGATCGGTTTGCGCGGCGCGGGCAAGACCTCGCTGGGGCAGCGCTTGGCCGACGATCTGGGTTTTCCTTTCATAGAACTCAGTCGTGAGATTGAGCAGTTTGCCGGCTGCCAGATCAGCGAGATCCACAACCTGTATGGTGCCAATGCTTACCGCCGATACGAGCGTCGGGCACTCGAAGAGGCCATCCAGATCTACCCCGAAGTCGTGATTGCCACACCCGGCGGCCTGGTGTCGGATTCGGCCAATTTCAATGTGCTGCTGTCGCACTGCAGCACCGTGTGGCTGCAGGCCGATGCCGCTGACCACATGGGCCGCGTGGCCGCGCAAGGCGACATGCGGCCCATGGCGGGCAGCCGTGAAGCCATGGAAGACCTCAAGCGCATTTTGGACGGCCGATCGGCCTTCTACTCCAAGGCGGACATGGCCATCAACACCAGTGGGCGCACCGAAGATCAGGCTTTTGCGGCTTTGAGGTCTTCTGTTCGCCAACATTTGGCGTTGCCGATTTGAAGTCTGGAAGAAAAATGCATTTCCTAGGGTAAACACTTATAAAATGCACTAAAGTGCATGTTGTGGAGGTCGGTGGCCTGCAATAAAATTCAATGCAACATGCAATGAAATGCATTTTTTGACCCCAATCAAGACACCTCTTCTTCCACAGAGACGCCACATGACGCAAACATTCCAGGTTGACTACCAAACCAACCCCTCCCAATACAAACACATCCAGATGGCTTTTGATGGCGAGATCGCGACCTTGTCGATCAACATCAATGAAGACGCGGGCATCCGCCCCGGCTACAAACTCAAGCTCAACAGCTACGACCTGGGCGTGGACATCGAGCTGCACGACGCGCTGCAACGCATCCGTTTCGAACACCCCGAAGTGCGCTCGGTGGTGGTGACCAGCTTGAAGGACCGCGTGTTCTGCTCGGGTGCCAACATCTTCATGCTGGGCGTCTCGACCCACGGCTGGAAAGTGAACTTCTGCAAATTCACCAACGAAACCCGCAATGGCATCGAAGACTCCAGCAAGCACGACGGCCTGAAGTTTGTGGCTGCCTTGAACGGCGCTTGTGCGGGCGGCGGCTACGAGTTGGCCTTGGCCTGTGACGACATCGTGCTGGTCGACGACCGCTCCAGTGCCGTGTCGCTGCCCGAAGTGCCGCTGCTGGGCGTGTTGCCCGGCACCGGCGGCCTGACCCGCGTGACCGACAAGCGCCATGTGCGCCACGACCTGGCCGACATCTTCTGCACCAGCGTCGAAGGCGTGCGCGGTCAAAAAGCCGTGGACTGGCGTCTGGTGGATGCGATCGCCAAGCCTGCTGTGTTCAAGGATGTGGTCAAACAGCGCGCCACCCAACTGGCCGCTGCCAGCATCCGCCCCGCAGGTGCCAAGGGCGTGACCTTGACGCCGCTCAACCGCAGCATTGCAGCGGACGCGCTGACCTATACCAACGTGACCGTTGAAATCGACCGCGCCAAGCGCATCGCCACGTTCACCGTCAAGGCCCCCGCCACAGCCCAACCCACCGACATCGCGGGCATCGAAGCGGCTGGCGTGAACTGGTGGCCGCTGCAGATGGTGCGCGAACTGGACGACGCCATCTTGCACATGCGCACCAACGAACTCGACATCGGCACCTGGGTGCTCAAGACCGCCGGTGACGCCGCTGCCGTGCTGGCGTCTGACGCGACCTTGTTGGCCCACAAAGACCACTGGCTGGTGCGCGAGACCATCGGCCACCTGCGCCGCACACTGGCCCGCCTCGACGTGTCTTCGCGCAGCCTGTTCGCCCTGATCGAAGAAGGCACTTGCTTTGCGGGTACCCTGGCCGAGTTGGCGTTCTGCGCCGACCGCGCTTACATGCTGGCTTTGCCCGATGACGCTGACAAAGCGCCCAAGCTGCAACTGAGCGAGATGAACTTCGGTTTCTTCCCGATGGTCAACGACCAGACCCGCCTGCAACGCCGCTTTTATGAAGAAGTGCCCGCCATGGAAGCCGCCCGCGGCGCGATTGGCCAAGCCCTTGATGCGGACGCCGCACTGGCCTTGGGCCTGGTGACCGCTGCACCTGACGACATCGACTGGGCTGACGAAATCCGCCTGGCCCTGGAAGAGCGTGCCGCCATGTCGCCCGACGCGCTGACCGGTCTGGAAGCCAACCTGCGTTTCGCCCAGAAGGAAAACATGGCCACCCGTATTTTTGGTCGCCTGACCGCCTGGCAGAACTGGATCTTCCAGCGCCCCAACGCCGTGGGCGAAAAGGGCGCCTTGAAGGTTTACGGCAAGGGCGAAAAAGTCCAGTTCGACATGAACCGCGTTTGAGACCCAACGATCTTTATGCCCATCAACCCGTCATGGCGAGGAGCGAAGCGACGCGGCAATCCACAGACTGCCACGCTGCGCTCGCAGTGACGATTCCATCTTTTTTTAAGGAGATTTCCATGTCCGGTATCAACTACAGCGAAAAAATCCCCAACAACGTCAACTTGAGCGAAGACCGCACGCTGCAGCGCGCACTCGAGCAGTGGCAGCCCAACTTCATCAACTGGTGGGACGACATGGGCCCTGAGGGCTCGACCGACATGGACGTGTACCTGCGCACCGCCGTGAGCGTGGACCCTCAAGGCTGGGCCCAGTTCGGCCACGTCAAGATGCGTGACTACCGTTGGGGCGTGTTCATGAACCCCGGCGAGCAAGACCGCAAGATCCATTTCGGTGACCACATTGGCGAAAAAGCTTGGCAAGACGTGCCTGGCGAACACCGCGCCAACCTGCGCCGCATCATCGTCACACAAGGTGACACCGAGCCCGCATCGGTGGAGCAGCAGCGCCACTTGGGCCTGACTGCGCCCAGCATGTATGACTTGCGCAACCTGTTCCAGATCAACGTGGAAGAAGGTCGCCACCTGTGGGCCATGGTGTACCTGTTGCACAAATACTTTGGCAAAGACGGTCGTGAAGAAGCCGATGCCCTGCTGCAGCGCAACAGCGGCAACGAAGACAACCCCCGCATCTTGCAGGCCTTCAACGAGAAGACGCCTGACTGGTTGAGCTTCTTCATGTTCACCTACTTCACCGACCGCGACGGCAAGTTCCAGTTGTGCGCCTTGGCTGAGTCGGCCTTCGACCCGCTGGCCCGCACCACCAAGTTCATGCTGACCGAAGAAGCGCACCACATGTTTGTGGGTGAGTCCGGCGTGAGCCGCACCATCCAGCGCACGGTGGATGTGATGAACCAACTCAAAACCGACGACGTGGGCAAGCTGCGCGCAGCCGGTGTGATCGATTTGCCGACTATTCAGCGTTACATCAACTTCCACTTCTCGGTGACCATCGACTTGTTCGGTGCCGACGAGTCGTCGAATGCCGCCACTTTCTACAGCTCTGGCCTCAAGGGCCGTTACGAAGAAGGCAAGCGTGGCGATGACCACATCTTGAAGGGCAACAGCTACAAGATCTTGTCAGTCGAAGACGGCAAGTTGGTCGAAAAAGAAGTGCCGATGCTCAACGCTTTGAACGAGGTGCTGCGCGACGACTACATCACGGACTCCAAAGGCGGCATCGACCGTTGGAACCGTGTGATCAGCAAGGCCGGTATTCCTTTCACCTTGAAAGCACCGCACAAGGCTTTCCACCGCAACATCGGCTCTTTGTCGGGCTCCAAGATCACGCCCGACGGCCAAGTGGTGACTGACGCCGAGTGGATGGCCAAAGTGGGCGAGTGGTTGCCCACCAACGAAGACCGCGCTTACGTGGCCAGCCTGATGGGCCGAGTGGTGGAGCCTGGCAAGTTCGCCAACTGGATTGCGCCCCCCGTCATGGGCATCAACCGTCAGCCAGTGGACTTTGATTACGTTCGGTTCAACTGATTGATCCTCTTGCTGCCGTCCTCTCTGTTTGCGGGGGCGGCAGTTGACAGAGGAAGGGGCGTGTTCCTCATGCTGGGGTACCAGAAATCGTCACCCGCCCCTTCCCCTGTCAACTGCATGGGCTTGTTCCGCGTCTGTGGGTGGCTGTGTGGCTGGTTGTTTCTATGTTCTGCCTGGAGTGGAGGCGGTCATTGAAAGGGCAAGGGGCGGGTTCCTCATAACGGGGTACCGAAAATCGTCACCCGCCCCTTGCCCTTTCAATGACATGGGTGTGCGCAGCGATCAGGGTCCCATTAGACTCTGGGCGCTGAAGCAGGCACAGAGCGACGGTATGGCTGGGGGCCGGGCGCCGATTTCTGGTACCCCAGCATGAGGCGACCGGCCCCCAGCCATACTGTTGCGGACCACGCATACAAAGTCCTAACGTCGCGGACCACGCAGACCACCAACAAGATAAGACAAACAAACATAAGAGAGCCAAGACATGAGCACAGAAGCGACGCTGATCAAACAACACCTGATCGACCCGGAAATCTGCATCCGCTGCAACACCTGTGAAGCGATCTGCCCCGTGGGTGCGATCACCCACGACTCGCTCAACTACGTGGTCAAAGCCGACGTCTGCAACGGTTGCATGGACTGCATCTCGCCTTGCCCGACAGGCTCGATCGACAACTGGCGCATGGTGCCCAAGGCCAAGGCCTACAGCATCGAAGAACAACTCAAGTGGTACGACCTGCCCGCTGAACTGAGCGCCGAAGAACTGGCGGCGGCCGGTGGTGATGCCGGTCTGGCGCAAGAAGAAGCTCAAGCCGCCGTACAAGCCGCCGCTTCGTCTTCATCGGCCGTCAGCACCGCCACAGCCTCGGGCTTCAACTCAGCGCAATTCGGCGCCACCATCCCGCCTTGGTCGGCCGCGCACCCTTACACCAACTTGTATGGCCCCAAGGCCGCAGAGAAAACCATCACCGCCACCGTCACGGGCAACCTGCGCGTGACTGAGGTAGGTTTGCAAGAAGGTCAACAAGACTACGACACCCACCACATCGTGCTCGACTTTGGCAGCCTGCCTTTCCCGGTGCTCGAAGGCCAGTCGATTGGCATCATCCCGCCTGGTGTGGACGCCAACGGCAAGCCGCACCATGCCCGTCAGTATTCGATTGCCAGCCCGCGCAATGGCGAACGCCCCGGCCACAACAACCTGTCGCTGACCATCAAGCGCGTGCTCGAAGACCACGACGGTCAACCCGTTCGCGGCGTGGCCTCCAACTTCATGTGCGATTTGAATGTGGGTGAAAAAGTGCAGGTGATCGGGCCTTTTGGCGCGAGCTTCCTCATGCCCAACCACCCCAAGAGCAACATCGTCATGATCTGCACCGGCACGGGTTCTGCCCCCATGCGCGCCATGACCGAATGGCGTCGCCGCCTGCGCGCCAGTGGCAAGTTCGAGGGCGGCAAATTGATGCTGTTCTTTGGGGCCCGCACCCCTGCCGAGTTGCCGTACTTTGGGCCGCTGAACAACCTGCCCAAAGACTTCATCGACACCGAGTTCGCGTTCTCGCGCGAAGTGGGCAAGCCCAAGCGTTACGTGCAAGACGCCATGCGCGATCGCGCTGCCGACATTGCAGTTCAGCTCAAAGACCCGAACACCTGTTTTTATGTGTGCGGCCTCAAAAGCATGGAAGAGGGCGTGGTCATGGCGCTGCGCGATATCGCACAGAACGCTGGGCTCGATTGGGATACCATCGGCGCGGCGCTGAAAAAAGAAGGCCGTTTACACCTCGAAACCTACTGACCACGCATGGCCAATACCACCCAAATTGGCCTGGACCAAGTTCGCCAGCAACTGCGCCAGCCCCGAACCCAGCTCAAAGGCCGGCAGGTCTTGCCTGAGGCCCGAGCCGATGTGCAAGCCCTCATCGGTCCTGTGCCTGCGGAAGGCCACCGCCGTGATCTGCTGATCGAGCACCTGCATGTGCTCAACGACCACTTTCATGGGCTGTTCGAACGCCACATCGTGGCGCTGGCCGCCGAGATGCGGCTGCCCGTGGTCGAGGTGTTCGAGGTGGCTTCGTTCTACCACCACTTTGAGATTCTGAAAGACGATGCCTCAGCGCCACGAATCACCGTACGTGTGTGCGACAGCCTGAGCTGCAGCCTCGCGGGCAGCGACCGCTTGCTGCGGCAATTGCAAAACGAGCTGCTGGATGTGAAGGTGGTGCCTGTGCCTTGTCTGGGTCGTTGCGAGCAAGCCCCTGCGGCGCAAGTGGGCCAGCAGGCAGTGGGGTTTGCCTCGGCTCAGGATGTGAGCCGCTTGGTGGCCGCAAACAGCACGCAGCCCTTGGCCTTGCCCCAGGCCCTGCGTTTCGATGAATACAAAAAAGCCGGGGGCTACCAGCTGGCCCTGCAAGTGGCAGCCTGTCTGAAAGACCATGAATCCGTCATCCAGTGTCTCGAGTCTTCAGGCCTGCGCGGCTTGGGCGGCGCGGGTTTTCCGGCCGGTCGCAAGTGGCGCATCGTGCGCAGCCAACCCGGCCCGCGTTTGATGGCGGTGAACATCGATGAAGGCGAGCCTGGCACCTTCAAAGACCGCACCTGTTTGGAAGCCGATCCGCACCGTTTTTTGGAAGGCGTGCTGATCGCTGCCAGCGTGGTGGGTTGCGAGGCGGTCTACATTTATTTGCGCGACGAGTACCACGAAGCGCGTGTTTTGTTGACCCAAGAATTGGCCGCCTTGCAGGCCAACCCGCCTTGCGCCTTGCCGCGCATCGAATTGCGCCGGGGTGCGGGCGCTTACATCTGCGGCGAAGAGTCGGCCATGATCGAAAGCATCGAAGGCAAACGCGGTGAGCCGCGCATGCGCCCGCCCTACATCGCCGAGGTCGGGCTGTTTGGCCGCCCGACGCTGGAGCATAACTTTGAGACGCTTTACTGGGTGCGCGAACTCATTGAACAAGGCGCAGAAAGTTTCGCATCTCACGGTCGCCACGGTCGCCAAGGCCTGCGCCGTTTCAGCGTCAGCGGGCGCGTGAAGCAACCCGGCGTCAAGCTCGCGCCTGCGGGCATCACGCTGCGCGAGCTGGTGGATGAATACTGCGGCGGCATGGCCGAGGGCCACACGCTCTACGCCTACCTGCCCGGCGGGGCCAGCGGCGGCATCTTGCCCGCGCGCTTGGCCGATGTGCCGCTGGACTTTGACACCTTGCAGCCGCATGGTTGCTTCATTGGCTCGGCCGCTGTGATGGTGCTGGGCCAGCGCGACAGCGCCCGTGAAGCGGCCCTGAACGTGATGCGCTTTTTTGCGCACGAGAGCTGCGGCCAGTGCACGCCTTGCCGCGTTGGCACTGACAAGGCCGCGCAACTCATGGCCGCGCCCGTGTGGGATGCCCACACCTTGCAAGACTTGGCGCAGGTCATGGGTGACGCGTCGATTTGCGGCCTGGGTCAGGCCGCGCCCAACCCGATCCGGTGTGTGCTCGATTACTTTGCCCACGAAGTGAAAGGTGGATCGCCACGCTCCGCTCGCGATGACGGGGAGGGTGGTCATGGCGGCAAGGCTCGCGTTGACGTTGATGGCGGTAAGGCTCGCCACGACACTGATGAGGAGAGGGCTCGCGATGATGCTGATGAGGATAAGGTTCGCGTTGCCGCTGATGGCGACGGCGTTCCCCAACAACCCGTCATTGCGAGCAAAGCGCGGCAATCCATTGTGGTGTTGTCAGAGGTTGCATATGGATCGCCACGCTCCGCTCGCGATGACGGGGAAGGTGGTCATGGCGACAAGGCTCGCGATGATGCTGATGAGGATAAGGTTCGCGTTGCCGCTGATGGCGGCGGCGTTCCCCAACAACCCGTCATTGCGAGCGAAGCGCGGCAATCTACGGTGGCGTTGTCAGAGGTTGTCTATGGATCGCCACGCTCCGCTCGCGATGACGGGGAAGGTGGTCATGGCGGCAAGGCTCGCGATGACGGGGAGGGTGATCATGGCGACAAGGCTCGCGCTGACGCCAATCAAGAGGCGAAGCCATGAGCACTGTGCAATTCACCCTCAATGGCCAAAGCGTTGAAGCGTCTGCTGGCAAAAGCATTTTCAACATCGCCAAAGAGCTGGGCATCGCCATCCCGCACCTGTGCCACAAAGAAGGCCTCGCGCCCGATGGCAACTGCCGCGCTTGTGTGGTCGAAATTGACGGTGAACGCACGCTGGCCCCCAGCTGCTGCCGCAGCGCCACGCCCGGCATGCAGGTGCAGACGAACAGCGAGCGCGCCGTCAAAAGCCAGAAGATGGTGCTGGAGATGCTCCTGGCCGACCTGCCCGAGCAGGGCCACAAGTGGCTGGACGACCGTGCCGAAGCCCCGCATGGCGAACTGAGCCAATGGGCCGATCACCACGGCGTCACGGTACGTCCGGCGCTGGCCGCGCTCCAGCGCGACGCCGTGCCCGCGGACCTGTCGCACCCGGCCATGGCGGTGAATCTGGATGCCTGCATCCAGTGCAACCGCTGCCAACGCGCCTGCCGTGATCTGCAGGTCAACGATGTGATTGGCTTGGCTTTTCGGGGTGCGCACACCCAAGTGGTGTTTGATCTGGCCGACCCGATGGGCGGCAGCAGCTGCGTGGGGTGCGGCGAATGCGTGCAGGCCTGCCCCACAGGCGCGCTCATGCCCAAGAGCCACATGGGTCCGCAGATGGTGGACCGCGAAGTCGACTCCGTGTGTCCGTTTTGTGGCGTCGGCTGTCTGGTCACCTACCAGGTCAAAGATGAAAAAATCATCAGCGTCAAAGGCCGCGAAGGCCCAGCCAACGAAGGTCGCTTGTGCGTCAAGGGCCGTTTTGGCATGGACTACATCCACAGCCCGGACCGCATCACCAAGCCTCTCATCCGCAAGCCGGGTGTGGCCAAAGACCTGAGCCTGATCGAGGGCCACACCGACTGGCGCGAAGTCTTCCGCGAAGCCACATGGGAAGAAGCCTTGGGTTTGGCCACCGGGCCACTGAACGCCTTGCGCCAGCAACACGGCCCCAAATCGCTCGCTGGTTTCGGTTCGGCCAAAGGCAGCAACGAAGAAGCCTATTTGTTCCAAAAGCTGGTGCGTACCGGCTTTGGCAGCAACAACGTGGACCATTGCACCCGTTTGTGCCACGCGTCCAGCGTGGCCGCCTTGCTGGAAGGTGTGGGCTCGGGCGCAGTGAGCAACCCGGTGCGCGATGTCGAGCATGCTGACCTGATCATCGTGATCGGCTCCAACCCGACAGCCAACCACCCGGTGGCTGCCACTTGGATGAAAAATGCGGCTCAGCGCGGCACACGCATCGTGCTGGCCGACCCGCGCATCACCGACATCGGCCGCCACAGCTGGCGCAACCTGCAGTTCAAGGCCGACACCGATGTGGCTTTGCTCAACGCGATGCTGCACGTCATCGTCACCGAGAATCTGTGCGACGAGACCTTCTTGCGCGAGCGCGCCGACAACGTGGCCGAACTCAAGGCCCATGTGCAGGCCTTCACGCCCGAGGCCATGAGCTTGGTGTGCGGCATTTCGGCCGACACTATCCGTGAGGTGGCCCGGGCCTACGCCACCGCCAAGGCCGCCATGATCTTGTGGGGCATGGGCGTGAGCCAGCATGTGCACGGCACCGACAACGTGCGCTGCCTGATCGCATTGGCCAGCATCACCGGCCAGATCGGCCGCCCCGGCACGGGATTGCACCCGCTGCGCGGCCAAAACAACGTGCAAGGGGCGAGTGACGCGGGCCTGATCCCAATGATGTACCCCAACTACCAGCGGGTGACGGATAAGTCGGCGCACGACTGGTTTGAGAAGTTCTGGGACACGAAACTGGACGACCAGCCGGGCTACACCGTGGTGGAAATCATGCACAAGGCTTTGGCTCCGGACAGCGACCCGCACAAGGTGCGCGGCATGTACATCATGGGCGAGAACCCGGCCATGAGCGACCCGGACCTGAACCACGCACGGCACGCGCTGGCCAGCTTGCAGCACCTGGTGGTGCAAGACATCTTCTTGACCGAAACGGCTTGGCTGGCCGATGTGGTGCTACCTGCCAGCGCCTGGCCCGAGAAGACCGGCACGGTCAGCAACACCGACCGCACGGTGCAAATGGGCCGCCAGGCCTTGCTGCCGCCGGGCGATGCCCAACCCGATCTTTGGATCATCCAGCAAATCGCCGAGCGCATGGGCCTGAACTGGCACTATGCAGGCGAGCACTCGGGTGTGGCCCAGGTGTACGAAGAAATGCGCCAGGCCATGGCCCCGGCCATTGGCGGCATCGACTGGGCACGCCTGAACGCGGGCTCGGTCACTTACCCGTGTGTGAGCGCAGACGATCCGGGCCAGCCCATCGTCTTTCATGACCATTTCCCCACCGCCGATGGCCGGGTGCGGCTGATGACGGCCAGCCTGATCCCCGCCAATGAGCAACCCGATGCCGAGTACCCGATGGTGCTCATCACTGGGCGGCAGCTGGAGCATTGGCACACCGGCAGCATGACGCGCCGCGCCACCGTGCTCGATGCGCTGGAGCCTGCGGCGACGGCCTCGGTGAACGGCAGCGAGTTGCGGCGCTTGGGCTTGGAGGCCGGGCAGTGGGTGCGCTTGGCCTCACGGCGCGGCGAAGTTCAGTTGCAATTGCGGCAAGACGATGGCACGCCACTGGGCACCGTGTTCATTCCCTTTGCCTACCAAGAGGCTGCGGCTAATTTGTTGACCAATTCGGCGTTGGACCCGTTTGGCAAGATTCCGGAATTCAAATACTGCGCGGTGCGGATCGAAGCGGCTGCGTCGGTCAACGCATAATCTGCGGCTGTTTGAGTCCGTGGGCCGGTGATCCGGCGCCATCCACGGATGGCTGTCCGTTTGGGCCAAGGAGGCCGCTTTGAATGTGAGTGTGCAAACCATCTTCTGGATGGATGCTTTTTTGTACCTGATGCTGCATGCCGCCATTTGGTATGGCTTGGCCCGTTTTCGCAGCCCTGTGGTGGTTTTGTGGAGTGCCTCGGGCATTTTCAGCGCGCTGGGCCTGTGCGTGCTGGGCAGCCGGGGTTGGCTCAGCACCGAAGTCGTGGTGGTGGCCGGTCAGTTTTTGATGGCCGCCGGCAACTGGGGGCGTCAGGTGGCTTTGCGCTCACTCAATGGACCAGCTTCGTCCATTTGGTTGTGGTCCTCTGGGGGGCTGAACATCGCCTTTTTGGCCCTCAGTTTTGGCTTGTATTTTTCAGGCTCACCCGAGAGCACCGTCATATTGGTGTTCTATGCTTTTTACACCTTCAATTGTTTGGAGTATTTTTTTGCGGGCCAACGCATTGCCCTGACCCACGACCAAAGGGGTGCCACTTCGGTGAAGTGGGCAGGCCTGATTTTGTCTGGCACCTTGGGCATCAAGACGCTGGCCATGTTGACAGGCTTGGGGGCGCAAGACCTGTATGAAGCCTCTTGGGATCAAGCGCTGGTTTTCATCGGTCAATTTTTGGCCATCATGATGCTGTGTGTGGGCTTCATGCAGATCTTTGTAGAGCAGGATCACCGCAGCAAAATGGCGACGGAGCAGCAACTCGCACGCGAGCAAGAGCGTGCCGCCCTGGCTTTTCAGCATTCTCAGGATCTAGGCGCCCTGTTGACCGAGCGCGAAGAAATCATCCGACAGCTGACGCTGTCGAACAAAAGCGCGGGCATGGGGGCATTGGTGGCCAGTTTTGCGCATGAGCTGAACCAGCCGCTTACGGCCAATATGTTGCACGCCGAATTGATTCAAACCATGCTGGAGGAGGCTGAGCGGGAGCAGTCACCGCTCCAGCTGGACATCCTGCACAAAGTGGCCTTCGCCATCGTGCACGACACGCAGCGTGCGGCCGACATCATCCGCAAGCTGCGCAACCTGTTTCGCATGAGCAAGGGCGAGTACACGGTCTTGAAACTGGACGATTTGGTCCAGGAGGTGCTGGATCTGGTTCAGTCGAAAATGAAAGATGCCGACATCGGCGGGAGGACTGAGTTGGATCCCAGCTTGCGCTTGCATGGGGATGCGACGCAGTTGCAACAAGTGATCTTGAACCTGCTCAACAATGCCATCGATGCATTGGCAGAGTCCGGGCGACCCCAACTTGAGTTGTGCATTCGTTCCAAAGCCTCGGGGCAGCACCTGGAGCTGGAGGTGGAAGACAACGGGCAAGGCATCGCGCCTGATCGTGCCGACGATGTGTTCAGTTTGTTCAAGTCCTCCAAGTCTCAAGGCATGGGTGTGGGCCTGTGGCTCAGCCGCTCCATCGTCGAGATGCACGGCGGTCGCTTGACTTTCCAGTCTGAACCGGGTCGGCGAACGGTCTTCACTTTGCGGTTACCCTTGCTCAGCGATGCTTGATGGGTGTTCGCGTGCCAGCTTTTAGACATGAAAGATCGCAACCGCTGCTCATGAGGCGTTTGAACAAAGCCTTTACAACATTTTGTACGAACGGGGCCTTGCTGCCTTCACGGCCACCTGCATCGGTGTCTAGACAGGTGACTTCAACTCCGTGAATTGAATTTTTTTTCAATGTGACCTGAAATAAATGACGGTATACCCACGGGTTTTCACTGACGGGTAAAGCCCAAGCGACCTTCATAATCCGATACCGAGCGGTAATTTTTCGCGCTTGAACGTTTAAACAGGAGACCATCCATGACACAAGTCCAGCAAGACATCGCATCGGCAAAGACCGATGCCCCTGAAGCCAGCCGCCGCCGTTTCTTTGGCAAAGCCGCCACTGCAGCCGTTGCTGCACCTTTGGCTGGCGTGCCCATGATTTCTGTGGCCCAGGCCCCCATCGTGTTCAAGATGCAAGGCTCCTGGGGTGCCAACGACATCTTCAGCGAAATGGCTCAGCTGTACGTCAGCCGCGTCAATGAAATGTCCGGTGGCCGCCTGAAAATCGAGTACCTGCCAGCTGGTGCCGTGGTCAAGCCTTTCGAAATCATCGATGCCGTGAGCAAAGGCGTGCTCGACGGTGGTCACCACGTGTCCGGCTACTGGTACGGTAAGTCTAAAGTGGCTTCTTTGTTTGGCACTGGCCCCGTGAGTGGCGCCACCCCCGAAATCGGTCTGAGCTGGATTCAAGCCGGTGGTGGTCAGCAGCTGTGGGACAAACTGGTCGCCAAGATGAACCTGAACGTCGTCGGCTTCTTCTCCTTCCCCATGCCTTCGCAGCCACTGGGTTGGTTCAAAAAATCTCCACCCAAGAAGGCAACTGACTTGAAGGGTTTCAAGTACCGTACCATCGGCTTGGCAGCTGACATGTTGCAGGAAATGGGCATGGCCGTGGCTCAGTTGCCAGGCGGCGAAATCGTTCCTGCCATGCAGCGCGGTGTGATCGATGCCTTTGAATACAACAACCCCACATCGGACATGCGTTTTGGCGCACAAGACGTGGCCAAGTTCTACTCCATGGGTTCCTACCACCAAGCCCAGGAATTCTTTGAAATCATCTTCAACAAGGACAAGTACAACGCCTTGCCCGCCGACCTGAAGGCGGTCCTGAAGTACGCTGCAGAAGCTGCTTCAACAGCATCCACGGCCCTGGCGCACCAGAACTACTCCAAAGACTTGCAGGAGTTGATCGTCAAGCACAAAGTCCAGGTGTCACGCACTTCGGCTGACGTGTACAAAGGTCAGTTGGCAGCCTGGGATAAGGTCACAGCCAAGTTGGAAAAGGAAGTCGACATGTTCAAAGAAGTGAACGACTCCTTCAAGGCTTGGTCACGTCGCGTGGGCTTCTACCACTTCACCAACGAAGCCGACTACAAAATGGCTTACGAGCACGTGCAAAAGACCAAGCTGCCGCGCTGATCATTAGGTCCTCCTGAAGGCTGTCGGAATCGGTTCCGGCAGCCTTTGTTTTTGTCTGTCTAGAGGTAAATCGCATGGAAGTCTGGATTCGAAGGATTGATATCCTCAGCAAGTCGATTGGTCACGCCTTCTCTTGGTGTGTCTTGATTCTGACCGCATCCACCTGTTTTGAGGTGTTCATGCGTTATGTGCTCAATAACCCCACCGCGTGGGCGTTTGACATGAGCTACATGCTGTATGGCGCCCTGTTCATGATGTCGGGGGCTTATGCCGTCTCGCGCAACTCGCATGTGCGCGGTGACTTTATTTACCGCAAGTGGTCCAACCGCACGCAGGCCAAGGTCGACCTGACCCTTTATCTGGTGTTTTATTTTCCAGCCATTTTTGCCATGGTGTTCACCGGTGGCCAGTACGCCTACGAGAGCGCCCGCATTCTGGAGTCCAGCGTGAACAGTCCCGCCGGTGTGCCGGTGTGGCCCTTGAAGTCGGTGATTTTTGTGGCCGGCGTCACGCTGCTGATTGCAGGTGCTGCTGAGGTCATGCGTTGCCTGGTGTGCATTCGAACCGGCGAGTGGTTGTCGCGCAGTGGCGACGTTGAAGAACTTGAACAAGTGCTGATTCAACAGCACGCTGAGAAAGCACCGTCATGAGTGATCCCATCATCGCCCTCGTCATGTTGGGGCTGTTCATCGTCTTTATTTTTCTGGGTTTTCCGATCGCCTTCACCTTGATGGCCATGGGCATCGGTTTTGGCTTTTACGCCTACTTCACGCCCGATCAGTTGATGTGGGACAACCGCATCCTGTACCTCTTCACGCAGAACACTTTCAGCGTGATGAACAACGATGTGCTCATATCGATCCCCTTGTTCTTGTTCATGGGTTACATCATCGAGCGGGCCAACATCCTCGATAAATTGTTCCTGAGCTTGCAGGTCGGTTTGCGCTTTTTGCCCGGCTCCATGGCTGTGGCCGCACTGATCACCTGTGCGCTCTTTGCCACGGCCACCGGCATCGTGGGTGCGGTGGTGACCCTGATGGGCCTCATTGCCTTGCCGCCCATGCTCAAAGCCGGTTATGACCAAAAACTTGCTTCTGGTGTGATCACAGCTGGCGGCACATTGGGTATTTTGATTCCGCCCTCCATTTTGCTCATCGTGTATGCGGCCACGGCCAGCGTGTCGGTGGTCAAGCTGTACGCCGCGGCCATCATCCCCGGTTTCACATTGGCTTTGCTGTACCTGATCTACATCATCGTGCGCGCCACGCTCAACCCCTCTTTGTGCCCCAAGCCCAAAGATGTGGAGCACTACACCGTGTGGGCAAGCATCGTGTTGGTGTTCAAAGCCTTTGTGCCTTTGGCCGCGCTGATCATGGCGGTGTTGGGCTCCATTTTGTTTGGCCTGGCCACCCCCAGTGAAGCGGCTGCCATGGGCGCTTTGGGCGGCATCATTTTGGCCGTGGTCTACCGCGCCTTCACTTGGCAGCGTCTGCGCGAGTCGGTCTACCTCACTGCCCGCACTTCAGCCATGGTGTGTTTCCTGTTTGTGGGTGCGGCCACGTTTGCCTCGGTGTTCTCTTACCTTGGCGGTGAGCATGTGGTCAAAGACTTCATGCTGGCCTTGAACCTCTCGCCCGTGCAGTTCTTGTTGCTGTCACAGTTTCTGATTTTCATCTTGGGCTGGCCTTTGGAGTGGAGCGAGATCATCATCATCTTCGTGCCCATCTTCCTGCCTTTGCTGCCTTTGTATGGCATTGACCCGATCCTGTTCGGCATCCTGATTGCCATCAATTTGCAGACGTCGTTCCTGACGCCGCCGATGGCGATGTCGGCCTATTACCTGAAAGGGGTTGCACCCAAAAATCTGCAACTGGTCACCATCTTCAAAGGCTGCATGCCTTTTGTCGGGATGGTTTTGTTCACGCTGGCCATGACCTATGTCTACCCGGCCATGGTGACCTATTTGCCAGACCATTTCTTCAACCAAGCGGTTGAGATGGAGCGTGACCCCAACGATGAGTCGGTGGTCAACCCTGACTTCTTCAAGCAGCAGTGATGACAGACGCTTTGAAAACCGTATCGGAATTGACGGCTCTGCAAATCCGCGAGCACTTGCTCAGTGGCCAGGAGACGGTGGAGGAGTTCACCGCCAAATTGGGTCGGTTTGCGGATGCGGCCGATGAGAAGATCCACGCATTCGCCCACCGTGATGAACGTGTGGTGGCGCTGCAGGCCGACAACCTGCAACGCGACCGTGCGGCTGGCCATTTGCCGGGCCCTTTGTACGGCATTCCGGTGGCGGTCAAGGACATCATTGACACCATGGACTTTCCCACCGAATACGGCAGCCCCATTCACAAGGGCCGCTACTCGGTGGGGGATGCCACCGTGGTGTCCCGGTTGCGTGCAGCCGGTGCCGTGATCTTCGGTAAAACCGTGAGCACGGAGTTTGCGACCACCCAAGCGGGCCCAACCTGCAACCCGCACAACACGGCCCACACGCCGGGTGGCTCGTCCAGCGGTTCGGCCGCAGCGGTGGCCGCAGGCATGGTGCCGGTGGCGCTGGGCACTCAAACGAATGGCTCGGTGATCCGTCCGGCCTCGTATTGCGGGGTGTATGCATACAAGCCTTCACGCGGGCTGGTGCCGCGCACCGGCGTGCTGGACCAGTCGCCTTCACTGGACGAAGTGGGCGTGTTGGCTCGCAACTTGGAAGACATCGCCTGGGTGGCCGAAATCTTGACGGGCGATGATGGCTTTGACGCCGCCACCGCACGCCAGGCGCCACGGCGTTTGTACGATGTGGCGGTTTCTGAGCCGCCACTGCCGCCCAAATTTTGCTTTGTCAAAACCCCTTGGTGGGACCAAGTCGACCCCGAAGCCCGCGAAGCCTACGAGGCTTTTGTGGACCATCTGGGTGACTGCGTGACCCACGCGGCTTTGCCCGACATCGTGCGCAATGTGGCGCCTTGGCTGGCGACCATCAACGAGTCAGAGCTGGCTTTTTGTCTGCAAAAGGAATGGCTCCACAACCGGGCGCAGTTGAGCGAGCCACTGCAAACACGCATCGAAAAAGCCATGACCATTCCGGTCACCGATTACCTGGTGGCCAAAGATCGCCAGTTCCATGTCATGAATGCTTTCGAAGAGTATTTCGCCACTTATGACGCCATTTTGTGTCCAGCCGCCTTGGGCACAGCTCCGGTAGGGCTGGAGTCAACGGGCAACCCGATCATGCAAACCGCCTGGAGCTTTGCCGGTCTGCCCAGTCTCAATTTGCCGCTGATGAACCTGTCCAATGGCTTGCCCTTGGGTGTACAGGCCGTTGGTGCTCATCAAAACGATGCCCGCTTGCTGCGCTCTGCGCGTTGGCTGGTGTCTGAATTTGTCAAAAGGAATCAGACATGAAATCGCTTGAACGTTTCACCGGCTTCGTGGGCTTGGCCTTGATGGCGGCTTTCCTGCTGCCCTATATTTTCAAGTTGCCTCAGTTGGACATCACCTTCATCTTGTTGGGCGGACTGGGCTTGGCCGTGTTTGATTATTTTTCTTCGGGCAAAGACGACAAAACTGAGTGACCGCGCCACGCGGCCTCAGTCTCTCGCCCAGACCGGCCCCTGTGGGTGGATGTGCGCTCTTGGCAGAGCGCCATTCATGCCATGTTCCCACTGGCTCATCAACGTGTTGGCGACTGCGTGTGCATCATCGGGAACAGGGCCCTCCATGAAACCAGCGCCAAGGTGCTGGAGCTGAAAAAGCGGTGGCTTTTACGTTAGGCTCCAGCCATGTCAGTTTTTTTGAAAACTCCTGAAGGCCCTTCGGCCCCGCCCAAGCCCCACATCACCCAAGCGCGTGCGCCCCTCATTCGCAGCGTGGCTGTGCGCAACGAATTCGGTCAAGCCTCCGAGACACCAATTCCCGCCGAGCGGGCGCTGACCATTTACCTGGACAAAAAAGAGCTGGTGACCTTGATGACACTGGGCTCTGAGCCCGAGTGGCTGGTCCTCGGCTTTCTGCGCAACCAGCGGCTGATCGACTCGGTGGACCAAATCGAATCCATCACGGTGGATTGGACGATTGGCGAAGGCGAAGTGGGCGAGCCTGGTGTGGCGGCTGTCAAAACCCGCGCGAATGCCCAAGTGGTCATCGAGCGCAGCGCTGAGCGTGTGGTGACCACCGGTTGCGGCCAAGGCAGTGTGTTTGGCGACTGGATGGCCCACATCGACGACATCGTGCTGCCGCCCGCTCAAATCACCCAAGGCCAGCTTTATGGTTTGGTCAACGCGATCCGCTTGCAGGAAACCACCTACAAATCATCCGGCTCAGTGCACGGTTGCGCCCTGTTTCAGGGCGAGAAGATGCTCATGTTCGTGGAAGATGTGGGGCGACACAACGCGGTCGACACCATTGCCGGCTGGATGTGGATGCACGACGTGAGCGCCCAAGACAAGGTGTTCTACACCACCGGTCGTTTGACCAGCGAGATGGTCATCAAGTCGGCGCAGATGGGCGTGCCGGTGGTCGTGTCACGCAGCGGCATCACCCAAATGGGCCTCGATGTCGCCAAACGCTTGGGCTTGTGCACCATTGGCCGCGCCACCCACAAGCGCTTCTTGTGCTTCAGTGCGCCCGAGCGCCTCGTCTGGCAACCTGAGCTGTTGACACCACCCGGCTGAGCGCAAGCGCCAGCTGGCCGGGCGGTATGCAGGCTTTCAGCCGTTGATGAACTTCGGCGCGCGCTTGTTCAAAAACGCGTCCATGCCTTCTTTTTGGTCGGCGGTGGCAAACAGGCCGTGGAAGAGGCGGCGCTCGAACATCACGCCGTCGCTCAGGCCGCTTTCAAACGCGCGGTTCACGCTTTCCTTGGCCGCCATGGTGGCCAGTTGGCCATAGCCGCAAATCATCAGGGCGGCGCCCAGGGTTTCGTCCATCAGTTTGTCCAGCGGCACCACCCGGCTGACCAAGCCGCCACGTTCGGCCTCCGCCGCATCCATCATGCGGCCCGTCAGCACCAAATCCATGGCCTTGGACTTGCCCATGGCACGCGGCAAGCGCTGCGTTCCGCCTGCGCCAGGAATGATGCCGATTTTGATTTCGGGTTGACCGAATTTGGCGTTGTCGGCGGCGATGATGAAGTCGCACATCATGGCCAGTTCGCAACCGCCACCCAGGGCAAAGCCGCTGACGGCTGCGATCACGGGCTTGCGGATGCTGCGAATGGTTTCCCAGTTGCGGGTGATGAAGTCGTTTTTGTAGACCTCGTGAAAATTGAATTTCGCCATGGCCGAGATGTCGGCGCCCGCTGCAAATGCTTTTTCGCTGCCCGTGATGACGATGCAGCCAATGGCCTCATCGGCGTCAAAGGCTTTCAGGGCCAGGCCCAGTTCGTCCATCAGGGCGCCGTTCAGGGCGTTCAGTGCCTTGGGGCGGTTCAGGGTGATGATGCCAACTTGGCCGCCTTCGGTGCGGACTTCGATGTTTTCGTAGCTCAAGGTTTTCTCCAGCAGTGGGGTCAAATCAAAGGGTGACTATAACCACGCCCGGTGTACCGAAGCTGTCGCTCTGGCGCTGGGCCTGCCTGCTTTAACCCTGGGCAAAACACTAGGGAAAACATTCACCAACCGTGCGGTCGGTTAATGGTACAGTCTCCGGTCCAGGAGACACAAGATGACCGAATCGACTGCAACGGTGTTGTACGAAACGCGAGGCGCCGTGGCGCTCATCACCCTCAACCGCCCGCAAGCGCTCAACAGTTTCACCCGCGCCATGCACCACGATCTGTGGTCCGCGCTCGATCAGGCCGAGGCCAATCCGGCCATCCGTGCCGCCGTCATCACTGGCGCAGGTCGCGGCTTTTGCGCCGGGGCCGATCTGTCTGACTTTGATTTCACACCCGGCTCCAACCAGGTTGAACGAGCCGACCCCGGCCCCATCATCGACCAGGCCTTTAACCCCAGCACGCGCCGTTTGCAGTCGCTGCGCATGCCCACCATTGCCGCCGTCAACGGCGTGGCCGCCGGGGCAGGTGCTTCGATGGTCATGGCCTGCGACATCGCGATCGCAGCGCCGAACGCCAGCTTCATTCAGGCTTTCAGCAAGATCGGTTTGATTCCCGATGCCGGCGGCAGCTGGTTGTTGGTCGAGCGCCTGGGCCTGGCCCGCGCCATGGCCTTGGCCATGACGGGCGACAAACTGACCGCCGAAAAAGCCAAGGACTGGGGCATGATCTGGGACGTGGCCGAGGACCCGCTGGCCAGCGCTTTGGCCTTGGCCGAGCGATTGGCAAACATGCCCACCAAAGCTTTGGTGGCCACGCGCGCTTTGCTCCAGTCGGCCACCACCCGAACCCTGTCCGAGCACTTGGACACTGAGCGCGACACCCAGTCGGCCCTGGGCCGCACGCACGATTATTTTGAGGGCGTTCAAGCCTTCCTCGAAAAACGCAGCCCCCAATTCAAAGGCGAATGATGAGCGACCCTAAAGCACTGGCTCAGTTGGTGGGCGAGACCATGTTCGCCGTCGATGTGGCGTCCAAAGACACCATGGGCATGGAACTGCTGGCCTGCGAGCTCGGCCGCGCCCTGATGCGGATGACAGTCAAAGAACTGCACCTGAACGGTCACCAAATTTGTCATGGCGGCTTCATCTTCACCTTGGCCGATTCGACCTTTGCCTTTGCTTGCAACAGCTACAACAAGAACGCGGTGGCCGCAGGTTGCAGCATCGAGTTTCTGAAACCCGGCAAGCTGGGCGACGTGCTGACCTGCGAGGGCGTGGAGCAAACGCTGAGCGGTCGCCATGGCATTTACGACATGAAAGTCACCAACCAGAACGGTGAAGTGATCGCCATGTTCCGTGGCAAGAGTGCGCAGATTGCGGGCACGGTGGTGCCGGAGTGAGCACGGCCACATGCACTAGCCCAAGGTCCCATGGCAGACCGCCAAAGCACCTTCACGCCCCCCATTGAACACCGCCCCCAAAGATTGTTGAATCCGGAGTCCTTCATGAGCCAAAAAGCCTTCCCCCTGGAGCCGATTGAAAAGGCCAGCATCGACGAAATGCGCAGCTTGCAGCTCAAGCGCCTGCAGCAAACGCTGCAGCACGCCTATGCCAACTCGCCCGTGTACCGCGCCAAGTTTGATGCCGCAGGCGTGCACCCGAGCGACTGCAAAACCTTGGCCGACATCGCCAAGTTCCCGTTCACCACCAAATCCGACCTGCGCGACAGCTACCCCTTTGGCATGTTTGCCGTGCCGCGCGAAAACTGCGCCCGCATTCACGCCTCAAGCGGCACCACGGGCAAACCCACCGTGGTGGGCTACACCCTCAAAGACATCGACACCTGGTCCACCGTGGTGGCCCGCAGCATCCGCGCAGGCGGTGCCAAGCCGGGTGACATGGTGCATGTGAGCTATGGCTACGGCCTGTTCACCGGCGGCATGGGCGCGCATTACGGCGCAGAAAAACTGGGCCTCACGGTCGTGCCTTTTGGCGGAGGCCAGACCGAGCGCCAGGTGCAGCTGATTCAGGATTTCAAGTCCAACATCATCATGGTCACGCCCAGCTACATGCTGGCGATTGCCGATGAGTTTGAGCGCCAGGGCATTGACCCCAAGAGCAGCTCGCTGCGCATTGGCATCTTCGGCGCTGAGCCTTGGACCAACGACATGCGCGCCGCCATCGAAAAACGCATGGCCATCGACGCGGTCGACATTTACGGTTTGTCTGAAGTCATGGGTCCGGGTGTGGCCAGCGAGTGCATCGAGACCAAGGACGGCCCGACCATCTGGGAAGACCATTTCTACCCCGAGATCATCCACCCCGAAACCGGTGAGCCTGTGGCCGATGGCGAAATGGGTGAGTTGGTGTTCACCAGCCTCACCAAAGAAGCGCTGCCCATCATCCGTTACCGCACCCGCGATCTGACGCGCCTGTTGCCGGGCACGGCACGCCCGAGCATGCGCCGCATGGAAAAGATCACCGGCCGCAGCGACGACATGATGATCATCCGGGGTGTGAACGTGTTTCCCAGCCAAATCGAAGAGCTGATCTTGAAGCGTGCCGAGTTGGCCCCGCACTACCAGTGCGTGCTCACCCGCGAAGGCCCGATGGACGACCTCAAAGTGCTGATCGAGACCAAGCCCGGCGTGTCTCCCGAGAGTCTTGAAGCCCGTGCGGCGGCCAAGCAACTGCAGCACGAGATCAAGGTCTACATTGGCTCCAGCGTGGCCATCGAGCTCAAGCCCGAAGGCGGCGTCGAACGCAGCCAAGGCAAGGCCAAGCGCGTGGTGGACTTGCGCGGCAAGTGAATCAGACCGCAGGCCATTGATCGGCCGCGCGGTCTTTGGGCACGCTCAGCTGCCAGTGGCTCGCCTGTGCAGGCACGGTGAGTGGCAAGCGCAGCAGGCGTTTGTCGCGTGAGACCAGAGCGCTCAACTGGCGCTCTTGGCCCAGCAAGGCGGGCAGTTCGTCGAGTTTGCCCAGTCGCCAGCTGCCGCCTTGTCCCTTGGCCCCCACATCCAGGCCCAGCCACTCGTCGCCTGCAGCCAGGCCCGCTGCTTCGGCGGCGCTGCCGCGCAGCACCACTTTGACCTGCACGCTGCCAGCGGCTTCGCTCACGCGCACGCCCAGGCGCTGCGCCATGCCCGAGGTCTCGGCTTCCACGGCGATGCCATGCGCCGTGAGCAGCTCGCGCAGTGGCAACTCTTGTGTGCTGTGCGCCCAGCGCTGGATCTCGAGGGCCCAGCTGCGGCCGGTCACGGCCTGCAATTCATCGAGCAGGTCTTGCTCGCGCATGGGGCCGGCTTTGCAGCGCTTCCACAGGCCCCGCATCACGGTGTCGAGCGTGTGGCCCTCGGTTTTGAATTCGCGGCGCAGCGTCAGGTCCAGGCACAAAGCCACCAGTGCGCCCTTGGTGTAGTAACTCACGGTGGCGTTGGCGGTGTTTTCATCCTGACGGTAGTACTTGACCCACGCGTCAAAGCTGGACTGCGCCACGCTTTGCACATGGCGGCCGGGGGTTTGCTGCACCTGCAAGAGGGTCTTGCCCAGCAGACCGATGTAATTGGCGTCGTCAATCAGCCCTGCGCGGCGCAGCAAGATGTCGTCGTAATAGCTGGTGAAGCCTTCAAAAAACCACAGAAGCTGGGTGTAGTTTTCCTGCGTGTAGTCGTAGCGGGCAAAGGCGTCGGGGCGCAGCTGCTTGACGTTCCAAGTGTGAAAGTACTCGTGGCTGATCAGGCCCAGCAGCGTGGTGTAACCCTCTTGCTTGCGCGGGCTGCCAGACAGGCCGGCGTGGCGCGGCAAATCATCGCGCTTGCAGATCAGGGCGGTGCTGTTGCGGTGCTCCAGCCCGCCATAGCCGTCGTGCACGGCGTTGAGCATGAACAGGTAGTTTTTGTGCGGCGCTTTTTTACCCGCGGCCTTGCCCGATCCATGCCAAAAGTGAATGGCTGCCTCGCAGATTTTTTGCGTGTCGGCCAGCAGGCGGTTACCGTCAAAGGAGGGCAGAGCGCCCGCCACCACAAAGCGATGCGGCACACCGCAGGCGTTGAAACTACCGCTCCAGAATGCACCCAGCTCTACCGGGCAGTCCACCAGTTCGTCGTAGTTGGCGGCTTGGTAAAGCCCAAAGCCTTTTTTGTCGGTTTTGACAGGTGTCAAGCCCGTGGCAGCCTGCCAATTGGGCTGTTTTTTGACAGGAGGCAGCTGCAGTTGGTGCGGCGCTTGTTCTTGTCCGTGCACCCGCAGGCACACACTCGTGCCATTGAAGAAACCGCGTTGGCTGTCCAGCCAAGCGGTGCGCACAGAGTTGTCAAAGGCATAGACCTCGTAGCTCAGCACCAGGGGCTGATCACTTTTGCACGCGATGGTCCAGCTGCATTTGTCTTGCTGCTGTGTCGGCACGCTGTGGCGGCCTTGTTTGGCACTCAGGTTTTGCAAGTTTTTGGAGAACTCGCGCACCAGATAACTGCCCGGAATCCAGACTGGCAGCGACACGGTTTGCTGCGCCGCTGGTAGAGGAACAGTCAGCGTGATCTTGAACAGATGCGCATGCAGGTCGGCGGCTTCAACGGTGTAGTGGATGGCGGTCATGGGCAAGTCAGGGGTGGAGTGGGGCGGTGGTGGGTTCATGTTGCAGCAAAACAGCAGACATGGATCGCTTCGTGCCTCGCGATGACGGGTTTTTTTCGATTCGCTTTGTGCCTCGCGATGACGGATTCTTTTCGGTGCGCTTTGTGCTTCGCGATGATGGGTTTTTTCGGTGCGCTTTGTGCTTCGCGATGACGGATTCTTTTCGGTGCGCTTTGTGCTTCGCGATGATGGTTTTATCTCAGTTCGCTTCGTGCGTGGAGATGACGGTTTTTAGAGTTCTTGGTGGCGGTGGCTCATGTGGCGCCCGCGGCCAAAAAGCAACTCAAGCTGGCCACGGTGGTCAATTGCAACCGCATCGGCAGCCAGGGTGCCAGGCCGGCAGCGGGCCAGGTTCGGTGGTCCATCACATAGCAGCCGATCAGCACAAAACCCAGCAGCGGCAAACCTGCAAAAGCGGGCATCATCACGCCCACCCAGGCGAGCAGTGAAGGCATAACGCCCCAAGTGAAGTGGATGCGCGGTGCGTTGGGGTGGATCAAGGCGTTGCGAAAGCCCACACCCCAATGGATACCCCCTAAAAACGACACGATCACCGCGCCATAACCTTGCATGGACAGCGCCACATAAGGGTGCAGCTCAGGGCCAACCAGCCACAGGCACAAGGCCAGAAATACAAAGGGGATCAGCCCGGCATAGCCCAGTCGGCGGATCAGCCGCCAGGTCGGGTCTTCCGTACTTGAGGTGGAGAGGGGGGACGTCATTTGCCCTCGGCGAGCATTTTTTCAACTTGGGCCATGGGCACGGCACCGGGGACACGGGTGCCATCTGCAAACAAGAGCAACGGTGTGCCGGTGATGCGATTTTTCTGGCCAAAGGCCACGATCGAGTCCACCGCCGAGGCGTCGCAGTTGGCGGTTGGCGGGGTCGTGCCGTTGATCATCCAGTCGTTCCAGACCTTGGCCTTGTCTTTGGCGCACCAGATGTTCTTGGATTTGGTCTTGGAGTCTTCACCCAGGATGGGGTAGAGGAAATGGTAGATCGTCACGTCATCGAGCTTTTGCAGGTCTTTTTCGAAGCGTTTACAAAAGCCGCAGTTGGGGTCGGCGAACACGGCCAGTTTGCGTTTGCCGTCGCCCCGCACCTGGGTGAAGGCGTTCTTCAGAGGCAACTGGTCAAAGGGAATGGCCGAGAGTTTGTCCATGCGCTCTTCGGTCAAGTTGCGCTTTTGCCGCACGTCAATCAGCGCGCCCTGGATCAGGAAGTTGCCCGTGGCATCGCTGTACATCACTTCGTTGCCCATGCGGATTTCGAACAGGCCGTTCATGGGCGTTTTGCTCACCTCGTCGATTTTGGGCAAGTTGGGCAGGCGCTCGCTCAGGTTTTTGCGGATGGCCGCTTCCTGGGCCATCACGCTGCCCAGCGACAGGGCGGTGGTGGCCACGATCAGGGCCAGTTTGGAGAGGGTGAACTTCATGAGAGAGGCTTTCGGGTTCAAAAAAAGAAGGACAAATCAGCTTGCGGACTTGGCGCGGGCTTGGGCGGGCGGTGTGCTTTGGCCCATGGCGCGTTGCGTCATCCAGTGTTTGAGTGGGCCGCTGCGGTCAAAGCCGCGCATGCCCCAGTTGCGCAGGTTTTGCCACAACGGGCCGGGCTGCGAAAACAGGCGCTGCAGGCCATCGGTGACCAGGCCCATGGCCTGCACGTCGGCTTGGCGTGCCCGCTCGTAGCGGCGCAGCAGTTTGGGGTCGTAGAGAGGCCGCCAAAATTCCTTGGCACGGATGACTTGCACCAGCTCGGCCGCATCGGCCAGGCCCACGTTCAGGCCCTGACCAGCCAAGGGGTGCAGGGTATGGGCCGCGTCACCGGCCAAGGCAAAGGCTTGTTTGTTTTGGCCAGGCATGGGGCCGATCCAGCGCTCTGCCCGGGCCAGTTGCAGCGGCCACACGGCACGCTCGGCCGACAGCTGCATACCGCCCAAAGCCTGGCCGCAGGCCCCGGTCAGCGCTGCAGCAAAGTCTTCGGCGTTCAGTCCCATAAGCTCTTGCGCCCGCTGCGGGTGAACCGACCAGACCAGCGCAACTTCGCGCCCGCCTTCGCCCCCCAGGGGCAGCAGGGCCAGCACTTCGGCTTGGGGCTGTGTCAAGCCGGGTGCATGGCTCCAGCCAAACCATTGCCGGGCGATGCCCTCGTGCGCTCGCTCGCACACCAGCCGGGTGGCCAAGGCGTGTTGTTCGTAATGGGTGATGTCAAAGCTCACGCCCAGCTCGGCGCGCGTCTGGCTGGCGCGGCCCTCACACACCACCGTCAGCGGTGCGGCCACCGGGGCCTGCACCACTTGGATTTGCGGCTGGAACTGCACGGCCTGGGTCAGCAGCGCTTGCAGCACGGGCACATCCACCATCCAGTTGAGCTCGCCCACACCATGGTCTCCCGCGCCAAAGTGGAGCAGGCCGCCATCGTCGCCCCACACCTGCATCTGGTGCACGGGGGTGACGGCGGGCGCTTCGGGCCAGCAGCGCAGGTCTTGTAACAAGGCCTTGGCGGCGCCGTTGAGTGAATAAGCACGCACGTCACGGGTGGCGGAGGGGGCGGGGGCGTCGACCAAGGCCACGTTCAGCCGCTCGCGCGCCAGCAGCAAAGCCAGGGTGCGGCCCACGATGCCAGCGCCACGGATGCAAATGTCAGGGGGAAGAGCCATGCCCGCATTGTAAGGAGGCGGCCTATCGCGCGGGGCCGCCGGGGACTTTGGGGCTGGGCCGGTAGCCCCGGGCTGAGCCGTTAAAATCGCGGGCTGATTTCCGAATCTACCCCCCGAATCACCGAAAGCCTTCCATGAGCCTCAAATGCGGCATCGTGGGTCTGCCCAATGTGGGCAAATCCACCCTTTTCAACGCCCTGACCAAAGCTGGCATCGCCGCTGAAAACTACCCCTTCTGCACCATCGAGCCCAACACGGGTGTTGTCGAGGTGCCCGATCCACGCTTGCAGCAGTTGGCGGACATCATCACGCCTGAGCGCATCGTGCCGGCCATCGTCGAATTTGTTGACATTGCGGGTCTGGTGGCTGGGGCCAGTACAGGCGAGGGCCTGGGCAACAAATTTTTGGCCCACATCCGCGAGACCGACGCCATCGTCAACGTGGTGCGCTGCTTTGAAGATGACAACGTCATCCACGTCGCCAACAAGGTCGACCCGATTGCCGACATCGAGGTCATCCAGACCGAGCTGTGCCTGGCCGACTTGGCCGCTGTCGAGAAAGCCATCCACCGCGTTAGCAAAATCGCCCGCTCTGGTGACAAGGACGCGGTCAAGCAAATGGCCATCCTGGAAAAGTGCCAAGCCGCCCTGAATGACACCCAACCGGTGCGCACCATCGACTTCAGCAAAGAAGAACGTGCGGAACTCAAGCAGTTCTTCTTCATCACCGCCAAGCCCGCCATGTTCGTGGCCAACGTGTCGGAAGACGGCTTCGAGAACAACCCTTTCCTCGACCGCCTCAAGGCTTTTGCGGCCAAGCAAAACGCGCCCGTGGTGGCCATCTGCGCCAAGATCGAAGCCGAGTTGTCCGAGATGGACGACTCTGACCGCCTGGAGTTCTTGAAGGAAATTGGCCAGGACGAACCGGGCCTGAACCGCCTGATTCGCTCGGCCTACAGCTTGCTGGGCTTGCAAACTTACTTCACAGCGGGTGTGAAAGAAGTGCGCGCCTGGACCATTCGTGTGGGCGACACCGGCCCACAAGCTGCGGGCGTGATCCACACCGATTTCGAGAAGGGCTACATCCGTGCCCAAACGATCGCGTTTGACGACTTCATCGCCTTCAAGGGCGAGCAAGGCGCCAAAGACGCGGGCAAGATGCGTGCGGAAGGCAAGGACTACGTCGTCAAGGATGGCGATGTGATGAACTTCTTGTTCAGTTCCTGATTCGGCGTCAAGGCGGCAGGCTTAAAAACCTTTTCACCGCCTGCACCGTCGCCTCGGGGTCCTCTTCGTGGGGCACATGACCCAAGCCTTCAAAGACCTGCAGCTGGCTGTCTGTGATGTCTCGCTGAAAACTTTGACCGTGCTCGGGCGGAATCAGCCGGTCTTCGCTGCCCCACAGAATCAAAGTGGGCAGACGCAGTTTAGAAATTTGCCCAGCCAATGCGGCATCACTGCTGCGGTACTGAAAGCGTTGCACCAAGCTGGCTCGGTTGCCTTCGCGCAGCGTTAGGTCGTGATAACGATCCACCAGGGCTGGGCTGACTTTTTCTGGCTGGCCATAGACGTTGCGCACGCTGGCTTCAATCATGGACCGGGGCAGAATGTTCTGCGTCAGCGGCGCCAGCCATGAAATTTGGGCCAGTCGAAAACCGATGGGCATGGATTGGGGTTGCAAGGGGTAGCCCGTGGCATCGACCAGCACCAACTGGCTCACCCGTTTTGGGTGGGTCAGTGCGGTTTGCCAAGCAATGCCACCACCCAGCGAGTTACCGGCCAACACGGCCTGGTCAATGTTCAGTAAGTCCAGTAAATCCGTTATGAAGCCGGTATATCGCGCCATGCTGTAGTCGCCATCGGGAGCGGGGCCGGTCAGACCGAAGCCGGGCAAGTCCATGCGAATCACGCGCCGATGTGGGTTCAAAGCGGCCACCCATCCGTCCCAAGTGTGCAAGCTGGCCGAGGTGCCATGGATCAACACCAAGGGGTTCGGGTCATCACGTGGTCCCTCGTCGCGCACATGCACTTGCATGCCTTGCAGGCTCACAAAGTGTGAGGGCGGTGCAGCCCAGCGTGCCTTGAGGGCATCCACCGGAACATCTGGTGCCCATGTCCATGCCAAAGCGCCCAACAAGGGCAGCCCCAAAGCGATCAACACAGTCCAGAAGCGGGAGATCACGTGCGAACCTCAGTGGGTGGGGAAAAGCCAAACCAAGCCACCGGTCATGAGCAGGTAGCGGAAAAACTTGCCAATCGCCATGTAGAGCGTGCATGGCCAAAGGGGCATCTTGAGCCAACCGGCCACCGCACACAGCGGATCGCCCACGCCGGGCAGCCAGCTGAGCAAACAGGCTTTGGGCCCCAGCTTTTCCAGCCAGGCCAGGGCGCGGATGTGTGTGCTGGAGTCGCGCCACTTGTTGACCGCTTGGTGGGTGCCCCAGCCCATCCACCAGCTGACCATGCCGCCCAAGGTGTTGCCTGCCGTGGCCACCAAAATCGCGGGCCAAAACAGTTCAGGGTTGAGCTTGACCAGGCCAAACACCGCAGGCTCCGAGCCCATGGGCAGCAGGGTGGCCGAGATGAAGGCGATCACAAACACGGTGCTCAGACCGTATTGCGGCAAGGCCAGCCATTGCATTAAGTCGTTGAGCCAAAGTTCCATGAACTCAGTGTAGCGGGGTGCCAATGGCCATCAGTCGCGGGGTCATTGTGACTTTCTGTTGATTGCGGCAGTTTCAGCTGACAACATTCTTGAAGGCTTCTAGCACACCCAGCTTTCATTTGCTGAAATATTAAGCAATTACAATCGTACCTCTTCGTTCAGTCCCCCCCAAATACGCACCTCCAGTCATGCAGATAGGCCAATACCTATTGCCGAACAACTTGTTTGTCGCCCCCATGGCCGGGGTGACGGACAGGCCGTTTCGTCAGCTGTGCAGACAGTTCGGGGCGGGCTATGCGGTGAGCGAGATGGTGACCTCGAGGCCAGATCTGTGGGCATCGCTCAAAACTTCGCGGCGTGCCAACCACGAAGGGGAGCCGGGGCCCATTGCGGTGCAGATCGCAGGCACCGAGGCGCAGATGATGGCCGACGCCGCCCGCTACAACATCGACCGGGGCGCCCAGATCATCGACATCAACATGGGATGCCCAGCCAAAAAGGTTTGCAACAAATGGGCCGGATCTGCCCTGATGCAGGACGAGCCGCTGGCACTGGAGATCATTTCTGCCGTGGTGCAAGCCGCCTTGCCGCACGGGGTGCCCGTGACATTGAAAATGCGCACCGGCTGGTGCGACACCGAAAAAAACGCCCTGAGCCTGGCCCTTGCCGCGCAAAGCGCTGGGGTTCAGATGGTCACCGTGCATGGCCGCACCCGCGAGCAAGGCTACAAAGGGTTTGCTGAATACGACACGGTGGCCGCGGTCAAGGCCGCTTTGCGCATCCCGGTGGTGGCCAATGGCGACATCGATTCGCCCGAAAAAGCTCGCGATGTGCTCAAGTTCACCGGGGCCGACGCAGTCATGATCGGCCGCGCCGCGCAAGGCAGCCCTTGGATCTTCCGTGAAATCGGACACTTTTTGGCAACGGGCGAACACCTGGCAGCGCCTTTGGTGGCCGAGGTGCGCCGTGCCTTGTTGGAGCACCTGCAAGACCATTACAGCCTGTATGGCGAATACACCGGTGTGCGCTCGGCGCGCAAACACATCGGCTGGTATGTGCGCACGCTGCCCGGTGGCGCCGCCTTTCGCGAACACATGAACACCTTGGAGACAGCAGCCGGGCAACTGGCTGCCGTGGCCGCTTATCTGGACGGCTTGGCCGATCAGATGGAGCGTTTGCCCCAGCGCATGGCCTTGAGCCCAGAGGCCTGCACCGATTTAGAGACCACGCCATGAGCGAACCCCAATCCATTGAAAACTGCATCCGGGACAACCTGGACATTTACTTTCGCGACCTGGACGGCACCGACCCCACAGGCCTGTATGACATGCTGGTCAAGCTGGTCGAAAAGCCGTTGCTGGACGTGGTGATGACCCAGTCGGGCCAAAACCAGTCGCGTGCGGCCGAATGGCTGGGCCTGAACCGCAACACCTTGCGCAAGAAACTGCTCGAACACGATTTGTTGAAATGAAGCTGGCGTCGCCTGCTGCCGCCCGGCTCACTTGAATACCTGCCGAAACCCTTTACCCCGGCTCCGCCTTGAATACCTCTGAATTTTGAAGAAAGTCCCCATGCGCGCCCTGATCTCCGTCTCTGACAAAACCGGCATCGTCGAACTTGCGCGTGATTTGCACGCCTTGGGCGTAGGCCTGATCTCCACCGGCGGCACCGCCAAGCTCTTGGCCGACCAAGGTCTGCCTGTGACCGAGGTGGCCGAGGTCACCGGCTTCCCCGAAATGCTGGACGGCCGTGTCAAAACCCTGCACCCCAAGGTGCACGGCGGCTTGCTGGCCCGCCGCGACACACCCGAGCACATGGCTGCTTTGGAGGCGCACGGCATCGACACCATCGACCTGCTCATCGTCAACCTCTATCCGTTTGAAGCCACTGTGGCCAAGCCTGGCTGCACGCTGGCCGACGCGATCGAGAACATCGACATCGGTGGCCCCGCCATGGTGCGCAGCGCCGCCAAGAACTGGAAAGACGTGGGCGTGGTCACCGACGCCAGCCAATACGCGGACGTGATGGCTGAACTCAAAGCTAACGGCAAACTGAGCGACAAACTGCGTTTTGCCTTGTCCGTGGCCGCGTTCAACCGCATCAGCCAATACGACGGCGCGATCAGCAACTACCTCTCCAGCGTGAACTTTGAAGCCGAGAAGCTGAGCGAAAACTACGTGCCCGAGCGCGCCCAGTTCAGTGGCCAATTCAACGAGCAATACGTGAAGGTGCAAGACCTGCGCTACGGTGAAAACAGCCACCAGCAAGCCGCTTGGTACCGCGACCTCGCGCCTGCGGACGGCTCGCTGGCCACTGGCGTGCAGCTGCAAGGCAAAGAGCTGAGCTACAACAACATCGCCGACGCCGACGCGGCGTGGGAATGTGTCAAGAGCTTCGAGGCCACCGCCTGCGTGATCGTCAAACACGCCAACCCCTGCGGCGTGGCCGTGGGCGCCAGCGCACTCGAGGCCTACAGCAAGGCCTTCCAAACCGATCCCACCAGCGCGTTTGGCGGCATCATCGCCTTCAACCGCCCGGTGGACAAAGCCGCTGCCGAAGCGGTGAGCAAGCAGTTCGTCGAAGTGCTCATGGCCCCCGACTTCAGCGCCGAAGCGCTCGAAGTGTTCAAGAGCAAAGTCAATGTGCGCTTGATGAAAATCGCCTTGCCCGCGAACTACGGCGACGTGCGCAACGCGCTGGAAACCAAGCGCGTGGGTTCAGGCCTGTTGCTGCAAAGTGCGGACAACCACGAGCTGGCTTTGATCGACATGAAAATCGTCACCGTCAAACAACCCACGCCTGAAGAACTGCACGACCTGCTGTTTGCCTGGAAAGTGGCCAAGTTCGTCAAATCCAACGCCATCGTGTTCTGTAAAAACGGCATGACCATGGGCGTGGGCGCAGGCCAAATGAGCCGCCTGGATTCCGCCCGCATCGCGAGCATCAAGGCCGAAGCGGCGAAGCTGAGTCTGCAGGGCACCGTGGTCGCCAGCGACGCCTTTTTCCCCTTCCGCGACGGCCTCGACGTGGTGGTGGATGCAGGCGCCACCTGCGTGGCCCAGCCCGGTGGCTCCATGCGCGATCAGGAAGTGATTGACGCGGCGAACGAGCGCGGTGTGGCGATGGTCTTCACCGGTGTTCGCCATTTCCGTCATTGATTAATCCAAGGTGAGGGATCTCTTCTATCAGTCCCTCATCAAGGATTGGGGGCACGGGAAATCGCACTGCCCATGACATCCGAGTGAGGGGTTGTGGAAAGTCGCTTACCCATCCATGCGACCATATCGCTGATATCATTGGCAACATCATGAAAGCCATGTTGCTGGACACCAATGTGCTGGTTGCCGCCTTGAGCAGTGCTCGGGGCGCGTCTTATGCACTGCTCCAAGCGGTCGCTTCGGCGCGTTTGCGCATGGTGGCGTCGCCCGCTGTGTGGCTTGAATACGAGTCGGTCCTCAAGCGTGATGAGATACGTGCCTTGCACGGTTTTTCTGTTGACCAAGTGGATGCGTTTTTGTCCGCCTTGGCCGTGTGGGTGGAGCCTGTGATCTTGCATTACATCTGGCGGCCACAGCTGCGAGACCCGGGTGATGAAATGGTGCTGGAGGCCGCTGTGAACGCACGGGTTCACGCCTTGGTCACCTGCAATGTGAGAGATTTTTCGATGGTCGCGCCTCGTTTTAGCCTGGCCGTCAAAACGCCAGCCCAGGCTTTGGCCTTTTTGGAGGATGCCCTATGAGTACCTTTGCCCTTCGCTTGCCCGACTCTTTGTACGCCCATGCGCGCAAGCTGGCGGAACAAGATCAGGCCTCACTCAACCAGTTCATCACCGTGGCCGTTGCTGAAAAGGTGTCGGCCCTGAATGCAGCGGCTTTTTTTGCCGAGCGGGCTGGTGCCGCCAAGCCGGGCGATTTGGCCAGTTTTTTGGCGATGGTGCCCGACCGTTCTCCGCTGGAGGGTGATGAGCGATGAGTCGTGTCACCTTGATCCTTTCCCTGTCGCCATTTTTTGAGGATCAGGCATGAGCTTGAGTTTTGACCAACTCGGCCTGACCCCCGCGCTTTTGCGCGCTGTGGGTGACATGGGCTTGTACGCCCCCACCCCCATCCAGGCCGAGGCGATGCCGGCTGCCCTGAAATTGGCCGATGTGTGGGCCACCGCACCCACCGGTTCGGGCAAGACGCTGGCTTTTGCGCTGCCGCTGTTGCAGCACCTGCTGGCCTCACCGCGCCAGACCAATTTCCGCCGCCCCGTGCGCACGCTGGTGCTGGTGCCCACGCGCGAACTGGCGGTGCAAGTGGGCGATGTGCTGGCCCATCTGGCGTACAAGTTGCCCCAGTCGCTCAAGGTGAACACGGTGTTTGGTGGCGTTTCGGTCAACCCCCAAATGATGGCGCTGCGCGGCGGGGCCGACATTGTGGTGGCCACGCCGGGTCGTTTGCTGGACCTTGTTGACCAGAATGCTGTGCGCCTGGCCGATGTGCAACACCTGGTGCTGGACGAAGCCGACCGCTTGCTGGATTTGGGCTTTGCCGACGAGTTGCAGCGTGTGCTGGCGCTGCTGCCTGCACAGCGGCAAACCTTGTTGTTCTCGGCAACGTTTGCGCCCGAAGTGGAGGCTTTGGCGGCCAAGCTGCTGCGCGATCCGGTGCGCATCACGGTAGAAGCCTTTGAGGGCCATAAGCCGGACATCACGCAACGCGCCATCCGCGTGGACGAAAAAAGCCGCACCACCTTGCTGCGCCACTTGATCACCGAAAACGGTTGGAAACAGGTGCTGGTGTTTGTGGCCACGCGTTACGCCTGCGAGCATGTGGCGAACAAGCTTTACAAGGCGGGTGTGTTTGCCACGCCTTTTCATGGCGAGATGAGCCAAGGCGCACGGCAGGAAGTTTTGAGCGAGTTCAAGGCGGGCCGCTGGGATGTGGTGGTCACCACCGACCTGGCCTCACGCGGCATCGACATTGCGATGCTGCCCGTGGTGGTGAATTACGACCTGCCGCGCTCGGCTACCGATTACACCCACCGCATTGGCCGCACAGGCAGGGCGGGTGCGCATGGTGATGCGGTGAGTTTTGTCACGGCGGCCGCGCTTGCGCACTGGCAGCTGATCCAGAAACGCGAAAGCCTGGAACTCGCTTTGGAGCAAGTGCCAGGCTTTGAGCCCACCGAAACCCCGCCACCGCCTTCCCCCGGAAATGGCGGCATCAAGGGTTCACGACCGAGCAAGAAAGACAAGTTGCGGGCAGCGGCGGCTGCAAAAAAGGGGCCTTAAGCCATCCAGCCGGGTAACCAGGTAGCGATGCCCGGCACCATGAAGACCGCCACCAACAGCAACACGCTCATGGCCAAGTAAGGCGTGACCGCCAAGAAAATTTGTCCCATGCTCACAGAGGGCGGTGCCACGCCGCGCATGGTCATGAGCAGCAAACCAAACGGGGGCGACAACAAGCCCAGTTGCATGCAGATCAAAAACAGCACACCAAACCACACCGGGTCCACACCCAGTGCGGTGATGATGGGCATGTAAATGGGCAGGGTGATCATCATCATGCTGACCTGATCGATGAAGATGCCCAAGAAGATCAGGAACAGCATCATGCCGATCAGGATGTGCTCTGTGGACAGGCCTTGCCCTGTAATGAGCTGCACCAAGCCCGAGCTGGCCCCGGAGAATGACAGAATTTGCGCGAAGGTGGTGGCCCCCAAAATGATGAACAAGATCATGCCGGAGATGCCCGCTGTGCCCTTGAGCGCCTTGAGCACGGCTTCCCAGCGCAGCTTGCCATAAAGCGCTGCCAACACCATGGTGGCAAAGGCCCCGAGCGCCGCGCACTCGGTGGGCGTCGCCCAGCCTGCGACCAAGGCCCCCACGACCACGGCAAAGATGGAGAGCGTGGGCAACACATAGGCAAAAAACAAACGCCAGCGTGCCCAGCCGTGGTGTTGCTCTGCGTTGGGGTCTTCCGGGGCCAAATGGGGACTCAGGCGCACCCGCACCACAATCCAGACCACACAGGCCACCGACAGGATCAGCCCTGGCATGATGCCGCCCAGCAAGAGTTTGGAGATGGAAATCCCAGACAAAGAGCCCAGCAAGACCGTCAAGGCCGAAGGCGGAATCAGCATGTCCACAGCGCCAATCGCCATGATCGGGCCTGTTGCCATGGTGGGGTGGTAACCGCGTGCCAGCATCACGGGCAGCATCAGCGCCCCCAGCATGGCCGTGGTGGCAATGGTGGAGCCTGAGATGGCCGAAAACACCGTGCCCGCCACCACCGCTACCACCGCCAGGCGTCCAGGCACGCGCACGATCAGACGCTCAATGCCGTCGATCACCTTCACAGCCAAACCGGTATGAAACAAAATCTCGCCCATCAGTACGAACAGCGGAATGGGCGTGAGCGCAAAGGCCGTGACCGAACCCACGCTGTTGCGCACCAATTGCACCAGACCGGGCTCACCCCCCATGTAGAGCACGGCCCCGATGATGTTGATGCCCAAAAAAGTCAGCGCCACAGGCATGCCCATGAACAGCAGCAGGGTGGAGCCGCCCAACATCAACCAGGCTGCGATTTGCCAACTGCTCATGTGCAGACTCCAGACGGGACCAATAAAAACATGGGCAACAGATTCAAGCCGCGCTCACCGCATCTTGGCGCGGACCGCGCTCGGCCTGCAGCAGGCGGTGCATGCGAAACACCATCTCGATGGACAACAGCACAAACACCACAGGCAATGGGGCCAGAGACCACCACTCGGGCGTGACCAGGGTTTTGATGCTGAGCGAGCCTGCCGCATAACTGGCCCAGGTCGCTTGCGCGCCGTACCAGGCCAGCACCAGGCAGCAGCACAAACCCAACACATCGCCCACCCACTCCAGCGCCCAGGCGGCTCGAAGAGGAATGGCCTGCAGAACAATGTCCACCCGGATGTGCTGGCCCTGGCGCAGCAGCCATGGGGCCACGCACATCGTGATCAGGTAGAGCATGAGTTCAGACACCTCGTTGCTCCAGGACAGCCCCAGCGGCATGCCTGGAATGGCCAAGTTGCGCAGGGCCACATCGGCCACGATGATGAGCATCATGGCCAGCAGCAGCAGGCAGCCCAGCAGGGCCAGACCCGACAGCCACCGGCCAAAGCGCTCAGACAGCGCTTGCATCATTTGGAGAACAGGGCCTTGAACCGGGCCGCCACTTCAGGGCTTTGCTTGGCAGCGCCGGCCCAACCCACTTCGTAAGCTTTGTCGCGGTAGGCCTTGCTGGTGGCCGCATCAAAGCTGATGGTCTGGATACCAGCCTTGGACTGGCGAGCGATTTCTTCAGCCCCGTAACGCGCCCAGAACGTGTTTTCTGCTTCGAGTGCCAGCAACTGTTTTTGCAGGTAGTTGCGCTGCGTGTCGGTGAGTTTTTTGTAGGCCGGCAGGTTCATGATCAGCGAGACCTCGGCGTCGTAGAAGCCCGGGTCGATGCGGAACTTGGTTTTTTCATGCCAGTTGAAGTCAAAAATGCCGCCAATGGGCCAGCCATAGCCGTCCACCACACCACGCTCCAGCGCGGTGTAGACCTCGCCGGGTGGCGTGGTGATCACGCTGGCATTCAGCGCTTGAAAGAAGTCGCGGTAGACGGGCGTGATGCGGATTTTTTGGCCCGTCAGGTCGGGCTTGTCGACCTTCTTGTTGGTGTAGATGTGAAAAGGCTGGTTCTCGACCATGCGGGCCAGATACTGCATGTTGCCCTTCTCGTTCCAGACCTTGTTGATCGCATCAAAGGCCCCGTTCTTGCGCTGCTCGGCCACCGGGATTTGGGTCAGCTTCAAGAAGTCGGCTTCGGGCATCACGTTCGTATAAAACGCACCGGTGTTGAGCGCCATGTCGACCACGCCGGTTTTGACCGCGTTGCCCAGTTCAAACGAAGGAATGGCGCGCGGGCCACCAATGAAGTTGATTTGCAGCACCCCTTTGCCCTCGGCGTTGACCTTGTTGATCCAGGGCTGCAGGCGTTGCACGTAGATGCCGTTTTCAGCAAATCCGCTGATCAGGCGCAAAGTGACCTCTTGCGCCAGCGTGGCCGAGGTGGCGCCGAGCGCCAAAACCAGTGCCGTGGCCTGGGTGAGTAAACGTCGTTTCATGGGCTTGTCTCCTGTTGTGGTTGGGGGTCGGTGGGGAACTTTTAGGCTTGCTGAGCAGGTCACTGTCCGGTCGTTATGCGGGGGCCAGTTGATGCACGGCTTGGTCCAGGGCCTGGCCACTGTCGTCGGCCAGGGCCGCTTTGCGCAAAGCGCTCAGGCGGTTGGCTGCGTCGGGCAGTTGCTGCAGGCGCGGCAAGGTGGTCATGAGTTTTTCAAAGTGCCGCCAGCCACGGGCATGGGTGTCGCCGTAGCCTTTGACCAGTTGCTGCGCGCGCAGCACCTCCAGGGCCAGCTCGGCATGCTGGGGCAAAAGTTGCAGGGCTTGCGCCCACCAGGCTTCGATGCGTTGCTGCTCGGTTTGGTAACGCAACGACACGGGGCGGATGCGACGCAGGCTGGCCACAAAATACAGCAACAAAAATCCTCGCAAGGAGCTGGTTTGCACCACGCGGCCTTTTTGCGTGAAGCGGCCCACCACGGCGCGACCAGCCGTGGAGCCCAGCAACCAGCGGCCCAAACCTGCCGGCAAGGTGTCGGCAATTTCTTCCAGACGCGGGTGCATGAATTCGTGGATGTCGATCAATTGCGACTCGTTCAAACTCACTTCCTGGCTGACGCGCGCAAAACGTGAGCGGCGTGTTTTCAAATCGGCCACACGCACCGTGTCTTCGTAAGACATCCACAGCGCCAAGTGCCGAGCGCCTTCGCGCAACACTTCAGCGGCCATTGACGGTGCCAGCGATGCCGAAGCCAGCCCTTGCGCCATGTCCTGCAAGCGCCGTGCATACAGCGTGGCGTATCCCACATCTTGGTAATCGGCCAGTCGCGTCAAACCCGAGGCGATGACTTCGTGGGCCGAGGGGGCGAATGCGCCTTCGAGGCTTTGCGCCAAGGCCTGCAGCTTGGGGCCCACTTGGCGGTGCAAAGGCAGCGCAACAGGTGTGGCATCGGCCACGCTGGCTGTGCTGGGGTGCAGCGCCTGCATGGCGGCATCAAATCCTGCGGCAAATGCCTTCAGGCTGGTTTTGACACCCACGCCGCTGCGCTCAATCGTGGCCTCGAATTGCGCCCTGGAAAACGGCAGGCGCTCGCTGGCCGCCAGCGCCCCATACAAGGCGGGCGCGATCAGGCTGCCGGTTTGCTCGGCCAGCTTGGCAAAGTCGGCGCTGATGAACAACTTGGCAGCCGCTTGTGCACCGGCGAGCAGCTTGGCCTCGTCCACTCGCCCATCGCCCATGGCGGTGCGCTCGGTCATGGAATAGACGCGGTGCGAGGAGGCGATGAAGGTGGTCTTGTGGGGGTCCACCAGCCCGCGTTGCAGTGCGCGACCGGCTTCCATCAATTCGGAGGCCAACACGATGTCCACCTCGCCAGGGAAGGGACTGAGTGCCATCACGGGCATCTGGCCTGACGGCGATGCCGACTGCGGGTACATCTCGATGTAGTAAATCGTGGCCCCGGTACGCTGCGCCACACCCGGCACCGAGGTGGTTTGTGCCCAGTGGCCATTGTGCTCGGCCAGGTCCACCAGCCAGTCGGCCAGCACACCGCCGCCTTCACCACCCATGGCCAAAATGGCCAGGCTGATGATGCCGGGTTGGCTTGCATTCTTGTTCATGCGGCAATGCCTTCCAGACGGCGCTCGATGCGGTTTTGCAGCCAGCCAATGACCCGCTGGCGCAGGCCTTGTTTGAAGCGGTCCCAGGCGCTGGGGTTGTTGATGATCTCGGCCCGGTAAAACGAAGGGCAAAGCACCGCCGCGTGCGCGACCTCGCCGCACAGGCCACAGCCCACGCAGCTGTCGGCCACAGCGGCCACCGGGTCTTGGCGCAGCGGATCGGGGTTGGGCTTGATGCTCAGCGATGGGCAGCCCGACAGGCGAATGCACGAGTGATCGCCGGTGCAGGTGTCGGGGTCGATGCCAAAGCGCTCGCGCACCACGCGTTCGCCTTTTTGGATGCGCTGGCGAATCAGCGGCTTGACGCGGCGCTGACGGTTGAGCATGCACTCGCTTTGCGCCACGATCACCTTGGGGCCTTGCTGCTGGGTGGTCAGGGCGTCACGCAAAGCCTGGCGCATTTGGTCCAGGCTGTAGGTGTTGGTCACGGTCTTGACCCACTCGACACCCACGCCGCGCACGGCTTTTTCTATCGGGTTGTTGGTGTTGCGAATCGGGTTGATGGCTTTGGAGGAAAGCACATCCTGCCCGCCGGTGGCGGCCGAATAACCGTTGTCCACCACCAGCAGCAAGTTGTCGGACTGGTTGAACACTGCGTTGCCCACACCGCTGGTCAGGCCGTTGTGCCAAAAGCCCCCGTCGCCCATGATGGAGACGGTGCGTTTGCTCGTCTCGTTGGTGTTGAAAGCCGATGCTCCTGCCCAGCCCAAGCCATAGCCCATGGTGGTGGCACCGATGTTGAAGGGCGGAAGGATCGAAAACAGGTGGCAGCCGATGTCGCAGCTGACATGGTGCTGGCCCAGCTCTTTCTCGATCATCTTGATGGCCGTGAAGATGGGCCGTTCGGGGCAACCGGTGCAAAACGAGGGTGGGCGAGGGTGCACCTGGGCCACGGCTTCGCTGATCGCCAGTTGGTTGCTTGCTTGAACTGCGGGCACCGTTGCAGGCAGCAGGTGCGCTGCGTATTGCGCGATGAACGCCCGGATGCCTTTCAGCACCACCCCACCGGTGTATTCGCCGCCCATGGGCAACACATCCTTGCCGTGCACCTCGGTGCTCAAGCCCGCTTTGTGCAGGATGCTGTGGATGTTTTGTTCGATGAAATCGGGCTGGCCTTCTTCGACCACCAGCAAGCCACGCTTGCCTGTGCAAAAGCGCTTGAATTCGTCGTCCACCAACGGGTAGGTGATGTTGAGGACGTACAGCGGGATGTCGGTTTGGCCGAAGTCGTCTGCCAGGCCCAGCAACTGAAGGGCGCGCACCACGCCGTTGTACAGGCCGCCTTGCAGCACGATGCCAAAGTCCTGCGCGCCTTCAGAAAAGAATTCGTTGAGCTGGTGTTCCTGAATGAATTGGACCGCCGCGGGCCAGCGCTTGTGGGTTTTTTCTTGTTCATGCAGGTAGCTGGCCGGTGGCAGCACGATGCGGTTGACATCGCGTTTGGGGTTCTCGATCGCATCCTTGAGTGTGAACTGGGGCCGCACGTTGTCACGGGTGGGAAAGCGGCCATGCACATGGCAAGCTCGGATGCGCAACTCCAGCATCACGGGGGTGTTGCTGGCCTCGGACAACTCAAAGCCTTTTTCCACCGCGTGAACGATGCTGGGCAAATTGGGGCGTGGGTCGATCAGCCAGACCTGCGACTTCATGGCAAAGGCGTGCGAGCGCTCTTGCATGATGCTGGAGCCTTCGCCGTAGTCCTCGCCCACGATCAGCATGGCCCCACCGGTGACGCCACCCGAAGCCAGATTGGCCAACGCGTCCGACGCCACATTGGTGCCCACGGTGGATTTGAAGGTGACCGCGCCTCGCAAAGGGTAATTGACCGAGGCGGCCAAAGTGGCGGCGGCCGTGGCTTCTGAGGCGCTGTGCTCAAAATGCACGCCCAGCTCTTGCAGGATGTCGTTGGCGTCGGTCAGCACATCCATCAGGTGCGAGATCGGTGCACCCTGGTAGCCCGCCACATACGACACGCCCGACTGCAGCAAAGCCTTGGTCACGGCCAAAATGCCTTCGCCATGGAACTCATCGCCATCGCCCAAGCGCAGTTTTTGAACTTCTTGAACAAATGAGCGCTCAGCCATGCCCGCAACCTTTCACGGGGCTTGGAACCCCTCAGTGACCCATTGAATGGATTTCAATGTAGGCCAGCTGCAGGGGCTGTGCAAATGGATTCTTCCAATGGTGTACATTGATGTTGTGAATAATTAGTGGCAACCCTTATTTGTTTGGGCCATGGGGTCAGCATGAATTTTCGGCAACTCGATCTGAACCTTTTGCGGGTGCTGGTGGCCATCCACCGCACAAGCTCTGTCACGGCGGCGGGCAAGGCTCTGGCCTTGTCTCAGCCTGCCACCAGCAATGCTTTGGCCCGATTGCGTGAATTTTTTGGCGATGAATTGTTTGTGCGCTCACCCGCTGGTTTGCAGCCCACGCGGCTGTGTGAACAACTGGCGCCCGCCATGCAGTCGCAATTGCTGGCCATGGAAAGCTTGCTGCTCAACCACCAGCCCTTCAACGCCCAAAGCAGCCAGCGCCATTGGCGTTTGTCTTTGTCCGACTTGGGTGAAATTTTGTTTTTGCCGCGCCTGACCTCGGCGCTGCGCCACGAATCCCCGCATGCGAGTTTGTCCAATGTGTCGGTGGACGCATCCCAAGTGGCGGCTTCCCTGGAGTCGCGAGACATCGACATGGCCATCGGCATCCTCAAGCCGCAACACCGGGGCATACGCAGCCAGTTGCTGTTCAAAGAACGCTACATGGCCATCTCTTCCAAAGACTGGTCACCCACACCCCGGGGGCGCGGGCGCACGCTCAGCCCTGCGCAATTGGCGCAAGCGAATTTTGTGGTGGTCTCGCCCACAGCGACCTTCCATGGGAGTGTGGAAAAAATGCTGGCCGGCATGAAACTGCAAGACCGCATTCTGGTGCGTCCCCGCCACTTTGGCGCGATCGCCGAGCTGGCGCAAAACACCGATTTGCTGTGCATCGTGCCCGAGATGTACGCCCGCGAACTGAGCCAGCGCGTTCAGTTGCAGATGTGGACCATCGAAGACGCGCCTGTGTACGAGGTCAACCTGGTTTGGCACAGCAGTACCGAGCAGGACTCGGATCAGCAGTGGATGCGGGGCGTGATCGAGCGGCTGTTCACGCGCAATTGACGTGCAAACAAACGCTGTTTTGATGCCGATTTCTCAAGGGTGAATGGCGATGTATGGCAGGCGATGTATGGCAGACCTGACGTTCACCCATGCAAGATCTGTCGCTTTTCGACTCAATATCCGTGGTCATCGACCGGTTGATCCAGATCATCAAGGCCTTGTGCCTTGATCACGCGCACGCCGTGCTTGCTCAAAATCTCCACATACACCGATGAAGCGCCTGTTTTGGCCGCAGCATCTACCGCTTCGATCACGGCACCCACACGCACCACTTCCGCGCTGTCGGCGCTCAGGCCCACCTTGCAGTCAAAGTCCCAAAAGTCCACGCCCTTGGGCAGGGCGCGGTTGCGCTCGCGCTTGAAGTATTTGCGGATTTCGTGTTTGACGGCTTCGAGCACGCGGTCGGGGTGCTTGCCTTCGGCTTGCAGGGGGAAATTCTTTTTCATGGGGGGTCCTGAGGGATGGGCAAGCGCCCGGTCCGGACGTGAATGCAGGGGCGAATTATCGCCGTTTTGCCGGGTGCACCTTGGCTCTTGGGTGGTCTGTCTTGCGCATTTTTATGCGTTCATGCAAAAATGCAGACATGCGTACTTCACTTGATTTTCCTGACGCGCTGTTCAAGCACCTCAAAACCCGGGCCGCCCAAGAGGGCCGGACCCTGCGCGACCTGGTCATTGAGCTGGTGGAGCGGGGCTTGACCGCCCGCGAAGTGGTGGACCCGCAAAAGCGATTTCTCGCGCGCCCGCCGGTGATTCCAAGCCAAGGCCCCATGGCCCTGCCGGAGAGCCAAATGACCAACGCCGACCTGTACGACTTGATCAACGAGGAAGACGATGAGCGAACCATCCAGCTCTTGGGGCGTGGCTGAGGCCTCGGCCAACTGGCGATTGGCAGCGGGCGATTTGCTCGATGTCAATGTGTGGGTGGGGCTGTGCAGTGCCGCTCACCCGTTTCACGCTGAGGCCATGCGCTATTGGCAATCGGCATGCGAAGCAGAAACGCCTTTGTGGTTTTGCCGCAGCACCATGATGGGTTTGGTGCGCTTGCTCTCGCAGCCCCGGGCGATGGGCCCCAATGTTTTGAGTCTGACGCAGGCCATGGCCATGTACCGCCAATGGTTGGAAACGCCGGCTGTGGGTTTGCTGGCCGACCCGCCCGGTTTGGATGACGCCATTGCGCAGTTGCTGGGGCGTCGCGGTGAGCCCCAGCCCATTCGCTTGTGGACCGACATGTGCCTGGCGGCCACAGCCCAAAGCGCAGGCCTGCGCATGGTCACTTTTGATCGAGACTTCGAGCGATTTGGACTGGAACGCTGCTGGGTTCTGCCCAGTCAGTGACCTGACTGAAACCGAAATTTCAGCTGAAAACTGACCGCACCATAGAGCCGGTCTTTGAGCGGCGGCACCAGCGCCACGTTCAGGCCCCAGTGCTGGCCTTCCAGGCTGGCGGTGGGGATGAGGGCGGGAAACCAGCCGCCCTCATAAGCGTTGGGATAGCCGTTGAAAGCCCCGGCCACCACGCCCATCTTCACGCCAGCCCAAGTCCAGGGCTGGTAATAAGCACCCACATAGTTGGAGTGGGCGTTGTTGCTGTTGAGAAAACGCCCGGCTGTGGCCGACCAGGTGTCGTCGATGCGGTATTCGACGCCGATGCCGGGGTTGGCGTTGCGCAGCCCTTTGTTCGTGTCAAAGTGCGCCGAATAAAACCCGGCGTTGACCCACAGGCGGCTGGCATCGAACTCGGCTTTTGCTGCGCCGCCTATTGTGCACAGCACAGCCAAGCTGACGGCTTTGAGGGAAGAGCCCAAGACCAGATCAGATGAAACCGGGAATTTCACAAGCGTCACTCCCAAGAAGCCCACGCTGCGGGCGATATGTTTTGGGGCGTGTGCCACGCCCATCGCCCTCGGGGTGGGCTCCTGCAAAGTCACAGGGTTTTGAACACGTCGCCGGCCACCCGCACCGTCTCGGCAATGTCGGCTTCGGTGTGCGCAGCACTCACAAAACCAGCTTCGTACAAAGCGGGGGCGATGTAGACACCGCCGCCCAGCAAACCATGGAACAGCTTGTTGAACTTGGGGCTGTCACTGGTCATGACTTGGGCGTAGTTTTGGGCCAACTCGGGCAACAAGAAGAAGCCAAACATGCCGCCTTGGCAATCGGCGCTGAAAGGCACGCCTGCGTTGGCGGCTGCGCCTTTGAGTCCGTCGACCAGGCTTTGGGTGCGGGCACTCAAAGCATCCCAGAAGCCGGGTTTGGCGATCTCGCGCAGGGTGGCCAAGCCGCAAGCCGTGGCCACCGGGTTGCCGCTGAGGGTGCCCGCCTGGTAGACCGGGCCGGTCGGGGCCAATTGGCGCATGATCTCGCGCGGGCCGCCAAAGGCTGCCAGCGGCATGCCGCCGCCAATCACTTTGCCCAGCACCGTCATGTCTGGCTTGAAGCCGGGGATCAATTTGGCGTAAACGCTTTGTGCACTGCCCAGGGCCACGCGAAAACCCGACATCACTTCGTCAAACACCAACAAGGCACCGTGCTCGGAGCACAGCTCGCGGCAGCGCGTCATGAAGGGCACGCTGGCGCGCACAAAGTTCATGTTGCCCGCAATCGGCTCGATCATCACGCAGGCCAACTCCTTGCCGTGCAGGGCAAAGGCTTCTTCGAGCTGCTGGATGTTGTTGTATTCGAGCACCAAGGTGTCGCGCACCACTTCAGGCGGTACGCCCGCGCTGGTGGGGTTGCCAAAGGTGGCCAGGCCCGAGCCGGCCTTGACCAGCAGGGCGTCGGCATGGCCGTGGTAGCAGCCTTCGAACTTGATGAACTTGGTGCGGCCAGTGGCCCCGCGTGCCAAGCGCAGGGCGCTCATGCCTGCTTCGGTGCCCGAGCTGACCAGGCGCACCATTTCCATGGACGGCACATGCTTGAGGATTTCTTCGGCCAGCTCGATCTCACGCTCGGTGGGTGCACCAAATGAAAAGCCGTCGAGAGCCGCTTTTTGCACCGCTTCGAGCACGGCGGGGTGGCCATGGCCCAGGATCATCGGGCCCCAGGAGCCGATGTAGTCGATGTATTTTTGGCCGTTGGCGTCCCAAAAATAAGCGCCTTGTGCGCGCTGCACAAAGCGGGGTGTGCCGCCCACGGCGCGGAAAGCACGCACAGGGGAGTTGACCCCACCGGGGATCACTTGGGCTGCGCGGTCAAAAAGGGTTTGGTTGCGGTCGGTCATGTCGAGTCTCAATGTTTGGTTTCGTTGAAAGGCACTTCAAAATAATCCGCCCCAGGGTGCACTTCGGGGCCATCGTCTTCGGTTTCTTCGCCTTCGGGCAGTGCCCAGAACAGGCGGTCAGGGATGACCTGGCCCATGCCGGGCCGAAAGCCTTCGTCCAGGCACCGGTCCAAGTAATGCAGGGCTTCGCGGGTGGCTTCGGGCAGGTCCATGCCAGTGGCCAGCAAGGCGGCCAAAGCTGCGGTGAGCGTGTCACCTGCCCCGGCAAACACCGCTTCGATGCGTTCAAACTTTTCGTGGGCCAACACGGTTTCGGGCGAGGCCAGCACGTTGTCGATGTGTTGCTCGGGCAAAGGCATCCCCGTCACCAGGGTGTAGGGCACGCCCAGCTCGGCGGCGGCTTTGGCGATGTCCCGGGGCCCGGGGTTGCGTTCACCGCTCCAGTCGGGCAACAACCAGCGGCGCAGCGTGCTGTGGTGGCCGACCAGGACGCTGGTTTGCGGCAACAGCAATTCACGGAATGCGTCCAGATAAGCGTCGATCTTGTCGTCTTCCCACCAGGACAGGTTGGGCATGTAGGCCACAACCGGCACGCCGTCGTAGTCGTCCGACAGCTCAGCAATCACTGCCAGGCTCTCGGGCGTGCCGACAAAGCCCACTTTGATGACCTGAACCGGTACGTCTTCGGCCACGGCGCGGGCCTGGTCGTGCACCGCTTCGTCGTCGAGGGGGTAAAAATCGGTGATGCTGCTGGTGTCACGCACATAAGTGCCTGTGCACACGGGCATGCAATGCGCACCGACCGAAGCCATGGCCACCGCATCGCAACCCAAGCCGCCGGCGCCGCTGGGGTCGTTGGCGTTAAACGACAGCACACAGGCCAAAGAGGCCGACTCTTCGTCATCCAGAAGTTGTTCGATGGCGGTGATGGCGGGCTTGGGATCGGTCATTGAAGGTCAAATGTCAGGGCCAAGACAGGCCGCTCAGGGCATGGATGGAATGGGCCGATACAATCAAATCATTCTATTCGACTCTCTGATTGCGACACTGTGATGGAACACAAAACTTGGATGTGCTTGATTTGCGGCTGGATTTACGACGAAGCCGCGGGTGACCCCGAGCACGGCATTGCCCCCGGCACCAAATGGGAAGATGTGCCCATGAACTGGACTTGCCCCGAATGCGCGGCCCGCAAGGAAGACTTCGAGATGGTCGCCATCTGATCAGTCTGCTTTTTTCTTGACCACCGCATAGCGGGCCAGCGTTTTCTCTCGGGCTTGGGCGTGGTCCACGATGGGGGCCGGGTAGTTTTTACCAATCACCACCCCCGCCGCTTGCAATTCCATGGGTTTGGCCAGCCACGGCGCGTGCAATGCGGCCGTCGGCAAGTCGGCCAATTCCGGCACATAGCGGCGGATGAACTTGCCCTCGGGGTCGAACTTTTCGCTTTGGCTGATCGGGTTGAAGATGCGAAAGTAGGGCTGCGCGTCACATCCGCTGGAGCTGGCCCATTGCCAGCCGCCGTTGTTGGCCGACAGGTCAAAGTCGTTCAGGTGGGTGGCGAAGTACTTTTCCCCCCAGCGCCAGTCGATACCCAAATCCTTGACCAAAAAGCTCGCCACCACCATGCGCAGGCGGTTGTGCATGTAGCCCGTCTGGTTGATCTGGCGCATGGCCGCGTCCACCAGCGGGTAGCCGGTGCGCGCCTCGCACCAGGCGTCAAACAGCTTGTGGGCGTGTGGGCCTTGCTCCCATTCAATCGCGTCGTACTCGGGCTTGAAGCTTTGGCCGCGCCCCACATGGGCAAAGTTGTGCAGCACCTGCACATAAAAGTCGCGCCAAATCAGCTCCGACAGCCACACGCTGGCCCCCACGCTGCCGGCCAACATGCGCGGGTGCGCCTCGCGGGCCAGCTGGCGAATCGACACCGTGCCAAAGCGCAAATGCACACTCAAATAACTGGGGCCTTTGACAGCGGGGAAGTTGCGTGTGTCTTCGTACTGGTCAATGCGGGTCAAAAAGTCTTGCAGCAAGGCCTGCGCGCCCGACTCGCCGGTGGGGATTTTCAGGGCCTTTAGGTTGGTGGGCTCAAAGCCGATGTCGGCCAGGCTGGGCACCGGATGCGCCAGATCGTCGGGGCGGGGGGCCAGACGTTGGACCAGCGGGGCCACATCGAAAGCCTGCAGGTCCTCCTGCGTGATTTTTTTCAGCCAGGCGTTTTTGTAGGGCGTGAACACGCTGAAGGGCTTGGCCATCTGGGTCAGCACCTCGTTGCGCTCAAACACCACATGGTCCCTGAAAGTGTGCAGCACGATGCCGTGGTCGGCCAAGTGGCCGCGCACCTGGATGTCACGGGCCAGCGCCAGCGGCTCGTCGTCGTGGTTGGCAAACACCACCTGCGCCTGCAGGTGCTGGGCCAGTTTGACAATTTTGTCTTTGGCCACGCCGTGGCGCACGATCAGGCCGGCTTGGGGGTGGCGTGAGAGTTCGCGCAAACGGGCATCGACCTCGACCAGCGACTCGCGGATGAACTCGACCCGGCGGTCGGCGCGGGGCAAGGCGTCCAAAATTTCGGTGTCGAACACAAACACCACATGCACCCGCTGGCAGTGCTTCAGGGCCTGGTGCAGAGCGGCGTGGTCACTCACGCGCAGGTCGCGCCGCAGCCAGACCAGGCCACAAGAAAAAGGGGTTTCCATCGGGGTATGCCGGTTTGAGTCAAACAATGCACCTGTGGTCCCGTTCGCAGAAACGGGGCCGCTAAAATCGGTGCATGACCGCCGATTCTGCCTCCATTGACCTCAAGCATCATTTCCTGATCGCCATGCCCGGGTTGGAGGATGAGACATTTGCCCGCAGCGTCATCTACATGTGCGAGCACAGCGCGCGCGGGGCCATGGGCCTGATCATCAACAAACCCTCTGACATCAGCATGCGCCTCTTGTTTGACAAGGTGGAGTTGCCCCTGCGCCGTGAAGATCTGATGCAAAACCCGGTGGGCCACGGCGGCCCGGTGCAAACCGAGCGCGGCTTTGTCTTGCACGACCCCTTGCAAGATCCGCTGCGCATGAACAAACCCGAACAAGAAGGCTCGGTCTACGCCTCCACCCTCACCGTGCCGGGTGGGCTGGAGATGACCACTTCGCGCGACGTGCTTGAAGCCCTGTCTTCTGGCGCTGGCCCGCGCCGCGTGTTGGTCACGCTGGGGTATTCGTCCTGGGGCGAAGGTCAGCTCGAATCCGAGCTGGGCGAAAACACCTGGCTCACCGTGCCCGCCTCGGCCGATGTGATTTTTGAGGTGCCCATGGCCGAGCGCTACGACCGCGCCCTGGACCTGCTGGGTCTCAAAAGCTGGATGCTCTCGCCAGACGCGGGGCACGCATGAGCAGCGCCCCCGAGAACACCGTTCCCGCCAACCACCAGAGTTTTCTGGCCTTTGACTACGGTCTCAAGCGCACTGGCGTGGCTGTAGGCAACCGCCTGATGAAGTCGGCCACCCCGCAAGGCACCATCGCCGCAGAGGGCGATGCCCGGTTTGAGCACATTGCCAAACGCATCAAGGAATGGCAGCCCGACGCGCTGGTGATCGGGGTGCCCACCCACCCCGATGGCGGCGAACACGAAAACACCTTGCGCGCCCGCAAGTTCGGTCGCCAATTGCGCGGCAGGTTTGGCTTGGTGGTGTACGAGGTGGACGAGCGCTACACCACCACCGAAGCCCATTCTTATGGGGCCAAAGACGCCGATGCGGCGGCGGCGGCGATCATCCTGGACCAATTTTTAAGGAGCATCCCATGAGCGCACTGGCCCTGAACGCCGAGGCCCTGTACCTGGAGTTGCTGCGCGGTGTGCGCAGCCTGTGCACGGCCAACACCCGCCTGGTGGGCATCACCTCGGGCGGCGCCTGGCTGGCCGAGCGGCTGCAGCGCGACCTGGGCCTGAGCGGCGAGTCGGGCCAGGTGTCTTCGGTCATGCACCGGGACGACTTTGCCCAGCGCGGCTTGTCGGCGGGCGGGCAGACCCACCTGCCTTTTGAGGTCGATGGCGCCGACATTCTGGTGCTCGACGATGTGCTCTACACAGGGCGCACCATTCGCGCCGTGCTCAACGAAATCTTTGACTATGGTCGCCCCTCCCGGGTGCAGCTGGCGGTGCTGGTGGACCGGGGTGGCCGCCAACTGCCGGTGCAAGCCGACTTTGCCGCGGCCCGCGTGGCCCTGCCCGAGACCCAATCGCTGGCGCTGGCCCGCGACCCGGCTGGCGCATTCAGTTTTGAAGTGAAGAACAAGGCCTGAACCCGACAAGGACACCATGCTTTACAAACGCAACAACCCCCAACTCAACAAAAACGGCGAGCTGATCCACCTGCTCTCCACCGAAGGCCTGTCCAAGGACATCCTGACCCACATCCTGGACACGGCGGCCAGCTTCGTCAGCGTGAGCGACCGCGAAGTGAAAAAGGTGCCCCTTTTGCGCGGCAAAAGCGTGTTCAACCTGTTTTTTGAAAACAGCACCCGCACCCGCACCACCTTTGACATCGCAGCGACCCGCCTGTCGGCAGATGTGTACACACTCGACATTGCGCGCTCTTCGGCCAGCAAAGGCGAGTCCTTGCTCGACACCATTGCCAACCTGAGCGCCATGGCCGCCGACATCTTCGTGGTGCGCCACAGCGAATCGGGCGCCCCCTATTTGATTGCCCAACACGTCGCGCCCCATGTGCATGTGGTCAACGCAGGAGATGGTCGCCATGCGCACCCCACCCAGGGCTTGCTGGACATGTACACCATCCGGCACTACAAAAAAGACTTCACCAACCTCACCGTGGCCATCGTGGGCGATGTGTTGCACTCGCGCGTGGCGCGGTCTGACATCCACGCGCTCACCACATTGGGCTGCGCCGAAGTGCGTGTGGTCGGCCCCAAAACCCTGGTGCCCGCCGACATGGCGCAGATGGGCGTGCGCGTGTTCAACAACCTGGAAGAAGGCATCAAGGGCTGCGACGTGGTGATCATGCTGCGCCTGCAAAACGAGCGAATGAGCGGCGCGCTGCTGCCTTCTAGCCAGGAGTATTTCGAGAGCTTTGGCCTCACCCCCGAAAAACTGCAACTGGCCAAGCCCGACGCCATCGTCATGCACCCCGGCCCGATCAATCGGGGCGTGGAGATCGATTCCGCCGTGGTCGACGGCCAGCAAAGCGTGATCCTGCCGCAGGTGACCTTCGGCATCGCCGTGCGCATGGCCGTCATGAGCATCGTCGCGGGCAACGTCGCGTAAACACCAGCGGACAAGGAAAACCAGATGAAACTTCTCATCCAAAACGGCCACGTGATCGACCCCGCCAGCGGCTTTGACCAAATTGCCGATCTGGCGATGGCTGGGGGGCGCATCGTGGCGCTGGGCCAAGCGCCTGCCGACTTCGGCCCTGATCGCGTGATCGATGCCCAAGGCTGCATCGTGGCCCCGGGCTTGGTCGATTTGGCAGCGCGCCTGCGCGAGCCCGGCCAAGAACACGCCGGCATGCTGGAGAGCGAAATGGCCGCCGCCGTGGCCGGTGGCGTGACCAGCCTGGTTTGCCCGCCCGACACCGAGCCGGTGCTGGACGAACCCGGTCTGGTCGAGATGCTGCGTTACCGCGCCGAAAAACTGCACCAAGCCCGCGTGCTGCCGCTGGGCGCACTGACCGTGGGCCTGAAAGGCGATGTGCTGACCGAAATGGGGCAGTTGACGGCAGCCGGTTGCGTGGGCTTTAGCCAGGCCGAAGTGGCGCTGGCCAACACCCAGGTGGTGCAGCGTGCTTTGCAATACGCCAGCACGTTTGGCTTTGCTGTCTGGCTGCGTCCGCAAGACTTTTATCTGGGCAAAGGTGTGGCCGCCAGTGGGGCACTGGCCACGCGCATGGGCCTGTCGGGTGTGCCGGTGTCGGCCGAAACCATCGCCTTGCACACGATTTTTGAGCTGGTGCGCAGCACCCGGGCCCGCGTGCACCTGTGCCGCATCAGCAGCGCCGCCGGGGTGGAGCTGATCCGCCAGGCCAAGGCCGAGGGCCTGCCCATCACCGCAGATGTGAGCATCAACTCGCTGCACCTGACCGACGCCGACATGGGCTACTTTGACAGCCGTGCGCGTCTGACGCCGGTGCTGCGCCAGCAGCGCGACCGCGATGCGCTGCGTGCGGGCCTGGCCGATGGCACGCTGGACGTGCTGGTGTCCGACCACACCCCGGTCGATGCCGACGCCAAAGACTTGCCGTTTGCCGAAGCCGAACCCGGCGCCACGGGCATGGAGCTGCTGTGGAGCCTGGCCCTCAAGTGGGGACAAGAGGCCGGTCTGCCCGTGCCGCAAGTGCTCTCGCGCATCACCGCCGACCCCTCTCGCGTGCTGGGCAGAACCCTGGGCAGCCTGCAAGACTCGATCGGTCATCTGGCTGTGGGTGGTGTGGCCGATGTGTGCGTGCTGTCCACCGAAGGCCATTGGTTGGTGCGCGACGCCGCATTGCGCAGCCAAGGCAAGAGCACGCCGTTTTCTGGTTACGAGTTGCCCGGCCGCGTGCTGGCCACGGTGGTGGGCGGGCAAGTGGCTTTCGAGGCGCAATGAGCAAAACCCACGAGATGCCAGTCTACGTAGGAGCCCACCTCTGTGGGCGATGCGGGGCGCGATGGGGCACTGGCCATTGCCGTACAGGGCAAGGTGTCAATGCGGCTCATCATGGCGCAGCAGCGGTATGCGCTCTCTAAAAGCCCTCTGGAAATTTTTGCGCGGCTTGTGGCACGTGCTGGTGGGCATGTGGACGATTTATGCGCGCTTTCCCCAACTCACGCCCGAGCAGCGCGAGATGCGGGTGCAAGCTTGGGCGCTGCAGTTTCTGGCGTTGTGGGGTGTTCATTTGCGGGTACTGGGCCAGCCGGTGGCCAATGGTCCGGCGCTCATGGTCGCCAACCACATCTCCTGGCTCGACATTCTGGTCATTCACGCGGCCAGGCACTGCCGTTTCGTCTCCAAATCCGATATCCGTGACTGGCCGCTGGTGGGCATGCTGGCCACGGGCGCAGGCACGCTCTACATCGAGCGCACCAGCCGCAAAGACGCGCTGCGCATGGTCCATGACATGGCCGATGCCATGCGCAATGGCGATGTGGTGGCGGTGTTTCCGGAAGGCACGACCAGTGATGGGCGCGAGTTGCTGCCCTTTCACGCCAACCTGATCCAGGCCGCCATCCAGGCCGAGGCCCCGGTGCAGCCCATGTCGCTGAAATTCACCGACGCCCAAACGGGTGAACTCAGCTTTGCGCCTTGTTACATCGGTGACGACACCCTCATTGGGTCCATGTGGCGGACCCTGAAATCCAGCCGCATCGAGGCGGTGGTTCACTTTGGCGAGCCCCAAGTCGCCAACGGCCGGGATCGCCGTGCTTGGGCGCAGGACCTGCGCCAGGACATCATGACTTTGAGGGATGCGGCTTGAGTCGCTCTTTGGTGTCCTGATAGGGGCTGTACCGGTCCTTCATCCATGCCCATGGCCCAGAAGCGCCAGCAGCCAGGCCACTCTAGGCCTAAGCCAGCGTATCAATTGCGCCATATCAGGAGTGCTGGCTTGTCGGCTCCAGGCCGAAATTTATGGCTTCGTGGCTTGACGCAGCAATTTTTCAAGGCAACTGGCTTGTACCCGGGGCCTGCATGGGCGGATGGCCAAGACAGACCTGGTCTTGATGACCAGTCGATCTTGTGGCCCAAATAATGTGTTAGCAGGGGTGAGCTTGGGCGAGGACAACACCACCTGTTTGAAATTGAAGAAGCTGCTTCGCTCACCAGCGTCTGGTGTTAAGGCGTTTGCGTTGCGGTTAAAAGATTCTGAAAACATTAATAAGAAAATTTTGCAAGAAACTCGACATATTTTATGTATTTATAGAAATATTGCAAATAACTTTTAAAAAATGTTGAAATTCATAAAAACATCAAATGGAAAGAGCCGTCAGGCTGCTGCATGGCTGTTGAAGGGATGGGGTCAGCAACAGACCCTGAGCTTGTGACAAGGTCGCCGCTATCAAAATTTACAACGACGTGAATTTGATCGTTTGGTACTTGGGGTCCGTATGCTCACAGGCATCTGCTTTGGCGCAGGGCATCTGGCAAAGGTCGCGGTCGTTCACGGGGCAAGCGCGGTTGAACGTGACCACATGGTCCACTTCGGCCCGGATACCGATCCATTCGCCCAGCTTGTGGTCGTGGTGGCTGGGCACATGGGCCATCAGCAGATCGCCGCTGGCCAGGCGCAGTGTGTAGAGAAATTCCGAGCCGCGAAAAGCCTTTCGGATGATTTCAGCCTTCACTGGGGCATCGTCGTCGTGCACGATGTCGTCGGCCCGCAGCAACACGTCGCACTCGCCGCCCTCAAAAGCGCAGGGCAGGGGGCATTCGGCCACATCGCGCAGCTCGCCCACCGGGGTGCTGACCAGAATGTGCCCGTCCACCTCGCGCAGCGTGGCGGGCGTGAAGACGCCGTGGCCAATGAAGTCGGCCACAAAGCGGGTGGCTGGGCGGTGGTAGAGGCTGTAGGCGTCGTCCCACTGGTGCAACTGGCCTTCGTTCATCACGCCGATCACGTCCCCAATCGCAAAGGCTTCGAGCTGGTCGTGTGTGACCAGCAGCGCGGTGGCCTGGGCGGCTTTGAGGATGTTGCGCACCTCGTGCGCAAGTCGCTCGCGCAGGTCGATGTCCAGGTTGGAAAACGGCTCATCGAGCAGCAGCAAGTCGGGTTTAGGCGCCAGCGCACGGGCCAAGGCCACGCGTTGCTGCTGGCCGCCCGAGAGTTCGTGCGGGAAGCGTTTGTCCGAGCCGGCCAGCCCGACCAGCTCCAGCACCTCGGTCACCCGTTTTTGGCGTTCGGCTTTGGACAGGTGTTCCAGCCCAAAGCCCACGTTGCGGCCCACGTCCATGTGCGGAAACAGTGCGTAGTCCTGAAACACCATCCCAATGCGTCGGCGCTCGGCCGGTTCGGTGTGGCCTTTTTCACTGACGACCCGGTTGGACAGCAAAATTTGCCCGCCCGACAGCGGCTCCAGACCTGCCACCGCGCGCAGTAAGGTGGTCTTGCCGCAACCGGATGGGCCGATCAGCACGCCAATGTCACCCGAGCGCAGGCCCAAGTTCACCCGCTGCACGGCTGGTGTGGTGCTGCCGGGGTATTGGATGTCGAGTTGGCGCAGTTCTAGAAACATGCTCTGGATTGTAGGCAGGTTGTTTGGCGCTCCTACAATCGATGGCTATGCTGACCACCTTGGCCCGCCGTTTATCGGGTCTCCCCTCTTTGCTGTTTGCGCTGCTGGCGCTGGCTTTGGCCTTGCCGGTGTTGGCCGTGCTCGGCTCGTGGCTGCAGTGGAGTGGCGAGAGCGCCAGCATCTTGCGCGAAATGGCGGCCACCGTGCTGCCCGATTACGCGCTGACCACGTTGGGCCTGTGCCTGATGGTGGCGGTGGGTGTGACGGTGCTGGGCTTGGCCACAGCCGCCCTGGTGACCTTGTTTGATTTTCCGGGGCGCGGCGTTTTTGAATGGCTGCTGCTCTTGCCGCTGGCCATGCCGGCCTATGTGGTGGCCTACGCCTACACCGACTTTTTGCAGTTCAGCGGGCCGCTGCAGGTGGCCCTGCGTGAGGCGCTGGGTTTGCAAGGCCGTTTGTGGCCCGATGTGCGCAGCGTCTGGGGCGCGGCGCTGGTGTTCACTTTGTCTTTGTACCCCTACGTTTATTTGCTGGCCCGCACTGCTTTGGTGGAGCGGGCTTCGGGTTTGATGGAAGCGGCCCGCCTGCTGGGCGCCCCTTTGTCCCGCCGCATCCGTGAAATCGCCTTGCCGCTGGCACGCCCCGCCGTGGCGGCAGGGGTGGCGCTGGCGCTCATGGAAACCCTGGCTGACTTTGGTGTGTCGAGCTATTTCGGCATCCAGACCTTCACGGCCGGCATTTACAAAGCCTGGCTGTCCATGGACAACCGCATCGCGGCGGCCCAACTGGCCACGGTGCTGTTGGGCGTGGTGGTGGTCTTGCTGCAGCTGGAGCAACGCGCCCAAAAGCGCATGCGCTTCAACCAAGGGCGTGGTTCGCGCCAAGGATCGGCAGAAGCGCAGCCGGTGCAGCTGCATGGCACGCTCCGCGTGTTGGCGTGGACGGTCTGCAGCTTGCCCGTGCTGCTGGGCTTTGTGCTGCCGGTGCTGATCATGCTGCGGGCTTTTATGGGCGAAACGACGGAGATGCCTTGGGAGCGCTTTGGCCAGTGGGCCTGGACCAGCTTGCGCTTGGGCGCCATCACGGCGGTGCTGGCGGTGGGTGTGGCGCTGGCGCTGGCTTTCAGCGTGCGCACCCGGGCCGACCGCATCAGCCAGGGCGCGATCCAGCTGGTGGGCTTGGGGTATGCCATACCCGGTGCGGTGGTGGTGGTCGGTTTGCTCTTGCCTGTGGGCTGGATTCAACAAACCTGGCCCGCCTCGTCGGCGGGGGCCTGGATCACGGCCACATCACTCGGCCTGGTTTGGGCCTACTTGGTGCGTTTTTGCGCTGTGGCGCTGCAGTCGGTACAAAGCGGCTATGCGCGCATTCCGGCCAGCCTGGACGACTCGGCCCGCATGCTGGGCGTGACGGGCTGGGGCTTGATGCGCCGTGTGCACGCGCCCCTGTTGCAGCGCACCACCATCGCCGCCGCCTTGCTGGTGTTTGTGGACGTGATGAAGGAGCTGCCCGCCACCATGGTGCTGCGCCCCTTCAACAGCGATACCCTGGCCGTGGTGGCCTACCAGCTGGCGCGCGACGAGCGCTTGGGTGAGGCGGCTTTGCCCTCGCTGGCGCTGGTGCTGGTGGGTTTGATCCCGGTGATCTTGCTGAGTCGGACCCTCAGGCAGAGTCGGTGAATGTTGATCGAGGCGGTTGCAGGCCTCGAAGATCTTCCGACACGCCCATGCGGCGGTCAATTTGATCCAGGTGTTCGTGGTGTTCTTCCAGGTGTACCCGCTTGACCAACGAAACAGGGCCAGCACCCAAGATACTGACCCCGTGATTTTAGGAAAATTCGTAAATTTCGTTATCTTGTTGAGATCGTTTCTGATCAAGCAGCGGCTTTGAGGGCATGAGACAGCTCATACAGTCGAGCGGCTGAAAGTTCCAGCCCGTTGGGCCAGCAGAGCGCACCGGTATCTACAAAGCATCTCGACAAATAAACCGGGTCTCGCAACGCCTCAATAATGGGTCGTGGCGGTCGGCCAAGTACCGGGTTTCATTAAACAGGCGCTCCTTATGGTTGCTGATGGTCGGTTCCAGTTGATGCGGTTTCGCGATAAACCTTCCGCGATAACTGGTCGAGCACCTAGACCTCGGCCAAACGCCCCTCGGGCGTGGTGCGTCAGGCAAACAACTCACACCGCGCCGCGGCCGCCAGCGTGTCCCCGAAGCGGGTGCGGATGGTTTCGTCCAAGACGGCGTCTTTGGCGAAGTGGTCCTTGGGGGTGAGTTCGCTGAACCAGAAAAGGAGGCTGCATGACAGCTGGGCTCATGCCGCCTTGAGGTACATGTCAATGTGCATAGAGGAGTAAGGGCAGAGCACACCGCCAGACTCGGTGCGCTCAAGCAGTCCCAGTTCGGCCAGCACCACCACGTCTTCGTGCACGCGCTTGACATCGCGGTCCACCAATCGTGCCAGCTCGCGCACCGAAAGCTCGCCTTTGCCTTGCGCCGTACGCACCAGCGCCCAGCGCTTTTCTGTCAGCTGGCCAAAGAAGTGGCCGGGGCTTTCAAAGTTGAGCACTTCGCCTTGGTAAGTGTCTTGCTGTGCCGCATGGGATGCGGCACGCAAACCGGCTTGCCAGTCGGGTTGCAGGGTAATCGTCAAAAATCGCTCAGTCATGTTGCTCTCCTGGCCGCTACGGCGGCAATGAAGTCTTCCACCAGTTGGTCCACGCCTGTGATTGTGTAAGGCAGCTCTTGCCCGTCCAAATGGCAGTGGTCGCCATTGCCCCGCTCGTTGTCAAAGCCAACGATGCGCACGCCATCCATGGCATAAACCGCTCGGTATTTGAAGCCGTGTTCGGTGGGTGGAACCGGGGTGGGCACCTTCCAGACCACCAACTCGATCACGCCACCATCGGGTGTGATGTTCTTGAAGCGGGTAATCAGTTCGGCAGACATGTTGGCTATTTTGCCAACATAATTTAAATGTTGTCAAGAATGACAACACAAGGCTAGGCATGGCTAAAAGCCCGACCCCGGCTCACTCAAAACGCCAACTCCTCGGGCGTGGTGCGCCAGCCAAACAACTCACACTGCGCCGCCGCCGCCAGCGTGGCCCCGAAGCGGGTGCGGATGGCTTCGTCCAAGGCAGCGTCTTTGGCGAAGTGGTCCTTGGGGGTGAGTTCGGTGAACCAGAAGTGGAGTATGAATTGGGGTTGCATCGACTCGGAAAATTAACGATTGACGTCGTTTCAATCGGCGTCTGGGAAGTCCAGCAGCGTAATGCACGCAAGCTGCGGGAGTTGAAGAAAATAGGCGTTCAATGCCCCTCTGCCGTCGCCAGATCGATCACGCGCTGGGCGGGTGTGCCTTGCTCCAGCGCGGTGCGGGGTGACTGGCCGTCCAGTGCCGGGTGCGGGCTTTCCAGGAAAGCCAGCAATTGCCAGCCGTCGGTCGAACCCAAAGCGGCAGCCATGGGCGCGATGACCGGAAAGATGAACGGCTCGAACTGCCAGCGGGGCAGCTTGTTGCCCCGGCGCAGGTGCGACACGCCAATGCAGCGGCGGCTTTTGATCCAGGCGTTCATGGTCACGCGGGTAGTGCCCGACAGGGTGGCAGCTTCGTCGGTGGTGATCATGTCAGCTGCCTGAATGCGTTGCAGCCGGTACTGCGCGCCAAAGCGCAGCAGCGCATTGGTTTGCGCTTCTGATGCGTAAGGGTCTTGGCGGCTGGCTTTGTCACGGGGCAAATCTGGGATGGCAGAGAGAGGGAAGGTGAGGGTGTTCATGGTGTGTTTCTGCAAAGGTCCACGCTCATGGCGCGTTGCGCATGTTCAGCTTTTGGGCGCTGAAAAACCCCGTGCGGTGATTGGGCCCCTCAGCCGTTGTGGGCTTGTGACCGTGCGATTTGAGATTTGAAGTTTTTGAAGCTATCAAGTGCCTTAGCAGCCCAATCAGCCCGGGGGGCATTGGCACAGACGTTGTCACAATTTGATCCGACGAGGTGCAGCACTCAACTATCGATGGTAGTGTCCATCGACGTTCAATGATGTTTGACATTGATTGCAAGACAGACAGCAATTTGTCTTGTGAGCATTTGAGAACAATCATGGGATTTCCAAATGAAACGGGGCCAGCAAACAACATGCTGGCCCCGTTATTTTGGGTTGATTGGTTTATTTCGTAAAGTTCGTTTTATCTGAACTCTGTTTTAGCTAAAACTCCAGCACAAGACTACCGATCGGCCTACAACGACATTCGCGATTGGCTGCGCCGCCAGCGTGAGGGCGGGGCACCAGAGCAGTCGAACGTCGATTGGGACGATGTGGTGTTTGAGGTGGACTTGCTCAAGTCGCAAGAGATCAACCTGGACTACATCCTTGAGCTGATTTTTGACAACAACAAAAAGGTCAAGACCAAAGCCGCCTTGGTGGAAGAGGTGCGCCGCGCCATTCGCGCCAGCTTGGACAACCGTGCCAAAGAGAGTTTGTTGGTGGACTTCATCAACCAGACGGACCTGAGCCAGTTCGACGACAAAGCCAGCGTGATCGAAGCCTTCTTCACCTTCGCGCAAGCCGAACAGCTGCGCGAAGCGCAAGAGCTGATCAGCTCAGAAAACCTGAACGCCGAAGCCGCCAAGCGCTACATCGTCCACTCACTCAAACGCGAATACGCCAGCGACAACGGCACCGAACTCAACGCCATGCTCCCCAAAATGAGCCCCCTGAACCCGCTGTACCTGACCAAAAAGCAGACCGTGTTTCAAAAGGTGGCTGCGTTTGTGGAGAAATTTAAGGGGGTTGGTGGGGCCATTGGATAGGCCCGCCTCACCTTCACGCAAGATTCCAACAATCTGGCTTTCCGTAAATCTGAGCTTCCCCATCTCTCACCCTCAAAGAAATGGAAATCTCTATTTTCAACTTGTTCACAGTTTTGGGGAGCTTATGGTTATGTAGGTCGAAAGAATTATTTTACTTAAATCTTTTCGTAGCAATGATTACAGATTTTTTGTTTAACGTATGCAGGGTGATTGATATCAACCGCTTTTTTGCAGAGAGGACAGTAAAAGGCTTCCCCAATATTAAGCTGAAACTTTTGCATAAATGAATCATTTAAATAAATGCGTCGGATATCTCGAATGTCTTCATGTACCGCTATGTTTGCAAGAAAATCGTTATCTAAATTGGTTCTTGTTATGTTTAGATGATTGTAACAACCGTAGTCGATAGAGTAGACGTTGAAGGTCTCTTTAGCCAAGTCTTTGTGTGAATAACCTTTTTTTCTGAGGTGTAGCACGCGAAAATCAATCAACGATTGAATGTGAGGATTTGTGGAATATTGCTCACCGATCATGAAGTGGCTGGAGTTTTTATTTACCACTATTTCTTGAACTATCGCTTGAAGTAGCGCTTTTTCAGTGGGGTTATCATCGACCTGTTTCTTTTTATCAGTTTCGTACCATCCTGAAGTTGCAAGTCTGATATTTTTTACCGAAATATGCTTTGCATTTGAGTCTTTAAATTGTTCGTAAGAATGTATAAAGAGGTTGATGAAGTCTCTTGGAATTCCTGCTGATGCTATAAGAAGTTCGCCAAGTGCCTTATTGGTTAGAAATAGATTGATGAAGTTTTCGGTTCTCTTTTTTCCAAGCAGTTTGGAGGTTAATTCAGGTGTTGTGGCTTCTATGTGTTTGTGAAGAAGCTGATTGAAGAAATGCCGCGTCTTGATTTTGTCTATCTCAAACACATAACGATTATCTAATTGATACCCAAAAATGTCGCCGCCATCTTCAAGGCCATAGAACTTTTCCCCAGTTTTAATTCCAAGATCGGTTCTATTTGGAATCGCTGCAACTTTGAAAGAAAACTTGCTGGCTATGAAGGCCTTTTTTATCATTTCTGCCAAATGTCTTTGTGCAGAGACAGGGACCTCTGACCATTCATCAACAAGACAAATAACTCGATTTAGGTCTAGCCATTCAACTAATTTTTCAAGATTTTCTGCAATATCAAAGATGCTGATGAATGAGGTCTCATTTACTGTCGTTTGATTTCGGAATTCGTTCTTCTTGTCATAAGCGACTCCAGGACTGGATGAGAGTGTTAGTCCTTTGTTTGTTTTGGATATCTCTTCTCGAGTGACTGGAACTTCGGCAAGACGCAGTATGGACTTACCCTGAAGCTCTAAATTGATTATCTTTAGAATTCTGTTAAGATTTTCCTTTGCATCTTCGTCAAGAGGGTCAGTTCGAATAGATATAACATCTGCTCTTCCGAAGATTGGGCGAACATTTTCAGAAAAAGCGTCGATTAATTTTTGTATTATATTTCGAAATACTACAAGTGCAGTTTGCTCAGGGGTGAGGCTGTTGGCTTCTGAGTGTGGAAGTATTTTTCTTGAGTCGATATAGACTGCAATTCGTCGTGATTCTGAGAATTCTCCATTTACTCTTTCCTGGAGGGCTTTTAGCAGGTGAGTCTTTCCGGAGCCTCGGCGACCATAAACAACTTGATTATTTACATTATTTAAGCTGTCTAGCGCGTCATGCCCGACATATAAGTCAAGATAGCCGGTTGATTGAATATTTTCGGCCCTCACAACATCTGCAAGGTTTGCGATGGTTGTTCGAACTTCACTGTCTGATATTTCCATATTCTTCCCTTTTCTATGTGGATGCGAATTACTTCCCCAACGAATCCTTCAACCCCGTCACCCGGTTAAACACCGGCTTACCTTCCGCCACATGATCCAGGCGGTCCGCCACAAAGTACCCAAACCGCTCAAACTGAAATTTTGGCCCGGCTATGACTGAGCCAGTGAATGCTCCGCATACGCCGTCACCACTTTCAGGCTGTTCGGGTTGAGGATTTGAAAGAAGTCTTTACCGCTCGCGTCAGGTTGCGTTTCTGCAAATAGACGGTCGAACAGGCTCAGATCTGAGTTCTGGCTAAGGGGCTTGAGCGCCCAAGGTATGAGAGATGCAGTCAATTGTTCGGGTCCATTGCGCAGCGCCGTTTAGCGATGTCGTGTGCGCAGAATACTAACCTTTTGTTAACTTTTTTAAACCATTAAAGAATAAAAATTAACCCACAAATATCTTATTGGATTCTTTGGAGATGGTCAGGCGTCGCGCTGGCCTGACCCTATCAGGTGCTGAGCCGTGATCTGGCCCAACACCGGCTGTGGCCTCACTTGCCCCAGCTGTCCTTCAACCCCGTCACCCGGTTGAACACCGGCTTGGCTCCCGCCACATGATCTAGGCGGTCCGCCACAAAGTACCCAAAGCGCTCAAACTGAAACTTCTGGTCCGGCTGCGCCCCGGCCAATGATGGCTCCACATAAGCGGTGACGACCTTCAGGCTGTCGGGGTTCAGCGATTGCAAGAAGTCTTTGCCGCCCGCATCGGGGTGTGCTTCGGCAAACAGGCGGTCGTACAGGCGAACCTCGGCTTGCACGCTGTCGGCCACGCTCACCCAGGTGATGGCGGCTTTGGCTTTGACGCTGTCGGCGCCGGGCGTGCCGCTCTTGGTGCCGGGGATCACTTTGGCGTGCACCTCGGTGACGTTGCCTACCGCGTCGCGTGCGCAGCCGGTGCATTCGATCACGTAGCCGCCTTTCAGGCGCACCACGTTGCCGGGGAACAAGCGTTTGTAGCCCTTGGGCGGCATTTCTTCAAAGTCTTCGCGCTCGATCCATACTTCTTTGCCGATCAGGAACGTGCGGTCGGCTGGGGGCGTTTGGCCTTCGGCAATCGCGCTGTGGGGCAGGGCGGGTTGGGTGCAATCTTCTGTGTAGCCGTCGCTGCCAAAGGCCTCGGCCCAGTTGGTCAGCACGAGCTTGACGGGGTCGAGCACGGCCATGCCGCGGTGGGCTTTGTTTTCCAGGTCTTCGCGCAGGCAGCCCTCTAGCGTGCTGTAGTCGATCCAACTGTCGCTCTTGGTCACGCCAATGCGGTCGGCAAACAGGCGCAGGCTCTCGGGTGTGTAGCCCCGGCGGCGCAGGCCCACGATGGTTGGCATGCGCGGGTCGTCCCAGCCGCTGACTTTGCCTTCATTGACCAGTTGCGCCAGCTTGCGTTTGCTGGTGATCACATAGGTCAGGTTCAGGCGGGCAAATTCGTATTGTTTGGGGCTGGGCGCGGCCAGCAGCTTGCACTCGCACAGGCGCTCCATCAGCCAGTCGTAAAACGGGCGCTGGTCTTCAAACTCCAGCGTGCAGATGCTGTGGGTGATTTGCTCCAGCGCGTCTTCGATGGGGTGGGCAAAGGTGTACATCGGGTAGATGCACCATTTGTCGCCCGTGTGGTGGTGGGTGGCGCGGCGGATGCGGTAGATGGCCGGGTCGCGCAGGTTGATGTTGGGCGATGCCATGTCGATCTTGGCGCGCAGCACGGCGGCACCGTCGGCCAGCTGGCCGTCGCGCATCTCACGGAATCGCGCCAGGTTTTCTGCCACGGTGCGGTTGCGGAAGAGGCTGTCCACGCCGGGTTTGCCAAAGTCGCCCCGGTTGGCACGCATGTCTTCGGCGCTTTGTTCGTCCAAATAGGCGTGGCCGGCTTCGATCAGCGCTTCGGCTGCGCGGTACATGAAGTCGAAGTAGTCGCTGGCTTGGTAGGGTGCGGCAGAGTCTGCGGCTTGGCCGAGCTGGGCCCAGTCAAAGCCGAGCCACTTCACGGCGTCGATGATGCTGTTGACGTATTCGGTGTCTTCTTTTTCGGGGTTGGTGTCGTCAAAGCGCAGGTGGCACACGCCGCCGTACTCCTTGGCCAGCCCAAAGTTGATGCAGATGCTTTTGGCGTGGCCCACATGCAGGTAGCCGTTGGGCTCGGGCGGAAAGCGGGTGCGGATCTTGGCCGGGTCGGGCTCGCCCTTGGCGTGGTGCGCGGCGTCGCCGGGGCTGCCCGCCCAGCGGCGGCTGGCGTAGGTGCCTTGCTCGATGTCTTTTTCGATGATTTGGCGCAGGAAGTTGCTGACTTTGGTGTCAGCAGCGTTGTTGGATTCGGGGGCTTTGGGGGTGGGGGCGTTCATAGCGTTTGATTTTAGGGGTTGGGCGCTTGCTTTTTGGACTGCGTCGGCTTGCGTCTTTACGCAGCAGTAACGCAATGTGTGTCCACCAAACATGGGGCTGGCGCGCTACAGATGCAGGCGGGCCTGAGGTTCGCCACTTTTTTCACGAGGAAAGCTCATGTCAATGCGGATGTTCAAAACTTGGGGTCACAAGGCTTTGGTGCTCGGGGGGCTGGTGTTGGGTCTGTCGCAGGTGGGCTGTGCCCATCCGGTTGCGGTGTCGCCCTCGGTGGTGGTTTCTTCGCAAATGGGCCATTGGCCAGTGCAGGCGCAAATTGGCTTTCCGGTGCCTGTGTTTCAGCACCAGCCCCGTGTGATCCATGCCCATCCTCAGATCATCAACGCCCCGCCACCGCCGCCACGCGTGATTTACGCCCCGCCGGTTTACCGCGCTGCACCCGTTTGGAGCTCTGGCCCACAAAGTCGTCACGGTTGGGGTCATGATCGCCGCGAAAACAGCCATGCTGACCGACGCGATGAACGACGCGATGACCGCCGGGATGGTCGAAAGGACCGTGACGAGCGCGGGGAACGCGGGGAGCGTGTTGAGCGTGTTGAGCGTGTTGAGCGGGGCCAAGCCCACCGCTGAGGGCGGGTCAAGTGGGCGGTGCACAAGACCAGGGCTCTTGCTGGGCCCGCTTTCATCCGCCCCCAAGCCGTTCTGTCGCCAGCGGCTGAGGTTTAATTTAATCCGGGTATTTTTATTTAATCAGGGTAAAATAAGGCCTTATTTTTCGAAAGCCTTTTTTGACCGATCCTTCCAAGCCCCTGTTGAGTGGCCAATTCATCGCCTTTGAAGGGCCGCGTTGTTTGGCACAAGGCCCATTGGCCGAGGTGGCTTTACAAGTCAAGGCGGCCACCGAAGCGCGGCCATTGGCCCGCATATTGGTGTTCAACGCCCAGACCAGCGAAGCCATTGACTTTGACCATCGGGGCAGCGCCGAGGAGGTCTTGCAGCTCTTGGCCCAAGCGCATTCTTTGGCCCCGGTTACCGATGTGGGCACCCGCTCACAAGACGACACGCCAGAGGACACACCACCCAGGTCGGGCCCGGGCCGCCCTAAATTGGGTGTGGTGGCGCGAGAGGTGACTTTGCTGCCGCGCCACTGGGCTTGGCTGTCGGGCCAGCCGGGCGGGGCATCGGTGGCGCTGCGCAAGCTGGTTGATCAAGCCCGCAAAGACAGCCAGACGCAAGACGAACGGCGTTTGTCGCAAGAGGCCAGTTACCGTTTCATGTCGGCCATGGCGGGCAGTCTGGATGGTTTTGAAGAAGCGGCTCGCGCCTTGTTTGCCGCAGACCGCTCGCGGTTTGAGGCGCTGATCGCGCCCTGGCCTACCGACATTCAGGCCCATTTGCAGCAACTGGCAGGGGCTGCTTTGAAGCCCAGTGAAGCATCCCATTCGGAGTGACCCCATGCGTGAAAAGTTTCGTTCCCGAGAGGCTGCCATGCCTTTCATCATGTTGGCCGTGCTCCTGGACATGGCGGCCATTGGGGTGATCATTCCGGTGCTGCCTGCGCTGGTGGGCAGTTTTTCAGACAACCAAGCCGATCAGGCCTATTGGTATGGCGTGGCGGCCGTGGCCTTTGGTTTGGCCAACTTTTTGGCGGCCCCTGTGCTGGGGGCTTTGTCTGACCGTTATGGCCGCAGGCCCGTTTTGCTGCTGGGCTTTATGGGTTTGGGGGTGAGTTTCTTTGGCACTGCCCTGAGCACTTCGCTGTGGGGCCTGATTGCGGTGCGCACGCTGGGCGGCGTGATGCAGGCCAATGCGGCCATTGCCAATGCCTATGTGGCCGATATTTCTGCCCCCGAAGAGCGCGCCAAGCGCTTTGGCCTTTTGGGCGCGATGATGGGGCTGGGCTTCATCGTGGGGCCGGTGATGGGCGGTTTGCTGGGTGCGATTGACCTGCATTTGCCTTTTTATGTGGCGGGCGGTTTGACTTTGCTGAACTGTTTGTACGGCTACTTTGTGCTGCCCGAGTCGCTGCCGCCTGCGCAGCGCAAAGCCTTCAGCTGGCGCTCGGCCAACCCGGCCACTTCGTTGCGCAAGCTGGGCCAGTTGAAGGGGGTGGGGCCGCTGGTGGGCGTGGTCGCTTTCAGTGCTTTGGCGCAGTTTGTGCTGTACACGGTTTGGGTGCTCTACAACAGCTTCAAGTTTGGCTGGGGGCCTCAAGAAAATGGCTGGTCCTTGGCGGTGGTGGGCATTGTGGCGGTGCTGGTGCAAGGCGTTTTGATGGGCCGTTTGCTCAAACGCTACGCCCCGCCCAAGTTGGCCATCATGGGTTTGGTGTCCTCGGTCATCGCCTACACCTTGTGGGGTGCGGCCACCGAGGGCTGGATGATGTACGCCGTGATCGCCTTTAATTTGCTGGGTGGCACAGTGACCGCTTCGGTGCAAAGCATGATTTCTTCGGCCGCTGACAGCAAAAGCCAGGGCCAGACCATGGGTGCGGTCAGCGCGCTCAGCAGCCTGATGGCGGTGCTGGCCCCCATGATGGGCGCACCTTTGCTGGCCATGGTGTCGCACCTGCCGCAAGGCGACTGGCGCATTGGTGCGCCATTCTTCTTTTGTGCGGTGTTGCAGGTGGCTTCGTTGGCCTTGGCGGTGATGCATTTGCGCAGGCACCGCCGCCGCCATAACCCGCCCCAGTAAGCCCGCGTTTCACAGTTGGGCGGCTTTGCCCGGGGCATAAGCATTTACCGAGGTGGGTAAGGGGTCAGATTGGCGACTTTGCCCGCGACATAAGCATTTGCCGAGATGGGAAAGCGGTCAGACCTGAGGGCGCTGTTGTAAAAGGCCGTTGTCCATAGACGGCATCAACAAGCGGGCGCAGCCCTGCGCCCAGCTCCACAGCTTTCAGGGCCGCTGGCGCAGCACCATCTCGTCGCGGCGGATTTCCACGTCAAAGTGCTTCAAAAACGCCTGGCCCAGCAGCGCTTGTTCGGGTGCCATGCCGCTCAGGCCCACGGTGACGCTGGTGTCGTTGAGCACCAGGTGCCCCGCCCGCACGGGCACGCTGCGCACCAGTTGCCCCGGGCGCTGGCCGTTGGCGGTGTGCAAGGTGATGCTCTGGCCCGCAGGCAGCCCAGCTTGTGTAGCCAGCGCCTGGCTCACGCTCACATGGCTGGCCCCGGTGTCCACCAAAAAGCGCACGGGCTGGCGGTTGACTTCGCCCTCGACATGAAAATGCCCGTCGCGCTGGCGCGGAATGACCAGATCGCCCGAGCTGAGCGCATAGGGCTTGAGGCTGGCCTGGCGCTTTTGCTCGATCTGGTCAAACACCAGGTACAACACCCCAGCCACGGCCAGCCACACGGCGGCGATGGCGAGTGCGCCGAGGCGGGCGGTTTTTTGGATCGAAGGGGTGGGCATGGGCGGTGCGGGAGAGCTTGTTGGTTGATGGCTGTTTCTGAAGGCTCTTTCAGACAGCATGAGCGTAACCTGTTCAGAGGTGATCTGCGATCAGCGACCTATCAGATGCCCTTTCGCCCACGGGCTCCGGCACCTTCACATGGCTTTGAACAAATGGGCGTACAGGCGGCTCACGGCCAGGGTGTCGGCATGGCCTTTGAGGCGCAGGCTCAAGCGGCCCGTGTCGTCGCGGGTGACGCTGTCGATGGCGCTGGCGCGCACCACAGAGCCCCGGTGGATTTGCCAGAATATTTGCGCATCGAGCCGTTGCATGAGTTCTTTGAGTGGGGTGCGCAGCAGCACTTCGCTGCCGCCCAGCGTGAACACGCGCACGTATTTGTCGGCGGCTTCCAGGCGCAGCACCTCTGCCACAGGCACCATGCGCAGCGCTTTGCCCACACTCGCTTGCAGCAGTTGCAACGGGGGCAAGATGGCCTCGGGGGGCTGGGGGTGGGTGGTTTCGGTGCGCAAGTTCAGCAGGGCGCGCAGTTGTGCCAGAACCGGGTCTTGTTGCAGGTCAGCGGTGGGGGTGTGTTGGGCGCGTTGCTGCAGGGCGTTTTGCAGCCGCGACACGGTTTGCCGCAGTCGTTCGGCTCGCACGGGTTTGAGCACATAGTCCACGGCCTGCGCCTCAAAGGCCTGAATGGCGTATTGGTCGTAGGCGGTCACAAACACCAGCAGCGGAAAGGGCGTATCGCTGGGCCACTCTTCTGCCAGTTCGGCAGCGGCTTCGAGCCCGCTTTGGCCGGGCATGCGGATGTCAAAAAACAGCACATCGGGTCGGTGTTGCAGCGCGAGCTGCACGGCGCTCAGGCCGTCGCCTGCGGTGGCCGCGATGTGGATGTTGGGCCACAAGGCGCGCAGTTCATTCGCCAGGGTTTGCGCCAGTAGGGGCTCGTCTTCGGCAATCAGGGCGGTGTAGGGGATGTTCATGGGTTGTGTGTTGTGAAAGGCAATGTCAGCACCACACAGGTGCCGCCCATGGGCAAGGGGCTGATGTGCATGCCCGCGCGTGGGCCATAAAGGGTGTGCAGGCGCTGGCGCACATGGCTCAGGCCCCAAGAGGTTCCGGCTTGTGCGCCGTCTGCCTGCAGCGGGCGTGCTGCATCGGCCAGCGCCAGTTCGCTGATGCCGCTGCCGTTGTCGCGCACCGTCAGCAGCAGCTGCGCACCCTCGGCGCGGGCCAGCACCTCGATGCGGCCGCCGCTGACTTGGGGCTCCAACCCGTGGTGAATGGCGTTTTCTAACAGCGGCTGCAGGATGAAGCGCGGAACGGTTGCGGTTTCGAGTTTGGGCGGCAAGTCCAGCTCAAACGTCATGCGCGGCCCCATGCGGATCGCCATCAGGCTCAGGTAATCGCCCAGTCGAGAGAATTCGTCGCCCAGCGGGTGCAGCGCTTGGTGCACCGGCAGTCGCGTGGCCTGCAGCGTGGTTCGCAGGTAGTCGTTCAGGTGATCAAGCATGGCATGGGCACGGGCGGTGTCTTGCCCGATCAAGGCCCGCAAATGCGCCAGGGTGTTGAACAGCATGTGCGGCTCCAGCTGCGACTGCAGCAGCATGAGCTGCGCTTGAGTAACCTCGTTGGCCAGCGATTCGGCTTTGCCGCGTTGGCTGAAATACGCGACGAAGGCGACGCTGATGGCCAGTGAGATGAACATCAGGCCCAAAAAGCGGTTTTGGTTGTGTTCAAGTAAATCCCAAGTGGAATTGCCCGAATACGCATCGCCTAACAGACTGCCCAGTACAAAGCCCAGCGGAATGCCCACCAACAGCATGAGCGTGGCGGGCAGGGCAGGCGGCCAGTAGTAGGGCGCGGGTGAGCACAACAGGCGCTTGAAGGCAAAACGCGGCACATCGGTCAGCAGCCAAATGAAGGTTGAGATGGCGTAGGAATAAACCAGCGACACATCGAAGGCGCTGGGGTGCCCGCTGGCCCGGCTGCTGATCCAGGTGCTCAAGCCGATCAAAAATGCCACGGCCCAGACGATCAGCAAGCGCTGCAGCAAAGGGCGGCGGTGATGGGCTGGGAGCCAAGCAAGCAGGGTGTTGGTGTTCATGGCTGATTCAGAGCTTTTGTATGAAGAATACCGCGATCTGGTCGAAGGCTTGTTGGCGGTCTGCGTCGGTGAATTCGGGCTTGGGCATGCCCCCGCGCATTTGGGTGGCGGCCACGGTTTGGGCCACGCTGGCAGGCCAGGGCGAGAGCCAGTCAAAGTGGCCCGATTGCGGGTGGTCCGACAGGGTGGTGCAGCTTGTGCAATGTTTCAGCACATGCTGACTGTGAAAGCGGGGCAGCAGTACGCTGTCACTGCCTGCGGTGCTCAAAGCGACGGGGATGCGGATGCGCGCCAGGCTTTCTGGGGTGAAGATGGCCCCGATGGGTACGGCCAGGCTGACGGCTACCACACGGGGGTCGGGGCGCGGGTCATGGCCTTGGCCGTTTGTCTTGGCATTGCCGCCGTGCACCACTTTCAAGTTGTCGGGGGCGTTGTTTTCGGTCAAAACCTTCGCCATGAAAAACTGCGTTTTGCGCTGAAGTTGGAGCCAGGTCTTTCCACCCAGACCGTTCAGACAAAAGCCGATGTCCTCGCTTTGGTGCTGTGCGCAGTGCTGCACCAAGTCGAGCATGCGCCATTGCGCCCCGGCCAGCACCAGGCCGGTCACGCCGCCCGCCGACATGCCGTGCACGCCCACGCTTCGGGTGTCCACCAACTCGGCCAGCGCCGGGTCACGCGCCACGGCGTCGATGGTCTCGCTCACGTCTTGCGGGCGGGTTTTCCAGCTCTCGGGGCCAGCGCGGCTGAAGTCTTGCCAGTTGTCCCCCCGGTGCTCGGGCTGGGCCACCACAAAACCGGCGCGGGCCAGCGTGGCGGCCAGGGTGTGGTCGGGCAGGGCGCTGCCTGCGGTGCCGTGCGACAAGACGATCAGCGCCCGCTTCGCCTTTGCCGCCGATGAAGGGGCGGGCAAAAGCGCTGCGTTGCTGGCGATTTGGACGGTGAACGCGCCGTAAGTGACGTCTTGGGCCGCTGCCGCTGTGGGGTAGACCAAGGTGATGGGCATGCCGTTCGACTGGATTTGGCGCATGCCCACGGAGGTGACTTGCGCCTGGCTGGCGCTGGCGGCCAGCAAGCCGAAGGCGCAAGCCAGGCGGGTAAAGGTTTGGAGAGGTGTATTCATGCCGTTTCTTTCATGCGTTTTGTTGTGGTTGAGTTGTGCTCCGACAAAAACATCCAACTTCGCGCTTGGTGAGCGTTGGCTATGTTTGTGGTGCACGTCTCAAAGTCCCTGGCTCAATCAACCCAGCCATCGACCCCAAATCAGTTGGCCCAGAAAGCGCCCGGGCAGCAGGGTGAGGCTGCCTGTGACGATGCAAGCCCAGAAATAAAGCTGTTGCATGGTTTTGCGGTGGCCTGTGATGTTGCCTTGGGCCAAAAACCTAAAGGCCCGGAACAGGCTGTACAGGCTCAGCGGAATGAGCAAATGGATGGGCGTGTAGCCCCAGAGGTTGGGCAGCCTGAAGTCGCGGATGAACAAGCCCGTGAGCGCGACCCCCAGCATGCAGGTGACCCAGGCGTAGCCCAGGGCACGGTGCAGTTGTGGGCGAAGGGTTGCGCCCATGCGGGCCCAGAGGACCCAGGGGCCGATGGCGACGGCGCTGAGCGCCAGGCTCAGGTGGACGGCGATGGTGGGTGTGAGTTGCACGGTTTTCCTCCTGACTTCTTGTGGTGGCTGCACTGTGGCAGCTGCATCAGGCGGGATCAACGGGTTTGCGACGAACTGCACGCGGGGCGCGTGAAAGGCCTTGGGCGGTCGCGAGTGGCGAGGCTGACAAGCGCTTTGTGGGGCGCTTTCGCCAACTCTTGGCGTGAGTTTCGATCGATGGGGTGAACAGTCCCCACCCGCTCAGCGACGATAATCCCCCCAGATTTTTGGGGAACGCTTGTGGATCTGATGTTATTGCTGAAAGCCGCCGTGATGGGCGTGGTGGAGGGTTTGACCGAGTTTTTACCGGTGTCGTCCACGGGGCATTTGATTTTGGCGGCCTCGCTGCTGGACATGCCGGGCGAGAAGACCAAGCTGTTTGAGGTGGTGATTCAGACCGGGGCGATTTTGGCCATCGTGTCGCTGTATGCGCAGCGTTTGTGGCAAACGGTGGTGGGCTTGCCTACGCAGCCGCAGGCGCGGCGCTTCACGGCCAATGTGTTGATCGGGTTTTTTCCAGCAGCGCTGGCCGGGTTTTTGTTCATCGATGTGATCAAAAGCGTGTTGTTCTCGCCCCTGGTCGTGGCTTTTGGCTTCATCGTGGGCGGTTTTGTGATTTTGTGTGTCGAGCGCTTGCAGCGCTTGGGTGCGGTCAGTCCCATCCAAGAGGTGGACGATGTGCGCTGGACCGATGCTTTGAAAGTCGGTTTGATTCAGTGCGCTGCCTTGGTGCCGGGCGTGAGCCGCTCGGGCGCCACGATCATCGGCGCCATGTGGCTGGGCTTTAACCGCAAGGCCGCCACCGAGTTCAGTTTCTTTCTGGCTATTCCCATGTTGTTTGGCGCGGCCGCCTACGACCTGTACAAAAACCATGCGCTCCTGACCTCGGCCGACATACCGATGTTTGTGGTCGGTTTGTTGGTGTCTTACCTGTCGGCTTGGGTGTGTGTGCGCTGGCTGCTGCGCTTTGTGGCCGACCACAGTTTTGTGGTGTTCGCCTGGTACCGCATCGCTTTTGGATTGGTGATTTTGGGCACCAGTTATGCGGGGGCGGTGAACTGGGTGGCTTGACCGGGCAGGGGTCAGGCGCCCAGGTTGCGCAAAGTCGCTTCGATGGCAGCGGCGGTGGCGATGGGTTTTTCCATGGGGAAGAGGTGAGAGCCGTCGAGCATCATGATGCGGCCTTTGACGACTTGGTGCGTCAGGTCGGTGCCGGCTTGGCGCATTTCGGCCGAGTGCGTGCCGCCGATGAAGGCGGCGGGGCATTTGAGGGGTTTGCGCTTGAGCAGGCTGTCGAGCTTGTGCGGCAGGCTGTTGTAGATCGCAGTTTCAATGTCGCGGTCGAAGCTGAGCACGCGCTGGCCTCCTTCGTCGTGCGTGCCGAACTCAATGTAGTCCTGCAGCACTTGCGGGTCCCAGCGGGCAAATGATTTTTTGTGCGCGAAGCTTTCCATCGCCGCTTGAGCATCGGGCCAGTGGTGGCGGCGTTTTTGGCTGATACGTCCGGGTGACAAAGCCCCAATCAATGGCGTGCGCTTGGCCAGACCCAGCGTAGTAGCCCGCCAGCCGCCCAGCACGGGCGAGTCGATCAGCACCACACCACGCGCCAGCTCGGGATGGCGGGCGGCGCACATGAGGCTCAAGATGCCGCCCAGCGAGTGACCGACCAGGAAGGCGGGTTCATCGGCTGTTTCAAGCGTTGTTGGAGAGCAAGGCATGGACTGCCGCGCTGCGCTCGCAGTGACGGAGTCGTAGTTATCGGGCGTGACGGATTGATAGTTATCGGGAGTGACGGATTGATAGTTATCGGGAGTGTCGGATTGGTAGTTATCGGGAGTGACGGATTGGTAGTTGTCGGGTGTGACGGATTGGTAGTTGTCGGGTGTGACGGGTTGGTAGTTGTCGGGAGTGATGAGTTGGCAGTTATCGGAAGAGATGTTTTGGCAGTCATCGCGCTTGCCTAGATCTCCGTCATCGCGAGGAACGAAGCGATCCATACCTTGTTGCGTTGTGCCTGCAAAAGCCTTGCTGTAGTGGTTTTGCTTGTGCCGCGCAAAGTCCGCCAGTTGTTCCACCAAGTGGGGCCAGTTGTTGGTGACGGGGTATTGCGGATCGTGGCCGAATTTCTCCACCGCGTCGACCACAAAGCCGCGCTGGCGCAGGTTCTCAAACAGCACCCGGTAGGTGCTGGCCGGGAAGCTGTTGCCGTGCGAGAAGATGATGCGGGGTTTCATGGCTGGTTGAGGTTCTTGGTTGTGCATCGACAAATGTGCAGCATCGCAGTGGACGATGGACGCTTCGCGGTCTGAGACCGCTCCCACAGAGGGCATGCCATGGCAGAGGGGGCAGGGTGTAGGAGCGGTCTCTGACCGCGATTCGTGGACGCAGTCCGTTGCGGGACCAGCGCCATCAGATCAGCTTTTCTTCGGGGGTGGTGATTTTTTTGAGCAAGGCATTGCGCTGCGCGGACACCATGAGCGGGATGTCGGTCGCGCCGCCGTTCCACATCGGGTCCTCGATGCTGTCGAACATCTGACGCAGTTTGTCGCCCCAGCTGGTGCGCAGCATTTTGAAGTAGGGGTTGTGCTCGTCGATGCACATGATGCGGTCGGTCTGCAAGCTGCCCGCTTGGTACACCACCATGTCCAGCGGCAAGCCCACCGACAGATTGGATTTGAGGGTGGAGTCCATCGACACAAGCGCGCATTTGGCGGCTTCGTCCAGCGGGGTGTCGGGGGTGATGACGCGGTCGAGCACGGGCTTGCCGTATTTGGATTCGCCGATCTGGAAGTAGGGCGTCTCGTCGGTCGCTTCGATGAAGTTGCCGGGCGAATAGACCTGAAACAGGCGCATGCCTTCGCCGCCGATCTGGCCGCCGAAGATCATGGATACGTTGAACTCCACACCCGAGGCGCGCAGCGCGGCGGCATCGCGCTCGTACACGCGGCGCACGGCAGCGCCCAGCACGCGGGTGGCGTCAAACATGCTCTTGGCGTTCCAGATGGTCAGGGGTTCATCTTGGCCAGGCTCGACCAGTTTTTCGATTTGCAGCACCTCGCGCACCGACTGCGAAATGCTCAGGTTGCCCGCCGACAACAAGGTCATGAAGCGGTCGCCCGCTTTTTCGTAAACGATCATTTTGCGGAAGGTGCTGATCTGGTCCAGGCCCGCATTGGTTCGGGAGTCAGACAAGAACACCAGTCCGGCGCGGGTTTTGACGGCAACGCAATAAGTCATGTGGGGGCTCTTTAATGTTTGGGCAGCAGGCGCTGCAAGGCATAGAGGGCGTCGAGCGCTTCGCGTGGGCTGAGCGCATCGGGGTTGATTTGCGCCAGTGCCACTTCAATGGGGCTGGGGCCGGTGGCTTCGGATTCGGGCGGGGCGGCGAACAGGTCCACCTGCTGGCGGCTTTCGTTGGCCCCGGCTTCCAGGGCGCTGAGCGCATGGCGGGCGTGGTTGAGCACAGCCGCGGGCATGCCGGCCAAACGCGCCACTTGCACGCCGTAGCTTTTGCTGGCGGGTCCAGGTTGCAGCTCGTGCAAAAACACAATCGACGCGCCCGATTCGGCCGCGCTCACATGCATGTTGACGGCGGCGGTGTGGGTGGCCGGGAACTCAGTCAGCTCGAAGTAGTGCGTGGCAAACAGCGCAAAAGCCTGCGTTTTGTTGTGCAGGTGCGTGGCGATGCCGCTGGCGAGCGCCAAGCCGTCAAAGGTCGATGTGCCGCGCCCGATTTCGTCCATCAGCACCAGGCTGTGCGGCGTGGCGCTGTGCAGAATTTGCGCGGCTTCGGTCATCTCCAGCATGAAGGTGGACTGGGCGTTGGCCAGGTCGTCGGCCGCACCTATGCGGGTGTGGATGGCGTCGATCGGCCCCAGGCGGCAGCGGCTGGCGGGCACTTGGCTGCCGATGCTGGCCAAGAGCACGATGAGTGCCACTTGGCGCATGTAGGTCGATTTACCGCCCATGTTGGGGCCGGTGATGATCTGCAGGCGCTGCTTGGTGCCCAGCACCGTGTCGTTGGCGATGAAGCTGGCCCCTGACATCTGAGCCAGCCTTGCCTCCACCACAGGGTGGCGGCCTTGGCGAATCTCGATGCAGGGCTCTTTGGTGAACTCGGGCGTGCACCAGTTGAGCGTCAAAGAGCGCTCGGTCAGGGCGCACAACACGTCCAGGCTGGCCATGGCCTGCGCCAGTGCGGTGAGCGCGGGCACAAAGGGCTGCAGCTGGTCGAGCAGGCCTTCGTAGAGCCACTTTTCGCGGGCCAGCGCGCGCTCTTGCGCAGACAGGGCTTTGTCTTCAAATGTTTTGAGCTCAGGCGTGATGAAGCGCTCGGCGTTTTTCAGGGTCTGGCGGCGACGGTAGTCGTCAGGTACTTTGTCGAGCTGCCCTTGCGTGACCTCGATGTAAAAGCCGTGCACCTTGTTGAACTGCACGCGCAGGTTGGCGATGCCAGTGCGCTCTTTTTCGCGGGTTTCCAGGTCGAGCAAAAACGCATCGCAGTTGGTTTGGATGCCACGCAACTCGTCCAGCTCGGCGTCAAGGCCGTCGGCGATCACACCGCCGTCGCGCACCAGGGCAGCGGGCTCTTCGAGCAGGGCCATTTGCAGCAGCTCGGCGCAGTTTGTGGGCGGCGTGAGCCAGCGGGCCATGCCGGCCAGCAAGGTGCTGGGCTCGGGCTGAAGCGCTTGCAGTTGCACAGACAAGGTGGCCGCACGCGCCAACGCATGGCGCAGCGCCACCAGCTCGCGGGGGCGCACTTGGCGCAGCGCGGTGCGGGCGGTGATGCGCTCCACGTCGCTGGCGCCTTTGAGCTGTTCTCGCAGGCTGCTCCAGGGGCCTGCGCCGCTGTCGCCGCGCAACACGGCTTGGGCTTGCAGGCGTTGTTGCGCCACTTGCCTGTCTCGCGGTGGGTTGAGCAGCCAGCTTTTGAGCAAGCGACTTCCCATGCCGGTCATGCAGGAGTCAAGCAACGCAAACAGCGTGGGCGAATCCGACGCGCTTTCGCCGCGCAGGGTTTGCGTCAGCTCCAAATTGCGGCGTGTGCTGGCGGGCAGGTCAATCAGCGCGTCCGAGCGCTGCACCTGCACCCGCTGCACATGCGGCAGGCGGCGGCCTTGTGTGTGTTCGGCGTAAGTGAGCAGTGCCGCAGCGGCGGCGTGCGCGTCGGCCAGCGCATCGGCGCTCCAAGCGGCGAGTGACGCGGCCTGCAGTTGCTCCAGCAGTTTGCGCTGGCCCAAGCCCGCGTCAAATTGAAAGTCGGGCCGCATGGCAAAAGACCAGCTGCCCCGACCAGCGGTTTTGAGGCTGCGCAGTTTTTGCTCAAAGGTGGGCGTCATGCCCGCGCTGGCCAGCAGTTCGCTGGGCGCGATGCGGTCGATCCAGTCGGCCAGTTCATCTTGGCCGCATTCGGCCAGGTGCACCACGCCTTGGGTGACGCTCAGCCACGCCAAGCCGCAGCGGTTTTTGCCCGCTTGGTGTACGGCCAGCAAGATCGCTTCGCTTTTGTCGGACAGCAGCTCGGTGTCGGTCAGGGTGCCGGGGGTGACCACGCGCACCACTTTGCGCTCGACCGGGCCTTTGGATGTAGCCACATCGCCCACTTGTTCACAAATAGCGACCGACTCGCCCAGCTTGATGAGCCGGGCCAAATACGTCTCGACCGAATGAAAGGGCACACCCGCCATCAGCACGGGCTGGCCCGCCGACTGACCCCGGCGCGTCAAGGTGATGTCGAGCAGGCCTGCGGCTTTTTCGGCGTCGCCAAAGAAGAGCTCGTAAAAGTCGCCCATGCGGTAAAACACCAGCGTGTCTGGAAACTCCGCCTTGATGCCCAGGTACTGGGCCATCATGGGCGTGTGGCCAGCGTAGTCAGCGGGGCTGGGGGCAGGAGAGGTGTCGTTTGGCATCAAGGGCTGGGCCGATTCGGCAGGGATCACCGGGGCAGGTGTGCAATAGAGCGTTGATTTTATTCGGCGCGGGGTACCATGGCGGTCCTTGTTGTGATGCACGAAGGTTTTGGACGCATGGAATTCTTGAAAAACTACTGGCCCATGTTGGCCTTGGCCCTTTGGTTGGGCTACAAATGGTGGAATGCCCGCCGTGTGGTGGGCATGCTGCCCGCTTTGAAGCAGCAAGGCGCAACCATGCTGGATGTGCGCTCAGTGGCTGAATTTGCCAGCGCCAATGCGCCCGGCACGGTCAATATTCCATTGCAGGAACTGGGTGCCCGGCTCGATGAAATTCCACGCAATGCGCCAGTGGTGGTGGGCTGCGCCAGTGGCACCCGCAGTGGCATGGCCAAGATGCTGCTCAAAAAGAAGGGTTTTTCGCCGGTTCACAACATCGGGGCTTGGCCCAACTTTTTGAAGTGATGTTGCGCGCAGGCCGTCAAGGCCATTGGGGGGCTGAAATGCATTTGCATACAATGTAAGCCTCTCAACTCTCAGGGCTCAGGCGAGCCCGTTGTATGGAAATAGCGATACTTTTTGCCCTCATCTGCCTGAACGGGGTGTTTGCCATGTCCGAGATTGCCTTGGTCACGGCCCGTAAAGCCCGGCTTCAGAAGCTCATCGATGAGGGCGACAGCGGCGCGGCAGCGGCTGTCAAACTGGGGGAAGACCCCACGCGCTTTTTGTCCACCATCCAGATCGGCATCACCTCCATCGGTGTGCTGAACGGTATTGTGGGTGAGGCCGCTTTGGCTGCGCCCATGGCCATGTGGCTGATGTCTTTGGGTGTCCCTGATGCTTATGCCAGCTTTGCCGCCACTGGCATTGTGGTGTTGACGATCACCTATTTCTCGATTGTGGTGGGCGAGTTGGTGCCCAAGCGCATCGGTCAGTCTTACCCTGAGACCTTTGCCCGCCTGGTGGCCCGCCCCATCAACTTTCTGGCGCTGGCGACCAAGCCTTTTGTGATTTTGTTGTCGGCTTCCACCCGCGCCTTGTTGCGCCTGATGGGTGTGAAGGAGACCAAGGGCACGCCCGTGACCGAAGAAGAAATCCACGCCATGCTGGTCGAGGGCACTTCTGCCGGTGTGATCGAGTCGCACGAGCACACCATGGTGCGCAACGTGTTCCGCTTGGACGACCGGCAAATCGGTTCGCTCATGGTGCCGCGTGCAGACATCGTGTGTTTGGACGTAGACGACTCTTTTGAGGATAACTTACGCCACATCGAAGAGTCAGACCACGCACGCTTTCCGGTGGTGCAAGGCGGCATTGAAAACATCTTGGGTGTGATCAATGCGCGCCAATGGTTGGCTCGCGCCCTGAAGGACAAGTCGCAGTCGCTGCGCGAGCAAGCGCTTCAATCGCCTTTGTATGTGCCCGAGACCATCACCGGCATGGAGTTGCTGGACAACTTCAGGCTGTCCGATGTGCACATGGCCTTTGTGATTGATGAGTACGGTGAGGTGCAGGGCATCATCACGCTGCAGGACTTGATCGAGGCGATCACGGGCGAGTTCCAGCCACGAGATCCCGAAACCTCTTGGGCGGTGCAGCGCGAAGACGGCAGCTGGCTGCTGGACGGCCACATTCCGGTGCCGGAACTCAAGGACCGCTTGGGTCTGGAAGAGGTGCCCGAAGAAGAGCGTGGCCGCTACCACACCCTGAGCGGCATGATCATGCTGCTGACCGGCACCTTGCCCAAGGTGGCCGATGTCGTGCAGTGGGAAGGCTGGCGGCTGGAGATCGTGGACATGGATGGACGCGCCATCGACAAGGTGTTGGCCGTGCGCTTGCCGTCTGAAGATGCGAAGGGCGATTCAGACGACGAGCCAACACCCGGCAACTGATGGGCCTGCAGGCACAAAAAAAGCACCCCACTTGGGGTGCTTTTTTTGTGGTGAAGACGCGTGTTGGACGCGTCCGTCGCGCGCTTAAAACGGCGCGTCTTTGCGCTCGTCGCTGGCCGCTTCGGTGCTTTCGCTGGGGGCAGCGTCAGCGCCTTCGGCGTCCGGGTTGTGCGTATCACCAGTGCGCTCGCGGCTCAGGGCGTCCACAGCGGTGCGCACGTTGGCCTTGTCGCCCGCACTGGCAAATTTGCTGTACTTGCCCAAGATGGTGACCAGCTGGCCGTAAATGCGAGGGGCACCCGCCAGGCACTCTTTTTGTTCCAAAAAGTCGGACTCGCCCGTGAAGTTGCCGATCAGGCCACCGGCTTCGGTCACCAGCAGCGAGCCTGCAGCGACGTCCCAAGGCGAGAGGCCTGTTTCAAAGAAACCGTCGGTGAAACCTGCGGCCACGTAGGCCAAGTCCAAAGCGGCGGAACCGGGGCGGCGCAGGCCGGCGGTGCGTTGCATGACGTCGCCCATCATGCGCAGGTACTGGTTGAAGTTGTCGCCCTTGCGGAAGGGAAAGCCCGTTGAGATGATGCATTCCTGCAAGCGGATGCGCTTGCTCACGCGCAGGCGGCGGTCATTCATGAACGCACCACGGCCTTTGGTGGCGGTGAATAAATCGTTGCGGGTGGGGTCGTAAATGACGGCTTGCTCGATCTTGCCGCGCACTTGCAGGGCAATGCTCACGCAGTAAACGGGGAAGCCGTGGATGAAGTTGGTCGTGCCGTCCAGGGGGTCGATGATCCAGATGTGGTCAGCGAGCGGGTTACCGAATTCGCGGCCCGACTCTTCGGCCAGGATGCCGTGGTCAGGGTAGGCGGTCAGCAGGGTCTCGATGATGACTTTTTCGCTGGCGTGGTCAATTTCGGTGACGAAGTCATTGACCTGCTTTTGCGAGATGCGGACCGCTTCAACGTCGAGCGCAGCGCGGTTGATGATGGCGCCAGCGGCGCGCGCAGCCTTGATGGCCACGTTGAGCATGGGGTGGAGATTGGACGACATGAATTGTGTGAAGAACGGGTGTAACGCACGCACGATCGCGGCAACAAGGGCTGCATTTTCTCATGAAAAGCACGCACGCCCGTCATTTGGGTGTCACGCAGCGCCGAGGCGGTCTCGCGGGCCAGGTCCCAGGGTGGACAATCGGGGCATGCAAACGCGATTTATCTTGATAGAAACCAGCCATGCTGGCAATGTGGGCGCTGCCGCCCGGGCCCTGAAGGTCATGGGCTTTGACGATTTGGTGCTGGTGGCACCCCGCTGGCCGAATGTGCTGCGCAAAGAGGAAACCATTCAGCGCGCCAGTGGCGCCAACGATGTGCTGGCCAAGGCCCGTGTGGTGGAGACACTGGAAGAAGCTTTGGATGGCGTGACCCACCTGTGTGCCACCGCCATGACGCCGCGCGACTTTGGCCCGCCCACCCGCTCGCCCCGGGAGCACTTTGCCGAGTTGACCCGGCCCGGTGCACCCGAGCAATGTGTGGCCTTCTTGTTCGGCTCTGAGCGGTTTGGCATGAAAAACGAGGATGTTTACCGCTGCCATGTGGCGCTGTCGATCCCGACGAATCCGCAGTTTGGCTCGCTCAACTTGGGCTCGGCCATTCAGGTCATCGCCTATGACTGGCGGGTGGCTTTGGGCGGTTTCCCCGTGCAGGACGCCGTGCCGCCCGCGGACAAGGCCGACGCACAACAAGTGGCGGGCATGCTCGGCCACTGGGAGCAGGCGCTGACCGACATTGGTTTTCTGGACCCGGCTGCCCCCAAAAAACTCATGCCGCGCCTGAACCAGTTGTTCAACCGGGCCGACTTGAGCCCGGAAGAAATCCACATCCTGCGCGGGGTGGCGAAGGCCATGATCCAAAACGCCAGCGGCAAGCGATAGACTCAAAGCCTATGTTTTCTCGCCTTCGCTCCGACATCCAATGCATCCTTGACCGGGACCCCGCAGCACGCACCGCCTGGGAGGTGCTGACCTGTTACCCAGGCCTGCACGCCTTGGTGCTGCACCGCCGGGCGCACTGGTGCTGGAACCACGGCTTCAAGTGGTTGGGTCGTTTCATCTCGCATGTGGCTCGGGGCTTGACCGGCATTGAAATCCACCCGGGGGCCAAGATCGGTGAGCGCGTGTTTTTTGACCACGCCATGGGTGTGGTGGTGGGCGAAACCGCTGAAATTGGCGACGGTTGCACGATTTACCAAGGCGTGACCTTGGGCGGCACATCGCTGTACAAAGGTGTTAAGCGTCACCCAACACTGGGTAAAGATGTGGTGGTCAGCGCTGGGGCCAAGGTGCTGGGCGGCTTTGAGGTGGGTGATGGGGCCAAGATTGGTAGCAATGCCGTGGTCATCAAGCCGGTGCCTGCGGGGGCCACAGCGGTGGGCATTCCAGCGCGCATCATTCCGTCCAAGGCGGGTGAGAGTGCTGATGTGTCGAGCACGGACCGCAAGTTCACGGCTTATGGCATCACGCAAGACGATGACCCGGTCAGTCAGGCACTGCGCGGTTTGATCGACAACGCGGCCGGGCAAGAACACCAGATCGCCATGATCTGGCAAGCGCTGGAGCAGCTGTGTGCCCAGCAGCAAGTGGCCATGCCTGGCGATGCGGCCACCCGCGAGACCTTCGAGGCGGACAAGTTCACCCAGCTGGTGGGCAAGTAAGGCCCGACATGCTTTGTTGGATCGGTGGCTGACCGTAATAAGCGGGGCATGGGTCGACCGTCATGTTGTAGGAGCGGTCTCAGACCGCGATGGCTTCGGCACAAGTATTTTCGCGGTCAGAGACCGCTCCCACAAAATCCAATCGAGCACCGATCCAGTTTGTCAGGATCGGTGGTTGACCGCGTAAAGCTGGGCATGGGTCGGCTGTCGTGTTGTAGGAGCGTTCTCTGACCGCGAAGGCTTCGGCACAAGTATTTTCGCGGTCAGAGACCGCTCCCACAAAAGCCAATCAAGTACAGATCCAGTTTGGCAGGATCGGTGGCTGTCCGCAAAGAGCGGGCCATGGGTCGACCGTCATGTTGTAGGAGCGGTCTCAGACCGCGATGGCTTCGGCACAAGTATTTTCGCGGTCAGAGACCGCTCCCACAAAAGCCAATCGAGCACCGATCCAGTTTTGCAGGATCGGTGGCTGACCGCGTAAAGCTGGCCATGGGGCGGCTGTCATGTTGTAGGAGCTGTCTCTGACCGCGATGGCTTTGGCACGGGCATTTTCGCGGTCAGAGACCGCTCCCACAAAAGCCAATCAAGTACAGATCCAGTTTTGCAGGATCGGTAGCTGACCGCGCAAAGCTGGGCATGGGGCGGCTGTCATGTTGTAGGAGCGGTCTCAGACCGCGAAGGCTTCGGCACGGGCATTTTCGCGGTCAGAGACCGCTCCCACAAAAGCCAATCGAGCACAGATCCAGTTTTGCAGGATCGGTGGCTGACCGCCAAAAGCTGGCCATGGGGCGGCTGTCATGTTGTAGGAGCGGTCTCAGACCGCGATGGCATCGGTACGGGCATTGTCGCGGTCAGAGACCGCTCCCACAAAAGCCAGTCAAGTACAGATCCAGTTTTGCAGGATCGGTGGCTGACCGCGTAAAGCTGGGCATGTGTCGGCTGTCATGTTGTAGGAGCGGTCTCAGACCGCGAAGGCTTCGGCGCGGGCATTTTCGCGGTCAGAGACCGCTCCCACAAAAGCCAATCGAGCACCGATCCAGTTTTGCAGGATCGGTGGTTGACCGTAATAAGCGGGCCATGGGGCGGCTGTCATGTTGTAGGAGCGGTCTCAGACCGCGAAGGCTTCGGCTCGAGTATTTTCGCGGTCAGAGACCGTTCCTACAAAAGTCAAACAAGCACAGACCAGTCAGCTAGTCAGACACACCAGCCACTGGGAATCGGTCCAAGTCAGTCATTAAAACCCGGCACAATTTTGGGCAAAGTTTTTGCAGCGGCGACAAGGGCCGAGAGTTTCAGGACTCGTTGTGCGGTGTTGCTGCCGCCATCAGCGCTTTGCGGCGTTCGTGCAGGCTGCGCCAGCGTTGCTGGGCTTCGGGGTCTTGCCCGGTGCTGGCCTGGGTCAGGGCTTCGGTTTCGAGCTGCTTGAGGCGGTCGATCATCAGCATGGTGAGCAAGCGGCGCAGTTCCTGGCGGGCTTCTTGTGGGTCGGGCGGGGTGGCGTCTTCGCTGCCGGCCACAGCGCTCAGTTTATCCTGCGCCATCCAGCGGGTGGCGTCGTCGGCAAAAGGCTGGCCTTGCATGTGCTCACGCAGGGTGGACCAGCCCAAAGCCCCTTGTTCATGGAACTCCGATTCGAGCCACGCAAACAGCGGACCGTGTGGCGCGGGCAGGGCGCACAGCATGGCGTGGTCTTCACCCGCCAAGGTTTCCCAGAGCGCCATATTGCCCAGCAGCAGGCGGGCGGCGTGGTCGGCCCGGCTGGCGGGCACGGTGCGTGGGCCGGTGTAAACCGGTGGCTGCTCGCGTTTGTATTTGCTGTTGCCAAACTTGCTGCCCGGCGTCCAGTTGGGATTTTTGTTTTTCCAGTTGCTGTTGCCGTTGGACTGCGCAAACGTGTTGGCCCCCGACCAGGCTGGCGGCTCGCCGTAGTGCGGCTCAAACTGGGGGTAGTCGTCATGCCCAGCGCTGGCCGCTTGGCTGAAAGCCGCGTTGGGCGACTGGGCTGCGGGTGTGGCCGCATTGCGTGCCGCGGGTGCAAAGCGCTGGTCGCTGGCCGCTTGTTGCCCCCACAGTTTTTCCAGGCCTGCGGTTTCCAGTTGGATGAGTTGCGCCAGCTCCGACAGCAATTGCTGCTTGAGCGCACCGTCGGGCAGCAGTTGCCACAGTGGGCGGGCCTGGCTGGACAGGCGGGCGCGGCCTTCGGCGCTTTGCAGGTCGCAGTCGACGCTGGCCGCTTCGATCAAAAAGCGCGACAGCGGCATGGCTTGCTTGATCTGATCGGCAAAGGCGTCCTGGCCAAACTCGCGCACATAGCTGTCGGGGTCGTGCTCTGCGGGCAAAAACAAAAACTTGATGCTGCGCACATCGGTGGCGTAGGGCAGGGCGCCATCGAGCGCCTTGCGGGCGGCGCGCCGGCCTGCGCCGTCGCCGTCAAAGCTGAAGACGACCGAATCGGTGAAGCGGAACAGCTTTTGCACATGGTCGGGCGTGCAGGCCGTGCCCAGCGTGGCCACAGCGTTGGCAAAGCCCAGTTGGGCCAGCGCCACCACGTCCATGTAGCCTTCGGTCACCAGCACATAGCCCGCGCTGTGCAGGGCTTCGCGCGCTTCGTACAGGCCATACAGCTCGCGGCCTTTGTGAAACACCGGGGTTTCAGGCGAGTTGAGGTATTTGGGGGTGCCGCTGCCAATCACCCGCCCACCAAAGCCGATGCACTCGCCTTTGATGTTGCGGATCGGGAACATGATGCGGTCGCGAAAACGGTCGTAGCGTTTGTCGTCTTCTTCGTTGACGATCACCAAGCCCGACTCGGCCAAAAGCGGGTCGTCGTATTTGGGGAAGATGCTGGCCAGAGAGCGCCAGCCCTCGGGCGCATAGCCCAGGCCAAAGCGCTTGGCGATCTGGCCCGACAGGCCCCGGCCCTTGAGGTAATCGATGGCGTGCGGCGTGATTTTGAGCTGGTCGCGGTAAGCCTCGCCTGCTTTCTCCAGCACATCGCTCAGGCTGTCTTGCTTGGCCTTGGCGGCGGCGGCGCGGGCGCGGTCTTCGGGCGACTGTTGTTCTTCGGGCACCACCATGCCGGTTTGCTGGGCCAGGTCTTTCACGGCTTCGATGAAGGTCATGCCTGCATGCTCCATCAAAAAGCCGATGGCATTGCCGTTTTTGCCGCAGCCAAAGCAATGGAAAAACTGTTTGGTGGGGCTGACGCTGAAGCTGGGGGATTTTTCGCCATGGAAGGGGCACAGGCCCATGAAGTTGGCGCCGCCTTTCTTGAGTTGCACGTACTTGCCCACGATGTCGACCACGTCGACGCGGGACAGCAACTCCTGAATGAAAGACTGGGGGATGGCCATCGGGGTATTTTCGCCGAAGTTCGGGCTGCCTTAGGTCTTGCTGTGTCACGGTAGGCGCGGCAAAAAATCGTCATGGCGAGCGCAGCGCGGCCATTCATGCGTCTGTGGACCACGGTGGATCGCTTCGTGCCTCGCGATGACGCCGATCTCGTCATGGCGAGCGAAGCGCGGCCATCCAAGCGTTTGTGGACCACTATGGATCGCTTCGTGCCTCGCGATGACGCTGTTCCCGTCATGGCGAGCGCAGCGCGGCCATCCAAGCGTTTGTGGACCACTATGGATCGCTTCGTGCCTCGCGATGACGCTGTTCCCGTCATAGCGAACGCAGCGCAGCCATCCATGCATGTGTGGGCCATGGTGGATCGCTTCGTGCCTCGCGATGACGCTGTTCCCGTCATAGCGAACGCAGCGCAACCATCCATGCATTTGTGGACCATGGTGGATCGCTTCGTGCCTCGCGATGACGCTGTTCCCGTCATAGCGAACGCAGCGCAACCATCCATGCGTTTGTGGACCATGGTGGATCGCTTCGTGCTTCGCGATGACGCCGATCTCGTCATGGCGAGTGCATTGCCTACAATGAAACCAACAAGCCAGGAGACCCCCATGACCAGTATCTTTGACCAAGACTTGCCCCAGACCCCCGCCAACCACGCGCCGATTTCGCCCTTGAGCTTCATTGAGCGTACGGCCGAGGTCTACCCCCAGCGGCTGGCTATCGTGCATGGCGATTTGCGCCAGGACTGGACTACCACTTACCGCCGCACCCGCCAACTGGCCAGCGCGCTGGCGCAGGCGGGCATTGGCAAAAACGACACGGTGGCTGTGATGTTGCCCAACACGCCACCCATGGTGGAAGCGCACTTTGGCATTCCCATGGCCGGGGCGGTGCTCAACGCCCTCAACACCCGGCTGGACCCGGAGACGGTGGCATTCATGCTGGACCATGGCGAGGCCAAGGCCGTCATCGTAGACCCCGAGTTTGCGGGTGTGATGAAAAAAGCCCTGGCGCTTCGCCAGTCCACACGGCCTTTGCTGGTGATCGATGTGGAAGACGCGCTTTACACCGGCCCGACTGAAAAATTGGGCACGGTCACTTATGAAGCCTTTGTGGCCAGCGGTGACGCCGACTTCGTCTGGAGCCTGCCTGCCAACGAGTGGGACGCGATTGCGCTGAACTACACCAGCGGCACCACCGGCAACCCCAAGGGCGTGGTTTATCACCACCGGGGTGCGGCGACGAATGCGATCTCGAACATTCTGGAATGGGACATGCCCAAACACGCGGTCTACATGTGGACGCTGCCCATGTTCCATTGCAACGGCTGGTGCTTTCCGTGGACAGTGGCCGCGCGGGCTGGCGTGAACGTGTGTTTGCGCAAGGTGGATGCACAGGCCATGTTCGACGCCATGCGTAACCATGGCGTCACGCATTACTGTGGTGCGCCCATCGTGCACGGCCTGCTGGTCAATGCCCCGGCGGCCATGAAGGCGGGTGTGCCCGCTGGCATCAAGGCGATGGTGGCGGGCGCAGCGCCCCCGGCCTCGATGATCGAGGGCATGGAGCAAATGGGCTTTGACTTGACCCATGTGTACGGCCTGACCGAGGTCTATGGCCCCGCCACCGTGTGCCCCAAGCATCCTGAGTGGGACGCGCTTGACATTGGCGAGCGGGCCCGGCTGAATGCCCGCCAAGGCGTGCGCTACCACCTGCAGCGCGATGTGCGGGTGCTCAATCCTGAGACGATGCAACCGGTGCCGCAAGATGGCGAGACCATGGGCGAGATCATGTTCAAGGGCAACATCACCATGAAGGGTTACCTCAAGAACCCCAAGGCCACGCAAGAGGCGTTTGCGGGCGGCTGGTTCCACAGCGGGGACCTGGCGGTGCAGTACCCGGACGGTTACTTCAAGATCAAGGACCGCAGCAAAGACATCATCATCTCAGGCGGCGAAAACATTTCATCCATTGAGGTGGAAGACGTGCTCTACCGCCACCCCGCGGTGCTGGCCGCCGCCGTGGTGGCCAAGCCCGATGCACGTTGGGGCGAGACGCCTTGCGCCTTTGTGGAGTTGAAAGCCGACGCCCAGGTCACAGCCGAGCAGATCGTGGCGCATTGCAAGCAGCACTTGGCGGGCTTCAAGGTGCCGCGCGCGGTGGTGTTTGGTGAGTTGCCCAAAACCAGCACGGGCAAGATTCAAAAGTTTGAGTTGCGCAAACAGGCGGGGTCGGCTGCGGCGATTGACGTGTGAGGACTGGCCTGAGGCGCTGAGCTCTTGAGGACAGAGCTCAGGCGATGTCGAAAGCGTGCGTGGCAAAGCGGCCCGCACGCCGGTCGGCAAAGTAATGCTCCAGCGTTTCCTTGACGGTGCGAAAAGCCAATTCGTCCCAAGGGATTTCGTCTTCTTTGAACAAGCGCGCTTCCATGGTTTCGTGCCCGGGGTCGAACACATCACTGGTCAGGCGGGCGCGGTAATACAGGTGCACCTGGCCGACACGCGGCACGCTCATCACGGTGAGCAAGTCTTCCATGATGAATTGCGCACCCGCCTCTTCGGTGGTCTCGCGGGCCGCGCCTTGCGATGTCGATTCACCCAGCTCCATGAAACCTGCGGGCAAGGTCCACTTGCCTTTGCGCGGCTCGATGTTGCGCTTGCACAGCAGCACCTGGTCGCCCCAATGGGGCACGGTGCCCACCACGTTCAAGGGGTTTTCATAGTGCACCGTGTGGCAAACGGTGCAAATGGCGCGTTGCTTGGTGTCACCATCGTCAGGCAAACGGTAAGCCACCGATGCGCCGCACTGGCGGCAGTGTCGAATGGCTTCTCGTGTGTACATGGTCAGAGTTTCAGGACAAATAGAACGACGGAGGGCACAAAGACGATCAGCAAAATGCGCAAAAAGTCAGAGGCCAGGAAGGGCATGATGTAGCGGAAGATGTCCTTCATGGGCACATCTTTCGTCATGCTGCTGATGATAAACACGTTCATGCCCACGGGTGGTGTGATCAAGCCAATCTCCACAACCATCAGTGCCAATATGCCAAACCAAATGGCTTTGGACTCGGGGTCCATGCCCCATAAATCAATGCCCATGATGATGGGAAAGAAAATCGGGATGGTCAGCAGCAGCATGGACAAGCTGTCCATCACGCAGCCCAGCACCAAATAAATGGCAATGATGGTGAACAGCACGGCCAGCGGTGACAGGTCCATGCTCACCACCCACTTGGCCAGTTCGGCGTTGACCTGGGTCAGCGCCAAAAACACGTTCAAGATGTCGGCGCCCAGCAAGATCAAGAAGATCATGCCCGTGCCAGCCGCTGCGCCATACAGGCATTGCAGCAAGCCCTGGCCGCGCAGACCGCCGGATTTCCAGGCCACAAAAGCCGTGGCCACGGTGCCAATGGAGGCGGCTTCGGTTGGGGTGAAAAAGCCGCCGTAAATGCCGCCAATCACGACCAAAAAGATCAGCAAAACCGGCCATGTTTCGGCCAGGGCCGTCAGGCGCTGCGCCCAGCTAAAGCGCACGCCCCGTGGCGCATCTTGCGGACTGACGCGGGCGATGATGCCAATGACCACCATGTAACCGATGGCGGCGATGATGCCCGGCACAAAGGCCGCCAAAAACATTTTGGCGATGTTTTGTTCGGTGATGATGGCGTAGATGACCAAGGGCACGGAGGGCGGAATCAAAATGCCCAATGTGCCGCCCGCTGCGATCACGGCAGCCGACAGGCGTTCAGAATAGTTGTGTGCCTTGAGTTCGGGCAAAGCCACTTGGCCCATGGTGGCCGCCGTGGCCAAGGATGAGCCGCAAATGGCCCCAAAGCCTGCGCACGAGGTGACCGCTGCCATGGCCATGCCGCCGCGCCAGTGGCCAATCATGGCGTTGCCCGCCTTGAACAAGGCCTTGGACAAGCCCCCGTTGGTGGCAAATTGGCCCATCAACAAAAACAGCGGCACCACCGACAGGTCGTAAGTGGAGTAGCGGGCAAAGGCCGCGTTTTTGAAAAAACTCATCAGCGGGTCCCAGCCCGCCACAAACGTGTAACCGACCGTCCCCGTGAGCAGCATGGCCACGCCAATGTGGACCCGCAGCGCCAGCAGCCCCAGCAGGACTGCAAACATCAACCCACCCCATTCGATGCCGCTCATGATTGAATCTCTTTCATTTTTTCGACGCTACGGTACAGGGCCGTGAGCGACAACAGCGCAAACGAAGGCACCAATGGGGTGTAGGCCCACCAAGTGGGGATTTCCAGCAGCATCGAGGCGTCAAAGTTGCCACGCAAATCGAGCATGCCTACCCACACACGCCAGCAGATCAGGCCGGCAAAAAACGCCAACAGCAAATTGGCCAAGGTGTCGAGCACGGCGTTGAGCCGGGCCGGGGCATTGGCGGTGAAGAAATCCACAATGACATGGCCCGAGATCCAGTGTGTATAGGGCAGCGACATGGCGACTGCGCCCGCGCACAAAAATTGCACCAGTTCAAAGTCACCCAGCAGTGGGGCATCAAAAAATGCGCGGCCAACGATGCTGCGCAAAGACATGAAGGCCATGGCCAGCAGGGTCAAGCCCGACAAGATGGCCAGCAGTTTGCACAAACGGTCCAGCACCCAGCCCAGGCCTTGGTACTGACGTGTGGATAAAACATAGACGGCTTCAGCCATGGGGCTTCTCCTTGGGACAAAAAAATGGGGTGGGCCGCAGCTCACCCCATTGCACTCAAAGCAAGACCGAGGTCTTTACTTGGTGTATTGCTTGATCAGGTCTTGGGCATCCTTGAGCATGGCGCCGCCGTTGAGGCCGCGCTTGTTCATCGCATCCACCCATTCGTTGTCCTGCTCATCGGTGGCCTTTTTCCAGCGTGCCAGCTCAGACGGTGGGATCACCGAAATGGTCTGGGTTTTGGTGTTGGCAAACACTTTGCGGCCAGGCACATCGTTGCCCTCTTGCGTGCCGCCCAGGAAGGCGGAGAACTCGCGGCCGGAGTTCTTGTCAATCACGGCTTTCAGGTCAGCAGGCAGCGACTCGTACTTGGCCTTGTTCATGGGCACCACGAACACGGTGGTGTACAGGGCCGGGAAGCTCTTGTCGGTTTCGGCGCTGAACTTGGTCAGCTCGTGTACCTTCAGGCCAGGGGCGACTTCGTAAGGAATCACAGCGCCATCGATCACACCTTTGGACAGAGCTTCAGGCACCTGGGGCACAGGCATGCCCACGGGTGTGGCACCCATCTTGGCCAGCATCTTGGTCACGTTGGCCGTGGGGGCGCGCATCTTCATGCCCTTGAAATCTTCCATTTTGGTGACTTGTTTGTCGCGGGTGAAGATCACGCCTGGGCCGTGCACGTGAACGGCCAGCAGTTTCACATCCTTGTGCTCGTCCATGGCGTGCTTTTGCACGAAGTCCCAAGCGGCGCGGCTGGTGGCGGCGGCATTGGTCATGGTGAAGGGCAGCTCAAACACTTGCGTTTTGGCAAAACGGCCAGCGGAGTAACCGGCCACGGTCCAGACCACGTCGGCCACGCCGTCTTTGGCTTGGTCATACAGCTGCGGAGGGGTGCCGCCCAACTGCATCGCTGGGAAGATCTGGCACTGCAGGCGGTTGTTGGAGTCTTTGGCGATGTTCTTGCACCAGTCGCCCAGCATGGTGGTGTGCTGAATGGACTGTGGGCCCAAAAAGTGGTGCACCTTCAAGGTGATGGTTTGGGCGTGAACGCCAAAACCAACGGCCATCAGGCCTGCGGCCAAGGCCGTTTGTTGCAGAAATTTTTTCATCGACTTGTCTCCATCATGGGTTTAAAAAAATCATCATAAACCAACCGATCGGTCGGTTAATGAAATTCGGCTGGTCAAAAGCGTGGGTTCAAAAGCTTTTAAATGGCTTTTGGCTTGAGAATATGAATTATGTTGCAACTTTCTTGATATTTCTCTGGGGTTAACCCTGTGAAGTTTTGTGGTTGCGCACTTTTGTTCATAGGGAAAACGCTTTTGGCGAGAACCAGAACACAGTTCTGGTCTCAGCCCCGCATCAGTAAATTTGGAGGTGCAAACTGCCCAGCCCTGCCACTTGGCCCACCAAGGTGTCACCCGTCACCACGGCAGCTACACCCTCGGGGGTGCCGGTGTAAATCAGGTCTCCGGGCTGCAGTTCCCAGGCGGCGGACAGGTGTTCGATGGTTTCGGCCACGCTCCAGATGAGTTTGGCCACGTTGCTGCGCTGGCGGTCTGCACCGTTGACCTGCAGGCTGATCTCAGCCTGGTTCACGTCACCGGCTTGCGCCATCGGCGTGATCGGGCCGATGGGGGCTGAGTGATCAAAGGCTTTGCCGATGCACCAGGGGCGGCCTTGCTTTTTCATCTCGTTTTGCAGGTCGCGGCGTGTCATGTCCAGGCCCACGGCGTAGCCATAAATGTGCTTGTGCGCATCGGCGGCCAAGATGTTGCGCCCACCTTGGCCAATGGCCACCACGAGTTCGATCTCGTGGTGCAGGTTTTGCGTGAGGCTGGGGTAGGGCATGGCGCCGGTCTGGCCGGCTTCAACCACCACCAGGCTGTCGGCAGGCTTGAGGAAAAAGAAAGGTGGCTCGCGCCCGGTAAATCCCATCTCTTTGGCGTGCTCTTCATAATTGCGGCCCACGCAGTAAATGCGGTGCACCGGAAAACGTTCGGGTTGACCGAGCACAGGCACCGAGACCACAGGCATGGGTGAAAATACAAAACTCATGGGACGCTTTCTCAAAAAATGAAAATCAGATGGTAATCGGAATGTCTGAACTCAGGCTCCTGCGTCATCCCCGCAACACGTCACCCACATGATCCAAAGCATCGACCTTCAGGCCACGCCGGGTCACCTGATTCGCCGGGCCCAGCAAATTGCCGTGGCCATTTTTGCCGAACAATTGGCCAGTGCCGACATCACGCCTGTGCAGTTCGCCATCCTGAACGCCTTGCTGGGCAGCCCCGGCATCGACCAAGTGAGCCTGGCCAAGCGGGTGGCCTTTGATCCGGCGACTTCGGGTTCGGTGATCGGGCGGCTGGAGGCCAAGGGCTGGGTGGTGCGCGAGGCCGATCCGGCCGACCGCAGGCGCAAGCTGTTGGTGGTCACGCCCCAAGGGGTGCAGGCCCTGGCCCGCATTCAGTCGGATGTAGCCCAGGTGCAAGAAAAAATTCTGGCACCTCTGACGCCGCAAGAGCAGAGCCAGTTTGTGCATTTGCTCTCGCGTCTGGTGCAAGGCCATCAAGCCGCCTGAGTCAAGCATCAGGCCGAGGTGTAGGTCAACTCAAAATGCTCTACGTGAGGAGGCGCGGCAAAGAAGGGGCCGACGATGGCGCGCCACTCGGTGAACAGCGGTGACTGGCGAAAGCCCACCGTGTGGTCTTCCAGTGTGTCCCAGAAAATCTGCAGCACAAAGCGCTCGGGGGTTTCGATGCAGCGGTTGACCTTGGCCCCCCGAAAGCCTTTGGCCCTGGAGGCCACAGTGTTCAGGCCCAGCTCAATGGCTTGTTCAAAAGCGGCCTGCTGGCCTGGCTGGATGCGGATGTCGGCGAGTTCGAGGATCATGGTCGGGTTCCAAGGGTCTGCTAAAAAGCCAAACGATAACCGACTCTGAGCTAACCCCGCGTCACCTGCATGCCAATCGTGACGCCCGTGATCTACACCCTTTGAAAACAGCTCTTGGTGAGACGGCCTCACTCAGGATGACGTCATGAGCCCCGACAAACTTTGGGCCAGCGAAGCGCAAGCGTCTGGGGTGAATTGTCCCGATTGCATGCGTGAGACCACCTCATCCGGGCTCAGGCACAGAAATTCCTGCACCTCGCCATCGGCATTGAGGGGGGTCTCTTGCTCAGACAGATGCAAGGTGTAAACGAGCAATTGCTCGTCATGCCAGCCTTGGGGCTCAAGCCTTTGGGTGCGGATCACGCCGGCCCCCCGCAAGCGGGTTGGTTCGGTCAAGTGCAAGCTGGCTTCTTCAGCCAGTTCACGCACAGCTGTAGTCAAAGGGCTTTCTCCCGCCGTCAAGCCCCCTGCGGCCAAGTTGTCGAGCAGGCCGGGGTCGGTGGCTTTGTGGTCTGAGCGGCGGCCGCACCACAGATAGCCCTCAGGCAAAAAACCATGGATGTGCACCGCATGGCTCATCATGCCCAGGTGCCTGAAGCCAGAGCGCTCCACGCACAAAAATGGGGGCACATCCAAAGCCGGAGGGTAGGCGGGGGTGTCAGGCCACCATGCAAAAAATTCACCTCGCCAACCGGTAAGCCGTCCTTGTGCCGCTTGTTGCACTAAAAAAGCCTGCAGCGTTTGGCTGCGCTGCAAAGCCGGGTCTGCTAAAGGTTGCCAGCGCAAACGACGCTGCGCGAGGGTGCAACCCGGCAGCAAAGCCACCATGTCCTGCGCGCGTTCGGCGCTCACCCAACCCAAGTCCAGCCCCTCACATGACCAGACGACGCCATCGCCGGGCCGCGGTTGCTGGGCCTTGAGTTGGCCCGCCAGCCATGCTTGTTGCGGTCCGCTCAGACGTGACCAAAACGCTTGTTCAGGATTGAGGCCTTGGCGCATGGTAATCAAAGGACTTTGACATGAGCGCATCATACAAATGGCCTGTGACGCTTTCATGAAGGCGATAAGTCAGCGCGGCACAGCCCCGTTTTGTCATGGTTTTGACATGTTGCGGGATCACAGTCTCGCCATGCAAAAAATGATGAACACCCTTTTGGCGCTCTACGAGCAAGGCGGTGACCGTGTCTATGCAGGCGAACAGGTGACCGAGTTGATGCACGCGTGGCAATGCGGTCGTCTGGCTGAAAAATCGGGTGCCAGTGCGTCTTTGCAACTGGCCAGTTGGCTGCACGATGTGGGCCATTTGTGGGTGAATCTGGAGGGCACGCCTACCCTTCACGGTCAAGACGATGAACACGAACGAGTCGGTGCCGATGTGCTGCTGCCTGTGTTTGGGCCTGCTGTATCGGAGCCCGTGCGTTTGCATGTGCAGGCCAAACGCTATTTGGTCAGCACCCGCGAGACCTATGCCCGCAAGCTCTCGCCCGATTCGGTGCGCAGCCTGCAATTGCAGGGCGGCCTCATGACGACGCACGAATGCGCTGCTTTCGAAGCCGAGCCTTTTTTTGCCGATGCCGTGAAGCTGCGTGTTTGGGATGACCTCGGCAAAAAGCCCGGTTGGTTTGAGGACACGCGCCATGATGCGCTGGACCATTTGATGCAGTTGATGCGTCGCGTGGCGCGGGATCACGTCATTCAAATTTAACAAATAAGACATGGCTTTGACATCCTGAAGACTGAACATTCAGTGCAGGAAAAAAAAGGAGCTGAAGCCATGAAAGAATTACCGAACCCCACCTTCGCACTGTCCCCTGTTCAATTGCCCAGGGGGTCACTTCATCCGAGGTCCGCTGTCTCCAGTTTGGAATTTTTGCCTCGGCGTGTGCAAAGCACCATTGAAGTCAGCTGGGCGCAGCATCTCGACGAAGTTCGGGAAGCGCAGCGTCTGAGGCACCAAGTCTTTGCGACCGAACTCGGTGCACGTTTGCCCAAGACAGTGCCTGGCCACGACATCGATTTGTTTGACGACTACTGCGAACACCTGCTGGTGCGAGACAGCGCTTCAGGCCAAGTGATTGGCACCTACCGGGTGCTCACGCCAGTGCAGGCCAAGCGAGCAGGCAGCACTTACAGTGACACCGAGTTTGACCTGACTCGCTTGCGTGGATTGCGCAGCCGCATGGTGGAGTTGGGCCGCAGCTGTGTGCACGCGGATCACCGCCACGGTGGTGTCATCATGGCATTGTGGGGTGCGCTGTTTGAGTTCATGGACCGCAACCGCTTGGACACCATGATCGGTTGCGCCAGCATTCCCATGCTGCACAACGGGCTGGTGACGGGTGATGCTGCGGCCAGCATCTGGCACCAGTTGCGTCAAAGCCATTTGGCTGACATCCAGTTCCATGTCAGGCCACGCCTGCCCTTGCCCGTTGAAGAGTTGGACGCCCATTTGCCCATCGAGCCGCCAGCGCTCATCAAGGGTTACCTGCGTCTGGGCGCCAAAGTATTGGGTGCACCCGCATGGGACCCGGACTTCAATACCGCCGATCTGCCCATGCTGATGCGCACAGCCGATTTGCCCCAGCGCTACCGCAAGCACTTTTCCTTGGGGGCTTTATGACAACCATCACCGAAGCCTCGCCTGCTGCTGGGTTGTTTAAAACCTCTTACGTGGGGGCAGATGATCGCTTGGCTCAAACTTTGCCTGTGTTAGGGCCTCTCTTGAATCAGGGGCCGGAAGACCCTGATGAAGACCCTATGCCCGCAGATCGGCCCCGATTGCGGGCTATTTTCATTTCGGACCTGCACATTGGCACGCCCGGATTTCAGGCCGAAGCCTTGCTCGATTTTTTGAAGCACCACCCCAGCGATGTGCTGTACTTGGTGGGTGACATCGTAGACGGGTGGCAATTGCGCAGGCGTTGGTTCTGGCCGCAAAGTCACAACGATGTGGTGCAGAAGCTGTTGCGCCGTGCGCGCAAAGGGTGCCGCGTCATTTATGTACCGGGCAACCACGACGAGTTTGCTCGACATTTTGTGGGGCATGCGTTTGGTGGGGTCGAAGTACTGCACGACACAGTCCACACCACGGCCAAAGGCCTCAAGCTGTGGGTGGTGCACGGCGACCATTTTGATGGCGTGATTCAGTACGCCAAGTGGTTGGCCTATGTGGGCGACTGGTTGTATGAGCTGACCTTGCGGATCAACCGCCACCTCAACAGCTACAGGGCTCGGATGGGCCTGACCTATTGGTCCTTGTCGGCTTACCTCAAACTCAAGGTCAAAAAAGCAGTCAATTTCATCAGCGACTTTGAGGTGGCGGTGGCGCAAGAGGCCAAGCGCCGGGGCTACGATGGTGTGGTGTGCGGCCATATCCACCACGCTGAAATCCGCGATGTCAACGGCACCTTGTACTGCAACGATGGCGATTGGGTAGAAAGCCGCACCGCCTTGGTCGAGCATGCCGACGGTCGTTTGGAAATCATTCACTGGGCAGGTCAGGCGGTGGTGGTCAACTCGGTGCCTGCACAGGCGGCTGCGACCTAAAGCTGCACCTTGTTCCATGCTGTCTTGAGGTTCATCAAGGGCTAGGGAAAACCAGCACACAGTTTCACACCATTGTCATCAAACTGACTTGATGCCTTCCTAGAATGAATTGAATTTATTCAATGGTGTGCGATGGTCAAATCACTTTCACAGAACATATCGGCAGAACCTGCTCCAGGGATGTTGGATCGCGATCTGAGTATTTTGTCGTTCAACGAGCGTGTGCTCGATTGGGCGCACCGCCCTGAGGTGCCGGTGCTTGAACGCTTGCGTTACCTGTGCATCGTGTCGTCCAACTTGGACGAGTTTTTTGAGGTTCGGGCTGAGCCACATGTGATGGGCAGCTTGCAAGAAATCAAGTCAGGCCAATACACCAACAACAGCTTGGAGGCCATTGCCGACAAAACCAACGCCATGGTGGCACGGCAATACGCGTTGTACAACGATGATTTGCTGCCCACGTTGCAGCGCCACGGCTATCGGCTCTTGTCGCATGGTGAGCGCAATGCCGAGCAACGGCGCTGGGTGCGCAGCTACTTCCAACGTGAAGTGCAGCCTTTGCTGGTGCCAGTGGGGTTGGACCCGGCGCATCCTTTTCCGCAAGTGGCCAACAAATCGCTTAACTTCATCGTGCAGTTGTCGGGCAAGGACGCTTTTGGACGTGCCAACGAAATCGCCATCGTCAAAGTGCCGCGTGTGTTGCCACGCGTGATCCCCTTGCCAGACCGTTTGTGCGAAGGCTGCAAAGCCTTTGTGCTGTTGTCCAGCGTGATCCGCGCTCATCTGGCCGAGTTGTTCCCGGGCCGTGAGGTCGGGCAGTTTTCTCAGTTCCGGGTCACGCGCCACTCGGACCTGGCGGTTGACGAAGACGAGATCGCCAACTTGCGCATGGCCCTGCGCCAAGGGCTGCAGCATCGCCACTATGGCCAGGCGGTACGCCTGGAGGTGTCGTCCAACTGCGCGCCCCGTTTGGCTGAATTTTTGCGCAAGGAGTTTCGCCTGCCCGAGGCGTCTGTGTTCCGGGTCAATGGCCCGGTGAACCTGGTGCGCCTGATGCAACTCATCGATTTGGTGCCCGCGCCTGAACTGCTGTTTCCTCCTTTCAAAGCCAGTTTTCCGGTGCAGCTGCCGCGACAAGGGTCGGTGTTTAACCGGCTCAAAGAAGGCGATGTGGTGATCCACCAGCCCTTTGAAAGTTTTGATGGCGTGTTGGCCTTTTTGCGTGAAGCCGTGATGGACCCGAATGTGCTGGCCATCAAACAAACCATTTACCGCGCAGGCAGCGACACGACCATGATGGATTTGTTGCGCGAGGCCGTGCGCCGGGGCAAAGAGGTGACGGCCGTGGTGGAGCTCAAGGCCCGTTTTGACGAAGAGGCCAACATCAACTGGGCCGAACAACTCGAATCGATTGGGGCTCAGGTGGTTTACGGCATCGTGGGCCTGAAGACGCACGCCAAAATGCTCTTGGTCACCCGCCGCGAAGGCCGTGTGTTGCGTCGTTATGGTCACCTGTCCACTGGCAATTACAACCGCCGCACCGCTGCGCTGTACACGGACATCAGCTACCTCACGGCCGATGCCGACATCACCTCTGACATGGACCAACTCTTTGGCCACCTGGCCAGCCAAAGCCGCTTGCCCAAGATGAAGCGCGTGCTGGTTGCACCTTTCACCCTGCATGCCCACATGCTGACCCTCATTGAGGCGGTGGGTGCGGCCGCTGCGCGAGGCGCTGCCGGTCGCATCGTCATCAAGATGAATGCCTTGACCGACCAACCTCTGATGGCGGCCTTGTTGGCGGCTGGACAAAAAGGCGCCAAGATCGATTTGATCGTTCGTGGGGCTTGCATGCTGCCCGCCGGGGTGGACGGTTTGAGCGACAACATCCGGGTGCGCTCGGTCATTGGCCGGTTCTTGGAGCACTCTCGGGTGTTTTACTTTTGCGCCGACCAAGACGAATCGCTGTATTTGTCGAGTGCTGACTGGATGAGCCGCAACATGATGCGCCGCATCGAGCTGGCTTGGCCCGTGACCGACCCTTTGCTGCGCCAGCGCATCATCGACGAATGCCTGATTGCTTATTTGCACGACAAGCGCGACGCTTGGGACTTGGCGCCAGACGGTCAGTACCACCGCGTGGGCCTGACGGCTCCCGGGCCCGGTGCGCAACAAGCGCTGATGCAGCGTTACGACGCATCGCCTGTGCGGGAGTGAGCGCCATGGACTTGATCGTGTGGCGGCATGCCGAAGCCCATGAAGCCGAGCCCGGTGAGGACGATATGCGGCGGGTTCTGACACCACGTGGGCGCAAACAGGCCGATCGCATGGCCGTCTGGCTGGATGCGCAGTTGCCGCAAGGCACCCGAGTGCTCAGCAGTCCGGCCGTGCGGGCAGAGCAAACCGTGCGAGCCTTGAGCCGCAAATACAAAGTGCGCGATGCGCTCTCACCTGGGGCAAGCGTTGCTGACGTGCTGGAAACATCCGGCTGGCCCGAGGCGCGTTACCCGGTCTTGCTCGTGGGCCACCAACCAGCACTGGGCGGCATGGTGGCGCACCTGCTGGGCATGCCCGAGGCCGCCTGCGCCATCCGCAAAGGCGCGGTGTGGTGGCTGCGCCACCGCATCCGCGAAGGCCAATCGCAAACCGTGCTGTTGGCCGTGACTTGCCCAGAGCGCTTGTGAGCAGCGCGCTCTAAAACAGCATCAGTCTTTGGCAGGACGACCGGTTTTGATGGTCGGCACGTTGGCCATGGCTTTCTTGAAAGCGGTGTCGGCCATGCCGGCCAGGGCCTGCAGGCCTGCACGGATCAGCTCGCTTTTCTTGACTTCGACGCCCAAAGCCATGGCGCGTTTTTTCATTTCGGTAATTTGCAGCAGCTCGGTCTTGGGCAGGGTGAAGCTGTCGCGCACCACTTTGACTTTTTTCTCTTTGGCAGCCTTGGTTGGAGCCGCAGCCTTTTTCTTGTCTGCAGCTTTGGCTTGAGGTGCTTTGGCCGGGCTGGTCTTGGCTTTGGCGGGCGCTGCTGGTGCTACTGCTACTGGGGTTGCAGGTGCCGATGTGGTTTTGACAGGTTGGCGTTTGGCCGCTGGGCTCGCGCTTTTGCGCGGCGCTTTCACCGGAATCTTGGAAGTGGAAGCGGCCTTGGATGCTGCATTGGCAGCAGGTTTGGCGGCAGTTTTGACCGCAGGCTTGTCGGTTTGCGCTGGCGGGGTGGTGGTCGTGTTGGTGGTGCTCGGGACTGCCGGAGTGGTTGCGTCGTTCATGAAAATCAGCCTTAAAAAATTAACGGTGCATACAGTTTATACCGTTGATTTTCCAAGAGCAAGAAATGGCGTTCAAAAATCAGGAAATTCAGTTGACGTTCACCTGAAAAATCCAATCTGTTTTTTGCCAAGCATTCTTCTCTTCACGCAATAAATGAGCCGATTGGGGCCAGAGCTCTGCCCAGTCACTGTCCATCTGAAGGTTGGCCACTCGCCTGTCTGCATCACATTGGATATTCAAGCCAGACAAATCCGGGTCGCGCCGGGCATGGCACAAGATGACCGCTATGCGCAGCGCCATGAGTTGTTGCACAAAGCGGGTGTTTTGCAGCTCGGTTTCGAGTTTGCGCAGCTTGCCCCGGTGGCCCAGCACCAGTTGGCTTAGGCGGTGCAGCTCGTCCAGGGTGAAGCCGGGCAGGTCGGTGTTGTCCAGGATGTAGGCACCGTGCTTGTGGTAGTCGCTGTGCGAGATGCGCATGCCCGCTTCGTGCAGCTGGCAGGCCCAGTGAAGTTTTTGCAAATGGCGCTGGCGCTCGCTCTGGGGCACATCGGCGCGCCCCGAGGCCATCATGGCTTGCAGCAAGCCCTGGGCCGTGCGCGAGACCCGTTCGGCTTGTTGTCCATCGGTGCCAAATCGTTGGGCCAACCAGCTCACCATGGACGAACGAACGTCTTGTGGCGTTTCGCGGTCGATCAAGTCATACAAAGCGCCGTGTCGTAAGGCCCCTTGGGCGGCATGCATTTCATCGATCTGCAGCAGGTCAAAAACCGCTTGCAGCACGGCGAGACCACCGCCGATCACGGGTTTTCGTTCCTCCTTGACGCCGTCCAGGCGCAAGTTCTCAGGTTTTTGAGCTTTGAGCAAGCGCTCCTTGAGCCAATTCAAACCGTCGCGTGTGACCCGCCCCTCGGGCCATCCTGCCTGAGTCAAAACGTCAGACACCGCGCCTACGGTGCCCGAAGAGCCATAACAGGTGTCCCAGTGTTGGCGATTGAACAGGATGTGCGCCTCGTCAAGCACGGCCAAGGCCCCAATCTCGGCGGCCTTGAAGGCTTGGGGCGTCCACAAGCCGTCAGGAAAGTACTTCATGGACCAGCCCACACTGCCCACGCGGTAGGACTCGAGCGTGCTGGCAGTTTCGTGTTGACCCAAGATCATTTCAGTCGAACGCCCGCCAATGTCCACCACCAGTCGGCGCTCGTCCGACTGAGGCAGCAGGTGCGATACACCCAGGTAAATCAAGCGGGCCTCTTCGCGCCCGGCAATGACTTCGATTGGAAAGCCCAACATCTGTTTGGCCTTGGCCAAAAACACCTCGCGGTTGCGGGCTTCGCGCAAGGTTTGGGTGGCCACGGCGCGCACTTGGTGAGGCTCAAACCCCGCAATCCGTTCGCCAAAGCGGGCCAGGCATTCCCAGCCCCGTGCCATGGCGTCTTCGCTCAAGTTGCGCTCACTGTCCAGGCCGTTACCTTGGCGCACGGTTTCCTTGATGTATTCAACGCGCCGCAGCTGCCCCGCATCCATCTGACCAATTTCAAGGCGAAAACTGTTGGAGCCCAGGTCGATGGCGGCGTACAGGGAATGGGTTTGCATGGTGTGGGGTGGGCGAGGGCGGTCGGGCAAAGTGAGGATTATGTGACCGGATTGTGAAATACAGATGACAGGTCTGCGAATCTGGCCCGTGGGCCGGCTTGCAGGACTCGCTCAGGCGCTGGGCTGCTTTTCCTTGCGCGGAGCCCAGCGGTTGACCAAGGCCACCAGAGACAGCATCACGGGAACCTCTACCAGCACGCCCACCACCGTGGCCAAGGCTGCACCCGAATTCAGACCAAAAAGTGAGATGGCCACCGCCACCGCGAGTTCAAAAAAGTTGGAAGTGCCGATCAGGCAAGCGGGCCCAGCCACGTTGTGTGGCAGCTTGAGCCTGCGCGCGCCCCACCAGGCGATGAAGAAAATGCCATAGGTCTGCAGCACCAAGGGCACGGCAATCATGGCGATCACCAAAGGTTTGTCGACGATGGTTTGCGCCTGAAAGCCAAACAACAAAACCACAGTGGCGATCAAGCCGGTGACCGACCAGGGCTTGAGTTGGGCCATGCGCCGCGGCAAGTGTTCAGCACCGCGAGCGAGCCACAGACGCCGGCACAGCATGCCTGCGGCCAGCGGGAACACCACATACAGCACAGTAGATAGCACCAGGGTTTCCCAAGGCACCGTGACATCGGTCACGCTCAGCAAAAAGGCCGCAATGGGCGCAAATGCCACGACCATGATGAGGTCGTTCACCGAGACCTGTACCAAGGTGTAATTCGCGTCCCCCTTGACCAGTTGGCTCCACACAAACACCATGGCGGTGCAAGGGGCCACGCCCAGCAAGATCATGCCGGCGATGTATTCTTGGGCCGATTGCGGATCGACCCAGGGCGCAAAGAGGTGTTGAAAAAACAGCACGCCCAGTGCGGCCATGGTGAAGGGCTTGATGAGCCAGTTGACCACCAGCGTGAGCAGCAAGCCTTGCGGCTTTTGGCCCACGTCTTTCACGGCGTTCCAGTCGATTTGCACCATCATCGGGAAAATCATCACCCAGATGAACACCGCCACCACCAGGTTGACGTGGGCAAATTCAAGGCCGGCGACGGCCTGAAACAGTCCGGGCACCAGCAGGCCCAAGCCTACCCCGGCCGCTATGCCCAAAGCCACCCATATCGACAAGAAGCGTTCAAAAATGCCCATGGCCGATTGTCAGCTTAAAAAGAACGGCCTTTGGGCATCAGCTTTGTTGTAGCTCAAGCTTGGCCGATTTTTTGGAGAAGCCCTCCGTGGGTGATGCTTTGCAGGGCGTGTGCCACGCCCATCGCTCACGGGGTGTGCTCCCACAGAGGGCGAAGCCGCATCAGCGCAGCGATGTGCAGACTCAGCAGCGGCCTGGTTCGCAAGTGAGGTTGATGGCATCGCCGCAGGGCACACCCTGGCAGCAGTGAGCGGTCAAAAAGTCCATCAGGCTTTGCATGGCGCCCAGGTCGGCGCGGTAGCGCAAAAAACGGCCCTCGCGCTGCACACTGACCAAGGCCGCGTGGTGCAGTTCTTTGAGGTGAAACGACAGCGTGTTGGCCGGAATGTCGAGCGCAGCGGACAACTGCCCGGGCTGGATGCCCTCTGGCCCCGTGCCCACGATGGCACGAAACACCTTCAAGCGCGAGCTTTGTGCCAATGCCGCCAAGGCCTTGACGGCCACGTCCTCGTCCATGACGCTGAATAAAGAAACGGGGTTCATGGCGCGGCCTTTTGTGCAGGTGTGTGGGTGAGCAAGCCCATGGGCAATCTGAGCGTGGCCAGCCAGCATAAAAGCAGCATCAAAGCCGAGCCCAAGAGCGCATACATCAGGCCACCCCATTGGTAGAGCAAGCCCGACAGCAGCGTACCCATGAATCGACCTAGTGCATTGGCCGCGTAATAAAAGCCCACGTCTTCAGCCGCTTTTTCAGAGCCAGCATAGGCCAGCACCAAATAACTGTGCACCGATGAATTGATGGCAAAAGCAAAGCCAAACAGACTCAGGCCCCCCACCACCCACCACTGCAGCTGCGGCGCTTGCAGCCACATGGCTGCGGCAATGCCCAACGGAATGAGCATGAGAGCCGCCGACCACCAGCGTGCAGCGGGCACTTCTCGGCTCAGGCCATCGGCGCTGCGGCGCACGATCTGAGGCGCCAGCGCCTGCACCAGGCCATAGCCAATGGTCCACGCGGCCAAAAAGCCGCCCACCATGGTGAAAGTCCATCCCACCGAGTAGAGGAACACGGGCACACCCACGACAAACCACACATCACGCGCCCCAAACAACGCCACGCGTGCAGCCGCCAGCGCGTTGATGCCTGGGTTTTTGGCAAACAGCTCTTTGGCCGAGCCCGATGGTTTGCTCTTGCCCATCATCGGTGGCAAGCTGCTCACCACACCCACCAGCACCAAGGCCAACAGGCCGGACATGGCCCAGAGCGAGCCCTGAAAACCCAGTGTCTCCAGCAGCAATCCGCCCAGAAAAAAGCCGAAGCCTTTCATGGCGTTTTTGCTGCCTGTGAACCAGGCCACCCACTTGAACAGTTGCCCATTGCCTTGGTCTTTGGCTTGCGCCTGCGTGATCTTGATGGCCGATTTGCTGGCCGTTTTGGTCAGGTCTTTGGCCACACCGCACACGCCTTGCGCCAACACCACCCAAGCCACCGACATGGCCGCTGTCCACTCCGGCTGCAGGGCCGAGAGCAAACCAAAGCCGATGATTTGTGTGACCAGGCCCACGGTGAGCATGCGGGCAATGCCATACCGCGTGGCCAGCCAGCCGCCAATCAGGTTGGCCAATACGCCCGCACCTTCGTAGAGCAAGAACAAAAACGCCAACGTGAACGGCGAGTAACCCAGCTTGTAAAAGTGCAGCAGCACCAACATGCGCAAAGCGCCGTCGGTCAGGGTGAAGCCCCAATAGGCCGCGGTGACGATGCCGTAATGGCGTTCAGCCGCGTTCATCTCAGATGCCGACTTCGTTCATGTGGCAAGCCAAATCGACCATGCGGCAGGCGTAGCCCATTTCGTTGTCGTACCAAGCGTAGACCTTGAGCAATGTGCCGTCGGTCACCAATGTAGACAACGCGTCCACAATACTGCTGCGCGTGTCGCGAGCGTAGTCGGCACTCACCAAGGGGCGCTCTTCGTAACCCAAGATGCCCGCCAATGGGCCTGTTGCAGCTGCTGCAAACAAGGCGTTGACCTCTTCGGCACTGGTCTCGCGCTTCATCTCGAACACACAGTCGGTGAGCGATGCGTTGAGCACCGGGGCACGCACCGCGTGGCCATTGAGCTTGCCCTTGAGTTCGGGGTAGATCAAGGCAATCGCCGTGGCGCTGCCGGTGGTGGTGGGGGCCAGGCTGACCATGGCGCTGCGGGCGCGGCGCAGGTCTTTGTGTGGGGCATCGACCACCAAGTTGGTGTTGGTCGGGTCGTGGATGGTGGTGATCTGGCCGTGACGGATGCCAATGGCTTCGTGAACAACTTTGACCACCGGGGCCAGGCAGTTGGTGGTGCAGGATGCGGCGGTGACGATGCGGTCTTTGGCCGGGTTGTACAGCGTGTGGTTGATGCCCACCACGATGTTCAGCACATCGCCTACTTTGACAGGGGCGGCCACGATCACTCGCTTGGCGCCGCGGTCCAGATGGCCCTGAATCGTCTCGGGCGTTAAAAACTTGCCCGTGCATTCCAGCACCAAGTCCACACCCATATCGCCCCAAGGAATATCGGCCGGGTTGGAGTGCGACGAAAAGCCCAGGGTGCGATCGCCAATGTGGATCTGGCTGTCGCCTTCCGCCTCAATGCGCTCGCGCCATTTGCCTTGCACGCTGTCAAACGCCAGCAAATGCGCCGTGGCCGCTGCGCCGCCTTTGAGTTCGTTCAGGTGCACCACCTCTAGGCGGTTGCCTGCGCGAGGGTCGTCTGATTGGCGCTCGGCAGCGCCCATGGCCGCACGCAGGGCCAAACGGCCGATGCGGCCCATTCCGTTGATGCCGACTTTCATGGCTGATCCTTATTCCACATATCGATGATTATCGAATTGTCACGGCTGAACGTGTCAGTTCGATGACAAACGGACGAAGTGCGGGAGATTTTGTAACTTGGGTCGTGTGGGTTGAGACTGAGGGGCCATGTCTTCAAACAGTCAAAGACTTCGCGCATCATCCAAAGGGTCTGGGTCGCCAGATACCTGTCAACGAAGGCCTCGCCATGATATTCCTGTCGAAAATGTGTTCCAAGGATTGGACCCAGCCTGTGCTGACTGCGTGCGTACTTTTGTTGGCTCAGGCCCAGGCGATGGCACAGACGGCGTCTCAAGCGCCGTCAGGTACTTGGCAATTGGCTTTGGGTTGGCAGCATTACAGCGAATCACAAATGCAACTGTCAGGCCCGGAGCTGGGTTTGCACTGGCAAAGTCCAAACAAAGGGGCTTACCGTTTGGAGGCCGACGCTGCTGTGGCGTTGCAAAATTACAGCAGCACACAAACGGGCACCTTGGAGGCTGTGCCCAACATCGACACGCGATGGCGCGTCCTCACCAGCTCACAGACATGGCCGCAATGGCAATACGGATTGGCACTGCACACCCACTTCAACTTCTTGCGCGGCACAACCAGTTTGGGTTTTGGTGGTTATGACCGACTGTCCACCCAAATATGGCTGCCTGTGCGCTGGCAGTCGCTTGGCGAGCGGCCATGGGCCGTCGATGCTGGTTGGTTGTTGTGGGGGACGCATGAGTCCAAACTCTCGCAAGTCAATGCCAGTTTGCAAGATGTTCGCAATACCCAGCGCAAAGGCGCATATGTGCAAGCCAGCACCCACTTGAAGACCGCGATGGGCGAGCTGCAGCCTTATGCCCGTTGGGCCTGGCTGGACGATTCGGATGTTCATTTGGTCATCGTGGGTGGAGAGGTCCAAGGTGCTTTTGAGCCGCAAAGCAAAAGATTGCAGGTGGGCGTGAAATGGCGTTTTCGATGAGCTTTTAGACTATCCGGGCAGCAGCTCAATTCGCTGGTGTGAGCACCACCTCGATGGCGTATTGGGTCGGCAGCGGACCGGTTTGTTGAAACCACAGCGTCATGGCCCCTTCACCTAATGCAGTCTTGGGTACATTGGCCAATACATTGCGCCCCAAATCACTGGGCCCCATGTGACCGTAAACCAGCATGCGCGAGACATCGATGCCCGCATCAAAAGCTTGCTTGCGTTGCAACGCATAAAAAGCGATGGCGTCTTCTGACACATACTGCACCAATTTGACCGACAACAGCTGCTGACCTTCGGGAGTGTCCCACCGCACATAGTCGGCATCACCTCGCACCACCACCCCATGGATCAGCATGGTTTGCAGACCTTGCGCCAACACACTGGGCTGCAAGGGGTCACCTGAGGCCTCATGACTCAGCCTGTCAGCCTTGATCAAGTCAAAGGCTTCAGGCGAAGAGGCGTTGCCAGCCATATCCACCTGACGAAGCCACACGGTGGAGATGCCGTTGCCCAATGTTCCCAAGCTTGCGCCCCTGCCGGGCATCCATGCGCCTTGTGGGTCAAGCGCATATTCCCAGCGGGCGCCTGGCTCTATGCCTGAGAGCTGCAGCGTGTTGGTCACGCCTTCTGTCCGGGCTTGAGCCCCAACAGAAGCAGGTGGTGTGGTGTCCAACACGCAGTTGACCCGAACGATCTCGGATGTATTGCCTGCCTCATCGTAGGCACGCACCCAAATCATCTTGGCACCATCGCCCTTGACTTCAAACGTGGAGCCAACGCCTCGGCTCCAGGTGCCGCCCATGTCCAAAGAAAACTCCCAGTCGATGCCTGCACTGTCAACCGCCCACAAACCGTTTTGAGTGACGCCATCGGTCACGCTGATGCCTGTGTCGTTGAAAGACAAAACCGGTGCCCTGAGCATGACCGCTCCCGTGACTGGGATGGTCACCGGGGCTGTTCCTTCCGCCGCTGTAGCTCCCGAAGCTGAGCCACCGCACGCGCTCAAAAGGCCAAGCATCGTCAACACCAGAAGTGGTTTTAAAAATTGGATATGACCAGACAGCATGGGCTTCACCTGATGGACGTGAAAGGATGAATTGGTACAGGTCAATATGACGATTATGTGAATTTATAAAAATTTTTAGTTTTTTAAACATCGTCATTGAAGAGTCACATCCATTGACAAAGATAAGCCATCTTTCTCACCTCAAACCAATGGAGCTTTCAACATGGCGCATCATCCGGACGACAACACCAACGTTTCGAACAACGAGCATTTCAACGATGTGCTGGCCCAAGCCAGCATCAGCCGCCGCAGCCTCTTCAAAGGCGGTGTGGGCTTGCTGGCTGTGGGCAGCTTGCCCATGTTGGCCGCCTGTGGTGGCAGCAGCTCAAGCGCACCTGCTGCAGGCTTGGCTTTCACAGCCGTTGGCAAAAGCATTCTGGACAACGTGATCCTGCCACCTGGCTACACCTACACCGTGTTGCACGCCACAGGTGACCGTTTGGTCTCGAGCATCCCTGCTTACTCCAACTTGGGCACTGAGACCGACGAGTGGAGCATGCGTGTGGGTGACCACCACGACGGCATGGATTTCTACTACATCGGTGCTGACGGCAAGTACAGCACCAAGCCCACAGACCGCGCTGTGTTGGCCGTGAACCACGAGAGCTCGGCCGATGCCCACTTCTTCCACCCCAATGGCCAAACCAGCAACGGCGTGAATGGTAAAAAGTTTTCGCAGTTTGGTAACTGGGACTTGGGCACTCGTCCAGCACTGGAAGTGCTCAAAGAAATCAACCACCATGGTGTGTCGGTCGTCGAACTGCGCAAGAGCGATACAAGCTGGACCTATGTGGTGGACTCCTTGTACAACCGCCGTGTCACAGCCCAAACCCCTGTGCGCATCGCAGGCCCCGCAGCACACATGGACGACATCAAGAATTTCATGGTCACGGCGTTTGACACGACTGGCGCGACCGCTCGCGGCACCTTGAACAACTGCGGCCACGGCATTACCCCTTGGGGCACTTACCTGGCTTGCGAAGAAAACTGGGCGGTTTATTTCAACATGCCCGTGGGATCCAATGCAGTAGATGCCAAAACTGCCGAGTCACGTCGCCGCTATGGCGTAGCCCGTGCAGCACTGTCTGCCACCGCCACATCCGGATCGGGCCAAGGCTGGTACACACCTTCTGAGACCGACAACCGGTTTTCACGTTGGAACATCGCCCCAATTGGCAGCGGTGCAGCGGACGACTTCCGCAACGAACCCAACACTTTTGGCTTTAACGTCGAAATCGATCCGCTGACCAATGGCACACCTGCCAAGCGCGTGGCCATGGGCCGTTTTGCCCATGAGGCTGCGGTTTTTGGTCTGCCGGTTGTGGGCAAGCCATTGGCTGTCTACCAAGGCTGTGATTCTCGCAACGAGTACATCTATAAATTCGTATCTGCCGCCAACTGGGACGAGAAAGACATTGGTGGTGGTATGGCTGCCGGTGACAAGTACCTGAACGAAGGTAAGCTGTACGCTGCCAAATTCAATGCCGATGGCACAGGCACTTGGATCGAGCTGACAATCACCGATCCGCGCATCTCTGGCTACGCAACCTACTCGTTTGCCAACCAGGCCGATGTGTTCATCAATGCTCGCCACGCCGCTGATGCCGTGGGCGCCACCAAGATGGACCGCCCTGAGTGGGGCGCAGTCAACCCTGCCAATGGTGAGATCTACATGACCCTCACCAACAACAGCAGCGCCAACCGCACGCCCGGCAAAACCGATGCCGTCAATCCACGTGGCTATGCAGATGCTGACGGTAAAAAAGGCACAGGTAACCCTAACGGCCACATCATCCGCTGGAAAGAAAAAGACAATTTGTCGACCGCAACGGCCTTCAACTGGGACATCTTCTTGTTTGGCGCCGAAGAGGACATGCCTGCCAACGTGAACCTCTCGGGCTTGACGGCCAAAAACAGCTTTTCTTCGCCAGACGGTTTGTGGTTCTCCAAGGCCACGGGCATATGCTGGATTCAGACCGATGACGGTGCCTACACCGACGAAACCAACTGCATGTTGTTGGCGGCCATTCCTGGTAAGGTGGGCGATGGCTCCAAGATCAGTGTCGAGAACAAGATGGTGGTCAGCGGCACCGAAGTAACGGCCAAGCAAGATACCTTCATCGGTGCAGCTTTGGGTGAAGCCAATTTGCGCCGATTCTTGGTGGCACCCAAAGGTGCTGAGGTCACCGGGATCACGGAAACGGCCGACGGCAAAACCATCTTCGTGAACATCCAGCACCCTGGTGAAAACACCACCGCAATTGGTACAGCCACGGACTTCACACACACCAGCCAGTGGCCAGGCAACGCAGGTTACGGCCCGAAAGGTCGCCCACGTTCTGCCACCATCGTGATCACCCGCACAGACGGTGGTGTGATCGGTCTCTGATCCCCACTGAGCATCGCTAAAACCTTGAGTGCCCCGCAAGGGGCACTTCTCATTGAAATTACCCTTTAAATACGACATGTCACACAACGACCACGACCCCATTCACAACACCTCAAACAACCCCCATTTCCAGGATGTCCTGAGCCAATCCCTGCAAAACCCCATGCGCCGCGGTTTGTTTCGCGGTGGCTTGGGCTTGGCTGGCCTGGCCATGCTGCCCGGTTGCGCCACTTTGACTTCGGGCATGGCCGCTGCGCCCAAGGCGCTGGGCTTTCCCTCTGTTGAAAAGAGCTTGCTCGACAACGTGATGCTGCCACCCGGCTACCAATACAGTGTTTTGCACGCTACAGGCGACGCGCTGGACTCGGCCTTGGCCGCTTATTCGAACAAGGGCACGGAAGCCGACGACTGGTCGCGCCGCGTGGGCGATCACCACGACGGCATGGACATCTATTACATCGACGCCAACGGCCGTTATTCCGAAAAAGAAACCAGTCGCGCTGTGCTGTGTGTGAACCACGAAAGCTCGGCCGACGCCCATTTCATGCACCCCAACGGTCAAACGTCCAACGGCAAGGCTGGCAAAAAGTTTTCTCAATTCGGCAACTGGGACTTGGGTACTCGCCCTGAGTTGGAAGTGCTCAAAGAAATCAACCACCACGGTGTGTCAGTGGTCGAGATTGTCAAGACGCCCCAAGGCTGGCGCATCAAGCAAGACTCGCCGCTGAACCGCCGCATCACTGCACAAACCCCCGTGCGCATCAGCGGCCCCCGCGCCGACATCAATGTGATCCGCAGCTTCATGGTCACCCGCTGGGACACTGCAGGCGCCATGGCGCGTGGCACGCTGAACAACTGCGGCCATGGCAAAACACCTTGGGGCACTTATTTGGGCTGTGAAGAAAACTGGGCTTACTATTTTCAAGCCACGGCCAATGGCGCTGCACTCCCTGCCAAAGAGGTGGCTTCGCGCAAGCGCTACGGCGTCGCTTCTGCCGCACCCGCAGCGGGTGTCAAGAAAGCTGCCAGCCAAGGCTGGCACACCGTATCGGCCACTGACGACCGTTTTGCCCGTTGGAACTTGGCGGCCACTGGCGCCAACGCAGAAAAAGACTTCCGCAACGAAGCCAACACTTTTGGCTTCAACGTCGAAATCGATCCCTTGTCACCCAACTCCACACCCGCCAAGCGCGTGGCCATGGGCCGCTTTGCGCACGAAGCGGCCGTTTGTGGTGTGCCCAAGGCAGGCGAGCCTTTGGCGTTTTACATGGGCTGCGACTCGCGCAACGAATACATCTACAAGTTCGTGAGCACAGCGGTGTGGGACCCCCGCGACGTGGGTGGTGGATTGGTGGCCGGTGACAAGTACCTGAGTGAGGGCAAGCTGTACGCAGCACGCTTCAACGCCACGGGCCAAGGTGAGTGGCTGGAGCTGACGATCGCTGATCCGCGCATCGCCAATAACAGCGCCTACAAGTTCGCCAACCAGGGCGATGTGTATGTCAATGCCCGCTTTGCAGCAGACGCCGTGGGTGCGACCAAGATGGACCGTCCAGAGTGGGGTGCTGTCAACCACCGCAACGGTGAAATTTACTTCGCGTTGACCAACAACAGCGCATCCAATCGCACACCTGCCAAAGTCGATCCGGCCAACCCCCGTGCTTACACGGACATGGACGGCAAAAAAGGCGCAGGCAACCCCAACGGCCACATCATCCGCTTCAAGGAAGCCGGCAGCCAAGCCGCGGCCAAGACCTTTGCGTGGGACATTTTCTTGTTCGGCGCTGAAGAAGACTCGGGCGATGCCAACCTGTCGGGCCTGACCGCCAAGAATTCGTTTTCTTCGCCAGACGGCTTGTGGTTCAGCAAAGCCACCGGCATTTGCTGGATCCAGACCGACGACGGCGCTTTCACCGACGAGACCAACTGCATGATGCTGGCCGCCATTCCGGGCCAAGTGGGCGACGGCGGCAAAGTGACCGTGAAAAACAAAATGGTGGTGGGTGGTACTGAGCAAAGCGGCACGCAAGAGACTTTTGTGGGCGCTGCATTGGGCGAAGCCAAGCTGCGCCGATTCCTGGTGGCACCCCAAGGTGCAGAAGTCACGGGCATCACTGAGACCGCTGATGGCCGTACCTTGTTTGTCAACATCCAGCACCCAGGTGAATTGTCCAAGCCATTGGCTTCGGGCGCGGCACCTCAAAGCATGTGGCCAGGCAATGCGGGTTATGGTCCACAAGGCCGCCCACGTTCGGCCACCATCGTGATCACCCGCAAAGATGGTGGTGTGATCGGGCTGTAAAGCCAAAGGGCCAAGTGTTCAGAGCAAGCGAGGGATGGCCTCGACGTCCTCGGCGAACATTTGGCCCTTTTCAGCCAGCAGCACTTGGTGCTGGCTGTTCATCAAGAGCGTGATGGGCAAGCCTTTGGGCTTGGGAAATTGTTTGCGCCACTCGGGGCTGGCCCAAGCTGCCGGGAAGGTGTAACCCCGTTTTTGCAGGTAAGCCTGCGCGTCTTCGGTCTTCTTGTCGATGGACAAGGCCAGCATGCGCAGGCCCCGACTTTTTTGCGACTGCCACAAGGCCTGCATGCTGGGGCTTTGCAGGGCACAAAATGGGCAGGTGCTGGACCACCAATACAGCAGCAAAGGCTGGCGTTCGTGTAGAAAGTCTTGGCCCGTGAGCAAACGGATGGACGGCACTTTCAAAACGTCGCCCACTCGCGGCATGGCAGGTGCCATGGCTTCCAGGGCTGCTTCGGAGGGGCTTTGGGCTTGTGCGCTGCCCCAAGGCCACAAGGCACCCAGCCCCAAACCCAGGGTCAGTTGTCTGCGTGTTGCAAAAGACATGGGCAACTCGTGCTGCTTGCGCATGGCGTTTTCGGATTTGTTGGGGACTTGGGCCACGGTTTACTCCATTTCCATTTCCAGGTAAGTGCGGTTGGCCAGCTGGGGCAGCCAGACATCCACATGCTGCAGGTGCTTAAAAGGTGCTGCATCGAAGCTTTTGACGGCCGCGCCAATGTCGGTGCCCACATCCACGGCTTTGCCCATGTGTGCCCTCAAAGCGGTGAGCAAGGCCCCGGTGTCCTTTTGGGCTTGCGCCAAGGTGGTCACACGGCCATGGCCGGGCACCACCACTTGGGGCTTGAGCGCTTGCAGTGCGGCAAATGACTGAACCCAGGTCTTGGTTTTGCTGACCGGGTGCAGGCCCAAAATGCGGTCCACATAGACCACATCGCCGGTGAACACCACACCGCTTTGCGGCAACCAGACCATACTGTCGCCAGGCGTGTGGCCGCCGCCCCGGTGCACCACCTGCACCGTCACGCCGCCCCATTGGAGCGGGGTGTCGGCCTCGGTCAGCCAGCGGGTGGGCAGCACGACATCGGTGCCTGCCAATCTCTCTTTGAGCACGGGCGCGTTGCTGCGCAGGTGCTCAGGGCCTCGGGCTGTCATGTCGGCTTGGCCATTGGCATGGGCCAGGATCTCGGCGCCTTGGTTCTTGAAGAAGCCGTTGCCCATCCAGCGGTGGTCTTGTCCACCTGTGTTGATGACCCATCGGATGGGTTGGTTGGTCACATTTTTCGCGGCTTCGGCAATTTTTTGTGCGCCTTCCAGGCTGGCGCCGCTGTCGATCAACAATGCGCCCTCAGGCGTCACCACCAGTCCCAAGTTGGCATTCAAGGCCTCGTTGTCATAGGTGCGGCCTTCGGTGTCGCCCACATAGGCGAAGACATTGGGTGATACTGGCTGAAAGACCACTTCCACGGCCCAGGCGTTCAGGGCCAGTGAACTGGTCAAGGCGATGAGGACGTGGCCAACAGAAAGCGTAGCGGGCATGGTTCATTCCATAGGTCTTGAAATGAGCCAATATAAGCCAACACGAATGCTGACGCAGCACAACTGTGCAGAAAAAATCAGGCCATCGCCAAAGTCAGCAGGGCCTGCTCTACATCTTGGGCCGCTTGCTTGAGGTGCGGGTTGCTCGACTCGCTGCCAGCCCGGCCCACATCCAAGTCGGCTTGAAAGCCGTCACGCTCGGGCCAGACGGCATTGAGCATGTCAAAACCCGCCTCGGCAATGGTGGCCTCAGCTTGTTCGAGCAGGCGCTCCGAACGGCCGGTTTTGGACAACACAATGACGATCTTGTTGCTCACGGAACGGGTTTTGGCCAGCTTGCGTGCCAAAGCCAGAGTAGGGCGAAGATCGTCCATGGAGGTGCCCGTGGGCAGGAACACCACGTCACTTTCGCGGCTGACATCGTCGGTCAACTCATCGGCCAGTCCCCGCGTGTCCACCACCACCAGGTCATAGCCTTCGACTGTTTTGCGCAGTTTTTTCAGGCTCTTGAATGCGCGCGCTTCGATTTCCGGCTCGATGCCGTTGCGCATCCGCAGGGCACCCCACTCCACACAGGTGAGTTGCTCCAAATCGAAGTCACCGATCAGCACCTTGTGCTGCGCACGGGCGGCCGCCACGGCCAAGACGCGGGCCAGAGTGCTTTTGCCAACACCGCCTTTTTGTCCCACAAATGAAGCAATTCGCATGAATCCATTCCTGACTTGAAAATTGACGAAGCCTCAAGCCTTGGGCTTGTTCGTTTGGGGTTGGTTCAACTGCAGGGCTTGCATGGCCACATCGAAAGTTTTGGCTTTGCCCATGTAGTAGCGATCGAGCCGCCACTCTTGCAGGATGTCCATGGCCAGTTCGAAATCGGAGTTGCTGAGTTCATACAGATCCTTCAGCGCGAAATCCACTTCATCAACCAAGGAAGAAATCAATTTGGCGAAAATCTGAGCCGTCGGATTCAAGGGCTCTCGGGCAATAAGCTGTCGGACTTTTTTGATGGCGCGCATGTTCAAACTCAAAAAGCGTTGAGTATGGATGCATTGATTTCATCATTTATGAAATTTTTGTGAACTCAATATGGCAAAAAAAATTCAAAACGATGACAACCTCCATCAGGAGTCAAAGAGGGTCTTGGTCACGCCCATGTCATTCGCATCCGGCAAGCTGCACAGCCATGGCAAACGAAGTTCAGCTCATTTATTTCAATGCTGGAGGCGGCCACCGTTCGGCCGCACTGGCGTTGCAGGAAGTCATCGCCCAAACGCATCCCGACTGGGCTGTGACACTGGTGAATTTGTTTGAAGTCATTGACTCAGACCGTTATTACCAAAAATTGACAGGCTTTGCGCCTGAAGACCTGTACAACATGCGTCTGAAGCGCGGCTGGACGCGGGGCCTGGCCACCGAGCTCAAGCTTTTCCAAGCCATGATTCGGCTGACTTTTCCCCAGCTCAAAAAAAAGATGCGATCGTTCTGGCGCAATACACAGCCGCAGTTGGTGGTCTCGCTGGTGCCCAATTTCAACAAGGTCATGTACGAGGCGCTGCGCGACGAGTTGCCGGGCGTTCCCTATGTCACGGTCCTGACCGACATGGCCGATTACCCCCCCAATTTCTGGATGGAGCCGAACCAGGCTCAGCACATCATCTGCGGCACTGGGTTCGCTGCCTCTCAGGCTGCAGGTTTGGGTTATGACGCCACAGCCATCATCCAGACATCCGGGATGATTCTTCGCCCGAGTTTTTACCGCAAGCCATGTGTAGATAAAGTCAGCCGTTACGCAGATTGGGGCCTAGACCCCATGCGCCCCACCGGTTTGGTGCTGTTTGGCGGCCACGGCTCCAATGAGATGCTCAAAATTGCAAGTTCCTTGCCCGACCAGCAACTGATTTTTGTAGCGGGGCACAACAGCGCCTTGGCGCAAAAAATGGCGGCGCAATCATCTTCAGGTCAGCACCTGGTCTTGGGCTTTACCAAAGACATCGATCAGTTGATGCAGCTGAGCGACTACTTTGTGGGCAAGCCCGGCCCAGGCAGTTTGAGCGAGGCCGTGCACATGGGGCTGCCGGTCATCACCTTCCGCAATGCCGCCACCATGCCGCAAGAGCGGTACAACCCGACTTGGGTGGAAGAGAACCAATTGGGCAAGGTGATTGGCGCGGTCAGTGAACTCCCGGGCGCAGTCGATGGTGTGCTGAGCGATCTGCCCAGATTCAAGCAGCATGTCCAAGACATCAACAACCAAGCGGTTTTTGAAGTTGTTGAAGCGTTGGCCAAGATCCGGCGGCGATAGATGGGGCGGCGCGCATGAGCATTTACGAAGCGAACAAGTCCAACACTGGCCAGCCCTGGCGCAGGGCATGCGCGCGCAAATCGGGCGAGGGATTGGTGGCCACTGGGTAGTCGGCCACGGCGAGCAAGGGCAGGTCATTGGCCGAGTCAGAGTAAAAGTGGAGCACCACATCAGAGCGCTGCCAGCCTTGGGCGGCCAGCCAGGTGTGCAAGCGAGTGACCTTGCCTTCTCTGAAAGAGGGCGTGCCTTCAATTTGGCCGGTGAACCAGCCCTGCTCATCTACAGCCAAGTCAATCGCCAACAGGTCAGCAATTCCCAGCGCATCGACCACGGCGCGGCTCACAAACACATTGGTGGCGGTGATGACCAAGAGGTGGTGACCTTGCTCTCTGTGTGAATCGATCAGTTGCATCACGCTAGTTTCAAAGCGGGGGCGCACGCGTTGCTCGACAAATTCCGCTAGAGCCTGCTGGGCCACTATCGGTCCGGCTTGGATGGTGGCGGCGATGGAAAACCTTTGGTATTCGTGGATGTCGAGCGTGCCCGCGTCGTACTGTGCAAAAAATGTGGCCTGTCGGCTCAAAAAGTCGGGGCCAGCCAAGCCGCGTTCGTGCAAGAAAAGGCCCCAAGCCTCGTCGCAGTCAAACGGGATCAGGGTTTTGTCGAGGTCAAAAATGGCGATGGTTTTTTTCATGGCTCAAGCTTTTAAAAAATAAACACCCACCAGCACCAGCAAAGAGGATATGGCCGCCGGTGCAAAGCGGCCTTCTTTGAACCAGAAAATGGAGATAAGCATGGCAAACACCACAGAAGTCTCGCGCAAGGCCGACACCAAAGCGATGGGCGAGACCGTCATGGCCCACAGCACCATCGAGTAACCGGTGATGGAGATGGACGAACCCAGCACAATCAAGCCCGCGTTGTGTTTTGAAAATTGCCAAAGCGCTCGGGTTTGTTGGCGGTAGGCCAGCAGGTAAACCAAGATGGGCTCAAACACCGCCGAGGCCAAGACGTAGGCCATGGGGTTGCCCGACAAGCGAGCGCCCGCACCATCGACCACGGTGTAGGCCGCAATGACCACCGCGTTGAGCAGGGCAAACTGCAGGTGACTGCCTTTGAGCGTGGCAAACAGTTGGGCTTGTGGGGTGGCATAGGTGCGTAACAAAAACAAAATGCCCAAACTCAGGCACAACAAACCCGCCAAGGCGCGCGTGTCAAACGACTCGCCTAAAGCCAGCAAAGAGATCAACATCACAAACAAAGGGGCCATGCCGCGCATCACGATGTAGGCGGAGCCAAAAGCGCTGTGGGTGTACACCTTGGTCAGCACATAGATGTACAGGCCATGCAACAAAATGGACGCCAACAGGTGAGGGTAGCTGGCGTCGGATGGCCACCCCACCACCCAAAGCATTGGAACGGCCAGCACAGCGCTGCACACATGCAAGGCCATGGTGAACAGCGATTTATTGCTGGCGTGGCTGATCAGTGAATTCCAAAAGGCGTGCATCAGAGCCGCCAACAAAACCACCCCTAAGACCCAATTCGTCACAATGCTTTCAAACCTCTGATTTAAGATGAACTGCTATTGGCCTCTAACAGCCAATGAAGGAAAGACACCCGCATGACGCCCTACTTGGCATTGGCTTTGGCCATCTCCGCTGAAGTGATCGCCACCTCAACACTCAAGTCCACCGACAGCTTCACACGGCCCTTGCCCTCAGTGCTGGTGGTGGTGGCTTATGCGGTGGCGTTCTATTTTTTATCGGTGGCGGTCAAAGTGATTCCGGTGGGCGTGGCCTATGGCATTTGGTCTGGGCTGGGCATTGTGCTGGTGTCGGTGATCGCATACTTTTTACACAAACAAAGTTTGTCGGTGTACCAAATCACGGGTTTGATGTTCATCGTGCTGGGCGTGGCCTTGGTCAACTTCAAGTCTTGATCTCCAAGCGGCGACGCCTCAAAGCGCCCACAGTGTTCATGCCCCCAGCGCCAAGTCGAGCAACTCCCTGGCCAATGCAAACGAGGTCGATGCCCCTGTGCCCCCCGTGACCACGCCAACGGCCACACCCGCACTGGGCTGGGCTTTGAACACCACATCTTGGGCCGAAGCGTAGCTGCCTACCCAGCGCTCGGTCACTTTGGCCTTGGGCAAATTCAACACCTGGTGAAACTCGTCCATGATCAGGTCTTCGGTTTGCGCGCTGGCAAAAGGCGATTCGGCATCGCCATACACATGGCTGTCGCCCACCACCAACGAGCCATCAGCTGACTGCACCACGATCAAATGGATGCCTTGGGCCAGGTGGTCCGCCTGTTCAACCTGCAAACGCGCTTTCAAGGGCTGAGCCTCGGGCAAGTCGGCATAGCCTTCGTAGCGGATCAGGCTCAAATCAGACATGACAGCGCTGGGCAGTTTGAGCACTTGACTGGGTGACACCCGCATCATTTGCAAAGTGCATTGGCGTATACCTGCTTGGGCCAGCACGTCGGGGTACAAGGCATTCAAATCGTTGCCTGGGCAGACCACGCAGCGCTCGGCACGCAGGCGGCCACGGCTGGTGGTGATGTGCGGCAAGTCGATGCCCAGTACGGGCGTGTTCCAAAAAAAGTCCACGCCCAGGCTGTGCTCGAGCCAGTGGCTCAGGCGGGGAATGGCGTCACGCGACTCCACCCGGCACTCGTGTGGGCTGTGCAACAGTGCAATGCCCGATTGCAGCCAGGGCCAGTCGCGTGCAGCGGTTTTGGCGTTGATCAAATTGCAGCCTTCGCCCATTTCAGTGGCCATCAGCGCCTCCAAAACCGCCACGGCTTCGGGGCGTTGGGCCAGCATCAGCAGGCCTTCGTGCACCACTTCAATGCCCGCCTGGGGGGCCACATCGCGCCAAATCGCCGCCGTGTCTTTGGCCCGCTGCCAGTGCTCACCACGGCGTTGGCCCGTCACAGTGATGAAGCCAAAATTGCGCACCGAGGCACCAATGGCTTTGGCATTGCGCTCGACCACGGCGACGCGCAGGCCGCGCTGCCGGGCTGTCCAGGCCGTGGCCAGGCCCACAATGCCTGCGCCCACCACCACCAAGTCGTAATGCGTTGTTGTCTCGTTCATGTTCAGGCTTTCTTTCAGGGGCGCAGGCCCAGGGCCAAGCGCTCTTCAATCTCACGCAGCACGGCAGGCAAATCGGCCACCGTGTCGATCACAAAATGCGCGCCGGCGGCTTCAAAAATGGGTGTCACGCGCTCGCGCACGGCGCGCCGTGTGGCCTCATCGGCTTGTTCATATTCAGCCTGTGTCCAACCCGCTGGGCTGCCAGACAACGCCAGGCCCACCGTCCACATGCCCGCGTTCAGGCCTTCGGCAATGCCTGGCACGGTGTCGTCCACCTTGACGCAGTGCGACACGGCACCAATGTGTAAATCTTGCACGCAGGCCAGCGCCATCCAGGGACCTGGCCGCGCGCCTGCAGCCAAATCGTCGGCGCACACAGTGCAGTCGGGTTCGTAGCCGCTCTCAGCCGCCAGCACCATGAGGCGTTGCATCACCTGGCGCGGGTAGCCTGTAGTGGAGCCAATCTTCAGGCCCTGGCGGCGCAATGCGTTCACCAACTCCAAAGCGCCGGGGATCAAGTCACTGTGCGCCCCTACACGCTCGACCTGAAGCGGAATGAAGGTGTCGTAAATGTGGCGCACATCGTCTTCTGACATGGGTCGGCCAAATTGGGCGACCCAGCGTGGGCCCACATCGGGGTCTTGACCTAAGGCTTCGATGTGCTGCCATTTGCCCAAGCCCATGGGCCTGCGGGCTTCTTCCAAGCTCAGCTCAAAACCATAGGCTTGCGCAAAGGCATCCACAAAAATTTGGGTGGGCGCAAAAGAACCAAAGTCCACCATGGTGCCGGCCCAGTCAAAGATGACGGCTTCCAGTTGGGGTTGTGGTGTGGCAATGGGGGTCATAAATGGCTTGGGAGAAAGATTGAACTGCGATCAGCGAACACGCCAGGCTTGGGTGGATTTTCTGAATTGATGGGTCAGCAAGCTGTGCAGCAACTTCACGGTTGCGGAGGTGGCCACGATAACCACTGCCATGGCAGCAGCAGCTGCGGTGAAACCTGCCTCGTCCATGTGCACGATGGACACAGCGGCCAACTTGGTGTCGGAGCCGTACAAAAAGATCACGGCGGAGACAGTCGTCATGGCGTTGACAAACAAATAAATGCTGATGTCGAGCACCGCTGGTAAGCACACCGGCACGGTGACGCGCCGGAACATGCGGCCCACGGACACCTTGAGTGAGGCCGTCACCGATTCAAATTCACTGTCCAGTTGTTTGAGCGCTGTCGTTGCGGTGATGTGGCTGACGGTGTAGAAGTGCGCCACCGAGTTCAAGACCAAAATGGCCATGGTGCCGTAAATAAAACCCAGTGGATGGCCCGGGGTGTTGAAAAAGAAAATATAGGACAGACCCAATACCAAACCGGGCACCGCCATGGAGAGCATGGCCATCAGGTGGGTGGTGTTGCGCACCCAAACGAAGCCCCGTGTTTTTTCCATCAAAAATGCGCCTGTGAACACCACCAGTGTGCCCACGACTGCTGTCCATGCGGCCAGACGCAAGGAGTTGAAGTAAGCCTTCCAGCCTTCGCTGTCGAATTCCTCAAACTGGTAGTTGGCCCAGGTCAGGCTCAGGTTGTAAGGCCAACGCGTGACCAAGGAAGCCCATATCGCCATGCCCAATACCACCAGCAGCATGCCCGCCACCAGCGCGCAAAACAACCACAGTGCCCCATCGCGCGGTGCATGTCGAACCGGCACCAAGGGCACCGAGCGGCCGTTGAGCAAAGCCACTTGGCGGCGCTGCACCCACCGATCTGCCGCAAAAGCCAAGACGGCCGGCAAGAGCAAGACAAAGCCCACCACCGCGCCCATTGAAAAGTTTTGCTGGCCAATGACCTGTTTGAAAATGTCGGTAGCCAAGACATTGAAACGGCCGCCAATGACCTTGGGAATGCCAAAGTCGGTGATGGCCAAAGTGAAGACCACAAAACCCGCACTGATCAGCCCGTACTTGCTGCCAGGCAAAGTGACCGTGAAAAAGCTGCGAATGGGCGATGCGCCCAGTACTTTGGCGGCTTCATAATGCCGCGCATCGGCCATGCTCAGGGCCACCACCAAGATCATCAAGGCATGTGGAAAGCAATAAAAAACCTGTGAAATCACAATGCCCAGTGGGCCGTAAATGGACCCGCCCATGAGCCAGCTGTTGAGCAGTCCTTGGTTGCCAAACAAGTAAATCAATGAAATGGCGGGCAGCAAAGAGGGGGCCAAAATCGGGATCAATGCCAAGGCCTTGAACACGGTTTTGCCTGGCATGGCGCTGCGCGTCAAAGCGTAGGCATACACATAGGCCAGACTGAGAGTGATGAGGGCGACCAAGCCCGACACCCACAAGCTGTTCCACAAGGAATTGGTCAGCGCGGGGGTCTCAAAGTAGCGGGCGTAATTGTCCAGCCCAACCCAAGCCCCTTGGGCGTCTTCAAAACTTTTGACCAACAAGGTGCCCAATGGCAAGACCAGGGTGACCAGCAGCCACAGGCCCATCAGCAGCACACCCAAGCGCATCCAAGCCCCGTCGCGGTCCACCCGCTGCCAGTGCGCCCACATCAAATGGCTCCTGCGCTGCGACCAAACACCTGCATGCGATCGGCTGGCAGGTCAATGAACAACGGGCGTTGGGTGTTCAAGCCCATTCGAAGCGCTTGTGCGCTAGGTACATCGGCCACCAAACTTTGGCCGTTTTGGGGCAAGTGCACCCGCACGCGGCAAAAGGCACCCAAAAACTCCAGGTCCTGCACGTGGGCCTCGCAGCGGTTGTTACCTTGCCCGTCGGGGTTGGCGTTGTCGTGCAACACGATGTCTTCTGGCCTGAGGGCCAAGGTCACGGTTTCACCCAAAGTCAGCGCGGAGGATTGCTGGCAAGACAACTCCAGTCCATGCCAATTGAATCTGCCCGGTGAGACCCATTGCGCTTGCAAGGGATTGGTCTTGCCCACAAAGTCGGCCACAAAGGCGCTGCGCGGCTGTTGGTAAATCTCTTGGGGTGTGCCCACTTGCTCGATGCCGCCTTGGTTCATCACCACGATCCGGTCGGCCAAACTCAGCGCTTCCTCTTGGTCGTGTGTGACCATGATGGTGGTCACGCCCAAGCGTTGGTGCAGCTGGCGAAGTTCGGTGCGCAAGTGCGCACGCACCCGCGCATCCAGGGCGCTCAGAGGCTCGTCCAGCAACAACAAACCTGGTGAAGTGGCCAAAGCGCGGGCCAAGGCCACGCGTTGCTGCATACCGCCCGACAATTGGGCGGGGTACTGATGGTCTGAGGCAGCCAACCCCACCAAGTTCAGCAATTCATTCACACGTGCTTGGCGTTTATCGCGTGGCCAGTCTTTGCCTTGCAGGCCATAACCGACGTTCTCGCGCACATTCAAGTTGGGGAACAAGGCGTAAGACTGAAACACGATGCCAAAGTCGCGCTGAGACGGAGGCAAGCCCGAGATGTCACGGCCCTTTTGCACGATGGTGCCGCCGTCTTGTTGCTCCAGCCCGGCGATGATGCGAAGCAAGGTGGTTTTGCCGCAACCGGAGGGACCTAAAAAACACACGAATTCACCAGGCTCAATATTGAGCGAAACATCGCGCAAGGCCCAGAAATCACCGAAGCGCTTATTGACCTCATGGACGGCAAGGTAAGGGGCAGTCATGGCACTCATTCAATTGTTTTAAATGCAAGAGGGGCGCCGATGAAGCGCCCCTGGGTCAAGTGGGTGCAAAGCGCAGTGAAGCCCGATGCACCTCAACGGTTGTCAAATCACTTTTTGGGAGCTGATTTGCTGTCGTAACGCTTGGTCCACTCGGCCAAGATGCGAGCGCGCTCGGCCCCCATCTTGCTCAGGTCCAAGTTGATCATGGCGGTGTCTGCGCTGGCAGGGTAGTTAGGTGGGCTGGGGTTCATCCCGGGGTAGCCCACGATGGCGTAAAACTTGCCGTACATCTCGTACGCCGATTGGGTCACAGCAAAATCGGCCAACTTTTGAGCAGCAGCCAAGTTCTTGGTGCCCTTGACAATCGCTGTGGCTTCCATATCCCAAGGAGCACCTTCTTTACCCAAAATGATGTCGATGGGGGCACCAGCCGTTTTCTCTTTGGCGCCGCGCATGTCAAAACCGATGCCGATCACACGCTCACCTTTGGCGGCTTGCACGCAAGGTGCCGAACCTGAGTGGGTGTAAACGGCCACGTTTTGATGGAGCTTGTCCATGTATTCCCAGCCGCCTTTTTCACCCATCAACTGCAACCATGCATAGACCGCTTGGTAACCAGTGCCTGAAGAGGCAGGGTTGGGCATGACGATGGCATCTTTGTAAGCCGGGTTGGTCAGATCGGCCCAAGATGTGGGCTTGGGCATGTTCTTTTTGCCACCTTCGATGGTGTTGTAGCACATGACTGCCAACCAAGCGTCCATACCGGTCCAGGTCGTCGGATTCTTGTTGCTGCGAAATTTTGGCTTGACCTTATCAACGCCTTTGGGGCTGTAAGCATGCAGCATGTTCATGGAGTCGAACAAGGCGATGCTCGAGGCACCCAAGCCCCAGATCACGTCGGCGCGTGGGTTGTCTTTTTCAGCCAAGATGCGGGCCGTCATGATGCCAGTGGAGTCGCGAACCCATGCGATTTCGACATCGGGATTGGCTGCTTCGAATGCTTTTTTGTAGGGGCCGAGTTGGTCGTTTTCAAGCGCGGTGTAAACCGACAAGACTGTTTTTTGGGCCATGGCTGGCATGGCCAACAAGGCGATCACAGCGCCAGACAAAACGGTTTTGAACAAGGGATTCAGTTTCATGGGAACTCCGTAAAAAATGCAATGTGTTTTCGTCAAAATTTTTTTACAAAATCGATGATTCAGTTTTGTTTGACAGCTTTAGCGTATGGCTTGCGTGTTGCAGTTTCATGACAGATTGCCAACTGTTGATTGAACAAGTTCAAATCAATTTTTTGCGCACTTGCGCGGTGATCCATTCGCTGAACACCACCGTGGCCAAAATCAAAATCAACAGCATGGTGACCTTGGGCCAAGCCAGGGTGGCCAAAGCACCTTCAAGCTTGATGCCAATACCACCCGCACCCACTAGGCCTAGCACGGTGGATTCGCGGATGTTGATGTCCCAGCGGAAGACGCTGATGCCAGCCAGCGTCGGGGCGACTTGCGGTACCACGCCCCAAGCCATGGTTTGTGCGCTGGAGGCGCCTGTGGCCTCAATCGCCTCGACCTGATCGGCGTCGATTTCTTCGATGGCTTCGTAGAGCAATTTGCCAATGAAGCCAATGGAGCGCAGTGCGATGGCCAAAATGCCGGCCAACACGCCGGGCCCCAAAATCGCCACCAACAACAAAGCCCAAATGAGCGAGTTGATGGAGCGTGAGGCCACGATCACAAACAAAGCCATGGGTCGAACGAAGGTGCTGCTGGGCGTGGTGTTGCTGGCGGCCAAAAATGCAATCGGTACCGCCATCACCAAGCCCAACAAGGTGCCCAACGTGGCGATGTTGAGGGTCTCCCACAGCGGCCACCACAGCTCGTGCACCGAGGCCCAAGCCGGCGGCATCATGCGCGAACCAATGTCTTTGAACTGCGCGGGCGCGTCCGTCACAAAGGCCCAGATGGTGTCTTGTGTCATGACCTGGAACGTCCAGCTTACAAACGCCAAAAGCAAAACCCACAGCATGAAGATGGCCAACTCAGTCCGGGGCGAACGCTTGCGCCAATTCGGTGAAATGGACGGAGAGCTCATTGGATGAACTTTCTCAGGCGGCCAGAGGCGTATTCGGCCAGCATGACGATGATGATGATCACCCACAAAATAGCAGCGGCCGAGTCAAATTCGTAGCGGTCCATGGCGGTGTTGAGTGTGGCGCCAATGCCGCCTGCGCCGACAATGCCGATCACCGCCGACTCTCGGAAATTGATGTCCAGTCTGTACAAAGACAAACCCAGCAAGCGCGGCATGACCTGTGACAAAACGGCAAAGTCCAGTACCTGCAAATACCCCGCGCCGGTGGCGCGCAAGGCTTCGAGTTGTGAGGCCTGAATTTCTTCGATGTCCTCTGCCATGAGCTTGGCCATGAAACCGATGGTGGCAAAGGTCAGCGTCAAAAATCCTGCAAAGGGGCCAAATCCGAACATGGCCACCAAAAAGATCGCCACAATGATTTCGTTCAAGGTGCGCGACAAAGCGATGAATCCCCGGCAGAACAGGTAAATCCAAGTGGGGGCCAAGTTGCGCGACGCGCCCACGGCCATAGGGATGGACAACAACACGCCCAAAGCGGAGGAGGTCACCGTCATGGTCAGGCTTTCTTGAAAGCCCAGTTGGATGTCGCCCCAACGGCTTGAAAAGTCGGGGTACATGAAGCCTTGCACAAAGGCCCAACCGCGCTCCAAACCTAAGACCATGCGGGCCCAATTGATCTCCACCGAACCAATGCCCAGCACCAGGTAAACCGCAGCGCCGAGGTAAAGTGCCCAGCGTGTGCGCGCACTGGCAATGAAGGGGGGAGGCTTCCAAGTGCGCACGGGGCGTGCACCCAGCGGCGGTGTCTCGGCGCTCATGCGGCTGTCAGGCTCAGATGGTTGTCGGCCCGGTTTTGGGATGCTTGCGCTGTGGCTTGCATGCGCTGGGTGATGGCGGTCCAGTCTTCGTCGCCATAAATGCGCGTCAGCACATCACGGTCCACTTGCGATGCGGGGCCATCAAACACCACGCCGCCCGCACGCAAACCGACGATGCGCGGTAAAAATTCGGTGGCCAGCACCACATCATGGATGTTGACGATCGCGGCCAAGCCGCGCTCTTGGCACAGCTCCAAAATCAAACGCATGATTTGGCGCGAGGTCTTGGGGTCTAGGCTGGCAGTGGGTTCGTCCACCAACAGCAATTTGGGGCTTTGCATCAGAGCGCGGGCAATGCCCACGCGTTGGCGCTGCCCACCCGATAGCGCATCGGCGCGTTTGTTCTCCATGCCGCTCAGGCCCACACGGTCGAGCAGCGCGAAGGCCTGTTCGATGTCTTGGGCTTCAAAGCGGCGAAACCAACTGGCCCAAAACCCGGTGTAACCAAGTCGGCCCGACAACAGGTTTTCCATCACGGTCAAGCGCTCGACCAAGGCGTATTCCTGAAAAATCATGCCGATATGTCGGCGCGCCTGGCGCAGCCCGGACGATCCGAGCTGACCCAGGTCTTGGCCGTCGAGCACGATCTGCCCTGCTGTGGGCTGCACCAGTCGGTTCACGCACCGGATGAGCGTGGACTTGCCCGCGCCAGAAGGCCCGATCAAACCCAACACCTCACCCGAAGCCACGTTCAAGCTCACGCTCTTGAGCGCGAGGTCACCCGTGGGGTAGCGTTTGTCCAACTGTTGCAGCTGCAGCATCTCAGATCCTCACTTGCAGGCGTAGCTGACGTTCATGGCCTGGTCGATTTCACGCACCACAGCCCAGTGCTGCTTGTAGGTGATGGGCATGAACTTTTCCTGTGGTGGTTGGCCTTTGTTGAATTCGGCCTCCATGGTGGTGCCTTCCCATTTGAATGTGAAGAAGGCCTGCTTGACCTTCTCAGCCAACTCGGGTTTGAGGTTGTAGACATGGCCGTAACCCGTGGTGGGGAAGGTGCCGGATTTGAAGATCACCTTGGTTTGCTCAGGCTTGACCACACCACGGCTTTCCATACGCCCTTTGACCGAATTGGCAATGGCGGCGGCAGGGTAGTCTTTATTGGCTACGCCCAAAATTGAGTTGTCGTGCTTGCCGCTGAACACGGGCGTGAAGTCCTTGCCCGCTTCCATCTTGAACTGCTGGCGCAACAAAGCCGATGGGGCCTTGAAGCCCGAGTTGGAGGTCTCAGACGTGAAGGCCATGCGTTTGCCCTTGATGTCTTCGATCTTCTCGATGCCGCTGCCTGGGAAAGTGATGATCTCCATCTCGTAACCAAAGCGGTTGTCTTTGGAGGCCATCATGGCAAAGGGCACAAAACCAGCGCAGTTCACAGCGATGGGGTTAGAGCCTGTGTTGAAGCCCGACACATGCAAGCGGCCTGCGCGCATGGCTTCGAGTTGGGCGGCGTTGCTTTGCACGGGGAAAAACTGAACCTTCTTGCCGGTCACTTTGGACAGGTGATCGAGGAAGGGTGCCCACACTGGGGCGTACACCGCGGGGTCTTCCACAGGGGTGTAAGCAAACACCAAAGTGGCGGGGTCCATCCATTGCTTGGCGTCGGTGGGGGCATCGGCCACCATGTCGCCGTTGGCGTCTTTGAATCGGGCGTCCATGGCCAAAGTCGGGCCAGCCAATGCCAATCCGATGAAAGAAGCCAAACCAATGCTGTGTCGGAGTTTCATGAGGTGCCTCAGTGGGTTAAAAATTTGAGGCTAGCAGCGCAAAAAGTCAATCTTGTGACATTACCAAGTCAGGCGCATTGAAGTATCTGATTTTTTAAGTTCTAAAAAGACAAGCTTTTCTTGTCATTGACACATTAGATGTCTAACTTCATGACATTCATTTACCCATGAAGGTCATTGATGAAAAGGCGATGGATACCAAGAATTTTGATGCTCTCCGTGGCTTGCACATGTGTGCTCACCGCCATCGGCGCTGCGGACTCGGCCGCACCCGAAGCCACCTTCACCTTGCAGTTGTTGCACATCTCGGATGCCGATGGTTCCGACACGACGGCGCTTAACAGCGTGGCCAACATGTCGGGATTGATCCAGAAGTTTCGGGCCCAATACCCCCAGCAAACTTTGACCGTCAGCTCCGGTGACAACTACATCCCTGGTCCGCGTTTCAATGCGGCCAATGACCAAAGTTTGAATGCCTTTCTCGGACGTGCAGAAGTAGGGCGTGCAGACATTGCATTTTTGAATGCCATGGGCGTTCAAGCCTCGGCCATTGGAAACCACGAACTCGATCTGGGCACCAAGCAGCTTGCCGACATGATCAAGGCCGATCGAACATGGTCTGGTGCGTTGTTTCCTTACCTGTCTTACAACGTTGACTTTGCAGCAGACCCAGACGTGGCCAGTTTGAAAGTGCCCAATGGTGGCAAGGCTCAGGAACAACCGGGCAAGTTGTCGGGTTGGTCAGTTGTCGAAGTAGGCGGTCAAAAAATTGGTGTGATGGGTGCTGGCTCTCCAGCATTTGCCAACATCACCTCGCCCGGAAAACTGCAATTCAAACCGGCGCTCACCCGCAGCGAAGTGGATGTGGCTGGCTTGGCAGCGGTCATCCAAAAGGGTGTGGACGAGATGACTGCAGCGGGCATCCACAAAATCGTCCTTTTGGCCCACATGCAAAGCCTGAGCCTTGAAAAAGCCTTGGCCACGCATCTCAAAAACGTCGACATCATCGTGGCTGGCGGCTCCAACACCTTGCTGGCCGATGCCAATGATGTGCTGCGCAGGAGTGACAAGTCTGCGGGTGACTACCCCTATCAGACGAAAGATGCCGCTGGCCAGCCCACGGTGGTGGTCAACGTGGACGCAGACTACAAATACCTCGGCCGCTTCATGGCGCCCTTTGACGACAAGGGCTTGCTGATCCCGCAGCGTTTTGACACCCAGCTCTCTGGTGCCTGGGTGACCAGCGAGACCGATGACAACGCAGGCGGTGTGACCGTCTCGGGTTGGGTCACGCAAGTGCGTGATGCCATCCGGGCCGTGCTCAAGTCCAAGGACGGCAATGTGTTTGGCAAAACCACTGAGTTTCTGGAAGGCCGCCGCGCGGCTGTGCGCAATGAAGAGACGAACTTCGGTAACTTGACGGCCGATGCCAACCTTTGGTATGCCCGACAGCTGGACCCCACTGTCCAAATTTCCCTCAAAAATGGTGGCGGCATCCGCTCTGAAATTGGTGAAGTTCTGGCCATGCCCGGCGCCACTGCTGCGGCTGTTCTGACCGCACCCAAAGCCAACGCAGAAGTCAATCGGCATGCGGGTGAAATTTCACAACTGGCCATTGAAACGGCTTTGAAGTTCAACAACAAGCTGTGGGCCTTTGACGTCACGGCCGCACAACTCAAGTCCTTGCTGGAGCACGGTGTGGCGGTGTTGGGCAGCCAAGGTCGCTTTCCTCAAGTCGGTGGTATGTGCTTCAGTTATGACCCAAACCGCACAGCGCAAACCATGGATGCCAACTTTGCTGTCACCACGCCGGGCGAGCGCATCCGTTCGCTCAAGGTGGGCAGCGATGTGGTGGTGCAAAACGGTGTACTGGTGGGAAATGCGCAGCGCACCTTTCGCATGGTGACCTTGAACTTCTTGGCCGAAGGCACGAGCACCGCTGTGGGCGGTGGCGATGGCTACCCCTTCCCAGCCACAGCCGATTTTGTGAACTTGGTCAAATTGGATACCACCATGACCGAAGCCACAGGGGGTGGCGCAGCCAGCTCCAGCACCGCCACTTTGGGCAGCGAGCAAGACGCATTCATGAAGTACATGTTGAGCCACTTTGGCCACACAGCCTTTGATCTGAAAGACACCCCCGCCGCGAAAGACTTGCGCATCCAAAACCTGAGTCAGCGCTCCGACACGGTGTTGAATTGAATGGGTGGATTGTCACGAAGCCAATAAGTCCAATATGCAATCCAGCCGCATTTGTCAGTGCTTGTAAAAAAACTGACATTAAGCTGACATGTTGGGAATTGAGCGGCCAATGCGCGGCAGTGACCGCCCTTTTTGTGTGTTCTAACGAACACAAGCTCAACCGAACGGGGTTGGATCAAAAACATCCTTTAAAAAACTGGATTTTTGACACAAGACTGTCACAATGCGCCGCTAAAGTGACATCAGTCCCCAAGATAAACCGACTTGGGCGGCCTGGAACTTACACCTGAACAAGGAGCCTTCATGTTGAAATTGAAATCTTTCGTAGCTGCCATCGGCCTGAGCGCCGTTGCAGCAGCCAGCTTTGCCGCCGATATCAACGGCGCTGGCGCTTCCTTCCCTTACCCCATCTACTCTAAGTGGGCCGAAGGCTACAAAGCCGCCACTGGCACGGGCATGAACTACCAATCCATCGGTTCTTCCGGTGGTTTGAAGCAGATCCGTGCCAAGACCGTGACTTTTGGTGCTTCTGACGCGCCTGTCAAGGCCGCTGACTTGGACAAAGATGGCATGGTTCAATTCCCAGCCATCATTGGCGGCACTGTGCCTGTGGTGAACTTGGAAGGCTTCAAGCCCGGCGAGCTGCGTGTGACAGGTCCTGTCTTGGCTGAGATGTTCACTGGTTACATCGTCAACTGGAACGACAAGAAAATCGCCGAGTTGAACCCAGGTAAAAAATTGCCTGACCAGACCATCACCGTTGTGCACCGCGCCGATGGTTCGGGCACCACTTTCAACTTCACCGACTACCTGACCAGCGTCAGCCCTCTGTGGAAAGACAAAGTGGGTAAAGGTGCTGCAGTCAAGTGGCCTGCTGCCTCTTCTGTGGGTGGTAAGGGCAACGAAGGCGTGGCCGCTAACGTAAACCGCATCAAGGGTTCTGTGGGTTATGTTGAGTACGCCTACGTCAAGAAGAACAACATGAACTTCATGCAGTTGCAAAACGCCAACGGCAAGTACGTCAGCCCCAGCGAAGAGGCTTTCGCTTCTGCAGCAGCGGGTGCTGATTGGTTCAGCGTTCCTGGCATGGGCATCTCCATGGTCAATGCCAAGGGCAATGACAGCTGGCCCATCAGCACAGCCTCTTTCATCTTGATGTACAAGAGCCCAACAGACAAGGCCGCTTCTGCTGAAGCCCTGAAGTTCTTCGACTGGTCTTTCAAGAACGGCAAGAAAATGGCTTCGGACCTCGACTACGTGGCCTTGCCTGACAGCTTGACCGATCAGATCCGCGCCAAAGTCTGGTCACAAATCCAGAAGTAATTCAGACTCAGGTCTGCCATCCGTCGGTTGTCATTCGGTGACCGACGGATTTCTTGTTTAATTTGGTGCTTTTTTGATTGATGGGTCAAGACATGCAAACCCCCCTTTCCAGTGCTGACAACAACAGCCGTATGTTGGTTGTGGTCAAGCGCCAGCAACTGCAAGACGTGTTGTTTCACCGGCTGACGCAGTTGTTCTCATTGTTGGTTCTGGTGGCCTTGGCCGGAATCATTGTGTCTCTGTTCATCAACGCTTGGCCCACGTTTGCCAAGTTTGGTGCACGCTTCATTTGGTACGTGGAGTGGGACGTCATCAACGAAGAATTTGGTGCTGCGATTGCGATCGTCGGTACGCTGGCCAGTGCAGGCATTGCCATGTTGGTGGCCGTGCCTCTGGCCTTTGGCATTGCGGTGTTTCTGACCGAGACATGCCCGGTGTGGTTGCGCCGTCCCTTGGGAACGGCCATTGAGTTGTTGGCGGCAGTGCCCTCCATCATCTACGGCATGTTTGGTCTATTTGTGTTCGCACCTCTGTTTGCCGATTACATCCAGGTGCCGCTGCGCGATGTGCTGGGCGGCATGCCCCTGATCGGCTTCCTGTTTGGTGGCGCTCCCAACGGCATGGGCATTTTGGCGGCCGGCATTGTTCTGGCCTTCATGGTCTTGCCTTTTGTGGCCGCTGTGATGCGCGACGTGTTCGAAATCACCCCGCCCATCTTGCGTGAGTCGGCCTACGGCTTGGGCTGCACCACCTGGGAGGTGGTTCGCAAGATCGTGCTGCCTTACACCCAAAAAGGCGTGATCGGCGGCATCATGCTCGGCTTGGGTCGCGCCTTGGGCGAAACCATGGCTGTGACCTTTGTGATTGGCAACGCCAACCGCATGCCCACCTCGCTTTTTTCACCCGGCACGTCGATCGCGTCCACACTCGCGAACGAATTCGGCGAGGCCGATGACTTCCATATTTCTTCTTTGTTCGCGCTTGGCTTCTTGCTGTTCGTGATCACTTTCGTGGTGTTGGCCGCTGCCAAAATCATGATCAACCGGGCTGAAAAAGCCAAGGGGTTCTGACATGTCGATGAACATGAATCTGGCTTTGTACCGCCGCCGCCGCTTGGCCAATGCCTGGGGCATGGTGACATCCATGGTCGCCATGGCTTTGGGCCTGGCGGTGCTGCTGTGGATTTTGGTGGTGCTGTTTTCCAATGGTTTTGCCGCGTTGGATATGAACTTGTTGACGCAAGACACACCAGCGCCTGGCACCGAGGGTGGTGGATTGCGCAACGCCATCGTAGGCAGCCTGATGATGGTGGGGCTCACTGTGCTGGTGGCTACGCCAGTGGGCATCTTGGCGGGCATTTACTTGACCGAATATGGCGACCAGAGCAAAACGGCTGAGCTGACCCGTTTTGTGACGGACATCATGCTGTCGGCACCGTCCATTGTGATTGGTTTGTTTGTGTACGCCATCGCTGTGGCGACCTTGGGTGGCTTCTCCGGCTATGCTGGTAGCTTGGCTCTGACCCTGATCGCCGTGCCGGTGGTGATGCGCACCACTGAGAACATGCTGCGCCTGGTGCCCGGCAGTTTGCGCGAAGCCGCATTTGCGTTGGGTGCACCGCGCTGGAAAGTGTCACTGTCCGTCACATTGCGTGCGGCCAAGAGCGGTGTGATAACCGGTGTTTTGTTGGCGGTGGCCCGTATCAGTGGTGAAACCGCACCTTTGCTTTTCACGGCACTGAACAACCAGTTTTTCAATGCGGACATGACCAAACCCATGGCCAACTTGCCGGTGGTGATTTTCCAGTTTGCCATGAGCCCCTATGACAACTGGATTCGTCTGGCTTGGGGTGGCGCATTGTTGGTCACCTTGGCGGTGTTGTTGCTCAACATTTTGGCCCGCGTGTTCTTCAGAGAAAAGCAGTCGGTCTGAGACCGCTGAACCCGATCACCCGCGTTACTCATTTTTGAATTCACAGGAATCCACATGCCTGACAAGACACCGACACAAAACGCCCTCGAAGTGCGCAATCTGGACTTTTACTACGGTAAATTCAAAGGCCTGAAAAACGTCAACCTGGACATCGCAGAGCACCGCGTGACGGCCTTCATTGGTCCATCGGGTTGCGGCAAGTCCACCTTGCTGCGCACGCTCAACCGCATGTACAGCCTGTACCCCGGCCAGCGTGCTGAAGGTGAGATCAAGTTTTATGGCCAGAACATCCTGGACAAAGGACAGGATTTGAACTTGCTGCGTGCCCAAATCGGCATGGTGTTCCAAAAGCCCACACCATTTCCGATGTCCATTTACGACAACATCGCCTTTGGCGTGCGCTTGTATGAGAACTTGAGCCGCACCGATATGGATGAGCGCGTGGAGTCCGCGCTCACCAAGGCGGCCATTTGGAACGAAGTCAAAGACAAATTGGGCCAAAGCGGTCTGTCGCTCTCTGGCGGTCAGCAGCAGCGTTTGTGCATTGCCCGCACGGTGGCCGTCAAACCCAAGGTCATCTTGCTCGATGAGCCCACTTCGGCCCTGGACCCGATCTCGACCGCCAAAGTTGAAGAGCTGGTCAGCGAGTTGAAAAAAGACTACACCGTGGCCATCGTGACACACAACATGCAGCAAGCAGCCCGTGTGTCCGACTTCACGGCTTACATGTACCTGGGCGAGTTGGTCGAATTTGGCCAGACCGAGCAGATTTTCATGAAGCCCGCCAAGCAAGAAACCGAAGATTACATTACCGGCCGTTTCGGCTGATCAGGAGATACACATGGACAAACACATTTCCAGTCAATTCGACGCCGAACTCACCGGTGTATCTTCCCGCGTTTTGGAACTCGGTGGTCTGGTTGAATCGCAAACCCGCCATGCCGTCTACGCTCTGGCGCAGTTCAGTTCCGAAGTGGCCGATCAAGTGGTGGCCACCGAAAAACAAGTCAACGCCTTGGAAGTCGAGATTGATGCCGAATTGGCCTCGATCATTGCCCGCCGCCAGCCAACAGCTCGCGATTTGCGTTTGTTGATGGCCATCTCCAAAATCACTGGCAACCTCGAGCGTGCTGGCGACGAAGCAGAACGCATTGCCCGCATGGTCAAGCTGATTCTGGATCAAGGCAGCCCACGCAACCTGCCTTCGTCTGAGTTGCGCATTGCCGCTGATTTGGCCACCGGTTTGCTGCGCAAAGCGCTCGACGCCTTTGCCCGACTGGATGTGAACACCGCGCTGGTCATCTTGAAAGAGGACGACTTGATTGACGCCGAGTTCAACGGCTTTGTGCGCAAGTTGGTCACCTACATGATGGAAGACCCCCGCACCATTTCGGCCAGCCTGGACCTGTTGTTTGTGGCCAAGGCCATTGAGCGCATCGGTGACCACGCCAAGAACATCGCCGAGTTTGTGATTTATGTGGTCAAGGGGGCCGATGTGCGCCACACCGCCTTGACCGAGATTGAAAAAGCCGTGCGATGAGAACCATTCCTCGCATCTTGATTGTCGAGGACGAACCAGCCATTGCTGAACTGATTGCAGTGAACTTGCGGCACAACGGTTTTCAACCGGTGTGGGCGATCGATGCAGAAACTGCTCAGCGAGAGCTTGATGAAATCCTGCCCGACGTGATCTTGCTCGACTGGATGCTGCCTGGCGAGAGTGGCTTGGCTTTGGCACGCAAGTGGCGTGCTGCGTCGCGTACCAAAGCGGTGCCTATTCTGATGCTGACGGCTCGCGGCGATGAGGCTGATCGGGTCGCTGGCTTGGATGCGGGCGCGGACGATTACATCGTCAAGCCATTCTCACCACGTGAGCTGCTCGCCCGCATTCGTGCGGTGCTGCGCCGCCGTGTGCCCGAGGCCTCGGGCGGCGTGGTCAAAATGGGCGAATTGCAGCTGGATGCCGATACACACCGGGTCAATTTCGCAGACAAGCCACTGAAAGTGGGGCCCACCGAGTTCAAGCTCTTGCATTACCTGATGCGTCATCCCGAGCGTGTGCACAGCCGCGGGGCCTTGCTCGACAAGGTCTGGGGCGACCATGTCTACATCGAAGAGCGCACGGTGGATGTGCACGTCAAACGCCTGCGCGAGTCGCTGGGCGAGGCGGGCAACATGATCGAGACCGTGCGTGGTGCAGGCTACCGTTTCACCCCGACTCCCTCCGTTTGAAGCCAGGTTTTGCATGTTGTTTTCGATTCTCGAAATGCTCTTTTGGGTGGGCTTGGCGGGAATACCCGGCTGGTTTTTGGGCGGCGCCTTGGGAGCTGTGCTGGGTGCATTGATCGCTTTGCTCATCTATGGGGCATCGCTGCTATGGAAGCTGGACCGGCTTGAGCGCTGGTTGAGTGCGCCAGTTTTGAGACAAGACCCGCCTTGGAGCGGTGTATGGCGCGAAATTTCGGTGCGCGTGCAGCGCATGCTGCGGCAGCAGGAAAAGCTGGCGGCTGTGCATCAAAAGCAGCTGCAGGATTTTCTGCAGGCCATTCAAGCCTCGCCCAATGGTGTGGTCTTGCTCGACGAGCAAGCCCGCATCGAATGGTGCAATGACACGGCTGCGGCGCATCTGGGTTTGGATGCACAAAGGGACCGTATGCAGCACGTTATGCATCTGGTGCGTGACCCGGTGTTTGCGCGGTATTTTGCGCAGAAAGAGCATGACGCTGAGGTGGTCATTGAAGGCCGTTCCACCTCGGTCGTGAACCGGCAAAAATTGTCGGTTCAGTTGCACGCCTATGGAGAAGGGCGATCGCTGGTGTTGACGCGCGACATCACCGCCGTTGCGCAGGCCGATGCCATGCGCCGCGATTTTGTGGCCAACGTCTCGCATGAAATCCGCACACCCTTGACGGTTCTCAGTGGCTTTGTGGAAACTCTGCAGTCCATTCCCTTGAGCGCAGAAGAAACCCTTCACTACCTGCAGCTCATGTCAGCGCAATCGGACCGCATGCAGTCCTTGGTGGCCGACTTGTTGATGCTGTCGCAACTCGAAGGCAGCCAGTTGCCCGGCACACAAGAAAAAGTCTCATTGGCTGCTTTGATGCTGCAAGTGACGACCGAGGCCCAAGCGTTTTCGGACTGGATGGCCAGCAAAGGCGAAGGGCCAGCGCACCAACTGGAATTTACCCCGGTGCCCGATGTCTATTTGTTGGGTTCGCGTTCGGAGTTGTTGAGCGCAGTTTCCAACCTGGTCAGCAACGCGATCCGTTACACCCCGTTGGGCGGTCGTATTCAAGTGCAATGGTCCGGCACACCTGAGGTCTTGATGTTTGCAGTCAAAGACTCAGGCCCCGGCATTGCAGCCGAACACTTGCCACGTTTGTCTGAGCGCTTTTACCGCGTGGACCGCAGCCGCTCCCGAGAAACCGGTGGCACGGGTTTGGGCTTGGCCATCACCAAGCACGTCATGCAACGGCATGGCGGCGAGTTGCGAATCGAGAGCGTCGTGGGGCAAGGGTCCACCTTCAGGTTGGTGTTCCCAAACAGTCGTGTTTTGCGCCAGCCTGATTGAGCTGCTTGGGCAGTCTGGTGTGTCGTTGAAGAAGACCGAACTTTAAAATTTCAAAAAAACTTCATTGGCTTGAAATACACCAAATAGAAGATGGAGATTGTTGAGTTGATCACTGCTCGGCAATTTATTAACTTCTCAATGGAATCAAGTCATGATGAAAAAATCTGCACTCTTTTTGGCCATGTCGGCCGCTGTGGCAGCCCCTGCTTTTGCCGCTGAATTTCAAGTCAACAAAGACACAAAATTTCAGATTAACGTTGAAGTGGGTGCATACCATGAAGACGTGAAAAACAGCTCGGGAGCCAGTACTCAAGCGTTCACTGGTAAGGGACTCAACCAAATTGAGATCAAGGCCGACCACAAAGTTTCGGACGATGTGACTGTTTTCGGTGAAATCGAAGTGGATTACGATCCCATCGGTGACAACGGTGAAGTATTGACTGATGATGCTCGCTTGGGTATCAACAGCAAGTCAATGGGCCGCTTCTCGGTGGGTCAATTTGACAGCTATTTTGAAGATAATGTGGTTGAGATCTTGTCAATTGGTCATGGTGAGCATGCTTACTTGACAGAAGCCAAAACGGACAACGATGGTCGTCGCTTGCAATGGATCAAACCTGTGGGTCCATTGACCTTGGCGGTTGAAGCCAGCCGTGCTACCAATAAAGACGATAAAACTAAAACAGGTACGGGTTTTGGTGTGACCGCAGCATACAAGTTGGGTGACATGACTTTGGCTGTGGGCACTGCCAACATCAACGAGTTTTCTTCCACTGGGTCCGCAAATTCAGCGGACAAAACAACCGCTGCATCTATCAAGTACGGTATGGGTGCTCTCACGCTCATGGGCTTGGTGGCCAAGCAAGACAATGTGTCGGGTTCCAAGGTTGACATCATGGGTGCTGGCTTGAAATACAAGGTTGGCGCCTTTGACATGGGTGTGGCCATGCAAAACTACGAAGAGACTGGCAAAGACAAGCGCAGCGAGTTGGCTTTGGGCGTGGGTTACACACCGTTCAAGAATATGACTGTTTACTTTGATGTGCTGAAGGCCGATAAGAGCAAAAGCGAAGGTGATGCGATTGAAGTGGGCATGAAATACGCCTTCTGATCGCGCCTTTTTAGTTTCTCCAAGGATTTGCCGCTCTCGAAAGAGAGCGGTTTTTTTATGGAAAATTGGCAGGTGTGTCGTGATTTCTTCATGCCAGTGACACGCCTTTTTCATGCAGAGGCGAGAACATGGTGGCAACTACAGGAGTGTTGCCATGCGTGTCACAGTCATCGGTTCGGGTTACGTTGGTTTGGTCACAGGCGCGTGCTTGTCCGACTTGGGTTTCAAGGTGGTGTGCCTGGACAAGGACGAGGAAAAAATCCGCGCCTTGCAAGAAGGTGATGTGCCCATTTACGAGCCCGGTCTCAAAGAGTTGCTCAGTCGCAATCGTGCCGATGGGCGCATCCGTTTCACCAACGATGCCTGCGAGGCGGTGGAGCATGGCGACATTCTGTTCATCGCTGTGGGCACGCCGCCCGCCGAAGATGGTTCGGCCGACTTGGGGCATGTCTTGTCGGTTGCGGCCACCATTGGACGGCACCTGAAGGGCTTTAAATTGGTGGTCAACAAATCCACCGTGCCGGTGGGAACGGCCGACAAGGTTCGCGCTGCGATTTCGCACGAGTTGGTGCACCGGGGCATGTCCCCGGATTTGTTTGATGTGGTGTCCAATCCGGAGTTCCTGAAAGAAGGCGCTGCCATTGACGATTTCATGCGCCCGGACCGCATTGTGGTGGGTGTGGATGAGGGACTGCACCATGCCCGCAGTCGCCGCATGATGGGTGATTTGTATGCCAGCTTCAACCGCCACCATGCCCGTACTGTGTGGATGGATGTGCGCAGTGCCGAGTTGACCAAGTACGCCGCCAATGCCATGTTGGCGGCGCGCATTTCATTCATGAACGAAATGGCCAACCTGGCCGATGTGCTGGGGGCCGATGTGGACCACATTCGCAGGGGCATCGGCGCAGACAGCCGAATTGGACACAGCTTTTTGTACGCGGGTTGTGGCTACGGTGGCAGTTGTTTCCCCAAGGACACCCAGGCCCTGGTGAACACCGCCAAGGCCTATGGGCACAGCATGGCGGTGGTCAGTGCCACGGAGGTGGTCAACGAGCGCCAGAAAACGATTTTGGTGGACCGATTGACCCAGCACATGGGGCAGGACCTGACAGGCAGAAAAATCGCGGTTTGGGGCCTGGCTTTTAAGCCCAACACCGATGACATGCGCGAGGCGCCCAGCCGCGTGGTGATTCGCCAATTGTTGTTGCGTGGGGCGCACGTTTGTGCATTTGACCCTGTGGCGGGTTCGCTGGCTTTGGAAGCCCTCCGTCTGGACATGAGCCAAGAATCGCATCTGTTGGAGCGTTTTGAATTGGCCGCTTCAGACATGCAGGCCTTGGAAGGCGCGGATGCCTTGATGGTGTTGACCGAGTGGAAGAATTTTCACAACCCGGATTTCGAAGCCATGAAAGCCCTGATGCGCAAACCCTTCATCTTGGATGGTCGCAACCTCTACAACCCCGAGGCCCTCAGTGAATTGGGCATGGCTTACCAGGGCGTGGGGCGGCGCAATGATTTGGCTCAGCTGATGGATTTTGGTGTGCCTGCTGGTGCATCCACAGTGCCTGAATCGATGAATGCCTAAGGGCTTTGCCTTTTTGATTCTGGCTCAGTTTTTCAGTGGGCTGGCAGACAACGCTTTTTTGTTGTTGGGCATTTTCTTTTTACACGAGCAAGGCCACCCTGTTTGGTGGGCCCCTGTGCTGAAAATGGCTTTCACGGTGTCTTATGTGGGCTTGGCCAGTGTTGTGGGCCCAGTGGCCGATGCGTTCCAAAAGCGCCATGTCATGATGGCCATGAACCTGCTCAAGTTGATGGCGGTCATTTTGCTGTGGACCGGAACGCACCCTCTGGTGGCGTTTGCTTTGGCGGGATTTGCGGCCTCTGTGTATGCCCCAGCGAAATATGGCTTGCTCACGGAAACCGTGCCCACTGCTGGTTTGGTCAGGGCCAACGCTTTTCTGGAAGTGTCGGTGGTGCTCGCCGTTTTATGGGGCGTGGTGTTGGGCGGCTGGTTGATGGATGCAGGACCCTTCTTGACCCCTATGCCCCCCTTTTTTGCGGCTGCTTATGGGGCTGTTTGGCTGGTTGAAACCCAAATCGGCATGGGCTTGGGCGTGATTTGCTGCTTGTACGTGCTCTCAGCCGTTCTCAACAGCGGGATGCATGCCCTGCGCTCACCCATACACCCTGCTTGGTGTTGGGCAGATGTTCGTTGGTCTGCATTTTGGGCCAACAATTTGAAGCTGTGGCGTGACCCCCTGGGAGGCGTTTCTTTGCGCGTGACGACCTTGTGTTGGGGTGTAGGGGCTGTGCTGCAGTTCGTGGTCTTGGTGTGGGCGCAATCCAATGCTGGCTTGACTTTGCAGGGCGGCGCGTATTTGCAGGGCCTGGTGGCTTTGGGCGTGATGGGGGGGGCCGCCATGGCTGCCTGGTCGTGTCGTGTCTTTCATGCCCGCCGTCAGATGTTCTGGGCGGGTGTGCTGGCTGGCTTGTTGCCATTTTTGGCCCTCACCAGCAGTTTGTGGCTGGCCGTGCCCATGCTGCTGGCCGCGGGGTGGGCCGGTGGCATGCTGCTGGTGCCCATGAACGCCTTGTTGCAACACCGGGGCCACAAGATCATGCACCCTGGCCGATCGATTGCTGTGCAGGGTTTCAACGAAAACCTGAGTGTGTTGGTGATGCTGGGTTTGTACAGTCTGCTGCTGGCCTGGGATTGGCCATTGTTGGCCATCATGCTGTGTTTGTCATTGCCATTGTGGATGGCTGTTGTGCCTTGGCGCCGCAGAGGAGCTCAGCTGGATTCAACGCTCAGCTAAAGCCTGTGTCAGGACGCTTCGGAACATGTTCTCCACTTGGTTGGCGATGCTGGACCACTCCCATTTTTGAATACTGGGTGCAGCGTTCATTCGCGCCTCTTGAAGAGTCGATGTCTTTTGGGTGATGGCCAAGGCGCGCAAGACAAAGCGCTGCGCATCTTCACCCGAAACGAGCCAACCATTGTGATCATCTCCAATGACTTCTTTGGCGGCGGCGCAATCAAACGCCAGGACCGGGGTGCCGCTGGCGAGGGCTTCCAGGGTCACGTTGCCGAAAGTCTCAGTCAGGCTGGGGAACACAAACAGATCGGCACTGGCGTAGGCCACAGCCAATTGCGCGTGTGTGACCATGCCCATAAAAATGGCATCTGGGCAATCGGCTTGCAGTTTGGCTCGGTAAGGGCCATCACCGCAAAAAACAAGCTGGACTGCACGGTTGTTTTCTTTCAATGCTTGGTAGGTTTTGACTGTCAAATCCAGATTTTTTTCTGCCGCCAAGCGCCCCACCGACAAGATCACCACGGTCTTGTCATCGACTTGCCATTGGCTGCGCAAGCTGGTGTTTCGTTTGTTGGGCGTGAAAAGCTGGGTGTCCACACCGCGCGCCACCACCTGGAGGTTGTGAAACCCCAAGACCTTGAGCTGATCGTGCATGGCCTGGGTCGGCACCATGGTGCACAAGGTACGGTTGTGGAACTTGCGTAAGTAAGCCACGATGGGTTTTTGCAACCAGCCCACGCCGTAGTGTTTGCTGTAACTTTGGAAATTGGTTCTGAAGTCGGAGGTGACAGGCAAGCGCAAGACCCTGGCCGCTTGCAAGGCCGACCAACCCAATGGCCCCTCGGTGGCGATGTGCACCAAGTCAGGTCTTTGCTGGGTCCAGGCCTTGATCAGGGATTTCTTGCTGGGAAAGCCCAGTTTGAGCTGGGGATAGCGCGGAATGGGCATGCCCTTGAGCAGCATCTCACTCCAGCCTTCGCGGTGGCTTTCAGTCTCGTGGCGGCCTTGTCGGGGCCGGATGAGCTGAATGGTGTGTTGGCGTTGGCGCAGCTCCTGGATCAAACGCGACAGGGTCAGTGCAACGCCGTTGACCTCGGGTGGCCAGGTTTCGGTGACCACCGCAATGCGCAGTGGGGCATTGGCGGGGACGAAGTTTTCGACCAGGTAGGGTGCGTTGTCTGATTCAAGCATGCCCCTATCGTGAGCGCAGGTTTTAACAGTTTGATGACAAATGCCATGTCACTGTTTTTTCACACGAATTGATGATGATCTTCACACATTCAACTTGTGAGGTGCTTGTGAAAGATTTCTTGAAAGCTTTGGAAGTTCAGCGTTGGGACGATCACCGTTACTACCACCATTGCCGCATCAACCAGTCCTTGCACTTGCTCAGTGCGATGGCGTTTGTGGTGGCTTATGGCATGCTGTGGATCGATCCGGCCATGGCCGCTTTATTGGCTTGGATGGTCTCCATGACCTCCAGACAAGCCGGTCACTTCTTCTTCGAACCCTTGGGCTATGACCACGTCAACGAGGCCACCAACGAATTCAAAGAAGAGATCAAGGTGGGCTACAACTTGCGCCGCAAGGTGGTCTTATTGAGTGTTTGGGCCCTGTTGCCGTTGGCCATTTACATGAATCCTGGCTTCATGGGCTTGCTGCCCGTGCATGAGACCTGGTTTGAATTTTTGCGGGCTGTGGGTTATGCCTGGTTGTACTTGGGCGCTGCGGCATTGCTGTTCCGCACGATCCATTTGTTTTTCCTGCAAGACGTGCAAACGGGCTTGGTGTGGATGACGAAGATCTTGACCGATCCCTTCCACGACATCTACCTCTATCACAAGGCGCCTTGGCAATTGTTGCGTGGTGAGCGCTTCGCAGACCGCAATCTTCACGCGGGTCGCTGATCGGAAAAAGCCCGGTTCACTTCGTAGTGGTGAACCGGGCCGAACTATCAGCGAAACAGCGTCTCCTTGAGGATGCTGCGGCGGATGGACTTGTTGGTGATCTCTGGCGCATGCCACCACCATCCGTCTTGCCGCATTTGCTGGGCCGCCAGCACAAACTTCTGCAGTACCGCTTCAAAGTCGGCATCGCTGTAGTTGAGACTGAAGATCAAACGTCCCGTGCCCACCCAACTGAGCGCCAATCCATGCAGCCTGAGGTAGTACTGCAGCATCCAGTTGTACCGGCTGGGTTGCGTGTAAAACAGTGTCCAGACACTCGACATATTGGCCGCTTGCAAGGGCAACCCATGCGCTTGCATGGTGCTGTTGAACAGCGCGGCGCGGACGTTCCAGCGTTCGTCCAAGCCCTCGTAGATGGCTTTGACTTCGGGCGTGTCCAGTTGCTCCAAGAAGGCCGACATGGCCCCCATGACGGCTGGATGTGCGTTGAAGGTGCCGCGTGCAAAGCAAATATCGGCCGGTCGTTTTTCATCAAATCGGCGCATCCATTCGCGCTTGCCACACACCACACCCACTGGAAAACCGCCGCCCAGTGTTTTGCCATAGGTGACCAAATCGGCCTGCACGCCAAAGTAGGCTTGTGCACCGCCTGGGGCCAATCGGAAGCCCAAAAAGACTTCGTCAAAAATCAGCGCAATGCCGCGCTCGGTGCAGACTTGGCGCAAGGCTTGGAGCCAGGCGGTGTAAGCCGCACGGTCGTAAGCGGCGCGGCGGCTGCTGTCGACCAGGGTCGAATCGCCCGGCGCATTGGTGTTGGTGTGCAAGGCCTGCAAGGGGTTGATCAGCACACAGGCAATGTCTTTGCGGCTGCGCAACACCTGCAAGCTGCGCTCGCTCATGTCGCTCAGCGTGTAGGTCTCGCGGGGGGGCATGGGGTTGCCGGGGCCGGGTTGCACGTCTTCCCACCAGCCGTGGTAAGCCCCGCAAAAACGCACAATGTTTTTGCGGCGTGTGTGGTAGCGGGCCAGCCGCACGGCCTGCATCACGGCTTCGGTACCCGACATGTGGAACGACACCTCGTCCAAGCCAGAGATGGCTTTGAGTCGCTCTGCATTGCCGGCCACCACGGGGTGGTAAGAGCCCAGCACCGGCCCCAGCGCTTGGGTGCGGGCCATGCCCTCGGCCATGGTGCGTTTGTAAAAATCGGCGCCAAACACATTCACGCCATAAGAACCCGTCAGATCGTAAAAAACTTGACCGTCCAAATCAGTGACTTGAACGCCTTGGGCCGATTGCAAAAACGAGCCGACTTTCAGGTGCTCGCGCACCACCGGGCTGAACTGGAAGGGCACGCGGTAGGCAGCGATGAATTGCATGTCCGAGATGTTCTCGCGTGCATCAGCCGTGGCCTCGATGCTCAGGCGGTGCCGTGTTTGCAGTGTGTTGGCCAACGTAAAAAATGCCGCACGGCGCTGCGCTTGAATGTCGCTCGGAGCGCCGTCACAACCAAAAAAATCGGCTTCGTTGAAGCTGTAACCCGGCAGCCAGCGGGCCAGTCGTTTGGCCATGCGCGAGTGCCCTGCCAAAGAGCGGTGTTTGGCACGCGAGAGTTGAATGCGCCGATGCAGGCTCGGGGCCAAAGCGGCCAGGACGCCCAAACTGATCCAAGTAGGGTTCACTGCAATCTCCTTGTGACAACAAAATTTCTTTTTATTCAAATTGAGTGACAACATGATGAAGATTCGCCAACATTTCCAAAAGTGGATGCTGCAAGAAGACCTGAATTTCTTGCTCACCAACCGCATCCCGCGCATCACATTGACCCGCTTCATGGGGTGGTGGAGTCAAATCAAACACCCCTGGGTCGTGAAGTCGTCGATGGCGGTGTGGGGCTGGTTCAGTGATCTGGATTTGAGCGATGCCAAGCTCAAAACATTTGACAGCTTGCACGCTTGTTTCACGCGCGAATTGGTGCCCGGTGCACGGGTCGTCAACCCAGACCCTGCGTTCATGACATCGCCTTGTGACGCCATCGTGGGGGCCTGCGGCACCATCACCCAGGGCCAAGTGTTTCAGGCCAAAGGTTTTCCTTACCAGCTGCAGACCTTGCTGGGCACCTCAGGGCGCTGCCAGCATTGGCCTGCCGCGCTGGAAGGGGGAACCTACATCACCTTGCGACTGACCAGCAGCATGTACCACCGCTTTCACGCGCCGCACGATGTGCAGCTGCAGCATGTGACCTACATCTCGGGTGACACTTGGAATGTGAACCCGGTGGCTTTAAAGCGCGTGCAAGAGCTGTTTTGCAAAAACGAACGGGCGGTATTGCACATGCAAACACAAGAGGGCGTGCCCTTCTTGATCGTGCCTGTGGCAGCAGTGTTGGTGGCCAGCATGCGTTTTCATGCCGTCGATGTGCTGTTGAATTTGCGCTACCAAGGCCCGAACGAAATGCTCTGTGATGCGGTCTATGCCAAGGGCCAAGAAATGGGCTGGTTCGAGCATGGCTCGACCATTTTGGTGTTTGTACCGCCAGGCTATGACCTGGCAATGGGCATTGCGCCGGGACAAGAAATTCGAATGGGACAAGCCTTGTTAAGAAAAATCAAGGCTTGATTCACTTTGAAAATTTGTGAATCAAATTTTCTTGAGTAAAAAAATGAGCCTGTCAACGCACGGTGTTGACAGGCTCATGCATCAAAGATGCTTACACCGAGAATGCCAGGGCAGAGACGTCATCGCGTCTTGATTCTTGACCACGCCATTGGTCGACCACGGTTTTGGTTTGCATCATCAAGGCCTCTGCACCCAGGTGGCGGTATGACTCCAAATGTTGCAACAGTCGGCGCGGACCAAATGCGCGGCTGTTTTCACCACCCGGTTGGTCGAGCACCCCATCTGAGGCCATGAAGAATGTCTGGCAGTTCTCTAAAGACATTTCGTATTCTTCCAGAGGCGTGTAGGGCACTTGACCTGGGTAACCCAAGGCTTGTTTTTCACCCAACAAACGAACGACGGGCGTACCGTCTTTCGGGACAATAAAGCAGTTGGTGCGTGCCCCTGAGAAAGAGACAGTTTTCTTGTGTGTATTGATTTTGCACAAGCCTGCATCAAAGCCATCATTGGATTGGCAGTCTTCACGGTCTTGGTTGAGCGCAGTGCGAACCAAGTTGCCCAATTTGGAAAGCGCTTCACCAGGACCGATCTCGGGCTTTTCGGAATAGATGCGGTTGAGCACACTGACGACCAGCATGGACATCAGAGATCCTGGAACGCCATGGCCCGTACAGTCGATCAAAGCCAAAGTGAAAGTGCCCTCAAAGTCCTCTTCTGTGCGCCAATAAACGTCACCGCCCACCACATCGCGCGGCTCCCACAAAACACCCACCGATCGCAGACCTTCTTGCAGGGCCATGCGGTTGGGCAGCAAGCTCGATTGGATGCGTCCAGCGTAATTCACGCTGTCCATCATTTCCGTGTGCAGTTCTGTCAAAGCTTCTGCGCGTGCGTGGTTGGCTTCCACCAAGTAGTTGAGCATGTCGGTGTTGATGCCGATGCCGGTGTACAACCCGTTTTCGGTGATGAGAAAACCACCAGTGCTCAGCGACAAGCCCATTTCCAACATCTTTTGTGAAGCCATGTCGATGCTGGTTTCAACGTCAAAGATGGGAAAAACCTCTTGAACCAGCATCTTGGCACTGCGGTTTTGGTAAACCGAAAAGTGCAGAGGATTGGAAGCTGTGGACAAAGCCGCTTGGCGGTCAATCAGACCAATGGCTTGTTTTTCAGCGTTGAAAACCGGTACCACCAGAAGGTCATCGTCTTTTCTGAAGTTGGCGATCACAACACCGCATTTTTCTGTTTCTAAAATCCCGTCTTGCTGACGCAAAATGGATCGGACTTTTTGCTCAATCATGGGGTTTGATTCCTTCTAAAGTGTTGGCCATATCGCGAAGACGAGCCACGAGGCTCAAACGGTCGGGCATGGACAGATTGCCGGGTTTGACGATCATCTTGTCCAAACCTTTTATATCGATGCGCAAGTCCGATGTGTGTGAGCGGTTGGTGTCGCTCACTTTGACGACGGCATAGGTTTTCACGGGCAGGGCAATGCCTTTGAGCTCCAACAAATCTCGCTCGGACACTTCCACAAAGTCTTTGACTTGTGCATAAGTCTCGTGAGAGATCAAAACTCCACCGGGCTCACACTTGCCCTCGATGCGAGCCGCCAAATTGACCTCGCCACCCAAGATGGTGTAAGCCATGCGGCTGTGGCTTCCAAAATTGCCCACGTTGCAGTAACCCGTGTTGATGCCAATTCGGGTGATGAAGGGGTGTTGCAAACCTTCTCGCTGCCACTGGATGTGCAATTCAGCCAAGCGCTCTTGCATTTCGTAAGCCATGCGCACACAGGCCAGGGCGTCCTCTTGAGGGCCACGACTTTCGGGATCACCGAAAAAAACCATCATGGCGTCGCCGATGTACTTGTCGATGGTCCCACCATGCTTGGCAGCGATATCCGACATCTCGGTGAAATACGCATTCATGTAGTGGGTCAGCACTTCTGGCTGGATGACCGATGAGATGTGCGTAAAACCCTGAATGTCTGAGAAAAAAACCGTGAGCAGCTTGCGTTGGGTCTTGATCTCAATCGATTGGTCGCCTTTGAAGATGGAGTCGTAAATTTGACGAGGTAAATACTTGGCCAACTGACCTGCTACACCTTCAAGTTTTTTCTTCTCTATCTCCAGCTCATCTGAAACGGACTGAAGCCGCAGCTCATTCCTGTCGCTGATACGAATGATGCGCGAGAAATTTTTCAGCAACCGAGCGTAATCGGCTGTGAGCTTTGCATAAGTTTCAGGCGTGACAAGTTCTGGGGAATCGGCCAGAAGCTTTTCGCTTTCAACCAAGACCTCGTTTTCTTTGCCTAAAAAAGAATCGGTCACGCCAAGCCTGGAGTGTCAGTTAAAAAGCCACCATCTCGAACTCGGCTTTATCGAGTTCTTCGGCGAACTCTTCACCCAGCTCTTGCATGTTGTCATCGTCAGAGGCGTAATGCCATTCAATCTTGAATGGGTTACCACGTGAGGCCGATTCTTCGATGGCCAAAAACAAATCCATCAAAACTTTGGCGGATGAGCTGTTGAAATATTTCAATTTGAAAGAAAACACAGCTTTCGAAGGAACAGACTCCTCCAAAAAACTGTACACATGGGACAAAGGCGTATCGTAGAATTTTTTGGTGTCTTCAGGGTAAGACTCGCCTTCAAGCAAGAACTGGCCTGTGGCTGGGTCGAAACTCAAAAGGGGTGTGCGAGCGGTGGCTGCGATGTCGATTTTTTCCATGGCGGGCTCTCTTAAAAGTAGGCTTCGAAGCAGAAGAATGTGAATTCCCCGTCGGGCATGGGGACCATGTCATATTCCCAGTTGCCATTGGCTTCGCGTGCAATGGAGATGAATCCCACTCCCGCTCCTTTGGAGCCTTCGGGTGGCCCGGCCTTCAGATGCTCCCGCATCAAAGTGGTCAGCTCTTTCCGGTTCAGTCCACGGATGCTTTCCAGGGATGCGGAGACACGCTCGACTTGGTCGTTGTTGATCAGGTTGGCGCAGGTCACGAAACGGGTGCCATCTGCAGTCTCACCGATGGTGATCAAGCCATAACGAAGCTCACCGTCATCGACCTCATTTTCGGGGCGGCCTGCCGCCAGAGCAGCTTCGCGCTCGATTTTGGCGCGATCCTCGGGCCCAATCGTTTCAGCCGAGTAACGGATCACGTTTTGAACCTGCTCCACAAATGCCGAAAAAATGCCGCGTGAGATTTTCTGATCGGTTTGGTCGATGGCCATCTTGCTCTGCAAGGCGTTGCCGATGCCAGACAAAATGTTTTCGTTCAAATAACCACAATAGGAAAACACGATGCCGCGTGATTCCAGTTGCTGGCGCAGCGCCAAAAAGGAAGCGCCGTTGAGCTTGTGTGCAGATGACATGGGGAAATCTCACGAACAATGAAGACAAACCCAATCTAACTTTTCAAAATGACATTTCTGTGACATAAACATCAAAATTGATATTTATGTTTAACCGGGCGGCGGATTCAGTAGCTGAAAAAGGGTGTCATGCAGAAATGGTCTCCACCTCGGCCATCTGTACCAACCCAATCAGCTGTTGACTTTCAGGAGAGTGCCCAGCATGGCACTGTCATCCTCCAGTCTGTTTTTGCAATGCCTGATCGCAGTAGCGGCTGCCTTGCTTTTGTGGCCGGCATGGCTTGGGTTTGGTGGTGGATGAGGGGCGCTTTTTGGGATGGGTTGGGGGAATTTCAGGCCAACCCAACAAGCCGTTAGACGCAAGGGCCCTTTGACTGGCCGATTGCGTTATGCGCTCGCATACATCCGTTTGGAAATTCGTCAGTATTTTTCAGGCACGATCATCTCGGCAGGTACCGGGTGGCGGATGTAGTCCGGGTTGCGCACCCGCCCGGGCAGTTCCACTTGGGGGTGTTCGACCTCGTGGTAGGGCACTTGGCTGAGCAGGTGGTCAATGCAGTTGAGGCGGGCCTTTTTCTTGTCGACCGCCTGCACCACCCACCAAGGCGCTTCGGGAATGTGCGTGCGCTCAATCATGGTTTCTTTGGCGCGGGTGTAGTCTTCCCAGCGACGTCGGCTTTCCAGGTCCATGGGGCTGAGCTTCCACTGCTTGAGCGGGTCGTGGATGCGGCCCAAAAAGCGGGCGTGCTGCTCATCGTCGGTGATGGAAAACCAGTACTTGACCAGTTGGATGCCGCTGCGCACCAGCATTTTTTCGAACTCGGGCACCGAGCGGAAAAACTCTTCGTACTCTTGCTCGTTGCAAAAGCCCATGACCTTTTCGACGCCTGCGCGGTTGTACCAGCTGCGGTCAAACAACACGATCTCGCCCGCTGCGGGCAGGTGTGAGATGTAGCGCTGAAAGTACCACTGGGTTTTCTCGCGGTCGTTGGGCGCGGGCAGGGCGGCCACGCGGCACACGCGTGGGTTCAGGCGCTGGGTGATGCGTTTGATCACGCCGCCTTTGCCCGCGGCGTCGCGGCCTTCAAACAGGATGACCATGCGGTGGCCGGTTTTGACCACCCAGTCTTGCAGCATCACCAACTCGGACTGCAGGCGCAGCAGCTCCCTGAAATAGCGAATGCGTTCGCCCGTTTGGGCATCATTGGCGGCGGCATCAGCGCCCCAGCGGTCGTCGAGCTCCAGCTCCAGTTCTTCGTCCATGCTGTCCAGCAGGTCTTCGCGCAACTGGCGCATTTGGGCTTCATCGATGGCGTTGCGGGTTGTCATGGCGGTTTGAAATCATCAAAAAATTAACTTTCGTTGTTTTTTGTGAATCTTTGATGACCGCGTGCCAGGCGCTGCGCCATGGCTAAATGCTCAAGCCTTGGGCGCCATGCTTGTCCCAGGCCGTGACACGCGCCACACCAATGCGGCAAACAGCGCCGAGACGGTCGCCAGGGCCAAGCTGCTGCTGATCCAGAAGGTGTCCACGGCTGGGCGGCCGGTCCATTGCAGCCAGCCGCCCAGTGCCGCGTCGTCATAGGCCCACAGGTAGCCGCCATACAGGCCAAAGCCCCATAAAAAGGCGGTGTAGATGAGCAGCGGTGCGATGGTGATGCGGTAGCAGCGCAGCAAGAAGGCACAGACCGCCTGCACCGCATCGGCCAGGTGGTAGACCGCCACCCAAGCCAGCCAGACCATGGCGGTTTGTGCCACCAGCGGGTCGCTGGTGAAGGCGTTGGCAATGGCTTCGCGGCCCAGCAGCAGTGCCGCAGCGCACAGCACTGCCGCGCCGATGGCCAAGCTGATGCCCAGACCCGCCGCTTGCCGGGCGCGCTGGGGGTGACCAGCACCCAACCAATAACCGGTGCGGGCACTGCTGGCAATGCCCAAGGCCAGTGGCACCATGTACAGCACTGAGGCCAGGCTGGCCGCAATCTGGTGGCTGGCCGAGGCCACCGCACCCAGGCGGGCAATGAACAGGGCCATCATGGTGAAGGAGGTGACCTCCACCATGATGGACAGCCCGGCGGGGACGCCCAGCCGCAAGAAGTGTCGCAAGACACGCCACTGGGGCTTTTCGGGCAAGCGCCACAACTGGTAGGGACGGTAAATGTCTTGTGTGCGCAAGAGCCACAGCCCGGTGAGCATCATCAGGCTGTTCACCGCCAGCGTGGCCCAGGCGCAGCCCACAACGCCCATGCCGGCCACATCGCCTGCGCCAAATGTGAGCAGCACCGACAAAGGAATCTTCACAAACAGCGCGCCCGCTTGCAGCCATGTCACCAGGCGCGGGTAGCCCAGGCTTTGGTTGAGCGTGCTGTACATGCGAAACAGCAAGGAAGGCACCAGCGCCAGGGCCAGTATGCGCAAATAGGCCCTTACATCGGGCCACAATTCGGTGGGCACCTGGGTCGAGGACAGCCAGGGGTCGGGGAACCACAAGCCGGTCATGCCCAGCGCCGCAGCGCCCGCCGAGATGTACAACGCTTGGCGCACCGAGCGCCCGATTTCAGCTTGCCGGTTGCCGCCATGCAGCTCGGCCCAGACTGGCAGCAGCGCTTGCAGCATGCCGTTGAGGGCCACATAAATGCTGATGTAAATGGCCGAGGCCAAGGACAACACCGCCAGCGCATGTGGGCTGTAGCGCCCGGCGATCACCGTGTCGGCCACACCAAAGGCCATGACGGCCAACTGACCGACCAGCACAGTGCCCGCATGGCGGGAGATGGTGCGTAGCTCGGACATGGCTCAGTTCTTGGCTGCGGCTGGCAGGGTGGGCGTGTCGTGTAGGAGCGGTTGTGAAGGGCGGAAGATCAGCAGGCGATCGCTGCGCTCACCGAGCCGGGCCGCAGTGGCTTCGGGTGTCCAGCCCAAGTCTTGGAGGCGATTGTTCAACAAGGGCAGGTTCTTTTCGTCCATGACCAGCCAGGGGCACTCGGCACTGGGGGCTGTGGCTGCTTGCAGGCGCACCTTCGCGTGGAACAACAGGGCCGCGCCTTGCGCCTGGCTGATGCCAGCGTACTGCAGGCAACGGGCGGTGCCGGTGACCATTTGCAATTTTTGAACCGTGGGGCCATAGCTGCGGGCAAAGTTGAGCAAGGGCAGCCACAGGCTCATGAGCAGCAGCCAACACAGCACTGCGCCTGCGGCGGGCAGGACCATGCTCTTCCACAGGGCCGCGCGGTGGCTGCCTATGCGCCACTTGACCAGCCAGCCCCAGGCCAGCGTGGCCAGCACGCCCAAGCCAAAAGCCAAGCCAGAAAATTCTGGCAAAAATCCGGGGGCCAGACGCGCGACGTTGGCTGCAGGTTTGGCCGGAAAGCCTGTTTGCATCGCCACCCAGATAACCCAGATGGTGAGGGCGCAAAAACTGAAAAACAGCAACGTGAACCAGTCGATCAAGGCCCCTAGGCTGCGCCTCAAAGTAGGCAGCGCAAAAGCGGCCAGCGCGGCAATACCCGGAAGCGCCAGAAGCAAGGCCCGGTCGGACAAACCGGTCAACCAGGTAGCCCCGACCATGACGGCCACAAACCACAAAGGCAAGGCCAGGTGCGGGTAGAGCCAGGCTTGGATCAATTGGGCCCGCCAGCGCCACAAGGACCATAGCGCCAAAGGCCATGCAGGCCAGGTGAACCACAGCATCAGCTCGGCCAGGATGTGCACATTGACCATGGCGTACGGCTCCACGCGCCAGCGCCACAAATCGAGTGCGCCCGCAGTGGTCACGCACAGCAGGCACATCAAAGCCAGCAGCCCCAGATCGAGCATGCGCATGCGGCCCAGGGTCGGGTCGATGGGGGCCACAGCGCGGATCAGTGAGCCGCCGACACCCAGCCACAGGGCCACGCTGGGCGCGCCCGAAAGCGTCAGGCCCAGCATGCCCACGCCAACGGCCAGGCCGCTGTGCAAGCGCCAGCGAGGCAAGGTGGACAAGCCCACAAAAATCAGCGATGCGAAACACAGCTGGCTCAGTGCGGGCGTGGCTTCGTGCGCCAGTCGAGCCAAGCCCAAGCAAGCGAGCAAAGCCAGCAGGCCGCCGTCGGCCAATGCGCGGGCGTAATCTCTCGGCTTGGCCTCGCCCCCAAATGCAAAGGCCACAGGTTGCGCTGCGGGGTGACGCGCCAATGCGTACACCGCATACCAAGTCGCGGCCAGCGTCAGGGCCAGCATGGCCACAAAGGGCATTCGGGCGAACACGTCTTCCCATCCCTGAGGGGCCCACTGGATAAAACTGGCCCCCAACCAATAAGGCAACAAAGCCAGCTGCGGGTCGTGTTGGCCCAGCAAGCTGGGCCTGAACCAGTTGGCAGCGTCGCTCAGTGTGGGCTGGGCCAATTGCAGCATGTAGCCCAGAGACTCCAGATCTTGCGCCTTCCAGGGCGATCGTCCCCAAAAACCGGGCAACACATAGGCCACGCACAGCAGCAACAAGGCCAAGCGCGGCAGTCTGCGCACGGCACTTTGGGCAACGATGGCGGGTGTGGGCAGGTTCACGGGGACTGGGGCAATCAGTTCAGGGGTAAAAGCGGTGACGCTGGGCTTCGTATTTTAGGAAAGCATGACCCACTAGGGGAGTCATGGCGCCAGGCGGGCCAAGGCCCATGCAAAAAGGGCAGGCCGGTTGCCCGGGCTGCCCTTTGGGGGACACCAATGCGCGAATTACTTGGCGATGGTGGTGGTCTTGCCGAAACGGTTGCGGAATCTCTCCACGCGGCCGCCCATGTTGTCCACCGACTTTTGGGTGCCAGTGTAGAAGGGGTGCGACTCACTGGTCGTGTCCAGCTTGTACCAAGGCAGCTCGCGGCCGTCTTCCATGGTGATCATTTCCTTGGTGTTGGCGCATGAACGGGTCACGAACTTGAAACCATTGGACATGTCTTGGAAGCAAACTTCACGGTAGTTGGGGTGAATGCCGTCTTTCATGGGGAAATCCTTTTATTTCGCTACGGTAGCCACTCTGCAGCCTATCTGAGAGCACTTTCCGCAAAACTTGTCGATTATAGGGTATCAGCCGCCGCGTCTCATCATGTCGAAGAACTCGGAGTTGTTCTTGGTGGCTTTCATGCTCTTCAACACCATCTCCATCGCCTCGATTTCGTCCATGTTGTACATGAATTGACGCAGGATGCGGGTTTTTTGCAGCACTTCGGGTTGCAGCAGCAACTCTTCGCGGCGGGTGCCGCTGCGGTTCAAGTTGATGGCCGGGAACACGCGCTTTTCATACAGGCGGCGCTCCAGGTGAATCTCGCAGTTACCCGTGCCCTTGAATTCTTCAAAGATCACCTCGTCCATGCGGCTGCCGGTGTCGACCAAGGCCGTGGCGATGATGGTCAAGCTGCCGCCTTCTTCCACATTGCGCGCTGCGCCAAAGAAGCGCTTGGGGCGCTGCAGGGCGTTGGCATCCACACCACCCGAGAGCACTTTGCCGGATGATGGCACCACGTTGTTGTAGGCGCGGGCCAGGCGGGTGATCGAGTCCAGCAAGATCACCACGTCTTTTTTCAGCTCGACCAAGCGCTTGGCGCGCTCGATCACCATCTCGGCCACGTGCACGTGGCGCGATGCGGGTTCGTCAAACGTCGAGGAGATCACTTCGCCGCGCACGCTGCGCTGCATTTCGGTCACTTCTTCTGGGCGCTCGTCGACCAGCAGCACCATCAGGTGCACATCGGGGTAGTTGGCGGTGATGGCGTGAGCAATCTGCTGCATCATGACCGTCTTGCCCGACTTGGGTTGCGCCACGATCAGGGCGCGCTGGCCGCGGCCGAGCGGGGCGATGATGTCGATCACGCGGGCGGTGATGTTTTCTTCGCCCTTGATGTCACGCTCCAGACGCATCTGCTCTTTGGGGAACAGTGGCGTCAAGTTCTCGAACATGACTTTGTGTTTGTTGTTCTCGGGCAGGTCGTCGTTGACCTTGTCCAGCTTGGTCAGGGCAAAGTAGCGCTCGCCGTCTTTGGGGATACGCACTTCGCCTTCGATCATGTCACCCGTGTGCAGGTTAAAGCGCCGCACCTGGCTGGGGCTGATGTAGATGTCGTCGGTGCTGGCGGTGTAGCTGGAGTCGGGGCTGCGCAAAAAGCCAAAGCCGTCGGGCAAGATTTCCAGCACGCCGTCGGCAAAGACCTGTTCGCCTGCTTTGGCGCGTTTTTTGATGATGGCAAACATCAGCTCCTGTTTGCGCATGCGACCGGTGTTCTCGATTTCGAGCGTGTCGGCTTGCTTCAGGAGTTCGGACACATGAAGTGCCTTGAGTTCGTTCAAATGCATGGGAGTGGGCCTGTGGCGAATCGGTCTGCTGGGGACCGTATTTCGGATAACCGGGTGGATATGTTCTGGACCGGATGCCGCCCGGGTTTGGGGGCTGGAGCTTCCGGCAGTCTTGGCGCTGTCCCGTGTTCGGGTTGCCTGCGAGAAATTATGACAGGTTTTCGGGCAGTCCCAAAAACAAAAAACCGGGCCATGCGGGCCCGGTTGTGGGGGGCACGTCCAGCACAGCCGGACGGCATGGACGCATCAGGCCAGTTGCTGGTCGATGAAAGCGGTCAATTGTGACTTGCTCATGGCGCCCACTTTGGTGGCAGCGAGCTGACCGCCCTTGAAAATCATGAGTGTGGGGATGCCGCGAATGCCGAACTTGGCTGGGATGTCGCGGTTGTCGTCGACGTTCATCTTGGCGATTTGCATCTTGCCTTCGTAAGCGCTGGCCACTTCGTCGAGGATGGGGGCAATCATTTTGCAGGGGCCACACCATTCGGCCCAGAAGTCCACCACCACGGGTTGGCTGGATTGGAGCACGTCGGCTTCGAAGGTGGCGTCGGTGGTGTGTTTGATCAGATCGCTGGCCATGGCCTTTTCCTTGTGAACATTGAGATGCGGCTAAAGTTGCGCCTATTTTGACAGAAACTCGGTACATTCGTGCGCCGCTTATTTATAGCTAGACCACAAAGCCATGAGCCTTCCTGAACCCACTTGCGATTTTCCTGATGCACTCGAGCTTTCGGTGGAGGTGGCCATTGTGGGCGGCGGCCCGGCCGGTTTGATGGCGGCCGAGGTCTTGTCACAAGCGGGTGTGTCTGTGCACTTGTTTGACGCCATGCCTTCGGTCGGGCGCAAGTTTTTGCTGGCAGGCAAGGGCGGTTTGAACCTCACCCATGCCGAGCCATTGACCGCGTTCAACACCCGTTATGGCGCACGCGAGGCCGAGGTCAGCCAATGGCTGTCCGGGCTGGACGCGCAGGGTGTTCGCGACTGGGCTCAGGGTTTGGGTGTGAGTACTTTTGTGGGCAGCTCTGGGCGCGTGTTCCCGGCCGAGATGAAAGCCGCACCCCTGCTGCGGGCCTGGTTGCAGCGCCTGCGCCACCCCACCAGCGGCGTGCCGGTGCAGTTCCACATGCGACACCGTTGGTTGGGTTGGCAAGGTGACCAGCTGGTGTTTGGGCGTCGGGACGATGCTCCGCCCCTGCAGGTGAAAGCAGCTGCCACGGTGCTGGCGCTGGGCGGGGCCAGCTGGCCGCACCTGGGCTCGGACGGCGCTTGGCTGCCCCATTTGCAGGCCCTGGGTGTAGAGGTCGCTCCATTGAAGCCCGCCAATTGCGGCTTTGATGCGTTGGGGCGTGAGGGCCAGGGCTGGACGGCGCACTTCAGAGACAAGTTCGCCGGGCATCCACTCAAGTCAGTGGTGCTCACGGTGCCAGCATCGCAGGGTGCCGCACGCCAGGGAGTCGCCTTGCCGCCGCGTTTTGAACGCAAGGGCGAGTTTGTGCTCACTGAGACCGGGATCGAGGGCAGTCTGGTCTACGCCGCCTCGGCCTGGCTGCGCGACGATTTGGTCGAACATGGGCAGGCCAGTTTGCTGCTGGATTTGTTGCCCGACAAAACACCTGAGCAGGTCTTGCAAGATGTGGCCTGGCCGCGCGGCAGCCGCAGCCTGAGCAGTCACTTGAAGAGCCGTTTGGGCTTGGATGGCGTGAAAATGGGCTTGCTGTTTGAGCTGTGCACTCCCGAGACTTTGGCTCGGCCTGAAGCCTTGGCCGCGCACATCAAGGCCCTGCCCGTGCCCTTGAAGCGCCCCCGGCCCGTGGCCGAGGCGATCAGCACCGCTGGCGGGGTGGCGCTGCAGGCCATGGGGCCTGATTTGATGCTGGCGGCCTGCCCGGGGGTGTTTTGCGCAGGTGAGATGCTCGACTGGGAAGCCCCCACGGGCGGCTACTTGCTCACCGCCTGTCTGGCCAGTGGGCGACAGGCGGCGCAAGGTGTGCTCAAAAGTCTGGCCACCCAGGCGCACACAATTTGATACCGGTTGTGTATTCCTTTGGGGCCTGGGCTGCGTTATGTAAGGGTTCACCAACTCATCCATGACCGAGGTCCCCATGTCGCCAGAAGCCAGCCAGGAATACCAGCGTGCCGTCGAAGAGGCAGCCAACGCCTTCATGAAGGTGATGAGCCTGCGGGGTTTCCAGGTGCGGGACTACCCGCAAAACTTTGTGGCCCAGATGGCCCAAAGCACCCGTTTGGCCTTTGAGGCCAGCCGTCAAGGCGCTCACGATCGCGCCGATGCGCTGGTCTCTGACATGCTCAGCACTGCTGCTTCCTTGAGCACCGCTTCGGCCAAAGTTCCCCACAAAAAGTCCGCTTTTCCCTCGCTGCGCCGCCGCCTGGCTTAACGACTCCGGCCCGGGTCGCTAGCCCCTCAATTGAGGCTCGGGCACCGAGTTTTGTCTGTCATTTTTGGCAATGGCAGTTCAAAATGCGACAATAGCGGGTTAATGACCGACTCTTTTTCCAATTTATCGCTGGCGCCTACGCTGGCACGAGCCGTGGCCGAAATGGGCTACGAATCCATGACCCCTATCCAGGCCCAAGCCATTCCGGTGGTTTTGACGGGCCAGGACGTGATGGGCGCAGCCCAAACCGGCACAGGCAAAACGGCTGCGTTTTCGTTGCCTTTGCTGCAGCGCTTGCTCAAACACGAAAATCCATCCACCTCGCCGGCCCGTCACCCGGTGCGCGCTTTGGTGTTGCTGCCCACCCGTGAGCTGGCCGACCAGGTCGCCCAACAAATCAAGATGTACGCCAAGTACACCCAACTGCGCAGCGCGGTGGTGTTTGGCGGCATGGACATGAAGCCCCAAACGCTGGAGCTGAAAAAAGGCGTTGAGGTTTTGGTGGCCACACCAGGACGCTTGCTGGACCACATTGAAGCCAAAAATGCGGTACTCAACCAAGTGGAATATGTGGTGCTGGACGAAGCCGACCGCATGCTGGACATCGGCTTTTTGCCTGATCTGCAGCGCATCCTGAGCTACCTACCCAAGCAGCGCACCACGCTGCTGTTCTCGGCCACCTTCTCGCCCGAGATCAAGCGCCTGGCCGGCAGTTACCTGCAAAACCCCATCACCATCGAGGTGGCGCGTCCCAACGAGACCGCATCGACCGTGGAGCAGCGTTTTTACGCCGCACAAGACGACGATAAGCGTCGCGTGATCCGCAAGGTCTTGGACGACCGGGGCATCAAGCAGGCCTTCATTTTTGTGAACAGCAAGCTTGGCTGCGGCCGCTTGGCTCGCTCTTTGGAGCGCGAAGGTTTACGCACCGCCGCCTTGCACGGCGACAAGAGCCAAGACGAGCGCCTCAAAGCCCTGGAAGCCTTCAAAAAGGGCGAAGTCGATTTGCTGGTGTGTACCGATGTGGCCGCCCGTGGCCTGGACATCAAGGATGTGCCCGCCGTGTTCAACTTCGATGTGCCCTTCAACGCCGAAGACTATGTGCACCGCATTGGCCGCACTGGCCGAGCAGGGGCTTCGGGCTTGGCCGTGACCTTGGTCAGCCCCTCGGACACCCGTTTGGTGGGCGACATTGAAAAGCTGATCAAGAAAAAGCTGGAAGTCGAAACCCTGCAGCTGGATAAAGCCCCCGCTGGACCTGCACCTGAAAAGTGGGGCACTCGCGCCGAAGACCGTCCTCGTGGCCGTGCTTCTGAGGGCCGCCGCCGCGATGACTTTGACCCGCGTGACGCGCTCGAAGCGCCACGCGAGCGCCGGGGTGGCTTTCGCCCTGCGCCCATCAACCGCGACCCATTCTTTAGCAAGCCCTACGAGGCGCCGCCTGCCGACGTTTCGCCGAGCTGGGACGCAGTGCCCAAAGCACCGCGCTCGTCGATTTCGGCCAACATCAAGCCCAAGCGCAAAGTGGCGGCTTTGTTCAAAGCAGACGAGTGATTTTGGGGGCAGGGCTTGCCTGAGTGATCCTGCCGATCCTTGGGCTGACCCCGGTTTTTCACCTGCGCTTCACACGCCAGCGGCCGGGCGCTGTCAAAATGCATGAATGCGTGCACATTCCTTCCAGCCCTCCTTTCATCCAACCCTCCGTCCTTTGACCCACAGCCTGCTGCTGGCTGGGGTTGTCTTGTATGGGGCACCTGCTTCGGGCTGGGCTCAAAGCCCTGCCAACGCGACGCCAAGCACCCCTTCGGTCACCGTGCCTGCAGCTGCCCCGACCGATCTGGGCCAGGTGGAAATCCGCAGCAACCGCAACAACGACACCGAGGTGCGCCGCGAATCTTCGGCCTCCAAAATCGTCATTGGCCGCGAAGAAATCGAAAAGCAAGGCGATTCAACCTTGGGTGAGGTACTCAAGCGTTTGCCTGGCGTCACGGTGCTGGGTGCACCCGGCCGAGGTGGCGCCATTCGCATGCGGGGCCTGGGCGGCGGTTACACCCAGATCCTGCTGGACGGCGAGCGTGCACCGGCAGGCTTTTCCATCGATTCACTCACCCCCGAGCAGGTCGAAAAAATCGAGATCATGCGCGCGCCCACGGCCGAAACCGGGGCGCGTGCCATCGCGGGCACCATCAACATCGTGCTGCGCGAAGGCCAAAAAGCCAACCCCGACGACCTCAAAATCACCCGCAGCCACGAGCACGGCAAGGGCTCGAGCATGCTCAGCTGGGTGCACAACCTCAAGACGCAGCCACTTGGCGGCACTTTCACGCTCTCGGCCATGGACACCCTGCGTGCTGACGAAAGTGTGACCGAGATCGACTCCGATTTCCGTGAAAACCAAGTGCGTTTGTCGGAGTCTTCTGGCCGTCGTCAAGGCATACACGCCAATGCTCGCTTGCAGTGGAAAGGTGAGCAAGGCAAAACACTGACATTGACGCCTTTTTTGATTTATTCCGAATATGCTGCTCAAGGCCGGATTGATGCCCGGGCGCTCACATCAACAGCCATCACTGACACGGCCTTGACAGACAACGAAAGTCGATATGCTGCTGCGCGCTTGAACGGCCAGTGGGCTCAGCGCTTGTCTGCCGATGATCGGCTCGAACTTCGTTTCGGTCTGGGTCAAGCCAGGTACGACCAGCACATCACCCAGACCACACTGATCAGTAGCTCGCCAGCGCTCTTATCTAACGCTTTGGACGAGCAGCGTTTTACGAGTCGCAACACCAGCCTGAATGGCAAATGGACCCGCGTTTTGGACAACGGCCACCAGTGGGTCAGTGGTTTGGAGCACGAAGGTATACGCCGCGTAGAGGAGGCCAGCCCAGGCGCGGGCGATGAAAGCGGAAACTTGAAGGCTCGAACAGAGAGATGGGCGGCTTACACGCAAGACGAGTTCAAGATCAACACGAACTGGTCGGCTTATGCAGGGCTTCGTTATGAAAGCATCCTGACTGAAGGTCAGGTCAGTGAAGAGCTCAAAAGCAATAAAAGTCAAGTTTGGACGCCGTTGCTCCACGCCCTGTGGAAGCCTGATCCGGCCAAACGTGACCAAGTGCGCATGAGCTTGACGCGCAGTTACAAAACCCCCACCTTGTACAACATGGTGGCACCTTTGCGGTATTCGCGCGATTACCCGATTTCAGTTAACAACGTTCCCACCCAACCCGATCGTGTCGGCAACCCCGACTTGTTGCCCGAGTTGGCCACTGGCATCGACTTAGGGATTGAGCGTTATCTGGATGGCGGTGGGGTGCTCAGCGCCAATGTGTTCCGCCGAAACATTCAAGACCTGATCCGTTATCAGACCCGTTTGCAGAACGTGTCTTGGTCAAGTCAACAGCGTTGGGTGTCTACCCCGCAAAACGTGGGTGACGCCATCACTCAAGGTGTGGAGCTGGAGGCAAAGTTCCGATTGAACCAAGCTTGGGCCGAGGCGTGGCCGGTGGACATCCGAAGCAATGTGAGTTTTTTCCGATCCAAGGTCAAGGATGTGCCAGGTCCCGACAACCGCTTGGATCAGCAACCTGGCATGACTGCCAATTTGGGGGCCGATTACCGGCTTCGCGGTGTGCCGTTGACGGTCGGTGGCAATGCCAACTGGAACCCCGAATATGACACACGCCGCAGCCAGGAACAGCTCTCGTATCAAGGCGTCAAACGCGTGTTGGATGTCTATGGAATGTGGCGATTTTCCGGTGTGACCGCTTTGCGTTTGACCGTCAGCAACCTGCTGCCGCGTGATTACCAAACGTCTACCACTTTCAACACAGGGGGTCAGCAAGAGACGTCTCGCACCACCGACCGGAATTGGCGCAATGTGCAGCTGCGCCTAGAGATGAAAATCTGACGCCTCTTGTGCCAAGATGGTGGTCTAAGAACAACCCACAACGGAGACAACCATGCCCCAAAAAGACGCCGCTTGGCACGACCGCATGTACAACAACCGGGCCTTGGTGCCCGACTTTGCCGATCACTTTGCCCATTGGCAAAGTGCCTCGGCGCAGGCACGCGAACGCCTGAAGGGGCATCTGAACCTGCCCTACGGCGACGGCGTGGGCGAGACCCTGGATATTTTTCCCGCCGCGCAGCCGAACGCCCCGGTGGTGATCTTCATCCACGGCGGCTACTGGCGCAGCCTCGATAAATCAGACCACTCTTTCGTGGCTCCGGCCCTGCACGACATGGGCGCCTGCGTTGTGGTGGTCAATTACGCGCTGTGCCCGGGCTCGCCCGAGCAGCCGGTCAGCATTCCCGACATTGCCATGCAAATGGCCAAGGCCTCTGCGTGGGTAGGGCGGCACATCGCCGAGTACGGTGGTGACCGGCGCAACATCACTGCCATTGGCCATTCGGCGGGAGGCCATCTGGCGGCCATGCTGCTGGGCTGCGACTGGAAAAAATTGGGCCGCGATTTGCCCGCCGGCTTGGTGCGCAAAGCCCTGTCCATTTCTGGCCTGTTTGACCTGGAGCCACTGCGCAAGACGCCATTTCTTCAGGCTGACTTGCGCCTCACGCCCGCGCAGGTTCGCCTGTGCAGTCCGGCCAAATGGCAGCGACCGCGCCAAGGCGTGCTGTACACGGTTGCAGGGGGCGACGAAAGTCTGGAGTTCTTGCGCCACAACCGCTTGATCCACCAAGCCTGGGGCCCTAAAACCGTGCCCGTGTGCGAAAACTTGGACAGCCTCAACCACTTCAGCATCGTGACCGATCTGACGCGGCCTGGCACGCGTTTGCATGCGCTGGCTCAAGCTTTGGTGCACCAGAAGCCCTGATCAGAACAGTCCAGCGCAGGACCAGCGTCCCCTTTTGGTCAGGCAACACGCTTGCTTGCGCCGGATCAAAAAAATAGGGCAATGGTCTGGGGTTTCTTGGGGGCCTGATTGTGGCCAAACGCATGCAGGCAGAGACAATGCAGGCCCCGCGCTTTTTGGCGTTGGCTGATCTCTTTGTTGACCCTTCATGAACACCTCTGCCGCCTCCATTTCCACCCGCTCTTGGCGTGAAACAGGTCAAGCCTGGCTCGATACCCCCATTTTTCAGCGCACCATCCTCTCGCTGATTGTCATCAACGCCCTGATTTTGGGCCTGGAAACCTCGTCATCGGTCATGCAGACGGCGGGCCGCTGGATTTTGCTCATTGACCAGATCATTTTGGCGGTCTTTGTTGCAGAGCTGTCCCTGCGTTTTTTTGTGCACCGCTTGGCATTTTGGCGCGACCCTTGGAGCGTGTTTGACTTTGCTGTGGTGGCCATTGCGCTGGTTCCAGCCACGGGTCCCTTGGCCGTGCTGCGAGCGCTGCGCGTCTTGCGCGTGTTGCGCATGCTGACCATCGTGCCGTCTATGCGCCGTGTGGTGGGGGCGCTGCTCAGTGCCATCCCTGGCTTATCGTCCATCGCCTTGGTCTTGCTGTTGGTGTTTTATGTTTTTGGTGTGATTGCGACCCATTTGTTTGGTGCCCTTTTTCCCGAATGGTTCGGTCATTTGGGCCGCTCGCTTTACACCTTGTTCCAGGTGATGACCCTGGAGAGCTGGTCCATGGGCATTGCCAGACCCGTGATGGCGCAGGTCCCATGGGCTTGGGCCTTCTTCATCATTTTCATTTTGTTTGCCACTTTCACGATGCTCAACCTGTTCATCGCGATCATCGTCAATGCGATGCAGACCTTCCAAGAGGGCGAACAAAAACGGACGCTCGAGAACATGGCGCAGGCGGGACAGATGGTGGAGCCAGAGTTGCACCAAGAGGTGAAAGTCTTGCGCGAGGAGTTGCGCGAGATCAAAACCATGTTGAGCAAGCACTTGGGTGCAGCGAACGGCTTGCCACCCCAGGTCTGAGGCAGACGCGGGCCCCAGGCCCGCGTGATTTCAGTCGAGCTTGATGTTCGCCGCCTTGATGGCCTGCGTCCAGTCGGCGATGTCGCGGTCCAGCAGTTTGGTCATGTCGGCTTGGGCCACAAAGCGCACTTCAATGCCCGCTTGGTCGGCGCGTTGCTTGCTCTCGGGCAGGTCCAGGCCGCGCTTGACGGCGTCGGCCAGTTTGTCAACAGCCGCTGCAGGCGTGCCCGCTGGGGCATACAAAGCCACCCACGATTCGAGGTCAAAGTTGGGGTAGCCGGCTTCGGCCATGGTGGGCACTTGGGGCATGCCCGCATGGCGCTTTTTGCCGGTCACGGCCAGCGCCTTGAGCTTGCCCGCTTGGATGTGCTGCATCACCGAGGGAGGGGTGGTCATGAACACCTGCACCTGCCCGGCCAGCACGTCGGCAATCGCCTGGCCAGAGCCTTTGTAGGGCACATGCACCAAGCTCACGCCGGTTTGTTGTTTGAAGATTTCGGTGCCGATGTGCGAGACCGAGCCATTGCCTTGCGAGGCGTAGTTCAGCTTGCCGGGGTTTTGCTTGGCGTAGGCGATGAACTCCTTCATGTTGTTCACCGGCACCGACGGGTGCAAGGCCACCACGTTGGTGGCCACGGTGATCAGGCCCACGGGCGTCAGGTCCTTCAGCTCCCAAGGCAGCTTGCTCATGAGGATCGGGTTGGCGACGTGGTAGCCCGATTACGACACCAACAAGGTGTGGCCGTCTTTGGGCGCGCGTGCCACTTGCTGGTAGGCCAGGTTACCGCTGGCGCCGCCCTTGTTTTCCACCACGATGGACTGGCCAATCAAGCGCCCCAGTGGTTCAGCGATCAACCGGGCTGAGGTGTCGACCAGACCGCCAGGTGGCACGGGAACGACCAAGTTGATGGGTTTACTGGGGAAGGCTTGCGCCATCAGGGCCATGGGTGCGCACAGGCTGGCCACGGCCAAGAGTTTGGAAAATTGACGGCGAGTGTTCATAGGTCTCTCTCTTTTTTAGGGTTTGGAAATTAGCGCATCCCAATCTTGGCGTCGTTGAAAATGTTTTTGGCTTCGCGGGGCAGGCTGCGCCAGTACTGGTGTTGTGCTTCGACCGTGCCGCCGAGAGCTACTGCCGCTTCCCAGCCCCAGCGCGGCTTGTACAAGAACGAGCGGGCCAGTGCCACCAAGTCTGCGTCGCCACGTTGCAGCACAGCTTCGGCTTGAGCAGGCTCGGTGATCAGGCCTACGGCGATGGTGGTCAGGTCCGATGCTTCTTTGACCGTTTTGGCCAGGTGCACTTGGTACTCTGGCCCCAAGGCAATTTTTTGCAAGGGTGAGACGCCGCCCGACGAAATGTGGACAAACTGCGCCCCGGCTTGTTTGAGTTGGACCGACAAGGCGGCGGTTTCTTCAACCGTCCAGCCACCGTCCACCCAGTCGGTACCGGAGATGCGCATGCCCAGCGTGCCGCCAAAGGCTTCGCGCACCGCTTGGAATACTTCCAGCGGAAAGCGAATGCGGTTTTCAAAAGAGCCGCCATAGGCGTCGCAGCGCTGGTTTGAAATGGGCGACAAAAACTGGTGCAGCAAATAGCCGTGCGCCGCGTGCAGTTCCACCGCCTCGATGCCCAGTTCGTGGCTGCGGCGGGCGGTGTTGACAAAATCGGCCTTGATTTGTGCGATGTCGGCTAGGCTCAACTCGGTGGGCGCGGCTTCCTGGGGCAAGTGGGGCAGGGCGCTGGGCGCCACGGTTTGCCATCCGCCATTTTCAGGCGCGATCAGCATGCCGCCGTCCCAAGGCGCTGCGCTCGATGCCTTGCGGCCCGCGTGGCTGATCTGGATGCACACGGGCATGTGCGGGGCTAAGCGGCGGGCGCGGTGCAATTTGTCGGCCAGCGCCGCTTGTGTGGCGTCGTCCCACAGGCCCAAGCAGCCAGGGCTGATGCGGCCCACAGCCGACACGGCGGTGGCTTCGATGGTGAACAGGCCCGCTCCGCTGTTGAGCATGTTGGTCCAGTGCGTCAGGTGCCAGTCGGTGGCCTGGCCATGGTCGGCCGAGTACTGGCACATGGGGGCGATCACGATGCGGTTGGGCAAGGTGAGTGGGCCGGAGGGCGCGTTGAAGGTGAAGGGCGAAAAGAGCAGGCTCATGGGGCAAGAAGGAAATGATTGGGTGGGGCACGCAACGGCGTTTATCGGCGCCCATCTTATGAAAAACTGCATGGATGCTTATGCTTTGGGTGACAGTGAGCCCGGTCCCGGCTGATCTCTCATACCTCGGTCCTGTTTTTTTCCTTCGGTGGCCATGTCATTGACTTGCTCAAGGCGAATTGATTGGCTGTTGGCCATCGAAAAAGACAAATTTCATGAATAATCGCTGACACTGTTTGGTTTTTTTGCAATTTCTAGTCACTCAATTCAATTGATTCATTAAATGGCTTCTGCCAATGAAATCATTTTTTTGATGGTCAGCCTGATCATTCTGGGCATGACGGTTCACGCCGCTTCTTTGTATGAAGGCGCAAAAGAAGTACGTCCCAGCCGTGCCCTGATGGCCACCTTCTTGTTGGCCAACTTGGCGGGCATCACCGCCATGTCCTATGCCTGGTTGGCACCCTTCTTTTTGTCGATGGCCAACACATTGGCTGTGGCCGGCGTGGCCAGTTGTGCCCTGACCGTGCGATCGTGGCGTACGACCTTGTCCTTCCGCTGTGTCTGGGGCAGTGTTGTGGGCTTGCTGCTTGTTTTGGTGGTCTTCGAATACATGCGTCAAAACAGCAGTTATGTTGAACGCGTGATCTTCTTTTCAACGCTCAGCTCGGCGCTGCTGTCGTGGGTCATTTTTGAAGCCTGGCAAGCTCACCAAAAGGAAAAAGCATTTCAATTGAAGTTCATGATGGCCGTGGCATTCACCGGCTTGTCATTGCGTCTTGCCCGCTTGGTGACTGTGCTGCAGCAAACCACCCACCCCGAGTCCTTGTTTCAGGAGTCCGGATGGCCAATGGCCTTCCGACTCACTGCCCTGTCTACGGACATCCTGATGTTGAGCTCCTTGTTGGCTTACAGCACCCATCTTTTGGCCGCACGGCACCAGGCAGAAAAGAAAGACAATGATCGCGTGCGCCAAGCCAATCAGGCATTGGACGCGGCGCTGGCAGAAAAAAACCAGATGATCAAAGCGCTTGCGCTGTCTGCCAAATCCAACAACATGGGTGTTTTGCTCAGCTCTCTGGTGCATGAGTTGTCGCAGCCGCTGCAAATCATGCACTTGCGCACCGAGCTGTTGGTCAATGCCACAGCCATGGACAGCGAAGAGCGTCAGCAACTCTTACAGGGCGTCCTGCAAGACAACCAACGCGCCATGGCCATCATGGATCAACTCAGAAAATTCTTGCGCAATGGCGCCATCGAATTCTCTGACGTGTGTGTGTCAGATGTCGTCCGTGATGCACTGGCCATTGTGAAACCTGCATTGCAACGGCATCAAGTTGACCTCCAAGAGCAGACAGCCCCTGCATTGTTCACTTGGGGCGATGAAGGTCAGCTGCAAATGGTGATTCTCAATTTGTTGAAAAACGCCCGAGATGCCCTGCACAACGTTCCTGAGCCACGCACTTTGGCGCTGCAGTTGCAACACACCGAGCAGTTTGTGGAGCTGACAGTTTCGGACAATGGCCCTGGAATCGACCCCGCGCAATGGGGCCGTATTTTTGAAATGTTCCACAGCACCAAACCAGACGGCATGGGTCTGGGCTTGTGGCTCAGTCAAGCGATCATTCAGAACCACGGCGGCAGCCTCACCGTGGGTGACAGCCCCCTTGGCGGTGCCTGCTTCACTCTGCGCCTGCCCATCCATCCCGTCAGCACCTGACCCGCCCCCATCCATGCATTCCTGGCTCCGGAGTGTGTCCACGCCGGGATGACGTGAAAGCCCGTTGCGGCTAGCGGGTTTGAATGATTTTTGGAGAATCAAAACCATCCCACAGGCCCCACTCGCTGGGCAAAGGCGAGGCCAGGCTCAGCCGCTGCCCACAAACCGGGTGGTGCAAGTCCAAATTTTCTGCATGCAGCCACAGCCGCTGCAGCCCCATATGCTCGGCCACCGCCCGGTTGAGCGGCCCTTTGCCGTGGGTGGCGTCGCCGATGATGGGGTGGGCGATGTGCTTCATGTGGCGGCGCAGCTGGTGGCGACGACCCGAGAGGGGCTGCAGTTGCACCTCGGCCCAGCGCAGGCTGGGGAATTGGCCCTGCGCAATCGGCAACTCACCGCGTCGCAGCGTGGCGTAACGCGTCTGAGCGGCTTGCACTTCCTCGCGCTCTGAGCGCATGTCGTCTGGCATGCGTTTCAAAGCGTGGTCGATCAGACCCTCTGGCAAAGGCCAGCCGCGCACGATGGCCCGGTAAGTCTTGTGCAGGCCTTCACCTGTTTCAAAAGCTTGCCCCAACGTGCGGGCCACCTCGGCGCTCAGGGCAAAGACCAGCACGCCGCTGGTGCCTTTGTCTAGCCGATGCACAGGCCAGACGTGTTGCCCAATCTGGTCGCGCAGCGCTTGCAGCACAAAGCGGGTTTCACCCTTGTCGAGAGGGGTGCGATGCACCAGCCAGCCTGCGGGCTTGTGCACGATGGCGAGATAATCGTCCAAGTAAAGGATGTCGAGCATGTTGTTCTTATTGTCACCCGCTAAATCACTGGATTACGAAACCCCTGCAGCTGGCGTGCCGCATACGCTGCCGCAGTTTGTGCCGCAATCGCAGGCCCTCATTGAAGTGCTGCGCCAAAAGTCACCCCTGCAAATCGCCGAGCTGATGGACTTGTCAGACGCGCTGTCGGCCCTGAACGTGGCCCGCTACGAAGCTTGGAGTCCCAAATTCACCGCTAAAAATTCCAAGCAGGCCGTGCTGGCCTTCAATGGCGATGTGTACGAAGGCTTGGACGCCAAGACCCTGTCTGCGCAAGACCTGGACTGGGCGCAAACCCATGTGGGCATTTTGAGTGGCCTGTATGGCGTGCTGCGCCCACTCGACTGGATGCAGCCCTACCGCCTGGAAATGGGCACCACGCTGCAAACCGACAAGGGCAGCAACCTGTACAAGTTTTGGGGGCCGCAAATTGCCGACTACCTGAACACCCAACTGGCCAAAGACAAAACCCCGGTCATCGTCAACCTGGCCTCGCAAGAGTATTTCAAGTCGGTCGATCGCAAAACCCTCAAGGTCCGCGTCATCGAATGTGTGTTTGAAGACTTCAAAGGCGGCAAATACAAAATCATCAGCTTCAACGCCAAGCGGGCGCGGGGCCTGATGGCGCGGTTTGCCATCCAAAACAAAATCACCCATCCCGAAGGTCTGCTGGGTTTTGACCTGGAAGGCTACGCCTACGATCCGCAGGTGTCCGAGCCGGACCGTTTGGTGTTCCGCAGAAAGGTGCAAGCATGAACTCCCCAGAACAATCCCAACTGGGCAAGTCCAGCGCCTATGTGGACCAGTACGACGCCAGCCTGCTGTTCCCCATCCCCCGCGCCACCAAACGTGCCGAAATCGGCGTTACCGGGCAGCCCGTGTTTTTTGGGGCCGACTTGTGGACTGCGTTCGAGTTGTCCTGGCTCAACCCCAAGGGCAAGCCACAAGTGGCGCTGGCGCACATCACGGTGCCTGCTGAGAGCACGCACATCGTGGAGAGCAAGTCCTTCAAGCTGTATCTCAACAGCTTCAACAACACGCGTCTGGAGAGCGCCGACGTGGTGCGCGACATGATCCGCCGCGACATCAGCGCGGCCATCTGGCACGGTGGCGCGATGCAAGCCAGCGTGGGTGTGAAGCTGCTGCTGCAAGAACAGTTTGACGCCGAGCCCGTGCACGAGCTCGACGGCCTGAACTTGGACCGCATGGACATTGAGTGCACGCACTACCAGCCCGCGCCCGACTTGCTCACAGCCAACCACGAGGAGCAGCCAGTCAGCGAAACCCTGGTCAGCCACCTGCTCAAAAGCAATTGCCTGGTCACGGGCCAGCCCGATTGGGGCAGTGTGCAAATCACCTACAGCGGCCCGCAAATCGACCAAGCGGGATTGCTGCAATACATCGTGAGCTTCAGAAACCACAACGAGTTCCATGAGCAATGCGTCGAGCGCATCTTCATGGACATCTGGACCCGCTGCAAACCCACCAAGCTCACGGTGTACGCCCGCTACACCCGGCGCGGCGGGCTGGACATCAACCCCTGGCGCACCAGCGCACCGGGCGCATTGCCGCCCAATGTGCGCACTGCAAGGCAGTGAACGCATTTACCACGATCCCCAACATGACCCCCACCACCCGCCGCGTTCTCCAGGCCCTTTTGTACGAGGCCATTGCCATCGCTGTGGTCGGGCCTGTGTTGAGTGTGGCTTTTGACAAGTCACCCACCTCCACCTTGGGCCTGGCGGTGGTGTTGTCGAGCATTGCGCTGACATGGAATTACGTCTTCAACTGGCTCTTTGAGCGCTGGGAGTCGCGCCAATCCGTGCGTGGCCGCTCTTTTGTCAGGCGGCTGGCCCATGGGGCGGGTTTTGAGGGCGGCTTGGTGATCATTCTCTTGCCCGTCATGTCGCTTTGGCTGGACATTTCGCTCACCGCTGCCTTGGTGGCCAACTTGGGCCTGCTGGCGTTCTTTTTCTTCTATGCCATCGCGTTCACATGGTGTTTCGATCGGGTCTTTGGGTTGCCCGCTTCTGCCCAGGCGGACAATATTTCCTGACACAAGCCCGCCAATAGGCTGATTGCAAAGATGTAATGCTGCCAGCCATATCGTCACGGTCCAGCGAACAAGTGCCCAGAACAAATGAGTCAATCCAACTACTGCATGAATCGGTTTCGCTTCACCCTCAGATTTTTTTCTCTAGCGGTCGCGAGCGTGTTTTTTGCCACAGCATCGCAAGGCATGGATGTTCAGACACATCGAAGCAGTCCAGCCATCTACCTTTTGGGTGAATTGCATGACAACGAACACGGACACCAACGCCGATTGGAGCGAGTGCAGCAACTGATCGAACAAGGGCCACCACCCGTGGTGGCGATGGAGCAGTTTGACCGTGAAAACCAAGCCGCTTTAGACGCCGCCCTGTCGCAATGCCCAGACGTGGGTTGTGTTGTGGCCAAAGCTGGAACAACAGGTTGGGCGTGGCGTTTTTACAAGCCCTATGTGCAATGGGCGCTGGATAAAAAAATCAAGCTGGTTGCGGCGAATATGTCGAATGTGGATGTGCGCAAAGTCATGACGAATGGCTTCGCCGCTGTGTTGGGCCCGCAACTCGTTGACACCTACCAACTCCAGCAGATTCCTGGTCAACTTTTGAGCGCACAAAACAAAGCCATCCAAGAAGGCCACTGCAACATGTTGCCCGCCCAAGCCATTGGCCCCATGGTTCAAGGGCAGATTGCTCGCGATGTGTGGATGGCCCATGTGGTCAATGGGGTGTCGAATGCCCCCGTGGTGCTGATCGCGGGCAACGGCCATGTCAGAAAAGATGCGGGTGTGCCGCACTGGCTCACCCCCCAAAACAAGGCCAAAACCCAAGTGCATGGCTATGTTGAAAACGCTGATCAAAATGATGCCCACTGGTACGACCATGTGCATGTGGTGCCCCAGGTTGAGCGTGAAGATCCTTGCCTGGTCTTCACCCAAAATCGCTCCTCGAAACCGGCCCAAAAATAAACCACCCTAAGACCTGCCACAACATGAGCGAAGCCACTTACAAAATCCTGTTCGTCTGCATGGGCAACATCTGTCGCAGCCCCACAGCCGAAGCTGTTTTCTTCAAACGGCTGACTGAGCAAAACCTCTTGCACAAAGTCCAAGTGGACTCGGCAGGCACGCACAACTTTCACCCTGATTCGCCACCCGACGAGCGCAGCCAAAAGCATGCGCTCAAAAGAGGCTATGAGCTTGCGCACCTGAGGGCTAGGCCGGTGGTGGACAGTGACTTTGATAGCTTTGATTTGCTCTTGACCATGGATTGGGACAACCGCGCCCTCTTGGAAGAAAGATGCCCCGCGCAGCACCAACACAAGATCCGGGGCTTGGCGGAGTTTTTACAGACCACTCAGGCTGCGGTCATCCCCGACCCTTACTACGGCGGAGACCAGGGCTTTGAGAATGTGCTGGATTTGATCGAAGAAGCCAGCGAAGGCCTCGTGAAATTCGTCATGCACCAGGTGCAGCGTTAAAGGCCATCTCTTTTGGCCAACCCAAACCCAACCCCCACCGCACAGCTTTGTGTGGAACACGAGCTGCGCCATGTGCGTGCGCTCATGCAGCTGGAGCAACAGGAAGACCAGGCGCAGTTCAAGCTCAAAAACGCCAGTGCCAGCATCAAAGAGCGCCGTCGGCGTGGCCTGACTTGGTACCCCGTCACCATCACCCAAGAAGACATTGGGTTTGGGGGCAAGGTGGTGCTGGAGCTGGAGCGCCCGGCGCATCGGCAAGACCTGCATTTGTTTCAGGTGGGGGCGGCGGCGGCGCTGTTCAGCGGTGCGCCCGGTTACTCGGGGCCAGACCGGCCCGTGGTGAGTGGCGTGGTGACCCGCGTGCGGCGCAACAAGCTCCGGCTATCAACCACAAAAGAAGCGCTGCCCGACTGGGTGCTGAACGGCGGTACGTTGGGTGTTGACCTGACCTTTGACGAGGTCAGCTACCGCGAGATGAACCAGGCCCTGAGCGCGGTCATGGCCGCACACGGCAACCGCTTGGCAGAACTGCGCGACGTGCTGCTGGGCGCGAAGGCTGCCCGCTTTCGCGAGCCCCAAGCCGACGACCTGTATTACCCCAGTGCGCTCAACGACTCTCAGCTGGCCGCTGTGCGCCATGTGGTCACGGCGCAAGACGTGGCCATCATCCACGGCCCGCCCGGCACCGGCAAAACCACCACGCTGGTGCAAGCCATTTTGGAAACCATCCGGCGCGAACGGCGCGTGCTGGTGTGCGCCCCCTCCAACACCGCCGTGGACCTGCTGACCGAAAAGCTGGCCGAGCGCGGTGTGAACGTGATCCGCTTGGGCAACCCCAGCCGCGTGTCGGAGCTGCTGCTCAAGCACACGCTGGACGCCGGGGTGATGGCCCACGCCAGCTACGCCAAGATGCACGCCATGCGCCAAACGGCCGAGCAGCACCGAGAGGCCGCCAGCGAACGTGTGCGCAACTTTGGTTTTGAGGAGCGACAGCGCCGCCAATGGCTCAAAGATGAAGCCCGCACGCTGCGCCAAGCCGCAGACGATTTGGAGCGCTTCATGACCGAGGACGTGCTCGAATCGGTGCAGGTCATCACCTGCACGCTGGTGGGCGCCAGCCACCGCACCATTCGCCACCTGGACTTTGAGACCGTCTTCATCGACGAAGCCGCTCAGGCCCTGGAACCAGGTTGCTGGATTCCGATTGCCAAGGGCCAGCGCCTGGTGTTGGCGGGCGACCACCACCAGCTTCCGCCCACCGTGAAAAGCGAAAAAGCGGCCCGCGAAGGCCTGCGCGAAACCCTGTTTGAAAAGTGCATCCAGCGCCAACCGGGCACGGCCCGCATGCTGAAGGTGCAATACCGCATGCACGCGCACATCATGGGCTTCAGCTCCGAGAAGTTTTATGGCAGCCAACTGGTGCCGCACGCCAGCGTGCGCCATGCCGACTTGGCCGCGTATGACCCGCGCTTTACACCCGACCTGCCTGTGGAATTCATCGACACGGCGGGCTGCGGTTTTCAAGAATTGGCCATCCCCGAAAGCCGATCAACCGCCAACCCCGACGAAGCCCACTTGCTGCTGGCGCGACTGGCGCAGCTGCTGGCCCAACTGTCGGAACCAGGCGAACCCACCGACCCAGGCCAGCGCCCGCTGACTATTGGCGTGATTGCACCGTACCGCGCCCAAATCAACTACTTAAAAGACGCCATCGAAGACAACGCCGTGCTGAACGATTTGCTGCTGCAACGCAGGCTCAGCGTGGGCACCGTCGATTCGTTTCAGGGCCAAGAGCGCGACATCATTGCCATCACCTTGACGCGCAGCAACCCCCAAGGCGAGATCGGTTTCTTGTCTGACATCCGCCGCATGAACGTGGGCATGACCCGCGCACGGCGCAAGCTGCTGCTGGTGGGCGACTCGTCCACGCTGTGCAGGCATCCGTTTTTTGGGGAGTTGTTGGCTTATGTGAAGGGCGTGGGGGGTTACCGCACGGCGCATGAGCTAAATGTTTATGAACGGTAGCATCGTCCCAAAGGGGCTGCTTGATATTCCCATTGAAGATGTTCGCCTGAGCACTGAGCTGCTCAACTAGAAACTATCACACAAACGTTTAACCATCGGGAGGATATTGGCAATGATTATAGTTTTCGGCTGAGTACACGCAGCACACGCGGGTCGCTGATACTAAATTCGTCAATGGGTCGGCCTGTTGACGCCGTTTGGCGAGTTCCAGATAGTTCAACCAGTTGCAACTCGCTAACCCACTTATCGATTCTGGCCCGAGCACTTTGAACGCTTTGGCGCAGCAACGATTGAACGTCCTTCGTAACGAAGCTCGCAGTGCCAAGCTTTGCAATCTGACGTGCATCGTCGATCAAGCCGTTATCTGTTAATGACCGAACAGCATAGATGTCCATACCCCGTTCGAACGCAAATTTGTCTAGTCGCTTAAGTACTGATTGGTTACGCTGAGCATGCTCGGAAACCACCGCGTCAAGGGCTGTAATAAGTTGACGTGGAGACTGCCCCGTGAGTTCAATGAGTTCACGCAAAATTGTCGATATATCCGTTCCATCAACGCTAATTTGTTGTAGTTGGCTGATAGTGCCACTCGAAAAGTGTTCAAGACGTTTTTGAATGAGGCCTTCAAGATATATAGGCTCCCATGAAATAGAGCCCCTCTGAATCTTGTCAAAACGAAGTTGCTCACGAAAAGTCGAGATTAGGTGCTTTGTCACTTTGTCCCATGCAAACACTGACCACGATAGACCGTCAATCTCATGCAAGCCGATGTTAGACAAAATTGGAAAGATCAGTTGACCTGCCGCGGGAACGCTTGTAGTTGTCCAGTCCGTTTCATCAATCTTATCGATCTGCACTAGGACTCCAGAAAATCCGAATAAACGCGCCACTTCTACTGTGCGGGCAAACACATATTGCGGATCGGAGAAGCCGGAAGTTTGTTGATTTCTTAGCAAAGCCGCATATGAGTCCGGGTCACCGATATCAACCTCCGCATACTTTTTTCCCAATGTTGCAGCCAACCCTGCAATAACTGTAGATACTTGATCCCATCTTTTTTCAACCCATAACTCTGCTTTATTCTGAAGCGATACGTTTAATAGGTCATAAGTCTCTTGGGCCGTTGTCGACCGAGCATTGTCAGCTCTATTAAGGAAGAAGTTAGAGGTAAACTGCTCGATGAGTTTTTTTCCCAAGTTGTCAATCTTCGCTATACGTGCGTCTGCCTCTATTTTTGGAAGCGACGACAGCCAAGACAAAATTGTTTCAATGGTGAGGAAAGCGACTTGGGTGGCAAATAGGTCGAGCGTAAGTCCACCCCTGATATAAGGTCGGAAAATATTGAAGTTTGTAAGCGCGACGACAAGCGGTCTCGCCCCAGTTTCTTGCCAAATTGACTTGGCAATAGTCAAACGAGTGGCGCTCTTGCCACTGCCGCGGGCACCATCAAGAACGAATATGCCCCGACCAATGTGCGATGCTTGGGTCGTTCTGTCTAGATAGGGGGGCCTCACTGCGTAGCTGGCAATTTGAGGTTCGCGTTCAGCAGTATTTGACTCAAATGGATTGCTAATGAACCCTAAAAAGCTGTAGAGATCTTTCGGTCGATGTGCTGTCATGCGGAGCTTAGTGTTTATGAAGAAGTCTTGCGTCGATATTGGACGTTAAGGTCGATGAACTAACGGCGGATTTGTCAGATCCCAGTTGGTAACTGCAGGGCAGTAAATCTGATCCGATGTCTGCGCCTGCTGCAAAGCTGACGTTCGCAGAAATGTGCCGCCTTTCGGTATGGGGTCAATCTGGTCATTTTTATCAACTTTCTGTAGTTTGAGATTTGTGTTTTTTCTTGGCTGCTGGCGCAGGCAGTAAGCTAGTTATCCGCTGATACAGCTCAAACAAAAATGCCACGCGTTCGGCGTCGGAGGCGTAGGACTTTTTGCCGCCGCTGGGTTGGTAGGCGGCGTCTACGGCGGTGTCTAGTTTTTGGTGGGCCTTGAGCAGGGCCGGGGGCATGGTCAGCGGGTCGTAGAGGTCGGCCAGTGACGAGCTTGCGAATTGGGCGCGGGCGTCGAGCACGCATTGGGCGGCTTGTTCGATGGCGGTGCGGTGTTTGTCGCTGAGTGGTTCGCCAGCGAAGCCGGGCCAGGGATAGTTGTTGTAGACGATGTCTTTGGAGTATCGATATCGGCTCTCTAAGCGGCCACAAGTTGCACGAACCCAGGCGTTGTGCATGGTGCTGGACATAACGCCAAAGTGCAGCCTGGTTGTACCCGTGACGATGTGCGCAGAGTCGCTCGTCAATGTTTCTTTATCGATGTATCCCATAGGGATAAACAATCTCTTTTCTGAAGATACGCGAGGTATCAACATGTAGTCAGTCACAGGCTTGTTCTCTACATGAAACCGTGTGGGGGTATCAGCAAGTTTTCGAGTCGGCGCACTTTTACTTGCAAGACGTAAATTTTTAACTGCTTGAATACGTTTCATCGCTTCAGGCATTGCCCTGAGTTCGGATGGGGGGCAGTCGCCCAGCCAAAGGCACCAGCGTTCATAGCCATTCAAAAATTCGTCTCCGCCCAGCCAGCGGCGAAACCACTTTTCGCTTTTGGGCTCCAGTGCAATGAAAGCGTCACGTTCTTCTGTGCTGAAAAGGTAGTTCCCGCCGTCAATGGGCTTGTTGCCAATGCCAATTTCTGGCACATCACAAATGGGTGTGTTTCGTCTTGGCAGCACCACGTCGGGTGCATCCACCAAATAGGGATTGATGTTCTTTGCAGGCACGGCCAAAGGCGTGCCCTTGATGTCTTCGTATTCGAAGATCATTTTGTCCGAGTAGTCTTTCAATCCAAAGCCAACGATCACGCAATGGACGGCTGCTTTGCCTCTGGCTTCATTGCTCCAATTGAATGTGCGATGGGCAAATTGGATGCGTATGCCTTGGCTCAGCATCCAACCCCACAGCACGCCAACTTGCTCGCCTTGGGTGATGCTGTTGGTGGACACAAATGCACTGCGGCACGCAGGTGCGCAATGCATGTAGCGTGCGGCTTTGATGTACCAAGCCGACACAAAGTCGAGCAAGCCAGCGTTGTCGATGCCCTTAAACACAAGGCGTGTGTCTTCACGTTGCGCATCGTCCATGAACTTGGCACCCACAAACGGCGGATTGCCCAATACATAACTGCACCGCTCCGCAGGCAGCACTTCGTTCCAGTCCAGCCGCAGCGCGTTGGCATGGCGTATTTGCGGTGAGCTTTTGAGCGGGATGCGGGCGAAGTACAGGCCAAATTCCACGCTAACGCGCAGGTTCATTTGGTGGTCTACCAGCCACAGGGCCACTTGGGCAATTTGTGCCGGAAACTCTTCGATCTCGATGCCAAAGAATTGGTCCACGTTCACGCCGATCAGGCCATGCACGTCCACCGTCAGCTGGCCTTTGTGGGCGCTCAGTTCGTGGTCGGCCCGCAGCACCTTCAGCTCCAGCTCGCGCAGTTCGCGGTAGCTGATGACCAAGAAGTTTCCGCACCCACAGGCCGGGTCAAAAAACGTTTGCTGCCGCAGCTTTTTGTGAAACTCAAACAGCTTGTTGCGGTGGCCTTTCACACGCTCAAACTCGGCGTGCAGTTCGTCCAGAAACAGGGGCTTGATCAGCTTGAGGATGTTGGCCTCAGACGTGTAGTGCGCGCCCAGGTTGCGGCGGGCTTTTTCGTCCATGATGCTTTGGAACAGGCTGCCAAAAATCGCCGGGCTGATGGCCGACCAGTCGAGCGCACAGGCGTCCAGCAGGGCTTCGCGCATGGCGGTGCTGAAGTCGGCCATGGGCAGGGTTTCTTCAAACAGGCGGCCGTTGATGTAGGCAAACTGGCCCAGCTGTTCGTCGATGTTTTTGCTGCGCTGGCTTTCGTGCGTGTTGAGCACCTGAAACAGTTGCCCCAGGCGCGGACCCAGGTCAGAGCCGTCGGGCGCGGTGCGTTCTTCCACAAAGTCTCTGAACGATTGCGCGGGCTGAAAGATGCCCGTGTCGTCGGCAAACAAACAAAACAGCAGGCGCACCAGCAGCACCTCGAGCGCGTGGCCGCTGTAGCCGCTGGCTTTCAGGGCGTCGTGCAGGCGGCCCATGCGTTCGGCGGCCTTGATGTTGACCGGGTCTTCGGCCTGAATGTCTTGCACCTTGTAGCCCGCCAGCAGGCCAAAGAGCTTGACGTGTTTGTGCAGGTGCTTGAGCTCAAACTCTGCCGTCTCGCCAGTGGCCAGGCGCCGCACCCGAAAGCGGGCAAAGTCGCACACCACCACCAGCTGGGGCAGGTCGCGCTCGGGCAGGTTGTGCAGGTAGCCAATGGCCTGGTCCACCGCGTCGTCCAGGCTTTTGCCTCGCGACTTGTGCTCCACCAAGAGCACGCCAGGCCAAAACAGGTCCACAAAGCCTTGCGCGCCGCCGAGCTTTTTGACGTTCAGCTCAAAGGTGGCGACGCGTTTGTTGGTGATGCCAAAGATTTCAAAGAAATCGATCCAAAAGGGCTTGGCCTGGCTGTCCTCGTTGCAGGCGTCGGCCCAGGTTTTGCTGAAAAGCAATGCTCTGGATTTGATTTCGTTCCAATTAAGACCCATTTGGTACTCACAAGGTGAGCTTGGATGTTAATGGAAAGTTCTCGGTTTTTTGGCTGGGGTAGTGCTGGGGGAGTAACAAAAGGGTCTGTCGCCTGCTGCGACCCCAAAGCCATGGTCTCAGCCGCTGAAAATTCCCAAGTTGGTTTGGTCGTAACGGTTGATGTTGGGGAACAGGGTGCTGATTTCGGTGGGGCTGACCCCCATCCATTGGGCCAAGGTGGCGCCCAGTTGGTCCACGCTGCTGGTGGGGATCAGTCGCCCCTGGCCCACGTCGTTCGGGCCATTGTGGGCCAGCAAGGGCCACTGGCCCCAAAAGCGTTGACCGCGAACGGCGCCGCCCATGATCAGGTGGTGCGCCCCCCAGCCGTGGTCGCTGCCATCGCCGTTGCTGCTGAGCGTGCGTCCAAAGTCGCTGGCCGTGAAGGTGGTGACATTTTCTGACACACCCAACTCGGTCATGGCGGACTGGAAGGCGCTCAAGCCATTGGCCAGTTGGCCAAGCAGGCCTGGGTGTTGGGTGAGCAAAAAATCGTGGTTGTCAAACCCGCCGATGCTGACAAAGAAAACCTGTCGCTGTGCGCCCAGTGTGCTGCGCCCCGCAATGAGCCGGGCGACCATTTGCAATTGGCGGCCCAGGCTTTGGGTGGTGTCGAAGGTGGCAGAAAACGGCAGGGCATTGGCATTTCCCAATGCGGCTTTGACGGTGGCTTGGGCCGTGATCGAGCGCGAAGCCACGCGGTTGAGTTCGGCCTCCATCCAGTGCGTGCGCGGCGCGGTGATCAGGTTGTTCAGGGCTTTGCTGCATTGGGCAGACCCAAACAAATTCGAGACCACCCCGTTGACGGGCACCGCGCCACTGTTGCTGATTTGGTATTGGACGGCTTGGTTGCCCATCAAGAACACCGCGTTGCCACTGGCGTTGATGCAGGTGAAGGTGCTGATGGCGTTGCTGGACAAAAAGAGGTCGCCAATGGCGCCGCCCCAGCCTTTGGTGGCGCCCTCAACACCACTGCTTTGCCAAAACGATTGCTGGTCGTTGTGGCTGAACAGTTTGGGTGGCAAGCGCACAGAATTGGCTAAGTATTGCGCTTTGGTGGTGGGCTCCATGAGGGTGCCCACATTGAGCAGCCAGCCCAGTTTGCCCGCGTCAAACAAGGGCTTGAGTGGCAACAGTTCTGCCGCCATGGCCAGTTGCGTTCCATTGACGCCAGGGCCTGTCAGCGCCACCCTGGGGGTCAAGCTGGTGGCGGCCAAGCTGGCCCGTGGCGCTACCAAACCACCCAGGTCGGTGGTGCCTCCGCGCAAACTGGCCAAATAGGCATGTCCGGCCGCGTCAACGGGCAGCAAGGTGCGGCCGTTGTCGTTGCCCCCATTCAAAAATATGCATACCAGCGCTTTGTAGCCGCCACTGGCATCGGCAGCGGCGGCTTCACCGATGGCCGCAAGGTTCAAGGCCCAAGGTGCGGCCATGCCCACCAAACCCAGTTGTGCGCTGCGTTGCAAAAATGCACGGCGCTGTAATTCAGGCAGTCGATTGAGTTTCATGGGGGCTTATTTCTGGATCAGGTATTCAGGCGCAGCCATCACCAACAAGATGGCCGCTTTCACGCGGTTGAGTGGGCCGGTCGCCGTGGATGCGCTGATGGTGGCCACGGCGGCGCTCAATTCAGACAAAGTCGTGGGGTGGATGGTGTCTGCTGCCAAGAGAAAATTCAGGTGTGCCAAGAGCTTGGGTGGGTCCGTGGCGAGGCTCAGCTCGGCAGCGTAAGCGGCTTTGATATCGCCGTTGGTAGTGCTACTGCCGATGACCGATTGCATGAAGTTCAGGTAGCCCGCGATGGTGCTTTCGTTGACCAGCTGAAACTCGGGGGCTGTGATCTGGTTGGCGGCCAGTTCATGGCCCGGCGGTACATAGCCTGGGCGAAAAAAATTGAACACCGATGGGCTGCGCCAGGGGCTTTGGCCCAGGCGGTTGCCGGGGTCGCTGGTGTCTCCGATGGTCCATCGACCTGAGGTGCTGGTGACGCCGAAGGTTCGCCCCCATTGCACAAAACGCTGCACGGGCTCACGCAGGCGGCCCGAGGCGTTGCCCGTGGGGGTGGCGCGTGCTTCAGAGTCGAGCAAAACGGCGCGCAATGTGGCTTTCAAGTCGCCGCGCACGCCGCGCCCATTGTTGTTGAACACTGCTGCAACACGGCCCACGTAAGCGGGGCTGGGGTGGCTCATGGTGAAGCGCTGGATGAGTTGACGCCCAATGAAAGGCCCCACGTTGGGGTGATTGGCCAAGGTGTCTAAGGCCAGGGTCAGCGCTTGCGGGCCACTGAGTGACCCTGGGATGGCGGTGCCCAAAACGGATTTGTCGCCGAGTTGGTAGTTGGCGGCGTTGTGTTTCATGGGGCGGGTGACGTGCGCGTAATCTGTCGCATCCACGCGATCGCGTTCCCAACCGGTGAACACGCGGGCCAGTTGGCTGATGTCTTGCGGCGAGTAGCTGTCGATGCGTTGGCCGTTGCTCAGGCGCGGCGTGCCGTCTGTGTTCAGTTGCACCAAACCGATGCTGAACAGCTGCATGACCTCGCGGGCATAGTTCTCGTCGGGCACTCGCCCGGTGCGGGTGTCTTCCTTGCGGTTGCCCAGCATGTTCAGGTAACTGCCCATGCCCACGTTGAGCGTCACCTCTTGTAACAGCTGTCTGTACGTGCCAAAGGCATTTTTCTCCAGCAAATCGGCGTAATAGGCGATGCACAGGCCGCGCCACTCAATGGGCAAACCCTGCATGGACACCACAAAAATCTCTGACAAAGCCAGTGTCATGCGCTGCCGAACCGGGTCGGGACTGCTTATGAGCTTGAGCCAAATGGCGTTATCAGCCCCCGTGAAGTTGCCTCGGTTGATTTCTACGGCATAGCCATTGGAGACCATCCATTCGTAGCGCGAAACGGATTGCACTGGCAGGGCCAATTGCGAATCCAACCAATTGGCAAAGCCCGAGGTTTTGACCGCTGCAATCGTTTCGGTCGATGCAGAAAACCCCGCCTGGCCTAGGAAGCGGGCAGCCTCTGCGTCGGTCGGCGCAGGTTCAGGACTGGTTCCGCTTCCGTTTCCGCTTTCATCGGAGCCGCCCCCTCCGCACGCTGCCAAGAGCATGCCGCTCGCTGCCAAGGGGGTGCTCTTGAGGGCGTGAGCGGTCAAGCTCGAAGCGTCGGGTGACTCAACAGATGGGGCCAGGGCCTCTGATGGCGATTGGCTGCAAGTTGCTGCGCCAAGTGGGGGTGCGTTGTGCTGGGCGCAGAGTTCGGGATGATCCATAGGTGTTCGTGTGTACTCGATCACCTAATTTTAGTTATTTATTAATAACTTCTGGATGCGGACTGGCCAGCAACCCATGGCCTTGGTGCGGGGCTGGGCCCGCAGGACTTAGCCCGTATTGCGCAGCCCCGCTGCAATCCCGTTGATGCTGATGTGGATGCCGCGCTGCACGCGTTCATCGGCCAGGCCAGCGCGGTAGCGGCGGATCAGCTCGACTTGCAGGTGGTGCAGCGGGTCGATGTAGGGGAAGCGGTGGCGAATGGAGCGGTCGAGCGCCGGGTTGCTGGCCAGGCGGTTTTTCTCGCCCGTGATTTGCGTGAGCGCGTCGGCCGTGCGGTGCCATTCGGCTTCGATGGCGGTGAAGATTTTTTTGCGCAGGCGGGCGTCGCCCACCAATTCGGCGTAGCGCGAGGCCAGGGCCAAATCGCTCTTGGCCAGCACCATGTCCATGTTGGACAGCAGGGTGCGGAAAAACGGCCATTGGCGGTACATCTTTTGCAGCAGGGCGAGCGCGGCTTTGCGCTCGGCTGCGTCGGGCTTGTCCAAAAAGGTGGCCACGGCCGAGCCAAAACCCAGCCAGCCAGGCAAGGTCAGGCGGCACTGGCCCCAGCTGAAGCCCCAGGGGATGGCGCGCAGGTCTTCGATTTTTTGCAGGGCCTTGCGCGAGGCGGGGCGCGAGCCGATGTTCAGCTGCGCCAGTTCCTTGAGCGGGGTGGCGCCAAAAAAGTAGTCGGTGAAGCCGGGGGTCTCGTACACCAAGGCGCGGTAGGCGCCCATGCTCGCCTCTGACAGCTCTGCTGCGGCATCCAGAAAGGCCCGGGTGGCGGGCTTGGTGGGTTGCAGCAAGGTGGCTTCCAGCGTGGCGGCGACCAGGGTTTCGAGGTTGCGGCGGCCGATTTCGGGGTTGGCGTATTTGGAGCCAATGACTTCGCCTTGTTCGGTCAGGCGGATCTGGCCGCGCACGGTGCCCGGGGGCTGGGCCAGGATGGCCTGGTAGCTGGGGCCGCCGCCCCGGCCCACGGTGCCGCCTCGGCCGTGGAACATGCGCAAGGTGATGCCGTGGCTGTTTTTGAGTTTGTCGAACAAGTCCACCAAGGCAATTTCGGCGCGGTACAGCTCCCAGTTGCTGGTGAAGATGCCGCCGTCCTTGTTGCTGTCGGAGTAACCCAGCATGATGTCTTGCTCACCGCCCGAGCGGGCAATCAGCGCGGCCACGCCGGGCAGGGCATAGAAGTCGCGCATGATGGGCGCGGCGTTGCGCAGGTCCTCAATCGTCTCGAACAGCGGCACCACGATCAGGTCGTTGTGCGCTTGTGCGTCCAGCGTGCCGCGCAGCAGGCCCACTTCTTTTTGCAGCAGCAGCACTTCCAGCAGGTCGCTCACGCTTTCGGTGTGGCTGATGATGTAGTGGCGAATAGCCTGCCTGCCGAAGCTGCGCAGCATGCGCTGCGCCGTGTCAAAAATGGCCAGCTCCGACACCGTGTGGGCGCTGTAGTCGGCCCCTGGCACGCGCAATGGGCGTGCGTCGTTCAAGAGGCCCAGCAGCAGTGCTTGTTTGGCGTGTTCGTCGAGTTGGGGGTAGTTCTTTTCCACGCGTGCGGTGGTCAGCAGTTCGGCCACCACGGCTTCGTGTTGGTCCGAGCTTTGGCGCAGGTCCACCGTGGCCAGATGGAAGCCAAACACCTCGACGGCGCGGATCAGCGGGTGCAGGCGCTGGGCGGCCAGGGCTTCGGCGTGGTGGCTGCGCAATGACGCTTCGATGACGCGCAAGTCGGCCAAAAATTCTTCGGGCGTGGCATAGGGGTTTTGTGGGGCCACGGCGTGGCGCGCGGCGTCACCGCCTGTGAGTTTTTTCAGGGTGGCGGCCAAGCGGGCGTACATGCCTGTGAGGGCCCGGCGGTAGGGCTCGTCTTGGCGGTGTTCGTTGGTGTCGGGTGAGCGCTCGGCCAGGGCCAGCATGTCGGGGCCAAAGGGCACCAGCATGGCCGACAGCGACAGCTCGCCGCCCAAAAAGTGCACCTCGGTCAGGTAGTGGCGCAGGGCCACGTCGCCTTGGCGGGTCAGGGCGTGTTCGAGTGTGGGGGCTGTCACGTTGGGGTTGCCGTCGCGGTCACCCCCAATCCACTGGCCCATGCGCAAAAAGCTGGCAATCGGCTGGCCGGGCAGGGCTTGTTCCAACTCGGCGTAAAGCTTGGGGATTTCGCGCAAAAACGTGGCTTCGTAATAGCTCAGCGCGTTTTCGATTTCGTCGGCCACGGTGAGCTTGGTAAAGCGCAGCAGTCGGGTTTGCCACAGTTGCATCACGCGGGCGCGCATTTGCAGCTCGTTGGCGGCCAGCTCTTTGGGGCTGAGCGCGTCTTTGGCGGCGTTGATGGCAGCGGCGCGTGCCTTGATGGCGTCGCGCTCGGTCAGCAGGTGGGCAATGTCGCGCTCGGCGTCCAGAATGCTTTTGCGCTGCACTTCGGTGGGGTGGGCCGTGAGCACGGGCGAGACATAGCTGGTGGCCAGCATGTCCGAGATGCTGCGCGGCGTGATGCCCGCCCAGCGCAGGCGCTGCAGCGCCACGTCGATGCTGCCTTCTTGCGTGTGGCCCGCCCGCTCATGGATGGCGCGGCGGCGAATGTGGTGGCGGTCTTCGGCCAAGTTGGCCAAGTGTGAAAAGTAGGTGAAGGCACGGATCACGCTCACGGCGCGTTCGCCGCTCAGGCTTTTGAGCAGTTTTTTCAGGGCCTTGTCGGCTTCTTGGTCAGCATCGCGCCGGAAAGCCACCGAGAGTTTGCGGATTTGCTCGACCAATTCATAGGCCTCAGGGCCTTCTTGCACCCGGATCACATCGCCCAAAATGCGGCCGAGCAGACGGATGTCGTCGACCAAGGGGCGTTCGCTGTCGCGTTTTTCGCGGGTGTTGCTCGCGCTGGTGGAAAGGGGCGAGGCGTGGTCTGGGGCGGCCTGTTTCATCGTGTGCTCGGGGCTGGTGATGTGAAAGTGCGCGTGCACAGGGTGCACAAAGAGGGTGTCAATTTCCCTTGACGCCATGCTAGCATCGACAGGAGAGACAAAATTACCATTTGATTTCATTTTGATGGAGTCAGATATTTTTTCAGGAACGCTGCTGTGACCGAGACCACCCAACCCGCCATCGTCATCGCCACCCGTGAGAGCCGTTTGGCCTTGTGGCAAGCCGAACATGTCAAGTCCTTGCTCGAGGGGCTTGGTTGCACGGTCAAGTTGCTGGGCATGACGACCCAGGGCGATCAGATCCTGGACCGCAGCCTGTCCAAAGTGGGCGGCAAGGGCTTGTTCGTCAAGGAGTTGGAGGTGGCGCTCCAAGAGGGTCACGCGGACATCGCGGTGCACTCGCTCAAGGATGTGCCCATGGACATGCCCGAGGGCTTTGAGCTGGCCTGCGTGATGGAGCGCGAAGACCCGCGAGACGCCTGGGTGTCGTCGCAATACGCCCGCCTGGAAGACTTGCCGCAAGGCGCTGTGGTCGGGACATCGAGCCTGCGCCGCACGGTGCTGCTGCGGGCCTTGCGCCCCGATTTGAAGATCGAACCCCTGCGCGGCAACTTGGACACGCGCTTGCGCAAACTCGACGAAGGCCAGTACGCGGGCATTGTGCTGGCGGCGGCGGGCCTCAAGCGCTTGGGCCTGTCTGAGCGGATTCGCCATATTTTTGAAACCGACCAGATGCTGCCTGCTGCAGGCCAGGGTGCTTTGGGCATTGAAATCCGCAGCGACCGGGCCGATTTGCGCGCCTTGCTGGCGCAGCTGGCCGATGCGCCCTCGTGGCGTCGCGTGGCGGCCGAGCGCGCGGTGAGCCGCGCCATGGGCGGCAGCTGCTCCATGCCTTTGGCTGCGCACGCCACCATCGAGGGCGGTGTGCTCAAGCTGCAAGCGGCTTGGGGCGACCCGGAAGGCAGCACCACCTTGGTCACGGCCGACGCACACGCCAGCACCGATGGCCTGCAGGCCGCCGAGGCGCTGGGCCTGAGCGTGGCGCAAGCTTTGCGCGACGGCGGAGCGCATTGAGCCCAGGCGCTGACATGGCGCTGGCATCTGACACTTCTTTTGGCGCTGCCCCACGGCGGGTGATCGTGACCCGGCCCGGGCGTGAGGCCCAGTCTTGGGCCGACGCCTTGCAGGCGCAAGGTGTGACTTGTGAGACTTTGCCCCTGATTGAGATTGCGCCATTGCCCGAGCCCTCGGCGCTGGCGCTGGCTTGGCAAGCGGTGCCCGGTCATTTGGCGGTCATGTTCGTCAGCGCCAATGCGGTGCGGTTTTTCATGGCGGCCCGTCCGGTGGGCCTGCCGTTGCCCAGCTGCCGCGCCTGGTCAACCGGCCCGGGCACCCGAGCCGCTTTGCTGGCCGCAGGTTGGCCTGAGGGCCTGATCGATTCGCCGGGGAAAGACGCAACTCAGTTCGATTCGGAAGCCCTGTGGGCCTTGGTGGCGCAGCGGGTGCAGGCGGCGGTCGCCTCATCGCCATCCAGGCCTTCGGTGCTGATCGTGCGTGGCGCCGATGCCCATGGGCAACTCGCTGGGCGTGACTGGCTGGCGCTGCAACTTGAAAACGCGGGCCTGGAGGTGTTGCAAGCCGTGGCCTATGTGCGCCGGGCTCCCGTGTTGACGCCCGCACAGCAAAGCCTGGCCCAACAGGCCGTGGGCGATGGCAGCGCTTGGCTGTTCAGCAGTTCCGAGGCGGCGCAGCACCTCTTGTTGGTCTGCCCTGAGCTGCCTTTGAAGCAGGCGCGGGCGCTGGCCACGCACCCGCGCATTGCCCAGCGGCTGGAGCAGTTGGGCTGGGGGCGGGTGGATCTGGTGCCTGCGGGCGTTGACGCACAAGCCCAGTCGATAAAATCGCTGACATGACCACCTCAACTGACGCTGTGACTGACAGCGAACCCAAGGCCATGCCAGCACCCGAATCGGCCAAGGCATCGCCGTCTGCGACTTCTTCCCGCTGGCTTGTGGCCTTGGTGGGGGCTGTGGCCGTGATCGCTTTGGCTGTGTCGGTGGTGCTGTGGCAAAAGCTTTCGCGTATTCAGGAACAACTCGCACGACAAAGCGCCGAGACAGGTTTGCAAGCTTTGGAGGCCAAGACCTGGGCCAAGCAGGCGCAAGAAACGGTGCAAGACAGCGCCGCTCGCGTCTCGCTCATGGAGGCCCGCATCTCCGAGGTGGCTTTGCAGCGCACACAACTCGAAGAGTTGATGCAAAGCCTGTCGCGATCGCGCGATGAAACCTTGGTGGTGGACATTGAGTCGGCTCTTCGCATTGCGCAGCAACAAGCCCAAATGACCGGCAGCACTGAGCCTTTGCTGGCGGCCTTGCAGTCGGCCCAAAAACGGGTGCAGCGTGCCGCCCAACCGCGCTTGACGCCGGTTTCACGGGCCCTTGAAAAGGACTTGGAGCGTCTGAGAAGCTTGCCGTCATTTGACCTGCCGGGTCTGATGAACAAGCTCGACGAGGGTGTGGCGTTGGTGGATGGCCTTGCGCTGACCAATGCGCCGCTCGCCTCGCAAAGCCAGATTCGCCAGCAAGCGGGTGCCTCGGGCGAGCAAACGCCGCCCACTTGGTGGATGAATGGCCTGACGCGCATGGCCGATGAAATCAAGGGGCTGGTACGGATCAGCCGCATCGACGCGCCCGAGGCGGCGCTGATATCGCCTGAGCAGGCCTTTTTCTTGCGTGAGAACCTCAAACTCAAACTGCTCAATGCCCGCTTGGGCTTGCTGGCGCGCCAAAAGGAAGGCGTGCGCAACGATTTGGGGGCCGCCGCTGTGTTGGTCCGCCGTTATGCCGAGCCCCAGTCGCGGCGCACCGCCCAATTGCTGCAGTTGCTGGAGCAAACCAGCGTGCAGGTGCGCACTGCTGAGTTACCGCGCATCGAGGCTTCGCTGACAGCCCTGAACACCGCAGCGGCAGGAAGGTAATCTCTCATGCGCGCTGCCTTGTGGCTCATCACTTTGTTCGCTTTGGCTGCGGCCGGTGCCTGGATGGCGGGCAACAACCAGGGCACGGTGACCCTGTTTTGGTTTCCGCACCGGATCGACCTGTCTCTCAACCTTGCGGTCTTGGTCGTCTTGTTGGTGGTGTTGCTGGTGATCCTGGCCCAGCGGGCACTGTCGGCCTTTTTGGCCTTGCCCCAAAGGGCTCAGCGCTGGCGGCTGCAGCAAAAAGAGCGGGCCAGCCATGCGGCCTTGCTCGATTCGATGGGCCATTTGATGGCGGGTCGTTTTTTGCGTGCACGCAAGGCGGCCGAGCAGACACTGGCCAAAGAAGCTCTGTTGCAGGCCTCAGGTGTCACGCTGGACCATGCGGTGTCTTTGCGCACCTTGGCCCACATCATGGCGGCCGAGGCCAGCCACGCGTTGCAGGACAAGACACAAAGACAACAACATCTGGACCAGGCCTTGGCTCAGCTGCAAGGCAGTGCCGGGGCCGAGCGTCAGACCCTGCTGGAGGGCACACAGCTGCGCGCTGCGCGCTGGTCGCTCGACGACCGCGATGCCACGGCCAGCTTGGCGCGGCTGAGTGTTTTGCCGCCCGCCGTGGGTCGGCGCATGGCCGCGATGCGGCTGCAACTCAAAGCCGCCCGTTTGGCCGGTCAGCCCGATAAGGCCCTTGAAACGGCCAGTTTGTTGGCCAAGCACCGTGCTTTTTCTCCGGAGGCTGCCGAGAGTCTGGTGACCCGCTTGATTTTGGATTTGTTGGACCAGACGCACGACCCAGAGGCTTTACAACGGATCTGGAAGCGCCTGACGCCCAGCCAGCGCTTGATGCCTTTCGTGGCGGCCGAGGCGGCGCTGCGTTGCTTGCAGCTCGGCGGCTCTGCCGCCATGGCCCGTTTGTGGCTGCAGGACCTGTGGATTCCGATGCAGGCCAACCCTTCGGTCTGGTCTGAAGCGCAGTTGCTGCGCGTGGTGCAGGCTTTTGACGCCTGTTTGCCCGCCGTTGGGGCCGAGGATGCCTTTGTTTGGCTCTCCCGCATGGAGAGCGCCCAGCAGTCGCAGCCCCGAGCCGCGCACCTGCAGTACCTGGCCGGCATGCTGTGCCTGCGTCAGCACCTGTGGGGCAAGGCCCAAAGCTTGTTGGCCCAGGCCGTCAAAAATCTGCAAGCACCTGTGCTGCAGCGCAAAGCATGGATGGCCTTGGCCGAATTGGCGCAGCAGCGCCAAGATCCGGTGCAAGCTGCAGCGGCCTGGAAAGAGGCAGCCATGGTGTCAACGGACTGAACCTTCGACAGCCGGCTGAAGAGACAGCGTTGCGCATGGTGATGGATGCGGCCCCTGGAAGTCTTGAGCCTCATGCAGGGGATGGCTTGTTGGTAAGAGCCGCCCCTTGTGGGCAATAGGCGATAGGCGTTAGACGGGCCCTCTTTGTCAATTTATCGAGAGTCGACGCATCCATAAAAAAACCGGGCCTGAGCCCGGTTTTTTGTTGGCGCTCTAGAGCACCTGGCGCAGATCAGAACGGCACTTGCAGTGTGTTCAGGTCTTTGCGGGTTTCGACCAGCACCAGCGGGCCTTCGTTCACCACCACGGCGGGTGGACGCTCGCGTGGCACGCGCACGGCAGCCGGTTCGGCCGCGATGGCAGCTTGCACCGCAGCGACTTTGGCGCTGTCGGAATTCACCCACACCAAACCGGAGTTGTGCGCAACTTGCTGCAGGCTGTCGATGGGCAGCGTGTAGCTGGCCACGGCAGGCAAGGTTTTGTTGGCGGCTTCGTTGGCGGGGGCGCTGACTGCGGCCACAGGTGCTGTGGGTGCGGCGGGCGCTGGCGCAGCAGTCACGGGGGCTGCTGGTGCTGGGGCTGGCGCAGCGGCCTCAGCTGCAGGCGCTGTCACGGGTGCCGCTGCTTCGGCCACGGGGGCCGTTGGCGAGGCGGCAGTCGCTGCAGTTTCCTGACGGGTTTCAGAGGCGGCGGCCGTCGGTGCTGCCGATGCGGCGGCAGCTTGCTGGGCACGCTCAAAATAAGAGCGTGGGGCAGGGCGGTCATCTGCCGGGGCTTCGGCGCTCACGCGGCTGGGCTCTGCGGTGTCTCCAGTGGGGGCTGGCTCGCCTGCTGTGTCCGGACGTGCTTCACCTGCGCGTTCGCGGCGGTCGCGGCCATAGCGGTCACGCGAGCGGCGTTCGCGGCGCTCACCGTTTTCGGCGGCGCTGGTGCCTTCGGCTGCGGCGTTGTTGTCGGTCGTCTCGTCTGCACCCAAGCTCGCTTCAGGCGCGCTGGTCTCGGAGGCTTCGCTTGGGCGGCGATCTGGGCGCTCGCCACGTTCACGGCGGCCTTCACCTGAGCGCTCGCCACGTTCGCGTCGTCCTTCACGGCCTTCGCGTGGGGCGCGCTCTGTGCGCACTTCGCTGCCTTCGGCGGTCAACTCGGGCTGGGCATCGCTGCGGCCTTCGCTCAGGTTGTCGGTGCGCTGAACTTCAGCCTGGTTTTCACCGCGAGCGTTCTGGCGGCCATCACGGCGACCTTCACGGGCAGGGCGGTCACCGTTTGGTCGCTCGCTGCGCTCACCGCGTTCCGTGCGCTCACCGCGCTCGGGACGCTCGCTGCGTTCACCGCGCTCGGGACGCTCGCTGCGTTCACCGCGTTCAGCACGTGGGGGACGGGCTTCGCCTTCACGGCCTTCGATGCGGCCTTCACCACGGCGTCCACCTTCACGTGGCGCGCGGACTTCGCCGGCTGCGCTGTCGCTGCGCTCGCCACGGCGACCATCACGGCCGCCACGGCGGCCATCACGGCCGGATTCACGGCCACCCTCGCGACCACCTTCACGGCGGCTTTCGCGGGCTTTGTCTTCTTGCTTGACTGCAGGTGCAGCCACGGGTTCGGCGGCGGCGCCACCGAACAGGTTTTTCAACCAGCCAAAGAAGCCGCCAGAAGCCGCCGCTGCAGGCGCAGCCACCGGGGCTGGTGCTGCGGCTTTGGCCACGGGCTTGGCCGCAGCCACGGGGGCTTCGGGTTTGGGCGGCGCCACAGGTGCGGGGGCGTCAGGCAGCACACCCTTGATGACCGGGGTCTGCTTGTTGGTGGGCTCTTGTGAGCGGCGGGTTACGGTGGTCGCGTCTTCGATCTCTTCGGCCATTTTGTAGCTGGCTTCGATGCGGTCCAGGCGCGGGTCGTCGTGCTTCAAGCGCTCGAGTTTGTAGTGCGGTGTTTCCAGCGATTTGTTGGGCACCAGCAGCACGTTGATGCGTTGCTGCAGCTCGATCTTGGCGATCTCGGAGCGCTTTTCATTGAGCAGGAAAGAGGCGACTTCAACGGGCACTTGGGCGTGCACGGCAGCGCTGTTGTCCTTCATGGACTCTTCCTGGATGATGCGCAAAATTTGCAGCGCCGAGCTTTCGGTGTCGCGGATGTGGCCAGCGCCGCCGCAACGTGGGCACGGGATCGAGGCGCCTTCGCTCAGGGCGGGCTTGAGGCGCTGGCGGCTCATTTCGAGCAGGCCAAATTTGCTGATGGAGCCAAACTGCACGCGGGCACGGTCTTGGCGCAGCGCGTCGCGCAAGCGGTTTTCGACTTCGCGGCGGTTTTTGGCCTCTTCCATGTCGATGAAGTCGATCACGATCAGACCGCCCAGATCGCGCAAGCGCATCTGGCGAGCCACTTCGTCGGCGGCTTCCAGGTTGGTGCGGGTGGCGGTTTCTTCGATGTCGCCGCCCTTGATGGCGCGGGCCGAGTTGACGTCCACCGACACCAAAGCTTCGGTGTGGTCGATCACGATGGCGCCGCCAGACGGCAGCTGCACGGTGCGGGCGTAGGCCGACTCGATCTGGTGCTCGATCTGGAAGCGGCTGAACAGCGGCGCGTCGTCGCGGTAGCGCTTCACGCGGGGTGCGAATTCGGGCATCACGTGGCTCATGAACTGCTGAGCCTGGTCGTAGATGTCGTCGGTGTCGATCAGGATGTCGCCGATGTCGTTGTTGAAATAGTCACGAATCGCACGGATCACCAGACTAGATTCCTGATAAATCAGGAAAGCACCTTTGCCCTGGGTGGCGCCGTCAATGGCTGTCCACAACTTGAGCAAGTAGTTCAGGTCCCATTGCAGCTCGGGCGCGGAGCGGCCGATGCCTGCGGTGCGGGCGATGATGGACATGCCTTTGGGGTATTCGAGCTGGTCCATGGCTTCTTTGAGCTCGGCCCGGTCGTCACCCTCGATGCGGCGGCTGACGCCACCACCGCGGGGGTTGTTGGGCATGAGCACCACGTAGCGGCCTGCCAGGCTGACGAAGGTGGTGAGCGCCGCGCCCTTGTTGCCGCGCTCTTCCTTTTCGACCTGCACCAGCAGGGACTGGCCCTCTTTGATGACGTCTTGGATGCGTGCCTGGCTGACGGAGACGCCTTCGGCAAAGTATTGGCGCGAGATTTCCTTGAAGGGCAAAAAGCCGTGGCGGTCTTCGCCGTAGTCCACAAAGCAGGCCTCGAGCGAGGGCTCGACGCGGGTCACGATGGCTTTGTAGATGTTGCCCTTGCGTTGCTCGCGGCCTTCGATTTCGATTTCGTAGTCGAGGAGTTTTTGTCCGTCGACGATGGCCAGGCGGCGCTCTTCAGCTTGCGTGGCGTTGATCAGCATCCGTTTCATGATGCGTTCCTTCTCTGTTCAGCTTGGCTTGGCGCAGAAAAATGCCTGCGCTCTGAGCCTGTTTACACAACCGGCTTTGGATTCCTGGGAATCTCAAAGCCCACGTTGCCAGAGCTGACGCCTGAAACGAAGGGAATTGCCGAAGTGAATCGCCACTCAGCTGCGCGTGAGCACAGGAATGGGGATTGTGGCGCGTGGATGGGGCGAGGTGAACGTTGTGCAAGCTTCTGTCCACTGCCGGGGGCTTCCCCCGGTGTCCAAGACAAACCGCCGGGCGCCAGGCATGAGGGTGCACAGGGGCTTCGTGAGCCACTCCAAGCACATCAGCAAAGTTCCGAACAGCACAAACATCTCGCTTTGATCCGTTCAGCAGCATTTCTAGGCTGCTGAACTTGGGGTATTCCGTATCTGGGTTTTCAGGGCGTCGGCCCAACCTCCGGGGCGTTTTGCCACTGTCGGCGTTGGCCTTCAGTCTGCAAAATCGTGCCGAGGGTGGCATCGACCATCTGGTTTGGCGCGGTGGTGGTGGACTAAACTCCAGCTCTACAGGAATTCATTTCCATTTGAATCAACCACTTACAGCCAATTGCCAGTGAATCACATTATAGGGTCCAAGTCTGTCGCTGCGACACCCGCCGTCAAATGGTTGTTGGTGGACGAAGAGTCGGCCGGGCAGCGTTTGGACAACTTTTTGATGCGTCACTTGAAGGGCGTGCCCAAAACCCACGTGTACCGCATCATCCGCAGCGGCGAGGTGCGCATCAACAAAGGCCGCGCCAGCGCCGAGACCCGGGTCGAAAATGGTGACGAGGTGCGTCTGCCGCCCGTTCGCATTTCTGAGAAGGTCGCCGAAAAAGCCGAGCGCCCAGCACCGGGGCGCGAATTCCCCTTGCTTTTTGAAGACGACAGCCTGATGGCCATCGACAAACCGGCCGGGGTGGCGGTGCATGGCGGCTCGGGTGTGAGCTTTGGCGTGATCGAGCAATTGCGTCAGGCCCGTCCGCAGGCCAAATTGCTGGAGTTGGTGCACCGGCTGGACCGCGACACCAGCGGTATTTTGCTGGTGGCCAAAAAGCGCAGCGCCTTGAAACACCTGCAAGACCAGTTCCGCGAGCGCGAGACGGGCAAGACCTATCTTGCGCTGGTCAAAGGGGATTGGCCCGCCAAGCTGAAGGTGATCGACCAGCCCTTGCACAAGTTCCTTTTGCCCGATGGCGAACGGCGTGTGCGGGTGACCACACCGGATGACCCGGACGGTATGCGTTCGATCACCTTGGTCAAGGTGTCTCAACGCTTGCCGGGTGCCACGCTGCTGGAGGTGACCATCAAGACCGGACGCACCCATCAGATCCGGGTGCACCTGGCGTCGCAAGGCCATCCGATTGCTGGTGATGACAAATATGGCGATTTCGACTGGAATCGCCAATTGCAAAAGCCCAGCGCCAGTCCAGGTCTCAAACGCATGTTTTTGCACGCTTGGCGCTTGCAGTTCAACCACCCGGTGACGGATGAACGCGTGGCCCTGCAAGCCGATTTACCCCCCGAATTGAAAGCCTACATCGACCATGCCCCACACCAGACCCCGCCAGTTTGACCTGATCGCTTTCGATTGGGATGGCACGTTGTTCGACTCCACCGCCCTGATCACCCGCTGCATCCAGCGCGCCGTGGTGGATGTGGGTGGGCAAGAGCCTACCCGCGAAGCCGCTTCTTATGTGATTGGCATGTCGTTATTGCCAGCGCTGGCCCACGCCGCGCCCGATGTGCCCAAAGACAAATACCCGGCCCTGGGGGAGCGCTTCCGCCACCATTACCTGCAACACCAGCACGACATCAGCTTGTTTGAGGGCGTGCTGGATTTGCTCGACGACCTCAAAGCCCGACACCATTGGCTGACTGTGGCCACCGGCAAAAGCCGTTCTGGTCTGAACGAGGCCTTGCAGGCAGTCGAGTTGCGCGGCGTGTTCGATGGCTCGCGCACGGCCGATGAGACGGCGGGCAAGCCCAACCCCCGCATGTTGCACGAGTTGATGCGCGAATTTGGCGCAGAGCCCGAGCGCACCTTGATGATTGGTGACACCACGCATGACCTGCAAATGGCGCTGAACGCCGGGTGCGCCAGTGTGGGCGTGAGTTATGGGGCGCACGAGCCCGAGACCTTTCATGTGCTGCAGCCGCGGCATGTGGCGCACAGCGTGCGCGAATTGCACGACTGGTTGCTGCAACACGCTTGAAACAAGGAGGTACCGTGGAGCAAACGATCCCTTTGTGCAACAGCGCCGACCTGGTCAACGGGGGGCGGGCTGTGCCGTTTGACATCGTGTACGCCGGGCAGACTTGCCGGGCTTTTGCCGTTCGTTACCAAGGCCAGGTGCACGCTTACCTGAACCGCTGCACCCATGTGGCCATGGAAATGGATTACCAGCCTGACCGTTTTTTTGACAACACTGGTCGGTGGTTGATGTGCGCCACGCACGGCGCCACCTACCAGCCCGATACCGGGGCCTGCTCTGGTGGACCCTGCCGCGGTGGGTTGGTGAAAATAGACCTGTCAGAGCAGGGCGGCGTGGTTCACTGGCATACTGCCTACAACTTAAAACCCCTTGAATTTTGAACATGCAAGACCCCCAGGACAGCACGTCCGCTCCCGCTTCTGCCCAAGCTTTGCCGGAAGCGGACCCCGCTCCAGCCCCGGTGCTCAACACTGTAGATGAAACTTGGGCCCGCAAAACCTTGGTTGACTTGGCTTTTGCCAACCTGCAAGAACAAAAATCACAGCGGCGCTGGAAGACGGGCATGCGCTTGGCCTGGTTGTTGTTGGTGGTGTTCGTGTTTTGGCAGGCGTTCAGCTTCAGTGACAGCACCAGTCCACCGAGCTTTGCGCACACGGCGCTGGTCACGATTGAAGGTGAAATCGGTCCCGACACCGAGGCCAGTGCTCAAAACGTCATGTCGTCCATGCGCACGGCCTTGGAGGATCCGGGTTCACAAGCCTTGATTTTGCTCATCAACTCGCCCGGTGGCAGCCCGGTGCAGGCGGGTCTGATCAACGACGAAGTCACGCGATTGCGCGCCCTGCACAACAAACCCATTTACGCGGTGGTGGAGGAGTCTTGCGCCTCAGCGGCTTATTACATTGCCGCAGCAGCCGACCAGATTTATGTCGATAAGGCCAGTTTGGTGGGCAGCATTGGCGTTTTGATGGATGGTTTTGGTTTCACCGAACTGATGAACAAGCTGGGCGTGGAGCGGCGTTTGATGACGGCGGGCGAGAACAAGGGTTTTCTGGATCCCTTCAGCCCGCAAACCGAGCCACAACGCCAACATGCCCAAGCGATGCTCGATCAAATCCACACCCAATTCATCGATGTGGTCAAAAAAGGCCGGGGCGATCGCCTGAAGGAAACACCCGAGCTTTACAGTGGACTGTTCTGGAGTGGCCAGCAGGCCGTCGATTTGGGCCTGGCCGATAGCCTGGGCAGCATCGATGGCGTGGCCCGTGAGGTGGTCAAGGCCCCCGATGTGATCGACTACACCCAGCGTGAGAACGTGGCCGAACGTCTGGTCAAGCGCTTTGGTGTGGCCGTTGGTGAGGGCAGCGTGCGCGCCATGCGCAGCTTGGGCGTTAGCTTGCGCTGACGCTGGACTTCAAAGCCCGATGGCGTAAACCGCCGGGGTGTGACCATCAGGGCCTTTGAGGCCCTTCTTCCATTGCGCCACGGTGTGGCTCTGAATGCTGGCCGAGGGCAGCGTCAAGCCGCTGGCGATGGCCAAGCGCGTATTGACGTTCAAGCTCTGCAGCAGGCCGCCGAGCATGGCCGCGTTGCGGTAGGGGGTTTCGATCCACAACTGGGTTTGACCGGTTTTGAGGGCCAAGGACTCCAGCTGCTTCAAACGGGCGGCCCGCTCGCTCGCCTCTTGCGGCAGGTAACCCACAAAGGCGAAGTTCTGACCATTGAGTCCGCTGGCGGCCAAGGCCAAGAGCAATGAGACCGGCCCCACCAGGGGCACCACGCCAATGCCCAGATCGTGCGCGGCCCGAACCACCGAGCTGCCTGGATCGGCCACGGCGGGCATGCCCGCTTCGCTCACCAAGCCCACATCGTGACCTTGCAAGGCCGCAGCCAGCAGCGGTTTGCCATCAAATCCGGATTGGTGGTCGCCTTTTTTGTGCACATGGCGTGGCAATTCGGTGATGTTTTGCTCGGGCAGGGGGGCGATCAGCGGGTGCGTTTGGCCCACGCGCTTGAGGAAGGCGCGGGTGCTCTTGGCGTTTTCGCACACCCAATGCTGGATGCCTGCGGCGGTTGCCAAGGTGGTGCTGGGCAGCACTTCGGTGATGGGGGCTTGCTCGGCGCAGCCAAAATCCAATGGGGTGGGCACCAAAAACAGGCGGCCTGGGCGGGGCTTGGGGGTGTTCACAGCAGTTTTACTCCGGCTTGGCGCAGCAAACGCGCGGTGCGGATCAGCGGCAGCCCGATCAAGGCGGTGGGGTCGTCGTTGTCAATCGATTCGAGCAGGGCAATGCCCAGGCCCTCGCTTTTGGCGCTGCCCGCGCAGTCGTAGGGTTGCTCGGCCAACAAATAGGCCTCGATTTCGTCGTCGCTCAAGTCGCGAAAGACCACGCGGACCTCGGCCAAGTCCACTTGTTCAAAGCCGCTGGCCAGGCAAACCACGGCCAGCGCGGTCTGAAAGATCACGGTCTGGCCGCGCATTTGTCGCAGCTGAGCCACGGCACGCGCGTGTTCGCCCGGTTTTCCCAGGGGCTGGCCCGCCAAATCAGCGACTTGGTCCGAGCCAATCACCACCGATTCGGGGTGCATGGCGGCCACGGCCCGGGCTTTGGCCAAGGCCAGGCGTTGTGCCAGAGCCTTTGGCGTTTCGCCCGGTTGGGGGGTTTCGTCCACATCGGGCGCGGTCACGGCAAAAGGGATGCGCAGACGCTCGAGCAACTCGCGCCGGTAACGCGAGGTCGAGCCCAACACCAGCGGGCGGCTGTGGGCAGCAGGGTGGGCGGAGGGTGTCAATGTCGTGGTCAAAGTGCAGAACCCAGTGAAATTCGGATGGGTGATTCTCTTACACTGCAGCCATGGAAAAAAAATTGGACCCCCAACACCTGGATGTCGTGGCTTTTGCCCGTGACGGCCTGCGCCTGCAGGGCGAGGGCGTGCTGGCCGACTGGCCTCGTTTGGCCGAAGAGCAGTATGGTGACACCTTGACCGCTGGTCAGGTGCAGTGGCAGTTACAAGGTCGTGCGGTGGCGCAATCGGGCGGACCCGATCAGCTCTGGCTGGATCTGAAGGCTTCGCTCATGCTGCCCATGCAGTGCCAGCGTTGCCTGAACCCGGTGCTGGAGTCTGTGCAAGCCGAGCGCTCGTTTTTGTTTGTGGCCGATGAAGCCGCAGCGCAAGCATTGGATGACGAGGTGGAGGACGATGTGCTGGTCATCAGCCGTGACTTTGATGCCTTGGCCTTGATCGAGGACGAGCTGATTTTGTCCTTGCCCCTGGTGCCTTTGCACGAGGTGTGCCCCGAAACCTTGCCCATGTCCGTGGCAGATCCGGCCTTTGAAGCTGCTGCCGAGCGGCCCAACCCCTTTGGGGTGTTGGCGAGTTTGAAAACCGATCCTGATCGCTGAAAGTTCCTTGGTGCGTTGGGCCCCGGCCATGTGCTGGCTGGTAAAGGCGTCCAAAAGGGTTCGGCTTAGGCTATAATCAACGGCTTCGCCCGGATGCCCCGGGCGACATTCCCATCAACCGAAGCTGCGTTTTCATTTGCGCGGCCTCCAAGCTTCCAAGGAGCCACCATGGCTGTTCAGCAAAACAAAAAATCGCCTTCCAAGCGCGGCATGCACCGTTCGCACAACGCGTTGAACGTGCCCGGCATCGCTGTCGAGCCAACCACAGGTGAGACGCACCTGCGTCACCACATCAGCCCTAACGGTTTTTACCGTGGCCGCCAAGTGCTCAAGAACAAGTCGGAAGCCTGATCGGCTTTCGCCTTCAAGCCTCCAAAGGCCCGGCGCTACTTTATGAGTAGCCTCGGGCTTTTTGGTTTATGGCCCGCGTTAATTCTGGTTTTGAGCCCAAGGATGTCATGACCTCGCCTACTCCGATCACCGTGTCTGTCGACTGCATGGGCGGTGACCACGGTCCCCGCGTCACGCTGGCGGCTTGTCGTCGCTTCCTGTCGTCCAATCCCGATGCCCGGTTGATTCTGGTTGGGCGTGCTGAGTCATTGGCAGGTTTTTCTGACCCGCGTGCTCAGGTGGTGGTCGCCACCGAAGTGGTCGAGATGGACGATCCCTTGGAAGTGGCCTTGCGCAAGAAAAAAGACTCCTCCATGCGTGTGGCCATCGAGCAGGTGCGCGATGGCCAAGCCCAAGTGGCGGTGTCGGCGGGCAACACCGGGGCATTGATGGCGATTGCCCGTTATGTGCTCAAAACCATGGATGGCATTGACCGCCCAGCCATCGCGGGTCAAATGCCCAACTTCAAGGGCGGTGGCACCACCATGCTCGATTTGGGGGCCAATGTCGATTGCACGCCTGAGCACTTGCTGCAGTTTGCGGTCATGGGCTCGGCACTGGTGTCGGTCCTGCAGGACAAGGATCAACCTTCGGTGGGTTTGCTCAACATCGGTGAAGAAGCCATCAAGGGCAATGAAATCATCAAAAAAGCGGGTGAACTGTTGCGCTCTGCATCCAAATCGGGTGATTTGAACTTCCATGGCAACGTGGAAGGCAACGATATTTTTAAGGGCACGGTGGACATCGTCGTTTGTGATGGCTTTGTGGGCAATGTGGCCTTGAAAGCCAGTGAAGGTTTGGCGACCATGGTGGGAGGCTTTTTGAAAGCCGAGTTTTCGCGCAACATCTTCACCAAAACAGCGGCTTTGTTGGCGTATCCGGTCTTAACGGCGTTTAAAAACCGTGTGGACCACCGCCGCTACAACGGCGCGGCCCTGTTGGGTTTGCGCGGCCTGGTGTTCAAGAGCCATGGTTCGGCCGATGAGTTGGCTTTTGAGAATGCCCTGAACCGGGCTTATGATGCAGCCCGAAACCAATTGCTGGACCGCGTTCGGGACCGCATTGCCCACGCCTCACCTTTGTTGATGGGTGCGCAGGCCGAGCGATCCGAACCCGTGGTCACATCTGTATGAGAATTTATTCACGCATTTTGGGCACCGGCAGCTACTTGCCGGCCAGACGCCTGAGCAACGCCGACCTGGCCGCCGAGTTGGCGCAGCAAGGTGTCGAGACATCCGACGACTGGATCGTCGAGCGCACAGGCATCCGTGCCCGGCACTTTGCTGCAGACGAACAAGGCTGCAGCGATCTGGCCACCGAAGCCGCCCGCCAGGCACTCAGTGCGGCGGGCTTGGCTGCGCAAGACATCGACCTGATCATTGTGGCCACCTCGACCCCCGACATGGTGTTCCCCTCGGTGGCGACCATGGTCCAGCACAAACTCGGCGCAGCCGGTTGCCCCGCGTTTGACGTCCAGGCTGTGTGCAGCGGCTTTATTTATGCACTGACCGTTGCCGATTCGATGATCCAGTCCGGATCGGCCAAGCGGGCGCTGGTCATTGGTTCAGAGATTTTCAGCCGCATTCTTGACTTCAAGGACCGCACGACTTGCGTGTTGTTTGGTGATGGGGCTGGTGCGGTGGTGCTTGAAGCCTCTGATCAGCCCGGCATCTTGGCCACCGATTTGCATGCTGACGGCAAATACAAAGACATTTTGTGCGTGCCCGGCCACGTCAACCGGGGTGGCATTTTGGGCGATCCGGTGCTCAAGATGGACGGTCAGGCGGTCTTCAAATTGGCCGTGGGCGTGCTCGAAGACACGGCCCGAGCCAGCTTGGCCAAGGCCAACTTGACCGATGCCGACATCGATTGGCTGATCCCGCACCAGGCCAATATCCGCATCATGCAAAGCACGGCCAAAAAGCTCAAGTTGGGTGCGGACAAAATGGTGGTGACGGTGGACCAGCACGGCAACACCTCGGCCGCTTCGATCCCGCTGGCCCTGGACACCGCTGTGCGCGACGGGCGCATCCAGCGAGGCCAGACCCTCATGCTCGAAGGCGTGGGCGGGGGCTTCACTTGGGGCTCGGTGCTGTTGCGTTATTGACCCGCTCTTGATTTGACAGGCCCGGGTCGGCGATGCAGAGCATCGCTCTTCCGGATTCTTCCCAGATACAGAATTTGTACATGACCACATTTGCTTTTGTTTTTCCCGGCCAGGGCTCCCAGTCCGTGGGCATGTTGGACGCTTGGGGTGATCACACCGTGGTGCTCGAAACCTTGAAAGAAGCTTCTGATGCTTTGGGCGAAGACGTCGCTCGACTGATCCACGAAGGCCCCAAAGAGGCCTTGGCCATGACTACCAACACACAACCCGTAATGCTGGTGTCGGCTGTGGCCGCTTACCGGGCCTGGCTCGCAGAAGGCGGGGCCAAGCCGTCCGTTGTGGCCGGTCACTCGCTGGGCGAGTACAGCGCCTTGGTGGCTTCGGGTGTGTTGACGCTCGCGCAAGCCGCCCCGCTGGTGCGCCTGCGTGCGGCCGCCATGCAAGAAGCCGTGCCTGTGGGTGTGGGCGCCATGGCCGCGATTTTGGGTTTGGCCTCGGACAAAGTGATTGCAGGCTGCCAAGAGGCACAAGCCACATTTGCAGCAGGCAGCGCCGAAGTGGTCGAAGCCGTGAACTTCAACGATGCGGCACAAACGGTGATTGCGGGCAGCAAAGCGGCGGTGGACAAAGCCTGCGAAGTGCTCAAGGGCATGGGCGCCAAGCGTGCGCTGCTCTTGCCTGTGTCTGCCCCTTTTCACTCCAGTCTGATGAAGCCAGCGGCTGAAAAGCTGCGTGAAAAACTGGCCACACTGACTCTAGGAGCACCGCAGATCCCGGTGCTCAACAACATTGATGTGGCCATTGAAACCGACGGTGACCGCATCCGAGACGCGCTCTACCGCCAGGCCTTTGGTCCGGTGCGCTGGGTCGAATGCGTGCAGGCCATCAAGGCCCATGGCGTGAGCACCTTGGTGGAATGCGGGCCCGGCAAGGTGCTGGCTGGCATGACCAAGCGCATTGACCCCGAATTGAACGGTGTGGCCCTGTATGACCCCACCACACTGGCCGAAGTGAAAGGACTTCTCGCATGAGCGATACCCCAAAACAAGTGGCCTTGGTCACAGGCGCATCCCGAGGCATTGGCGCATCGATCGCTTTACATCTGGCGCAATCGGATTTTGTCGTGATTGGCACCGCCACCAGCGATGACGGCGCCGCCAAAATCACCCAAGCCTTGTCGGCTTTTCCGGGCAGCCGGGGTGCCAATCTGAATGTCAACGATGCCGCAGCGGGCGAAGCCCTGATCGACGCCATCGTGAAAGAGCACGGCGGCCTGCAGGTGCTGGTCAATAACGCGGGCATCACCCGCGACACCTTGGCCATGCGCATGAAAGACGACGATTGGGACGCGGTGCTCGACACCAACCTCAAGGCGGTGTTCCGCATGAGCCGCGCCGTGATCCGCCCCATGATGAAGCAGCGCTACGGCCGAATCATCAGCATCACCAGCGTGGTGGGCGCTTCCGGCAACCCTGGTCAGGCCAACTACGCTGCCGCCAAGGCGGGCGTGGCCGGTATGACCCGTGCCCTGGCCCGCGAATTGGGTAGCCGCAACATCACCGTCAACTGTGTGGCCCCTGGTTTTATTGCCACCGATATGACGGCCAGCCTGCCCGAGGAACAACACAAAGCCTTGTTGGGCCAGATTCCTCTGGGTCATCTGGGTCAACCCGAGGACATCGCACACGCCGTCGCATACCTGGCGGGCCGGGGTGCTGGCTATGTCACCGGACAAGAATTGCATGTCAATGGTGGCATGTTCATGGCCTGATTTTCGGAACGCCCTTCCGGACAGGTAAAATCTTCTTTTTTCACAACCCTCAGAGGGACCCCATGAGCGATATCGAAGCACGTGTCAAAAAAATCATTGCCGAACAACTCGGCGTTGAAGAGTCACAAGTCACCAACGAAAAAGCCTTCGTGGCTGATCTGGGTGCCGACTCCCTGGACACTGTGGAATTGGTGATGGCACTCGAAGACGAGTTCGGCATCGAGATTCCTGACGAAGACGCAGAAAAAATCACCACGGTGCAAGCTGCGATCGACTACGCCCAAAGCAAGAAGGCCTGATCGACGATGACCCGGCGCCGCGTTGTTGTCACGGGTTTGGGATGCATCAGCCCCGTGGGCAACACGGTGGCTGAGGCATGGTCCAACCTGATCGCCGGCCAGTCCGGCATTGGACCCATCACCCGCTTCGATGCTTCGGCGATGTCTTGCCGTATCGCGGGTGAAATCAAGAATTTTGACCTCGAATCCTACATCTCTGCCAAAGAGGCAAGGACGATGGATCGGTTCATTCATTACGGTATTGCCGCTGCAGCCCAGGCCATCCAAGATGCTGGTCTGCCTTCAGGCGAAGCCTTGGGTGATGAAGAGGCTTGCCGCATCGGTGTGGTGATTGGTTCGGGCATCGGCGGTTTGCCGCTGATCGAAGAAACCCACATCGAGTACACGGCGCGCGGCGCACGCCGCATCTCTCCGTTTTTCGTGCCGGCCTCGATCATCAACATGATCTCAGGCCATGTGTCGATGCGCCATGGCTTCAAAGGCCCTAACTTGGCTGTTGTGACGGCTTGCACCACAGGTTTGCACAGCATTGGCGAAGCCGGCCGTCTGATCGAATACGGTGACGCTGACGTGATGATTGCCGGTGGCTCAGAGGGCACGGTGTCGCCACTGGGTGTGGGTGGTTTTGCCGCCATGCGTGCTTTGTCGACCCGCAACGACGACCCCACAGCCGCCTCCCGTCCTTGGGACAAAGACCGCGATGGCTTTGTGCTGGGTGAAGGCGCGGGCGTGATGGTGCTCGAAGAGTACGAGCACGCCAAAGCCCGTGGCGCGAAAATTTATGCCGAGCTCGGTGGTTATGGCATGAGTGCTGACGCCGGTCACATGACCGCGCCGAGCATGGACGGCCCACGCCGCGCCATGATCAATGCCATGCGCAATGCCGGTGTCAACACCGACCAAATTGACTACCTGAACGCACACGGCACCTCCACGCCGCTGGGTGACATCAACGAAACCAATGCCATCAAGGCGGCTTTGGGCGATCATGCCTACAAAACTGTGGTCAGTTCAACCAAGTCCATGACCGGTCACCTTTTGGGTGGCGCGGGCGGCATTGAAAGTGTGTTCACCGTGTTGGCGTTGCACCATCAAAAAGTGCCGCCCACAATCAACCTGGTCAACCCCGATCCCGAGTGCGATCTGGACTACTGCGCCAACACGGCGCGCGACATGAAAATCGATGTGGCCCTGAAAAACAATTTTGGTTTTGGTGGCACCAACGGTTCTTTGGTGTTCAAACGCCTCTGACGGCCCCCTCGGGCTCGTTTCAAGCCATGCACAACGCCCCGCCTGTGGTTTTCCCGGTGGGGCGTTTTGTTTGGGGCCGACTGTTGTTTGTGGCTGTGGCTGTGGCTTCGGCTATGGGCTTGCTCAGCTGGCAACTCCAGACTTTGGCCACAGGCCCCAAGCTCTGGGCGGCCTGGATGTTGTGGGGTGTTTGTGTTGGGTTTGCTGCGCTGTGGGCACCGAGGCAAACGCTCACGTGCGGGCGTTTGGTCTGGAGTGGAGAGGCCTGGTTTTGGCAAGCCGAGACCGAATCGGACGAGCAGGCCCAGGCCGTGAACGTCTCGGTGGGCGTGGACACGGGGCAAGGCCTGTTGTTGTGGCTGCAGCCGTTGAGCGAAGAAGGCCATGCACAAGGTCGGCTGCGCTGCGCCTGGCTGCAGGCACGTGCGATGCCCTCAAAGTGGCACGGATTTAGATGCGCTGTATATTCGCGCCCCAAGATGCCTGAACGGTTGGGCAAAGACCTGCAAGAGCGTCTTTGATGCGGCTTGAAAAGGCTGTTTTCACCCGCATCTGCCTGAAAGTTGCAATTTGGTTTTGACCGACAAAAGGAGGCTTTTTGTGCTGAACAACAAATTCATGAAAACGGCTGCATCGGCCTGCATGGCCACGGCCCTGATGGCAGGCTGGGCCATGCTGCCCACCACAGCCGCTTTGGCGCAAGCCCCGGCTGCTGCTGTACGCGGCTTGCCCGATTTCACCGACTTGGTGGAACAAGTCGGCCCCTCGGTGGTGAACATTCGAACCCTTGAAAAAGTGAGCACCGGCACGCCCGGCGCAGGCGGGCCTGACGAAGAAATGCAGGAATTGTTTCGCCGCTTTTTTGGTGTGCCCATGCCGAACGCGCCACGCCAGGGCCCGCGGCAAAATCGACCCGAGCCAGAAGCCCAACCACGTGGCGTGGGTTCGGGCTTCATCTTGAGTGCGGACGGTTACATCATGACCAATGCCCATGTCATCGACGGGGCCGACGAGGTGATGGTGACGCTGCCCGACCAACGGGAATTCAAGGCGCGCATTGTGGGGGCCGACAAGCGCACCGACGTGGCAGTCGTGAAAATCCAGGCCACCGGCCTGTCCGCAGTCAAGGTCGGCGATGTCAATCGCCTGCGAGTGGGCGAGTGGGTGATGGCCATTGGTTCCCCCTTTGGCCTGGAGAACACCGTCACGGCAGGCATTGTGAGCGCCAAACAGCGCGATACGGGAGATTATTTGCCCTTCATCCAGACCGATGTCGCCATCAACCCTGGCAACTCGGGTGGCCCGCTGATCAATATGCGCGGTGAAGTGGTGGGCATCAACAGCCAAATTTATTCCCGATCGGGCGGTTTTATGGGGATCTCGTTCGCCATTCCTATGGACGAGGCCATGCGCGTGAGTGAACAGCTGCGCGCCACTGGGCGGGTTAGCCGTGGCCGCATCGGTGTGCAAATTGCACCCGTGACCAAAGAAGTGGCCGAATCGATTGGCTTGGGCAAAGCGCAAGGCGTGTTGGTGCGCGGCGTGGAAGAAGGCTCGCCGGCCGAGAAAGCCGGCATTGAGGCGGGTGACATCATCACCCGCTTTGACGGCAAGTCGATTGAAAAACCCGCCGATCTGCCGCGTGCGGTGGGCAATACCAAGCCCGGCAGTCAAGTGGCGCTGACGGTGTTCCGCCGAGGGGCCACCAAAGACCTGAGGGTCACCGTGGCCGAGATCGAGCCAGAAAAAGTGGCTGCGGCTGCCCCCGAGAAGAAAGCACCGACCGCCAAGATCGCACACTTGGGCCTGAGCTTGAGTGATTTGAGCGCGGACCAAAAGAAAGAAGCGCGCGTGCGCGCTGGTGTTCGGGTGGATGCCGCTGTGGATGCGGCCGCACGCGCGGGCATCCGCGAGGGTGACCTGATCCTGGCGGTGGCGAACACCGAGGTCAGCTCGGTCCAGGTGTTCGAATCGCTGATGGCGCGCATCGACAAGTCCCGCCCAGTCAGTGTGTTGATCCGTCGGGGCGACGGGGCGCAATATGTGCTGATCCGACCCGCTCCTTGATGGGTGTCAAGCCCGGCAGACCCTGAAACCCCTGGGGTTTTGGGGTTGTTGGGCCCAAACGTCAATTTTTGGGGAGATATGGCCGAATCCAAAAATATTTTTGAAGTTTGTGTTTGCTAACATTTTTGGGTCCTCATGCCGAATTTGGATAAAATCAACCGTCTTGATCCGTCATTCATGGCATATAGAGCAGGTCTGGATTCACCATGCGGGATTTGCCGCATGTTTCCACCGATGATCCACAGACAGCCCACAAGTTGTTCCTATCTTGGTAACATTTATTGTGGATAAGTTGTTGATAAGTTTCATGTTGCATAGCAGCAACGACCAGCCGAACCCGACAGCGGGGCTGTGCGAATGGGCCAATTTGCCTACAATGAAGTCCCAACTATCGCAGTTGCCATTGATTGTTGGTTCAGGGCGCGTCGCCACCAGACGCGCCCTTTTTTCTTTTCCGGATCGTTGATCCACCAACACTTGCAGAACTTCCTTGATGAATCACATCAGAAATTTTTCGATCATTGCCCACATCGACCATGGCAAATCCACGCTGGCCGATCGCTTGATTCAACGCTGTGGTGGTTTGGAAGCGCGTGAGATGGAAGCGCAGGTGCTGGACTCGATGGACATCGAGAAAGAGCGCGGCATCACCATCAAGGCGCAAACCGCTGCGCTTCAATACAAGGCCAAAGACGGGCAGGTCTACAACCTCAACCTGATCGACACGCCCGGCCATGTGGACTTCTCTTATGAAGTCTCGCGTTCGTTGTCGGCCTGCGAAGGCGCTTTGCTGGTGGTCGATGCCAGCCAAGGCGTGGAAGCGCAGACCGTGGCCAATTGCTACACCGCGCTGGATCTGGGCGTGGAAGTGGTCCCGGTGCTCAACAAAATGGATTTGCCCAATGCCGATCCGGACAATGCCCGGGCCGAAGTGGAAGACGTGATTGGCATTGACGCGACCGATGCGATTCCCTGCTCGGCCAAGACCGGCATGGGCATCGAAGAAATCCTCGAAGCCGTGGTGGCCCGCGTGCCGCCGCCCAAGGGCAACCCCGATGCGCCGCTGCGCGCCATGATCATTGACAGCTGGTTCGACACCTATGTGGGTGTGGTCATGTTGGTGCGCGTGGTGGACGGCCAGTTGCACAAAAATGAGCGCATCCGCATGATGGCCAGTAACGCGGTTTACGAAGCGGGCAGCCTGGGTGTGTTCACCCCGGCCAACCTGCCGCGTGAATCGCTCAAAGCGGGGGAGGTGGGTTACATCATCGCGGGCATCAAGGAGTTGCAGGCGGCCAAGGTGGGCGACACCGTCACCTTGGAAAAGAAGCTGCCCAACAACCTGGGCCCAGCCACCGACGCCTTGCCTGGCTTCAAGGAAATCCAGCCCCAAGTATTTGCCGGTTTGTACCCGACCGAAGCCAACCAATACGACGGCCTGCGCGATGCGTTGGAAAAGCTCAAGCTCAACGACGCTTCTTTGCATTACGAGCCCGAAGTCTCGCAAGCGCTGGGCTTTGGTTTTCGTTGCGGCTTCTTGGGCTTGTTGCACATGGAAATCGTGCAAGAGCGCTTGGAGCGAGAGTTTGACCAGGACCTGATCACCACCGCGCCCAGCGTGGTCTACCAAGTGGTTCAGCCTGGTGGTGAGGTCATCATGGTCGAGAACCCGTCCAAGATGCCCGACCAAGGCAAGCTGCAGGAAATTCGCGAGCCCATCGTCACGGTGCACCTGTACATGCCACAAGACTATGTGGGCCCCGTGATGACACTGGCCAACCAAAAGCGCGGTGTACAGATGAACATGGCCTACCACGGCCGTCAGGTCATGCTGACTTACGAGATGCCGCTGGGCGAGATCGTTCTGGACTTTTTTGACAAGCTCAAATCGGTCAGCCGGGGCTATGCGTCGATGGACTACGAGTTCAAGGAGTTCCGCGCATCGGACGTGGTGAAGGTCGACATCTTGCTCAACGGCGAGAAGGTCGATGCGCTGTCCATCATCGTGCACCGCTCCCAGTCGCAGTACCGAGGCAGGGCTGTGGTGGCCAAGATGCGCGAGATCATCAGCCGCCAGATGTTCGATGTGGCCATCCAGGCGGCCATTGGTGCCAACATCATTGCCCGTGAAAGCATCAAGGCCTTGCGCAAAAACGTGCTGGCCAAGTGCTACGGTGGCGACATTTCGCGAAAGCGCAAACTGCTCGAAAAGCAAAAGGCGGGTAAAAAGCGCATGAAACAAATTGGCTCGGTCGAGGTGCCTCAAGAGGCGTTCTTGGCGATTTTGCAGGTGGAAGATTGATGCAGTTTTTAACGTCGTTGGTCTTGGCCGCGTTTGTCGGCTACGCGGGTGCTTGGTATCTGGGCTACCTGGAGGGTAACTTTGCGCTGCTCTTGCTGCTGGCCACGGTGGTCACGGGCATTTATTGGCTGGCCGAGCGCTTCGTGTTTTTGCCGCAGCGCCAAAAAGCAGTGGCGCAGCTCGAAGCCGAAACCGCGCAGCGCCGCGCCGAGTTGGCCAAAATGGGCATCGACAAAGTGGACACCGACATCCGCGAGTCACGCGAGAAGCTGCTCATGCAGCCTTGGTGGCTGGACTGGACCGCGGGCTTGTTCCCGGTGATCGTGGTGGTGTTTGTGCTGCGCTCGTTCTTGTTTGAGCCCTTCAAGATCCCCTCGGGCTCCATGATCCCGACGCTGCACATTGGTGATTTGATTCTGGTGAACAAATTCCATTACGGCATTCGTCTGCCGGTGGCCAATACCAAGATCACCGAAGGCACACCCGTGCAGCGTGGTGATGTGATGGTGTTCCGTTACCCGCCCAAGCCGAGCGTGGACTACATCAAGCGCGTGGTCGGTTTGCCCGGGGACGAGGTGGCTTATTTGAACAAAAGCCTGACCATCAACGGCAAACCCGTGCCCACCGAAGTGCTGCCCGACTTTTTTGACGAGTCCACCATGCGCTACCACAAGCACCGCCGCGAAACTTTGGGCGCCAAGCCGCACCAAACGCTGCAAGACGATGACCGTCCGGCCTTTGTGCCGGGTGCCGATCAGTTTGCCGGCCGCGAGAACTGCAACTACACCGTCGAAGGCGTGACTTGCAAGGTGCCAGCAGGGCACTACTTCATGATGGGCGACAACCGCGATAACTCGCTGGACTCACGTTATTTTGGTTTTGTACCGGATGGCAACATCGTGGGCAAAGCCTTCTTTGTGTGGATGAACTTCGGCAATCTCAAGCGCATTGGCGCGTTTGACTGAGGTGGGCGTGGCAACTTCCCCCGTTCTGTCCGAATTGCAAGTCCGGCTGGGTTACGCCTTCCGTCAGCATGCTTTGCTGCAGCAGGCGGTCACGCACCGCAGCTTCAGCGCCGACCACAACGAGCGCCTGGAATTTTTGGGTGACTCGGTGCTCAACCTGTCGGTAGCGCACATGTTGTACGCCCAACTGGCCAATTTGCCCGAGGGCGATTTGTCGCGTGTGCGGGCCAACTTGGTCAAGCAAGACACACTGCACCAATTGGCCATAAAGCTGGATTTGCCCGCTGTGATGCGGCTGGGCGAGGGCGAGATGCGCTCGGGCGGGCAAAACCGTCCGTCCATCTTGGCCGATGCACTTGAAGCCATCATTGGCGCGGTTTACCTCGACGGTGGCTACAAAGATGCACAAGCTCTGGTCGAACGCTTGTTTGCCCAGGTCGACATCAAGCCCGACATGCAGGCCGTGGGCAAAGACCCCAAGACCGAATTGCAAGAGTGGCTGCAAGGGCGCAAGCTCGCGCTGCCCAAATACACCGTGGTCGGCACCTCCGGCGCGGCGCACCGCCAGCAATTCGAGGTCTCTTGCGAAGTGACCGAATTGCGCAAAACCCAACAAGGCTCGGGCGCGTCGCGTCGCGCGGCTGAACAAGCAGCGGCTGCCGCCATGCTGCTCACCTTGAAATCCGAAAGCGCCGCATGAGTACCGACAAAAAAAACGCACCTTCCGAATCTGCGACTGAACGCACGCCGCAAGAGCAAACCATGCGCCGCCCTGTGCAAATCGCGGGCGTGACCATTCAGCCACGCGACGCATCCGAAGACGCGGCTTTGCCTCCGGTTGCTGCTGCCCCCGCGCCTGTGCCGGTGGAAGGCCAGCGCTGCGGCCTGGTGGCCATTGTGGGTAAACCCAACGTGGGAAAGTCCACCTTGCTCAATGCCTTGGTGGGCCAAAAGATCAGCATCACCTCACGCAAAGCGCAAACCACACGCCACCGCATCACCGGTATTCGTACCCAGGGCGCAGCACAGTATGTGTTTGTCGATACCCCTGGTTTCCAGACCATCCACGGCACGGCGCTCAACAAGTCGCTCAACAAGACCGTGGTCGGTGCGGTGAGTGATGTGGATCTGGTGTTGTTTGTGGTCGAGGCAGGCAGCTTCACCACGGCGGACGCCAAGGTCTTGGCGCTGCTCAAGCCCGGCATTCCGGTCTTGCTGGTGGCCAACAAACTCGACAACGTGCACCGCCGTGGCGACATCGCGCCTTGGCTGCAAAGCATGCAAGAGCGCCACGCCTTCACCGAGTTCGTGCCCATGTCGGCCAAGCAGCCCAAAGACATCGAGCGCCTGCTCGGCATTTGCGAAAAATACCTGCCCGAGCAGCCTTGGTGGCACGCCGAAGACGAACTCACCGATCGCAGCGAAAAGTTTTTGGCCAGCGAAATGGTGCGCGAAAAACTCTTTCGCCTGACCGGCGACGAGCTGCCTTACACCTCGACTGTGGTGATCGACAAGTTTGAAGAAGAAGCCGGTCGTACGGCCAAGCGGATGCTGCGCATTGCCGCCACCATCGTGGTCGAGCGCGAAGGGCACAAGGCCATGGTGATCGGTGACAAGGGCGAAAAGCTCAAACGCATCGGCACTGAAACCCGCGTCGAGCTGGAAAAGCTGCTGGACGCCAAGGTCTTCATCGAGCTGTGGGTGAAGGTGCGTTCAGGCTGGGCCGACGACGAAGCCCGCGTGCGCAGCTTCGGTTACGAGTAATTTCGCCGCCAATGGCCTCCAAGCGGATCGCAGACGAGCCAGCCTATGTGCTGCACCGCTACGACTGGAGCGAAACCAGCCTGATCCTCGAGGTCTTCAGCCGCCACCACGGTCGTGTGGCTTTGGTGGCCAAAGGGGCCAAGCGGCCCACCTCCAGCTTTCGCCCGGTGCTCTTGCCTTTGCAGCCTTTGTCTCTGGCGTTTGGGGGAGATGGTGACATCCGCACCCTCAAATCGGCCGAATGGGTGGGCGGGCATGTCATGCCCACGGGCGAGGCTTTGCTGTCGGGCTACTACCTCAATGAATTGCTGATGCGCCTGACCGCGCGCGACGATCCCCACCCACAGCTGTTTGAGGTTTATGCCGCCGCCGTGCGTTTATTGGCCAGTGGCGACCCCGATGCGCTGCAGTGGGCTTTGCGCGGCTTTGAGTTGTTGCTGCTGCGCGAAATGGGCCTGTTGCCCGCTCTGAACCTGCAAACCCTGACCCTCAAGCCTTTGTCGCCCACGGACAGTTATGCGCTTGCCCCCGAGGCGGGGCTGCAGTGGGTCAGCGATGACCGCCAAGCCTTGCGCGGCGAGCAATGGTTGGCGCTGCACGCGGCGCTGGCGTCACCCAGTCCTTTTGCCGCCTTGTTGCGCGAGTGCGCCCACCTGCTGGTGCAGCTGCAGCGCCCCTTGCGCCTGTTGCTCAACTACCATTGTGGTGTGGGCGCTTTGCGCACCCGCCAAATGATGCTGGACTTGCAAACCTTATGAACTCCTCCATGACTGCTTCTTCCCCAAGCGTGGCCCTGTCGGTCAATGTCAACAAAGTCGCCTTGCTGCGCAACTCGCGCCACTTGGGCATTCCCAGCGTCAGGCGTGCGGCCGAGCTGTGCCTGCAAGCCGGTGCGAACGGCATCACCATCCACCCGCGCCCGGACGAGCGCCACATCCGCGCCAGCGACGTGCCCGAGCTCCACGCCCTCATGAAGGCCTGGCCCGAGCGGGAGTTCAATATCGAAGGCAACCCTTTCCACAACCTAATGGACCATGTGCGTGCCGTGCGCCCGCACCAGGTGACCTTTGTGCCCGACAGCGAAGGCCAGTTCACCAGCGACCACGGCTGGACCTTCCCGCAAGACGCCGAACGCCTGAAACCCCTGATTGACGAATGCAAAGCCTTGGGCGTGCGTGTGAGCCTGTTCATGGACCCCTTGCCTGAGCAAATGGCCGCAGCCCGCGCTGTGGGCGCCGATCGGGTGGAGTTGTACACCGAACCCTATGTCGCTGCCTTTGGCACGCCAGAGCAAGACCATCAGCTGCAGCGCTACGCCGATGCCGCCGTGGCAGCCACAAGAGCCGGTTTGGGCTTGAACGCTGGCCACGACCTCAACTGTGACAACTTGCCCGCTTTTGTGGCGGCTGTCAAAGGCCTGCAAGAGGTCTCGATTGGCCACGCCTTCATGGCCGACGCGTTGGAGATGGGTTACGCCGCGACGGTGCGGGCCTACCTCGCTTGCCTGAAAAAATGATCTACGGCATCGGCACTGACATTTGCGACATCCGTCGCATCCGGGCCAGCCTGGAGCGGCATGGCGAGCGTTTTGCTGCCAAGGTGCTGTCTGACGCAGAGATGTCCACCTGGAAAGCCCGAAGTGCCCGCTGGCCCGAGCGCGGTGTGCGCTATTTGGCCACGCGCTTTTCGGCCAAAGAGGCCTTCAGCAAAGCCATAGGCTTGGGCATGCGCATGCCCATGACCTGGCGCCTGTGTGAGGTGGCCAAACTGCCCAGCGGCCAGCCGGTCATCGTGCTGCATGGTGTGCTGAAAGAATGGTTTGAGGCCAAAAACCTCAGCGCCCACATCACCGTGACCGACGAGTCCGAATACGCGGCCAGCTTTTGTGTGGTCGAGACCCAAAGCCCCCCGCGCACTTGATTTACCGCGCTGGCGCCCCACATGGAATCCACACCTCATGACACTGCACGCTCCCCTGATCATTGACATTGCTGGCACCACCTTGACCGATGTGGACCGCCGCCGCCTGGCCCATCCCTTGGTGGGTGGCATGATTTTGTTTGGCCGCAACTGGCAAAGCCGTGCGCAACTCACTGAGCTGTGTGCCGAGATCAAGCGCATTCGGGCCGACCTCTTGATCGCTGTCGACCATGAAGGCGGCAGGGTGCAGCGCTTTCGTACCGACGGCTTCACCCACTTGCCCAGCATGCGGGCGCTGGGTGAACTTTGGCATCAGGACGACAAAAGCCAACCCGGTTCGGGTGTGCTGAAAGCCTGTGAGGCGGCCACTTCGGCGGGCTTTGTCTTGGCCAGTGAATTGCGTGCTTGTGGTGTGGACTTCAGCTTCACGCCTGTGCTGGATCTGGACCATGGCGAGAGCGGTGTGATCGGCGACCGCGCTTTTGCACGTGACCCGCGTGTGGTGAGCCTGTTGGCCCGCAGCCTGATGCAGGGCTTGCTGCAGGCGGGCATGGGCAACTGCGGTAAACATTTTCCCGGCCACGGTGCCGTGAAGGCCGACTCGCATGTGGCACTGCCGGTGGACAAGCGAGGCTTCAAGACCATCCTGGCCGATGACGCGCAGCCTTACCGTTGGCTGGGCAGTGTGCTCACTGCCGTGATGCCCGCGCATGTGATTTACAGCAAGGTGGACAGCCGCCCAGCAGGCTTTTCGCCGCGCTGGCTGCAAGACATCTTGCGCGCTCAACTGGGTTTTCAGGGCGTGGTTTGCACCGATGACTTGTCGATGGCCGCCGCCCGCCAGCTGGAGGGTCGCACCCTCAGCTACACCGAGGCCGTCATCACCGCTTTGCACGCTGGCTGTGATTTGGCACTGCTGTGCAACCGATCTGCGGTGAACGGTGGCCAAGAGCTGGACGAGGTGCTTGACCAACTGGCCGAGGCGCAGCTCAAAGGCCATTGGCAGCCCCAAGAGGTCAGCGAAGAGCGCCGCTTGAACCTCTTGCCCCGAGCCCCCGCCCGCCCTTGGGATGAACTGGTGCGCTCGGCCGATTACATGCAGGCGCTCGACCGCCTGCCTTGACTTGAACAGGACCCTTGGATGAACTGGATTGCACGCATATTCATGGGTCTGCTGGGACTTGTTTTTCTGGCAGCCATACTTTTCTTTTTACTTTTTTTCATTGTTTTCGCGACGCTTCGTTGGCTGCTGACGGGTCGTAAGCCCCAGGTCGTCATGGTTTGGCAGCAGTTCAGCGCCATGCGCCAAGGTTTCAAGCAGGGGGGCTTCCGATCAGGATTCGGACAAGGTTTTGAGCCTTTCAGACGGAAGAGTGCCGCATTTGCGCAGGATGACCAGGTGGTGGACGTGGAGGTGCGCGAAGTGGTGGAGGACGCGCCGCGCTTGCCGCCTCGCAAGCCCCATGAACCGGGCTAGCCTCTGAAACAACAAACCCGACCTTGGCCGGGTTTGTTGTTGGAGGTCTTTACTCCTGCACGTGGCGCAGGGCAGGGAACAAGATCACGTCGCGGATGCTGGCGCTGTCGGTCAGCAGCATCATCAAGCGGTCAATGCCGATGCCGCAGCCGCCTGCGGGGGGCATGCCGTATTCGAGCGCACGCACAAAGTCGTGGTCGTAGTACATGGCTTCGTCGTCCCCATCGTCTTTGGCGGCAACTTGGGCATGAAAGCGTGCAGCCTGGTCTTCGGCGTCGTTCAATTCGCTGAAGCCATTGCCGAACTCGCGGCCGGTGATGTAGAGCTCAAAGCGCTCTGTCACTTCGGGGCGGCTGTCGTTGGCGCGGGCCAGTGGGCTGATCTCGGTGGGGTGCTCCATGATGAAGGTCGGCTCCCAGAGCTTGTCTTCCACGGTTTCCTCGAAATAGAACACTTGCAGGCTCGCCAGGCTGCGGGTGGACAACTTGTCCTTGGCTTCGCTCATGCCCAGCTTTTTCAGGGCGTTGATCAGCCACTCGGCGTTGTCGACGTTGTCACCGGCCTCGGTGTGTTTGACGATGGCTTCGCGAATCGTCATGCGGGCAAAAGGCTTGTTGAGGTCAACCGGTTTGCCGTTGTAGGTCAGGTCCAAGGTGCCCGCAGCGGTCATGGCCGCGTCGCGGATCAGGCTTTCGGTAAAACCCATCAGGTCCTGGTAGTTCCAGTACGCCGCGTAGAACTCCATCATGGTGAACTCGGGGTTGTGGCGCACCGAGATGCCTTCGTTGCGGAAGTTGCGGTTGATCTCGAACACGCGTTCAAAGCCGCCCACCAAAAGGCGCTTGAGGTAGAGCTCGGGCGCGATGCGCAAGAACATCTCTTGGTCCAGCGCATTGTGGTGCGTCACAAACGGCTTGGCGTTGGCACCACCGGGGATGGGGTGCAGCATGGGCGTCTCGACTTCCAAAAAGCCGTGTTGGACCATGAACTCACGGATGCCGCTGACGGCCTTGCTGCGTGCTGCAAAGCGCTTGCGAGCGGCTTCGTCGGTCATCAGGTCCACATAACGCTGGCGGTACTTCACTTCCTGGTCGGCCACGCCGTGGAACTTGTCGGGCATGGGGCGCAGGCTCTTGGTGAGCATGCGGATGCTGGTGGCATGGATCGACAATTCGCCCGTGCGGGTTTTGAACAGGTGGCCTTCGACGCCCACGATGTCGCCCAAGTCCCAGTGTTTGAACAGGGCGTACAAGTCTTCACCCACATCGTCGCGGGTCACATAGACCTGGATGCGGCCCGTGGCGTCTTGGATTGTGGCAAAGCTGGCCTTGCCCATCACGCGCTTGAGCATCATGCGGCCAGCCACTTTGGCGGTGGTTTTGGCCACGCCTTCGCCGTTCAAGGCTTCGGCTTCTTTGTTGCCGTGGGCTTCGTGCAGGTTGGCCGCATGGTGCTCGGGCTTGAAGTCGTTGGGGAAGGCCACGCCTTTGCCGTCAACTTGCGCCTGGCGCATGGCTTTGAGCTTTTCGCGGCGCTCGGCGATCAGTTGGTTTTCATCTTGCGCTGGAGCGGCGGGAGCGGATTGGACAGTCGTGTCAGACATGGCGAAGTGCAGTGGGGACCGTGGCGCTTGGACGCCGCCCGATCCGGGGTTGTGGGGTGCGCGAGGGCGCAAAGCCCTCTATTTTATGAGTTTGCGGACGGCTTTTGGCCGGGCTGTGGATCGGTGGCTCCAGCAGGGGCCACCATGTCACCCACCAGCTCCAGCCGCACCAAGGGTTCTTGCAGGGCAAACAGCCGGTATTTCATCTGCAGCGGCAAGGGCAGCAACTCGCCCCAGCGGTTGGACAGCCAGCTGCAGTCCTGCAGCCGCCAGGCCTCGGCCCAGTGGGGCACCACGCTGGGTTGAGCACTCAGCTGGGTCAGAGCCTGGTGCATTTGCGTAGACAGGTGCTGCAGGTCTTCGGGCACCTGCACCGCGGGCTCGGGCGGCAGGGGCGTTACCTTGCCCAGCCACAGGCCGTCGCTGCGCTGCTGCGTGGCCTCTATGCGAAACTTTTCTACCCCTCGGCACCAGACCATCACCAGGCCGGGTTGGGGTCGCTCGATGCGCTCGATGTGCACCCGTGTGCCCATGGCTTCAAACTGTTCGGCCGCTTCGCCAGGTCGGTGCACCTCGCGGCCTTGGGTGAGTGTGACCACACCAAAGCCCGAGCCTTGGCGCTCGCATTCGCCAATCATTTGCAGGTAGCGCAACTCGAACAGTTGAAGAGGCAACAAAGCACCAGGAAACAGCACCGTGCCCAAAGGGAACAGGGGCAACTCGTGCAGGGCTGGTGGAGAAGGGGTGTCGCGATCAGGCATCTGGGTATCATCGCATGAGCAGGAGAAAAGCAATGTTGTTTCAGATGGTCAGTATGGTGTTGGATGTGGTTGCAGGCTTGATTGCGGGCACGTGTTTGCTGCGCTTGTGGATGCAAAGACAGCGCATTTCATTTCACCAGCCCATTGGCCGCTTTGTGTTTGCCTTGACCGACTGGTTGGTGTTGCCTTTGCGCAAAGGGATCCCGGCTTGGTCGGCATGGGATTTGTCAAGTCTGGCAGGGGCTTGGCTGATCAAGCTGGTGCAGGTGGCGCTTTTGTGGTTGTTGTCGGGTGGGGCCTCGCCATGGGTTTTGCTGCCCTGGTTGAGCTTGTTGAGTCTGGCGCAACTGGTGGTGTCGGCCTTGAGTGCCTTGGTGTTGGTGTATGCGGTGATGTCTTGGATCAGCCCGGGCTCGCCCATGTACGACTTGGTGGCGCGACTGGCTGAACCCATCTTGCGTCCTTTCAGGCGCGTGGTGCCGCTCATTGGCGGGATCGACTTGTCCCCGCTTGTTTTGCTGTTGGCCCTGCAAATGCTGGGCATGGTGCTCATGGGCCTGCAAACGGGAGGGTTGCGCTAGGTTTATTCGAGGCGCCATGTGAAAAGGCCCTCTTGCGAGGGCCTTTTGTATGGGGTGTAAGCCGATCAGCTCACCGCATCGGCTGGCTGGCGCTGCAGCATGGCCAGCGTGCTGGCAATGGTTTTGCGCAGCTCGCGGCGGTCACAGATGAAGTCCACCGCGCCTTTGGTTTGCAAGAATTCGGCACGCTGGAAGCCTTCGGGCAAGGTCACACGCACGGTGCTTTCGATCACGCGGGGGCCCGCAAAGCCGATCAGGGCTTTGGGCTCGGCAATCACCACATCGCCCAAGAAGGCAAAACCAGCCGACACGCCACCCATGGTGGGGTCGGTCAACACGCTGATGTAGGGCAGGCCTTTTTTGGCCAAGCGGGTCAAGGCGGCATTGGTCTTGGCCATTTGCATCAGCGAAAGCAGTCCCTCTTGCATGCGGGCACCGCCCGTGGCGGTGAAGCAAACAAACGGTACTTTTTGCGCGATGGCGGTTTCCACGCCACGCACAAAGCGCTCGCCGACCACCGATCCCATGGAGCCGCCCATGAAGTCGAATTCGAAGCAAGCAGCCACCAAGTTGATGCTGTGGACTGCGCCGCCCATGACCACCAGGGCATCGGTTTCACCCGTGTTGTCCATGGCTTCTTTCAGACGCTCGGGGTATTTGCGGCTGTCTTTGAATTTGAGCGGGTCCACCGGCACCACTTCTTGGCCGATTTCGTAGCGGCCTTCACCGTCCAAAAAGGCGTTTAGGCGAGCGCGAGCGCCGATGCGCAGGTGGTGCGAGCAGCCGGGGCAGACGTTCTGGTTTTCTTCCAGGTCGGTTTTGTAGAGCACCGTTTCGCAGCTGGGGCACTTGACCCACAAGCCTTCGGGCACCGTACGACGCTCAGCCGGGTCGGTGTGCTGGATCTTGGGGGGGAGCAGTTTTTCGAGCCAACTCATGAGGGGTTCTCCTTAGCGGGGAATTATCGTTCATCGCGGCCGCAGGCCGCTCCTACAGCGACCCATTGCGGCGGGTCGCCCATCCTACGCGTCCAGGGCCTGCCGGATGCCCGATAGGAACTCACCGGCCACGTCGTTGATGCGGTCAACAGGCGCGGCGTCGATCAGCTGAATCAGGCGCGAGCCGATCACCACCGCATCGGCCACGCGGCTGATGGCCTTGGCTGTTTCTGCGTCGCGGATGCCAAAGCCCACACCGACCGGCACGCTGACGTGTTGGCGGATGCGCGGCAACATGGCCTCGACGGCATCGGTGTCCAGCGTGCCAGAGCCTGTAACGCCTTTTAGCGAGACGTAATACACATAGCCGCTGGCCACCTGGGCCACCTGTTGCATGCGCTCGTCCGTGCTGGTGGGGGCCAGCAAAAAGATCAGATCCATGCTGTGGGCGCGCAGTTTGGCGGCAAATTCCACGCATTCTTCAGGTGGGTAGTCCACGATCAGCACGCCGTCCACACCCGCAGCGGATGCGTCGCGGATGAAGGTGTCTGCGCCGTGCTTTTGGTCGTAGCGCTCCACCGGGTTGGCATAACCCATCAGAACCACCGGGGTGTGGCTGTTGGTCTGGCGGAATTCGCGCACCATGGCCAGCACCTGCACGGTGCCGATGCCCAAAGCCAGCGCTTTGTCACCGGCTTTCTGGATCACAGGGCCGTCGGCCGAGGGGTCAGAAAACGGGACACCCAGTTCAATGATGTCAGCCCCGGCCGCGGCCATGGCGTGCATCAGGGGCACGGTGGTGTCCGCTTGCGGAAAACCGGCGGTGACATAGGGAATCAGGGCTTTGCGGCCTTGGGTTTTGAGGGCGGAGAGGGTGGCGTCGATGCGGCTCATGTCGGCATTCACTTCACAAAATTCACAGGCTGCTCAGCACCTTTGACCGATTGGCCTTGGCAGCTGGGTCGGCAGAAAAAGTCGGCGTTCGACAAATCGGCCACGGTGCCGATGTCTTTGTCGCCACGTCCCGACAGGTTGACCAGGATCGACTGGTCAGTGCGCATGGTTTTGGCCAGTTTCATGGCGTAGGCGACGGCGTGACTCGACTCCAGCGCAGGGATGATGCCCTCGGTGCGGCACAGGTAGTGAAAGGCTTCGAGCGCTTCTTTGTCGGTGATGCCCACGTACTCGGCGCGGCCAATGTCCTTCAAGAAGGCATGCTCGGGGCCGACGCCGGGGTAGTCCAGGCCGGCACTCACGCTGTGGGTTTCGGTGATCTGACCGTTCTCGTCTTGCAAGATGTAGGTGCGGTTGCCGTGCAACACGCCGGGGCTGCCCAGCTGCAGCGAGCACGAGTGCTTGCCCGAGTCCATGCCTTCGCCCGCGGCTTCCACGCCGATCAAGCGGGTGTTTTCATGCGAAATGTAGGGGTAGAAGATGCCCATGGCGTTGCTGCCGCCGCCCACGCAGGCAATCACCGCGTCGGGTTGTTGCTCGGCCATTTGCAGGCTCTTGAGCATGGCGGGCATTTGCGTCAGGCACTCTTCACCGATCACGCTCTGAAAATCGCGAACCATCATGGGGTAGGGGTGCGGGCCCGCCACGGTGCCGATGATGTAGAAGGTGTTGTCCACATTGGCCACCCAGTCGCGCATGGCTTCGTTCAGGGCGTCCTTGAGGGTCTTGCTGCCTGACTCCACGGGCACCACGGTCGCGCCCAAGAGCTTCATGCGGTAGACGTTGGGGCTTTGGCGCTTGACGTCTTCGCTGCCCATGTACACCACGCACTCCAGGCCATAGCGGGCGCAAATGGTGGCGGTGGCCACGCCGTGCTGGCCTGCGCCGGTCTCGGCAATGATGCGCGGCTTGCCCATGCGCTTGGCGAGCATGGCTTGGCCGATGGTGTTGTTGATCTTGTGGGCGCCGGTGTGGTTGAGGTCCTCGCGCTTCAAGAAAATCTGCGCGCCGCCCATTTCGCGGCTCATGCGTGCTGCGTGGTAAAGCGGCGAAGGGCGGCCCACGAAGTGCGCCAGCTCGGACTTGAATTCGGCGATGAAGGCCGGGTCGTGCTGGTATTGGGCGTAGGCCGCTTTGAGTTCGTTGATGGCATGGGTCAGGGTTTCACTGACAAAGCTGCCGCCGTAGATGCCGAAATGGCCTTTGAGGTCGGGTTGTTGGTATTCAAACATGGTGTGGTGCTCAATATGGGTGGGGCCGCCGGGTGTTTACAGGTGGGGCGGTCGCTGCAAAAGCCAGCGGAATCAAACCGTGGAATGCTTTAAAGGGGGAAGCTGTTGTCTGCGGTGCGCACCGCCTGGACAAACTGCCGCATTTTGTCGGCATCTTTGAGGCCCTTGCCTGCTTCGATGCCCGAGCTCACGTCAACGGCCAGAGACAGGCCATGCGTGCGCAGCGCCCGAATGCCATCGCCCACGTTTGCAGGTGTGAGTCCACCAGACAAAACGAGGTGAGCATTGACGTTTGGTGGCAGCAGTGACCAATTGAATGTTTTCCCGCCGCCGCCGTATCCGTCGACATGGGCGTCGAGCAAGAGGGCTTGGGCTTGCTGATGGAGGAGCGCAAATTTTAGCAAGTCGAAGTCGGCTGCCTCAGACAAGGGGATTCGGGCTGCTTTGAGGTGCTGGCGGCCTGTGCTCTGGCTCATGGCCTCGCAAAATTCGGGCGTTTCGTCGCCGTGAAACTGCAGCATGGCCCCAGGCACGGCTGCGCAAGCCGCCGCAATGCGTTCTGGCGCTTCATTGACGAAGAGCAGCACCGGCGTCACAAAAGCAGGCAGCAGGCGTGCCAGTTCGGCCGCGCGATCGATGCTCACGCTGCGCGGGCTGGGTGGGTAAAGCACAAAACCCATGGCGTCAGCCCCAGCGGCGCAGGCTGCCAGTACATCGGCTTCGCGGGTGAAACCGCACATCTTGATGCGTGTGCGTTGCTGCGGTGCTGGGCTGGTGGATGTGTTGCTTGGGCTCATGGCAACCAATCAAAAGCAGGGGTGGTGTCGGGCAGGCCCCATTCTGGGCTGTAGATGGGGCCTGCAAAGTACAGGCCGTCGGGGGAAAAGGTGGGCGCTGCGGCATCGCGGTTTTTGGCATGCAGCACCTCGAGCATCCAGTCGGGCGATTGGTTGCCTTGGCCGATGGTCACCAAACAGCCCATGATGTTGCGGATCATGTGGTGCAAAAAGGCGTTGCCTTCGAACTCAAAGCGCCAATAAGCGCCGTGCCGGGTGATGCGAATATGTCGCAGCGTTTTGACGGGCGAGAGCGCCTGGCAGCTGCTGGCCCGAAACGATGAAAAATCGTGCTCGCCCAGCAGATGATGGCTGGCTTGGCGCATGGGTGCTTCGGCCAGCGGGCGGTACACCCAGCCCACGCGTCCGGCCTCCAAGCTGGGGCGCACGATCGAGTCGAGCACCACATAGATGTAGCGCCTGCCTGTGGCGCTGGCGCGGCAATGGAAAGTCTCGGGCACGACCTGCGCCCATTGCACCGCGATGTCTGAGGGCAAATACCGGTTGGTGCCGCGTACCCAGGAGTGCGTGTCGCGCTCCAAGTGGGTGTCGAAGTGCACCACCTGCATCAGGCCGTGCACACCCGCATCGGTGCGGCCTGCGCACAGGGTGCTGACGCGGGGTATGTCGCCAAACTGGGCCAGGGCTTTTTCGAGTTTGTCCTGAATCGTCAGGCCCGTGGCTTGGCTCTGCCAGCCTTGATAAGCCGTGCCCGAATAACAGATGCCCAGGGCCAATCTCACCGGATTTGGCCAAGCATCTGGATGGCGCGTGCCTTGATGTCGCCTTGGGTTGAGGAAACAACCGACAGGATCAACGCGCGGGCCAGGTCTTTGTCACCCTTTGCCAACAGCTGAGCCGCAAGATTGAGCTTGCTCAGTTCAGTGTCTTCTGAATTGGACGGGAATGCTGGTGGGGCAACCTGTTCGGGGGCCGCAGGGGTTGGGTTAGATGAAACCGTTGTCGCTGGAGGGGTGGGCTGAAGATTCAGGTCAATGGCACTCATCTGCGCAGGGATGGCTGCATTCTCAGCAGTTTGGCTCAGGGCCGGTTCTGTGCTGGTGCTGGGGATGTCGTCGTAGGATGGGGCATAAACCGATTCGGGTTCAGCTGACTTGCGTCGCATCCACAGTGCGACAAGCAAAACGGCCGCCAGCAACCCTGCAGCCCACGCCCAAAGCTGCTTGTTCTCGCTCAATTCTTTCAGGCTGGCGCCCGATGAGGGTGCTGGCTGAAGTGCATTGGCCGGTACCGATGTGGGCGGTGTTGAGGCAGCAGGAGTTGCAGAGGCGGCAGAGGAGGCGGGTGATCGAAGGGATTGAGACAAACTCTCCAACTCTTGCAGGTTTTTGTTCAGGGCTGCAATTTGACCTGCTGCGTCTTTGGCTTCACGTTCTTTGGCCAATTTGGCTTCGGGCGTATCGGGGCCAATGCTTGATTTGGACAATGTCAGTTTGTCTTGCTCAGGCGAGGGTGATGGTGTTTGAGCCGTCTCGGTGGTCACCCGACCAGACATGGTGCGCGAATTTTTAGAGTCAACCAAGAGGGGCGATTCGGCCAGGCGTCTGGCGTAAGCTGCAAATTCTTTGGTTTGAGCGATGACCGTCTTGCGGGCTTCAGCGCGAGGAATTTGGGTGGCTTCTTCGGCCTCTGGCATGCGCAGGACAGCACCGGCTTTGACCAAGTTGACGTTGCCTTGAATGAAGGCGTTGGGGTTGGCTTTGAGCATGGCCAACATCATTTGGTCCAAGGAGACGTTGGGACCCAAAAAGCGCAAAGCCAGTTTGGAGGCTGTGTCACCCGCTTTGACTTTGATTTGCCTGTCTGAGTTGTTGGCCGTTGCCTCTTTGGCCTTGGGGTTGGCTTGAACGGCAGGGGCGCTCGCAGGCAAGTCCTCGATCTTCTTGGGTTCGGTCACTCGCGCATTGGCGGATGGCGTTGGGCTGTTGTCTACCGGTGCGAAACGATAAACAGGTACCTTGTCAGCGTTCAACTCAATGCTGGATGCATTGAGTGGGTTGGGTGACTCGACTGCCCTGATGGACGTAGAAGCGGGACTCGCTGGCGGTACTTTCTGAACGATGGGCGGCTCAGCGGGTACCTGAAGTGATGTCACATCAGGTGGATTGGTGCTGCTAGGGCGACGGCTGACCGAGTCAAGCAATAAAGCATAGTTTTTGCTCAGCTTGCCCGATGACGACTGTGTCTCAAGGATAAGGTCAATGAAGTTTTCCTGAACCGGGGCGCTGCCCTGCAACGAAATAACAGCGATTCCATTGGGGCGAGTTTTCAAATTGACAGTCAAACCATTCAAGGCCTGGTTGAACTCCATTCCTGCTTGGCTAAAAACGACCGGTGAGGCCAATTGAGCCCTCAGTGTCCGCAGTTCTTCGGAGGTGGCCTGAGCGACCTCAATTTCTGCCATCAGGGGCTCACCAATGGCTGAAAGTACTTGAAGTCGCCCCAGGTCCAAGGCCAAAACAGGCAAAGCCCATGCTGAAAAAACCAAAGCACTCAGCGCTTTCATTTTGAGATTTCTTGTTTTTTGGCGGTTGGATTGACCCATGGATATCCTGGAAAACTGTTGTTTTTTGAGTGGTGATCAGGCATCCAGCAGGATGCGAAGCATGCGGCGCAGCGGCTCTGCAGCGCCCCAGAGCAACTGGTCACCAATGGTAAAGGCGCCAATATACTCCGGTCCCATGGCCAACTTTCGTACACGTCCCACAGGGATGGTCATGGTGCCGGTGACAGCAACGGGTGTCAAGTCTTTGATAGTAGCTTCCCGGGTGTTAGGAATCACTTTGACCCACTTGTTGTCGGCTGCGATCATGGCTTCAATGTCGGCCACAGGCACATCTTTTTTCAATTTGAAGGTGAGGGCCTGGCTGTGGCAACGCATCGCGCCTACCCGCACGCAGAAGCCGTCCACCGGGATGGCCGAAGATCCAAAAGCCTCGCCCATGCCCAGAATCTTGTTGGTCTCGGCCATGCCCTTCCACTCTTCCTTGGACATGCCGTTGCCCAGGTCCTTGTCGATCCAAGGGATCAGCGAGCCGCCCAGGGGTACGCCAAAGTTGGCTGTTTCAGCGCTGGTCAAGGCGCGCTGCTTGGCGACCACCATGCGGTCAATTTCCAAGATGGCGCTCTTGGGGTCGTCCAGCAAGGCTTTGACTTCGGCGTTCAGCGTGCCGTATTGGGTCAGCAGCTCGCGCATGTGTTGTGCACCGCCGCCCGAAGCCGCTTGGTAAGTCTGCGTGCTCATCCACTCGACGAGGCCTGCTTTGTAGAGGGCGCCGACGCCCATCAACATGCACGACACGGTGCAGTTGCCGCCCACCCAGTTCTTTCCACCGTGGGCCAGCGCGTTTTTGATCACGGGCATGTTGACTGGGTCCAAGATGATGACCGCGTCTTTTTCCATGCGCAGGGTTGAGGCCGCGTCGATCCAGTGGCCATTCCAGCCAGCAGCGCGCAGCTTGGGGAAGACTTCCGATGTGTAGTCACCGCCCTGAGCAGTGATGATGATGTCGCAGCGCTTGAGCTGCTCGAGGTTGAACGCGTCTTGGAGTGTGGTTTCGTTCTTGGCCATCGAAGGGGCTTTACCGCCTGCATTCGATGTAGAGAAGAACAATGGCTCGATCAGGTCAAAGTCTTTTTCCTGAATCATGCGGTCCATCAGAACCGAGCCGACCATGCCGCGCCAGCCGACCAAACCTACTAACTTGCTCATTTCAACGCCCTTTCAGTTTTTAAAACAGTGTTTGACCAGACTGTTTGCCCGGCTCGTCTGGCCGGGAGGGCGCACGACGAACCAGGCCGGATCAGCCCTTAATGGTCGTGGTTTTTGTGGAAGTTGCACGCGCGCCAACCCCAGCCGTGGTGGCAAGAGCAAAGTTCAGGTTGAACAGACGGACGTAAAACATGGCCGAAATTGTAATGGATGCTGTCTGATGCATTCCTGACAGCATCCGGATGGACTCAAGCCAATGCTTTGACCACTGCATCACCCATTTGCGCGGTGCCCACCTTGGTGGTGCCTTCGCTCCAGATGTCGCCCGTGCGCAGGCCCTGGGCCAGCACTTTTTGCACAGCCGCTTCGATGCGCTGTGCTGCTTCGGGCTGGTTCAGGCTGAAGCGCAGCATCATGGCCGCAGACAAGATCGTGGCCAGTGGGTTGGCCACGCCTTTGCCCGCGATGTCGGGGGCGCTGCCATGGCTGGGCTCGTACAGGCCTTGGTTCTTGGTGTTCAAGCTGGCCGAGGGCAGCATGCCGATGGAGCCGGTCAACATCGAGGCTTCATCGCTCAGGATGTCGCCGAACATATTGCCGGTGACCACGACGTCAAAGCGCTTGGGTTCTTTGACCAGTTGCATGGCGGCGTTGTCCACATACATGTGGTCCAGCGCAATGTCGGGGTACTCTTTGCCGACTTCGGTGACCACGTCTTTCCAGAACTGGAAGGTCTCGAGCACGTTGGCTTTGTCGACGCTGGTCACGCGGCCTTCGGTGCCAGCGGCCTTGCGCTTGCGGGCGGCTTGGAAGGCCACATGTGCGATGCGCTCGATCTCGGGCTTGGAGTAGCGCATGGTGTCGAAGGCTTCTTCGGCACCGGGAAAGTGGCCATCGGTCGCGATGCGGCGGCCGCGCGGCTGACCGAAGTAGATGTCGCCGGTCAGCTCGCGGATGATCAGAATGTCCAGACCGGAAATCAGCTCGGGCTTGAGGCTCGATGCGCCGACCAGCTGCTCATAGCAGATGGCGGGGCGGAAGTTGGCGAACAGGCCCATGTTTTTGCGCAGGCCCAAAATCGCTTGCTCGGGGCGCAGAGGCCGGTCGAGCTTGTCGTATTTCCAGTCGCCGACCGCGCCAAACAGCACGGCATCACTGTCCATGGCCAGCTTGAGCGTGGCTTCGGGCAGGGGGTGGCCATAGGCGTCGAAGGCGGCGCCACCGACCAGGGCGGTTTCCATCTCGAACTTCAAGTCGAGCGTGTTCAAGACTTTGACGGCTTCAGCGACGATTTCGGTGCCGATGCCATCACCGGGGAGGACTGCGATTTTCATGGGGCTTCTCGTGTTTTTTATGCGTTGACGGCGGTGTGGGCCAACCAGGGTTTGGTGGCCAAGCGCTCGGCTTCATAGGCCTTGATCTTGTCGGCGTGGCGCAGGGTCAGGCCAATGTCATCCAAGCCGTTGAGCAGGCAGTACTTTCGGAAAGCCTGCACCTCAAAGGGGATCTCTTCGCCTTGGGGGCGCACGACCACCTGGCGCTCCAGGTCCACCGTGAGTTCGTAGCCGGGGAAGGCGGCCACTTCGTTGAACAGCAGGTCCACGGCGGCCTCGGGTAAGACGATGGGCAAGAGGCCGTTTTTGAAGCAGTTGTTGAAGAAGATGTCGGCAAAGCTGGGCGCGATCACGCAGCGAAAGCCATATTGGTCGATGGCCCAGGGGGCGTGTTCGCGGCTGGAGCCGCAACCGAAGTTCTTGCGGGCCAGCAGGACTTTGGCACCTTTGTAGCGCGGCTGGTTCAGCACGAAGTCGGGGTTGGGCTTGCGGGCGGACTCGGGCACGCCGGGCTCACCCTTGTCGAGGTAGCGCCATTCATCGAACAGGTTAGGACCAAAGCCGGTTTTGCGGATCGACTTGAGGAATTGCTTGGGGATGATGGCGTCAGTGTCCACGTTGGCGCGGTCCATCGGTGCCACGACGCCTTTGAGGAGGGTGAATTTCTGCATGTTAGGTTCCTCGAACGCTTCAGGCGAATTTGCGGATGTCAACAAAGTGGCCGTGCACAGCCGCTGCGGCGGCCATGGCGGGGCTGACCAAATGGGTGCGGCCACCCGCGCCCTGACGGCCTTCGAAGTTGCGGTTGCTGGTGGACGCGCAGCGCTCGCCGGGCTCCAAGCGGTCGGCGTTCATGGCCAGGCACATGGAGCAGCCTGGCTCGCGCCACTCAAAGCCTGCGGCCTTGAAAATTTCATGCAGGCCTTCGGCTTCGGCTTGTGCTTTGACCAAGCCAGAACCGGGCACCACCATGGCCAGTTTGACGTTTTTGGCCACTTTTTGGCCGAGTTTTTTGACGATGGCGGCGGCTTCGCGCATGTCTTCGATGCGGCTGTTGGTGCAGGAGCCAATGAAGACTTTGTCGATCGTGATGTCGGCCAAGGCCTTACCGGGCTGCAGGCCCATGTAAGTCAGTGCGCGTTCAATGGCATCGCGCTTGACGTCGTCTTTTTCTTTGTCAGGGTCGGGCGTGTGGCCGTCGATGCCCAGCACCATTTCGGGGGAAGTGCCCCAAGTGACTTGCGGCACGATGGCGCTGGCGTCCAGCTCGACCACGGCGTCAAAGTGCGCACCGGGGTCAGACTGCAGGGTCTTCCAGTAAGCCACGGCGTGGTCCCACTCGACGCCCGTGGGCGAGAGCAAGCGGCCTTTGACGTACTCGATGGTCTTGTCGTCCACCGCCACGAGGCCCGCGCGTGCGCCGCCTTCGATGGCCATGTTGCAGACCGTCATGCGGCCTTCCATGCTCAAAGCGCGGATGGCTGAGCCTGCGAATTCGATGGTGTAGCCGGTGCCGCCTGCGGTGCCGATCTTGCCGATGATGGCCAGCACGATGTCTTTGCCCGTGAGGCCTTTGGCCAGCGTGCCTTCGACCTTGATGAGCATGTTCTTGGCTTTTTTGGCCAAGAGCGTCTGCGTGGCCATGACGTGCTCGACTTCGGAGGTGCCAATGCCGTGGGCCAGTGCGCCAAACGCGCCGTGTGTCGAGGTGTGCGAGTCGCCGCACACCACGGTCATGCCGGGCAGGGTGGCACCGTTTTCTGGGCCAATGACGTGCACGATGCCTTGGCGCTTGGACATGAAGGGAAAGAAGGCGGCGGCGCCGTATTCCTTGATGTTCGAGTCCAGCGTGGTGATTTGCTCTTTGCTGATCGGGTCGGTGATGCCGTCGTAGCCCAGTTCCCAACCGGTGGTCGGGGTGTTGTGGTCAGCGGTGGCCACGATGGAGCTGACGCGCCAGACCTTGCGGCCAGCTTGGCGCAGCCCTTCAAAGGCTTGGGGGCTGGTGACTTCGTGCACCAGGTGGCGGTCGATGTAGAGGACGGAGGTGCCGTCTTCTTCGGTGTGGACGACGTGTTCGTCCCAGATCTTGTCGTAGAGCGTGCGTGCCATGGAGCTTCCTTGCTGTGCAACCGCACATTTTATGCGGATAGCCAATCGGGTCCTTCGAAGCATGTCGCAACGGCGAATCGCTCTCATGACTGTGCTGGGTTTCGGTCTATAATTGCCCTGTTTTGCGATTTGCAAAGCGCACGCCATTGGCTTTTCCGGCCGCTGGCGCAAGTCATTCACCCGCCAATGTTCTTGTTTGAACCCGGCGAAACAACAAGGAAAACACCATGATTGCATCCTCAATCAAGGCAGAGGTCGTCAAGGCCAACGCACGTGCAGCCAACGACACTGGCTCCCCTGAAGTTCAAGTGGCTTTGCTGACAGCTCGCATCAACGAGCTGACACCTCACTTTAAAACACACGCCAAAGACCATCACGGTCGTCGCGGTCTGCTGCGCATGGTGAGCCGTCGCCGCAAACTGTTGGACTACCTCAAGTCCCGTGATGCTGACCGTTACGTTGCGCTGATCGCCAAGCTTGGCCTGCGTAAGTAATCGTCTGTCCAGATGAAAAGCGCCTGAGTTAGTTCACTAGCTCAGGCGCTTTATTCTTTTTTCAGTCGGAATTTGTCAGGGCGATCTCGCGCTGTGTCATTCCACAAGGCTTTTGTCCCAAGGTTTTGTGGAATGGCATCGAGTTCAGAGCGTCAACTTCCGGGCCCACAGTGCAGCCTCATGCACTTTTGTTTTCAGGAGTTCTGAATATGTCCATTTTCAACAAAGTTACCAAAACCTTCCAATGGGGCCAGCACACGGTCAAGATGGAAACCGGCGAAGTCGCTCGCCAAGCTGGCGGCGCTGTGCTGCTCGACATGGATGGCACCGTGGTGCTGGCCACCGTCGTGGGCTCCAAGATTGCCAAAGCCGGTCAAGACTTCTTCCCGCTGACGGTCGATTACATCGAGAAGACTTATGCCGCAGGCAAGATCCCTGGCAGCTTCTTCAAGCGTGAAGCCAAGCCCAGCGAGCACGAAACCCTGACCAGCCGCCTGATCGACCGTCCGATCCGTCCTCTGTTCCCCGAAGGTTTTTACAACGACGTGCACGTGGTCATCCACACCGTGTCTTTGAACCCTGAAGTCGACGCCGACATCGCCGCGATGATCGCTGTGTCTGCAGCCTTGTCCATCTCGGGCATTCCTTTCAATGGCCCCATTGGTGCTGCCCGCGTGGGTTACATCAATGGCGAATACGTCCTGAACCCCGGCCAGACCCAGCGCAAAGACAGCGTGATGGATCTGGTGGTGGCGGGTACCGAAGCCGCTGTGCTGATGGTCGAATCCGAAGCCCAACAACTGTCCGAAGAAATCATGCTGGGTGGCGTGGTTTACGGCCACGAGCAGTCGGCGATTGCCATCAACGCGATCCACGAGTTGGTGCGCGAAGCCGGCAAGCCTGTGTGGGACTGGCAAGCGCCTGCCCGTGACACGGCTTTCGAAAGCAAGCTGGCATCACTCGCCGAAGAAAAGCTGCGTGCCGCCTACCAAATCCGTAACAAGCAAGCCCGCACACACGCTTGCCGTGAAGCCTACGCTTCGGTCAAAGTGGCTTTGGCCGAAGAGGGCGTGGCCTTTGACAGCGTCAAGCTCGACGGCTTGATGTTCGAAATCGAAGCACGCATTGTGCGCAGCCAAATTCTGGCTGGTGAGCCCCGCATCGACGGCCGCGACACACGTACCGTGCGCCCCATCGAAATCCGCAACAGCGTGCTGCCCCGCACACACGGTTCGGCCTTGTTCACACGTGGCGAGACCCAGGCTTTGGTCATCACCACTTTGGGCACCGAGCGTGACGCTCAGCGCATCGACGCATTGGCAGGCGAGTTCGAAGACCGCTTCATGTTCCACTACAACATGCCTCCCTTTGCCACCGGCGAAGTGGGCCGCATGGGTAGCACCAAGCGCCGCGAAATCGGTCATGGTCGTTTGGCCAAGCGTGCTTTGGCCGCTGTGCTGCCGAGCAAAGAAGAGTTCCCCTACACCGTGCGTGTGGTGTCCGAGATCACCGAATCGAATGGTTCTTCGTCCATGGCTTCGGTCTGCGGCGGCTGCTTGTCGATGATGGACGCTGGCGTGCCGATGAAAGCCCACGTGGCCGGTATCGCCATGGGCCTGATCAAGGAAGACAACCGCTTTGCGGTGTTGACCGACATCCTGGGTGACGAAGACCACCTGGGCGACATGGACTTCAAAGTGGCCGGTACCACCCACGGCATCACTGCTTTGCAGATGGACATCAAGATCCAGGGCATCACCAAGGAAATCATGCAAGTTGCTTTGGCCCAAGCCAAAGAAGCGCGTATGCATATTCTGGGAAAGATGCAAGAAGCGATGAGCGAAGCCAACACCGAAGTGTCTGATTTCGCACCCAAGCTCTTCACCATGAAGATCAACCCCGAGAAAATCCGTGACGTGATCGGCAAAGGTGGCGCCACTATCCGCGCTCTGACCGAAGAAACCGGCTGCCAGATCAACATCGAAGAAGACGGCACGATCACCATCGCAGCCACCGATGGCGAGAAGGCCGACATTGCCAAAAAGCGTATCGAACAGATCACCGCCGAAGTCGAAATCGGCAAGGTCTACGAAGGCCCGGTCACCAAGATCCTGGACTTCGGTGCCCTGATCAACTTGCTGCCTGGCAAAGACGGTTTGCTGCACATCAGCCAGATCGCCCATGAGCGCGTTGAAAAAGTGACCGACTATTTGAGCGAAGGCCAGATCGTCAAGGTCAAGGTCATGGAAACCGACGAAAAAGGCCGCATCAAGCTGTCAATGAAGGCTTTGCTGGACCGTCCTGCGCAAGGCTGATACGGGGTTCTGGATGAGGGTTAAGGGTTGAGCGCGATGCTTTTAACCCCTAATGCTCAGCTAGCCATCCACGCTTAACGCCGAACAGATAAACCATGAACGTCATCGAAATCCAAAGCTATGGTGCCCCTTCGGTGCTGGTGCCTGGCTCCCGTCCCGACCCTGTGGCCGGGGCAGGGGAGTTGCTCATTCGCGTCTCGGCCAGCGGCATCAACCGCCCCGATGTGCTGCAGCGCACTGGCCATTACCCGGTGCCACCGGGTGCCTCGGACATTCCGGGCCTGGAAGTCGCGGGTGTGGTGTTGTCGGGCGATGCAGCGGCCATGGCCGACGCGGGTTTTGCAGTGGGCGACCGCGTGTGTGCCTTGGTGGCCGGTGGTGGTTATGCGCAGCTGTGTGTGGCCCCGGTGGCTCAGTGTTTGCCGGTGCCCAAGGGCCTGACAGACATCGAAGCCGCTTCGCTGCCAGAGACCTTCTTCACTGTGTGGAGCAATGTGTTTGACCGCGGGCGTTTGCAAGCGGGCGAGACCTTGTTGATTCAAGGCGGCACCAGCGGCATTGGCGTGACCGCTATTCAGATGGCCAAGGCCGCTGGCGCGACCGTGATCGCGACGGCAGGGTCTGACGACAAGTGCCAGGCATGCTTGGCCTTGGGGGCAGACCACGCCATCAATTACAAAACCACTGACTTCGTCGCCGAGGCCAAGCGCCTGACGGGTGGTGTGGGTGTGAATGTGATTTTGGACATGGTTGCGGGTGACTACGTGGCGCGTGAGGTCGAGGCCTTGGCCGAAGATGGCCGCTTGGTCATCATCGCGGTGCAAGGCGGCATCCAAAGCGGGTTCAATGCAGGCTTGGTCTTGCGTCGCCGTTTGACGATCACGGGCTCCACACTGCGGCCGCGTCCGGTGGCGTTTAAGGCGTCGATTGCCCAGTCTTTGCGCCAAACCGTTTGGCCTTGGATTGAATCGGGCAGGATCAAACCGGCTATCCACAGCGTGTTCGCTGCGGCAGAGGCGGGCGGTGGTTGGCCCTCGGGCGCGGCGCAAGCCCATGCCTTGATGGAAACTAATCAACATGTGGGTAAATTGGTGGTGACTTGGTGATGGACATGTCCAATAAATTGATGGTGGGCAACTGGAAGATGAATGGCAGCTTGGTTGCCAATGCGTCTTTGTTGTTCGAAGTGTTGAGCGGTATGGGCGGTGTGACTTGTCGTGCAGCGGTCTGCGTGCCGGCAGCTTATCTGGCGCAGGCGCAAAGCCTGTTGGCTGGTACGGCCTTGGACCTGGGCGCGCAGGATGTTTCTGCCCACGAGTCGGGTGCCTACACCGGTGAGGTGTCGGCCGCCATGCTGCGCGATTTTGCGGTGCGTTATGCGATTGTTGGCCACTCGGAGCGGCGTCAGTACCACGGCGAGACAGATGCCTTGGTGGCCACCAAAGCCCAGCGTGCCTTGGCCGCAGGCATCACCCCCATCGTGTGTGTGGGTGAGAGCCAGGCCGAGCGCGAAGCGGGTCAGACCGAAGCCGTAGTGAAGCGGCAGTTGGCTGCGGTGATCCAAGCCAACGGCCACTGCATCAGCGAAATCGTGGTGGCTTATGAGCCCGTCTGGGCCATTGGCACAGGCCTGACCGCAACGCCTGAACAAGCCCAGGCTGTGCATGCCGTGTTGCGCGCTCAGTTACAAGCGGCAACTGCACACGCCGATCGGGTGTCGATCTTGTATGGCGGAAGTATGAACGCGGCCAACGCTGCGTCCTTGTTGGTCCAGCCGGACGTCGATGGTGGTCTGATTGGCGGCGCGTCGCTCAAGGCTCCAGACTTTCTATCAATGCTGAAGGCTGCTTCGCGCTGAGCTTTCAAACCCTGTTTTTAATTTTCGGAGTATTCAGATGAGCGTGATGTTGACTTTGATTTTGGTGGTGCAACTGTTGTCAGCGCTGGCCATGATTGGCCTGATCCTGATCCAGCATGGCAAAGGTGCTGACATGGGCGCAGCTTTTGGCAGCGGTGGTTCTGGCAGTTTGTTTGGTGCCACGGGCAGCGCAAACTTCATGTCGCGCACCACGGCGGTGTTGGCGGCGGTTTTCTTTGTGTGCACATTGGCCTTGGCATATTTCGGCAACCTCACGCCCACTTCGTCGGGCAGTGTGCTCGAAGGCGCGGCTGTGACAGCACCTGCTCCGGTGGACAACAGCCCCGCTGCGCAGATTCCTGGCAATGCCCCCGCAGCACCAGCGGACAAAAGCGTTCCCCCTGCAGTACCTGCTAAGTGATTCTGGCCGTCAGGCTGCGTTCAGCTTTGCTGCTGAGCACAATTTTCCCGATTTAGAGAAGGGAATGAGCCATTTTTCAGAGTAAAATCTGAGTCTGACCAGCAAGCAACAAGCACTCAAGGTGTTCCTCATGCAAGCCGGTCCTGTGCATCCCGCCGTCGTGGTGAAATTGGTAGACACGCTATCTTGAGGGGGTAGTGGCGAAAGCTGTGCGAGTTCGAGTCTCGCCGACGGCACCAGACAAACAGAAGCGCTCGGGCTTAAGGCTTGGACGTTTCAATCGGTCCTTAACCGGCAGTCACCAAATGAACCTCGAACAGTACCTCCCGATTCTTTTGTTCATTTTGGTCGGCGTTGCTGTCGGCATCATTCCCCAGGTTTTAGGCTATATCCTTGGCCCCAACAGACCTGACGCGGAAAAAAACTCCCCCTACGAATGCGGCTTCGAGGCCTTTGAAGACGCCCGCATGAAGTTCGATGTGCGCTATTACTTGGTCGCCATCTTGTTCATTTTGTTCGACCTGGAAATCGCTTTCCTGTTCCCTTGGGCCATTGCACTCAAGGAAGTGGGCATGGCCGGTTTTGTGGCCGTGGTGATCTTCCTGACCATTTTGGTCGTCGGTTTTGTCTATGAGTGGAAAAAAGGCGCCCTGGACTGGGAGTGACCGTTAGCACTGACAACAACATTGAGCCTGCTTGAGGATTAAAAATGATTGAAGGCGTGATGAAAGAGGGCTTCATCACCACGAGTTACGACTCGGTGGTGAACTGGGCCAAAACCGGCTCGCTGTGGCCCATGACCTTTGGTCTGGCTTGCTGCGCGGTTGAGATGATGCACTCGGCCACAGCCCGTTACGACTTGGCCCGCTTTGGTGCCGAAGTTTTTCGCGCCAGCCCCCGTCAAGCAGACTTGATGATCGTGGCCGGAACTCTGTGCAACAAGATGGCCCCAGCCCTGCGCAAGGTGTATGACCAGATGTCCGAACCGCGCTGGGTGATCTCCATGGGCTCTTGTGCCAATGGGGGTGGTTACTACCACTACAGCTATTCGGTGGTTCGTGGTTGTGACCGCATTGTGCCGGTGGATGTGTACGTGCCGGGCTGCCCGCCCACGGCCGAGGCGCTGATCTACGGCATCATCCAGCTGCAGCAAAAAATCCGCCGCACCCACACCATTGCGCGCGCTTGAAGGGAATGACGATGACTGATTTCGCCATTCGTCCCGAAGACCTGCAAGATACCCTGGCTGCGGCCTTGGGTGATCGGGTCCAGAAAATCACCATTGCTTTAGGTGAGGTGAGCATCCATGTAAGCGCTCAGCATTATCTGGGCGTGATGCAAACCCTTCGCGATGCGCCCGGCTGCCAATTTGAGCAACTCGTTGATTTGGCAGGCCTCGACTATTCGGCCTACCGCGAAGTGGGCACCGATGGCCCACGCTTTGGCGTCACGGTGCATTTGTTGTCGGTGAGTCTGAACCAGCGTGTGCGCGTGAAAGTACTGTGCCCCGATGACGACCTGCCTTTGGTGGATTCGGTCAACGAGATCTGGAATTCGGCCAACTGGTACGAGCGTGAAGCGTTTGACCTGTACGGTATCGTGTTCGAAGGTCACAACGACCTGCGTCGCATTCTGACCGACTATGGTTTCATCGGTCACCCCTTCCGCAAGGACTTCCCATTGTCGGGTCACGTTGAGATGCGCTACGACGCCGAGCGTCAGCGTGTGATTTATGAGCCGGTGAGCATCGAGCCCCGCGAAATCACGCCCCGCATCATCCGCGAAGAAAACTACGGAGGCCTGAACTGATATGGCCGAAATCAAGAATTACACGCTGAACTTCGGTCCACAGCACCCAGCAGCACACGGCGTTTTGCGCCTGGTGTTGGAGCTCGACGGCGAGGTGGTGCAACGCGCCGATCCGCACATTGGTTTGCTGCACCGCGCTACCGAAAAGCTGGCCGAACACAAGACCTACATCCAGTCGCTGCCCTACATGGACCGCTTGGACTATGTGTCGATGATGTGCAACGAGCACGCTTACTGCCTGGCCATCGAGAAGATGCTGGGCCTGGACGTGCCCATGCGCGCGCAGTACATCCGCGTGATGTTCTCTGAAATCACGCGCATCTTGAACCACCTCATGTGGCTTGGCTCGCACGGCAACGATTGCGGCAGCTCCACCATCCTGATTTACACCTTCCGCGAGCGTGAAGACCTGTTTGACATGTACGAGGCCGTGTCGGGTGCCCGCATGCACGCGGCTTACTTCCGTCCTGGCGGTGTGTATCGCGATCTGCCTGACAGCATGCCGCAGTACAAGGTCAGCAAGATCAAAAACGCCAAAGCGATTGAGCAGCTCAACAGCAACCGCAACGGTTCCTTGCTCGATTTCATTGACGACTTCACCCAGCGCTTCCCCAAGTGCGTGGACGAGTACGAAACCCTGCTGACCGACAACCGCATCTGGAAGCAGCGCACGGTGGGCATCGGCGTGGTGGCACCCGAGCGTGCCCTGAATTTGGGTATGACCGGCCCCATGCTGCGCGGTTCAGGCTTCGCTTGGGATTTGCGTAAAAAGCAGCCTTACGACGCGTACGACCAGGTCGAATTCGACGTGCCTGTGGGCAAGACCGGTGACAGCTATGACCGCTATTTGGTGCGTGTGCAGGAGATGCGTGAATCCAACCGCATCATCCAGCAATGCGTGAAATGGCTGCGTGCCAATCCTGGCCCCGTCATCACCGACAACCACAAGGTGGCGCCGCCTTCGCGCGAGGGGATGAAGTCCAATATGGAAGACTTGATCCACCACTTCAAGCTATTTACCGAAGGTTTTCACGTGCCCGAAGGCGAGGCTTACGCTGCGGTCGAACACCCCAAGGGGGAGTTTGGTATCTACATGGTGAGTGATGGTGCCAACAAACCTTACCGTCTGAAAATTCGCGCCCCGGGCTTTGCCCATTTGGCCACCCTCGATGAAATGGCCCGAGGCCACATGCTGGCCGACGCGGTCGCGATCATCGGGACCATGGACATCGTTTTTGGAGAGATTGACCGATGATCTCTGAGTCAACCAAAGCGCGATTTGCGCGTGAAGTCGCCAAGTTCCCTGCAGACCAAAAACAGTCGGCCGTTATGGCTTGTCTGTCGATCGTGCAGCAAGAGCTCGGCTGGGTGAGTCCCGACAGCGAGCAGGTCGTGGCAGAAGTCTTGGGCATGCCGGTGATGGCCGTGCACGAAGTGACCACCTTCTACAACATGTACAACCAAAAGCCGGTGGGCAAGTTCAAGTTGAACGTGTGCACCAACCTGCCGTGCCAGTTGCGTGGCGGCGCGCAAGCGCTGGCCCATCTGGAGCACAAATTGGGTGTGCACGCCGGTGAAACCACCGCAGATGGCTTGTTCACGTTGCAACCCAGCGAATGCCAAGGTGCTTGCGCTGATGCGCCTGTGCTCTTGGTGAATGACCGCCACATGTGCAGCTTCATGAGCCATGAAAAACTCGACCAACTCGTTGACAGCCTGAAGAAAGCCGAGGCCGCCTGATGAAAGTCGAACAAATCCTGAGCCAGTTTCAAGCCACAGGCGTTGAAACCTGCTTCCATGACCGCCACATCAACCCGCAAATTTATGCGGGTCTGAATGGCACGAACTGGGGCATCAAAGACTACGAAGCACGCGGCGGCTATGCCGCATTGCGCAAAATTTTGGGCAAAGACGGCGGCGAAGGCCTGACCCAAGACCAAGTGATCGCCACCGTCAAAGAGTCCGGCCTGCGTGGTCGCGGCGGTGCGGGCTTCCCCACGGGTTTGAAGTGGAGCTTCATGCCCCGCCAGTTCCCCGGTCAAAAGTATTTGGTGTGCAACTCCGACGAAGGTGAGCCGGGCACATGCAAAGACCGTGACATCATGGAGTACAACCCGCACACGGTGATCGAGGGCATGGCCATCGCGGCATATGCCATGGGCATCAGCGTGGGTTACAACTACATCCACGGCGAAATTTTCCACACTTACGAGCGCTTTGAAGCCGCCCTCGAAGAAGCCCGCGCTGCAGGCTACTTGGGCGACAACATCCTGGGCAGCACCTTCAGTTTCCAGTTGCATGCCTCGCACGGTTTTGGCGCTTACATCTGCGGCGAAGAAACCGCTTTGCTCGAATCGCTCGAAGGTAAAAAGGGCCAGCCCCGCTTCAAGCCACCGTTCCCGGCCAGCTTTGGCCTGTACGGCAAGCCCACCACCATCAACAACACCGAGACCTTCGCGGCAGTCCCTTGGATCATCCGCAACGGTGGCCAGGCGTATTTGGAATGCGGCAAGCCCAACAACGGCGGCACCAAGATCTTCTCGGTCAGCGGTGACGTGGAGCGCCCCGGCAACTATGAAGTGCCCATGGGCACACCGTTTGCCAAGCTGCTCGAATTGGCCGGTGGTGTGCGTGGTGGGCGCAAACTCAAAGCCGTGATTCCCGGCGGTTCATCATCGCCCGTGATTCCTGCCGATTTGATGATGAAGCTCACCATGGACTACGACAGCATCGCCAAAGAGGGCGGTTCGATGTTGGGTTCGGGCGCGGTGATCGTCATGGACGAAACCCGCTGCATGGTCAAGGCTTTGGCGCGTTTGTCTTACTTCTACTCGCACGAGTCTTGCGGGCAGTGCACGCCTTGCCGTGAAGGCACAGGCTGGCTCTGGCGCATGGTGGACCGCATTGAACACGGTCAGGGCCGCGCCAGCGACATCGACATGCTCGACAGCGTGGCCGGCAACATCATGGGCCGCACGATTTGTGCCTTGGGTGATGCAGCGGCCATGCCGGTGCGCGGGATGCTCAAACATTTCCGTCACGAATTTGTACACCTCATCGAGCACAAGACCTCCATGGTCGGCGCCGATGCAACAGCGGTGAAGACCCATGGTTGAAATAGAACTCGACGGTCAGAAAGTGGAAGTTGCCGAGGGCAGCATGGTCATGCATGCCGCCGAAAAAGCGGGCACCTATATTCCCCATTTCTGCTACCACAAGAAACTCTCCATTGCGGCCAACTGCCGCATGTGCCTGGTCGAGGTTGAAAAAGCCCCCAAGCCCATGCCCGCCTGCGCCACGCCCGTGACGCAAGGCATGATCGTGCGCACCAAGAGCGACAAGGCCATCGCGGCCCAGAAGTCGGTCATGGAGTTCTTGCTGATCAACCACCCGCTCGACTGCCCGATTTGCGACCAAGGCGGTGAGTGCCAGTTGCAAGACTTGGCTGTGGGTTACGGTGGCAGCACTTCACGCTACGAAGAAGAAAAGCGTGTGGTTTTCCACAAAGAAGTTGGTCCGCTGATCTCTATGGAAGAGATGAGCCGCTGCATCCACTGCACACGTTGCGTACGCTTCGGCCAAGAAGTGGCCGGTGACATGGAGCTGGGCATGTCCCACCGCGGCGAGCACGCCGAGATCGAAACCTTCCTGGGCCAGACGATCGACTCCGAGTTGTCGGGCAATATGATCGACATCTGCCCCGTGGGCGCCTTGACAAGCAAACCTTTCCGCTACCACGCCCGCACTTGGGAGCTGTCGCGCCGCAAGTCGGTGGCTGCACACGATTCGTCGGGTGCCAACCTGATCGTGCAGGTCAAAAACAACCAGGTCATGCGTGTTGTTCCACTTGAGAACGAAGACGTCAATGAGTGCTGGATTGCCGACCGTGAACGTTTCTCTTACGAAGCCCTGAACGGCTCCGACCGCTTGACACGTCCCATGCTCAAGCAGGGCGGCGAGTGGAAAGAAGTCGACTGGCAAACCGCCCTCGAATACGTGGCCAATGGCCTGCGCAACATCCAGCGCGACCATGGTGCGGGCAGCATTGGTGCCTTGGTCAGCCCGCACAGCACCGTCGAAGAGTTGTACCTGGCTGGCGCTCTGGTGCGCGGCCTGGGTTCTGACAACATTGATTACCGTTTGCGCAATGCTGAATTCGGCTCGGCCGAAGGCGTTCGTACCTTGGGCACTCCGATTGCATCGCTGTCCACCTTGCAGCGTGTCCTGGTCGTGGGCGCCAACCTGCGCAAAGATCACCCTTTGTTCGCTTTGCGAGTGCGCCATGCAGTGCGCCATGGCGCTCAGCTGAGTGTGATCACCGACACAGCCGCGTTCAGCCATGCCGATGCCTGGGCCATGCCTGTGGCCAACGCGGTGGTGACCGATGCGTTTGCCTGGGCGCAAACCCTGGCCGATCTGGCCGTGGCCATTGCCGCTGAAAAAGGCGTGGACGCCCCATGCGCTGGCACGGCTTCTGCCGCAGCGCAAGCCATGGCCAAGTCCCTCTTGGGTGGCGAGCGCAAAGCCCTTTTGTTGGGCAATGCCGCTGCGCACCACGGCAATGCCTCGACCTTGTTGGCCTTGGCCAACTGGATTGGCGCACAAACCGGTGCCACCGTCGGTTACCTGACCGAAGCGGCCAACACCGTGGGCGCGCAGTGGGTGGGTGCCCAGCCACAAACCGGCGGCAAGCACGCGGGTCAAATGCTGGCCGGTGGCCTCAAAGCGGCTCTGTTGCTCAACACCGAGCCCGAGTTCGACAGCGCAGCAGGCGCTGCTGCGGCCAAGGCCTTGGGCCAGACCGAGATGGTCGTCACGCTCAGCCCGTTCAAGGCCAACATGGCTTTCAGCGATGTGCTGCTGCCGATTGCGCCGTTCACCGAAACCTCCGGTTCTTTTGTCAACGCCGAAGGGCGTCTGCAAAGCTTCCACGCCGTGGTCAAGCCTTTGGCTGAAACCCGCCCCGCCTGGAAAGTGCTGCGCGTGCTGGCCAATTTGTTGGATATTCCTGGTGTGTCTTTCGAGACGTCGCAAGATGTCTTGGTCCGCGCCACGGCCCAGCCGCTGGCGGCATCGAACGCCACAAAGTCCGCGATCAACCTGAGCGGGACGACAACACCCGCGCCAGCGGTCGCTTCGATTTACCAACTTGACGGCATCGTGCGCCGCGCACCGTCCTTGCAGTTGACCGCGGACGCCCGCCAGGAGGTGACCCCATGATTGACGCGCTGTACAACGGCGGCCTGAATTTGGTCGCTGCCAGCTGGTGGGCCACCTTGGTCTGGCCTGTGCTCTGGATCTTGATCAAGATCGTTGCCATCCTCGCGCCGCTGATGGGTGCGGTGGCATACCTGACGCTGTGGGAGCGCAAGCTCTTGGGCTTCATGCAGGTGCGTCACGGCCCCAACCGCGTGGGCCCCATGGGCTTGCTTCAACCCATTGCCGATGCACTCAAGCTCCTGACCAAGGAATTGATCAACCCGACAGCGGCCAGTATGGGTCTGTTCCGTTTGGGCCCGATCATGGCCATCATGCCGGCATTGGCCGCTTGGGTGGCGATTCCCTTCGGCCCCGAGCAGGCACTGACCAACATCAATGCCGGCTTGTTGCTGGTGATGGCGATCACTTCGATCGAGGTGTATGGCGTGATCATCGCGGGCTGGGCCTCGAACTCCAAGTACGCCTTCTTGGGTGCGCTGCGTGCGTCAGCCCAGATGGTGAGCTACGAAATTGCCATGGGCTTTTGTTTCCTGGTGGTGTTGATGGTGTCGGGCAGCATGAACCTGACCGAAATCGTGTTGGCGCAAGGCAAAGGCGCTGCCGCCGAGATGGGCCTGAGTTTCCTGTCCTGGAACTGGTTGCCACTGTTGCCGATTTTCTTGGTCTACCTGATCTCGGGTGTCGCCGAAACCAACCGCCATCCTTTTGACGTGGTCGAAGGCGAAGCCGAAATTGTGGCCGGTCACATGGTCGAGTACTCGGGCATGGGCTTTGCCATCTTCTTCCTGGCCGAATACGCCAGCATGTGGCTGGTGTCCATCCTGGCTGTGATCATGTTCCTGGGTGGCTGGTTGTCACCCATCGACCACGCCTTGTTCAACGCCATTCCGGGCTGGATCTGGTTGGGTCTCAAGACTTTCCTGGTCGTGTCCATGTTCATCTGGATTCGCGCCACCTTCCCTCGCTTCCGTTATGACCAGATCATGCGCTTGGGCTGGAAGATCTTCATCCCGGTCACCCTGGTGTGGTTGTTGGTGGTGGGCGTGTGGTTGCACTCGCCATGGAACATCTGGCTTTGATCGGTGAATGACCATGACAACAATGACTGCTTCCTCTTTCTCGATCAAGGACTTCCTCAAGAGCTTCATGCTCGTGGAGTTGTTCAAGGGCATGGCCCTGACCGGACGTTATGCATTTGCCCGCAAGGTGACGGTGCAGTTCCCGGAAGAAAAAACACCGCTGTCGCCCCGCTTCCGTGGCTTGCATGCCTTGCGCCGTTATGACAATGGTGAAGAGCGTTGCATCGCCTGCAAGCTGTGCGAAGCCGTGTGCCCTGCGATGGCGATCACCATCGAGGCGGGCCAGCGTGAAGACGGTTCACGCCGAACCACGCGTTATGACATCGACCTCACCAAGTGCATCTTCTGCGGCTTTTGCGAAGAAAGCTGCCCGGTGGACTCGATCGTCGAGACGCACATTTTTGAATACCACGGCGAAAAACGCGGTGACCTGTACTTCACCAAGGACATGTTGCTGGCCGTGGGCGACCGTTACGAAAAAGAGATCGCTGCCGCCAAGGCCGCAGACGCTCCTTACCGTTGAACGCTGCGCAGTCCTGAACACTTAAAAAGACAGACCTATGGACGTCAAGACCGGTTTCTTCTACCTCTTCTCGGTGGTGCTGCTGTTTGCAGCCTTCCGAGTGGTCACCGCACGCAACCCCGTGCACGCGGTGCTGTACCTCATGCTGGCTTTCTCGCAAGCGTCGGCCGTGTGGTTCTTGCTCAATGCCGAATTCCTGGCCATCTTGCTGGTGCTGGTGTACCTGGGGGCGGTGATGGTGTTGTTCTTGTTCGTGGTGATGATGCTGGACATTGGCATCGACACCGTGCGCAAAGGCTTTTGGAAAAACTTTCCGCTGGCGGCCACCCTGGGGGCCATCGTCGCCCTGGAAATGGCTGCTGTGCTGTTGTCGGGTTTCCGCTTGTCCGAAGCGCCAGCCATGGCCACGGGCGCCGTGCCGGTGGACAACGCCAAGGCTTTGGGCATCTTGCTCTACACCGAGTACCTGATGCCGATCCAGATTGCAGCGGCCATTTTGTTGGTGGCGATGATTGCCGCAATTGCGCTGACGCTGCGCGAGCGCAAGGACAGCAAGGCGATTGACCCCTCTATCCAGGTCCGGGTGCGTGCAGCCGACCGCATGGAGGTGGTCAAGATGGCACCAACCCAGGCCGCGCCTGCCCCTGTGGCGCCAAGCGATGCAGTCGCTGAGGAGGTGAAAAAATGATGACACTGACCCTGGGACACTTTTTGTCGCTCGGCGCGATGCTGTTTGCATTGTCCGTGATCGGCATTTTTCTCAACCGCAAGAACTTGATCGTTTTGCTCATGGCCATTGAGCTGATGCTTTTGGCCGTGAACATGAACTTTGTGGCCTTCTCACACTACTTGGGTGACATGCACGGCCAAGTGTTCGTCTTCTTCATCCTCACGGTGGCTGCGGCCGAATCGGCCATTGGCCTGGCCATTTTGGTGCTGTTGTTCCGCAACCAGCGCAACATCAACGTGGACGAACTCAATTCGCTCAAGGGTTAACAAGAATATGAGTCAAACCCTCAACGCCAGCACACTGCTGGCCATCCCCCTGGCCCCGCTCGTGGGCTCTTTGCTGGCCGGTATCTGGGGCACCCAATTCGGTGGCAACTGGATTGGTCGGCGCCTGTCGCACACCTTCACCATTTTGGGTGTGCTTGTGGCCTTCATTCTGTCGGCCATGACGCTCAGCAAGGTGATCGGTGGCGCGAGTTTCAACGAAAGCATCTACACCTGGATGGTGGTGGGTGGCCTGAAGATGGAAATCGGCTTCATGGTCGACAGCCTGACGGCCATGATGATGTGTGTCGTCACCTTTGTGTCGCTCATGGTGCACATCTACACCATCGGCTATATGGAAGAGGACGAAGGCTACAACCGCTTCTTCGCCTACATCTCGCTGTTCACCTTCTCCATGTTGATGCTGGTGATGAGCAACAACTTGCTGCAGCTGTTCTTTGGCTGGGAAGCCGTGGGTCTGGTGTCTTATTTGCTGATCGGCTTTTGGTACAACAAGCCGACCGCCATCTTTGCCAACATGAAGGCCTTCCTCGTCAACCGTGTGGGTGACTTTGGTTTCATCATCGGCATTGGCCTGATTGCGGCTTACACCGGCACGCTCAACTACACCGAACTGTTTGCCAAAGCCAATGAGTTGGCGGCCATCGATTTCCCTTGGTACATCTTCGGCATGGACGCGATGCTGATCACGGTGATCTGCATTTGCCTCTTTATCGGTGCCATGGGCAAATCGGCGCAGTTCCCGCTGCATGTGTGGCTGCCCGACTCCATGGAAGGCCCCACGCCCATCTCGGCCCTGATTCACGCCGCGACCATGGTGACGGCCGGTATCTTCATGGTGGCCCGCATGTCACCGCTGTTCGAGTTGTCCGATTCGGCTTTGAACTTCATGATGGTGATCGGTTCGATCACGGCGCTTTTCATGGGCTTTTTGGGCATCATCCAAAACGACATCAAGCGCGTGGTGGCTTATTCCACCTTGTCGCAGCTCGGTTACATGACGGTGGCTTTGGGTGCATCGGCTTACTCGGTGGCTGTGTTCCACCTGATGACACACGCGTTCTTCAAGGCGTTGTTGTTCTTGGGTGCTGGCTCGGTCATCATGGGCATGCACCACAACCAAGACATCCGCTACATGGGTGGATTGCGCAAGTACATGCCCATCACCTGGATCACGTCACTGCTGGGTTCACTCGCCTTGATCGGCACGCCCCTGTTCTCGGGTTTTTATTCCAAGGACAGCATCATTGAAGCCGTGCACCTGAGCACCTTGCCTGCGGCTGGCTTTGCCAACTTCGCAGTGCTGGCCGGGGTGTTTGTCACCGCCTTCTACTCGTTCCGCATGTATTTCCTGGTTTTCCATGGCCAGGAGCGTTATGACCAGAATCCAGACGCGCACCATGGCCACGATGACCACCATGGTCATGACGATCACGGCCATGACAAGCCGCACGAGTCGCCTTGGGTGGTCACGGTGCCGCTGGTCTTGCTGGCGATTCCTTCGGTGGTCATTGGTTACATGACGATCGGCCCCATGCTGTACGGTGATTTCTTCAAGGACGTCATCTTCATCGACGCCGTCAAGCACCCTGCCATGCAGCAATTGGGTGAGTTGTTCCACGGCCCAGTGGCCATGGCGATTCACGGCCTGAGCATGGCGCCGTTCTGGCTGGCTTTGGCCGGTGTGGTGACCGCTTGGTACATGTACTTGGTCAACCCCAAAGTCCCAGCCTTCTTTGCCAGAGCACTGCGTCCCTTGATCGTGGTCCTTGAGAACAAGTACTTCATGGACTGGATCAACGAGAACATCTTGGCCAAGGGTGCACGTGGCTTGGGCTTGGGTCTTTGGAAGGTGGGCGACCGCGCCATCATCGACGGCTTCTTCGTCAACGGTTCCTGGAAAGTCGTGGGTCTGGTCTCTGGCGTGGTGCGCTGGTTCCAGTCGGGTTTCCTGTACCACTACGCCCTGGTCATGATTTTGGGTGTGTTCGTGCTGATGACGTATTTCGTCTGGCTCGCTTAACGGTTTTGAGGACAAGATAAAAATGGGATTGTTAAGCCTTGCCATCTGGATGCCGATTGCGTTCGGTGTCGTCTTGCTGGCCTTCGGTCGCGACAGCCAAGCGGGCGCAGTGCGCTGGCTGGCGCTGATCGGCGCGATCGCCAGTCTGCTGGTCACACTGCCTTTGATTTCGGGCTTTCAGCTCGGTACATCCGAGATGCAGTTTGTCGAAAAAGCCATGTGGTTCGAGCGCTTCAATGTGCACTACCACTTGGGCGTGGACGGCATCTCGCTGTGGTTGGTGCCTTTAACGGCATTCATCAACGTGATCGTGGTCATTGCGGGCTGGGAAGTCATCACCCGCAAAGTCAACCAGTACATGGCCGCGTTCCTGATTTTGTCGGGTTTGATGATCGGCGTGTTCTGTGCGCTCGATGGCATCTTGTTCTATGTCTTCTTTGAAGCCACTTTGATCCCGATGTACCTGATCATCGGCATCTGGGGTGGCCCGAACAAGATTTACGCGGCCTTCAAGTTTTTCCTGTACACCTTGCTCGGCTCTTTGTTGATGCTGATCGCGTTGATCTATTTGTACGTGACTTCGGGTGGCAGCTTTGACATCTTGACCTGGCACAAGCTGCCCTTGTCGGGATCGGTGCAGACCTTGTTGTTCTTTGCCTTCTTTGCAGCTTTTGCCGTGAAGGTGCCCATGTGGCCCGTGCACACCTGGTTGCCTGACGTGCACGTTGAGGCGCCCACTGGCGGCTCGGCCGTGCTGGCGGCCATCATGCTTAAGTTGGGTGCTTATGGCTTTCTTCGCTTTTCCATGCCCATCGCCCCCGATGCGGCCCGCGAGTGGGGCATGTTGATCATCGTGCTGTCGCTGGTGGCCGTGATTTATGTGGGCTTGGTGGCGATGGTGCAGCAGGACATGAAAAAGCTGGTGGCTTATTCGTCGGTGGCGCACATGGGTTTTGTGACGCTGGGCTTTTTCATGTTCAACCCGCTGGGCGTGTCCGGCGGCATCGTGCAGATGATCGCCCACGGTTTTGTTTCTGCAGCCATGTTCCTGTGCATCGGTGTTTTGTACGACAGGGTGCACTCGCGTGAGATCGCCAGCTACGGCGGTGTGGTCAACACCATGCCCAAGTTCGCCGCCTTTGCCTTGCTGTTTGCCATGGCCAACGCCGGCTTGCCGGGCACCGCTGGTTTTGTGGGCGAGTGGATGGTCATTTTGGGCGCCGTCAAGTTCAACTTCTGGATCGGCTTGCTGGCCGCTTCGGCCCTGATCTTTGGCGCGGCCTACACCTTGTGGATGTTCAAGCGGGTGTACCTGGGCCCCGTCACCAACGACGATGTCAAGGGTCTGACTGACATCAACACGCGTGAATTCCTGATGCTGGCCTTGTTGGCCGTGGCCGTGCTCTACATGGGCATTTACCCCAAACCTTTTACCGATGTGATGGATGCTTCGGTGATGGACTTGCTCAAGCACGTGGCCATGTCCAAGCTGCCTTGAGCGGCCGGGGCCTGAACGTTTCGCCTGAATAGAACAATTGAGAGAACACAGATGATGGACAACTCCAGCTGGATGACGATGTATCCGGAGATCGTGTTGCTGGTCATGGCCTGCGTGGTGACACTGGCCGACCTCTTCGTGAAAAGCCCCAAGCGCACGGGCACCTATGTGCTGACGCTCGCAACTTTGGCGGGCGTGGCGCTGCTTCATGCTGTATACGCGGATGCTGGGCAAACGCTGTACGGCTTTGGCCGCATGGTGGTCAGTGACCCGATGGGCCACTGGCTCAAGTGCTTTGCCACCATCGCCGTGATGGTGACCTTGGTGTATTCGCGCCCCTATGCGGCCGACCGCGACATGCTGCGCGGCGGTGAGATTTTCAGCCTCAGCCTGTTCGCCTTGCTGGGCATGAGCATGATGATCTCGGGCCAGAACTTCATCGTGATCTATTTGGGCCTGGAGCTCTTGACCCTGTCGAGCTATGCGCTCGTGGCCCTGCGCCGCGACCACACACAAGCCAGTGAAGCGGCCATGAAGTACTTTGTGCTGGGCGCCATGGCCTCGGGTTTCTTGCTGTACGGCATGTCCATGATGTACGGCGCGACCGGTAGCCTGGAACTGTCGGCCGTGCTCAAAGCCATTGCTTCGGGCCAGGTGAACCACCAGGTGTTGGTGTTTGGTCTGGTCTTCATCGTGGCCGGTTTGGCCTTCAAGATCGGTGCCGTGCCTTTCCACATGTGGATTCCGGACGTCTACCAAGGCGCGCCCACAGCCGCGACCTTGATGATCGGCGGTGCCCCCAAGCTGGCCGCTTTCGCTATCCTCGTGCGCTTGCTGGTTGAAGGGCTGCTGCCTCTGGCCTTTGACTGGCAGCAAATGCTGGCTTTGCTGGCCATTGGCTCCTTGCTCATCGGTAACCTCGCGGCGATTGCCCAGACCAACCTCAAGCGCATGCTGGCTTATTCGACCATCTCGCAAATGGGTTTTGTGCTGCTGGGTTTTGTGGCGGGCGTGATCAATGGCGAGACCACACTGGCCGCCAACGCCTACAGCTCAGCCATGTTCTACATGGTGTCGTATGTGCTGACCACCTTGGCCGCGTTCGGCGTGATCATGCTGTTGGCCCGCCAGGGCTTTGAGAGCGAAGAGATCAACGACCTGGCCGGTCTGAACCAGCGCAGCCCCTTGTACGCGGGTGTGATGGCGATTTGCCTGTTCTCCATGGCCGGTATCCCGCCCATGGTGGGCTTTTACGCCAAGCTGTCGGTGCTGCAATCCTTGGTGGCATCGGGGCAGGGCTTCTATCTGGGCTTGGCGATTTTTGCGGTCATCATGTCCCTGATCGGTGCTTTCTATTACTTGCGCGTGGTCAAGGTCATGTACTTTGACGAGCCGGTCACGGCCACCACCGTGTCAGCCTCGCTCGATGTGCGCCTGGTGTTGTCCACCAACGGCCTGCTGGTTTTGTTGCTGGGCATTTTCCCCGGCGCACTCATGGCTTTGTGTGCCGATTCGATTGTGCGTATGCTCGCGGTCTGATTCTTTGAGCACCGCACCATGAGCACATCCACCCAAATCGGTTTGTTGATCTTGCTGGCCTTTGTGGCCGCCAACATGCCATTTTTTAACCAGCGCATCATGCTGCTGGGTCCTCAGCGCGCGTCCAAGCCTTTGCATTGGCGCTTGATGGAGCTGGTGGTGTTGTACTTTGTTGTGGGTGGTGTGGGCTTGGCCCTTGAGAACCATGGCGGCCAAGTCGCCCCGCAGGGCTGGGAGTTTTATGCGGTCACGGGCACCATGTTCGTCACGCTGGCCTTTCCGGGTTTTGTTTACCGCTACCTGATGCACCGCAAACACTGAGCGCAGTGCCGCACTCACACGGGTTTGCATGTCTGACGACCACCTGATCGAACACCGGGTCCAGCAAGAAGAGCTTTTGCACGGGCACTTCTTGCATGTGCTGCGTGACACCGTGCGCTTGCCCAACCACAACCTGGCCACCCGCGAATACGTGGTGCACCCCGGAGCGGTGATGGTCATCCCCATGCTCGACACACCCGTGGGGCTGCGCCTGGTGATGGAGCGCCAGTTTCGCTACCCCGTAGGGCAGGTCATGACCGAGTTTCCAGCGGGCAAACTCGACCCCGGCGAAGACCCTTGGCTGTGCGCGCAACGCGAACTTCTCGAAGAAACCGGCTACACCGCCCGCCAGTGGGCCCGTGCCGGGGTGCTGCACCCGGTCATTGCGTATTCGACCGAGGTGATCGAGATCTGGTTTGCCAAAGACCTGACTTTGGGCGAGCGTCAACTGGACACCGATGAGTTTTTGGACGTGTTCACGGCAAGCTCCGCAGAGTTGATGGCTGCTTGCCAGCAGGGCCGATTGACCGATGCCAAGACCTTGACGGGTCTGCTGTGGCTGCAAAATGTGCTGTCGGGCCAGTGGCACTTGGATTGGCAAACCCTCCCTTAAATTGAGCGCATGAAAGTTCTGGACCTGCAATGTGCCTTGGGCCACAGCTTTGAAGGCTGGTTTGGGTCCCAAGCCGATTACGACACCCAGCGTGCGCGGGGTCAGGTCACGTGTCCGGTGTGCAACGACAGCGACATCACCAAAATGCTCTCGGCGCCTCGCCTGAATCTGGGCCATGGCGCAGCCCCGGAACCTAAAACGGGGCAGGGCGCTCCATCGGCAGGCGCTGCCAATGCCGCAGGCAGCGCGCTAAAAAGCACCGCTGACGCTTCCTCCAGTGCGCCGGCCATGCCCGATGTGCCGCCCGAAGCTTTGCAGCAGTTGCAAGCGGCCATGGTGAAAATGGTGCGCCACGTCATGGCCAATACCGAAGATGTGGGACCGCAATTTGCCGAAGAGGCGCGCAAGATCCACTACGGTGAGCGCGAAGAGCGCAACATTCGGGGCCAGGCCACGCGCGAAGAAACCGAGGCCTTGCTCGACGAAGGCATCGATGTCATGGCTTTGCCTGTGCCAGAACATCTCAAGGGCACGCTGCAGTAGGCGCTGCCTGCAAGCGCCCTTACGCGGCATCAAATCACGGCCATGAAACACGCCCTGCACATTGACGACGCCGAAGTCGAGCTCTGCGCCATCCGGGCGCAAGGCCCGGGCGGGCAAAACGTCAACAAGGTCTCCAGTGCCATTCAGCTGCGTTTTGACGTGGCGGGCTCCGCTTTGCCTCATGAAGTCAAGCAGCGCTGGCTGCAATCGGGCGACAGCCGACTGAACTTAGAGGGCGTCTTCATTTTGAAAGCCCAAAAACACCGCACGCAAGAAGCCAACCGTGTGGACGCGTGGGCACGCCTGTATGAAACGCTGGACCTCTATGCCAAGCCTCCCAAGCCTCGAAAGGCCACCAAGCCGACCTATGGTTCGGTGCAAAGGCGGCTGGAGGGCAAGGCGATGCAGTCAAAGGTCAAAAGCGGTCGGCGCAAAGACGCCATGGATTAGCGCTGGTTGGCTTTCGCAGCCGATAGAACCTTTTCCATGGCATTTGGCGCATCGGCTGCCACCACCACCCGATCGGGCATGCTGCGCAGCCAGGTGATCTGACGCTTGGCCAGCTGGCGGGTCGCGAAGATGCCGCGCTCCAGGATCTCGGCCTCGCGCCAGCCCCCATCCAAACCTTCCCAAGCCTGGCGGTAACCCACGCAGCGCATGGACGGCAGATCCGGGTTCAGGTCGCCGCGTGCGCGCAGAGTTTGGACTTCGTCCATGAAGCCTGCGGCCATCATTTGCTCGAAGCGCAAGGCAATGCGTTGGTGCAGCCAGGCGCGGTCTTGAGGCTCGAGGCTGATGATGGGGATGTGCCAGTCGGGGGCCTGGGCTTTGGCGCTTTGGTGAAAAGAGGTGAGGGTCTGGCCGGTAGCGGTCCAGACTTCAAGGGCCCGGCCAATGCGCTGGCTGTCGCCAGGGGCCAATCGGGCGGCTGTTTGTGGATCCACTTGGGCCAGTTGCGCGTGCAGGGCGGGCCAGCCCAGTTGCTCGGCTTGTTGATGGATGCGTGCGCGAATTTCGGGGTTGGCCGTGGGGATGTCGTTGAGGCCTTCGAGCAGCGCTTTGATGTAAAGCATGGTGCCGCCGACCAGCAGCGGGGTTTTGCCGCGGGCCCGGATGTCCTGTATCAGCCGGGAGGCTTCTTTGGCGAATTGGGCGGCGCTGTAGCTGTGCAGGGGGTCCAGCGTGTCGATGAGGTGGTGCGGCACGGCAGCCAGTTCTTCGCGGCTGGGTTTTGCCGTGCCAATGTCCATGCCTCGGTAAACCAGGGCCGAGTCGACGCTGATGATCTCAGCGCCGCCTTGAGGCTCTAGGCTTTGCGCCAGCGCCAGGGCTGCAGCGGTTTTGCCGCTGGCCGTGGGGCCGACCAGGGCGATGGCATCGACCGGGCGGTCTGGCTGGGTGCTGGGTTGGGTGGCAAGTGGGGTGTGCATGGCGTGTGACTCAGGCGCGAGCGGGCAGGGGGGCTGAGCGTCCGTGGCGCTGCACCAGGGTCCAGGCCACGAGGGCAATGAACACGCTCCACAGCAGAAGGCCGTGGGCCAACGCAAAAACAGGCTCGTGCATTTGTGTGCCCAGCCAGCTGCCCATGAAAAAGGCCCCCAGCATCATCAAAAAGCCGTTGAGTGCCGATGCCGTGCCAGCCCGCTCGGGGAACGGTGCGACGGCCCCGCTTTGGCCGCAGGACTGGTGCACGCCGTGGCCCAGCATGAAGAGGTAGATGGGGCCCATGACGCTGGCTGCGCCATACCAGTCTTGGCCTTGGCCTGCATAAGCCAGCGCGGCCATGCTGACGCCGCCCGCGAGGGTGAGGCCGGCCGCCACGGCGACGGCCCGGTGCACACTGGTGCGGCGCAGCATCCAGCGGCACCAGAAGGTGCCCACGATGTAGGACAGCGACATGCTGAGCATGAAAAAACCGTAGGCGGTTTTGCTGTAACCCATGCTGCGGGTGAACACAAAGGCCGAACAGGCCAGGAAGGTGAACAGGCCCATGTAGGAGCCGGTGGACAGGGCGTTCCAGGCGCGGAAAGTGGGGTGTTGCAAGATTTGCCAGTTGGCCTTCAAGAGGCTGCTCAGGTGCAGGGCGCGCGGATTGGGTCGGGCCAGGGTTTCTTCAAAACGCCACAGCACCAGGCCGAAGGTGGCCGCGCCAAAAACAGCCAGCACCAGCAGGGCCACGCGCCAGCCCAAAGTGTCGGTGAGGATGCCGCCAATGGGCGCGCAGGCGCAGGCGATGATGCCCAGACCCGTGAGCGCTTGTGACATGACGGTGGCCCCTTGGGCCGGGGCAAAGAGGTCGCGTACCACGGCGCGTGCAGCCATGACCCCCGCGCCCATGGCCACGCCTTGCAGGGCGCGGCCCGCCACGAGCCAGGCCATATTGGGTGCAAAGGCGCAGGCGATCGAGGCCAGTACATAAGCGCCCATGCCCCACAGCAGGATGGGTTTGCGGCCAAAGCGGTCCGACAGCGGCCCCCAAACCAGTTGCGACAGGCCAAAGGCGAGCAGCAAGGCCGTGAGGGTGAGTTGTGCCTGTCCCATGCCCGCCCCAAAGCCTTCGGTGATGGCGGGCAGGGCAGGCAGATACAGGTCGGTGGTGACGGGTTGCAGTCCGAGCAGCAGGGCCAGGAGCAGGACGATCAGTTTTTGCGGCATGCTGTTATTTCGCTTTAATCCGAGCATGCGTCGGGGGGCATTGCCCGGCCGCCCTCATACTCGCTTCGCTCGCCAAATCGGGCGGTCCGCACACCGGCCTCGCCCAGCGCTGGGTGGTTATTCAAAGCCGCCAGTGTTTTGGAGCGCATCACCACATAGGCAGAGCCAGGGGAGCCTGCCGCGCGGAGCTCGCGATTTGGCGAGCGAAGCGAGTATGAGCGAGACCGCGCGGCGGGCTCACATGGCTCGGATTCAGGCCACAAACTGGACTCAGCCGAATGGACAATGGATTCGGATTCAGACTGACGAGCTGAAACAAGCATCACCGACCCCGCAAAAACAGCGCATCCAGATCCCGCATGGACATCTGACGCCAGGTGGGGCGGCCATGGTTGCACTGGTCGGAGCGTTCGGTCTCTTCCATTTGACGCAGCAAGCCATTCATTTCATCGAGGGTTAAGCGGCGGTTGGCACGCACTGCGCCGTGACAGGCCATGGTCGCCAGGATCTCGTTTTGGGCACGTTGCACTACCGTGCTGGCGTCGTGCTGGGCCAACTCGGCCAGCACGCTGCGGGCCAGCTCCACCGCATCGCCTTGCGCCAGGCTGGTGGGTACGGCGCGCACGGCCAAGGTCTTGGCCGACAGGGGCGAGATTTCCAGGCCCAGTTGCTCCAAAGCCTCAGCGCAGGCTTCGGCCGTGGCCACTTCGGTCGGCGTGGCGGCAAATGTGGCGGGGATCAAGAGCGGCTGGCTGGCAATTCGAGGGCCATCGCTGCTTTGCGCGTTGAGCTGGTTTTTCAGGCGCTCGTAGACGATGCGCTCGTGCGCGGCGTGCATGTCCACCACCACCAGGCCTTGCTTGTTTTCGGCCAGGATGTAGACACCATGCAGTTGGGCCACGGCGCGGCCGAGGGGCCAGGGGGTGTCATTGGAATTTGCGCAGGGCGAGCTTTGATCGCGGTCGGAGACCGCTCCTACAGGGGAGGGGGATGCTGCATTGCGGTCGGAGACCGCTCCTACGGGAGTGGGTTGTGTGTTGTGGGAACGGTCTCTGACCGCGAAAGGGGATGGCCAACCAGCCGGTGCGGCTTCCTGAACACCAAGGTCTTCGCTGTGCTCAGACGGGTTCCACAGCGCCTTCAGATCCGCCATAGCGCGGTCGCCGTCCACGCGGGGTCGCACAAAATCGGCGGGTTTGTAGCTGGGGGCCGAAAAGGTCGAGGGACCAGGTCGCTCAAAGGCCATACCCCCTTGCTGCCAGTTGGCCGACTCGGGCAGGGCTTTGGACGCAGGGGCTTTCAGGTCAAAAGCCTTGTCGGCGTCGCTTGGCGCATCGGTCAGCAGGTGGGCACGTGGCGCAGCCAGCGCGTTTTCCAGCGCATGCCGTACCGCTTGGTGCACCGCGCGGCTGTCCCTGAAGCGCACCTCGATCTTGGTCGGGTGCACGTTCACATCGACCAATGTGGGGTCAATCTCCATGAACAGCGCGTAGGCCGGTTGTTTGTGGCCGTGCAGCACGTCTTCGTAGGCACTGCGTGCGCCGTGCATGACCACCTTGTCCCGCACAAAACGGCCATTCACATAGGCAAATTGGTGGTCGGGGCGGGAACGGGCGGCATCGGGCAGTCCGGCGCGGCCCATGACTTTGAGCGGCCCGGCGTGGTAGTCCACGGCAATCGACTGCGCCACAAACTCCTCGCCCAGCACATCGGCCAGGCGCTGTTCCAGGCCCGCAGCGCCCGGGTGCACGCGCCACTGCTCGACCAGCTTGCCCTCGTGCCAAATGGCAAAGCCCACATCGGGGCGGGCCAAGGCGTGGCGGCGCACGGCTTCAATGCAATGCGCCAGCTCGGTGCTGTCGCTTTTCAAAAACTTGCGGCGGGCGGGGGTGGAGAAAAACAGCTCTTTCACCTCCACGGTGGTGCCCACGGCGCGGGCGGCGGGGCGGATCTCGCCCGTGCGACCGTCCAGCGCAAAGGCCGTGGGCTGGCCGTCCATGCGAGAAAGCAGGGTGAGCTCGGAGACCGAATTGATGGCGGCCAGCGCCTCGCCCCGGAAGCCCATGGTCATCACTGATTCCAGCTCATCGAGGTTGCCGATCTTGCTGGTGGCGTGGCGTTTCAAGGCCGTGGCCAGCTCGTCGGGGGCGATGCCGCCACCATCATCTTCCACCGAAATCAGCCGCGTGCCGCCGCCCATCAGGCGAAGCGTGATGCTGCGAGCGCCTGCGTCCATGGCGTTGTCCACCAGCTCGCGCACGACCGAGGCGGGGCGTTCAACCACCTCGCCAGCAGCGATCTGGCTGATCAGTTCATCGGGGAGTTCGCGGATGGGGCGGCGCGCGTTCGCCGGGCTGGATGAGGTGGTCACTTTTCGATTGTAGACATCCCTGACCAGAGGCCAGATGCCCATGCCCACAGCACCCAGACAAAACGGCCGTCTCGAGGCATTTGGCCAATGCTGCTACCGCAAGTCACCAGGTCAATGTTGTCATCGCGAGGCACAAGGCAATCCATGGACTGCCGCGTCGCTGCGCTCCTCGCAGTGACGGGGGGTTGGGTCAACTGCGCTACTCGCGGTGACGGGGGCAACTGCACGTTTGGCCGTTACGGGGGCAACTGCCCGGATGGCTGTGCAGTGGTTTGGGGTGGGCAGCGTGCCTTGCGTTGGCTTATTCGCCGAAATTCAGGGGCAGTCCCACGTAGTTTTCGGCCATGGTGCGCGAGCCGGCTTCGCTGTGCACCAGGTAATCGAGTTCCGCGTCCTGGAACTTCTGGCCGATGTCGCCGTTTTCCGGGAAGTGGTGCATCAGGCTGGTGAACCACCATGAAAAGCGCTCGGCACGCCAAACACGTCGCAAGCAGCGCTCTGAATAAGCATCGATGCCCGCGTCGGTTTTGTCGGCATAAAACTCGATGAATGCGGTGGACAGGTATTTGACGTCGGTGGCGGCCAGGTTCAGGCCTTTGGCGCCGGTAGGCGGCACGATGTGCGCGGCGTCGCCCGCCAGGAACATGCGGCCAAAGCGCATGGGCTCGGTCACAAAGCTGCGCAGCGGGGCGATGCTTTTTTCGATGCTGGGGCCGGTCACCAGATGTTCGCGGGCTTCGGGGTCCAGGCGGTGGCGCAACTCGGTCCAGAAGGCGTCGTCAGACCATTGCTCGACCTTGTCGGTGGTGGGCACTTGCAGGTAGTAGCGGCTGCGCGTGGCGCTGCGCTGTGAGCACAGGGCAAAGCCGCGTGTGCTGTTGGCGTAAATCAACTCATGGTGCACCGGAGGCGTGTCGGACAGCACACCCAACCAACCAAACGGGTAGACCTTTTCGTATTCCTTGATCGCGTTTTTGGGTGCAGTGGCGCGGCACACGCCATGAAAGCCGTCGCAACCGGCAATGAAGTCGCACTCGATGGTGTGCAACTGGCCGTTTTTTTCATAGGTCACGCGGGGCTTGGAGCTGTCGAAATCGTGCACCTGTACGTTGCCTGCTTCGTAGACCGTGGGCAGACCTTCAGCCTGGCGGGTGTCCATCAGGTCGCGGGTGACTTCGGTCTGGCCGTAGACGATGACTTTTTTGCCGCCCGTGAGGCGGTCCATGTCGATGCGGTGGCGGGCGCCTTTGAACAGCAAATCAAACCCCGTGTGCACCAAACCTTCTTTGTGCATGCGCTGGCCCACACCGGCTTCGTCGAGCAAGTCCATCGTCACTTGTTCCAGCACGCCCGCACGGATACGCGAGAGCACGTAGTCGGGGCTTTGGCGCTCGACGATGACAGCGTCGATGCCCGCTTTGAAGAGCAACTGGCCCAGCAACAAGCCGGAAGGGCCTGCGCCAACGATGGCCACTTGGGTGCGGGTGGTGCTCATGGGTGTCTCCTGAAGTTGGTCAATTCAATCCCTTAAAGCTTAATAGACGGTGAAAGTGGTGCCAGAGCGGGTTGATGAAGTTTGTGCGATAAAAAGTTAATTTGTGCGATGATCGCGCAAAATGACCTGTATCAAAAATGATCTTGCAGTCCGACCTTTGCAGCTTGGGCTTGTTGATTCGAGGTGCTCCCATGACGATCGCTAAAGCAGACTACATCGAAGGCTTGGCCAAGGGGCTGGCTGTGCTGGAGGCTTTTGACACCGAGCGTCAACGCTTGAACGCGACCTTGGCCGCGCAGCGCACGGGCATCACGCGGGCGGCGGCGCGGCGGCATTTGCTCACGTTGGCCGAGCTGGGTTATCTGGAGACCGATGGCTCGCATTACTGGTTGTCGGCGCGGGTGTTGCGTCTGGCGGGCAGTTACATGGCCACTTCGCGTTTGCCTCGCACACTGCAGCCCACACTCAACCGCTTGGCCGCGCAAACACAGGCGGCCTTCAGCGCGGTGGTGCGCGATGGCGATGAATGCGTCATTGTGGCCCGCAGTGCGGGCGTGGCCGAGCCGGTGCGGCACTTGGCCTATGGCCTGCACTTGGGGGCACGCTTGCCAGCGCATGCCACGTCCACCGGGCGGGTGCTGCTGGCCAGCTTGCCCAAGGCCGATTTGGCCGCTTGGCTCAAGGGCCGAGAGTTGGCCCGCATCACGCCACAAACCGAGGTGAACATCGCCCGTTTCAAGGCCATGATCACGCAGGTGCGCCAAGCAGACCACTGTTTGGCCCGCGAGGGACATGAGCTGGGTATCCATGCGCTGGCGGTGCCGCTGCGCAACATGCAGGGGCGGACATTGGCCGCGCTGAATGTGGTGGGCACAGCGCAGCAGTTGAGCGATGCCGCGGTACAGCACAAATGGCTGCCACTGTTGCAGGAGTCAGCGCGAGAGTTGCGTCCTTTTTTGTGACCCGTTCAATCGTCTGTGAACAGCAACTGCCCTTGCAAGCCCAGACCGGTTTCTTGAGCCAATACGTTCTGGTTCAGGGCAGGTTTCCCCCCTGCCTTGACCAACGAGCCCACCCTGACACCCAGCAGACGAATGCGCCGTTCTAGCTGAACGCGCTTGAGGCACTGTCCTGCCACTTGCCGGATGCGTTTGGCATCAGCGGTGGAGTCGCTCAGGCTTTGGTCGCGCGTCACGGACTGAAAGTTGTCGTAGCGCAGTTTGATGCCGATGGTTTTGCCTTCATAGCCTTTGCGCTGCAAATCGGCTGCCACCTGCTCGCACAGCCGAGTGAAGATGGCCCCAAGTTCTGCACGGTCGCGAACGGCGTGCAGGTCGCGCTCGAACGTGGTTTCGCGGCTCATGCTGACGGGCTCGCTCTCGGTTTCCACCGGGCGGTCGTCGCGGCCCCAGGCCGCTTCGTGCAGCCAAGCACCGTAGCTTTTGCCAAAGTTCGCCATCAACCAAGGCAGCTCGCGAGCGGCCAGATCGCCGATGGCGTGGATGCCAAAGCCCTTGAGCTTTTCATCGGCCTTGGGGCCCACGCCGTTGATCTTGCGGCAAGCCAGCGGCCAGATCAGGGTTTGCAGGTCGGCCTCGTGCACGACCGAGATGCCGTTTGGTTTGTTGAACTCGCTGGCCATTTTGGCAATCAGCTTGTTGGGGGCTACGCCCACCGAGCAGGTCAGGCCCGTGGCCTCAAAAATGCTTTTCTGAATCAATCGCGCCAGAACACGCCCGCCTTCGCGCTGGCCGCCGGGCACGTTGGTGAAGTCGATATAGACCTCGTCCACCCCCCGGTCCTGCATGACGGGGGCGATCTCAGTGATGATGTTTTTGAAGGTGCGCGAGAAGTGACGGTAACGCTCAAAGTCCACCGGGAGCATGATGGCCTGCGGACAGAGCTTGGCGGCTTTCATCAATCCCATGGCAGAGCCGACCCCAAACTGCCTGGCCGCATAGGTGGCGGTGGTGATGACGCCGCGCCCGGTGTAGCCATTCAAGCGTGGGAAAAAATCCACTGGAATGCGGTCCAATCGCTCGCCAATGGTCTCTTCGGTCCACTCGTCCTCGGGGTAGGCCGCTTGCAGCTTGCCCAGCAGGTCGTCTTCTTTGCGCCTGCCGCCACCAATGACGACCGGCATGCCTTTGAGCTGCGGGTAACGCAGCAACTCGCAGGACGCGTAAAACGCGTCCATGTCGAGGTGGGCAATGCGCCGGGGCAGTGGCGAAGAGGGCGTTGTGTCGGTCACCCTTGAAGCATAGCGTCAGCGCAGGGCTTCTCTTGCAGCAAAAGGGCCCCAGCGGGGTTTTTAGGCGGTCGGAAAAGTGCCGGGCAGCAAGATGTTGGTGCCCACGTTCTGGATGTTGGTGTGGCCGCAAAAGGCCATGGTCACGTCCAGCTCTTTGTGGATGATTTGCAGCGCTTTGGTCACGCCTTCTTCGCCCATGGCGCCCAGGCCATAAACCATGGCGCGGCCGATCATGACACCTTTGGCACCCAGCGCCCAGGCTTTGAGTACATCTTGTCCACTGCGGATGCCGCCGTCCATCCAGACTTCGATTTGGTCGCCCACGGCCGCCACGATGGCCGGCAAGGCTTCGATGCTGCTGGGGGCGCCGTCGAGCTGGCGGCCGCCGTGGTTGCTCACCACAATCGCGTCGGCCCCGCTGGCCACGGCCAGTTTGGCGTCTTCCACGTCCATGATGCCCTTCAAGATCAGCTTGCCGCCCCATTGCCTCTTGACCCAGGCGATGTCTTCCCAATTGAGCGTCGGGTCAAACTGTTCGTTGGTCCAAGAGGCCAGCGACTTCATGTTGGTCACGGCTTTGACGTGTCCCACCAGGTTGCCAAAGGTATGGCGCTTTGTGCCAGCCATGCCCAAGCACCAGCGCGGCTTGGTCATCAGGTTGATGATGTTGGCAACCGTGGGGCGGGGTGGCGCGGTCAGACCATTTTTCAGGTCTTTGTGGCGCTGGCCGATCACCTGCAAATCGAGTGTGAGCACCATCGCACTCACGTTGGCAGCCTTGCAGCGGTCGATCATGCGGGCCATGGCCTCGCGGTCTCGCATCATGTAGAGCTGAAACCAGAACGGCGCTTGGGTGTGGGCAGCGATGTCTTCGATAGAGCAAATGCTCATGGTCGACAGCGTGAAGGGGATGCCGAACTTCTTGGCCGCCATGGCGGCGTGCATTTCGCCGTCGGCGTGCTGCATGCCAGTCAGGCCCACCGGGGCGATGCACACGGGCATCTTGGTGTCGATGCCGACCATCTTGGTGGCGGTGGTGCGGTTTTCCATGTTCACCGCCACGCGCTGGCGCAGCTTGATCTTGTGGAAGTCCGTTTCGTTGGCGCGGTAGGTGCCTTCGGTCCAGGAGCCGCTGTCGGCGTAGTCGTAAAACATGCGCGGCACGCGTTTTTCGGCCAAAACGCGCAGGTCTTCGATGTTGGTGATCACGGGCATGACTTGTCTCCTGCAGGGGGTAGGGCGGTTTTTGAAAGTGCCCCATCGTAGCCGCAGGCCTTGGCGGGGGCTGTGAAACTTGAGACAGCCCGTTTGAAATTTATTGTGGAATTGCCGTCGCCCTCAGCTGCAGCTGACGCTGCCGCAACCCGACATGGTCACGTTTTGGATGGCCGAGGGGTCGGCCAGGGTTTCGGTCACGCTGTCAAAGCCCACGGATTTGAGGTGTGCAGCCAGGCCAGCGTCCATGCTGCCCGCGTGCCCCGGAAACCACTCGGCCAGTGCTTCGGCCATGCGGGTGATGATGGTGGGGTCGCTGTCCAGGTAGTGGGCTTCGACCACGCGCATGGTCTCCAATATCGTGGCGTGATGCTCCGCGTGGCAGTTGTCGGCCGAAAACCCTGTAGCCAACATCCAGCGCTCTTCTTGTGCGAAGTGCTCGACCGTGTGGTTCAAAAATGCCTTGTAGAGCGGCAGCTGCTGGTCTTCGGGGGTGGCCAGAATCTGGTTGATCATGTCCACAAACTCTTGGTGCGTTTCGTCCATGCGGGCGTCCCCCGTGTGGAGCGAGTCGGTCCAGAGCATCAAGTTGGGGGCTGCGTCGGGTGTTGCGGTGGTGGTCATGGCGTTGAAGTGAACAAGACTGCACAAAATAACGCCTGATTATCACGCCAAGGCTGCGGCCCGCAGTCCTGGGGGGCATTCAGGACCCAGGCGCCTTTTCAGGGTTCGGTGATTTGCAGGTGAGCCAAGCCATACAGAGGCCCGCCCGTCCAGGGGCTCAGACACATCTCGGCCCAACAGCAAGCGGGACCATAGGCTTCGGCCACCGTGTGTTGCGCCAGCAGCTCAAGTCGGGGGTGCAACCGGGCCACTTCCAGTCCGTTGTGGGCACCCCATAAAAACTGCGCCCCACTGCCCGACACGCTGGGGGCCAAAGCCCAATGCACAGTGGCGTCATGAAGTCGCACACCAGCTCAGAGCCTTCGGGTGCGTTTTCGCCAATCTCTTGCAGCACGGCCTTGACCTGTGTGGGCGTGAGGTACATCAGCACGCCTTCGCAGACGAGCAGCAGGGGTGCATTGGCATCGCGCACGCTTGCGGGCAGGCGCTGCACCATCCCGGTTGGCGCAGGTCCATGTGCCCGTTTTGCGCGGTGTCCGAGTGCGGGTTCAGCAGTTCATGGCGCATCGCCACCACCGGCTCTAGATCCACATCCAGCCAGTGGTTGTGCCCGTTGTCCAGCCACTGAAAATAATCCGACAATCCCGCGCCCAGATTGATGCCCACAGCCCCAGGGTGTTGCTGAAAAAACGCATCGCCTATTTGTTTGATCAAACGGGTGCGCCAAAGCACATTGAGCACCGAGGCGCGGTCCTGCAGCAGCGAGTCCATCGCCAGAGGGTTGTTTCGCAGCACCTGCTGCGCCTGTGTGTCTTGAGGGTCCAGCCACGGGTAAATTTTGGCCCCACGCGCCCTGGCCACCAAAGGCACCCACAGTGTGCTGGGCACCGCGTCCAAAGTGGGGATGCTGCGTGAAGGGTTCGCTTGTCTCATGGCCTGTCTCATTGTGGTCTGAACCCTGCTTTTTAAAAGTGCTCAGCAACCGTGTGTCTGATGCAGGTCAAAGTCCGGGCCATCTGGCGCAGGTGTAGACCTTTTTGGTCATGCGCCCACGGCCCGAACAACGGCCTGTAAGGTCTGAGGGCTTATAAAAGCCGATATGGTGTTGACCTTCGTCAAGTCACTCTCCTAGAACAGCACCATGGATTCCGTCACACAAGTACTTTTGGGCGCCTCAATTGGGGTGGCTGTCATGGGGCGGCGCACCGCGCTTTGGAAGTCGGTCCTGTGGGGCGGCGTGGCGGGCCTGCTGCCCGATCTGGATGTGTTGCTGGACCACGGCGATCCGATCTTGAACATGATCCGGCACCGCGCCGAGACGCATGCCTTGCTGTTACTGACGCTCTTTGCGTTCCCGATGGCCTGGGCGGTGAGCCGCCTACACCGCCAGCCGCAGCTCTATGGCCGTTGGTGGTGGGCGCTCATGCTGGCGCTGGTCACGCACCCCTTGTTGGACCTGATGACGATTTACGGCACCCAGGTGTTCCAGCCCTTCACCGACGAGGCCTATGGTTTGGGCAGCATGTTCATCATCGACCCGTTGTATTCACTTCCCTTGCTGGCGGGCGTGGTGGCGGCGCTGCGTGTCAAAACGGTGGGGCGTGCTTTGGCCATCAACGGCTGGGCGTTGGCGTTCAGCACCGCTTACTTGGCCTGGAGTGCGCTGGCGCAATGGGGGGTGACGCAACACGCCCGCCAGTCTTTGCAATCACAAGGCCTGCCCAGCCAGCAGTTGATGGTGACCCCCGCGCCCTTGAGCACCTTGGTGTGGCGCGTGGTGGCGCTCGATGGTGAGCGCTTTCACGAAGGCTTTTATGCCCTGATGGATGGCGGGCGTGCCATTCGCTTTGTGGCGCACGAGCGCGGTGGGGCGTTGGCTGCGCAAAACGCCGCCCACCCGCAGCTGCAGCGCTTGGATCGGTTCACCGACGGGTTTTTCAAGTTGCAGCGCCAAGGCGATAGCCTGGTTGTGACTGACCTGCGCATGGGGCAGGAGCCCGAATACGTGTTCTCTTTTGACATCGGTCCCCCACTCGCAGCGGGCCAACCTTACCCTGTGTCTGAGCAACTCAGCCGCCGCATAAATGTCGACCAAGGCCTGCAATGGTTGGGTCAGCGGATGCGGGGTCGCGATGTGCCCCCTCCAGGCTCGGCCAGGCCTTAGGCCACGCAAGAAGTCGCTTGAGGAGGCTTTTCAAAGGGACATACCCCCGGGCCTTTTTGCCAAGGGTGATGGTGCCCTCTATCCAGTCAACAGACAGGCCGACGAGGACAGGGGTTGCTGGCCTACCCAGGAACCGTGGACTCTGGCGTCCAACGCACCCCGCAACACGGGTGACAGGTTCTTGGGGGGCATGGGTTTAACCTCTGGCGTGCATCGTCTTTGTCAAGGACCTCAACATGAAAACCACCACCCTGGGCAAAAGCCCCCTGAAAGTGTCCCGCCTGTGCTTGGGCAGCATGATGTTCGGCGACCAGACGCCGCTGGAAGATGCACGCAGCATCGTCGCCGATGCGCAAGAAAAAGGCTGTAATTTCATCGACACGGCCGATGTTTACATGCTCGGAAAAACCGAAGAGATCGTGGGCCAGGTGCTCAAGGGGCAGCGTCATCACTGGGTGTTGGCCAGCAAGGTGGGCAACCCCATGACGTCCCAGCCCAACTGCCAGGGTTACTCGCGCAGCTGGATGCTGCGGGCTTGCGAAGACAGCTTGCGCCGTCTGGACACCGACCACCTGGACATTTATTACCTGCACCGCGACTACAACGGCATGGACCTGGAGGAGCCCCTGCGGGGCATTGAGGCTTTGCTGCGTGACGGCAAGATCCGCTATTGGGGCGTCTCCAATTTCCGTGGCTGGCGAATTGCCGAAATGGTCAACCTGGCCCGCCAGATGAACATGCCCGCGCCGGTGGTGTGTCAGCCTTATTACAACCTGCTCACCCGCTTGCCCGAAGTGGAAATTTTGGAGGCCTGCGGGCACTACGGCCTGGGCGTGGTGCCCTACAGCCCGATTGCACGCGGCGTGCTCACGGGCAAATATGCACCTGGCCAAACGCCCGCCGAGGGAAGCCGGGCGGCGCGTGGCGACAAACGCATCATGGAGACCGAGTTCCGCCAAGAGTCGCTGCACATTGCGCAAACGCTGCGCCAGCATTGCGAGGCCAAAGGCGTCTCGCTGGCGCACTTTGCCACCGCCTGGGTGCTGGCCAACCGCTACGTGAGCGCGGTCGTCGCAGGGCCGCGCACGCTGGCGCAGTGGCAAGACTACGCCGGTGCTTTGGAGGTGACCATCACCGCCGAAGACGAGGCCTTGGTCAACCGTCTGGTGGCTCCGGGCCATCCGTCGACACCGGGTTACAACGATCCGTCTTATCCGCTGAACGGGCGTTGACCGCGCTTAGAACATCCGTGCAATCAAAGCGCCTTTGGCCGGGCCATCCATAGGAATCCACACTCTGAGCGGGCTGCCTGGGGCCACCTCGATGGCTTCCCCTTTTTCGCTCTTCATCTGCGTCAGCGGCACCTTGCGGTTGCCGCTGGGGTGGATGATTTCGATCGTGTCCCCCACCGAGAATTTGTTCTTGGTCTCGACCAGCGCCCAGCCTTCGCCCACTTCACGCACTTCACCCACAAACTGGCTGCGGTGGCCGACCGAGTGGCCGGTTTCGTAGTTTTGGTAGTCCTGCGCAGGACGGCGCTCCAAAAAGCCCGAGGTGTAGCCGCGTGAGGCCAGGCCGTCGAGTTCGCTGATGAGTTCGGGGTTGAAGGGGCGACCGGCCACCGCGTCGTCGATGGCGCGGCGGTAGACCTGCGCGGTGCGGCTCACGTAATACAGGCTCTTGGTGCGGCCTTCGATCTTGAGCGAGTCCACGCCGATCTTGACCAGGCGTTCGATCAACTCGACCGCGCGCAAGTCCTTGCTGTTCATGATGTAGGTGCCGTGCTCGTCTTCCATGATGGGCATGAGCGCACCGGGCCGGTTGGCTTCTTCGATCAGGTACACCTTGTCGGCGGCCGGGTGGCGCTGGCCGTCGCCGCAGGCCGAGAAGTTTTTCTCGGCGGCTTCTTGCTCTTGCTCAAAGCTGAAGTCGCCGTCCATCTTGATCGGTTTGACTTCGCCGGAGTCGGTCTCGTCGGTGGCTTCTTGGGTGCCGTAGCTCCAGCGGCAGGCGTTGGTGCAGGTGCCCTGGTTGGGGTCGCGCCGGTTGAAGTAGCCCGACAGCAGGCAACGGCCCGAGTAGGCAATGCACAGCGCGCCGTGCACAAACACTTCCAGCTCCATGTCCGGGCATTCCTGGCGGATTTTCTCAACCTCGTCCAGGCTCAATTCGCGTGACAAGATGATGCGGGTCACGCCCATTTTTTGCCAAAATTTCACGGCCGCCCAGTTGACGGTGTTGGCCTGCACCGACAGGTGAATCGGCATATCGGGCCACTTTTCACGCACCATCATGATCAGGCCAGGGTCGGCCATGATCAGCGCGTCGGGCTTCATGGCAATCACCGGCTCAATGTCGCGCAGGTAGGTGCGTACCTTGTCGTTGTGCGGCAGCAGGTTGCTGGTGACAAAAAACTTTTTGCCCCGTGCGTGGGCTTCGGCAATGCCGATGCCGATTTGCTCCAGCTTGAATTCGTTGTTGCGCGCCCGCAGGCTGTAACGCGGCTGGCCTGCATAGATGGCGTCGGCACCAAAGTCGTAGGCGGCGCGCATTTTGTCGAGTGAGCCGGCGGGCAATAAAAGTTCTGGGGATTTGATCGTCGTCATACCCTGCAATTGTCCAATTTTTAGAACGTACTGCGGCCGGGGCACAATTGACGAATGACAAGAGACATGCACAAAAAAGTGGTGATCGCAGGCGGTGGCATCGGCGGCTTGGCTGCTGCATTGGCCTGTGCCCGGCAGGGCCTGCCTGTGCAATTGTTGGAGCGGGCCGCTGCGTTGAGCGAGGTGGGCGCGGGCATCCAGATCGGCCCGAATGTGACGCGCATTTTGCAGGCCTGGGGTTTGGGCGATGCGCTGGCACAGGTGGCGGCATTCCCTGAGCAGTTGCAAGCGCGCGATGCGCAAACTGGGCAGGTGCTGGGCACCTTGCCTTTGGGCGAGCGGGCACAGACACGTTACGGCGCGCCTTATGCCACCATCCACCGCGCCGATTTGCAGGGCTTGCTGCAAAGGGCGGGCCAAGGCGCAGGGGTGGACCTGCGGCTGGGGCAGACCGTGCAAGGCTGGCAGAGCAGCGAAACGGCTTTGCAAGTGAACACGGTGGAAGGCCTGAGTCTTCAGGCCAGCGCCTTGATTGGCGCCGATGGCGTGTGGAGCAGGGTGCGCCAGCAACTCTTGGGCGATGCCCCGGCGCGCTTTACCGGGCACCTGGCTTACCGGGCGCTGGTGGCGCAGGCCGATTTGCCCGCGCACCTGCGCAGCGACCAAGTCACCGTCTGGATGGGGCCGCGACTGCATGTGGTGCATTACCCGGTGCGCTGTGGGCAATGGCTCAACTGTGTGGCCATCGTGCACGGTGCGAAAGCGGACCCAGCGCAAGACTGGGACCAGGCTGGGAACAACCAGGCGCTGATGCAGGCCATGGGCGCGGTGGGCCGTGATTTGCACGAGCGTTTGGCATCGGTGCCCGCTTGGCGACAGTGGGCGCTGCACGACCGAGCGCCCGTGAGCGGGGCCGGCGACATGGTCCAAGGCCGCGTGGCTTTGCTGGGCGACGCGGCCCACCCGATGCGGCCGTATTTGGCGCAAGGTGCGGGCATGGCCATCGAAGATGCACAGGCCTTGGCGCAGTGCTTGAGCGCGGGCAACGCGACAGTGCCCGCGCAGCTGCAGGCCTATGCCCAAGCTCGTTGGGCGCGCAACGCCCGCGTGCAAGCGCGCGCCATCCGAAACGGCCGCATCTTCCACGCCCAAGGCGCTGTGGCGTTGGGGCGCAACCTGTCAATGCGGCTCATGGGCGAGCGTGTGATGGATGTGCCTTGGTTGTACGGAGGTGGGCCCCCAACAGACCTCTGAAAGCCGAGATTTCAAGTCAGAACAGGGGGCTGAATTCACATCACAACCCGCCAAAACCAAGCCTTTGCCGTTCATCAGATTTCCCCTGTACATTCGCTGGCGCGCATTGAGATGCACTCAGACACATTCAAATTTTCAGGGACATTTTCATGACACCAAGCCAATCGAACCCATGCACTGGAGCTTGGGTGCGCACCGCCTGCATGAGCGCGGTGTTGGCCTTTTCTTGGCTCGCACCCAGCGCGTGGGCACAAAGCACCGATTTATCGGCCTGCATGGCAGAGCTGCGCCCGGCTGCTCGTACAGGCAAGGTGAGTGACGCCACCTGGGCGCGCCACACAGCGGGGCTGCAGGCCGACTTCAGCGTGATTGAAAAGTTGAACTTTCAGCCCGAATTTCGCACCGCCATTTGGGATTACATGTCGGCCCTGGTGGACGAAGAGCGCGTGGCCGATGGCCAAGCCCGCCTGACTGAGCATCGCCAGGCGCTCGAACGGGCAGAGCAACGTTTTGGCGTGGATGCGGCCACGGTGGTCGCGGTCTGGGGTGTGGAGAGCAATTTTGGTCAGACCTTTGGCAAATACCCGTTGGTGCAGGCGCTGGGCACCCTGGCGTGTCACGGTCGGCGGCAAAGTTATTTCCGGGGTGAGTTTTTCTCGGCGCTGCGCATTTTGCAGGCCGGACACATCGCACCCGAGCGTTTCGTGGGCTCGTGGGCGGGGGCCTTTGGCCACACCCAGTTCATGCCCAGCACTTTCGAGCGCTTGGCGGTGGACTTTGATGGTGATGGGCGCGCCGACCTGATGGACAGCAGCGTGGACGCGCTGGGCTCAACCGCCAACTTTTTGGCGCGTGCGGGTTGGCAAAGTGGCTTGCCTTGGGGCATCGAAGTCAAGCTGCCTGCAGGCATTTCCTTGGCAGGCGAGGGCCGCCGGGCCAAGCGCCCTGTGGCCGATTGGGCCGCACGGGGCGTGCGCCGGGTGGACGGCTCGGCCTTGCCCGCCAATTTGGGCTCGGTCGGTTTGCTGACGCTGGCGGGGGCCAATGGTCCGGCCTTTTTGGTCACGCGCAACTTTGACGCGCTCTACAGCTACAACGCGGCCGAAAGCTATGGCCTGGCCATTGCCCACCTGAGCGACCGCCTGCGCGGCGCTGGCCCCTTCGCCACGCCCTGGCCCACCGATGACGCGGGCCTGTCCCGCGCCGAGCGGCGCGAGTTGCAAGGTATGCTGGTGATGCGTGGCCATGACATCGGCCCCATTGACGGCATGTTGGGCGACAAATCGCGCGAGGCGATCCGCGCCGAACAAAAGCGCTTAGGGCTAGACGCCACTGGCCGAGGTGGCCAAAAAATCCTCAAGGCTTTGCGCGGCGGGTGATTCACCCGGGGGCTGGGCTCACACCTTGAGCGGCAAAGCCCTCAGCCTTTTGCCCGTCAAAGCAAACAATGCATTGCCCACCGCTGGGGCCAGCGGCGGCACGGCCGGTTCACCCACGCCTGCCGGGTGGCGGTTGCTGGGCACGATGTGGGTTTCCACAACCGGTGCCTGGCTGAGCGTGACCATGGGGTAGCTCGGAAAATTGCTTTGCTGCACCACGCCGTCCATGATGTCGATCTGCCCGAACAAAGCAGCGCTCAGGGCGTAGACCACACTGCTTTGCATTTGCTGGGCCACGGTGTCCGGGTTGACCACGGTGCCGCAGTCGATGGCACACACCACGCGGTGCACGCGGATCTGGCCTTGCTCGACCGAAACTTCGGCCACTTGTGCCACGATGGAGCCGAATGACTTGTGCAGCGCGATGCCTTGTGCGCGGCCTGCGGGTAAGGGCTTGCCCCAGCCTGCTTTGTCGGCCACCAGCTGCAACACGGCCGCATAACGCGGGGCGTCTTTCAACAGCTTCAGGCGGAAGGCCAGAGGGTCTTGTTTTGTGGCCAAGGCCAGTTCGTCGATGAAGCTTTCCGAGAAGAAGGCGTTGTGCGAATGGCCCACCGAGCGCCAGAAGCCAACGGGTACGCCCGACTTGGTGGCCACATGGCTCATGTGTTGGTTCAAAAAGCCGTAGGGCAAATCGAACAGGCCCTCGGATGTGGTTTTGTCGGGCATGTCGATGGGGCCCGACAGGTGCGGCGCGGCGCGTGCCATCCAGCGTGGGGTGATGGCGTCGCCTGCCGACTTGATGCGCAAGCTGCTGACTTCGCCCTGAGCGTCGATGGACGCCTGGAATTTGGCCAGGTGCATCGGTCGGTAAAAGTCGTGGGTCATGTCTTCTTCGCGCGACCAGACCAACTGCACGGGTGCGCCCTTGCAGGCCAAGGCCACTTGCACGGCCTGGCCGACAAAGTCGACCTCCAGCCTGCGACCAAAACCGCCGCCCAGCAGCGTCACATGCACGGTGACTTGGTCTTCTTTGACGCCCGCCACTTTGGCGGCCATGGCACGCGCCATTTGTGGCACCTGGGTGGGCACCCACACTTCGACTTTGCCGTCTTTGACCTGTGCGGTGCAGTTCATCGGCTCCATGGTGGCGTGGGCCAGATAGGGCGCTTGGTACAGCGCGTCGATGCGGCTGGCCGCCGTTTGCTCGGCCTTGAGTGGCAGGCCTTGCTCGTGGAAGGTGAAGCCGCTTTCGGTGTTCAGGGCCTTGAGCAGATCGGCCTGGATGCGGGTGGTGTCTACGGCACCTGATGCACCTGATGCACCCGCAGCAGCTGTGGGCCACTGCACCTTCACGGCTTGTGCGCCTTGGCGGGCCTGCCAGGTGTTGCTGGCCACCACGGCCAAACCGCCTGTGCCACCGCCCCAAGCGTCCAGCGCTACCACTTGGCTCACGCCTGGCAAGGCCAGTGCGGCCTGGGTGTCCATGGGGGCGGCTGCGCCACCCAGCACCGGGTTCATGCGCACGGCCGCAAACAGCAGGCCGGGTAAGCGCATGTCCATGCCGAACTGCGCCTGGCCCATGACTTTGGCTGGGATGTCGCTGCGCGCAGCGCTTTGGCCGATCAGCTTCCAGTCCGCGCGGGCTTTGGGTGTGATGTTGGCCGGGGTGCTGCCTGCTGCCGCTGCACCCATTTGGCCGTAATGCGCCTTTTGGCCGGAGGCGTGTTGCATCACGCCGTCGCGCACGGTGATCTCGCTGGCGATCACCTTCCAAGCGGTGGCAGCGGCCTGCACCAGGCTGGCGCGTGCGGTGGCGGCGGCCATGCGCAGCGGCTCCCACAGGTCGGCCACCGAAGACGATCCGCCCGTGGCGTTGATGCCCAGCTCGCGGGCGATTTTGCCCACCATCCACTCGGCCAGTTTGATCTTGGCAGGTTTGTGTTCGCCCTCACTGTCCAGCGGGTGAAAGGGCAGGCTCGCCAACAGCATGGCCACGTTGCCGTAAATGCTGTCGGCCCCGGCTTGCTCCAAGCGCACGCGTTCCAGTGGCACATCCAGCTCTTCGGCCACCAGCATGGCCAGCGCGGTGTGCACGCCTTGGCCCATTTCGCTGCGCGGCATGGCCAGCACCACCGCGCCATCGGCGGCAATCTTGATCCAGCCATTCAGTGCCACATCGCCTTGTGTGGGCAGCATCAATTCGGGCGAACCCAGGCGCGAGCGGGCGGGCATTGCGCCCCAGCCCACCACGAGTGCGCCGGTAGCGCCCAGGGCGCTCAAAATCCAGGTGCGGCGTTTCATGCGGCACCGCCTTTCTTCATGGCAGCAGCCGCCCTGTGGATGGCCGCTCTCACACGTTGGTAAGTGCCGCAGCGGCACAGGTTGGTCATGGCGGCGTCGATGTCTGCGTCGCTGGGCTGGGGATTTTTGTCCAGCAAGGCGGCCGCGGCCATCAACATGCCGCTTTGGCAGTAACCGCATTGCGGCACCTGCTCGGCGATCCACGCGGTTTGCAGGGGGTGGGGCTTTTCTGCCGTGCCTAAGGATTCGATGGTTTTGATTTGTTGGTTCGCCACCGCAGACGTGGGTGTCACGCAAGAGCGCACGGGCTGCCCGTCCACATGCACGGTGCAAGCCCCGCAAGCGGCGATGCCGCAGCCGAATTTGGTGCCGGTGAGGTTGAGTTCATCGCGCAGCACCCACAGCAGGGGCGTGCTGGGGTCAGCGGTGGCGGTGCGGCTTTGGCCGTTGATGTTCAGTTGCACGGTGTTCTTTGGGGGGTGTTGATGAGGCGTGATGTTAACGGTCTTGGGCATGCGCGCGCGGTGCCGAAGGGCTTTGACTTTGTGAGCGAACTCGCTGAGCGCGAGCTATCTAACCGCCCCTTCGCGGTCAGAGACCGCTCCTACAGGGGAGGGGGCTGTGTAGGAGCGGTCTCTGACCGCGATCAACCACACGGCACTTTCGCCCTCACAGTTGCGTGCGCAGTGTCCAGATTTCGGGGAAGAGCACGGTGTCCAGCATTTTGCGCAGGTAGCTCACGCCGCCGGTGCCGCCCGTGCCGCGTTTGAAGCCGATCACCCGCTCTACCGTGGTCACATGCCGAAAGCGCCACAGGCGGAAGGCGTCTTCCAAGTCGGTCAACTCTTCGCCCAGCTGGTACAGGTCCCAGTGTTGTTGGGGGTCGCGGTAGACCATGAGCCAGGCGTCTTCCACCGCAACGCTGGCCGGGTAGGGCTCTCGCCAATCGCGTTGGGTGTGGCTGCTCGGCACATCGAGGCCTCGGCGCTGCAACAGGCGCAGGCACTCGTCATAGAGCGACGGCGCTTCGTAGGCCGCCTGCACGGTGGCAGACAGATCAGGGCGGTGCGCGTGGGGCTGCAGCATGGCCGCGTTTTTGTTGCCCATCGCAAATTCGATGCAGCGGTATTGCCAGCTTTGAAAGCCGCTGGACTGCGCCAGATAAGGGCGGATGGCGCTGTACTCCGGCGGCGTCATGGTGGCCAGCACGTCCCAAGCGTGGACGAGTTGCTCCATGATCTTGCTGACGCGGGCGAGTTTTTTGAAGGCGTCGGGCAACTGGTCATTGGCGATGCCGCTCATGGCCGCTTGCAACTCGTGCAGCATGAGCTTCATCCACAGCTCGCTGGTCTGGTGTTGCACGATGAACAGCATTTCGTTGTGGTCGGGCGACAGCGGTTTTTGGGCGTTCAGGATGGCGTCCAGTTGCAGGTAGTCGCCGTAGCTCATGCGGCCATCAAAGTCGAGCTGGGCGTGCTCTTCGTGCACGATGCGCTCGCCAGGGGCGGCGCTGGCACTGTCCGTGTTGGTGTGGAAAGGGCAAGAACTCATGATGGGGCTTTCAGGTCACGGCGTGTTTTTGGGTGAATCGGGCGTCTTGCCATTCGCCGCTGGCCATCACCTGGCACAGCTGGTCTGCGGCGTTCCAGACGTCGGCATAGCCCACATACAGCGGCGTGAAACCAAAGCGCAGGATGTCCGGGTGTTGGCCGCCGTCGCCCGCCCTGAAGTCACCGATCACGCCGCGCGCGATCAGGGCTTGCACGATGGCGTAAGCGCCTGCGGCTCGGGTCAGGCTCACTTGCGAGCCGCGCAGGGCTTCTTCAGCCGGGGTGGCGATGCCAAAGCCGTGGCCGTGCAGGCGCGTGCGCACCAGCTGCATGAACAGGCCCGTGAGCGCCAGGGATTTTTGGCGCAGCGCAGCCATGCCGCCCAGCGACTCGGCGGCCAGAAAAGCGTCTAGGCCACAGTCGAGCGCGGTGAGGCTCAAGATGGGTTGGGTGCCGCACTGGTAGCGCGTGATGCCTTGGGCGGGTTGGTAATCGGGCGTGAAGGCAAACGGTGCGGCATGGCCCCACCAACCGGCCAGCGGTTGCCAAAAGCGGTCGGTGTGCTGTGGGTGCACCCATACAAACGCAGGCGCACCGGGGCCACCGTTCAAGTATTTGTAGCCGCAACCCACCGCAAAGTCGGCCCCCGAGCCGTTCAGGTCCACAGGCACCGCGCCCGCGCTGTGCGCCAAGTCCCATACGGTGAGGATGCTTTGGGCGTGGGCCTGTGCAGTGAGGGCCTGCATGTCGTGCATGGCCCCGGTGCGGTAGTTCACGTGGGTGAGCATCAGCACCGCCACATCGGCTTGCATTGCGGCCGCGATCTCATCGGCTTCGACCAGTTGTAGCGTGTAGCCGCGTTCTTTGCACAAAGCTTCTGCGATGTACAGGTCAGTTGGAAAGTTGCTGCGCTCGCTGACAATTTTGGTTTTGTGCGGGTGGTCGGCGGCGGCGATGTGCAGCGCTGCGGCCAGCACCTTGAACAGGTTGATCGAGGTGCTGTCGGCCGCGATCACTTCGCCCGGCTGGGCACCGATGACGTGGGCAATCTTGTCGCCCACGCGCTGGGGCAGAGTGAACCAGCCTGCGGTGTTCCAGCTTTTGATCAGATCGGTGCCCCATTCGTGTGTCACGGCATGGGCCACGCGGGCCGGGGCGGTTTTGGGCAGCACGCCCAGCGAGTTGCCGTCCAAATAAATCACGCCAGGCGGCAAATCGAATTGATCGCGCAGGGCGCGCAGCGGGTCTTGTGCATCCAGCAGTTCGCAGTCTTGCAGTGTGGGGGTGAGGTTCATCATGGGGGTGTTTTTCAAAGCGTGTTTCAAAGTTCGCGCAAGACTGCCCGCACGGGGCTGGCGTCAGCGGTCATGAGTTTGAGGGGCAGGGCGATCAGCTCGTAATCGCCTTCGGGCACGTCGTCGAGCAGCAGGTTTTCCAGCACGCGCAGGCCGCGATGGCGGATCGCCTGGTGGCTGGGCAAGGCTTTGCTGTCGGCCGGGTCGATGCTGGCGCTGTCGGTGCCGATCAGCAGCACACCCAGATCGGCCAGGTGCTGCACGCAGGCGGGGTCAAAGCCGGTGAGATGCGTGTCGAATTGTGTGAGCGGAAACTGGCGGTAAGTGCGCACCAGCACGCGTGGTGGCAGATCGGCCAGCGCGTGTTGCAAATGCGAGAGGGTGATCAGTGGGCTGGCGTTGAGCGTGTGGATGACGCGGCAGCGGCCCAGAAAGGGCAGCAGGTCCAAAGCGCCCACCGCCGCGCCTTGCGGGTCGTAATGCAACGGGGCATCGGCATGCGCGCCCACATGGGGCGACAGGGTGATGGCGCTCACGTTGACCGGGCAGGTGTTCGACAGCGTGGCCGCCCATTGCTGGGTGTAAGGCGTGTCGCTAGGAAAGACCGGGCTTTGCGCATCAACAGGCGGAGAAATATCCCAGAGTTTTTTCATGGTGAGCGAAGGTAGCACCACCCCAAAAACCGTGGTGTCGGTTATTTCCAACAACCAGGAAAAAGATCTTAGGCGTTCAGCGCAGACAGGCCGTGACGTCGCCTTGCTTGCTCGCAGGCGGGGCTGCCTTCTTCAAACTCGCGGCAGGGCGATGGCCGCCATTCGTAAATGCCGCAAATCGCTTTCTCGCCCGTTTTGCCATACAGCGCCGCACAGCGCGGCGGGCTGTGGTCGGTGCCGCGCATGCGGCAGGTGTGCTCGGTGATGGGCGAGGCCAAACCTGCGGGCACATCGCCGCCACCTTCTTCGTATTCGTACGCGGAAAAGTCCACCCGAAAACTCACGCAGCAAGCGCCGCAGGTGGTGCAATTGGACATGGGGTGAAATGGGGAATAGACCCCGGATCAAGTCCGGGGTGACAGATCAGGCGTTCACGCGGCCCAAGAGCAAAAACTCCATCAGTGCTTTTTGCACATGCATGCGGTTTTCGGCTTCGTCCCAGACCACCGATTGCGGGCCATCGATGACTTCGGCGCTGACTTCTTCGCCACGGTGGGCGGGCAGGCAGTGCATGAACAGGGCGTCGGGCTTGGCCACTTGCATCATGGCTTCGTCCACGCACCAGTTGGCAAAGGCTTTCTTGCGGGCCTCGTTCTCAGCTTCGTAGCCCATGCTGGTCCACACGTCGGTGGTGACCAGGTCGGCGCCTCGGCAAGCGTCTTCGGGGTCTTTGAAGATTTTGTAGCTGTCTGCGCTGCGCAAACCGGCCACAGCCTGGTCCACCTCGTACCCGCTGGGTGTGCTCAGGTGTACGGTGAAGCCCAGCAATTCGGCCGCTTGCAGCCAGGTATTGGCCATGTTGTTGCCGTCACCCACCCAGGCCACCACTTTGCCCTTCAGGCAAGACGGTTCGGGTTGACCTAGGGCGTCCAGGCCCCGGTGCTCCAGCAGGGTGAACAGGTCGGCCAGAATTTGGCAGGGGTGAAATTCGTTGGTCAGGCCATTGATGACGGGCACGCGCGAGTGCGAGGCAAAGCGCTCGATCTTGTCTTGGCCGTAGGTGCGGATCATGACGATGTCGGTCATGCGGCTGATCACGCGGGCGCTGTCTTCGATGGGCTCGGAGCGGCCCAGCTGGCTGTCGCCGGTGGTCAGGTGCACCACCGAGCCGCCCAGTTGGTACATGCCCGCTTCAAAGCTCACGCGGGTGCGGGTGCTGGCTTTTTCGAAAATCATGGCCAACGTGCGGTCGGCCAGTGGATGGTATTTTTCGTAGGCCTTGAACTTGCGCTTGATCTCGGCGGCGCGTGCAAACACATGTGCGTACTCGTCGGCCGTGAGATCGGTGAACTGCAGGTAGTGCCGCACGGGCACAGGTGGGGTCAGGCTCATGCGGGCTCCGACAAAAAGGTGGTGATCAGGGGCACCAAAATGGCGACCACTTCGTCGGCTTCGGCCTCGGTCATGATGAGCGGGGGCACCAAGCGGATCACGCTGTCGGCTGTCACGCTCAGCAGCAGGCCGGCTTCGGCTGCCCGCGTCCAAATGGCACCGCAGGGGCGGTCAAGTTCGACGCCCAGCATCAAGCCTTGGCCGCGAATTTCCTTGACGCCTTGAACGCCTGCCAGGGCTTTTTCCAGTGCAGCGCGCAGATGGTCGCCGACCCGAGCTGCGTTGGCCATCAGGCCGTCTTTTTCCATGATGCGGATGGTCTCGACCCCGGCCCGCATGGCCAGCGGGTTGCCGCCAAAAGTGGTGCCGTGGTTACCAGGCTGGAAGATGTGGGCGGCCTTGGGGCCAGCCACCACCGCGCCAATCGGCACGCCCGAGCCCAGGCCCTTGGCCAGCGGCATCACGTCGGGCACGATGCCGGCCCATTGGTGGGCGAACCATTTGCCCGTGCGGCCCATGCCGCACTGCACTTCGTCGATCATCATCAGCCAGTCTTTTTGGTCGCACAGGGCGCGCACTTGCTGCAGGTATTCGATGCGCATCGGGTTGATGCCGCCTTCGCCCTGGATGGTTTCCATGAACACCGCCACCACATTGGGGTTGCCTTCGGTGGCTTTTTTCAGGGCTTCGATGTCGTTGACCGGCACACGCACAAAACCTTCGAGCATGGGGCCAAAGCCTTTTTTCAGCTTCTCGTTGGCGGTGGCGCTCAGGGTGGCGATGCTGCGGCCATGAAAGGCTTTTTCGTAGACCACGATCTCGGGCTTGTCGATGCCCTTGTCGTGGCCGTATTTGCGCGCCAGTTTGATGGCCGCTTCGTTGGCTTCCAGGCCCGTGCAACAGAAAAACACATTCGTCATGCCCGACAACTCGACCAACTTGGCCGCCAGCACCTCGGCGTTGGGCACATGAAAGTAATTGCAGCTGTGGATCATTTTGCCCAGCTGGTCTTGCAGCGCGGGCACCAGATCGGGGTGGTTGTGGCCCAAGGTGTTCACCGCGATGCCGGCGAGGGCATCGAGGTACGGCTTGCCATTGACGTCCCAGACTCGGCAACCCTGACCATGGCTGAGTGCGATCGGCAGTCGGCCATAGGTGTTCATGGTGTGCGGTGAGGCGGCTTCAATGTGAGCGGACATGCGTGAACTCCTGAAATAAAAATCGGCCCAACGATGAAGGCCGCTGAAAGCAGATTTTAGAGGCAGAAAGGGCAGTGCTTGGCCAGTTCATTCCAGCCTTTCGCCAATGGGCTTGGGGACGCTTCAAGTCTTATATAAGATAAAATACTTGGGTAAACCCGTGGGTGGCGATCCCGCCCTGCGGGGTCAACTGATTTACACCTCTATCCGATGGTTTCCAACAACGCCAAAGAAGTTTTCATCCAGGGCATCACCCAGGACGGCAAGCCTTTCAGACCCAGCGACTGGGCCGAACGCCTGGCGGGCGTCATGAGCCCCTTTCGTCCTGGCGGTGCAACCCCTGGGAGCCACCTGAGTTATTCACCCTGGTGCATTCCCACCACGCTGGCCGGGGTCAAGTGTGTGATCGTGAACCACGAATTGCGCGAGCACAACGTCATGGCCTGGGATTTCGTGATGAACTTTGCGCGCGACAACGGCTTGCAAGTGGCCGAAGCCTGTTTGCTGCCCGACCCACCGCCCAAAAAATAAGACCTAAGAACCGACCGCCCAAGGGCGGTTTTTTTATGGGTCCCGAGTTCTTGAAGGTATGGATGCCAAGATCAACCCCGCTGAGTTGGGGCCATCGCCGGGTGACGATTTTTACGAGCAAAGCGAGTCATGAGGAGCCCGGCGATGGCCCCAACTCAGCATCTGCCAATCTGCCAAATGGACATGAAAAAACCGCCAAGGTTTGCACCAGGGCGGTTCAGTTTTCGCGGACAGCGCACCCGTTTCAAACGGCGGCGGGGACTAAGCCTCGCCGGGCTGTTGATCTGATGGAGCGGATCAGGCTGCGGCAAGAGCCAAAGTTTTCACTTTGGCGCTCAGGCGGCTCTTGTCACGAGCGGCCTTGTTCTTGTGGAAGATGCCTTTGTCGGCAATGATGTCCACCACAGCTTGCATCTTGGCAAACAACTCGGTGGCTTTGGTCTTGTCGCCTGCTGCAACGGCTTTTTCGACGTTTTTCACAGCAGTGCGGTATTTGGAGCGCAGCGAAGAGTTCGCAGCGTTGATTTTGACGTCTTGGCGGACGCGTTTACGGCCGGAAGCAAGACGGGGGTTTTTCTTTTTAGGTTTAGCGGATGCCATATATAAGTTCTTTCAGTGTCTGAGGATGATGTCCAGCGAACCCGGCATTCTAGCAGACCTGAAAACGGCATCCGGCTCCTTGGGTGGATCAGCAGGCCAGGCCCGCGTCTGAATCCGTCGCGCGGTCAAGGCATGTGAAGCAGGCTCGAGAGTGGCCGCTACACTCGGCCACTGTGAGCCTCCTCCGATCTGCCTCCGTCGTGTCGATTTTTACCTTGGCCTCCCGGGTCACAGGTTTGGTGCGCGAGCTGCTCATGGCCTCCCTGTTCGGGGCCAGCGCCTTGACCGATGCCTTCAATGTGGCCTTTCGCATTCCCAACCTGTTTCGCCGCCTGTTTGCCGAAGGGGCCTTCAGCCAGGCTTTTGTCCCGGTGCTGGCCGCTACCCGCGCCCAGCATGGCGACGAGGCGACCAAGGAAGTGATCGACAGTGTGGCCACGGCACTGGCCTGGTCGGTACTGGCCTTGTCTGTTTTGGGTGTTTTGGCCTCGCCTTGGTTGGTCTGGGCGCTGGCCAGTGGCTTGCAGCAAGACGCCCGGGGTTTCGGCGCGGCTGTGAACATGACGCGCTGGATGTTTCCCTACATCGCCTTCATGTCCTTGGTCGCTTTGTCGGCCGGAATTTTGAACACTTGGAAGCGTTTTGCTGTGCCCGCGGCCACGCCTGTGCTGCTGAATGTGAGCGTGATCGCAGCCACTTGGTTTTTGTCGCCCTGGTTGGCCAAGCAGGGCGTGGAGGCCATCTATGCCTTGCCTGTGGGTGTGATGGTGGGCGGTGTCTTGCAGTTGGCAGTGCAGATTCCGGCCTTGGCCCGGTTGGGTTTGCTGCCCCGTTTGGGCGTGCGACCCCGCGCCGTCAAAAAAGCCTGGACCAACCCCGCCACCTTGAACATCTTGCGCCTGATGGGCCCGGCTTTGCTGGGTGTGGGTGTGGCCCAAATTTCCCTGCTCATCAACACCCAGATCGCTTCCCACCTGGCCCCCGGCAGCGTCAGTTGGTTGACCTATGCCGACCGTTTGATGGAGTTCCCCACGGCCATTTTGGGCGTGGCACTGGGTGTGGTGCTGATGCCGCAGCTGGCCGCAGCCAAAGCCACGGGCGACAGCGAGCGTTATGCCGCCATGCTCGACTGGGGCTTGCGTCTGGTGCTGCTGCTGGCTTTGCCCTGTGCGGCAGCTTTGCTGGTGTTTTCGCAGCCCCTGGTGTCGGTGCTCTACCACTATGGGGCCTTCACCGACCGCGATGTGCAGCAAACCACTTTGGCCCTGACGGGCTACGGTGTGGGCTTGCTGGGCCTGGTGGCCATCAAGGTGCTGGCCCCGGGCTATTACGCGAGCCAAGACATCCGCACGCCGGTGCGCATCGCGGTCGCGGTGCTGGTGCTCACCCAAATTTTCAACGTGTTGCTGGTGCCTTACCTGGCCCACGCCGGGCTGGCTCTGTCCATTGGTTTGGGGGCTTTGGTCAATGCCTTGTGGCTGCTGGTGGGGCTGCTGCGTCGGGGCAGTTACAAGCCGCAGCCCGGCTGGTGGCGCTTTGGCTTGCAGGTGCTGCTGGCAACGATTTGGCTGACGGCCTTGCTGTGGTTCGCGGCGAACCATTTGCCTTGGGTGGCCATGCGCCAAGAGGCTTGGTTGCGCATGGGCTGGATGGTGGCGGTATTGGCGGGCTCGGCCTTGCTTTATTTTGGGGTGTTGTGGGCCACGGGTTTGCGGCTCAAGGCCTTCCTCAAGCGTTGAAAGATTTCTCATGGCGCTGACTTTTTCTGCCCCGACCCCTTTGGGTTATTTCACCAGCCTGGTGCAAAGCGACGAGCACTTTCCTTTGCTGGAGGCGGCCGCCAGTCTTGCGCAGGACGAAGAGCCCAGCATCGACGTGCAGCAGGTGCTCGACGATGTGGAGCGCTTGCTCAAACGGGTCACGGCGCGCATGCCCGACGAGGCCGATGACCTGACTCGCTTGGCCATCTTGACGCAGGTCTTCTACAAGGACTTGGGCTTTGGGGTGAATGCCAATGACTATTACGCCCCGGAAAACAGCTACATCTTCGAAGTGCTGCGCACGCGCCGGGGCATCCCGATTTCGCTGGCGGTGATCTGGCTGGAGCTGGCTCGGGCGCTGGAGTTGAAGGCGCAAGGCATTTCTTTCCCTGGCCACTTTTTGGTGAAGGTGGCTCTTGAAGGGGGGCTGGTGGTGCTGGACCCGCTCACGGGCGAGTCTTTAGGCCTGGACAATTTGTCCGAGCGCCTGAGCCCTTTCCGGGACCCCGCGGACCAGAGCGCTGCGCCCGACCTGGACGAGGGGGAGACCCCTTTGGGCTTGTATTTGCAAGCCTGCCCGCCCCGCGACATGCTGGCACGCATGCTGCGCAACCTGAAAGAAATTTTCCGTTCCCAGGAAGACTGGCCGCGCATGCTGCAGGTGCTCGACAGGTTGGTGATCTTGCTGCCCGAGGTGTGGTCCGAGCGGCGCGACCGGGGCCTGGTGCATGCCGAAATGGGGCATGTGCACGAAGCCTTGCAGGACCTGCGGTTGTACCTGGAGGCCGTGCCCGCAGGGCCCGACACCGTGGCCCTGCGCAACCGGGTCAGCGAGCTTTCGGCGTTGTGACGGGGTGCTCAGGCGGGCCGCTGGAGGTCAACCGCTTGAGACTGAGGGCCTGAAGGCTCAGGCCACCACCACCTGAGCCCCATCGCCTTGGGGTGCGATGCGGCCGATGGTGTAGACCGACTCGCCCAGCGCGCGCAAGGTGTCGGCACAGCTTTGCGCTTCGGCCGCGTCCACCACCACCACCATGCCGATGCCGTTGTTGAAGGTGCGGTTCATCTCGATGTCGTCGATGCCTGCGGTGGCTTGCAGCCAGGCAAACAGTTCGGTCTGGGGCCAGCTGCCTTTTTGCAGGTGAGCTGCCAAGCCATCGGGCAGTACGCGGGGAATGTTTTCGAGCAAGCCACCGCCTGTGATGTGGGCCAGTGCCTTGATGCCAGAGGCTTCTTCTGTGTTCGGGTGCTTGGCAAGGGCGGCCAGCACATTGAGCACATACAACCGTGTCGGCGCCATCAAGGCTTGTTTGAAGGGCTTGCCGTCCAGGGTTGCAGGGGCGTTGCTGCCTGCGCGCTCGATGCACTTGCGCACCAGCGAAAAGCCATTGGAGTGCACGCCGCTCGAAGCCAGGCCCAGCACCACGTCCCCGGCTTTCACATTCTGGCCCGTGAGGATTTTGGATTTTTCGACTGCACCGACCGCAAAACCCGCCAGGTCGTATTCGCCAGCGGGGTACATGCCGGGCATCTCGGCGGTTTCGCCGCCAATCAGGGCGCAGCCGGACAGCTCGCAGCCCTTGGCAATGCCGCCGACCACGGCAGCTGCCGTGTCCACGTCCAGCTTGCCGCAGGCAAAGTAGTCGAGGAAGAACAGAGGCTCGGCGCCTTGCACCAGCACGTCGTTCACGCTCATGGCCACCAGGTCGATGCCCACGGTGTCGTGCATGTTCCATTCAAATGCGAGTTTGAGTTTGGTGCCTACGCCGTCGGTGCCGCTGACCAGCACGGGTTCCTTGTAACGCTTGGGCACTTCAAACAGCGCGCCAAAACCGCCGATGCCGGCCAGCACGCCTTCGCGCATGGTTTTCTTGGCCAGGGGTTTGATGCGCTCGACCAGTGCGTCGCCCGCAACGATGTCGACGCCGGCGTCTTTGTAGGAAAGAGGGGTTTGAGTCATGGTTTTGGCCCGAAAGGGGCGTGTGAACAGGAAGGAGGGCCAATAAACGGGCTGGCAGACTAAAATCAGGGCTTATTTTAAGGGTTAGCCCTGAGCGCTCGGGCCAGTCCCCGGCAAAACAAGAGACCGCATGCAAGCCCCCCTTCCTTTTTTCATGACCCGACTGGCCGCCTGGCTGGGCGTGGCCCTGGCTGCCGTGTTGGTTTTCTGGCTGCTGGCCCCAGTGCTGGCGCCTTTTGTGATCGCGGCCGTGATGGCTTATGTGTTGCACCCCTTGGTGCTCAAGCTTGAGGGTGTGGCCGGTGGGCGTTTGCCGCGCGCTTTGGCCGTGGTGTTGGTGGAGGCGCTGGCCTTGTTGGCCCTGTTGGGTTTGTTTTTGTTGATGGTGCCGATTTTGGTGCGCGAATGGCCTTTGTTGCAGCAGCAATTGCCTTTGCTGCTTGACCGCCTGGGCGATGCCATCAACCCCTTGTTGGCCCAGTTGGGACTGAATGTCTCGCTGGATCTGGCCGACCTGAAACAACAGCTGGTGACTTACCTGAGCGCCAACCGAGAGGATTGGTGGGCCCCGCTCATGTCCTCGCTCAAGCTGGGCGGTAGTTTGGCGCTGGCCGTGGCAGGCTATTCGGTGCTGGTGCCCGTGGCCTTGTTTTACATGCTGTACGACTGGACGCGGCTGGTCAACAGCATGCTCGTGTTGGTGCCTCCGGCGTGGCGCGGACGATTCGACGACTTCATGCATGACTGCGACGAGGTTTTGGGCGAGTACCTGCGAGGGCAGATGCTGGTGATGTTGGTGCTGGCCGTGTTGTATTCGCTGGGCCTGAGTTTGTTCGGTCTGGACCTGGCGCTGCCCATTGGCGTGTTCACCGGGTTGGCGGTGTTTGTGCCTTATTTGGGCTTTGGCTTGGGCCTGGTGCTGGCGCTGTTGGCCGGTTTGCTGCAGTTGGCGCCGTCGCAGGCCTTGCTCATGGTGGCCGTGGTTTATGGCCTGGGGCAGTTGATTGAGAGCTTTGTGCTGACGCCCCGCCTGGTGGGCGAGCGCATTGGCTTGCACCCATTGGCCGTCATTTTGGCCTTGATGGCTTTTGGCCAAGTGCTGGGTTTTGTGGGCGTGCTGATCGCGTTGCCCGCCAGTGCGGTCTTGCTGGTGGGTTTGCGCCGCTTGCGGGCGCAATACCTGCAAAGTGATCTGTACCGCAAAAGCGGCTCGGGTGCGGTGGAACAAGGACCCGATCAGGCATGAAGCAGCTTGCTTTGGACATCGGCCTGGCCTCGACGCCCACGCTGGACAATTTTTTTGCGGGTCCCAACGCGGCCGCGTTGAGCCACTTGCGTTTGTGGACAGCCTCGGCCAGTCGCTCTCCCGTGCCCAGCTATCTGTGGGGCGAGAGCGGCTCGGGCAAAACCCATTTGCTGCATGCCGTGCACCATGCGCTGCAAGAGCAGGGCGCGCAGGTGGGCTGGCTGGACGCCCACAGCATGGATCCGCCCGAGTTCAACGACGATTGGGCCGCTGTGCTGATGGACGATGTGCACCTGTACAACGCCGAGCAGCAGCACACCGCCTTCAACTGGTTTGTCAACGCCTTGACGCCCCGCAGCGGCACGCCGCGCTGGGTCTTGGCCGCAGGGGCTTTGCCCCCGGCCGATCTGAAGCTGCGCGACGATTTGCGCAGCCGCCTGGGCTGGGGCCACATCGACGCCCTGCAGGTGTTGGACGAACCCGAGCGCCGCGCTGTGCTGCGCCAAGAGGCCGATGCCCGGGGCCTGTTTTTGAGCGACGACGTCATGTCGTACATGCTCAAGCGCTTTTCGCGTGATTTGGGCAGCCTCATGCAACTGCTCGACCACCTGGACCACTACGCCTTGCAAACGCAGCGCGCTCTGACCATTCCGTTGGTGCGCGCGATGCTGGAGAACGAATGAAACTCGCCCTGTTTGACCTGGACCACACCTTGCTGCCACTGGACTCTGACCACACTTGGGGGGTGTTCACGACCGAAATGGGTTGGACCGACCCGGCGGTGTTCAGCCAACGCAATGACGAGTTTTATGCCCATTACCAGGCGGGCACGCTGGACATTCATGACTACGTGCGCTTTGCCACGCGCGCGGCGCGCGAACGCGGAGCGGCCGAGGCGGCGCAGGCACATGCTCGCTACATGGACGAAGTGATCCGTCCGCTCATCACGCCCGAGGCACTGGCACTGGTACGATCGCACCAGCACGCGGGGGACACGGTCATGATCGTGACCGCCACCAACGAGTTTGTGACCCGCCCGATTGCCCAAGCCTTTGGGGTTAGCGAGTTGATCGCGGTCGACCTCGAACGCGATGCCAGCGGCTGGATCACAGGCGAAATCCGGGGCACCCCGTCGTTTCGGGAGGGTAAAGTCACCCGGGTCGCGCAATGGTTGGGTCAAAAAGGCCTGGACTGGAGCGATGTGGAGATGACGTTCTATTCGGACTCCATGAACGACTTGCCGCTGTTGGAAAAAGCCCACCATCCGGTGGCAACGAACCCTGACGCTCGGTTGCGTCAACTGGCCACAGAGCGTGGCTGGCGCATCCTCGACCTCTTTCAAGAATGATCAAACAATTCATCGACAAGCTGATGGGCAAAACGCCTAAAAGCAGCAAGCCCCACTTTGGCCGCCGCACCGAGGTGCCCGCATCGGTGCATGGCATCGACCCCAACTTGGTGGACGAGCGCGCCATCAACGTCACGCGCACCCTCCAACAGGCCGGATTCGAGGCATATGTGGTGGGTGGTGCGGTGCGCGATCTGCTGCTGGGCCTGCGCCCCAAAGACTTTGATGTGGCGACTAACGCCACACCTGAGCAGGTCAAGGGCCTGTTTCGCCGAGCTTTCATCATCGGGCGGCGCTTTCGCATCGTGCACGTGGTGTACGGCCGGGGACGTGACAACGAGGTGATCGAGGTCTCCACCTTTCGGGCGCATCTGGACAACGTGGCCGCGGAGCAGGTCAAGGGCAATGAGCGCACCAGCAAACGCCAGCTCGAAGGCATGCAACACGCGGTGGATTCATCGGGCCGTGTGCTGCGCGACAACGTCTGGGGCCCGCAAGACGAAGACGCCACACGCCGCGACTTCACCGTGAACGCCATGTATTACGACCCCGAGTCCCAGATCGTGGTGGACTACCACGGTGGCATCCAGGACGCCAAAAAGCACGTGCTGCGCATGATTGGCGACCCGGTGGCGCGTTACCGTGAAGACCCGGTGCGCATCATCCGCGCCGTGCGCTTTGCGGCCAAGCTCAGCCCACTGGGTTTCAAGCTCGAAGTCAAAACCGCCAAACCCCTGACGAAGTCGGCGACTTTGCTGGCCGATGTGCCGCAAAGCCGCTTGTTTGACGAGATGCTCAAACTCTTGCAGACCGGGCATGCTTTGGCTTCGATTGCGCAGCTGAAAAATCTGGGGCTGGCCACCGGCATTTACCCCTTGCTGGATGTGGTGGTGGAGCGGGCCGACAGTGCCTTTGTGCAGGTGGCCTTGGCTGATACCGACCGCCGCGTGGGTGAGGGTAAGCCCGTGGCGCCTAGCTTCTTGCTCGCTTGTGTGCTGTGGGCCGACGTGCGCGAAGGCTGGGCCAAACGCCTGGCGCGCAAGGAGCACCCGCACCCGGCTTTGCAAGACGCGATCGACGAGGTGTTTGACGCCCGTATCGGCGATGTGTCCGGGCGTGGCAAGCTGGCCGCCGATATGCGCGAGATCTGGATGATGCAGCCGCGCTTTGAAAAGCGGGTGGGCAGCACACCGTTTGGCCTGGTCGAACAGCCTCGCTTTCGCGCAGGCTTTGACTTTTTACGCTTGCGTGCCGACATCGAAGAAGTGGACATTCGCCTGGCCGACTGGTGGCAAGAGTTCAGCATGGCCAGCGACTCAGAGCGCGAAGACCTGGTGCAGGCGGCCAAGGCCGAGCAGCAGGCCTCGCAAGCGGCCAAGCCGCGGGTGCGTCGTGCGCCCCGACCCGAAGGTGCGCCCGCGTCAGCCGAGAGCCGGCCTGCAGTGGAGGCTGAAGGCAGTGACGATGGTGCGGCCAAAAAACGCCGCCGCCGTCGCCGCAAGCCCGGCGCTGCTGGTGATCAGGCGGGCGACGGCGGCAACGCCGCTTGAATCTTTGAGCTGAACAGCGAGGGTTGATCTTGCGAGACCCAGTCACCGCGTATGTGGCCTTGGGGGCCAATTTGGGCGATGCCCGTTCGACTGTGCTGCAGGCCTTTGAGACACTGGCGCGTGAGCCCGGGATTGATGTCACAGGCCGCTCTGCGCTATACCGTACAGCCCCCCACGAAGCCCAGGGTCCTGACTTCATCAATGCAGTGGCTCGCATCGACACGCGGTTGTCTGCCCCCGATGTGCTGGACGCTTTGCAAGCCATCGAGCACCAGACAGGCCGTTTGCGCCCCTACGTGAATGCACCTCGCACCCTGGATCTGGACCTGCTGTTTTACGGCGATGCCTGCATGCACAGCCCCCGCCTGACGCTGCCCCACCCGCGCTGGCGCGAGCGGGCTTTTGTGCTCGTCCCCTTGGCCGATGTGTGGCCGCAGCGTGTGGGCGCTGAAGACCTGGCCCGCGTGGCCGGCCAAGCCATAGAGCGTGACAGGGCAGCGCACACCTGATTTTTCACCCGCTTGGCGCTTGATGGGCGACAACGGTCAAACTTGTGACCTTATTGGCTGATCAGTCGGGCCGCTTCGATTTGGTATTCAAAGTAACGCTGCAGGCTGAAGACCAGGCTGGACATCAGCACCGTGGTGCCAAACAGCAAGGCGATGACGATGCCGATGATGGTGCCCCATTGCGTGCGGCCTGCTGGGTTCAAGCTGTCCGATTGGGGGTTGAAGCGCGCATTCCATTTGTCGATGGGCGTCAAGCCGTAGACGATGGCGTTGAGCGCGCAGCCCGCGATGGTGAAGCCCAGCAAAGGAATCAACAACCAGCTCAGTCTGTCGTCTTGGCCAAATTGCTGCACACGTTCGAGGCCATAAAAACCCAATGCAGTGGGGATGGGCAGCAGCCATGCCAGCACGTCCGTGAACCCATACAGATAGAAACGGTGCAGACCCAATGGGCCAGTCCAGAAAGCCAGCCAAGTCGCAAGAGTTTTGTTTTTCATGGAGCGATTATTGCGGAGGGCTGCTGTCACCTGCACCCAAAGGCTTTTCCATCATCACGACATCGAGCCAGCGATCGAATTTCCAGCCGCAGGATTTCAGTACGCCGACGTGGCTAAAGCCTAAGGCCGTATGCACGCCGATGGACCCCGCATTCGCCGAGTCACCGATGACGGCCAGAAATTTGCGCACACCCGCGCGTTCTGCCAGGGCGCATAACTCAGCCAGCAGTGCGCGGCCCATCCCCTTGCGGTGGGCGTCTGGTGCCATGTAAATGGAGTCTTCGGCAGAAAAGCGGTAGGCAGGGCGGGGCTTGAACCAGTTGCAATAGGCAAAACCGATCACGCGGCCTTCGTCTTCGACCACAAGGTAAGGCAAGCCTTTGGATAACACATCAGCGCGGCGGCTGGCCATGTCGGCCTCAGAGGGCGAATCGATCTCGAAAGTACCGGTGCCGGTCAGTACGTGGTGGCGGTAAATGGCCGTGATGGCGGCGACATCTTCGTCGCGGCTGGGGCGGATCAGAGGCAAGGCAAAGCTCCCGTTGTATAATGATTGGCTTTTCAGTGTGTCACTGGCCGGGTGGCCAGTTGCGTGTCTCAAACGCTGAAGGATACCGGGCATCTGGGCAATTGTTCCCAAGAAGCCCAACCACCCAAGGATAAATCATGGTTGTTATTCGTTTGAACCGCGGCGGCTCTAAAGCACGTCCTTTCTTCAACATCGTCGTTGCTGACAAGCGCGTGCGTCGCGATGGCCGCTTCCTCGAGCGCATCGGTTTCTACAACCCAACCGCGCGTGGTGCCGAAGAAGGTCTGCGCATTGCGCAAGACCGCCTGACCTACTGGAAGAGCGTAGGCGCCCAAGCTTCTCCCACCGTGGAACGCCTGATCCGTCAAGCCGGCAAAGCCGCAGCCTGATCGGTTCGCACAGGTCATGCGTCCGCCTTTGGAAACAGCCGCACTGCCGGCTGACGCCATCGAAATTGGACGCATCACCGATGCCTGGGGCATCAAAGGCTGGTTCAAGGTCTTGCCCCACAGCGCCTCGCCCGAGGCGCTTTTTTCTGCCAAAAGCTGGTTTTTGTTGCCGCCCGATCGGCCCATGAAACCCCAGCGTGGCCAAGAGGCCTCAGCCGCTGCACAACAGGCCTGGCGCGAGCCCTTGCTGCTCAATATCCTCGAAGTCAAAGACCATTCCGACACCGTGGTGGCGCGTGCCCAAGGCATTGACGACCGCAATGCTTCCGAATCTTTGCGCGGAGGCCGAATTTTTGTACCTCGCTCGAGCTTTCCTGCTGCGGCCGATGGTGAGTACTACTGGGTCGACCTGATCGGTCTGCAAGTGCTCAACCGCGAAGGTCTGGACTTGGGCTTGGTGCGTGACCTCATGTCCACTGGCCCGCAAACCGTTCTGGTCATTGAAGCCGCTGCCGAGACGGAAGGCGGCAAACCTGTTGAGCGCATGATCCCGTTTGTAGCGGCCTTCGTCGACGGCGTTGACTTGTCCGCCAAGCGCATCACGGTCGACTGGCAGCCCGACTATTGAGCCGCCCCGGCCGTGGAGGGCCATCCCCATGCGCTTTGACATCATCACCCTGTTTCCTGAATTGTTTGCACCGCTGTTGACCAGCGGTATCACGCGCCGTGCTTACGAAAGCGGTTTGGTTGACGTGCGTTTGTGGAACCCGCGCGACCATGCCGAAGGCAATTACCGCCGGGTGGACGACCGATCTTTTGGCGGTGGTCCCGGCATGGTCATGCTTGCCGAGCCCTTGTTCAAGTGCTTGACGGCCATTCGCGCCGATCGGCAAGAAGAAACACCTGCACCCCTGGTGTTGTTTTCTCCGATAGGCCGGGCCCTGAACCACAGCGCGGTGGCCCAATGGTCGGCCAGCTTGGGTGCGGTGCTGCTGTGCGGCCGCTACGAAGGTGTGGATCAGCGTTTCATTGACCAATATGTCGACCAGCAAATCAGTTTGGGCGACTTTGTGCTCTCAGGCGGTGAAATCGCGGCCATGGCCTTGCTTGATGCAGTCGCCCGTTTGCAGCCCGGTGTCTTGAACGATGAAGGCAGCCACCAGCTCGACAGCTTTAACCCAGCGCTTGACGGTTTGCTGGACAGCCCACACTACACCCGTCCCGAAGTTTGGCAGGGCCATGCGGTACCGCCCGAATTGATGTCGGGCCACCATGCGCAGATCGCCCGGTGGCGGCGCGAGCAAAGCCTGCGCTTGACGGTTTTGCACCGCCCCGAGTTGCTGGATCAGGCCCGGCAGCTTGAAAAGCTCAGCCGCCAAGACGAGGCTTTTCTCCAGCGGTCTCAAGTCGGCTTGACGGATGCGGCGCCATCCGCACCGCCAAAAAAGCTATAATCAAGGGCTTTTCGATCCTCTACCCGCCGCGATCTGGCTCAGTCATGTTTTGGCATGGCCTTTACAGCACAGAACGCCCCTTGTGTAGCGAGGCATGATCGGACGGAGTTCAAAAAATGAATTTGATTCAAACTCTTGAGCAGGAAGAAATTGCCCGTTTGGGTAAAGTGATTCCTGAATTTGCCCCCGGCGACACCGTGATCGTCAGCGTCAACGTGGTGGAAGGTACGCGCAAGCGTGTCCAAGCCTACGAAGGTGTTGTGATCGCCAAGCGTAACCGTGGTCTGAACAGTGGCTTCACTGTGCGCAAGATCTCCAGTGGCGAAGGTGTGGAGCGTACGTTCCAGACTTACAGCCCCGTGATCGCCAGCATTGAAGTCAAGCGCCGTGGTGATGTTCGCCGCGCCAAGCTGTACTACCTGCGTGACCGCAGCGGCAAGTCGGCACGTATCAAGGAAAAGTTGCCTCAGCGCAAAGCAGCACCTGCTGCCAAAGCGTAAAGCCTTTTCGTTCATACGAAAAAACCGCCCGGGTTTAGGCCTTGGGCGGTTTTTTTATGGGTGCTTCAAGGCGCGTCCCGATGAGCCCCCTGGCCATGAAAAAAGGCCTTGCCGGTGAGGGCAAGACCTTGAAAGGATCTTGAAGTCCTGAGCGCAGCCCAGGAAAACGATCAAGCGCGCGTGATTTTCAGCACACGTGTGCCGCCACGTTTGCCTGCAGTGCCTTCGCCTGCGGCATGGGGTTTGAAGTTGCCAGCACCAAACTGCTTGGGGCCGCGAGCAAACTTGTCACCCGCTGCGCCGCGAGGGGCAGGACGGGCGGCGTTTCGGTTGTCACCACCACGGTCTTCCCAGCGGCCGCCTTGACGTGGGCCGTCCTGACGGGCGTCTTGGCGTGGGGCAGGGCGGCTGTCGCCTTTGTCCCAAGGGTGCGCGGGAGCACCGCGTTGCTCAAAGCGGTCACCGCCGCCACGGTGCTCACCACGGGGGGCGTCAAAACGGCCGCCGTCTTTGCGTGCATCGAAGCGTGGCTGTTCGTCACGGAAGTTGCCACGTGGAGCGCGGTTGTCAAAGCCGCCGCCACCATTGTCGCGGTCACGGTTGCCACCGAAGTCACGGCCACCGGGGGCGGGACGGCCACCGCGGAAACCACCACCTGCGTTGGCGTAGTTGCGTTCGCCGCCAAAGCGGTCACCGCCACGGCCCATGGGCTTGCGGGCTTCGGGCATGCGCACTTTGGGCTCCAGGCCTGGAATCACTTCGGCCTTGAAAGGCTGGCGTGTGTAGGACTCGATGTCAGCGATCTTGCGGCGGTCACGAATTTCGGCAAAGGTCACGGCCAGGCCATCACGGCCAGCGCGGCCTGTGCGGCCAATGCGGTGGGTGTAATCCTCAGCCTTCATCGGCAAACCGAAGTTGAAAACGTGGGTGATGGTGGGCACGTCGATGCCGCGAGCGGCCACGTCGGTGGCGACCAGAATCTGGACTTGGCCATTGCGCAGTGCCATCAGGCGGCGGTTGCGCATGCCTTGGCTCAGGGCGCCGTGCAGGGCCACAGCGGAGAAGCCGTCTTGCTGCAGGTCAGCGGCCAAGCCGTCGCACTCGATTTGGGTGCTGGAGAACACGATGGCCTGGTCGATCGTGGCGTCACGCAACCAGTGGTCGAGCATCTGGCGCTTGTGTTGCGCGTTGTCGGCCCAAAACAGCACCTGTTTGATGTTGTTGTGCTTTTCCTGGGGGTTATCGATCTGGATTTTCTGGACCGAAGAACCACCGTCATGCATCACGCGCATGGCCAATTGCTGAATGCGTGGCGCAAAGGTGGCGCTGAACATCATGGTCTGGCGGCGCTGGCTGGTCATGTCGTTGATGTCGGCCAGGTCGTCCGAGAAGCCCAGGTCGAGCATGCGGTCGGCTTCGTCCACCACCAAAAACTGCACCTGGTCCAACTTGATTTGCATGGAGCGTTGCAGGTCGAGCAAACGGCCTGGGGTGGCCACGACCAGGTTGGCGTTTTGCAGCTTGGCAATTTGCAGCTGGTAAGGCATGCCACCGACCACGTTGGCCACGCGCAGACCGCGAGTGTGCTTGACCAGCTCGATGGCGTCTTGCGCCACCTGTTGGGCCAATTCACGTGTGGGGCACAGGATCAGGGCACCAGGGGTCGGGGCCTTGAAATTGCGAGGGTTAGTGGGGTCTTTGCGCTTGGCGCGCTTGGGGGCGGGCTCGCCCTTTGCAGCGGCGTCGGCGCAGGCTTGATCAAACTCGGCACGCTCAGCGGCTTCTTGTTCGGCCATTTGCTGAATCAGCGTGTGCAACACGGGCAACAAGAAGGCGGCGGTTTTACCACTGCCGGTCTGGCTGGAGACCATCAGGTCGGTGTAGCCATTGGACTTGCCGTCCTTGGAGCCACCGGTGGTGGGCAGTGCCAAAGGAATGGCGCGCAATTGCACGGCTGTGGGCTGGGTGTAGCCCAGATCGGCCACAGCCTGCACCAGCTCGGGGGCCAGGCCCAGTTCGATGAAGCCGTTGGGCACGTCGGCGACGGCTTCGACTTCTTCGGCTGCTTCAGTGGTAACTTCAGCGGCTGGCTCGGGGGTGATTTCGGCCGCTGCGGCGGCCATGATTTCAAGGGCCAAATTAGTTGCTGCAGGCTGTGCAGTCGACTCGGTGGCGATAGATGTGGTTTCGGCAGGCGACAATTCGCTCTGCACTGTGTTCAAAGTGTCAGTCATGTGTATGTATAAAACTCGCACGGAACAACGGCCGCTAACAGAAAACTGTTGCTGTTGACCGCAGGCACCGCAAGGTTGAAAAGACATCAACCATCAAACGGTGCTCGCGAGAGGCGCTGGGCGTGAACCTGGCCGCTGTGAGTGACCCTATCGTTGGGTCAAGGCATGAAGGGAGATGTATGAAACGCTGCACCTCTGTGCAGCGAGCCCACTATTATGGCATGGATCAGATAAAACCGCTAGGGTTTTCCCTGAAAAATCACAAACGGATGAAATGCTCGCGGTAATGCGCCAGTTCGTCGATGGATTCGTGTACATCGGCCAGTGCGGTGTGCTTTTGCTGCTTCTTGAAATTGGCATAGACCTCGGGCTTCCAGCGACGCGACAGTTCTTTGAGTGTGCTCACATCCAAGTTGCGGTAGTGGAAGAAGGCTTCGAGCTTGGGCATGAACTTGACCAGAAAACGGCGGTCCTGGCTGATGGTGTTGCCGCACAGCGGCGAGCTGTTTTTGGGCAGGTACTTTTTCAAAAAGACCAAAATTTGTTCTTCGGCATCGGCTTCGCTGGTGGTGGAAGCCTTGACTTTGTCGATCAGCCCACTTTTACCGTGCGTGCCCTTGTTCCATTTGTCCATCTGGTTGAGCAATTCATCGCTTTGGTGAATGACCAGCACCGGACCTTCGATGCGCGGCGTGAGGTGAGGGCCTGTCACGATGACGGCGATTTCCAGCAGACGTTCTTTTTCAGGGTCTAGGCCCGTCATCTCGCAATCGATCCAAACCAAGTTTTGGTCGGATTTGGGCAGCTCTGCAGCTTCAGGGGCGGGGGTGAGGGTGTTCGCATCAGACATGCATGGATTGTCGCCGATGCCAGGAGCCCCTTAGCCTTGGGCTTGAATCCCGCCACACGAGACGGCACTCCGAGTGCGCCTTCTACAATGGTGGCATGAATGCATCCTTGACATTGACCTTGACTTTGGTGGTGGCCTTGCTGGCCCACGTGGCCCTCAAGTTCTGGCTGAACGCTCGCCAGGTGCGGCATGTAGCCCGCCACCGCGATGCGGTGCCGCAGGCTTACGCCGACACCATGGCCCTGGCCGACCACCAAAAAGCGGCCGATTACACCCTGGCCAAAGCGCGACTTTCGCAAATCGACATCGCCCAGGACGCCGCCGTGCTGCTGGGCTGGACGCTTTTGGGTGGGCTCGATGCACTCAATCAGGTGCTGCTGGACTGGATGGGCCCTGGCATGGCGCAGCAAATCGCGCTGGTGCTGGGCTTGACGCTGGTCGGCGGTCTGATTGGATTGCCGCTGTCGCTCATGCAAACCTTTGGCGTGGAGCAGCGCTTTGGTTTCAACAAGATCACGCCTGCTTTGTGGCTTGCCGACATGGCCAAGGGGTTGGTGCTGGGTTTGGCGCTGGGCCTGCCGCTTTTGTGGGTGGTGCTGTGGCTCATGCAAGCTGGGGGCGCGTGGTGGTGGCTGTGGGCCTGGGGCGTGTTGGTGGTTTGGCAGTTGTTTTTGATGGCGATTGCGCCCAACGTGATCATGCCGCTGTTCAACAAATTCACCCCCTTGGAAGATGAGTCGATCAAGGCTCGCGTGCAGGGGCTGATGCAACGTGCAGGCTTCACCGCCAAGGGTTTTTTTGTGATGGACGGCAGCCGCCGCTCGGCGCATTCCAATGCGTTTTTCACAGGCTTTGGGGCCAGCAAGCGCGTGGTGTTTTTTGACACCTTGCTCAAGCAACTGAGTCCGGCCGAAATGGAAGCAGTGCTGGCCCACGAGTTGGGCCACTTCAAACACAAGCACATCGTCAAAATGATGGCGACCAGCTTTGCCATGACGTTGGCTGGCTTGGCGCTGCTGGGCTGGTTGGCGCAGCAAGTCTGGTTTTACACAGGCCTGGGTGTGATGCCCAATTTGTCGGGCAGCAACGATGCTCTGGCGCTGGTCTTGTTCATGCTGGTCACGCCCGTGTTCACTTTGTTCTTTGCTCCCGTGTCTTCCTGGCGCTCGCGCCAGCAGGAGTTCGAAGCCGATGCTTATGCCGTGTCGCAAACGCCGGGCAAGGACTTGTCTTCGGCCTTGCTCAAGCTGTACCAAGACAACGCCTCGACCCTCACGCCCGATCCTTGGTATGTGAAGTTCTACTACTCGCACCCACCGGCCAGTGAGCGGTTGCTCAGGATGAAAACCGCATGAGCAAGCCAGAAGTGAGGGCCCTCAAGCCCACTGAGGTGATCATGGCGCTAGGGCAGATTCCGGACTGGCGTTTGTCGGGCGATGGTGAGAACGTCGCCATCGAAAAGACCTTCAATTTTGCTGAACACACACACGCTCTGCTCTTCGTCAACAGCGTGGGGTGGTTGTCTGAAAAGCTCAACCACCACCCAGAACTGGTGCTGACCTACAGGCGTTGCTTGGTGCGCTGGAACACGCACGATGTGCACGGCCTGAGCCGACTCGATTTTGAGGCGGCCACCCAGACAGACTCGTTGTTACCGGCATGATGCGGTATGAATAAACCCAAAGCGCGCCCGGCCTTGCCCCAGGCCCAAGATCTGGAGCCGGGCTTGGTGGTTGCCACCTATGGTCGCCATTGCCTGGTCGAGACACCCGAAGGCCGTCGTCTGATTTGCCACCCAAGAGGCAAGAAAAACCAGGTGGTGGTGGGCGACCAGGTGCTGTGGCAAATAGCGGGTGACGAGGGCAGCATTGAACAACTGAAGGCGCGCCGCAACCTGTTTTACAGGCAAGACGAAATTCGCACCAAATCGTTTGCCGCCAATCTGGACCGCGTACTGATCTTGATCGCGGCCGATCCTGAATACTCAGAAAGTCAGCTTTCTCGCGCCTTGGTGGCGGCTGAGGCCGAACGCATCACGCCCATCATCGCGCTCAACAAAAGCGATCTGGCCCAGCCCTTTGCCCAGGCTTGGGAGCGCTTGGCCCCATACCGTGCCATGGGGTACAGCGTTATGCCGATCAGCCTGAGCCCACGAAGCCCGGTGGCTGACGATGGCGTGGCCGCCTTGTGTGCCCATTTGCAAGGCTTGACCACCTTGGTGCTGGGACCGTCGGGCAGCGGCAAAAGCACCCTGATCAACCGCTTGGTGCCCGATGCGCAGGTGGAAACCGGTGAGATTTCGCTGGCGCTCAACTCGGGCAAGCACACCACGACCAGCACGCGTTGGTACTGGGTGCCAGCGCTCGACACCAGCGCAGAACCGGGTGCCACACGCGGGGCTTTGATCGATTCACCCGGCTTTCAGGAGTTTGGCCTGCACCACATCGAGCCCACCCGCTTGGCCGAATGCATGCCCGATTTGCGCAAACATCTGGGCGGCTGCAAGTTTTACAACTGCACGCATTTGCATGAGCCCGGTTGCGCCGTGTTGGCGCAGGTCGAAACCGCCGAGCACCCCGGCACCATCAGCGTGCGCCGGCACCGCATTTACGCGCAGTTGTTTGAGGAATTGGGCCAGCAGCGATGGTGAGGGGCGGGGTGCTTTGACCGTACCCTCAGTCCAGATTCTTCGCGGATTCAGCCGACCAAGTTGGCCATGGTCAGCAAAGCCACCAGCACCAGCCACATGATGACAGTGCGCCAAACCAGGCCCACCACCTGTGCAAAGTGCGCCACACTGGCCACGCGACCGGGTGTGCTGCTGCTGTCCGCGTTCTCCGGCGGGGTCACGCCCTCGGCGGCGGGTTGCAAAGCAACGCCGCCCAAACGGATGTTGATGGCCCCTGCCGTAGCGGCCAGGATCACGCCATCGTTGTCTTGCGGAAAGTTCTGTGCATGGTGCCGCCAGCCGTCCATGGCGTCTTCAAAGCTACCTACGATGGCAAAGCCCAAGGCCGTCATGCGCGAGGGCAACCAGTCGATCGCCTGCCAAGCGCGTGCCGAGACCGAGCGCAGCACTTCGCTGGGAAAAGAACCATCGGCTGACGGCTCCTGCCAGCGCCGCTGCGCCAATTCGGTCAGTCGGTAAATCACCGCGCCCACCGGCCCCAAGCCGATGATGGACAAGGCGGCGTACCAAAAAAACACACCAAACACATGCCGGTGCGCGGCGATCACCGAGTACTCGATCACATGCCGCACGATTTCGCTGCGTGGGATTTGCCCCACCTGCACCTGCTGCCACTGCGCCAGCAACTCGCGGGCTTTGTTTTCGTCGCCGTTTTCCAGGGCTTCTCGGATGCCGGTGAAGTGGTGGCTGAATTGCCTGAAACCCAGCGTCACATAAAGCAAGGCCACATTCCACAGCACCGCCACCCACCAGCCCAGCGTCCAATCGAGCAGCCAATGCAAGAGCACGGCCAGCAAGGCTGGGGAAAGGACGGTGACGCCCCAAGTCACCCAGGCCTGAGGGCGGGTGCCTGCGTCAAAGGTGCGCACTACCCAGGCCGTCCACTGCTCGACCGCAGCAAAGACCTGGTTATCGGTCTTGAGGGGGCGGGCTTGTTCCAGGACCAGGGCCAGCAAGATGGCAAAAAAACTCATGGCATTCTCATGTGGATGGCGAGGCCACCAGGAAATGGTAAAAATTGCGCAGCATACCGGCCGTGGCACCCCAGATGAAGTGCTCCACCGCCTGCACCTGGCCTTGGGCTGTCGTGCGCTGCTCTTGGTAAGGCATGGAGAACCATTGCCTGCGCGCACCTTGCCAGTCCATGGCGTGGCGGCGGTGGTTGGCCGGGTTCATCAAAAAAGCCAGGGGCACTTCAAACACATCGGCCACCTCATCGGCATTCAGGCGCAGCTCAAATTCGGGTGTGACCAAGCCAATCACCGGCGTTACCCAAAACGAGGTGCCCGTGATGTAAACAGGCAACTCGCCTATGACTTGCACATGGCGGGCTGATAAACCCACTTCCTCTTCGGCCTCGCGCAAGGCGGTGGCCTGCATATTCGCGTCTTCGGGGTCCACCTTGCCACCAGGGAAGGCGATTTGTCCCGAATGGGTCTTCATGTGCGCAGCGCGGTGTGTCAGCAGCACCGTAGGTGACGAGGCTTTTGGGCCACGCATCACGATGGGAACCAAGACCGCCGCCTGCGCTGGGGGGCGGTCTGAGGTGAAGCTTTCTCGCACCACTTCCGGCTGCCAAGCAGGCGGCTGCGCAAACCGAGCTTTCAGGGCATCGGGCTGTAAATCGGCAGTCGGCACAGCGGGCATGTCGTGGTCGATTTGCCAAACCGGGACTTGTCTCGGATCAAAGATTGGATTTTTGGACACAGGCGGTATTTATAACCGACAAGGGCTGGTGCGCTGGCGCTGCCCAGTCGGCGGGTGCCCGTGTCCGCAGGGCGTGACCGTAAAATAGGTGAGTTGCCCTATTTAGCAACGTTACTGGTTTTATACATATGGATTCAAGTCATTTCATGAAACGCGAATATTTTTCTCACGATACCCGTTCCGAACGCCGTTTTGGTGAGCACCGTGGCGGCACTTGTATGGCCTTGATCGATGGCCGCTTTCTGATCTGGTTGGCTCAGCAAGGCGCGATGGGCGCCACCGGTGAATCGGTCAACCGCCAGGGTTTACTCAGCCTGCTGTCCCAGGCCCTGTCACATGCTGCGCTGGATGTGGACCTGCGCCGCATCTACTGGTACAGCGACCGCTCCGATGGCCTGGTCATCGACGACCAAATTGTGCGCTTGGTGCAGGCCCACGATGCCGATGGGGGCGCCTCGCTGCTGCGCTCACTGGGCCACGACCTCAAGCAACTGGCTGAACACCATGCTTGCGACCATGTGCTGGTGGCCAGCGACGACGAGCGCTTTTTGGCCACCATCGATGAGGCCCAACTTAGCGGCTTGAGCGTTCACCTGCTGGCCGACGAGTCGGCCCGCAACATGCCGCAAATGGTGCGCACCGATCCGGGTTGGGCCCGTTTGCTGGCCCAGGCCGACCGCCGTGTGGTCGTTAATTCACAAGCCCTGGCCGACATGCTGCAAGGCAAACTGCCCATCGGCATGGGCTTGGCTGTTGAGGATGTGGAAGAGCTGCGCAAGTCCATGCATGAGGTGATTTCTGCCTGGTGGGCCGACGAACCTGAAGACCTGCGCGAAGACCTGCGTGACGCGCTGCAGATCAGCAGAGGTATTCCTCAGGAAGTCGATCGCCAGCTTTTGTTGCGCATGCGCCAACGATTGGCCCGTGCCTTGAGCCTACCCGAGAAGAAAATGTTGCGCGAAACCTTGCGCCAGGTGGTGACTGGGCCTGCGGCCCCGGCTCAGGTGGAGGGCGATGGTTTACCCCCCGATCTCGACGATTGATCCGGGGCATTGAGACTGGCAGCCCTGACTGGGTCTGCGCCCGTTTGCCTTTGGTTATCTTGGACGTCTCGTTCACGCTGCAGCCACTCCTTGGAGTGGCTGTTTTTTTAACGTCTTTCTGATCTTCAGGATGTGGTTGGGGGCCATTGGGGAGATCTTGACACCCGAACTGTCTATTGATGGTATTTCAATTTGTTGCAATTTAAACAAGTCAAAGTAATAAATACGAATTAAATGCTGATAAATTTCATTCATGCTATCCAGCATGCATAGACAGGAGCATGAACCCATGACCAACGTAGCCCGCTTGACACCTCTGAACTCGCGCCACATCAGCGCCCCAGTGCACCAGGACCACTTCACTTTGGCCATGCACCAGGAAGCAGAAAATGCCTTGGCGATGGCGCTGCACTATTTGCGCTCGAGTGGCAGCAACGTGCCCGGTGCCACACGCAAAGCCGTGCAGGCCCTGGGGGCCTTGAACCGGCTTGAAATGTTGACTGTGGGCTCAGGCGCGCGGACAACAGGACGCGCGTAAAAAAGCCCAGAAGCCTGGGCTTCTGGGCTAGAGCAAGTCGGTGCTGTCCGGCTAAGTCGAGCCTTGCGCACTGAGATTCGCTTTGCTGGCGGGTCTGACGGGCCTGCCGGCACCCACCCTAAAGCCAGCAGCAAAAATCAGGCGTTGGCGTTCGCGTGGTACTGGGTCACGCGCTCAACTTCGTTTTTGGATCCCAGGAACACACTCACACGTTCGTGCAGCTGGCTCGGTTGCAGGTCCAAGATGCGCTGTTTGCCGTTGGTGGCCGCGCCGCCGGCTTGCTCGATCAACCAGCTCATGGGGTTGGCTTCATAGAGCAGACGCAGTTTGCCGGCTTTGTGTGGTTCGCGCTTGTCCCAGGGGTACATGAAGACACCGCCACGCGTCAAAATGCGGTGCACGTCGGCCACCATGGAGGCGATCCAGCGCATGTTGAAGTCCTTACCGCGCGTGCCTTCTTTGCCCTGCAGGCATTCGTCGATGTAGCGGCGCACGGGCTCGTCCCAATGGCGCATGTTGCTCATGTTGATGGCAAACTCTTTGGTGTCGGCTGGCACTTGGACGTTTTCTTGTGTCAGTACGAAAGAGCCTTGTTCACGGTCGAGCGTGAACATGGCTACGCCGTCACCCACGGTGAGGACCAAGGTGGTTTGTGGGCCATAGACGCAATAGCCTGCGGCCACTTGCTGCTTGCCCGGTTGCAAAAAGTCTTGCTCGGTCACGCCTTGGTTGTCATCCGCCTTTTTGAGCACGCTGAAGATGGTGCCAATGCTGACGTTGACGTCGATGTTGGACGAGCCGTCGAGCGGGTCAAACATGAGCAGGTACTCACCTTGCGGATAGCGGTTGGGCACCAAGTAAATGCTGTCCATCTCTTCGGAGGCCATGGCCGCCAAGTGTCCACCCCATTCATTGGCTTCGAGCAGCACTTCATTGGCGATGATGTCGAGCTTCTTTTGCACCTCGCCTTGCACGTTTTCGCTGTCGGCGCTGCCCAGCACACCGCCCAACGCGCCTTTGTTCACGGCGTGGCTGATGCTTTTGCAGGCGCGCGCGACCACTTCGAGCAGCAAGCGCAAGTCAGCCGGAATGTGGCCTTTGTCGCGTTGCTGTTCCACCAGGTAGCGGGAGAGGGAAATTTTGGAGCTCATGTTCATTCCTTAGGTTTTGGCGTCGAGGTCAGGTGCCGCATTTGTGGCTTCGCGAGAGGCCAAACTTCATGCGGCTTTCAGGGCGCGGCTGATGACTTCGCGCACATCGTTCGACAGGTCTGATTTGGCCGCGACGCGTTCGATGGCCACCTTGGCTGCGCTGCGGTAGGGCTCGGCCAAGCGGCTCCAGCGGTCCATCGCGCGGGCCAGGCGTGCGGCCACTTGCGGGTTCATGGCGTCGAGCGCCAGCACCTGCTCGCTCCAGTAGACATAACCGGCCGCGTCGGCGCGGTGAAAACCTGCCGGATTGGCGCTGCAGTAGCTGGAAATCAGGCTGCGGGCGCGGTTGGGGTTGCGCAAGCTGAAGTCTGGGTGCTGCATGAGTTGGCGCACACGCGGCAACACATCGCCGGCACGGTCGGGCGCACTGGCTTGCAGGGCAAACCACTTGTCGATCACCAGGGCTTCGTGCCTGAACATTTTGTGGAACAAAGCCAAGGCGTCTTGCGCCAGGGCATGGCCACTCACCACCAGCGCTGACAAGGCATTGAAGCGATCGGTCATGTTGCCTGCGTCCTTGAACTGCTGGAACACGCGGCCAGGGGTGACTGCATCGCCGTTGTGCACGGCGGCCACGCAGAGCATGGTCATGGCCAAACCCGCCAGAGCCCGGCGGCCGCTCGACTTGGCGTCGGGCGTGTAGGCCCCGTTGTTTTTGTGCGCATCCCAAGCCCATTGCCAGTCGGCTTGTAAGGCGGTGGCCAGTTGCAGGCGCATGTTCTCGCGCAGGGCGTGCACGCGTTGAGGCTCCACAACGTCCAGCTGGTCGGCGATGTAGTTTTCAGACGGCAGCGAGAGCGCCAGGTCTTTGAAGGCCGCGTCCAGCATGGGGTGGCGCAGCACATTGCGTAAAGCGGCCACGAGGGCCTCGGAGAGCACGGGCTGGCCTGTGAGGTCCTTGTTTTGCTGAATGGCCTGCAGGGCGCTTTGCAGCATCAGGCGCTGGCCGGCTTCCCATTGGTTGAAGGCGTCGCTGTCGTGGGCCAACAAAATCAGCAAGTCGTCGGCTGACAAACCGTCTTCCAGCACCACGGGCGCACTGAAGCCGCGCAGCAGTGAGGGCACAGGTTCGCTGTCGATGTTGACAAAGGTGAAGCGGGCGCTGGCTTCTGTCAGCACCAAAGTTTGCTGCATCACTGCGTTGTGGGTGTCCGCCAATTGCAACGGCACAGCAGTCCCATCACGGCCGAGCAGGCCCAGGGTAGCGGGGATGACAAAGGGCGATTTGCTGTCCTGATCGGGGGTGGCTGGGCAGCTTTGACTCAAGGTGAGGGTGTAGCTGCGCTCGGCGGCGTTGTAGCTGCCGGTCGCTTGCAGGCGTGGTGTGCCGGCTTGGCTGTACCAGCGCTTGAACGTGGTCAGGTTCTGTGCCAGTGCCGAGTCAGGGTTGGCATCGGCAATCGCTTGTGCAAAGTCGTCACAGGTCACGGCTTGGCCATCGTGCCGTTCAAAGTAGAGCGCCATGCCCTTGGCGAAACCAGCACGGCCCAGGCTGTCATTGGGCGTGGCCACCAGGGTCTGCATCATGCGAACGACTTCGGAGCCTTTTTCGTAAATGGTGACGGTGTAGAAGTTGTTGATCTCGACGTAGCTGTCCGGGCGAACCGGGTGGGCCATGGGGCCAGCGTCTTCGGCAAACTGCACCGTGCGCAGCACTCGGACGTCTTCGATGCGTTTGACGGCGCGGGCGCTCGCCTCGCCCGCCATGTCTTGGCTGAATTCTTGGTCACGAAAGACCGTGAGACCTTCTTTGAGTGAGAGCTGGAACCAGTCGCGGCAGGTGATGCGGTTGCCCGTCCAGTTGTGGAAGTACTCGTGGCCGACCACAGATTCAATGCCACCGAAATCCATGTCTGTGGCGGTGTTCGGGTTGGCCAACACGTACTTGGTGTTGAAGATGTTCAGGCCCTTGTTTTCCATGGCCCCCATGTTGAAGTCGCTGGTGGCGACGATCATGAAGCGCTCCAGATCGAGCGGCAGACCAAAGCGGGCTTCGTCCCAAGCCACGCTGGCCATGAGCGAGTTCATGGCATGTTCGGTTTTGTCCAGGTCGCCCGGGCGCACGAACACCTGCAGCAGATGCTCTTTGCCACTTCGACTGGTGATGCGCTGCTCGCGAGCGACAAGTTGACCCGCAACGAGAGCAAACAGGTAGCAGGGTTTTTTGTGCGGGTCGACCCACTTCGCAAAGTGGCGACCGTCATCCAGCGCGCCTTGCTCAACCAGGTTACCGTTACTGAGCAGCACCGGGTATTTGGCCTTGTCGGCACGCAGCGTGACGCTGTAGCTGGCCATCACATCAGGGCGGTCCAGGAAGTAGGTGATGCGGCGAAAGCCCTCGGCCTCACATTGCGTGAAGAACGTGCCTTGGCTGACGTACAAGCCCATCAGCTGGGTGTTCTTCTCGGGATTGCATGTGGTGAAAATTTCCAGATCAAAGGCGTCTTCACCTTGAGGCAGGTTTTCTAAAACCAACTGGCCACCGTCTATCTTGAACGAGGTACCAGAACCATTGACGAGCACGCGTGCCAGGTTCAGGTCTTCGCCATCCAGACGCAGCGCCTGGGCCGCAACGCCCGGGTTGCGACGCAGGCGCATCTTGTTCAGAACACGGGTTTTGGCCGGTTCCAGATCAAAGGTCAAATCGACCGTGTCGATCCAAAAAGCTGGGGCGACATAGTCGGCCCGTTGAATCGCTGAGGTTTGTCCTTCACGCATCACTAACTCCGTTTTGTTTGAGGTCTGAGCCGCTCAGAGGCCTTGTTTCAGTGAGGCTTGGATGAACGCATCGAGGTCGCCATCGAGCACCTTTTGGGTGGCCGAGATTTCGACGTTGGTGCGCAAATCCTTGATGCGGCTGTTGTCCAGCACATAGCTGCGGATCTGGTGACCCCAGCCCACATCGGTCTTGGTGTCTTCCAGCTTTTGCTGCTCTTCCAGGCGCTTGCGCATCTCGAAATCGTACAAACGCGAGCGCAGGCGTTGCCAGGCCACGTCGCGGTTGCTGTGCTGGCTGCGGCCGTCTTGGCACTGCACCACGATGCCGGTGGGGATGTGCGTCAGGCGCACAGCCGAGTCGGTCTTGTTGATGTGCTGACCACCCGCGCCGCTGGCACGGAATGTGTCGGTGCGCACGTCAGACGGGTTGATGTTGATCTCGATCGAGTCGTCGATTTCGGGGTAAACAAACAGCGAGGCGAACGAGGTGTGGCGGCCGCCCGATGAGTCAAACGGGCTCTTGCGCACCAAGCGGTGCACGCCGGTTTCAGTGCGCAGCAGGCCAAAGGCGTATTCGCCTTCGATCTTGATCGTCGCGCCCTTGATGCCCGCGGTGTCGCCCGGGGTTTCGTCTTCCACAGTGGCCTTGAAGCCTTTGCGTTCGGCGTATTTGAGGTACTGGCGCAGCAGCATGCTGGCCCAATCGCAGGCCTCAGTGCCACCAGCGCCTGCTTGGATGTCGACAAAGCAGTTGAGCGGATCGGCCTCGTGGCGGAACATGCGGCGGAATTCGAGGTCTTCTACCAGTGCAGTCAATTTGGCGGTTTCCGCCTCGATGGTCAGCAGGCCATCGTCGTCGCCTTCTTCCTTGCTCATCTCGAAGAGTTCAAGGTTGTCGGCCAGCTCGCTGGTCAGGTTGGTGATGGTGACCACCACACCGTCGAGGGCTTTTTTCTCTTTGCCCAGTTCTTGGGCTTTTTTCGGGTCGTTCCAGACCGCGGGATCTTCGAGCGATGCGTTGACGGTTCTCAGCCGTTCAGATTTGGCATCGTAGTCAAAGATACCCCCGTAACTCTTGGGTCCGGGCGCTCAGGTCGGTGAGGGTGGTGCCAATCTGGTTGATGCGTTCTGCGTCCATGGGAAATACTCCGGTTCGGTAAACCGGGCATTTTCTCATGACTTGTCTTTGCAGGCCGCAGCAAGAGTTGATTCACAAGCGTGCACCCTATGGCGGCACACGTACCCTCTATGTCGAGGCTCTGGGGCTGGCAATCAGCTCCAAGTAGCCCCCCAGGGCCTCTTTGCGACAATCTTGGTGTGATCAAGTGATGATGCCAGTCCTTCAGCTCCGACAATCAACGGTGTCAGGCGGATCACTGGTGTTCGGGAAATTCAAAATCAAGTGAGTAAAACGAATCACGTCGGACTTGCTCCATCACGCCCAAGTTTTATCGTGTTTCGCTGATGACTTCGGATCAACCACCACCATGTCAAAAATTTACATCCAAGGCATTGGGCTTGAAACCCTGAGCATCACCGCGCCCCCGGGTGCCGATGGTCCGACCCTCGTTTTTTTGCACGAAGGCCTGGGCAGCGTGCGCATGTGGCGCGACTGGCCCAGCCGCCTTTGCGCCCAACTGGGGTGCGCAGGCCTGGTGTTTTCGCGGCAGGGCTATGGCCAGTCCGACCCCGTGCGCGATGTGCGTGGCCCCTCTGGGCAGTTGGATGGTCAGCGTCATGGGCGTTTGTTGCCCGACTACATGCACCGCGAAGCCTTCGAGGTCTTGCCCGCCTTGCTTGAGGCCTTGGGCATTGAGAGGCCCGTGTTGCTCGGGCACTCGGACGGGGGCACCATCGCATTGCTGCACGCCAGCCGTTTTGATGTGCGCGGCTGCATCGTTATGGCCCCCCACGTCATGGTGGAGCCCATGTCGCTGCAGGCCATTCAACAAGCCCGCCAGGCTTTTGAACAAGGTGCTTTACGCGAGCGACTGGCCGCTTACCACGACGATGTGGATTGCGCTTTTTGGCAATGGAACGAGGTGTGGCTAAGTCCGGCTTTTGCCAGTTTTGACATCCGCGCCGAATTGTCCGGCATCCAGGCGCCCTTGCTGGCCATCCAGGGCGAGGATGACCCTTATGGCAGCCTGGCCCAGATCGAGGACATCGCCCAAGCTGCGCCCCACACTCGTTTGCTCACACTGCCCGACTGCGGCCATTCTCCGCACCGCGATCAAGCCGAGGCCGTGGCTTGCGCGGTGGCCGATTTCATGGCCAGCCTGTCCAGCCTTCGGCCCTGAAGGCCGCCCAGGAAGGTGGCAGCTCAGGGCTTGAGCGCCGCCAAATCCGATGGCGTCAGAAAGCGCCATTGACCAGGGGCCAAATCGCCCAATACCAGAGCGCCGATTTGCGAACGGTGCAAGGCCTCGACCCGGTTGCCCACGGCCGCCACCATGCGCTTGACCTGGTGGTATTTGCCCTCGGTCAGGGTGAGTTTCAGGTGCAATTCGCCCACCGCCTCGCAGGCCGCTGCCCTGACCGGCTTGGGATCGTCGTCCAACACCACACCGCCCAGCAGCTTGGCCACCATGTCGGGTGTGATCGGGTGCTTGGTGGTGACTTCGTACACCTTGGGCACATGGTGCTTGGGCGAGCTCATCTTGTGGATGAACTGGCCGTCATCGGTCAGCAGCAACAAGCCGGTGGTGTCCTGATCGAGGCGCCCCACGGCTTGTACGCCCTGCACCGCCGCCTTTTGCGGACGCTGGCGCAAAGGCGCAGGCAGCAAGGTGTAAATGCTCGGCCAGGTGGATGGTTTTTGCGAACACTCGGTGCCCGCAGGTTTGTGCAGCAACACGTAGGCTTTGTCCAGGTAGGGCCAATCGGTGCCTTGCACCGTGAAATGCAGGTCTTCCAGATCGAAAAATTCACCCGCGTCGGTAACGGTCTGGCCCTGCACTTGCACATGGCCTTGCTGGACCAGGCCCGCGCACACGCGGCGGGTGCCAAAGCCCTGGCTGAACAAAATGTCTTCCAGGCGCATAGGTTTGAGAGGTTTGGCTTTCATGGGGCATGATTGTCGCCTCGAAATTGACCCCATCGCTTGCAGGAGACCCGGCCCATGAGTGCTGCCCTTGAAACGCTCGACCGCATGAACACCGCACTGGCTCAAAGCCAAAATGGCCAACTGGCGCAAAGCGAGATGATTCGCCTGTGGCGCTCACAAGCGGCCTCCTTGGCGCTGCCCGCACGTTTTGACGAGGTGTTGCAGCCCTTGCTCGACCGCATCGAGGCCAGCGTCTTGTTCAGCGAAGAAAGCTGCTCGTTCAGCCAAAAGGACTTGCTCGCGAGCCTGCAGATGTGGGCCGACAAAGCGCGCCTTCGGCTGTCCAGCCAAAGCGCAAGTCAGAATTAAATCGCAGGCTCCGGGGCTGGGGCTGTGTGCAAAGCCAGCCAACGTTCTATCTGCCCTGCGTCGTGCACCAGACGCAGCTCGTCAAAGGCCTGCTGCGCCTCGGGGTAGACCCGGCGCATGTAATTGAGCCACTGTTTGAGCCGCCCCGCCCGGTGCCGCGTGGCCACACGGGCGCTCACACCTTGCCAAAACACCTGCATCAATGCCACCAAGGTGCTCCAGGGCACACCCTGACCCGGTGCGCGGCCTTGCCCTGTGGCCAGGTGGTGGGCAATGGCCAGCGCCAGCCCGGGGTCGGTGACCATGCCGCGCCCGATCATCAGGCGGTCACAGCCCGTCACCTCGCGGCAACGCAGCGCATCGGCCACCGTCCAGATTTCGCCATTGGCCACGATGGGCAAACGCACATGCTGGCGCAAGTCGGCAATGCGGTCCCAGTAGGCAGGTGGGCGATAACCGTGCTCCTTGGTGCGCGCGTGCACCACCAGCTCGCTGGCCCCGGCCGATTCAATGGCTTGGGCGCAATCCTCAGCGCGGCTGTCGTCGTTGTAGCCCAAGCGCATCTTGGCCGAGACCGGGATGTGTGCAGGCACCGCCCGGCGCACCGCTGCCACGATCTGGCCGACCAGCTCGGGCTCGTCCAACAAAACGGCCCCCCCCCGATGCTGGTTCACAGTTTTGGCCGGGCAACCAAAGTTCAGATCAATGCCGTGCGGCTGGAGCTCGGCCAGAGCTGCCGCGTTGTCCGCCAAGCACACCGGGTCCGAACCCAGCAACTGGACTTTGACTGGCACGCCGGCCTTGGTGCGGCTGCGGTTGAGCAACTCCGGCGCGACCCGGATGAAAGCGCGGCGAGGCAAGACCGTGTTGGTCACGCGGATGAACTCAGAGACGCACTCGTGCACCCCACCCACGCGCGTGAGCACATCGCGCAGCGTGTGGTCGAGCAGCCCCTCCATGGGGGCCAGCATGATGTGCATCGTGGGCCGCAAAAGTAGGGCTGTTCGTTCAGCCGAGCTTGCGCTTGAGGCGAACTTCTTCCACTTTCACACCGCCCAGAGGCACGGTGCGGGCGGTGTTCATCTCGCGCTTGAAGCCGGCCAGGTCATGAAAACGCAAGGTGCGCTCGTGCAGCAGCGGCAGCCAGACTGTCACATCGGTGCAGTCCTCGTCTTCCAGGCCTTCGCGGGCAGCATCCCACAAGGCCAGGCCAATGCCTTGGCCAATGCGGTCTGGGGCGGCGTAGATGGCCCAGATCTCGCCGGTGGTGTTTTTGCTTTTCGGGTCGCGCGAGCGGTCAAAGCCCACAAAGCCCACGATCTCACGGCCATCTACCGCCACCATGACTTGTGGCTCGCCATACTCGATCGCCTCTTTCCAAAACGACACGCGTTTGGGCATGGGCGTGGCGTCCCAATGGGCATCGGGCACTTGACCTGCGTAAGCGGCGCGGCAGGCGCTCACATGCAATGCGGCCACAGCAGGCGCGTCTTGGAGGGTGGCAAATCGGACTTGGATATCGGACATGGCTTAAACAGATAAAGAAAAAACAACGCACTTGGGCCACAGGGCTTTCGGCGCAAAACCCGTCATTGTCGCCGCATCGGTTATCTTCAGTGCATGAGGACGTTCAAAAGCAGTCAGAATTTCACCGCACCCAGGCCCGCAGCCCCCCTGGATCATCCCCCAACCCACTTGCACCAGCGCCGCGTCTGGTTCCTCAAAGACCTTTTCAAAGGCCTTTTTTGGGTCGCAGCTGCCTTGGGTGTAGGCCCACTCAACGCCCAAAAACCAGCCCGTTTTGCCGACGACTTGGCCGAGCGCACCCGTGCCTGCACCGCCTGCCATGGCGAGCAAGGCCGCGCCGGGCCTGATGGTTATTACCCGCGCCTGGCAGGCAAACCGGCGGGTTACCTGCACAACCAGCTGCGCAATTTCGCACAAGGCCGCCGCCATTACGACCTGATGGCCCGCTTGGTTGACCCCTTGACCGATGCCTACTTGGGTGAGATGGCACAGTACTTCGCCGATCTGCAGCTGCCCTATCCCGCCCCTGCGGCCAACAACGCCATCACGCCTGAGCGCTTGGCCAAAGGCCAGCAGCTGGTGACGCAAGGCGACGCGACACGCGGCTTGCCCGCTTGCACACAGTGCCACGGCGTGCGCCTGACCGGCGTGCAGCCCAACGTGCCGGGGCTCTTGGGCTTGCCACTGGACTACCTGAACGCGCAGCTGGGCGCCTGGCAAACCGCGCAGCGCCGTGCCCACGCCCCCGACTGCATGGCCGAAATTGTCAAACGCATGCCTGCGCAGGACCTGATTGCCGTGTCGAGCTGGCTGGCTCGACAGCCGCTGCCTGCGGACACCCGGCCTGCCGATCGAGCCCCTGCAGGGCCTGCCTTGCCCGAGGCATTGCGCTGCGGCAGTGCGCCGGAGTTGTCGGTCACAACCGCCAAGCCCCTGAACGGAGGCAAGCCATGAAGCGCATAGGGCAAGGCGTGCACCCGGTCAAACGCCTGGGCTGGGTCACATTGATCAGCCTTCTAGTGCTGGCCTTAGGGGTGGTGTGGGACAACTGGGGCGATTTGGTGGGGCCGCAACCCGACCACACGGCCCTTTCAGCCCCCATCACCGAAACCCAGATCGAACAAGGCAGCTATCTGGCTCTGGCGGGCAACTGCATGGCCTGCCACACCACCCGGGGCGGCACACCTTTTGCGGGCGGTCGGCGCCTCGACACACCCTATGGCGGTGTGTACAGCAGCAACCTCACGCCCGACCCCGAGACGGGCCTGGGCCGATGGACGGCGCAAGACTTCTGGCAAGCCATGCACCGTGGTCGATCCCCCAACGGGCGATTGCTGGCCCCGGCTTTTCCTTACAACCACACCAGCGTCATCTCGCGCCAGGACAGCGATGCCATCTTGGCTTGGCTCAAGACCCTGCCCCCGGTGGTGCAAGCCCAGCCGGCCCACACCTTGGTCTGGCCCGTGGGTACGCAGCCCGCGCTGGCCGTGTGGCGCAGTCTGTTTTTTGAGCCCAGCCCTTTTCAGCCAGACAAATCGCAAAGCGCCGAATGGAATCGAGGTGCTTACCTGGTGCAAGGCCTGGGCCACTGCGCCGCCTGCCACAGCCCACGCAATGCGCTGGGGGCCAGCGGTGCGGTGAACGACTTGTCGGGTGGGCTGATGCCGGTGGCCAATTGGTACGCGCCCGACCTGACGCGCGACGCCGAAACCGGCATGGCCAACACACCCCTGCCCGAGATCGTGCGGCTGCTGCGCACTGGCGCCTCCAACACCGCCCAAACCAGCGGCCCCATGGGCGAAGTGGTGCAGCACAGCCTGCAGCTCTTGAAAGAAACCGACTTGTACGCCATGGCCGTGTACTTGCAATCACGCGCCCAAAGCACGCCCCAGCCGACACCTGCCAAGCCTCAACCTGCACGCATCAGCCTGCAAGTGGCCACACTGGGGGGCAAAGTCTATGAAAACCAATGTCTGCAGTGCCACGGCGAGCAAGGCGAAGGCATGAAGACCGGCTCGGGCGAGGTGGCTTACCCCGCCCTGGCGGGCAACCGGGCCGTGCTGCTGAACGACCCCACCAACCTGGTGCAATTGGTGCTCTACGGCGGCTACGGCCCAGCGACGCAAGGTCATCCTCGCCCCTTCGGCATGCCGCCTGCTTTGCTGGACCTGCAAGACCGCGACATCGCGGCTGTGCTGACCCACCTTCGCACCCGCTGGGGCAATCAGGCCAGCGAGGTCACGCCCTTGCAGGTCAACCGGATCCGGGCAGCACAAGGCGGTTGACAACTTGAGCTGCCTATTGCGAATGGGGGATCGCGGTCGGAGACCGCTCCCACAGAAAACCGCCTCTACCCAGTACGCGGCCCCCCGTAGGAGCGGTCTCCGACCGCGATGATCAGAACCCCAACAGGCTTCTTCACACCCAGCCGGTTGCACCTTGGTGACCTGCCAGGCTTTGCTGGCAGCGACCTTGCGCCTAACATGGCACCATGCAACATCACCTCTTCATCCTCACAGGCGGCTCACGCGGCATGGGTCTGGCCATCGCCGAACAATTGCTGCAAACGGGCAACAGCCTGCTGTGCATCTCACGCAACACCAACCCCGATCTGGCCGAAGCCGCCCAAAAAGCCCACGTGCCCCTCACGCAATGGATCCACGACCTGGCCGATGGGGAAGGGGCCAGCAAACGCCTGCGCGAGTGGCTGCAAAGCCAAAACCCGGCGGATTTCGCCAGCGCCAGCCTGATCAACAACGCGGGCGTCATCCCGCCCATCGCGCCGCTGCGTCAGTCCCAGCCCGCTGATCTGGCCCTGGCCCTGCGCGTGGGCCTGGAAGCGCCCATGGCCTTGTGTGCGGCGTTCTTGGGGGCCACCGACAACTGGCCTGTGCCCCGCAAAGTGCTCAATATTTCTTCGGGCCTGGGGCGCTACCCCATGGCTTCACAAGCGGGCTACTGCGCGGCCAAAGCAGGCATGGACCATTTCACCCGCTGCCTGGCCCTGGACGAAGCCCTGCACGCCAACGGTGCCAAAGTCTGTTCTTTGGCGCCTGGCGTGATCGACACCGACATGCAGGTGCAACTGCGCGGTGCGGCGGGCGAAGTGTTTCCGGACCAATCGAAGTTTTTGCAACTCAAAGCTCTGGGCCAGCTCAGCTCGCCCGCACAGGCGGCCGAGCAGGTGCTGCGCTTTCTGGCCCGGCCCGATTTCGGTCGCGAACCCGTGGCCGACGTGCGGGGCTGAAAGTCCTGCGCTATCCCACCCGCCCCTTGTCAGGCCGCTGTAGCCATGGTGCCTGACACTGATCGACGTTGTACCCTCTACCCGTTTGTTTATTTTGTAAATCTGGAGACCTCCCATGAGCCGTGAAGTTGTTGTTGTCAGCGGTGTGCGCACCGCCATTGGAACCTTTGGCGGCAGCCTCAAAGACATTCCGCCCACCGAGCTGGCCGCACAAGTCGTGCGCGAAGCCCTGTCGCGCGCGGGCACAGACGGCCAAGATGTCGGGCATGTGGTGTTTGGCCATGTGGTCAACACCGAACCCAAAGACATGTATTTGTCCCGCGTGGCCGCCATCAACGGCGGCTGCGGTGAAGCTACCCCCGCTTACAACGTGAACCGCCTGTGCGGCTCAGGCCTGCAGGCCATCGTGAACGCCAGCCAGTCCATCTTGCTGGGCGACTGCGACATCGCCATCGGCGGTGGTGCAGAAAACATGAGCCGCGCGCCCTACGCCAGTCTGGCCACCCGGTTTGGCGCACGCATGGGCGACACCAAAATGATCGACATGATGATCGGCGCGCTGCACGACCCCTTCCATAACATTCACATGGGCGTGACGGCCGAAAACGTGGCCGCCAAATACGGCATCACCCGCGAAATGCAAGACGCCTTGGCGCTGGAAAGCCACAACCGCGCTGAACGCGCCACGGCAGAGGGTCGCTTCAAAGACCAGATCATGCCGGTCATGCTCAAAAGCAAAAAAGGCGAGATTGCTTATGCCACCGACGAGCACTTCCGCCCCGGCTGCAAGCTCGAAGACATGGCCAAGCTCAAGCCTGTGTTCGTGAAGGAAAACGGCACCGTGACCGCTGGCAACGCCTCCGGAATCAACGACGCGGCAGCCGCCGTGGTGCTGATGGAAGCCGGTGCCGCCAAAGCCCGTGGTGCCAAGCCCATGGCCCGTTTGGTCGGTTATGCCCACACCGGTCTGGACCCCAAGATCATGGGTGTGGGCCCGATCTCGGCCACACAAGCCGTGCTCAAGAAAACCGGCCTGAGTGTGAACGACCTGGACGTGATCGAGGCCAACGAAGCTTTTGCCGCCCAAGCCTGCGCCGTGACGCGCGAGCTGGGTCTGGACCCCGCCAAGGTCAACCCCAACGGCTCGGGCATTTCGCTGGGCCACCCCATCGGTGCCACGGGCGCGCTGATCACCGTCAAAGCCCTGTACGAATTGCAGCGTGTGAATGGCCGCTACGCACTGGTGACCATGTGCATCGGCGGTGGCCAGGGCATTGCTGCGATTTTTGAGCGCATGTGATGCCGGGCTGATCGGAATGGAAAATGGGCATCAAGAGATGCCCATTTTTTTGACCTCAAAAAGCCTCGCACATCAAGGCTTGACTGCAGCCGTGACCACCACCTCGATCAAATAGGCCGGATCGGCCAACGCAGCCTGCACCGTGGCGCGCGGTGGCGCACTGCCTGCCACCACCCAGGCATCCCACACCTCGTTCATGGCCGCGATGTCGGTGATGTGTTGGAGGTAAATCTGTGTGCGCAGGATGCGGGTTTTGTCGCTGCCCGCTTCCGTCAAGCGCCGCTCAATCTGCTGCAACACATCGGCCGTTTGGCTGCGGATGTCGGTGGCCTCGCATTCGGGCACCATTCCTGCCAAATACACCACGCCATTAAAAACAGCCGCTTCACTGTAACGAGCGGCTACATGCAGCCGCTGAATGTCGGTGCTCATGGTTTTTTCCTTCCCAATTTTGACTCGGTGCCGTCCAGCAGGCGATGGATGTTTTCACGGTGACGCCACACCAGCAGCAAGGCCATGGCCGACAGACTCAAGACCTCAGGGGCCGTGGCCTGCCAAGCCACACCATCGCCAAACAGGTAAAAAACCGGCGCGAACACCGCAGCCACCATGGAGGCCAAGGACACGTAGCGGCTGAAATACAAAATAATGGCAAAGCTCAGCACCGTGGCCAGGGCCAGCGTGCCATGCACACCTATGACCACGCCCACCGCTGTGGCCACACCCTTGCCGCCCACAAACCCGAAAAAAACCGGGTACAGGTGTCCCAAAAACGCGGCCAGACCGGCCAATGCGGCAATGTCCGGACCTAAACCGTGATCCGGCCCCCAAGCCAGCACCATGGCCACCGGCAGCCAACCTTTGAGGGCGTCCAGCAGCAAAGTCAGGATTGCCGCCTTTTTGCTGCCCGAGCGCAGCACATTGGTGGCTCCCGGGTTTTTGCTGCCATAGCTGCGAGGGTCGTTCAGGCCCATCAAGCGGCTCACGATCACCGCAAAGCTGAGCGAACCCAACAAATAACTGAGCACCACCACGGCCACTGGAATCAAGGCATCCATCCACATCTCCCTATTTCTTGTACGGGCGTCATTCTGCCAGTGCGCAGTTCACTGGCTGTGCGCCCAGCAGTTGCACACACACCTGCGGGTCGATGCCCACCAGATAACCGCGCCTGCCGCCGTTGATGCAGATGCGCGGCAACGCCAGGATGCTTTCTTCGATGAAGACTGGCATGGCCCTGCGCGTGGCAAAGGGCGAGGTGCCGCCCACCAAGTAACCACTGTGCCGGTTGGCCACCTCGGGGGCGCAGGGCTCAACCGACTTCAAGCCCATCTGCCGCGCCAGGTTTTTGGTCGAGACCTTGCGGTTGCCATGCATCAGCACCACCAGCGGCTTGGCGTCTTGGTCTTGCATGATCAGGGTCTTGACCACGGCAAACGGGTCCATGCCCAGCACCTGCGCACTGTGCTGGGCACCACCATGCTCCAGGTACTCGTAGGGGTGCTCGGTGAAACTCACCCCCTGCTGGCGCAAGAGCGCCGTGGCCGGGGTTTCACTGACTTTGTCTTTTTTGGCCATCGCCCGATATCAACAAGCCAAGTCACAAGGCCGGATCGCGCATTTCCCAGCGAATGGCATCAATGGCCTTGAGCACTTCTGGCGAAAGCTGGGTGCTCCAAGCGGCCAGATCTTCGTTGAGCTGCGCCAGCGAAGTCACGCCAATGATGGTGCTGGCCACGCTCCAGCGGTGGTAGCAAAACGCCAGCGCCATCTGGGTGGGTGTCATGCCGTTGTCGCGGGCCAACTGGTTGTAGCGGCGGGCGGCAGCCAAGGCCTCCGGGCGACCCCAGCGCTGTTTGCGCATTGAGTCATAACGGGCAATGCGTCCACCATCGGGCACCAGCGGTCCGGTCAGGTCATCGTTGTCGTATTTGCCAGTCAACAAGCCGAAACCCAGCGGCGAATAGGCCAACATGGACACGTTCAGGCGGTAGCAGGTCTCGTCCAGGCCGTTGTCGTAGGTGCGGCTGACCAGGCAATAAGGGTTTTGCACCGTGGCCACGCGTGGCAGACCATGCTGCTCGGCCAGGCGCACGAATTCGTGCACGCCATAAGGCGTTTCGTTGGACAGACCGATGTAACGCACTTTGCCGGCTTGAACCAATTTGGCCAAGGCTTCGAGCTGCTCGTGAATCGAGGTGACCGATTTGTCTTTGACCGGGTCGAAATACGTCATGCCAAACACCGGGGCATGGCGCTCGGGCCAGTGGATTTGGTACAGGTCGATCACATCGGTTTGCAGGCGGCGCAGGCTTGCATCGCAGGCGTTCAAGATGTCTTGACCGGTCATGCCCGAGCCTTCACGGATCCAGGGCATGCCACGCGAAGGGCCTGCTACCTTGGTGGCCAGTACCAACTTCTCGCGGGCACCGGGGTTCTGGGCAAACCAATGGCCAATGAAGGTTTCCGTCGCGCCGCAGGTGTCGGCCGAAGCAGGCACAGCGTACATTTCAGCCGTGTCGATGAAATTGATACCCGCTTCCAGAGAGCGGTCCAAAATCGCGTGCGCGTCGACTTCGTTGACCTGCTGGCCAAAGGTCATAGTGCCCAGGCAGATGGGGGTGACTTTCAGGTCAGATTGGCCAAGTTGAACTTTGTTCATATGCTGGTCTTTGGTTTAGGCGAAAAGCTAGATTTTGTCATGACCTGGATGTTCGACTTTGTGCTTCGCAGCGGACTCTGATCTGAACAGCAGTTATGGCATTCCACGAGTTGGAAAATGGACTCCCATTTTTTCAGCGATAAAGCGAAATGACGGCGGTCAGCCGTTGACGCCCAGCGGTGCGTCACGACAATTTCGCAAAAAAAAGCCCGCACAAGGCGGGCTTTGGTGATCCGGTTGGGATCCGATTAACGCTGCACGTCGCGGCGCACAGAGCCGGTGAACAGTTGACGAGGGCGGCCGATTTTGTACTCGGGATCGCTGATCATTTCGTTGAGTTGGGCGATCCAGCCGACGGTGCGGGCCAGGGCGAACACGCCGGTGAACAGGTTCACTGGAATGCCGATGGCGCGTTGCACGATGCCGGAGTAGAAGTCCACGTTGGGGTAGAGCTTGCGGCTGACGAAGTACTCGTCTTCCAAGGCGATCTTTTCGAGTTCTTTGGCGAGCTTGAACAGGGGGTCGTTTTCCAGGCCCAGTTCGGCCAGCACTTCGTTGCAGGTTTCCTGCATGAGTTTGGCGCGGGGGTCATAGTTCTTGTACACGCGGTGACCGAAGCCCATCAGCTTCACGCCGGAGTTCTTGTCTTTGACCTGGTTCATGAACTCGCCCACTTTGGAGACGCCACCCATTTTCTGGATGTCTTCGAGCATGGTCAGACAGGCTTCGTTGGCTCCGCCGTGAGCAGGGCCCCACAGACAGGCCACGCCCGCTGCGATGGCTGCAAACGGGTTGGTGCCGGACGAGCCGCACAGGCGCACGGTGGAGGTCGAGGCGTTTTGCTCGTGGTCTGCGTGCAGTGTGAAGATACGGTCCATGGCGCGCTCGAGCACGGGGTTGACCACGTACTCTTCACAAGGCGTGCCAAACATCATGCGCAGGAAGTTACCTGCGTACGACAGATCGTTGCGCGGGTACATGTAAGGCTGTCCGATGCCGTACTTGTAGGCCATGGCGACCATGGTTGGCATCTTGGCGATCAAGCGGATCGCCGCGATGTGGCGGTGCTCGGGATTGTTGATGTCGGTGCTATCGTGGTAGAAGGCCGACAAAGCACCTACCAAGCCCGTCAAAACGGCCATGGGGTGCGCGTCACGGCGAAAGCCTCGCAGGAAAAACTGCATCTGCTCATTGACCATGGTGTGCTGGTTGACCAGCTTGTGGAAGTCCTTGCTTTGCTGGCCTACGGGCAAATCACCGTTCAGGAGCAAGTAGCAGGTGTCCAGGTAATCGGCCTTGTTGGCCAGCTGTTCGATGGGGTAGCCACGGTACAGCAGCTCGCCCTTGTCGCCGTCTATGTAGGTGATGGCCGACTGGCAAGAAGCTGTGGACAGGAAACCTGGGTCATAGGTGAACATGCCGCTTTGCGCGTACAGCTTGCGGATGTCAATGACGTCCGGACCGATGTTGCCGGAGTAGACGGGCATGTCGATGCTGGGGCTGCCATTGGAGAACGACAGGGTGGCTTTGTTATCGGCGAGTTTCATGGTGGGTTTCCTTTGGGTTTCCAGATATGAACCTTGGCAGGCTCAGGCTCTCAGCATGTCCAGGACTTCGCGCACCTCATCGGTGCTGATCTCGGTCTGCAGTTCCGTGCGGCGCAGCAGCAAGTCCATGAGATCGTTGTCAGACAGGTCCATCAGCACATACATGCCCCGGGCTTGGCCAACCGTCAGCGCAGTGGCGTGGCGGTTGAAAAAGCGCTCGATGAACAAATCGTTCTCGAGCAAGCCACGTCGGCTGCGCCAGCGCAGCTTGCTCAGCGACCGCTCGCTCAAAGGGGCGAGGCGGTCAGCTCCAACCAGCGACGCGTCTTCCAGGATGGGGGTGACGGTCATCAGACTGCGCGGCGAATCATCATCTCTTTGATCTTGCCAATCGCCTTGGTGGGGTTCAGACCCTTGGGGCAGACATCGACGCAGTTCATGATGGTGTGGCAGCGGAACAAACGGTAGGGGTCTTCTAGGTTGTCCAGGCGCTCGGCGGTGGCTTCGTCGCGGCTGTCGGCGATGAATCGGTAGGCCTGCAGCAAACCAGCGGGACCCACGAATTTGTCGGGGTTCCACCAGAAGCTGGGGCAGCTGGTCGAGCAGCTGGCGCACAAGATGCACTCGTACAGACCGTTCAGCTCGTCACGCTCTTCTGGGCTTTGCAGGCGCTCGGTCTCAGGCGGGATGGTGCTGTTGATCAAGTAGGGCTTGATCGAGTGGTATTGCTTGAAGAACTGGGTCATGTCCACGATCACGTCGCGGATCACGGGCAGGCCGGGCAGGGGCTTCAAAGTGATGGTGCCGGGCAGCGTGTTCATGTTGGTCAGGCACGCCAGGCCGTTTTTGCCGTTGATGTTCATCGCGTCCGAACCACACACGCCTTCGCGGCATGAGCGGCGGAAAGAAATGGTGGGGTCCACGGCCTTGAGCTTCATCAGGGCGTCGAGCAGCATGCGTTCGTTGCCGTCCAGTTCGACCTGGATGGTTTGCATGTAAGGCTTGGCGTCCTTGTCAGGGTCGTATCGGTAGATCTGAAAAGTGCGTAGGGTCATGAAAGAACTCCTGGTGTATTCGGGTGATGGACCGCCACTGGAGGTGAGCGGGCCAGACAATCTTTAGAACGTGCGGACCTTCGGTGGCACGGAGTCCACAGTCAGGGGCTTGAGCTTCACGGGCTTGTAGGTCAGGCTGTTGTCGGCGCTGTGCCACAGGGTGTGCTTCATCCAGTTGGCATCGTCGCGGCCCAATGGGGCCACGGCGTCGTCGACTGGGCGCTCGTAGTCGCTCACGGTGTGGGCGCCACGGCACTCGCGGCGGGCAGCGGCAGACACCATGGTGGCTTGTGCGCTCTCGATCAGGTTGTCCACTTCCAGGGCTTCGATGCGGGCGGTGTTGAACACCTTGGAGGTGTCCTTCAGGCCAATTGCATTGACGCGCTCGCGGATGGCGGCGATCTTTTGCACGCCTTCGTCCATGGAGGCTTGGGTGCGGAACACACCAGCGTGCTGCTGCATGGCGGCGCGCATGTCGTTGGCCACGTCTTGGGCGTATTCACCGCCACGGCCTTCGAGCTTGTTCAGGCGGCTCAAGGTGTAATCTGCGGCGTCGGCGGGCAAGGGCTTGTGCGACTTGGTTTTGGAGGCGAAGTCGACGATGTGGTTGCCGGCTGCGCGGCCAAACACCAACAAGTCGAGCAGCGAGTTGGTACCCAAGCGGTTGGCGCCGTGCACCGACACGCAAGAGCATTCGCCCACGGCATACAAACCGTTGACCACGGCGTTGTGGTCTGTGGCGGTCTGCGTGACCACTTGGCCGTTGATGTTGGTCGGGATGCCGCCCATCTGGTAGTGGATGGTGGGCACCACGGGGATTGGCTCTTTGGTGATGTCGACGTTGGCGAAGTTGACGCCGATTTCGTACACCGAGGGCAAGCGTTTGTGGATGGTTTCAGACCCCAAGTGGTCGAGCTTGAGCAGTACGTAGTCCTTGTTGGGGCCGCAGCCACGGCCTTCCTTGATTTCCTGGTCCATGCAGCGGGACACGAAGTCACGCGGGGCCAAGTCTTTCAGGGTGGGCGCATAACGCTCCATGAAGCGCTCGCCGTTGCTGTTGAGCAAGATGGCGCCTTCGCCACGGCAGCCTTCTGTCAAGAGCACACCAGCACCGGCCACGCCGGTGGGGTGGAATTGCCAGAACTCCATGTCTTCCAAAGGAATGCCAGCACGCGCTGCCATGCCCAAGCCGTCACCGGTGTTGATGAACGCGTTGGTGGAGGCGGCATAAATGCGGCCTGCGCCACCGGTGGCCATCAGCACGGTCTTGGCGTGCAAAACGTGCAAGTCGCCGGTTTCCATTTCGAGGGCGGTCACACCCACCACGTCGCCTTCGGCGTCGCGGATCAAGTCGAGCGCCATCCACTCCACAAAGAAGCTGGTTTTGGCGGCGACGTTTTGCTGGTACAGGGTGTGCAGCATGGCGTGACCGGTGCGGTCAGCGGCGGCGCAAGCGCGTTGCACAGGCTTTTCGCCGTAATTGGCGGTGTGGCCGCCAAATGGACGCTGGTAAATCGTGCCATCAGGGTTGCGGTCAAATGGCATGCCCATGTGCTCCAGGTCGTACACGACCTTGGGCGCTTCACGGCACATGAATTCGATCGCATCCTGGTCGCCAAGCCAGTCGGAGCCCTTGATGGTGTCGTAGAAGTGGTAGTGCCAGTTGTCGTCCGACATGTTGCCCAGCGAGGCGCCAATGCCGCCTTGGGCTGCAACGGTGTGTGAACGTGTTGGGAACACTTTGGACAGGACGGCCACATTGAGGCCAGCACGTGCCAGCTGCAGCGAGGCACGCATGCCCGAACCACCGGCGCCGACGATCACGACGTCAAACTTGCGGGTGGTGATTTTGTCTTTGGTATAGCTCATGGTTTATCTTGGTTGGTGTGGTTTCAGCGCATTAACAGGCGAGGGCTGACGCATCACAGGCGCCACAGGGCCTGAACAGCCCAGCCGGCACAGCCGACCAGCCAGACGAGGGTGAAGACGTGCAAGGCCAGGCGCAAGGCCAGGGGCTTGATGTAGTCCATCCAGATGTCACGCATGCCCACCCAGACGTGGTAGAGCAAGGCGATGATGACGGAGAAGGTGAGGACCTTCATCCACTGCGAGGCAAAAATGCCAGCCCACTCTTCGTAGCCAATGGGGCCGGAGGTGAAGATCACTTGGGCCAGCAAGACCACAGTGAAAAGCGCCATCAGGACGGCGGTCACACGTTGGGCCAGCCAGTCGCGAAAGCCATAGCCAGCACCGGTCACGATGCGTTTGGAGCCGTAATTCACGGACGACATAGGTCAGTTTCCTTGTTGTTTTGAATGAGGGGCGGAGAAATCAGTACAAGCCAAACAGCTTGGCGCCCAGCACGGCGGTCAAGCCCAGGCTCAGCACCATGGTGGCCACGGCAGAGGACTTGCCGAATTCTTTGGTCACGGCATGAAAGGCGTCCATGTAGATGTGGCGCACACCGGCAATGAAGTGGTGCAGGTAGGCCCAGATCAGGGCCAGGGCCAACAGCTTGAAGAACCAGCCGGGCACAAAACCGATGCCGATGCCGAAGGCGGCAGACAGCTTGGCGAAAGAGACTTCGGAGGTGATGGAGTTGTCAAAAAGCCAGATGAACAGGGGCATCAGCAAAAACATCAGAAAACCGCTGATGCGGTGCAGGATGGAGACGATGCCAGCGACCGGCAGGCGGTACGTGGGCAAGTCTTTCAAGGCGTTGATGTTGCGGAATTCAGGCCGCTTGCGGGCGAGTTCAGTCATGTGGGTACTTTCTGGGTGATACGCGTTTGTGTTGTGGATAACAAGCCGGGTGGATTCTATTGCAACGCAGCAAACTGACGCGAGCATTTCAGCGACAGTCTTCTACAAGACATGGATGGGCAGTTGGGGTCAGTTCAAATCGTTGTGGTAATGGTGTGTGTCGGTGCGGTAGAAGCCGCGCCGCAGCTCCATCGGGGTGTTGTTGTAGGTGTAGGCAATGCGCTCCACGCTGAGCAAGGGGGTGTTGGCGGGCAGCTGCAGCAATTCCCTTTGGCCCTTGTCGGGTAACACGGCTCGAATCTTTTCTTCGGCACGCACCATGCGTACACCGAACTCGGTTTCAAACAGGGCGTACATGGGGCCGTGGTAGTCGGCCAGGCGCTCGGCCGTCAGGCCTTTGAAGGGGGTGCCCGGCAACCACAAGTCTTCTAGGATGGTGGGGACGTTCGCAAACGAAAGAACTCTTCTGACCTGCAGCACGGTGTCGCCAGAGCGCAGAGCCAGGGCGCGCGCGATCTCGGCCGAGGCGCGCAAGCGCTTGCAGTCGATGATCTCGCGCTGGGCCGGACCTTCGGTGTTGAGATCTCCTTGGTCGGGCACCAGTTTCAAAAACCGGTACTGCACCTGGTGCTCTGAATGGGTGGCGACAAATGTGCCTTTGCCTTGCTTGCGGATCAGCAGGTGACCGCTGGCCAGTTCGTCGATGGCTTTGCGTACGGTGCCTTGGCTCACCCGGTAACGCGCAGCCAGTTCCATTTCGCTGGGAATGGATTCACCGGGCTTCCACTCGCTCGCCTGCAGGCTTTGCAGGATCAAGCCCTTGATTTGCTGGTACAGCGGGCTGAATGCGGGTGTGGCGACCGCAGATTCGGCTGCTGCAACGGTGGGGTCGTTTGGGGGCAATGAGTGGTTCATGTGGGCGGGCAGGGCATGCGGGTCAGGGGCATGTCAGATGCGCCATCATATCTTATATAAGACATAAGACAAATTGACGAATCAGGGTTTTCGCGGGTACACTCGAAAGCTGTTTGCTTGCACTGGTGGCTTTGTTAGGACAAAGACCGCCAGCGCGGGTCCGGTGCGCCGGACGGCCTTGCCGACATGGATGTTGGCAGCGGACCGCAACGCTTGTTTTCAACACTTCGGAGTTTTCCACCATGAGCAAAAAGCCCGTCCGCGTTGCCGTTACCGGCGCAGCAGGTCAAATCGGTTACGCATTGTTGTTCCGCATCGCCTCTGGCGAAATGCTGGGCAAAGACCAGCCCGTCATCCTGCAATTGCTCGAAGTGCCTGTCGAAGGTCCTCAAAAAGCGCTCAAGGGCGTGATGATGGAACTCGAAGACTGCGCATTCCCATTGTTGGTGGGTATGGAAGCCCACGGTGACCCGATGACCGCCTTCAAGGACGTGGACTACGCTTTGTTGGTCGGTTCGCGTCCACGCGGCCCCGGCATGGAGCGTGCCGAGTTGCTGGCCATCAACGGCGCCATCTTCACTGCGCAGGGCAAGGCCCTGAACGCTGTGGCTTCGCGCGACGTCAAAGTGCTGGTTGTGGGCAACCCCGCCAACACCAATGCCTACATCGCTATGAAAGCCGCGCCTGATCTCAAGCCTGGTAACTTCACCGCCATGTTGCGTTTGGACCACAACCGCGCCCTGTCGCAAATCGCTGCCAAGACTGGCAAGGCCGTGGCCGACATCGAAAAACTGTGCGTTTGGGGCAACCACTCGCCCACCATGTACGCCGACTACCGTTTCGCCACCATCAACGGCGAATCCGTCAAGGACATGATCAACGACCAGGAATGGAACGCCAACGTGTTCCTGCCCACCGTGGGCAAGCGCGGCGCTGCCATCATTGAAGCGCGTGGCCTGTCCTCGGCAGCCTCGGCAGCCAACGCCGCCATCGACCACATGCGCGACTGGGCCCTGGGCACCAATGGCAAATGGGTCACCATGGGTATCCCATCGCAAGGCTGGTATGGCATTCCTAAAGATGTGATGTTTGGCTTCCCCGTGACCTGCGAAAACGGCGAATACAAAGTCGTGGAAGGTCTGGACATTGACGCTTTCAGCCAAGGCTGCATCGACAAGACTCTGAAAGAGTTGACCGACGAGCAAGCGGGCGTGGCCCACCTGATCTGATTCAGGGCAGAGTCGTCAAAGTGAGTCATCCGCGCCACATCTTGCTGGGGGCACAAGCCGGAAGCGTTCAGCTGCCGGTATGTGATCATTACAGCGGGGTGGAGGCGCGGATGCGCAAGAGCCTGCAGCTGCAGGCCGAGATGACACAAGAATTTGGCACTTGCGTTTTTGATGTCACCCTGGATTGTGAAGACGGTGCGCCAGTCGGTGGCGAAGTCGAACACGCGGCGCTGGTGACCGAGCTGGCACTGGCCACCAAAGCTGCTCGCGCCGACGCGCGCATTGCGGTGCGGGTCCACCCGGTGGACCACCCCAGTTTTGAAGCCGACATGAGCCACATTGCGGGCCGGGCTGGCCGCGTGCTGACGCACATCATGGTGCCCAAAGTCGAGAGCCTGGCCGATGTGGACCGCGTTCAAGCCGCCTTGATCACGGCAGGCGCAGGCCATTTGCCGGTGCATGTGCTGATCGAGTCGCCCGCTGCCGTGCACCAGGCCTTTGACATCGCCGCCCACCCTCGCGTGCAGTCGATCAGTTTTGGCCTGATGGATTTTGTGTCGGCCCATGCCGGTGCCATTCCCGCCGAGGGGATGGGCATTCAGGGGCAATTCACACACCCCTTGGTGATGCGCGCCAAGCTCGAGATTGCGAGCGCCTGCCACGCCCACGGCAAAGTGCCCTCCCACTGCGTGGTCACCGAATTCAAAAACACCGACGCCATTCGCTCGGCAGCCCAAAAGGCCGCCCGTGAGCTGGGTTACACCCGCATGTGGAGCATCCACCCCGACCAGATTCGCCCAATCCTGGAGGCCATGGCGCCCAGTGAGGCGCAAATAGAACAAGCCAGCCAGATCATTTTGGCCGCCCAAGCCGTTGACTGGGCACCGATCAGCCACGCTGGTCAATTGCATGACCGGGCCAGTTACCGTTTTTTCTGGCAACTGATCGAGCGAGCGCACCAGACCGGTCGCCATTTACCAGCCCCGATGCAGGCTTTGTTGGGTGTGACCCCCAAGAGCGCGCAGCGCAGCCTGTCATGATGGCCGCAGTCTTCAAAGGGTGGTCCATGCTCAAGCGTCTTGTGGTGTTGGTTTGTGCCGTGCTGCTGCTGCCTGCCTGGGCGCAAAGCCAGGGTCATTCCGGCGCCAAAGCCAAGCTCCCTCCAACGTCTGCGCAGGCCAAGGCACGTGCGGCGACCGACCTCACGGCCCGCCTGCAGGCACGTGCCATTGCTGAGGCGGCTGCACAGGCCGCCGCTGTAGCGGCCGTCTTGAATCAGGGCGCTGAGCAGACGAACACACCGCTGACCGCTGCTGCGCCCCTTGAGAAGGTCGGCCCCAGCTTCGTGTCTGCGCCTCAGCCCAGCGTGGCCCATTCTTCTGCGCCCATGCAGCCACTTCCCGCTTGGACTGAGCTGTCGCCCCAGCGCAGCGATACGCCTGATGCGACGACTTCGGCTGCGGTTGCACCTGTAGCCCTGAGCGACTCAGATTCAATGACACAAGATCTGGCCATTGCCCAGCAAATCCACCAAGGCCTCATGCCCTGCGAGATGGGGGCCAGCGTTCGTGTCCAAGCCGATGCGGCGGCACCCGGTTACTTTCATGTGCAGGGCAAAGGCTTTCGTTACCGCATGTACCCCGTGCGCACCAGCACCGGTGCCCTGCGCCTTGAAGACAAGAAAGCCGGTGCCGTGTGGCTGCAACTGGCCAACAAGTCCATGCTGATGGACCAGAAAAAAGGCCGACGCTTGGCCGACGACTGCGCACACCCCGAACAAGTGGCCTATGGCCAGGACATGAAAACCAACCCGCAGCCCAGCCTGTTTGACAAAACCGGCACGGGCAAATCCAACGATTGACTTTGACTGACCGGAGAAAAAACCATGTTGAAAGCGTACCGTGAACACGCAGCCGAACGCGCTGCATTGGGCATCCCGCCCCTGCCTCTTGATGCCAAACAAGTGGCGGATCTGATCGAGCTGATCAAGAACCCACCTGCAGGCGAAGACGCCTTCTTGATGGACTTGTTGACCCACCGCGTGCCACCGGGCGTGGACGATGCGGCCAAAGTGAAGGCTTCCTTCTTGGCTGCTGTGGCCCATGGCGAAGTCCAAGTGGCCCTGATCTCCAAGTCCAAAGCCACTGAGTTGCTGGGCACCATGGTGGGTGGGTACAACGTGCACCCCTTGATCGAGTTGCTCGACAACGCTGAAGTCGCTGGTGTGGCTGCTGAAGGCCTCAAGAAAACCTTGTTGATGTTCGACTTCTTCAATGACGTCGCCGAAAAAGCCAAGGCCGGCAACACCAAGGCCAAAGAAGTCATGCAAAGCTGGGCCGAGGCCGAGTGGTTCACCAGCCGCCCCGAAGTCGAGAAAAAAATCACCGTCACCGTCTTCAAGGTGCCTGGCGAGACCAATACCGACGACCTGTCGCCCGCGCCCGACGCCTGGAGCCGCCCCGACATCCCGCTGCACTACTTGGCCATGCTCAAGAACACCCGCCCCGGCGCGGAGTTCAAGCCCGAAGAAGACGGCAAACGCGGCCCCATGCAGTTCATCGACGACCTGAAGAAAAAAGGCCATTTGGTGGCCTACGTGGGCGACGTGGTCGGCACCGGCTCCAGCCGCAAATCGGCCACCAACAGCGTGATCTGGGCCACCGGCCAAGACATTCCGTTCGTGCCCAACAAGCGTTTTGGTGGCGTGACCTTGGGTGGCAAGATCGCCCCCATCTTCTTCAACACCCAAGAAGACTCTGGCGCATTGCCGATTGAAGTCGACGTGTCCCAGTTGGAGATGGGCGACGTCATCGACATCCTGCCCTACGACGGCAAGATCGTGAAAAACGGCGCTACCGTGACCGAGTTCAAACTCAAGAGCGATGTGCTGTTTGACGAAGTGCGCGCCGGCGGCCGCATCAACCTGATCATTGGCCGCTCGCTCACCGCCAAGGCGCGTGAGTTCTTGGGCTTGCCCGCGTCTACCGTGTTCCGCTTGCCCAGCGTGCCGGCATCGACCAAGGCAGGTTTCACCCTGGCGCAAAAAATGGTCGGCCGTGCGGTTGGTTTGCCAGAAGGCCAGGGCGTGCGTCCCGGCACTTACTGCGAACCCAAGATGACCACCGTGGGCTCACAAGACACCACCGGCCCGATGACCCGCGACGAGTTGAAAGACTTGGCCTGCTTGGGCTTCAGCGCCGACATGGTCATGCAGTCGTTCTGCCACACAGCCGCTTACCCCAAGGCCGTGGACGTCAAGACCCACCGCGAACTGCCTGCCTTCATCAGCAACCGCGGCGGCGTGTCCTTGCGCCCCGGCGACGGTGTGATCCACAGCTGGCTCAACCGCCTGTTGTTGCCCGACACCGTCGGTACCGGCGGCGACTCGCACACCCGTTTCCCCATCGGTATCAGCTTCCCCGCCGGCTCAGGCTTGGTGGCCTTCGGTGCCGCCACCGGCGTCATGCCCCTGGACATGCCCGAGTCGGTGTTGGTCCGCTTCAAAGGCGAGATGCAGCCCGGCGTGACCCTGCGCGACTTGGTGCACGCGATTCCTTTGTACGCCATCAAGAAGGGCCTCTTGACCGTGGCCAAGTCCGGCAAGATCAACGAGTTCTCGGGTCGCATCCTGGAAATCGAAGGCCTGCCCAACCTCAAGGTCGAGCAAGCGTTTGAACTGTCTGACGCCTCCGCCGAGCGTTCAGCCGCCGGTTGCACGATCAAGCTCAACAAGGAGCCGGTCGAGGAGTATCTGAAGTCCAATATCGTGCTCATGCAAAACATGATCGCCAACGGCTACGAAGACAAGCGCACGCTGCAGCGCCGCATCGAGAAGGTCCAGGCCTGGCTCGACGCGCCCAACCTGCTCGAGGCCGACAAAGATGCCGAATACGCGCATGTCATTGAGATCGACATGAACGAGATCAAAGAGCCGATCCTGTGCTGCCCCAACGACCCGGACGACGCCAAGTTCTTGTCCGACGTGGCCGGCACCAAGATCGACGAAGCTTTCATCGGTTCGTGCATGACCAACATCGGTCACTTCCGCGCCGCAGCCAAGCTGCTGGGCGGCAGCCGCGACATCCCCGTCAAGTTGTGGGTCGCCCCACCGACCAAGATGGACGAGAGCGAGCTGATCAAAGAAGGCCACTACGCCAACTTCGGCGCTGCAGGTGCCCGCACCGAAATGCCCGGCTGCTCGTTGTGCATGGGCAACCAAGCCCAAGTGCGCGAAGGCGCCACCGTGGTGTCCACCTCGACGCGCAACTTCCCCAACCGCTTGGGTAAGAACACGAACGTGTTCTTGGCCTCAGCAGAGTTGGCGGCGATTGCGTCCAAGCTGGGCCACATCCCCACGGTGGCCGAGTACCACGAAGCCATGGGCATCGTGAACAAAGACGGCGCCGCGATCTACAAGTACCTGAACTTCAACCAGATTGAAGAGTACGTGGACAACGCGAAAAACGCGACGGTCTGAGCTGCGGCGCTGACCTCATGAAAAACGGCCCTTCGGGGCCGTTTTTTTTATGGGTGTCCTGAATTTTGTGAAAAAGGTCAAATTGCAAGAAGATGCCGCACATCAAAAAAGGCCAAACATAACCTTCTGCAACGAATGGATTGACCAGCTACTTGTTGGTCACATAAAGCCATCCGATCCAGTCTAAGAGGTCTTCGGGTGTTGTTCAAACACCCTGGAGATCATCGGCGGATTGGGAAATTTTGGTGGGGTTGGCAACAAGAGGGCCAGAGCTTCAGCCAAACTCGCGAAACCCCTTGAGCGCCGGCAGCGGCGCGAAATTGGGCTGGCGTTTTTGTTGCATGGCACTGATGGCCTCGCGCACATTGGCGTTGCTCCAAATTGCACCTTGCAGCCAGCCCATGTGGCGCAGGCTGTCTTCGGTGCTGTGGTCACGGGCGTAGTGCAGCACTTGCTTGGTGCCCCAGATGGCCACGGGCGGTTTGCTGGCGATCTCTTTGGCCGCTTGCAAGGCGGCGGCCACGGTGGCTTCGTGGGTGGGCAGCACGTCGTTGACCAGGCCGTGGGCCAGCGCTTTGTCGGCGTTGAGGCGCCTGCCCGTGTAGGCCAGTTCTTTGACGAGCGCCATGGGCAGCAGCTTGGGCAGGCGTTGCAAGGTGCCCACGTCGGCCACCATGCCGATGTTGATTTCTTGAATGCAGAAGAACGCATCTGCCGAGGCGTAGCGCATGCAGCAGGCGGTCACCATGTCCACCGCGCCGCCAATGCAGCCGCCGTGGATGGCCGCGATCACCGGGATGCGCAGTTCTTCGAGCAGGGTGAAGGTGTGCTGCATGTCGGTCAGCAGGTCGTACACGGCTGAGCGGCCTTCGGCGCTGGTGTCGTCCATTTGAATAGCGCTGCCAAAGGTTTGCAGGTCCATGCCCGCGCTGAAGTGTTTGCCCGTGCTAGAGATCACCAGCGCCCGTGCTGTGCCCGCCTTGTGGATGTCGGTCAGCACCTCGTGCAGTTCGCGCCAAAAAGTGGGGTGCATGGTGTTCATCGCCTCGGGGCGGTTCATCACCAAGTGGGCCACATGGCCCTCATAGGTCAGGCTAAAGCAGTTCATGGGGGGGTCTCCTTTTTTTGCAATATAGCGGTTGCCTGCGGTGGACTGAGTCTCGGGTTTGACCGTTGGCCTTGGCTGAATATTTCTGCCCCTGACTGATCCTTCGGAGGTTTTGCTGTCGCGGTTTTGGCTTGGGTGGCCGGGATGGTCCACAGGCCCATTGCGGCCAAGGTGCACTTTCAAACCAAGTGAGGCAGTTGCGTTGATTCATGCGCAGAAGGTCTGGTGGAGCGCTTGTTGACGCAAGCTCTGGCTCAGCGCGCTTCACTTCCATGGCCTTTTGCAAGCACCGGCAAGAAAAAGGATAAGTGAATTTGATGAATATAAAGTCAATCGATATGATGGATAAAAATTAACTAATTAAATTAAATCAAAGGGCTTTTGTCATGCTTGTCACTTTGGTGGGGTTTGCATTTTTGTTTGGCTTGTTGCTCAGCCGCTTGGGCTTGCCGCCCATGGTGGGTTTTCTGGTGGCGGGCTTTGCGTACAACTTGGCGGGTTTTGAGCCGCCCAGCGGTTTGCAGCAAGTGGCCGACTTGGGGGTGACGCTGCTGCTTTTCACCATCGGTCTGAAGCTGGACCTGAAGGGGCTGGCCAAAACCGAGATCTGGGGCACGTCGGTGGCCCATATTTTGGTGTCCACTGTGTTTTTCACGGTGGTCATTTGGCTAGGGCAGCAAATATTCCCGTTGCCTTTGTTCGACATTTCTTTCATGGCCATGCTCGTGTTGGGCTTTGCCTTGTCGTTTTCGAGCACGGTGTTTGCCGTCAAGGTGCTCGAGGACAAAGGGGACATGTCGACCTTTTATGGCAAGGTGGCCATTGGTATTTTGGTGATGCAGGACGTGTTCGCGGTGGTTTTTTTGGCCGTGAGCGAGGGCAAGTACCCCACGGTGTGGGCGCTGCTGGTGTTTTTGTTGTTGTTGCCTCTGGTGCGCAAGTTCATCTACAAGTTACTGGACTCGGCGGGGCATGGCGAGTTGCTGGTCCTCAGCGGTTTGTTTTTTGCATTGGGCGCAGGCTACGAGTTCTTTGCAGCGGTGGGCCTCAAGGGTGATTTGGGGGCGCTGATTTTGGGTGTAGTGATCGCCAACCACCCTAAGGCGTCGGAGTTGGCCAAGTCGCTGTTCAGCTTCAAGGAGTTGATGCTGGTGGGCTTTTTTCTGTCGGTGGGCATGCAGGGCTTGCCCGACGTGCCTATGCTGCTGACCGCTGTGGTGTTTTGCCTGTTGTTGCCGGTCAAGACGTTTTTGTATTACGCCATCGTGGTGCGCTTTGGATTGCGTTCGCGCACGTCTTTGTTCACATCGCTGAGCTTGGCCAATTTTTCGGAGTTTGGCCTGATCGTGGCGGCTTTGGGCGTGACTCAGGGCTGGTTGCCGGTGGATTGGTTGATTGTGGTGGCCATGGCGGTGAGTGTGAGCTTTGCTTTTGCCTCGCCTTTTAGCCTGCGCTCAGAAAATGCATACCAGCGCTTCAAATTGTTTTGGGACCGTTTTCAGCGTGGCACTTTGCATGCCCAAGACCAGATGCTGGACACCGGCGATGCCCAGGTGCTGGTGATCGGTATGGGGCGGGTGGGCACCGGGGTCTATGACGAGTTGATGCCGCTGTGGCCCGACCGAATTTTGGGCATTGAGCACAACGCTGAAAAAGCCGACGCTGAGCGGTCCGCAGGGCGTAATGTGAAGGTGGGCGATGCGACCGACACCGATTTTTGGAACAGCATCAAGGCGGCCAACAGCAAGGAGTTGATCGTGTTGGCCATGCCCAGCCACCACAGCAATGTGTATGCGGCGCAGCAAATCCGCAATGCGGGTTTGGGCAGCCATGTGGTGGCGATTGCCAAGTTTGCCGAAGAGGTGCATGAGCTTGAGGCGCTGGGGGTGCCTTCTTTCAACATGTACTCCGAGGCAGGCTCGGGTCTGGCGCGGCATGCTTTGCAGGCCATGGGAAAGAGCGGTCTTTGAGCCAGGAGGGCGCAGGGTGCGCCCTGGCCGAAGGCTCAGGCGGGCAAGGTCAGCAGCGGGATGTCTTGGGCTGTGGCCAGTTTGTCCAGTTGCAGGCGTGACTTGCTGGCGAAAAATGCGGCGATGGCCTGTTGTGTCTCGGACTTGAACAGGTCTTTGACCGGGTGCGCCAGCGGCATGCCTGCGGCCTTGCACAGGCTGAGCGCAAAGTGTGGCTCCAGCGCCGCCACGGCCACGCGCCCGTTTTTGCAGGCGTACACCCGGTAACCAGCGTGAGCGCCGCCCACAGCGCCGTCGGGTGTGGTCATGCGCAGTTGGCGAGGCAGGGCCAGCCAGGCCGCAGCTTCTGACAAGGCCACTTCGTGGCGCGAGCCTTGGCCTGTGGTTTTGAGCGACAGTACAGCTTTGAGCGTGGCCTCGGTGGCCATGAGTGCGCCGCCCATATCGGCAAACAGGCTGGGCGGCAGGTCCATGCCGTTGACCAGTCCGACTTCGGCTTGGTAAGTCAGATCATGGCCAGGAATTTCGGCCAGCGGTCCGGGGGCACCTACCACTTCAATGAGACTGAGCGCGGGGTATTGCTTGTGCAGCGCTTTCCAGCCCAGCCCCAGCTTATTCAGGGCCGAGGGGCGAAACGAGGTCAGGAGCACATCGGTTTGTGGCAGCAGCTTGTGCAAGGTGCTCTGGCCCTGCGCAGATTTGAGGTCCAGCGTTTTGTGCCCCACGCCTTTGTGCAGCAGGGCGTAGCCATCGGGCGTGTAGTGCTGCATCGGGTCGCCTGCAGGCGGGTTGATCTTGGTGCACCGGGCACCCATTTGCACCAGACGCATCAGTGCAGCGGGGCCAGGCAGGTTCAAAGCAAGACTGAGGATGCGCACACCGCGCAGGGGTTTGCTGGAGGACATGGCTGCTCTTATGGATGAAAGCGGTGTCAAAAAATCAGAAGGTAAGTGGGTGACTCGGGTCTAGAGTTCTTCCACGCGTCTGGGCGGGTAGCTGTCCCAAGACTGGCAGCCTGGGCAATGCCAGAAGTGCTCTTTGGCTTCAAAACCGCAAGCAGCGCAGCGGTAGCGGGCCAAAGGTTTGGTGGCGTTTTCAAGCGTTTTTTTAACGGACGCCGGTAACTCGCCGACTTCGTTTTGTGCGCCATTGAGCCATCGGGTGGCCGCCAGCATAGATGGGTGGTTTTGCAAATGGTCGAGATAGCGCTGCAAAGTCGCGGCTTCGCCCTGGGTCGACCCTGGCGGGTTCTGTGTTTCGAGGATCGTGATTGCGTCCAGCACATCGATGCAGGGTTGGCGCTGGTAATGGGCTTGCAGCAAAGTGCTGGCGCTGGCGGCCTTGTCGCTGGCCAGGGCTGCTTGTGCAAAGCTGGCGGCGGCCAAGGGGGCGGTCATGTCGTTGTGCTCAAACAAAATGGACAAGCTGTCGTAGGCGGCGGATGCCTGGCCTTGGCTCAACTGCAATTGCCCGATCAACAGACGTGGCCTGGCTGCTCGGGGGTGCTCTTGCAGGGTTTGAGCCAGTATTTCCAGCGCTTTGGCGCTGTCACCCTTTTGCACCGCTTCACGGGCTTGCTCACATTGGTAATGCGCCAAGCGAACGCCAAAGTCAGCCTCACCGGATTTTTCGAGCAGACGGGCCACTGCAGCAGCCTCGGGCCATTCGCGTGAGCGTTCGTAAATGGCCATGCGGGCCAGCCGGGCTTGGCCTGCGTAAGAAGTACCCTCGAGCTTGCGCAGCGCTTCTTCTGCGCGGTCCAGCAAGCCGGCTTTCAAATAATCAAGCGCCAGCCCGTGCTGAGCTCTTTGCCGATCGGCTTGGCTGATGTCGGCGCGTGAGAGCAGGTGCTCGTGCACCCGAACCGCCCTGTCGTATTCACCCCGGCGGCGAAACAAATTGCCCAGTGCAAAGTGCAGTTCAGAGGTATCGGGATCGTTTTGCACCGCCTCAATGAAGGCATCAATGGCCTGGTCTTGCTGCTCGTTGAGCAGGTGGTTGAGCCCTTTGAAATAGGCGCGGGGGGCCTGCCGGTTGGCGATGCGCATCTGGCGCAAGTCCAGACGAGATGCGATCCAGCCCAAAGCAAACGCCGTGGGCAGGCCCAGCAAAATCCAGGTCAGGTCAAGTTCCATCGGTCACCTCGGACGCGGGGGAGGGGGAGGCAGGTGGGGTGTTTTTCTTGACGGCTTGGCGCTCCCGCCACCAGCGCGGCACCATGCCCAGAACGCCCACCACGACGCCCAGCGTGAAGGCCGACAGCACCACCAGCACCGTGGGTGCCGACCAGTAGGTGCTGAAAAAAAAGTTCACGCGGGTTTCTTGCTGGTTGTTCAGCGCGAAAGCAAAAAGCGTGAGGAAAACAGTGGCTTTGAGCAACCACTGCAGCAGCCAGATCAGGCGTTTCATGAATGGACCTCGGAAACTGGAACCATTCTAAAGGCGCAAACACAAGAGCCGTGTATACGGTCAATGACACAAGTGCAGGCTTGAGCCATGCCGATCATGGGGCAGCGTTTTCAGCGCTGTTGGCCAGGACCTGGGTGCCAGCGTCTACCGCTTCGCGCAGGGCTTTGCCGGGCTTGAAATGGGGCACGCGCTTTTCAGGAATCTGAACGCTCTCGCCGGAGCGGGGGTTGCGGCCTACGCGGGGAGGGCGGCGGTTGATGGAGAAGCTGCCAAAGCCGCGAATTTCGATGCGGTGGCCTTTGACCAACGCGTCGCTCATGGCGTCCAGCACCGTTTTGACAGCCAATTCGGCGTCGCGGTGGGTCAGTTGCGCAAAGCGAGAAGCAAGTTCTTCAACCAGATCGGAGCGGGTCATGGGGTCAATTTGTTGGGGCGTGACTTGTGTTGTCTTGGGCACGGGCCTGAAAAAAGCCTGCCCCCATCACAGGGGCAGGCTTTTCAGACAACGGGCGTCATCCGATCACAAGGATCAGTTGTTGTCGAGCTTGGCACGCAACAAAGCGCCCAGGCTGGTGGTGCCAGCGTTTTCGGTCTTGGCTTGCTGCGACAGAGAAGCCATGGCTTCTTGCTGGTCAGCTTGGTCTTTGGCCTTGATCGACAACTGGATGTTGCGGGTCTTGCGGTCCACGTTCACCACGACGGCAGTGACTTCGTCGCCGACTTTGAGCACATGGCTGGCGTCTTCCACACGGTCACGCGAGATTTCGGACACGCGCAGGTAGCCCACGATGTCTTCACCCAGGTCGATTTCAGCGCCCTTGGCATCCACGGTCTTGACCTTGCCGGTGACGATCTGGCCTTTGTCGTTGATGGAGGTGAAGGTGGTGAAAGGATCGGAGTCGAGCTGTTTGATGCCCAAGCTGATGCGCTCGCGGTCCACGTCCACAGCCAAGACCAAAGCCTCGACTTCTTGACCCTTCTTGAATTCGCGCACAGCGTTTTCGCCGGTTTCGTTCCAAGACAGGTCAGACAGGTGCACCAAACCGTCGATGCCGGCAGCCAAGCCCACGAACACGCCGAAGTCGGTGATCGACTTGATCGGGCCCTTCACGCGGTCACCGCGCTTGGTGTTTTGAGCAAACTCTTGCCATGGGTTGGCACGGCACTGCTTCATGCCCAAGCTGATGCGGCGCTTGTCTTCGTCGATCTCGAGGACCATGACTTCGACTTCGTCGCCCAACGCCACGATCTTGGAAGGAGCCACGTTCTTGTTGGTCCAGTCCATTTCAGACACGTGCACCAAGCCTTCGATGCCTGGCTCGAGTTCCACAAACGCGCCGTAGTCGGCGATGTTGGTGATCTTGCCGAACATGCGGGTGCTTTGTGGGTAGCGGCGGTTGACGCCCATCCATGGGTCGTCGCCCATTTGCTTGAGGCCCAAGGACACGCGGTTTTTCTCGGTGTCGAACTTGAGGATCTTGGCGGTGATTTCTTGACCAGCGGTCACCACTTCGGAAGGGTGACGGACACGGCGCCATGCCATGTCGGTGATGTGCAGCAAGCCGTCGATGCCGCCCAGGTCCACGAATGCACCGTATTCGGTGATGTTCTTGACCACACCGTGAACGATGGAGCCTTCGCGCAATGTTTCCATCAGCTTGGCGCGCTCTTCGCCCATCGAGGCTTCCACCACTGCGCGGCGTGACAACACGACGTTGTTGCGCTTGCGGTCGAGCTTGATGACCTTGAATTCCAGGGTCTTGTTCTCATAGGGTGACAGGTCTTTGGTGGGACGTGTGTCGACCAAAGAGCCGGGCAAGAAAGCGCGGATGCCGTTGACCAGAACGGTCAGGCCGCCCTTGACTTTGCCGCTGGTCACGCCAGTGACGAATTCGCCGGATTCGAGGGCTTTTTCGAGGGACATCCACGAAGCCAAACGCTTGGCGGTGTCGCGCGACAAGATGGTGTCGCCGTAGCCGTTTTCGATGGAGCCAATGGCCACGGAGACAAAGTCGCCGACCTGGACTTCGACTTCACCCTGGTCGTTCTTGAACTCTTCGAGGGGAACATACGACTCGGACTTGAGACCGGCGTTGACCACCACGAAGTTGTGTTCGATGCGCACCACTTCAGCGGTGATGACTTCACCAGGGCGCATTTCGGTACGTTGCAGGGATTCCTCAAAGAGGGCGGCAAAAGATTCAGACATGTGATTTCCTCATCCACGGGTGCAGGACTGACGAGCGCGACATGCGTCGTTTCCAGGAGCTGACTGTGGCGATTGGTTTGCGGTGTGAACCGCGGTTGGTTTTAAAAACCACCTGGCCAGTGTGCAAGCTGCACGAGGAGAGCCGGGTGGAACTTCAGGTCAGCCCACAAAAGATGGGCTGGGGTGGCCGTTGTCAGTGAATCGACCTCTGTCGATCAACCGAAAACCTGCCGGCTTTGCCACCAGACCATCACCTGTTCCACCGAGGCTTCGATGGTCAAGGACGAGTTGTCCAGTTGCAAGGCATCTTGTGCGGGCTTCAGAGGCGCCACGCTGCGAGACATATCCCGGGCGTCGCGCGCTTCCAAGTCAGCGCGAAGACTGTCGATGTTAGCCGAAAAACCCTTCAAAATCAATTGCTTATGCCGTCTTTCGGCCCGTTTTGCGGCGCTGGCGGTCAAAAACACCTTCAAAGGCGCATTCGGAAAGATCACCGTGCCCATGTCGCGGCCATCGGCCAAGAGGCCCGGCAGGCGCTGAAAACTGTGCTGCAACTGCACCAGCGCCTCGCGCACGGCAGGCAACACGGAGACTTTGGAGGCGTTCATGCCGCCTTGTTCGCTGCGGATGGCGTCGGTCACGTCCACGTTGCTCAGCAGCACCTGCTCGCCTTCAAAGCGCACGGGCAGACTGCGGGCAAGGTCGGCGATCTTCGCTTCATCGGCGGCTTCCAGTGTCAGACCCGCTTGCAAAGCGGCGTGGGCGGTCACGCGGTAGAGCGCGCCCGAGTCCAAGTAGTGGTAACCCAGCTGTGCGGCTACGCGGCTGGCCAGAGTGCCCTTGCCCGAGGCCGTGGGGCCGTCGATGCAGATCACTGGAATGTTGGAGGCTGCCGTGTGCGCCACCGAGAACAGGGCCTCGAAGTAGTCGGGAAAAGTTTTGGCGACGCACTTGGGGTCTTCGATGCGCACCGGAACCTGGTCAGCGTTAAAAGCCGCCAGTGAGAAGCACATGGCCACGCGGTGGTCGTCGTAGGTATGGATGCTGGCGCGTTGCCATTGATTGGCGGGCAGGGGGTGGATGGTGATCCAGTCTGGGCCTTCTTCCACAGTAGCACCCAGTTTGCGGCTTTCGTTGGCCATGGCCGCGATGCGGTCGGTTTCCTTCACACGCCAGCTGGCGATGTTGCGCAGCGTGGTGGGGCCGTCGGCGTACAGCGCCATCACGGCCAGCGTCATGGCCGCGTCTGGGATGTGGTTGCAGTCGAGGGTGATGCCCTTGAGCGGCCAGGCACCACGTTGGATTTCGAGCCAGTTGGGGCCGCTGGTGATCTTGGCGCCCATTTGTTCGGCGGCGTCCATGAAGCGGATGTCGCCCTGGATCGAGTCTGCGCCCACACCCTGAATGCGGATGCCGTTGCCTTGCGCGATGGCGCCGAGTGCGATGAAGTAGCTGGCCGAAGACGCGTCTGCTTCGACGTGGATGCTGCCGGGCGACTGGTATCGGCTGCCTGCCGGGATGACAAAACGTTCCCAGCCTTGGCGCTCCACGGCAATGCCGTAGCGTGCCAGCAGGTTGAGTGTGATCTCGATGTAGGGCTTGCTGATGAGTTCGCCCACCACCTCGATGGTGATGGCGCGGTCTTGTGCAGCCAAGGGCAGGGCCATCAACAGTGCGGTCAGGAATTGACTGGACACATCACCACGCACTGGAATGGGTTTGTCCAGTTGCAAGGCAGGCTGACTAACACGCAGCGGTGGGTAGCCCTCGTTGCCCAGATAGTCGATGGCGCAGCCCAGCTCGCGCAGGGCGTCCACCAGGTCACCGATGGGCCTCTCGTGCATGCGCGGCACGCCCTTGAGCGTGAAGTCGCCACCCTGCACCGCCAAAGCCGCCGTGAGCGGGCGCATGGCGGTGCCGGCGTTGCCCATGAAAAACTCAATGGCCTCAGTCGGCCATGCGCGGCCACCGAGGCCCGTGATGGTCACCGTGGTGCCTTGCACTTCGACGCCGCAGCCCAGTTGGCGCAGCGCGGCCAGCATGACTCGGGTGTCGTCCGAGTCCAGCAGGTCGTGAACCACGGTGGTGCCTTGGCAAAGGGCCGAGAGCAGCAGCACGCGGTTCGAGATGCTTTTGGAGCCGGGCAGGGTGACAGTGCCGGACGCGCCTTGCAGCGCAGGGAGGTCAAGAAAGGCGGTAGAGAACATGGGTCAGTCTTCTGAGGCTTTGTTGCAAGCGTTGCCCGCTTGCAGCGTCCAGGCCGAGCGCACATCGCTGGCTTGTTGAATCAGTTGCTGCAGGGCAGCGGTGTCGCCTTGCTTCAGGGTGTTTTCAAATTGATCGAGCGCCGCGCGAAAATGCGCCATTTGCGTGAGCACTTCGTCCCGGTTGGCGCTCAGGATGTCGCGCCAGACGGCGGAGTCACTGGCGGCGATGCGCGAAAAATCCCGAAATCCTGGGCCCGCCATCTCCAAAAAGGCAGCCCCTTGTGGCTGCACAGTGAGTGCATTGACAGCAGCAAAGGCCAGCAGGTGCGGCAGGTGGCTGACCGCGGCAAAGGTGGCATCGTGCGCCTCGGGTGTCATGTGGCTCACCTGGCTGCCGATGGCGGTCCACACCTCGCTCGCCATTTTGATTTGGCGGATGCTGTTTTGCGGCAGGGGCGTGAGAATGGTGCGGCGCGCTTGGTAGAGATTGGCTTCGGCATGCTCGATGCCCGCGACTTCTTTGCCCGCAATCGGGTGGGCGGGCATGAAGCAATTGAGGCGTTCGCCCAAGGCGGTTTGGGCCGCCGCGATCACGTCGCATTTGGTGGAGCCCACGTCCATCAGCAGTGCAGTGGATGACAGGTTCTCTCGCAGCGCAGCAAAGCTGCTGTGCATGGCGCCCACTGGGACGGCCAGTAAGACCAAATCGGCACCTTGCACGGTCTCTGCCACACTGTGGCAGGCTTGGTCGATGACACCCAGTTCAACGGCACGTTGGCGGGTTTTTTCGGAGGCGCTGAAACCTGTGATGTGCTGCACCAGGCCCGCTTGGCGCAGCGCGAGCGCAAACGAGCCGCCCATCAGGCCGCAGCCAATCAGGGCCAGGCGTTGGAATTTCACAGTGCGCTCACTCGGGGGTCATTCAGGAACGGGGTAAGAACCCAGCACCTTGTAAAACGCGCACAGGCCTTGCAACTCTTGCAAGGCCGCCGCCACATGCGGCTCGCTGATGTGGCCTTGCAGGTCGATGTAGAAGTAATACTCCCACTGGCCGGATTTGGCAGGACGCGACTCAAAGCGCGTCATGGACACGCCGTTGTTTTTGAGCGGCACCAACAAGTCGTGCACCGCACCTGGGCGGTTGGGCACCGACACCACGAGGCTGGTGCAGTCCTTGCCCGAAGCAGGGGGCGTGGCCAAGGTTTGGGGCAGGGTGATCACGGCAAAACGCGTGCGGTTGAAGGCTTCGTCCTGGATGGCGTGGTGCACGATGTGCAGGCCAAACTGGCTGGCTGCGCGTTCGCTTGCCAAAGCGGCCCAGGCTGGGTTGGTGGCGGCCAAACGTGCGCCTTCGGCATTGCTGGAGACAGCGCGCCGCTCCACATGCGGCAGGTGCTTGGACAACCAGCCCTGGCATTGGGCCAGTGCTTGCGGATGCGCCATCACCACTTCGATGTTGGCATCTGAATTGAGTTGGCGCAGCAAATTGAAGCGCACCTGCAGGCTGACTTCGCCCACCACATGCACGGGCGAGCGCAAGAACAAATCGAGCGAGCGTGCCACCACGCCTTCGGTGGAGTTTTCCATGCCCACCACGCCGTATTGGGCGGTGCCCGCAGCCGTGGCATGGAAAACTTCGTCGAAATTGGCGCAATAAATCAGGTTGGCCGCACTGCCAAAAAATTCAATCGCTGCTTGCTCGCAAAACGTGCCTTGAGGGCCCAGCACCGCCACGCGTTGCGGGGCTTCGAGTGCCAAACAGGCCGACATGATTTCTCGCCAGATCGAGGCGATGTGTTCGTTTTTGAGCGGACCAGGGTTGGCGCCGGTGATCTTGTCGATGACCTGGGCCACACGATCAGGCCGGAAGAAGGGTGAGCCTTCGGCGCGTTTGATCTCGCCCACTTGCTCGGCCACATGGGCGCGCTGGTTCAGAAGGCTCAGCAGCTGTTTGTCCAGCGCATCAATTTGCACACGCAAAGCGCCCAGGGCGTCCGACTGAATGGGTTGTTGGCTCATGTCTCTTGTACTTTCTGGCGGCCTGTTTCGGGAAAAACCTCAGGCCTGTGTTTTTTCAAATTCGCGCATGTAGGCCACCAAGGCTTGAACACCTTCGAGCGGCATGGCGTTGTAGATGCTGGCGCGCATGCCGCCGACCGATTTGTGGCCCTTGAGCTGCAGCAAGTTGGCCGCTTTGGCGCCGGCTAGGAAAGCATCATTGCGCGATTCGTCACGCAAAAAGAAAGGCACGTTCATACGTGAGCGGCAGTCTTTGGCGACTCGGTTTTCAAACAGGCTGGAGCTGTCGAGAAAGTCATAGAGCAGCTGCGCTTTGGCGATGTTGCGCTGCTCCATGGCGGCAATGCCGCCGTTTTTTTTGAGCCATTGGAACACCAGCCCGGCGATGTAAATGCTGTAAGTGGGCGGCGTGTTGTACATCGACTGGTTGTCGGCCACCAGTTTGTAATCAAAGGCGCTCGGGCAGTGCGGCAGGGCGTTCCCAATCAGGTCTTCGCGCACGATCACCAAAGTCAGGCCTGCTGGGCCCAAATTCTTTTGTGCACCGCCAAAGGCCAGACCTACGCGCGACCAATCCATTGGGCGCGAGGCCACATGGGAGGAAAAATCCACCACCAATGGGGCGTCGCATCCCAAAGATTTCAGGTCTGGCAGTTGGTGAAATTCCACGCCGTGGATGGTCTCGTTGCCGCAAATGTGCACATAGCGGCTGTCGGCGCCAATTTGCCAAGTGGCTGGCGAGGGCAGGGTGGTGAAGCCGTCGGCTTGCGCCGTGGCGGCCACACGTGCCGTTCCGTATTTGCCCGCTTCCTTGAGCGATTTTTGGCTCCAACTGCCCGTGAGCACAAAGTCCATGGACCCGCCTTGCGACAGGTTCAGCGGCACGATGGCGTTTTCTGCCAAGCCGCCGCCTTGCATGAACAGAATCTTGAAGTGCGCCGGCACCGCCAACAATTCGCGCAGGTCAGATTCGGCCTGCTCGTAAATGCTGATGAACTCTTTACCGCGGTGGCTCATCTCCATCACGCTCATGCCCGAGCCATGCCAATCCAGCATCTCCGATGCGGCTTGTTGCAACACAGCCTCGGGCATGACGGCGGGACCCGCCGAGAAGTTGAAAGCGCGCCCCATCATTTATTCCGCCGCAGGTGCGCTGTCGTCTGTCGATGCGTCGGCATCGCCTTCGGCGGCATTGGCATCGTTCTCCACAATGCGCTGCAGTCCCGACAGCTTCGCGCCTTCGTCTAGGCCGATCAGGGTCACACCTTGTGTGGCACGGCCCAGCTCGCGGATTTCGGACACGCGGGTGCGCACCAAAACGCCTGTGTCGGTGATGAGCATGATCTCGTCATCAGCGTGCACCAAAGTGGCTGCCACAACTTTGCCGTTGCGCTCGGATTGCTGGATGGCGATCATGCCCTTGGTGCCACGGCCGTGGCGCGTGTATTCGGTGATGCTGGTGCGCTTGCCGTAACCGTTTTCTGTGGCCGTGAGCACGCTCTGGGTCTCATCTTCGGCCACCAGCATGGCGATCACGCTTTGGTGGTCTTCGATCATCATGCCGCGCACGCCGCGTGCACTGCGACCCAAGGGACGCACATCGTTTTCGTCAAAGCGCACAGCCTTGCCGCCATCGCTGAACAGCATCACATCGTGCTGGCCGTCTGTGAGGGCTGCACCAATCAAGAAGTCGCCTTCGTCCAAGTTGACGGCAATGATGCCGCCTTTACGTGGGTTGCTGAATTCGTCCAGCGATGTCTTCTTGACCGTACCCATGGAGGTGGCCATGAAAACATACTGGTTGTCCGGGAAGGAGCGGGCTGCGCCAGTCAGGGCCAACACCACGTTGATTTTTTCGCCTTCTTGCAAAGGGAACATGTTGACAATCGGGCGGCCACGCGAGCCGCGCGAACCGGCAGGCACTTCCCAGACCTTGAGCCAATACAAACGACCCCGGTTCGAGAAGCACAGCAAATAGTCGTGTGTGTTGGCGATGAACAGCTGGTCGATCCAGTCGTCTTCTTTGGTGGCAGCGGCTTGTTTGCCACGGCCACCGCGCTTTTGCGAGCGGTATTCGCTCAGCGGCTGGCTCTTGATGTAGCCGCTGTGGCTGAGTGTGACCACCATGTCGGTGGGCGTGATCAGGTCTTCAGTGGACAGGTCTTGTGCGCTGTGCTCGATCTCGCTGCGGCGAGCGCCGATCTTGGTCTGGCCAAACTCTTGGCGCACGGTGCCGAGCTCGTCGCCAATGATGGTCGACACGCGCTCGGGCTTGGCCAGGATGTCCAGCAGGTCTTCGATCTCGGACATGACCTCTTTGTACTCGGCCACGATCTTGTCTTGTTCCAGACCGGTCAGGCGCTGCAGACGCATCTGCAAAATCTCTTGCGCTTGCGTGTCGGACAGGCGGTACAGGCCGTCCTGGCCCAAACCGTATTCGCGCTCCAGACCTTCTGGGCGGTAGTCGTCGGCATTGACCACCGAGCCATCGTCGCGGGCGCGCGTGAGCATAGTGCGCACCATCTGGCTGTCCCACGCGCGGGTCATCAACTCGGCCTTGGCCACAGGCGGTGTGGGTGCGCCACGGATGATGGCGATGAAGTCGTCGATGTTGGCCAAAGCCACCGCCAAACCTTCGAGCACATGGCCACGGTCGCGGGCTTTGCGCAGCTCAAACACCGTGCGGCGTGTCACCACTTCGCGGCGGTGCTGCAAGAAGACCTGGATCAGATCTTTCAGGTTACACAGCTTGGGCTGGCCGTCGATCAGGGCCACCATGTTCATGCCGAAGGTGTCTTGCAGCTGGGTCTGTTTGTACAGGTTGTTCAGCACCACCTCGGGCACAGCGCCACGCTTGAGCTCAATCACCAAGCGCATGCCTGACTTGTCGGACTCGTCTTGGATGTGGCTGATGTCCTCGATCTTCTTTTCGTGCACCAGCTCAGCCATGCGTTCTTGCAAGGTCTTTTTGTTGACCTGGTAGGGCAACTCGTCCACCACGATGCACTGACGCTGGCCTTTGTCGATGTCTTCAAAGTGGCACTTGGCGCGCATGACCACTCGGCCGCGGCCTGTGCGGTAGCCTTCTTTGACGCCGGTCATGCCATAAATGATGGCGCCTGTCGGGAAATCGGGCGCAGGCACGATTTCCATCAGCTCGTCGATGGACGCTTCGGGGTTGCGCAGCAGGTGCAAGCAAGCGTCCACCACTTCGTTGAGGTTGTGCGGTGGGATGTTGGTGGCCATGCCCACTGCGATACCGCCCGAGCCGTTGATCAGCAAATTGGGCAGGCGAGAGGGCAGTACCAGCGGCTCTTTTTCCGAACCGTCGTAGTTGGGGCCAAAGTCAACGGTTTCCTTGTCGATGTCACCCAGCATCTCGTGGGCGATTTTGGCCAGGCGGATTTCGGTGTAACGCATCGCAGCCGCGTTGTCACCGTCCACCGAGCCGAAATTGCCTTGGCCATCCACCAACATGTGGCGCATGGAAAAGTCTTGCGCCATGCGAACGATGGTGTCATAGACCGACTGGTCACCGTGCGGGTGGTATTTACCGATCACATCACCCACGATACGAGCCGACTTTTTGTAAGGCCGGTTCCAGTCGTTGTTGAGCTCATGCATCGCGAACAAAACTCTGCGATGGACGGGTTTTAAACCGTCGCGTGCATCGGGAAGAGCGCGGCCGACGATCACGCTCATGGCGTAATCCAGGTAACTGCGCCGCATTTCCTCTTCCAGACTGATGGGCAGTGTTTCTTTGGCGAACTGGGTCATATATATAGAGGCAAAAATGGCGCGGTGGAAACCATCCATTTTAGGTGCAAGCGGTTGTCGCGTCCATGCAACATTTGTCACCCAATTGTGTTCACCTTATGCAGTCTGTCAGGCATTTGACTGAGCCCATGACTGTCTATGGCACAATAAAACGCAACGCAGCGGATGACGGTCATCCGCAGCGTCATTTTTTCGCAGCCCGTCTGCGGCTTTACCCTCAAGAGGAAGACCATGAAAAAACTGAACAAAGTGGCGATGTTGTTGGCCTCCGCAGCCCTCGCTTCGGCTGCTGGCGCACAAACCATTGACAACTGGCGCAATGGCGCAGGCGACTTGGTCTGGAAAAACGGTACGAATGAACTGTGCTGGCGTGATGCCAGCTGGACACCAGCCACTGCTGCTAAAGGTTGCGATGGCGCCATCGTTGCCAAGCCCGCTGCTGCCCCCGCCCCCAAGGCTGCCCCTGCCCCCAAGGCTGCACCTGCACCAGCTCCTAAAGCAGCAGCCCCCGCGCCTGCTGTCAAGCCAGCTGCTCCTAAGCCTCCACCAGCTGCAGCGACCAAAGTGACTTACGCCGCTGACGCTTTCTTCGACTTCGACAAGTCGGTCCTGAAGGCCGAAGGCAAAGCCAAGCTCGACGACTTGGTTGGCAAAGTCAAAGGCATCAACCTGGAAGTCATCATTGCCGTGGGTCACACCGACTCCGTGGGTTCTGACGCTTACAACCAGAAGCTGTCGGTCAAGCGTGCTGACGCTGTGAAGGCTTATTTGGTGTCCAAGGGCATCGAAAAGAACCGCGTCTACACCGAAGGCAAAGGCGAGAAGCAGCCAGTGGCTGACAACAAGACAGCAGCTGGCCGTTCTAAGAACCGCCGCGTTGAAATCGAAGTTGTGGGTACACGCCCCAACAAGTAATCCTTCTTGGATCACAGCAAAAGCCCCAGCAGTGGGGCTTTTTTTCGTCTGTTGTAGAGGGTGGAGGCCTGTTCAACGACAATCAGAGCCCATGAATACAAGCACATCCAACGTCGATCCGGCCGAACTGGCCAAGTTCTCTGACTTGGCTCACCGCTGGTGGGACCCTGAAAGTGAATTCCACCCTCTTCACCAAATCAATCCTTTACGTCTGGAGTGGATTCATGGCTTGGTGCCGCTCACGGGCCTGAATGTGGTCGATGTGGGCTGTGGCGGTGGCATCTTGGCCGACGCCATGGCGCGCAAAGGCGCCAAGGTGCTGGGCATCGATCTGGCCACCAAATCTCTCAAAGTGGCCCAACTTCATGCACTCGAAGCTGGAACTCAGGGTGTTCAATACCGTGAAGTGAGTGCCGAGACCTTGGCCGCAGAGCAACCCGCGCAATTTGACGTGGTCACTTGCATGGAGATGCTCGAGCACGTGCCCGACCCCGCATCGGTAGTCAAAGCCTGCGCTCAAATGGTCAAACCCGGTGGCTGGGTGTTCTTTTCCACGCTCAACCGCAATCCCAAATCCTTCCTGTTTGCCATCGTCGGGGCCGAATACATTCTGAAACTCTTGCCCAAAGGCACGCATGAGTTTGCCCGCCTCATCAAGCCCAGCGAACTCACTGCTTGGGCGCGTGAAGCTGGGCTGGACGCGCAGGGCTTCAAGGGCATGGAATACAACCCCTTCACCAAGCGTTATTGGCTGAGCCAAGACACCAGCGTGAACTATCTGCTCGCTTGCCGGAAAGCCTGACCATGTTCCATAACGCGAAAGCCGTCTTGTTTGACCTGGATGGCACACTGATTGACAGCGCCCCGGATTTGGGTGCAGCGGCGGACAAAATGCGGGTCGACCGTGGCTTGCCCTCATTGCCCCTGGACCATTACCGCCACATGGCCGGTGCCGGCGCGCGCGGCATGCTGGGCATCGCCTTTGGCATGACGCCCGAGCATCCCGATTTCGAGGCCATGAAAGAAGAGTTTTTCGTCAATTACGAAAACTGCATGACCGAGCGCACCCGTATTTTTGATGGCGTGGTCGACATGATCGACTCCCTCGTGGCCCAAGGCATGCCCTGGGGTGTGGTGACCAACAAATCCAGCCGATTCACCGACCCTTTGACTTCAGCCATTGAACTGTTTGCCACCGCTGGCACCATTGTCAGCGGCAACACCACGCCACACGCGAAACCGCATCCTGAGCCTTTGTTTGAGGCGGCCCGGCGTTTGTCGATTGACCCGGCGCATTGTGTGTACGTGGGCGACGACGAGCGCGACATCGTCGCAGGCCTGGCTGCAGGCATGGGCACGGTGGCCGCTACCTACGGTTATTTGGGGCAACAGACCGATATTTCTCGCTGGAATGCCCATTTGCACATTGATTCTCCGATGGACCTCTTGAAATTCCTCCAGAGCGCCTAAAATAGGTCCCTCAGGGGCTGCACTGGTTTCGACATGGGTTCGGACGCGTGGCAGGGCATGTCGAGGTTCTGATCCTCGTTAATCTTCGGAAAAAAAACTAACTGCAAACGACGAACGTTTCGCACTCGCCGCTTAATCCGGTGAGCCTTGCAACAGTTGGCCGATAGGCTGGGTTAGGGTGATGAGGGGGTTAAACCCCTCAAAGTCCTAGCTGCAAGGTAAAACATATGGGCTGGCATCACCTCGGGTACCTTGGGGTGGTGTGAGAAAAAAGGGTGCTGGCTGGGTGTTCAGCGTGTCGCTGCGCGGTTCATTTGGCGAGACTCAAATCAGACGACTACACATGTAGAACTGTACGAAAAAGGCTTATGGACGGGGGTTCAAATCCCCCCAGCTCCACCATTCACAAAATCCCGACTCTTATCAGTTGGGATTTTTTTTGCCCGCTCCCCCAGTATTGGCGCGGTTCCAGGCACTTTCCTCTTGAGCGGCCTTGCGTCTGGAGCCCGGTTTTCTGCGCCCAGAACCCCGTTTTCTGTCTCTATTCTCTGCCGGGCTCTTGAGCGTTCAATGCATACGGCCTCGCAAAATCAAGGGGTCGCAGTGGTCAGGTTGCGAAAACAAAGCTCTACCCGTCACAGATCTGAGCGATGAAATCGCGGCTGCCAGACATCGACTTCGCACACGTGTCCTGCGCATGGCCACAGGGATCTTGGCGCCGTCAGCCGTCAACTTGACTCCACAGGCGTTGCTATATACAATCGCCGTATATTAACGTGCAAGGGGTCCAGCATGTCCATCGGTACCGTCTTCGTCAACAACCGCACCCAAGCCGTCCGCCTGCCGTTGGACGTCCGTTTGCCCGAGGGCGTCCACAAAGTCGAGATCCGCGTCAAAGGGCACGAGCGCATCATCGCGCCTCTCGGTCAATCCTGGGACAGCTTCTTTCTGGACGGCCCGCGTGTGAGTGATGACTTTTTGCCTGAACGTGCCTCTCAGCATCAGCCAGAGCGGGAAGCCCTTTGATGTTGCGCTACCTGCTCGACACCAACATCGTTATCTACGTGTTGAAGCGCCGCCCGCTCGCGGTGCTTTCCACGTTCAACGCCAACGCCAGTCGAATGGCCATCTCGTCAATCACCCTGGCCGAATTGATGCACGGCGCCGAGAAAAGCCAACGCGTCGGTGAGAACCTGGCGGCCGTCGAGGACTTTTGCAGCCGCCTGGAGGTGCTGCCCTACGGTGCCAAGGCCGCCCAGCACTACGGCGCTATCCGCGCTGCCCTTGAAAAGCTCGGCCAACCCATCGGGGTGAATGACCTGCACATTGCGGGGCATGCCCGCAGCGAAGGCTTGGTGCTGGTCACCAACAACGTCGCGGAGTTCGAACGTGTGCCAGGGCTCGAAATTGAGAATTGGGTGAACACCGCTTGACAGAGGTGATCAATCCAGCCTAAACCAACTGACCCCAATGCAACACCAGCACCCCCGACGAATTCCCTTTTGCGCCCAGTCTCGAGGTCGTCGCAAGGCGGCGTTTATTTCCGTCAAAAACAATATTCGACGCCATGCTGGAATTCTCGGCGGCCTCTTCTCCACCCAAGACTATCTGCACGGTAAGAACGGGTGGATCGATTGCTTCTTCCTCGGCCGCAAACCGCCGGTGTTTTATAACTGCGTGATCGATACCACGCGCAATGCCTACAAGGAACAGGTGCGGGAGCTGGCCTATGAGCAATCGTATGCGCTGGTTTCCGCCGTTGATCACCGTCTGTTTGACCATGCCGTCAAGGATCCGAGCTCCGGCTTGTGGGCGATGACGCTCCCCGAGGAAAAACGCTTTGATGCTTTGGATGGGTTGACTCGGAGGGAGTGGGTTGAGCGACAAATTCCGCGCATCGCCAATGACGGTGCGATCAAAGTCCACGAAGGCTGGACGCTGCATCATGACTACCGATTTGGCATCGGACTGCATGTCACGCTCGATGTTCCTTACTTGACCATCGAGGCCGTCAACGCATTTATCCTACGGTTTCTTGCCGTCGAGGTGGCCTATGCCAATCCCAGCCCTATTTCATACCGTTATGACGAGTTGGAAAACTGGCACATAGAGTCGAACGCCATGGCCGATCCGGGCCAGTGGCCGAAACCGTTGTCTTGAACACGCACAACATCCTTGAGCCATGAGTATTGCTAAGGTTTATCGCACCGAAGATGTCATGCCAATTCGGTCGGACGCCGAGTACAAGCATGTACTGGAGACGATTCGTACGTTGTCTGCAGCCGTTACGCATGAAACTCAAGACGGGCACCTATTGGCGCTGCAACAGCGAGCCCAAGTTTACGAGCAGAGGCAACGGGTTGATCCTCGACGGCTGCAGGCACTTGATGAGCTCGCGGCGCAGGCGCAAGAGTTGAAGATGGGGTACGACTAGGGTTTGGTCGGCGGCAGCCGATGCGTTGTACGAAGAACAAATTGGTGACTATCGTGCGAGCCATGCTTGGCTTTCATGGCAAACAGCGCGTTCATGGAGACCTGGCAACACCTGCGGAAGGACACCAAAATGGACGGACAATGCATCTCCCAAAACGAGCTGGCCAAGCGCTGGCAGGTCAGTGAATCAACTCTGGAGCGTTGGCGCTATGAGGGCATTGGACCGGTTTTTATGAAACTCCGCGGCAAGGTTCGATACCGGGACAGTGACATCCTGGCTTTCGAGGCACAGGCTCTCCAAGCCTCAACTCGACAGCGCTCTTTCACTGAACCCAGCCATAGGCCCGATGGTCTGTGATGGCTAAATCTGCCTCTTGGTGGCCAGGGGCAGAGGTTGGCATCGATGTGACGATTGTGAAAACCTCGCCTATTGGCACGGATCCAGCCTCGCATGCTGAGCCGTCCATTCGGTAGGCAGGCCACCGCCGCGAATGAAATGCTCCAGAGCCATCTTGCTGTCGGGCCGAAGGCTGGCATGGATGATCTTGGGGTCCAGGTAGGCCAGCTTGGCAATTCGGCTGGCCTGACTTAGGTTCATTTCCTCGGCTGCAGCAATCTCTGTCAGCGAGGCGAATCGACCGTCTTCAAGTAACTGTTGCCAGTGATGTGCCAAACCCAAGGCCCGCAGCAACGGACTGGGTTGCTCCAGTTCACGTTGCCGGCGTTCTCGAGCCGCCTCGTCGATGAACTCGATGTGTGTGTCGAATGGCGTGATCACTTTGCGTCGCACGCCCCGTTTTACGAGTGTCCAGGGGATGTAGGTCTCCATCTGAACGCCGCCGGCCGGACTCGGAATCTGAAATGTCACCGGGGTCCCGATCACTTTGCCAAGGTCTTTCTTGCCCATGCTCGCTCCTATCGAAATTTTTCAAAAAGTGCTCTCTGCTCGCTCCAGAGGCTGGGGATGCGGTTTCGGATCAGCCAATGTGCCGTCAGACCTCTGGGCTGAACGCCGGCCATCAGTTCTTCAATCAGGTCAGGGGCCAGCAGTCCCATCCGCACCAGCCGGTTCACCGTCGATGGTGTGACGCCCTCAACCTTGGCAATGTCGGACCCACTGGCGTACACGCCGGTGTCTAGCAGGTCCTGCCAAAAGAGCCCACGAGCGACGACGTTAAGGATATTGACGTCGTGAGCAGGAGCGCCTGTGTTTGTGATTAATCTGCCCGCTCGTCGCTTCAAATTCAGCGGCACAAAGGTGGTCTGGTCGGTTGGCTCGCTGGATTTCATACTGCCTCCATCTCAACCAATTCAGCGCCAATGCTGTCCGGTGCAAACTCTTCGATCAAGGCTCGCCAGCCCAGCTCTCGCCATTTAACTTTCAGGCCACCGGGTACGATGTCCACACGCTCGATCATCAAATTCACGATGCGGTGCTGTTCAGCTGGGTAGAGTTGCTCCCAGACACTGCTCAGTTGACGCATGGCCATCACCGCCATGTCCTCGCGCACGGCTGCACCGTTGTTTCGGATGAACTGGCAGACGCCTGTCACAGATTCCGGGCTTGAGAGCACGGTTTTGATCTGGGCCACAGTGGCGGCCTCGACTGCGTCGGCAGGCAGGCGCGAGTAGGTCTTGCTTTCGGCACCAAACCTGGCCTCTGATTTCGAGACGTAATAGCGGTACTTGCGATTCTTCTTGTTGGCGTAGGTCGGGTACATCCGCTCGCCGGTGGGTGCGTACAGCAAGCCACGCAGCAGGGCATCTGTGCGCGAGCGCACTTTGGTTTTTACCGATCGCGTGTGTCCATCGCTGGCCAAGATCTCGTGGACCTGTCCCCACAAGCCGTGATCAATGATGGCGGTGTGCAGACCGGGATGCCAGCTGCCCTTATGCGAAATTTCACCCAGATAAAGCCGGTTGCGCAACAGCTTGTAGAGGTACTTCTTGTCAATGCGCGTGCCGTTGTGCATTTGGCCACTGCGAGTCACCCACGACTTGGTGGTGAAGCCTTCGGCCGTCAGGCCGGCTGCAATTTGTGTTGTCGACCCGTTGGTCAGCATTTCCTGGAAAATTCTCTGGACAATGGCGGCTTCCGCTTCATTGACGATGAGTTGCCGGTTTACCACGTCATAGCCCAGAGGCGGTACACCGCCCATCCACATGCCCTTGCGTTTGCTGGCGGCAATCTTGTCGCGGATGCGCTCGCCGGTGACTTCGCGTTCGAACTGGGCAAATGACAGCAGCACGTTGAGCATCAGCCTGCCCATCGACGTGGTGGTGTTGAACTGCTGGGTGACGGAGACAAAGCTCACCTTTTTGCGTTCGAACACCTCGACCATCTTGGAGAAATCGGCCAGGCTGCGTGTCAGGCGATCGATCTTGTAGACCACTACGATGTCAATCAGGCCTCGCTCGATATCGGCCATTAGGCGTTTCAGCCCGGGGCGTTCGGTATTTCCACCAGAGAATCCGGGATCGTCGTAATCGTCGGCCACTGGAATCCAGCCTTCTGCTCGCTGGCTGGCGATGTACGCATGACCAGCTTCCCGCTGCGCATCGATGGAGTTAAATTCCTGATCCAGCCGCTCGTCAGTGGAGACGCGGCAATACACAGCGCAGCGCTGGCGCACCTTGTTGCTCGGGGTGTCGCTCATTACAACGCCTCCCCAGGACGGCGCAGACCAAAAAACAGGGGGCCTGACCAAGATGTGCCAGAAATGTGGCGTGCTACCGCCGACAGGCTCTTGAAATACTTGCCCTCGTATTCGAAAGTCCCCTCGGCGGTCACTTTCACGTAGTGATCACGATCGGCCCATTCACGAACCAGGACGGTACCCGGCGCCAGGGTGATGTCGGGCCCCTTGCGACGGGTTTGGATCTTTGACTGCCGGGCACCGATGTTGGCAAGGCGGCGGCGGGTATCAGGATCCAGGCCACCAAGGGCTTCCTCCTGCAGCTTGTAGGCGATCCTGGACTCCAGGTAGACGCGGTTGGTCTTTTCCGGACGGGCCTTGAAGTAGCGATCCCAGAGCGCCCACAGGTCTGGCAGCGGGATCGATGACAGTGAGGCCACTTGCTTGGCCACGGATGATGATGTGTCGTTCATGACAACTCCTCTTGTTGAGACGGGGTTGTATGAACGCGCTGGTTGGGCAGAAAGCCAAGGCGTACTTCGCTATCACATGCTTTTTGTTCAGGCTTTTCTTTATGGGCCGTGCTTATGCGTAGCAGGCAGGCAGCCAGAATGGTGGTGATTTCGGCCGCGCGCTCTCCGGCGCTCATGGCGTCTGGATTCGGTAATGTTGGTATTTGCATTGGTCTCGGATCGGGAATCAAACGGTGTATGTGAATTTTCAGAATTCCCGTTCATTTGCACCAGAAGGAAGTCAGTGAGGGCTGGTGAGGCATGAGGAAGGCTGCGGAAAAGACGCCAAACTTTTTTCGTTCCATCCGCCGCCATGGCTGGGTTTGAGAGTTGCTTGCATGGCGAACGATCGTTCTCTATAATCAAGCTCATCATGAAAGCCCTCCACGATCACGAGCACCTGGCGACCCTGCAGCGCTACTACGCCCAGCACCGCGTGCTGCCGTCCTACGCCCGGCTGATGGAAATCCTGGGCTACGCGTCCAAGTCGGCGGTCAAGAAGGTGCTCGAGCGTCTGGAGACCGCCGGGATGCTGGAGCGCACCCCCGACGGAGACTGGGCGCCCACCGAGCGGTTCTTCGAACGGGTGGTGGCCAACGAACCCGTGCCCGCGGGCATGCCCGTGACCACCCTGGACGATGGCGTGGAACAGATGACCATCGACCGCTACCTGATCCAGGAGCCTGGGCAGACGGTACTGATCCGGGTCAAGGGTGATTCCATGATCAACGCGGGCATTCACAGCGGCGACCTGGCCGTCGTCGAGCGCCGCCACGATGCACAAGTGGGTGAGCAAGTGGTCGCCGTCGTAGACGACCAATTCACCCTCAAGACTCTCGGCCGCGACAAGCAGGGCTTTTTCCTGCTGCCGGCCAACCCGGAATTTGACGTCATTCGACCCAATGGCAAGCTGGAGATCTTCGGTGTCGTGGTGGGCCTGGTGCGCCGATACACGTAACCCCCACACCGGAGACAACCATGAAAATCTTCAACCCCCGCCACTTCCTGCGCCACATCTCGCCGACCGTCCTGCAGGACTTTGTGCAATCCCATCCCTTGGGGGCGCACCTGTCAGTCGACTGGAGGTTGCCGGAGGTGAAGTTGGCCCATGCGCTCACCGACGCCGTCGAAAACTTGCAGGCCCAACTGCTCGAAGACATCGCCTTGACCACGGCTAAAAAAGTTGCGCTCGAGGAAGACTTGTTCAGGTGGAACGAAGACCTGCGGCGCGCTCACATCACCGGCACAGAGGCCGGGGCCCGAGAGTTTTCGCTGGCGCTGGCCCATGACGACGACGCGCTGGGACATCTCCAGGGCATGGACCCACGCGAGCAGGCGCTGTGGATGCTCGCCCACCATGAACAGGTGTTTCGGGACATCGAGCTGCGTCTGGCGTTTCGGGCCAAGACCCATGGCCGCTCGTGGAAGCCCAGCCAGATCCTTCCCGACCTCGTGCCGCACCTGGATCAGGACTCCCTTGAGGCGTTCAAGCGGGATGTGGCGGCGCTGTATCAAAAGTCCGGCGGCGGCATTGGCTCACACATCGAGGTCAGCCGCTACGGTACCGACGGCAGCATCCAGTTCACGTTGTACGTCGAAGGGCCGATCACGGCCATTGCCCAGTTTCGTAAACACGATTTCAAGCGCATCGCCACCCGCGTCGCACTGGAAAACGCGCTGGTCTACCACCCCAAATCGGGCGTGGTGGAAACCGTGGTCAAGGGTGGTGCCAAAAACCACGCCGCCGTCCTCACCCTGTTTGCCAAGCACCTGGCCAAGACCGAATTGAAACCCGAGGCGATCACTCCCAGTCGGTTCAAGCTCAGCGTTTTGAATGACGGTCTGCTGGCGCCGAAGGAAGACTGGTCAACGCAAGGTATCCAAAAGGTTCGGCTGCGCCGGGCCAAGTTCACGCCGGCCGACCAACGCAGCAGTGCCATCCAGATCGAAGCCAGCCCCGAGGCCAATCGCGAGGATGCCATTTGCGTGGCCCGCGACAAGCTGAAAGTGGCGCACTCTTTCGACAGCGAATTCGAGATGGACCGTGCCACTCTCATGGTCTACACCCGTGACCAGGTAAGCAGCCGAGAGGGTCACTTCAGTTTCGACGTCTACGCCAGCGGTTCGACCACCATCAAAAACCTGTCTCACCGCAATCAGCAACTGGCGCAGTGTGTGATGCGCAGCCTGGGTATCGTCGAACCGTCTGGTGCTGGGGTATGAGTCAGACGCAGATTGAGGCCACGGCCTTGCTGTGCCGGATGCTGGAGAGTACTGCCAAGGAAATCTCAGGGCCGCTGTTGTCTGATCCGGGCAATCAGGACGCTCTGGCGCAACTGCGGCGTGAACACCTGGTGGGTTTTGGTGAGCCGCTCAACTGGTTGCAGTGCCCAGAATGCCGCGATGACATGGCTCGCGTGGTGCGTGAGCTGCCCGGTGACATGGTGCTCCTGCTGTGTGGCGGCGACTGTGAAGACTTCGAGGCGCCACGCAGCGTGTGCCAAACCACGGTGGTCAACACCGAACGTGTGGTCGGCTATGTGGCCACGGGGCTGGATCTGAACCGGCATCAGGTCGAATGCCTCGTGCCCGACCTGGTCTGGCGCATGGGCCTGGTCGAGGAGCGACGCGGAAAGCCGGTCACCTGGTACTTTGCCCGTCATCTCAATCGCGAGGTCACTGCTCACAAACTTCTGACCCATTTGGCGAGCCACCGTGCCGACCGAAGTGCCCGAATCCTGACCAGCAGCCCAGTGCCATTGCCGACCAGTTCCCCGCTGGCGCAGTACGAGGTGGTGCATCTGGCCGATGTGATGCGCGTGTCACAAAACCGCTTTGAGTTCTTTGCCAACCGCGTCATGGAACCAGCCGCCGTTTACCAAGTGCATGATTCGGCGACGGATCGGGGCACGACGCTGCGGTATGTCCGCACCGAGCGCAATGCCTACATCGACGGCGTGGCCTATCCGCTGGAAGCCATGCAGGTGAACATTCTGCTGGCGCTGATGGACGACTTCGACCACCGGATGGAGGGCAGCGCACTGCGCGATGCCTGTGGCTCGTCAGCCAGGAATTTCCGGCCGGTCAAGCAATTCGACCGCAACAAGATCGTTTACGAAACTTTCATCCGGTACGTCCCTGGTGACAAGGAATATGAGCTGATTATTTGTGCAGGTGACAGCGATTGGTTGACATTACGTCGATGAGCGCAAGGTGATCATCCTTGGATGGCTTCGCTCACGACTCGGGCCATCCATGTGGGCATCATTTTTCTGACTGAGAGCAAGTCTTGCCAGTCTTCTGGCGTGAGCTGTTTCGTGAGCCGGCGAAGAGCTGCAGGTGAGGTCTGCGGTCCCGACCATCCCAGTGCGCGGATGACTCGGCCTGCCTGTCGCTTGCCCAGCACCAATTGCCAACGATTGCCGTGCTTAAGCTCGATCACCCGTTCTCCCAACTGCAGCTTTCGCGCTGGCCCTGAGGTCAAAAAAACATCTCGCGTTGGCACCTGTGATGTCAAACCGAGTGCATTTGCCTCGGCTGCCCCGTGATTCACTACGACTTCACCACTGGCGGCGGTGATCGCATCAATGACGCTCTCCATGGATGGCGGACGGGTGCCAAACCGACCCGCCACAGAACGCGTGTAAGCACCGCGCCCAACACGTAATAGCTGTCCCTCCTTGGCCAGGCGTGACAGCGCTTGATCCACAGCGGCACGACTGGCCAAGTGCAGAAATTCCTTGGGCGAGAGCAAGCCCCCTTCAGACAAAGCCGTGGCTGCAGCAAGGATTGATTCGGTCAAGTTACTCATGGCTGTGCTCGAAGTGTCAGAAATTTAGTTTGATATCTGACATTTGGCAAGGCTTAGTTTTCGAGATCGTGTTGAGGCAACACCTCACGCTGCAGATTTGTGGACTGTTTCTGTGGACTCTGCGGACTGGTTTGTGGACTCCCGATTGATGCAATGCCAGCACTGGTTAGCGCCGCCCACAAGTCGCTTGAAACCAGGGCTCATCAACCATCAAGGAGATTCACGTGAACACCTCTGTCGTCGTTCCGCTTATTTCACAAAGTCAGCTGGCACATCGCTGGCGACTCAGTCTGTCCACCATCGAGCGGTGGCGTTGTGAGGGCAAAGGCCCCATCTATCTGAAACTGCGTGGTCAAGTGCGATACCGCCTTGAGGATATCGAGGCTTTTGAGGAAAAAAGCACTCGCAACAGTACCAGCGAGGCGGTGTCGTCATGAACACCGTTGCCACCACACCCATTACCGAATCCTCGGCGCTCGAGGCCGCCTTCGAGCGCAGCGGCATTTCACTGCCCGTGCCGTTCATGGAGTTATCGGCCACGGTCATTCGTGATCTGCCGCTGGCCCATGTGGCTGACCTTAAGCGTTTCGAGGCGGCAGCCAAATCCGAACTGGCCGCACTGTCCAACATGATCCAGACGGGCCTGGACATGCGCTACGGCGAACAGGCCAAGGCCCAACTGCTTGCCGAAAACAAGGACACCGGCACCACGCATGTGTTCGATGGCGAGTTCGATGTGGCCGTTGAAGTCAGTAAAGACGTGTCCTGGGATCAGAAGGAACTGCAGACCATCTGGAGCCGCATGGTCGCAGCCGGTCAGGAACCGACCGAATTCATCACGGCCAAGTACAGCGTGAGCGAATCGCGCTTCAAGGCCTGGCCCGAGGTGTTCCGTCAGCCCTTCATGGCCGCGCGCACGGTCAAGCCCAAGGCAGCCAAGTTCACCTTGCGCAAGCCCTCTGCAGGCGAAGGAGCACAGTGATGTTGCCCATCATCTCCGCCGAAGAACGGCTCAAAGAACGCCACAGCGCCAAGGTTGGCTTGGTCGGTTTTCCCGGCGTGGGCAAAACCACCCAGCTGCGAACCCTCCCACCGGCGTCCACGCTGTTCGTGGATCTGGAAGCCGGCGACCTCTCGGTCAAGGACTGGCCGGGTGACACCGTTCGCCCCTGCACCTGGCAGGAATTCCGCGACCTCGTGGTGTTTCTCGCTGGGCCGATGCCGACCGCATCAGCTGACCAGGCTTTCAGCAAGGCGCATTACGACCATGTCTGCGCCACCTATGGCGACCCGGCGCAGTTGGCCAAGTACGACACCTACTTTGTCGACAGCCTTACCGTGCTCTCCCGACTGTGCCTGGCCTGGTGCAAGACCCAGCCGCAGGCCTTCAGCGAGAAAACCGGCAAGCCCGACAACCGGGGGGCTTACGGCCTGCTGGGCCAGGAAATGATCACGGCGCTCACGCACCTGCAGCACGTGCGCGACAAGCACGTCATCTATGTCGCGATTTTGGAAGAGAAGACCGACGACTTCAACCGCCGCTACTACCAGCTGCAGCTCGAAGGCAGCAAGACAGCACTGGAACTGCCGGGCGTACTCGATGAGGTGGTGACGCTAGCCGTGCTCAAGGCCGACGACGGCTCGACCTACCGGGGCTTTGTGACCGGTGCCGACAACAGCTTTGGCTTTCCCAGCAAAGACCGCAGCGGCCGTCTCGACTCCATTGAAGAACCCCATCTGGGCCGGCTCATCGCCAAGTGCTTAGGCCAGACCAAAACCTCCGACAACACGAATTGAAAGGACACCCCATGAATACCTATGACCACGCCACAGCCGCTGCCAGCTGGAGCGACTTCAACGACGCTGAAGCGCAGCAAGGTGGCTTCGACCTGATCCCGCGCGGCATCTCCGTGCCCGTGCGCATGACCATCAAGCCCGGTGGCCATGACGATCACACCCAAGGCTGGACTGGCGGCTATGCCACCCAGTCCTTTGACACCGGTGCGGTGTACCTGGCCTGCGAGTTCGTCGTCACCGATGGCCCGTTTGCCAAGCGCAAGATGTGGTCCAACGTCGGGCTGCACTCGCCCAAGGGTCCGACCTGGGGACAGATGGGGCGCAGCTTCATCCGGGCCGTGCTCAACAGTGCGCGCAATGTGCAGCCCCAGGACAACACGCCCCAGGCTGCGGCTGCCCGGCGCATCAACAGCTTTGCCGATTTGGACGGCATCGAGTTCCTGGCCCGCGTCGATGTCGAAAAAGACGGCAAGGGTGAAGACCGCAACGTGGTCAAGATTGCCATCGAGCCCGACCACAAGGACTACGCCCCCCTTGCCGGCATGCACGCCCCGGGTGGCGGCCACAGGGGCGGTGGTGGCCACTCTGGCGCACCGGTACAACCCACGCCCGCCTACGCGCAACAGGCGCCCCAGGCGCAAACGTCGCGCCCGGTGGTGCCCACCGGCAAGCCCGCCTGGGCTCAGTGAGAGGGGCGACATGCATGCGAGGCAAATGCTGGGTGTGCTCGCGCCAGGCGCGCGGGCTGGGACACACCGACAACCGCCACCCGATTGGGGATGCCAAGCGCTATCCACTGGACTGGGTGTTTTGCAGCCGGCGCTGCCAGGACATCTTTCATCAGATGTACGGGCGCTGGGTCGATGCGCACAAATTCGGGCAGGAGGTCGAGATGATTGATGCCACGGACATTGAACGCTCGGCCATGCGCTCGTGCCTGCGCGCTTTTGGCGAGGTGGCCGGTGACATTGGCTTCGACAAACCACTGGGTGCGTACTCGGAAAAGGAGGCCCTGCGGGTAATTGATGCGATCGTCACCCGGTACACCGAGACCATGGTGGCCCACCACGCCGAGGCCAAGTACCCGCCGGTGCGTGGCATGAAGCCCACGGTCGACGATCCCTTCGCCGATCTGGAAAGCGATTTGCCCTGGGAGACGCCCTGATGCTGGACTTCAACCCATCAGCCAGCCTTTCAGGCCGGATCGAAGCCTTGGTCGACCAGGCGTTGGAGCAGGAGCGCGACGACACGCCACCGCGCCAATACCTGGGCGGCTCTCGCCTGGGGGTGTCGTGCGAGCGGCAACTGCAGTTCGAGTATGCGAAGGCGCCGGTCGACCCTGGTAAGGGCTTCGGCGGCCGGCTGCTTCGCATCTTCGAGCGAGGGCACCAGACCGAAGCCATGGTCATTCGCTGGTTGCGCATGGCCGGCTTCATCCTCAAAACCGAGGACGCCGATGGCCGGCAGTTTGGCTTCAGCGTGGCCCAAGGGCGCCTGCGCGGTCACGTCGATGGCGTGCTCGTGGGCGGGCCAGAAGGTTTTGCCTACCCAGCCCTTTGGGAAAACAAGTGCCTGGGGTCCAAGTCCTGGCGTGAGCTGCAGAAACACAAGCTGGCCGTGGCCAAGCCGGTCTACGCCGCCCAGGTTGCGGTCTACCAGAGCTACCTGACCCTGCACGAGCACCCAGCGCTCTTCACGGCGGTCAACGCCGACACGATGGAAATCTACGCCGAGCTGGTCCCCTTCGATGCGGGGCTGGCGCAGCGCATGTCCGACCGGGCCGTCAAGGTCATCCAGGCCACCGAAGCAGGCGAGCTGCTGCCGCGCAGCTTTGCCGAATCCACCCACTTTGAATGCAAGTTCTGCGCATGGGCGCAGCGTTGCTGGAACCTGAATCGATGAACACAGAAGAAGAACACTCACACCCTTTGCCCGGACCACCTGGTCTGGATTTCAATGACGACGCTCCGGTTCAACAACCGGTGCCAACCACCCCACCATCTGACCGCGACGACGTCCGGGCTGCGCTTTTGGGCCGACTCGAATCGGTCCTGCTCAGCTTGTTTCCTGCCGGCAAGGTTAAGCGCGGCAAGTTCCTGATGGGCGACATCCTCGGCAGCCCGGGCGACAGCCTGGAGGTTGTGCTCTCGGGCGAGAAAGCCGGTCTGTGGACCGACCGCGCCGATGACTCCGGTGGCGACATCTTCGATCTGATCGGTGGCCACTTCGGCATCGATGTCCATGCTGACTTTGCGGCGGTGCTGTCGCGCTGCGCTGACCTGGTTGGCCGCAGCACCGCCACACAGGCACGTCGCAGCAAGCAGGAAGCTCCTGTCGACGAGTTGGGCCCCGCCACCGCCAAGTGGGACTACCTCGATGGCGAAGGCAAGCTGATCGCGGTCGTGTACCGCTACGACCCGCCCGGCGGCAAGAAGGAATTTCGCCCCTGGGATGCCAAGCGCCGCAAGATGACGCCGCCGGAACCTCGGCCACTTTACAACCAGCCCGGTATGCGGGCGGTGGACACCGTCGTCCTGGTCGAGGGAGAGAAATCGGCGCAAGCCCTGGTCGAGTTGGGGCTGTGCGCCACCACCGCCATGCACGGCGCCAACGCACCCATCGAGAAGACCGACTGGTCGCCGCTGGCGGGCAAGGTCGTGTTGATCTGGCCTGACAAGGACAAACCCGGCTGGGAATATGCCGACCGTGCATCCCAGGCCATCCTCATGGCCGGGGCTCGCACCTGCCACATCCTGTACCCGCCAGAAGACGCACCAGAAGGCTGGGACGCTGCCGATGCGCGTGTTGAAGGCTTTGACGTTGGCGGCTTCATCACCCATGGCCCGCGCATGCAAATGCACCTGGTCGACGACGACCCGGACACCCTCGCCAATGCAGCGGGGCCGGAAGAAGCGGTATGGGGGACGGAGGATGCGCTGGCGCTGTCCTTTACCCGCAGGTATCACAAGGACTGGCGCTATGTGGCCGGCTGGGGAAAGTGGCTGGTGTGGGATGGACAGCGCTGGCGCTCGGAAGATACGCTCGCTGCGACCGACCTGATCCGTCATGTCTGTCGGCACGCCTCGCTCAACACCCGCAATCCGCGCATTGCATCCAAGTTGGCTGCGTCCAGCACGGTAGGCGGTGTGGAGCGTTTGGCGCGCGCTGACCGCCGCCATGCCGCCACCACGGAGGAATGGGACGCTGATCCCTGGCTGCTCAACACCCCGGGTGGCGTGGTGGATCTGCGCAGCGGTCGCCTGCGACCACACGAGCGTGCCGACCGGATGACCAAGATCACCACGGCCACGCCGCGCAGCCAGTGCCTGCAGTGGCGATCGTTTCTGAACGACGTCACGGGTGGCGACCAGACCTTACAGGACTATCTTCAGCGCATGGTGGGCTATGCACTGACTGGTTCCACACGTGAGCACGCGCTCTTCTTCCTCTACGGCACTGGTGCCAATGGCAAGTCGGTCTTCGTGAACACCCTGGCCGACATCCTGGGGGACTACGCCACCAACGCGCCCATGGACACCTTCATGGAGACGCGCACAGACCGGCATCCGACCGACATGGCGGGTCTGCGCGGCGCGCGCTTCGTGGCGGCCATTGAGACCGAGCAAGGCCGGCGCTGGGCAGAGTCCAAGGTCAAGAGCCTGACCGGGGGCGACAAGATCGCCGCGCGTTTCATGCGCCAGGACTTCTTCGAGTTCTTCCCGCAGTTCAAGTTGTTTGTGGCTGGCAACCACAAACCGGCCATTCGCAATATCGACGAGGCCATGAAGCGGCGGCTGCACCTGATCCCGTTCACGATCACCGTGCCACCCGAAAAACGTGACAAGCACCTGCAGCAAAAGCTGCTCGCAGAACGCGACGGCATCCTGGCTTGGGCTCTGGAGGGATGTCTGGCATGGCAACGGCTGGGCCGACTCGATCCGCCGCAGCAGGTTGTGGACGCCACGGACGAGTACTTCGAGGCCGAAGACGCCCTGGGACGATGGCTCGACGAGCGCTGCATGCGTGTGGGCACCGCGAAGTCGCTGACCGCTGAGCTCTTCACGGATTGGAAGCAGTGGGCGGATGCGGCTGGCGAATACGTCGGATCTCAGCGTCGATTCTCGGACCTATTGATCACACGAGGGCTGGAGAAATGGCGCAACGGCGTTGGCGTTCGAGGCTTTCAGGGTATCGGCCTCAAGAGCCCCATCACGCCCGCATACACCCCTTACGCCGACAACTGACGGACATGAAAACAACCCGTCTGACGCAGTCGACACAGTTTGTCGTAACTCTCCACACGCGTGCGTGACGCGCGGGATATAGGGGTTTCGAGATTCTGCGTCGACTGCGTCAGACCCAAACAAAACAAGGACTGACAACATGAACACAACGACCATCCTCGCCCTCGATCTGGGCACCACCACGGGCTGGGCACTGGCCTGCCGCGACGGTAGCATCAGCAGTGGCAGCCAATCCTTCAAACCCCAGCGCTTCGAGGGCGGCGGCATGCGCTTCCTTCGGTTCAAGCGTTGGCTCACCGACATCAAGCAGTGCAATGACGGCATTGACCAGGTGGTCTTCGAAGAAGTCCGCCGCCACGTCGGTGTGGATGCCGCGCATGCCTACGGCGGATTCATGGGCCAGCTCACCGCCTGGTGCGAGCACCACCAGATCCCGTACCAGGGCATCCCGGTTGGCACGATCAAGAAGCACGCCACTGGCAAAGGCAACGCCAGTAAGGGTGAGATGGTGGCATCCGTCCGTGCCCGTGGCCATGCTCCGACCGACGACAACGAAGCGGATGCCATCGCCTTGTTGTACCTGGCCCGTGAAATGACCACGGAGGGGGTGTGACATGAAAGTGCCGCAATACCGCTACCGCTGCCCCCTGGGCAACCTGCAGCCCACCACGCCGGACCTGGACGCCGTCAAGCGCGATGGCTGGCGCAACGACCACATCCTGGTGGTGTCCGAACAGGACGAACGGCTTGACTGGGTGGAGAAACAGTTCGTGCGCAGGCTGGGCGAACGTCTTTACGGGGATGGAGGTAAGCGTCATGGCTGATACCCGAACCGAATGGACTGTGGACGAGGTGGCCGCCCGGTTTGCCGAGGCTGCCGAGACCGCGCACAAGTTGCCCCGGGTCAGGCCTGGTGGCTACTTCAACCCGTGGATGACGCTTGCTATGCAGGTGCCCGAGCGTTACCCCGACCCCGAGCGGCTGTATCGGCCGATACCGCCCAGCCCACAAGCGGTGGAAAAGATGCTCGAGACCATGCGTTGGGTGCAGTGGCTGGAGGTGGAGCAGCGACACCTGGTCTGGATGCGCTCGAACCGTTATCGATGGGAGCAGATCGGTCGGCGCTTTGCCTGCGCGGCAAGAACTGCGCAGCGGCGCTATGACGCAGCCATCCATCTGGTCACCCTACACTTGAACAAGGGGCATTAGATGAAATCAGATGAAGTTAGATGAAGTTAGATGAAGTTGACAATGGCTGCGTAGAGATGGGGGTGAATGGCAGGATTCGACAAAATCACCCCTGTCGCGTTTTGCCCGGTTTTGGTCTACAGTTTGTGTACGGTCAGGAAAGAAGCGCAAAACGCTTTTGACCATCAAAACCCAACGTGCTCTGACGGATCTGACACATCTGACGGGTCCTTCCTGGTCAAAGCGGTATGCGGGGGGCAACAGCGCGAGATTTCGATAGCGTCTGCCCCTGAAATGAGGTTACCACCCGGCCAGGTTACCGGCCTGTGGTTACCACCGCCCCTGACAGTTACCACCCTCTGAATATTTCTCACCCGCCCGGCGGCAACGCTCGGCGGGTTTTTCAATTCCATGACGCCAAACCTGCAGATCGAATACCGCCCGATCGATGCGCTGTTGCCGTACGCGCGCAATCCGCGTACGCATTCGCCGGCCCAGATTGCCAAGATCGCGGCCAGCATCGTGGAGTTTGGCTGGACGCAACCCATCCTGGTCGATGGCGACAACGGCATCATTGCGGGTCATGGTCGTCTGGCGGCTGCGCGCAAACTGGAACTGCCGAACGTCCCTGTCATTGAACTGGGGCACCTGACCCCTGCGCAAAAGCGCGCCTACGTGATTGCCGACAACCGCCTGGCGCTCGACGCTGGTTGGGATGACGAACTGCTGGCGCTCGAACTGGCCGAGTTGTCCGAGGCGGGCTACGACCTGCTGCTCACCGGATTCGACGATGACGAACTGGCCCAGATGCTGGCTGACATTGCAGAGACGGAGGGTTCGGATACCGATGAAGAACCGGCCAGCGATGAGGATGATGATGTCCCAGCGCCTCCCAAGCAGCCGATCTCCCGCCCAGGGGACGTCTGGCAACTGGGCCCGCACCGCCTGATCTGCGGCGATTCCAGCGATCCATCCGTGGTCGCCACCCTGATGCAGGGCGAGCAGGCCAGCCTATGCTTCACCTCGCCGCCCTACGGCAACCAGCGCGACTACACCTCCGGCGGCATCGCCGACTGGGATCGCCTGATGCGCGGCGTGTTTGCGCAAGTGCCCATGGCCGCCGACGGTCAGGTGCTGGTCAATCTGGGTCTGATCCATCGCGACAACGAGTTCATCCCTTATTGGGACATCTGGCTCGATTGGATGCGCAGCCAAGGCTGGCGGCGCTTTGCCTGGTACGTCTGGGACCAGGGGCCGGGGATGCCGGGGGATTGGCAAGGACGTCTGGCGCCCAGCTTCGAATTCATCTTCCACTTCAACCGCCAGACGCGCAAACCCAACAAGACGGTGCCTTGCAAGTTTGCTGGCCAGGAGACCCATCTGCGCGCCGACGGATCCTCCACTGCCATGCGCGGCAAGGATGGCCAGGTCAACGGCTGGACCGCTGCGGGCCAGCCCACGCAAGACCACCGCATCCCCGACTCGGTCATCCGGGTCATGCGCCACAAGGGAAAGATCGGCAAGGACATCGATCACCCAGCCGTCTTCCCGGTGACGTTGCCGGTCGAGGTCATCGAGGCTTACACCGATGAAGGCGAGATCGTGTTTGAGCCCTTTGGCGGCAGCGGCACCACGCTGATGGCGGCCCAGCGTACCGGTCGGATTGGCCGTGCGGTGGAGATTGCGCCCGAGTACATCGATGTGGCGCTGATCCGTTTCCAACAGAACTTCCCCGGCGTGCCGGTGACATTGGCCGCCACAGGCGAGACCTTTGAGGCCATCGCCCAACAACGACAAAGCGAATCCACTCATGTCTGAACCCTGGCTCTCCACCCACATTGAGCGTTGGCCCACCGACAAACTGGTACCCTACGCCCGTAACGCCCGTACCCACTCCGAAGAGCAGGTGGCGCAGATCGCTGCGTCCATCGTCGAGTTCGGATTCACCAATCCGATCCTGGCTGGCTCTGACGGGGTGATCGTCGCCGGTCACGGACGGCTGGCTGCCGCGCAAAAGCTGGGCCTGGAAACTGTGCCCGTGGTCGTGCTCGATCACCTGTCGCCCACTCAGCGCCGCGCGCTGATCATTGCAGACAACCGCATCGCAGAAAACGCTGGCTGGGACGACGCCATGCTGCGCATCGAGCTGCAGTCCTTGCAGGAAGATGGCTTCAACCTGAACATTACTGGCTTCGATGCCGATGCCTTGGCCGAGATCATGGCCGGCGAAGAGACCACGGTCGATGGCCAGACCGACGACGATGCAGTGCCCGAAGTGTCGGCCACTCCGATCTCCCGTCCGGGTGATGTTTGGGAGCTGGGTAATCACCGGCTGGTGTGCGGCGATGCCACCGATCCCAAGAGCTACGAGCTGCTGATGGCCGATGGCAAGGCCGCCATGGTCTTCACCGATCCACCGTACAACGTGGACTATGCCAACAGCGCCAAGGACAAGATGCGCGGCAAGGACCGTCCGATCCTGAATGACAACCTGGGCGATGGTTTCTACGATTTCCTGCTGGCAGCCATGACGCCGATCCTGGAGCGCTGTAGCGGAGCCGTCTATGTGGCCATGTCGTCCAGCGAACTCGACACGCTGCAGTCTGCATTCCGTGCTGCCGGTGGCAAATGGTCCACCTTCATCATCTGGGCCAAGAACACCTTCACGCTCGGCCGCGCGGACTACCAGCGCCAGTACGAGCCTATCCTTTACGGCTGGCCCGAAGGAGAGAACCGCCACTGGTGCGGTGACCGCGACCAGGGCGACGTGTGGAACATCAAGAAGCCCCAGAAGAACGACCTGCACCCGACCATGAAGCCAGTGGAACTGGTCGAGCGGGCGATTCGGAATTCCAGCCGTCCGGGCGACATCGTGCTGGACCCGTTCGGTGGCTCCGGCACCACCCTCATCGCCGCTGAAAAAACCGGCCGCATCGGTTGGCTGATCGAACTCGATCCCAAATACGTGGATGTGATCGTGCGTCGTTGGCAGGACTGGAGCGGGCAAGAAGCCTACCGGGAATCGGATGCGGCCAAGTTCAATGATCTGGCGGCAGTGGCTGGCGCAGAGATCACAGCAAACACAGAGGAGGCCAACGCATGAAGCAGTCGCGCCTGATGTCCCTGATGGAATCGCTGGCCAATGTGCTGGTAGGTTACGGGGTTGCGGTGATCACGCAGATGGCGGTGTTCCCGCTGTTCGGCCTGGCCGTGACCGTCACCGAAAACCTGCTGATCGGCTTGATCTTCACAGCTGTGTCGATCGTGCGCAGCTACGCGCTGCGCCGGGGCTTTGAGGCGCTGCGGGTGCGTCAGTCGGCCAGTGCCTCTTCGACGATCTCGCAGTGAATCACAAAGCCCGTCAGGTAAGGCAGTCCCTTAGGAATCCCGTGCTGCTTGCTGGTCAGGCGGCCGATGGTCCAGCCCATCCAGCGTTGGGTGGCGGCGTGGATCGCATCCTGCAGGTTCAATCCGGCGTGCAGGCCGTTGAGCACATCGTCGGCAAAGTGGCGACCATGGCGGCTGTCCAGGAAGGTGCGGACCGATTCGAGAGGCTGGTTGGTGGCGTCAGAAATCGCGGTCATCGCGATTGGCCAGGCGGTTTGGGCTTGATCATTCATCGTGCCCCAAAAGCCCCAGGCTTCGTTTTGGGTGGCAGGGATCAGGGTGCTAGTCATCGTCGGCTCCATGTCTGTGTCTGTTTCTGTGTTGGCGATGACTCCATTGACGCGCTGTAGGGCATGGAAGCCAAGGCTTATAAGATCATTTTTTTGAGAGCGTGATCATTTTGCGACGCTGGCCAGTTCCGCCTGCGCGTTGGCGATGAGGTCCAGGCGCAGGTTGGGCGTGATGTTGCAGGCCAGGGCGTTGAGCGCCCAGTTCATCACCTGCGATTTGTCCTGCGGCGTCTCGGCCGTGTCGAGTCGCTCAATGTAATGGTCCAACTCCCGCAGACTGCGCTCCAGGGTGGATCGGGCGGTGAGCAAGGCGTCTTTGGCCTTTTGCTCGGTCATCTGGCGCATCAGGGTGTCGAGGTCGAGGGTCATGGTGTGGCTCCTTCAATCGTTTGGCAATGACTCCATTGACGCGCTGTTCCGATGCAAAGCCAAGGCATTGATTGCAGAAGATGGACAGCGTGGCGGCAGAGCCACTAGCCCAGCCGGGCCGCGTAGCGGGCGTTATGTTGACGTCAACATAACTGCCGTTATGTTGCGGCCATATTTATGTGATCCAAGATTGGTTTCTCACTAGAAAGGGCATCTCCAACCCGTGTCTTGACACAACATAATTTCAGCGTTCAGCTGGCAGGTCCACCAACTTTTGGAGACTTGCCATGTTTGACTACCTATACGCCAAGCAATATGCCATTCAGAGGCAGCGCGATGGTTTATTCGCTCAGGAACGTGAGCGCTATCTACAGCACTGTCATTCGACGGGAAGCACGCGTGTCACCTTGCAGGTCAAAGGCCAGGCACTTTTGCGATTTGCCAACCACATGCGAATCAGCGATCGAAATGGCATGGATCGACAGCGATTTGATGAAATTGTCGGTCTTGTCACGGAAAGCAATCCGAGCCCTGGTGCAATTTATGGAGTGAAAAAATGCAGTCAGCCATGGCTCCGATTTCTTGGCTGGCTGGTAGAGCCAGAGAATCCGAAATTTTTCATCGAGGAGCTTGAAAGCTACGTATCTTGGATGCGCGACGAACGAGGTCTGTCCTCTTCGACAATCGAGCAGTGGACAGAACGACTGACATCATTTCTTTGTTGGTATGGTGGCAGGGGAAAAAAATTCTCACAGATCAACATCCATGACATCGACGCTTATTTCGTGGAAATGGGTAAAAACTGGGGGAGAACCTCATCCGCATACATAGTCACCATGCTGCGGGTCTTTCTGCGACATGCTGCATCCACGGGAAAATGTGATGCTCGTCTACCCACACTGATTGATCGCCCTCGAATTTACAGGGATGAAGGGTTGCCTTCAGCACTTGAATGGCCCGACGTCCGGCGTCTACTGACAAATGCGGATTCCGGCGCGTCGAATGACATTCGAGATCGGGCCATCATGATGCTGATGGCCATTTATGGGTTGCGAACATGTGAGGTCGCTTCCTTGCGTCTCGATCAAATTGATCGAAAAAATTCAACACTGTTGATTCAGCGCGCCAAGAATCGAAGACCGCAGATCTATCCACTGATCGCCTCTGTGGCAGACGCTTTAGATCAGTACATCAGTACCGTTCGACCTGCAGTCGAATGCCCAGAAGTTTTTATTCGATTTGCAGCCCCACTATCTCCGATATCTCGAGCGGGATTGAGTACAACAGTACATCGCAGAATCAAAGAACTTGGCGTATCAATCAAGCGATCAGGTCCACATTCACTCCGTCACGCATGTGCCGTCAGGCTGCTCTCAGAGGGGTTCAATCTAAATGAAATTGGTGATCACCTTGGTCACCAGAGTGCATCTGCAACCAGGGTGTATGCCAAGACAGATGTGAGGGCATTACGTGAAGTCGCGGCATTTGATCTGGGAGACTTGTCATGAAAGTCTCTCAAGTCATCAGCTGCTATCTCGTGTCGCGTCGATCGGTCGGTGTCAGATTGGAAAGCGCTGAGCGCACGCTTTACCAATTCGCAAAGACAGTGGGCGACTGTGAATTCAAGAGGGTCTCACCTAAATCAGTGTCCAAATTCCTCATGGGATCTGGCTCAATTAGCAACTCTTGGTACCTAAAATACAAACTCTTGAATGGACTGTACCGATATGCCATAGCTCGTGGATATGTTGACAAGGCACCACTGCCGAGCGATATCCCGGCATTGCCGCCATCGCTGACGCCGCATGTTTACTCGACTGAAGAGATTCAACGATTACTTGATGCCACAGTGGTCATCAACAATCCGTGCTGTCCATTGCAAGCATCTTCTCTGAAGTCGCTTCTGATCTTGTTGTATGGCACGGGACTTCGTGTCAGTGAAGCTTTGTCGCTGAAGATTTCGGACATCAATCTTGCTGAAAAAATCATCACAGTACGTGATACCAAGTTCTACAAAACGCGGCTGGTCCCACTGGGTGAAAGGGTTTCAGAGGAGCTCAAGCACCACATAATCCGACGAAATTCTCTTCCAATGCCAGACGGAGTGGATTCAGCTGTATTTGCCATCCGATCTGGTTCTGCTCTTGGGTACAGGCAGGTCAACGATTGGTTTGTTCAGGTTAGAAACGCTGCAAGAATAGGTGCCCCACCGGGTGAAAAAAAACCACCGCGATTACATGACCTCCGTCACACTGCTGCAGTGCACAGAGTCATTCACTGGTATCGATCTAACGAGGATGTACAACGTCTCCTTCCCCATTTGGCGACGTATCTCGGCCACATCAAAATTAAATCCACACAGCGTTATTTGACGATGACTCCAGAACTCCTGGAGGAGGCAAGTCTCAGGTTTGCTGTGTACGCCGAAATGGAGGTCGATCATGCGTGATCTCAACCTCCTCGGCCCGTGGGTTCGTCGATTTCTGCTTGAGCATTTGGTGGCTGAAAGGAATCTGTCGCACAACACCCAAATCAGCTATCGCGACACCTTGTCATTGCTATTGCCATTTGCAGGCACCAAGATGCGCAAATCAGTTGACCGTCTGAACGTCTTTGATATCTCGCCTGGTGTCATTAGATCCTTCCTGGAAACAATCGAATCGGTCAGAAATTGCAGTGTCGCGACAAGAAATCAGCGCTTGGGCGCCATTCATTCCCTTGCAAAATTTATCGGGATGCGCTCGCCAGAACATGTTTCGTGGTGTGCAGAGGTAAGGTCAATTCCGTTCAAAAAATCGGCCAAGCCAATGATCGGCTATCTGGACAAACCTGAGATGGATGCGTTGTTGAATCAACCGCTCAGATCTACAGGCCAGGGTGCACGGGACTATGCCTTGCTACTGTTCCTGTACAACAGTGGGGCTCGTGCTGATGAGGCCGCAGGTCTCACCATCGATTGCGTACAAGTGGGTACATCACCTTGTGTCCGCATTCTTGGCAAAGGCAACAAGTTGAGGTTGTGCCCCCTTTGGCCCTTGACGGTGGCAGCACTTAAGCCGTTGATTTCTGACCGAGATGGCAAGGATCGTGTATTCCTTGGTCGAACAGGCGATCCAATGACACGGTTTGGGATCCATCGACTGGTCACAACTTATGCTGCGCTGGCCCTTGGAAATCAAAAGCCACTGAAATGCACACGTGTAAGTCCACACACCATCCGACACACAACAGCCGTTCATCTACTTCGAGCAGGCGTAGACATCAATACCATCCGTGCCTGGTTGGGGCATGTCTCAATTGATACCACTCACATCTATGCCGAGGTAGATCTTGAAATGAAGGCCAAAGCCCTGGCCAGTGTGAATATTGAGTCGCTGCCCAAACCCTCAAGCAAGAGAGGGTCAAACAAGTCTGTGATGACCTTTCTGAGCACCTTGTGACGCAATGTCGGAAATTATGTGCGCACGATTGCCTTTGCCTCCTCTGAGAGTCAAGTGGCGTGGTGATCTGTGCACATAAATATGGCCGCAACATAACGGGCGTAGTCCCCGCCAGACGGATCGACGTACAGGTAGGGGCGACCGGGGGCGTGGACTTCGACGCACAGACGTCCCTGGCCGACATACCCACCCTTGCCGGCCAGCCAGTCACGCGAGACCAGCAGGTTGGCGGCAAAGCCATCGAACTCCTCGGGCGTCATGGTCCGGGTCTCGGTGACGTAGACGATGTAGTCGCCGCTGGCGCTCATGTCCTTGAGGTTCTCAGGCTTGCGCGCAAAGGGCAGCCGGATGCCGAGCTGCTCGACCTGAATGTCCTGGCCCTCCCACTGGAGGGTCAGAGGGGTGCGGTCAATGGTGATGGACATGCTGGGCATGACGGTCCTTTCTGTTTTGATTGGAGGTTGGGCTGTTGGAGCGGTACTTGGAGCTCACGACCTTGCCCTGCAAGGCTTCGACGCCGGCCAGTGCCAGGGTCAGCACGGCGTTGTGAAACGCCGCCTCGGCCAAACAGGGCGCGAGCCGTGCGTCTTCGAGCAGGCGGTCGATGCTTGGCGCCACCTTGGCCCGCATTGCGGCACACACCGCCTCCTGGCGCGCCGGGCTGGCGCTGCGGATTTCGGGGCAAAGGCTGATCAGGGTGCGAAACGCCTGGTCGGCCAGGCGCTGCCCCAGTTCATCGAGGCGCGCCAAGTTGGGGCGGGCGTTCATGCGGCCTCCGATTCAGTGGTGGTGGCATTGACAGTGACCGTGGACTCGATGTGGTACACCCGCTGACCGCCGGCCTCCTTGGCTGATGTGATGGTCAGCCCCAGGCGCTTCTTGAGCGTGCCGGCCAGGGTGCCGCGTACGGTGTGCTGCTGCCACCCCGTGGCCTCCATGATCTGCGCGATCGTGGCGCCCTCGGGGCGCTGCAGCAGGCCAATCACCAGAGCCTGCTTGCTGTCGGCGCGGGTACGAACCGGCTTGTCCTTGACGGGCTGTTGCCAACTGGCCTCGGCACTGGCGACATCTGCCTCCAGCTCCGGATCGTCCAGCGTGATGGTCGGCGGCAAGGCGCCTGGTCGGGGCAGTCCCAGGGCGTCGTAGCCCTCGGCAGCCACCACCCAGTCGTCGCCGTCGGGCGTGATCAGGGCGCGTTTGAACAAGCCTTCGAGCACCTTGGCACGGGCGCCGCCCTTGATGTGCTCGGGGAACCAGGCGATCTTGCCGCCGCTGTCTTGCACGGCGTGCTCCAGGATGGCCTGCTGGTTGGGGTTAAGTGAGATGGTCATGTTGCCCTCACGCTTGCAGGGCTGCGGCGCTGCCGTTACCAGGATGGACTTTGCGCACGCGGTGCACGGTTTGTTTCGGCGCGCCACCGGCGGCACGCAGCCCAGCATCAAACGCTGCCTGCAAGGCGCTCTTGACACCCCAGACGCTCACGTCGTGGAAGTCAAGGCTGTCGCGGTGGCGGGTTTGCAGGGTTTCGATGAACAGGTGGTCCAGGGCGATCGATTCGAGCAAGAGCTCGATCTCGTCGGGGGAGAGTGCGGTGGGTTGCTTGGGTTTGGCCATGAGGGGCTCCTTGGTGGGTTGCTTGTCAATCGACATCTGCATTCACGCGCTGTGCGCCACAGAAGCCAAGCGCTTTCTTATCCCGGGTGATTCACTCGCCTTTGCCTGACCCATACCTCGAGGAGGCCACCCACTTGCACTGAGTAGATCAACACCATGGGACTGTCCATTCGCGCCTACGCGCGCCACCGAGGCGTGTCGCACGTGGCCGTCAAGAAGGCCATCGACACCGGGCGCATCAGCCAGCTGCCGGACGGCACCATCGATCCGGTGGTGGCCGATGCTCAGTGGGCAGCCAACACCACACCGACCCGGCGGTCGATGGCAGATGCCGCCAGCGACAAACTGGCCCCGCAGGTTTCCGCACCTGCCCGCGAGATTCCGCAGGCTTCCGCAGCAACGCCTACGCGCCTGCAACGGGAAGCGCCAGAAGTCCCAACACCAGCCCTGTCGAGTGGCGGTACTTCACTGCTGCAGGCCCGCACCGTCAACGAGGTGGTCAAGGCGCAGACCAACAAGGTGCGCTTGGCCCGATTGAAGGGCGAACTGGTCGATCGCTCACAGGCCGTGGCCCATGTGTTCAAGCTGGCCCGGGCCGAGCGCGATGCCTGGCTCAACTGGCCGGCACGCATCTCGTCGCAGATGGCCGCAGGGCTGGGCGTCGATGCGCATGTCTTGCATGTGGCGCTGGATGCTGCTGTGCGCCAGCAACTGCAAGACCTGGGCGACTTACAGGCCAAGGTAGATTGACCATGGACGAGCTCTACTACGAAGGCTGGGACGCCATCGAGCGTGCCTGGCGCGAAGGCCTCACGCCCGATCCACTGCTCACGGTGTCCGAATGGGCCGACAAGCACCGGGTGCTCTCCAGCAAGGCCGCCTCCGAACCAGGCCGCTGGCGTACCAGCCGCACGCCCTATCTGCGCGAGATCATGGATGCCTTGTCGCCCATGTCGCCGATCGAGCGGGTGGTGTTCATGAAGGGTGCCCAGGTCGGCGGTACCGAACTGGGCCTGAACTGGGTCGGGTACGTGATCCATCACGCCCCGGGCCCGATGATGGCGGTGTGGCCGACAGTGGAGATGGCCAAGCGGGCCTCCAAGCAGCGCATCGATGCGCTGATCGAGGAAAGCCCCGCCATCCAGGAGCGGATTGCTCCGGCGCGCAGCCGCGACTCGGGCAACACCATCCTGGCCAAGGAATTCCATGGCGGCGTGCTGGTGATGACCGGTGCCAACAGTGCGGTGGGCCTGCGCTCCATGCCGGTGCGCTACCTGTTCCTCGATGAGGTCGATGGCTACCCGCTGGATGTGGAAGGCGAAGGCGATGCGATCTCGCTGGCCGAAGCCCGCACCCGCACCTTTGCCCGGCGCAAGATCCTGATCGTCTCGACCCCCACCATTGCCGGGGCCAGTGCAGTGGAGCGGGAGTTCGAATCGTCGGACCAGCGCCGCTTCTTCGTGCCGTGCCCGCATTGCGACCACCGCCAGTGGCTGCGGTTTGAGCAGCTGCGCTGGGAACGGGGCCAGCCAGAAACGGCGGCCTACATCTGCGAATCCTGCAGCCAGCCGATTGCCGAGCACCACAAGACCTGGATGCTGGACAACGGCCAGTGGCAGGCTTGCGCACCAGAACAAGCTGGCCGGACGGCCGGGTTTCACCTGTCCAGTCTCTACAGCCCCGTGGGCTGGCGCAGCTGGATCGAGATCGCACGGGCCTGGGAGTCGGCGGCCATGTCCGATTCCCGCTCGGCCTCGGCCATCAAGACCTTCAAAAACACCGAACTAGGTGAGACCTGGGTCGAAGAGGGCGAGGCGCCGGACTGGCAACGATTGCTGGAACGTCGGGAGGACTACCGCATCGGCACCGTCCCAGCGGGCGGCCTGCTGCTGACTGCCGGTGCCGACGTGCAGAAGGACCGCATCGAAGTCTCGGTCTGGGCCTTCGGGCGTGGTAAGGCGGCGTGGCTGGTGGAGCACCGGATCTTGATGGGCGATACCGCCCGAGCGGAAGTCTGGTCGGGCTTGGCCAAGCTCATGGCTGAAACCTGGACCCACAGCAGTGGTTGCCAGCTGAGCCTGGCGCGCCTGGCCTTGGATACCGGCTACGCCACCCAGGAAGCCTATGCCTTCGTGCGCAGCGTGCGCGATGCGCGGCTCATGCCGATCAAGGGCATCGCTGGAGGTGCAGCGCTGATCGGCACACCCACAGCGGTGGACGCCACCGCCAGCGGCAAGAAGCTGCGCCGGGGCATCAAGGTGTTCCCGGTGGCCGGCGGCATTGCCAAGCTGGAGTTCTACAACAACCTGCGCAAGAGCGCCGAGGTGGCCGAAGACGGCATCACGCCGATCTACCCGGCCGGATTCGTACACCTGCCCAAGGTCGATGCCGAGTACCTGCAGCAGCTGTGTGCCGAGCAACTGATCACCCGGCGCGACCGCAACGGATTTGCCCACCGCGAGTGGCAAAAGATGCGCGAGCGCAATGAGGCCTTGGACTGCTACGTCTACGCCCGGGCGGCCGCTGCCGCCGCTGGGCTGGACCGGTTTGAAGACCGGCACTGGCTCGAATTGCAAAAACAACTCGGCGTTGGCCCTCCGGCCATCGCCATTCCCACTGACACCCCCGAGGCCACCCAAGAGCAGAAGTTCGACGGTGGCCTCAGCACTTCTGGCAGCACGCCAGCGCCCGCTCGGCGCGTGGTGCGCAGCCGATGGATGACTTGAGTGAACAAATAAGCATGACCTACACACCAGAACACTTGCACGCCTTACGCGAAGCCCTGGCCAGCGGCGAACACCGCGTGACCTACGAGGGCAAAAGCATCGAGTACCGCAGCGTGGCCGATTTGAAAGCTGCGATCGCCGAAGTCGAAGCCACTATCGCTCGTGAATCCGGCGCACCCAAATCGCGCCAGATCCGCGTGACCACGAGCAAGGCGCTCTGATGGCCTGGCTCAAAAGTCTGCGTCGCCGCATGTTCGGCGGATTTGGCGGGGGACAAGCGGTCTACGACGGCACCGGCGGTGGTCGCCGCGCCCTGGCTTGGATGCCCAGCAATCCCGGTGCGGTAGCTGCCCTCTCGCTGGCCCAAGATGAACTGCGTGCCAAAAGCCGTGATCTGGTGCGTCGCAACGCCTGGGCTGCCGCTGGCATCGAAGCCTTTGTGGCCAACGCCATCGGTACCGGCATCAAGCCGCAGAGCATGGTGCAAGACCAGGCCACGCGCGAGGCGATCCACAGCCTGTGGTGGGACTGGTGCGAGCAGGCCGATGCCGCAGGGTTGACCGACTTCTACGGTTTGCAGGCCCTGGCCACCCGCGCCATGCTCGAAGGCGGCGAAGCACTTGTACGACTGCGCTACCGCCGCACTGAAGATGGCCTGCCGGTGGCGCTGCAGATTCAGGTGCTGGAAGCAGAGCATCTGCCAACCACCATGAACCGGGATCTGCCTGGTGGCAATGTCATTCGCGCTGGCATCGAATTCGACAAAGTGGGTCGCCGGGTGGCTTACCACCTGTACCGCTCGCATCCCAATGACGGCTTGCTGGCACCCATGTCCAGCAGTGCCGGCGGCGGTGGCATGGACACCGTGCGTGTGGACGCCAGTGAACTCATTCACCTGTTCCGTCCGCTGCGCCCCGGCCAGATTCGGGGCGAGCCGTGGCTCACCCGGGCGCTCGTCAAACTCAACGAGCTGGATCAGTACGACGACGCGGAGCTGGTGCGCAAAAAAACCGCAGCCATGTTCGCTGGCTTCATCACTCGCATGGCTCCAGAAGACAACCTGATGGGCGAGTCTGCGGCAGATGCCAACGGTGTGGCACTCGCGGGCATGGAGCCGGGCACGCTTCAGATCCTGGAACCCGGCGAAGACATCAAGTTCTCGGCCCCTGCTGATGTCGGCAGTTCCTACGCCGAATTCATGCGCCAGCAGTTCCGGGCGGTGGCCGCTGCCATGGGCATCACCTACGAGATGCTCACCGGGGACCTGACGCAGGTGAACTATTCCTCTATCAGGGCGGGCCTGCTGGAGTTCCGCCGCCGCTGCGAAGCCCTGCAGCACGGCGTGATCGTGCACCAGCTGTGCCGACCGATCTGGCGCGCCTGGATGGATCAGGCGGTACTCGAAGGCGCCATTGACTTGCCCGGCTACCGCAAAGACCGCCGCACCTATCAAGCCGCCAAGTGGATTCCACAGGGCTGGAGCTGGGTGGATCCGCAGAAGGAATTCAACGCCATGAAGTTGGCGATCCGGGCGGGCCTCATGAGCCGGTCGGAAGCCATCTCCGGCAACGGTTACGACGCCGAAGACGTAGACCGCGAAATCGCGGCGGACAACGCTCGGGCCGATGCGCTGGGCTTGGTCTTTGACTCCGATGCCCGGCATGACCAGGTAGCCGCTGCGCCACTCACCGAAACCCCAGACACGCAGCCCTCGGATCCCGAGTCCAGTGACCCAGAGACAGCGCCACTCAACAACCAGGACCCCCAAGCATGACTTACCTTGCCTCCCGCTTGTTCGGGACGCCCCTGCTGATTCACCGACCCAAGCTGGATGTGATCCTGTCGGTGGTCGGCCAGCGCATCGGTATGGCCGATGCTCCCGCGATGCCAGCCATGGACATGGCCATGTACCAACGGCCTCCCGCAACCGCAGCCCCCGAGGGTATTGCAGTGGTCCCGATCCACGGCTCGCTGGTCAAGCGCTCGCTGGGCATGGAAGCCGCCTCAGGCCTGACGTCCTACGGCGAGATCGCCGTGATGCTGGACTCCGCCTTGGCCGATCCCCAGGTCAGCGGCATCTTGCTCGACATCGACTCACCCGGTGGTGAAGCCTCAGGCAGTTTCGAGTTGGCTCGTCGCGTGCGCGAGGTGGCTGCGGTCAAACCCGTCTGGGCGGTGGCCAACGACGCCGCTTATTCAGCGGCCTATGCGATTGCGGCCAGCGCCCAGCGACTGTTCGTGACGGAAACGGGTGGCGTCGGCTCGATTGGCGTCATCGCCTTGCATGTCGACCAATCGGTCAAGGATGCCAAGGACGGCTACCGGTTCACGGCCATCACGGCGGGCGCCCACAAGAACGACTACTCGCCACACGAGCCCTTGTCGGACACCGCAAAGACAGAGCTGCAAGGCGAAGTGGATCGGCTTTACGCCATCTTCACTGATCACGTGGCCGACATGCGTGGCCTGGATCTGGGCGCTGTGCGAGCGACCGAGGCTGGGTTGTACTTCGGCACCAATGCCGTGGCCCAAGGGCTCGCTGATGGTGTCCAGACGCTGGACGCCACCCTTGCCGAATTCCATCGATTCATCAACGCCCGTAACCATTCGCCGTCTCAGGTGCGGGGCGTCATCCGTGCTGAGGCGGCACCCTTAAAGAAGGAAATGACCATGAACGAAGAAGAGAAAGTGATCGAGACCGTCGACACCATCAGCACCGACGAAGTCGCCGTGCTGGTGGCTGAAGCCCGCCGCGAGGTGACCCAGGCTGCCCAGGCGATTGCCGAGGTTTGCCTGCTGGCCGGTTGTCCCGACCGCGCAGCAGAGTTCATCGCCGCTGGCAAGACCGAGGCCGATGTCCGGCGCGTCTTGATCGACGCCCGTGCGGCACGGTCTGAGGCCGATGACATCCGCTCGACCATCACCGTGGATGCCGGTACCCAAAAACTTGATCGCCCGGAGGCCTCACCCATTGTGGCCGCCGTGAAGAAACTCACTGCCACCGCCTGAGAAAGGAATAGACCATGACCTCCATCACCGAACAAAACAACCTCGGCGACCTCTTGAAGTACGAAGCCCCCAACCGCTATTCGCGTGACGTTGCCACCATTGCCGCTGGCCAGAATCTGCCCTTGGGCACGGTGCTGGGCCGCAATGCCAGCGATGGCAAGCACTATGCGATCGACCCGGCCGCCACCGACGGCACTGAGGACGCCATCGGGGTGCTCGCCAACGCGATCAATGCTACCAATGCCGACCGCAGCGACGCCATCCTGATCGCCCGCCACGCCATCGTGGCCAAGACTGCGCTGGTCTGGCCGATCGCGCTCACCGGCGCGCAGCGCACGGCTTACGAGCAGCAGCTGGCCGAGCGCGGTGTGCTGGTGCGCGAATCCGCATAAACCCGACCCGTCTTTCCATCCCCCGAACCCGCCTGGCCATCTGGCTTGCGCGGGTTTCGTCATTTCTGGAGCCCCGAATGAACAACCCGTTTCTGAACCCTGGTTTCTCGATGGCCAGCCTCACTGCTGCCATCAACCTCATCCCCAACCGCTACGGCCGCTTGGAAGCCCTGAACCTGTTTCCGACCAAACCCGTGCGCACCCGCCAGATCATCGTGGAGGAGTACGCCGGTCGCCTGAACCTGCTGCCCACCAAGCCGCCTGGCTCGCCCGGCACTGTGGGTGAGCGCGGCAAGCGCAAGCTGCGCTCCTTCGTCATTCCCCACATCCCGCACGACGATGTGGTGCTGCCCGAAGAAGTCCAGGGCATCCGCGCTTTCGGCTCGGAAACCGAGATGGAAGCCATCTCCGGTGTGTTGGCCCGGCACCTGGAGACCATGCGCAACAAGCACGCCATCACGCTGGAGCACCTGCGCATGGGGGCATTGAAGGGTGAGATCCTGGACGCCGATGGCAGCGTCATCAGCAACCTGTTCACCGAATTCCAGATCACCCCGCAGTCGGTCAACTTCGATCTGGCCAATGCCAACAGCGAGGTCAAGGGGCACTGCTACGACCTGCTGACCAAGGTCGAAGACGCCCTGCAGGGTGAATTCATGACCGGCGTGCATGTGCTGTGCTCGCCCGAATTCTTCCGCGCGCTGACCACCCACAAGGAGGTCAAGACCGCCTACACCAACTGGCAGCAAGGCGCGGTGCTGATCAACGATGTACGTTCGGGCTTCACTTACGCCGGAGTCACCTTCGAGGAATACCGGGGCCAGGCCGCCTACCTGCAGGCCAATGGGGATCTCGGCACCCGCCGCTTCATCGCAGCCGGTGAGGCCCATGCCTTCCCGCTGGGCACGGTCGACACCTTCGGCACCTACTTTGCACCAGCCGACTTCAACGAGACGGTCAACACGATGGGCCAGCCTTTGTATGCCAAGCAGGCACCTCGTCAGTTCGATCGCGGTACCGACCTGCACACGCAGAGCAATCCGCTGCCCATGTGCCACCGACCAGGCGTACTGATCAAGCTCACCGCAGTCTAAGTAGTGGCATGCAGCACGCTTTCGAGCCCGCCGTCACACGACTCTTTGCCCGGCTGGGGGTGCCCGGCACCTACCGGCTGGCCGATGGTCGCGAGATCGCTGCACGGTTCATCACCAAGCAGGCCGATGTCGTCGAGTCCTTCGGCGACACGCGCCTGGCGCTGGCCACCCATCGCTTCGATGTGATGGTCTGCGTCGTGGCTTCGCCCCGCGAGGGCGAGCGTTTCACTGTTGCTGGCCAGACTTACCAGGTGGTGGGTGAGCCCTTGGCGGATCGGGACCGCTTGATCTGGACGCTGACTGGAGCGCCGCTGTGAAGCTTATGGCGGCACTCACCGGCAATCTGGATCAGATGTTGGCTGACGAGGTTCGCATTGCCGAACAGGCGGTCACGCATTCCATCCGCGAGGCCACCGATGGGCTGAAGACCGAGCTGCGCAGCCAGATCACTGGTGCTGGCCTGGGTCAGCGCCTGGCCAACACCTGGCGCGGCGAGGTCTACCCCAAGGGACAGATGAGCATCAAGGCCGCCGGCCTGGTCTATAGCCGGGCGCCGGTGGTGGTGGGGGCGCATGACCAGGGCGCCACCATCCGTTCCAAGGATGGGTTTTGGCTGGCGATTCCGTTACCGGCCGCCGGCAAGGGCCCGCGTGGCAAACGCATGACGCCGGGTCTGTGGGAGCGAATGCGCGGCCAGCGCCTGCGCTTTGTCTACCGCCGGGGACAACCCTCGTTACTCGTTGCAGAAAACCAGCGGGCCCGCCAAGGCCAACGCGGTGGCTTCTCCGCTGCCTCGCAAAAGGCCCAAGCGGCTGGTCGAGGGCTGGTCACGGTGCCCATGTTCTTGCTCGTACCCCAAGTGACCCTGAAGAAGAAATTTGACATCGACAGCAGTTCAAGCCGTTGGATCAGCACCCTGGCCAACCGCATCGCCAACCGTTTCGATGAAGCCGACCGCAAAGGGGCAGCGTCATGAGCCAAAGAGAAAACGCCATCGGCGCACTGTTCGCTGTGCTGGGTCAGCTGTCCCTCGGGGCTACGGTCAGACGCAACGCCGCGTTGCCTGAGCGCGTGTCAGATCAAGCCATGGCCATCCTGCGCGACGGTGAGATGGGTGAGCCGGAGGTGACGCTCTCACCGCTGACCTACCACTGGCAGCACCAGGTGGCCATCGAACTGTTTGTGGCTGAGCCGGACGCCAGCGCGCGCGATGCCCGCATGGACGGCCTGCTGGTTGAGCTGGCCACCCTGATCGAAGCCGACCGGACGCTTGGTGGCGTCATCGAGTACGCCGAAATCGGCCCTCCCAAATTCGACGAACTGGCCCCCGATGGGACCAGTGGCATCAAGGCCTGCCTGCTGCCCGTGGTCTTGTACTACAGCAGCTCCGGGTCGCTGAACTGACGCCGCTGAGCTGATCCGTCGAAGTCCATTTCGACACCCATTCATACCCATTTCCACAAGGAGTTCTGTATGGCCCGTGCCTACGGCGCGAACGCCAGCCTGTTGGCCGCGTTCGAAACCACCTATGGCAGCAACCCAGTGGGCGACTACTGGAAGCTGCCTTTCGTCTCCACCACCCTCGGCTCCGAACAGGGGCTGATTGCCAACGACCTGATCGGTCTGGGCCGTGACCCCAGCGCCCCCATCCGAGATGTCATCAAGGTCGAGGGCGACATCGTCGTGCCCATCGATGTGCGCAACATCGGCATGTGGCTCAAAGCCCTACTGGGCAGTGCCACCACCACAGGCACCGGCACGCTGACCCATACATTCATTTCCGGCAAGTCCAGTTTGCCAAGCATCAGTTTGGAAACCGGCTTGCCCGATATCCCCGCCTGGTTTGTCGCTTCGGGTGTCATGGTCAATAGCTTGCAGGTGGGCTTTGCCCGCTCTGGCGCAGCGAATGCCACTGTCGGATTGATTGCGCAAGGTGAGACCAAGCAGGCGGTGAGCCTGGACACAACGCCAACGACACGCGACATCCTGCGGTTCAACCAGTTCCAAGGGTCCATCAAGAAGGGCGGCACAGCACTGGGCAACGTGGTCTCTGCTCAACTGACCTACTCGAACAACCTCGAGCGCATCGAAACGATCCGCTCTGACGGCAAGATCGACGGTGCGGACCCCACTGTGGCCAGCCTCAACGGCAACCTCGAGGTGCGGTTTGCCGACACCCAGCTCATCGATGCGGCGACCAACAACACGCCCCTGGAGTTGACCTTTGCCTACACGATTGATGCGACCAAGCGCCTGACCTTCATAGCGCACGAGGTCTATCTGCCCAAGCCCAAGCTCTCTATCTCCGGGCCAGGCGGCATCCAGGCCACTTTTGAGTGGCAAGCCGCCAAGAACGTCGCAGCCAACAAGATGCTCACCGTTGAACTGCTCAACGACGTGACAACGTATTGAGGAAGAGAACCATGATCAAACTGAACATTTCGCGTGAACCGCACTGGATCACGCTGGCCGCAGGCGTGCGCCTGCAGGTCCGCCCTGCCACGACTGCCCTGGTGATGGCCGCGCGCCATGCCGCCTCCAAAGTGGCGGGTACCGATACCGCTGCGGCGGGTGAGCGCACCGCCACCCTCATCACCGAACTGGCCAAGCTGGCCGTGCTCGCCTGGGAAGGCGTGGCCGATGACAAGGGCAAACCGGCCGCTGTGACCCCGGATGGGGTGGCCGCTTTGATGGAGCACTGGGTCTTGGCTGATGCCTTCGAGCGCGAATACCTCGCCGGCCTCTACGCCCTGGATGCAGAAAAAAACGTCTGAAGGCCCGCACCGCGTGGCATTTCGGTGGCGGGCCGAGCTATTGCAACGCCTGTCCCGATCCGTGCCCCGAGTGCCCGTACACCATGAACGCCCCCCAAAGCCTGGATGGCTGGCAAGCCGCCAGTGCGATTGACATCTGTGCCAGCCAGCTGCGCATGGCGCAGGGGCGCGTGGTGGGGCTCGATCTGAATGCCTGGATGCTGGCCTGTGAGAGCACCGGCCTGGACAAAGCCACGGCGATTGATCTCTTCACGGCGGTCGAGGCGGGCCTGATGTCAGCGATCGTGATTGATGAGTGATTGCGCCGACTGTTTGATTTGGTCAAGTTGCGCCTCGGAGAGTGCGCCTTCGTCGGCTTCGTAATCCGCAGAAGCTTTGCTTGCCTTGTCGTCCGTGGCGAATGTCTGCCACTCAGACAGCGTGAGACCTTCCCGCGCCAGCGTGTCGTTGTAGGCGACCACGAAGTCAGGGAATGCGTCTGCCAATTGACGTTTGTCCGTGGTCAATGAGCACCCTTCGTGTGAAGCGGCAACATCAGTGTCATGGGATTTGCCGGCGACGGCACGAAACCGTAGTGGGCGTAGAACTGACGGGCGCGGTCATTCAGTGCATGCACCAGCAGTGCTCGCACCCCGATGTTCTGAGCCACCGAGACGGCACGTTGCAAGGCATCCTTGAGCAAAGCACCGCCGACCTGCTGCCCCTGCAACCGTTGGTCAACGGCCAGTCGAGCCAACACCATGACCGGCACAGGGTCGGGCATGTTTCGGCGAATGGCTCCCGGCGATTCCTGGTGCGACACCGCGCCGGCGGCCAAGGCGTAGTAGGCCAGAACCTGGCCTGATTCGTCGGTCACCACGAAGGTGCGACTGGCGCCCGTGGTCTGATTGAGCAGGGCACGTCGTCGTAGCCAGTCATCCAGCGACGACTCTCCGCAGGCAAAGGATTCACACCGGTGCTCAGCCGACAAGGGCTGCGGTGCTGATAGCTTTTGATTCATGCCGGGAGGGTGTCCCAAGGCGCCTTCACAGCCATTAACCGCTCCAGACCTGGGTTGGGTTTCGGTGGCGCATCCAGCAGTGCAACGAACTGCTCGAACTTGTCGGCATCCAGCCGGAAAAACACCTGATCCAGCAGTACCGATTGCGCGCGCTCGCAGGCGGCTTCGAGCATGAAGTCCGAACGGGTTTTACCCACCGCCGAAGCCGCCTGGTCGATGAGATCACGCTGTTCGGGCAGGGCCCTGAGATTGATGGCCGCATCACGCATGACGCACTCCTGTGTATGCAATAGATACGCAAATTATCTGCTGCATGTATAGCGGATGTCAATACATTCAAGAGAACACAACTCCCCATGGCTGAACGCAACCTCTCCATCCGTCTGTCCGTGGTCGACGGCGGCAAGGTCAAGGCCGAGCTGTCCGAGATCGGCGAGAAGGGGGAGCGCTCGCTCAAAAAAATCGAGGCGGCGGCCACCCCGGCATCCGGTGGCCTCAAGCTGCTCTCGTCTGCAGCCAACGATGCAAAGTTCCAGCTGCAGGCCGCCACCGACCGGCTGGGTATGCTGGGCTCGGTCCTGGGCAAACTTGGCCCGGCCGGCCTGATCGCTGGTGCTGGACTCGCTGCCGTGGGCGTGGGCATCACGGCGCTGGTGCTTCCGGTGGCCAACATCGCCGACGAGCTGGCCAACCTGGCGCAAAAGACGGGGGTTTCGGTCGAAGCCCTGTCGGCACTGACCTATGTGGCCCAGATGTCCGACACCGACTTGCAGGGCCTGGTCAAAGGCCTGCAGCGTCTGTCGGTGGCCATGTTCGACACCCAAGTCCAGGGCGAAGAGGGCAGTGCCGCCCTCAAGGCACTGGGCGTCTCGGCAGTGGATGCGTCGGGTCAAATCCGTCCCACTGAGCAGGTCCTGCTCGACCTGGCCGACAAATTCGCCGACATGCCCGACGGGGCCGACAAGGCGGCACTGGCCATCAAGCTCTTCGGTAAGGAAGGCATGAGCCTGATCCCCCTGCTCAACCAGGGGCGTGCAGGCATCACCGCCTTGATGGAAGAGGCCGAGCGATTTGGGCTTGTCATCAACAGCCAGACCGCGCAGGCTGCCGAACTCCTGAATGACAACCTGGACCGTCTGCGCGCAATGCTCGAGGGCGTGCAACGCCAGATCGGTGCCGCCGTCATCCCGGTGCTGGCCGACTTCACCGAGCAGGTGATCCTGGCCCAAGGCGAGACGGGCAGCTTCAGCAACGAGCTGCAGCGCATCACCTCCAACCGGGAGGCCACGCTCGCATTTTTGGAGTCGGTCGCCTCGGGTCTGGCCTTCATCGCCGAATCGGCGGTGCTGGCCAAGCGCGTGATTGCCCAGCCCTTTGACAGCCTGTCGGTGGTGGGCAAGGACATCGAGACCTGGTTCAAGACCGAGGTGCTCAAGAGCGCCAAGAACTACGGCTTCAATGCCCAGGCGGTGGATGCCGAAATCGCCAAGCTCAAAGCCGCCCGCGACGACTATGTGCGCGCCGCCAACGACCGGCTCTTCAACATCAACCAGAACCCTGGTTATGTGGGCCGGGTACAGAAATTCTTCGACGAGCAGCGCCGCACGGTGCGCGTCATGGGCCAGAAGTTCGTGCTGGACACCGAAGCGCAGGCCAAGGAAGTCCAGGCCATCTACGACAAGCTGCTGCCCACCTTGCCCAGGTCCGCCCGTGCCCCCTTGGCGCTGGATCTCTCTGGCTTCGAGAAGCCCAAGCCTGCGGAGAAACTCAATGAAGGCGAAGCCTTCCTGAACCAGCTGCGTGCACGCCTGACCCGCACCCAAGACGGGGAAGCGGCAGAGCTGCGCGCTCGGGCGTTGCAGATTGAGGCCAAGGGCTACCAGGGTGTGGCCGCCCAAGCCGAGCAGTACATCCAGGTGCTCGAAGCGATTGAGCGCCAGAAGGAAAAAGACAAGGCATTCGATGCGTTTGAAAAGGAAGAAGCCGCATCACGCAAGATCACCGAAGGCCTGATCGGCAGCAACCGCCAACGGATTGAAGCCCTGCAACTGCAGCGCCAGATGCTGGACATGACCGATGGAGAAAAGGCTGCCCTGCAAGCCCGCACCGATCTGGAAAAAGCGGCTGCCGCTGCCCGCAAGGAAGCCAACCAGATTGAGGATCCAGGCCTGCGGGCGCAGACCATTGCAGCCATCAACGACGCACTGGCCCGGCAGTTGCCGATCGTGGAAGACCTGGTGCGAGCCAATGGCGAGTACCAGCGCAGCTTTGAATACGGTGCCAAGTCGGCACTCAGAACCTACATTGACGATGCGACCAACGCGGCCAAGCGCGCCCAGCAAGTCACGGCCAATGCATTCAAGGGGATGGAGACGGCACTGACCCAGTTCGTCATGACCGGCAAGCTGGACTTCAAATCGCTGGCCGATTCCATCATTTCTGACTTGGTGCGCATCCAAATCCAGCGATCCATCACGCTGCCTTTGGCCAATGCGATGAATGGTGCTATGGCCGGGCTGGATTTGGGCTCGATGTGGGGCAGCCTGTTTCCTTCAGCCCAAGGCAATGTGTTCGAAGGCCCAGCCCTCTCGGCCTACCGCAACACGGTGGTTGATCGGCCGACGCTGTTCCCGTTTGCACAAGGCGCAGGCTTTGCGAGCGTGCCTCGCATCGGCCTCATGGGAGAAAAACCAGGCAGCCCAGGTGAGGCCATCATGCCGCTTGCCCGCATGCGAGATGGTGATCTGGGCGTGAAAGTCCATGGCGGTGGCAGCACCGTCATTGTCAACGTCATCGAGGCCGCTGGCAAAGGCGGCCAGCAACAGCAGCGCACCGACAGCAACGGCAACCAGGTGATCGACGTCTGGGTGGAGCAGATCACGGCAAAGGTCTGGGGCGATGTGGCGCGCGGAGCCGGTCCTGGCCCGGGCGTGCTGGCCAACACCTATGGCCTGAACCGCGTCGCAGGCGCGTACTGATCGGGAGATAAATATGGCCACCTGGCCCACAACCTTGCCTCGGCCCTTGGTCGCGGGCTATGCGATCGCGCCTGTGGATGCCACCGTTCGCACCGACATGGAGGCTGGAACGCCCCGTGTGCGCCGCCGCAGTGCTGCGCGCAATGACCAAGTGAGTGCGTCCTGGCGTTTCTCCGATGCCCAAATGGCAGCGTTTCGCGCTTGGTTCGATGGCGACTGCGCCAATGGAGCCAGTTGGTTCACGGTCGACCTGAACACCGGGGACGCCGGATTGCGTTCGGTCCAGGCCCGCTTCGTCGGCCCCTGGCAATCTGAAATGCAGCCTGGCCCGCGTTGGCAGGTGAGCGCGAAACTGGAGGTTCGTTGATGCCGGATGACACTTTGAGCTTGGCGATCAAGGAGGCCTACGCCAGCGCACCATCGAACCTGGTGATTCACCACACGCTGGAGATCTGGCATCCGAACTTCAACACGCCGATCCGGGTGGTGCGCGATCACGTGGATCTCACAGCCAAGCTGGAGTCCAGTGCGCCTCGCAACGCCGGTCAGTACGTCACCTTTGTGGGCTACGCCTTTGATGTGGTGCCGCCCGAGGTCACGCACACCGCCGTGCCGCAATGCGTGATCGAGATCGACAACGTCAGCCGGGACATCCTGGCCAACGTGGAGGCGTCTATGAACGGACAGCCTGGTAGCAGCGAGTTGATCACCGTGACCTACCGGGCATTCCTGTCGTCGGATCTCATGGCACCGCAGAACAACCCACCGCTCACGCTCACTGTGATGTCGATTACCGCCACGGTGTTTCGGGTGCGGGCCACCTGCGGATTTCCGAATCTCGCCAACCGGCGGTTTCCTGGCCTGGATTACACGGCCGAAGTATTTCCTGGACTGATTGCGCAATGAACCCTTCAAACCATGATGACAGCGCACCGCACTGGGCCAGCCAGTACATCGGCCAGCCTTGGGTGGCGGGCAGCAGCGACTGCTGGTCGTTTGCATGTCGGGTCTGGCGTGAGCGGTTTGGCTGGGATGTGGCGGTCATTGATGTGGATGCGACCAGTCGCTTGGCCTCGCTGCGTGCCTTTGATGATCATCCGGAGTATGGTCATTGGCAGAGTGTGAGCGAGCCGCGTGAAGGCGATGCCTGTTTGATGGGCAAGTCCGAACGCCCGAGCCACATTGGCATCTACCTAGAGGCCGATCGGGGTGGTGTGCTGCATTCCCTGGAAACCGCCGGGGTTGTATTCACCCCGGTGGCCGCGTTGCCCAGCGTGGGCTTGAGGGTGCTGTCATGGCATCGACGGCGCTGATTTCCCACAGCCACCCGTTCGCCCACAGCATCACCGTACGCAACCCTTTCCATCCGCACCAGGACCGCCAGATCACGGCGATCCCGGGGCCGGTGCCCCTGCGTGCGCTGGTGCCCGAGATGGATCAGCCCATCCTTGTACTGCGCAACGGTGAAGCGCAATTGCGGGCCACGTGGGACCAGCCGGTTCGCTGCGGGGACTTGGTCGCCATCATCGTGCTGCCGCAAGGCGGTGGCGGTGGCGGTGGTGGTTCCAACCCATTGCGCATGGTGCTGATGCTGGCAGTGATGGTGTATGCGCCGGTATTGGCTTCTGAACTCATCGGTATCAATGGCGCTGCGGTTCTAGGCTCTATGGGGGTGACGGCGGTGCAGGCCGGTGCCACCATGCTGGGCATGGCCTTGGTCAATGCGGTGATCCCGCCACCCAAGCCCACTACCGCCCAGCAAGCCGCGAGCCTGGCCGCCCCGTCGCCCACTTACAACCTGCAGGCGCAGGGCAACATGGCCCGGCTGGACCAAGCCATTCCGGTGCAGTACGGACGGGTCTGCGCCTACCCGGACTTCGCCGCACAGCCTTATGTGGAATACGCGGGCAACGAGCAGTACCTGTACCAGCTGTTATGCCTGGGCATGGGTGAGTACGAGATTGAAGCGGTTCGGATTGAGGACACCCCGGTCGCGAACTTTGCCGAGATCGACTATGAGGTGATTCCACCCGGTGGCGCGATCACCAAGTTCCCGACCAATGTGGTCAGTTCGGTAGAAGTCTCTGGCCAGGAGCTGGCTGGCAGCATTGCTGCCACCTACACCCAGTCCGGCACGACGATCACGGTCACGCTGAATGCTCATGGGTATGCCGTGGGCCGGGTGCTGTACCTGGATGTCACGTCTGGAACTTCAGTCGATGGCGCTTACACCATTGCCACGGTCCCAAGCGCCGACACCTTCACAGTGACGGCTGCCAGCAGTCTCTCGACCAGTGGAAATGTCACCCTGCAGCACTACATCGGTGGCTTTGTGGCCAATGCTTCTGGCACCCAGGCCAACACCCTGGGACTGGACTTCGTGCTCTCGCGAGGGCTGTATGAGGCCCAAACCGACGGCACTTTGAGCGAATTGACGCTGTCGCTCGCCATTGAGGCGCGCACAGTCAACGATCTGGGCGTGGCAACGGGCAACTGGTCCGTGTTGGGTCAGCGCTTTTACACGGCCAAAACCACCACGCCGCAGCGCTACTCGGAGCGTTTCACGGTGGCGGGCGGCCGCTACGAAGTGCGTGTACGACGCCTGGATGCCAAGCAGACCGACACCCGCTTTGGTCATGAAATCCTCTGGGGTGGCCTGCGGGCCTACCTGCCCGAGACGCGGACCTTTGGCAATGTGACCTTGATTGCGATGCGCATGCGCGCGTCCAACAACCTCTCGGCTCAGGCTTCGCGGAAAATCAACGTGGTCTGCACCCGCAAGCTGCCGGTGTGGAATGGCAGCAGTTGGTCATCGCCGGTGGCCACCCGAAGCATCGCCTGGGCGCTGGCCGATGCCTGTCGCAACACCACCTACGGGGCCAAGTTGCCCGACGCGCGCTTGGACCTGGCCGGGCTGAAAGCGCTCGATGCACTTTGGGTCAGCCGGGGCGACGAGTTCAATGCCCGCTTTGATTCGGCGCTGAACTTCTGGGAGGCGATCACCAAGATCGCGCAGGCGGGGCGAGCCAAGCCTTACATGCTCGGCGGCATCATCCGGTTCACCCGTGATGGCGCGCAGAGCCTGCCGGTGGCCATGTTCTCGATGCGCAACATTGTGCGTGGCAGCTTCGGCGTGGAGTACCTGCTGCCGTCGGACGACATGGCCGATGCCGTAGAAGTCTCGTACTGGGACGCCGAAGTCTGGGCCACACGCCGTGTGACGGCCAAACTCACTGGCAGCACAGCCGCCAAACCCGCCCGAATCGAACTCTTCGGTGTCACCAGTCGCCAGCAGGCCTACCGAGAAGGGTTGTACCAGGCGGCCAGCAACCGATACCGCCGCCGATTGGTGAAATTCACCACCGAGATGGAAGGCTTCATCCCGGCGTTTGGCGACCTGATCGCCATCCAGCACGACATGCCCGCCTGGGGCCAGTTTGCCGAATGCACAAGCTGGAATGCGGCCAGCCGAACACTCACTGTGTCTGAGCCGCTGACCTGGACCACCTCCAATCATTACATTGGATTTAGGACCAAAGCCGGTGGCGTGGACGGACCCTATGCCGTCAGCCGTGGGGCAGCAGATAACGAGCTGGTCCTGACAACCCAGCCTATGACCGTGCCTTACACCGGACAGGATTACGAGCGCACCCACATCGCGTTTGGCTGGGGCGAGACCTGGCGGCAGTTGGCCAAGGTGATTGCGGTCCGTCCGCGCGGCCTGCACCAGGTCGAGATCGAAGCTATCAACGAGGACCCGTCGGTGCACAGCGCCGATCAGGGTGTCACTGCCCCAGCGGTGGTGACGAGCCAGTTGACCACGCTCTACACGACGCCGCTGATCGCCGACCTGACGCTGCGATCTTCCACCACCGACAACAGCAAGGCGTTGTTGACCTGGACGCCCGCACCGGGCGCTGAGACCTACCAGATCGAGATGGCAGCGGGCAGCAACCCGTACGCCGCCAACCTGGTCTGGACCCGGGTGGGAGAGACCAGTGCCAACAACTTTGCGGTCACATCCCTCTATGGCGCGCAAACCCTGATCCGGGTGCGTGGCGTGGGCATGACCGCAGGGCCTTGGGTGGCGCTGTTCTATGGCAGCAGTGCCGACTACATGTGGGTCAGTGACGCCCAGTTGATGTGGCAGACCGATGCCGCGTCACCGATGTGGCGCTATTGACCGATCACCAAAACTCAAAAACAGGAGTTATCCGATGAGTGCCCCGAAGTACGACATCCAGCTGGCGCAAGGGGAAACCTTCTACACAGCACTCACCCTCGACGAGGGCGGGGCGGTGATGGACCTGACGGGCTATGTCTTTGAAGGCCAGATCCGTGCCACGCCGGAAGACCCCACCGTACTGGCGAGCTTTGGTTTTGATGAAAGTCGGCTGGCCAGTGGCATGGTGGCCATCACCTTGCCCGCGTCGGTTACCAGTGCCTTGCCGGTGCGCGCTTGCGTGTACGACCTGTTCATGACCAGCCCGGCAGGGATTCGCACCCAACTGCTCAGGGGCAATGTGCTGGTGTCCATGCGGATCACTCGCGATTGAACAGCAGTGACTCATGGCCATCCGCATCTCCATCACCACGCCGCGCCAGCCGGGCGTCACCGTTCAAACCGAAACCCAGACCGTGCGCGTGCAGCCGCAAGGCTTGCGCACGGTGCTCACCAATATTGGTGTGCCAGGTCCCACTGGCCCCAAGGGTGACAAAGGCGATCAGGGCGTACTCGACCCCAACGCCGTGATCGACGCTGGTTACTTCTGAATCCCCCACTTTCATATTAAGGAGCGATTGCATGCCCCAAACCCTACAGATCAAACGCTCGACCACCACCGCCACGCCACCCACACTGGCCGTGGGCGAATTGGCCTGGTCCGAGGTTTCAGACAACCTGTTCATTGGCGAAAGCGGAAATGTCGTCACGCCCATCGCAGGGCCAGGTACCTTTGCCCGCAAGGCGGACAGCCTGGCCATCACCGGCGACGTGTCCGGCACCGGAACTGTGTCTGCTGGTGTGGCGGTGGCTTTGCCAGCGACTGGTGTCACCGCTGGCAGCTACGGCAGTGCCACCCAGGTTGGCCAGTTCACGGTCGATGCCAAGGGGCGACTCACGGCGGCGGCCAATGTGACGATCACGCCCGCTTGGACCTCGATCACGGGCAAGCCAACCACACTCAGTGGCTACGGCATCACCGATGCCTTGGGCCTGACCACTGCTGCGCCCAGTGCGCTGGCGGCCAGTGCAACAGTCGGCACCGCTACCACCGCTGCTCGCGCCGATCACGTCCACGCTTTGCCCACACCAGCCGCGATCGGTGCCATCGCCACCACGGCCATTGGTGCGGCCAACGGCGTGGCGGGTCTGGGGGCGGATGGCAAAGTGCCCACTTCGCAGTTACCGGCGGTGGCCATTGGTGGCATGAACTACCAGGGCACCTGGAACGCCAGCACCAACACCCCCACCATTCCAACGGCCTCCAGCAGCAACAAGGGCTTCTACTACAAGGTCGCCACGGCCGGTGTCACCAGCGTTAGCGGCATCACCGACTGGCAGATTGGCGACTGGATCATCAGCAACGGATCCGCCTGGGACAAGATCGACAACACCGACTCGGTCTCCAGCGTCAACGGTGCCACGGGTGCTGTGACCATCACCACCATCACGGGCAATGCGGGTACCGCCACCAAGCTCTTGACGGCTCGAACCATCGCCATGACGGGTGATGTGAGTTGGACGTCCGCCGCCTTTGATGGCTCGGCCAACGTCACGGGTTCTGCCACCTTGGCCAGCACCGGTGTGGCTGCCGCCAGTTACGGCTCAGGCGCGCTGATTCCCACCTTCACCGTGGATGCCAAAGGCCGGCTCACAGCAGCGGGCACCACCACCAACACCCCTGCTTGGTCCAGCGTAACGGGCAAGCCCACGACGCTGGCGGGCTACGGCATCACGGACGCCTTGTCCACGAGCGCTGCCATCGACGGCGGCACGTTCTGAAATTTCTTCAACCCCTCTGCTTAGAGAAAAGGAGGCCTGTTTATGGCTCAAGTGATCAAAGTCAAGCAGTCGTCGGTGGCGGGCAAGGTGCCCACCACGGCGCAACTCCAACTGGGCGAGTTGGCGCTCAACACGACCGACGGCAAGCTCTACTTCAAGAAGAACGTCAGCGGGACAGAGTCCATCGTGACGGTCTCGGCTTCAACGACTTCTCAGGGTGCCAATACCTTGATGTGGACGCAGTGACAAGGAGACGCACATGCCAGCCTTACCACCGATTTCTAACTTCACGGGCTCCACAGTCACCGAGGGTCAGTTCAAAACGGCGCTGAACGATTTGCGCGCCTACCTGGCAGGACTGCTTGGGACAGACGGAAACGCAGCCACCGCGCTGGCCACCCTGGGTTCTCTGGGGTCTGGCTACGTCAGCAAAACAGCGACCTATACCGTGGTTTCAAGCGACCGGGGCCGGATGATCGACTGCAGCGGGACATTCACGCTGAACTTGACCGCTGCCGCCACGCTGGGTGCGGGTTTCACCATCGCTGTGCGCAATTCAGGCACCGGTGTGGTGACTTTGGATCCCAGTGGAGCCGAGTTAATCGATGGGGTCGCCACCGTGACGCTCGCACCGGGCGAAGCCTACGACCTGTATTGCACCGGAACTGCCTGGAGATCATCCGGGCGAGTGCTCACCACATCCTTTGCCACAGACGAATACGTCAAGCAAAGTTTCAGCCTGTTCCAGACGTTCAGCTCGCTGGCATCCGGAGCCAGCCGCTCGATTGGCTCGCCGAGCTACATGATCTGGTCGAGTTATTCCAACACGCAGTGGTCTCGCGGCACTTATTACACGAACATGTTCTACATGGCGTCGCAGGGCAAGAGCACCGTGCAGGTCAATGTGGGCAACTGTCGGCACACGATTTGGAACTACAGCACCACCAAGTCGATGCAGATCAATTTGACAGCGGTGATCAACTTCGCGGCTGACGACACCTACGGGTTTCAGATCCGCCAAAACGGCTCCATCGTCGGCACCTATGGCACGTACTCGGCCCGGGGCGTGCAGACCTACAACTTTGGCACGTTCACAGTGCCGCCCAACAGCACGGTGACGTTTGACCTGTATGGCTCGATTTTGAGTGGGTCGAGCGGCGACTCGATCTATGTGAACTCGTTCACGGCCACTTACAACCAGTTCGTTTGAGGAGGAGTGATGCAACGACTTTATTTCAATTTCCAAAAAGGGGATGTCCGGCTCGTGCCCCTGGCGGACTGTCCTGCGATCGAGGACGAAACCAGCTTCCCGAATGCGGACATTCCAGACGACGTGACCATGGAGATGGTCAGCTTCAAAGCGGTTGACGGTCGTCTTGATCCTGTCATCACGTACCCATCCATACCCATCACATCAGAGCCACAACCAGGAGGTATCAATGGCCAGCCCTAAATCCCCACCTAAATCTCAGTTGAGCCTGATCAGCAACCTCTGGATCAAGCTGATGACTTTTGAAAACGCAGGTGACGTCAACGAGGGTCACAAGCACGCGTTTGATCACCCCACCTTGCTGGTCAAGGGGCGGTTGCAGGTGGATGTGGATGGTGCTGTGTCGGAGTTCACCGCCCCTCACATCATCTTTATTGCCCGCAACAAGGTCCATACCCTCACCGCGCTGGAGGAGGGCACGGTAGCGGCCTGTATTCACGCCTTGCGTGATGGTGAGCGGGTGGAGGACATCGTTGATCCCGCCATGATTCCGGCGGGCATCAATCCCAACCACCTGCCCGAGTTCATCAAGCCACTGGCCAAGGCCGATCACTTCGCCTGAAGCACAGACCCGTTATTCACGCCCGCCTGGAGACATCCAGTGCGGGCATTTTGCATTTTGGAGACCCAACCATGGAGAACGCACAAGAACTTGGTTCGCCGCAGCCCATCACCCTGCGCCCCGAGGATCTGGACGACCTGCTCACCCGCGCTGCTGAGCGTGGTGCCGAGCGTTGCCTGGCCCACCTCGGCCTGGAAAACGGCCATGCCGCGCGCGACATCCGCGAACTGCGCGACTTGCTCGAAGCCTGGCGCGAGGCTCGTCACACCGCGTGGCAAACCATCATCAAGGTGGCGACCACCGGGCTGCTGGCCGTCATCCTGGTCGGCGCGGCCATCAAGTTGAAGCTCATGGGAGGCACGCAATGAAGCCCCTGCTGAAATCTCTGTCCAGTCTCAGCCTGCTCACCAACTGGCCGCGCGTCCTGCGCCAGGCCTGGAGCATCCGCTTCTCGCTCCTGGCCGCCTGCTTCACGGCGGCCGAGGTGGTGTTGCCCTTCTTGGGCGACCTCTTGCCCCGGGGCCTGTTCGTGCTGCTGGCCTTTGGTGCCAGTCTGGGCGCCACCGTGGCGCGCCTGGTGGCCCAGCCCAAGATGCATGAGGTGGAGCCATGATGCGCCCCCGCACCGCCGTGGCCGCGCTGGGCCTCTCTGCCGCTGCGCTGGTGGGCCTTGTGCTGCACGAGGGCTACAGCGACCGCGCCATCATCCCGGTCAAGGGCGACGTGCCCACCCTGGGCTTTGGCAGCACCACCCGCGCTGACGGTTCGCCCGTGCGCCTGGGCGACACCACCACGCCACCCCAGGCCCTGGCCCGGGCACTTCGCGATGTCCAGCAATTCGAAGGCGCCCTCAAAGCCTGCGTCACGGTGCCGCTGGCTCAGCACGAGTACGACGCCTACGTCAGTTTTGCCTACAACGTGGGCCCGCGCGCGTTCTGCCAGTCCACCCTCGTCAAAAAGCTCAACACACAGGACTACCCCGGTGCCTGCCAAGAGCTGCTGCGCTGGCGCTTCTTTCAGGGCAAGGACTGTGCGCTGCCCACCAACGCGCGGCTGTGTGGTGGTCTGGTAACACGGCGAGAAGCCGAATACCGGCAGTGCATGGGCGAGGCCGCGCCATGAACCTCATTGCCTGGCCATACCGGCTGCTGGCCCTGGCGGCGCTTTGCATCGCCCTGGCTGGCCTGGGCTGGCTCAAGGGTGCGAGTCACGTGCAGGCTCAGTGGGATGCCGCCACAGCCAAACAGCAGCAGGCCCACGCCCAAGCGCAAACCCGGCAAGCCGAAACCACCATCCAGGTCGTCACCCAGTACGTCGACCGCATCCAGGTCGTCCGAGAAAAGGGCGACACCCTCATCCAGGAGATCCCCGTTTATGTTCCCGTCCAAGCCGATGCTGCTTGCACTGTCCACCGTGGCTTTGTCAGCTTGCACGACGCTGCCGCCGCCGGCGAGCTGCCCCAGTCCGCCCGAGATGCTGATGCGCCCGCCGAAGGGCTTGCGCTCTCTGCCGTTGCCGCCACCGTCGTCACCAACTACCAAACCTGCCATGAAAACGCCGAGCAACTGAGAGCCCTGCAGGACTGGATCCGCCAGACGCGCTAGCGAGCGGGTCAATTCCGGCAGCGCTGCGCCGTTGCATCACACACCCGAAGACCCCGTCTTCATCATCTGCCAACCCCGGCAGTTGGTGAAGGCGGGGTCTTTTGTCGTTTGTGGTGCGCATTTGCGCAGCATTGACTTGGCTTTGTTCGCAAACAGCGCCTTCATCGGAGCATGCAGAACAAAGACACCCGTTCCACCCCAATACCGGCCACCACGCTCAGTGCGCCCCAGGTCGCTGATCGCATGGGCTTGACCACTCGGCAACTGCAAGACCTGCGGCTGCGAGGCATCGGCCCGCCCATCGTGCAGCGGGGCTTGTCGATTCACTACCTGCCGGCCGATGTGCAGGACATTGAGCGGCACGAGGCCGCGATGCTGATTGAGCAGGTGCTGGCCAGCGATCGGCCGTTGACCTTGCTGCGGGCGATGGCGGAGCATGTCGGTTTCAAGCTCTCGCCCATCCTGCAACAGGTGAACGTGCCAACCGAATCGGTGGTTCCCGATCCAATTTCGGTTTCGACACCCCCAGTCCCGACAGAAGAAGCGCCTCCAGCAACCGACTCGGTTTCCCTGGTCGCAGAGACCGAACCGGCGCCCGCTACGCCACCGGCGTTGACGGTCATCACATCCCCGTCGACGGCTTGGTACCTCGTCCACACCAAACCCCGCCAAGAAGAAATCGCCCTGATCAACCTGGAACGCCAGGGCTACGAGTGCTACCTGCCGCAGATGCGCATAGAGCGGATTCGCCGTCGCAAAGCAGAGGTCGCCACCGAGCCCATGTTCCCGCGCTACCTGTTTATCCGGCTGGACAGCAGCGACCAAGGCAAGAGCTGGTCACCCATCCGCTCCACCCTGGGGGTGAGCCAGTTGGTGCATTTCGGGGCTCCGGCGGCCAAGGTGGATGACACCCTGGTCGATCTGCTGCGCCAGCGGGAGCGGGCCCTGCCCACTGAAGCCATGTTCCACAGTGGCGATTCGGTGGTCATTGCCGACGGCCCGTTTGCCGGTATCGAGGCGATCTACCAGACGGCGGATGCTGAGTGCCGCGCTTTCATCCTGCTGGAAATCCTCTCCAAACCCGTGTCGATGAACATCGATGCCGGGCGGCTGCGCAAGGCCGGCTGAATCATCGGCGACCACCGTCGCTTTCTTCGCCTTATCGCCTTCATTCTGCGCCGAATGCCTTGATACGTCTTGGCCTTCGAAGCAAACATGGCTCAAACGAAAGAGCGCAGAAAGAACATGGCCACAGCATCCGAACCCACCCCAGAACCACCGACACCACCGGCATCCACACCCGCCTTCCGCGCCGCCCAGTACGTGCGCATGTCCACCGAGCATCAGCAGTACTCCACGCACAACCAGGCCGATAAGATCCAGGAGTACGCCGACCGTCGCAACATCCAGATCGTCCGCACCTACGCCGACGAGGGCAAAAGCGGGCTGTCCATCGATGGCCGAGCTTCGCTGCAGCGCCTGATTGCCGATGTCGAATCCGGCAACACCGACTTCAACCTGATCCTGGTCTACGACGTCAGCCGCTGGGGGCGGTTTCAGGATGCGGATGAGTCGGCGTATTACGAGTACATCTGCAAGCGCAAAGGCATCGCGGTCTCCTACGTCGCCGAGCAGTTTGAAAACGATGGCTCCCCGGTCTCGACCATCGTCAAGGGCGTCAAGCGTGCCATGGCCGGCGAATACAGCCGGGAGCTTTCTGCCAAGGTGTTTGCCGGCCAGTGCCGCTTGATCGAGATGGGCTATCGCCAGGGCGGCCCTGCAGGCTTTGGCCTGCGCCGGGTGCTGATTGACCAGGCTGGCCAGGTCAAAGGTGAATTGAAACGCGGCGAGCACAAGAGCCTGCAGACCGACCGGGTGATCCTGATGCCCGGGCCAGATGCGGAAGTGGCCACCGTCAACCAGATCTACCGCTGGCTGGTGGAGGGCGATCTGCCACTGGCCGAAATCGTCAAGCTCCTGAACGACCAGCCAATCTACACAGACCAGGACCGCCCCTGGACCTATAGCACCGTGCGCCAGGTGCTGACCAACGAAAAGTACATCGGCAACAACGTCTACAACCGCCACTCCTTCAAGCTCAAGAAGAAGCATGTCGACAACCCGCCCGAGATGTGGATCCGCAAGGAGGGGGCATTTGACGGCATCGTGCCGGTGGCCACCTTCATGGCCGCACAGGAAATCCTTGCCGAGCGCAGCAAGAAGCTGACCGACGCCGAACTGCTCGACCACCTCAAGGCCTTGTACGCCGAATGCGGTCGCCTGTCGGGCTTCATCATCGACCAGGCCCCGGCGCTGCCCAGTGCAGCCACCTACATCCAGCGCTTTGGCAGCCTGACCCGGGCCTACGAACTGGTGGGCTACCACTGCCCGCGCAGCACTGAGTTTCTGGAAATCAACCGGCGCCTGCGCCAGCTGCACCCGGAAATCGTCAGCCGCACCGAACACACCATCGCTGAACTGGGCGGCCACATCACCCGCGACCCCAAGACCGATCTGCTCACCCTCAACGACGAGCTGGTCATCAGCCTGGTGCTGGCCCGCTGCCAGACGGCGGCCAACGGCCACCAGCGCTGGCGCATCCGGTTTGATCCGGCCAAGTTCGACCCGGACATCACGGTGGCCATCCGGCTGGATGCCGCCAACACCGCCGAGCTGGACTACTACCTGCTGCCCCGGCTGGACCTGCCCGATCAGGAAATCCGCGTCAGCAACAGGAACAGCGCCGACTTCGAGTGCTTTCGCTTTGACGACCTGAACTTCTTCTACGGCATGTCGGAGCGCGAGCGCCTGCAGCGCCGTGTCTGAACCCAACCCCAAAAAACCAACACCCACCACCCCCAGAAAGGAAGCCCACCCATGAACCCGAGCCCAACCCACCCGCCACAGCACAGGAGCCCCTCATGATGACCGGCACCCCCGACACCGTCACGCTCGTCCCCATCAACCGCATCGAGATCCTCAACTCCCGCGACCGCAACATGAAGGTCTTTGAGGAGATCGTGGACAACATCCGCGCCATCGGCCTCAAAAAACCCATCACCGTGGCCGAGCGCCCCGGCGACGATGGCGACCCCCGCTACGTGCTGGTCTGCGGCGAGGGGCGGCTCAACGCCTTCCGCATCCTGGGCGAGACCTATATCCCCGCCCTGGTGGTGGACGTGACCGATGAAGACGCCTTCATCATGAGCCTGGCCGAGAACATCGCCCGGCGCGGCTACCGCCCGCTGGAGATCCTGGCCGACATTGAGGTGCTGAGGAAGCGCGGCTACAGCGCCGAAATCATCATCCAGAAAACGGGCCTGTCGCCCAAGTACGTCAAAGACATCGTCTTCCTACTCGACCAGGGGGAGGAGCGCCTCATAGAAGGCGTGCAGCGCGGCACCATCCCGCTGACCACCGCCTTGGAAATCGCTCGCGCCAACGAAAACGCCACCGAGGGCGACGGCCAAGCCAACCTGGGCGACCTGCTGCAAGAAGCCTACGAAAACGGCCAGCTCAAGGGCCGCCAGATCATCGAAGCCAAGCGCCTGATCGAAAAACGCCTGGAACACGGCCCAGCATCCCCCAACCGCGACCAGATCAAGCCCCCCACCTCCAGCTACAGCCTGGTGCGTACCTATCAGCGCGAGGTGGAGCGCCAGCGCAAGATGGTCCTCAAAGCCGAGCACGCCCACCAACGGCTGCTCCTGGTCGTCCAAGGCCTCAAAAAGCTGTTCGCCGACGAGCACTTCGTGAACCTGCTGCGCGCCGAAGGCCTGGACACCCTGCCCAAGTACCTGGCCGAGCGGATCAACACCCTGGGCAGCGCCAGCACCCCCGACCACCCCGAACTCGAAGGAGCCACACTGTGAATACTGCACGCCAAGCCAACCACCACGCCCCACACAGCAACCTCACCGAGATGTACCCCGGCATCTACCGCCCAAGCAGCGACAGCACCCACGACGGCGACGACGGCCCCAACCTACCCACCGGGCCGCTGAACACCCTGCTGGGTTTCGAGCTGGAGACCTACCAGATCCCGCTGGACCAGCTTCTGCCCAGCAAGAAGGTACCGGACGGCGTCATGAGCACCCGCAAGTACAAACAGATTGTCTCCTCCATCAACGAAGTGGGTCTGATCGAGCCGCTGTCCGTCATCCAGCCCGACCGCAAGAAGCCCGAGTACCTGGTACTGGACGGCCACTTGCGCGTGCTGGCCCTGAAGGAACTGGGCATGAGCGTCGGCCCCTGCCTGTTCGCCAAGGACGATGAGACTTTTTCCTACAACCACCATATCAACCGGCTCTCGACCATTGCCGAGCACTACATGATCCGCCGCGCGATTGACCGGGGCGTGAGCAAGGAGCGGCTTGCCCGGGCATTCAACGTCAACCTGAGCTCCATCAACCGGCGCATCAACCTGCTAGAAGGCATCTGCCCCGAGGCCATCACCCTGCTGCAAGACAAACAGTTCACCCCAGACGTCACCCGCATCCTGCGCAACATGAAGGCCGCCCGCCAGGTGGAGGCCGTGGAGCTGATGATTGCCAGCAACACCATCACCGTGGCGCATGCCGAGGCCCTGCTCAAGGCCACGCCGCCGGAGCAGCGCACCGACGTCAAGCCCGCCGAGCGAGAAAAGAAGGCCGCGCCCATCGAGCAGATCGAAAAGCTGGAGAAGGAGATGAGCCAGGTGCAGGAGAAGTACCAGGAGGCCGAAAGCTCCTACGGCTCCGACCTGCTCAACCTGGTGGTGGCCAAGGGCTACCTCACCAAGCTGCTGGCCAACGGAGCCGTCAAGAGCTACATCGGCCGGCACGAGCCCGAAATCCTGACCCACCTGGAGCTGGTGGTGAACACTGTCAGCATGGAAGAGGCCGTGCAACAGCAGCAGGCCGAGACTGCCGAAGCGGCCCAATAGGAGGCGACCCCGGGGCTCTGACACGGGGCGCCACCCCGGAGCAGCCCAATACTGTTCTTGATTCGAAAATTAATTCTGTTCAGATCTCGAACGGAAGCCGGTTCTGCGGTAAACTTGTTCGACTTCTTACGGAAGTGCGTTAGACCTTACTTTTTACCCCCTAGACCGCGCTTGTCCGTAGTGACACGGCATGGCGGTAGCGTGCCCAAAGCGAATATAGCCCTTACGCCAACTCAAAAAAGAGCCGCACAAACATGACCAGCCGCCAAGCCAAGATCCAAGAAGACACCCATTTCCGGATCATGCGCATCTTGCAAGACAACCCAGACCTGACCCAGCGCGAGCTGGCCGACAAGCTCGGCATGAGCGTTGGCGGGCTGAACTACTGCCTCAACGCCCTCATCAACAAGGGCTTTGTGAAGATGGCGAACTTCTCCAAAAGTAAAAACAAGTTCAAGTACGTCTACCTGCTCACCCCCCAGGGCATTGCTGAGAAGGTGGCGCTGACCAGCCGGTTCCTCAAGCGCAAGATGGAAGAGTACGACGCGCTGAAGGTGGAGATTGAGGCGTTGAAGTCAGAAGTTGAAACGCCCGATTCAGAAAGAGCACAAAAAGTATGAGCAAATATCAAGAAACAATTTTGGTTACGGGTGCCGATGGCTTTATAGGGTCCCATCTCACCGAGTTATTAGTTCGAGAGGGTTACAAAGTTAAGGCGCTATCGCAGTACAACTCCTTCAATTATTGGGGGTGGCTGGAGGATGTCGAATGTTCCAATGAAATTGAAGTACTTAATGGAGACGTTCGTGATCCTCATTACTGCAAGCACATTACAAAAGAGGTTGACATAGTATTTCACTTAGCAGCGTTGATCGCTATTCCTTATTCGTATGTGGCCCCAGACAGCTACGTGGATACCAACGTCAAGGGTACTCTCAATATTTGCCAAGCGGCACTTGAAAATGGTGTGAAACGGGTAATCCACACCTCAACCAGCGAAGTCTACGGCACGGCCCAGTACGTGCCGATAGATGAGAAGCATCCATTGCAACCGCAGTCGCCCTACAGCGCCTCCAAGATAGGCGCTGACGCGATGGCAATGAGCTTCTTCAACGCTTTCAACCTGCCCGTCACAATCGCCCGTCCGTTTAACACCTATGGCCCGCGCCAATCCGCGCGCGCGGTGATCCCGACGATCATCACGCAGATCGCCAACGGCAAGAAGCAGATCCAGCTAGGTGACGTAACCCCTACGCGCGACTTCAACTATGTTGCCGACACCTGCCGCGGATTTCTCGAACTGGCTCGTTGCGAAAAGGCTATCGGAGAGATCGTGAATATTGGTTCGAACTTCGAGATCTCGGTCGGCGACACCCTGAAACTGATTCGCGAACTCATGAACAGCGACGTCGAATTCCTGACTGATGAACAACGCTTGCGACCGGGCAAATCTGAAGTCTTCCGACTGTGGTGTGACAACACCAAAATTCGTTCACTCACCGGATTCGAACCCGCCTACGACATCCGCACCGGCCTGCAGGAGACCATCACCTGGTTCACCCGTGCTGAAAACCTGGCCAAGTACAAGGCTGACATCTACAACGTCTAATCCATGTTTAACGCCCTGATCGATTTCGTTCGCGAACATTACCGAAGCACCGACTTCATACCGCTGCATGCCCCGGTGTTCTCGGGTAATGAGCGCGAATATGTTGTCGACACAATCGACTCTACGTTCGTCTCCAGCGTTGGCGCCTACGTCGACCGCTTCGAGCGCGACATGGCCGCCTACACCGGCGCCGCGCGGGCAGTCGCCACCGTAAACGGCACGGCCGCCCTGCACATCGCCCTGAAGCTGGCCGATGTCGAGTCCGGCGACCTGGTGATCACACAGCCATTGACGTTCGTCGCCACCTGCAATGCGATCGCCTATTGCGGGGCCGAGCCTGTGTTTGTCGACGTCGACCGGCACACCCTGGGCTTGTCGCCGCAAGCGCTCGACCACTGGCTGAGCGACCATGCCCGTGTGGACGGCGATGGCGTGTGCCGCACCCGGGCCGACGCCAAGGTGATCCGGGCCTGCCTGCCGATGCACACCTTCGGCCACCCAGCCGATCTGGACGGCCTCGTCGAGGTTTGTGCCCGCTGGCACGTGGCCTTGGTTGAAGACGCCGCCGAGTCGCTCGGCAGCCTGTACAAAGGTCGCCACACCGGAACCATCGGACGGCTTGGCACGCTCAGCTTCAACGGCAACAAGATCATCACCACCGGTGGTGGCGGCATGATCCTCACCGACGAGACGCTGGGCGCACGGGCCAAGCACCTCACCACTACCGCCAAGCGCCCCCACCCCTACGAGTACTTGCACGACGAGGTCGGCTACAACTACCGGTTGCCCAACCTGAATGCAGCACTGGGCTGCGCCCAGCTCGAACAGCTGGAGGCCTTCGTGGCCAACAAGCGCGAACTGGCCTCGCGATACGCCGCGTACTTCAGCGGCTCCGACCTGCAGTTCGTCACCGAGCCCGAGGGCTGCCGCTCCAACTACTGGCTCAACGCTGTCGTCTGCGACAGTCGAGAACAACGCGACGCCCTGCTGAAGTCGACCAACGATGCGGGCGTGATGACTCGCCCGATCTGGGCGCTAATGAACCGCCTGCCGACCTACGCCCACTGCCGCCAAGGCCCGCTGACCCAGGCGCAATGGCTGGAGGCACGGGTGGTGAACCTTCCTAGCAGCGTGCTGCCGCAATGACCATGAAACGAGTCGGCATCTTTGGCACTTCCGGTATGGCTCGTGAAGCCGGCGATGTCGCCGGCGACCTTGGCTTCACGCCTCTCTATGTCGCACGCGACCAGTCCGAACTGGACGCCTGGACATTCCCGGCCGAGGCCATTGTCGAAGCCGACGTTCTTCGCTATCGGGACATTCCTTTTGTCATTGGCATTGGTGAGAACAAGGTCCGACAAAGGATTGTCGAGCGCTACCGTGATCAGGTCGCCTTCTGCAATCTGATCCATTCAAGCGCGACCTTCGGCTATCGGCAACGACAGTCCATCGAAGACCGGCAGGGCATCATCGTCTGTGCTGGTGTCCGGTTCACCAACAACATCCAGGTCGGCGACTTCGACATCTTCAACCAGAACGCAACCATTGCCCACGATGTCGTCATCGGCGGCTTCACCCATATTGCCCCTGGAAGCACGATTTCCGGGAACGTCGATATCGGCAGCCACTGCTGGATCGGTGCCGGTTCGGTAGTCAACCAGGGCACTCCGGACAACAAGCTGCTGATTGGCAGCAACACCACCATCGGCAGCGGTGCCGTGGTGATTCGTTCCTGCGAATCCAATGCGGTTTACGCTGGCGTACCCGCCAAAAGGATCAAATGAAAACGCTGATCATTGCCGAAGCCGGCGTCAACCACAATGGCGACATCGGACTGGCCAAGCAGCTCATCGCGGCCGCCAGCGCCGCCGGTGCTGACATTGTCAAATTCCAGACCTTCAAGACTGGAAACATGGTGACGAAAACGGCCGAGAAGGCCTCGTATCAAAAGGGAACCACCGACGCATCCGAGAGCCAATACGCCATGATCCGCAAGCTGGAACTCTCCCGGGCGGACCATGAGGTACTGATCGAGGAGTGCCGCCGCCACGGCATCGGCTTCTTTTCCACGGCCTTCGACACCGACAGCTTTGACATGCTGGTCGAGATGGGTCTCGATCAAGTCAAGATCCCGTCGGGCGAGCTGACCAACCTGCCGCTGCTGCGCTACATGACCCGGCTGGGCATGCCGGTGATGCTGTCGACCGGCATGGCCACGCTGGGCGAGATTGAGGCGGCGCTGGAGGCCATCGAGCAGGCCGGCACGCCACGCCAGCTCGTCACCGTCCTGCACTGCACGACCGAGTATCCCGCCCCGATGGTAGACGTGAACCTGCGGGCCATGGTCAGCATGAAGGCCGCATTCGGCGTCGAGGTGGGCTACTCCGACCACACGCCGGGCATCGAGATTCCGGTCGCGGCGGTGGCACTGGGTGCGCGTGTGATTGAAAAGCACTTCACCCTGGATCGGATGATGCCGGGCCCGGATCACCAGGCCAGCCTGGAGCCCCACGAGCTCAAGGCGATGGTCGACGCGATCCGCAACGTCGAGGTCGCACTGGGCGACGGCGTTAAGCGCCCCAGCGCCAGCGAGCTCAAGAACAAGCCCATCGCCCGCAAGTCGATGGTGGCCATCCGAGCCATCCACGCGGGTGAGGCCTTCAGCGCCGACAACGTCGGCACCAAGCGACCGGGCACCGGCATCTCGCCGATGCGGTGGGACGAGGTGATGGGGCGCCCCGCACGGCGCGACTTCACTGTCGACGAGTTGATCGAGTTATGAGCCGCAAGATTTGCGTTGTCACCGGCACGCGTGCCGAGTTTGGCCTACTGCGCTGGCTGATGCAGGAGATCGACGCCTCCGAGGCGCTGACGCTTCAGGTGGTCGCCACCGGGATGCACCTGTCGCCTGAGTTCGGGCTGACCTATCGCGAGATCGAGCAGGCAGGCTTCACCATCGACGCCAAGGTGGAGATGCTGCTGAGCGCCGATACCGCCAGCGCCGTGACCAAGTCGATGGGCTTGGGGCTGATTGGCTACGCGGACGCCTACACCCGCCTCGCTCCTGACCTGATCGTGCTGCTCGGTGACCGCTTCGAGATCTTTGCCGCCGCCGCTGCGGCCATGATCGCCGGCATCCCGATTGCGCATCTGCACGGAGGCGAGACGACCGAAGGCGCCTTCGACGAGGCGATCCGTCACTCGATCACCAAGATGTCGCACCTGCACTTCGTGGCCGCGCAGGACTACCGCAACCGCGTCATCCAGCTGGGCGAGCAACCCGAGCGGGTGTTCCTGGTGGGCGGCCTCGGTATCGACGCAATCAAACGCACCTCGCTGATGACACGCGAGGAGCTGGAGGCGTCGCTCGACTTCAGGTTTGGTCCGCGCAACCTGCTGATCACGTTCCATCCGGTGACGCTCGAAAGTCAAAGCTCAGCCCATCAGATAGGCGAGCTGCTGAAGGCGCTAGGCGCGCTGCAGGACACGCATCTGGTCTTCACGATGCCCAATGCAGATACCGGTGGGCGCGAGCTGGCCGCCATGGTCGATTCGTTCGTGGCCGCGCATCCGAATGCGCGCGCCTACAGCTCGCTCGGCCAGTTGCGCTACCTGTCGTGCATGCATGTTGTTGACGGCGTGGTCGGAAACTCCTCCAGTGGACTGTCTGAGGCCCCCAGCATGGGTATCGGCACCATTGACATCGGAGATCGTCAACGCGGCCGGCTTCGCGCATCTAGCGTCATCCACTGCGAGCCGATCTGCGAACAGATCACGCAGGCGCTATCTACCCTGTACAGCCCCGAGTTCCAAGCAAACCTCACTCAAGTCGTCAATCCATATGGAACAGGTGGGGCCAGCCAGCTGATCGTGGAGGTACTGGCCAAGCATCCGCTGGATAAATTGGTGAAAAAGAAGTTCCACGACCTCACTAATCACGAATAAAGACCTCGCCATGAATTCAAAAGACCAAATCTGGCGCCGCGCGTTACTGCCTCACACCGCGACTATTCAAGAAGCCATCCGCAACCTTGATCAAACTGCCATTAAGATCGTTCTGGTCGTCGATAACGCCGGAAAACTGGAAGGGACTATCTCCGATGGCGACATCCGCCGTGGACTGCTGCGAGGCCTGAATATGGGCAGCCCCATCACCACGGTCATTCACCGCAATCCCTTCGTGGTCCCGCCGGACATGACGCGCGAGACCATCATGCAACTGATGGTGGCCAACAAGATCCAGCAGATCCCGGCGGTCGACGAACAGCGGCAGGTAGTCGGTCTGCATATGTGGGACCAGATCACCACGCCCCAGGTACGGTCCAACATAATGGTGATCATGGCAGGCGGCAAGGGCACGCGGCTTCGCCCTCACACCGAGCACTGCCCAAAACCGATGCTGCCCGTGGGCGACAAGCCGATGCTAGAACACATCATCAACCGGGCCATGGCCAACGGCTTCAGCCACTTCATGCTGGCCATCCACTACCTTGGTCACATGGTCGAGGACTACTTCGGCGACGGCTCGAAGATGAACGCCCGCATCGAGTACATCCGCGAGCAAGCGCCTCTGGGCACCGCCGGTGCTCTGGGTTTGCTGGCGCGACGGCCGGAAGCGCCTTTCCTGGTCACCAACGGTGATGTTCTGACGGACATCAACTACGGCGAGTTGCTTGACTTTCACATCCGCAACCAGGCCGCGGCCACGATGGCGGTTCGGATCCATGAGTGGCAGCACCCGTTCGGCGTGGTGCAGACGCAAGGCGTAGACATCATCGGCTTTGAAGAAAAGCCCGTCGCCCGCACCCACATCAATGCCGGCGTGTACGTGCTGGCCCCCGAGTCGCTCAACGCGCTCGCACCCAACGAGCGCTGCGACATGCCCACCTTGTTCGAGTACCTACAGGCGGACGGGCGGCGCACCGTGGTCTACCCGATGCATGAGCCCTGGCTGGACGTGGGACGCCCGAGCGATTACGAGACCGCGCAGCGTACAGGCGGTGCCGCATGAAGCTGCTGGGATTGATCCCGGCGCGCGGCGGCTCCAAGCGGGTTGTGAACAAGAATATCCGCGAGTTGGGCGGCAAGCCGCTGATCGCCTGGACCATTGGGGCCGCGCGCGGAGCCCCCGAACTCGCGGACGTGCTGGTATCCACCGATAGCCCGGCCATCGCCCAAGCCGCCAAGTCGGCAGGCGCGCTGGTGCCCTGGCTACGGCCCGCCGAACTATCCACCGACACTGCCACGTCCATGGCAGTTTGCCTGCATGCACTGGACTGGTACGAGCAGGAAAAAGGCCCGGTTGACGGGCTGCTGCTGCTGCAGCCGACGTCGCCGTTTCGCACCACCGCCAGCATTCGCCGAGCGATTGATCGGTTTGGTGCGCACCCGCAACAGTCAGTGGTGTCGTTCTCGCCAGCGGAGTCACACCCAATGTGGTGCTACCGGGTCGATGGCGAAGCCATCGCGCCCTTCATGGCGGGTGGCGACCGGCCGACGAGATCCCAGGATCTGCCGCCCGCATACGTAATCAACGGCGCGCTCTACATCGCCAGCCCGTCCTACCTGCGACAGCGCGGCAGCTTTCTGGGCGCCGACACCGTGCCCCTAGTCATTGACGATGCGCGCGAGGCGCTGGACATCGACACCGAGTGGGACTGGATGCTGGCAGAAACCCTGATAAAACAGCACGCGCTTGCGCCCCAGGACCTGCTGCCATGACCTCCGTTGTCTTCTTCCACCGCTGCGAGCTCACCGACCTGTTCGCGCCGGTCAGTCAATGCCTGCACGGCGAGTTCCAGCCCGTGCACCTGGCCTACAGCGCCACCGAGGCTGAGCGTCTGCGGGAGCTGGGTTTCACGGCGCCTGTCACCATCTTCAAGGACGAAGTCAAGCGGTTGCACCCCAGCAGCGTGGCAGACGCTGACACGCTCAAGGCGATCGACGACCTTTTCATCCAGCAATCCGGCGGAGCCTTCAACCTGAATGGCGCGATCCAGAGCGACCGAGGCTTCGCCCTGCTGTCGCTGGAAGAGGCCCAGCGCCTGACTGTCACCTACTACCGTTTCTGGAGCGAGTTTCTGGACCGCCACGACGCCAACATCGTACTGCACGAGACCTGCTCGCTGATGTTCAATTTCGTGGCAGCCATGCTATGCGCACAGCGCAAAGGGCACTACCTTTACTCGATAATGGCGCTGGGCCTCGACAAGGGCTACAAGCATCTGCTGATGTCGGGGTTCGACTTCACCTGCCCCGACCTGGATAAGGCATTGGCTGCGATAGAGTCGCGACGGTTGCAGATGGACGAACCCGCCTGCCGAGCCTATCTGGATGAGTTCCGCTCCAGTTTCAGCGTCTTCCTCGGGGGCGCCTTCAAAAGGCCGTCGCTCACCCGGATCTCCCTCATCGCCTTGAGAAACAAGCTTCGCCAGTGGGTGCCCGGCATTCCCCACGACCGGGTGCTGGACAACATCGACTACTGGTCTGCCAAGAGCAATGTAGCCGGGCGCAAGTTGTCGAACCTACGGCGCTATAAAAAGGAGGTCCGCTTCGACGCCTTCGACGCTTCGCAGCCTTACTACTTCTATCCGCTCCACCTGGAGCCCGAGGCCGTCGTGCTGTACCACGCACACGGCCTGTACGCCAATCAGGTCAAGCTGATCCAGAACATCGCGGCGCAGCTGCCGCCCGGCGTGTTCCTGTACGTGAAGGATCATCCTCACGACCACGGCTACCGGTCGGCTGATGACTATCTGGCGCTGAAGTCGGTGCCCAACATCCGCCTGCTGGAGACCTCCATCTCAGGCAAGGAGATAGTGGCCCATTCACAGGGCGTCATCACCATGACGGGCACGGCCGGTTTTGAGGCTCTGCTGCTCGGCAAGCCGGTGTTCACCTTCGGCAAGACGTTCTACTCGCCCGCCCCCGGCGTGGAGCTGCTGCGCCATGTGCGCGACCTGCGCGAGCGGCTCTACGCGGCACTCGAGCGGCCACCAACGACCGATGCCGCGCTGTACCCGTACTTGACCGCGTACCTGCACGCGCTGCACCCCGGCATGACGGACTACTTTGCCGGTCGGGCCGTGCGATATGGCCTGGACCTCCAGGACAACGCCCGCCAGGTGGCCGAAGGGCTGCTGTCGACGCTGCGGAACACGCCATGACGCTTCGGTCGCTCGTCCAGCGCTTGTCCAGCCCGAAGTACCGGTACGTGCTGGTGACGATCCTCGTCAGCCTGCTTGCCTTTGCACGCAACCTGTATTTCATGACGTCTCTGGACCTGGCCTCCCTAGGCCAGGTCACGCTGATGACGACTCTGATCATGCTGGTGGGGTTCGCGCACGTGGGGCTCATCAACGGCGCCTATATCCAATACGCGGCGGGCAACCGCGATGTCAATCGTCGCATTGTGGCACTCATGGCCACGGGCGTGCTGATCCTGGTGCCAGTCGCGGCGCTGGCGGTGTGGGCGCTGCCGCTCGCCGGGACGCTGTCCTCGGTGGTATGGCCCGGCACACTGGCCTTCGGGCTTGCGGCCGGCATCGTTACTCTTGCATCGACATGGATGAACAACGCGCTGATCGCCGACGGCCATCTTGGCCGCTCGAATCTGATTAACGTGGGCGCCGTGCTGGTGTCGCTGGTAGCCGCCTTCTTCTCGACCAGCAACGGTCTGATGGCCGCCTGGCTGTCATTGCTCTTGCAGCCGCTGATCATCGCGCTGGGCGCGATGCTGCTGGACCCGAACCTGCGGATCAGATCCCTAGGGGTGGACCGCCAGACTCTGTCGCTGCTCTTTCGCCTCGGCCTGGTGCCGTTCTTGGGCGGGCTGGCCGTGCTCTCCATGCACCAGTTCGAGCGGTGGTCCATCGCCGCGATACTGGGCCCCAATGCGCTGGGCGAGTTTTACATCGTGTTGATGTACTCAGCGTTTTTCGGCCTGATCCCCACTGCACTGCTTAACGTGTACTTCCCGCAGGCCAAGCGCGCCTATGTCGCCAAAGACCTGTGCCAGCTCACCACCTTTATCAGACACCATCAGCGTGACCTGATGCTGTATTTTGTCCTCGCCGTGGCCACGACGGTGCTGCTGATGCCTTCGATCTTGGCGCGGTATCTGCCCCAGTTCACCCAGAACGCCGCGCTGGTCTACTTCGCGCTGCCGGGTTTGATCCTGCTGACCTTCCGCAATATCGCCTCCATGGTGTTGTTCTCCACGGCCGAGATGCGGCCGCTGCTGAGCGCCGGGATCGGCACCCTGGCATTGTTTGGGCTCGGTCTGGCCGGCCTGTGGGCCGCAGGGCTGTTCTCACTGGTCAACGTCCTGATTGCGCGCGCTGTCTCGACCTTGCCCGGCACCGTCTACCTGCTGCGCGAACAACACCGTGCATTGAACAGCTTAGGAGCGTCACATGCGTAGCGTGTTGTACCGACTGGCCCACAAGCCTTTCAATTGGCTGTACTGGGTCGTCATGAACCGTATGCGAAATGCCAGGGTGGAAAGCGTCGGCGTCTCGCACCGCGCCAAGATCGGCCGACGTGCCATCGTCCGCGCTGGCACCGAGGTTGGTCCGGACGTGGTGCTCGGCGACTACTCGTACATCAGCGGCCCGAGCTCCTACGTCGAAGCAGCGCGAATCGGAAAGTTCTGTTCTATCGCCCGGCAGGTCACAATCGGCCCAGGTGACCACGACCTAGCGGGTGTCTCTACCCATCCTTTCCGGCTCTCACCCGCCTATGGCGGCCTTGTCGATACCGTCGTGCCGTTGAAGCAAAAGGCACCGCCGGTCATTGGGAATGACGTTTGGATCGGCATCAATAGCATGATAATGAGGGGGGTTTCGATCGGTGATGGTGCAGTTGTGGCTGCCAATTCGGTGGTTACGCGCGACGTGCCGCCATACGCCATTTTCGGCGGCGTGCCTGCGAAATTGATTAGATACCGATTCTCAGACGAAATCATTAGGGCACTACTTCAAATTAGATGGTGGGATTGGCCGTTATCAAAGATCAAGCATAGTGTTCATGATTTTAGTGATACTGAAAAATTCGTCACTATTCACGCAGTATCTGGAGCCGAATCTGAATAACCCTTTAATGCATATTAATATATTTTCAATGCCTGCCGAGACCAACGCCAATGTCAAAACGTTTTACGTTGATCGCCATGTAAGTATTCTATTTCGCCGCTGGGCTTTACTTGTTGCGATATTACTCAGTGGCGGGATGCTTCTATTCCCGCGGCCACTGTTGTTAATGTTATTACTTGTATTTATTCTTTTGGCATCCAAAGGCAATGGACTGTTGAGAAGAAGTACCGCCCTCATATGGGGGCTTTTGGCTATGATATTGGCGATTACTTTAATCCGACCGGGTCCGGTTGATCCATCATCCCTCGTGATTCGCTATGCGAACTTTACTGCGGCATTGCTGTTATTGTGCTTATATATAAAATCCGGTTCAGATGCCGTTCAGTCCGACTTAATGAGCATCCTTCCATGGTTCGGATGGCAGGCGATATTCACTTTTCTTCTGGCAAACATTGCTCCGTTTCTTTTCATTACAATCAATATAGAGGATTTTCAGTTTAGTACGATATTTTTGCTATTCAATTACCATGAGTTAATGGCAGATTCCACCGGTTTTAAGCGTCCCAATGGTTTTTTCTATGAGCCCGGCGTATTTCAGATATATTTAAACATATATCTATACTTATCACTTATGGTTTACAAAATCCGCCGACATATTGCCATTTCCACTGCGGCCGTATTTTGCACCTTATCCACCACTGGTCTAATTATTGCATCTCTAATTTGGGTTGCCAGTTTTTTGACAACGTCACCTTTACAAAGAACAAGAAAGAAAAATATAATGTCAATTTTGTTATTGACGGCAATTATTCCTATTCTTTTTTTAATTACCTATTCGAACGTAGAAGACAAATTCACTGGAGAGATGCAAGGTTCTGCGATCGCAAGACAATATGATCTTTTTACAGGCTTAAACATCATCAGGGAGTATCCGTTGCTAGGTATTGGTTTTGATCATAAACGATACTTAGAGCTACTGCCCTATGCTGCATTTACGGATACTCTTTTGTCCGAAGAGAGTGCTTTATCTAGATCTTCATCCAATGGTATTATTTATTTATTTTACTCGCTCGGGATCCCGTTGGGCCTGATTATTTTATTTAGTATATATAAACAAAAGCTTTTTCCGCACAGAAAAATTTTCTTTGCAATTATTTTTCTCTCGCTTTTAAGTGAGGCAATTATTTACACTCCCTTTATTCTTCTCGTGGCTTATAGCGCATTAGTTGGATCCAAAAAAATTAATAAAAATCAATCGGAACGAATCTCATGATATTCCATATACGAATTTTAAATTATTTTTATGCAAAGTTATTTGAAATAATTTATAAAAATAAATTCAAAAACTTTGGAAGGCGTACCCGGTTAGTTTTTCCAATTGCAATTGAGTCACCCGGAAACATCTCTCTTGGGGATGATATTTATATTGCCGCGCAAACGTGTCTTGCTACGAGACCTTTGTCTCCGTATAGCCCCTGTACGTTGCGCATCGGTGATGGCTGTAAAATTGGTAGATTCAATCATATATATGCAACAGGTAGTATTATTTTGCATCAAAATGTTCTTACTGCTAATGGGGTCTATATTTCCGACAATTATCACGACTACAGAGATATTCAGAGCCCCATCGTTAATCAACCTGTGCTACAAGGTGGCCATGTTGAAATTGGGGAGGGCACTTGGATTGGCCACAATGCCTGTGTTTTAGGTGTGCGCATTGGGAGAAACTGTGTCATAGGTGCTAATTCTGTTGTGACACATGACATTCCTGATTATTGTGTGGCCGTTGGTGCGCCAGCCAAAATCATCAAACGATATGACCCTGACTCCAATACATGGAGAAGAGCGGATGTTTTGAGTTAATGCAATTGATATCATGAAGGTTCTTTTTTTTGGTCTTGACTATCACGACTACACACGCAACATCATCAACGAGATGCGCGCAGCTGGTGGCGACGTCAACTACGTCGATATTCAGCCACGGTCGTTGATTTTCAAGGTGCTCCGCACGGCGGGCAGGGGTTTGTACGACCAGTACCTGGAGGTACATCACGGGTCGGCCGTCAGGCAGTCGAAGTCCACGGCGTACGACAAGGTGGTCTTCCTGCAAGCACATCAGATGAGCATCAGGAACCTGACGGACCTTCGTGCCGCTCAGCCTAAGGCCGAGTTCACTCTCTACAATTGGGATTCGCTGTCCAACCACGACTACCGAGTTCAGGCCAAGTGGTTCGACCGGGTTCTGACGTTTGATCCGGTCGACGCGAGGAACAACGGCTACGGTTATCTCCCGCTTTTCTGCTCACGCTTTATGCAGGGTCTGCGGCGTGATCGTGTTGAGCCCGCTTCGTTGTTCATGGTGGGTAACATCGTCAAGCCAGGACGGTATGAGGCTGTTGAGTCCTTCCGTCGCTATTGCGCAAAAAGCCGACTCACTTTCAAGCAGCACCTGAAGGTTAGCCCGGTTGTTTGGTTCAACCTAGTTCGTAGCGGCCTCTATCCTCGGGACGTGAGTTTCCGCCAGATAGACAAGTCAGCATTCTGCGACATGATCGAGACGTCGTCGGCCGCCTTTGACTTTGCTAACCACTCGCAGACGGGTCAGACCATGCGGATGATGGAAAATCTCTGCTTGGGCAAGAAGATCGTGACCAGCAATACATGGGTCAAGCAGGAACCGTTTTACAGCCCGGATCGAATTCACGTTTTTGACGGATTGAATTACTCCGGCGTGGCTGACTTCATGTTTGGGGACATTGTCGACAAAGATGCCGATTTTTCTGACTATCACATACAGAGTTTCGTGCGTAAACTTCTGGGCCTTTCACTGCTGTCGGCGTGTTGAGTTCGTTAATGACTAGTAGTTTTGGATCAAACAAAAGACGCTGCCTCCTTATTGCCCCACTATCTTTTTACTCTTTTCATAAGACGGTCGCGGCCGGGCTGGAGCAGATGGGGTTTGTGGTTGAGACGCTTAACGAAGAGTACCCCTCCAACAGCTTCGGCAAGGTGCTGGGTAAAGTTGCCCTCCCGTTGTTGCGCAACCTTACCCTACGCTCTCTGCAACGCCTGCTGAATGAGCGGCCGCGCTTTGATCTTGTAATGATCATCAAGGGCCGTGGTCTGGGCCCCGATGCGATCCAGTATCTGAAGTCGCGTGCCGAGCGGGTGGTAGGCTATAACTTTGACAGTTTCCGCTTCAATCCGTCACCGCTGGATTGGCATCACCTGACTGACCGCTACTGCACGTTTGACATCCAGGATGCTCAGTCGTGGGGCCTCCCGCTGGTTCATCTTTTCAGTGCCGTGACGGTTCCGCATAACCGCGAGCGTTCGTATGACTTATCGATCATCCAGCGGGTGCACTCGGATCGATTGGCGTTTGCTGAACTCATCCTCCGGGCGCTTCCCGATGATGCGCGATATTTTGTGTTTCTCTACGAGAGCAGTTGGCTCACTTTCACGCTGGGTTTACTCAGGCATCCGTTACTCTATGTGCGGCTGTGGCAGCATATTTCGTTCAAACCGTTGTCGCACGCCAAGGCGATGGAGATTTTGGGTAGCTCGCGCATTACGTTTGACTATGCCCACCCGCTTCAAAGCGGTGTGACGATTCGCTGCTTTGAGTCGCAGAGCCTGGGGGTTGCCATCTTGACCAACAACCAGGACGCCGTACGTTCTGGCCTGTTTTCACAGGATTCGATCGCCTATCTTCCCCGCGATGCTGATCGGGCTACGGCATCGGCACTGATTTCCCGCTTGCTGGAGCAACGTGCCGAGCCGCGTTGCCGCAGCCTTGGGGATTTCCTGGACGATCTTCTTTCTCCCCCTTCTTCATCGAACAAGTAACCTTCTTTTTTGGAGTGTCAACTATGACCAAAATCCTCATCACCGGCGGTGCCGGCTTTATAGGCTCGAATCTTGTCGAGGCCCTCCACCAAAAGGGTTATGAGATCACGGTGCTGGACAATCTGTCGGAGCAGGTTCACGGTGCCGACCCCGAGGCCTCGCCACTGTTCGCCGCTATCAGTGGAAAGGTGCGTTTTATCCGCGGGTCTGTTTGCGACCGTCCAACGATGGAGCAGGCGCTCGAAGGCCAGGACGTGGTGGTGCACTATGCCGCCGAGACTGGCACCGGGCAGTCGATGTACATGGTGGACCACTACACCCAGGTCAACATTCAGGCCACGGCCATGATGCTCGACATCCTGGGTGCGCGAAAGGACCACGGAATCAAGCGAATGGTTGTGGCATCGTCGCGCTCGATCTACGGCGAAGGCAAGTACCTGACGGCCACCGGTGCGGCAACCTACCCGTCGCATCGCGATGAGCGCCACATGCAGGCGGGGCGGTTCGAGTTGTACGACACGCAGACCGATGCGCCACTGACGCTGGTGGCCACAGACGAGTCATCGCTCATACACCCCTCGTCGGTGTACGGCATCACCAAGCAGGTGCAAGAACAGTTGGTAATGACGGTGTGCCCTCTGCTCGGCATCGAGCCGGTGGCTCTGCGTTACCAGAACGTCTATGGTCCGGGCCAGTCGCTGAGCAACCCTTATACCGGCATTCTGTCGATCTTCTCCAATCTGATCATGGGTGGCGGCAAGATCAATGTGTTCGAGGATGGGCTGGAGAGCCGCGACTTCGTGTTCATTGACGACGTGGTCACCGCCACGGTGCTGGCTGTGGAGCACGCCAACGCAGCGGGACAGGTCTTCAACGTGGGTTCCGGCGTGGCCACCACGGTGCTGGAGGTGGTTAAGCATCTCAAGGCGGCGTTCAATTCGGACATTATGGCCAATGTGACGGGCAACTTCCGTCTGGGCGACATTCGCCACAACTATGCCGACTTGACAAAGATCAACGGCTTGGTGGGATTTGTGCCCAAGGTCAATTTCGCGGACGGCATCCAGCAGTTCGCCGCGTGGGCGGCCACCCAAGGGCACAAGGATAGCGCTTACGAGCGCTCGCTTTCCGAAATGAAAGAACGCGGGCTAATGCTCGGCGTTAGTGTTTGAGAGGACGTAATAGTGACGATACTTGTGATTGGTGGCGGGAAGATGGGCATGTCCCACTTGGCCTTGGCAACCCAATATGTGGGAAAGAGCAATGTGGCACTATGCGATACCAAGTTCAGTACCCGCGTCCTGTTTCGTCTGTTGGGCTACAAGACGTTTGCGGATATTGAGGTGGCCGCATCCAAGGTGGACCGACTGGAGGGCGTGCTGATCGCCACCCCGACGCCCTCGCACGCCCCGCTGGCGAAGTGGGCGATCGGAAAAGGCGTGCCGTGCTTTGTCGAGAAGCCGCTGACGCTCAACGTTGAGGCCAGCACCGAGCTAAAGTCGCTGGCAGCGGCCAAGGGCGTGCCGGTGCAGGTTGGTTTCGTGCTGCGCTATGTTGCGTCGTTCCAGCGCCTGCGGCACCTAGTGCAGAGCAAACAGCTGGGCGCGATGCTTGACTACACAGCATCCATGCGCGGGAATGTCATTCTAAAGCCGCCCGCAGCCGACAGTTGGCAAGGTCAGTTCAAGATGGGGGGGGGCTGTTTGAATGAGTACGGTCCACACATCATCGACTTGTGCCAGTTCATTTTTGGTCCAGTGGATCGGGTCGGCGATGTCCGCATGAGCCAGGTTTTTTGCGCCCATGCGGATGATCGGATTGACTTGGCTTGGTCCCACCGCAACGGCAGTGTGGGGGCGGTGGAAATCGACTGGTGCGATACCACCAAGCGCAAATCAGTCGTGGAGTTCAAGGTGAAGTTCGAGGAAGCCGAGGTCCGTGTGGACAACTCGGCCGTTGAAATCACGTGGAATGACGGGTGCACCATTAACGAGGAGAAGCGCCTAGAGATTGATGTGCCGATCCGACCGAGCAATGTCGCCTACTACCTCCGTGGCGAAGAGTTTTCATTAGAACTCGAAGAGTTTTTGGGGACGTGTGTTGGGCGTCGATTGAGTGTCGACGATTCAATACCTGCCGACACAATGGCACGACTGGAGGATGGATGCGAAGTGGATCGCATCATTGATGAAATCGCGCGAAAGGCTGGTTTGAAATGAGCTATGGAAAAGCAATTCTCGGAGACAACCAGTTTCTTGGCGTTAACCATGCGAACCAGGCCAAGGCCGCTGAACTATTTGATCGCTTCAAGAACCCCGATGCAATCATAGAGGTGATTGGATTCGCCTACGAGGCAGGGGTGCGAGACTTCATGTTCACAACCCATGATCGATATGAGCCTGTCTTTGACGAGATCCGACGATCCAACCTTTTCCCTGGGATGTACTACACGCCATGTCTTCCCTATGCGCACAAGTATTGGAATAAGCTATCGGACTTAGGGCCGGTCGGAATGCTCACATCAACGGTATTCCAGATTAATCCGCTGAGTTTGATTCCGGCAACACTTGGATTGTTTGTCGGCAGTACGAAAGGCATTACTCAAGTTTTAACTCAAATTGAAACTCTCATGTGCAAGGGGCTACCTGTACGCGGCATTTTCTTACAGAACCTGGCTTTTGACTTTCTGATGTCAATGGAGCTGCATGGGGTGATTGAAAATTTCGCTGAGGTTGTCACAAACAAGCTCGGAGCTCACCCAGGATTTATTACTATGAACCATTCAATTGCCACTGAATTCCTGTGCGATAAAGCTGGTATTAACAAGCCTTGGATATGTGCGAACTACAACATTGATGGGTTTCGAATGAATCCTTCACAAACTTCTTGTGAAGCGTCATTTGCTAGTGGTAGATCAAACAACATTGCCATGTCTGTGCTCGCATCCGGACGCGCCAGTCCTAACGAAGCAATGAATTACGTTGTAGATCATTTGCACAAGGGGCATGTTGACGCCATCCTATTTGGATCCTCAAGCAAAAAAAATATCAAATCCAACGTAAGTAAGATTTTGGGTTAAAAAACACGCCTATATATTTTTATATGATTTTTATAACTGGCGGTGCCGGCTTCATTGGCAGCAACTTCGTGCTCGACTGGCTGGCCCAGTCGGATGAGCCCGCCATCAACCTCGATAAACTCTCCTATGCCGGCAACCTAGAGAACCTCGCAAGCCTGCAAGGCGATGCCCGCCATGTGTTTGTTCAAGGCGACCTGGGTGACCGCGCGCTGGTGGATGCGCTGCTGGCTCAGCACCGACCTCGTGCCGTGGTCAACTTTGCGGCCGAAAGCCATGTGGACCGCTCCATCCACGGCCCCGAAGACTTCATTCAGACCAATATCGTCGGCACCTTCCGCTTGCTCGAAGCCGTGCGCGCATACTGGAGCGGGTTGCCCGAGGCCGAAAAGGCGGCCTTTCGCTTCCTGCACGTCAGCACCGACGAGGTGTACGGCACGCTGTCCAAAGACGACCCACCGTTTGCAGAAACCAAACCCTACGAACCCAACAGCCCGTATTCGGCCAGCAAGGCCGCGTCTGACCACCTGGTGCGCGCCTGGCACCACACCTACGGCCTGCCGGTAGTCACCACCAACTGCAGCAATAACTACGGGCCTTACCATTTCCCGGAAAAGCTCATCCCGCTCATGATCGTCAACGCATTGGCCGGCAAGCCCCTGCCGGTCTACGGCGACGGCATGCAGATCCGCGATTGGCTCTATGTGAAAGACCACTGCAGCGCCATTCGCCGCGTGTTGGAGGCGGGCAAGCTGGGCGAAACCTACAACGTCGGAGGCTGGAACGAAAAGCCCAACATCGAAATCGTGCACACGGTCTGCCAGTTGCTCGACGAGTTGCGCCCGCGTGCGGATGGCCAGCCTTACGCCCAACAAATCACCTACGTGACTGACCGCCCTGGCCACGACCGGCGTTATGCCATCGACGCGCGCAAGATCGAGCGCGAACTGGGCTGGAGGCCCGCCGAGACCTTCGAGACCGGCATCCGCAAGACGGTGCAGTGGTACCTGGACAACCCGGAGTGGGTAGCCAATGTTCAAAGCGGCGCATACCGAGAATGGGTGGCCAAACAATATGAGGGAGAAGCCGCATGACACGTAAAGGCATCATCCTGGCCGGGGGCTCTGGCACCCGGCTGTACCCCGTGACGCAGGCAGTGAGCAAGCAGCTCATGCCGGTGTACGACAAGCCGATGGTGTACTACCCACTAAGCACATTGATGCTGAGTGGCATTCGCGATGTGCTGCTCATCAGCACCCCGCAGGACACGCCACGCTTTGCTGAGCTGTTGGGCGACGGTGCGCGTTGGGGGATGAACATTCAGTATGCCGTTCAACCAAGTCCGGACGGCTTGGCGCAAGCCTTCCTCATCGGGCGCGACTTTGTGGGTAACAACCCTAGCGCGCTGGTGCTGGGCGACAACATCTTCTACGGGCACGACCTAGTTAAGCAACTGTACAGCGCGAATGAACGCACCACCGGTGCCAGCGTGTTTGCCTACCATGTACACGACCCTGAGCGTTACGGCGTGGTGGCGTTTGATGCGCAGCAGCGAGCCATCAGTATTGAAGAGAAGCCCAAGGCGCCTCAAAGCAATTACGCGGTGACCGGGCTGTATTTTTACGACCAGCAGGTGTGTGACATAGCCGCAGACATCAAGCCTTCTGCCCGGGGCGAGCTGGAAATCACCGATGTGAACCGCCGCTACCTGGATCAAGGACAACTAAACGTGGAGATCATGGGGCGGGGATACGCATGGCTGGACACGGGCACCCACGACAGCTTGCTGGAGGCCGCCAGTTTCATTGCCACCCTGCAAAAGCGCCAAGGCCTGCAGGTTGCCTGCCCCGAAGAGATTGCCTTCCGCCAGGGCTGGATCAACGCCGAGCAGCTGGCAGCATTGGCAGACCCGCTGAAAAAGAACGGCTACGGGCAGTACCTGCTCAGCCTGTTGAAGTGAGCTGAGAAATGCCCTACACAGTAACGCCAACCACTCTGCCAGAAGTGTTGATTCTGGAGCCCAAGGTCTTCGGTGACGACCGTGGTTTCTTCTTCGAGAGCTTCAATCAACGCGATTTCCAGCAGGCCACAGGCCTGAACGTGGACTTCGTTCAAGACAACCACAGCAAATCCAGCCAAGGGGTGCTGCGTGGTCTGCATTACCAGATTCAGCACCCGCAAGGGAAACTGGTGCGGGTAACGCAAGGGGCTGTGTTTGATGTGGCGGTTGACCTTCGCCGCTCATCGCCCAGCTTCGGCAAATGGGTGGGCGTTGAGCTGTCGGCAGACAACAAGCGCCAGTTGTGGATTCCGCCGGGTTTTGCGCATGGCTTTGTTGTCACCAGTGAGTCGGCAGAGTTTCTGTACAAAACCACCGACTACTGGTACCCGGAACATGAACGAAGCCTGCTGTGGTGCGATCCGACTGTCGGTGTTCAATGGCCGGTGGATGGTGAGCCCAAGCTGGCAGCGAAGGACGCGGCGGGTAAGGTCTTGGCTGAGGCGGATTGCTTTGCCTGAGTCACTGAAGTGATCGAATGGGCGGGCGCTGAAACCCATCACGATCCCACGGCCAGATCTCATCGCCCCATCGGTTTTTGATCTTCCGCACCATCTTCTTGGACAGCGCGTCTGTGATGCGGTCAATGAAATCCAATGATCGCTGTGCGTACGGTGTGCGCTTTTCAGGGTCTCGCTCGTAGGTCATGCCCTCATGCAGCGCCATCATCTCGGCGCGCTCCTTCAGCACGGGCGATGCATTGAACACCCAGTCGATGAAATCGATCTCCTGCGGCGTTGACATGTCCAAGTGTCCGAAGCACTTTTCCATGACGGTTTTGACCCGATTTTCAAAAAATCAGGCGTGATCTACCTGGTTTTATATAACCAAAAGAAGTAAAAAATTGATTGCCAATAACTTTCATTGGTGATCAAAAGTGGATAGACAGGCGAAATCCTCCGATTAGCTGGACAGTGTGTTTTTTGGAGGATTGTGTGTCGTCATCTTCGGATGTGATAGCCCACTAGCAGACCGTCCAGTGCCTGAACGAGCTGGGTTGATTTGGGTGGTGTTTGCGCAAGGTCAGTCGGGGTGAGTCCTGCCCATGCTTCTGCTGGCGTCAGGCCTGCGAGGTTTTGATGGGTGCGAACGTGATTGAAAAAGTGTCGCATCTCGTTGAGCGCATTTTGCAAACCGGCTGGGCTGTGAATCTGGATCTGCCCGATGAACGGTTTGATCCGACCAAAGAAGCTTTCGATGTGGCCGTTGCACCAGGGGGCGCAGACTGGAATTCGCTGGTGACGAATGTCCACCAACTTCAGGAAGGTCTTGAACACAGCGCTTTTGAAGACCAGTTCGTTGTCGGTGCGGATGGCGTGGGGTTTGCCATGCTGGCCGATGGCCAGGCACAAGTGGCCGATCAGCGTCCAGCTGCGCTTGTTGACCACCGCCGCCAATCGGGTGCAGACGCGCGAGCCGTGATCGACGACGCCCAGAACGGGGCGTGGTGTGCCACAGTGGTCTCGCACAAAAGTCAGGTCAACGCCCCAGACGCTGTTGACACTCACCGGTGCAGGGCGCTTGTTGCGCAGATCGCGGGAAATGTTGAGCAGCGCGTACTGGTTGTTGCGGATGGTGTTGCTGACAAAGGATTTGCCGACTCTTGTTGGCGCATGCAACCGGTTGAAGGTGTCAGCGACTTTGCGGCAACCGACCTGCTTGCCCATCAGGGCCTTGAGGCGCAGCACTTCGTGCACGACCCATTCAGGCTTTTTGCGGGTCAGGGGTGCAGGGGCGGCAACGGTGGTCAGATCTGGAGCGGGACGACGTCCGAAGCCTTGGCGTTTTTTCCTGTGTAGGCGTCTGGCCAGTAGGATCAAGGCGAAGAGCGCTGGTGTCACGAGCAAAAGAGTGAATAGCGCGAAGAGCCAAACTAGCATGGGCAAAAAGTGCCCGATTATGAGGGGCGCAGGTTAGGCGGCAGCACAGACGGGATGTTTGGGACTTGATTTGATATCGTTTTGTGATAGCATTTGCCATGAACACCAAACACCGTAAGACGCTTGCTGCGATCTTTACTCGCCCGACGTCGGCATCGATCGTGTTCGCAGACATTGAGGCGCTGATCAAAGCGCTGGGCGGCTCCGTTTTAGAGCGCGAGGGCTCACGCGTCAGGATCGAACTCAATGGCGCGCAGTGGCGCTGTCATCGGCCACATCCGGGCAAGGAGGCTAAGCGGTATCAGGTGGAGGAAGCTCGGGAATTATTGGAACGTGCAGGAGTGCAGCAATGAACACTATGACTTACAAGGGTTATACCGCGCGCGTCGAATATGACGAACGGGACAACATTTTTGCGGGACGCATTCTCGGAATACGCAACATAATCAGCTTTCACGGCGAGACGGTTGCCCAATTGCGTACGGAATTCGAGCTTGCGATCAAGGACTATCTTGCCGACTGCAAGGAACATGGCCTACACCCCGAGAAGCCAGCATCTGGCAAGCTCTTGTTACGCGTACCACCTGAAATCCATGGTCGCGCGCTCGTTGCTGCGCAGGCCGCCGGCAAAAGCCTGAACCAATGGGCGACCGAGGTGTTGCAGCACGCGGCTCAGCCTGGCTGATGCAGAGTGCACGGGGAATGTTGGGCAGTGGTCGTGCGAAGCCTTGACGTTGTTGCCGTCTGAGGCGCTTTGCCGGGTGGGCCAAAGCGAATAGCTCTGGTGTCACGAGCAAAAGCGTGACCAGCGCGAAGAGCCAAACGAGCATGGGCAAAAATCGCCTGATTATGCACAATATGTGTCGTGTCGCTCCGATAATTCAAATATCATTTTCCGTGAACTACGGGGATAAAATCCAAAATTTACGTTATTATGTGGCGCATGACTGAGCCCTCTCTGTACCCGCGCCAGATCGGATCACGCATCGCCGAAGCCATGCAAGACACGCCGGTGGTCTTACTTGCTGGGCCACGTCAGGCGGGCAAAACGACCTTGGTTCGTCATATTTCTGGCAACGGGGCACGCTACCTGACCCTGGACGATGAACTGACGCTGATGTCCGCCAGGGAAGACCCCGTCGGGATGATTCGCAGTTTGGATCGTGCGGTCATTGACGAAATTCAGCGAGCGCCTTCCTTGTTGTTGGCCATCAAGAAAAGCGTTGACGAAGACAGGCGGCCAGGCCGTTTTTTGCTGACGGGCTCCGCCAACTTGATGGCATTGCCGACAGTGGCCGACTCCTTGGCTGGGAGGATGGAGACATTGTTGTTGCTGCCACTGTCACAAAGTGAAATAGAGGGGCAGTCAGTCAACTGGCTTGACAGCGTGTTTGCAGGCCAGATCCCTCGGCAGGGTACGCAAGCGCTGGGTAGCGACTTGGTCGACCGGGTGTTGAGCGGCGGCTATCCCGAAGCCATTTCACGGTCCACGCCAAGGCGTCGGATTGCTTGGGCGCGGCAGTACATCGACGCGTTGATTCAGCGCGATGTCCGCGATGTTTCAGGGATCGAAAAGTTGGATCAGTTGCCACGTTTTTTGCGTGCCCTGGCGCAGACTGCCGGTCAAATGTGCAACTACACCCAGCTGGGAGGCCAGGTGGGTTTGGACAGTAAAACCGCAGCGAAGTACGTCGGCGTGTTGGAGCAGATGTACCTGCTGCGCCGTGTGGATGTTTGGGCGCGTAACCGGCTCAGCCGTGTCGTCAAATCGGCCAAGTTGCAGTTCATTGATTCTGGATTGCTGGCGACCCTGCTCGAGTTGACCGCTGAAGAGGTGCAGCAGGACCGTACTCGATTTGGCAACGTACTGGAATCGTTTGTCTATGGCGAGCTGCTGAAAGCGACAACCACTGCAGAAGGCAGCTACTCGCTGATGTACTACCGTGATGCCGACAAAGTCGAGGTCGATGTGGTCATTGAAAACGCGGCTGGGCACTTGGTCGGCGTTGAAGTCAAGGCCTCTGCCACCGTCAAGGAAAGTGATCTGCGGGGCTTGAGAAAGCTGGCCAGTCTGGCAGGCAATCAATTCAAGATGGGCATATTGCTTTACGACGGTGACGAGACTTTGCCGTTGGGCGATAACATCTGGGCCGCTCCGCTCGCTACCCTATGGGGCAAATAGCCCCATGTTTCCTCACTGATACTCAGCAGTACTCAGGAGCTTTGAGGGTTGGTTCGAAACCAGTCGCCACAGCACCACCAAACCGTAAAAAACCAAGCTTTCGAGCTTGGTTTTTTTTTGCCTTCAGGCAGCCTCAAAAGATCGGTCGCTTTCGGTACATGCGTGTTCTATTGGGCGCTGCAAAATGATTGGAACTGTGAACAGATGCGTGCAGACTGAGGCGCGTGCTGCGCAGATTCAAAAGCGAGGGCGGCAGAGATGACTTTGGCAATGACGTGGCAGGAATGGGTGCAGCACGATGCGGTGGGGCTGGCCGACTGCGTGCGCCGTGGTGATGTGTCGGCCGCAGAACTGGCCGCGCAGGCGGCGGCGGGGGTGGCTCGCATCAACCCGGCGGTGCACGCGGTGGTCGAGGTGTTTGACGACGTGGTGGCCAACCCGCTGCAGGACGGCATGGACCCCGCAGGGCCCTTTGCGGGGGTGCCCTTTTTCATCAAGGATTTGGGGCCGACGCTCAAGGGTCGCCTGCAGGAGATGGGTGCTCAGATGATGCGCGGCAACCGCGCCACGGCAGACACTTTCCTCACGGCTCAAATGCGACGGGCAGGTCTGAACATCATCGGCCGCACCACCACACCCGAGTTCGGGGTGTGCAGTTCTGCAGAAAACCCGGCGGTGTATGTCACGCGCAACCCCTGGAACCCCGAGTACACCAGTTATGGCTCTTCGGCGGGCACCGCGGTGGCCCTGGCGGCCGGCGTGTTGCCGCTGTCGCATGCCACCGACGGCGGTGGCTCGATCCGCATACCGGCGGGGGCCAATGGCAACATTGGTTTGAAGCCTTCACGCGGGGTGTTTTCGATCGCGCCTGCGGCCTCGGACCTGACAGGTCTGGTTTCTACGCAGGGTTGCCAAAGCCGAACGGTGCGCGATACGGCTGCTTTTGTGGACCACTGCCGCGGTGGTGCGCCGGGCGAGTTCATGCCCTACTGGATGCCCCCCGAGCCCTACAGCGATTTGATTCGGCGTGACCCGCCGCGGCTGCGTATTGCGCTGTCGCACGAGTGGGGCGACTTTCGGGCGGTGCCGCATTTTGTGGACGAGTTGCAACGCGTAGGGCGCTTTCTGGAGGGCCTGGGCCACCAGGTGGACTGGGCCTTGCCCGAGGTGGATTTTCGCGCTGCGTTCGATGCGCAGACCACTTGCTACATCAGCAACTTTGCGCAGACGATTTCTAACTTGCTCGCCCCTCGGGGCCTGACGCGCCCACCAGCGGATCTGGTTGAGCCGATCAACATCAAGATTTGGGAGATGGGCATGAACACCAGCTTCACCGAGCGTGCCCGCATGCAGGCGGTGTTCAACACCACCTCGCGTGCATTTGGTCAGTTCTTTGAAGACTGGGACATCATCCTCACGCCCATCACCGCATTGCCCACACCCAAAATCGGCACGTTGGAATATTTGACGACCAGCGACAACCCTTCGGTGCTCGATTGGTTCAACCATCTGTGGTGCAACTTTGCCTACACCCCGCTGACCAATCTGTGTGGCATGCCGGGTATCTCCATGCCCATGGCCTGGCAAGAAAACGGCTTGCCCTTGGGCATCCATGCGCAGGCCCGCCAAGCCAACGACGGCATGTTGTTGCAACTGGCCGCGCAAATCGAACGCGCCTTGGGCGGGCAGTGGCATGCCGGGCGCGTGCCTCAGGTGCATGTGACCAAGGGTTAACAGGCGTAAAAAAACCGCTCAACGGATGTCGAGCGGTTGGGTCAGCCAAACTCAGATTGGCTTACAGGCCAGCAGCGGCCTTCAAAGCAGCGGCGCGGTCGGTGCGCTCCCACGTGAAGTCGGGCTCGTCGCGGCCAAAGTGGCCGTAGGCGGCGGTCTTGCTGTAGATGGGGCGCAGCAGGTCCAGCATCTGGATGATGCCTTTGGGGCGCAGGTCAAAGTGCTCGGCCACCAAGGCGGCGATTTGGTCGTCTGAGATCACGCCTGTGCCTTCGGTGTTCACCGTGATGTTCATAGGGCGTGCCACGCCGATGGCGTATGCCACTTGAATTTGGCACTTGGTCGCCAAGCCTGCAGCCACGATGTTTTTGGCCACGTAACGTGCTGCGTAAGCGGCCGAGCGGTCGACCTTGGAGGGGTCTTTGCCCGAGAACGCGCCACCACCATGGGGGCAGGCGCCGCCGTAGGTGTCGACGATGATCTTGCGACCCGTCAAACCGCAATCACCTTGGGGGCCGCCGATGACAAAACGGCCGGTGGGGTTGATCAAATACTTGGTGTCTTGCAGCCACTCTTTGGGCAGCACGGGCTTGATGATCTCTTCGATGATGGCTTCTGTGAAGCTGGCCTTCATCTTGGTCGAGGTTTCGGACTGGTCAGGGCTGTGCTGGGTGGACAGCACCACGGTGTCGATGCTGTGGGGCTTGCCGTCCACGTAACGCATGGTCACCTGGCTTTTGGCGTCGGGGCGCAGAAATGGCAAGCGACCGTCTTTGCGCAACTGAGCCTGGCGCTCGACCAGGCGGTGGGCGTAATAAATGGGGGCGGGCATCAGCTCAGGTGTTTCAGAGCAGGCGTAACCGAACATCAGGCCCTGGTCGCCCGCACCGATGTTGAGGTGGTCGTCAGAAGCGTGGTCCACGCCCTGGGCGATGTCATTGCTCTGCTTGTCGTAGCAAACCATGACCGCGCAGCCTTTGTAGTCGATGCCGTAGTCGGTGTTGTCGTAGCCGATGCGCTTGATGGTGTCGCGGGCGACTTGGATGTAGTCGACGTGCGCGTTGGTGGTGATCTCACCGGCCAATACGACCAAACCGGTGTTGGTCAGGGTCTCGGCGGCCACGCGGCTGCGGGGGTCTTGTTCAAAGATCGCGTCGAGGATCGCGTCGGAGATCTGGTCGGCGACTTTGTCGGGGTGGCCTTCGGAGACGGACTCGGAAGTGAAGAGGAAATTGCTGGACATGAAAAAAACTCCTGAGGTTTCAGTGGTTTGTCGGCGTTGCCGACCCTGATAACCCGGAGCCTGGCGAACGCTTTAGCAGGTTTTATGAATCGCCCTGCAAGTAGTTCAGATAACTCGGCGATGCAAACATTATAGCGAGGCCCTTTGACCATCTGACTGCCAAGTCCCTATGGCCTGGGTCGTGGCGCTCAAAAAGTCATCGCGATATGCCAAGCGATCGACAGATTGCCGCGCTGCGCTCGCAATGACGCCGGATGGATAGCCGCGCTGCGCTCGCCATGACGCTGAGTGGATTTCCGCGCTGCACACGCCATGGCACTGAAGTGTGGTTTTCCGTTTTCCTGTCATCGCGAGGTACGAAGCGATCCATCTTGACGGCAGTGGATTCAAAATCATGTCCAATACAGCCCATGGACATTCCCACCCCTATTGAAAACCGCCTGGTCGACTTGGAAATCAAGGCCGGCTTCACCGAAGACCTGCTGGACCAACTCAACGCGCAGGTCTACCGCCAGCAGCAGCAAATTGACGCGCTGATCACCGAATTGCGCCAGATGCGCGACCGCCTGCCCGAATCGGGTGGCGGTGCCGAGGTGCGCAACCTGCGCGACGAAATCCCGCCCCATTATTGAAACCCATGCACAGCGTTCAGGACATCCGCGACCACTTGCGCGCATTGGGGGCCAACGCCCTGCACGAACAGCGTGTGCTGCGTCTTTGGACCCAGGCCAAACCGCAGGACAGTGGCCGCCGACCTTTGGCGAGCTTCATGCCCACTGCGGTGCGTGAGGCTTTGCCTGCACTCAGTCAAACGCTCAATGGTTTGGCCACCTTGCGTGAACAGCACCCGGGCCAAGACGGCTCGGCCCGTTTGCTGGTGGGCCTCAAAGACGGCCTGACCGTTGAAAGCGTGCTCTTGCCGCGCGATGGCCTGTGCGTGTCGTCTCAAGTTGGCTGCGCGGTGGGCTGTGTGTTTTGCATGACTGGGCGCGAGGGCCTGATACGGCAGGTGGGCAGCGCCGAAATCGTGGCCCAGGTGGCGCTGGCGCGCACCCTCAGGCCGGTCAAAAAAGTGGTGTTCATGGGTATGGGAGAGCCCGCGCACAACCTGGACGCGGTGATGGAGGCGATTGACCTGTTGGGCACAGTGGGCAACATCGGCCACAAAAATCTGGTGTTTTCTACGGTGGGTGATGCGCGGGTGTTTGAACGCTTGCCGCAAGGCCGGGTGAAACCTGCTTTGGCTTTGTCGCTGCACACCACGCGGGCCGATTTGCGGGCGCAACTGCTGCCCCGGGCCCCGCGCTTTGACCCTCAGGATTTGGTGGAGGCGGGCGAGACCTATGCCCGCGCCACGGGTTATCCGATTCAGTACCAGTGGACGCTGATCGACGGGGTGAACGACGGCGACGACGAAATCGAGGGCATCGTGCGATTGCTGAAGGGCAAATACGCGCTGATGAACATGATCCCCTACAACGCGGTGCCTGATTTGCCCTATGCGCGCCCCAGCTGGGAAAAAGCAGCGGCCATCGCGCGCACTTTGCACCAACGCGGTGTATTGACCAAGTTGCGCCAGTCGGCGGGGCAGGATGTGGACGGGGGATGCGGCCAACTCAGGGCGCGGGATGTGCAGCGTTCACACCCTGTCACGGTGCACCGGCCCGTCAGCGCCCCGGCAGCTTGATCAGGCCGCTCGAGAGCGACGTCCCCAGCAAAATCACGCCGCCGCACAGCAGCATCCAGGCTGTCACGCTCTCGCCCAAAAACAGCACGCCGTAAGCGATGGCAAACACCGGCACCAAGAAGGTGACCGTCAGCGCCCGTGCGGGCCCCGAGTTTTCGATCAACTTGAAGTACAGGATGTAGGCCACCCCGGTGCACAGCACGCCCACCACCAGCAAGGACCACCAGACCGAGGCGCTGGGCCAGTGGTCTGGTCGATACCACAGCGCGGGCAAGGCCAGAATCAGAGTCGCCCCAATTTGGCTGCCGGTGGCGGTGACCAGAGGCGGCATGCTGGGGATGTGCTTTTTGGTGAAACTCGCGGCCAGTGCATAACAGATGGTCGCGGCCAGGCAAGCGGCCACCGCCCAGGCCGGGGCGATGCCCGAGTCGTTGGGCTTGAAGCTGGCTTGGCCACCGGCCAGCAGCACCACGCCCCCAAAACCGATGGCCAGACCCACCGTGCGCGAAAGAGTGGGCTTGTCCCCCAGCCAGATCCAGGCCACGACCGCGCCAAACAAGGGCACCGTGGCATTCAGGATGGAAGAAAAACCGGTGGTGATGTGCAGCACTGCAAACGAATACAAGGCAAAGGGAATGCCGCTGTTGAGTGCCCCGACAAAGAGCACTGGCTTCCAGTGCTGGCGCAATTGCGCCCAGTGCCCTTTGGCCAGCATGATCGGCAGCAAAAAGGTCGCGGCAATCGCCACACGCAGGGCGGCCGTGGGCAGAGGCCCCAATTCAACAGCGGCCAAGCGCATGAACAAGAAGGACGAGCCCCAAATGGCGGCCAGGATCAGAAAGTCGGCCAGCCAGCCTTTGGCGGGAGAAGTGTTCATTCAGGAAAAAGAGCAACAGTGGTCGGCAGGGCGATGGGGTGGCCTTCAATTTTGAGCAGTGCCTGTTTGCGCCACAGCCCACCTGCATAGCCGGTGAGTTGGCCACCGCCGCCCAAGATGCGGTGACAGGGCACGATGATACTCACTGGGTTGCGTCCTACAGCCGCGCCCACCGCCCGAACAGCCTTGGGGTTGTTCAGATGCCTGGCCAGATCGCCATAACTTTGGCTGTGGCCAGACGGGATGTGCAGTAATGCCCGCCAAACCGATTGTTGGAATGTGGTGCCTGCCGACAGGTCCAAGGGCAAATCAAAGCGCTTCAGATCGCCGGCGAAATAGGCCTGCAATTGCGCGCTGGCGTCTTGCAGCAGTGAATGGCCGGTGACGCTTGTCCAGCCGCGCATGCGTTCAACGCTGGGGCCATGCTTTTGGCCTTCAAACCAGACGCCACACAAACCCAAGTCTGAAGCGGCCAGGATCATCGGCCCCAAGGGACTGTTCCATTGTTGAGTCAAAAGAGGTGTCATGGTGCGGGGACAGTGTGAGTGTGGTGATTGGAAAGCTCAGGGGGATGCACTCACTCAGGGGGGGTGGACTAAGCGCTGCCAGGCCGCGATCAGGGCATAGCTGCGGCAGGGCCTCCAAGCTTCGCCCAAGGCTTCCAGTGCTTGGGTGGGGCGTGGGTGCTGACGCACACCCAAGGCGGTTTGCAAGGCCACGTCCTGCACGGGCCAGGCGTCTGCCCAGCTCAGGGCGCGCATGGCAATGTAGTGTGCCGTCCAGGGGCCAATGCCAGGCAAAGCCATAAGCGCCTGCAAGGTGGGCTCCAGCTTGGCTTGGCGGCTGAGGTCCAGGCTGCCCGATTCGACTGCCCGCGCCAAGGCCTGAATGGCTTTTTGACGTTGCCGCACCAAGCCGAGACTCCCCATGCGTGCGGCGTTTTCTTCGCGCGCCAAAGTGGCCGGGCTGGGAAACCTGCGGTTCAGCTCGGGCCAGGGGGTGGTGCAGGGCTCACCCAGGGTGTTGACCAGCCTTTGGCCCAAAGTGCGGGCGGTTTTGACGCTGATTTGTTGGCCCAAAATAGCGCGCACGGCCAGCTCAAAACCATCCAAGCATCCGGGTAGTCGTTGGCCCAGGGCCTCTGGAAAATCACGTCCAATCACCTGTGCGATGCGCGCGGGTTCGGCGTCCAGGTCCAGCCAGCTCCGCACCTGCGCCACCACCTGGGGCAATACGGGCTCCAACGAGGCGCTGACCCGCAGGTGCACCACGGCTTGTGTTTGGTCCCAGCGCACCTCCAGCCAGCCGGTGATGGCGCAGCTTGCATGGGGCCAGCGCACCGTCCTGCGCAACACGGCGTTCTGGCCTTGGCCCTCCCAGCTTTCCATGCCGCTCAAGCTGCGGTCTTGCAGAAACTGCCAAAGCGTGGCCATTTGACAAGGCGGGCGGTAGTGCAATACCAGCTCAGTGCAGGGGTCGGAGGCCTTGCGCAGGGGGGCGCTGGCGGTTCGAAGTTGCCCCGGGCTGAGTTGGTAGTGCTGGGCAAATGCGGCGTACAGGCGCCTGGCCGAGCCAAAGCCACTGGCACGCGCCACATGGGCCACCGACAAGGGGCTGTCTTGCAGCCACTGTTTGGCGTGCAGCAGCCTTTGGGTTTGCAGGTATTGAAGGGGCGACACCTGCCAATGGCGCAAAAACAGACGCCTCAGGTGCCGATCGCTCACGCCCAGCTGCGCCGCCAATGCCGCCATGCTGGGCGGCTTGAGGCCTTGTTGAATGGCCGATTGCAGCTGTTGGGCCGCGCATTCGGCCAGTACCGCCTGGGCATCGGTGGTGGACCAAAAGCGACGTGTGGGGGCCAGTTCCGGACGGCAGCGCAGGCAGGGCCTGAAGCCGTGCGCTTCGGCTTGAGCGGCTGTTTCAAAAAAGCGGCAGTTGGCTTGGCGGGGCAGTTTCACCCGGCAAACTGGGCGGCAATATATGCCGGTGGAGGTCACACCGGTGAAAAAAAGCCCATCCCACGCCGCATCTTTGTCGGCCATGGCTTGGTAGCAGCGCTGCGCGTTCAGGCCTGAGTCACTGGCAGCTTGTGGGTGTGGTTGGGTTGGAAGGCGGCGCATTGGCGGTCATGTTATCGGCAAACGGGTGCCTATGACCTGGGGGTTTGTGCTGTTTTCGGACCCATGCTGATGCCCTTTTCGTCAGCCTTGGCCGCCTACAATGCGTATTCAATTCATCATTTCATCAACCAAGCCTGGTGGCTTTTGATTGGTTTTTTTCATGCAAGTGACCCCCTCCATCTTCAAAGCCTACGACATCCGCGGCGTGGTGCCCTCGACCCTGAACGAACAAGTGGCCGAAGGCCTGGGCAAGGCCTTTGGCACACACGCGCTGGCTCACGGGGAAAGCACCGTGGCGGTGGGGCGCGACGGCCGCTTGAGCGGGCCAAGCCTGTCTGCGGCGCTGATTCGCGGCTTGGTGGCTGCAGGCATCCGGGTGATCGACATCGGTTTGGCCACCACGCCCATGCTTTACTTTGCGGCCAGCACCGCTTGCCAAAGCGGCATCCAGGTGACGGGCAGCCATAACCCCAAGGACTACAACGGCTTCAAGATGTTGCTGGGCGGTCGCGCCATTTATGGCGACGAAATCCAGGGCCTGCGTCAGATGATGGAAGACGAGACCTGGCAGCTGCAAGGCGGCGGCAGCGTCACGCAGCTGGACGTGCTGGTCGACTACACGCAGCGCATTGTGGGCGATATCCGGCTGGCGCGGCCCATGAAGATCGTGATCGACTCGGGCAACGGCATCGCGGGCGCTTCGGCTCCTGGCATTTTTCGCGCCCTGGGTTGCGAGGTGATCGAGTTGTTCAGCGAAGTGGACGGCAACTTTCCCAACCACCACCCCGACCCCAGCAAACCGGAAAATCTGCAAGACCTGATCAACGCCCTGAAAACCAGTGGCGCAGAACTGGGCTTGGCCTTTGACGGCGACGGCGACCGCTTAGGGATCGTCACTGCCGACGGCAACAACATCTACCCCGACCGCCAGATGCAGTTATTTGCCCAAGACGTGCTCAGCCGCGTACCCGGCGGCACCATCTTGTTTGACGTCAAGTGTTCACAGCGCCTGGCCCCGGCCATCGAAGCCGCTGGCGGCAAGCCCTTGATGTTCAAAACCGGCCACTCGCTGATCAAAGCCCAAATGCGCGCCATCGAGGCAGCAGGTGGCCAAGCCCCCTTGGGCGGCGAGATGAGCGGGCACATCTTCTTCAAAGAGCGCTGGTATGGGTTTGATGACGGCACGTATGCAGGCTGCCGTTTGCTCGAAATTGTGAGCAAAGCCCCTGACGCCAACGCCGTGCTCAATGCCTTGCCCACCAGCTTCAGCACGCCGGAGTTGAACGTGGCCTGCGTGGAAGGTGAGCCGCACAGCGTGACCCGCGCTTTGCAGGTGCTCGCTGGTGATGCGTTCAAGCCGCCCGCTCAAATTTTCACGATCGACGGCCTGCGCATCGACTGGCCCGATGGTTTTGGCCTGATCCGTGCCTCCAACACCACGCCTGTGTTGGTGCTGCGCTTTGAGGGCCAAACCGAAGCGGCCCTGCACCGCATCGAGGGCGAAATGCTGGCGCTGCTGCGCTCGGTCAAACCCGACGCGTTGCTGGGTGACGCCGCCCACTGATTTGGGCAACGCAAACTCTCCTTAGCCCCCCTATTAAGTTGCTATGGTGGGTCAAGCCGGAACAAGCATGGCCAACAATTTCTGAATATTTGTAGCACAGCGCTCCGTAAGCGCTTGCTCACTGGCCCCGTCTGCTCTGGTTGAGGCCCACACCTCGGTTACGGTGGCGGCAAGTTGCTCTGCGCTCAGTGCCAGCACGCTTAAGCCCTGTGCATCCAGGTCGTCGTAGCTTTCACTGAAGTTGGCCACATGGGGGCCGTGCAACACGGTGTTTCCCAAGGCGGTCGCCTCATAGGGGTTGTGCCCACCCACAGGTGCCCATGAGCCACCCACCATGGCCACTTGGCTCAGGCGGTACCACAGGCCCAATTCGCCCATGGTGTCGGCCACATAGCAGGGTGCCGTGCCGGGCATCAGCGCGCCTTGGCTGCGCAATGGTGTGTCCGGGCCGCACATTGCCGCCACAGTGGCACCCCGGCCCGCATCGCGTGGGGCCAGTATCAGCAGGGCATTGGGGTATTTGTCGCGCAAAAGCTTGTGCGCAGCCAAGGCCAATTCTTCTTCACCAGGGTGGCTGGACGCCAGCACCCACACACAACGGCCGCTAAGCGCCTGTCTCCATCGTTCCACGTCGCTGGGGTTCGCGGCCAGGGGTGGCACCATGGCCTTGATGGTGCCGGTGATGTCCATGCGCTGAGGCAGCGCGCCCAGCGCTTGCAGGTGCTGGGCGGTTTCGGCGTTTTGCACCCAGATGGCATCAAAGCCCGCCAGCAAGGGTGCATACACAGCGCGCCCCCAACGGCGTTTGGCCGCAGCTGCAGCGCTCAAGCGGGCGTTCACGAGCACATGGGGTGTGCTGCGCTGCGCTGTGGCGTCGATCAGCGCCGGCCACAAATCCATTTCACACCACAGCGCCAAGTCGGGTTGCCAGTGATTGACAAAGCGCGCCACATTGCTCGGTGTGTCCACCGGCGCAAACCAGTGGGTAAATTGGGGCCCCAGCGCTTGCTTGGCCAGGGCCTGGCCCGACGTGCGGGCGGTGGTGGTGATCAAAAAATGCAGGTCGGGGCGCTGCTCCTGCAGGCGCTTGAGCAAGCCTGCCAGTGCCAGAGCCTCACCCACCCCCACGGCGTGGCCCCACACCAATGTGCCTTCGGGGCGCGCAGGAGGGCTGCGCATCCAGCGCTGGTCCAAACTGGTCAGCGTTTCCTTGCCGCGCCGCAGGCGCTGCTGCAGCCACCATTGCCACAGGGGAGTCAGGATCTCAAACACCTGACCATAAAGGCGAATTGCCAGGGGGCGTGGTTTCATGGTGGGCTGCGCTCCAACAGCCAGGGCAAAAAAACTGCCATGTGTTTCGCGGCCGAACCCGCGTGGGCCGCATTGAAGTGTTCCGTTTTTTGCACCAAGCTCGCGTAAGCGGCCGGGTTGGCCAACACGTCGCTCAGTTGGTCCGCCAGGTCATTGCCGTCCTGGGCGTGGTGCAGCACCCCGGCCTGTAGCGCCTCGATAGCCGGGTATTCAATGCCCCGCACACTCGGGCCAGTCCACACCGGTTTGTTGATGGCCAGAGGCTCAATGATGTTGTGTACCGCCCGGTCGCCAAACGACGAGCCCACCACCACCACCTGCGCCAAGGCCAGGTAAAAGTACATCTCGCCGATCGAATCACCCAGCAGCACATCGGTGCAAGGCCAGTCGGGCTGGGTGTGCCACTGCAAGTGCGCATCCAGCGCGTGGCTGCGCCGTACCGTGCGCATGCCCGCGTCCTGCAGCAGCTGCGCCACCGCATCAAAGCGCTGCGGACTGCGCGGCACATACACAAACAGCGGTGCAGGGCACCCTGCCTGGGCCAAGGTCTGTTGCATGCGCCGCATGGTGCCAATCAACAACTCGTCCTCACCCACAATGGTGCTGGAAAAACACACCACCGGGCGCGCCTGCAGTTGCCCGATTTGCAGCGTTTGGGCCGCAGCGGCGAGCTGCGCCTGCGACACAGGCAAGTCAAAACGCGTCTCACCCACCACCGCCACCCGCGCACAGCCCACCTCAGCAAAACGCTGAGCCTGCAGATCGGACTTGCACATCACCAGTTCATAGGCCTTGAACAGGCGTGCTCTGAACCCGCCCCAGCGCTGGTCGCGCTCGAAGCTCGCTTGGGGGTACTGCGCGTTCGCCATCGCCAGCGGTACCCCAGCGCGGCGCAGGGTGGCCAGAAGCACCGGCCAGGTGTCAATTTCGGTCATCACCGCACAGCGCGGTTGCACCCGGGCCAGAAAACGGCGCACCACCCAACTCAGCTCCATCGGGGCATAGGCCAGCTGCAGCTGCCCGCTGTCCATGGCATGGGCAAACAGCTTGAGCGCAGTGTGCCGCCCGGCAGGGGTCAAGGTGGTCAAAAAGACCGGCATCCCCTTTTGTAGCAAGGCATGTACCCAAGGTGCGGCCCCCCGCATCTCGCCCATCGATGCCGAATGCACCCATACCGGTCGGTGCAGCGTGCAGCTCACGCCGCCAAAGCGTTCCCCCCAGAATTGACGGTACAAGGGTTCCTTCGCCCCGCGCCGCCAGAGCATCAGCAGCACCAGTGGCAGCAACAGGTGCCACAGCAGCTCGTAAGCCCGAATGGCCCAGCCCAAACCCCAAGAAGGGAAAGGCGGCGCGGCTGATCGATGGGGTGAAGTCATGGGTGCGGTGAAATGGCTCAACCCTTCAGTATAGTTACGCCCATGCCCGCCACCCTTAGACCCTGGACAGCCGTCATCCCTTTGCGTGGGGGATCAAAAGGCTTGCCCGGCAAAAATACCCGCCCGCTCGCCGGCAAACCCCTTTACCGTCATGCGGTGGACCTGGCCCTGGCAGCAGGGGCCTGCCGGGTACTCATCAGCACCGACATCCACGAGGTGCTGACTGCTGAGCTGCCTCAAGCCGTGCAAGCCCTGCAGCGTCCTTACGAACTGTGTGGCGACAACGTGCCCATGGCCCCGGTGCTGATGCATGCCTTGCAAACCGCCCAGGTGCAAGGCCCGGTGGTGTTGCTGCAGGCCACATCGCCGCTGCGCCAGGTGGTCGACGTGCAACAAGCCCTGGCGCGCCTGGCGCGTGGTGTGTTTGATTTGGTCATATCCGTCACCGATGCCGACCGCGGCGTGCTCAAGTGGGGCCAAGTGATGCCCGATGGCCGCTTTGTTCCGCTGTCCAGACCCGAGCATTGCTTTGCCAACCGCCAAAGCCTGCCCCCTGTCTACAAACCCAACGGCGCGGTCTACGCCATGGATGCGCAATGGTTCATTGAACAGAAAAGTTTTGTCAGCGAACGCATTGGCACCGTGGTCATGCCCGCTGAACGCAGCTTTGACATCGATAATAGGGATGATTTTGAGCGGTGCGCAGCCCTGCTCAGCAGCGCCACCCAAGGAAACCCACCATGAAAATCGCCCACCGCCACATCGGCCCCCAACACCCTCCCTTGGTCATTGCCGAAATCGGCATCAACCACGGCGGTAGCCTTGAGGTGGCCAAAGCCATGGTCACCGCCGCGCGCCTGGCCGGCTGTGAAATGGTCAAACACCAGACCCATTTCGTTGACGACGAAATGACCGACGAAGCCAAAAGCATCTTCCCGCCCAACGCCGACAAATCCATTTGGGACGTGATGCAGGAATGCGCGCTGTCCAAAGACGACGAAATCGCCCTCAAAAAACACGCCGAAGACCTGGGCCTGATCTACATCTCCACCCCGTTTTCGCGCGCCGCAGCCGACTTTTTGGCCGACATTGGTGTGGCTGGTTTCAAGATTGGCTCGGGCGAATGCAACCACGTGCCGCTGATTCGCCACATCGCCAGCTTTGGCAAGCCCATCATCATGAGCACCGGCATGCAAACCGTTGACAGCATGCGCCCCGCCGTGGCCGCGCTCGATGCCTCTGGCGTGGACTACGCCTTGCTGGAGTGCACCAACCTGTATCCTTCGCCACCCGAGATCGTCAGCCTGCAAGGCATCACCGAGCTGCGCCAGGCCTTCCCCCGAGCCGTCATCGGCTTTAGCGACCACAGCATCGGCCCCAGCATGGCCATCAGCGCCGTGGCCTTGGGCGCCTGCATTCTGGAGCGCCACTTCACCGACACCCGCTACCGCAAAGGCCCCGACATCAGCTGCTCGATGGACCCAGCCGAACTGCGTTTCATCATCGACCGCTCCAAAGAAATCCACACCGCGCTCAACAACCCCAAGGTGCGCACCGCCCCTGAAGAAGACGTCTATCGCTTTGCGCGCGGCTCCATCGTGGCCGACCGCGATCTGCCTGCGGGCCACGTCATCACCGAAAAAGACATTTGGGCCCGCCGCCCCGGCTCGGGCGACATCTCGGTGCAGCACTTTGACCGTTTGATCGGTGCGCGCACCCGGGGTGCCCTTAAACGCAATCAGCAGCTCAAGTGGGCCGACCTAGAAGGTGTGGAGCCCCAAGCATGAGCGACGCGCCAAGCGTGTCCGGCACAGCGGTCACGGGCAAACGCCTGCTGTTTGTCACCGGCACCCGGGCTGACTTCGGCAAGCTCGAGCCCCTGGCCAAAGCCGCTCAAGACGCGGGCTTTCACATCAGCTTCTTCATCACTGGCATGCACATGATGAAGCGCTATGGCGAAACCCGCCTGGAAGTGAAACGCTTTGCCGGTGCCGAGTTTTTTGAGTTTGTGAACCAGCGCGAAGGCGATGCGCTGGACTTTATTCTCAGCAAGACCATCCTCGGCTTTTCGGATTTTGTGCACGAACACCGGCCCGACTTGGTCATCATCCACGGCGACCGTGTTGAAGCGCTGGCCGCCAGCATCGTCTGCGCCATGCGCTACATCCGCTCGGCCCATGTGGAAGGTGGCGAGGTGTCCGGCACCATCGACGAAAGCATTCGCCACTGCAACACCAAACTCTGTGCCACCCACTTCGTCAGCAGCGAATCGGCCAAAGCCCGCGTGCTGGCGCTGGGCGAATCGCCTGAGCGCGTGTTCAACATCGGTTCACCCGAGCTGGACACCCACGCCCGGCCGTCTGGCGTCAGCATCCAAGAAGTCAAAGCCCGCTACGCCATCCCGTTTGACGACTACGGCATCGCCGTGTTTCACCCGGTCACGTCCGAGCAAGACACCATTGGCGCCCAAGCCAAGTCTTTGTTTGGCGCGCTACAAGCCAGTGGCAAGTGTTTTGTGGTCATCGCCCCCAACAACGACCCCGGCACCGAAGACATTTTTGCCGTGCTCGAACAACTGCCCCTCGAGCGTTTTCGCCTCATCCCGTCCATGCGCTTTAACTACTTCAGCGAGCTGATGAAAAACGCGGCGGTGATGGTGGGCAACAGCAGCGCCGGCGTGCGCGAGGCGCCGTTTTTGGGCTTGCCCAGCCTGGATGTGGGCACGCGGCAAAACCAGCGGGCCAGTGGGTCATCCATCGTCAGCGCGTCTGCGCTTGACACCGCCACCATCGCCGACTTTTTGACCACCCGTTGGGCTCGCCACGCCGTGGCCAGCCAAGCCTTTGGCAGCGGGCGTTCGTCCGAGCAATTTGTGTCGGTGCTGCAAACTTCAGACTACTGGAACCAAGGGCAACAAAAAGCCTTTGCCGAGACAGTGTCATGACCCAGCGCAGCTTCCCCGGTTTGATGGTCATCCTCATCAATCTGGACAGGTCCATTCAGCGCCGCCAACAGATGGAACAGCGCCTCCTCGCCTTGGGGTTGGCCTATACCCGTTTGTCGGCTGTGGACGGCAAGGCTCAGTGGGACACGCTGCGCAGCACAGTAGACCAGGTCGCATTCGAGCGCCATGTAGGCCGCGACCTCATGCCCGGTGAAATCGGCTGCTACCACTCACACCTGCAGTCGTGGCAGGCTTTGTTGCAGTCAGATCGCCACACCCTTTTGGTCCTTGAAGACGATGTGGTGTTTGGTGAAGACTTTATGGCGGCTCTTGGCGAGGCACTGCAACACCGCCACAGCTGGGACATGCTTAACCTCAACAAAATCCGCGCCAAACAGCCCGTGTGTCAAACCCGTGTGGGGCGGTATTCGCTCAATGCCTATATGGGGCCTCTCACAGGCATGGGCGCGTATTTGATTTCCCGTGACACGGCAGCGCGCTTGTTGCCTGCCATGTTGCCCATTGTTTTGCCCATCGATCTTGAGCTTGACCGGGTGCACCGCCACCAATTGCGCCGCTTAGGGCTTGAGCCCTTTCCCAGCCATGTGAATGACGAAAACCAAAGCACCATCACAGGGCAGGGGTTTGCCGGCGTCAAAAAGTACCCTTGGTACCGGCGCATGCCCACCTTCAAAAGGCGCCTGCGCGACCTGGTGCGCAAACAGCTCTACCTGATGCAATCAGGCCAACTTTTTCCAAAGAAATAATGCCATGAATCAATCAAAAGTAGTGCTTTGCATGAAGTGGGGCACCTTGTATCCCGCCGAATACGTGAACGTGCTGTACCGCGCTTGCCAGCGCCACATATCTGGCGAATTTCGATTTGTGTGCCTGACAGGCGAGTCGCAAGGCCTGTTGCCCGGTATTGAGGTCTTCCCCATTCCCGACATCGGGCTTGAGCACAGCCACTACTACGACGGGGCCTGGCCCAAAATTGGCGTGTTCAGCAGCGACCTGTACGGCCTGCAGGGGCGTTGCTTGTTTATCGATCTGGACACCGTTATTCTGGACAGCCTAGACCCCCTGTTTAACGTGCCCGGCCCGCTGGTGGCCATCAACAACGCCCCTTGGTCTAGCCCCAGCTTGCCACCCAGAACCATGTCAAGCGTGTTTGCTTTTGACATTGGCAGCCTGGGTCATGTGGTCGATAAACTGAAAAGCCAGCGCGATGCTTTGGTGGCCCAACACAAAATCGAGCAGGAATACCTTCACCACGCCGTCGACGGCATCGCGTATTGGCCGCAAGACTGGTTGGTCAGTTTCAAATACCATTTGCGCCAACCACTGGTGCTGGACCGATTTTTACCACCCAAGTCGCCACCACCAGAGGCCAAGCTGGTGATTTTTCATGGTAAACCCCGGCCAATTGACTTGGTGCGGCCACCCAAAGGCAACTGGGAACGGTTTCCTCACTACGGACATGGAGTTGTTGACTGGATGTCAGTTTATTGGAACAGCGGAAGCCCCATCTGATTGACTATTTTTGACGGCGCAGGATATCAGCCCAAGCTTAATGACCATGAAAAATAATTGTCCTTGAATCTTTAGACTGCTATCAAACATGGCGGTGATTAAAAAAATAACCATCAAGGGCGAGAGTAAATTTTTATGGTCTGCAATACCTCTTGTGGCTGCTTTTCTTAAATGGGTAAATGGTGATAGCATCCAAACAAAAAGCCCAAGGATACCAATGACACCTGTTTCAGTTACTGTCGTTATGAATTGGTTGTGGGGTTGATCGCAGATACCTAACTTGCAAACGCTGATACTTTCAAAATTTTGCAAAGCTTTTGCTTTGTAGGAGCCTACTCCGTGACCGAGCCATGGTGACTTACCTATTAATTCAATCGAATATTCCCAGGCCTTCAGGCGTGCACCAACAGAGGTGTGCTCCCCATCGGTTTTGTATGTTGAGGCTTCCATAACGCCTCGTTAAACCGTGTTGCAGTTCGTACTTGAATCCGCCTGACAACAGCCAGCCTGTGATCATCAAAAACGCACTTATATTGAAGGCTGCACGCGACACGGGCATGCTGCAAGCCATTCCCAAGACACCTATTCTTGCCATTAACAAGGCGTTGTTATGAAAATTTCCGCAAACCCTTTGAAAAAAAATGAATAAGTTGATTGGGTTCATGATTTTTAGGTTAATTGTCGATTCTCCAGTTTGAAGAAAACCGCAATCAATCTGTACCAACCCTGTGAGTCATATAAGTCAATTGAGTGGTCGTCATAACTCACATTTGATTCTTAAGGAGTTTTGACGACGCTGTTCATTTCTAGGCGTTCACCATGTTATTTGAGTCCTAAAGAAATCATGATGGTAGGTGATTTTACTTCTGTAGGAGGAGGCTGATTTCCTTCAAATCTTCCGACTTTAAAACCCCTGCGGCCTGCTTCAGCCGCAACTGCCCCACCAACACATCGTGGCGGGCCTTGGCCAGGTCGCGCTTGGTTTGGAAGAGCTGGCTTTGGCTGTTGAGCACATCGATGTTGATGCGCACACCCACCTGGTAGCCCAGTTTATTGGCGTCCAAAGCGCTTTGGCTGGAGGCTTCGGCCGCCTGCAGGGCCTTGACTTGGCTCAGACCCGATTGCACGCCCAAGAAAGCGGCGCGGGTGGCTTGGGCCACGTTGCGCTGGGCTGCTTCGAGGTCACTTTGGGCCTTGTCTTGCAGAGCCACGGCTTCCTTGATGCGGTTTTGTGTGGCCTGGCCGGTGTACAGCGGCAGGTTGAAGGCCAAGCCAACGGTGGCGGCGTTGGTGTTGGGTTGAGATGTTGCGCCGTTGCGATAACGAGTCATGCCGTAACTGCCGGTCAGGTCGAGCGTGGGGCGCAGGGCGGCTTTGGCCTTGGTGATTTCAAGTTGGGCCACTTCCTGGGCAATGCGGGCCTGCGCCAGGTTGCCGTTGTCTTGGGCCGATTGCGCCACCCACGACTCGATGCTGCCGCTTTGCAGGCCATCCATGTTGACAGCGCTCAGCAGGGGTTTGGGGGTCACATTGCTCTTGCCCACGGTGTCGTCAAGGGCCAATTTTTTGATGCGCAGATCGTTGTCGGCGGCGATTTCCTGGGCAGTGACCAAGTCAAAGCGGGCCTGTGCTTCACGCGTGTCGGTGATGGTGGCGGTGCCCACTTCAAAGTTGCGCTTGGCGGCAGCGAGTTGTTCGGACACAGCCGATTTCTGGGCTTTGACGAAATTCAGGCCTTCCTGCGCCGTCAGCACGTCAAAGTAGGCCTGGCTTAGGCGCACGATGAGTTCTTGCTCGGCCACTTTCAGCTGGGCCTGCGCCAAGGCCACTTGCTTCATGCCTTGTTCGTAGCTGACCTGGTTGGCAGGGCGGTACAACGGCTGGCTTGCGCTGAACGTGACTGAGCGGGTCCCGAATTGGCTGTCTCTGTTGGTTGACTGATTCTCCAAATCGGTCTCAGAGAGGTTGGCCCCCAAACCCGCTGTAGGCCGCAGGAAGGCCTTGGCTTGCTCGGCCTTGGCCAGTGTGGCCTCGTGCTGCGCGCGTGCCGACTTGAAGTTGGCGTCGTGGCTTTTGGCCGCTTCGTAGAGCGTGGCCAAGCTCTGGGCTTGTGCGGTGCCTGCAAAGGCGGCCATCAAGGCCAAAGTCAGGGGCAAGGTGCGCAGTTTCATGGCGGGTCTTTTTAAAAAATATCGGGCCCATTGGGGGCCAAAAGCTGACTCAACAAACAGACTTAATAGACCGGAATGCTGGGGTCTACCTGGGCCGACCAGGCATGAATGCCCCCGGCCACATTGACCACCTCAAAGCCGTGCTGCATCAAGAAGTTGGCCACTTGCATGCTGCGCCCGCCGTGGTGGCAAAGGCAGGCAATCGGGCGGGTTTTGTCGAGTTCGTGCAGGCGCACCGGGATGGTTTGCATGGGCATGTGCAGCAGGTCCAAAGCCTCGGGCTTGGCGCTGGCGGTTTGCACTTCCCAGCCCTCACGCACATCGAGCAAGACGGGACGCTGGGCTTGTTGGCTGGCCCATTCAGCGATTTGGGCGGGATAGAGTTGCTGCATAGCGGTCTCAGAATTTGAAGCGGGAGGGCTGGGCAAAGCCGGACAAGCGGGCGGCGTTGCTGTCCCAAGGCTCGGTGGTGGTCCAGCTGTTGGTGCCGGTGCGGGTGATCAGCGTGGCGCGCATCATGGGCTCGTCGCCCACGATGGTGACCAAACGGCCTCCCACGCTCAGCTGCTGCAGCAAGGCGGCAGGCACTTCGGCGACCGAGCCGCTGATCACGATGGCGTCAAAAGTGCCGTCGGCGGCTGCGCCTTGGCTGCCATCGGCGCAGCGCACGACCGCGTTGCTGATGCCCGCTTTTTGCAGGTTAGCCTGGGCCTGGGCGGCCAAAGCCGGGTCAATCTCCAGGCTCAGCAAGCTGGCGGCTTGGTGGGCCAGCAAAGCGGCCATGAAGCCCGAGCCGGTGCCGATGTCGAGCACCTTGTCGGTTTTTTGCACGGCCAGGTCTTGCAACAAGCGGGCCTGCACGCGGGGGGCGAGCATGACCTGGTTGGGCGCAGCGCCCAGCGGGATTTCCATGTCCACAAAAGCCAGGGCCTTGTGCGCCAGGGGCACAAAGTCTTCGCGGCGCACGGTGGACAGCAGGGCCAGCACTTGCGGGTCCAGCACTTCCCAGGGACGAATTTGCTGCTCAATCATGTTGAAGCGGGCCTGGTTCAGATCCATGTTTTTCTTACTCCTGCGGGGGTCTTGGTCAAATATCCACTGATTTTAAGGGGCGCTGGTGTCATGGCCCGGACGGGCCGGGCCAAGGCCTGCTTTTGTGCGCAACCATTGGGCCAGATCGTCCATGTAGCAGTACACCACGGGCACCACCACCAGGGTCAGCAGCGAGGACGTGATGACCCCGCCAATGACCGCCTGGCCCATGGGGGCGCGTTGCTCGGCGCCCTCGGTCAGGGCAAAGGCCAGCGGCACCATGCCAAAAATCATGGCCAAGGTGGTCATTAAGATGGGGCGCAGCCGCACCTTGGCCGCCAGCAGCAAGGCCTCGCTGCGCTCCAGGCCGTCCTCTCGGGCGCGGATGGCAAAGTCCACCAGCAAAATGGCGTTTTTGGTCACTAAACCCATCAGCATGATCACGCCGATGATGGAGAACATCGACAAGGTGGAGCGGAAAGCCATCAGGGCCAGCACCACGCCGATCAAGGTCAGGGGCAGGGACGTCATGAGCGCCAAGGGCTGCAGGAAGCTCTTGAACTGGCTGGCCAAAATCATGTAGATGAAGATCACCGCCATGGCCAGGGCCGACAACGCATAGCCAAAGGACTCGGTCATGTTCTTGGTCGAGCCGCCAAAGCTGTAGCGGTAGCCCGGTGGCAGGTTCAGGCTGTCCATGGCTTTGCGCACATCAACCGAGACTTCGCCAGCCGAGCGCCCGAACACGTTGGCGTTGATGGCGACCTCACGCATCATGTCGCGCCGGTTGATTTGGTTGGAGCCCGTGGTTTCGCTGACCCGCGCCACCTGCCCCAAGCGAACGATGCGTGGGCTCCCATCGGCAGCGGGTGAGACCATGAAAGGCAGTCGTTCGAGGTCTTGCGGGCTGTTGCGGGCCTCGGGCGACAAGCGCACATTCACGTCGTAGGTCTGGTCGTCCGGGGCGCGCCAGTTGCCCACGGTTTGCCCGGCCACCAAGGTGCGCAGGGGCCCGGCCAGTTGCGCCGTGCCCAAGCCCAGGTCGGAGGCTGCGTCGCGCAGCACCTCGATACCAATGACGGGCTTGTTGGGTTTCACGCTGGAGTCCAGATCGACCAGTCCAGGGATGTCACGCACCTTGGCCAGCGCCAGCAGGGCTAAGCGCTCCAGCTCTTTTTGGTCTGGGCCTTGCAGCGAAAACTCCACTTGCTTGTTGCCGCCAATGGCGTCGAGCAAACCGGCGTGGGTGACCGCGATGCCGGGCACCTTTTTCAGGCGCTCGCGCAGCACGGCCGACATCTGGTCGGCATTGCGGTCGCGGTTTTTGCGGTCCACCAGACGTATGTACAGGTTGACGTTGTTCTTGCCTTGCGCATTGCCGGTGTTGATGGTGCTCAGGGTGTAGCGCACCTCGGGGAAGTCGCGCAAGATGGCCTCGACCTGGCGGGTTTTGGCCTCGGTGGCCTCGAGCGAGGTGCCCACCGGGGTTTCAAACTTGAGCGAAGTCTCGGAAAAGTCAGCCTTGGGAACGAACTCTGTGCCCAGCAAACGGACCATGAACACGCTGGCCACAAAAATGCTCAGCGCCAGAAAGACGGTGGATTTTTTGTGCACCAACGCCCAGCGCAAGATGCCTTGGTAGCCATTGGCCAAGCGTTCCGTGCCCCGGTCAAACCAACCGGTCACGCGGCCAATGGTTTTGTCGTACCAGTTGGCGGGTGCTTGGTTTTTGCCGTGCGCGTCGATGGCCGGGTCATGCCAGATGCTCGAGAGCATCGGGTCGAGCGTGAAGCTCACAAACATCGAGATCAACACGGCCGCCACGATGGTGATGCCGAACTCGTGGAAAAACTTGCCGATGACCCCTTCCATGAAGCCGATGGGCAAAAACACCGCCACGATGGACAAGGTGGTGGCCAGCACGGCCAGGCCAATTTCTTGTGTGCCCTCCATCGATGCGCGGTAGGCGTTTTTGCCCATTTGCACATGGCGCACGATGTTCTCGCGCACCACAATCGCGTCGTCGATCAAGAGGCCCACACACAAACTCAGTGCCATCAGCGTGATCATGTTGATGGTAAAGCCGAACATTTGCATGAACATGAAGGTGCCGATCAGAGAGATCGGCAGCGTCAGGCCTGTGATGACGGTGGAGCGCCATGAGTTGAGGAACAAAAACACGATCAGCACCGTGAGGATGGCCCCCTCGATCAGGGTCTGGCGCACGTTGTTCACCGACACGCGGATGGGCCGCGAGCCGTCGGTGATGGGTTCGAGTTTGACGCCCGGCGGCAGCTGGCCCTGCAACTCGGTCACGGCCTTGATCAGGCCTTCAACCACCTGGATGGTGTTTTCGTCTTGCGACTTTTGCACCGACATCAAGAGGGTGCGCTGGCCGTTGTAAAGCGCCAGGTTCTCCAGCTCCTGCGCCCCGTCTTGCACCGTGGCCACTTGGGACAGGCGAATCGGGGTGCCATTTTTGCGCGCCACGATGATGCGGCCAAAGTCTTCGGGCCGCTCCATGCGGGAGCTGATTTGCACGATGCGCTCTTGTTGGAGCGAGCGGATCGCGCCCACGGGCAGGTCCTGGTTTTCATTGCGCACAGCGCTCACCACCTGGTCGGCCGTGACGCCCAGCGCCTCCATGTTGGCCGGTTGCAGGTACAGGTTGATCTCGCGCTTGCTGCCGCCCACCAAACTGACCGAGCCCACGCCACGCACGTTTTCCAGGCGCTTTTTGAGCACCTGTTCGGACCAGTTGGTCAGCTCCACCGCATTGAGTTGATTGCCCTCGGGGATGACGGCCAGCGACCACACGGCGCGGCTGGACGGGTCAAAACGCAGTACGCGAGGCTCTTTGACTTCGGAGCGCAGCAGGGGGCGCAGCGAGGCGACTTTTTCGCGCACATCTTCGGCCGCCTTGCGGCCATCGATTTGGAGCTGGAACTCCATGACCACAACCGACTGGTTTTCATAGCTGCGCGAGGTCAGGGTGCTGATGCCGGCAATCGAGTTGACGCCTTCCTCGATTTTTTTGGAGACTTCGCTCTCGACGATTTCAGGCGAGGCCCCGGGGTATTCGGTGGTGATGACCACCACCGGAAAATCGATGTTGGGGAACTGGTCGACTTTGAGGCGCTGGAAAGAGAAGATGCCCAGCACCACCAGGGCCAACATGACCATGGTGGCAAAAACCGGGTTTTGCAGACTGACGCGGGTGAACCACATGTTGAGGGTTCCCTTATGGCTTGGTGGAAATGGCGTTGGCCGCAGCGGCCGGGCTGGCCGGGGTCGTGAACTTCACGAGCACCCCTTCGCGCACCGCACCTACGCTGCCTGAAAGCACTTGTGCGCCCTCAGAGACGCCGGTCACCGCCACCAGGCTTTCCTGATCGCCCTCGCTGCGCACATCGGTTCGCACCGTGATGTGCGCCACTTTGCCGTCTTGCACCACCTGCACGTAGGGCTGGGGTTTGTCGGTGCGCACACTGGTCACAGGCACGGCCAGCACCTGCACGCTTTGTGTGCCCAGGCTGCCCTGGGCAAACTGGCCTTGACGCAAGCCCTCGCGGCCTTTGACGCCCAAGTAGACCAAGATGCTGCGGCTGCCCATTTGGGCGCTGGGGTTGATGCGCAGGACTTTGGCTGAGACCGGTGCGTCCACACCTTCGACCTGCAGCTGCGCGGTCATCCCCACCCGCACGCGGCCGGCGTCTTCGGCCGGCAGGGCTGCTTCGAGCTCCAGTTCCGAGAGGTTGATGACTTCGACCAAGCGGGCCTCGATGGCCACCCGCTCACCCGGCTGGGCCAGGCGCTGAGCCACCACGCCCGACAGGGGCGATCGCAGCGTGGCATCGCCCAGCGATTTGTTGGCCAGGTCCAGCGCGGCCAGCGCGGCCGCGTGTGTGGCCTTGGCTCCATTCAAGCTGGCCTGCGAGGTGAGCAGGGCGGTTTGTGAGATGAAGCCCTGGTTGACCAGTGCCTGGTTGTTGTCAAACTGTCGCTGTGCAATGTCCACCTGGGCTTTGGCCGCATCGGCTTGCTGCTGCGCCTGGCGCACGCGCGCCTGGTATTCGGTGGGGTCGATGCGGGCGATGACTTGTCCAGCCTGCACACGATCGCCTTCGCGCACGCTCAGCTCTTGCAATTCACCGGCCACACGGGCTTTGACAATGGCGCTTTGGGTCGCCTTGAGTGCACCCGAGACCGCGATGCCCAGGCTCAGGGTCTGTGTGCGAGCGCTGAACACGTCAGAGGCGGCAAGCTCGATGCTGGGCTCCACGGCGGCAGTGGGGACTTGGGGTGTTTGGGCTGCTTGCCGCTGGCCGATCCAGCGGGCACCGCCTGCCAGAAGTGCGGCCACGGCCACGGCCGAGAGGATCCAGAGGGTTGATTTTTTCATAGCGATAGGTGGCAAAAACAAAAGGAGTCGTTAGTCGCTGGACCGTGAAAGGCCTTTGATCAGCAATTGGGCGTGTTGTGAGATGAAGGCTTCTGGGGCAATTTGTTCGTGGCTGGGACAGCATGGGCCCATGGAGTGTTTCCACATCACCAAAAAGATCAATGGAGCCATGAAGGAGTGCATGGCCAATTCCACGTTGACCGCGCGAAATTCGCCCTGGTTGATGCCTTTTTGCAAGGCATTTCGCAACAATGCATGGCCTGGCTCGATGACTTCGGTGCGATAAAACTGTGCCAATTCCGGGAAATTGCTGGCCTCGCTCATGATCAGCTTGGATATGCCCGAGGCTTTGGTGTCGCCATAACGGTGCCACCACTGCACCATCATCCATTCCAACAGAGCACCCGTGGTGCCCTGAAAATTTGCGATTTCGGCGGCACCTTGAGCCACCGGCTCGACCACGCTGGCTCGTACCACGGCCTTGAACAGGTCTTCTTTGCTGGGGTAGTACAAAAACAAGGTGCCCTTGGACACGCCTGCCCGAGCAGCCACCTCTTCCACGCGGGTCGCGGCATAACCTTTTTCTACAAACAGGTCCAAAGCCGCCTCGAGCAGTTCACCCGGGCGGTCTTGTTTGCGGCGTTCGCGTTTGTGGGGGGGGAAAGTCTCGGTCGTGTTCACAGGTTATTTAATGACTGACTGGTTAGTAATATACGACCTGAGTCATTCTTCGTCAAGGCGTTAACGCACCTTAGCCCTGTCTTGTTTCAGCTTAAAGTCGTCGCGCGCTGACGGTGGTGCGAACAACGCCCGGTAAACGTCGCCAGTACTTCTTGCGTCGAGCAGATCACGCGCCAGATTGATCCATTCGTGAAAGGCAATAAACAGTGGGTTGCTCGTCCGTAAAGGTGTGGTGAGCCCATAGGTCGGCGGAAGTTCGACCCGCTCTTGCACAAAGCTGCCAAAGATCCTGTCGAAAATAATCACGACACCCCCATAGTTGCAATCAAGGTACTCCGGGTTGCTGCCATGGTGCACCCGGTGGTGAGACGGCGTGTTAAACACCCATTCAAACCAGGGCACCAGCTTGGGAATCCAGGTCGTGTGCAGCCAGAATTGATACAAGAGGTTTACGGCCAGCGCGGCTGAAACCGACAGTGGGGTGAAGCCAAGCCATACCAGCGGCGCAAAGAACAGTGTGGTGCCGGTAATCTTGCCGGTCCATCCCAAGCGCACAGCTGTCGCCAATGTCAACTGGTTGGGGGAGTGGTGCACCGCGTGGGTTGCCCAGAACCATCGCACACGGTGTGCGCTGCGGTGGTACCAGTAGTAGCAAAATTCAACTCCGATGAACAGGAGTCCAAAAGCCCATGCGCTGTCCATCGTGATGGTGAACAGTCGATGGGTGTAGATCCAGTCCAACAGCGGAATGGCAATGATGAGACCTGCTCCGGCGGCAAAAGTGTTGATCAATTGCCGGCCGACGGCGTCGAACATCGACGCGGCAAACGCCCTCCAATCGTAGGCGCCGTGAGTCTTGCGTGAGAGTACGACTCCTTCGATTACGGCGATGGCAAACATGGCGAATAGGAGTGCTGCTATCCAAGGTCTCAACTCGGCGGGTACAAGATGGTGCAGTGCTGTGGGATCCATGGTTATCAACTTTCTGTCATTGCGCGGCAAACGCCGCTGTGCTTTTCATGTCGCTCATGTTCACTGCGTCGCATGGCAGACTCACTTTCCAGATTCATTACAGGCCCTCTTGGTATCGGCCCCACAAACTTCCAACTTCTCGATCTGGGTCGAGCAGCCCGGGGTCAGGCTGGCTTTCTTTTCCCGCAGGCAGATTGCCATGCGCCCACCGCCTGGCATCACGCCAGCACAGTGCTTGCTGGCATCCTCACGGCAGGCTTGCATCGCTGCCCTTTGCTCCTTGGTTGGGATCTGCGCGTGCACGTTGGTTGTCAGGGTCAGCGCAGTGAGCAAGATCAACGATGTGACGAAAAGACCTGGGGGTCTGGCAAGTCGATTCACTTTTTGATTCCTTGGTTGTTGTGTTTCATGGTTCTCGAAGGTCAGCCATCGGCCCACTTGTGCATCGAGAAATCCATGCCTGCATTAGAAGGCTGATGTAGGCGCGTGATGCCTACATTGCAAGACGAATTGCTACAAATCTGTAGCAATTGCAAAAACGCCAGTGGCCCACTTGGGGAGGCCTAGTAGACTGAGACACTATGTCTACAGATCAACCAATGATCCTCATCGTCGACGACGACGCTGAACTTGCTGCCATGTTGGTGATGCTCCTCTCGCGTGAGGGTTGGTTGACGCGCACGGCACTTTCCGCAGCAGCTGCAGAGAGCGCGTTGCGCCTGCAACTGCCTGCAATCGTGCTGCTCGACGCCATGCTGCCAGACGGGAACGGATTCGACCTTGCACGCCGTTGGCGCAGCGCGCACCCAACTCTTGGGATCGTCATGCTGACCGCTCGAGGAGATCCTCTTGACCGTGTTCTTGGACTTGAAATCGGTGCGGATGATTACCTTCCAAAACCGTTCGAGCCACGCGAACTTGTAGCGCGCTTGCGCGCTCTGCTGCGCCGCGCTGCATCCAGCCGTATCGAACCCGAAACACTCCGCTTCTCGGGTTTGTCGATGGACCTTGTTAAACGCGAGGTCACCGTTGGCACCCGCGTCGTTGCGCTCACCAGCATCGAGTTCAAACTGCTGTTGTCCCTGGCCAAACAGCCAGGGAAACCCCTTTCAAGAGACGAACTTTCTGAGGCAGTGCAATGGGGCGGTTATCAACCACAGGAACGAACAGTCGACGTGCAAATTGCCCGACTTCGGCGCAAGCTGCGTGAAGCGAGTCCTGGCGCGGAGTGGATCGACACGTTGCGCGGCGAAGGCTACGTATTCGTGCCGCGTGGAGGCGTTTCCTGACCATGCGATCACAAAGTTTGTTCGTCAGCATGCTGTTGGCCCAGGGACTCCTGGCGGTTGCGCTGACAGTCATGCTCGCTGTGATCTTTTACGGCGAACGCAATACCACCGTTGCGCAACTGGTGGCCACGGTTTGGTCGCCCACTTTGAAGCTGCTGGATCAGGGGGCACCGTTCGATGTTGTCATGGCCCGTGCTCCAGGCGCCATACAAATTCGAACGACACGTCCAGACGGCGTGATCAAAGCCACAGGCATGGCGCCCCGGCTTGGCATGGTTCGAGAGCAGTTGCTCAAGCAAGGCATTCCGATACGTGGTGCGATGTTGGGGCTCACAGAGGAGTCTTCGACTACAACAACCATGGTGTGGCTGGAGTTGCAGCCGCGCGATGGCAACGAGCGCTGGATAGGGTTTGACAGCGGCTGGGTGGAGACACAACTGGGCGAGCGGGTTCTGCTGGCCGTGTCACTTATTGTTGGCTTTGCCATCTTGGCCAGCGCCCTCGTTGCGCGTCGGCTTGCGAAACCACTGGAGTCGCTTCGGACACGGATCGCCGCCGATGACAGTTCGGGGGAGGCCATGCCGAACGCCACCACCGAGATTCTGGCCATCGATGAGGCCTGGCGTCAGCTTAGACGCAGTCTTGAACGTCAAGAACGTGAACGCGCATTGCTGCTGGCGGGTGTCTCACACGACCTCCGTAGCCCTCTTGGCCGCATTCGCATGGCGGCAGAGCTGCTGCCCGAATTGGATGCCGTGGCGTCGGGACGTGAAGCCATCGTGCGCAATACGATGTTGGCCGACAGATTGGTGGGTAATTTCCTCGACCATGTGCGCAGCGGCGAGTTGCCGATGGATGAAGTTGTTGACCTCTGCGCCGTTGCGCGCCGTGTTGCGGACCAACAGAACCGTTCAAAGACCGACCTGGTGATTGATGCGCCGACCACTTTGCAGGTGCCAAACGCCAACGCCAGTTTGCTTGAGCGGGCGATCAGCAACTTGCTCGAGAATGCCTTTGCCCATGGCCTGCCGCCTGTGCACCTGCGTGTGATGCAGCAGGGTGGTGAGGTTGTCATTGAGGTACAGGATCAAGGGTTTGGAATTGCGCCAGATCAGGAGATTTTTTTGTTTCAGGCATTCGCCAGATCAGACTCCAGCCGACAACGCCCCGGGCTAGGGCTTGGATTGGCGGTTGTGCAGCGGGTGGCTGAACGCATGGGGGGCAAGGTAGGCTTCAGCCGTTCTGCTGATGGATCCGCGAACATCGTTTGCATGCGCTGGCCCATCAACTTGTGATGGCGTCAGCGCTATTGAGACGCTGTTTTGCTAAAACCACCTGACCGAGTCAGTTCCCCAAAATGCTGATTGCACAAAGACTTATGTGATTTCGCTTTAATCCCTGTTGCCGCACTGGCACCAAAAAGTCAGGAACTTTTGCGTGAACCCCTGTTTCATGAGGGGGCGATAGATGGGGATTCGAACGTCATTTTCAGGCCTCTGCGCCGGTGAGCAAAGAGGAGACGGCGCGGTCTATAGCTTCGACGTTGGTATTGTCCGTGATGCCAATCGCGCTGAGCGTGGCCCAGCCGTGACAAAAAGCAAGGATCTGGTGTGCGACGACCGAGGCGTGCTGGGCTTGATCAGGCCCTGTAGGCAAAGCGTTGGCGACCGCTTCGATTAAATGTTGTAGGGTGGCCATGGCCTGGTCCTGGCTCTCCTTGGGTGGCTTGAAGTCAGCGCTGTGGCCGCCAAGCATGAGTGCGTAGTGTTGCGGATACTCGGCAGCGATGTGCAGGTACGCACGACATAGCTGCTGTACCCGCTGGTCAGCAGGCAATGACAACGGAACAGCGCGCTGTGCAGCCGCCAGAACCTCAAACCCTTCGTCAAACAGGGCTTGCAACAAACCATTCTTGCCTTGGAAGCGGCTGTAGACCTGCATGGTTGTGCAGCCTGCGGCCTCTGCAATTCGGCGCAGCGACAAACCAGGCAGACCACTGGTCATGAGGATCTCTCGTGCAGCACGGAGCAACGCAGCAGACGTATCGTCCCCTGACGCAGGCAATGGCTGCGGCGTTGAACTGTCAGATCTTTGGGCTGCTGTTGCTTTTTCCATAACGCTGTTATCATCCGCTCATAACGGTGTTATGGAAAGGGTTTGACATGAAAAAAATGATGCAGCTTTCACTGATCATCAATATTTTGGTGCTCACCCCCGTGTGCTTGAGCTTGTGGCTGAATGCCCCCTGGGTACCGAATGGCTGGGGAGAATTCAGTCCGGCCCGGGGTATCTTGCTCTCCATCTATACAGCCATCCTGGTTGTCTCGCTTGGACTGCTTTGGAGACAAGAGCCCATGGCTATAGCGTCCTTGCTCTTGGTTCAGGTGATCTACAAGATCACAACGCCATTGACCGTTGGCTCTCTGGAAAATCCTGTAGTCATCAGTAACTTGCTTGTTGCTGCGGTACACGTGTCAACTTTACGGCTTATTGTGCGAAAGCTGCGTAAAAGTCACTGATACCCATGAGTTGTGAAATGCCGGTTCCTTAGGGTTTGGATGTTGCTCGCATGGCTTGGATTTCCATATTCGTGTGCGCCACTTCCAAGAGCGGTGTTGGGCAGGCCAGACTGTGGCCTTTGCGAATCATGGCACCAAGGATGTGATCGTGCTCGGTCCGTTGGCCATCCAATAAATCTCTCAGCATGGACGAAGTGAACGATGATCCAGAGGCGGTCAGCATTTCGACCGCTTTGGCGGCGGCTTCGGCACCGATGGTGTGGCCACAGGCGTGGGCTACACGGCAGCATTCCTCGAACATCTGCACCGTTGTCGCCTTGCCATAGGGCGTTGTCACGATGTCTCCGACCGAGCCACGACAAAGAGTGGTCATGCCCGCCAGTGTGGTCAGAAAGACCCACTTGTCCCAAAGCACCTGTTCAATGTCGTCAGCCAGGACGCTGTCGAAGGGGGCCTTCCTGCACAGCTCGATGAAGTCAGCAGCGACATCTTGATGTGAAGGGTGTCGGGCCCCGACGGTCAGCCGGTGCATCTCGGTCAGTTGACGGATGGCGCCCTCGGGCGTGATCGTCGCCGCGATATGGGCCACGCCACCCATGACGCGCTCCTGACCCAGCATTGCATCCAGTGTGTCCAGATGATCCCGTCCGTTCAAAAATGGCAGAACAATACCTTTGCCCAACGCGCCTTTTAATGACTGCAAGGCGTCGTGGAGGTCGTAGGACTTGGGCGCCAGCAGAATCAGGTCGTATTCGGGCTGGACGTCTTTTGCAGTGATGGTCCGTGGCAGCACCACAAAGGCACCCTGCGGGGTTTCCACCCGAAGCCCTTGGGCATCGATGAGTGCTTTGCGTTGGTCTCGCACCAGGTAGGTGACGTTCGCGCCAGCCCGGATCAGGTGGGCGCCGAAATAACCGCCAATGCCGCCAGCGCCGAGGATCAGGATGTTCATGGTGAACTCTCTTTCGTTCAAAGTGCGCCGGTGTATTCGCCGCGTGCGGGGTAGTCCTTGGCCACTGCAAAGTCAATGGCCCCCAGCAGGTCCTGGAATTGCGGACGTGCGAAGGGCATGGTCTGCGTGGAACCATAGTAGAGGGTTCCGTCAGGACGAACAATGAAGACGCCCGGTTCACTGAACAGTGCAGGCTCTTCAATGCCAATAGAGGTCAGGCCACGGGAGGCACTGATGTACAGGCCCCACTGGCGGGCGCTTTGCAGGCTGAGTTCGTAGCCCACACGCAGGTGCTCCGCTTTGATCTTGTCAGCCATCGCCTGGGCGCGCTCGGCGTTGTCGCTGCTGACGGCAACCACCTGCACACCGCGTTTTTCAAATTCGGGCATCAGGCGTTCGAGTTCCATCAGGTATTTGGCGCAGATGGGGCAGTGCAGACCACGGTAAAAGACGACCAGATCAAATGTTGGGGCAGGTGCGGCACCCAGCACGTAACGATCTCCTCCGACCAGAGGTATGTTGAGGGCGGGGACTGGCTGGCGCGGGGTCAAGGCGAGGGTGCTCATGTAAATTCCTTTCGGGTGGGTGCCGTCTCGTTGTAAGGCGGCATGGATGCAAGTATGAAGTATGATCTGCAACATTAAATTCAATTAAATTTGCAATTCGTTCAAAATGACCGATTCCAAACTCGATCGACTGTCGGCCCTGCTGGAGGGCTTGGCGCCCGTGGTGACAATGCGCTTGTCACAGCAAGGGCGGCTGGAGGGGGCGCTGCGGCCTGAGAACGACAGCGCATTGCAACTGCTGTTTCTGACCCGTGGGCTAGCCGAGCTGGAGGTCGGGGGGGCGTCTGAGCGCATAGAGGCACCGGCCTTGGTGGCGGTCCGGGCCTGTCAGCCCTTTGTCCTGCATCAATTCAGTTCCGATGACCCCCATCGCCTGATCGCAGCCCATGTGCAGCTGACGGGCCCGGTCGCCACCCTTTTTCTGGAGGAGTTCGACCAGCCGCGAACGGTATGCCTGGCGCATGAGGAGCCGGCACTGCGTCTGGCCGTGGCGATGATCGAATCCGAATTGAATGCACCGCGTTGCGGACAACCTGCATTGCTCAACCGTGCAGGCGACATCCTCTTTATCGGGCTGCTTCGGCACCTGGTGGCCAACCCCGTCGTCCAAGGCGCGGGCTTGTTCAATGGCCTGGCCGATCCCCGCATTGCCCGCGCGCTTGTAGCGATGCACCAGCGTCCGTCGTTTGGATGGGACCTGGAGCTTCTGGCTCAGGAAGCGGGCATGTCCCGAACAGCCTTCGCCACCAAATTCCACGAAACGATGCGGCGTCCACCCGGAAAATACTTGGCCGCCATTCGTTTGGCGATTGCCCAACGAGCAGTAGATTTGGGTAAGGGGCTCAAAGAGGCGGCCAGGGTCGCAGGGTATGAGAACAGCTCGGCGCTGTCTCGTGCTTTGACGAAGGCCAGGCTGCAGTCGGCCTTGAATTGATGGCGAAATGGTCGATCCCAGGTCCCATCAAAAATCGATGCATCCAGACCTGATCAGTTGGGTGGGTGATGGGTGCCGACCTGCCAGGTGAAGTGTCTTGAAACCTTCAATTTTCTATCGCGGCCGACGGGCTGTTGATCTGATGACTTTGTCTCGGTCAGCGCCATGACCGACGCTTGAAGAAAGTGGCCTTAGATGAGAGCTTCAGCGCGATTGAAAAGCTGTTTTGCTCAGAACCACCTTGCTCAGCACCACTTGGCTGAGCGGCTCTGAGAAATTTCAAGCAGGTCGATGCCTTGCGCGATTTCGCCGTTGCATTCGGCGCCGTACAGCCGCGAACAGGTCTGGCGCATTTGCGCAGATCCATGTTTTACACGAGGTTCGAGGACGGGCAGAAAATTTAAGTTCTGCCATCGTGAGTTCAGCCAACTCCCATTGGCATCAACCTTTTCATCAAGGTTTGAGTTGAAGTTCAAGCTAAGTCCGCACGGACGATGAACTCTAAGTCGGGTGCAGTTCATGCAGTCAATCGGTTGACGTGATTTGGTACGCCCATGACACCGAAAATTGCTCGCATCCAGTTTTCAGTGACGGTGAAGTTGAACCAGCGCCTGACCATAAAAAAGGGCTGCCATTTGGCAGCCCCTCTTCTTGAAGCTATCAAAAAAATCAATTTGAGAAAGCAGGAATCCCGGTGATCGCGCGGCCCAAGATCAGGGCGTGCACGTCGTGTGTGCCTTCGTAGGTGTTGACCACTTCCAGGTTCACCAGGTGGCGGGCCACGCCGTATTCGGCGCTGATGCCGTTGCCGCCCATCATGTCGCGCGCCATGCGGGCGATGTCCAAAGCCTTGCCGCAGCTGTTGCGCTTGAGGATGGAGGTCAGGTCCACCGATGCGGTGCCTTCGTCCTTCATGCGGCCCAAGCGCAGGCAGCCTTGCAGGCCCAGGCTGATCTCGGTCAGCATGTCGGCCAATTTTTTCTGGATCAGCTGGTTGGCGGCCAAGGGGCGGCCGAATTGCTGGCGGTCCATCACGTACTGGCGGGCGCGGGCGTAGCAGTCTTCGGCAGCGCCCAAGGCGCCCCAGGCGATGCCGTAGCGGGCGCTGTTCAGGCAGGTGAACGGGCCTTTCAAGCCGCGCACTTCAGGGAAAGCGTTTTCTTCGGGGCAGAACACCTCGTCCATGACGATCTCGCCGGTGATCGAGGCACGCAGGCCGACCTTGCCATGCACGGCGGGGGCGCTCAGGCCTTTCCAGCCTTTTTCCAAAATGAAGCCGCGGATCTGGCCGCCGTCGTCTTTGGCCCAGACCACGAACACGTCGGCAATCGGGCTGTTGGTGATCCACATTTTGGCGCCGCTGATGCTGTAGCCACCGTCCACCTTTTTGGCGCGGGTGATCATGCTGCCGGGGTCAGAGCCGTGGTTGGGTTCGGTCAGGCCAAAGCAGCCGATCCACTCGCCACGCGCCAGCTTGGGCAGGTATTTTTGCTTTTGGGCTTCAGACCCAAAGTCGTTGATGGGCAACATCACCAAAGAAGACTGCACGCTCATCATGGAGCGGTAGCCCGAGTCCACACGTTCGACCTCGCGTGCGACCAGGCCGTAGCAGACGTAATTGAGGCCAGCGCCGCCGTATTGCTCGGGGATGGTGGCGCCCAAAAGTCCCAGCTCGCCCATCTCGCGGAAGATGGCCACGTCGGTGGTCTCGTTCAAGAAAGCGTCTTTCACGCGGGGCAGCAGGCGCTCCTGGCAGTAGGCGCGGGCGGCTTCTTGCACCTGACGCTCGTCGTCGGTCAGTTGCGCGCTGAGGTTGAAGGGGTCTTCCCAGCTGAAGGTGTTTTTGGTGGTGGCCATGTTGGGTGTCTCCGTGAAAAAATCTTGTAGTCGATTGTCAGGTGGTGATGAATAGTTGTCTAATATTGATTGGCTATACATCAATACATTATTTTAATTCATGGAATTTCGTCACCTGCGCTATTTCCTGATGCTGGCCGAAGAGCTGCACTTTGGCCGCGCCGCCCAGCGCCTGTCCATTTCTCAGCCGCCGCTCAGCCTGAACATTCAGCAGCTCGAAGCCTCGGTGGGGGCGCAGCTGTTCACCCGCAACAGCCGGGGCGTGCAGCTCACCGCGGCGGGTCAGGCTTTTGTGCCTGCCGCTCGGGCCTTGCTGGCGCAGGCCAGCGCCGCAGCGCGTGAGGCGCGAGATGTGGCCGAGGGCCAGTCGGGCCAGCTGCACATCGGTTTTGCCGGCACCATGTTGTATTGCGGCCTGCCCCAAATCCTCAGTCGCTTTCAGGCCAGCCACCCGAGATTGCGCTTGGTGCTGCGTGAACTCAGCTCGTCTGAGCAGCTGTCCGAGTTGCTGCGGGACCGCTTGGATGTGGGCTTTGTGCACACGCCCCGGGTACCGCTGGGTTTTGAGCAAATTCTGGTGGCCAGCCAGCCCTTGGTGGCGTGTTTGCCCGCCAGCCACCCTTTGGCGGGGGCGGCCAGTGTGGCTCTGGCCGAACTGGCTGGGCAAGACCTGGTGGTGGTGTCGCGCACCGTGTCGCCCGATTACCACGAACGCATCGTGATGCTGTGCGAGCAGGCCGGCTGGATGCCGCAGGTGGTGCACGAGTTGCGCCATTGGCTGAGCGTGGTGTCCCTGGTATCACAAGGCTTGGGCGTGGCGCTGGTGCCGCAGGCCTTGCAGCAGTCGGCGCTGGCGGGCGCGGTGTTTGTGCCGCTGCGTGAGGTCGATGCCCGCTATGACACGCGCTGCCTGTGGCGCAGCGACCGAGACCAGACGGCGCTGGGGGACTTTGTGCAGGCCGTGCAAAGCGGTCTACTGCCCCACGGATAATTCAAACCCTCTCCAACAAGGAACCCATATGACCCAAACCCTGGTTTTAGGCGGCGGCTGCTTTTGGTGCACCGAGGCGGTGTACGTCAAAGTGCGCGGTGTGACCGATGTCGAGTCGGGCTACTGCAACGGCCAGACCTTGGCCCCTACGTATGAGCAAGTCTGCACCGGCCGCACAGGCCACAACGAAGTGGTCAAACTCGAATACGACCCGGCCCAGGTCAGCACCCGCGAGCTGCTGGAAATCTTGTTTGTGATCCATGACCCCACCACCTTGAACCGCCAGGGCAACGACGTGGGCACCCAATACCGCAGCGGTATTTACTTCACCACCCCTGAGCAAGCCGAAGAAGCCCGCGCCCTGATCGCCGAGCTGACTGCTGCCCGCGCCTTTGGTCAACCCATCGTGACCGAGGTGTTGGCCCTTGACAATTACAGCGCGGCCGAGGACTACCATCAGGACTTTTTTGAGCGCAACCCCTACCAGGGCTACTGCATGGCGGTGGCAGCGCCCAAGGTGGCCAAGTTCAAGAAAACGTTTACCCGGCTGGTACGCGACTGAGCCGTTGTCCACCCCACTGTTGAACATCGAGGAAACCCATGAGCCGCATTGCTTTTTTCATCTTCGCCATGAGCTTGTCCTGGGCTGCTCTGGCCCAGCACAGCAAAAAAGAAGTCGAGCAAGACATTGCTCGCCACCGCGCCATGGCCGAGGCCCATGAGGCGGCGGCCAAATGCCTGGAGTCCGGCAAAAAAACCGAACAGTGCACCAAAGAGCTGCAAACGGCTTGCAAGGGTTTGGCGTTGGGCAAGTACTGCGGCATGAAACACGTCCATTGAAGTGGGTGCCTGTGCCCGAGGTGACCCGGGTCAGCCAGCGGCCAGTGCGTTGCGCCTACCATCGCCTTCATGAATTTTGACCACCCCGTTTTGTCGTCGCTCCTGCCCGTGGTCTTGCTGATCGGGGTGGGTTTTGTGGCTGGGCGTGCCCGGCTGGTGCGGCCCGAGTCGGTGCGAGATCTGTCCAATTTGGTCTTTTTGGTGCTGACGCAGGCGCTGCTGTTTCGCACCATGAGTTCGGTCCACTTAGAGCGCCTGGACCTGCGCCCGGTGTTCCAATATTTTTTGGTCGCAGCGGTGCTGTTTTTTGCCATGGTGATGGCCAACGGCCGCGACTCGCGGGCCTCGGTGCTGGCGCTGGCCGGCATCTTCAGCAACACCTTGATGATCGGCGTGCCGTTGATTGGCCTGGCCTATGGGCAGGCGGGGCAGGTCTTGCTGTTCACCCTCATTTCTTTGCATGCGCTGGTGCTGCTGACCTTGGCCACTGTGGTGCTGGAGCTGCAAATGGCCCGCGAACAAGCCGCGGCCACGGGCCGCCAAGGCCAGCTCTGGCGCACTGTGGGGCAGGCGATTCGCAGCGCCGTGCTGCACCCAGTGCCCTTGCCCATTTTGATCGGCCTGCTGTACGCACAAACCGGTTGGGGCTTGCACCCTGTGGTAGACAAACCCCTGCAACTGCTGGGCAGCGCATTTGGCCCCATCGCTTTGGTGTTGGTGGGCATCACGCTGTCGCAAACCCCCATGGGCAAAAACCTTGGTGCGGCCGTGCGGCTGTCCTTGGTCAAGACGGTGCTGCATCCGGTGCTGATGCTCGCTGTGGGCTGGGCCTTGGGGCTGCGCGGGCTGGCCTTGTCGGTGATGGTGGTGGCGGCTGCTTTGCCGATTGGGGCCAATGTGTTTTTGTTTTCGCAGCGCTATCAAAAGGAAGAGGACGCGGTGACTGCCTCGATTGCGCTGTCCACTTTGTTTTCGATGTTCAGCATCTCTGCCCTCATGATGCTGCCCACCTGGTAGGGCAACCGAGCGTTCTGCAGGCATGAAGGTCGACAGCACCCCGTCGCATCGCTGTTGGCGCCAGTGCATGGGCGTGTGCCCAACCATGGGTCATGGAACGGGAGCCTTTCACGCGCTGCCATCAGTGGGTTGAGGTTCAGCCGAGGCCGCCCAGTGCAGTCCTACAATCACTTCCCATGTCTTCCTCCCCAAATTTTGCACAGTGTCACGTGCTGGTGCCCTGTGCTGGCACGGGCAGCCGCGCAGGCACAGCACAACCCAAACAGTACCAAGATGTGGCGGGCCAACCCATGGTCATGCACACCTTGCAGGCTCTGGCGCGTGTGGCGCAGTTGGCCAGTGGCTGGGTGATCCTGTCGCCGGGCGATGAATTTTCATGGCCCCAAGCCACGTGGCCTGCGCATTTCAGACGTGAGGCTTGTGGTGGCGCAACCCGCGCCGAGAGTGTGTTCAATGGCCTGAGCGCCATGTTGCACTCGGGTGTGGCGGCTAACGATTGGGTGCTGGTGCAAGACGCAGCGCGTTGCCTGATCACGCCCGAGGCAGTTTCGGCTTTGATCAAGGCTTGTCAGGATGACCCGGTGGGCGGCTTGTTGGCTTTGCCGTTGCCTGACACTTTGAAGTCACACACACTGGAGAGCCACAATGCCCGCGTGGCCAGTACCGTGCCGCGTGAGGACAAATGGCTGGCCCAAACCCCGCAAATGTTTCGTTTGGGGGCTTTGCATGCCGCTTTGGCAGATGCAGCGGCGACAGCTTTTGCAGGCATTACCGACGAGTCGAGCGCCATGGAGCGCCTGGGCTTGTCACCGCGTCTGGTGACCGGCTCGGCCCAGAATTTGAAAGTCACTTACCCGGCCGACTTCGCGTTTGCCGAGGCGGTTTTGAAAGGCAGAACATGAACATCCGCATCGGCGAAGGCTGGGACGTGCACCCCCTGGTGCCCGGACGCAAGCTGATTTTGGGCGGCGTGGAGATCGTGCACAGCGCAGGCCTGCTCGGGCACTCTGACGCCGATGTGCTGCTGCATGCCATCACCGATGCGGTGCTGGGGGCGGCGGGCTTGGGTGACATTGGCCGGCATTTCCCGGACACCGATGCGCAGTTCAAGGGCGCCAATTCTTCCGTTTTGTTGCAAGAAGCCATGCGCCGCGTGCGCGCCCTTGGCTGGGAGCTGGTGAATGTGGACAGCACCATCGTGGCCCAAGCGCCCAAACTGGCCCCGCACATGGCGGCCATCAACGCAGGCGTGGCCCAGGCGCTGGGCGTGTCGCTGAATCAGGTGAACGTGAAGGCCAAGACTGCAGAAAAGCTGGGGCCTGTGGGCATGGGCCAGAGCATGGAGGCGCGGGCGGTGGCCTTGCTGCACAAACCCGCTTGAGGGCTTGGCGGGCCAGGGCCTCAATTCAACGGGCTGGTCGGATCGCGGTTTTGGGGCGAAAGGCCTTGCAGATCTCGTCCTGGGTTTCCATGTAGGGTCCGCCAATCAAATCCACGCAATAGGGCACGGCCGCAAAAATACCGTGCACCACGGATTTGCCGTCAGCGTCTTTCAGGCCTTCAAGCGTTTCGGCAATCGATTTGGGCTGCCCGGGCAGGTTGATGATCAGGCTTTGGCCTCGGATGACGGCCACTTGGCGCGACAAGATGGCCGTGGGTACAAATTTCAGGCTGATCTGGCGCATTTGCTCGCCAAAACCGGGCATTTCCTTGTCGGCCACGGCCAGTGTGGCCTCGGGTGTCACGTCGCGCAGGGCAGGACCCGTGCCACCCGTGGTCAGCACCAGGCTGCAGCCGGCATCCACCAACTCGATCAGCGTGGCGCTGATGCGGTCTTTTTCGTCGGGGATCAGGCGCGGCTCAAAAGTGATCGGGTTGTGCAGTGCCCGGGTCAACCAGTCCTGCAGTGCAGGCAGGCCTTTGTCTTCGTAAACGCCGGTGCTGGCGCGGTCGCTGATGGACACGATGCCGATCTTGACCGGGTCAAACTGGGATTCACTCATCTTCGGCTTCCTCGTCGGGTGTTTCATCGCTTTGGCCGTCTGTCAGCACGCTGCGCAACAGCTTGAACAGCTCGCGGTAAGCGCGGCCTTGGCGCGGCGCCAGGCCTTGCGAGACGGCCGTGTTGGTCACAGGTACCGCGTCCTTTCGGGCTTGGCGTACCAGGGCACGCAGCTGTTGGATGTCGGTTTGTGGGTAGTGCGCAATCCACTCACCCACAGCGGCGTCGTCGGCAATCAGGCGGTCGCGCCAGGCTTCGGCCAGGTGCAGGGCTTGGGTGTCTTTGGCGCTGCCCAGGCGCTGGATGTCGAGGGCTTCGCGCACGGCTTGCAGGGTTTCGGGGCTGAGCAGGCGCATTTGCTTGCCGATGAACTGCATCTGGCGGCGTTTGCCTTCGAAGTTGGTGATGCGCTTGGCTTCGGCCAGGCCTTCGACCAATTTGTCCGGCAGGGCCAGACCCTCCATCAGGTCGCGGCGCAGGGTCAACAAGGCTGTGCCCAGTTCTTGCAGTTCGGTGCTTTCGCGCTTGAGTTCGGTGCGGCTGGGGCCGTCCAAGCCGCCTTTGAGCTCACGCTTGTACTCCAGGTCCAGCTCGCTGCCTTCGGCAACAAACTGACCGCGTACGAAATAGCCTTTTTTGGGTTTACGGGACATGACTGGGGGAACTCGTTTTCAGATGCAGCGCTGGGGCTGGGTGGCAAGTATCATAGCGGCCACTGCGGGCCCAGCGCCCGCCATTTTTTTTGAGAACACTTCCGTGAAAAGTTCCGTGAAAAAAAACGCCCCTGCCACCGCATCCCACGCGCATGCCCACGACGGCTTCAGTTATTCGCGTGACCATTTTGAAGAGCTGGTCGACATCGCCTTGCACCACGCCAAAAAGCTCGGTGCCACCAATGCGGGGGCCGAAGCGTCTGAAGGTTGCGGCCTGTCGGTCAGCGTGCGCAAGGGCGAGCTGGAAAACGTGGAGCGCAACCGCGACAAGTCGCTGGGCGTGACGGTGTACGTGGATCACCGCCGTGGCAATGCCAGCACTTCGGACTTTTCCAAGGCGGCGATTGAGCGCACGGTGCAAGCGGCTTATGACATCGCCCGCTTCACCGCCGAAGACCCGACTGCCGGTTTGCCTGACGAGGCCGACATCGAAACGAACCACCGCGATCTGGATTTGTTCCACCCCTGGGCCATCAACAGCGAAGAAGCCGCCAAGCTGGCTTTGCAGTGTGAAGCTGCTGCGCTCAAAACCAGCCGCCGCATCACCAACAGCGACGGTGCGGCCGTGTCGGCCCAGCAAAGCCATTTTTTCAGCGCCCACACACACGGCTTTCGCGGCGGCTATGCCAGCTCGCGCCACAGCATTTCGGTGGCCCCCATTGCCAAGTTGCCGGGCCGCAATGCCGAGATGCAGCGCGACGCTTGGTACACCTCGATGCGCTCGGCCGACGAGATGGCCTCACCCGAGGCCGTGGGGCGTTATGCCGCCGAACGCGCCTTGTCGCGGCTGGGGGCTCGCAAAATCCCGACGACCGAGTGCCCGGTGCTGTTTGAGTCGCCCGTGGCAGCCGGCCTCTTGGGCGGTTTTGTGCAGGCCGTGAGCGGTGGGGCGCTGTACCGCAAGAGCAGCTTCTTGCTGGACTCGCTGGGCAAAAAGGTGTTCCCTAAGCACATCGACATTGAGGAAGATCCCTTTGTGTTGCGCGGCAAAGGCAGCTCGCCGTTTGACGACGAGGGCGTGCGCTCCGTTCGCCGAAATGTGGTCAAGGGCGGCCGGGTTGAGGGCTACTTCCTCTCCAGCTACTCAGCCCGCAAACTGGGCATGAAGACCACCGGCAACTCGGGTGGTTCACACAACCTGACACTGACCTCGCGCCTCACGCAGTCCACCGACGACCTGGACGCCATGCTGCAAAAGCTGGGCACGGGCCTGTTCGTGATCGAGCTGATGGGGCAGGGCGTGAACTACGTGACGGGTGACTACTCACGCGGCGCCAGCGGCTTTTGGGTGGAGAACGGCCAGATCGCCTACCCGGTGCACGAGATCACCATCGCGGGTAACCTGAAGGACATGTTCATGGGCATCGAAGCCGTGGGCTCGGACACCTACAACATGGGCGCCAAAACTACTGGCTCTATTTTGGTCAACCGCATGAAACTGGCGGGCAGTTAAGGCCGGCTGCGCTGTGCAGGCTGAACTTTTGGCGGCGCTGGCCGCCTTGTCGTGGGCAGTGGGCAGTTTGTTTTCAGCTGCGGCTTCCAGCCAGATGGGGGCCTTTGCCTTCACCCGCTGGCGCTTGTTTTTTGCGCTGACTTTGCTGTGGGCGCTGGCGCTGTTCACCGGGCAGTGGCGCAGCCTAGATGCCTCTAGCGTGGCCCTGCTGGCCTTGTCCGGCTTGATTGGCATCTTCATCGGCGACACCGCGCTGTTTGCCTGCATGAACCGGTTGGGGCCGCGCCGCAGCGGTGTGCTGTTTGCCACACACGCCATTTTTTCCACCTTGCTCGCTTGGTTGTTTCTGGGCGAAACCCTCTGGGGCTGGACCTTGGTGGGGGGTGGTTTGCTGGTTTCGGGTGTGATGGTGGCGATTGTTTGGGGCCGGCGTGAGAGCGAAACCCATGCCTGGGAAATCACCCAAGGTTCATTGATGACGGGCGTTTTGTTAGGCCTGCTGGCCGCGGTCTGTCAGTCGGTGGCCACCTTGATGATCAAGCCCCTGATGGCTTCGGGCGTGGACGCGGTGGCGGCGTCTGCCGTACGCACCACCGCCAGCTTTTTGGCGCACCTGGCGCTGCTGTGGGCTGGTGCGCAGGTGGCGCGGGTGCAGAACCCGCTGAGCGCCAAAACCCTGTTCAACACCTGGGCCAGCGCGGCGGTGGCCATGGCGCTGGGCATGACCTTGATCTTGCAGGCGCTGCACACCGGGCAAGCCAATTTGGTGGGCATTTTCTCGTCGCTCACCCCCATCTTGTTGTTGCCTCTGCTGTGGGGGGTGTACCGCCGCCGCCCGGCCTGGGGGGCCTGGGGCGGGGCGGTGATGGCAGTGGCTGGGGCGGCGCTGATTATGCAGGCCTGAAAAACACTAGGCCTTGCAGGCGCGCTCAGCTCTTGGCCTTGCAGGCGCGCTCACCTCTAGACCTTGTAGGAGCGGTCTCCGACCGCGATCATCCCGCCAGCGCAGCCTTCACCGCAGCAGACACCTGGCCCATGTCGGCCTTGCCAGCCAACTGGGCTTTGACAGCACCCATCACTTTGCCCATGTCGCCAGGACCCTTGGCACCCAGGTCCGCCACGATGGCCTGCACGGCCGCAGTGACTTCCTCGGCCGACATGCGCGCGGGCAGGTAAGCCAGCAGCACAGCCATTTCGGCTTTTTCCTTGTCGGCCAAGTCTTGGCGGGCGGCTTGCTCAAAGGCGGCGATCGAGTCCTTGCGCTGTTTGATCAGCTTGTCCACGATGGCCACCACGGCCACGTCATCCAATTCGATGCGCTCGTCCACTTCCTTTTGCTTCATGGCCGACAGCAGCAAGCGGATGGTGCCCAGACGCTCGGCGTCTTTGGCGCGCATCGCGGTTTTCATGTCTTCGGTGATCTGTTCTTTCAGGCTCATGAGAGGCTCCTGGTGGTGTTAGAAATGGAGAGGCATAAACAACAAAGCCCGCCTGAGCGTCCTCCAGCGGGCTTGTTTGCAGGCCTTGTGAGGCCGTACAAATCAGAAGATCAATACATCTTCTTGGGCAGCTGCATGCTGCGCACGCGCTTGTAGTGACGCTTGACGGCAGCCGACTTCTTGCGCTTGCGCTCAGTGGTGGGCTTTTCGTAGAACTCGCGGGCACGCAGGTCGGTCAGCAGGCCGAGTTTTTCGATGGTGCGCTTGAAGCGACGCAGGGCAACGTCAAACGGCTCGTTTTCTTTCACGCGGATGGTGGTCATTGAATCAAAGTTTCCAAAAAATGTGCCGGCTGCGCAAGCAAGGGAGATCGGGCCCTTGAAAGCCAGTTCCGGCGGTTCCCCGTCACGAACTAGTATTTGGCAGACGGGGGTTTGCCAGCAAAGCCTGAGATTATAGCCCCGAATCCAGAGGGATTCAGTGGCACGCCTGACGCTCGACCAGAGCGCCAGCGCACGCATGCGCGCTGGCCCAGGCCCATTGGAAGTTGTAGCCGCCCAGCCAGCCGGTCACGTCGATCACCTCGCCAATGAAGTACAGCCCGGGCTGTTTGGATTCCATGGTTTGTGAGGACACATCGCGCGTGTCCACGCCGCCCAGAGTGACCTCGGCTTTTTTGTAGCCTTCGCTGCCATTGGGTATCAGCTGCCACTTGGACAGGGACTCGGCCAGTTTGTTCAGGGCCTTGTCGGGCACCTCGGCGGCCGTACGCTGCAAGGCCGAGTCCTGGCTGACCCAGGCTTCGGCCAGGCGACTGGGCACCAGAGTGGCCAATTCGTTGCCCAGCATTTTTTTGGAGCGCAGCTTGGCCTCTTGCAGGCGCTCGGGCAAGTTCACCTCCGGGGCCAGGTTCAGGCGAATCGGCGTGCCTTCTTGCCAATAGCTGGAGATTTGCAACACACCCGGCCCTGACAAGCCCCGGTGGGTGAACAGCAGGTCTTCGTCAAAGTGCATGCGGCTTTTTTTCTCGCCCGTCTCAATGCTCACTGGCAGCGCGAGCCCTGCCAAATGGGCGTAAGGAGCCCAAGCTTCGCCGTCAAAGGTCAGGGGCACCAGGCCGGGGCGGCGCTCCACCAGGCGCAGCCCAAACTGGCTGGCGATGCGGTAGCCCCAGTCGCTGGCGCCGATTTTGGGGATGGACAAACCGCCTGTGGCCACCACCAGCGAAGTGGCTTGCACGGTGCCATCGCTGGTGTCCAGGGTGTAGCGGGTGTGGTTGTCAGTGGGCGCTTCAACCGATTTCACGCTGCAGCCCGTGCGGATTTCGACGCCGCCGGCCGCGCATTCGGCCAGCAGCATGCGGATGATGTCTTCAGCCGAATGGTCGCAAAATAGCTGGCCTTTGTGTTTTTCGTGAAATGGGATGCCGTGCTTTTGCACCAGGTCGATGAAGTCTTGCGGTGTGTAGCGCGACAAGGCCGAGCGGCAAAAGTGCGGGTTCTGGCTGATGAAGTGCTTTTGTGGGGCCGAGGCGTCAAGCAGTCGGTTGGTGAAGTTGCAGCGCCCGCCCCCTGAGATGCGGATTTTTTCGGCGATTTTGTCGCTGTGGTCGATGACCAGCACCTTCAGCCCGCGCTGGCCCGCCAAGCCCGCGCAAAACAAACCGGCTGCCCCGGCACCCACGATCACCACATCCCATGTATTCATGGGGCCAGAGTGTAGTGGGCGCAGCCCCCCCCGAAGGGCGTTCGGCTGGCGCGCTGTCAGTCGTTCAAGACTTCATGACGCCTTTGAGGATGTCCAGGCCTTGCGACATCGGGCCTGCGCTGGTCAATTTGCCGTTGGGGGTGAATGGGTCCAGCAGGTCATGGACCGGGGTTTTCAGGCTTGCAGTGCTCGGGGCTGGGTTTTGAGCTCTGGGACGTTCGCTTGGCTGGCCCAAGCCCTGGCCCCTTGCACGACATCGCCCACGACGATGATGCTGGGGCTTTGCAGGTCTTCCCGGTTCATGGTGTCCACCATATCGCCCAGTGTGCACAGGGCTTGGCGCTGCGTGGGCAGGCTGGCGTTTTGCACGACGGCCACCGGTGTGCGTGCGGGCAAGCCTTGCAGCAAACCTTGGCTGATGTGCGCCAAGCTGTTCACCCCCATGTAGATCACCAAAGTCAACTTGGCCTGTTGGGCCGTGTGGGCCAGCAAAGTCCAGTCGGTGCCGGTGTCGCCGGGTTTGGCGTGGCCTGTGACGAACACCACCCCATGCGCGTGCTCGCGGTGGGTGAGCGGTGCCCCCAGGCTGCTCATGCCCGCCAGGCCCGAGGTGATGCCGTTGACCACTTGCACGTCGATGCCGGCTGCGCGTAAATGTTCAACCTCTTCTCCGCCTCGGCCAAAAATGAAGGGGTCGCCGCCTTTCAGGCGCACCACCTGTTCACCAGCATGGACGGCCTGGACCATGAGCTTGTGGATGAAAGCTTGGGGTGTGCTGGCGCAGCCGCCGCGCTTGCCCACATGAATGATGCGTGCCGTGGGCGAAGCATGTTCCAGCACCGCGTCGTTGACCAAGTCGTCCACCAGCAGCACTGTGGCTTGGGTGATGGCTTTGACGGCTTTGAGTGTGAGCAGTTCCGGGTCGCCGGGGCCGGCACCCACCAGGGTGCAGCGCGGGGTAGAAAGAGAGGTCATGGCAGATCAGAAAATTCAATCTTTCCAATTTTCTGATCTCAAGACTCGGCTCACAAATACATATTTGGCATATGCTGAATGACGCGGAGGTGGACATGGACTTGGACACGGGTTGGCAGCAAGGCCAGTGTTTGGACTTTGCGCGAGCCCGCGCACGGGCCTGAACCTCGGTCTGATCCGCGGCGAGTGCGGCGGGTCAAGCGCAAGTCAAGGGGCGGTCATGCCGTGTTGTTCTTTCAATGCCCGGCAGGCGGGCGATGCCCAAAAAGCCAACACGCTGCGTACCGCATCAGGCTGTGTGCAGCTGTGGGGCACACAGCCTGAAAAGGTGGTCGTGATCTGCACCGCCTGGGGCAATGGGCCCAGCACCGTGATGCCTGCCACGCCACGCATTTCGCTCAGCTGCTGAAAGCCCAGCGCCACCTCGCCACGGGCCAGCAGGGCGCCCACCGGCACACCTGGCTTGGCTTGTACCAATTTCGACCCGATCTGCGTGAGGATGCCCCAGCGCTCAAACAGTTGGCGCAGCTGCACCCCACTGGGGCCGGTGGACAGGCCCACGGAGGGCGCGGCCAGCACGGCTTGACGCAGCGCGTCTTCGCTGGCGATGTCTGGCGCAGACTGGCCCTCAGGCACAGCCACAGCCACACCCGAATGCACCAGATCAACCCGGCTGCCCGCCAGTACATGGTCGCTGGCGATCAGTTTGTCGATTGCGTCGCTGGCCAGTACCACGGCATCAAACCCCTCGCCGGCTTGTACGCGCTGAGTCGCATCCACGCCGCCGACCGACTCCACCTGGATGTGAACGCCAGGGGCCTGTGCTTGGTAAAGCGCCACCAGATCGGCCAGCAGCGGCTTGGTGGCCATGGAAGAAATCAGTTGGAGATGGGTCATGTGTGGACTTTGAATTGCAAGGTGTTGAGAGGCGCAAGGCCCCGGTGGCCAAAGCTTTCACGTGGACGGTAAAAGGCTCAAAACTCATCGGGCAGAGGGCATCGATCTGGCTGAGATTATGGCCAAGGGCTGGAGCATCCCCTCATGCCCCGCTTAAACTCCCTCTCATGCACATATTGGGTATCGAATCTTCTTGCGACGAGACGGGCGTGGCCTTGGTGGCCACCACGGGCCCTGACATGCCGCGCTTGTTGTCGCACGCGCTCTACAGCCAGATCGAGATGCATCAGGCCTATGGCGGTGTGGTGCCCGAGTTGGCCAGCCGCGACCACATCCGCCGGGTGCTGCCGCTCACACGTCAGGTCCTGGCCGAGGCGGGGGCTACTTTGGCCGATATCGACGTGGTGGCCTACACCCGGGGGCCGGGACTGGCTGGGGCGCTGTTGGTGGGCTCGGGTGTGGCCTGTGCGCTGGCCGCGTCTTTGGGCAAGCCGGTGTTGGGTGTGCACCATTTGGAGGGGCATTTGCTCTCGCCTTTTTTGAGTGCCGACCCGCCTGAATTCCCGTTCATTGCCTTGCTGGTCTCCGGTGGCCACACGCAACTGATGCGGGTGGACGGCGTGGGCCGCTATGAACTGCTGGGCGAAACGATTGACGACGCTGCAGGCGAAGCCTTTGACAAATCCGCCAAGCTCATGGGCCTGCCTTATCCCGGTGGTCCGGGCCTCTCGCGTCTGGCCGAGCAGGGCAACCCGGCGGCTTACAAGTTGCCCCGACCTTTACTGCACAGCGGCGATCTGGATTTTTCCTTTGCCGGGCTCAAAACGGCGGTACTGACCCAAAGCCAGAAAATCGGCCCCGCCGCCCACACCGAAGGCGCACCTGAGCGGGCTGATTTGGCCGCATCTACCCAGGCCGCCATTGTGGAGGTGCTGGTCAAAAAGTCCATGACAGCGCTCAAAGCCAGCGGCATGAAGCGTTTGGTGGTGGCCGGTGGCGTGGGGGCCAACCGCGAATTGCGTGCGCAGCTCAACGCGGCCTGCACCAAAGCCCAAGTGCGGGTGCACTACCCTGAGCTGCATCTGTGCACCGACAACGGCGCCATGATCGCCATGGCTGCCGCCATGCGCTTACAAGCTGGCGCGCAAACTGCCCAGGCGCGCTACAGCTTTGATGTGAAACCGCGCTGGCCGCTGCACGAGTTAGCTCGGCCTTGAGGTTTCGGTACACGCCCTGAGCAAGCCCTGGACAAACCCTGTGGGAATTCGGGTTAACCCGATGTGGTGCACGCTGACTGGTTAAACTCCGCCCCTTTGCTTGCAGGGGCTGAGTTTCGGTCCTTCATCCGTCTTGCCATGTATTCACACCCCTTTTTCTCGCGCCGTGCGGTGCTCGCGTGTGCCGCTGCTCTGTGTTTTGTACCTGCACATGCCCAGTCGCCCGTGCCCATTCGGTTGGCCTTGATCGAGGGCCTGAGCGGCCCGTTTGCCAACACGGGGGAATCTGTGGTGCGCAACATCGCCTGGGCGGTCGAGCGGGTCAATGCCCGCGGCGGCGTCCAGACCGCACAAGGCATGCGGCCCCTGGTGCTCACGCGCCACGACAGCAAAGGTCAAAGCGAAGAGGCTTTGTCGGCCCTTAAATCGGCCATCGATGACGGTGCACAGGTTGTGTTGCAAGGCAACTCCTCGGCCAATGCGGCGGCCCTGATCGACGCGATCAACAAGCACAACGAGCGCGAGCCCACCCGGCGCGTGCTCTTTCTCAATTACTCGGCGGTTGATCCGGCCTTGACCAACGAGAAATGCAGCTTCTGGCATTTCCGTTTTGACGCCCATGCCGACATGCGCATGGCGGCCCTCATGCAGGTCTTGCGCGAAGACCCCAGCGTCAAATCGGCCTACTTGATCGGTCAGGACTACAGCTTCGGGCAGGCCGTATTGCGCGAGGCCCGGCGGCAGTTGGGCGTACAGCGCCCAGATGTGCAGATCGTGGGCGACGAGTTGCACCCCATGGGCCGGGTCAAAGACTTTTTGCCCTATGCGGCCAAGATCAAGGCCAGCGGTGCTCAGGCCGTGATCACGGGCAACTGGGGCAATGACCTGACGCTCTTGGTCAAAGCTGCACGCGAGGCCGGTTACGAAGGCAAGTTCTACACCTTTTATGGCAACGCCCTGGGCGCGCCTGCGGCCATTGGTGAAGCCGGTGTGGGCCGCGTGATCGCGGTGGCCGACTGGCTGCCCAATGTGCCAGGCCAGGCCAGCGCCCAGTTTTACCAAGACTTCCGCCAACGCTTTCCCAAACCGTCCGAAGATTATGTGCATGTGCGCATGCAGCTCATGATCGAGGCGCTGGCGCAAGCGGTGCAAAAAGCCGGGGGCACCGATCCTGTGGCTGTGGCCATGCAACTGGAAAAAGCCCGCGTCAGCATCGCCGGGCAAACCGGCAGCATGCGCGCCCAAGACCACCAGTTTCAGCAACCGCTGGCGGTCGGTGTAATGGCACGCCAAGGCACACCTGGTGTGCCCTTTGACGTTGAAGGCTCGGGTTATGGCTTCAAAGTGGTGCGCCAGATCAAGGCCGAGCAGGCCAGTTTGCCCAGCACTTGTCAGATGGTACGCCCGTGAGGCTGAATGGTTTTGGGGTTCTTTTTGAAGGAGCCTGAGTTCTCGTTATCGGTTGCGGGGGGGGGTCTCAAGCTGGTGGGTTCCTCGCACCCATCCATCTGCAATTGAATCTAAATGTAATATTTTTTCAAATGTCTGCTGTATTTTAAAAATTAATTATTAAGATGTCTTTAAAATATAAATTGTGATTGCGGTAAAAGGTGCCTGTCCGGATTTTTTTGTGGGGCTTGTTCTGTCCCGCGTCAGCTTCATAGATTTTGGATGGGTCATTTGCTGAATTCATTTGTTGTATTGAAAGGCAAAGATGAGCATCGTCAAATACTTCGACCATGGTTTTCAAAGTGACATCGGCAAGCTTCAATTCACCGAAGTGCCCCAGGTGCTGAGAGATATATTGAACGACAAGGACCTGATCCAGTTTGGCGGCAAAAACTGGTCACATGTCCAAGAAGATCTCCAAGACATCGACCCTGAGTTGCGTCCCATGTTTGTGTTGTGCTTGTTTGCTTTGGTGGCCACAGACCAGTGCATGCAAACGTATTTCAAGCCTTATTACGCCGACTGGCGTGTGCAAACTGCTTATCCCAAATTCGGCTGGACCCGGTTTGGTTTGTACAACGAAAATCCGCTGAAACTGTTGTCTGTGCCCGAGCAGATGCAACTGGTCGATGTGGAGAAAACCTGTGCCCTGATGCTTGACTTTATGGGCTTTTATCGAAGCTTGGTGACCGACTATTGCCATCAGCACGCGCCGCAGTTGTCGGCTGATCTGTTCTTTACCCGACTCCTTCAAGACGATATTTTCGAGATGGGCGAGGGCCAATTGGTAGCTGCGTTCAAACACGCTGCATCTGATTTGATTCCCGCCAGAACATTGGACGCGCCGGTTTCAGAGGACAGTTTGCTGGCAGCTTGAGTTTCGAGGCCACCCTGAGGTGCTTGATTTTGGATGAAAGTCTTTGGTTTCGGGCCTCTCGGGCAGTCGCTTTTTAGGCCGATAAGCCCCCTGGAGCATGCGTAGCTCATGTGTATGGGATGTTTGGGCGCAGTGTCCGCGGCACTTGTGCGTTCAACAATGACAAGCATGCAGAGTCTGACCGAATGGCCGATCGTGTCACGGCGGTTAGCACAAAACCTGATTTCCCTCATAGGCTATTTGATTGGCATGGACGTACCAGACTAGAGCAGGTTCTGACCAAAACGGGCAACACCTCCAATATGTCCCCAATAATGTGCAACGCGCTCCACAAAGAAGTTTCCCATCGTTTGCGCGACCTGATCGTGTCCTGGCGCCAGCGACCGAGCGAGCGCATCCAATGGGTGGAGGTGGCCCAGCTGCTGGGGGGGCCGCACACCTGTGCGCGAAGCGATCGTGATGCAGCGCCAACTCCACCCTGGAAAATTGGAATGCCGCCATGGCCGAACATGAGCAGATGATGCAGGCCTTGGCTGCTCGGGACGGTCAGGCCCTGTCGCGCATCATGGGCGAACACATCCGGAACACTTGGCCGCGCATCAAGGATGTGGTGAGCTGAGACTGCCCCTGCCCCTGAGCGCAGGCGGCTTGTCCCGCATTTGCCAAGCTTGCGGGTCTGTGCCTGCTAATCTGGTGGCATGAGCTCAACGACTGCCGCTGCTGAACACCTGATCGACTCCGCTTATGCCGCAAGGCGTTTGATGGTCACGCTGGCCTTGATGACGCTGGGGGGCTCCAGCATGTACGTGGTGGCCGTGGTGCTGCCTGCCGTTCAGGCCGAGTTTGGCGTCAGCCGGGCCGATGCTTCCTTGCCTTACACCTTGATGATGATCGGCTTTGGTGTCGGAGGTTTGTTCATGGGCCGCTGGGCCGACCGGGCGGGCGTGCATGTGCCTTTGTTTTTGGGGGGTGTGGGCACGGGCCTGGGTTTCATCGCGGCCAGTCTGTCCGGCAACATCTGGTGGTTTGCGCTGGCGCATGGCTTGCTTTTGGGTCTGATTGGCAGCTCCACCACCTTTGCGCCCTTGGTGGCCGATACCTCGCTGTGGTGGCGCAAGCGCCGTGGCATTGCCGTGGCGGTGTGCGCCAGCGGCAACTACGTGGCCGGTGCCATCTGGCCGCCTTTGGCCCAGCACGGTGTCGAGACTGTGGGCTGGCGCAACACCTACGTGGCGCTGGGCCTTTTTTGTGGCATCGGCATGGTGCTGCTCAGCTTGCTGATGCGCCAGCGCCCGCCCTTGCTGCAAACCCCGGTGGTGGGCAGCGCCCAGGCCCTGCAGTCGCAGCGGCCCTTTGGCCTGAGCCCCAACAACGCACAGTTTTTGCTGTGCGTGGCGGGTGTGGCTTGCTGTGTGGCCATGGCCATGCCGCAGGTGCACATCGTGGCGTACTGCACCGACCTGGGTTTTGGTGCGGCACGCGGGGCTGAAATGCTCTCGCTCATGCTGGCCAGCGGCATCGCCAGCCGTTTGATTTCCGGGGCGATTTGTGACCGTATCGGCGGCTTGCGCACGCTGGTGCTGGGCTCGGTTTTGCAGGGCGTGGCGCTGCTCTTGTTTTTGCCTTTTAACGGCCTGGTCTCGCTCTACATCATTTCTGCCTTGTTTGGCCTGTTTCAGGGCGGCATCGTGCCAGCCTACGCCATCATCGTGCGCGAGTACTTTCCGGCCAAAGAAGCGGGCTCTCGCGTGGGCGCAGTCATCATGGCCACGCTCTTGGGGATGGCGTTGGGCGGCTGGATGTCGGGCAAGGTGTTTGACCTCACCGGCTCCTACCACGCGGCGTTCATCAACGGCGTGCTGTGGAATGCGCTCAACTTGAGCATCGCCTTGTGGCTGCTGTGGCGCGTCAAGCGGGCAGCTGTGCAGCCCGCTTGATCCAGCTGTTATGAGGGCCGGTCTAGTGGGTGCGTATTGAGGCAGAAACCTGCCGCCGCACAACACCGATCGCGGTCGCAGACGGCCATGAGCTCGGGTGTCTGACCTGAAGCTTGAGCTTACTCAGCAAGCTTGGCGCTTGTCGTCAGGTCCATGCGGGTGAAATCACCGCCGAGTCGCAGCCTGAACACTTGGGCCCGAGTCGGCGCGTGGTCCAGCGACCAGTCGCTCAGCACATGCCTGTGCCCTGTACCCAGAAGGTGGTCGGCGGGCTTGTGGGTGTGGCCATGCACCAGACGATCGGCACCGGCGGCATGGAGCCAGTTCAGGGCCATCAGTACATCGGCATCGGCGTAGACCATGCCTTTGTGTTTTTGGGACTCGCTTTGCGCCCGCATGGCGCGTGCCAAGCCCAAGCGCTCGTGCAAGGGTTTGGCTAGAAATTCGGTTTGCCAGTCGTTGTGTCGCACCTGCTGGCGAAAGACTTGGTAGGCGCGGTCATCCAGGCAAAGGGCATCCCCGTGGGTAAGCAAAATGCGCTGCTCGCCCCAATGCAGCACAGAAGGATCGCTCAAGGCGTGCACACCGCAATTGGACAAGAATGCCGGCCCGACCAGAAAATCCCTGTTGCCTGGCATGAAAGCCACATGCAAGCGCTGTGCAGTCTGGCGTAAGACTTGCGCACAGGTTTGCAAAAAAAGGTCGGACTCGACGGCATCGTCGCCCACCCAAACTTCAAACAAGTCACCCAGGATCAGCACCGCATCGGCGGCGGTGCTGGCCATGTAGTCACGCCAAGCTTCAAAAGTGGCCGTCTCGGAAGCCTGCAAATGCAGGTCCGAGATCAGGTCCACGGTTTGCCATGCCGCTGGCGCAGTCAGCCGACCGAGGTTCGGGGCTGTGGTGCGCGGGTCTGCGGACACGGCTTAGCCCATCACAGTGCGATGGCTTTTTCGATCACGACGTCCTCTTTGGGCACGTCACCGTGGCCGCCGCGGTTGCCGGTTTTCACGCCTTTGATCTGGTCGACCACTTCGGTGCCCTTGACCACTTTGCCGAACACGGCATAGCCCCAGCCTTGCATGGAGGGGGCAGTGTGGTTCAAAAAGTCGTTTTTGGCGACGTTGATGAAGAACTGCGAGGAAGCGGAGTGGGGGGCCGAGGTGCGGGCCATGGCCACGGTGTACTCGTCGTTTTTCAGGCCGTTGTTGGCTTCGTTCTCGATGGTGGCATCGGTGGGCTTTTGGCTCATGCCGGGCTCAAAGCCGCCGCCTTGGATCATGAAGCCGGGGATCACACGGTGAAAAATCGTGTTGTTGTAGTGGCCCTTGTTCACATAGGCCAAGAAGTTTTCGGTTGACTTGGGGGCTTTTTCAGCGTCCAGCTCGAGTGTGATGACGCCGTAGCCGGTGATGTGCAGTTCGACTTGTGGGTTGCTCATGGTGTTACTTCAACAAAGTGATGGATTGGATGACAACCGGCGTCCGTGGAACATCGGTCGGGAAGGGGCCGCCTGCGCCCGTGGGCGTGTTGCGGATTTTTTGGACCACATCCATGCCGGATGTGACTTTGCCAAAAACGGTGTAGCCGAACAGCTGGGGTGCATTCAGCAGTTGGGCGCGGGCCACGTTCTCGTAGACACGGCCTTGGTATTGAAATTTGGCGACCGGGTCCCCATCAGGAATGGGGGTGGGGTCGAGAAAAGCGTTGTCCACCACGTTGATGAAGAACTGGGCGGTGGCCGATTGGGGGTCGTTGGTGCGGGCCATGGCCAGCGTGCCGGTGGTGTTTTTCAGGCCGCCAGCCAGTGCTTGTCGTCCCTCGTGTTGGACAGGCGCGCGTGTTTTCTTTTCTTTGTACTGGGCATCAAAGCCGCCGCCTTGCACCATGAAGCCGGCAATTACACGGTGAAAAATCGTGCCCTCGTAGTGCTTGTCTTGCACGTACTGCAAAAAGTTGGCCACGGTTTTAGGCGCTTTGTCGGCGTACAGCTCCGCTTCGATGTCACCCATGGAGGTGCTGATGCGCACTTTGGGTGTGCTGGTGTTTTGCGCCTGTGCGCCCCAGGGGGCCAACAAGCTCAAGCTCAGGGCCAGGGCGACCCAGCGGCGATGGTGATTCAGAGGGGGCATGGGTGAAAGCATGAAAGGTTGATGGATGGTCGGGCAGGGCTGTCAGCATGACGGCCACTCGCGCAGTGGGTTCAGGGCGTGCGTATCACCTGTTCGGTGGCCAGTTGCTTGGCTTGCAAACGGGCGATCTGAGGCGTCACAAGCCTGGCCCGCGCGAAGGCCTGGGCTGCCATCGCCAAATGCAGATCACCCAGATTTTCAAGGGCCAGCGCGTAGTCCGGCCGCGCCCTCAGGGCCGCCTGCAAGGCAAGCAGCGCTTCATCGTGGCGGTTCTCGCGCACCAGCAAGGCCGCCAGGTTGTTGTGAGGTTCGGGCAATTCGGGGAAAGACTGGGTCAGCGCGCGCAACGTGTCCATGGCCGCTTGGGTTTGGCCCAGGCCGGTTTGGATATGGCTTTGCAGCAGACGCATTTGGGGATCGGTGGGAGTGGTGTTCAGCCTGGCCTCAGCCAAAGTCTGGGCTTGCGCCCATTGGCCGTTTTGCACCAAAGCGCTGACATCGGTGTACACGTCGGCCCGCACGCCGAGGCTGCAAGTCCACAGGGTGCAAAAAGCCATCCAACTGAGCCAGGTTCGCATGCGTGCCCAAAGAAAGAGGGGGGGTCAAAAAAGAGGCTGCCGAGCCGCTGGGGGTGGCGCAGGCCGACTCAAAAAGAGCACCACAGGCCTTGGCTCGGGGATATACTGAGCAGTCATTGTAGCGGAGCCCCTCGCGGTTATCCGCGTGCCGAAAGGTGCCGCCAGCCCCGTGCGCGCTGGCTTTTTTTGAGCCGTTTTGCCGCCGTTGCCTGAGCCAACGGCCTTGGGTGCGCAGCACTCCAAGCGGCTTTTGTTGACCGCCATTTTTTCGATCTGACATGAGTTTGCGCATTTTCAACACGCTCAGCCGTGCTGTTTCTGATTTTTCTCCGGCCGATCCCGGACATGTGCGCATGTATGTGTGCGGCATGACCGTGTACGACCTGTGCCACCTGGGGCATGCCCGCTCAATGATCGCTTTCGATGTGGTTCAGCGCTGGCTCAAAGCCAGTGGCTACCGGGTCACCTATGTGCGCAACGTGACCGACATCGACGACAAAATCATCAAACGCGCCCTGGAAAATGGCGAAACCATCCGCGGCTTGACCGACCGCATGATCGACGCGCTGCACCAGGACGCCGACGCCCTGGGTATCGAGCGCCCCCAGCACGAGCCCCGTGCCACCGACTATGTGCCCCAGATGCTCAGCATGATCGGCACCCTGGAGCAAAAAGGCCTGGCCTACCGCGCGGGCAATGGCGATGTGAACTATTCGGTGCGCAAGTTTGCGGGTTACGGCAAGTTGTCAGGCAAGTCGCTGGATGAGCTCAATGCAGGCGAGCGCGTGGCCGTGGAGACCGACAAGCAAGACCCGCTGGACTTTGTCCTTTGGAAGAGTGCCAAATCTACCGAGCCCGAAGACGTGAAATGGGCCAGTCCCTTTGGCACGGGCCGTCCCGGCTGGCACATCGAGTGCTCGGCCATGGCCTGTGAGCTCTTGGGCCAGACTTTTGACATCCACGGCGGCGGCGCTGACCTGCAGTTTCCGCACCACGAAAACGAAATCGCCCAAAGTGAAGGCGCCAACGGCCAGCCTCTGGCCCGCTTTTGGATGCACAACGGCTTCATCAACGTGGACAACGAGAAGATGTCCAAGAGCCTGGGCAATTTCTTCACGATCCGTGATGTGCTCAAAGAGTTTGACCCTGAGACCGTTCGCTTTTTCATTGTGCGCAGCCACTACCGCAGCTCGCTCAATTACAGCGATGTGCACCTGAACGACGCCAAAGGCGCTTTGAAGCGCTTGTATACCGCCGTGCAAGCTGTGCCGCCAGCCCCAGTCACCATCGACTGGACCGACCCTTTGGCCGCCCGCTTTAAGGCCGCCATGGACGAAGACTTCGGCACCCCCGAGGCGGTGGCCGTGTTGTTCGAGTTGGCAGGCGAAGTCAACCGCAGTGGCTCTGGCGAGCGCTCGGGCTTGCTCAAAGCCCTGGGCGGCTTGTTGGGCTTGCTGCAAACCGATCCGACCGTGTACCTGCAGGCGGGGGCCCGTATGGATGAAACGGCCATTCAGGCCCATATTCAGGCGCGGGCCGACGCCAAAAAGGCCAAAAACTTTGCCGAAGCCGACCGCATCCGCAACGATTTGCTGGCGCTGGGGATTGTGCTCAAAGACTCGGCCGCAGGCACGACCTGGGAGGCGGCGCAGTGACGCTCAGCCCCAGCCTGGAGGTGATCCCTGTCACGCCCGCTTATTGGGCAGAGGCCTGTGCACACCTGGCCAGAAAAGACCGGGTCATGAAAAAACTCATCCCCCAGTTTGGCGATGCCATTCTCGAAACCCGGGGCGATGCGTTTGTGACCTTGGCCCGCTCGATTGTTGGGCAACAAATTTCGGTCAAGGCCGCGCAATCGGTGTGGGACCGTTTTTCGGCCTTGACCAAACGGCTCACGCCTGCCGCTGTGCTGAAACTCAAAGTGGACGACATGCGCGCGGCCGGTTTGTCAGCCCGAAAGGTTGAGTACCTGGTCGATCTGGCGGTGCACTTCAGCTCGGGTGCGGTGCACGTGAAGGCATGGCAAGAGATGGATGACGAGGCCATCATTGATGAGTTGGTGGCGATACGAGGCATTGGCCGTTGGACGGCCGAGATGTTCCTGATCTTTCACCTGTTGCGACCCAATGTGCTGCCGCTTGACGATGTGGGCCTGATCAATGGCATCAGCCGCAACTATTTCTCTGGCGAGCCCGTCAGCCGCAGCGACGCCCGTGAGGTTGCTCAGGCCTGGAGCCCGTATTCGACTGTGGCAACTTGGTATATTTGGCGCTCATTGGACCCCGTGCCGGTGGCGTATTGAGGGGCTGGACGCTGCGTCTACCCGGAAACTGAACAGAGAGGAGTCAAACTTGGCCAAAAAAACATTTCTCGACTTTGAGCAACCCGTTGCCGAACTCGAAGCCAAGATCGAAGAGTTGCGCTATGTGCAAAGCGAGTCGGCGGTGGACATCACCCTCGAAATCGAGCAGCTGAGCAAAAAAAGCCAGCAACTGACCAAAGACATCTACAGCGACCTGAGCCCTTGGCAGGTCACCAAAATCTCTCGCCACCCCGAGCGGCCTTACACACTGGACTACATCCACGGCATCTTTACCGACTTTGTCGAGATGCACGGCGACCGCCACTTTGCCGACGATTTGTCGATAGTGGGCGGCCTGGCCCGCTTCAATGGGCAAGCCTGCATGGTGCTGGGCCAGCAAAAAGGGCGCGACACCAAAGAGCGCACTCTGCGCAATTTCGGCATGAGCAAGCCCGAGGGCTACCGCAAAGCGCTGCGCCTCATGAAGACCGCCGAAAAATTCAAGTTGCCCGTCTTCACTTTTGTGGACACGCCGGGTGCCTACCCCGGCATTGACGCCGAAGAGCGCGGCCAATCTGAAGCCATTGGCCGCAATATTTTCGAGATGGCGCAGCTCGAAGTCCCGATCATCACGACCATCATCGGTGAAGGCGGCTCCGGCGGTGCCTTGGCCATTTCGGTGGCAGACCAGGTCTTGATGCTGCAGTACTCGGTCTATTCGGTCATCAGCCCCGAAGGTTGCGCTTCCATTCTTTGGAAAACCAGCGAAAAAGCCGAAGTGGCAGCCGATGCGTTGGGCATCACCGCCCACCGTCTCAAGGCCCTGGGTCTGGTGGACAAGATCGTTAACGAGCCTGTGGGCGGTGCCCACCGTGACACGCACCAAATGGTGTCTTTCCTCAAGCGCGCTTTGGGCGATGCCTGGCGGCAGGTGGCCGATCTCAAACCCAAAGAACTGCTCGAGCGCCGCTACGAGCGCCTCAACAGCTACGGCCGCTTCACCGACACCAAAGCGGGTAAATAAATCCGTTTTGAATCCCGCTGAGCAGCCGCAGGCTTTACCCATGGCAGCGCACCGGGCAGCCCCTCCCGAGCAGGCCTTGGCTGGTTTCAGCCCGGGCCTTCCTTTTGCAGTCGCCTTCAGTGGCGGGGCCGACTCCACCGCACTGCTCCTGGCTTGCTCACAGCGTTGGCCAGGGCAGGTGAGGGCGGTGCACATCCACCATGGCCTGCAGGCCGCTGCCGATGGCTTTGAGTCGCATTGCCGCGCCTTGTGTGTGGTCCTGGGGGTGCCGCTGACCGTGCGCCGAGTTCAGGCAGGCCACGCATCAGGCCAAAGCCCCGAAGACGCAGCGCGCCAAGCCCGTTACGCCGCGCTGGCCGAAGCCGTCAAGACCGAATGGCCCGAGGTGCGCGATATCGTTTTGGCGCAGCATGCCGACGATCAGATCGAAACCTTGTTGATTGCCTTGTCGCGAGGCGCAGGCCTGCCCGGTTTGGCCAGCATGCCCGCGCACTGGCAGCGGCAGGGTCTGGCATGGCACCGCCCGTGGTTGGGTGTGCCGGGTGCGAGTTTGCGCGAATGGTTGCAAAGTCAGGGACAAACCTGGGTGGAAGACCCCAGCAATGCCGACGAGAAGTTCACCCGCAACCGCATCCGCGCCCGTGTCTTGCCTGCGCTGGCCGAGGCCTTGCCCGCTTTTCGCGAGACCTTTGCCCGCAGCGCCGCCCATGCCGCCCAAGCCCAAGAGGTGTTGAACGAAGTGGCGGCGCAAGACCTGGCGCAAGTCGGTGTGCCCCCTCGCATCCACGCCCTGCAGCAGCTCAGTCGCGCCCGCCAAGCGCTGGTGTTGCGCCACTGGCTGCGCCAGCTCCACGCCACCACGCCCAGCACCGCGCAGCTGCACGAGTTGCTCGACCAGGTGGCGGCCTGCACCACGCGGGGGCACCGTCTTCACTTGAAAGTGGGGCAGGGCTTTGTGGAGCGCTACGGCGCAGGGTTGTCATTCTTGGCCTGCTGAAACCACCAGCCAATGCGCGCGGCCGCGCGCGTGGACCCCAGTGTTTGGACAAGTCTGGCCTAAGGACCTGGCGGGTCATGTACGCGTCAGCCCCGTTGATACAATCGACAAGTTTTGCTGGGGCTCCCCCCTTTGAACACCGGGAGTGCGGCGTCCCAATAATTTGCTGCGCTACATCCGCTTTTTTCTTTTACCCAAACTACACATGGCTTTGATCGTTCACAAATACGGCGGCACCTCGATGGGCTCGACCGAGCGCATCCGCAATGTCGCCAAGCGCGTGGCCAAATGGGCCCGTGCTGGCCACCAAATCGTGGTGGTTCCCAGTGCCATGAGCGGTGAAACCAACCGCTTGCTGGGCCTGGCCAAAGAGTTGGCGCCCGCCAAACCCGGCACCGCTTACAGCCGCGAACTCGACATGCTCGCCTCCACCGGAGAGCAGGCGTCGTCGGCGCTTTTGGCCATTGCTTTGCAATCCGAAGGTCAGCCCTCGGTCAGCTACGCCGGCTGGCAAGTGGCCATCAAAACCAACGACGCCTTCACCAAAGCCCGCATCCAGTCCATCGATGACCAAAAGGTCATGGCCGATCTGAATGCCGGCAAGGTGGTCATCATCACCGGCTTTCAAGGTGTGGACGACAACGGCAACATCACCACGCTCGGTCGTGGCGGCTCAGACACTTCGGCCGTGGCTGTTGCTGCGGCCCTCAAAGCCGACGAATGCCTGATCTACACCGATGTGGACGGCGTCTACACCACCGACCCGCGCGTGGTGCCCGAAGCCCGTCGCTTGCACACGGTGAGCTTTGAAGAGATGCTGGAGATGGCGTCACTGGGCTCTAAGGTTCTGCAGATCCGCTCGGTGGAATTTGCGGGCAAGTACAAAGTGCCCATGCGTGTGCTCTCGAGCTTCACGCCTTGGGACATCGACATCAACGAAGAAGCCGCATCCGGCACCCTGATCACTTTTGAGGAAGACGAACAAATGGAACAAGCCGTCGTTTCCGGCATCGCATTCAACCGCGACGAAGCCAAAATCTCTGTGTTGGGCGTGCCCGACAAGCCTGGCATCGCCTACCAAATTTTGGGCGCTGTGGCCGATGCCAACATCGAAGTCGATGTGATCATCCAGAACCTGAGCAAAGACGGCAAGACCGACTTCAGCTTCACCGTGCACCGCAACGACTACGCCAAAACCATTGACCTGCTCAAGGAAAAAGTGCTGCCCTCTTTGGGCGCAGCTGAAGTGTCGGGTGACGCCAAGATCTGCAAAGTGTCCATCGTCGGCATCGGCATGCGCAGCCATGTGGGTGTGGCCAGCAAGATGTTCCGCAGCTTGAGCGAAGAGGGCATCAACATCCAAATGATCTCGACTTCCGAAATCAAAACCTCGGTCGTGATCGACGAAAAATACATGGAATTGGCTGTGCGCGCTCTGCACAAAGCCTTCGATCTGGACCAAGCCTGAGCTATAATCTAATCCACTGGAAACGTGACCGAGTGGCCGAAGGTGCTCCCCTGCTAAGGGAGTATGGGGTGTAGAGCCTCATCGAGGGTTCGAATCCCTCCGTTTCCGCCAAGATAAGCCCTAAGTAATTAATTTACTTAGGGCTTTTTCTTTTTTGAGTTGCTTACCCACCTATTAACCCACCAATGGGTTGTCGCTTTGCCATAAAGGTTTGTGGTCCAATAAATTCAGTCGCAGACGTGATGCCAAGTGCAGGGGCCCTACGAACTGATCGTTAGACTTGTTTGTAAGTGATAGGAAAAATCTCCAACCCGAAGACCCCACCGTACCCCCACCCCCACGATTTCATTCTGGTTCCATCCATCGGCTACGTGCTTGCCAATAAGGGCGTACCATTTTCACTTCAGGGAATTTAGGTTCGATCGCCGCTTCTGGGAACTGGCATCAAGGCGTTACGCGTCAACTTCATCCATCAGGACTGAGGCTTTGCACTCAAGTGCCTTGGCGTTTGGCAGATCATAACTAGGGAAAGTCTGCAAAAGTCAGCCCCGTGACGGCCTGATTTGAGACAGTTAAGTCATGAAACAAATGAGCCTTGCCACCACTGGATTTGAGCTTGTCACCAAGCGCACGCGCAAGCGGGAATTTCTCGATGAGATGAACCTGGTGATCCCGTGATCTGAGTTGTTGTCGTTGATTGCACCTTACGCGCCTGCGGGCAAGACCGGTCGGCCTCCGTTTGCCACAGAAGTGATGCTGCGCATACACCTGCTCCAGCAGTTCTTTGGCCACTCCGACCCCGCCATGGAAGAGGCGTTGCATGACATCCCGCTGTACCAAGAGTTTGCTCACCTGGACGCTGGCATGACCCGTTTGCCTGACGAAACCACTATCCTGCGGTTTGGCAAAACCCCAAGTCAGCGCCACATGCTTGAAGCGAATGGGTTGGGTCAGCAGATTCTGGCCACTGTCAACGCCAAACTGATCGATCGCGGTCTGATGCTCAAGACCGGTACTGTGGTGGACGCTACGTTGATTGCCGCGCCTTGTTCGACCAAAAACGACAAGGGCGAGCGAGACCCTGAGATGCATCAAACCAAGAAGGGCAACCAATGGCACTTTGGCATGAAGGCCCACATTGGTGTGGACGCTCAATCGGGTTTGGTGCACACGGTCACAACCACTGCGGCCAACGCTCACGACATCACCCAAGCGCATGCCTTGCTGCACGGCGAGGAGGAAATGGTCTTTGCCGACTCGGGTTACCGGGGCGTTGAAAAGCGCGAAGAGATCCAAAAGCAGCTCCCGGGTGTGGATTGGCAAATAGCCATGATGCCGGGCAAGCGCAAAACGCTGAACAAAACCAAACCCAGTCACGCGTTGCGCGACAAGCTGGAAAAACTCAAGGCCAGCATCCGAGCCAAGGTAGAGCACACGTTTCGGGTGATCAAGTGTCAATTCGGACATCGCAGGGCGCGTTACCGGGGCTTGGCCAAAAACACCAACCAGTTGCTCGTGATGTTTGCGCTGTCGAATTTGTGGATGGTGCGTAGACGAATATTGCAGGGGGCGCAGGCATGAGTGCGCCTGCAGCGTGGGCGAAGGCCCAAAAGCGCAGGCCTTGCAGCCTGAAAAACGGGAAATCGACGGCCAATTCAGTTCTAGTTTCGCCATGTGAACATTCACGCATCAACTCGCGTTGTGGCGGGGGTTATGCAGACCATCCCTAGTAATCATTTTAGTAATCTGTCAAAATGAATCAGTGATAGTTTAATTAATTTGTAGAATAAATTAATTAAGTAAAATTTAATTCATTATTTAATGGAGTCAGTGACCATGGTAACGATTGGTGTTGGGGCTACGGCTCAGGGTTCAGCGGTCAATGGTGGTGGCGGCTACAGCGAGTTTCAAGATTTAGGCAACTCGGACGTCACGGTGCCTGAGGGATGGGTCTATATCGCATCCGTTGTTTGGACTGAAGGGTCAATTTTAGGAACCGTGCCGCTGCATTTGTTCTCCGACGCTGCGGATTTGACGCCGAGTTTTTGGGCAACCAATGCGCCGAGATCGGCTGGGGAGGTCGGCCAGGGGCCGCTCAAGGTTTCGCCGCAGGGTCTGATTTTGCAGGCGGTCGATCAGACCGGCGCCCTTATTGATGTGGTGACTGTGCCTTATGAGTCCAATGCTTCCGGCCAGCTGGTCGGCTTGTATCCAGTGATGGACGGCAATGCACCACCGATTCAGATCAATGTCGATGGTCCCGCTCCGGACCCCGCTTTGGTGGCTGATGCGAGCATGTACAGCGACTTTCAAATCCAAGATTATTCGGATGTGACTGTTCCCAATGGATTGACGTACATCGCATCGGCATTGTCTGGTGCTCGCGCTGCCGCTGGTGCTGCTCCTATACATATGTTTTCGAGCACCAATGACACGGTGCCCAGTTATTGGGCGACGAGTGTCACCGAGGCCAATGGCTTGCCCGCACAGGGACCTTTGCGTATCGATGGCAAAGACATGGTGCTTCAAGTGACTACAGCAAGCGGTGAGACCATGGACGTGGCGCGAGTCGCGGTGGCCTTGGACAACGGAGAGATCGTGGGCCTATATAAGGTGGCCGCCACAGGATCGGTAGCGAGCCAAGCATTGATGATCAATGTCGATGGTCCGGCGCCGGATCCCGCTTTGGTGGCTGATGCGAGCCTGTACGGCGACTTCCAAACCCAAGACTATTCGGATGTGACTGTTCCCAGTGGATTGACGTACATCGCATCGACATTGTCTGGTGCTCGCGCTGCCGCTGGTGCTGCTCCTATACATATGTTTTCGAGCACCAATGACACGGTGCCCAGTTATTGGGCGACGAGTGTCACCGAGGCCAATGGCTTGCCCGCACAGGGACCTTTGCGTATCGATGGCACAGACATGGTGCTTCAAGTGACTACAGCAAGCGGTGAGACCATGGACGTGGCGCGAGTCGCGGTGGCCTTGGACAACGGAGAGATCGTGGGCCTATATAAGGTGGCCGCCACAGGATCGGTAGCGAGCCAAGCATTGATGATCAATGTCGCAGAGCCTGCGCCTATTGATACATCCAACCCATACGGTGACTTCCAATATATGTCGACTGACGATGTGGCTGTTCCCCAGGATTGGACTTACATCGGCTCGATTGATCGCACGTTGACTGGTGCGGGCCCCTTGCACATGTTCTCGAGCACGGGGGATGCGGTTCCGAGCTACTGGGCCACGAGCAAGACGGAGGCGTCTGGACAGCCCGCGCAAGGGCCGTTGCGGGTGGAGAACGGTACAGTGGTGCTGCAGGTGCTGGGCGACGACAACGTACCTGTTGACGTCAAAGTGGTGGCTTATGCCGCCGATACCAGCGGCCAGATTGTGGGCTTGTATCGAGGGGCGACTGGGACTACAGGCGGGCAAAACTTTGCCGATGGGGAGTCCGCTTTGTTTGAGGGGGTGGATGGCTTAGTGCATGCTCAGGTGGCATTACCAGAGCAAGTCACGGGAGTCGCTGAGAGCGGGCGTCTCAAGTTGGTGATGTATCCCGATGCGCACACGATTTATGTGGATGCGGCAAAGCTGAACCTGTCGGTTGACCACCATTCGGTGAGTTTCACGATCGATACATCTTCGTTGCCCGGGGATTACCAACCTTACCTGCTGGTGGCGGTCTTTCCAGACGGTCTGTTGACGGGGGTCTCTGGCGATCAAAAGTTTGCTTGGCGCGTGCCTCGTGATGGCAGTGTGCTGTGGGACGTTGGTGATGTGCTGTTTCTGGACCGCTCTGGAAATGACAGCTGGAGCGGGGACGGTGAAGCTAATTGGTATGACGGCTCGACAGGCAACGACACGGTCGATGGCGCGGGCGGCAATGACGAATTGCGCGGTGGCGACGGCGATGATGAGATTAATGGCGGAGCCGGCGATGACACCTTGCAAGGCGGCGCTGGGAACGACACATTGGATGGTGGCGTTGGAAGTCGTGATCTGGCGGGCTATTGGCCAGATAGCCAATCTCAGTGGACTCTGTCGCGCCAAGGGCTGGATACGCTGTTGACCAATAACGTCAGCGGTGAGGTGGATGTGTTGCGAGGTATTGAGCAGATATCGTTCAGTGATGCATTCATTAACTTGGCGCCGTCGCTGAACTATGAAGCACGAAACGAATGGGAATCAAACAACATTCAGGGTACAGACTACGACGATGTCATCGATGCTGACGCGCTTCATTCAGCAAGTACCAAGTATGAGCGCGATTGGATTGAAGCAGGCCAAGGCAATGACTTGGTGAACGGGGGGGCTGGCGGCGACCAAATTGTGGGGGGGGCGGGGAATGACACCATCGATGGCGGTGACCAGAGCTACGTGGAGCGTTTGACTGGTGTCATGGACCCATGGCAGCTCGAGAACCGAGTTCAGTACAGTACCAAAGCCAAGTTTTATGACATCACCAAGTCGCTAGACGACGATGGTTCGGTCACCGGACAAGAGGGGGCCGTTTACTTCACCGTCGCAGATACGCGCACAGATGCCCAAGATGGGGTTGATGTGGTGTTCAACATCGATGCTTTGCAGTTCAGTGACAAAGAGGTGCGGCTGAGCCCTCAGGTGTGGGTTGACAAACTCTGGACGATTACAACCGACGGCGGTTCATCCGAGATTGTTCGCGGCGTCAACATCGATGGCAATAATTTTGGTGAAACCTTGGGCGCTGTGCCAGGCGATGGTGGATTGGCGTCAGCGTTCGTGGGTTCAGATCGACTGAATGGCGGGCATGGCAACGACCAACTTTATGGCGGAGCAGGGGGCGACACCCTGCGTGGCAACAAAGGCAACGACACACTGAATGGTGGAGCGAACACCGACGCGGCAGCCGAAGACAGGAACATGTGGACACCCAATGGGCGAGATGGTGTCGATGTGGCTGAGTATTCGGGCAAATTTGAGCGTTACGCCATTGAGCGCAATACCGACAACAGTTTCACCGTGACAGACAGCAAGGCAGGCGGGGATGGCGAGGACGTGTTGATCGACGTCGAAGTCCTGCGTTTCGCGGACATGGAGGTGAATTTGGCGGTGGTGGGGCGGGCCAACTACTCGTGGGATGGGTCCACCAATACAAAATCTCTGATGGACTACAACTGGGAAGGCACCGAGTGGGATGACTCCATCAACGTTTCCGCCTTGGAGCTTACTCTCAATTTGGTTTGGCGCGACACCGTGCGCGATGGCGCTGGAGATGACTACATCAACACCGGTGGCGGAGACGATGCAATTGTTGTGGGTGAAGGTAACGACACCATTGACGGCGGTACTGGCAATGATTGGGTCAGTTACGACGCGGCCTCTACTCGCTTCACCATCACGCGCCAAGTCCAGGATGGTGAGTCTGTTTACACCGTGGTGGATAAGCTGCCGTTGGAATTCGGTGGCTTGGGGACAGACCGCATCACCCATGTCGAGTCTTTGAATTTTTCGGACGGTGGATTGCGCCTGAATGTGAGTGTGAACGCAGGCGGCGGGACTCAAAACAACATCGAAGGCACCAGCTTCGGCGACGTGATAAATACCGCTGAGTTGATGGCACTCAGCCAAGGTGCCGATGGCGTAGCGCTCGTCGGTGGCGAGCTAGCCGTGGCTAGCTTCGCGTGGCCAGGCGTCACCCTTGTAGAAGGGGCGCAATACTTGGTCAAGCTTGTCCAAGTGTTTTATTACATGCCGAATGGCGCGCCGACGATCACACCAACCACCCGGTACAACCCAAATACGAGGCAGCAGGAGGAAATCTCAATTACCCTGACCGTCGTGGATGGGAAGTTGACGGGTGAGTATCTCCTCAGGGATATTCATTTTGGTGATTTGAGTGCTCAGTTGTTTGCTCTGGATGGACAAAATCAACCCAGTTCTGAGCCTTTGGGGATTCAGCCGCTGAGGCTGACCGCGAGCCGCGACTGGGTGAACACGGGTTCTGGCGACGATGTCATCTTCACGGGTGACGGCGGTGATCAAATTCAGGACGCGGCCGGTAACGACTTTTACGATGGTGGAGCAGACGGTCAGACCGGTGACAGTTGGCAAGACCAAGACATGGTGACGTTCTCTGGTGCTCGCAAACGTTACGTCGTCGAGACCCTGAAGTACTCAGACTTGGCCGCCGACAGTGCCAGCAAAGCGCTCATTGACGAACACTACACCAATCCAGAGTCACGACCCAGCACACTGGTGGTGGTGACCGACCGGCTGCCTGCAGAGGCGGGTGGCCAAGGTGTCAACACCTTGGTCAATGTGGAGCGCCTTCAGTTCTCAGACGAGGCGGTTGAATTGGGCGTGCGTGTCAATCCCTGGAAAGCAGACCCCATGGGTGGTGCCGGTGGTTGGGTCGGCACGAATGGGTTTGACGGTGGCATTCAAGGTGACTTGATTGACGCCAGCCAATACGAGGAGGGCGGGGCGCTTTACAACCCTGACCAGCCTTGGCAGTCCAATCAAGACCAGTTGCAAGGCAATGATGGCAATGACACGCTGATGGGCGGTGCAGGAGCGGATCGCTTGCGCGGGGGCAAGGGGGACGACGTGTTGGACGGCGGTAGCAACGCTTCATCCCCTGAGAACTTGGCGGCAGGCTTGGGCGAGACCTATGACACCGCTGAGTTCTCCTATTCGATTGCACGAGCGGTTGTCAGCTTCTACCGAGAAGCTTCAGATCAGGATGCGGGCCCGCGCTTCGATGACACGGGTCGATTGGCTACCCATGGCGCTTATGTGAAGTCGTCCTTCTACGATCCCGACGGTTTTGTGGTAGTTGATGACCGCTACACGGCGGCAATGGGCGGTGAGGGGCGCGACGTACTGCGGGACATCGAGGCTTTGAGTTTCTCAGATGCCTGGGAGCGCTTGGGCGCAAACTACTCCGAGTACTCCCAAAGCAACTGGATTTGGGACAACGCAGCCCAACAAAACATCGAAGTTCAGGTGACACAACGCAATGCTTGGGGGTCTCGATTTGGTGACTTAATCCAGGGGGGGGGTAATGCCCAGAACTGGCTAGATGGACAGGCTGGAGATGACTACCTGGTCGGTGGTGGCTTGAGAGACGAGTTGGTGGGTGGGGCCGGAAACGATACCTTGGATGGTGGAGGCAATCCGGACGTCAACCCTGATACGCCTTGGGACACCTGGAGTACCTACGACGTCGCGCGCTTCAGTGCTGACCGTGCTCAGTTTGCCATCACCAAAATGGTGGATGACAGCACGGTGACCGGTGTGGATGCGCAAATCTACTACCTTGTAGAGCACTTGATTCCCGGTGCACTTGGGGGCTTGGGCACCGATATTGTGTTGAACATTGAGAGGCTTCAGTTCACCAGTGGCGATTTGCAGTTGATGCCTAAGATTGAGGAGAACAAAGATACAGGCCAGTTGAACTTCAATGGTTCAGATTTTTGGGACAACATCACTGGCAAGGCGGGTAACGATTGGATCGATGGTCAATCAGGTGACGACACCATTGCCGCGGGGGCGGGTGATGACTACGTCAAGGGCGGTGCAGGTGACGATGCGATCGACTTGGGCGCAGGAAACGACCAAGTGTCAGAAGGGGCTGGTCACGACACCATCGATGGCGGTGCGGGCTGGGATACTGTCAAGTACGACGAGAGCGTTGCGCGCTACACCGTGCAAGTGCGTGCCAGCGGCGACGACGCACTACTGGCCACATTCCAGTTGGGTGAGGTACAAGCAGGCACCAGTCAGTTGGGCAGCGGTGTTTACCGACAGTCTTTGGTGGCGGAGCCGGGCTCGGGCTACACCGCCTATGACCCCACCACGATGTATGTCCAAGTGACGGACAGCTTGGCATCCAGTTACGGGGGTGATGGTGTTGATCGTTTGACGAACGTGGAGACCTTGAGCTTCGAAGACGGCAGCCTGTTTTTGGCGCCGACAACCCTCATGGTGGGCGTTGTCTCGATTGACAAACTTCAAGGCGTCACCTTGCCCGACGGCGTGAGCCAAACGGATCAAACCGACGGTATGGTGGCCATCAACGTCGCGTTTGCAGCGGGTGACTTTGGTGTGAAAACCGCAAAGGCGATTGATTCGGAATGGCTCAACGGGGTCATGAGCACCGATGGCACGATGGCGGGTGATACCTTGGTGGGGGCAGACCGCAGCGGTGAATCCGGTGGGCCTGCAGATTGGCTGCGGGGCTGGGGCGGCAACGATGAGCTCCAGGCAGGCTTGGGCAATGACACTTTAGAGGGTGGCCGGGGCAATGACACCTTGATTGGTGGTGCGCACGGCTCCGATAGCTGGGATTGGAATGCGGGTGACGTCGCTTGGTATGAGGGTGCGAAGGCGCGCTTTGATATCCAGGCGTGGATCAATGGCAGCACCTTGGTGGTGGATCTGGCTTCAGTCAAGAACCTCTCCGAAGCGAGTTTCGACACAGTTTCGGGTCACTTGAGGCCTGAGGCGCTGGGTATGAGCGATGGCGAAGTGGATTTCAGCCTTGTCTCCACCTCAGTCGGATTTGGAGCCGATGTGTTGCAAGGCGTCGAGCGCATTCGCTTCAGTGATGGCGAGATCAACCTGTCTGTTCGCGATGACTCCTGGACCAACTTCTATATGGACCCCGAGACACAAGAGCAGATCGATGTGGTGCGTCACAACTACACCGGCTCATTTTTGTCAGACTTGATTCTGGGTACCAACGGTGGTGACCAGTTCGATGGGCGTGGCGGCGACGACACGATCGACGGGGGTGTCGAATCTCCCGATTTGCCGGGCTATGAGTGGGATAAGCTGGATATCGTGCGTTACGAAGGCGCCAAAATTCGCTATCAAATCGAAGGCGTTTTGGTGGATGTTGCGCAAAATTACCTTGTCGTAGATGCTGCTGATGCCACGGGGTCCGAGGTTTTTGGCCTGCGTATCACGGATTTGTTGCCTGCCAATGCGGGTGGGACGGGCTCAGATTTGCTCGTGAATGTGGAGCGTGTGGAGTTCGCAGCCAGCGCCAACTCGGGCGGTGACACCTCGATATCAATCAAACCTGAGGTCAACTACTACGAGGACTGGTCTGTCTCCGTCGAGGAGGGCCAGACTCGGCCCATGTCCATGCATGTCCGCGGGACGGACTTCTCCGATGCCCTCAAAGGCACTCCGAATAACGACTGGATGTCTGGTGGGGCAGGCGACGATGCGTTGAATGGCGGCAAAGGCGGCGACGAGTTCGAGGGGGGCGCAGGCAACGACACTTTGATGGGTGGCGCTGACAGCGACCCCGATCAATGGGGGTGGGTGCGCAAAGACGTCGCTCGCTACAACGCGCCCATGGACCGCTTTGAAATCGAGTCCTTTGAGCAAGATGGGCAATTGTGGTTGCGGGTGTCTGATTTGCTGCCTGCAGATGACCCCGCTTCGTTGGGTGTCGACGTTTTGCGAGGCGTTGAGAGCTTGGCATTCAACGATCGCTGGGTCGACATCGCTGTTCAGAAGTGGACCTGGGAAGATTGGCGCGGCTTCAGCAACGTGAACCAAGAGGGCACCGTTTTTGCCGATGAAATCTCTGGAGGAACCACGTTGGTCGACGGTGAGGAGCTTGATGACCGCGACTTCATCCGTGGCGGCGCAGGTGATGACGTCTTGCGTGGCAATGGCAACGGCGACGAAATCGAAGGTGGTGCAGGCAATGACCTCATCGACGGTGGTGCGAATGGCTCTTCCGGTGAATCGTGGAGCGATCAAGACACTGTGCGTTTCCAAGGCAACGCCAGCCAGTACGACGTTCAAAAATTGACGGCGACTGGTGACAGCACCTCGGGGGCTTTACACCTCGGCGGTGTGGCGATTGCGGCCATCACCGACGGTGTAATCAGCTTCACGGGGAGCAACCTCAACGCCACCTTGGTCAGTCAAATCACCAAGGCGCACAGCAAGTTCGATTGGTTTGATGGCACGCACGCTCAAGCTTGGGTCGTCGCCGACCATTTGGACGAAGACATGGGCGGAGAGGGCACAGACATTGTCTTCAACGCAGAGCAAATTCAGTTCAGAGACGGCCCGTTGGAGCTAGAGGCGAGGGTTGACAGCAGTGACTGGAACCAGGATGGCTTGGTGGATTGGGCCAACGTCCAGGGTACCAGTGGCAACGACAGCTTGACTCTCGCAGAGGTGGCAACGCTTGCCAAACGCGAAGTGACGCAACTGACGCAAACGCGCATTGATATTGATTTGCGTGGCGGTGACGACGTTTACATCGGTGGCGATGGCGGTGAGTCCATACGCACCGGTGCAGGCAACGACTATGTGGATGGTGGCGCCAACATCGGCTCAGACCCTTGGGGCGGGCAGATGCGTGATGAGGTTCGCTTTGAAGGCCGTATCGACCGTTACAACTTGATCGATGTGTCCTTGAGTTTTGACGCAGAAGGCAACGCAGTCGCTCTCAGCACCAGTGTTCCAGACATCACGATCGAAGGTGTGACCATTTCGGCTGTGGCCGGCAAGCTCACGACGCTGGTCTTGGAGGACTTGAACGCTGCCGTAGCGAACATGATTATCTATGCGCCCGAAGGCGCAAGTACCGTTCAAGGCTGGTTGATCGCGGACAGACTGCCTGCGGCATTTGAGGGCTCCGGTGTTGACGCGCTGGTCAACGTGGAGGCCTTGGCCTTCAGCGATCGTTGGCTGCCTTTGGAGATGCAGGTTTGGTACAACCGCGACTGGCGCTCCGAGTATGACGAAGTCCCCTGGGAAGAGCGGCCCATTGTGGGTGCCGGCGTAGACGGCACCTCCATTGGGGACCGCATCGGCTACAACCCCGACGTTGCAAGCCCAGTCTACGACTACAGTGGCGATGACAACTTGCGTGGCAACGATGGCGATGACACCATTGATGGCGGAGCTGGTGGTGACTGGATCAGCGGTGGTCAAGGCAATGACTGGATTGACGGTGGCGCCAATGGTGAGCGTGATGAGTGGGGCAATGTCCGCATGGATCAGGTGCAATACGACGGTGAATTTGATCGCTATGTGATCACGGCCAACGTCGATGGCTCGATCACCGTACAGGACTCAGACTCCGATGGCGACGGCACGGATACGTTGTGGAACGTGGAGGCACTGTCATTCAGTGATCGTTATGTGCGTTTGGGCGTCGAGACTTGGGTGAACCAAGACCCGCAGACCAAAAAGGTTTTGAGCGTCAACATCACGGGCTCCATGCTGTCAGACAACATTGACGTGGCAATGCTCTCCGCGCAGGACTTGCAGGGCGCGCGCCATTGGATAGACGGTGCTGACGGGGATGATATTTTAATCGGCGGTGCTGGGCCTGACGACTTGCAAGGTGGTTCGGGCGACGACACGATTGACGGTGGAGCCAATGGTGTAGATGAGTGGGGTAACCCCGGTTTTGATGTCGCTCATTACGAAGGCTCTGAGACGCGCTACACATTGCAGTATAGCGATGACGAGGGAGTTACCTGGTTGGATGACAATCCCAACACAGAAGGCGTCTGGGTGCAAGTTACCGACTCCTTGAGCGCCGATGAGGGCGGCTTGGGGGTGGATCTGCTCAAGGGCATTGAAGCCATCGCTTTTTGGGATCGTTTTGTGATGCTCAAGGCCAGCCGCAACGTGCTGGATCTGGATGGTGATGGCACGCCAGACAACGCTGAAGTTTTGGGCACAGATGGCAACGATTCGCTGTCTGGAAGCACGACCAATGACCGTTTGGATGGCGCCAAAGGTGACGATACCTTGTTCGGTGCTGACGGTGGTGACGTGTTGCGAGGCGGTGCCGGCGACGATACGCTCGATGGTGGTGCTGATGGTCTGGACGCCAGCGGCCGCGTGCTCATTGACGTGGCCCAATACGACGGCAATATGGCCGACTACGTCATCATTCCGACGGAGTCGGGTGGGTTCACGGTTGAGGATAACGCCACGGTCAACGGTGACGAGGGGCTGGACGCCTTGGTCAACATTGAGGGTATTCAGTTCGCGGACCGCTTTGTGAGTTTGAAGGTTGAGGTCAGCAGCAACGATGTCAATGGCGATGGTGATGTGGACCAAATTGAAATGCGTGGCTTGGACTTGGCTGGTGCTGGCGATAACCTGGTGCCACTTGAAGGTTTAGCAGGTATCGCCTATCGCATGATGGGTGGTTTCGGTGACGACACGCTCTCAGGTTCCGCCCTCAACGACGTGTTCGAAGGCGGCGCTGGTGCCGACAGCATCACAGGCGGTGAGGGCCGAGACCGAGCTCGTTACAGTGGTGACTATGCTGAATACGTAGTGACACAGCCTGTTGAGGAGGGGGGCGTATTCACGGTGACGCATGGCTCGGATGGGGTGGATGGTCTGGATACCCTGGTGAGCGTCGAGGAGTTGGTATTTGCAGATCGCGTCTACCAAGTGCTCGCTCAGGGTCAGACGGCCACCGTTACCAGTTTGGATATCGACAGTGACGGCAATCGCAAGGTGGATACGCGATTCAGCAACGGTACGGATGGAGGAGACTCCATCACCGGCCAGGCTGGGTTGATTAACTACATTGACGGCGGCTTGGGCAATGACACCTTGACCGGCGGTGACTTGGGTGATGAGTTCAAGCCCGGCGCTGGCAACAACGTGATCGACGGCGGTCCAAATATCGGACTGGATGCGGCGGGTAATTCGTTTGTTGATCGCGTCAAGTACGCTGGACTTCAGGAGGACTACAGCGTCACGACGCTTCAAGAAAGTCGCTTCACGATTTCTGGGGCTGTCGAGGTGGGTGACATCTTGTCGGTCAATCTGGCTGGAAAAACGGTCTTTTACAAAGCGACTTCCACAGACTTGGCGGCTACAGTGTCGGCCTTTGCCGAGCAAATCCAATCGGCGGTGGCCAGCAGTGACACGGTTTTTACCGCGCAAACGGAGGTCTTGACGGGGAGTGCGGTAGAGGTGGTGCTGCAAGGCGAGGACATGATTTTCGCAGTCAACCCCAGCGTGGCCAATGGCTCTCAAGCTGTCAGTGGATCGTTCGCGGTGGAAGGTGCCAATCAATCTGGGTCTTCGCTGTTGGTCGCGGACGCGTCCAATTTGCTGCTTGGGATGTCGGTGTCTTACACCGTGGCGGGGAGTGGTGACAACGACCCTGTCGCCTATGGTCCCTACAAGATCACGGGTATTTCAGGTCAAACCCTGCAACTGAACCAGTCCTTGGGCGCTTCGCCTGCCGCTGGTGCGCCATTGACGGTGAGCGCAGCCAATCCGGATACGCAACCAACAACCTTGAGTGAAGTGACGGTTGACCGCTGGATCCGTGTGTTCCAAGGGTTAGAGAATCAAGATGAGTTGCGTGGTATCGAACAAATTGTGTTTGGCGACGGTGTCTTGGATTTGAGTCCTATTCAGTTTGAGACGTCTACTTGGGGCACCACCGGTATTGAGTCTTTGATCAACACCATCGGAACGGCATTCGCAGACTTGTTCAAAGCAAGCGGTGACAACGAGGTGCTAAACGGGGGGGCTGGTGCTGACTACTTTGTGTTCCAAGACGGCAATGGCAACGATGCAGTCGCAGACTTCCAGGCCGGATCACAAGGCGACGTCATGGCTTTGAACTTGGGTCCCAATGACAGCGATGGACTAAATGGAACAGGGGTCAATAGCGTGGCTGAGCTGATCTCATTGGGCGCGCAAAGAGGAAACGATGTTTACTTTGATCTGGGTCAGGGCAACAGTGTGACCCTGACGGGTGTGCGTTTAACTGATTTGGTGGATTCCAACTTTGATGTGATGGCGAATATTTAACGCGCAGAGCGTTTGCTGCACCTTCAGGCGTCTGGATAACCCTTTTAAAGAAACCAAATACCATGGCATACGAGACTGAACACCCCTTGATCAACGGCGCGTCGAATGACAGCCCTGCGACGGCCAATATTGTGAGCAACAGGGTTGCGACGGTTGGTAGTCTTTCTAGCTCGAGTGATGTCGATTATTTCCGCATCGACGTCAACGGCCCTAGCTTGCTGGAACTGCAGTTCAGCAACGCCTTGCTGACCACCACCAACCATTGGTGGCTGGCATTGTTAGACGGTGAGGGCGATTACCTGCAAACCCTTGCTCGCAGTGTCACGGGCTCTGTGGTTGTAGACGGTGCTGACCAGTCGGAAAACACGTTGAGTGTCGCGGGCATTGCCTCAGCAACTGTGCCTGCAAATAGTCGATTTACCTTCGATGTGGACGATCAAGCGGACACCGTCATTTATACGGTTGTCAATGGTGTTAAATCGGCAAGTGGGCAAGCGGATTTGGTCCTGAACAAGGCCTTGAGCTCGCCTGAGGATGGCACGGCAGTTGTGTTTGACCCAGCACAGGCAGTCGCAGATGGTGGGCTGACGACGCTGACAGCCCAAGTGCCCGCGGCGGGTAGCTATTATGTCAAAGTGAACGCCCAAAACTGGAGCAGTGCAGACTATGTGTTAACGACCAAAGTGACCTCATTGGTGGAGAGTACAGCTGCCAACAACACTGCAGCCGATGCGTTGACGGCCAATAACCGCTTGGTTTCCAACGCTTGGATGGAGGGCTCGCTTTCGAGTTCTACGGACAAGGACGTCTGGTTGTTGACCACCGCTTCTGCTGCAGACATTTACATCGACTTTGCCGCACCGAGCGGTGATGACACAGCACCGCAGTGGAACGTGACCATTGCCACTTGGGATGGTGTCAATACCGTGCCTGTCTCTGTGAATGGTGTCGCTGTGAGTGGGTCCGCTGGCGCGTCTAAAACATTTCAGCCCAACAGTTCACTGCCTTCCATCGATCCGGTAGGCCCGGCCACATACTTAGTGACCGTTGCTCCGTTAGACGGAGCCTCCTTGAATACCGGTGCCTACACTGTGCGCGCGCGCGGTACGACTCTAGATGCCAATGATGTGCCAGTGATTGTTGTTGATAAGGTCGCCTCGGGTGGCCCCAACGCCAATATTGAAACTGGAGTGGAGCGCTCTCTGACGCAAGGTGAAGGCAGCCGAGTAGCGCTCAATACATTGTTCAGCATCAGCGATGCCGATGAGTCTGTCAGTGATTTGAGCTGGGCGACCTATAAAGTCGCACTGAGTTCGGTGCCTGGGTCCAGCGCCAATGGTTATGTTCGGATTGAGCCGACCGGTGAGGCACCGTACAACTATGTGAACGGTACGTTGTTGAGCGCGCAGGAGATGGCCGACGCCTGGGTTTATGCGGGTACGGCGCTCGGCGAGATGGACTTGACGATCCAAGCGTTTGACTCAACCGACGCACCCGACCAATCTGGGGCCAGCTCCTTCATGACCCAAACCCTCAAGGTCACCAGCGACAGCGTGGGCGTCACGGTGACTGGCGGTGGTGTTGCCTTGCTTGAAGGGGCTGCCTCGGCTGCAGCTGGCTACAGCAGCAACCTGTCTTTCGTGCTCGATAGTGCGCCTGCTCAAGACGTACAGGTGTACTTAGAGCAAGCAAGCCCCAATGAGTTGTTGCTCAGCAAATCGGTGCTGACTTTCACGCCAAGCAACTACGATCAAGTGCAATCGGTGGTTGTGCGCGCGCTCAGCGATGGTGCCACTGAAGGTCCGCACTCCGGCGATTTGGTATTCCGAGTGGTGAGTTCGGATTTGGACTACGACGGGTTGACACTGGACGCAGTGACTTTCGATTTGGCTGATCCAGTGGTGGCTCCCAGCGGCTACTCCGTAGGAGGGTTCGTGCGTCACTGGAGCAGTGCAGATGTGCCGTTGGCAGATGTTGCATTCAGCCTTGATGGACAAACCCAATTGTCGCAGGCCAACGGCGCGTTCGCGTTGACCGGGGTTCAAGATGATGACGGTGTGATGGTGTTGGCCCCATCACTGACTGCCCCTCAGTCGAAAGCTGAGGCTGACGTCACATTGACGGACGTGTTGGCTGCACTCAAGGTTTACCTCAACAAACCGTTGCCAGAAGCCTATGACTCACCCTACAAGTACTTGGCCGCTGATTTTGACGCGAACGGGGTGGTCAACCTCACCGATGTTTTGCAGCTTTTAAAGTATTACCTTGGAAAGCCCACTACCAATGACGTGGCCCCCAGTTGGGTTTTTGTCGATGTCAACGACATCACTGGAACGGGCTCAGATGCTGTGATACAGGGGGCAGCAGGCACCCCTGTCTCAGCTTCCAAAAGCTCGCCTCATGCGGTCGATCACGACTTCTCTGGAGGGGATCCGATTGAGCTGATTGGTGTGCTCCGAGGAGATGTCGACGGCAGCTGGGCCATTTGAGGCCTTTTGCCGCGGATTGGGGTTAATTGGCGAGCGTGATCGCCATGACGTTGTGCCGCTCAATCAACGGTGGTGATCTGGCCATCGCGCACGACGAGGCGGCCGTTGACCATGGTGTGGGTGGCGTAAACGTTGGTGCATGTGTATCGCATGATGCTGTGAGTTCATCAGTTGGAGTTAATGAGTTTGTCTTGTAAATACGGGTTTCAATTCAGACGTTGATTAACAATGAGAAATCAAGGATTTCGAGCTACCCTTGGGCTAGTTTCAATAGGATGGATGCGCTTGAAATTGTGATTTCCGGTGGTGGGGTTAGCATTCCCATTCTTTGCTAAGCAATGGAGAAGCCCTTCGCGCTGGCTGAGGTGAAGTTGCCTGTGCGGCTGATTGATTCCTCAAACGGTTCAATTCCCAATTTATATGGCGCAACGTGTGAACGATTTGCAGTAGGCCTGGATGACACTACTTGAAATCAGAGTAAATTCGCTCATGGTAATTTCTCTATTGAGTCAATTATTACAATTAAAATTGACAAATGTATAGCTTAAGAAAATTATGAAATTTGACAGTTTGAATTATTCGGTGGTTACACATAGACCGCAAGATGGGACAAACCGGAAGCTGTCCATTGTCTTGTCGTTTTTGGCCCTTTGGGCGCCCTTTGCTAATGCATTGGATCTGAGGCAGATTGTTGAAACGGCTGTTGCTGCCCACCCCAGCATCCAGGCTCAGCGAGCCTTGCGCGAAGGCGCACAAAACGATGTGACAACCGCTCGCCAGCAGTTCTGGCCCACTCCATCCGTGTCAATCGAAACTGTGCGTACGGGCCCCAACGACATCAGCTACCAGGACAATGCCACGGTGCAGACATACCGGCTACAACAACCTTTGTGGACTGGCGGCAGGCTCACCGCAGGACTTGACAAGGCCCAGGCGAACCTGAAAGCAGCAGGCCATGCGCATGATGAAACAGCCCAGCAACTGGCCCTGCGCGCGGTGCAGGCTTGGGCCGAGTGGTATGCCACCAGCCTCAAACTTGGTGCCATCGATACCAGCTTGAACACCCACCAGCGGCTGTACGCACAGGTACAGCGCCGTGTAGAGGACGGGGCGTCGGCTGCGGTGGAGCTGGTGTTGACCGAAGGTCGACTTGCCCAAAACTCATCCCAGAAGGCGGCTGCGCTGGCCCAGCTTGAGGCCTCCCGCTTGAAGGTGGGGCAACTCATGGGTGCGCCTGTGGCCCCGTTTGAAAAACCCACACAGTCATTGCGATTCGATGCGCCAGTTCTTGACCAAAGCGAAGCTGCCGCCTTGCAGCGCGCTCCTGCGCTGCAACGCCAAGCCGCCTTGGTCGACGCCCAAAAAGCCGAGCTGGCCGAGCGACAATCCGAACTTTGGCCAGAAATTTATATACGGGCTGAACACCAAAGGGGGCAACTCGGCGGTGGCGCCTTGAGCTCCGGTTCCGTGAGCCGTTATTACTTAGGGTTGAGCAGCCGCTTTGGCGCGGGGCTGTCTTCAATCACGGCACTTGAATCCTTGCAACGCAAACTTGAAGCGGCAGAAGCCGAAATTGAGGCCACACGACGCAATGTGCGTGAGCAAGTGCAGACCGACTGGCAGCAGTGGACATCGCTGAGAGCCCGCCTGCCCGAGCTCGAGCGCAGCGTGCAGGCTTCCCGCAAAACGGCCGAGGCCTGGGATCGGCAGTTCCTCGCAGGTCGTAAGTCTTGGATGGAGGTAATGAACACGGCACGTGAATTGCTTCAGGCCGAACTCGAATTGGCTGATGCGCGTTCTGCTTACACTCAGGCGACGTGGCGCTTGGCGATTCAAAGTCTGGGTTGGCAAGAGACCTTGAAACTGTCCAACGCAATATCCCAGGCCAGTCCTCAATAAGCCGATGAACAATTCACTTTTTCCCTGCTTGGTCCGTTTGGCACAGGTCCAAGGCGATGCCATAGACCGCCTGGCCATGCAAGCCAGCCTTCAATCAGCGCTGGACGCTGGCCACAGCCAGCCTCAGCCCCTGCTGGACCAGCTGATTCATCGTATGCAATTGCCCAAGCCGCAATGGGTGCGGGGCAATCAGCTCCAGGCGACACATATCCCTGCGTTGGTCTTTGAGCCTGGCCTAGGCTGGGCGGTCTTGCGGGGTCGCAATGCACAAGGCCTGTGGATCACCGAAGTTTGGGACACCCAGCAAAACCGCTGGAATGAGATGTCCCGCGCAGATGTGACCGAGGTGTTGTTTGCCCGCATGGCTCTGGCCAAACCCTACAAGGCCAGCCGCAGTCCGGTTTTCAATCTGATCAAGGACACGGTCTTCCAGCGCAAGGGCCTGATGTTGGAGATCGCCTTGAGCGGCATCATCATCAACGTGATCGCCATGGCCAGCTCGCTATACAGCATGCAGGTCTATGATCGTGTGGTGCCCACTGGTGCCACGCAAACCCTTTTAGCGCTCACTTTGGGGGTGCTGGGGGCTTTGGTGTTTGAACTCATCGCCAAGTTCACCAAATCGGGGCTGACCGAAAAACTGGCCGATGAGGTGGACAGTCAACTGGCTCGCATGGTCTACAGCCGTTTTCTAAGTGTGCGGATGGATCAAATGCCGACAAGTGTTGGCGGACTGGCCGGGCAGCTTAAGGGATATGAAACGGTGAGGGCCTTCCTCTCGGCCGTGCCTGCTCAGCTTGCAATTGATCTACCTTTTTTATTGGTTTACGGTCTCATAGTCGTGCTTATTGGGGGCTGGATTGGGCTGATTCCCATGGCTTTTATGGTGGTTTCGCTTGTTGTGGGCTTGACATACCGCCGCCGAGTGGAGGCGTTGACCCGGCAGGCCAATAACGCCAGCAACCTCAAAACCGGCCTGTTGGTCGAAACCATCGAGGGGGCTGAGACCATCAAGTCAGGGCAGGGGGGCTGGCGCATGCTCACGCGTTGGCTGCAAACCACCGACCAAGCTCGTGAGACTGAACTCGATATGCGCCAAGTCAGCGAACATGCCCAATATTGGATTACCTCATTGCATCAGCTGTCCTACATCCTCATGGTGGCTGGCGGCGCGCTGATTGTGGCGCGTGGCGAAATGAGCATGGGTGCCTTGATCGCCTGCACCATTTTGTCCGGGCGCATTCTGGGTCCGATCGGAACCTTCCCGAATATGCTTATTCAGTGGGGCCACTGCAAGGCCGCCCTGCAAGGTCTGGACCGCATTTGGGCACTGGAAGACGACCACCATGGCATTGACCAGCCCATGGTGCTCGAGCAGGTTCAAGGCCATTACCAATTTGAAGGGGTGGAGGCCAGCTACGGCAACAACAATGCGCTCAAGGTGCCCCAGCTTCACATACGGCCTGGCGAAAAAATCGCGGTGCTGGGCCCCATCGGTGCCGGCAAGACCACACTGCTGCGTTTGCTCAGCGGCATGTACAAACCTCAAAAAGGCAGCATCAAGCTCGACGGTGTAGACCTCTCTTACATCTCCAAGCCCGTGCTGGCCGAACAAATCGGCTTTTTACAGCAAGAGGGAAGGTTGTTTGCCGGAAGCCTGCGCGAGAACCTGGTGCTCGGCCTGATTGACCCGGGTGATCAAGTCTTGCTCGAAACAGCCAAACTCACGGGCTTATACGCATCTGTCGTCGCTGCTCACCCTCAGGGCTTGCAACAAACCATCACCGAAGGGGGGCTGGGCCTGTCGGGGGGACAAAAACAACTCACCAATCTGACGCGGGTGTTCTTGCGCAAACCGCGCATATGGTTGCTGGACGAACCCACAGCTTCTCTTGACCGCACGCTCGAAGTGTCTGTTATCCAGGCCCTGTCCCGCACCCTGCAGCCACACGACACCTTGGTTCTGGTGACCCATAAAACCGAGATGCTCAGCCTCGTCGACCGCGTGATCGTGGTGGCCAACCACCAAATCGTGTTGGATGGGCCGCGAAACGAAGTCGTGAGGCAATTGCAGCAAAACCAAGCCAGTCCAGTCAACGTGAAGAAAGATGGCGCATGAGCACACCGTTCAAACCCCTGCTGCGTCCTGCTTGGTTGATGTTTGCCTTCTTGGCGTTTTTGCTGGCCTGGGCCAGCCACTTCGAGTTGGAGCAAACAGTGCATGCCCAGGGTCAGGTCATGCCTGTCACGCGCACCCAGGTCATCCAGGCGGCCGATGGTGGCGTACTTGAAAAATTACACGTTCTGGAAGGCGAGCAGGTCAAGGCAGGCCAAGTGCTGGCCACTCTGGAAAAAGAGCGCGCCACTGCCGGGGTGGACGAAGGCTCGGCCAAAGTTGCTGCGCTGTCGGCAGCCCTGATCCGTGCGCGCGCCGAAGCCTATGATCAGACTCCAGTTTTTCCTGCTGCGTTGCAAAAATGGCCCGAGTTTGTGGCCGAGCAGCGTCTGTTGCACGCGCAAAAACGCAAATCGCTCGAGGCTGAGTTGCTCATGCTGCAAGAGTCCCACGCCTTGGTCAAGGAAGAGCTGATGCTGAGCCAAAAACTCTTTGCCAGTGGCGACATCAGCCGGCTTGAACTCATGCGCGCTCAAAAGCAAGTGGTGGAACTGGCTGGGCGCATTCAATCGACCCAGAACAAATACCTTCAAGACGCCCGGATTGAAGCGACCAAGCTGCAAGAAGAGCTGACCTCGCAACGCTTCAAGCTGGATGAGCGTCAAAGTGTTTTGCAACACACAGAGCTGACGTCGCCCGTGGCTGGCATAGTGAAAAGCCTGCGTATCAACACTGTGGGCGGGGTGCTGCGTGCGGGCGATGAGCTGATGCAAATCTCGCCCACCGATGTGGAGCTCATGCTTGAAGCCAAGGTGCAGCCCGTCGACATCGGGCAGTTGCGCACCGGGCTGCCGGTGTCCATCAAGCTCGATGCTTTTGACTACTCGATTCACGGCGCCCTGCAAGGGCATCTGGCCTACATCAGTGCCGACACTCTGACCGAGCCAGGACCAAATGGCCAGACACAAACCTTCTACCGGGTCCAGATCAAATTTGATCCTGCGCAGTCCAACCTTAAGCTGCGCCTGAGCGAACTCAAACCGGGCATGACCGCGGGTGTGGACATCTTGACGGGCTCACGCACGGTGATGACTTACATCACCAAACCGATTTCCAAGGCGTTTCAGGGCGCGGCTTCGCAGCGTTGAGTAAAGCCTCAGCGCATCTGGCCACCAGTCAGGCCCGCGATTGCGGATGCAAGACTAAGAAAAGCGCCCCAGAGCTTATGGCGCTGGGGCGACTTTGGGATATCCAGGCTTCAGAGCACAGGTTGCACAGTCCAAACGAAGTTGGTGGTTTGCAATTGATCCGTGAACCCATTGATCACCAACATCTCAGAGGGGCTGGTAGTACCAATGTTGGGATTGGTATCAAACAGCAATTTCAACTGACCTTCATTGCTTTGGTACATGTGAAGTTCGTTGTCGCCAGAGCCTAATGTGTTGCTTGTATCAACCACTACGACCAACTTGCCGTTTTCGGATGAAATGTCGTCAGTGACAGGACCCGTGGTGTCGAAAGAGATTTGGGGCAACGAAAGCGGTAAAGAAGTTCCATCGGTGAACGCCAGCTCAACATCGCTTGTAACCAGGTCGAACGTCCTCACATCTTTGGGTAGCGTGAACTTGATGGTGAGGAGCAGACCTTCGTTTTCGGTTGTATTTGGATCATTCTTGGTGGCAGGAGCGGCATATTCAAAGCCATCACTTATTGGATCGATAAAGACTGCACCCCCTCCGTCGAGCACCAGAGAACTCCAGAATTCGTCGTGCAACACAATAGTGTTCGATTGAGTTTGTGTATCGGCTGTTTTCTCAATTTTGAAACTGAAATAATCAACTTCTTTATCGCCGGTGTATTCAAAACTCAGTTCAATATTCGATGGCAAGTTGCCAGATGGATCGGTCAACTTGCCAGTCACGAGCAAATCACCAGTCGATACGTCAGGCTTCACGATCGCAGAGCTGTATCCAGAGAACAAAGCAGTCAAATCCAGCTTGTCGTCCGCTCCAAAGCCCAAGAAGGTGTCGGGTTTGTCTCCTGAGGACTCGGATACTGAGAGGTAGCGCACGGTGTCGGCACCGCCGGCTGAAAGGTTGAAGGTGTCTGCACCCAAACCACCGCTCAAGTTGTCGTTGCCCAGACCGCCATTGAGGCTGTCGTCGCCTAGTCCTCCGCGCAGGGCGTCGTTGCCTGCACCACCTGTCAGGGTGTCATTGCCGGCAAAGCCATAAAGCCACTGGCCTTCATCTCTGTTTGCGGTGATGGCGTTGTCGTCGCCGCTGGTGCCGACGTTCGAGGGAAGCTTGTCGTTGCCGATGACTACGGCGTTGAAGGTGTAAACATCGATGGGTGTTGATGTTTCATTCATAGGGTCCAGGTGGTACCAGCTATCGGGATTGCCATCATCGTTGGTATCCAAGCTGACAAAGAGGGCATCGCCGACAATCTTAAGCTGCTGTGTCTCGCCATTCAGGCTGACCGATTTGTGGGCCTTCGCCCCGTCCATCACGTTGAAGTAGCTGGTGGTGCCCTCATCAGAGTAGGCAAGCGTCAGCAAACTGACCATGCCATCCAGTTTTTCGCCCAGCGTGCCAGCGTCGCTCACACCTTCGAGGAAGAAAATGGTGCCCGTGAAGTTGCTGGTGCTGTCGTTGGAAAGCGCGGCTTTGCTGTAGGTTGCTCTCGCGGTTGGCAGTGTGAGTGTGCCGCCATTAGCAGCTTTGATGGCGGTGGCCAATTCTGCGGTGGTGAAGGTGTGCAGGCTCACTGAAGAGTCGTCCGCTTGCACCAAGTTGGCAAAATCCGACTTGGCTGTCAATGCGCCGCTGGTGTCTGTCAGGTTCAGCTGCTGGACCGCAAAGCTGCCAGCCTCATCGGTGTAGGTGGTAAAAGCCCCCATGGGCAAATCTGCACGGGCCAGAGTCACCCCGCCCATCGCGTCTTCTTCGATCAACACCAAGCTCTCGGAGTCCAACAAATCCTGAGACTCGTCGCCGTAATACAGTTCTACGCCCACAAAGGTGCCAACGCCAGCCACGGACCGTGCGTCAGCCAGACTGAAATAAACAGAGGCACCTGCTTCTATTTCAGCGCTGTACAGGTCTGCGATGTTGTAGGCAGGGACGCCCTCTGAGGGTTTGAAGGTCAGGGCTGATTTAAAGTTCCCTGCCAAGTCGGTCAGGGTAGGCAGGGTGAGTGTTTCGTCCAAAGACTCAAGTCCCGAGGTCAAACCCAGTGTGTAAGTGTTGCTGAAACCATTGCTGTCGGCTTGAACAGCAGACAGTGTGTAGCCCTGTGCCGAAGCCAAAAATTTCACGGGCTCGGTGAAACGCAGTGTGATGGAATCACCCACAGACAAGACGCCGTCACCGCCATCGTTGTAGACGATGCCGCGTGAACTGGACAGCCCGGCCGAGGTGGTGTCGATCTGGAAGGTGTTGGGGTCGGCCGCGCTGCTGGGGATCGGGGAGGTATTGCCCGCCAGGTCAGTGGCCACGATGCCGTAACTGCCTTCATCCAGAGCGGTGGTGACCTTCAACTCGAACTCGCCCGGGGCCGTTTCGGTCACGCTGTAAGCCGCGTTGTCAACAGCGCTGCTGCTGCCGTCGCTGTTTTGCTTGCCCAGCACCAAGGTGCTGCCGGCTTCTGCCGTCAGGTTGTAGGTGGGCGTTGTGTCGTTGGTGATGCGCCGTGTATCGCCCGTACCGATGACTGGGCTTTCTGGCTGTGCGGTGTCAACCACGAACACAAAGTTGCCATCCTCACCGTCTGGCGGTAACAGTGAGACGTTGCCTGCGGCGTCTTTGGCCAGAATGCCGTAGTCGTTGTCGGGCAAAGGCTTGATCACGGTGACGGTGAATTCACCTGGCTTGGCCCCTGCGCTGACGGTGTAGTCAGTGCCCTCGGTCAGCATGACATAGCCTGCCGAAGCCTTGTCATCCCGGGCGACCAGGATGGGGTGGCTGCCTGACTCAACACCTGACACCGGTACAGAAGGGGCGGAGGTTTTGTAGAAGTCGTCACCCTGCACCGTGCCTGCCGAGGGCAGTACTGGTGCTGTCGTGTCCACAGTAATGGCAAAAGCGCTGCTGCTGGCGCTGCGGTTGCCACCTGCGTTTTCAACGGCAGCTGTGAAGTTGTAGGTCTTCTCTGTCAGTTCGCTCACGTCCAGGGTCCAGCTGGTGCCGCTGACGTTGGCGTTGCCCAGAAGGGAGCCGTCACGGAAGACTTTCACCACCTCGTCCGCGCCCAGTTCGGCGCTCAGGCTGCCGCGCAGGGTCAGGCTGGTGTCGACGGTGGCGGCGCCGGTGCTGAGGTTTCCGGTGTTCAGCCCTTGGTTGTCGGTCGCGCTGGCGATGCTGGCCAAGGCGGTGGGTACGGTGGTGTTCACCGTCAGTGTGAACGCGGCCGTGCTGGCACCGGCGTTGCCGGCCAGGTCGACCACGCGGGCGGTGAAGCTGTGGTCGCCGTTGGCCAGGCTTTGGCTGTCGGTCTCGAATTTCCATTGTGTGCCATCGACGTCTGTGGTGGTGCCTATGCGAACACCGTTGTCGAACACTTCAATGACTTCACCCACGCCCAAGGCTGCGCTGAGGGTGCCCTGCAGCACAGGCGTGTTGTCGTTGGTGGTGGCCCCCGAGGCGTGCGTGGTCGCTTGGTCTTCAGGCACGTTGTCGTAGGCGCCGGTCAGGGTCAGGGTTTGGGGGGGGGCTTGGGTGTCCAGAGTAAAGACCAGGCTTTGGCTGGCGCTGACGTTGCCAGCCACATCAGTCTGGCGAACTTGGACGGTGTAGTCGCCATCTTGGGTGGGTGCGGTGTAGCTGCTGTTCCATTCGCCCGCGTTGAGTTTGTATTCCAGCTTGGCACCGGTCTCGGTGTTGGTGGGGGCAGTGATGCCTGCCGCATTGGTGACGGTGTCGTTGTCGGAGCCGCTGTTGGTGGTCAGTGCCGCATTGGGGGCGGCAGGTGCGGTGGTGTCGAGCGTGAAAGCCACGCTTTGGCTGGCGCCCACGTTGCCGGCCACATCGGTCTGGCGCACTTCGACGGTGTAGTCGCCATCTGTGGTGGGGGCCGTGTAAGTGGTGCTCCAGTTGCCAAATGCCTCGGAGCCGGTCTTGATTCGGTACTCGACAGTGGCCCCTGCTTCGGCATTGGCTGGGGCTGTGATGCTGGCCAAGTTGGTGACAGAGTCTATGTCCGAGCCGGTGTTGTTGGTCAGTGCCGCATTGGGGGCGACAGGCGCTTTAGTATCCAGCGTGAAGTTGATGGTCTGGATGGCACTCAGGTTGCCTGCAGCGTCAGTTTGACGCACTTGCACTGTGTACTCGCCGTCGATGGTGGGGGAGGTGTAAGTTTTGCTCCAGCCTGCAGCGTCGATGTTGTACTCGACCGTGGCACCAGCCTCAGTGTTTTTGGGCGCGCTGATGCCAGCGGCATTGGTGATGTTGTCTTGTGCCGAGCCGCTGTTGGTGCTCAGGGCCGCATTGGGGGTGATCGGCGCGCTGGTGTCGAGGTTGACCGTGCCTTTTCGGCTTGTGACATTGCCGGCGGCGTCGATGGCCACAATTTCAATGAGGTTGGCACCTTGCTGCAGCTGGTCGGCTTGCACAAAGGTGTAACTGAAGTTGCCGTTGTCGCCCGGAACAACGGTGCCCGCTGTTTGGCCCGGGGTCTTGACGGTGACTTCACTCGCGTCTGACTTGAACACGATGGTCGCGTTGGCGTTGTTGGTCTTACCGTCTCCCTTGGTGCCCGTGTCGCTGGCGGTGTCCAGGGCAAATGAGGTCATTGTCGGCGCCGTGGTGTCCAGCGACAGGGTGACGGTTTGCGCATTGCTGGTGTTACCGGCTGCATCTTTGGCGGTCACACTCACATTGACATTGCCCTCTCCCAAGGTACGGATGTCACTACCACTGAGGGTGTAGGTCCAGGTGTCGTCGGTAGCAGCTTTTACCAGACGGCTCAGGTCGGCTTTAACGCCGTCCAGCGCGATGCTGATCTCGGTGCTGGCAGGTGCCGTGCCCGAAATGGTTTGCGCGGCTACGTTGGTGGAGATGACGGGAGCCTCTGTGTCAATACTCGTGACCAATTCGCTGCTGACGGGCGGGTTGATGCCGTCGTCCTGCGTGGCTTTGAGCGTGACCGCACCTTGGCCAAGGGCCGTCAGGTTCTCTGCACTCAGGGTGTAGCTCCATTGGCCGTTCGTGTTGGGGGTGGCACTGCCCAGTTCAGTTTGGTCCGCAGCGATCCTGACGGTCAGCCCAGGTTTGCCCGTGCCACGGATCTCCGTGTCACCACTTTGGCTGCTGAGAATGCCGTCGGCACCACCGGCCACATCGAGGGTGACCACCGGTGGGTTGACCGCGTCGAGTTTGAGCGTGGCACTGGCTTTGCCGGCATTGCCAGCAAGGTCGGTATAGCCGCCTCCCACCGTCACGCTCAATGCCGCAGTGCCTGTGGCCGGCGCGGTGAAAGTGGCGGTATAGACCTTGGGGTCGGTGGCGTCTTGTTGCAGGTCGCTCAGCGTGCCGGCGGACAGGGCCACGGCGGAGGCGGTAAAGTCTTTCACAGGTTCGCTGAAGACAAAGGTGAGTGTGGCAGTGCCCCCGGCTTTGAGGGTTTCAGAGCTGGTCTTGACGAACACGCTGGGTCCGGTAGTGTCCACTTGAAGGGTTTGTGCCGCCGATGCCGCACTTTGGTTACCGGCCAGGTCAACAGCCGATGCGCTGACGGTGTGGGCACCAGGCTTGAGTGCGTCGTTCAGGGTGACCGTGATTTGGCCTGCCTTGAGGTCGGCATCTGTCAATGTGACGGTTTGCACCGGTGCGCCGTCCACCAGCACATTGACTTTGTCGCCTTTGACCACAGCAGCGCCATTGAGGTCGGTGGTGTTGAGCTTGAGCGTGAGGTTGGGCGTGGTGTCGTTGCTGTAGGCAGCCACCATGACGGTGGGGGCCTCTGGCGCGGTGCGGTCCAACAGTTCGGCTTGTTTTTGGCTGATGTCTTGCACGGATGTGGCGTTGGCAATGCTTTGCGTGGCTTCAGCAACAGCGCTCAGAGTCTGGGTGTTTGTAAATTTGGCCACCAGTGCCTGGTCCGTACTGGCAGCAGCGGCTTGACTCAGGGCGCTGCTCATGGTCTCTGCAAAATTCTGAACCACGCTGTTGGTGACGTTATCTGCAATCTTGCTTGCAAACGCAGCCATCACCGCATCGCCCGTTTCGGCGTCACCGTCCGACACCAGACTGGCTGCAGCCACTACTTGCGCAGCGGCTTTCTGGGCCGCTACAGCTTGTGCACGGCCATCGGCGAGTTGTGTCAAAAGCGCCTCACGCGTTCCCTCAGGGGCTTGATCGACCGCATCCTGAATCGAGGCCGCTTGGGCGATGGGGTCAAAACTCAGCAGGTTGGTGCCCGCACTCAGACCCAGTGCAGCAGCGACATTTCCAGCAGCTTCGCTGGCGCTGGGTTTTTGTCCTGCAGGAGCTTGATCAATGAGCGATTGCACCAGCGTAGTCAGTGGGTTGATCACTACTGGTTGGCTGAAGTTCTCAATTTTTGGGGCCTTCAGACTCACAGTGTTGGGCAGACCGGTATCGATGTTGATGCCGCCTACCATCACCAAAGCACCCAGCGAGGCCTGGCTGACAGGCAGGAAAAACTGCCCTTCAGCGTTGGTTTTGATGCCGGTATTGACGTCTCCGTTGCCATCACCGTCGGTGTCAATCCAGATGCTGGCGTCGCGGATGTAGCCATCGGCGACCACACCAGAGAAGAACGATGCAACATCGTTACCTGCGAGGTCTTCCAGTACAGCACCGGTGTTAGGTTTGTTGTAGACAACGTTGACCTGACCCGCGTTGAATGCGTTAGTCAGTGTCAGAACCAGGCGCCCATCGGTGTCCACAATAGCGGAGGTGACCAAGTTGCGTTCCGATGATCCAGCGTTGGGGGTGGTGACCACAAAAAGGGACGCAAGCGTGTCCGGATCGAAGTTGGTGGTAGCCAGGTTTTCGCCAAGATCGAGTGTGATGGTTGGGCCGTTGCGGTTTACCGTCATGACGGTGGCGCTGGTATCGGGTGCTGTGACGTCCAGCGTGAAGGCCAAGCTTTGGCTGGCGCCCACGTTGCCAGCGACGTCAGTCTGACGCACTTCGACGGTGTAGTCGCCATCTGTGGTGGGGGCCGTGTAAGTGGTGCTCCAGTTGCCAAATGCACCGGAGCCGGACTTGATTCGGTACTCGACGGTGGCACCGTTTTCGGCATTGGCTGGGGCTGTGATGCTGGCCAAGTTGGTGACAGTGTCGTTGTTAGAGCCGCTGTTAGTGGTCAGTGCCGCATTGGGGGCGGCAGGTGAGGTAGTGTCCAGCGTGAAGGCCAAGCTTTGGCTGGCGCCCACGTTGCCGGCGACGTCAGTCTGACGCACTTCGACGGTGTAGTCGCCATCTGTGGTGGGGGCCGTGTAAGTGGTGCTCCAGTTGCCAAATGCACCGGAGCCGGACTTGATTCGGTACTCGACGGTGGCACCGTTTTCGGCATTGGCTGGGGCTGTGATGCTGGCCAAGTTGGTGACAGTGTCGTTGTTAGAGCCGCTGTTAGTGGTCAGTGCCGCATTGGGGGCGGCAGGTGAGGTAGTGTCGGCAGCGGTGCTGCTTTTACTGCTGCCAGACGCCATGGCAACGGCGGCCAAGCCACCTATGGCCAACAAGGTGGAGGTGCTCAGCGCCGCAGCGCTGGCAGTGGCACCCGCTGTTGCTGCAGCGGCGCCACCGCTTACCACCGTCGTGGCTTCAGCCTGAGCCAGAATGGCCAGGGGGTCGAGTTGCAGGTAGCTGGCCAGACTGTCGAGGGAGGGCGTCGCATCGAATGCTTGCGCCCAGTCCTGGCCTAATGACAGGGCTTGGGCAGTGACCTGGTCAGCTGTATCTTCGGTCAGGCCATCGATGCGGTTCAAGACCTTGGCCAAGCCCTGCGGGCTGCTCAAATCCAGTTCTTTGGGATTGGCCTGTGCTTGTGCGGCCAGCGCGTCCATGAGGCGAGTCATGTCAGCAGGCTGTTTGTCCTGGGTTTGGGCTGTGTGTATCGCTTCAGCCAAGGCCGCCAGACGGATCAGCGCTGCTTTTTTGCCTGCCTCGGTGCCAGTTTGCAGGGCTTGCGCGATCATCTGTTCAGCATGCTCGGTGCTCACACCGGCTTTTTGCAGTGCGGAACGCAGGCCTTGCAACATGTCTATCGGGCCCACTGAGTCCAATTGCACATGAGTCTTAGCGTGGCTTTGTGTTGACCACAAGAGGCCCAAGGCCAACAAGCCCAAGGGGCTCACGTTGCTTGGCAGCGCTGTTGAACGTGAATTGGTGTGGGACGTCTTAGTCATGGCAGTTCCTCGATGAAGGCTGAGATTTGAAAACTGAATATGTGTGAAGCTTAATAAGCCAATAAATCAAACAAATCATAGCTTTAAATACGGTCTTGGCGGTCTCTTGAAAATTAAAAAGCGTACCTCAAGCCATGGCACTGCCATCAACATCGCCACGCAGAACGCCGACCAGTTGTATGGGTGTCAATTCGGCGAGTGACCAATCTATGGCAGCAGGGGCGGCATGGTCCGTGTCAATGGCATTGCCACTTGTGCTTAAGTTTTCGTTTTTCGCATCGATGAAAGTCCAATGGGGAGACAGGTTTTCGGTCAAGGGTTTTTTAAGGTAAAGCTTGAGCAAATTGAGAACATCGTTGAGTTCAACTTTGCCATTGGCATTCAGATCAGCTGCTACAGTTTTGTAATTTAAAAGTTTGGGGTCGCCATCGGACTTTTTCAGATAAATTTTGAGTGCGGCCAACACATCACCCAGACCAATGGCTGTGGCCGGGTCAGCAGGATCAGGCGCATTGACTTGGTAGCCTGACGCGCTTTGAGTCACTGTGACATTGTTCAATAAAGTACCTTTGGACCAGTGTTTGACCTGCACCCCGGCCAACACCTGGTGGGGCAGGGTGCTCAGGGCGGGGGTGTTGCCCACGGCATCACTGCCCTCCACCTGCACTTGTACCTGATGAGCTTGGTAAACCCCAGCAGGCAGTTGGAGTGTGCTCCCTTTGCCTTGGGCCCAGGTTTGTCCGCTGTCCAGGCTGTATTGCCAAAGGGCGCCGGTACTCAGCCCTGCTACCAAAACCTGTGCTGCAGGCAGACGCAGTGTGCCAGCCACGATTTGCTCGACGTTGGCCAAGTCGACCAGGGTATTGCTGCTGGTGCTGGCCAGACTGTTCCAAGTGGCTGCGCCCGAAACGGTACTTGCAAACACGGTGTAGCCAGTGCTGCTGGTGTCGCTGTAGTCCAGGCTGGTGTTGTTGTCCAGATTGACAAAGAAACCGTTGGTGGTGGTCTTTGTGGAGCTGTTGTTGTAGAAAGCGGCCAAAGAGCCGAAGGTGTTGGACAAACCGTTGTTCGATTCTTGGGGTACGCCAGGGAAAAGACTGGCCTGGTATTGGAAGGTGAAGGGCCCTCCATAAAGGCCCATGGCGGCTATCGGGACGATGGTGCTGGGTTGTACCAGTGTGTAGGCGTAAGCTTGCGCTTGCACTTAAGCGAGCCAGTTGGCCACTTGCAAAGGTGCGTCCTCTGGCAATAGCTCAACAGTGGCAGTGCCACTGGGCCGCAGGAAAAGGCGCGCTTGAGGGTTTTCCAACCAGATGCCCTGCGCCAAAAGCAAAGGGGCCAGAGGCGGCTGCGCATCGGCGTTGAGGGTCAACCGGTCTTGGTCTGTGCCGCTGTCCAGGTTGCCCACGCCTTGCGCATTGTTGAAGCGACCAGGCAGCACCTGCACCACCACCTCGTGACCTGCAGACACTTCGGGCAACAGGGTTGCGGTGTATTGGGTGCCAGAGCCCTGAAAGTTGACCAACTCTGCGCCCAGCACAGTCACATCGGTCAGGGTGAAATCGGTGCTGGGCTGGCTCAAGGTGAAACTGATTTGCGTGGTTTCGTTGCGTCCCAGCAAAAGGTCATTTGCGCTGATGCTGACGCTTGGGGCGGCATCCACTACTTTGATGGCCGGCAGCAGTGCTGCAGCGCTGGTCATTCCCCCCAGCGTTTGCCGCACCTGCACTTGGCCTTCTGTGTAGATGCCTGCCGACAAATCCAGCTGGGTGCCCGAGCCGGCAGACCACTGGGCCCCGCTGTCGAGGCTGTAGGACCAGGTAGCACCGCTTTGTAAGGTTAGGTCGATCAGGCCTGTGCCGCTGAGCACAGCACCTGCAACCGTTTGGCTCGCGTCTAGAATGATGACATCTTTGACCGGAACATCTTGGTAACCCTTCTCGGTGGTCTTCGCCACAGCTGAGATGGCTTGTACCACCTCCATTCCACTGGCCACTTCCCCGAAAACGGCGTAACCCAAATTGCCGTCGCCGCTGTAGTCCAATTTCGCGTTATCGACGTCGTTGATGAAAAACTGACTGGTGGCCGAATTGGGCACGTCGGTTCGGGCCATGGCCAATGTGCCCAGTGCATTGGTCAAACCGGTGTTACTTTCCAATGCCAAAGTCGGGTAGAGCGGGGCTTGCTGCTCCAAATCGGCATTGAAACCGCCACCTTGGATCATGAATCCATCTATGACACGGTGAAATATCAGGCCGTTGAAATAGTCTGAGTTCACATATCCCAGCCAGTTGGCCACGGTGGCTGGGGCAAGCTGCGGATTGAGGACGATGCGCATGTCACCCAAGCTGGTGCTGAGGGTGACCTCAGGACTGAGAGTCCATTGCCCATCTGGGCGAATCAAGGGGGCGGGTAAGCTCAAACGAGAACTCCAAAATTACCAGAGCGATAAATTAGTTTAAGCGATGGCACTTCCATCCAAATCTCCGCGCAGCACCCCTATGAGTTGCAGCGGTGTGTCGCTGTTCAAGTCCACATTAATGTCTGCTGGCACCGCATGGCTTTTACTCAGTGCCTGGCCAGCTGAGCTGGATGCGGGCAGGTTCTGGCTACCCACTGTGACTGTTTGGGCGCTGTCCACAAACACCCAACTAGGGGCGGCGTCCACGGGTTTCTTGAGGTAATACTTGAGCAGGCTGAGCACGTCCGACAGGTCCACATCGCCATCGCCCTGGAAGTCGGCGGCAATGTATTTGTAGGGCGAGTCATATGCGGCGTCGAGCGGCTTGTTCAGGTAGACCTTGAGGGCGCCCAGCACGTCGGTGAGGGTGATGCTGGCTTGTTTGGGGTCGGCTGCCAGCGTCGGGTTGAGCACGGTTTGGCCATCGTCCACGCCATCGGGGTCTTGAAAGCCTTGTGCGCTCAGAGTGCCATCTGAGCCGGTTTTGAACTCTGTGGCGCCGTCGAACAGCCCCAAGCCAACCCCTGATAGGGCTTTGCCCGATTTCCAATGCGCGGCACTGAGCAGCAACTGGCTGCTGGCTTCGATGGTTTGGGCATCGCTGTGAAACACACTCTTGCCGCCCAAAGGGTCTGTGGTGCTGAGCTGTGCCCGCACGGCACGGTCAGCCCAAAGGCCGCCGGTGGGGATGTCCCATGTGGGGCTGGTTGCCCCTTCGATGTCTTGCCAGGTTTGATCGCTCAGCCACTGCCATTGGTAGGCCAGGCTGGGGGTGCCATCGGGGTCGGTGATGTTGCTGACATTCAAGCTGAGGGCGCCGCCTGTCTTGGCACTGCCCGAGATATTCAAGGAGGCTGAGGTCGGGTCATCCACTGGCAGCACCTTGATCTGCGCCTGCGCGATGGCGGTGCCGCCTTGGCCGTCTGTGATGGTGTAGCTGAGGGTATCTCCCAAGGTGTCATTGGGTTTGCCCGCATAGCGCAGCCCGCCAGTAGCCTGGAGCCAAGCTGTGCCATTGGGCAGAGCGATGGTTTTCCACTCGATGCGGCGCTGTGCATCCGCCAGATCGGATGGATCGGTTGAGTTGGGTAAATCCGCCCAAGCGGTGAGCAAGCCGTTCACTGTGACGGCGCTGATGCTCAGGGCGTCGCCATCGGCATCGGTGTCATGAAATTGGGTTTGCCCTGCGGTGCCGGGTGCCCAGCCATCGGAGATCACATTGCCCAGCACCAGTGTGTCGTCCTCGGCAATCGTGTAGCTGTTGTCACGGGCCACAGGCGGTGTATTGATTTTGAGTGAGGCGCTGTCGACCGATTCTGATGTGCCATGTAGGTCGGTGTAGCTGGCGCGCACGCTGATCTGTTGCCCGGCTTGATCTTGTGTGATCAGGAAGGTGTTGCTTGTGGCACTAACGATGACCGCACCATTGGCCAGCCATTGGTAGCTGATCTCACCCAGGCCATCGATGTCGGCCAAGGTGTTGGCAGCGGTGAGTGTTTGGCCGGGGGTGGGTGCACCACTGATGGAGACAGTGCCGGTGGGCTGGTCGTTGACGTTGGTAACCAAGGCCGTTGCGGTACTGGTGACACTCTCGGCTTGACCGAAGCCATCGGTGTAGCTTGCGCGCACGGTGATGGCCTTGCCCACCAGGGCTTGGGCCAGCGTGAGGGTGCTTGCTGTGGCACCGCTGATGTTGACGCCGTCGGCCAGCCACTGATAACTGATCTCGCCCAAACCATCAAGATCAGCCATGGTGTTCGCAGCAGTCAGCACTTGGCCTTGGGTGGCGGTGCCGGAGATTGTTAAGGTGCCGGTGGGCAGATCATTGACGTTAGCAACCAAGGCCGTTGTTGTACTGGTGACGCTCTCGGCTTGACCGAAGCCATCGGTGTAGCTTGCGCGCACGGTGATGACTTTACCCACTTGGGCTTGGGCCAGCGTGAGGGTGCTTGCTGTTGCACCGCTGATATTGACGCCATCGGCCAGCCATTGGTAGCCAATAGCGCCTGTGCCAGTAGTTGGTATGCCATCAATGTCGGCCAATGTGTTGGTAGCCGTCAGCACTTGGCCTTGGGTGGCGGTGCCGGAGATGCTGACGCTGCCTGTCGGGGAATCATTGACAGACAACACCTTGATCCGCACCTGCGCGCTGGCAGTGCCGCCTTGGCCGTCTGTGATGGTGTAGCTGAGGGTATCTCCCAAGGTGTCATTGGGTTTGCCCGCATAGCGCAGCCCGCCAGTAGCCTGGAGCCAAGCTGTGCCATTGGGCAGAGCGATGGTTTTCCACTCGATGCCGCGCTGTGCATCCGCCAGATCGGATGGATCGGTTGAGTTGGGTAAATCCGCCCAAGCGGTGAGCAAGCCGTTCACTGTGACGGCGCTGATGCTCAGGGCGTCGCCATCGGCATCGGTGTCATGAAATTGGGTTTGCCCTGCGGTGCCGGGTGCCCAGCCATCGGAGATCACATTGCCCAGCACCAGTGTGTCGTCCTCGGCAATCGTGTAGCTGTTGTCACGGGCCACAGGCGGTGTGTTGATTTTGAGTGAGGCGCTGTCGACCGATTCTGATGTGCCATGTAGGTCGGTGTAGCTGGCGCGCACGCTGATCTGTTGCCCGGCTTGATCTTGTGTGATCAGGAAGGTGTTGCTTGTGGCACTAACGATGACCGCACCATTGGCCAGCCATTGGTAGCTGATGGTGCCCAGGCCGTCGATGTCGGCCAAGGTGTTGGCAGCGGTGAGGGTTTGGCCTGGGGTGGGTGCGCCACTGATGGAGACAGTGCCGGTGGGCTGGTCGTTGACAGGCAGTACCGTGATTGATACCGAAGCTGTTTCAGAATCTACAGTTCCGTCATTGACCTTGAAAGTGAAACTGTCGCTACCATTAAAGTCAGCGTTGGGCGTGTAGGCGAACTCACCCGTGGTGGCGTTGAGCGTCACGGCACCTTTGGTGGGATTCGTAACCTTGGTAAAAGTCAATAGCTTTCCATCGGCATCTGTGCCGGTCAAAGTACCAGTCCTGAAAGTGTCTTCGCTTGTCGTCAATGAAAAACCGGTGGCAACTGGACTGGCATTACCAGTGAAATCGTATGTGTTGATTCCCGCGTAACTGTTTCCTGCCAGGTCGCGAATCGCTTCATAGGGGATTAACAAAAAATACTGTACAGACTCGGACAGATTGAGGGTTGGATCAATAGTCAGCGTTGATCCGGAGACCTGCACCCGTGAGTTGCCAGCCACATTGAATGACTCGACCAGGGTGCCACTGCTCGAGCCCTGCCTGATCTCAATGTTACCGCTCCCCAACTGGATGTTTTCGCTAAAAGTAATTGATATGTTGCTGTCCAAAGCGACACTGCCAGTACCGTCATCGGGGTTGAATTTGGCGATGGTCGGAGGGGTAAGGTCTAGGCTTGCTAACTGAACTGTTGCATCGCTGAATTTGGCTTCTTCAATATCGCTTAGGATGTCTGTACCTTCATCGCCGTCGTTCAAAAAAATATCAATGATGCAGTAATCCGCTCCAGACATTTCAATGCTGTATCCCGCAAACAGTCCACTAAAAACTGCCACGTCAATACCCAGCCCCCCGTCGAGGAAGTCATCGCCAATGCCCCCCACGAGACTGTCGTTTCCCTCGCCTCCAGAAAGAGAATCATTTCCTCGCATACCCCGCAAGAAATTGGCAGCTTGATTGCCGGAAATAACATCGTTTCCGTCACCAGTCACTGCATGTTCAATCAGGGATCCGGCGCTGATAGTAAGGGTCTGTTCATCAATGATGCTCTGGGTGCCAGCTTGCAAATTCAGCGTTGTGGCGGTGCTCACAGCTGCTGCATTGATCTCATCGATACCCCCGGAATCATTCAGAGTGGCCCGGTAAGTTTGATCAGTGACCGATTCACTGAATTCGTTGGTGTACACATAAACTTCATCTTCAGAGGCTGGCTTACCGATCAGGTTCAAGGTCCATGAATTGAGTGTCCCAATATGGAGGAATGCTTGATCAAAAACCGAAAGGGTCCAAGTGCCGATACTGGTCTCTCCCCAAGACAGAACAGTATTGAAAGTAAAGTTGATGTTGTCCTGACTTTGGCCATAAGGGCTGTTACCCGTCTGACCGGGTCGCCACAAAAGCCAACTGCTGGTGCCAGCCGGAGAAGTAAGGAGAATGCTCAGGTCGCCGATCCAAGCGTGCGAGATGTCAATGGTGACCTCAACCCGTTCAACTTCCATGGCTTGTGTGACGTTGACAGTCTGCTGAAGCAGCGATGTACCGTCGGGGATGGTCTGCCGCAGGGTGCGCGTGACAGAATGCTCTAAGTCGTTTGCGCTGGTCTGCGAGGGCGTCGACCAGGATTCGGCAAGCCTTACAGCCGTGAGTGCGTCAATCAGGCCGAATCCCAGGTTGTGGATGAGACTGTCATAGTGAAGGCCGCCGCCATTCCAATCAGATGCGCCGTTGTACTTCCAGTCGTTTTCTTCCTCGGCAATCTTTCTGCCCGAGTAAGCGATGATTTGCTGGACATCTCTGTATCCCAATGTCGGGTTGGCATCCAGCATCAGAGCTACCACCCCCGAAACCACTGGGCCAGAAAATGAAGTCCCAGCGATCAAGGTGTAATCCGAGCTGTCGTAGCCTGAATTTCCGACTCTGTCGGTCGTGAGAATTTGGCTCAACGCATCATCATTGATATTGACTTCACCCCCTGGCGCTGCGATCAGCACCGAGGCTCCTGGTGAGCTGTAGCTCGTCTCCGTACCCTGGTAATCGGTGCCTGCGACCGTGATGATGTAGCGGCTGTTCTGGAAGTTATGGAGGTTGGTATCGTCACCTAGGCTGTAACTGTTGCCTGCTGACTGAACAACAACAGTGCCGAGGCCATTACGTCCATTTTCAGCCAATCCTTTCAAGGCTTGCCCAGCCGCAGCAAAAGTTGGGCTACGAAAATTATCCAAAAAGGCCCAGGGAAACTCTGATCCAACTCGCGAATAATTGCCGAAACCCCAACTGTTATTCAGAACATCGAAGCTTTCGGCATAAGCGAAAGCATTCGAAATTTCAGCACCAAAACTGACAGCAGATGAGGCAAGCGTCGAATAGATCGAGACCAGCGATGCCTTGGGCGCAACACCGATCACGCCTGCACCGTTTGCCTCCGCGGCAATTACGCCAGCCACGGGCGTTCCATGGTTGTCAGCAGCGAGAATAGGATCTCCACCTGCCGTCAAATTTGAGGCACGTCGCCCAAGCCCTGATAGAAGGTTGTCATTGAGGTCAGGGTGCATGGGGTCAATGCCCTGATCAAATACTGCGACTTTGATACCAGAGCCATTCCATGACTCCCAAACGGGAAAGACATTGGCACCCACTTCAGGATAAAGATGCCACTCGAATCTGGACAGGGGATCACTTGGAAGTACGTACGGCGCATCGTCGTCAACAATCCATCCACGCGCCTCGCCGCCAGCAATCGTGGCCATGACGGGGTTGGAGAGCACAACGCTAAAACCTTCATTGGGTTCAAATTGCGTATCTCCGTAAACGGGGATGGAAAAGACAGCGGAAGTTTGCCCCGCTGGGATCGTCAGCGTAGTTTCCCAAATGCCTTCATAGTCACCGGTTGCTGTCCAGGCTGTTCCAGCGCGGGTTCCTATGGTGAAGCTGACATCCACCGGGCTGGCCTTCGACAGTGTTATGGGAAAGTCGATCGGTTTTGTTGACGTGTTCCCTTCAACTACCGAGGCGTTACCAATCGAGATACTAGGCAGTTCCCAAACGCGAGCGGTATAACTTCCAAGTGAAGCATAGTTGGCTGCCCTTGCAGCAAGGTAATAGGTTCCAGATGTGGTTGGCGTGAATGCAAGCAGGCTATTGAGGCCTGGTCCGTTGTCATCATCACTGGCAATGACAACGCCATTTGAGTCCATGAGCTCAATAAACGGATCAGTCAGCGTTAGGCCATTAATCGAAAATCCGTAGCTGATTCCGCTTGTCAGGGTGATAGCGAAAAGATCGAAATCGCCTTGAAACGCGATGCCGTCCTGCGATGGCGTATTGATCTCAAGAGTACCGGCGACTGGCGCTTCGTTCACGATCAAGGAATAAACACCATAAGCGTCAACACCGGATTCCTGAACATCTAAAAAGTAAGTACCGGAAACAGTCGGCGTGAAAAAAATTCGCGAGTCTATTCCATTGCCCCCATCATCATCACTCAGCAAAAGAGCTCCACTCGCATTTCTCAAAAAAAGAAATGGGTCAGCGAGTGCCAAAGATGCGCCATGCAGTGCCGAGCCTGTGACATCGAATTGGTAGTTGACGCCGGCAGTCAGGGTGATGGCATACCAATCAGAGTAGTCTGTATGCCAACCAATTCGATCAGTCACCAAACTGTTCGGCGCTATGGTTGCTGCGCTCGAATTGTTTGCCAATTGGTCAAGCCATGCGGTCAGTCGATAGCTACCCACCCCATTGTTTCCAAACTCCTCTGCACTTATGTAGAACGTCCCAGATCCAGTGGGAACCGTTGTTAAATAAGCATCACGTGTAATTAAAGAAGAGTCGTTGTTTGCGTGCTGAAAAGTACCTGCTGAGTTGTAAATCGCAAGGTATGGATCCAACAAAGTTCCGTTTCCACTTGATGCGGCCTCCATCCATATTTGGTAGCCAAATCCAGCTTGAAGCTGCACCCTGTACCAGTCGGTATCGCCGTTGAAGTCAAGTCGACCACTGACAGAAGATCCGATCGCAATCGGAGTGTTAGAAGAGGTGTTACCCGGAATCAGATCAGACATGGTCGTAGAAATCTTGTACGGACTCAATCGAGGGCAAAGCCCCTACCCAGACCAACTCCCATCCACATCCCCTCGCAGCACACCCACCAGCTGCACCGGTTCATCGCTGTTCAGCTCGGCCAAGATGGGGGCGGGGGCTGAAGCCGCATTGCTGAGGGTTTGGCCGGTTTTGTTGGACCAGTGCAGCGTTTGTCCGTTGACGGAGGTGGTCTGCGCGCTGTCGACAAACACCCATGCCGGGGCCGCGTTGACCGGTTTGTTAAGGTAAAACTTGAGCAGGCCCAGAACGTCTGTGAGGTTGACGCTGCCGTTGCCGTCAAAGTCTGCCGCGATGAACTTGAGGTCGTTGTTGTAAGCCTCGGGCAGGGGCTTGCCCAGGTACACCTTCAAGGCGCCCAGCACGTCGGTGAGGGTGATGCCGCTGCTGGCAGCGCTGCCGCCAGGGACTGCTTTGCTTGCGCTCATGGGCAACGATTCCATTTCTCCGCTGGGTTCTGCCGTGAATTCAAACAAGCCTGTGCTATCGCTCACATGCGTTGACTCTTGCACTTGCACGGTGACACCGGCGATAGGTTTTTTGCTTTTCCAGTGCAACGCAGTGCCGCTGATGGTCTTGGCATTGGAGCCGTCCTGCAATCCGGTCTCGGTCAGAAACAACTGCCCACCAATGGCGCTGTTGTCTTGGCCCGCAACAAGGTTGGTGGCTTTGCTGTTAAAGGCCAGCACTGCACCGTTGGGTGACAGTTTGGCCGCAAAAGCGGAGTCGTCAGCAGCCCTGTCTTTTTCAGACACCACGGCCCATGTATCCGTGCGCGTGTCCTTCAAGACAAGTTTTTGTACGCCCATGGTGGAGTCTTCGGGCAATTCGGTCAGCAGCAACTGCAAGTTGCCTGGGTTGCTGCTCGACAGCGCTTGAGCGCCTTGTGCCATTTCTGACACGCCCTGAAGTGCTATCTGGCTGACGGTGCCTTCACTTGTGCGGAAAAAGGCATCGCTGGCTTGGTTGTTATCGTTGGGGGTCAGCCCTTCTGCATTGCTGTTGAAAATGGCACCCGCTGCCGTGACCCATAAGCCTTCACTGTCAACCCCACCTGCTGCCAAACCTGAAGCGCCTTGAGCAGATGCGAGGTTAACGCTGGGTGTGCCTTGCAGTCCGGTTGCCGTGTGCTGGCTGTGCCATAAATAGGCATCGCTGCGATCGATGAGGGCAACAGCTTCGCTGTTTTGGTCTTTGTTGCTGAAGCTGCCTTCTGTGGCAAAGAGGACAGACACACCTTGCGTGTCTGCGTAGATGCCACCCAAAAAACTGGCTTGCCGCAACTCAAAACTGCCCATGGCGCTGACACGCTGAATGCTCAGGGCTCCCTGGGTACTCAGATTGTTCAAGTCGATCAAATAGATGTCACTGGCCTCGTTGGTGTCGGGCTCTTGATTTTTGGCCAAAAGGGCGCTGCTGGTTTGAATGGCCAAGTAGCGGCCGTCAGCGCTGAGTTCGTACCGTTCGGCGCGCACTTGTACGCCATTGCCCAGCAGGTTGGACAGCAGGTCTCGTTGGACCAGAACACCGTCTTTTACCCATGCCAATTGTGGAGCTTCAGTGCTGCCACGCATCTGGTGTTCAATGACCAAGCTGAAGCGGTCTGCTGTGCCAGCGATGCTGGCGTGGCGCAAATCGAGCTCGCGCAACGCGGTGGTGTCGCTGGTCAGAAGAGTGCTCAGGCTGCTGGTGTAGCTGCGGTTGTTCACGTCATAAAGCCAGATGGCTTGCTGTGTCACGGTGGGTTGAACAGCGGTATCTGAAAAACTGGCTTGCACCAGCATCAAGCGGCTGTCGCCGGTGAAGCCCAGTGCTTGCAACAAATACAGGTTGGGGCTGCCGCTGCTGACCAAGGGTTTGAGGTCAGGCGCGGCAACTTGTGTGAATGCCATGGAAAGTTCCTGTGTCTTTACGTCAGATGGCGATGTAAATGTCGCTGCTGGCGAAGTCTTTGTCCACCACGCCAACAAATTTCACCAAGTCAACGGCTGCTTGTGCGCCGTTGCCATCGGGGTCGAAACGCAACACGCCCTGGGCCGTGTCGAGCAGGTAGTGGTCGTTCGGATCCAGTGGGCGAACACCAATGCCTTTGACAAAGGCGCTGCTGCTCACCGCGCCTGAGGACACGAGCCCCAGGGCGACTGGATCGATGCCAAATGAGACCAGGTCGATCACGAGCAGGTCCACGCCAGCCTTGAAGTCCGTGACAGAATCCGCCGCACTGCCTGCGCCGTTGAATGCCATGACGAATTGGTCGCTGCCATCGCCACCGGTCAGGGTGTCAACGCCAGCGCCGCCTTGCAAGATGTTGTCGCCCATGTTGCCCGTCAGGTGGTTGTTGAAACGGTTGCCGTTGAGCCAAAGGTCAGCAAAGCCCATCAGCTCGCCGTTTTCGATCATGTCCGGCAGTGTCATGCTGACGCTGGTGCGGATGGTGTCTTTGCCGCCTGTGTCAATGATCTGGTCGAGGTTGTCGCTCAAGATGTAGAGGTCATCGCCATCCCCGCCTTCCAGGGTGTCGGCGCCCATGCCACCGGCCAACACGTTGGCATCCGAATTGCCTTTGATGTGGTTGTTGAGTGAGTTGCCTGCACCAGTCCAGTCACCGCCCTCCAAAAGTTCGAGGTTTTCGATGTTTGAGGGCAGCGTAAAGCTGGAGCGGGCGTAAACCGTGTCGGTACCCTCGTTCGACAATTCAATGGCGGTGTCAAGTCGTGAGTCGACCCAGTAGCTGTCGTCGCCTGCGCCACCAGCCATGCGGTCGACCTCCGTGCCACCGTCCAGACGGTCGTTGCCAGCACCGCCCAGCAAGGTGTCGCGGCCAGACCCGCCCGAAAGCGTGTTGTCCATGGCGTTGCCGGCCAAGACGTTGTCCAATTCGTTTCCGGTCAGGTTGATCGCCAGGCCTTCCATGGCTTGCAGGTTTTCCACATTGGCCGGGGCCGAGTAGGTGATGGAGGTCATCACCAAGTCTTTGCCACCCGCGCCCGATGCAATTAGCTCGAGCACAACATCTCCGGCCGAGTCGACCACATAGGTGTCATGGCCTGGTCCGCCAGACAGGGTGTCATTGCCCGTACCGCCGTCCAGGTAATCGTTGCCGCTGGAGCCATCCAGTACGTCATCGCCACTGCCACCGAACAGGTGGTCATTGCCCAAGCCGCCCAACAGGCGATCGTTGCCAGCGTTGCCCACCAAGGTGTCGTCACCAGCCATGCCATACAGAGTGTCGTTGCCAATGCTGCCAAAAATTTCGTCGTTCGACAGCGTCCCGATGTTCGAGTAAGCCTCGCCCAGAACCTCCAGTTGCAGCGACCACTCAGTGCTCAGGCCTTGGGGGTCGGTGGCTTGAATGCCAACCCGACCGATCGGGCCGTTGACGTTCTCGGTCAAGCTCAGCACCAGGTTTTGCAGGTCCTGCAGGCTGATCACCTGGTTCAAGACCACTCGTTCGCCATTCAAGGAAACTTGACCTAAGGCTGGCAAAGCGGTGATGCGCACATCATTCAAGCTGGACTCGGGATCGGTGGGCCTGGCCATGTCCAGCGGTAAAACCGATTGTGCTGGGTAGTTGATGACCAATTTGCCATCGGCGCGGCTGAAGCGCGGCGCATCGTTGACGGGTTGGATGAACAAACGGACAGACGAAATGGCGCTGACCTTATCTTCATCGGTGGCTTCGTAGCGCAACATGCCCGCGCTGCCATTGGCGTCTGGGATGCTGCGGTAGTGCAGTTCAGTCAAAGCGTCGGCACTCATGGTGCGGCCAACGGAGACCACTTGGCCCGCTTTGTCTAGGATCTCGCCCACGCTCGGGATTTCCAGGATTTTGACGGTGACTTCAAGTCCTTCTGGGTCCTCTGGTGAGCCGATTTGGAGTGCGACCAAGCCTGCGTCTTCTTGCAGTGTGCGTTCGCTGGGTGCATCCAGTTCAGGCGCTTGGTTGTCGCCAAATTGGAGGGTCAACACGTCACTGGCGGTTTCGCCAAATTCGTCAGTGGCGGTCACCAGCAGCTTGAGCTGACCCTGGTGGTCTTCGGGCGGGGTGCCGCTGAGCTTTTTGGTGACAGGGTCGTAGCTGAGCCAATCGGGCAACTCGCCACCTGCAGCCTCGGCCACAGCGATATCGTTTTGGGCCCCAGATGAAGAGTCTGTGATTGAGTTCGGGTCGGGGTCGCTGAAGGCCGTGCTGGGAATGGTCAGCTCAATGCCCATGCCCGGTGCCAGGGTGACTGGGCTGCTGAACCACTCGCGGTTGGCCACTGGTGGGCGGTTGCCCACCATGGTGCCCAAGTTGGTTTCGCCGTCGGCAAAGACGATGCGTTCAATGCCGCTCAAAACATCGCTGCCCTCGTCCAGGCCAGTACGCACCAGGTCGGTGACTTGGATTTGGCGGGTGGTGGCGTTCCAAACGACCGAAAACTCGGCCATGTTGCCTTGGTAGATCGCCGTGTCAAAGCCCTCACCACCTTCCAATGTGTCATTGCCGGCACCACCTTCGAGGCTGTCTTGGCCGTTGCCCGCGCGCAACCAGTTGGTGGTGGCGTTGCCAATCAAAAAGTCGTCGCCGTCGCCACTGACACTGTTTTCAATGGTGGACCAAGAGGCGATGGTGTGCGAAACCGATTGAGAGGCAATGATGCCTTGGGTCAGGTCAATCAACATACCGTGGCGCACTGGGGACGCGTTGATGGTGTCAATGCCTTGTTCGTCTTCCAGCGTACGGCCTTGGCTGTTTTGAAAGCCTTCGTCGGTGAACACATAAGTGCTGTCGCCATTGGCCTCGGAGCCATACAGGCGCAAAGACAGACTGTTCAAACTGCCGGCGTGTTCTGCGCGTACATCACGGACGTTGACAGTCCAGGTGCCTGAGGCCTGTTCGCCATAAAACTGCACACTTGAGAAGTCCCACAGCAGGCGTGTGGGCACGCCGCTGTCTGTACCGCTGAGCCCAAATGGCGCATCTGCAGAGGCGGTGGGGCGGTTCATTAGGGTTGATACGGTGCCGTTGGGTGAAATCAATTCGACCACCAGATCGCCCATGCGGGTGTGCCGCAGATCAATGCCCAACTCGACATGTTCCACCGACAGGTCGTTGTCTATGTGGAATTGTCGGCTGAACTCGCCGTCGCCATCCGGTATGGCAGCGTTCAAGCCAAATGCACGCGCTGAGGCCGTGACTTGGTTGAAGGCGGTGTTTTGTTCGGTCCAGCTTTCAGCCAAGCGCACAGCAGCATAGGCATCGACCAAACCAAAACCGGTCTTGTCGTTGTAGCGCATGCCACCCAGGTTCCAGTCGCTTGCGCCGTTGGTTTTCCAGTCTTGGTTATCAGGATGTGTGGTGGCGTAGGCCAAAATTTTCTGCACATCGCGGTAGCCCAGATCGGGGTTGGCCTCGAGCATGAGCGCCACCACACCCGAGATGATGGGGGCCGATGCGGATGTGCCGTTCATCTCTGTGTAGCCACCGTAACGTTGGGTGGTCATGACCCCCACACCAGGCGCGGACACCAGCACATTGGCACCCGGTGTACTGAACGCCGCGGGTGCACCGCTGGCATCTGTGGCGCCAACCGTGATCACTTCGCGGGCGTTTTGGTAGTTGAAGTAATTGGTGTTGTGCCCCAATGCAGCGCTGTTGCCGGCAGAAAACACAAACACGGTGCCCAGTCCTTCGCGACCCATTTCGACGCCTTTGCGCAAGCCTTCGTAAGCAAAGGTCATGGCGGTGCTGTTGAAGTTGTCGCTGAAGGGGACAATCGCACCCCAACTGTTGTTGCTCACATCAAACTTCCATTGGGTCGAGATGGCTTCGGTCATGTGGTCCCACGCCCACTTGACACGGGTGGAGACCAAGTTGGCGTCTTGCGCCACGCCCACGATACCGGTCTCGTTATTGGCCTCGGCGCCAATGATGCCGGCGATCAAGGTGCCGTGGAAGTCGGGCGGCCCCACCAAAATGGGGTACTTGTGCATGCCGTCTTTGGTATTGAATTGGGCGTCGTAGGCTTTCGCAAAGTCCAGCTGGAGGTTGAGGTCGGGGTGGGCAGTGTCCACGCCATCGTCAATGAAGGAGACGCTCACGTTGGCGCCCGAATAGCGACCATCCAGGCTGGGCAGGTCTATCAGGTCCAGATACCACTGAGCGGCGCGATAGGGGTCTGCGACGCCGCTGTACAGCTCACGCAAGCGCACGGTGTAGCTGCCCAACTCGCCAAGGTTTGCGCCCACGTCTAAAAAGTAATCCCCAGTCGATTGCGCCGAAAACTGGATGTGGGCGTCTTTGCCCGCGCCACTGTTGTCGTCAAAGGCCAATTGCAGGCCTTGCGCATCCAGCAAGCGCAAATTGGCGTCTTTCAAGAACCCGCCCGAGCCCGAGCCGTCTGCCAACACGTCGAGGGTGTAGACCTTTCCTGCCACCAAGTTGGCCTTGAACCAGTCGCGGTCGCTGGCATGGTTGATGGTGCCGGTCGCAGCTTTGCCTGGTGCCACCCGCATGCCCGATAAGGCGTCTGCGCGGATGTCGTCTTCTGGTACCGAGTCCAAATCCAATTGACGGTTGTCCAGTACATACGTGCCGATGTTGCCCGGCAAATCGATGGGGCTGACAGCCAGAAAATAGCGACCGCTGTCAAACACCGAGACGGCCATGTCGGTGCGGCCTGATGTGGTGTCAAATTGCCCCGAGGTGACCAGCTGACCTTTGGCGTCCAGCAGTCGCAGGTCGCCTTGGGCCAGGGTGCCCAGGCCGTCTAAATAACTTTTGATTGAAAACTCGTAAATCTGCCCAGCGGTCAAGTCCACCGCAAACAGATCCACATCGCCGCTGTCGTCAATGCGGCCTTGGCTGGGTTGGTTCACGCCTAACACGCCATGCGTGTCAACCAGGTACTGGCTCACAGTGTCAGGGCGGTCGTCGGTTTGTTCGGCACCAAGATCGATCACGCGCAATCGGTATTGACCAGCTTCAATGGCGTCTGTGGCTGAGACCTTGATCGACAAGCTGCCATCTGCCGTGGGGCTGAACATGGCCGACTCAAAGTTGGAGGGGTTGCTGGTCAGGGCGTTGCTGTCTACTTTGACAGAGGCCGTTTGCAGGGCCTCCTTGAACTGCATGTCCAGGCGGGTGCCGGCCAAAGGCGCATGTTGCCCATCGCGCACAGCCACGGTTTCGATCCTGTAGCTGTGCCCAGCTTTGAGGTCGATGCCGAATTGATCGGTATCGCCGGGCAAGCCGATGCGGGCCACTTGTTGCGCGCTGGTGACGCCCGCGTTGATGTCAAACGCCAGGGCGACAGGGCCGTTGGCATCTTCGTCCGATGCATCACCGGCCACTAGACTGACGCGATAGGCGCCTGTGGTGCCAGCTCCATCAATGACCCGGGCAAAGAAAGTGCCTGCGTCAGGGGCCTTGAAGGTGGCCCGTGCGCTGGCGTCCAGCATTTCAAGACCATCGCCCACAGCCAATTGGCGCATGTTGCTGTCCACGATCTCGACCATAGGGCGGCTCAGGCTGGAGTTGCCAGGCACCGAAACCAAGAAGCTCAGCACTTGGTCTTGGGTCGCTTCAAACTTGAACCAGTCTTGGTCAAAGTCGGTGGCCAGGCCCACGCTGTTGATGGCCCGTGCACCAAAATTGCCATCGTTCCACTGAATGCCGCCGTCCAGTGTTTGGCCTAATGAGATCGTGGATGCTTTGATGCTGGTGTTGCCAAAGTCGTCAGGCGCACGGGTCGTCAACTGGTAACTGCCCGTGTCGTTTTGCCCGTCGGCAGCGCGCACCACCACAAAGTAGTCACCTGTGCCTGTGGGCGTGAACAGCATGGATGGCTCGTTGCCCATGAGCATGTTGTCCTCGGATTGCAGCAACTGTCCGTTGGCACTGCGTACCTCCAGCACGGGGTCTTTCAAGCTGCCATTGCCGCTGTGCGAGGCCAGGGCTTTGAACACGTAATCCTTGCCCTCTTCGAGCCGAATGCGAACCCAGTCTTGTTCGTTCTTTTGCAGCAGCGTGCCCGAGAAGGTTTCGCCCGCTTTCAGCGTGACCCAGGTCTGGGTGTTCGAGCCGGCATCGGCAGCTGGTACGTCACGCTGCGTGACCTCCATTTGGTATGTGCCCATACCCCGCGGCTGGTTGGATGAGGCTTCGATGTAGTACACGCCCGATTGGGTGGGCACAAAATGCATTTGGGCATCGGTGCCCTGGCCACCGTTGTTGTCAAAATTGATCAGCCGCCCAGCCGAATCAAAAAGTCGCAAATAAGGATCAACCAAGTTGCCTTTGCTGCTGGCCATGCCGGCCACACTCAGTTGGTAAACCTTGCCAGCCTCAAGGCTGACTTTGAACATGTCGCGGTCACCTGGTACGCCAATTTCCCCCAGGCTTGCGGTGCCGAGGGTCAAGCTGGTGGCCGCATTGTTGGGGGTGCTGACGTGGTCGTCTGGCGGCGCCAAAGCAACGCTCAGTTTGTAGGCGCCGATGTCGTACCGGAATGCACTGCTGGCATCTAGAAAATAAATGCCGTTGTCTTGGGGTGTGAAGTAGGCCCGTGCATTGAGTGTGGTGCCAAAGTCGTCGAAACGGCCCAGTTCTCTGCCGGCGCTGTCACGAATCACCAGCAAGGGGTCCCCAATGGGGTCAAGCTTTGCATTGTCGGACATGTCACCCACCAGATCGATCTGGTAGGTCACGCCCCCGCTGAGGCCCACTTTGAACCAGTCATTGTCGCCATGGAAAGACAGCAATCCTTGTACAGCACCACCTACCTGCACGGTGCCCACGGTGTGGACATCACCGGCGAAGTCGTCGCTCAGACGCGAGCCTTTGAGCAGGTAGGTGCCTCGGCTGCCATTGCCGGCAGCGCCTGCGTCCAGAAAGTACCAACCGGAATCTACTGCAGTGAATGCAAATTCGGCATCGGTGCCCGAGCCGCTGTTGTCGTCGGCATTCAGCAAAATACCCGTGACCGAGCGGATGGACAGTTGGGGATTGGTCAGTGTTTGGCCCGAGCTGGCTCCGGCCAACTCGAATTTGTAGGTGATGCCTTTGTCCAGCCACACCCTGAACCAGTCGCGGTCGGTGAGTTGGTTGATTTCGCTGCGGACACTGAAAGTGTTGCCAGCCGACCACTCGACCCTGCCCAAACTGCTGGGGTTGTCTGCGATCATGTCCAGGCTGCGCTGCTCCAGGGTCCACGAGCCCAATGCTATGCCTTGGGTGCCTTTGGCCAAGTCGGTCACCACATCTTGCGCGCTGAGGTAGTAAGTGCCCGTTGTGTTGGCTGTGAACACAATTTTGTCGTCTGTGCCGACACCTTGGCCGCCCACCAACAGCAACCTGCCGGCGCTGTCGCGCAGTTCCAACTTGGGGTCGACCAGTGTGCCGCCGTCGCTGGATGCGCCGCGCAGATTGAACTCGTACTGGGTGCCCTCGATCAGTTGGGTGCGGATCCAGTCCGAGTCGCCCACATCGCCCACATAGCCCTTGACCAAGCCCAGTTGGGGGTCCATTTCGCCCTGGGTTTGGATGCTGCCGGCGTAGTCATCCAAATATTTGAGGGTGAAGGCGTAGCTTTGAATGTCGGTGCTGTCCAAGCGAATGTCGAACACAACATCGCCACCTTGGTAGGCGACAAAACCTTGGTTGGTTTGGAAGCCTGGCAACCACTTGGCTTCAGCATTCATCCCTGAGGAAAACTGCCCATTGATCCAACCGTAGACCAGGCTCTTGAACTGGAGTTGCTGGCCGGTTTTCGCATCGATAAAACTCATTTGCCAACCACTGCCTTTTTCAGAAGAGGCTTCAATCAGCAGAGGAGAGTTGGGCACCAGTGTGGTGCTGTAAACATCGATGTCGGTGGCGTAGTCTTTGTTGCCATCTGCTTTTTTGTCGTAAGCCTTGTGGCTTAGCAATTGGTATTTGTTTGTACCGGTAAATGCCCAGGTGTTGTTGAAGGCGTCATCCACTTCAATAGTTTGGTCTGCAAACTTCAAATACCGTACATTGTTCAGCGTGTCTTTGCCGTCGGTTTTGTCACCGCGTGCCTGCTCGATCACCAAGCTGTCGCCGTTGGTGAATAAGTCAATGTCGTACTCGTTGTAATTTCCTGTGAACACGGCTGTGTGCACGTTGGCAATGTTGTCGTTACCCCGGCCGCCTTGAAAGGCCTCAACAAAATTGCCCGAGTACGAGTCGGCACTGGCAGACCCCACGATGGTGTTACCCACCTTGGTGAACTTGGCGCCGGAACCTTCAAAACTCAGCGCATCGCGCTGCGACTCGGTGATGACCAAGGTGGTGTTGCCATGGCGGATGGTTTCAAACCCGCTGATGCTGGAGACACTGATGTCAACAAAGCCACCTGTAAATTCCAACACGTCTTGTCCATCGCCCCCGGACAAGGTGGCGTTCAGGGTGCCGGTGGACTCGACTCGCACCAAGTCGTCACCCGCGCCGGTTGACGCGCTGAAGTGGGTATCACCCCGAACAATCAGGCCGTCATTGCCGTCGCTGAGCAGGATGCTGTCAAAGTCAGTGACGCTGATGTGGTTGTAATTGAGGCCGTTGTTTCCGTCACCACTGTCTCCCCAAGTGGCTGGTCCTGAGCTGAAAGCTTGGGCATCAATGTCAAAAAAGCGGCCTTGCAGCACGACTTGGCGAATGTGCGCGTTGTCGGCGATGGCATCCAAGTTGAGGTCTTCTTGATGGCCAGCAATGCCCAAGCTCGCGTAGTTGTATCGTCCGATAGCGCTGTTGGAGTGTTCAGCCGTAATGTTGGAAAACTGCTTGAAACTGGCAGCGTCCATGGCCACCATGTTCCAGTGATCGCTGAAGCGCAGGGCCAGTGTTTCCATGCCACTGACTTGGCCTGCGTTGATCACATAGCCGGTGCTATTTCGGACGCCAAAATCTAGCACCAAGCTGTCGGTGCCGACCCCACCGTCGATGCGGTCCGCGTACAAAACCAGTTGCCGATGGTCAAAATACGCCGTTTGCCCAAGCGTGCCTGTGACCAAAATTTGCTGGGATGCGCCCGCTGCAAATTCACTGCTGTGGACTTCAAATTGGTCATCGCCTTGTCCGCCCACCAAGGTGTCGGTGCCGCTGCCACCGATCAGCGTGTCATTGCCTGCGCCGCCCGCCAGGTGATCATTGCCGCGGCCGCCCAAGATGAGGTCGTTACCCGCGCCGCCGGTGATGCTGTCGTCAAAGCTGGAGCCCAGCACTGCTGCGCGCGATTCGGCAATTTGCAGGTCCAGGTTGGGCAGGAAAATCTGCGCCCCGTTGAGCATGGTGGGGTTGCCAAGTTGCACGGTTTGTGTGGCACCTACCAACTGGACCTTGACCCCATTGAGCACCTCAAAGCCATTGAGTTGGCTCTGCGTCATGGTCACGGTGCCAGTGCCTTGCAAGACTTCCAGGCTGGCCAGCGTCGCTTGGCGCAAGTCTTGGCCGTCTGCCACTACCAGGGTGTCGCGGCCAGCGCCACCGTCCAGCACATCACGCCCCGAGGTTTTGACGCTGACTACCAGCATGTCATCGCCAGCGCCGCCGTACACGCTGTCGGTGCCGGCGCCGGTCACCAATCGGTCGGCTCCGATGCCGCCGTCTAAACGGTCGTTACCGCTGCCACCGATCAAAATGCTGCCGCTGGCGTTGGCCACCAGGTGGTCGTCGCCTTCAGTGCCGGTCAGCCCCCGAAAAACCGAGTCAGCAGCGAGTTCGGTGCGCTGGTCGGGTGTGGTGATTTTGAGGTTGTATTGGGTGGGCGAACCAGCGGGTTTGATGACCAAGCTACCCAAGCTTTCCCACTGGGTATCGGTCATGGTCAGCGTGGCTGATTGGGCCTGGATCGACTCTATGTTGTGGATGTCTGCACCCGACAAATCGACGTCGCCGCTGCGCAAAACCAAGGTGTCAAAGCCCGCGCCACCGTCGATGTTGCCGGAGATGTCGCCTTTGCCGTCAATGATGACCAGGTCATTACCGGCGCCTGCATCGATATTGTCTGTGCCAGAGCCGCTGCTGATGGTGTCATTGCCATCGCCTGCTGTGATGCTGTCATTGCCGCCGTAGGTGGTCAGGGTTTCACTGGCAGCGGTGCCTGTGAGTGTGTAGTTTTGATCGCCGCTGACGCTGATGGTGGCGCCGTTGGTTAGGACTTTGGCGCTGAGGTCCACCGTGCCGCCGCCTTTGACGACAAAGTTGCCGCCAGACAGGGTGGTCAGGCCGGCGAGCTGTGAAGCGTTCAAGTAGATCGCTGAAGGGCCGTAAGCGTAGGAAACACCTGCATAGGTGTAATTGCCTCGGCTCAATTCAATGTGTTCAAACCCCTCAACCTTGGCTTGGCTCAGATCGATGCCAAACGGCAACTCTGTTGCCGGACGTTCGTACTCCCAACGCCAACTGCCAAGCACGTTGTAAAGGGATTCATTGAATGCAAACTTGAGCGTATCATTGCCGGTGCCGCCGGCATAACTGCCTTGAATTAAATAATTTGAGCCATTGGTTGTTGAGGAAATAACTTGCTCTGCGCGGTGTTGCAAGTCCCAGTTAGAACCCCAGCCCCTTTCCCAGACCACTGTGTCGTTGCCTGCTCCGCCCACGACGGTGTTGTTGCCCGCAAAAGGGCGAATGATGTTGTCACCCGCACCCGCCTTGAGGACATCGTCTCCTGCCGTGCCCTCGAGTGTGTAGCTGCCGCCCAAGGCGCTGAAGTCTTGGTTGCTGCCGCTGAAGATGACGTTGTTGGCGCTGTCAAAACCGGCCAATTGTGCGGCGGTGACGGTGACGCGCTGGCCTGTGCCTTGCATCAACTCCACCGAGTTGAACGTCGCTCCCGTGAGGTTGACATCGCTGGTGACCAGCAAGGTGTCGGTGCCTTCGCCCCCGTCAAACAAGTCGTTGACGCTCGTTTCACCGGAGGTGATGAAGGTGTCATTGCCTGCCTCGCCATACAGCGCGTCGGTGCCTGCACCGCCCCGGAGGCGGTCATCGCCTGCGCCTGCGTTGATGGTGTCGTTGCCATCGCCGCCGTCAAAGGCCTCGCCCCGCTCGGTGCCGGTGATCTTGTCGTTGCCGCCCAGGCCTGCCACCTCATCGGCCTTGGTCTGCTCCGTCGCACCGTCGGTGCTCAAGGTGTCGTCACCCGCGGTGCCTGCGCGGTAGCGGCTGATGCTGATGCTGTAGGCACCCTGATTGGGATCGTTGTAATTGGGTTCGTCACCCCACTCACTGTTCATCACAATGAAAGCGGTATTGCCGCCGAATGCGCCACCTTCAGCGTTGGCACCCCACTGGATGCCCTTGATCAGGTACTCCCGCGTGCCGCTGAAGTAATTCAAATCAAAGCTGTTTTTGGTGCTGTTGTCTGACAGGTCGGTGAACTGCAGGGCCGAGCCCGATACGTTGACAAACGACAAGGACTTGCCGGTGGGGAAGTAGCCATCGCGCATGGTGACGGTGACCTTCAAGGTGGTGTTTTTGTCCACCACCTGCCGGCCAAAGTCAAAAGCGATCCAGTCGTCGTCGTAGCGGTTGGTGAACCGGCCCTCAATGACTTGGCC